>NZ_JACIEZ010000003.1:523395-569968 GCF_014197145.1 Gellertiella hungarica | reverse complement strand
AACGTGACCGTTGACGTCGAGCTGATCGTTCCGATCGCGATGGAAGAAAAGCTGCGCTTCGCCATCCGCGAAGGCGGCCGCACCGTCGGCGCCGGTATCGTCGCCTCGATCATCGAGTAATCGGACCGGACCGGTTCGGGAGAGCGGGGGCACCGCAAGGTGTCCCTGCATCTTTAGGCGGGCCGGTCCAGTTAATCTTAAGTTAATGTGTGCCTTATACGGAGGCACGCGGTAAACACGAGCAAGGACAAGTCGAATGAACGGCCAGAATATCCGCATCCGCCTCAAGGCGTTTGATCACCGGGTTCTCGATGCCTCCACGCGCGAAATCGTGTCGACGGCCAAGCGCACCGGTGCAAGTGTGCGCGGGCCCGTGCCGCTTCCGACCCGGATTGAGAAATTCACCGTGAACCGGTCGCCGCATGTCGACAAGAAGAGCCGCGAACAGTTCGAGATGCGCACCCACAAGCGCCTCCTCGATATCGTTGATCCGACACCGCAGACGGTCGATGCGCTGATGAAGCTCGATCTGGCCGCCGGTGTCGACGTGGAAATCAAGCTTTAAGGCCAGAGCCTTAGGGAAGGAATGAACCGATGCGTTCAGGTGTGATTGCACAGAAGGTGGGAATGACCCGCGTCTACAACGACGCTGGCGAGCATATCCCGGTAACAGTATTGCGCGTGGAAAACTGCCAGGTGGTAGCCCAGCGCACTCAAGACAAGAATGGCTATACCGCAGTTCAGCTCGGTGCCGGCCAGTCCAAGGTCAAGAACACGTCGAAGGCTCTTCGCGGTCACTTTGCGACCGCTTCCGTTGAGCCCAAGGCCAAGCTCGTTGAATTCCGCGTATCGGAAGACAACCTGATCGACGTCGGCGCTGAGCTGACGGCTGCCCACTTCGTCGCCGGCCAGCTAGTCGACGTCACGGGCACCTCGATCGGTAAGGGCTTTGCCGGCGCCATGAAGCGCCACAACTTCGGCGGTCTTCGTGCGACCCACGGCGTATCGGTTTCGCACCGCTCGCATGGTTCGACCGGTAACAACCAGGACCCCGGCCGCGTCTGGAAGGGCAAGCGCATGGCTGGTCACATGGGCCAGACCCGCGTGACCACCCAGAACCTGGAAGTGGTATCCACCGACAGCGACCGTGGCCTTATCCTGGTGAAGGGCGCAGTGCCCGGTTCCAAGGGTTCCTGGATCGTTGTCCGTGACGCCGTGAAGTCGGGCACGCCGGAAGGCGCTCCGCGTCCGGCCGGCCTCCGCGCAGCAGCAGAATAAGGGAGCCGCACAATGGATCTCACCGTCAAGACCCTCGAGGGCAAGGACGCCGGCACGGTTTCCCTTTCGGACGCCATCTTCGGCCTGGAGCCCCGTGAAGACATTCTCGCCCGCATGGTTCGCTGGCAGCTCGCCAAGAAGCAGCAGGGCACGCACAAGGCCAAGGGCCGCTCGGAAATCGCGCGGACGGGCTCGAAGATGTACAAGCAGAAGGGTACGGGCCGCGCTCGTCACCATTCCGCTCGCGCCCCGCAGTTCCGCGGCGGTGGCAAGGCTCATGGCCCGGTTGTTCGCAGCCACGCCCATGACCTGCCGAAGAAGGTCCGTGCGCTGGCTCTGCGCCATGCGCTCTCGGCCAAGCTTCGCGCCGAAGGCCTGATCGTCGTCGACCAGCTGGTCGCCGCCGAAGCCAAGACCAAGAACCTGGTGAACGCATTCGCGTCGCTCGGTCTGAACAATGCCCTTTTCATCGGTGGTGCTGAAGTTGACGCCAACTTCAAGCTGGCCGCCCAGAACATCCCGAACATGCATGTTCTGCCGGTTCAGGGCATCAACGTTTACGACATCCTGCGTTGCGGCAAGCTCGTGCTTTCCAAGGCTGCGGTTGAAGCTCTGGAGGAGCGGTTCAAATGACTGATCTTCGTCACTACGATGTGATCGTATCTCCTTCGATCACGGAAAAGTCGACCCTGGTCGCCGAACAGAACCAGGTCGTCTTCAACGTTGCCAAGGGCGCGACGAAGCCGGAAATCAAGGCTGCCGTTGAAGCTCTCTTCGGTGTCAAGGTAACGGCCGTCAACACCCTTCTGCGCAAGGGCAAGACGAAGCGGTTCCGCGGCATCGCCGGCCGTCAGAGGGACGTCAAGAAGGCAATCGTCACGCTTGCCGAAGGCCAGTCCATCGACGTGTCCACCGGACTCTAAGGGATAAAGAAAATGGCATTGAAAAGTTTCAATCCGACCACGCCCAGCCAGCGCCAGCTGGTCATCGTGGACCGCTCCGGTCTCTACAAGGGCAAGCCGGTCAAGAAGCTGACCGAAGGTCTGACTTCCAAGGGCGGCCGCAACAACTACGGTCGCATCACCGTCCGCTTCCAGGGCGGCGGTCACAAGCGCACCTACCGTCTCGTCGACTTCAAGCGTCGCAAGTTTGAAGTTGAAGGCACGGTCGAGCGTCTGGAATACGACCCGAACCGCACCGCTTACATCGCGCTCGTCAACTATGCCGACGGCGAACAGGCCTACATCCTCGCTCCGCAGCGCCTCGCTGCCGGCGACAAGGTCATCGCTTCGGAGAAGGCTGTCGACGTGAAGCCCGGCAACACCATGCCGCTCGCCTACATCCCGGTCGGCTCCATCATCCACAACGTGGAAATGAAGCCGGGCAAGGGCGGTCAGATCGCCCGCTCCGCCGGTGCCTATGCGCAGCTCGTCGGTCGTGACCAGGGCATGGCGATCCTTCGGCTGAACTCCGGCGAACAGCGCCTGGTGCATGGCACTTGCCTTGCCACCATCGGTGCTGTATCGAACCCCGATCATGCCAACATCAACGATGGCAAGGCCGGTCGTTCGCGCTGGCGCGGCAAGCGTCCGCATGTTCGCGGCGTGGTCATGAACCCTGTCGACCATCCGCACGGCGGTGGTGAAGGCCGTACCTCGGGCGGTCGTCATCCGGTTACCCCGTGGGGCAAGCCGACCAAGGGCAAGCGCACCCGTTCGAACAAGTCGACCGACAAGTTCATCATGCGCTCGCGCCATCAGCGTAAGAAGTAAGAGAGGAAGTCTCCAATGGCTCGTTCAGTTTGGAAAGGTCCGTTTGTTGACGGCTATCTTCTCAAGAAGGCTGAGAAGGTTCGTGAAGGCGGCCGTGCAGAAGTGATCAAGATGTGGAGCCGTCGCTCCACCATCCTGCCCCAGTTCGTCGGCCTCACCTTCGGCGTCTACAACGGCAGCAAGCACATCCCGGTTGCCGTGTCGGAAGACATGGTCGGACATAAATTCGGTGAATTCGCTCCCACCCGTACCTATTACGGTCACGGCGCGGACAAGAAGGCGAAGAGGAAGTAACGATGGCCAAGGCTAAAGCCGAACGCCGGCTGAAGGACAACGAGGCGCAGGCAGTTGCGCGCACGATCCGCGTCAGCCCCCAGAAGCTCAACCTGGTTGCCGCGATGATTCGCGGAAAGAAGGTTGACCGGGCTCTTGCCGAGCTCGAATTCTCGCGCAAGCGCATCGCTGAGACGGTTCGCAAGACCCTCCAGTCCGCGATCGCCAATGCCGAGAACAACCATGATCTCGACGTCGACTCGCTGATCGTCGCCGAGGCCTACGTCGGTCGTTCGATCGTCATGAAGCGCTTCCATGCCCGCGGCCGCGGCCGTGCATCGCGCATCGAGAAGCCCTTCTCGCATCTCACGATCGTTGTCCGTGAAGTGGAAGCCAAAGGGGAGGCCGCATAATGGGTCAGAAAATCAATCCGATCGGCTTCCGTCTCGGCATCAACCGCACCTGGGATAGCCGCTGGTTCGCAGACAACGCGGAATACGGTCAGCTTCTTCACGAAGACCTGAAGATCCGCACCTACCTGATGAACGAGCTGAAGCAGGCCGGTATCGCGAAGGTGGTGATCGAGCGTCCGCACAAGAAGTGCCGCGTCACGATCCACTCCGCCCGCCCGGGCCTCATCATCGGCAAGAAGGGCGCTGACATCGAAAAGCTCCGCAAGAAGCTTTCCGAGATGACCAATTCCGAAACGCACCTGAACATCGTCGAAGTGCGCAAGCCGGAAATCGACTCGACCCTCGTTGCCCAGGGCATCGCCCAGCAGCTCGAGCGCCGCGTTGCCTTCCGTCGTGCCATGAAGCGCGCCGTTCAGTCTGCCATGCGTCTCGGCGCCGAAGGCATCAAGATCACCTGCGCCGGCCGTCTCGGCGGTGCTGAAATCGCCCGTACCGAATGGTACCGCGAAGGTCGCGTTCCGCTGCACACGCTGCGTGCCGACATCGACTACGGTACGGCCGAAGCCGAAACCGCTTACGGTATCTGCGGCATCAAGGTCTGGATCTTCAAGGGCGAAATCCTCGAGCACGACCCGATGGCTTCCGAGCGCCGCGCTATGGAAGGCGATGCTCAGGGTCCGGCAAGCCGTGAACGTGGCGAACGCCGCCGCGAAAACGCTTGATTAGCGCTGGCGAAAGATAAGTTCGGAGAACAAGAAAATGTTGCAGCCAAAGCGTACTAAGTACCGCAAGCAGTTCAAGGGCCGCATCAAGGGTGTGGCCAAGGGCGGTTCCGACCTGGCTTTCGGCGAGTTCGGTCTCAAGGCTCAGGAGCCTGATCGTGTGAACGCTCGCCAGATCGAAGCGGCCCGCCGCGCGATCACCCGTTACATGAAGCGTGCAGGCCGTGTATGGATCCGGGTATTCCCCGATGTTCCGGTCACCGCCAAGCCGACTGAAGTGCGTATGGGTAAGGGTAAGGGTTCGGTCGAATACTGGGCATGCAAGGTCAAGCCCGGCCGAATCATGTTCGAGATCGACGGCGTTAGCGAGGAAATCGCTCGCGAGGCCCTGCGTCTCGGCGCTGCCAAGCTCTCGGTCAAGACGCGCTTCGTACAGCGCATTGCAGAGTAAGGAAGAAGCCCATGAAAGCCGCAGACGTTCGCGCCATGAGCGCCGACCAACTCAAGGACGAGCTTGCCAAGCTGAAGAAGGAGCAGTTCAACCTGCGCTTCCAGAAGGCCACCGGTCAGCTCGAAAAGTCCACGCGCATCCAGGAAGTCCGTCGTGACATCGCGCGCGTGAAAACCATTGCCCGCCAGAAGGCGGCAGAAGCCAAGGCCTAAGGACCGAATAATATGCCTAAACGCATTCTGCAGGGCGTTGTCGTCAGCGACAAGAACGAAAAGACCGTCGTGGTCCGCGTAGAGCGCCGCTTCGCTCACCCGCTTCTTCAGAAGACCGTGCGTCGCTCGAAGAAGTACAAGGCGCATGACGAGAACAACCAGTGCAAGGTCGGCGATGTCGTATCCATCCAGGAATGCGCGCCGATTTCGAAGGACAAGTGCTGGACGGTCATCAACGTCCAGGCCTAATTCATAAGGGGTTTGGCCTGGTGCTCTTGCACTTGGCCGAAATATCTGTATGAAGCACGGACTTGGAGCAAAGGACGCTCAGCAATGGGCGTTCTTTTGCTTTGAATGTAGCAAATAAGCTGGAACAGGGGGCCCGTGCATGACCCTTGGGATCGCTACGATCCCGGGAGAGGGGCATGCGGGAAACGAGGCCCAACCGGTCCGGTAAACAACAAGAAGGCGACCTGATATGATTCAGATGCAAACAAACCTCGACGTGGCGGATAATTCCGGCGCGCGTCGTGTCATGTGCATCAAGGTGCTGGGCGGTTCCAAGCGGAAGTATGCTTCCATCGGCGACATCATCGTCGTTTCGATCAAGGAAGCCATTCCGCGCGGCCGCGTCAAGAAGGGTGACGTGATGAAGGCGGTTGTCGTACGCACCGCCAAGGACATCCGTCGTCCCGATGGCAGCGTCATCCGCTTCGATAACAACGCAGCCGTTCTTATCGACAACAAGAAAGAGCCGATCGGCACCCGTATCTTCGGACCGGTTCCGCGCGAACTCCGCGCCAAGAACCACATGAAGATCATCTCGCTGGCTCCGGAAGTACTCTAAGGGAGCGATGACGATGCAGAAGATTCGCAAGGGCGACAAGGTCGTCGTACTCACCGGCAAGGACAAGGGCCGCACCGGTGAAGTCATTCAGGTTATGCCGAAGGAAGACCGCGCAGTCGTGCGTGGCATCAACCTCGTCAAGCGCCACCAGCGCCAGACGCAGACCCAGGAAGCCGGCATTATCACCAAGGAAGCGCCGCTTCACCTGTCCAACCTCGCCATCCAGGACAAGGACGGCAAGCCGACCCGCGTCGGTTTCAAGGTTGTTGACGGCAAGAAGGTTCGCGTGGCCAAGCGTTCGGGAGAAGTGATCGATGGCTGAGGCAAAGTATGAGCCGCGGCTCAAGAAGGAATACGTATCCCGCATCCGCGCTGCGATGCAGGAGAAGTTCAACTACTCCAACGAGATGATGATCCCGAAGATCGACAAGATCGTCATCAACATGGGTGTTGGCGAAGCGACGGCTGACTCCAAGAAGCCCACCGTTGCTGCTGCCGACCTCGCAGCCATCGCCGGCCAGAAGCCGGTCATCACCCGCGCCCGCAACTCGATTGCAGGTTTCAAGGTGCGTGAAAACATGCCGATCGGCGCAAAGGTCACCCTGCGCGGCGCCCGCATGTACGAGTTCCTGGACCGTCTCGTGAACATCGCGCTTCCGCGCGTTCGCGACTTCCGCGGCCTGAACCCGAAGAGCTTTGACGGCCGTGGCAACTTCGCCATGGGCATCAAGGAGCACATTGTGTTCCCTGAGATCAACTACGACAAGGTTGATCAGATGTGGGGCATGGACATCATCGTTTGCACGACGGCAAACACGGACGACGAAGCACGGGCTCTCCTCAAGGAGTTCAGCTTCCCGTTCCGTCAGTAACCGTAACGACGAGCGTAGAAAAGGAACACCTCTATGGCGAAGACAAGCGCTATTGAAAAGAACAAGCGCCGCCGCAAGACGGTTGCCAACCAGGCCGCCAAGCGCGCTGCCCTGAAGGCAATCATTCAGAACCAGGCTCTTCCGATCGAAGAGCGGTTCAAGGCAACCCTGAAGCTGGCATCCCTGCCGCGCGACGGTTCCAAGACCCGTATTCGCAACCGTTGCGAAGTCACCGGTCGTCCGCGTGCATTCTATCGCAAGCTTCGCATGTCGCGTATCGCGCTTCGCGAACTGGGCAACACCGGCAAGGTGCCGGGTGTCGTCAAGTCCAGCTGGTAAGGAGACGGGCACATGGCTATGACAGATCCTCTGGGCGATATGCTCACCCGCATCCGTAACGGCGCTGCACGTCGCAAGTCGTCCGTTACCACTCCCGCTTCCAAGCTCCGCGCGCGCGTTCTCGACGTGCTCCAGGCCGAAGGCTACATCCGCGGCTACACCCAGGTCGAATACGGCAACGGCAAGTCCGAGCTGCAGATCGAACTGAAGTACTACGAAGGTGCTTCGGTCATCCGCGAGATCGGCCGCGTCTCCAAGCCGGGCCGCCGGGTATACGTCTCGGTCAAATCCATTCCGCAGGTCGCGAACGGCCTCGGCATCACCATCCTTTCGACTCCGAAGGGCGTGATGGCCGATCACCAGGCTCGCGAACAGAACGTTGGCGGCGAAGTTCTCTGCTCGGTCTTCTAAGATCGACGCGGTAGAGCCAAGCATAAACAGATAGGGAATTACAATGTCTCGTATCGGTAAGAAGCCCGTTCCGGTTCCTGCTGGTGTAACGGCCGCCGTCGATGGCCAGAAGGTCAGCGCGAAGGGCCCGAAGGGCGAACTCTTCTTCGTCGTCAATGACGAAGTTTCCGTTGCCATGGACGGCAACGCGGTCGTCGTGAAGCCGGCCAACGACTCCAAGGATGCTCGTTCGAAGTGGGGCATGTCCCGCACGATGATCGAAAACATCTTCAAGGGCGTCAAGGACGGCTACGAGCGCAAGCTCGAGATCAACGGCGTCGGTTACCGCGCCGCCATGCAGGGCAAGAACCTGCAGCTCGCTCTCGGCTTCAGCCACGACGTCGTGTATGAGCCGCCGGCAGGCATCACCATCGCTGTTCCGAAGCCGACCGAAATCATCGTCACCGGCATCAACAAGCAGCAGGTTGGCCAGGTCGCCGCCGAGATCCGCGAATATCGCGGTCCGGAGCCCTACAAGGGCAAGGGCGTCAAGTATGCCGAAGAGCGGATTGTCCGCAAAGAAGGCAAGAAGAAGTAAGGAACACGCGAAATGGCTAGCAGGAAAGAAGCACTTGTACGTCGTGCGAATCGCGTGCGCCGTCAGATCAAGGCGGTGGCCAACGGCCGTCCGCGCCTGTCTGTTCATCGCTCGTCGAAGAACATCTATGTACAGGTTATCGACGATGTCGCCGGCCGCACCCTGGCCGCCGCATCGACCCTCGATGCAGGTCTGCGCAAGGAACTGAAGACCGGCGCCGATGTGGCAGCAGCTGCTGCCGTCGGCAAGCTGGTTGCCGAGCGCGCCGTCAAGGCCGGTGTGAAGGAAGTCGTGTTCGATCGCGGCGCCTTCATCTATCACGGCCGCATCAAGGCCCTGGCCGAAGCTGCCCGCGAGGGTGGCCTCAGCTTCTGATTCTTGATCCGGAAGACGTCGAGAGGCGTCTTTCCGGGCGGAATCCGGATCTCGTCCCCATGGCAGGTCCACTCATCGGGACCGTATCCTCCCGTTCCGGGGAGATGCGGTCCTTAATGTCATCCATTGCACCCGGAAAAGAAAAAGGAAGAGGACAATGGCACAGAAGGAACGGGCGTCTCGCGATGAGCGCCAGAACCGCGAAGAGCGCGACAGCGAATTCGTTGACAAGCTGGTCGCGATCAACCGCGTTGCCAAGGTGGTGAAGGGCGGCCGTCGTTTCGGCTTCGCTGCTCTCGTCGTCGTCGGCGACCAGAAGGGCCGCGTCGGCTTCGGTCACGGCAAGGCTCGTGAAGTACCGGAAGCCATCCGCAAGGCCACCGAAGCTGCCAAGCGCGACATGATCTTCGTACCGCTGCGCGACGGCCGTACGCTGCATCACGACGTCAACGGCCGTCATGGCGCCGGCAAGGTTCTGCTGCGCTCCGCAAAGGCCGGTACCGGTATCATCGCCGGTGGTCCGATGCGCGCCGTATTCGAAACGCTCGGCATGCATGACGTGGTTGCCAAGTCGACCGGTTCGTCGAACCCCTACAACATGGTTCGCGCAACCTTCGACGCTCTGAAGCACCAGGTACATCCGAAGGACATCGCGGCACAGCGCGGCATCAAGTTCGCCACGCTCCAGGCTCGCCGCGCTGCTTCCGGCAATGCCTCCGAAGAGTAAGAGGAGATTGATCGATGGCTAAGAACGAAGGCAAGACGATCACTGTTGAACAGATCGGCAGCCCCATTCGCCGTCCGGATGTACAGCGCCAGACGCTGATCGGTCTCGGACTGAACAAGATGCATCGCCGCCGCACGCTGGAAGATACCCCGGCTGTTCGTGGCATGATCCGCGCGGTGCAGCATCTCGTCCGCGTCGTCGACGAGAAGTGAGCCGGAGGAAAGATCCATGAAACTGAATGAAATCAAGGACAACGAAGGCGCGTCCAAGAACCGCAAGCGCGTCGGTCGCGGTATCGGTTCCGGCAAGGGCAAGACCGGTGGTCGCGGCGTCAAGGGTCAGAAGGCCCGTTCGGGCGTAGCCATCAACGGCTTCGAAGGCGGCCAGATGCCCATCTACCGCCGTCTGCCGAAGCGTGGCTTCACCAACGTCTTCGCATCCGACTATGTCGAAGTCTCTCTCGGTCGCATCCAGACCGCGATCGACGCCGGCAAGCTCGATGCCAAGGCAACGGTCGACGCCGCTTCGCTGAAGGCCGCTGGCGTGATCCGCCGCGAGCGTGATGGCGTTCGCGTCCTCTCCGACGGCGAACTGAAGGCCAAGCTGACGATCGTCGTCGCCGGCGCCTCCAAGGCTGCCGTGGAGAAGATCGAGAAGGCTGGCGGCTCCGTCCAGGTGCTCGCCGCTCCGGCTGCTGCCGAATAAGTTTGCAAAAGACCGCCCGGTGCACTTCACACCGGGCGGTTTTGCTCTCATATGTGAGCCTCACAGTCCGGATGGAATCGTGTACTCCGCCGGGCACTAGGGAAGACGAGGGTGAGGCACGCGTACCAGGTCCGCGATACGCCCGCCGCCGCTTTCCAAATCGATTTAATTTGACTCCGGGTGAGGCCCGTTGCTCCGAAGCCGGGCGCACGCCTTTCACCGGACGGGTTGTGCGGAGAAATGCATGGCATCTGCAGCGGAACAACTGGCCTCGAATCTCAACTTTTCGACCTTCGCCAAGGCCGAAGACCTCAAGAAGCGCCTCTGGTTCACCCTGCTGGCGCTGATCGTCTATCGTCTCGGCACCCATATCCCCCTGCCGGGTCTTAATCCGGAAGCCTATGCCAGCGCCTTCAAGGGCCAGTCTGGCGGCATCCTCGGTCTCTTCAACATGTTCTCGGGCGGCGCCGTGCAGCGCATGGCGATCTTCGCGCTCGGAATCATGCCCTACATTTCCTCCTCGATCATCGTGCAGCTGATGACCTCCGTCGTCCCCGCGCTCGAGAACCTGAAGAAGGAAGGCGAGCAGGGCCGCAAGATCATCAACCAGTATACCCGTTACGGCACCGTGCTGCTGGGCGCGCTGCAGGCCTACGGCATCGCCGTCGGTCTCGAAAGCGCCGCGAACGTGGTCACCGATCCCGGCCTGTTCTTCCGCATCTCCACGGTCATCTCGCTGCTGGGCGGCACGATGTTCCTGATGTGGCTCGGCGAGCAGATCACCTCGCGCGGCATCGGCAATGGCACCTCGCTGATCATCTTCGCGGGCATTGCCGCCGGTCTGCCGAGCGCGCTCGCCGGCACGCTGGAGCTCGGCCGCACGGGTGCGCTGTCCACCGGCCTGATCCTCACGGTGCTGGTCGTCGCCATCGCCGTCATCGCGCTGATCGTCTTCGTGGAACGTGCGCAGCGCCGCCTGCTCATCCAGTATCCGAAGCGCCAGATCGGCAACGGCATGTCGCGGGGCGAATCGTCCCACCTGCCGCTGAAGCTCAACACCTCGGGCGTCATCCCGGCGATCTTCGCCTCGTCGCTGCTGCTGCTGCCGGGCACCATCGCCGGTTTCTCGAACAACCAGAACCTGCCCGAATGGGCCACCATGATCATTTCCGCCCTCGGCCACGGCCGTCCGGTCTACATGGTGCTCTACGGGCTGCTGATCGCCTTCTTCGCCTTCTTCTACACGGCCATCGTCTTCAACCCGAAGGATACGGCCGATAACCTCAAGAAGCACGGCGGCTTCATCCCGGGGATCCGCCCCGGCGAACGGACCGCGGAATATCTCGACTACGTCCTGACCCGCATCACCGTGGTCGGTGCGATCTACCTCGTGATCGTCTGCATTCTTCCCGAAATCCTGGTATCCCAGACGGGCATCCCATTAGCCCTTGGTGGTACATCGCTTTTGATTGTTGTCAGCGTCACCCTCGATACGGTAGCACAGATCCAGGGGCACCTGATTGCGCAGCAATACGAGGGCCTGATCAAGAAGAGCAAGCTCCGTGGAGGGAAGAGGGGACGATGAGGTTAATTCTGTTAGGACCGCCGGGCGCGGGCAAGGGTACCCAGGCCCAGCGGATCGTGGAGAAGTATGGCATTCCGCAGCTTTCCACCGGTGACATGCTTCGTGCAGCCGTCGCCGCCGGTACGGATGTCGGCAAGCGCGCCAAGGCGGTGATGGATGCGGGCAAGCTCGTGTCCGACGATATTGTCATCGACATCGTATCCGAGCGGATCGATCAGGCGGACTGCGCCAACGGCTTCATCCTCGACGGCTTCCCGCGCACGCTGGTTCAGGCGGACGCGACCGAATCGATGCTTCAGTCCAAGGGGCTGGAGCTCGATGTGGTGGTCGAGCTTCAGGTGAACGATGCGGTTCTCGTGGATCGCGTGGCGGGCCGGTACACCTGCGCCAAGTGCGGCGCGGGCTATCACGACCATAACCACAAGCCGAAGGTTGATGGCGTCTGCGACAAGTGCGGCTCGACCGAGTTCAAGCGCCGTCCGGACGACAATGCCGAGACCATGGTCACGCGCCTGCAGGCCTATTACAAGGAAACCTCGCCGCTGATCGGCTACTATTACGCCAAGAAGAAGCTGAAGTCGGTGGACGGCATGGCCGACATCGATGTGGTTTCCGCGGCGATCGACAGCATCCTGTCCGGCTACAGCCGATAGGAAGAGTTTCGGGGCAGGGGACGCGTTTCCCGCTCCATCGAATAGGGGGCGCGATGCTCCCTTGCGCCTGGCGGTGAACCGCCAGGCCAATTAATATGGCGGGACAGGTTGCATTTTGCGGCCGATTCCGTTAAAGACCGCGCCAACTCGCAACATCAGGCGAACGGCGCGGACAAAGGGAAGTCCGGGTCCGGTCGCGTCTGCGTGTTCGAACCCTTTAAGATAAACAAGCGGCTTTGCCGCATAACAAGCACCTAGCGCCTGATGGCGTCAGGGAACGCAAGGAGAATAGGCGTGGCACGTATCGCTGGCGTCAACATCCCGACTGCGAAGCGCGTAGTAATCGCGCTGACCTACATCCACGGGATCGGTCCGAAATTCGCTAAGGAAATCTGCGAGAAGGTTGGCATTCCGTCCGATCGTCGCGTTCATCAGCTGTCTGACGCTGACGTACTGGCGATCCGCGAAACCATCGACCGCGACTATCAGGTTGAGGGCGATCTGCGCCGCGAAACCTCGATGAACATCAAGCGTCTGATGGACCTCGGCTGCTACCGCGGCCTGCGTCATCGCCGTGGCCTCCCGGTCCGCGGCCAGCGCACGCACACCAATGCCCGCACCCGCAAGGGTCCGGCAAAGGCCATCGCAGGCAAGAAGAAGTAAATTTGGTGAGTAGTCGAATAGTGAGTAGTAAGTAGGTCTCTGCTTGCTGCTCACTTTCGCTGTTTGCTTATGATGTCGTCGCCCTCCGGCGGCGAAAAAATGCTCCCGCTGGGAGAGGGTTGGAAATGGACGGTCAGTAGCGACGGGTCCGGGTTGAGGGTGGTCTGAACTACTCACTTCTCACTGCGCACTACTCACTCACATTTCCGGTGTAGCCGCTGGTGTTACGGCGGTGAAGAGATCACTTGAAAGGAAGACCATGGCCAAGGAAGCCACCCGCGTCCGCCGTCGCGAGCGCAAGAACATCACCTCGGGCGTTGCTCACGTCAACTCCACCTTCAACAACACCATGATCACCATCACCGATGCGCAGGGCAATGCAATTGCCTGGTCGTCGGCCGGTTCGAAGGGTTTCAAGGGTTCGCGCAAGTCGACCCCCTTCGCTGCCCAGATCGCTGCCGAAGACGCTGCGAAGAAGGCCCAGGAACATGGCATGAAGTCGCTGGAAGTCGAAGTCTGCGGCCCGGGCTCCGGTCGTGAATCCGCTCTGCGCGCCCTTCAGGCTGCCGGCTTCATGATCACCTCGATCCGTGATGTGACCCCGATCCCGCACAACGGCTGCCGTCCGCGCAAGAAGCGCCGCGTCTGATCATCGTCCGTGGCAGGCGGGTGGCCCGAAAGGCCGTCCGCCCTGCTTGTTTCATGCTCGGCCGTCACGATTGGATGGTGGCGGCGAACGGAAGGAAAAAACAATGATCCAGAAGAACTGGCAGGAACTGATCAAGCCGAACAAGGTGGAGTTCACCTCCTCCGGCCGCACCAAGGCTACGCTCGTCGCCGAGCCGCTGGAGCGTGGCTTCGGCCTCACCCTCGGCAACGCGCTCCGTCGCGTGCTGCTTTCGTCGCTCCGCGGCGCTGCCGTCACCGCCGTCCAGATCGACGGCGTGCTGCATGAGTTCTCGTCCATCCCGGGCGTTCGCGAAGACGTGACGGACATCGTCCTGAACATCAAGGAAATCGCGATCAAGATGGATGGCGACGATGCCAAGCGCATGGTTGTCCGCAAGCAGGGCCCCGGCACCGTCACCGCTGGTGATATCCAGACGGTCGGCGATATCGAGATCCTGAACCCGAACCACGTGATCTGCACCCTCGACGAGGGCGCCGAGATCCGCATGGAATTCACGGTAAACAACGGCAAGGGCTACGTGCCGGCCGAGCGCAACCGCTCGGAAGACGCGCCGATCGGCCTCATCCCGGTCGACAGCCTGTACTCGCCGGTCAAGAAAGTGTCCTACAAGGTGGAAAACACCCGTGAAGGCCAGGTTCTCGACTACGACAAGCTGACCATGACCATCGAAACCGATGGTTCCGTCACCGGTGAAGACGCGGTAGCCTTCGCGGCCCGCATCCTCCAGGACCAGCTCTCGGTCTTCGTCAACTTCGACGAGCCGCAGAAGGAAGCCGTCGAGGAAGCCGTGACCGAGCTTGCCTTCAACCCGGCGCTCCTCAAGAAGGTGGACGAACTCGAACTCTCCGTTCGCTCGGCCAACTGCCTGAAGAACGACAACATCGTCTACATCGGCGACCTCATTCAGAAGACGGAAGCAGAAATGCTCCGCACTCCGAACTTCGGTCGCAAGTCGCTGAACGAAATCAAGGAAGTTCTCGCTTCCATGGGCCTGCACCTCGGCATGGAAGTGCCCGCATGGCCGCCCGAGAACATCGAAGATCTCGCCAAGCGCTACGAAGACCAGTATTAACCGTTAAGCAGGCCCTGCCTGCCATCAAGGAGTAAAGCTCATGCGCCACCAGAAAGCCGGCCGCAAGCTCAACCGCACCGCCAGCCACCGCAAGGCCATGTTTGCCAACATGGCAGCCTCGCTGATCACCCATGAACAGATCGTGACGACCCTGCCGAAGGCAAAGGAAATCCGTCCGATCGTCGAGAAGCTCGTCACCCTCGGCAAGCGCGGCGACCTGCACGCCCGCCGTCAGGCGATCTCCCAGGTTCGTGACGCCGCTGTCGTCTCGAAGCTGTTCGACACCATTGCCTCGCGTTATGCCAACCGCAACGGCGGCTACCTTCGCATCATGAAGGCCGGCTTCCGCTACGGCGACAACGCCGCCATGGCCGTCATCGAGTTCGTCGACCGCGACGTCGACGCCAAGGGCGCCGCCGACAAGGCCCGCGCCGAAGCCGAAGCCGCCGAAGCAGCCTGATCGGTCAGTTCCCCCGGTGGGACAATTGCATGGGCCGGAGTGGCAACACTCCGGCCTTTTGCCGTTCTGGGGAAATGGGTGGGGTGCCGAAGGGTGTCCGACTGGGTCTTGCAGGGCGTTGCGTGTGTGGCACCGCACCCCCCTCTGTCCCTGCCGGGACATCTCCCCCTCAAGAGGGGAGATCGACCGCGGGGTTTTTGGTTTCCTCAAACAATAAATGTCTCAATTGCAGAAACGTCTGCTGGGGACTGCCATGATAAACCCCATCCCGATCTCCCCCCTTGTGGGGGAGATGTCCCGGCAGGGACAGAGGGGGGTGCAGCACGGCAAACTCCCCTCCCTGCGAGGCACAGACGGGTGGGCGCTGCCTCTAACCCGGCCTGGCGAGGGGATGCACAAGCCCCATCGGCCACCCGCGACACAGCGCGTCATCGCCCTGAGGGCGGAGCTTCCCAGTCACCCGCACAAGCGGGCGCGGTCTTCCAGGAACCGGCGTTCGGCATCGTTACCGGAAAGGGAGGCGGCAAGGGTGAAGGCGGTGCGCGCTTCGGCGTGGCGGTCGAGGCGCTCCAGGCAGTCGCCGCGGGCCGCGTGATAGGGGGCGAAGGTGGAGAGGGTCGAGGCGAGGGACCGGTCCTCGAGCAGTTGCAGCCCCGCGGCGGGGCCCTGTGCCATGCCGACCGCGACCGCGCGGTTGAGCGCCACGACGGGAGATGGCTGAAGGGCGAGGAGATCGCCATAGAGCGCCGCTATCCTCGCCCAGTCCGTCGTCTCGAATCGGGCTGCGCGGGCGTGGCAGGCGGCGAGTTCTGCCTGAAGGCAATAGGGGCCCGTGCCGCCGCCGAGCGCTCGTGCCCTTTCGATACCCTCCAGGCCGCGTCGGATGAGAAGCCGGTCCCAGAGTGCGCGGTTCTGCCGGGGCAGAGGGATCGACCGGCCGTCCGCCGCGGTGCGGGCGCCAAGGCGGGACGCCTGGATCTCCATGAGCGCCAGCAGGCTGGCCACTTCCGCTTCCTCGGGCATCAGGGCGGCGAGAATGCGCCCGAGCCGCAGCGCCTCGTGGCAGAGCGGTGCCCGCACCGCCTCGGGGCCGGATGTTGCGGAATAGCCTTCGTTGAAGATCAGGTAGATCACCTCCAGCACGGACGAGAGCCGGGGCGGGCGCTCCTTTCCCTGCGGCACCTCATAGGCGATGGCCGGATCGGCAAGTCGCTTCTTCGCGCGGGTGATGCGCTGGGCAATGGTTGGTTCGCCGGTCAGATAGGCGCGGGCAATTTCAGCCGTCGTCAATCCGCCGATGAGACGCAACGTCAGTGCCGCGCGCTGGTCCGGCGGCAGGACGGGATGGGCGGCCGTGAAGATCAGCGCCAGCCGGTCGTCGCCGATATCGTCGTCGAGCCCGTCGAGGAAGGCCTCGTGCAGGGCCTCCTCGTCGTGGCTGCGGGCAAGGCCGATTTCCGCCTGCGCGCGTCTGGCGGTCACGCGCCGGCGATGAAGATCGATGGCGCGGCGTTTGGCCGAAAGCATCAGCCACCCGGCGGGGTTGGCGGGAACGCCCGTCTTCGGCCAGTGCACGAGCGCGGCGGCCAGCGCTTCCTGGGCCAGTTCCTCGGCAAGATCGAGGCTTCCGGTCGTCCGGGCGAGACCCGCGATCAGGCGGGTGCGCTCCATCAGGAACACGGTTTCGACGGTGCGGTGAATGTCATGCTGGTTCATGCGGGGGATTATCCCCCGGGCGGCGGGATCGTCAATCGACGCCGTCCGGGGAGTTGACAGGCCGGCGGGATCAGGCCTGCGGGGGAACGGCGGACATGTCCATCCACATCAGCTCCCAGACATAGCCGTCCGGATCTTCGAGAGATCGGGAAAACATGAAGCCGTGATCCTGCTGCGGCGTGGGATCGGCCCTGCCGCCTCCGGCGGCGCCCTTATCGACCGTGGCATTCACCGCATCGCGGCTTTCCATGGTCAGCGCCATCAGCAGCTGGCTTTCCGCATGGGCATCGCCGATCGGACGGGAGATGAAATCCCGGTAGCGGTCGTGGGTGAGCAGCATCACTCCGATGCTGTCCGAGAGCAGCATGCAGGCCGTCCGCTCGTCGGAAAACTGCATGTTCTGGTTGGCGCCGATGGAGGCATAGAAGCGGATCGACCGGGAGAGGTCGGCAACCGGCAGGTTGATGAAGATCATCCGGGTCATGGGCGCCTCACTGCTTTTCGGCCAGCTTGGCGGCCACCCGGTCGTGCACCGCGCTGCCTTCGGGCGTCATCGCCTCGGCGAAATCCTCCATGGTATAGACCGGCCGGATCTCGATCTCGCTCGGGCCCGGCATGGGGTTCGGGCAGCGCTTCACCCATTCCACCGCCTCGTCCATGTCGCGCACTTCCCAGATCCAGTAGCCGGCCACCAGTTCGCGCGTCTCGGCGAAGGGACCGTCGATTACCCGGCGGCTCTCGCCATCGAAGGCGACGCGCTTGCCGATCTTCGAGGGCTTGAGACCCTCGCCACCCAGCATGATGCCGGCATTCACAAGTTCCTCGTTGAAACGGCCCATGGCTTCCACAAGCTCGCTGCTCGGCATCACGCCCGCTTCGCTGTCCCCGGTCGCCTTCACAAAAACCACCACACGCATCGCATTTCTCCTTCGGTTCGTCTGTGCGCATCCTGTGCGCATATCGACATGACGCGCAAGCGCAGCCGGATTCGACAAAGGAGGCAAAAAAAATCGGTCGCCGTGGATCGGGCGCCAACAGATGCCCCCGCCGCTTGACCCGAGGCCGCTTTATATATGAATATCAGGAAAAAATAATGTAAAGCCGGATTTTCACGTAGCCCCCGTTGCTGCTTTCGAGGTTTGCCATGGACGACCGCCCCGCGATGACGATGCCGGAGTGCTATGACCGCTATCTTGTTCCGGTCATTTTTCGGGAACCTGCACGCCATGTCGCAGAGTATGTCGCGGCCCTCGGCTGTGATGACATCCTCGAAACGGCGGCCGGTACGGCCATCCTGACCCGTGAAATCTTCGACAGGGCGCCGAAGATCCGACAATACGTTGCCTCCGACCTCAACGGCTCTGCGCTGGAGGTGGCAAGAAGAAAATTCCTCGCCTCTGACAAGCTCGAATTCCGGGTCTGCGATGCGACGAACCTGCCCTTTACCCCGGCCAGCTTCGACCTTGTGGTCTGCCAGTTCGGTCTCATGCTGTTTTCGGACAAGGCCGGAGCCTACGCGTCGGCGCGCCGTGTCCTGAAGCGGGAGGGCCGTTTCGTCTTCACGGTCTGGGACAGCCTGGCACACAATCCCTTCGCCATGGTCCTCAACCGCGCGCTGTCGGAATTCTTTCCGGAAGATCCGCCCGTCTATTTCCAGACCCCCTATGCCTATCATCAGGTGGATGTTATCCGGGGCGCCCTTGAGGAGAACGGGTTCTCCACCGCCGGGCCGGAGGTGGTCGTCAGATCGTCACGCCTCGGCGATCCGTTCGAGTTCGCAACGGGTTTTCTTCGCGGAACCCTGTTCCGCGAGGAGATGACGAGGAGAGGGGCGGATCCCGGAGGGGTCTGCGATCACCTTGCTCGCGCCTTCGAACGGGAGCTGGACCAGACAATCAGCCTTCGTTTCCTGCTTTGTGAAGGGCGCTGCGGCTGATGCTAGGGCTCACGCCGCGGCGCGCCGTTTCTGCCGTTTTGCCTCCATCAGCCGCGGGCGGGCGATGCGATAGGCGAGCAGCAGGACCAGAAGGCCGATATGGATATACTGCTCCGCGCCGAGCACCTTGACCGCCATGCTGTAATGCAGCGCCCCCAGGGCCGCCACGGGATAGACGAGCCTGTGCAGGCTTGACCAGCGCGAACCGAGGCGGCGGATCGATGCATTGTTTGACGTAACGGCAAGCGGCACCAGCAGGGTGAGGGCGATCATGCCGAAGGTGATGAAGGGGCGCTTCACCACGTCGGCGACGATGGCCGAGAGCACCATGGTCTGGTCGAGCACCGCATAGGTGAGGAAATGCAGGGCGGCATAGTAGAAGGCAAGCAGCCCCAGTGCCCGTCGGTAGCGCAGCCCGTTGAAGAGGCCTAGGTCCCGCAGCGGCGTGATCGCCAGCGTCAGGATCAGGAAGCGGATCGTCCAGAGCCCGAGGAAGCGCTCGAATGTCTTCACCGGGTCCGCGCCGAGCTGGTTGCTGGCGCCGAGCCAGAATGTCCAGAGCGCGGGCGCAAGGCCCACCGCATAGACCGCCCAGACCAGCGCCGATTGCGCCCGCGGCGAAAGCTTTGCCGGCGCCATCTCAGAAGTTCGCCTTCAGGTCCATGCCGGCATAAAGGCTCGCCACGTCGTCCGCATAGCCGTTGAAGGGCAGGGTATCGACCCGGCTCGTGCCAAAGAAGCCGCCGGTGCCGATCCGCCGCTCCGTCGCCTGGCTCCAGCGCGGATGATCGACTGCCGGATTGACGTTGGAATAGAAGCCGTATTCCTGCGGCGCGAGAATGTTCCAGGTGGAAGGCGGCTGCTTGTCGGTCAGCGTGATCTTGACGATCGACTTGATACCCTTGAAGCCGTATTTCCACGGAACGACCAGGCGGATCGGCGCGCCGTTCTGGTTGGGCAGCGTCTCGCCGTAAAGCCCGACGGCAAGAAGGGTGAGGGGATGCATCGCCTCGTCCAGCCGCAAGCCCTCCACATAGGGCCAGGGCAGGGGCTGGAAGCCGCCCGTCTGGCCCGGCATTTCCTCCGGCCGCACCACGCTTTCGAAGGCCACGTATTTCGCCGAGCCGAGCGGTTCCACCGCCTTCAGCAGCGAAGCAAGCGGAAAGCCGTTCCAGGGGATCACCATGCTCCAGGCCTCGACGCAGCGCATCCGGTAGATGCGCTCCTCGATGGGATAGGCCTTCATCAGGTCTTCCAGGCCGAAGGTTTTCGGCTTGGCCACCATGCCGCCCACCTCCACGGTCCAGGGCATGGGCTTGAACGTACCGGAGTTGGCGGCCGGGTCGCCCTTGTCGGTCCCGAATTCGTAGAAGTTGTTGTAGGTGGTCACGCTCTCCCTGGGCGTCAGCTCCTCGTCGAGCCTGTAGGGGGA
This sequence comes from Gellertiella hungarica, assembly GCF_014197145.1. GTDB lineage: Bacteria > Pseudomonadota > Alphaproteobacteria > Rhizobiales > Rhizobiaceae > Gellertiella > Gellertiella hungarica. The sequence continues at coordinate 549,786 of NZ_JACIEZ010000003.1, read as the reverse complement.
GGGCACCGTCTTCAGGGCCGCTGCAAATGCGGATGGGGCGGCGGCCAGCGCCGCGCCGCCGGCCATGAGGCCGAGGATCTCACGGCGCCGGGCATAGATGCGCTGCGGGGTGATTTCGCTGGAGGGGATTTTCGGTACCTTGAAGCTCGGCATGATGCTGTCCTCATCGGGGCTCGTCGTCTGCTTCCTGTCTTATCCGCCGCACGCGGCAGGAAAAGGGGCAGCCTGACCACATTTTCGTGTACTCGGAAGTGAATACGAAGCCGGGAGCGGAATTGTTTCTGCCCGCCAACAAAAAAACGCCCCATGGCAGGCGTACCGCTTTGGCCCGAGGTGATAGTGACAGCCCGGGCCCTTTCCGGTAGGAAATCGGGCTTGCGAGGCCCCTGCCGCCGGCTGCGGCATCCGCCCCAACCCCTGAAGCTCTATTCGAGGACAAACCCATGCCTGCCTACCGTTCCAGAACCACGACCCATGGCCGCAACATGGCCGGTGCACGCGGGTTGTGGCGTGCCACGGGCATGAAGGACAGCGATTTCGGCAAGCCGATCATCGCGGTGGTGAATTCCTTCACCCAGTTCGTGCCTGGTCACGTGCACCTGAAGGACCTTGGCCAGCTCGTCGCGCGCGAAATCGAGGCGGCCGGTGGCGTCGCCAAGGAATTCAACACCATCGCCGTCGACGACGGCATCGCCATGGGCCATGACGGCATGCTCTATTCGCTGCCGTCGCGCGAAATCATCGCCGACAGCGTCGAATACATGGTCAATGCGCATTGCGCCGACGCCATGGTCTGCATCTCGAACTGCGACAAGATCACTCCCGGCATGCTGATGGCTGCCATGCGCCTCAACATTCCCGCCGTCTTCGTGTCCGGCGGTCCGATGGAAGCGGGCAAGGTGGTGCTGCACGGCAAGAAGCATGCGCTCGACCTCGTCGATGCCATGGTTGCCGCCGCGGACGACAATGTTTCCGACGAGGACGTTAAGGTCATCGAGCGTTCGGCCTGCCCCACCTGCGGCTCCTGCTCGGGCATGTTCACGGCCAATTCGATGAACTGTCTGACGGAAGCGCTCGGCCTTTCGCTGCCGGGCAACGGCTCCACGCTTGCCACCCATGCGGATCGCAAGCAGCTTTTCCTGGAGGCCGGCCGCCGCGTGGTCGATCTCGCCCGCCGCTGGTACGAGCAGGAAGACGCAAGTGTCCTGCCGCGCTCGATCGCCAACAAGCGCGCCTTCGAGAACGCCATGGCGCTCGATATCGCCATGGGCGGTTCCACCAACACCGTGCTCCACGTGCTTGCCGCCGCCCATGAGGGCGAGATCGACTTCACCATGGACGACATCGACCGTCTGTCGCGCAAGGTACCCTGCCTGTCGAAGGTCGCGCCGGCCAAGTCGGACGTGCACATGGAAGACGTCCACCGTGCCGGCGGCATCATGGCGATCCTCGGCGAACTGGATCGGGCAGGCCTGCTGCACAGCGACCTGCCGACCGTGCATTCCAGCTCCATGCGCGAGGCGCTCGACAACTGGGATATCGCCATCACCGACAATCCGGCAGCCCACAAGCTGTTCTCGGCTGCGCCCGGCGGCATTCCGACCCAGGTCGCCTTCAGCCAGGAGGCACGCTGGGAGGAGCTCGATCTCGACCGCGAAAACGGCGTCATCCGCGATGCGCAGCATCCCTTCTCCAAGGATGGCGGCCTGGCCGTGCTGAAGGGCAACCTCGCTGTCGATGGCTGCATCGTCAAGACGGCAGGCGTCGATGAATCGATCCTCGTCTTCTCGGGTCCGGCCCGCGTCTTCGAAAGCCAGGATGCGGCCGTCAAGGCCATCCTGTCGAACGAGATCAAGGCCGGCGACGTGGTGGTTATCCGCTACGAGGGCCCGAAGGGCGGCCCGGGCATGCAGGAAATGCTCTATCCCACGAGCTACCTGAAGTCGAAGGGCCTGGGCAAGGCCTGCGCACTCGTCACCGACGGCCGCTTCTCCGGCGGCACCTCGGGCCTCTCCATCGGCCACGTCTCGCCGGAAGCCGCCAATGGCGGCGTCATCGGCCTCGTGCGCGACGGCGACATGATCGACATCGACATCCCCAACCGCGGCATCAGCCTGCGGGTGTCGGAAGCCGAACTTGCGACCCGCCGCGCCGAGCAGGACAAGAAGGGCTGGCAGCCCGCCGAACCCCGCAAACGCGCCGTCTCCACCGCCCTCAAGGTCTACGCCGCCTTCGCCACCAGCGCCGACAAGGGCGCCGTCCGCGACCTCAGCTTGCTGAAGTAACGGGGCGTCACGAGGGGGCACCACGTGGTGTCCGCGGGACGGCGAGGGCTAGGCACCGCACCCCGCTCTGCCTCGCACTGGGTTGAGTGTGACGCACCGCACCCCCCTCTGCCCTGCCGGGCATCTCCCCCTCAAGGGGGGAGATCGGGATGGGGTTTATGTAGGCAGTCCCTCGCAAGCGTATCTGCAATTGAGACGCTTGTTATTTGGGGAAACCAAAAGACTACGGTCGATCTCCCCCCTTGAGGGGGAGATGCCCGGCAGGGCAGAGGGGGGTGCGCATCGGCACACTCGACGCCGCGCGCGGCCCAAGCGCACTACAGCCCCTCCAACCCCACGCTGCTCCCGGCACAAGGGGGCAGTAGCGCAAAATCGACGGCATGCGGGACAGTCGGCCATCGCCCGCAACGGTCATCTTCATGCTTTCGCCCCCTTTTCATCGAAGCTGCAAGCGACCATCTTCCGGTGGAGAGATCGAAAGGGAATCAGCATGATTTTCAACAGAAGCCGCGTTCTGGGCCTGGTGCTGGTGGCATCGCTTCTGCCTGCTGCCGGCATGCGCGCCGAGGAGACCAAGACCGTGCCGCAATCGGCGGCGGAGATGCAGCTTTCCTTTGCGCCGCTGGTGAAGCAGACTTCGAATTCCGTGGTGAATGTCTATGCCGAACGCATCGTGCAGCGCCGGTCGCCGGTGTTCGACGATCCGTTCTTCGAGCAGTTCTTCGGCCAGCGCATGCCCAATCGCACGGAGAAGCAGTCCTCGCTGGGCTCGGGCGTCATTGCCACGGCGGACGGCATGGTTATCACCAACAACCATGTGATCGAGGGTGCAGACGACATCAAGGTGGCGCTTGCCGACGGGCGGGAATACCCCTGCGAGGTGGTGATGAAGGACGAGCGGGTCGATCTGGCGGTGCTGCGGATCAAGAGCAGGGACCGGTTCGCCGCGCTCACGATCGGCAATTCCGACCAGGTGGAGGTGGGCGATCTGGTGCTGGCCATCGGCAACCCCTTCGGCGTCGGCCAGACGGTGACCTCGGGCATCGTCTCGGCGCTGGCGCGCAACCAGGTGGTAAAATCCGAGTTCGGCTTCTTCATCCAGACGGATGCAGCCATCAATCCCGGCAATTCCGGCGGAGCGCTGATGAACATGAAGGGCGAGCTGATCGGCATCAATACGGCGATCTTCTCGCGCGGCGGCGGATCGAACGGCGTGGGTTTCGCGATCCCGGCCAATCTGGTCAAGGCGTTCCTCAATGCTGCCGAGCGCGGTGCGACGAGTTTCGAACGGCCCTATATCGGCGCCACCTTCGAGCCGGTCACCTCGGAGGTCGCGTCGGCGCTGGGGCTGACCCGCGCCCGGGGTGCCCTGATCGTCAAGGTGGTCGACGGTGGACCGGCGGCAAAGGCCGGCCTGAAGCCGGGCGAGGTGATCACCGCCGTCAACGGCATCGAGGTGGAACATCCCGATGCCCTTGGCTACCGCCTGGCGACCGCCGGCCTTGGCACCAGCGTGACGCTCGAGGTGATGGACAATGGCGAGAAGAGCGCCGTGAAGCTGTCGCTTGCCGGCCCGCCGGAAACCCAGCCGCGCGACGAGCGACTGCTGAAGGGCAACAACCCGCTTGCCGGCGCGCTGGTCGCCAATCTCTCGCCGCGGCTGGCCGACGAGCTGCATCTGCCAAGCGATCTCAAGGGCGTCATCATTCTGAGGATCAAGGGCGGTTCGCCCGCGGATGACGTCGGCTTCCGGCCGAGCGACATCGTGCTGTCGCTGAACGGAACCGCGATCGACAGCACCGCCACGCTGGAAGCGCAGCTGGGCCAGGATCAGGGCTTCTGGCAGGTGGAGATCAATCGCGGCGGCCAGATTTTCCGGCAGATCTTCCGATGAGCGACCTGTTTTCGCCGCGCATACCCGACGATGTCGCCAGTCGCAGACCGCTGGCCGACCGGCTGCGCCCCGCCAATCTCGGCGAAGTCTCCGGCCAGGAGCACCTGACGGGTCCGGACGGCGTGCTGACGCGCATGATCGAAAGCGGGACCCTGGGCTCGATGATCTTCTGGGGGCCGCCCGGCACCGGCAAGACCACCGTCGCACGGTTGCTCTCCGGCGAGGCGGGGCTTGCCTTCGAGCAGATTTCCGCGATCTTTTCCGGCGTGGCGGACCTGAAGAAGGTGTTCGAAGCCGCCCGCGCGCGGCGGATGAACGGCCGCCAGACCCTGCTCTTCGTGGACGAGATCCATCGCTTCAACCGTGCCCAGCAGGACAGTTTCCTGCCGGTCATGGAGGACGGGACCGTGATCCTCGTCGGCGCGACGACGGAGAACCCGTCTTTCGAGCTCAATGCCGCATTGCTGTCGCGGGCCCGGGTGCTGACCTTCAGGGCGCATGACGAGGCGAGCCTCGAGCATCTCCTCTCGCGCGCCGAAACCGTGGAGGAGCGGCCGCTGCCGCTCGATGCGGATGCCCGCGCGGCCCTCATCCGCATGGCGGATGGCGATGGCCGCGCCGCGCTGACACTGGCCGAAGAGGTGTGGCGGGCAGCGCGACAGGGCGAGGTCTTCGATACGGAAGGCCTCTCCCGGGTCGTCCAGCGCCGCGCTCCGGTCTATGACAAGGGGCAGGACGGCCACTACAACCTCATTTCCGCGCTCCACAAATCCGTCCGCGGTTCCGATCCCGATGCCGCGCTCTACTACCTCTGCCGCATGTTCGATGCCGGCGAGGACCCGCTCTTCATCGGGCGGCGACTGGTGCGCATGGCGGTCGAGGATATCGGCCTTGCCGATCCGCAGGCGCTGGTGGTCTGCAATGCGGCCAAGGACGCCTATGATTTTCTCGGCTCGCCGGAAGGAGAGCTCGCGCTGGCGGAGGCCTGCGTCTATCTGGCGACCGCACCGAAATCCAACGGCGTCTATACCGCCTACAAGGCCGCCATGCGGGCGGCGAAGGAGAACGGTTCGCTGCTTCCGCCGAAGCATATTCTCAATGCGCCGACCAAGCTGATGAAGGGCGAGGGCTATGGGGACGGCTACCGCTATGACCATGACGAACCGGACGCCTTTTCCGGCCAGGACTATTTTCCGGAAAAGATGGGGCGGCGGCAGTTCTACGATCCGCCAGAACGCGGCTTCGAGCGCGAGATCCGCAAGCGGCTGGACTGGTGGTCGAAGCTGAGACGGGAGCGGAATGCCAAATAGGATTCCGCATCAGGTGCTTGGCGCGGTTTGCTGAATCGGATCGCGAGCAACATGAATCGGTTTCTCAACGACAAAAGGGCCCCGCATCGCTGCGGGGCCCTCGATTCCTCGGGGGGATGATCTCGCGGATCAGTAGGTGCGGCGCGTGCCGGCTTCGGCCAGCTCTTCGCCGACCGACATGGCCTTGAAGAACGGCACCAGCTGCCAGAGGGCAGAAACGCCGACTGCCACATAGATGATCGTGGCGAGGGCGGTATCCTGGCCACCGCTGAGAGCGGCCACGAGGTCGTAGTCGGCAAGGCCGACGAGCAGCCAGTTCACGCCGCCGATGATGATGAGAAGCAGGGTAATGATGTTCAAACCGCGCATGGCCTTCGGTCTCCTGTCCTGTTCGATACGCATGAAGAACACCGCGCAAGGAAAGGTTGTTCCGTCGGCCCACATGAAAAAAGCCCTGCCGCAGGACGGCAGGGCTCCGAAAGGCTGATTGAATCCGGCCGCTTACTGGGCAGGCTTCAGCGAGGCGAGCATGGCGACGATGGCGTCGTTGTGCTTGTCCTGGTCGCCCTGGGTGCCCCAGTAGGTGAGGACCAGGAGCTTGTCTTCGCTCGGCTGCACGAGCGAGAGGGCGATCGAGACGTCGCCGTTCTCGTCCTTGCCGTTCCAGTCGAAGTTCTTGACCGGCATGCCGTTCAGCTCGTTGTCGGTTTCCTTCTGGCTGGCCGGGTCGACGGTGACGCCGCGGTCCTTCAGGAAGGTGATGGCGTCCTGGATGACCTTTTCCACGTTCTCGGCGCCTGCGACGTCGATGGACATGTAGATCGCGCCATCCGGCGATTCGGCCTGGATACCGGAATCGGTCTCTTCCGGCTTCCAGTCGTCCGGGATGGTGATGGTCGCTGCCGGCGCATCGCTCGGGAAGTTCAGCGTACCGGCGTAGGAGGCAGCCGGAGCCAAAGCCAGGAGAAGGGCAGCAATGATTGCTTTTTTCATAGTCGAACCTTTTGAAAGAGGCGGACGCAGGTCCGCAGCGTGACGCTTGCGGAGCGGACCATAGCTGTCTTTTTTCAATTTTGCATCCGCCGCCCGACCCGGTTTCGGAGGATTATTATTGGGCCATCAAAAGTTGCAGTACGATCCGCTGCAGGAAAATCGGCAGATCGCGGAAGGCGTAACGGGCATGGGCTCTTTCCAGCCGCTGGTGGTATTCGCGCCCCCAGGGACCGATGTTTACCACCGGAAAGACCAGCGCCTCCGCCGGCGGACGATCAACCATGGCGGGATCGGCGGTGTTGCCGGCCACCGCCTCGATCGCCGCCTCCGGCGGCCGGTGACCGAAGAAGCTCATGTCGGAGATGCCGGTGAAGATGTTGCGGTAGCGGATGCCGACGCGGTGCCGCTCCTCCATCTCCTGCCGCGCCGCCTCGATGGCCGCCTCGAATGCATCGGTGGGGGGAGAGGTGCTGTCGAGCCGGGTCGGCGGATAATGAAGCCCGGCGATGCCGGTCACCACCGCCGGTCCGGTCAGCCTCGCTTCCGCGATCAGATGGGCTGTCAGCAGGCGGCTGGTCTCCAGCGGATTTCCGAGGGCGGCGACCTCCTGCGCCCTTGCGGCGAATCGCTCCTCCGCCGCCGGCCCTCCGGCCGCGAACGCCCTTGCCTTGAGTTCGGCGAAGGACATGACGAAACCCGGCTCGATTTCGGCGCGGCCGGTGCCGGAAAGGGCGGCATAGGCCTCCGCATGCCCTGCAAGCGTTGCGGTCGCCCATTCCACTGCTTCGGTCACGATGCCGTTGAAGCGGGCCAGCAGCCGGTCCTGGGACCAGCTGTGGAACAGCCAGTTGAAGCCGAGCCAGACCGCGTCCGGCGTGGTGACATCGTAGCCGCCGCGAAAATCCTTGCCTTCCAGGCAGATCGGCGGCGGGGAAACCTCGCCATCGCCGGTGTCGCACAGCGCGGGATTGGCCTCGATGCGGCGCAGGATTTCCGCCGCGATCAGATGGGCGCTCACCCCCTCGAAGGGATAGCTCGCATGGGAGGGCTGGCCGATCACATAGGCGAAAGGCAGGAGCTTGCCGATGGTACCGCGATAGATCGCGCGGCCTTCCGCCCCGTCTCCCTGGTCGCTGGTGGAATCGAGGTTGATGCCGCCGACGATCTCGAGATCCCATTCGCGGGCAAGGCCGGGCAGCGCATCGCGCATGGAGCGCATGCCGCGGGAATTGCGCTCCTCGTCCGGGGTGGCCATGAAAAGCAGGTTGCCCGCCAGATCGCTCCGCGCGGTGAAATGCTCGAGGACGGCAAGGCCGGCGGCAAGGCCGCATTTCATGTCGAGAAGCCCGCGGCCGGGGATGAAGTCGCCGCTTTCGAAATCGGCCAGCGCCTTCTCCTCCTGCGGGCCGAGAGCGCGGGAGCCAAGATCGGCGAGGAGGGCGTCGAGAAGCAGATCGGGCTCCGTGGCCAGGCTGGCAAGATCCCGGTAATTGGCAACAGGAACGGTGTCGTAGTGGCCGGCAAAGGCGAGCGTCCGGCGGTGGCCGGGCTGCCCCCGCACCAGCGCCACGACATTCATGGTGCCGTCATGGCTCGGGACCAGTTTCAGGTTCTCGGGATGCGCGCGGAAATAGGGCCATTCCGAAAGGGTGGCGGCAAGCTTCGGCCCGAAATCGCGCTCGCCCTCCGTTCCCGTCTCGCTCTTCCAGCGGGTCATGGCAACGGAAAGGGCGCGGCATCGCTCCTCGGGGGCGAAGGGGTGCTCTGACATGGGTGGGGTCTCCTCCGGAATGATATGTGCGGCAAGCTTAGGCAGGGTGGCGTTCAGACAAAACGGCAAAACTGCTTGCGGAAATGTCATTCTCTGGCGATATCGTCAGAGGATTGGCGTAATGCGCAGGGAGGGTGCCATGGACGATCTCGACCGACGGCTGATCGAGGAGCTGAAGATCAATGCCCGGGCCACCGTGCCGACTCTTGCAAAGCTGCTCGGCGTGGCGCGCGGCACGGTGCAGACGCGGCTCGACCGGCTGATCGCCTCCGGCACGATCCGGGGCTTCACGGTGCGCCTGAAGGACCGGATGGCGCAGGAGCGCATTCGCGGCGTGGTGATGATCGAGCTGTCGGGCCGCAACATCAAGGCCCTGACGGCCAGCCTTCGGCGGTTGCCGGGCATCGCGGCGCTTCACACCACCAACGGCCTGTGGGATCTCATCGGCGAGATCGAGGTGGCGTCGCTCGGCGAGTTCAACCATGTGGTGACCGAGCTGCGCGCCATGGAGGGGGTCGCGAAATCGGAATCCCACCTCTTTCTGGGTGCCGCATGAGGCAATCGTTCGAATGCGAGGATTCCCGTCAACCCGGTGGTGGCGATTGGCGGCTATGCTCTGTGCCGATATCGATCACCGGACCGTGCCATGGCCCTTTCGAAACAGACCCTCTTTGCGCGTGAAGCGGCCTTCGAGAGCTATGCCACGAGCCTGATCGGGCGCTACGAGGGCTCCGGTTCCCGCTTCTACGTCAATGCGCCCTGGGACCCGCACCCCACCATCGGCCGGGGGTTCAACATCGATGCCTTCAGCTTCACCGACGTGAAAAAGGCTCTCACCTTCGCGCTCGGCAGCCTTTCGGCGCTCCAGGCGGAGGGCATGAAGCTGCTGTCGATCTACAAGGCGGGCGGCAGTCTTCTGATCGGCGGGACGTATCGCAGCTTCGACGCGCTGCTCTTCAAGGACATCATGGCGGGAAAGGCCGGCACCGCTGCCCAGCAGGCGGCGCTTCAGAGCTTCACGCTGACCACCGCGCAGCAGGACAGGCTGCTCGGTGAAATGCTTTTCGGCCGCGCGGGCATCTTCGCCTCCAGCATCGATGCCCGCCTGACAAAAGCGCTCGGTGCCGATGCCGCGCTGATGGATTCGGTGGAAAGGGCGGCGGTTCTGTCCATGTACTACAACAGCCCGGCGCTGGTGGGGAACGGGGTGCGATATGCCATCCGCAACGACCTGCGCGGGGCGCTGTGGTACGAGATCCGCTACAATCACAAGAACCAGAACGAGCTTCGGCGGATCGACGAATCCGAACGGGTCGGCATCGTGCCGGAAAAGCACGGGATCGCGGAAATCGTCCGCAACCTCCATTTCCTGTTCAATGCCCGGGATCAGTCGGGCAAGGATCTCTATGCCACCATGCTCGCCCGCGACGTGAGCTATGCCCTGCCGCAGGCGGAGCGCTTCATTCCGGAAGCGGGGAAGCTGCTGGCCGAGCTGGCCGGCGCCTATGGCTACAGGGGCACGCTGCACATCCTGACATCGGGCTCGGCGGCCGCCGACACCCTTAGGGGCCGTGAGGCGATGGATCCGTCCGGCCGCCAGCTCGCGGTTTCCAACAAGGCGCTTTTCGGCCAGGCGGGAGACGACACGCTGACCGGCGGGGCAGGGCACGATCTCCTTGTCGGCGGGGCAGGGCGCGACGTGATGCAGGGCGGCGCGGGCAATGATGTCTACGTGGTGGAGACGCCCGGCGACCGGATCGTCGAAGGTGCCGGGGGCGGCGTCGATACGGTGCGCGTGGAGGCGAACGGTGCCTTCGCGATCGACCATGTCGAGAAGGTCGTTCTCGCGCCGGGGGTTTCGAGCGCGGCCTTTACCTTCGCCGCGCCGGGTCAGGTCGCGCCCGATACGGGCATGAACCTCTCGGTAACGGGCAATGCGGGCTCGTCCACCATCTCCGTCAACCATACCGGCAGCGCTCCGGTGAAGATCGCCTTTTCCGGTGGCGGCGGCAATGACACCTTCGTCTTCGCCTCGCGGGGAACCGCGCCTGCCGACCTCACCTTCACGGATATCAATGCCGGAGACCGGGTGGACCTTCACGGCCTGCATGTGGACCATCTCATTCCCGCGGGAACGCTCGATCTGCGGGCCGGCTGGGCGATGGCCAACGGACGCTATCTCGTCTCGGACGATGTCGGCGCGATCTGGACCGTCCGCGGCGCGAACGGCCTTTCCTCCACCGTGACCGGCCCTGCCGACCGCGCCCTCGGCCTCGACAACGACTGGTTCGTCGTCGACGTCACCAATCATCAGGCGCGCCTGATCGCCGAACTGAACGGCAAGCTCACGTCGGACATGTTCGTCTTCTGAGGTCTCAGACGCCCGTTTCGCCCATCGCCCGGGCGGACAGCGCCAGCCGTTCGCGCTCGATGCGATACCGCAGCACGATCGCCGTCATGGCCGCGACGAAGAGCGGGATCGAAAGGATCCACACAACCTTTATCCAGTCTGGCGATACCCGGTAGAATTCGATCGGATTGAAGGTGCAGTCCATGGCGGTTCCCCCTTGGTTGAGAGCCGCCAGAGGAAATTCTCTGGCGGCCAGGGGAGCTAAGAAAACCGCACGTGTACGGCCGTCGCTGCCTTTAGGCGTGAGCCCTGGACATGCGCAGCGACCTCCCCGGCCAAAGAGGCAGGCGAGTGCTTTTAAAGCACGGGTTCGCGTTACCCGGAAGAGGGGTTGGCGCACCGATTCTAGAGGGGTTTCTCAGGCCCCTGAACGGGATATGGCCCGTTCGAGCGCTAATATAAGAAAGGATCGATGGAATGGAAAGGGGAAACGGCGCCCGCCCCTGATCCGCCTCGGGGGATGAGGCCCATGCGATGCCGCCCGCCCCCTCATCCGCCTGCCGGCACCTTCTCCCCGGCGGGGAGAAGAGGCAAGCGGCGCTGCCGGGGGCCATAAACCGCCGGGGTGGCAGGAGACTTCAGGGGAAGCCGATGCCGCAAACTCACTCTTCTCCCCACCGGGGAGAAGGTGGCGCGAAGCGCCGGATGAGGGGGCGGCTCGGCCATGCCCCTAACGGGAGATTTGCTTCAGGCCAATGCTGCCTGGCGCTCGCCGAGGCCCTGCTGCAAACCGCTGAGCAGCGCCATGCGGGCGTCGGAGGACCCGCTTTTGCACCAGCGCGTCAATTCCTCGGACGTTTCAGAAAGCTGGCGCTTCGCGATCCATTTGCCGATGCGCTCGATGGAATAGGCTTCCAGCCAGTCGGCTTCCTCCCACCGAACGACGAAATCCTTGATCGCTGACAGCGTTTCCGAGCGGATTTTTCGTCCTTTAGGTAGCGATCCAAGGCCGAGCGGTCGCTGGGCCGAAATGCGCCCAGATGTGCTGTGACGTGGTTCACGACTGCTGGCATGGCTGCCTCCGCGCCGGGGGATTAATTGATCATCCGGGATTGGACAGCTTCCGAAAGACTTCGTCCAGAGAAGTGTCGTCCATTCTGGGGCCATCATGTGAAGAAATAAAACCCGGATATGCATCGTAATACCTTCGATCCGCCTCGGAACTCGCTATCGGTCGCCAAGGACCCGCCGCGATCCCGTGCATTGGAACAAGTTTGACGTGCGCGTGATTGATTCCATAGCCTTCAAATACGCATCCGACTCGTGCAAGCTCCAATTTTTTCTTGAGTAAGCCTGAAACTTCCTTCGCCGCGCTACAAATCGCTCTAAAATTCACTTCGTTCAGGCAGAAAATGTCACTTTGGAGATGAGCTTTTGTCGCCACAACGGTAAAGCCGAGGGTATTAGGGTACGGCGTAAGGAACGCCATATGCGTCTCCGACTCCCAAAATATTCTTGCTGAGATCGATCGCTTTGCAATTTGGCAAAATAGGCATTTATTAGACATCGCCACTATCTTCTCTAGAAAAAAATTGAATGTTTGAAAAGTAATACTGACACTGGTGGCAATGAACCAATTCCAGTGATCAGCTGTATCGCCCTATTAAATATTGGTCCTGCAACGTCACTCTTAACAGAACTTCATCTGTAAAGATGATGACCTTGCCGAGTTCGGACGAGGTGTTCCGAGATTTCCGCACGGCGTATCGAGCAGGTCCGAGGTATCTGCAGGACTAGGCTAAAGCTGACGCAGGGGAGGATGGCGGCGAGCGTTCGTCTACAAGGCGCGTTCCTGAACAGATGCACAGCAGGCAGCAGCTTCAGCGCTTGGCTCTAAAGTACTTCTCCCGGAAGCTGAATGAGGTTCCGGGAGAAGCTATTTCGGCAAAACTGGTGCGCGTCAGACAAATATCATACGGCGCATGACACCGGGTTTGATCCCCTGACTGTTGTTATGCGATTGCCTTAGCTGCAGCCGCTCGTCGCCCCACACGTATCGCACTTCTCGCAGGTGCCGTTGCGGACCATCGTGAAGTTCTGGCATTCGGAGCACATGTTGCCCGTGTAGCCCTGCATGATGGAGCGGGCGCGGCGTTCGGCTTCGACCTTCTTGGCTTCGGATTTGGCCGATGCCGCGTCGGCGGCGGCCTTGTCGGAGAAGAGGGCGGTGGTGGACTGCTGCTCTTCGGTGGCGATTTCCTCGGCGATTTCTTCCGCCAGTTCCGCGGCACGCTCTTCATAGTCCCGCTTGAAGGACACCACTTCCGAGGTGGAGATGGCGACCGTGGTTTCCAGCTTGCGGGCGGCGGAGCCGGCAAAGGCCGTCACGTTGCCCGAAGAGGAGGCCTTGGCGGGGGCTGCCGTTGCCGCGCCCTTGGCCTCGCCCATCGGCATGTGGCCGGAGACGAGGGTGGGCTTGTGGCCGCGGGTCCAGCCGGTGGAGATCAGGTTGGTCTTGCCTTCCTGGATGCCCTTGCCGAGCGCGGTGTTGCCGAAATCCGACGTGTCCACATGGGCGAGATCGTGGCGGCCGAGATAGGAGACGGCGAGTTCGCGGAACACGTAGTCGAGGATCGACGTGGCGTTCTTGATCGCGTCGTTGCCCTGCACCATGCCGGCCGGCTCGAACTTCGTGAAGGTGAAGGCCTCCACATATTCCTCGAGCGGCACGCCGTACTGCAGGCCGAGCGAGATCGCGATGGCGAAGTTGTTCATCATGGCACGGAAGGCGGCGCCTTCCTTGTGCATGTCGATGAAGATCTCGCCGAGACGGCCATCGCCGAATTCGCCGGTGCGCAGGTACACCTTGTGACCGCCGACGACGGCCTTCTGGGTGTAGCCTTGACGGCGGTTCGGCAGCTTGTCGCGGCCATGCACCACCTTCTCGATGACGCGCTCAACGATCTTTTCCGTGACGGTCACGGCCTGCGCGGCCACCGGCTGCTGCAGGAATTCCTCCAGCTGGTCCTCGTCCTCCTCATCCTCGATCAGCGAGGCGTTGAGCGGCTGGGAAAGCTTGGAGCCGTCGCGGTAAAGCGCATTGGCCTTGAGGCCGAGCTTCCAGGACAGCATGTAGGCGCTCTTGCAGTCTTCCACCGTCGCATCGTTCGGCATGTTGATCGTCTTGGAGATCGCGCCGGAGATGAAGGGCTGGGCAGCCGCCATCATGCGGATGTGGCTTTCGACCGAGAGATAGCGCTTGCCGATCTTGCCGCAGGGGTTGGCGCAATCGAAGACCGGCAGGTGCTCGGCCTTCAGATGCGGGGCGCCTTCCAGCGTCATCGCACCGCAGACATGGATGTTCGCGGCCTCGATCTCCTTCTTCGTGAAGCCGAGGTGATCGAGCAGGTTGAAATCCATCTGGGAAAGCTGCTCGTCGGAAACCTTGAGCACATCCTTCAGGAAGTCGGCACCCAGCGTCCACTGGTTGAAGACGAACTTGATGTCGAAGGCGCTCTTCAGCGCGCCGTTGACGGCGTCGATCTTCTCCTGGGTGAAGCCCTTGGCGCGCAGCGTCGAGGGGTTCACGCCCGGCGCCTGGTTCAGGTTGCCGTGGCCGACTGCATAGGCCTCGATCTCGGCGATCTGGCTTTCCGTGTAGCCGAGCGTGCGCAGCGCTTCCGGAACGGCGCGGTTGATGATCTTGAAGTAGCCGCCGCCGGCGAGCTTCTTGAACTTCACGAGCGCGAAGTCGGGCTCGATGCCGGTCGTGTCGCAGTCCATCACGAGGCCGATCGTGCCGGTCGGCGCGATCACCGTCGTCTGGGCGTTGCGGTAGCCGTGCTTCTCGCCGAGCTCCAGCGCCTTGTCCCAGGCGGCCTTGGCATGGGCGATCAGGTCCTGGTCCGGGCAGTCGCCATGGGCGAGCGGAACCGGGTTAACCGACAGGGCTTCATAACCGGTGGCCTCGCCATAGGCGGCGCGGCGGTGGTTGCGCATCACCCGCAGCATGTTCTCGCGGTTCGGCTTGAAGCCGGGGAAGGTGCCGAGCTTGGCCGCCATTTCCGCCGAGGTGGCGTAGGAAATGCCAGTCATGATCGCCGTCAGCGCGCCGCCGATGGCACGGCCTTCGGCCGAGTCATAGGGAATGCCCGAGGACATCAGCAGGCCGCCGATATTGGCATAGCCGAGGCCGAGCGTGCGGTACTCGTAGGAAAGCTCCGCGATCTGGCGCGACGGGAACTGCGCCATCATCACCGAGATCTCGAGAACGATGGTCCACAGCCGCACGGCATGCTCGTAGTCGCCGATGTTGATGCGCTTGGTGACGGCATCCTTGAACTGCAGCAGGTTCAGCGAGGCGAGGTTGCAGGCCGTGTCGTCGAGGAACATGTATTCCGAGCACGGGTTCGACGCGCGGATCGGGCCGGCAGCCGGGCAGGTGTGCCAGTCGTTCATCGTGGTGTTGAAGTGCAGGCCAGGATCGGCCGATGCCCAGGCGGCATAGGAAATGCTTTCCCACAGGTCGCGCGCCTTCAGCGTCTTCATCACCTTGCCGTCCTTGCGGGCGGTCAGGTGCCAGTCGCCATCGGTCTCGACGGCGCGCAGGAAGTCGTCCTTGATGGAGACGGAGTTGTTGGAGTTCTGGCCGGAGACGGTCAGATAGGCCTCGGAATCCCAGTCCGTGTCATAGGTCTTGAATTCCATAGAGGTATAGCCCTGACGGGCGAACTGGATCACGCGCTGGACGTAGTTTTCCGGCACCTGGTCCTTCTTGGCGGCGCGGATCTCGCGCTTCAGCGCCGGGTTCCGGGCGGGGTCGAAGCAGTCGTCATTGTCGGCCTCGCAGTTGACGCAGGCCTTCATGATCGCCTTCAGATGCTTGGCGACGACCTTCGAGCCGGTGACGAGCGCGGCAACCTTCTGCTCTTCTTTCACCTTCCAGTTGATGTATTCCTCGATGTCGGGATGGTCGATGTCGACCACGACCATCTTGGCCGCACGGCGTGTGGTGCCGCCCGACTTGATCGCCCCGGCTGCCCGGTCGCCGATCTTCAGGAAGCTCATCAGGCCGGAGGAGCGGCCGCCGCCCGAAAGCTTCTCGCCTTCGCCGCGCAGGTAGGAGAAGTTGGAGCCGGTGCCGGAGCCATACTTGAAGAGGCGGGCCTCGCGCACCCACAGATCCATGATGCCGCCCTCGTTGACGAGGTCGTCTTCCACGGACTGGATGAAGCAGGCATGCGGCTGCGGATGCTCATAGGCCGACTTCGACTTCACCAGCTTGCCGGTGAAGGGGTCGACGTAGAAATGGCCCTGGCCGGGGCCATCGATGCCGTAGGCCCAGTGCAGGCCGGTGTTGAACCACTGCGGCGAGTTCGGCGCAACGCGCTGGGTGGCGAGCATGTAGGCCAGCTCGTCACGGAAGGCGAGGGCATCTTCCTCGGTGTGGAAATAGCCGCCCTTCCAGCCCCAGTAGGTCCAAGTGCCGGCCAGGCGATCGAAAACCTGGCGCGCATCGGTTTCGGACCCGTAGCGCTCTTCCTTCGGCAGGGCCTCGAGCGCGGCAAGATCGGCTTCGGAGCGCCACAGCCAGGACGGAACGCTGTTCTCTTCCACCTTCTTCAGCCGCGCGGGCACGCCCGCCTTGCGGAAATACTTCTGCGCGAGGATGTCTGCCGCCACCTGGCTGAACTGCTCCGGCACGTCGATATCCGCGAGGCGGAACACGATCGACCCATCGGGGTTCTTGATTTCACTGGTCGCCTTGCGGAACGGGATCTCCGCATAGGGAGACTGCCCGGGCTTTGTGAAACGGCGTTCGATGCGCATGGTGTTTCCGTCCTCTTTCGATGCGTGGCGCCCAATGTCGAAGGCGCGCGATGTTTCGGTTCCGGGCCGCGTCTGCCGCGAACCGGATGGCTGTCCCTGATGGATGAGCCGCTGTCATGCGGCACTCTATATTGTGGAGATCGTAGCTCGTAAACACTAAATATAGTGTTTACAGAATTTTTGCCAACTCCGTAAAATTACCCATGTCCCCTCTGTGGGCGGGCGATTGGAGTGCTACCGGACGAGGGCGCAAGGGATCCCGTTTCCCGGCCGCACCATCGGCGCACGGGAGTGTTTTCCGCTGTTCCTGTCTGGTATCGAACCGGCCTCGTTACTTCCGGTCCAGTCGCCGCCGCAACATGGTCCCCATTAACTTTGAAACACCTGATTCCGTCAAGCGGTGGTTCTTGTCAGTTTTTTAACCACAATATCTTGTGTCATTGTGCTGTGGAAAACGGGGAAAGCAAACTTCAAAAGGAAAATCAAAAACTTGGAAGCAGGGATGCAGACGTTTTCCACCGTGCCGTCCCCTTTTGCGACCTTCCCACAGGGGTTTTGCGACGGTGAAACATGAAAAAAAGATGACATTGGAAACCGCCGCCAAGCCCTTGACACCGGTTTGGAAAATCCGCGCTCGCAGTGAACCGGAACGAGCCTTTTTTGTTATAAGTGAAATCTTTTCCGGTGAGGGGGCCCTTGCCGCTGAAGATCGGTTGTGTTCTTGTTATGTTCCATACATTCCGGAGGAGAATCGCCCATGGGCCTCTACGCAACGCTCGGCGTCAACGATCTGACCCGCTCGACGCTCTTTTACGATGCGGTGCTCGCGACCATCGGCTGGGCAAGCCATACGGAATTTCCCGGCTGGCGCGCCTATTCCCGCGGAGGGTCGGGCGAGGGCTTCACGCTGTGGATCTGCGAACCCTTCAACGGCGAGCCCGCCACAGCCGGGAACGGGGCCATGCTGGGCTTCGATGCCGCGACCTATGCGGAGGTGGAGGCATTCTATGCCGCCGCGATGACCCATGGCGGCACGGACGAGGGGGCTCCCGGCCCGCGTCCCCAGTACGGACCGAACTGGATGAGCGCCTATGTGCGCGATCCGGCGGGGAACAAATTGGCTATTGTTTATAACGGGTAAGCGGAAGAACCGGATTCACTCTGTTCAGAGCTTCATCCGGTGAGAAAGGCTCGCCCGGCTGTGCGCCAAGCCCGGCGAGCCATTGACAGGATCAGGTTTGCGGGTACGAATAGGTGAAATTATTCGCTCGTACAACAAAGGCATCGCCTCATGCGTGATCCCCGGCACAACATCCTGTTCGAACCCCTGGCCATCGGCCCGAAGGTGGCGCGCAACCGCTTCTACCAGGTGCCTCACTGCAACGGGATGGGCCACCGCGAGCCGACCGCCCTTGCCGGCATGCGTGCCATGAAGGCGGAAGGCGGCTGGGCGGTCATCTGCACGGAGGAGGTGGAAATCCATCCTTCCAGCGAGGTGTCGCCCGCGATCGAGGGCCGCATCTGGGAGGACAAGGATATCTTCGCCCATGAGCGCGTGGTGGAAGGCATTCACCGCCACGGCGCGCTCGCCGGCATCGAGCTCGTCTACAACGGCCCGCGCACCAATCTCGCCTCCCGCCTGCCGCCGATGGGGGTGAATTCCATGCCGGTCAATTCCGAATGGCTGGAGCCGCAGCAGAGCCGGGCGATGGACCGGGAGGATTTCCGCGCCATCCGCCGCTGGCATCGCAACGCGGCGCTGCGGGCCCGCAAGGCCGGCTATGATCTGATTTATGTCTATGCCGGCCATGGGCTTACGCTGACCCAGCAGCTTCTCTCCCGCGCCACGAACGACCGGACGGACGAATATGGCGGCTCGCTGGAAAACCGGGTCCGCTTTCTCCGGGAGCTTCTCGAAGACACCCGGGACGCCGTGGGCCACGATTGCGCGGTTCCGCTGCGCATCGCGGTCGAGGAAAGCCAGCTGCCCCTGGGGCTGGAGCGGGCGGAGATGGAAGATATCGTCGGCATGCTCGCCGAACTTCCCGATCTCTGGGATTTCTGCATGGGGTCCTGGTCGCGCGACAGCCGCACGGCCCGCTTTTCCGCGGAAGGCTTCCAGGAACCCTTCGTGCGCGGGCTGAAGAAGCTGACGACGAAGCCGGTCGTCGGAGTCGGCCGCTTCACCTCGCCCGATGCCATGGTGGAGCAGATCCGTTCCGGCGTGCTGGATTTCATCGGCGCGGCGCGCCCCTCCATTGCCGATCCCTTCCTGCCGAAGAAGATCGAGGAAGGCCGCTCCGAGGATCTGCGCGAATGCATCGGCTGCAACATCTGCGTGGCCGGAGACATGCAGTCGGTGCCGCTCCGCTGCACCCAGAACCCGACCATGGGCGAGGAGTGGCGGCGCGGCTGGCATCCCGAGAAGATCGCACCGAAGGCGCGCGAGGCGCGGGTGCTTGTCATCGGCGCCGGTCCTGCCGGTCTTGAAGCGGCGCACCAGCTGGGAAAACGCGGCTACGAGGTAGCGCTCACCGATGCCCGCGACACGCTCGGCGGCCGCGTGGTCCGCGAGACGACCTTGCCCGGCCTTCGCACCTGGCAGCGGGTCGCGGATTACCGCCTCGGCCAGATCGGGAAGCTCGCCAATGTCGAGACCTATCCTGCGAGCTTCATGACGGCGGATGACGTGCTGGCCTTCGGCGCCACCCATGTGGCGGTCGCAACCGGCGCGCGCTTCCGGGCAAACGGCCGTGGCCGCAATCATCCGCAGGGGATTCCGGTCGGGGAAGGGGCTTCGGTCTTCACCCCGGACGACATCTTCGAAGGGGCGGCTCCGTCGGGCGATGTGGTCGTCTACGACGACGATCACTATGCCATCGGCTCGGCGCTGGCGGAAAAGCTGGCCGCGGCGGGCTGTCGGGTCACGCTGGTCACCCCGGCGCCGCTCGTCTCCCACTGGACCCACAACACGCTGGAGCAGGGATTCATCGAGGCACGGCTCGTCGAGAGCGGCGTCGCCATCGTCACCCGGGGCGTCGCGGCCGGCATCCGCAAGGGCACCTTTGCAGGCAGTGACGGCGTCACCGGCCGTCCCTTCGAGATCGCGGCCGATCACGTGGTGCTGGTGGCAAGCCGCGAGCCGCAGCTCGAGCTCTTCCGGTCGCTGAAGGCGCGGGAAGCGGAATGGGCCGATGCCGGGCTGGAAAGCGTCACCACCATCGGCGACGCCCATGCCCCGGGTATGATCGTCCATGCCACCTATGCCGGCCATCGCTATGCACGCGAACTCGACATGCCGGTCGATGCGGATGCCGTTCCTTTCCTTCGGGATCAGCCGCGATAGAGGCGGCGAAACGCAAAATCCCCGGCGCGGGGCCGGGGATCGTGAAAACAGCGTCGAGAGGCGTCGAGGCGGCCCGTCAGCCGCGCGACCCCTTGGCGATCGGCTCCTGGTAGGTGAAGCCCATGTCCCAGGGGAAATAGATCCAGGTGTCCTGCGACACCTCGGTGACGAAGGTGTGGACCATGGGCACGCCCTTCGGCTTCGCATAGACGCAGGCGAAATGGGCGTTCGGCAGGATGGCCCGCACTTCGGCCGCGGTCTTGCCGGTATCGGTGAGGTCGTCGATGACAAGCACGCCTTCGCCGCCATTCTCGGTCAGCTTCTCGGTCACGCCCTTCAGCACGTTCATTTCGCCCTGCGTGTCATAGTCGTGATAGGAGGCGATGCAGACGGTTTCGATCAGGCGGATGTTGAGCTCGCGCGAGATGATGGCCGCCGGAACGAGGCCGCCGCGGGTGATGCAGACGATGGCCTTGAAGTTCTGGTTGAGGCCGGCCAGCCGCCAGGCAAGCGCCCGGGCATCGCGGTGGAACTGATCCCAGGAAACCGGGAATGCTTTGTCGGGAAGGGACATGAACGAACCTTTGTGAGAGCCAGTGTCTGCGGGAATGATGACCTGAGATACCGAATCTGCCGCGGGCTTGGCAAGGGCGCGCCGGCTTGCGCGGCCTTCTCCTCACAGACTTGAATAGAGAAAGCGGCTGAGTTCGCGCGCATCCGTGAAGATGGAGGCGATCACCGGCTGGGCCCGCCCGCGCAACGCGATCTCCTGCTTCAGCGCCGCCTCGACCCGCATGCCCGCTCCATCGAGAATGTCCGACGATACGGCAAGCTCCGCGTCATATTCCTTGGCGACGCCCTCAAGGCGGCTTGCGGTGTTGACCGTGTCGCCCACCACCGTCAGTTCGGAGATTTCGCCATAGCCGACCCGCCCGATGATGGCGGGGCCGCCATGCATTCCCATGGCGACGCGCAGCGGTTCCTTCAGCTCGCCCTTGAAGCTGCGGTTCAGGTCGTCGATGCCCTGGGAGATCCGTACCGCCGCCGTGATGGCCTTGATGCAGGCGGTGCGGTA
The DNA here is from genome assembly GCF_014197145.1 of Gellertiella hungarica. Lineage (GTDB taxonomy): Bacteria > Pseudomonadota > Alphaproteobacteria > Rhizobiales > Rhizobiaceae > Gellertiella > Gellertiella hungarica. Next base: position 528,933 of record NZ_JACIEZ010000003.1, on the reverse strand, counting down.
GCCGTCGGACAGGCCGAAGTGGATGAGCGCGCCATCGCCGATGAACTTGTCGATCACGCCGCCGGATTGCTCCACGGCCTCGCCGATCATCTCGAAATAACTGTTGAGCAGGAACATCGTGTCGAAGGGAAGCTTCTCCTCGGACAGGCGGGTGAAATCGCGCAGGTCGCAGAAAAGAACGGCAAGCTGGCGCTCCCGGCCACCGGCGTTCTCGCGCAGCGCATGGGCCCGTCGCAGATGCGGCGCTGCCTTGAGCACCGGAGAAACGGTGATGTCCGCCTCTGGGCGCAGCTGGCATGCAAGCCTGACATTGCCGGGCGCGCCGATCCGCTCCAGCGTGGCGCGCTCCAGCCCGCTCGGCTCCGGCTGGCCCTCGATTCCGGCAAGCACCTTGACCCGGCACGTGGAACAGCGCCCGCGCCCGCCGCAGACGGAAAGGTGCGGGCGCGAGGCAAGGCGGCTCGCCTCCAGCACGCTCGTTCCGGCCTCTACCGTCACAGCCCCGCCATCGGGATAGGAAATCCGCACCCGGCCGGAGCGCGGAATGGCCCGGGCGACCAGAACGCAGCCGATCGCGCCCGTCAGGAAGGCATAGACGCCATCGGTGATCCGCGCGAGCATCGCAAGCTCGGATGAGCGGTCGCGGAACCACATCGGCGTCGGCTGGTAGTCGATCGACCGCATCCCGAGCGAAAAGCCGAGCAGGGCCAGAACGGGAAGCAGGATCGCTACGGTATAGAGCGGCATCTTCACCCGTTGATACCAGTCCCGGTTCCGGATCCAGAACCATATGCCAAGGCAGAAATGCGTCCAGGCGACCAGGAGCGCGATGGACTGGCGCGCGATGGTGCCGGGGCTCTGGGCCATGCGCGCCAGCGTCTCGGTGTATCCGCCGGCATGGCCGGTGAGGGAATAGTCGACCCGCGTGGCGATCACATGGACGGCGATGAGAAACGGCAGCGACAGGCCGAGCGCGATTCTCAGCCCCTCGCGGAAAGGCATCTTCAGCGTGTGACGGCGGTAGAGGGAATCGATCGCCAGCAGGAAATGGGTGAGGATCGAGCCGTAGAGCAGCACCGTCCCGGGCGCCGAACGCCACACGAGGCTGAGCGTCTCGCGCAGCCGCTCCATCGCGCCGAGCGATACGAGACCCAGCGCATGATTGCTGAAATGCCCGATGATGAACGCGCCCATCACCAGGCCCGAAGCCAGGTGCAGATGCTTTCTCAGTTGGGGCAGGTCGATCTGCAAAGGCCGTCCTCGATGATCCAGTGTCGTTTCCGCTTATTCCCCAGGAGCGGGCCGGGAGGCAACTGCATTATCCGTGAACGGTGCGTGACCGAATGCGCATATCGGAGCGCAAGACGGCAAAAACAAGGAGCGGACCCTGCAGTCCGCTCCCCCAAATTTCGAACTTGTAGCCGGCGTGTCAGCGCGACATCAGCGTCAGCGCCGTCATCGAGTCGAGCAGGGTGCGCGTCACCCCGCCGAACAGCATCTCGCGCAGGCGGCTCTTGCCATAGGCGCCGATGACCAGCAGGTCGATGGAGGCATCCGACAGGCGGTTTTCGAGAACCGTTGCCGGAGACAGGCCCTCGCTGGCGACCGCGACCACATTCACCTTGATGCCGTGGCGGGCAAGCGTTGCCGCAAGTTCCGCCCCGGCGAGATCGGCGGCCTGATCGCCGCTGGTTTCGGGATCGACGGTGAAGACCTCCACGGACTGCGCCTTCTTCAGGAAGGGCAGGGCGTCGAACACGGCGCGCGTCGCCTCGCGCGTCCCGTTCCAGCCGATCAGCACGCGGTTGATCGGTTTTGCCGTCGTGAAGATGTAGGGCACCAGAAGCACGGGGCGTCCGCTTTCGAACAGCACCTGCTCGATTTCGGAGTCGTCGCTGGCATAGGAAGGATCTGCCTGGGCCGCCACGATCAGGTCGGCGCAGCGCAGGATGTCCGTGCTGCTGCCGGCGCCGTAGCCGGACATGGAGACGACGTTGCGCCAGTCGCAAGAGATGCCCTCGCGGCGGCAGGCTTCCTCGAAGATCCCTTTCAGCTCGTTGCTGGTCTCGCGTGCGGCATCCTGCAGCGCCTGGATGCTGACCGGGTCGGGCATGGCCATCGGGGCCGCCAGCGGGGCGATGGATACCTGCTCGACATGCAGCCCGATCAGGTGCGCGTCGTTGCGCCGTGCCTGATCAATCGCGCATTGAAGCAGGTTATCGGCGTTCCTGGCGTTTGAAAGAACGCAGACGATGGTCTTGTAAGCCATGGGGGCCTCCTTGTGGCGGTTTGGCGTCGGCACGGAGCAGCGCGTGGCTCGCCGGTGCCTTGGCTCGTCTTGCCGGGGCGGAACCCGTCCGCCCCTTTCCGCAACCAGAATACACCGGGCCGGTGACGCTCCCTTGATTTCAATCAATAAGTGCTGTGGACAATGTCAACGGCCCTACGTGAAATCTGCTGGGTCGCCCGGGGCTCAGGCCTCCATGATCGCCGCTGCGGCCTGCTTGCGGCGCCCGATGTCCTCGAGCATGGCCTCCACCGCGCGGGCTGCGGCCTCGCAATCCTCGAGCACCCGGCCGCGCACCACGATCTCGGTCGAAAAGCTCTTCCCGTCATATTTCGGATAGGAGCCGATGGCCGTGTTCTTGTGGGCGGCCTGCACCTTGCCCAGCGCGGTGCCGATATCCCCTTCGCCGAAGGGGCTCTTGACCGTGAGGGAGTGGACGGTTGCGCCGGTGCGCAGCGTCGGCATCACCGCCTCGACCATGGCCACGAAGACCTGCGGAACCCCGGCCATGACATGGACATTCTCCACGATGAAACCGGGTGCGGTGGAGACCGGATTGGGGATATGGCGGGCGCCGCGCGGCATGCGGGCCATGCGCTGGCGCGCCTCGGTGAATTCGAGGCCGCGGGCGGCATACATGTCCCCGAGCAGCCGCATCGCCTCCGCATCGTGCTCGCAGGGCAGACCGAAGGCCCTCGCAACCGCATCGGCGGTGATGTCGTCATGGGTGGGGCCGATGCCGCCCGATGTGAAGACATAGTCGTAGCGGGTCCTCAGCGCGTTCAGGGCTTCCACGATGGCGTCCTCGTCATCGGCAACGATGCGGACCTCCCGGAGATCGATGCCGGCCGCCGTCAGCACGCTGGCGAGATGCCCGATGTTGCGGTCGCGGGTGCGGCCCGAGAGAAGTTCGTCGCCGATGGCCAGAATACCAGCGGTGACAATGGTTTGCTGCGGTGAAGAGGCGTTCATGGAGATCATCCGGATGAGGGTTTGCTGCCGCAAATCTAGCGTGCCGACCGGCCAATGCAATGCGGCGAAAGAGGATTTGTCCGGCATCGCCTGCCGTCCCGCGAAACCCGGTTCAAGGGTTCACTTGTTGAACAGTGCGTTTGCCCATCGGTGGCTTACCCGCCGGCGGCATCTTCAATATCAATCGGTTCAACAGGGGTCGCGATGCGCCAGGACGCGGCCCCGCCCCCCTATCACCCCGTTCCACATTTGCGAAGGAGCCTTGAAATGGCAAAAGTTCTCGTTCTCTATCATTCGGTCTACGGCCATGTCGAAACCATGGCAAATGCCGTTGCCGAAGGTGCCCGCGAAGCCGGTGCCGATGTCGTCGTGAAGCGCGTCCCGGAAACCGTTCCGGAAGACGTCGCCCGTGCCCACCACTTCAAGCTGGACCAGGCCGCCCCCGTCGCAACGCCGGATGAACTGGCCGATTACGACGCCATCATCTTCGGCGCCGGCACCCGCTACGGCACCGTTGCATCTCAGATGCGCGCCTTCATCGACCAGACCGGCGGCCTCTGGGCCAAGGGTGCCCTCGTCGGCAAGGTCGGCTCGGTGTTCACCTCGTCGGCTACCCAGCACGGCGGTCAGGAAAGCACGATCCTCGGCTTCATCCCGACCCTGCTTCACCACGGCATGGTCGTTGTCGGTCTGCCCTATGCCTACCAGGGCCAGATGACCATGGACGAAATCGCCGGCGGCTCGCCCTACGGCGCCTCCACCATCACCGGCGGCGACGGCTCGCGTCAGCCTTCCGCGAACGAACTGGCCGCTGCCCGCTTCCAGGGCGCCCATGTGGCCAAGATCGCGGCGAAGGTTTCCGCCTGATACCTGCCTCCGGCAGCCAGACGATGCGGCGCGTCCCGAAAGGGGCGCGCCTTTTTCGTTCGGGCGCACGCATCGCGCAGGCTGTCGCCAGGCCCCGGAAGGCGTTGACGGAGCTTCGAAAATTGCACACTTTCCCCGACATGGGCTCCGGCTGCTGCTTCCCGGAGCCGCCAGGAGGAAGTCGTGACCTATATCTTGTATGCCAGTGAAGGCACCGGTTCCGTCGTCTGCGAGGCCGTGCTCGCCCTCAGCGGCCTGCCGCATCGCCGGGTGGACGTGACGATTCTTGCACCGACCGGGCCCGATCCCGAACTCATTCAGGTCAATCCGCTCGGACAGGTGCCGGTTCTCAAGCTGCCCCATGGGGAGATCATGACGGAATCGGCGGCGATCACGCTGTATCTGGCGGATCTCGTGCCGGAGAAGGATCTGGCCCCCGTTCCCTCCAATCCCCTGCGGGCGCGCTATCTCCGCTGGATGGCCTTTCTTGCATCGGCAGTCTATCCGAGTTCGCTGCGCAAGTTCTATCCAGAGCGCTACACGGCCGATCCCGCCGGAGCCGAAGCGGTCAAGGATGCCGCGATCTCCCGCCTGACCCGCGAATTCGCCGTGCTGGCGGCGGGGCTCGGCACCAGCCCCTATCTGCTCGGAACGAAGATGAGCGCGGTGGATATCTATGCGGCGATGCTGATCGGATGGGAGGAGAACCAGGAGGGCATGCGCGACGTGTTCCCGGGGCTGATCCAGCTTGCCCAGCGCATTTCGTCCCACCCCGTTCTTCGCCCCATCTGGCAGCGAAACGCCCTGCCGCTCTGAAACGCCCTTCGCTGAAAAAGGAAAAGCCGGCACGGATCGCTCCGTGCCGGCTTTCTGCATCTCGGTCAGGCGGCGGCCGTGCCCCTTACTGGGGGCACTCTTCCGAACCGTCCTCGCAGGCCGGTGCCGCCTGCTCTTCAGCAGGTGCCGGCTCTTCATACTGCGGCTCCGGCTCGGGCGCCGGTTCCTCGTACTGAGGCTCGGGCTCCGGTGCGGGCTCTTCGGCCTGCGGCTCGGGTTCCGGTGCCGGCTCCTCGTACTGGGGCTCCGGTGCGGGCTCTTTTGCCTGCGGTTCGGGTTCCGGTGCGGGCTCCTCGTACTGAGGCTCGGGCGCGGGCTCTTCGGCCTGCGGTTCGGGCTCAGGTGCGGGTTCCTCGTACTGCGGTTCTTCCGCCGGTGCCGGTTCTTCCGCCTGCGGCTCTTCCACCTGCTGCTCCTCGGCCTGCGGCTCTTCCACCGGTGCCGGTTCTTCAGCCTGCGGTTCTTCGGCCTGCGGTTCCTCGGCCTGCGGTTCTTCCGCCGGTGCGGGCTCTTCGGCCTGCGGCTCCTCGGCTTGCGGCTCTTCCGCCGGCGCGGGCTCTTCAGCCTGCGGCTCT
>NZ_JACIEZ010000003.1:0-523299 GCF_014197145.1 Gellertiella hungarica | reverse complement strand
GTCTTCGGCCTGCGGCTCTTCGGCCTGCGGCTCTTCGGCCTGCGGCTCTTCGGCCTGCGGCTCTTCGGCCTGCGGCTCTTCGGCCTGCGGCTCTTCGGCCTGCGGCTCTTCCGCCGGCGCGGGCTCTTCAGCCTGCGGCTCTTCGGCCTGCGGCTCTTCTGCCGGTGCGGGCTCTTCAGCCTGCGGCTCTTCGGCCTGCGGTTCTTCCGCCTGCGGCTCTTCGGCCTGCGGTTCTTCCGCCTGCGGCTCTTCGGCCTGCGGCTCTTCTGCCGGTGCGGGCTCTTCAGCCTGCGGCTCTTCAGCCTGCGGTTCCTCGGCTTGCGGCTCTTCTGCCGGTGCGGGCTCTTCAGCCTGCGGTTCTTCTGCAGGTGCTGGTTCTTCAGCCTGCGGCTCTTCGGCCGGGGCTTCGGGCTCGGCGGCGGGCTCCTGCGCCGCAGCGGGCTCCTCCGCAGCCGGAGGTTCTTCGGCCGCCGGATCTACCGCGGTATTGTCGGCCGGCACCGGCTCTTCGGCGACGTCGGCAGCCTTCTCCAGGAAGGTCTCGGGCGGCGTGTTGTCGTCGACGACCTCGACATTGTCGGCAGCAGGATCGGGAATTTCGGCCGCACTCTGCATCTGGGCAGCCCGGGTCTGGACCTCCTGATTGGCCGTCTCGATCTGCTGGATTTCCTGCCGGTTGACGATGGTCGTCTCGGTCACGGTTTCGTAGCGCTCGTAGGTCTCCACGTAGGTGGATTCGAAGCGGCTGTATTCCCGGCGGTTCATGCCGAAATTGTAGTCTTCGTAGACCACGACCGGCGTGTCATAGGTGGTCCAGCTGTAGCTCTCGTAATAGACCGAGTATTCCGTGTAGGAGTGATACACTTCCGACGAGAAGTAGGTGTAGGAATCCCGGTAATAGACCACATCCGACGGGTGGTAGATGACGACGTAGTCGTAGTATCCGGTATAGATGCCGAAGACTTCCGCCAGCAGGATGGTGGCCAGCCACTGGTTGGCGAGCGAGCGGTTTGCCGCCTCTGCGAGATCAAGCCGCCGCTGCATTTCCAGGAATTCGTACCGGGCGCGGGCATCCTTGCCGCGCTTGGCGGAAAGGTTGGCCAGCTGCTTGCGCATGGCGGTGATGCGGCGAGAATTGGCCACCGCGCTCTTCTTGCTGGCACCGGTCTTGCTGCCGGGCGAGCGCTTCAGATAATCCTGCCACAGGCGCTTCAGCGACCGCACGGCAATCGTGACATCCTTCGACTTCACGCCGGAGAGACGGAAGGCATTGTCCAGCCGAGCAATGGCCGAAGACGCCTTGGGAAGGGCGAGCGCCAGCTGGCGGTTGTTCTTTGCGGCGGCAGCCTTCTTGACGGCCTCCAGCGCGCGGGAGGTTTCCACCAGCGCCTTGACCAGCGGGGCTGCATGCTTGCGATCTTTGGCGGGGAGGGCCTTCAGCCGCTGAGAGATGAGGACGAGCGCCTGCTCCATCTTCACCATGATCTGCGAGGCAGTGAGCTTCACCACCTTTTTCGGCTGGGCGGCATCCGCCGCGGGAACATGAATGCCTTCGAAATGCGGCTTGATCGCCATCGGCGAGAAGGCAATGGCGGTGCTGAGGGCAACCGATGACAGAAGTCGGAGGAAGCGTGGGGTAGAGCGCAAGGCGCGGTCCTTTCGGTGGTGATGTCCATGCACGGCCCGTTGCCCCCCGCTGTAAGCCGGCCGCAGTACCCGTCCCGTTCGGAAGGCGGTGGCTTGCAACGTGCAGCGAGACAAATCCGCGCACCATTGAATGGCGCGCTACGCTACTCCAGAGTTCAGGTATCTGAAACAACTGATTTTGAACTTTAACGGACAATTTTGGGTCGATTTCCGTGTGAGGGAATGGCCACCGAAAGCGGCGCTCAACACCCCGAACCCGCGGACAAAAGCTTGCGTCACCGCCTTTTCGGCGCAAGCGCCGCGTAGCGGCTGCACCCGGCGAGATTGCCGTCGGCCTGCGCGCGCTCCACGATGCCACCGCGCCCGACCACCAGATCGAGCTGGCACTGGCGCTCGTAAACCTCGGTCCGGCTGCCCTGAAGAACGCTTTCGACGGGATGTCCATCCACATAGGTGGTGACGATCTCGGATGTCGGCACCTCGTAGGAGCCGATTTCCCGGTTCCGCCAGGTATAGACGGTGCGCCCGGCGATCTGCCTTTCCTCGTCGGGAAAGCCGATCCGGTCGAAGGCCTCCTCGACCGGGCGCCCGATCAGCGTTGCCGTTCCGCGCGTGACGTCTTCCCCCGTCACGCAGCCTGCCAGGACGGCAAGCCCGAATGCCAGCGACAGGCAAGCAAAAGTCTTCCGCATGGCAGATACCTCCGCCTCGCAGTCATCATGAAAGAAATCTCTAAATCAAGTGAAATCTGAAACAGGCGCAAAACCGCCGGTATACCGCCGCGGTTCGCTGTCCCCGCTGCGGACGGCCTGTTCCGCCAGCATCCGCTCCATGGAAGACATTTCCGATGCCTTTTGCTGACGCTGGTACGGCCATGGCCGCCCGCAAGGTTGCAGCGTGTATTCACGGAAAAGGAGGCTTTGGTGCGGACGACGGGGATCGAACCCGTATACCCGAAGGCGAGGGATTTTAAGTCCCTTGCGTCTACCAGTTTCGCCACGTCCGCAGCGTCTCAGAATCAACGCCTTGGTTTTGAATGACCGGCAGCCGTTTTGCAACTCCCGAGGGGAGGCGAGGGACGGCGCGCGGCGAAGGGGCCTCTGGACCGAAGGAAAGAGCCGGCGGCGGACTTGCGCGGCATGCAACCGGGTGAAGGCGTGCGAATGCGGGGTGGCGGTGTGGATGCGCGGCGGCTACCGCCTGGCGCAAGGGTCGGGGTGACGGCCCTGGAGGGAAACCGTCACCCCGCTCGAAGGCTGCCGTCAGTGAGGCATGGAGCGGAGCCATGCCTCGCGCTCATCGGCAACGAAATCCGGGTTGCCAGTCCCCGGATACATTTCCTGCAGGATGGCACCGAGGGCCAGATCGAGGCAGTAGGCCGGAAACTCGGCATTGATCGCATGGGCCCGCTCGCGGGCGAAGGTCACCAGGCGGGCCAGAGAGGCCAGTTCCTTCAATTCGTTTTCGACTTCGCAATCCTGAAGCATCGCCTTTTCCGGACGATCGAGCATCGACATTCTTCCCCTCGCATGCGGCGTGACATCTGCAGTGTGCAGCGGGAAAAGCACCTCTCCAACCGGTAGAAACCGCTTGCAGTCCCGAAGCCGGAAGCGCCTTACGCTGCGTGATGGGAAAACCATAAGCGAGCCATTGGCGAAAAGCGCGTGACTCTGCCGTGACACAACCCTTAACTTTGTTGTCTTGTATAATATTATCTGGGGTTGAGGGTCCGGCGATAATGCTCGGTCTCGGAAAGGGTCCAGTGCGAGGGAGCGGCCCGGCGTTGCGGAGGCGCCGCCCGGACGCAGGAAAGAAGCGTCCGGGCATCGTCCCGCTTGGGGTTCACCGTTTGCCGAAGGGCGGCAAGTGCGTCGGGCACGTCAGAGGCAAGGAGAAGGCCGGACGACCGGAACATGGCCGGCCATGTCCGGTCCTTGAAATGAAGAGCCATGGCCGCGTCTTTCAGAGCCGCATGTTCCGCCACGGAAAGAACACCGCCGCCGAGGGCTGCCGAAAGAACCGCTTCGACGGTGACCAGCGGTTCCGTCAGGGCGGGATAGCCGAACTCCATCGGGCCGTGCAGCTGGGCGACATCGCTGTCGTCGATACGGAGGCCGGAGGCATAGTCGACGGCGATGCGTCCCGCCGGGATCATGCCGAAGGCGGCGCATTCGGCGGCGCGCAGTGCCCCCATCGATGCCGCGCCATAGACGGCGATGCCATTGGCGAGGGCGTGCAGGATTTCCTTGTGCCAAACCGAAGGCACCGTTTCGAACGCGCCGTCGATGAGGCCGATGACGCTTGCCCCGGCTTCCGCCGCCGCAAGAAGATCGCCCCGCCTTGCCGGGGGAAGCAGAAGGAGCCCTTCGCTTCGCAGCGCATCCTGCTCTGCGACTGGCACGGAAAGGCTGGGGCCTACGAAGACGATCTTCATCCGCGCACCGCCTTCAGCAGGGCGCGGCTGCCGAAACGGCGGAGCCGCGCGCCCGGCGGGTTTTCCAGCCCGGGAGCGATCACCTTTTCCACGGCGAAGGGCAGGGCGGGGTCGGCAAGCGCCACGCGATACGCCGGACCGCAGCCCGTGCGGTCGAGCCGGGAGAGGATATCCCTCGTCATGGCGTCGATCGTGCCCACGGTGCAGTTCCAGCGCCGGGGCCGGCTGCATGGGGCGAGGAAGAGATCCCTTGCGCCTTCCGGCAGCGCATCCCGGTAATGGGCGTCCTCGATGTCGTCGCGCGCTCCGCTGATGAAGGTCAGGCGGGACTGGGCCGCCTCGGTGACCGCGCGGATCGCGGCCCGCACGGGGTCGGGATGCGCTCCGCCGCCCGCCGTGACCTCGCGCCGCGCGATCCGCGACCGCGCCCCGATGTCACCCGGCCCGATGTGGCAGAGAATGGCCGGGATTGCGGTGTCGCTGGTCATGTCCATGAAAACGGGCGCCAGACCCGCCGAGCGGACGCGGTCGACGAGGCTGTCGATGAGCGGGTCGCCGAGATCTGCCGGATCGAAGCGGCTTGCCGCGCGCGCCCGCAGCGTCCCGATCAGCCACAGCGCCTCGGCATCCCGCTCGATCCGCTCCAGAAGGGCGTGGAACACCGCTTCATCGGGCCCATTGCCAGAGGCGAGGCCGTCCGAGGACTGCCAGAAGCGCAGCCCCCTTGCGGTACGGTCCAGCGCAACTGCCTGTAGCGGCAGGTGAACCGGCTCCCCTGTTCGGATATCGGTTCCCGCTACCCACTCAGCCGGGTCTGCCGCATCGAGATCCTCCATGCCGGCGGCTGTGAGCGAGGGAAGCGTTTCCGCCCGAAGGCCTGCCGCGCGCAGTTCCCGCGCCGAGGCGAGAAGCGGACCGGGGAAGGGGCTCCCCGCAACCACCCTTTCGAGCGCCTCCATCGCGGCCGAGACCTTGGCTTCCTCATCGGTGAGGCCCTTGCCCTGTGCCACCGAAAGGGAGCGTGCGTTCGGTATCGCCGCGCTCCACACCGGCAGGCCGATCCGGTCCAGCCCGGTGAGCCGGGCCATCCGGGTTATCCCATGCGAGAAGAGATGCGGTTCGATCCGCGCCCAGGTTTCCCCGGGCGGCAAAAGTCTGTCGCTGTAGCGGCGGACCCGGTCATCTGCCGGCGGTGCCGATCCGGCGGCGCTCATTTTGGAAATGGCATCTCGACCGTGTCGAACTTGCCGGAGGCGATCGGCGACTGCTGATCCACCGCCACCGCATAATCCACGCCCCTGATGATCGGACGACCCTCCTGCGCCACCTGGCGGGCAAGGTCCTCGGGCAGTTGAATCACGCTCTTCTGGTCGAGATCGACCATCCAGACTGCCGTATCACCCGGCAGTCCGATCAGAATCACTTTTGCCATTGCTGTCCCCCTTCGCGCTCAAAGTCCGGCTTTCTTCAGGCCTTCCCGATAGTGTTCCCTTTGCCAGTCCTCCTTGATCGGAAGAACCGCAATCCACTGGTCGACTTCAAAATCCGGATAATGCTGCTTGAGCTTGCGCGCGAGGGCTCGTGCCTGCTTGATCTCTCCCTGCATGGCGCGGCACGCCGCGGCAAGCCTGAGGGCGGGGGTCGGGTCTGCCATGCGCTCGATATAGTCCAGCGCGCCGGCATAATTCTCGAGATAGTAATTTGCCCCGGCCGCAGTCCAGAGATAGCCGTCGGGCGTGAGCGGATTGAGCTCGATTGCCTTCTCGAGCTTGGAAAGCCCCTCCGCCGGACGGGAGGCATGGATGAGGGTATCGCCGAAATCCACCAGCAGATCCGCATATTGCGGGCTCAGCTTCTCTGCCATCATCAGGGCTTCTACGCTCTCGTCGAAAGCCCCAAGGAAAAGCCTCGTCACACCGAGCTCGCGGTAGCCGGAGGTGAGCTCGCCGCAGCGCTCGATCGCCTCCTGGGCGTGGCGCTGCGCCGAATGCAGCAGTTCGGGTTCTCCGCGGGCGGTGATCAGCCACTCCAGATGGTTGGTGCGCGCAAGGCCGCTGAGGGCAGGGCCGAAATCCGCCTTTTCCTGGAGGGCGGCGCGGAAGGACTTCCGCGCCCTGCGGATCTCCGGAAGCGTGAGGTGCTGCAGATACTGCTGGCCCTGAAGGAAATGGAAATAGGCCGCAGGATTGCCTTCGAAATACTGCCGCACCGTCTCGTTCCGCCCCACCGCGGCGGAGATGTTCTCCACCAGCCGGGAGGTCAGGTCGCTTCGGTTCGCCAGAAAGGTCTCCGGCGCAAGCCGGAAGCGGTCCGCCCATACGACGTCGTCGCTCGCCACATAGATCAGCTGGACGAACAGCGAGGGATAGCCCCCCATCATCGTCAGGCGCGTCTCGAGCACGTAGTGTATGGAGTGCTGGACAATGGTTTCGGTGCGGTCGCTCTGCCGGCTGATGCGGGCAGCCGTATAGGGAGCCACGATCCGCAGCGACCGGCACCCGCAAAGGCCGATGGTCACGTCTTCGAGAAGCGCACCGGCAAGTCCGGTGCCCTCTGTCTCGAAGGGCGGAAGGATGGCCAGCCGGGGAAGCGTGGCAAGCGCGGCGGGAAGCGGCGCGGGCGCCGCCTGAAGGGCGGCGGGCCGAACGGCGGCCATCGCCTTCTTCCTGTTGTAGAGCGTCCGCAGCATGTCCAGCGCGCTTCCCACCCCGGAAGCCGCATCGGCCGGTGCTGGCACGGCCGACGCCGGCGGAGACGAGACCGCACCACCGTCCGGCCCCTGATCCTGTCCCTCACCGAGGGCGAGGATCTCGCGCATCTCGGAGTTGTCGGGATCGTGCCGGAAGACCCGAAGCGCCGTTTCCTTCAGAAGTACCCTGTCAGCGGGACTGTTCGATTGCGGAAGGGCCAGGCGGACGGCCGCGCTGTAGATTTCGCTGCATGTATGCTGTTTCTCGGCGATCCAGGCCCGATACTCGGCGCTGATACCCTGGACCTCTTCCAGAAAGGGAAGCCGGTAGAATGTAATGGCGCGTCCGAGCAAAGGCTGTACGGTTTCGGCCGTGGCGCTCCGGAGAGCGAACAGCACCTCGAGATCAGCCGTGATCGCATTCGGCACCAGCCGGACGTGCCCGGGCGCAAAATCGAGGAACCGCGTGCCGAGCTCCTCCTGACGGGCCACCACGCGGGAAACGGTCTGGCGAAGATTGGTAAGGCCACGGGATGAATCCGGGCCGCCCCAGACGAGGCGCGCAATCCGGGCGCGGGTAACTTCTGTTTCCTCGGAGGCCAGCAGGTAGGCCAGTATGAGAAGACCCTTCTCGGGGAAGGCTGTTTCGGTGCCGCGCGAATCGATGAGGCGCAGCTCCCCGGAAGTCTGAAGTTTGAAGGACATGCTTTGACCCCGCCCGGCTCGCCCTGTTGCGGTCAGTTGACGGTCGCTGCAGGCTCCTCGCCACGCTCAGCGGCGGGCGTGAACTGGGCGTTGGACTGTCCGTCCGCGATCGACTTGACCAGTGCGACGAATTTCTGCCGCATGTCCATGTCCGTGATCTTTGCAAAGGCGCGATTGAGCGCGAGCCCTTCCTTGGAGGCCATGAACTCGGAAAGCGCCTTCGAATTGGTGTAGGTTTCGACCCCGTCGAGCGAGGCGGAGGCATCGCCCGCATCCTGCTGGAAGAAGAAAGCCGGCGGCACGCCCAGCACTTCCGCGATCTTCATCAGGCGGCTTGCACCGATGCGGTTCGTGCCCTTTTCGTATTTCTGCACCTGCTGGAACGCCACGCCGATCTGTTCGGCGAGTTTTTCCTGACTCATGCCGATGAGCCTGCGTCGCATCTTGACGCGCGCCCCGACATACTGGTCCACCGTTCCCGGTGATCGTTTGACACTCACTGCCTTCTCCTGCTGTTTGAGCACCCGTCTTATACTTGTCGTATTTTGCGGAAGATTTCAATCTTTAGTATGGACTAAATGAGGCTCTCCGGCGGATTTTCCTGTGAGCGCTTCCCCATGGGGCAGGAATTTAGTTGTCTTCCATATCAATTGAAAATTTCAGGTTTTTTCAGCACTTATGGAAATTGACAAAGCGCGACCTCCGCTGAGGTTTTGGCACCCCTTTCGTCCCGTGGTTGCGCCACATTAGGTGAGACTAAGAAAAGTTATGGTTGATATGTGATTGGCTCTTTTTTGGGCGTTTGCATGCCGGCTGCGTTTTTTCTGTCGCGCGGTTTTCAATCTCAGGTCTTATGATTGACAAGCGAGCTGGAAGCCAGAAGAGTGCTTCCCGAAGCTGCCGCACTGCCCGAAGAGGATCTCCCCATCATGCGCGCCCTGGCCCGGTTGTCCGCCCTGTTACTCCTGTCCCTTCTTGCCTTTTCGTCTGCCCACGCGGCAGGCGAAAGCCGCAAGGTGGTTACCGTAAACAACGGTGACTATTACGGTTTCGATCTCAGGAGCGTGCAGAACGTCACGCTGGACGGCTGCAAGAAGGCCTGCCTGGACGATCAGTCCTGCCGCGCCTTCACCTACAATCCCAAGGTCAAGTGGTGCTTCCTCAAGTCCGACTACAAGACGCTGAACGCTTTTCCCGGTGCGATTGCAGGACGAATCGTCGAGGCCAAGACCGCGGCCGGCAAGCCTGCCGCCGAGCCCGATCTCGGCGCTGCTCCGCCGCTTGCCTTCCTCTCCCAGAGCTTCGTCTCGGATGCGCGCTACTTCCGGGACAATCTCACCATCGAGCAGGGGCAGGAAGACACGACGGTCGAGGACCTGATCGCCCAGGCCCGGGCCGCCGCGACACTCGATGAGTCCTTCAATCTCTTCAAGAACGCCCTTTCTCTCAAGAAGGACGACGGGGCGCTCTGGCTGGAGGCAGCGCGCATCGGTGCGCGAATCGAGGGCAATACGGATGTCGCGGGGCAGGCGTCCTTCGCCGCCTTCAACGGCTACCTGCTGTCGCGGACGGCCAGCGTGCGCGCCGATTCGCTGGCGATCATGGCCGCCGCGCTCGACAAGGCTGAGAATTATCGCCCCGGTCTCGAAGCCTACAAGGCCAGCCTGAAGCTGGTCGAGAGCAAGTCTGTCCGGGCTGCATTTGCCGATCTTCGCCAGCGGCAGGGTTTCCGCGTGACCGGCAACACCGTGGACAACGACAGTGCCACGCCGCGTGCCTGCGTTCAGTTCTCCGAGCAGCTCGTGAAGTCCGGGGTCGATTACTCCTCCTTCGTCCAGCTGGACGGCAAGGTGCCGGAAGCGCTGGAGGCCAAGGACAACCAGATCTGCGTCGAGGGCCTGCAGCATGGTTCGCGCTACAAGCTTGCGCTGCGCGCGGGCCTGCCCTCCGTCTATGACGAAAGCCTCGAGGCACCTGTCGATCTCGATGTCTACGTGCAGGATCGCAGCGCGATGGTGCGCTTCACGGGCGACAATTTCGTCCTGCCCGGCACCGCCCGTCGCGGCATCCCCATCGTGTCCGTCAACACCGAAAAGGCGGAGCTGAAGCTCTATCGCGTCGGCGAGCGCAATCTCGCGCAGCTCCTCGCCAATTCGCAGTTCCTCACCCAGGTGGACGGCTACAGCGCCGACCGGCTGGAAAACGAGGTTGGCCAGCTCGTCTGGCAGGGTTCCATCGAGATTGCGAGCGAACTGAACAAGGAAGTCGTGACCAGCTTCCCGGTGGATGAAGCCGTGCCGCAGCGCAAGCCCGGCGTCTACGCGCTCACCGCAAAGGCAGCGAATTCCCGCATGGAAGACTGGGACGCCCGCTCCACGCAGTGGTTCGTCGTCTCCGACATCGGCATTTCCACCTATACCGGCACGGATGGCCTCAACGTGTTCGCACGCTCGTTGGCGACCGCCAAGCCGCTCGCCAACATCGAGCTGACCCTGCTGGCCAAGAACAACGAAGTGCTGGGCACCGCCAAGACCGATGGCGAGGGCCGCGCCAGCTTCGATCCCGGCCTCGTGCGCGGAACCGCCGGCAATACGCCCGCGATGATCACCGCATCCAACGGCGCCGATGATTATGTCTTCCTCGACCTGACCCGCGCCGGCTTCGACCTGTCGGATCGCGGCGTGACGGGCCGTGCCGCCCCCGGTGCCATCGACGTTCTGGCCTGGACGGAGCGCGGTATCTATCGCCCCGGCGAGACCGTGCATGCCAGCGCGCTTGCCCGCGATATCTCCGCCAGCGCGGTCGATTCCCTTCCGCTGACCTTCGTCTTCACCCGCCCGGATGGCGTCGAGATGCGCCGCATCGTGACCGACGGCGGCAAGCTGGGCGGCCACATGGTCGACCTCGAGGTCCAGGACAACGCGATGCGCGGCACCTGGACCATGCAGATCTACACCGATCCCAAGCAGAGCCCGATCGCCGAGAAGACCTTCCTCGTCGACGATTTCGTGCCGGATCGCATCGAATTCGACATGACCACCGAAGCGAAGTCCCTGGACGCCGCAAGCCCGGCAGCCGTCGCCATCGATGGCCGTTATCTCTACGGCGCGCCTGCTGCCGGCCTGAAGATCGAGGGTGAGCTGACGCTGAAGCCGACCCGCGAGACCCCGGCCTTCCCCGGCTATGTCTTCGGCCTTGCGGACGAGGAGGATCAGGCCGACAACCGGATGACGCTCGACAACCTGCCGCTTCTCGACCAGAACGGCCACGCGGTGATCGAGGTCTCGCTCGGCGCGCTGCCTTCGACCACCCGGCTGCTGAATGGCGAAGTCACAGTCCGTCTGCGGGAAGGCACGGGCCGGGCCGTGGAGCGCAAGCTGACGCTGCCCGTGCGTCCGGAAACGGACATGATCGGCATCAAGCCGGAATTCACCGGCGAGGTCGCCGAAAATTCCGCCGCCAACTTCAACGTCATCATGACCACGCCAGAAGGCGACCGGAAGGAAGCTGCCGGCCTGAAGTGGACGCTTCTCAAGGTCGAGCGCGATTACCAGTGGTATCGCGACGGCAACAGCTGGAAGTACGAACCGGTTCTTTCGACGCGCAAGCAGGAGGAAGGCACGCTCAACGCCACGACGGACGGTGCGAAGATCTCCGTGCCCGTGGTCTGGGGCCGTTACCGCCTCGAGGTGCAGAGCGCCGACGGGCAGGCCGTGTCCTCCGTGGAGTTCGACGCCGGCTGGTACGTCGCGGCAACCTCCACCGAAACGCCCGATGGCCTGGAGGTCGCCCTCGACAAGGACAGCTACAAGCCGGGCGATACCGCGCATCTGAAGGTATCGCCGCGCTTTGCCGGCGAGGTGCTGGTGAATGCGGGCACCGAGAGCCTGCTGTTCAGCAAGAGCCAGACGATCGGCGCGGAAGGCGGCGTGATCGACATTCCCGTGACCGCAGACTGGGGCGCCGGCGCCTATGTGACGGCAACGCTCTTCCGTCCGGGCGACGCCCAGGAGAGCCGCATGCCCATGCGGGCGATCGGCATCAAGTGGCTCGGCATCGATCCCGGTGATCGCGCCCTTGACGTAAAGCTGTCGCCGCCGGAGAAGATGCTGCCGCGCCAGACGCTGACGATCCCGGTCGAAGTGGCCGGGGCAGGGGCGGGCGAGGAAGCCTATGTGGCCGTCGCTGCCGTCGATGTCGGCATCCTCAACCTCACGGCCTATGAAGCGCCCGATCCGAACGGCTGGTATTTCGGCCAGCGCCAGCTCGGTCTCGAAATCCGCGACCTCTACGGCCGCCTGATCGACGGGTCGCTGGGCATCACCGGCAAGCTGCGCACGGGCGGTGACGGCGGCGAGAATGCACTGCAGGGCTCGCCCCCGAAGGAAAAGCTCGTGGCCTTCTTCTCCGGTCCGGTGAAGCTCGACGCATCCGGCAAGGCGGTCGTTTCCTTCGACATTCCGCAGTTCAACGGAACGGCCCGCGTGATGGCTGTCGCCTGGACCAAGACCGGTGTCGGCCATGCCGAAACCGATGTCATCATCCGCGATCCGGTCGTCGTGACGGCGAGCATGCCGCAGTTCCTGGCGCCGGGTGACGAGAGCCAGATCCAGCTCGACATCGCCAATGCGGATGCACCCGACGGCGATTACCAGCTTCAGCTTTCGCCGAACGCCGCCCTCGAAGTCGAGGGGAACCTCACCCAGCTCGTGCGGCTTTCGGCCGGTGCGAAGCTGTCGCTGACCTTCCCGGTCAAGGGCCTGACGCCCGGTGCCGGCGAAGTGGCCATTCGGCTGAGCAACGACGGCGATGTCGATGTGGAACAGGCGGTTTCCGTCAATGTCCGCTCCGGCTCGCTGCCGATCACCACGCGCCGCCCGATCGAAATCGCAGCCGGCGGCAGCCTGACGGTCGACGGCAACCTTTTGGCGGACAGCATCCTGCCGGGCTCGGCGGTCTCGATCCATGTCAGCCGTGCGCCGGCCTTCGACATTCCGGCCCTGCTGTCCATGCTCGACCGCTACCCCTATGGCTGCGCCGAACAGACCACCAGCCGCGCGCTTCCGCTGCTCTATCTCAGCGAAATGGCCGGCGATGCGGGCGAGGAGGACGATCCGAAGGTCAAGGAGCGCATCCAGGATGCGATCTACCGCGTGCTGTCCTACCAGTCCTCGTCCGGCAGCTTCGGCCTCTGGGGTCCGGGCTACGGCGATCTCTGGCTCGACTCCTACGTCACGGACTTCCTGACGCGGGCGCGCGAACAGGGCTACACCGTGCCCGAGGACGCGATGGCGCAGGCGCTCACCAACATCCAGAACGCCGTCGGCTATGACAACAACGTGCAGGAGCGCGGCAACGAAATGGCCTATGGCTATTACGTGCTCGCCCGCAATCGCCGTGCCGCCATTGCCGACCTGCGCTATTATGCGGACACGAAAATCAACGACTTCCCGACCCCGCTTGCCAAGGCGCATATCGCTGCCGCGCTCTCGCTCTACGGCGACCAGAACCGTGCGGCCAGCATCTTCGACGCAGCGCTTCGCATGGCGAAGATGACCACGGATGCCAATCTCGCCCGTTCGGACTACGGTTCGGCCGTGCGTGACGATGCTGCCGTGCTGACCCTTGCTGCAGAAAGCCGTCCGCAGGCCACCATCATTCCCGACATGGCCTCCCTCACGGCAAGGCAGTGGGAAGCGCAGACCTGGGTGAGCACCCAGGAGCAGAGCTGGATGCTTCTTGCAGCCCGCGCCGTGAAGGACAGCGACAAGGACCTGGCCCTCGAGGTCAACGGCAAGGCAACGCAGGGCGGCTACTCGGCGCGTATGACGGGTGACGACCTGATGGAAAGCCCGGTCACCATCGCCAACAAGAGCGGTGACAAGGTGACCGCGATGGTCACCACCATCGCCGCGCCGGCTACGCCGCTGCCGGCTGGCGGCGACGGCTTCACCATCGAGCGCTACACTTACACGATGGATGGCGAGGAAGTGAGCCTCTCGGAAGCCCGGCAGAACGAGCGCTATGTGATCGTCCTGCAGGCGACGCCGACCAACGACTGGTCCGCACGGGTGCTCCTCACCGACATGCTGCCGGCCGGTTTCGCGATCGACAATCCGAGCCTCGTCTCCAGCGCGCAGCTGACCAACTTCGACTGGCTGGGCGAAGTGACAGCGGCCCATACGGAGTTCCGCAGCGACCGTTTCGTGGCCGCCTTCGACAAGCCGGCGGGTGACGTCAACCCCATCACCGTGGCCTATGTCGTCCGCGCCGTGACGCCCGGCAAGTACGACTATCCGGCCGCCGTCGTCGAGGACATGTACCGCCCGCAGTTCCAGGCGCGCACCGCGACCGGGATGCTGGAGGTCACGAAGGCGGACTGACGATGGGATGGGCGCGGAAGACAGGGATCGGCCTTGGCGGGTCGATCCTGCTGATCGTCGCGGCGGGCTTCGGCCTCGACTGGGCGGACCGCGCCTTTCCGCCGCCTCTCGATGCCGCGAAGGTGGTATCGACCGAGGTGCGCGACCAGAACGACCAGCTGCTTCGCGCCTTCGCGACGCCCGATGGCACCTGGCGCCTGAAGACCACGGCAAAGGATGTCGATCCGCAATTCCTGCGGATGCTGATCGCCTATGAAGACCAGCGCTTCTACGACCACGACGGCATCGATCCGCTGGCGCTTCTGCGCGCCGCCGGGCAGCTGATCGGGAACGGCCGCATCGTCTCGGGCGGATCGACGCTGACCATGCAGGTCGCGCGTCTGCTCGAGCCGCGGGGCGAGCGCTCGCTGCTGGCCAAGCTCCGGCAGATGGCCCGCGCGATCCAGATCGAGCGGCGCCTTTCCAAGGCCGAAATCGTCGATCTCTATCTCCAGCTGGCGCCCTATGGCGGCAATCTCGAAGGCGTGCGTGCCGCGAGCCTCGCCTATTTCGGCAAGGAGCCGCATCATCTCTCGGTGGGCGAAAGCGCGCTTCTCGTCGCGCTTCCGCAGCTGCCCGAAGCCCGCAGGCCGGACCGCCACCCCGAAAATGCCCGCCGGGCCCGTGACCGCGTGCTGAACCGGCTCGCCGTCGTCGAGGTGATCGGAGACGGCGAATTCGACCGTGCCCAGATCCAGGCGATGCCGACGGGGCGCATGCAGCTTCCCGCGCTTGCGGCGCATCTGTCAGAAACCGCCCGGCGCAAGAAGCCCGGGGAGACGGTGCTGAAGACAACGCTGCGCCGGGATGTCCAGAAGGGCCTCGAGGCCGTGGCCGCGGAGGAATCGAAGAAGCTCGGTCCGCGCGTCTCGATCGCCATGGTGATGGCCGATGCCCGCACCGGCGAAATCCTGGGCGAGGTGGGCTCCGCCAATTATTTCGAATCCGGCCGGTCCGGCTGGATCGACATGACGCGCGTGCTCCGTTCGCCGGGCTCGACGCTCAAGCCCTTTGTCTACGGGCTTGCCTTCGAGCAGGGTCTCGTGGCGCAGGAGACCATCATCGAGGATCGGCCGTCCGACTTTTCCGGCTATCGTCCGCGCAATTTCGACATGAGCTACATGGGGGATGTCAGCGTGCGGCAGGCGCTGCAGATGTCGCTGAACGTTCCGGCTGTCCGGCTCCTGTCTGCCGTCGGTCCGTCACGACTGATGGTGCGGCTGAGGCGCTCCGAAGTCAGGCTGAAGCTGCCGGAGAACGACACCCCCGGTCTTTCCATCGCGCTTGGAGGCGCGGGCATCACGCTCAAGGATCTCGTCCAGCTTTACGCCGGCCTTGCCAATCGCGGCCATCCGGTGCGGCTCGGAGACGGGGTAAACGGCGAGCCCGCCCAGATCGAGGGCGACATGCTGCTGGATCCCGTGGCGGCCTGGAACGTGACGGACACGCTCTCCGCCGTGCTGCCGCCGGCCGGCGCGAAGAAGCTCGGCATCGCCTACAAGACGGGCACGAGCTATGGCTATCGCGACGCCTGGTCGGTCGGCTACGACGGCCAGCATGTGCTGGGCGTCTGGGTCGGTCGTGCGGACAACGGGGCGGTTCCCGGAATTGCGGGCTACAAGACGGCAGCACCCATTCTGTTCGAGGCGTTCCAGCGCTCGGGCGTGGGCATCGTGCCCTTCGCTCCGCCGCCCGCAGGCGCGGTGCGGCCTGCGGCGACCGAACTGCCGCCGAGCCTCAAGCGCTTCTCGATGACCGAGAACGGCCTCGTGGCCGCCAATGCGCGGGAAGCGCCGCCGCAGATCGTCTATCCGCCGGAGGGCGCGCGGGTGGATCTCGGGCTGACGGGAGCCGGCCCCTCGTCGCCGCTGGTGCTGAAGATGCAAGGGGGGCGCGCACCCTTCCGCTGGCTTGCCAACGGCAAGCCGCTGCCGGAACTTACCCGCCGGCGCACGAGCCAGTGGATGCCCGACGGCGGCGGCTTCTCCACGCTGACGGTCATCGATGCCGCCGGGAAGGCCTCCTCCGTGCGTGTGTTCCTGGACTAGGCGGCAATGACGCGCCCCGGTCTTCATTTGAGGGTTGGGCTGTGCGATAGGTGACGCTCGATGCGACGCCATACGACCGGAACAGCCATGAAACAGCACGTGCAGCAGGCAGCAGAAGCGCTCAGGGAACTCTTTCCCGAAACGCCCCTGCAATACAACGATCACCTCAGCCAGCGCTATGGCGCCGACATCTGGCTGAAGCGCGAGGACCTTTCGCCGGTGCGTTCCTACAAGATCCGCGGCGCCTTCAACTTCTTCCGCAAGGTGCTGGCCGGCGGGCGCAAGGATCAGTCCTTCGTCTGCGCCTCGGCCGGCAATCATGCGCAGGGCTTTGCCTATGTCTGCCGCCATTTCGGCGTGCAGGGAACCGTCTTCATGCCGGTGACCACGCCACAGCAGAAGATCGACAAGACCCGCATGTTCGGCGGCGCCTTCATCACCATCCGGCTCTATGGCGACTTCTTCGACCAGTGCTACCGCGCCTCGCAGGAATACGCCGCCGAAACCGGCGCGGTCATGGTTCCGCCCTTCGATCATCCTGACATCATCGAGGGCCAGGCCACGGTCGCTGCGGAGTTCGTGACCCAGCTCGAAGGCAAGGTTCCGGATTTCGTGATCCTGCCGGTCGGGGGCGGCGGGCTTTCGGCGGGCATCACCTCCTACCTGAGGGATGACGTGCCCGCCGACAACTTCGTCTTCACCGAACCGGCAGGCGCTCCGAGCCTCAAGCGCAGCCTCGAGGCAGGGCATCCGGTGACCTTGCAGAAGGTGGACAATTTCGTCGATGGGGCGGCCGTCGCGCGGATCGGCGACCTCAATTTTGCGGCCCTCCGCTCCTTCGAGCCGGATCAGGTGCTTCTCATCAAGGAAAACGCCATCTGCGTGACGATGGTGGACATGCTGAACGTGGAAGGCGTCGTTCTGGAGCCGGCGGGTGCGCTTTCCATTGCGGCGCTGGAGGCGCTCGGCAAGGCGCGGCTGAAGGGCAAGACGGTCGTCGCCGTCGTCTCGGGCGGCAACTTCGATTTCGAGCGGCTGCCCGACGTAAAGGAAAGGGCCATGCGCCATGCGGGCCTGAAGAAATACTACATCCTCCGCCTGGCACAGCGCCCGGGCGCGCTGAAGGATTTCCTGAACCTGCTCGGCCCCGAGGACGACATCGCCCGCTTCGAATACCTGAAGAAATCGGCGCGCAATTTCGGCTCCATCCTGATCGGCATCGAGACGAAGGCGCGGGAGAATTTCGACGCCCTGACCGCCCGCTTCGAGGATGCCGGGCTGGGCTACGAAGACATCACCGACAACGAGATCATCGCCAACCTCATTATCTGAGGACGGCGAATTAGCCCCCTGTCATCCTGGGCGCTTCCATCTTAAGATGGCACCGACATCGGGCGGGGCCGATCCGCCCAAGACAACGAAGAGAGATCATGACGGGTTTCGTTTCCAAGATTCTGTCCTTCCTCGGAGGGAATGCGTCCGCTGCCGCTCCGGCACCGTCTTCCGAAAGCCGCGAGGCCTACAAGGACGTGACGCTGGTGGCCCAGCCGATGCGGGACGGCAACCAGTTCCGCATTGCCGGCCGGATCGAGAAGAAGGACGGCGAGCGCATCCTGGTGCGCCAGTTCATCCGCGCGGATGTCTTCAACGGCGAGAAGGAAGCGGTGGAGTTCACGCTCCGCAAGGCGCGGCAGATCGTCGACCAGCACGGGAACACTCTCTTTGCCGATGGCGAGCCGGACGGTCGCGTCTGATGCTCACAGGCCGACATTCGGCTTGTCGATGATCTCGCGCAGCGCAAAGCTCGAATTGATCTTCACCACATGGGGCAGGGCGGAAAGCCAGTCCCGGTGGATGCGCTCGTAATCCGCGAGGTCCTTCGCCGCGACGCGCAGGATGTAATCGTACTCCCCCGACATGAGGTAGCAGACCAGCACGTTCGGGCATTTCTTCACCGCCGCCTCGAATTCCGCGAGCGTCTTTGCAAACTGGCCGGACAGCGAGATGTGCACGATCACCATCATCTTGTAATCGAGCGCGGCATTCGAAAGGCGCGCGTGATAGCCACTGATGATGCCGCTCTTTTCCAGCTGGTCGAGGCGTCGGGAGCAGGCGGACGCACTCAGGCCAACCTTTGCCGCGAGATCCGCATTTGACATTCGTCCGTTCTGCTGGAGCGCCCTGAGGATCGCAACATCCATCTTGTCCAGGTCGGCCATTCGAATTTCCTTCGAAAATTTCGGTTTCCACGCAAGAATCTGCGAACTTGATGCTCCTTTCATATTCTCTTTGCAAGGACATTTCCCGATTCCTTTGCTTGGATATGCGCCATTCGCCGGCTCGCTGGGAGAGCCGCCAGAGGAGAGAGAAAGACATCCATGCGCGTAGGTTGCCCCAAGGAAATCAAGAACCATGAATACCGCGTCGGCCTGACGCCCGGCGCAGTGCGGGAATATGTGGCGCATGGCCATTCCGTCCTGATCGAAACCAATGCCGGCGCCGGCATCGGTGCCGATGATGCGGCCTATGTGGCCGCCGGCGCCAAGATCGCCGCAACCGCCAAGGAAGTCTTCGACAATTCCGACATGATCGTGAAGGTGAAGGAACCGCAGCCCTCCGAGTGGGTGCAGCTGCGCGAAGGCCAGATCCTCTACACCTACCTGCACCTGGCTCCGGATCCGGAACAGACCAAGGGCCTGATCGCTTCCGGCGTCACCGCGGTTGCCTATGAAACCGTGACCGACGAGCGCGGCGGCCTGCCGCTGCTGGCCCCGATGTCCGAAGTGGCCGGTCGCCTGTCGATCCAGGCGGGCGCCTTCTCGCTGCAGAAGGCCAATGGCGGCCGCGGCATCCTGCTCGGCGGCGTTCCCGGCGTGACC
This sequence comes from Gellertiella hungarica, assembly GCF_014197145.1. GTDB lineage: Bacteria > Pseudomonadota > Alphaproteobacteria > Rhizobiales > Rhizobiaceae > Gellertiella > Gellertiella hungarica. The sequence goes on along the minus strand of NZ_JACIEZ010000003.1, from coordinate 504,475 downwards.
CCTGCCAAGGTCGCCGTCATCGGCGGTGGCGTGGTCGGCCTCCATGCAGCGAAGATGGCTGTCGGTCTGGGCGCCGACGTCACCATCCTCGATCGCTCGATCCCGCGCCTGCGCCAGCTGGACGACATCTTCAACGGCCGCGTTCACACTCGCTTCTCGACCATCGACGCGCTGGAGCAGGAAGTCTTTGCCGCCGATCTCGTCATCGGCGCCGTCCTCATCCCGGGCGCTGCCGCTCCCAAGCTCGTCACCAAGAAGATGCTCGGCGGCATGAAGAAGGGCGCCGTCATCGTCGACGTCGCCATCGACCAGGGCGGCTGCTTCGAGACCTCGCACGCGACGACCCATTCCGACCCGACCTACGAAGTCGACGGCATCATCCACTATTGCGTGGCGAACATGCCGGGCGCCGTTCCGATCACCTCTGCCCATGCCCTGAACAACGCGACGCTGGCCCATGGCCTTGCGCTCGCCGACCACGGCCTCGAAGCCATCCGCAAGGACAAGCACCTGCAGAACGGCCTCAACGTGCACAAGGGCAAGATCACGAACAAGCCGGTGGCCGACAGCCTCGGCTACGAGATGCACGAGCCGCTTTCGGTTCTCTGATCCCGTATCGACTATTATTGGTTCCAGTGAGGCGGCCCGGACAATTGTCCGGGCCGTCTTTGCTTGTATATGATAATGACCTATCGGGCGGGATTCCGGGGGCAACGGATGAGAACCGCCTTTTTCGATTCTCACCGGAGGGGAAATGCGCAGATATATCGGGGGACTTCTTCTGGCGGCGGCGGCCCTGCTTCAGCCTGCCTCGGCGGCCGACAACCATGTGCCGAAGGAAATCGCCGGGCTTGACGAGGAGGGCGTCACCAGCTCCGTGACATTCATGACCGGCAACGTCATCTATGTCCTGTTCCACGAATCCGGGCACATGCTGATCTCGGAGCTTAACCTTCCGGTTCTCGGCCGCGAGGAGGATGCGGTGGACACGCTTTCCACGGTGCTGCTGCTCGAGGCGAAGGACGAGGCGCTCGATCAGGCGCTGCGCGACAGCGTCGAGAGCTGGTACAATCTCGGCGACGCCTATGAGGTCTCCGAAGAGGATTTCATGGACACCCATGGCCTTTCGAAGCAGCGGGCCTACAACATCGCCTGCATGATGATCGGTCAGGACCAGAAGCGCTTCAAGGACATGGCCGACAACCTGGAGATTCCCCAGGAGCGCCGGGACGAGTGCGAGGGCGAGTACCAGAAGGCGCGGGAAAGCTGGTTTACCGTGCTCAACCCCTACATGGCCGACGACAATGACAAGGTGAAGTTCAAGCTCGCCTATTACAAGACAAAGAACAACGACCTGGATTTCTACCGTTCGATCCTCAAGGAATTCGGCGCGCTGGAAATGCTTCGCGACACCTTCTCCGGGCTGGTCAAGCTGAAGGACGGCATCAAGCTGACTGCCAATGTCTGCGGGGAGGCCAACGCCTATTGGGATCCGGAAGCGCGCGAACTGACCTACTGCTACGAGGACGCGCAGAGCTATGCCCAGATGTATGCGGAAAACTATGGACCCGAAAGCAGTGATGAAAGCGCGGACAGCTCGTCCGAAGGGCAATAACGGCAACACCTGATTGGACAGGTACGAAAGGGGCCCCTCGGGCCCCTTTTTCGTTCTCACATCTTGTTCGGCCACGTGTCCGAAAGCTTGTAGCCAGACGGCCAGGGATCCGACGGATCGAGCATGTCCTGGCGGATGCCGGTGATCCAGGCGCGACCGGAGAGCGAGGGGATGATGGCCGGCGTCCCGGCGATATCGGCGGTGTCCTCTATCTTGCAGAAGAACCGCGAGCCGATGATCGACTCGCCGACGAAGCGGTCGCCCACCTTCAGCTGGCCGCGCGCGTGCAGCACCGCCATGCGCGCCGAGCACCCCGTGCCGGTGGGGGAGCGGTCGATCTTGCCGGGCTGGATGGCCACCGCATTGGCGCCGGTCATCACGCCGTCCACCATTCGCACGGGCGCGGCGATCTGGCAGAAGGAAATATGCTTCCAGTCGGGATTGGCCGGATGGTGAAAGCCCAGCTGTTCGTTGGCCGCATTGGTGATGCGGATTCCGGTCTCGGCCAGATCCCGTGCCTCGTCGGGCGCAATGCGGAAACCCAGCGCTTCCGCATCGACGATCACGAAGCTGTCGCCGCCATAGGCCGTATCGACCGTCAGCGTGCCAAGTCCCTCGACCTCGAGCGGCACGGAGAGCTTGCCGGCAAAGCTCGGGACGTTCCGCACCGTGATGCGTTCCGCCTTACCGCCCGCGCATTCCGCATGGACCTCGACGAGACCGCCCGGCGCTTCCATGAAGAAATGCGTCACCGGCTCCACCATGGGCACGATACCCGTATCGAGCACCACGGTCGCAACGCAGATGGAATTGGAACCGGACATCGGCGGCGTGTCCTCCGGCTCCATGATGATCCAGCCGACCGCCGCCTTCGGGTTCTTCGGCGGCACGAGCAGGTTGATGTGCCGGAAGACGCCGCCGCGCGGTTCGCGCAGCACGAAATTGCGCAGCGTCTCGTCCCTGGCGATAAAGCGCGATTGCTCCCACAACGTGTCACCGGGCGGTGGCGCGACGCCGCCGACGATCACGTCGCCCACTTCTCCCTCGGCATGACAGCCGACAATGTGGATTGTCTTGCTCGTGCGCATGATTTTCCTCGTTCCCGAATTCCAGTGGCCAACAGATATATCAGCTTGCCCCCGCCAGGCGTTGCGATTTTTTGGCATTTGGCAAGCGAGGCGTTGTTTTCCACCCAAAAAAGAACCTTGTGCGCATATCCCGCTGAGCGTGATATCATGCGGGAAAAACATGCGATCGATATCGGGGGACGGATATGCGCAAGACACTGACGCAGGCACTGCTTGCGGCAACGCTGATGGTTTCGGCACTGGGGGGAACCGCGCGGGCAGAGGACCCGAACAGCCTCACCGAAGACGAGGTGAAGGAAGCGGTCCAGTTCATCTACGGAAATGCGATTTTCGTGCTTCTCCATGAAGTGGGCCACATGTTCATTTCGGAGCTGCAGCTGCCGGTGCTCGGACGGGAAGAGGATGCGGTCGACGCCCTGTCCACGATCCTTCTGCTCGAGGCGCGGGACGAGACCCTCGACACCGCCATCACCGATTCCGCCGATGGCTGGTTCCTGTCCGATCAGGAGCGGGAGAAGGCAGGCGGCGAACAGGCCTTCTGGGATGCCCACGCGCTCGACAAGCAGCGCGCCTATCAGATGGTCTGCCTCATGGTGGGGCAGGATGCCGACGGCTTCAAGGAATTTGCCGATTCCCTCGACTTTCCTCAGGAGCGCCGGGAGGAGTGCAAGTACGAATACGAAAAGACGCTCTCAAGCTGGTCTGGCCTGCTCACGCCGCATGCCATGCCGGATGGGGGCAAGAACACGATCAAGGTGACCTACGAGGAGCCGGCCGAAGAGCTTCAGCCCTACGCGCAGATGATGAAGGACGCCAAACTGCTGGAGACCATCTCCGAGTCCTTTGCCGGCCTCTACAAGCTGAATGACGGAATCCAGTTCGTCGCGACGACCTGCGGACAGCCGAACGCCTTCTGGGTGCCCTCGGAGCGCAAGCTCGTCTACTGCTACGAGCTCGCTTCCTATCATGACCAGCTGATCAGCAAGTGGCTGGTGGAAAACCGTGAGAACGGCGACGACCAGCAGAGCAGCAGCGACCAGCAGGGCAGCGAAGACGAGCAGAGCACCGACGACCAGCAGAAGGGCGCCTCCGTCAGCAGCCAGTGAGACGAAGGCGGCGCGCCGCTATCGATCCGTCACGGACAGGTCGCGGCGCGCAAAGCGGAGGATCTCCTCGTCATCGAGGGGCCGGACCTCCGCCTCATGCGTACCGGTCGGGGAAAATCCGAAGCGCTGATAGAGCTGAAGGGCTCGCGGGTGGTCCTTGCTGTTGGTGCTCACCTTGACGCGCAGCGGATTGGACATCCACGCAGCATAGAGTGCCTGCAGCAGGAACCACTTGCCGATCCCCATGCCGAGCGCATGGTTCATCAGCCCGAAATAGCTCAGCTCCACAACCTCGTCATCCACCCGAAACAGCTCGAAGAAGCCGGCCGGAGCGCCCTGCACGTAAAGCACTGTCACATTGGTGCGCTCGTCGTGGAGGATGGCCTCCAGTTCCTCGTCGGGCATTCTCAGGCGATCCACCCACATCCAGCGGTGACCGACCTGGCTGTAGAGATAGCGGTAATAGGGCAGCGGGATCTTGACGGCCCGGATGAGGGCAGTCTGCAGGTTGACCGGCACCGGAAGGAAAACCTTCGGAGCCGACGTCATCTCAAGCTCCGTCACCTGGACCTTTTCGGCCGGAACTTCTTCTTCGCTTTGCTCGCTCATCGCCGGCCTCACGCCTCGCCCGAAGCGACGGGCGTGTCGGGCAAGGATCCCCATTCGGACCAGGAGCCGTCGAAAAGCGTGTTCTCCTCATGGCCGAGCGACTGAAGGGCGAAGGTGATCGCCGCAGCCGTCACGCCCGATCCGCAGGTGGTCACGACGGGACGGGCAAGATCGATGCCGGCGTCCGCAAACAGCTGGCGAAGCGCCGGGAGATCCTTGAGGCGGCCGTTTTCCGAAAGGGTCAGGACGGGCACGTTGCGCGCGCCCGGCATGTGGCCGCCGCGCAGCCCGGCGCGCGGCTCGGGGTCCTTGCCCGTGAAGCGTCCGGGGCTGCGGGCATCGGCGATCTGCACCTTGCCTTCGGCCACGATTCCGCGCATGCCCGCGATGAAGGTCACGCGCTCCGCGGCGAAACGGGGCGTGAAGATGACCGGCGCAGGTTCCGGCAGGTCTGTTTCCAGCGGCCGGCCCTCCTTCTTCCAGCCGTCGATGCCGCCGTCCATCACAAAGACCCGCTCTGCGCCCATCACACGGAACAGCCACCACACGCGCGGAGCGGTGACGAAGCCCGGACCGTCATAGACCACGATTGTATCCGTTTCGCGGATGCCGAGTTTGCCGACGGCTTCGGCAAAGGCCTCCGGGGAGGGGATGGTGTGCGGCAGACCGGTGGAGTGATCGGCAATGGCATCCTGATCGAAGAAGATCGCCCCGGGGATATGCCCCTCGCTATATTCCAGCGCGCCATTGCGCCCCTGGGCCGGTAAATACCAGGAAGCATCGACGATGCGGAATTCGGGCGCGCCGAGTTGCTTCTCGACCCAGTCCGGGGTCACGGTGTAGCGGCTTTTCTCGCTCATGTCGGTCATGTCCTTGCACGGGTGGCGGATCGAAGTTCAGGCGCTTGCCTCGCCGAAGCGAATTCTCAGGCGGCGGTTCTCCTTGCCCTTCTTCTCGATCCTGGAAATGTGGATCATACCCACTTCCTGCGTTTCCGATACATGTGTACCACCGCACGGCTGGCTGTCCACCGATGCATTTTCACCGATTGCCACGAGGCTTACCCGACCGAGACCCATGGGCGGGCGGACATTCTTGGACTTCACGATGCCCGGATTGGCCTGCAGCTCCTCATCGGTGATCCACTGCACGTAGACGGGGTGGTTCTGGTTGACCAGCGCCATGAGACGCGCCGTCACGTCCTCCTTCTCCACCTGCTCCGGCAGATCGAAGTCGACGCGCGATTCCTCCTCGCCGACGGCCGCTCCCGTGATCGGGTAGGGCAGCACCACGGAAAGCAGGTGGCAGGCGGTGTGCATCCGCATAAGCCGGTAGCGGCGCGCCCAGTCGATGTGAAGGGTGAGTTTCTCGCCGATCTCCGGGCGCGCCTCGCCCTCCAGCGGCTTGTGCAGGATAATGTCCTTGGTGGCTCCATGATGGGTTTCGCCGAGCCTGATCTTCGAACCGTCCGCGCGTTCCAGGAAGCCGGTATCGCCCGGCTGACCGCCGGATGCGGCGTAGAAACAGGTCTGGTCGAGCTCGATGCTGCCGTCGTCGTGCAGTGCGGTCACGACGCCCTCTGCTGTGGAAAGATAGAAGTCTTCACGATAGAGGGCGTGCGTGCTCATGGAGGATCGATATCTCAGACGGGTTCGAAGGGCGGGGTAATGCCCGGCTTTTCCGTCAGCCAGCCGGGAACCGGCAGGTTCTTCGACTGGAGGAAGTCCGGGTTGAAAAGCTTGGACTGATAGCGATTGCCGTAATCGCACAGGATGGTCACGATCGTGTGGCCCGGGCCAAGATCGCGCGCGAGGCGCATGGCGCCGGCGATGTTGATGCCGGAGGAGCCGCCGAGGCAGAGGCCTTCCTTCTGCACCAGATCGAAGACGATCGGCAGCGCCTCGCTGTCCGGGATCTGGTAGGCATAGTCCGGGCGGAAGCCTTCGAGATTGGCGGTGATGCGGCCCTGGCCGATGCCCTCGGTGATGGACCCGCCGGACGATTTCAGCTCGCCGTTCGTGTAATATTCGAAAAGCGCCGCGCCTTCAGGATCGGCAAGGCCGATCTTGATGTCGGGATTGCGGGCGCGAAGCCCGGCCGCAACGCCCGCAAGCGTGCCACCCGAACCCACGGCGCAGATGAAACCGTCCACCTTGCCATCCGTATCGCGCCAGATTTCCGGTGCCGTCGTCTCGATATGGGCTTCCCGGTTGGCGACGTTGTCGAACTGGTTTGCCCAGATGGCGCCATTGGGTTCCCTGGCCGCCAGCTCCGCGGCGAGGCGGCCCGACAGGCGCACGTAATTGTTGGGATTCTTGTAAGGGGCTGCCGGCACTTCCACCAGCTCCGCGCCGAGAAGGCGCAGCGCGTCCTTCTTTTCCTGGCTCTGCGTTTCCGGAATCACGATGACGGTGCGATAGCCGAGGGCATTGGCAACCAGCGCAAGGCCGATGCCGGTATTGCCCGCCGTGCCTTCCACGATGACGCCGCCGGGCTTCAGGGCGCCGCTCTTCTCCGCATGACGGATGATGGAAAGAGCCGCGCGATCCTTCACCGACTGACCGGGATTGAGAAACTCCGCCTTGCCGAGAATCGTGCAGCCGGTTGCCTCCGAAGGACCCTTCAGGTGGATCAGGGGCGTGTTGCCGATGGCATCCAGGACAGACTGACGGACGGACATGGAATCTCTCTTTGGTTGGTCTCAGAATAGGAAGTGACTTTTCCGACCACAAGCTCGGCAAGACAAGAAAATATCTTCCAAGTCGGCAGGGGAAGGAACAAAATTTGAGCAGTTTCAGCAACTTTCCATCCGTAGCCTGCGTCAATGGGCGCGAAAACTCCGCTTCATCGCCCTCAAATCTCCGCCTTGGCGGGGAATGGTGGGCGTTGCTGGCGCTCTGCAAGGAAAGGATGCCGCGCATGAAGAAAGGGATGATGTCCCCCGAAGAGGGGATCGTCTGGATCACCGGAGCGAGCTCCGGCATCGGCAGGGCGCTGGCCTTGAGGCTTGCCGGGTCCGGATATCGCGTCGCGGTCACGGCCCGCTCCCACGATGCGCTCTACGATCTCCAGCGGGAGGCAGCGGGCGCTACGGGCAGCATCATCGTGCTGGAGGGCGACGTGACGTCTGCGGACGACATGACCCGGGTGCTTGCGTCCATCGAATACGATCACGGGCCGCTGTCGCTCTGCGTGCTCAATGCCGGCATCTATGTCCCCGTGCGGGGACATGACCTGCATCTCCGGGACTTCGAGCGCACCTTCGCGGTCAATCTGACGGGTGTGGTCAATTGCCTGGTGCCCGCGATCTCGGCGATGAAGACGAGGGGCAGGGGGCAGATCGCCATCGTTTCCTCCGTCACCGGTTACGGCGGCCTGCCCACATCCGCGGCCTATGGTGCGACGAAGGCCGCGCTCATCAACATGGCGGAGAGCCTGAAATTCGACCTCGACCGGATGAACATAAAGCTGCAGGTGATCAATCCCGGCTTCGTGGAGACGGCCGCGACGGCAAAGAACAAGTTCCACATGCCGGCCCTGCAAACCGCCGGAGCGGCGGCGGAGGCCATCCATGAGGGGCTTCGCTCGGACAGTTTCGAGATCACCTTCCCGAAGCGTTTCACCTGGCCGCTGAAATTGCTGAAATTCCTGCCCTACAGCCTCTATTTCCCGATCGTCCGGCGTGTCACCCGCTGGTGACGCGCAAAGCAAAACGGCCGCTCGATGCGCGGCCGTCTCGTTATCGGGGAGCGGATGCTCCTATTTCTGGAGCACGATCTGGCGAACGTCGATGTTTCCGTCGCGGAAGCCTGCCTCGCAATAGTAGAAGTAGAATTCCCAGAGCCGCTTGAAGCGCTCGTCGAAGCCGAGCGGCTTGACCTTCTCCCACACGGCCCAGAAGCGAACCCGCCATTCGGCCAGCGTCCGCGCATAATCCTGACCGAAGCCGAAGTTGCCGGTTTCACGCAAGCCCACAGCGGCTGCCAGTTCCGTCAGATGCTCTTCCGTCGGCAGCATGCCGCCAGGGAAGACGTATTTCTGGATGAAATCGGGATTGGAGCGGTATTCCCTGTAGGATTCCGGCTTGATCGTGATGATCTGAAGCCCCGCACGGCCCCCGGGCTTCAGGCACTGGCTGAGCTTGTCGAAATAGACCGGCCAGTATTGCTCGCCCACCGCCTCGAACATCTCGATGGAAATGATCCGGTCATACTGCTCCCGCTCGTCGCGGTAATCCTGGAACTTGAAGGTAACCTTGTCCTCCAGCCCCGCCTTGGCGATGCGCTCGCGGGCAAAGGCAAGTTGCTCCCGGCTGATCGTCAACCCGGTCACCCGGCAGCCGATCTCCCGCGCGGCGAACTCGGCGAAGCCGCCCCAGCCGCATCCGATTTCCAGCACGTGGTCACCGGGACCGATGCCGGCGGCGCGGGCGAGGGCGCGGTATTTCGCCGTCTGTGCGGTCGCGAGATCCGTGACGCCCTCCTCGTAGAGCGCCGACGAGTAGGTCATCGTGCTGTCGAGCCACTCCCGGTAGAAGGCGTTTCCGAGATCGTAGTGGGCGGAGATGTTGCGCTTCGAGCCTTCCTTGGTGTTGCGGTTCAGCCAGTGGCGGAACCGCTCGATCAGCCGGAAAAGACCGCGGGCGCCATTGGAGAACCGGTCACCGATATGCCGGTTGGCCAAAAAGAGCTCGAGGAAGGCGCCGACATCGGGGCTGTCCCAGTCTCCGTCCATGTAGCTCTCGGCCACCGCGATGGTCCCGCCCGTGATGGCCCGCTGCGGCAGGTTCCAGTTGTGAAGCGTGACCGATGCCGCCGGGCCCGGCTCTCGGCCCTTGATGGCCAGCGTCCGTCCGTCGGGTATGGTGAGCTGCAGGGTGCCCTTGTCCATCTGGACGAGGCTTTTCAGGACCATCTGGGCCTTCGCCGGAAGGCCCTTCAATATGCGCGAAATATTTTCGACCGAAACATGCTCGACGGCCTTGCCAGCCGACCCATTCAAAACATGCGAGTTCGACATAGAACCTATCTCCAGCAATCATCGCTTGAGCTGCAGCCGCAACCCGTGCCCATCGCCAGATGTCGAACGGGAACCTGCCGCATCCGGTTCCAGTCTAGGATGGAAATTGGCGGACGGCAATTGTGACGAATCGGTGGCATTGGTGACTTTTTTTGATTCAGGTATGAATTTGGCGCCCTTGAGCCAGATCTTGAGGGCTTCCCAGTGGATTCCGCCCAAAACTGTTATGGGAAGCAGCGGAACACGGGCGAGAACGCGCAACAGGGTAGCGGCATCGAGAGGGCGCCGGCTGCCGGCAAAAGTGGCCGAGAGCAGCGGGCCTTCCGGATCGGTTTCGAGAATCCGCCAGCGCACCTCCTCGCCGGGCGGCAGCATCCGGAAGTGGTAGCGCATGTTCATCTCGACGAAGGGCGACACGCGGAAGATCTTGTCGGCCTGCTGGCGAAGCCCCGCCTCGCTCATCGCGCCGGGCACAACGGGGCAGACATAGCGGTGCAGCCCGCCAAAGGTGTTGCGCACCTCGTAGGTCATGCCACGCAGCTCGCCCTCCGCATCGTAGCCGTAATAGACCGCCAGCGGATTGAACACCTTGCCCAGCACCCGCGGATAGGAAACCAGCAGGATACGGGCGAGGGGCTCGGTGACGCCCCCTTCGCGAAAGCGCCGGCGCGCCGTCCGGGCAAGGTCTGTCTCGCCCTCGTCCAGATGGTCGCGCTCGTGGAAGGCCACCCAGTTGAACCGGTTGACCGAGAAGCCCCTTGCGAGCCCGTCGGCCTCCTCCAGGCGGTCGAGATCGATCATCAGGGAGAAGACGCGGTAGTTGAAGCGATGGCCGAAGGGCTTCAGCCGCTGGTGCATGACCTGCCCTTCGTAGATGCAGGCCGCCACGGACGGCGCCGGGCCGTTCCGTGAGAGCCTTATGCCTTTGTCGGGCAGGGCGGTCATGCCGCCACCTGAACAGGGTTTTGCGGACGCGCGGGCGTCATCCACGGAACATGCGCTCCCAGATCCGCAGCCGCCATCAGGCCGGAGCGAAGACCGTCCTCATGGAAGCCGTAGGCGGTCCATGCGCCGGTGAAGTAGCAGTTGTTCTTCCCCTGAATGCCGGGAAGCTCCGCCTGGGCCGCCATCGCCCGGGCATCGAAGAGCGGATGCTCGTAGACATATTCCGCGAAGATCTTCGACCGGTCGATCTCCCGGTCTGGGTTGAGGGTGACGAACAGCGGGTAACGGTTGTCGATGCCCTGCAGCCGGTTCATCCAGTAGGTGACCGTGGCGGCCTTCGAGTCGCTCCTGCTGGAGCGCAGATAGTTCCAGGATGCCCACACCTTGCGCCGGGTCGGCATCAGGCTCTCGTCCCGGTGCAGGACGACATGGTTCGGCTGGTAGGGGATGGCCGAAAGCAGGCGCCGCTCTTCGGCATTGGCATCCTTCAGCATGGCCAGCGTCTGGTCGCTGTGGCTTGCGAAGATCACCTTGTCGAACAGGGTTTCCGTGCCGGTGACGTCGCGCACCGCGACCTGACCGCCCACCCGGCGCACCTCGGCTATCCCGCAATCCAGCCTGAGACGCGGGCCGAGCGGCGCGAGAAGCTTTGCCAGGTAGTTCCTGCTGCCGCCGGACACCGTCCGCCACTGGTGCGGCTTGAGGTAGATGAGCCGGTGGTTGTCGAAGAAATTGACGAACTGTTCGGCGGGGAAATCGAGAAGGCGCGCCGCCGGACTGGACCAGATCGCCGCCGCCATCGGCACGAGGTAATTGTTGGTAAAGCCGGGCGAGAAACCGCGCCAGTTCAGGTAATCTCCGATCGACAGCCGGCTGAGATGGCCCGCCGCGCGGTCGGCGAGGCACTGGCGGTTGAAGCGCAGGATCTCGCGGATCATCAGCAGGAAAGACGGGCGAAAAAGATTGCGCTTCTGCGCAAAGAGCGTCGACAGGCCGTCGCCCGCCCATTCGAGGCGCCCGTGGTCCAGCGAAAGGGCAAAGCTCATGTCGCTGGCATGGGTGTCCACCTCCAGCTCCGCGAAGAGGGCGGCGAGATTGGGATAGGTGGCCTCGTTATAGACGATGAACCCCGTATCCACCGAGATGGCCTTGCCGTTGTAATCGATGTCCGCTGTCGCCGTATGGCCCCCCGGCCGGCTGCTCTTTTCATACAGAATGACATCGTGATGCGGATGGAGAGCCCAGGCTGCCGAAGCGCCCGAGATCCCCGACCCGATGATCGCAATCTTCAACCGGGGCCGGTTGAAGCCCGGCCCTCTGGTATAGGTCTGAAAGGTTGCGTTCATAAAACCCCCTGAAACGTCTGTTGGCCCCCAAGCGGGCGGTTGGATCATATCAGAGACGGACCGCGCCATTGCGAAGTTTCAGTCATTCCTTACTTTTTTATCGGCTGACCCTTCTCCGCCTTCAGTTCGGCCAGCGCCGCGAGCGCCCGGTCGCGGGCAAAACGGTGATCCACCACCGGCCGCGGATAGGTGCTGCCGAGGCTTATGCCTGCGGCGCGCAACTCGACCAGCGATGCTTCGAAGGGGCGATGGATGAGCTTGGTCGGCAGGCGCGAAAGCTCCGGAACGAAGGTTCTGACGTAGGTGCCGTCCGGATCGAACTTTTCCCCCTGCAGGATCGGATTGAAGATCCGGAAGAAGGGGGAGGCATCGGCGCCCGAACCGGCCACCCACTGCCAGCTCGCCGCATTCGAGCCTGGATCGGCGTCGACCAGCGTGTCGCGAAACCACTTTTCCCCCACGCGCCAGTCGATCAGCAGGTCCTTGATGAGAAAGGACGCGACGATCATCCGCACGCGATTGTGCATCCAGCCGTGCCGCCAGAGCTGGCGCATGCCTGCATCCACGATCGGATAGCCGGTAAGCCCGCGCTTCCATGCCTCGAGCCCCGCCGGATCGTCCACCCAGGAGAAGGAATCGAAGGCCGGGGTCCAGTTGCGGGTGGCAAGCTCGGGGAAATGGTGCAGCAGATGATAGGAAAACTCCCGCCAGACGAGCTCCTTCTGGTAGCGCTCGATATCCTCGCCATCGGGGCCGTTCCTTTCGCCCTCCCGGCGTTCCTCGACCGCAGCCCAGATGCGCCGGGGGGAAACTTCACCCATCGCCAGATGGGGAGACATGCCCGATGTGCCATCGATGCCGGGCCGGTCGCGGTTCACAGCATATCCCTTGAGCGCGCCCTCCGTGAAGCGGTGCAGCCGGTCCAGCGCTCCCTTTTCCCCCGGTGTCCAATGCGACCCGAATTCCCTAGCCCAGTCCGGCTTGCGGGGAAGGAGATCAAAGGACGTCAGCGGCTCGCTCTCCGGCCATCGTGCGGGGTGGGTCCATGCATCCGGCGCAGGCCGCGGCGGGGCAGGGGCTGCCTGCTGGTTCAGGGCGCGCCAGAAAGGGGTGTAGACGCGAAAACCGCCCCCGCTGCCGGTGCGGAGCTTTTCCGGATCGTGCAGCAGCAGCCCGCCGAAACCGTGGAGCGCGACACCCCTTTCCTCCAGGACGCCCGCGATGCGTTCGTCTTCCTTCCGGCCGGCCGGGTCCGGCAGGTCTGTCACGGCAACTACATTTGCCCCCGTTTCGGCTGCAAGGGCCGCAAGCACCGTTTCCGGAGCGCCGCGCCTCAGAACCAGCCTGCTGCCCTTTTGCTCGAGCGATCTAGCGAGCGCCTCGAGGGAATGGTTGAGCCACCAGCGCTGTGCTGCGCCAAGGGGCGCGTAGGGCGATCCCTCGTCGGCGAGGATGAAGACCGGGATGACCGGCCTGCCACTCCTGGCCGCCTTGATCAGCGCGATGTGGTCGTCAAGCCGAAGGTCCTTGCGGAACCAGAGAATGAGGGGAGAGGAGGATGCCAAGACAAGGCCCTTTCTGAATGCACTCGATGCGAGCCATCCGCCCGCCGGGCGGATGACGGAACAGGCGGTGGGAAAGTTTCAAGCTTTGTCGGTCTCGGGAGCGACGGACTAGTCCGTTTAAATATTAGAGTTAACGAATAATTCATTCTACCCTGACGGCCTGTCTGGATAAGAGGGGTGCCCGTCCATGGATATATTTGTCAACACCGAAAAGCGGCCCGTGGTATCGTCCAATCAGGTTCCGGTGGGAACTGCCGATTACTTCACGGTCCCGCCAGGCAGCAAGCTGGTCGTCTCCGCCGCCGCCGGCCTGCTTGCCAACGACACCGACGCCGAAAGGGACGGACTTGTCGTGACCGACGTAGTGATCAAGTCGGGCCTCGGGACGATCGATTGGATGCCGGACGGTTCCTTCACCTTCGTTCCCAAGGAAGGCTATCGCGGGCCCGTGGAGCTCGAATACACGGTTTCCGACAAGCAGGTGCATGTCGTCGAGGTGGCAACCGACGAGTTTCTCGTCAATACGGAAACCGAGCTGACGCAGGGAACGCCTGCCATAACGGAGCTGGACGACGGTGGATTCTTCGTCGTCTGGACGGACTTCAGCGGCAAGGGCGGCGATGCCAGCAACACCGGCATCAAGGGTCCCGTCGGGCCAGAAGAATGGCACCGAGTTCCTGATCAACACCCTGACAAGCGGCAACCAGCTAGTGCCGTCCGTCACCCGCCTGGCCAATGGAAACCTGATCGTCGTCTGGGTGGATTTCAGCGGCCAGAACGGGAGCAGCGAGACTGCCGGGCAGTTGCTGGACGGGAAAGGAAACAAGATCGGCAGCCAGTTCACGATCAATTCCTATCTCCTGAATTCGCAGTGGGCGCCGAAGGTGATCGGACTCCTTGACGGCGGATTCATGGTCACCTGGCACACCAAGAACGATACCCCCTCCTGGGGAGACATCAACAGTACCAGCATCAGCGGCCAGCTCTTCGACGCCGCCGGAAAACCCGTCGGGGGCGAGTTCCTGATCAATAGCCAGTGGGCGGGCAATCAGGAATATCCGTCGCTGGGCCGCCTCGCGGACGGCAAACTGATCGCCGTCTGGATGGATCAGCGCGGAGATGACAGCGGCGAAGGCATCAAGGCGCAGATGTTCACCGACAAGGGTGTCAAGCTGGGAGGGGAGTTCCTCGTCAACACCACGAGTGCTGGACGGCAAAGCGGCGCCGACATTGCCGGTCTTTCCAATGGCAACTTTGTCGTGATGTGGACCGATGCCAGCGGAACCAATGGGGAAGTGGCGGGTAGCGGTATCCGGGCGCAGATATTCAATGCCAAGGGAGAAAAGGTCGGCCTGGAGTTCCTGGTAAACAGTGTGGTGGCCGGAAACCAGTATTCCGTCTCGGTCGCAGCACTGAAATACGGGTTCTTCGTTGCCGCCTGGGCCAGCGAGGTCGGAGACCTCAATTCCGATTACAACACGGCGAGCATCAAGGCACAGATCTTCGATGCGTCGGGACGCAAGGTGGGCAGGGAGTTCCTCGTCAACACCAACACCACCAAGAACCAGACAGTGCCCGACATCACGGTGCTGAAGAACGGCGATTTCGTCGTCACCTGGGACGACCAGAGCGCGACCCTCGGGGATTCCAGCTACAACAGCGTGAAGGCAAAGACCTTCCACGTCGATTACGAGACCAAGAGCACCGCACGCATAACCGTGACCAACAGCACGCCTGCGGTTACCGGAGCCCAGTCGCCGCTTCCTCGCGGCACCGAAGACACCGTGCTCACTCTGACCAAGGAGAAGCTGCTCGAAGGCATTACCGACGCAGACGGGGACCAGCTTTCGATCACCTCGCTGACCGTCCAGAACGGAAGCGTGGTGGCGGACGCCAACGGGAACTACCGCATCACGTTCAACGACAATGTCAACGGAGCCCTGACGTTCCGCTATATCGTCAGTGACGGATTTGGTTTTCTGACCGTGAATCGCACGATCACGGTCGATGCGGTCAATGATGCACCGATCCTGAAAGGACCGCGACCGGCGCTGTCTGCGGCAAACGAGGACAGCGCCTTCACCGTGCTTGCCTCCGATCTTCTTGCCGGCTTCTTCGATGCCGACGGCGACGCCCTCTCGCTCGCGAATGTTCGCGCCGATCATGGCCTGGTCCAGCGGAACAGGGACGGAAGCTTCACGGTGACGCCGGAGCCGGATTTCGCCGGTACGATGACGCTTTCCTTCGTGGTGACGGATGGCCGGGGCGGACAAGTGGATGCGACTGCGACCTACACCGTGAACGCCGTCAACGATGCGCCTGCCGTGACCGGCCAGAGGCCGGGCCCCTATCGCCTGGCCAAAGGTGAAACTCTGAAGATATCGCTCGCGGATATGCTGGCCGGGATAACGGACGCGGACGGCGACTCGCTGGCGATAAAGGAAATGCAGGCCGATCACGCCGGGCTCCAGTTCAATAACGATGGCAGCGTGATCGTTACGCCCGATTCCGGCTATGTCGGCACTCTCAACATCACCTACACGGTGACGGACCGCAACGGCGGGCAAATACGCGCGGTGCTGACGGTCGAAGTGGCTGCCGCCAACCGGGCTCCCGAAGTAACAGGCACGAGGGCGATCCTGCCGAAGGTGGAGCAGGGGAAAAGCGTCACCGTTTCTGCGACGGATCTGCTGGCCGGGATAACGGATCCGGACCGGGACCAACTCACGGTCAGCGGGCTCAGGGCCGACCACGCGACGGTGACGAAGAACGCCAATGGCACATACAGCCTCACGGCAGAGGGCGGTTACACGGGCCCTCTGGTGCTGAGCTACACGGTATCCGATGGAAAGGGCGGCGATCTTGCCGTCAGTCTTTCGACATCGGTGACGGCAAGGCCCCTTGCGCCGACGGACATCCGCCTCTCCGCCGTCGTCGTCCCCGAAAACGCGAAGGCAGGAACGCTGGTGGCCTTGCTGACGGGTGTCGATGCGGACGAGACCGCGAGGCTGACCTACAGTCTGGTGAAGGACGCATCCCGGTCTTTCGAGATCGTCGGCAACCGGCTGATGGTGAAGACGGGAGCGACTCTCGATTACGAGCGGGCGGCGACCGTTCCCATAACGATACGGGTCACCGATTCCACCGGCCTGAGCTTCGACAAGACGGTGAGCCTGCGGGTGAGCGATGTCAGTCCGACCATCAGGGGGACCGCGAAGCCGGACGTATTGTGGGGTACGGCGGAGAACGATTCCCTGTTCGGCGGCGCCGGCAACGACCGGATCAATGGGGGCGACGGTGCCGACCGCCTGTTCGGTGAAGCAGGCAACGATCTGCTGACAGGCGGGAAGGGGCAGGATTTCTTCCGCTTCGCGGGCCCGGCGTCGAACGGCCGCGACACCCTGACCGATTTCGTATCCCGGGTCGACAAGCTGGAGTTCATCGGCCGCGAGTACGGTTTCAAGGCGGGCGCGCTTCTCAATGCAAGCCAGTTTCACCCGGGCAAGGCGCCGGTGGGCAAGGCAGCGCAATTCTTCTTCGATCCCGCAAGCCAGACGCTTTTCCACGATCCGGACGGCACGGGCAAGGCCGCCGCAATTGCCATCGCAACCCTTCAGAATGTCAAATCCCTGTGGGCAGGGGACTTCGTTTTCGTCTGAAGCGAAACAGGCGGGAAAAAGAGAAAGGGGCCGCTGCCATTCAGGCGCGGCCCCTTCTTGAAACTGGCTCCCCGGGCCGGATTCGAACCGGCGACCTATCGATTAACAGTCGAGTGCTCTACCGCTGAGCTACCAGGGATCACCGCTCGCCGCGGTGTGAGCGGGGTAATACAAATGCTTTTCCGATTTGCCAAGCGCTTTTTTCAAAAAAAATCATCGATCACTGTTTAACCGCCGGCGACACCCCATATGGAAGGGGGCGGGGCGGCCGGCAAGACAGGGAAATCAGCACGGTGCGACGCGCGAACAACAAGGCAGAGGATACGCCTGTGGAAAAACAGATGAAGCTCGGCAACTGGTCGTTCAGGCTGCCGCGTGCCCGGTGGGCCCGCATCGGCATGGGAGTCGGACTGGTGATCGGCGGATTTCTCGGCTTCCTTCCGGTCCTCGGCTTCTGGATGGTGCCGGTGGGTGTACTCGTGCTTTCGCAGGACATTCCCTGGGTGCGCCGGTTTCGCAGGCGAACCGAGCTGTGGTGGCTCAGGCGCCGACAGGCGAGGCGAAACCGGGGTTGAGCCTTCCTGCGTTTTTCGCCCCGCATCAAAAATGATGAAAAGCGAAGCCATGCGGAAACAGGCTCTTGCCTTTCACGGACGATTCCTCTAACACCCGGCCACCACACGCAAATACCTCCGGATGGCCTCGTGGCGGAGTGGTGACGCAGAGGACTGCAAATCCTTGCACCCGAGTTCGATTCTCGGCGAGGCCTCCATCCTTCCCCCCTGAAATAAAGATCTTTCCGCTTCTCGGTAACGCCCCGCAATGCTTGACCGGTGATTGCCGGTTCTAGCCACCATTCATGGCCCGAAGGACGCCTGGTGCGCCGTTTATCCATGCCGATCCGGTCTTATGTCTGGACATCCGGAAATTAGACTTTGATATAACTCGGATCGTTAAAATGCACGCGATCGCCTTCATGCCGCATTGAGATTTGGCTCCTAGTCATCCTGCCAATCAGACGTGACTGGGGTATTCATGACGCGCGCACATTTCGCGGCTCCTCTCGATGACAGGTTGGAAACTGTTTACGGGGCGGCCATTCGGGACATGGAGGCCGGCACGCTGAGCTTTACAGAGGGCGTCCGGGCGATCTTCGGACTGGCGGAAGGGCCGGTCACGCTGGAGCGGCTGCTTGGCGCTGCGCATTTTCAGGATCGGCTCATGCTCGGTGAAATGTTCGAGCGGCCGGTGTGGGGAACCCGTCGCATCAGGCTCGCTGCCGTGGGAGAGGGTGAGACGGTCACCGAGGCAGAGAGCCATGCGGAGTTCGGGCGGGACGGGAAGCCCCGCCGGCTGGTCATTCTTTTTCGCGATCTTTTTGGCTGAAGGCGGCTGAGCCTGCCGCCCGGGAGAAGCAGGGACCCGCTTCTCCGCAGCAGGGCATTTGGTGGGGCAGGTCGCGAAGGACGCGCCGGGGGGATGGCGATTGGTCCGCGCTGTTCAGCCGGCCAGGGGGCGGCTTGCAGGGCGTGCCCTGTCGGCACTCTCCGTCGCGACAGGAACCGGGGCGAGGATGGTGCGTGCGGTCTCCATGTCCATGGGCCGGGAAAAGAAGTTGCCCTGCGCCTCGTCGCACCCGATTTCGCCCAGCGTTTCCACTTGCCTTGCCGTTTCCGTTCCGCCGGCAGAAACGGTGATGCCGAGGTCATGGGCCATCGCCACCAGCGCCCGGGCGATCTCGATGCCACCCGGATCCTCTGCAATGGCGCGGACGAAGGCACTGTCGATCTTCAGCGTTTCCGCCGGGAAGCGCCGGACATTGGCAAAGGCGGAGTAGGCG
Organism: Gellertiella hungarica; assembly: GCF_014197145.1. GTDB lineage: Bacteria > Pseudomonadota > Alphaproteobacteria > Rhizobiales > Rhizobiaceae > Gellertiella > Gellertiella hungarica. The sequence goes on along the minus strand of NZ_JACIEZ010000003.1, from coordinate 485,683 downwards.
GAGCCGAAATCGTCCACCACGAGGGAAACGCCCATCTGCTTGATGCTGGCAATCAGCCGTGCCGCCTGCGGCTCCAGCCCCACGGCGACGCCTTCCTTCAGCTCCAGACACAGGTCACGGGCGTTCAGTCCATGGCGGGCGAGCGACGCCGCGATCGTCCCGACAAATTCGGGCGTCAGCTGTTTCTGGGAGATGTTGACGCTCATGCTGAGCGGGGAGGGCGATGCGGCCTGCAACTCGGCCAGCGCCGCGAGCGCCCGGTCGAGGATCCAGTTGCCGAGGGCTGCGATCTGACCGCAGTTTTCAGCTATTCCGACGAATTCCGTCGGCGGCACGTCCTCGCCATCGGGGGTCTGCCAGCGGGCCAGCGCCTCGAAGCCGCGGATGCCGCCGTCCTTCAGCGAAACCACCGGCTGGAAGACCAGAGAAAAACCGGCAAAATCGCCAGCGGCAGCTTCGACGAGGTCTTGTATCAGCTTTTCGCGCCTGAAGTTGCGATCCTTCGGCAGCGTGCTGAAGATCTTCACCTGACCCCGCCCCGAGGCCTTCGCCTCGTACATGGCGGTATCGGCATCGCGGAGCAGCTCCGATCCGTTGGCGTAGCTGCGGTGCGCGGCCGCTATTCCCACGCTCGCCCCGATCCGGACCGGGTGCCCCTGGATTGTCATCGTCCGGCGCACTTCGCGGATGATGTCGTTTGCCAGTCCTTCCGCCATGCCCAGCGAATGTTCGTCCTCGATGAGGATGCAGAATTCGTCTCCGCCCATGCGGGCGATGGTGGCCTTGGCGGTTGCGCGCCTCGCGGCGGCGGCGGCCTTGAGAATGGTCGCGACTTCCTTCAGCAGCGTATCGCCGACCGCATGGCCCAGCGTGTCGTTCACCGCCTTGAACCGGTCGAGGTCGATGAACAGCACGGAAAAGCTGGAGCGATGACGGTTGTAGGTGGCCACCGCGCGGTCCAGCCGCTCGGCGAAGAGCTTGCGGTTGGGCAGGCCTGTCAGCGTATCGTGAAGGGCGTCGTGCAGCAGCCGGCGCGCCATCTCCTCCCGCTCGTGCACGCGGGCTGCCTGGGCCGCGACCTGGACCAGAACGTCGATCAGCCCCTCGCGCGGGCGGCCCTCGATAGGCGCCATGAATTCCATCAGAGCCACGACCCGCTCGCCCGAAAGCACGGGAATGGCGACAGCAGAGCGAAGCCCGGCGGCGAGCGCCCGCGTCCGCCGCGCCTCGATCATCGGCGCGGTTGCAAGGCTTTCGGCAAGCGCCGGCTCGTGGCTCCACCAGGCATGGGTCAGGTGATCGTCGGCTGCGGGAACGGGATTGTCCCGGACGTGCTCCAGCAGGGGAAGAATGGCCGGATCCTTCGCTCCCTTGACGCAGAGCGGCTGCAGGCTCTCGCTCTCGGCCTCAACCATATAGGCTGCGCCGAGCGCCCAGCCGGTCCGGTCCAGAACCGCCGTCAGGGCAAAGTCGAATACTTCGGCTGTCGTGCGCGTATCGTTGGCGCGGGAGGCAATCTTGCCCAGAAGCTCCGCATCCCGCTGCTTGTCGTAGAGCATGCGCAGGCCATATTCTGCCGTGCGTTCGGCTTCCTGTCTTGCCGTGCGCTCGCGCTCGAGCCTCCGCTCCAGACGGCGGATCTGGTCCTCGGGGGCGAGGGCAGTGCTCCCCTCGCCAGTCATGTCTGCCACCGCACCGTGAGGCTTTCGACGCGGCCTTCCTCGGTGGGAACGCCGTGTTCCACCGACACCCGGTCACCGTAGACGCTTGCGGCGCCATCGATGAAGCCATGGGCAAGGTCGATCAGGTCACGGCGGGATTCGTAATTCAGCTCCACGGTCTCGCCGTCGCGGCGCTGCATGTGGAAGAACGGGCAGGCCGCCTGCGGATAAAGCTTCAGGACCTCCGGATGGATGATCTCGTTGACCGAGAGCACGAAATCCCGCGAGGTCTGGTGACCGTCGAAAAGGGCAGGGTAGAGCTGCCGCAGGATGGGAATTGCCTTTACCCCGAACCAGTGCAGGATATCGGCACGGCTGAGGCCGAGCTTGCGCGAAGCCGCAGCGACCAGCGCCTCGATTTCGGCATCGTCGTAATTGCCGAGCGAGGTGTAGGCGCCGCTGGCACCGGACGCCTCGATCAGGTCGTCCCACACATCAGGCCCGAACTCGTCGCTGACGACTTTTTCCAAGAGATTGAAGATTACGCCTTTCATCGGTCACCCCCGTTCGAAATAACGTTTTAGGTTGCAACCATTTAAAGAGGTCTAATATTGTACGATAAAAATGTAGGAATATCGAAAATCGCGGCGCCACGGACGTCTGGTGGCGGGCTGCGGCAATGCGCTGCGTCCCGTTTGCCGGGGGTAACGCGCAATTTCCATGGACAGCTCAGGGTGTGCTGTCGCAAGATGGCAACAAGGCCGGTTTCTGTTTACACAGCCGCAGCAAGCCTTGAAAGCTTTGGCCGGCACGGATATGACGAGTCAATCGAACTGATGGGTTCAATCGAAATGGCTGCGCGCCGGGACGGCAGCGCATGGAAATGGGGAAACTGATGGACTACGAAGCCCAGCGCGTGAAGATGGTGGATAATCAGGTGCGCACGACCGATGTCACCTCGCACTCCGTTCTTTCGGCGTTCCTGACGGTTCCGCGCGAAAACTTCGTGCCCGAGCATCTCAAGGCTCTCGCCTACGTGGACAAGGACATCGAGCTTGCCCCGGGGCGCTATCTGACCCACGCCTCGCCGGTGGCAAAGCTCCTGCAGCTCGCTGCCGTATCGCGGGAAGATCGCGTGCTGGAGATCGGCACCGGCACCGGTTACGTGACCGCGCTGCTGGCGCTGCTGGCCGGTTCGGTCGTCTCCGTGGAGAGTGATGCCGCGCTCGCCGACACCGCGCGGAAGAACCTTTCTTCCTCGGAAAACGTCAAGATCGTTTCCGGCGACCTCGAGAAGGGGGCTGCGTCGGACGGTCCCTATGATCTCGTCTTCCTCAATGGCGCGGTCGAGGAGATCCCGGAACAGCTGTTCCAGCAGATGAAGGATGGCGGGCGCCTGATTGCGGTCATCGGTTACGGCAATGCCTCGCGCGCCCATCTCTTCGTCAAGGAACGCGGCACCATCGGCGGCACGCCCGAATTCAACACCGCCGTGAAGCCCTTGCCCGGTTTCCGCAAGGCCGTTGAATTCCAGTTCTGAGCAAGGATGCAGGTTTACGGAACGAAGCGAAGCTTTCTGTTGCGTCCGGGCAACAAGCGCGATAGCACGATACAAATCGCTTTTTTTTCGTAAACAAACTCATTGTGGTAAACCGTCGGCGTCTCCATGTTGAGCCGCAGCGGGACGGGGTTCCGGGGCAATCGCTGCCCTTCCCCGGATTTCGGATTTGGAGATTGACAGTGTCATTTCGTAAGATTTTGCTGGCCGCAGTCGCGCTTCCCCTGGTTTTCGCCACCGCGGCGCCTGTCTCGGCAGAGAGCCTGAAAGGCGCCCTTGCAAAGGCATATGCCAACAATCCCGATCTGAACTCCGCCCGGGCCGCCCTGCGCGCCACGGATGAAAACGTCACGATCGCCAAGGCCGGCTACCGGCCCCAGATCGGCGCCTCCGCGTCGGGCACCGTCACCAACGTGCGGGACATGAGCTCGGGTGCGGATGATTACACCTACCGTTCCGGCGAAGTCGGCATCTCCATCACCCAGGTCATTTTCGACGGATTTCAGACACTGAGCAGGGTTCGCTCGGCCGAATCGGGCGTTTATGCCGGGCAGGAAAACCTGAAGGCCAACGAGATCCAGATCCTGCTGTCCGCGGTCCAGGCCTATGCGGATATCGCGCGCGACCAGCAGGTCGTCGCCATCCGCAAGCAGAACCTCGCCTTCCTCAACGAGCAGCTGAACGCCGCCAAGACCCGCCTCGACGTGGGTGAGGGCACCCGCACCGATGTCAGCCAGGCGGAAGCGCAGCTTGCCGCCGGCAAGGCGCTGCTTGCCGCTGCCGTTGCCCAGCTGAAGATCAGCCGCGCCACCTATGTCCAGATCGTCGGCGAAGAGCCGCGCGACATCCGCCAGCCGGCTCCCGCTTCCAGCGGCCTGCCGCGCCAGCTGGACAGCGCCGTCCAGGTTGCGATGACCCAGCACCCCTCGGTCAAGGCCGCGCTACACGCGGTGGATGCCGCCGGCTATCAGGTCGATGAGGCAAACGGCACGCTTCTGCCCGGCGTTTCCCTGAAGGGCACCGTCGGCCGCTCCGGCTCCGATCTGGAGGGGGGCTTCCTCTCCTCCGCCGGCAATGACAGCACGGCCGGTTCCATCACCGCGCAGGTGACGATCCCGATCTACCAGGGCGGCGCCGAATATGGCCGCATTCGCCAGGCCAAGGAAAATCTGGGTGCACAGCAGATCCGCGTCGACTCCGTCCGCGCGCAGATCCAGCAGATGGTCGTGTCGGCCTATGCCCAGCTGGAGGCCGCACAGGCCGCCATCAGCGCCAACCAGCAGCAGCTCAATGCCGCCAAGCTCGCGCTTGAGGGCGTGATCGAGGAGCGCAATGTCGGACAGGCAACCACGCTGGATGTGCTGAATGCACAGCAGCAGGTGTTGAACGCCAAGGAAAGCCTCGCCCAGTCCGGCCGCAATGCCGTGGTCGCCAGCTATTCCGCACTCGCTGCGATGGGTCGCCTGACTGTGGCCGACCAGGGTCTTCAGGTCGCGGAATACCGCTCCAACGACCACTACGAGGCCGTCAAGGACAAGTGGTTCGGCCTTCGCACCGTCGACATCAAGTAAATCGCGTTCATGGCCGCCACCGCGCGGCCATAAATCCTGTGCATCATCCTTAATTGTTGATTCACGCTGTTTTTTTCCGTTCGGGTTTCCCGTAGTCTTCGGGGTAATCGAAGCGGAACGGATGGCTGACGACTGTTGTTTGTCCGTAGCGCTGGCGATATCGCGGCCACCAGGGCAGGTGCCTTTCCGGCTTTCTGTTTCCGGGCATGCGGAACGAGGATTGAAACGGGGAATGTTATGGCTCAGCCAAGTGTAGCGCGTGAACCCTCCATGGAAGAAATTCTGGCCTCCATCCGCCGGATCATCGAAAGCAACGAGCCCGATCAGGCCAATTCCGAGCTGGCGCGTCTGGCTTCCATGGATGTGGTCGAGGAAGATCAGGGTGCGGCGCTGGTTGACGAGATCCGCCTGACGATCGAGGACGAGCTTCCGTCCTTCGTGCCTGCTGCGCGTCCGGCGCCTCAGGCCGCTCCCCAGAACCAGCCGGTGGAACGCCCGGTGGCCGTTTCCCAGGTTCGTCCGCAGCCGGCCGCTGCCGTTTCTCCGCCGCTTGCAGCCAATTCGCCGGCAGAGCAGCCCCCTGCGCCGCGCCGTGAGGAGGAAGCCCGCTCCATCTCGCTGGCGGATGTCGCCGCCCGTGTCCGCGCCGCTTCCGAACGCACGGAGACGGCCCGCGTCGCGCCGCCTGCGCCGGAGCCCGAAACCGCACGCGCCGTTGAACTGCGCGCCGCACCTGTCATCCGCCCCGTGGAGGCCATCGCCCGTCCAACTTCCGCTCCGGCACAGCCCGCAGCGGAAGAGCTTCGCGAAACCCGGAGCGAAGAACCGGCCGCAGCGCCGCAGATCGACAGTCTGGCCGAAGCCGCGGCCGCCCTTATGGATGAGCCGGTCACAGCCGAGGAAAGGCCGTTCGAGGCGCCCAAGGTCGACCTTCAGGAACAGGTTACCTCTCTGGTTTCGCGCGAAACCGGTGAACAGGTCGCACGCTCCTTCCACGAACTGGCGGAAATGGTGAACCTCACCGCACAGCGCTCTCTCGATGAAATCGCCCAGGACCTGCTCCGCCCCATGCTGCAGGAATGGCTCGATGACAACCTCCCGACGCTGGTGGAGCGTCTCGTGCGCGAGGAGATCGAGCGCGTGGCCCGTGGCCCGCGCCGTTGAAACCTGACGGCGTCGTCGATTCGCGAAGGGGGCCTCGGCCCCCTTTTTTGTTGGCTGCCTCCCTCTCGGGGACTTTCGCAAAAAGAAGTCCATGCTAATGTAGGTGCGCCTGAACCGATCGTTCGGGCCGGGACTTCAAACTTCCCGCGCAACACGGCTATTGTCGAATATGACAATACCCGGCTACAACAGCCCTAGCCAGTCATGGCCGGGGAGGCCCTGTCGCATGTCCAGCATTCTCGCGAGTGTAAAGGGCAGGGCGGTCGTCGTTGTGCGACGTTTGAACTCCCCGGCCGCCAGGGCATCCCGCCCTGGCGGACCTTTTCAGGAGGTCTGACGCATGGACAGCATTTCGATCCTCGATTTCTACCGTTCCTCGCCCGACTGGGTGAAGGCCGTGTGGGTTCTTTCGATCCCCTTCTTTGCCGTTGCCATGACAGGCATCGTGCTTCGATACCGGGTGGAGATGCGGCGCCTTTCCGCCGGGGAACGGAGCGCGGCAGCCGCGGACCGGTAGCCCGGTGCCCCGCGCGGGGGCGGCTTTTTTATTGACTCGGGCAGAGCCATCCTATTTACCCTGAGGCCCGTATTTTCCCTCACGCATGGTCTGCCAAATGCTCGACAAGACTTACGATTCCGCCACCGTTGAACCGAAGATCGCCAAGGCCTGGGACGAAAACGACGCGTTTCGCGCCGGCGCGAACGCCAAGCCGGGTGCGGAAACCTTCTGCGTGGTGATCCCGCCGCCGAACGTGACGGGCTCGCTGCACATGGGCCATGCGCTGAACAACACGCTGCAGGACATCATGGTCCGCTTCGAGCGGATGCGCGGCAAGGACGTTCTCTGGCAGCCGGGCATGGACCATGCCGGCATCGCCACCCAGATGGTGGTCGAGCGCAAGCTCATGGAACGGCAGCAGCACCGCCGCGACATGGGCCGCGAAGCCTTCATCGACAAGGTATGGGAGTGGAAAGCCGAATCCGGTGGCCTGATCTTCAACCAGCTCAAGCGGCTCGGCGCTTCCTGCGACTGGTCGCGCGAACGCTTCACCATGGATGAGGGCCTGTCCCGCGCCGTGCTCGACGTCTTCGTGCAGCTCTACAAGGAAGGCCTGATCTACAAGGACAAGCGGCTGGTCAACTGGGATCCGAAGCTGCTGACCGCCATTTCCGACCTCGAGGTGGAGCAGGTCGAGGTCAACGGCAACCTGTGGCATCTGCGCTATCCGCTGGAATCGGGCGTGACCTACCAGCACCCGGTCGCCTTCGACGAGGAAGGCAACCCGACCGAATACGAGACGCGCGACTATCTGGTCGTCGCAACCACCCGCCCGGAAACCATGCTGGGCGATACGGGCGTTGCCGTCCATCCCGACGACAAGCGCTACAAGGCCATCGTCGGCAAGCATGTCGTCCTGCCGCTGACCGGCCGCCGCATTCCGATCGTTGCGGACGAGTATCCGGATCCCACCGCGGGCACCGGCGCCGTCAAGATGACGCCCGCCCATGACTTCAACGACTTCGAGGTCGGCAAGCGCGCGGGCCTGCGCCAGATCAACATTCTCAGCATCGAGGGCCGCATCGCCATTCTGGGCAACGAGGATTTCCTCGAAGGCCTGGAGGCAAGCGCCGAGCACGCGACCATCTGGAACGAACTCGACGGCATGGACCGCTTTGCCGCCCGCAAGCGCATCGTCGAGCTTCTGGAGGAGCGGGAGCTCGTCGACCGCATCGAGCCGCACAAGCACATGGTCCCCCATGGCGACCGCGGGGGCGTGCCGATCGAGCCGAGGCTCACCGAGCAGTGGTATGTGGATGCGAAGACGCTCGCCCAACCGGCAATCGCTTCCGTCCGCGAAGGCCGCACCAAGTTCGTGCCGAAGAACTGGGAGAAGACCTATTACGAATGGATGGAAAACATCCAGCCGTGGTGCATTTCGCGCCAGCTCTGGTGGGGTCACCAGATTCCCGCCTGGTATGGTCCCGATGGGCAGGTCTTCGTCGAGAAGACCGAGGAAGAGGCACTCGACGCCGCCGTCCAGCACTATCTGGCCCATGAGGGCCCGTGGAAGGCCTGGGTTCAGGAAAAGCTCGAGAATTTCCAGCCGGGCGAGATCCTGACCCGCGACGAGGACGTGCTCGACACCTGGTTCTCCTCCGCGCTGTGGCCCTTCTCCACGCTCGGCTGGCCGGACGAGACGCCGGAACTGGCGAAATACTACCAGACCGACGTGCTGGTGACCGGCTTCGACATCATCTTCTTCTGGGTCGCCCGCATGATGATGATGGCGCTGCACTTCATGAAGGATGAGGACGGCAATCCGGTCGAGCCCTTCCACACCGTCTACGTCCATGCGCTGGTGCGCGACAAGAACGGGCAGAAGATGTCGAAGTCCAAGGGCAACGTCATCGACCCGCTGGAACTGATCGACGAATACGGCGCGGATGCCCTGCGCTTCACGCTTGCGATCATGGCCGCCCAGGGCCGCGACGTGAAGCTCGATCCGGCCCGCATCGCCGGCTACCGCAATTTCGGCACCAAGCTCTGGAATGCCACCCGGTTTGCCGAGATGAACGGCGTGAAGCGCGATCCGCACTTCAACCCCGACAGCACGCGGCTGACCATCAACCGCTGGATCCTGACGGAGCTTGCCCGTACGGAACGTGACGTAACGGAAGCCATCGAGACGCATCGCTTCAACGATGCCGCCGGTGCCCTCTACCGCTTCGTCTGGAACCAGTTCTGCGACTGGTATCTCGAACTTCTGAAGCCCGTCTTCGGCGGCGAGGACGAGACGGCCAAGGCCGAAGCGCAGGCCTGCGCGGCCTATGTGCTCGAGGAAACCTACAAGCTTCTCCACCCCTTCATGCCTTTCATGACGGAAGAGCTGTGGGCGCACACGGCAGGCGAGGGCGCCATTCGCCCGACGCTGCTCTGCCATGCCGACTGGCCGGCACCGTCCTTCGCCGACGATGCGGCTGCCGACGAGATCAACTGGCTGATCGACCTGGTATCCGGTATCCGTTCGGCGCGGGCCGAAATGAATGTCCCACCCGCAGCCATCTCGCCGCTGGTCATGGTGGGGGCGCACGGCATCGTGCGCGAGCGCCTCGACCGGCATGAAGCAGCCATCAAGCGTCTCGCCCGCATCGACGGCATCTCCTTTGCCGACGCCGCGCCGAAGGGCTCCGCCCAGATCGTCGTCGGCGAGGCGACCGCCTGCCTGCCCCTCGGCGCCCTGATCGACGTCGCCGCAGAAAAGGCGCGCCTCGAAAAGGCCCTCGCCAAGGTCGACCAGGAAATGGGGCGCATTGCCGGCAAGCTTTCGAACGAAAAGTTCGTCGCCAATGCCAATCCCGAGGTGGTTGCCGCCGAACGCGCCCGGCACGAAGAGCTTCTGACCCAGCGCTCTAACCTTCTGGCTGCGCTTGCGCGGGTCAGTGAAGCGGAATAAAGCTAAAGGTTGTCTTTGACATGCAAGAATCGTCCGCCTGCAAAGGCGGGCGATTTTTCTTTTCCTGCCAAGGGGTTACGCCGGGCGGGATTCTGGCGAAGCGGGCAATAATGTGGCGGGAACCGGCAATCACGGCGAAAAGTGAGCGCGAAATGACCTTTTATGGTGGTTTGCGTCAGATTCAGGAAATGTCTCAAATCTGCAACAGGCCTCGCGGGGAATGGTATGATTTTCTCAAGATGGGTGGAAATTGCCGCTTGCTGAGCAAAATTGTTGCGGACGGCTAAAAAACGTCACCCGACGTTCATTTTTTTACGTAAATCTTTCATCGATTTCCCCCTTTGCCCGGCGCAAGGGCCAAGTTGCGCTCAAGCCGGAGCTGCATAAACTCCGGTTCATGGGTTGATCCTGATTTGGGGGGAGTTTCATCGTGTCTCAAGTGGCTACTAAGGGCATTCTGGCGCTGGCGATCGTTGCTGGTCTGGCTGGCACTGCGTTTGCAGGCGGATTTTCGCGGGGAGATGCGGATACCGATCTGATCTATGAGGACGGCGCATTCAACATGCGCACCGGCGTTCTCTATGTCGTGCCGCACCGCGGCTTCGACACCATCGGCGGCGCAGCTGCCACCGATAGCGACTACACCAACAATTACGGCATTCCGTCCTTCGGGGCCAAGCTTCGCGTCTCCGACCGCTTCTCGTGCGTCGGCAGCTACACGCAGCCCTTCGGCGCATCGTCGGATTACGGTCCGCAGTCGCAGATGGCCGACATCATGGTTGATATCGCCAGCGGCCGCACCCCGAATGCCGTGAAGAGCGCCGGTTTCGAAACCAACGAATATGGCGCGACCTGCGGCGTCAACATGGAAGCCGGCAGCGGCAAGGCCTGGCTGCTCGGTGGCGTTTTCGTGCAGGACTTCGACTACACCGAAGTCAAGACGCTCGGCACGCTGAACCTGCGTGACAAGGGCGCCGCCGGCTACCGTATCGGTGCGGCTTACGAGATCCCGGAATACGCACTTCGCGCAGAACTGATGTACCGGTCGCAGATCGATATCGATGCCGAAGGCACCTTCCGCAATGCGGTTCCGCTGCCCACCCCGATCCCCGGCGTTTTCGTGCCGGTCGGCACGCCCTTCGCGTCCACGGGCTCGGGTGCGCTGCCGCAGTCGGTCGAACTGAGCCTGCAGAGCGGCATCGCGCCCGGCTGGCTGGCATACGGCTCGGTCAAGTGGACGGACTGGAGCGTGCTCCAGACCCTGGACTACACGATCACGGGCATCGGCCCCAACACCAAGGACTTCTTCTGGCGTGACGGCTGGACGGTGCAGGGCGGTATTGGCCATGCCTTCACCGACGACATCTCCGGTACCGTCAGCCTGACCTGGGACCGTGGCGTGGGCACGGGTGCCGACATCATGACCGACACCTGGACGGTCGGCGCCGGCACGCAGATCAAGGCAGGCCCGGGCGCACTGCGTCTCGGCGGCGCCGTGTCCTACCTGACCTCCGGCAGCCAGTCGGTCTCCGACGGTGCATCCTTCGATGCCACGGCCGGCGGCGACTGGGCCTATGCCTTCGGCGGCTCGTACACCATCAAGTTCTGATATGCGCCAGCGCATCTGACAAAGGGCCCCGGATTCATCCCCGGGGCCTTTTGCGTTTGCAGCCTTTCGAATGTGACGATTCCGCAACATCTAAAAAACTTGAATGTGCCGCCTCTCCACCTGGCAAATTGTGTCCATTTCCTGCCACAAAGCGAGCGCAGCGTCCCACTTCATGACGCACGGGCAGGGGCCCGCCGCGTCTTCAGGATAAGAATGAGCGAACGGGTCTTGGGTTTATTGGCGTTGGGACGGGCAGGCGGCAGTGCTGTCGTGCCTGAAATTCCCCGGTCTTGCCACCGGTGGGATGGTCTCTCCATCGTCAGGCACCGTGGGGAGCGGGACAGCCTCGATAAGCCGCCTCTTAATCGCCATCAACAGAGATTAGAAACAAGGTCTGACGGTTCTGCCGGCCAGAGCGCTCGTCTTGCGGCTCGGCGGCAGTGTCCAGGGAAACCGGGTAAAATGGTGAATGTTGAGTACCTCTCTGTGAAGGCGATGATGCTCGGCCTCGGCCTAGCATTCTCCTGCTGCGGCGCTGCGCAGGCCTTCGACATCAATGCCGGTGTGACGAAGGAATCCGGTCCCTTCGACCTCTTCAAGTTCGGGTTCAAGGCCTACAAGAGCGGTCAGAAACAGGATGCGGTCGAAGCCTACCGATATGCCGCCGAGAAGGGCCATACGGGCTCCCGCTGGGCGCTAGCAAACATGTATGCCTATGGCGACGGTGTTGCCCAGAGCGATTTCGAAGCCTTCAAGATCTATAACGAGATTGCCGGGCAGGGTATCGAGCCAGGCTCGGAAGATACCGGCTTCTTCGTCAATGCGCTGATGGCGCTGGCGGAATATTACCGCCACGGCATCGCCAACAGCCCCATCAAGGTGGATCTCGGCCAGGCGCGGCAGCTCTATTTCCAGGCGGCCTCGACCTTCGGCGTGCCGGAGGCCCAGTACCAGCTCGCCCGCATGATGCTGAAGGGTGAAGGTGGGTCGCGCAACGTGGAGCAGGCCAAGAAATGGCTGAACCGTGCGCGCAAGAACGGCCATGCAGGTGCCATGGGCATCTTTGGCAGCCTGCTCTTCCAGGAAGGCCAGACGGCCCGCGGGCTCGGCTACATGACCGCTGCCCTCGATCACTGTTCGCCCAAGGACCGGCCGTGGATCCAGGACCTCCAGGAACAGGCCTTCTCCATGGCCAGCGAGGACGACCGGCGCTCCGCGATCCAGATGGCGCAGCAGATAGCATCTGCAATGGGCGGTGCTTCCCTCAGTTCCGAATCTGCGGTTGCCGTGCCTGCGGAACCGGTCGCGGGCCGGGACGGCTCGGGACTTTCCATGGGCTCCGAAGTATCCAGCGGTGACATCGGTGCCAGCGATGTTCCGTCTCCGCCGGAAGCCGGCACGCTCGAAGGCCCGGTTCAGTAAGAAAGGCCGGCGCGCCTCTCAGAAATCGAAGCTGCCGATGACGGGTACATGGTCCGAAGGCTTTTCCCAGGCCCGGACATGCTTGTCCACCGCAACGGACAGAAGCCGGTCCGCTGCCTCCGGCGAAAGCAGGAGGTGATCGATGCGAATGCCGTTGTTCTTCTGCCAGGCGCCCGCCTGATAATCCCAGAACGTGTAGATTTTTGCTGCCGCCGTGGTGGCGCGCAGCGCGTCCGTCAGGCCGAGGTTCTCCTGTTCACGAAACGCGGAGCGCGTCTGAGGCAGGAAGAGCGCGTCATTCGCCCATACAGCCGGGTCATGGCAGTCGATCGGTTCCGGGATGACGTTGTAGTCGCCAGCGAGAATGAGCGGCTCCTCAAGCTGCAGGCGCCCTGTTGCAAAGGTCCGCAACCGGTCCATCCAGCGGAGCTTGTAAGGATATTTCTCCGTATCGATGGGATTGCCGTTTGGCAGGTAGAGGGAGCAGACGCGGATCGCGCGCGGGCCGATCGTGAAGACGCCCTCGATGAAGCGGGCCTGTTCATCGGTTTCATCGCCCGGCAAACCGCGATTGATCTCGTCGGGGCGCATCCTGGAAAGCAGGGCAACGCCGTTGAAACCCTTCTGTCCGTGGGTCTCCACGTGATAGCCGAGCGCCTCGATCTCGCCGCGGGGGAAGGCCTCGTCGACAGACTTGATCTCCTGAAGGCAGGCAATGTCCGGGCTCGCGTCCTTCAGCCACTGGCAGAGGTTTTCGATGCGCGCCTTCACGCCGTTGATGTTCCAGGTCGCGATCCTGATCATGCCCGTGCCTTTCGTCGGTCGACTGCCTTGCCGGCGATAATGAGAGGCCAGTGTTAGCCTCTCCCGCGCATGCGCGCCACCGCCAAACGGCGTTATCCCGGAAAGTCCGTTCAGATGGAGAAGCTGGTGCCGCAGCCGCAGCTTGCCACCGCATTGGGATTGCGGATCTGGAAGGACTGGCCAAGCAGGTTGTCGACGAAGTCGATCTCGGACCCCGCCATGTAGACCAGCGAGAGCTGGTCGATCAGCACCTTGGCTTGATCGCGGGCAATGACGACGTCGTCATCGGTCGATGCGCCGTCAACGAGGTCGAACTTGTAGGAAAAACCGGAGCACCCTCCGCCTTCGACGGATACCCGCATGGCGTTCTTGCCGGGTTCGGAAGCAAGGATCTCGGCGATTCGCTTGGCTGCGCTTTCGGAAAGGCTGACTGTCTGTTCGCTCATTCTCTGTCTCCTGCCGGGTTCAAGGTCCGGAGAGTCGGTCTGTTCGTTCGCGTCATGTCGGCACAAGCTTTTGATATTACTTGTATTCGACATGCTGTGCGGCTGCTGCGCCTGGACGTGTCGTCGTGGAACGCTTTGCCGTCACGGATACTATAGGTATGAATGCGGCGAAGCGGCGTCAATGCGGACGTCGAAAAGGAATGCGAATGACGATCGATACGCGAGCACTGGGTTTCGGCAGCGGGGAGCGCGCCATCTATGCCACCGACCCATGGACCACGCGCGGGCGCTTCTATCCGGAAGCCCCCAGCCTGACGCGCTCAGAGTTCCAGCGGGACCGCGACCGCATCGTCCACACCACGGCCTTCCGCAGGCTGAAGCACAAGACGCAGGTCTTCATCGGTCCCGACAGCGACCACTACCGGACGCGCCTGACCCACACGATAGAGGTGGCCCAGATCGCCCGTGCGCTCGCCCGCGCACTCCGTCTGGATGAGGATCTCGCCGAGGGGGTGGCGCTGGTGCACGATTTCGGCCACACGCCCTTCGGTCATACCGGAGAGGATGCCCTGCACGAGGTTCTGCTGCCGTTCGGTGGGTTCGATCACAACGCCCAGTCGCTGCGCATCGTCACGAAGCTCGAGCGCCGTTATGCAGAGTTCGACGGTCTCAACCTCACCTGGGAATCGCTCGAAGGACTCGTGAAGCACAACGGTCCGCTGATGACCCGGGACGGGCAGGGAACGCGTGGCCCCGTTCCCCAGCCGATCCTCGATTATTGCGAGCTGCACGATCTGGAACTCGCTAGCTTCGCGAGCCTCGAAGCCCAGGTTGCCGCCATTGCCGATGATATCGCCTACAACACGCATGACATCGACGATGGCCTTCGCTCCGGCTATCTCACCTTCGACATGCTGGAAGAAATTCCCTTCCTTGCTGGCCTGATGGCGGAGGTGAGGGCGCGCTATCCTCATCTCGAGCCATCCCGCTTCACCCATGAGATCATGCGGCGCCAGATCACCCGGATGGTGGAGGATGTCATTGCCGTTACCCAGCAGCGGCTTCAGGCGCTGAAACCGCAGTCGGCACAGGATATCCGCAACGCGAGCCAGGTAACCGCAACCTTCTCTGCGGAAATGGCCGAGACCGACCGGCAGATCAAGGGCATGCTGTTCAAGAACATCTATCGACATCCCGACATCATGCGGGTTCGCGCGGGTGCGGCCCAGATCGTCACCGATCTCTTCAAGGCCTACATGAACGACCCGGCGCTGATGGAAAGCCACTACTGGGTGGATCACATCGCCGGCCTCAACGACGGCGCCAAGGCCCGCCATGTCGGTGATTTTCTGGCCGGTATGACGGACACCTATGCCATCCGCGCCCACCAGCGCCTGTTTGACCGTACACCCGAATTGCGCTAGGCAGCGCCCTTGACATGGCCGTTTGCGCCTGCAGCGGCCCCTTTCCCTTGCCTGGATGGTAGCGATGAACCTCTTCACCGATTTCGAAGACAGAATTAAGAACGCTTTGGAAAGCCTTGAAATCGTCAAGGAAAAGCGATCCGAGCTGGATTTCGGACGCGTGAATGCCGAGCCGCCCCGCGACAGCGCCCACGGTGATGTGGCCACCAATGCCGCCATGGTTCTCAGCAAGCCGCTGGGTACCAATCCCCGTGCGCTTGCCGAGCTCATCTGCGAAAAACTGCGCCAGGACCCCGATATCAGCGACGTGTCGGTCGCCGGTCCCGGGTTCATCAACGTGCGCCTCTCGAAAGCCTACTGGCAGCGGCTGATCGCGCGGATGATCGAGCTCGGGACGGATTTCGGTCGTTCCGACGTCGGTGGCGGGCGCAAGGTGAATGTCGAATACGTATCGGCCAATCCGACCGGCCCCATGCATGTGGGGCATTGCCGCGGCGCCGTGGTGGGCGATGCGCTCGCCAATCTCCTCGGATTTGCGGGCTATGAGGTCACCAAGGAATACTACATCAACGATGCCGGCTCGCAGATCGACGTTCTCGCGCGCTCGGTGTTCCTGCGTTACCGCGAGGCACTCGGCGAGAGCATCGGGGACATCCCGGCCGGTCTCTATCCGGGCGATTATCTCGTGCCCGTGGGCGAGGCGCTGAAGGCGGAATTCGGCACCCGGCTCCGTGCCATGCCGGAAGACCAGTGGCTGCCGATCGTCAAGGATCGCGCCATCGACGCAATGATGGGCATGATCCGCGAGGATCTTGCCGCCCTCAACGTGACACACGAGGTGTTCTACTCCGAGCGGAGCCTGCACGCCGATGGCGCAACCGCCATCCGCACCGCCATCAATGACCTCACCTTCAAGGGCCATGTCTACAAGGGCACGCTGCCGCCGCCGAAGGGGCAGCTGCCGGAGGACTGGGAAGACCGCGAGCAGGTGCTGTTCCGCTCCACGGAAGTGGGCGACGACATCGACCGGCCGCTGATCAAGTCGGACGGGAGCTACACCTATTTCGCGGCCGACGTCGCCTACTTCAAGGACAAGTTCGATCGCGGCTTCGACGAGATGATCTATGTGCTCGGCGCCGACCACGGTGGCTACGTCAAGCGGCTTGAGGCCGTGGCGCGTGCGGTCTCCGGCGGCAAGGCGAAGCTGACGGTGCTGCTGTGCCAGCTGGTGAAGCTGTACCGCAACGGCGAACCCGTGAAGATGTCGAAGCGCTCCGGCGATTTCGTCACGCTGCGCGACGTGGTGGAGGAAGTCGGTCGGGACCCGGTCCGCTTCATGATGCTCTACCGGAAGAATTCCGAGCCGCTCGATTTCGATTTTGCCAAGGTGACGGAGCAGTCGAAGGATAACCCGGTCTTCTACGTGCAGTACGCCCACGCCCGCTGCAT
This sequence comes from Gellertiella hungarica, assembly GCF_014197145.1. Classification (GTDB taxonomy): domain Bacteria; phylum Pseudomonadota; class Alphaproteobacteria; order Rhizobiales; family Rhizobiaceae; genus Gellertiella; species Gellertiella hungarica. Next base: position 469,120 of record NZ_JACIEZ010000003.1, on the reverse strand, counting down.
GTCCGTCTTCCGGCAGGCGAGGGAGGCCTTCACCGACCTCGACACTGATTCGAAAATCCTTGCGGATGCAGTGGCCGGACGGCTGGAGGACCCCAGCGAAATGCAGCTGGCGGCGAAGCTTGCGGAATATCCGCGTGTGATCGAGCAGTCGGCACAGGCCCAGGAGCCGCATCGGCTGGCATTTTATCTGTATGACCTGGCCAGTGCCTTCCATGCGCACTGGAATAAAGGTAAGGATCAGCCTGAGTTACGCTTTGTTAACGATAAAAACCGAGAATTGAGCCTTGCCAGACTTGGGCTGGTGTACGCTGTCGCTTCGGTGCTGAAGTCTGGTCTCCTGATCGTTGGAGCGGAAGCCAAGGAAGAAATGCGGTAGCGCCACCAATTACCCACAATGCACTGGCAATGAACCGTTGACAGTTGTGAGTGGAACGTAATGGCAGAAAAACAGTTCGCCCTCGGCGCTTCGCGTAGCGCAGGCTTCCAGGAGGACGATGATCCCTTGGCGGAGCTTGCCCGGATCGTCGGTTTCCAGGATCGGCCGGACGTCCGCTCCCCGTCTCGGGATGAAGACCGTCGCGAACCTGTCGTCGCAGAATTCCCGGGGCCCGCCGCTCAGGCGAGCCCTGCAGCACCTGCCGGTGCCAATCCCGTGGCCGACCTCGAGGATGAATTGCTTCGTGCTTTCGAGACCTACGATAGCCCGCGTGCGGAAGCTGCGGCTGCGGAGGTCTCCGGCGAAGTGAGGGCGGAGACTGTCAGGGTCGAGCCCGTCCCGGCATCCGCTCCCGTTTCCGATATCGATGAGGATCAGGATCCCTTCGCGGCACTGGCCGCCGTGGTTGCGCGTTCCGAAAGCGTGATGGCGCCGGCGGCCCGGCCTGCGCCCGTTTCTCCGCCCGCATCCGGCATCAGCCCGGCCGCCCGGCCCGCTTCCGAGCGCATCGAGCCGGCCGCTCCTGCCGTCGAGGCTGCCGCGCCCGAAGGTCCGGATTTCTCGGTCGAGCTTCTCGAGGCCGAACTCATTCAGTCGCTTGACGAGGCAGAGCTGGATTGGGCTGCCGAAGCACCCATGTCTGCCGCCTCCATGGTTCGGGCCCCAGTTGCCGCGCCTGCACCCGCTGAGGCTCCGCGCCCTGCAGAGGCCGTCGGCGCTGCTGCACGTACCGGTTTCCGCATGCCTCTCGCCAATTTCCACGTGGCGCAGCGCCAGGAGCCGCCAAGGACAGAGCCCGTTGCCGCTGCACCCGCAGCCATCGAGCCCGCCGCCGCGCCCGTGTCGCATGAGCCCGAGATCAACTGGGAACTTCCCGGCGTCGGTTCGGAAGATGTTGTGGCGCTCGAGCCTCCGGTCGCAGCGGCTCCGCAACCGCCCCGCAAGGCGGATGCGTCGATGGACGATCTGCTGGACGGCGTTTCCCGCTATGAGCTTCCCGTGGCCCGCACGGCGTCTGCGTCCCGGCAGGAGCCGGCTTTCGACGCGGCCATCGCGGCCCTGTCCACGGTGGCCACTCCGTTCGAGCGTGCGCCTGCGGTCGATGTCTCCGCGCAGCCTGCCCGCCAGGAAATGGCCCATCCCGCGTTCCCGGAAGTGAAGGCCGCTCCTGCGTCTTCGGCCGATGCGGATGAGCCGGACTTCGACGACCTCTTCGGCGCCGGTGATTTCGAGCTCGATATCGAGGAGTTCGAGCAGCAGCTGACGGAGCTGAATTTTGACGAGCCCGCTGTCGCCCAGGCTCCGAAGGCGGCAGCGATTGCCGAACCGAAGCGTCCCTTTGCCGACTTCGTGCCTGAAACCGCTGCCCAGCCTGTGCGGATGGAAGCGCCGGCCGCTCCCCGTGAACCGGTCTTCGAGATGCCGGTCTTCCGGCAGCCGGAGCCTGATCACGAAATGCGCAGCCCCTCCGTCGAGGCCGCCGCTCCGCAGATGCCGCGCGTTCCCGTCGAGGAAACCTACCAGCCGGCAACGCCTTCCTATGCAGCCGAGGCGGTTCCGGCCGACAACGGCGTCTTCGATCCCGCCCTCCTTTCGGAGGCGGAGGATCCTGTCGAGGCCGTCGCCGAAATCGATGTTCCCGAGCTGAAGATGCCCGAGCCCGAGGAGCCCGCCGTCGTCGTTCCGGATTACGATCTGGATATCGATGCAGAGATGGCGAACCTCTTCGGAAACCTGCCGCCCGTAGCAGCTCAGCCGGCCCAGCCCGCTCGGCCCGCGGAGCCTGCAGGCTACGCCTTTGCGCCCGCATCCCAGCCGCCGCGCCAGAAGGCCCCGGCGCCGGTGGACACCTTCGACGAGTTCGAAAAGGCACTCGAAGAAGATTTCCGCTCGATGCTCACCCAGCCCCTGGGGCAGGCCGACGAGCCGCATCTTCATCCGCAGGTGCTTTCGGTACAGGCGCCTCGCCGCAACAATCTGCGTTCCATTCTGCTTGCCGCCTGTGCGACGGGTGTTGTGGCGCTGGTCGGCTTCGGCGGCTACATGGTGCTCACCGGCAAGGGCGGCGTGATCGCCTCCGGCGAGCCGAAGATCATCCTGGCCGACAAGGGTCCGGTGAAGGTCGTCCCCGAAAACAAGGGCGGCGTGACCGTGCCCAACCAGGACAAGGCAGTTTATGATCGCGTCGCTGGAAACGAGGCGGATGTGGTCAAGCAGGGGGCTCTCGTGACCTCCGAAGAGGAACCGGTCGATGTGGTGCAGAAGACCCTGATGCCCGAGAGCGGCGATGACATGCCTGCCGGCCTGCCGGCAGCAACGCCCACGCCCGTCGAGGACACGCAGGACGCACGGCTTCTGCCGACGGCGCAGGCCCAGGGCAACAGCGACGCGGTCGCGAATGCGCCCGGCGGCGTGCAGGTCCGCAAGGTCCGCACGATGATCGTGAAGCCCGATGGCACGCTGGTGCCGCGGGAGGAAGAGCCTGCCGTTGCAGAACAGGCAGCGCAGCCCGCAACGGCTGCCGCCGCAACACAGGCGCCTGCCCAGGAAACGACCGCTGCCCTTCCGTCCGATCGGCTGACGCCCGCCGGGGAGGCGGCCGCTCCGTCGAACGCCGAGACACCCGCTTCGGCAGATGCGCTCGCGACGGTGGCGAACACGCCGGTTGCCAGCGAAGTGCCCGTCAATCCGGTGAAGACCAGCAAGCTCGCGAGCCCGACGCCCGTTCCGGCGGCCCGCCCGGCGGATCAGCCGGTGAACGTGACCAGCACAGTGACGGAAAACGGCAAGGTGAAGCCGGGTCAGCCCGAAGAAGCGCAGCCGCAGCAGGAGACTGCGTCCATCGATCAGGCCGCCGCCGCTCCCCAGCCGCCGGCCGGCAGCTACGGTGTCCAGATTGCATCGCTGCCGAGCGAGGCCGATGCAAAGGCATCCATCCCGAAGATGGCGGCAAAGTTCGGCAATGTTCTCGGTGGCCGGCCGATCGGCATCCGCCAGGCCAACATTCCGAACAAGGGCACCTATTACCGCCTGCGCGTGGATGTCGGCTCCAAGGAAGACGCCATTGCCCTCTGCACCAAGCTGAAGGCTGCGGGCGGCAGCTGCCTCGTCTCGAAGTGATTTCCGTCACTGCAACAGGAACAGGAATGCGGCGGGTCGATCCCGCCGCTTTCGCGTTTATGGGAAGGAAAACTGTGAAATGCGCCTTGACCTTATCGCCATTGGCGAAACCGGCCGTATGATTCGACCATGAGCGAATCAAAAGCACTGATCCTGGGCTGTTCCGGCCTGACCCTCACCGCGGACGAGAAAGCCTTCTACCGCGACCATCGCCCCTGGGGCTTCATCTTGTTCGGCCGCAACATCGGCGATGCCGGCCAGATCTCGGACCTGATCGCTTCCATGCGCGACTGCGTGGGTTGGGAAGCACCGGTGCTGATCGACCAGGAAGGCGGACGCGTCCAGCGCATCAAGCCGCCGATCCTGCAGGCCTATCCCTCTGCGCAGGTGCTGGGCGACATCTACCGTCAGGACCGGGAGAGGGGCTTGCGCGCCGCCTGGCTGATGTCCCGCCTGCACGCCTTCGACCTGCGGAAGCTTGGCTTCACCATGGATTGCCTCCCGGTTCTCGACGTGCCGGTGGAAGGCGCCAGCAACGTGATCGGCAACCGTGCCTATGGCTTCGACCCGGTTACTGTAACTGAAATGGGCCGGGCCGCGGCAGAGGGCCTGAAGGCGGGCGGCATGCTGCCCTGCATGAAGCACATGCCGGGACACGGGCGCGGCATGGCGGATTCCCATCATGAATTGCCGGTGGTCAATGCTTCCCGGGCGGAACTCGAGGCACACGACTTCGCGCCTTTCCGGGCACTGAAGGACGAAGCCTGCGGCATGAGCTGCCATGTGGTTTTCTCCGCCTATGACGCGGAAAATCCGGCGACCACCTCCCGCACCGTCATCGAGGAGGTGATCCGCGGACATATCGGGTTCGACGGTCTGCTGATCTCGGACGACAGCTCCATGAATGCGCTCAAGGGCAATCTCGCGGAGCGCGCCCGCGCCATTGCGGCAAGCGGCATCGACATCGTCCTGCACTGCAACGGACTTATGGAAGAAATGAAGGCCGTGGTTGCGGAGGCAAGGCCGCTTGCGGGCAAGTCTGCCGAACGTGCGGCGAACGCGCTGGCTTCGCTGAAGGCGCCGGACGGCTCTTCCGAGGAGATGTTGCGCGCCGAATTCAATGCAATGTTGCCGGTCGCCTGACGGGGAAAAGCCATGGTGGTCTCGAAGGGCAGGACGGATGCGGCAACGGCCAGCGCTCCGCTGGAGCGCTTCTGGACGGATGCCGAAGACGACCGCGCGACGGGAGACCCGGCGCTGATCATCGATGTGGCGGGGTTCGAGGGGCCGCTCGACCTGCTGCTCCATCTGGCCCGGAGCCAGAAGGTCGATCTGGCACGGATTTCCGTTCTGGCACTGGCCGAGCAATATCTCGAATTCGTCGAGAGCGCCCGCAAGGTGCGCATCGAACTGGCGGCGGACTATCTCGTCATGGCCGCCTGGCTCGCCTTCCTGAAGTCCCGGCTGCTCATCCCGCAACAGGCAAAGGACGATGGACCGAGCGGCGAGGAGATGGCGGCAACGCTCGCCTTCCGTCTGAAACGGCTCGAGGCCATGCGTCATGCCGCCGAACGCCTCATCAATCGCGACAGGCTGGGCCGCGATGTCTTTGCCCGGGGAGCGCCCGAGCACATTCCCGAAGTGCGTCGGTCCTCCTACGATGCCTCGCTCTACGACCTGCTGACGGCCTATGCGGCGCTGCGCCAGCGGCAGGCCATCACGCAGGTGACCATCGAGAAGCGGCGGGTCTGGTCGCTCGCCGATGCGCGCGGCATTCTGAACCGGCTTGTGGGCGAGATGGCGGACTGGACGGCACTCGATACCTATCTGCTGAAGTATCTCGTGCAGCCGGCAGACCGGGTGACGGCGATTGCCAGTGCCTTCGCCGCCTCGCTGGAAATGGTCCGGGAGGGGAGCCTGGAAATCCGGCAAGAGGGCGCCTTCCAGCCGATCTACATGCGCCGAGGCCAGCGCTCGGGCGTGCTTCCGGAGGAGGGAGATGGCGATGTCGGCTGACGACAGCTCTTCCGCCGAAGGTCCGGTTCGTCCGGAAACGCCCCGCATTCATCCTGCCCTGGCGGAGGCCAGGCGCATCGCCGAGGCGCTGGTCTTCGCCTCCGCCCAGCCCGTTTCGGAAGCCTACCTCCAGGACCGTCTTCCGCGCGACCTCGACGTGCGCGTCGTGATGGGGTCGCTGAAGGCGGATTATGCGGGACGGGGCGTCAACCTGGTTCAGGTGGGCGACAACTGGGCCTTTCGCACAGCGGGCGATCTGTCCTTCTACATCCGCACGGATCAGGAAGAGCCGAGGAAGCTGTCGCGCGCAGCGCTGGAAGTGCTCGCCATCATCGCCTATCACCAGCCGGTGACCCGGGCGGAGATCGAGGAGATCCGCGGGGTCGCGACCTCGCGCGGAACGCTGGACGTGCTTCTCGAGGCGGGCTGGATACGGTTCCGGGGCCGTCGCCGCACGCCCGGTCGGCCCGTGACCCTTGGCACCACAACGGATTTTCTGGATCATTTCGGACTGGAGGAGCTCAAGGATCTGCCCGGCCTCGAAGAGCTGCGCGGGGCAGGGCTGCTCTCCAGCCGCATACCGGCCAATTTCCAGGTGCCGCTGCCGCTGATGCAGGAAGAACTCACCGAAGACGAGGATCCCATCACTCAACTGGATCTGGAAGAGCTGGGGCTCTTGACACCGGGTGGAGAACCGGACCAATAAATTCAGGTTTTTTGATTTGCCGCTTTCATCATGCCGCTGGCGTGTCGCGGCCTGTATGAGTGAGCAAGCGGGAATGGTTCCTGACGGACAGATGGCGCAAGGCACCCAGTCGAAGAGGACTGCGGGTGTCACATTCGCCGCACGCCTGTCCTTCGAGGACATCAGGCACAGCTATCACGGCAAGGAGACCATCAAGGGCGTGTCGCTGACGGCAGAGCCGGGCGAGGTGCTTTGTCTTCTCGGGCCATCGGGTTCGGGAAAGACCACCCTGCTTCGCATTGCCGCAGGCATCGAGGCACAGAGCCACGGACGTCTCGTGCTGAACGGTCAGGAGGTGGCGGGACCAAACCAGTTCCTTCCTCCGGAGAAGCGCGGCATCGGCCTGATGTTCCAGGATTTCGCGCTGTTCCCGCACATGACCATTCTCGACAATGTCCGCTTCGGCCTGACGGCGCTTCCGGCCCGCGAGGCGGTACAGGAGGCCATGGCGGCGCTCGAGCGCGTCGGTCTGTCACGATATGCCGAGAGCTACCCGCACGTGCTGTCCGGCGGCGAACAGCAGCGCGTGGCGCTGGCCCGTGCTCTGGCCCCGCGACCCGGCGTTCTCCTGATGGACGAGCCATTTTCAGGCCTTGATTCCCGTCTAAAGGATACGATCAGGGCCGATACGCTGGCCATCCTGCGGGAAACCCGCGCAACCGCCATCGTCGTGACGCATGATGCCGAGGAGGCGATGCGGATGGGGGACCGGATTGCCCTGCTGAAGGATGGACGACTGGTTCAGGCCGGAACGGCGGATGATCTCTACCGTCGCCCGAGGGATCTCTTCACGGCTGCCTTCTTCTCGGAGATCAACGAGTTCGAAGGCGCGGTGAAGCGAGGCGTGGTCGAGACCCCGCTTGGTCCCGCCGAGGCCGGCCATCTGCCTGAAGGGGCGGCCGTCTCCGTCGCGGTCCGGCTTTCCGGCGTTTCGGTGCGCGAGGAGGGCGGTGCCATTCCGGCCCGCATTCTGGCAAGGCGCTTTCTGGGTGTCGTCGAGCTGCTCAGTCTGGCAGTTCCGGGCAGCGAGCAGCCGGTGCGCGCACGCATCCGCGCGGACCTCCTGCCGCAGGGCATCCGGGACGTGACAGTGGATGTAAATCCGCAGGCCATTTTGGTGTTTGAAAAAGACACCCAAACATCATACATGAAATCTACGTCATAAGAGGGAGTGCATCATGGGTTCTTTCAGCATTTGGCATTGGTTGATCGTGCTGGCGATCGTGTTGCTCATGTTCGGCCGCGGCAAGATCCCGGAACTCATGGGCGACGTTGCGAAGGGCATCAAGAGCTTCAAGAAGGGCATGGCGGACGACGACGCTCCGGCAGAGCCGTCGAAGACCGTCGAGCACAAGGCCGACGAGGTCAAGTAAGGCGCCGGATCCGGGCGGCGGGCTCCTTTCCCATGGCCGGGGCGGGAAGGGTCGGCATATTCATACTCCGGTCAGGCAATGCGCGCCCTTCTGGCGCGCGGCCTAAAGCATCAAGGGCCTCAGGAGCCTCATTCCATGCTTGATGTCGGCTGGTCCGAACTGCTCGTTATCGCGGTTGTTCTGATTGTGGTGGTGGGTCCGAAGGACCTCCCGCCCATGCTTCGCGCATTCGGGCGCATGTCCCGCAAGTTCTCGTCCATGGCAGGCGAGTTCCGCAAGCAGTTCGATGACGCCCTCAACGAGGCAGACATGGGCGATCTGCGTCAGACGATCACCGATGTTCAGCGTCTGCATCCCGTCAACACCATACGGGAAGCCATGACTCCTCTGCGCCAGGCCGCCGAGGACATCCGCTCCGATATCAAGAAGACGGTCGAGGCCAATCCCGCCTCGGCTGCCGCGCCTTCTGCCGATGCCTCCGCCGTAACCATACCGGCTCCACCGGTCGCGCTCGATGCAGCACCGCCTGCCGTCGTGCCGGAACCGGGCAAGACCGTCGTCCCCGGCGAGGCGGCGCCTGTGGTTTCGACTGCAGCGCTTGCCGCATCCCTGCCGGTGGCTCCAGTCGCAGAGGTGGTTACGCCGAAGCCCCGCGCCAAGCGTAGCGCGAAGGCCGAAGTTTCCGCCGATGCGCCGAAGCCGGCCTCCCGCAAGAAGGCGGCCCCGGCGGCAGAGGTTGCGATGCCCGCCGAGAAGCCCCGCAAGAAGACCACCGCCACGAAGAAGGACAAGGCATGATCGGCGACTACGAGGACAAGCCCCAGCCGCTGCTTGAGCATCTGATCGAGCTCCGCCGTCGCCTGATCTGGTCGCTCGGCGCGTTTTTCCTTGCCTTCCTGGTGAGCTTCTACTTTGCCAAGCACATCTTCAATTATCTGGTCTATCCCTACAAATGGGCAGTCCAGTGGGCCGGGCTCGACATCGCGAAATCCGAGCTGATCTACACCGCGCCGCAGGAATTCTTCTTCACGCAGGTGAAGGTTGCGATGTTCTCGGCGATGGTCATTGCCTTTCCGGTGATTGCCTCGCAGATCTACAAGTTCGTGGCTCCGGGCCTCTACAAGAACGAACGCGCGGCCTTCCTGCCCTTTCTGATAGCGTCGCCCCTGCTGTTCCTGCTCGGCGGGGCACTGGTCTATTTCTTCTTCACGCCGATGGTGATGTGGTTCTTCCTCGCCATGCAGCAGGCGCCGGAGCAGGGCCAGGTCGCGATCTCGCTGATGCCGAAGGTCTCGGAATATCTCAGCCTCATCATGACGCTGGTCTTTTCCTTCGGGTTGGTCTTCCAGCTGCCGGTCGTCACATCGCTGCTGGCGCGCGTCGGCATCGTGACGGCACAGGGGCTTGCCGAGAAGCGGAAGTATGCGGTCGTCATCGCCTTCGTTGTCGCCGCAGTCCTCACCCCGCCGGATCCGATGTCCCAGATCGGTCTTGCACTGCCTGCGATCCTTCTCTACGAAATCTCCATCTATACCGCCCGACTCATCGAGCGGAACAGGAGCAGGGAAGCCCTCGCCAAGGCGGCCGCCGAGGCGGAAGAGACCCCCTGAAGCCGCGTTCGGCGTGGCTTTTCCCACCTGTCCTGCACAGTGCGAGGCGGTCTCCCATGCTGGCGCCGCCTTTGCCGTGTCCGGCCCACAGTCGAACTATCTGGAACGACCATGCTTGATATCAAATGGATTCGCGAAAACGCTGCCGAACTGGATGCCGCGCTGGCAAAGCGGGGTGCCGAGCCGCAGGCGGCGGAGCTGATTGCGCTTGACGAGAAGCGCCGCGCCGCCGTGCAGGGTCTCCAGGACATGCAGTCCCGCCGCAATGCCGCCTCGAAGGAAATCGGGTTGGCAATGGCGCAGAAGGACGCCGCGCGGGCCGAAGCCCTGAAGGCGGAGGTCGCGGAGTTCAAGACCTCCATGCCGGCCATGGAAGAGGAAGAGCGGCAGCTGACGGCAGCGCTCAACGATGCTCTTTCGCGCATCCCCAACGTGCCGCTGGACGATGTGCCTGTCGGCAAGGACGAGCACGACAACGTCGTTGCCCGTACCCACGGCGAGAAGCCCGGCTTCGCCTACAAGCCACTCGAGCACTTCGAGATCGGCGAGGGGCTCGGTTACATGAACTTCGAGGGGGCGGCAAAGCTCTCCGGGGCCCGCTTCACCGTCCTGATGGGGCCGCTCGCGCGGCTCGAGCGCGCGCTCGGCCAGTTCATGGTCGATGTTCACACCACCGAGCACGGCTATACCGAGGTCAATCCGCCTCTGATGGTGCGCGACGATGCGATGTACGGGACCGGCCAGCTGCCGAAATTCTCGGAGGACCTCTTCCAGACCACCGACGGACGCTGGCTCATTCCGACGGCCGAGGTGCCGCTGACCAACCTGGTTTCGGGCGATATCCTGGATCAGGACAAGCTGCCGCTCCGCTTCACCGCGCTCACGCCCTGCTTCCGTTCGGAAGCCGGCTCTGCGGGCCGCGATACGCGTGGCATGCTTCGTCAGCACCAGTTCATGAAGTGCGAGCTCGTGTCGATCACCGATGCGGACACCGCGATTGCGGAGCATGAGCGCATGACGGCGGCCGCGGAAGAAGTTCTCAAGCGCCTCGGCCTGCATTTCCGCACCATGACCCTTTGCACCGGCGACATGGGCTTCGGCGCGCGCAAGACCTACGATATCGAGGTGTGGCTTCCGGGGCAGGATGCTTACCGCGAGATTTCCTCCTGCTCGGTTTGCGGAGACTTCCAGGGCCGCCGCATGAATGCGCGCTACCGCGGGAAGGACGACAAGGCAACGCGCTTCGTCCATACCCTCAACGGCTCCGGCGTGGCCGTCGGCCGGGCGCTGATCGCCGTGCTGGAAAACTACCAGAACCCCGATGGCTCCGTGACTGTTCCCGATGTTCTGGTGCCCTACATGGGCGGCATGAAGGTGATCACCAAAGCCGTCTGATGGCGGCGTGTCGAGGACTGGCGGATGAGAATTCTTCTGACGAACGATGACGGAATCCATGCGGAGGGCCTCGCCGTTCTGGAGCGGATTGCCCGTCAGTTCACCGACGACGTCTGGGTGGTGGCACCGGAAACCGATCAGAGCGGCCTTGCCCACTCGCTGACGCTTTCCGAGCCGCTGCGGCTGCGCAAGGCAGGCCCCACGCGGTTCGCCCTCAAGGGTACGCCCACCGACTGCGTCATCATGGGCGTCCGGGAGGTGCTCGACAGCCCACCCGATCTCATCCTCTCCGGTGTCAACTGCGGCTCCAACGTGGCTGATGATGTCACCTATTCCGGCACGGTTGCCGGCGCCATCGAGGGGACCCTGCTTGGCATTCCCTCGTTTGCGTTGTCGCAAGCCTATATTCCGAACTCCGGACGCACGATTTCCTGGAAAACGACCGAGAAGTTTGCGCCCGAGATCCTCCAGCAGCTTCTGGATGCCGGCCCCAGCCCGGGTACGCTCGTGAACATCAATTTCCCCTATTGCCCGCCGGATGAGGTGAAGGGCGTCGCCGTAACCCGACAGGGCAAGCTCGACCACGGCCTTGTCATCGAGGAGCGGGCAGACGGGCGCGGATTTCCCTACTACTGGCTGCGCTTCGGTGAGCGTCGTGGCGCCTTCGAGGAGGGCACGGACATTCATGCGCTGCGGAATGGCAAGATTTCCGTCACCCCGCTCAAGCTTGACCTGACCGATTACGAAGCGCAGGCGAAAATCGTGAAGGCGCTGGATCTGGGAGGGCATGCATGAATGCCCGTCTCGGCGAGAAGGAAGGTTTTGCCGGTCTGGTCCTGCGGCTGCGGGCAGAGGGCATCAACGACATCGACCTTCTGACCGCCGTCGAGCAGACGCCGCGAACCCAGTTCGTTCCGTCCCAGTATGCCGCCTCCGCCTATTCGTCACGTACGATCCCGATCGAGTGCGGCGCGTTCATGGAGGGTGTGGATCTTGCGGTGCGCATCATCGACCGCCTCAAGCTCAAGTCCGGCCACCGCATTCTGGAGGTCGGCACGGGCAGCGGCTTTACGGCTGCCGTCATGGCACGGCTCGTCGAGCGCGTGCTGACGATAGACCGCTACAGGACCCTGACCACCGAAGCACAGAAACGCTTCGACCAGCTGGGCCTGCGGAACATCATCGTCCGTCACGCGGATGGCAGCGCCGGGCTTCAGGGAGACGGCACCTTCGACCGCATTCTGGTCACCAATGCCTTTCCCTCCATGCCGCGGTTCTATGCGGAGCAGCTGGTTTCCGGCGGTTCGATGATCGCGCCGCTTCTCGTCGGAGAGGACCGTTGCCAGATGGCGAGGCTGACAAAGGTGGGCAGCCGCTTCGAAACGGAAATCCTGTTCGACGCGCCTTATCTCCCGATCGTACCCCGTCTCTCGTCCTATCTTTAGCAGAGCGTGCACTCGCGTCTTCCGTGCGCAGGTTCTTGCTAATATTCGCTGCACGAGGCAACGCTTCCTTAACCGCATCCTGCCCGGTTTCCGTTGCGTTTCAGGGGGTTGGGTATGGCTCATAATCAAAAACTTGCCCAAAAACCGGGCTTTCGCGACGCCTCCTTAACCGCATGGTAACACTAACGCGCTTTAATCATATCCAAGAGTTCGCGTTATTGGTGGGTGCGAGTCATGCGTGTTTGGGTATCGGGAAGGGTCGGCAAATCGACCGCAAAAGCGTTGTTTGCCATGTTGCTGGCCGGATCTGCGGCAGGCTGCAGTTCTGACGTAAGCCGGTTTGGCGGGTTGTTTTCGTCCAACACGGACCAGATGACCACGAACTCCATTCCTCACCGGAACATTACGGGTCTCGCAGGCGATGCCCCCATTCCGCAGCAGGACATCGGCGGCTATGGCGCGCAGACTGCGAATGCGGGTGTCTATCAGCAGCCCGCGAACGCGGCAGCAACCCGCACCGCCGCCCTCAATCAGCCATTCCCCGGCAAACCCTATGACGGCGTGACCACCGGCACGACCTCGGTTTCCCAGGCCCGTCTTGCCTCCACGCCCGTTGCCGTCGAACGCTCCACGCTGTCCGCCCCCGGTTCTGCCGCTGGCAAGGTCGCGCTTGCCCAGCCGATGCCCGCGAAGATCCCGTCTGCACCCAAGCTCGCCGAGCTTCCTTCGAAGTCCGGATGGAGCGCCAACGGCGCGCCTTCGGTGACGCTGCGCCCCGGCGAAACCATCGCCGGTCTTTCCCGCCGCTACGGCGTTCCGGAGAAGGAAATCCTGCGGGTGAACGGCCTTGCCTCCGCCGGTCAGGTAACCGTCGGTCAGCAGATCATCATTCCTACCTTCGGCCGTGCGCCGAATGCCGCCAAGGGTTCCGCCCAGGTTGCGGATCTTCCCACGGGCAAGCTGCCCATGCCGGCCAAGGAGCCCACAAACGAGGTGGCAACGCTGCCTTCCGGCGGCACGCTGCGCAACAAGCAGCTTGCAGACGGGACGAAGCTTCCCCAGCCTGCTGCCGGCGGCGGTGAAGGCGGTACCTACACCGTGAAGCCCGGCGATTCGCTGGCCAAGATTGCACGCGTAACCGGGACCCATATCGACGAGCTCAAGGCCGCCAACGGCCTGACCGCCTCCGCTATTCGCGTCGGCCAGGTGCTGAAGCTGCCCGGCAAGGGCGGTGCACCGGCCGAGGCCGCCGATTCCGTGAAGACGGCATCCATCTCCGCGAAGGAGGCCGCTGCTCCCGCGGCAACCGCAGCCATTGCCAAGCCCGCTGCCCAGCCGGAGGCCTACAAGCCGCCGGTTGCGAAGGAAACCGTAACCGAGGCCGCCGCCAAGGCGGACGATACGGAAGCGCCGGACCAGACCGGCATCGGCAAATATCGCTGGCCGGTTCGCGGCGCCGTGATTGCCGGTTACGGCAGCAACGTCGAGGGCAACCGCAACGACGGCATCGACATCTCGGTGCCGGCCGGAACGCCGATCAAGGCAGCCGAAAACGGCGTGGTCATCTATGCCGGCAACGGCCTGAAGGAGCTCGGCAACACTGTCCTCGTCCGCCACGACGACGGCACGGTGACCGTCTACGGCAATGCTGACAGTCTCAACGTAACCCGCGGCCAGAAGGTACAGCGCGGCCAGACGCTGGCCTCGTCCGGCATGAGCGGCAACGCCAAGCGTCCGCAGGTCCACTTCGAGGTTCGCAAGGATGCGACCCCGGTCAACCCGATGACCTATCTCAACTGACAGGCTAGCCGCCCGAAACAAAAAAAACCCGGCTCCAGGCCGGGTTTTTGCTGTGACGGGATCAATCCCGATTCATCGGCTTTCTCTGCCGCCCGGCGAGGTCCTGAATATACTGCCAGGCCACGCGTCCGGAGCGACCGCCACGCGTCGTTGCCCATTCCAGCGCTTCGCGGTGGAGCTCATCCGGCGCAAGCTCGAGTGCATAGTGGGCTGCATAGCCGTCGATCATGGCGAGATAGTCGTCCTGGCTGCACTTGTGGAAGCCGAGCCACAGGCCGAAACGATCCGACAGGGAGACCTTTTCCTCAACCGCCTCCGAGGGATTGATGGCGGTCGATTGCTCGTTCTCGATCATGTTGCGTGGAAGCAGGTGGCGCCTGTTGGACGTGGCGTAAAAGACCACATTGTCGGGCCGGCCTTCAACGCCGCCGTCGAGCGCGGCCTTGAGCGACTTGTAGGCCGTATCGTCATGGTCGAAGGACAGGTCGTCGCAGAACAGGATGAACCGCTCCGGCCTCGACTTCAGGATGTCGAGGAAGGCGGGGAGGGTGGAGATGTCCTCCCGGTGAACCTCGACCAGCTTCAGGTCCGGCGCGACTGCGCTGCGCACATCGGCATGGACCGACTTGACCAGAGACGACTTGCCCATGCCGCGGGCACCCCAGAGAAGGACATTGTTTGCCGCGAAACCCTCCGCAAAGCGGATGGTGTTTTCGTGGAGGATGTCGCGCACGTGATCGACACCGCGGATCAGCTTGAGGGCGATGCGGTTCGGCCGGGGAACCGGCTGCAGAAAGCGGGTTGCGGGAGACCAGACGAAACAGTCGGCGGCCGACAGGTCGTTTTCGGCGGGCGCAGGTCCTGCCAGGCGTTCGGTCGCTTCCGCCAGACGGCGAAGTTCTTTCAGCAACAGGTCCAGTTTGCCTTCGTCCATGGCGCGTTCTCCGGGCGGATATGCAGGGAAAAGGCGATTTATTTCGCCACTTCGAACCCCGCTACCATGATCTTTCCGAAGCGAAAAGGCTAAGAGCGCTGGAAACGGTACGGCTGCGGGGCGTCCCCAGTTGTATTCACGGCGTTCGCAGCTATATTCCGCCGGTCCCGCGCGGGTGCGGCAGCCACGCGCCAATGGAAGAATTCAGGAGCTTTTTGATGTTTATCACCGAAGCCTATGCCCAGACTGCAGCCGGCGATGCCACCTCGAGCGTATTCGGCTCGGGCATGGAAATGTTTGTGCTCTTCGTGCCGCTGATGGTCGTATGGTACTTCCTTCTCATCCGGCCGCAGACCCAGCAGCGCAAGCGCCGCGAGGAAACGCTGAAGAACATCCGCCGCGGCGATCAGGTCGTCACCGGCGGCGGCGTGGTGGGCAAGGTCACCAAGGTCGTCGACGACAACGAACTGGAAGTCGAGATCGCCGATGGCGTCCGCGTGCGCATCGTGCGCTCCTTCGTCGCCGACGTCCGCGTCAAGGGCGAACCCGTCAAGTCGGAATAACGGGCCGCTCCTCCGGTCGGCCTTCGTACGCGTCAAGAAATCGAGACACACATGCTTTACTTCTCCCGGTGGAAAACCATCGCCATTTGGCTCACGATGATTGCCAGCCTGGTTGTCGTGCTGCCCAACATGGTCAGCGACGATTTCCTGGCGCGCTTCCCGTCCTTCCTGCCGCACAAGCGCGTTACGCTGGGTCTCGATCTGCAGGGCGGATCGCACATCATGCTCAAGCTCGAGCGCGCCGACATCATCAAGGAGCGCCTTGAGCAGACGGTAGGCGATGTGCGTCAGAACCTTCGGCAGGCCAACATCCGCTACACCGGGCTTGCCGGTGTGGGGCAGGCGGTCCAGGTGCGGATCAGCGACGTGAACCAGGTGGAGGCCGCGAAGGAGGCCCTGAAGCCCCTGACCGCGCTGGTGAGCGTCGGTGGCCTCACCGGCGGGTCCATTCAGGAGGCGACGCTCGAGGAGGGCCAGGACGGTCTTCTCAAGATCAACATCACCGATGACGGCATCAATTATCGCATCACCTCCGCCGTCACGCAGTCCATCGAAGTGGTGCGCCGCCGCGTCGACGAACTCGGCACGACCGAGCCCCTGATCCAGCGGCAGGGTCAGGACCGCATCATCGTTCAGGTGCCCGGCCTTCAGGATCCCCAGCGCCTCAAGGCGCTGCTGAACCAGACGGCCAAGCTGACCTTCCGCATGGTGGACCTCTCCGTCCCGGTGCAGGAGGCCATCAATGGCCGCCCGCCGGCCGGAACCGAGGTGCTTTACTCTCAGGACGATCCGCCGGTGCCCTATGTGGTCGAGAAGCGGGTCCTGGTCTCGGGCGAAGATCTTGTCGATGCGCAGGCCAGCATCAACCAGCAGAACAGCGAACCGGTCGTCAGCTTCCGCTTCAACTCGAAGGGGGCACTGCGCTTTGCCGAGGCGACTCAGCAGAATGTCGGCAAGCCCTTCGCCATCATTCTCGACAACCAGGTCATTTCCGCTCCGCGCATCAACGAACCGATCATCGGCGGCTCGGGCCAGATCTCGGGCAACTTCACGGTTGAAACCGCCAACGACCTCGCCGTGCTTCTGCGCGCGGGTGCACTCCCGGCCACGCTGACCGTCGTGGAAGAACGCACCGTTGGCCCGAGCCTCGGCGCCGACTCCATTTCGGCAGGGCTCGTGGCGTCGATCATCTCGGCGGTTGCCGTATTCCTCTTCATGTTCTTCTTCTATGGCTTCCTCGGCCTGATCGCCAACATCGCGCTCATCGCGAACCTGCTGCTGATCATGGCCCTGCTGAGCATGATCGGAGCGACGCTGACGCTGCCAGGCATCGCCGGCATCGTTCTGACCATGGGTCAGGCGGTGGACTCCAACGTTCTGATCTACGAGCGCGTTCGCGAAGAAGTGCGCAATGGCCGCAGTTTCGTCCAGGCTCTCGACATCGGCTTCGAACGTGCCTGGGGCACCATCATCGACGCCAACGTCACCACGCTGATTGCTGCCGTGATCCTGTTCTACATGGGCACCGGCCCCGTCCGCGGCTTTGCCGTGACGCTGTCCATCGGTATCATCACGACCGTTTTCGCCGCTTACAGCCTCAGCCGCGGCATGGTGGCCTTCTGGGTTCGGCGCAGCCGTCCCAAGCACCTGCCGAAGGGCGTACGCACCGGCATGTTCGACGGAACCAACATCGGCTTCATGGGCTTCCGCCGCTACACCTTCATCGTGACGGCGGTGCTCTCGCTGGCCTCGGTCGTGGGCTTTGCAACGATTGGCCTCAATCTCGGCATCGACTTCAAGGGCGGTTCGATCATCGAGCTGAAGGCGAAGCAGGGCGACGCCGATCTGGGCGACATCCGCGAGCGCCTGAGCGAGCTCAACCTCGGCGAAATCCAGGCCCAGGGTTTCGGCGATCCGGCAAGTGCGCTGGTTCGCGTCCAGGCCCAGGAGGGCGGGGAGAACGCCGAGCAATCGGCCGTGAACCTGATCCGCAGCGAACTCGAGGATACCTACGAGTTCCGTCGCGTGGAGGTCGTCGGACCGTCCGTTTCGGGCGAGCTGACCACCATGGCAACGCTGGGCGTTCTGGCGTCGCTGGCGGCCATCCTGATCTACATCTGGGTGCGCTTCGAGTGGCAGTTTGCGCTGGGCGCGATCATCGCCACGCTGCACGACGTGATCCTGACCCTCGGCCTCTTCGTCTTCACGGGCGCGGAATTCAATCTCACCAGTATCGCGGCCATCCTGACCATCGTCGGCTATTCGCTGAACGACACGGTGGTGGTGTATGACCGCATGCGCGAGAACCTGCGCCGGTTCAAGAAGATGCCGCTTCCGGTGCTGATCGACACGTCGATCAACACCACGCTGTCGCGTACCATCCTCACGTCGGCAACGACCCTGATCGCTCTTCTGGGGCTCTATCTCTTCGGCGGCGAGGTTATCCGCTCGTTCACCTTCGCAATGCTCTTCGGCGTGGCCGTTGGCACTTTCTCCTCCATCTACATCGCGGCGCCGGTGCTCATCGCCTTCCGGCTCCGTCCTGATGTCTTCCAGAAGGAAGAGGACGCCAAGACGCCCGATGTCGGCGAAGCGGCGGTCTGATGGCGCGGGGGATCGAAATCCGGCAGGCTCACTTTCCGGGCCGTGCACCGATAGATGCCTATGGCAATGGCGGTTTCCGCTTTGCCGACATGTCGCACCGGGGATCGATCCTGTGCCTGCCGTCCGGCATCCATGGCTGGGACGCCGAGGAGGGGGCCGCTCTGACACCGGACCTTTTCGCCCGCGTGATTGCGGAAGCCGAGGGCATCGAGGTGCTGCTGGTGGGAACCGGCAGGAGCCTCGTGCCTCTTCCTGCGGCGCTGAAGGCGGCGCTGCGGGAAAAGGGCATCGGCAGCGACCCCATGAGCACGGGGGCGGCGGTGCGCACCTACAACATCATGCTGGCCGAATCCCGCGCGGTGGCCGCCGCGCTGATTGCGGTGTGAGCGATGGCAGAGCCATCGGACAACGCCGCCATCACCCTTGCCGGTCTCAGGGAGACGGATGTCGACCGCTATCTGGCGGTTCTCCTGTCGCCGGAGGACAAGAGACGGCCGCTCGCCGCACTCTATGCCTATCATGCCGAACTGGCGCGGGTGAGGGATCTGGTCCGGGAACCTCTTCCGGGAGAGGTGCGCCTGCAATACTGGCGCGATCTGCTCGAGGGCAGCGCCCATGGCTCCAGCGAGGCGAACCCCCTCGCAGCCGAACTTCTCGAAGCCGTCCGCACCTACAAGCTTCCCGTCGCCCCGCTGGTTGCCATGAGCGAGGCGCGCATCTTCGACCTCTACGACGACCCGATGGAAAGCGTTCAGGCCTTCGAAGGCTATGCGGGGGAAACGGCTTCGGCGCTCATCCAGCTGGTAAGCCTGGTCCTCGATCCGGAAGCGGCTCTGGGTCAGGCGGAAACGGCCGGGCATGCGGGGGTCGCACAGGCGGTGGCCGGCGCCCTGCTGCTGCTGCCGGTTCATAGGGCCCGGGGCCAGGTGCTGGTCCCGCGCGAGATACTCGCGGCGACCGGCCTCGATCGTGAGGCATTCCTCGCCGGCACGGACAAGCCACGGCTGTCGGCGGCCATCGAAGCTTTTGCGGGCCTCGGACTCGATCACCTGCGACGGACATTGCCTGCGGGATCCAGCCTTCCGGAAAGGCTTGTGCCCGCCTATCTGCCCGTGGCGCTTGTGCGGCGGGTTCTCGACAAGGCAGCGCGCTCCCCCGCACTGGCGCTTGAGGGAGGCCTGCGTGCACCGCAATGGCGCCGGCAGCTTTTCATGGCCTTGATGCTCTGGCGCCGTCGCTTCTGAGGTGGCCACTTGCCAGTCACGTGCAAGTTTCGTCTGTTAACGCACAGCAGGCGTTCTCTCTGAGAAGCGGCATATGGAGGAGCTTGAATGACGTTCGGCATGGTGACCTGGGCAATCCTGATGGCTGCGGTCCTCTGGGCCGCCTATGCGGCCAACCGGCTGGGCGAGAAGAACGAGGAGAGGGGCTTCCGCGATACGGGTGCGGCCATCCTCGAGTTCGGCCGCGCCTTCCCCAACGAAGCCATCCGCCAGCTGCATGCGACCGCCGATGGCGAGGTGCTCTTCGTTCGCCTGCATGACAACAAGGCAGGATTCATGCGCAACATGCGCGGTCACTATGGTTGCCATTTGATCGAGCCGGGAACGGTGCATGTCGCTGGCACGCCCGACGGCAAGGGCCTTCGCATCGACTTTGCCGATGCCGCCCATCTGAGCGGGACCTTCGTGTTTCCAAGCCCGCAGGATGCGGCGGAAGTTTCCCTGTGGCTGCTCGGAAATTACGTGCCGGAGGCCGGCAAGGTGGCCATGGCGAGCAGGGCCGGCAGCTAGGCCGGCACCTCAGTTCATCTCATCCGCAGGTTCGCTCAGGCGAACAGACCCCGATCCAGCCATTCCCTGCAGGCCTCGAGCGCCCGCTTTGCAAGAAGCTGGCGCTTGAAGACGGTTTTTTCCTTGCCGCGCAACCGCTTCGAGCCTTCCGGACGCACCATGGCGCCAGGCTCGAGCTCCGGGAACAGTCCGAAATTGATGTTCATCGGCTGGAAAGACCGCTTGCCCGGCTCGTCATCCGAAACGATGTGTCCGCCGGTAATGTGGTTGAGCAGGGCTCCGAGCGCCGATGCGGCAGGGGGCGTCGACGGCGTCCGGCCCATGCGCTCTGCTGCAGCGAAACGCCCGGCGAGAAGGCCGATGCTAGCGCTTTCCACATAGCCTTCGCAGCCGGTAATCTGTCCGGCAAACCGCAGGCCCGGCCGCTTGCGCAGCGCAAGCGTCGGAGCGAGCAGGATGGGCGACTGGATATAAGTGTTGCGGTGAAGGCCGCCGAGCCGGGCGAATTCCGCATTCTCCAGCCCGGGAATCATCCGGAAGATGTCTGCCTGGGCCCCGTATTTCAGCTTCGTCTGAAAGCCGACCATATTGTAGAGCGTGCCGAGGGCATTGTCCTGGCGAAGTTGCACCACGGCATAGGGCTTGACGGTCGGGTTATGGGCATTGGTAAGGCCCATCGGCTTCATCGGTCCATGCCGCAGCGTTTCGCGGCCGCGCTCGGCCATGACCTCGATCGGCAGGCATCCGTCGAAATAGGGCGTGCCTTCCCACTCCTTGAAGCCAACAGCATCGCCGGCAATCAATGCATCGACAAAGGCATTGTACTGCGCCTCGTCCATCGGGCAGTTGATGTAGTCCTTGCCGTTGCCGCCGGGCCCGACCTTGTCGTAGCGCGACTGATACCAGCAGACGTCCATGTTGATGCTCTCGCGGTGGACGATAGGCGCGATGGCATCGAAAAAGGCGAGGGCGTCCTCTCCCGTCTCCGCACGAATGGCTTCGGCAAGGGAAGGCGATGTCAGCGGACCGGTCGCAATGATGGTGTTGTCCCAATCGGCAGGCGGCAGCCCCTGGATCTCCTCGCGGGAGACGGTAATCAGCGGGTGAGTGCTTATGGCCTTCGTCACCGCTTCCGAAAAACCCTCCCGATCGACCGCCAGCGCGCCGCCGGCGGGGACCTGATTGGCATCCGCCGCCCGCATGATCAGGGATCCGGCCATGCGCATTTCCGCATGAATGACCCCGACGGCGTTGCTCGTCGCATCGTCGGAGCGGAACGAGTTGGAGCAGACGAGCTCCGCCAGACCGTCGGTCTTGTGCGCATCGGTGCCGCGCACGCCGCGCATCTCGTGAAGGATGACGGGTATGCCGGCCTCGGCAATCTGCCAGGCGGCTTCCGATCCGGCGAGGCCGCCGCCAATGACGTGAATGGGTTTGTGAAGGCTGTGATCTGTCATGAGCGGCTCCATATCACGGGCCGCGGGGCGTTCCAATTGCCCGGAATCAAAAACGGCGCCTCAAGGGCGCCGTCTTTCGGTAATCGCTACGCGTGACCGGCGCGATTAACGGAAATTGCGAGCCGCGATGGAGCGGATGTCATGGCGGGTGATGCCGATGTCATTGAGGGTCTGGTTCGAGAGCGAGCCCAGCTCGTTCAGGGTGCGGCGGTAGTTGATCCAGTTCTTTGCTGCGCGAATCGGGTTCATGGTCGTCATCCTTCGTTCAGTTCGGTCTTGAAGCGCTGCGCTTCATCGTTTCGTTGTGTTTCTTATACACTCGTACAGGAGTGATGTGCACTGCAATATTCGCCAAGCTGATATGCAATTTCCGGATGGCCGGTTAGTGCAACGTCCGGGGAGGAACGGCTCGCTTGGCGGTTGGCGATCTTCTAATCCGGAACAAGGGACGAATGGAGGCGTATTTGCGTCTTTTCCATGGATCCACAAGTCGCAATCCGAACAAAACGACAGTGTCGCTTTATCGGGATCGCGTCATTCATTCGCAAGGCCTGATGTAAGCCGTTTTGCAGGATAGCGGCAAAAAAGAAAGCGCCCCGAGGTGGGGCGCTTCCATTTTACCGTATTTCAAACCCAGATCGATCGTCTGATCGACGATCACGGGGCAAAATCAGATGCCGACGGCTTCCTTGGCGACGCGACGGATTTCCGAGCGGTGGATACCCAGGTCGTGCAGTTCGCGGTTGGACATGCGGCCGAGTTCGTTGACGGTCTGACGGTACTTGCGCCAGTTGCTGAAGCTGCGTGCGATGTTCATTTTCGTCTTCCTTCTACACTTGTTGTGGCGGCGGTCTTGGGTGCGCCTGCCGAATTCGTTGAGCCGGTTATATGTTGCGACGCACAAAATGAACAGCGCGTATCTCTCATGTCACCTATGCGAGAAGCGCATAACGGGGAGGATTTAACGCCATTTTGCTGTCATAAACCGTCGATTCCCCGCTCTACGCCGCCACTTTTTGGCCCCAGGAGTAAAAACAAGGGGTTTTCCCTACGTATTTCCCCGGAATGGGTGTGAAAAAAAAAGCCCTTCGGCGCCATTCGCCGAAGGGCTTCTAGTTGAGGCCGGCCCCGGGAGGAGGAGGGGATCCGGCCGGCGTCGAAGCTCGCCCGGGAGGAGAAGGGAGCTTCGAAAGGCGGTCGCAGACACCGGACTGGCCATCCGGTGCAGTGAAAAATGGCAAAACCCGCGCAAGATCCGGTGGATCACACTGCGAAATGGACTGGGAGACAAAGGACGCATTGCGCGGCATCAAAAGGGCCGCGAACTCCGGAAAAGCGGAGAAAGACATGCTCTTCATGCATATCAAGGCGCAATCTTTCGCCTTGTTGCCAGTTTCTCGCAAAATCCTTACCGGAAGCTTAACGCATGCTCGCTGCAGATGAAATTTTGTGCACGGACTGCACCGGAACGAACAAATGCGGTTCTCTCGGGCAGCTGATGCTTTCAGCCTGCTTTCAACTGCGTTAGGGTCGGGCAAAACAAGCGGGGACCACGATGTATCGGGGCAGACTGAAGAAAGACTTCGACCTTTGGGTTGCAAAGGGGCTATTGCCGGCTGCGACGGCAGAGGCCTTGATGCAGGAATACGACGCACGGCCGCACAGTTTCACGGTCGGCCGCGTGCTGATGATGCTTGCCGCGGTGCTGATTGCGGCCGCGATCCTGCTGTTCGTCGCGGCAAACTGGGAGGGGATGGAGCGCACGTTGCGGGTAGGGCTGCTGCTTGCGGCGCTCTGGGCATTCCACGGCGCGGCCGCCTACACCGCGATCAGGGGCTCCAATTACCTGCCGGGTATCTTCCTGGTGCTCGGCACCGCCACGTTCGGAGCCTCGATCGCGTTGATCGCGCAAATGTACCATATCTCTGGAGACGGCCTGTCCGCCAATCTGGTCTGGTTCATCATGTGCACGGTCTCGGCGCTGCTGTTCCGCTCGTCACCGCTGACCTATTTCGCCGGCCTCCTTTCCTGGTTCCAGTTCGGATTGCTGATCGATCACAGCGATTTCGTGGTGTCGGATCCCTGGTTCTTTGCAACGCCCGTGCAGGCGCTGGTGGTGGTGGCGCTCGCCTACTATACGGGGGCGATGCGCGCCCGGCATCTTTCCTATCTTGTCGGTCTCGCCTGGGTGGCGCGCATCTACGTGGATCACCGGCTCGGCTTGCCGGCCTGGCAGATCGCGGTCGTGGGGACGCTGCTGTTCCTCGCCGCCGCGCTGCCTGCCTCGCCGCTTCACCGGCTGGCGCGCGCTGCAGGCCCGGCACCGGCCTTTTACAGCTTCGTGCTGGCGCTCATGGGTCTCCTGCTCTGGCAGATCGACGTGGGCAACTTCTTCGGCAGCGACAGCTCGGCCCTCCATGAGGCTGTTCCGGCGATACTCGCCGCCGCTTTTGCAGTTCTGGGTATCGCCCTTGAAGGCCGGGACAACGGTGCGATCCGCTATCTCGGCTATGTCGTCTTCGCCGGCGAGCTTCTGTATCTCTCCATGGAGGTCATCGGCTCGATGCTCGGCACCTCGGGCATCTTCCTGCTCTCGGGGCTGTTCCTCGGGCTCGTCGCATGGCTCGTCATCCGCCTGGAGAAGCGCTTCGGCGCGCGCCAAGAGCCAAGAGAGGTCTGATCATGCTCCTTGACACGCACCTGACCCGCCGCCGCCTGATCGTGGCTGCCCTCCTTGCCGCAGGCCTGCAGACGGGCATCCTCGCCGCCATGATGAAAGGCAGCGAAGACATCCTGGCGAACGGCACGCCCGTGACGCTGAAGACCGTACCGGTCGATCCGCGCGATCTCCTGCGCGGGGAATATGTCGTCCTCGCCTACGACTTCTCCGCACTGGATACCGCGCTGATAACAGGAGAATGGCCAACCGAAGCAGGGGATCAGACATTATATGTCGCTCTGGTGCCGGATGCGGATGGCACATGGCATGCCGCAGAGGCGTCATTCTTCCCGCTCATCCCCTCGGAGGGACGGGTGGTCATCCGGTCGCTCCCCTTCCGGTTCGAGCCTTCCGCCGAGAAGCCGTCCGTACTGCGGGCAGATTATGGCCTCGAGCGCTATTACGTGCCGGAAGGCGAGGGCAAGGCGCTGGAGGAAGCGCGCAATGGCAGCCGCATCCTGGTCGAGGCGCGGGTGCTCGAGGATGGTTCCTCGCGGATTGCATCGCTTCGCGTGCTGCCACCCGAAGGCGCCGCCGCGCCGTCCGCTCCGTAAAGGGCGGACGAGGTTCACGGGAGCGTCATTTTCCCTTTGCGCAGGCCAAAACGGGTGATATAGAGACGCCGCGCTCCGGAAGGCCTTTGCGCAGGCATTGGATTCAGGGACGCGGGTATGGCGGAATTGGTAGACGCACTTGGTTTAGGTCCAAGCGCCAAAAGCGTGGGAGTTCGAGTCTCTCTACCCGCACCATGATAGCCGCTTGCCGCGACGGGGCGAAAGCCTGGTTTGCGGTATGAACCGTTCCGGCGCCATCTTGCAGGGCAGGATGTAAAGGAATTTTCTTACTCGGCCGCGCGCGGGAATCTCCCGTCGCCGTGCCCACCGAACAACCGGCTGGCTGGGCACGGCCGCCACGAAATGAAGGTACGAACATGCAGGTAATCGAAACGCTCTCGGAAGGCCTGAAGCGCGAATTGAAGGTCGTCATTCCGGCCAAGGACATGGAAGCTCAGATGAACGAGCGCCTGGCCGATGCCAAGGATCGGGTCCGCATCAACGGCTTCCGTCCCGGCAAGGTTCCGGTCGCTCATCTGAAGAAGATGTACGGCAAGTCGATCATGGCCGAGCTGGTCAACGAGATCGTCCGCGAGCGTCCGACCGCCATCCTGACCGAGCGTGGCGAAAAGTCCGCCACCCAGCCCGAGGTCTCCATGACCGAGGATCAGGACGAAGCGGAAAAGATCCTGTCCGCACAGGCCGATTTCGAGTTCACCCTGTCCTATGAAGTCATCCCGTCCTTCGAGCTGAAGTCGGTCGATGGCATCAAGGTCACCCGCGAAGTCGTCGAGATCGCCGAAGACGAAGTCACCGAGCAGATCAAGCGCATTGCCGAAAGCGCCCGTTCCTACGAGCCGAAGAAGGGCAAGGCCGCCGAAGGCGACCGTGTGACCATGGATTACCTCGGCAAGGTCGACGGCGTTCCGTTCGACGGCGGCAAGGATGAGGACGCACAGCTCGTTCTCGGCTCCGGCCGCTTCATCCCCGGCTTCGAAGAGCAGCTCGTCGGCCTCAAGGCTGGCGACGAGAAGGTCATCACCGTAACCTTCCCGGCCGATTACCCGGCCACGAACCTCGCCGGCAAGGAAGCGACCTTCGACATCACGGTCAAGGAAGTGGCCGCTCCGGGCGAAGTCGAGATCAACGACGAACTCGCTTCCAAGCTTGGCGTCGAATCCGCCGAAAAGCTGAAGGAAATCGTCCGCGGCCAGATCGAAGGCCAGTATGGCTCGGTCACCCGCCAGAAGCTGAAGCGCCAGATCCTGGACCAGCTCGACGGCCTCTATCAGTTCGAAACGCCGTCCCGCCTGGTTGACGCCGAGTTCGACAACATCTGGCGCCAGATCAACACCGATCTCGCCCAGTCCGGCAAGACCTTCGAAGACGAAGACACCACGGAAGAGAAGGCTCGCGAAGAATATCGCAAGCTCGCAGAGCGCCGCGTCCGTCTCGGCCTCGTGCTTTCCGAAATCGGTGAAAAGGCCGGTATCGAGGTTTCCGAAGACGAAATGCAGCGCGCCCTCTATGATCAGCTGCGCCAGTTCCCGGGCCAGGAAAAGGAAATCATCGAGTTCTTCCGCAAGACCCCGGGTGCCGCCGCTTCGCTGCGCGCTCCGATCTTCGAAGAAAAGGTCGTCGACCACCTGCTGTCGCAGATCGACGTGACCGACAAGGTCGTTTCCAAGGAAGAGCTGATGGCTGACGACGAGGACGAGGCTTCCGAAACCAAGTCTGAAAAGAAGGCCGCGCCGAAGAAGAAGGCCGCCAAGGCCGAAGCGGCTGCCGAAGGCGAAGAAGCTCCGGCTCCTAAGAAGAAGGCCGCTCCGAAGAAGAAGGCCTCCGAGGAAAGCGCCGAGTAATCCGGCGCATCCTTCCCCAAATCAAGAAACCCGCCGGAGCGATCCGGCGGGTTTTCCTTGTTTTGGGGTCAGAGCGCAGTTCCAGAGGCGAGGCGCAGGCCGAAGGTTTCCGCCTTACGCGCTTTTTGCCGCCGTCTGCTGTTGCTGTGCGGGACGCTCGATTTCACCCATGCGGTTCCACGCATCGAGGCCGGCGATCTTGTAGGCTTCGGCAAGGGTCGGGTAGTTGAAGGTGTTTTCGACGAAGTATTCCACCGTGCCCTTCAGGTTCAGCACGGCCTGTCCGATATGCACCAGCTCGGTAGCGCCTTCGCCGACGATGTGGACGCCGAGCAGGCGGCGGGTCTTCAGCGAGAAGATCATCTTCAGCATGCCGTTGTCGAGACCCATGATGTGTCCGCGCGAGGTTTCGCGGAAGCGTGCGATGCCGCATTCATAGGGAATGCCCCGCTGCTTGACCTCTTCTTCCGTGAGGCCGCAGGTCGAGATCTCCGGTACCGCGTAGATGCCGTAGGGGAAATACTGCGGGGGGTCCTGATAGGGGGCGCCGACGGCGTGGCGGGAGGCGATGCGGCCCTGTTCCATCGAGGTGGAGGCAAGGCTCGGGAAGCCCACGACATCGCCCGCTGCATAGATGTTCGGAACATCCGTCTGGAACGTCTCCGGATTCACCTTCAGGCGGCCGCGATTATCCGCCTCGAGGCCTGCTGCAGCAAGGTTGAGGGTGTCGGTCGCCCCGACGCGGCCGGCGGCAAAGAGTACCATGTCGGCACTCAGGACACGGCCGTTCTGCAGGAAGACCCGCGCCTTGCCGTTCTCCTCCCGCTCCACCTTCTCCGCCGTCTGGCCGAAGAGCAGCTTCATGTTGCGGTCGCGGAGCTGGTAGGAGAAGTCCTCGACGATTTCCTTGTCGATGAAATCGAGCATGCTGTTGCGCGGCTCGACCACCGTCACGGCCGTGTCGAGCGCGCTGAAGATGGTGGCATATTCGATGCCGATGACGCCCGCGCCGATGACCACCATGGATCGCGGCAGCTCCCGGATGTCGAGCAGCTCGTCGCTGTCGAGCACAGACTTGCCGTCGAAGGGGATGTGGGAGGGACGGTGCGGGCGCGTTCCCACTGCCAGCAGGATGGCATTGCCGTGAACCCGCACGACTTCGCCATCCGCCTTTTCCACTTCCAGCGTGTGGCGATCGATGAAGGTGGCCTTGCCCCGCATGTGCTGCACGCGATTGCGGGCAAACTGATGCTCGAGCACCTCGACTTCATGATCAAGCGTGATGAGAAGGCGCCGGCGCAGGTCCTCCGCGCTGATTTCCTGCTTCACGCGGTAGCTGCGTCCGTAAAAGCCGCGTTCGCGCCAGCCGGTCAGGTTCAGCGCGGTTTCGCGGAGCGTTTTAGAAGGGATGGTTCCGGTGTGAACCGATACGCCGCCCACCCGGGTGCCCTTTTCGATCACGAGCACGCGCTTGCCGAGCTTTGCGGCCTGGATGGCGCCGCGGCGGCCCGCCGGACCACTTCCGACGACGATGAAATCGTAATGGATCATGAAGCTACCGAACCCTTGTGGTTGAATTTCTGCCCTGGGGTCACTCACCCGTTAAGCTGTATGCTTAACAGATCAAGATAACTGTTTCGTTAGCGACGCGTTCCGGAGCCTTGTGATCCGGATTTTGCCGGGACTTGACTTATATCATTCTGAGCCCTTTCAGGCTCGCATGACCGTCCTTGCCGATGATGATGTGGTCATGAACGGTGATGCCCATCGGGCTTGCGGTATCGATGATCCTCTTCGTCATGTCGATATCCGCCCGCGAGGGCGTCGGATCGCCGGACGGGTGATTGTGGACCAGTATGATCGCGGTTGCGGAGAGTTCCAGTGCCCGCTTCACCACTTCGCGCGGATAGACAGGCGTGTGATCCACCGTTCCGCGTCCCTGGATTTCATCTGCGATCAGGGCATTGCGCTTGTCGAGGAACAGGATGCGAAACTGTTCCACCGGCTCGTAGGCCATGGCGGCGTGGCAGTAGTCGATCACCGCCGCCCAGGATGCGAGAACCTGCTTGCCCTTGATCTGGCGCTTGAGCACGCGGCTCGAAAGCGCGGAGAAGAGCTTCAACTCCAGCGCAACCGTCTCACCGATCCCGTCGATCTCCTGCAAAAGCGCGGGAGAGGCACCGAAGACGCCGCCCAGACTGCCGAAACGGTCGATCAGGGCCTTGGCTATCGGCTTCGTGTCCCGGCGGGGAATAAGCCGGAAGAGGAAAAGCTCGAGCAGCTCGTAGTCGGCAAGAGCAGCTTCGCCGTTGTCGCGGAAGCGCTCCCGCAAGCGGTCCCGATGCCCGTGATAGTGGGCGGGCGGCTTTTCGGGGGTGGGACCGGACCGGCGCGCATCGCCGCGACCGGCCGCTGCGGAGTCGAGGAAAAATCCGCGCTCGTCGGCCTCCGCCTCGTCGCGCTCCGTCCCTGCAAGGGGGAACAGGTCATCTTCCGGCGCGGTCGGCGGTCGGCGGCCCATGGGTCAGACCCTTCTTCTGGTGAAAGGAAAGCCCTGCCGCATGGTTCAGCCCTTCAGCGGCGGCAGGCCGGGCCGGTCGAAGCCGCCGGGCGAAAGCGTGAAGACCTCGCATCCGGTGGCCGTGACGCCGACAGCATGTTCATACTGGGCAGACAGCGAGCGGTCGCGGGAAACGGCAGTCCAGCCGTCGGACAGAACCTTTACATGCGGACGGCCGAGATTGATCATCGGCTCGATGGTGAAGATCATGCCCTCGCGCAATTCCGGACCCTCGTCGGTGCGTCCGTAGTGAAGGATGTTTGGCGCATCGTGGAAGAGCTTGCCGACGCCATGGCCGCAGAAATCCCGGACCACCGAGCAGCGCTCTGCTTCCGCATAAGTCTGGATGGCCTCGCCGATGGCGCCGGTGCGGGCGCCCGGCCGAACGGCGGCGATGCCCCGCAGCAGGCATTCATAGGTGACCTCGAGCAGCCGCTCTGCAGCGCGCTTGATCTCGCCGACGGGATACATGCGGCTGGAATCGCCGTGCCATCCATCCACCACATAGGTCACGTCGATGTTGACGATGTCGCCTTCGCGCAGCGGCTTGTCATCGGGAATGCCGTGGCAGATCACGTGGTTGATCGAGGTGCAGCTCGATTTCGTATAGCCGCGGTAATTGAGCGTCGCGGGCAGGGCGCCGTTGTCCATCCCGAATTCGAAGACGAAACGGTCGATGGCATTGGTGGTAACGCCCGGCTTCACCAGAGGCACAAGTTCATCGAGGCAACGCGCCGTGAGCTGGCAGGCCTTGCGCATGCCCTCGAACCCCTCCGGCCCGTAAAGCCTGATGGCGCCGGTATTGCGCATCGGCGCGGAAAAGGCTTCGATGTAATTCACCATGGAAAGATATCCGGATCAAATCGCTGTTACCTGT
This sequence comes from Gellertiella hungarica, assembly GCF_014197145.1. Classification (GTDB taxonomy): domain Bacteria; phylum Pseudomonadota; class Alphaproteobacteria; order Rhizobiales; family Rhizobiaceae; genus Gellertiella; species Gellertiella hungarica. Next base: position 439,257 of record NZ_JACIEZ010000003.1, on the reverse strand, counting down.
TCATAAAGCAGGCAAGGCGTGCTCGTCCATCGGGATTGCCTGAAGAGGCGCAATTTCCGTGGGCGAAACCCGGCATTTCACCGCAAAGGCCTCGACACCCCGCTGCCGCGCGCGCCGGAAGGCAGCGCCGTAAACCGGGTCGAGGTCGGCCGAGAGCGAGAAGCGACGGCAATCCTCGCGCTGGATGAGGTAGAGCATCACCGCCCGGTGACCGGCCTCCACCATGTCGCCGAGCTCTTCCAGATGCTTCGCGCCACGGGCCGTTACGGTGTCGGGAAACTCCGCGAGACCGGGGCTGCGGATGAAGTGGACATTCTTCACCTCCACATAGACCCTGGCGTCTCCGGGGCCCGACAGCAGCAGGTCGATGCGGGAGTTGCGTCCGTATTTCCGCTCGCGCTCGATCACCGGATAGGCGTCGAGCCCAGGGAGCAGGCCGGCCCGGATCGCTTCCTCGCCGAGCCTGTTGGGCAGGCCCGTATTGATCCCGACGAGTGTCCCGTCCGCTTCCACGATCTCCAGCATGTGGCGGTACTTGCGCGTCGGACTGTCATGCTCGGACATGTAGATCAGGCTTCCCGGCGCGGTCAGCCCCAGCATGGATCCGGTATTCGGGCAGGAACCGGTAATCACGGAGCCGTCTGCAAGCGCCGCGTCGAACAGGAAGCGCTTGTAGCGCTGGATCAGCCGTCCCGGCTTCAGAGGTCTTTCGAAAAGCACCTTGCTCCTGTCGCTCCGCTCGTCAGACGCGCGCCATGACGTAGGAGCCCGGCGCTTCCTCGATGGCATTGAGATGGCCGCCGCCCGGAACGCGCGCCCTGACCTTCCTGTCGTCCTGCGCCTCGATCCAGGCATGCCAGTGAGGCCACCAGGAGCCGGGTGTTTCCTTTGCATCTTTGAACCAGTCCGCATAGTTGCCCCTGGCCGGTCCTCCGGTCCAGAACTGGTATTTGCCCTTGTCCGGAGGGTTCACGACGCCGGCAATGTGGCCGGAGCCGGTGAGCACGAAATCGACCGGGCCGCCGAATTTCTGGGAGCCCAGGAACACCGATTGCGCGGGCGCGATGTGGTCTTCGCGGGTTGCCAGATTGTAGATCGGGATCGTGATGTCCTTCAGTGCGAGCTTCTTGCCCGCCAGCATCATCTCTCCCTTGGAGAGCGTGTTGTTGAGGTAGCAGTTCCGCAGATAGTAGGAATGGTTGGCTGCCGGCATCCGGGTGGAATCGGAGTTCCAGTAGAGCAGGTCGAAGGGCAGGGGCTCCTGTCCCTTCAGATAGTTGTTGACGAAATAGGGCCAGATGAGCTCCGAGGAGCGCAGCATGTTGAAGGCAGCGGCCATCTTCGAGCCATCGAGATAGCCGTGTTCCGACATGCGGTTTTCGAGCGCGGAAAGCTGCTCCTCGTCGACGAAGACCTTGAGGTCTCCGGCATGGGTAAAATCCACCTGCGTGGTGAACAGCGTCGCGGAGCGGATGCGCCGGTTCTTTTCCTTGGCATGCAGGGCCAGTGCCGCCGTCAGCAGCGTTCCGCCGACGCAGTAGCCGATGGCATTCACCTCCTTCTCGCCGGTCGCCTTCTCGATCGTCTCCAGCGCGAAATCGACACCCTCGCGGATATAGGACTCCCAGTCCTTGTCCTTGTGGCGCTCGTCCGGGTTGACCCACGAGATGACGAAGACGGTATGCCCCTGATCCACGCACCACTTGATGAAGGATTTCTGCGGGTTGAGGTCGAGAATGTAGAACTTGTTGATCCAGGGCGGGCAGATGAGGAGCGGGCGCTTCAGCACCTTGTCCGTCGTCGCCTGATACTGGATCACCTGGCAAACATCGCTTTGCGCGATGACCTGGCCGGGCGTGGTCGCGAGGTTCTTGCCGACCGCGAACTTCGAGGTGTCCGTCTGGCGGATGCGCAGTTCGCCATGGCCGGCGCGGATGTCTTCCGCCAGCATCTTCATGCCTTTGACCAGATTGGCGCCGTTGCTGGCGATGGTCTCCCGGTAGAGCTCCGGGTTCGTCGCGACAAAGTTAGCAGGAGACAGCGCGGCCGTGATCTGGCGCATGTAGAACTGCGCCTTGTGGCGCGTGTGCTCGTCCAGTCCCTGGGTATCGGCCACAAGCCGCTCTGCCCAGTCAGCCGTGACGATGTAGACCTGCCTCAGAACGTCGAAAAAGGGGTTCTTCACCCAGTCCGCATCGGAAAAGCGCTTTTCCTTCCGCAGCGGATCCGGGGTTTCCTTCCCCGGCTCCTCCGCAAGCCTCCTGAGGCTACGGGACCAGATTTCGAAATAGCTGCCCAGAAGATGGGTCTGGGCCTCAAGCGCGCGCCGCGGATCGGACATCCAGTACTCGGTGACCTTCGACATGGTCTTCACCATGTCGGCCATGGGCTCGGACACGGTATCGGCAACCTCGCCCTTTTCGCGCGGTTCGATCCACGCGGAAGCGGCCTTGCCGAGGTTCTCGACCATCCGGGCCACATTCATGGCCATGGCCTCGGGGTCCTTGACGATATAGGGTTCCATCGCCTTCGGATCGATTGTGCCGAACGTGGCGCCGCCTCGAGCAGCCTCTTCCGTCTTGTCGGTCACGCAGTGTCCTCCGGTGCATGGCCATCCATTTCTGTTTGTACATTCTGACCGAAATTGAATACAAGTACCAGCGCAAGAGGTTTCAACTCTCGTCTAGGTTATGTCCTCCCGATAGGGCCGGGGGCATGTCAGGCAGATGACGGCGACGGGAATTCTTGCTTTTTGTCAACAGCTTGCAGGCCGATATGATGTACAGGAAAACCGTTCTCGCGCTCTCTCTCGCCGGTGCCGGAGCTGCGCTGGCAGCCTGCAGCACGGCGACGCCGCAGACTGCCGCGCAATTTGCGCCGAAGCCTGTCGTGACGGGAGCGCAGCCGGTGGCCGACGTCAAGCCGGTCATGGCCAACAGTGGCACCTATCCCACCTTCGGCCAGCCCATGACGGCTGCAAACAAGCAGATGGAAGATTCCGAGGCGACCAGACTGCAGGCGCAGATGTCCGCTCTCACCGCCTCCCGGAATGCGGGAACGGTCACCGAGGCCGAGTACCAGAAGCAGCTTGCAGAACTGCGCAAGCTTGCCGCCACCCATGGCACCGACATGCAGGCGAAAATCGCGAATTAAGGCTTGCCTTTCCGCGGCATTGGCCTCAAACGAAGCGCCCCAGCGATTTGTGGCAAATCGTGGCGCCATGCCGCTGAAATCAGGGAAATATTCGAGGCTTAAAACGTTTCGGAGAACTGCCCCGTCCAGCCGGAATGTCGCCTTTTGGATCGCTGCAGCCGGGCCGCTGCGGACAGGACGAGAGAGAGGGTCATCACCATGGAAGAGTTCCACAAGGTCAAGAGGCTTCCGCCTTATGTATTCGAGCAGGTGAACAGGCTGAAAGCCAGCGCCCGCGCGAATGGCGCGGACATCATCGACCTCGGCATGGGCAACCCCGACCTTCCCACCCCGCAGGCGATCGTCGACAAGCTGTGCGAAGTGGTGAAGGATCCGCGCACGCACCGTTACTCCTCGTCGAAGGGCATTCCCGGTCTTCGCCGCGCGCAGGCCGCCTATTACGGGCGCCGCTTCGGGGTGAAGCTCAATCCCGACACCCAGGTCATCGCCACGCTGGGCTCCAAGGAAGGCTTCGCCAATATGGCCCAGGCGATTACCGCGCCGGGCGACGTGATCCTTTGCCCGAACCCCACCTATCCGATCCACGCCTTCGGCTTCCTGATGGCGGGTGGCGTCATCCGCTCGCTGCCGGTCGAGCCCGACGAGACCTTCTTCGGCCCCCTCGAAAGGGCGGTGCGTCACTCGATCCCCAAGCCGCTGGCCCTGATCATCAACTATCCGTCGAACCCGACGGCCCACGTGGCCTCGCTGGATTTCTACAAGGACGTGATCGCCTTCGCCAAGAAGCATGACCTCATCGTGCTGTCCGATCTCGCCTATTCCGAAATCTATTTCGACGAGAGCAACCCGCCGCCGTCGGTTCTCGAGGTTCCGGGCGCCATGGATTGCACCGTGGAGTTTACCTCCATGTCGAAGACCTTCTCCATGCCCGGCTGGCGCATGGGCTTTGCCGTCGGCAACGAGCGGCTGATCGCCGCGCTCGCGCGCGTCAAGTCCTACCTCGATTATGGCGCCTTCACGCCGATCCAGGTTGCGGCTACCCACGCGCTCAATGGCGATGGCTCGGATATTGCGGATGTGCGGGCGGTTTACCGCCGTCGCCGCGACACGCTGGTCGAGGCCTTCGGCAAGGCTGGCTTCGAGGTTCCGCCGCCGGCAGCCACCATGTTTGCCTGGGCAAAGATCCCGGAGAAATTTCGGCATCTCGGCTCTCTGGACTTTTCGAAGCTCCTCGTGGAAAAAGCGGACATCGCTGTCGCGCCGGGCATCGGCTTCGGTGAACAGGGTGACGACTACGTGCGCATCGCGCTCGTGGAAAACGAGCACCGCATCCGTCAGGCGGCAAGGAACCTGAAGAAGTTCCTTTCCACGGCTGACGAGACGATGCACAACGTCATCTCGCTCAACCTGCACCGCTAAGACCGGTCGCGTTGCGAAAACCTCCGTCCGCTGCCGTTCGGCTGGCGGACGGCATAACGTCCTGCTCGTCAGAGCAGCCTCAATCGGGAATAGCACATGGCAGATGCCCTCAAAATTGGCATAGCGGGTCTCGGCACGGTCGGTGCCTCGCTTGTCCGGATCCTTCAGCAGCGCCGTAACGAACTGGCCGTCTCCTGCGGCCGCACGATCGACGTCGTGGCCGTCAGCGCGCGTGACCGCATGCGTGACCGCGGCTTCGACATGACGGGCATGATGTGGTTCGACAACCCCATTGCCATGGCGGAGACGGCTGATATCGACGTGTTCGTCGAGCTGATGGGTGGTGCCGAGGGCGCGGCAAGCGATGCCGTGCGCGCCGCCCTGAACCGCGGTCTCCATGTGGTGACCGCCAACAAGGCCCTTCTGGCCCGTGACGGCGTGAACCTCGCCGCCCTTGCCGAAGAGAAGGGCGTTCTCCTGAACTACGAGGCGGCCGTCGCCGGCGGCATTCCGGTCATCAAGGCGCTGCGCGAGTCGCTGACGGGCAACACCGTTTCCCGCGTCTATGGCATCATGAACGGGACCTGCAATTACATCCTCACCAAGATGGAGAAGGAAGGGCTTTCCTTCGAGGCCTGCCTGAAGGAAGCCCAGCGTCTCGGCTATGCCGAAGCGGATCCGGCCTTCGACATCGAGGGCAACGATACCGCCCACAAGCTGTCGATCCTCACGACCCTCGCCTTCGGCTCGCAGATCGCCGCAGACGACATCTATCTCGAGGGGATCACCAACATCTCCATCGAGGACATCCATGCGGCCGCGGAACTCGGCTACCGCATCAAGCTTCTGGGCGTCGCCCAGCGCACCGAGACCGGCATCGAGCAGCGCGTGCATCCGACGATGGTGCCGCTCGCATCGGTGATTGCCCAGGTTGATGGCGTGACCAATGCGGTTGCCATCGAATCGGACATCCTCGGCGAACTTCTGATGGTCGGGCCCGGTGCCGGCGGCAATGCAACCGCATCCGCGGTGCTCGGTGACATCGCCGACATCGCCAAGAGCCGGCCGGGGGCACAGCTGGTTCCCGTCCTCGGCCGTCCGGCCAGGACGCTGGAGCCCTACCGCAGGGCCCAGATCCAGAGCCACGAGGGCGGATATTTCATCCGTCTGACGGTGGAAGACCGGACCGGCGTCTTCGCCAGCATCGCCACGCGCATGGCGGAGAACAGGATATCGCTGGAATCGATCGTGCAGCACTCCAAGCAGCAGGTCGAGGCGGGCAAGCCGCAGACCATCATCCTCGTCACCCATGCGACCCGCGAGGACTCGGTCCGCAAGGCCATCGACGCCATCAAGGGCGAGGGCTATCTCATCGGCGAGCCGCAGGTGATCCGCATCGAGCGTCCGAAGGACGCGTGAGGCTCAAGGTGGCGCGGCCCTGCTGCGCCACCGCAAACCTCTTGCCAGCCGTTTTGCATCCTGGCCGGAACTCCTTATATAGGCGGTAGATACCGTCATACCCCGAGTTCCCTTAATCATGACCATCGAACCCGCCGATCCCGTGCAGCGCGCCTTTCTGAGTGTCGAGCGATCGGCAAGCAATCAGCGCTGGGTTTCGCGGCTCGATCAGGCCGGGCTGAACCGCGCCATGGCCATCAGCCAGGTGCACGGACTGCCCGACATCGTGGCGCGGGTGCTTGCCGGCCGGGACGTGCCGGTCGAAGGTGCCAAGGCCTTTCTCGATCCGACCATTCGCGGACTGATGCCCGATCCGGCGACGCTCACCGATTGCGTGCGGGCTGCGGAACGGATTGCCCGCGCCGTGCAACGCCGGGAAAAGGTGGCCATTTTCGGCGACTACGATGTCGATGGCGCCTCGTCTTCGGCGCTCCTCAGCCGCTTTCTCGCCCATTTCGGGATCGGCGCCGAGATCTACATTCCCGACCGCATATTCGAGGGCTACGGACCCAACCCCGCTGCCATCAACCAGTTGATCGATCGCGGCGCACAGCTGATCGTCACTGTCGATTGCGGCTCTACCAGCCATGAATCGCTCGCCGTTGCGGCAGAGCGCGGCATCGATGTCGTCGTGATCGACCATCACCAGATTGCGCAGCCCTATCCGCCGGCGGTTGCCATCGTCAATCCGAACCGGGATGACGATCTTTCGGGGCAGGGGCATCTCTGTGCCGCGGGCGTCGTCTATCTCGTTCTGGTGGCAACCGCCCGGGTGCTGCGCGAGGCGAAGGATACGCGCGCCTTCACGCTCGATCTTCTCGCCTGGCTGGACATTGTCGCGCTCGCCACCGTTTGCGACGTGGTCCCTCTCAAGGGGCTGAACCGTGCCTATGTGGTCAAGGGTCTCCTGGCGGCTCGGCAGATGGGCAATGTGGGGCTGGCCGCGCTGTTCCGGAAGGCGGGCCTGGGTGGGCCCGTCACCGCCTATCACCTGGGATTCCTGATCGGCCCGCGGATCAATGCCGGCGGGCGCATCGGCGATGCAGCCCTTGGAAGCCGCCTGCTGACCCTTACCGATCCCAACATGGCCGAGGAAATCGCTGCCCGCCTGGACGAACAGAACCGCGAGCGCCAGGCCATGGAAGCCGCCATGCTGCAGGAGGCGGAAGCCGAAGTGATGGCCGAATACGGTGACGGAGAGGAGGCGAGCGTCATCATAACCGCCCGCGAAAACTGGCATCCCGGCATCGCCGGACTGCTCGCCTCGCGCCTCAAGGAGCGCTATCGCCGTCCGGCCTTCGCGATTGCCTTCGACCCGAACGGGCGCGGAACGGGCTCCGGCCGTTCGATCTCAGGCTTCGACATGGGCCGGATGGTGCGCGCAGCGGTGGAGGAGGGCATTCTCGCCAAGGGTGGCGGGCACGCCATGGCCGCCGGCCTGACTGTCGAGCGGGCGAATCTGGGGCGCCTCCGCGCCTTCTTCGAGGAAAAGGCAGGGCGCACGGTTCCAGCCCTGGTCTCGGCCCACACGCTGAAGATCGATGGCGCAATCGGTGCTTCCGGCGCGACGCTCGAGCTCATCGACCAGCTGGAAGCCGCCGGTCCCTATGGTGCCGGTCATCCGCAACCCGTGCTGGCACTTCCTTCCCATCGGCTGCGGGATGCGCGGATGGTCGGGGCCAACCACATCAAGATCACGCTCGAAGCCATGGATGGCAGCCGAATCGACGGGATCGCCTTCCGTGCCATGGAGACCCCGCTCGGCGATCTGCTGATCAACGGAAGGGGGCGCAATCTGCATGTCGCCGGAACGCTCGGCGCGGATTTCTGGCAGGGAACCCGGCGCGTGCAGCTTCGCGTGCTGGATGCCGCGCCGGCGCCGTAAATCTCAGAAGGGCAGGTGGCTTGCCGCCTTCACCTCGCTGATGACGACGCTCGTTTCGATGCCGAAAACTCCGGGAAGCTCTGCCAGCACACCCCGCAGATAATCGTTGTAGGCCGTCATGTCTGCGACCCTGAGCGTCAGCAGATAATCCGCCGAGCCGGTGATGAGGGTGCAGGTCAGCACCTCGCGCAGGCTGCGCACGCGCGATTCGAACTGGGCGATGGTCGCCCTGTCCCGGCTTTGCAGCTTCACGAAGACCAGAAGGGTGAGCGGCAGGCCGCAGGCGGTCAGGTCCACATCGGCCCTGTATCCACGAATGATGCCGCCATCCTCCATCTGCCGTATCCGTCTGCGCACCGGGGTGGGCGACAGATCCACGCGCGCGGCCACCGTCTCCACGCTGGCGCGGCCGTCCTCATATAGGCATTGGAGGATTTTCTTGTCGATCTGGTCCATCGTGAGCGGATAACCTCCAGCCTGGTGGAAAATACCCATTGAAATAGCGTGGAAACATCTGATCTGAAAGCGGAAAGATCGTTGCGGTCAATTCATGAGGAGATCCTTATGGCCCGGAACTATCGCCGCACCACGCTGGACGGCGCCCCGCTTCACCCCAGCACCCAGATGATGTCCTATGGTTACGATGCGAGCCTGTCGGAGGGGTCGGTCAAGCCGCCGGTCTTCCTGACCTCCACCTTCGCCTTTTCCAGCGCGGAAGAGGGCGCGGCCTTCTTCGACGTCGTGGCCGGCCGCAAGCCGGCGCCCGAGGGCATGGGGGCGGGCGGCCTCGTCTACAGCCGCTTCAATCATCCCAATACGGAAATCGTGGAAGACCGGCTGGCCCTGCTGGATAGCGCCGAATCGGCCCTCGTCACGTCGTCGGGCATGTCCGCGATCAGCGCGGTTGCGCTCACCTTCCTGCGCCCCGGCGATGCGGTGGTGCAGTACACGCCGCTCTACGGCGGCACCGAAACGCTCTTCGGCAAGGTTCTCACCCAGTGGGGCATCAAGCCCATTCCGTTCACCGACGGGCAATCCGAGCCCATGCTGCTCTATGCGCTGGAGAAGGCGGCCCGTCACGGCCCGGTCAAGATGGTTTATCTCGAAACGCCGGCAAACCCCACCAATGCGATGACCGACATCCGCATGGTGCGGCGGGTGGTGGATCAGTGGGCAGCCCGCACCGGCACGCGGCCGCTGGTCGTCTGCGACAACACCATGCTGGGGCCGATCTTTCAGCGCCCGCTCGAAATCGGAGCGGATATCTGCGTCTACTCGCTGACCAAGTATGTCGGCGGCCATTCGGACCTGGTCGCGGGTGGGATCACGGGCCGCAAGGAGCTGATGAAGCCGGTCCGGCAGACGCGCAGCGCCTTCGGCTTCCAACTCGATCCCCATTCCTGCTGGATGCTCTCCCGATCCATGGAAACGCTTTCGCTGCGCATGGAGCGTGCCGCGGAGAGCGGGCGGATCGTGGCTCGCTGGCTTCAGGAAAACACCCTCATCCCCTGCCAGGTCCTGCATCCCGAGTTCATCGGCAACGAAGAGAATCGCCGCCTGTACCAAGAGCAGTGCACCGGTCCCGGCAGTACCTTCTCCTTCGTGGTGGAAGACGACCGGGCGCTTGCGTTTCGCATCCTGAACGGCCTCCAGCTTTTCAAGCTGGCGGTCAGCCTCGGCGGCACGGAATCGCTCGTCTGCCATCCGGCATCCACCACCCATTCCGGTGTGCCGAAGGAGGCGCGCGATTCGGCGGGCGTGCATGACGGGTTGATCCGGATTTCGGTTGGCCTTGAACATCCCGACGATCTCGTGCGGGATCTTTCTCAAGCCTTCCGCAACGCCCGACAGGCAGGAAACAAGGCTGCCTGAAGAGCCTTTGCCAGAAATGAACTACAGAGGCGCGGGAAACCGCGCCTTTTCGCTTTTGCCAGGATATCACAGGCAAAACCGCGCCTTGTGGCGGTTTTTTCATTCAGATTGTGAGGAGAAAGGGTGGCACGCCCTAGGGGAATCGAACCCCTCTCTGCACCGTGAAAGGGTGCCGTCCTAACCGATAGACGAAGGGCGCGTGCCGTGGCGCCCTTATAGGCGGGGTCGCCGAAGCGCGCAAGCGGGAAATTGCATTTTCATGTCAAAAAAATCTGTTTTTCGGAGAGGCTGTCCCGCCATGGGTGCCTGCGGGAAACACAAGCACCATCAAAGCCTTAGAGGCTCATGCTGTCAGCAATTAAAGGGGGAGGGGGTGGCACGCCCTAGGGGAATCGAACCCCTCTCTGCACCGTGAAAGGGTGCCGTCCTAACCGATAGACGAAGGGCGCGTGCCGTGGCGCCCTTATAGGCGGGGTGCCGGATTCCCGCAAGCGGGTTTTTGAAAAAAATCGAGAAAAAATTCGGCTTGTGGAAAAGAGCGGCTACGCAATGCAATCAAGCACTTGCCGCCTGCCCGGGGGCGGGGGACAAGGGCTCAGAGCTCCGTATCGGGCCGGCATTTCCAGTTCCAGTCGCGGCGGGGACCGATGTCCACATGGATGGAATTGGTGCTGCAATAGGTTCCGACGCCGCCGATATCCGGACGACCGCGGAAGTAGCGGGCCAGATCCCACTTGCTCACGCCCACCATCTGGATGTCGGCCGCATTGCAGTGCAGGTGCTGCGAACGCTTGGCGCCGCCGACCCGTGCATTGTGTTCCGGATCGCGGAAGCCTGAGGTGACGACGATCCTCTTGCCGAAATGCGCTTCCGCCTCATGCAGCATGTTGAGCAGCTGCGGCTTGAAGCAGGAGGTCTGCACGCTGGGATTCTGTACCAGCAGCCCGGTCACCGCTTGGCGTGTCATGCTGGGAAGCGAGGCCATGGTGACCATGTCTGTGGCCGTATCATTGGGATCGGGGCCGAGATCGCGCGAGGAATAGAGCTTGCCGCGCAGAATCAGCGGAACGTCGTCTGCTTCCATGTCGTCTGCGGAGCCGGTCTCGCCGGTATCGGCGGAGGCAAGCAGCGGGTTCTTGCCGGAGGCCGAAAAGAAGGAGGCGTTCGTCGCATTGAAGCCAGTGGCGCCACTGGCCTGCTCTACGGGCGCTTCCCCGGGCGCAATGGCTGTCGGCTGGGGCGCGCTCGCAAAGATGCTGGACCGGTTGGCATTGATTCCCGTGGCCTGCATCACGCTGGCCGCCATGTCGGGCCTGTCCTGATTTGCCGCAGCGCCTGGCTGCGATCCTTCCGGGGCCTGGCCCGGCGCAGCGGCATATTCCGCGGTCGGGCTGGCGGGATCAGCCTTGGCCGGGCTCTGCCGGGCGGGATCGTCGGCGGCGGCAATCGATTCGGCATCGGGTGTCAGCAGATCCGCCATGGGGTCCTTGCCCTTGGAGGAAACGCAGCCCGTGAGGGCGATGCTTCCCGCAAGGAGGAGGGCGAGCGACGAAAAAAGCGGCTTTCGCCGCCCTTGTCCGTGGTCGAGGTGCTGAAAAGGCATGATCCATCCTATGGCCGTACCGGACAGACACGCGGCTGCTTCTCAAGAAAGCGCTAGCGACATCATGTCCCTCAGGGCGAAGATGGCATGCAAGCCTTGCCCGAAGCCGTCTTCGGGCAAGGCCGCGACCCGGCTTTACCAGGCGCCCGTGTTCGGCATGGAAGCCCAGGGCTCGGCCGGCGCCTTGCTCTCGCCCTTCTGCAGGATTTCGATGGAAATGCCATCGGGCGACCGGACGAAGGCCATATGACCGTCGCGCGGCGGGCGATTGATGGTCACGCCGTTGTCCATCAGCTTCTGGCAAAGGGCATAAATGTCGTCCACCTCATAGGCGAGGTGCCCGAAGTTGCGGCCGCCCGAATACTCCTCCGGGTCCCAGTTGTAGGTGAGCTCGACGCAGGGGGCCATGTTCTTGCGTGCCATTTCGAGATCGTCGGAGGCGGCGAGGAAGATCAGCGTGAAGCGGCCCTTCTCGTTGTCCATGCGACGCACCTCGGTCATCCCGAGCAGGTTGCAGTAGAAGTTCAGCGACTGTTCGACGTCTTTCACGCGAACCATGGTGTGGAGATAGCGCATCGGATCTTTCCTGTGCTGGTGAGGTTGGCGCCAAGATAGGCCACATCAAGCTTCAAGCAAGCCAAGATGGTTAAAAATCCGTATGTGTAATGGACCCATGGGTCTTGCGCGGATGCGATCTCCGGATGTTAATCTGATGTTCAAGAATCAGTTAACCGTAACCATGTGAAGCGTAATCGAGAGGCTGGCGGGAAATGGCGGATAGGGTTTCATCGAAAGGGCTTGCATATTTCGAGGAGCTTCAGGGCGAGCCGGTCGAGCTGATCGAGATCACCGGGGTCGTCAAGTGGTTCGACGTCGCCAAGGGCTTCGGCTTCATCGTTCCGGATAACGGCATGCAGGATGTGCTGCTGCACGTCACCTGCCTCCGCCGCGACGGGTATCAGACGATCCTCGAAGGCACGCGCATCGTTGCGCTCGTCCAGAAGCGGGATCGCGGTTACCAGGCATTCCGCATCCTCTCCATGGATCAGTCCACGGCGGTGCACCCCTCGCAGCTTCCACCGGTCCGCACCCATGTCCAGGTGGTGCCGACGAGCGGGCTGGAGCGCGCGATCGTCAAGTGGTTCAACCGCACCAAGGGCTTCGGCTTCCTGACCCGTGGCGAAGGCACCGAAGATATCTTCATTCACATGGAAACGCTGCGCCGCTTCGGGTTGACCGAGCTGCGTCCCGGCCAGGTGGTTCTCGTGCGTTTCGGCGATGGGGACAAGGGCCTGATGGCGGCCGAAATCCATCCGGACATGCCGACCGGCGTGGCCCGCTCCCACTGATGCGCTCTGGCCCCGTCCGGACATTGAGCAGCGCCCTCGTGGCGCTCTTTCTGTTTGTGCCGCTGCTGGCGGCGCAGGCCATCGGCGGCGAGATCTTTTCCCGCGAACCGCTGACACTCACCCGGCAGCTGGGCGAACCGGTCACGCTGAACGTGGAACTGGCATTGACCGAAGCGCAAAGGGAGCAGGGCCTGATGTTTCGTCGTTCGATCGGCGAGAACGAGGGCATGCTCTTCGATTTCGGCGAGACGCGGATGGTCTATATGTGGATGAAGAACACCGTGCTCCCGCTCGACATGCTGTTCCTCGATCCCGCAGGCAAGGTGGTCCATATTCACGAGAATGCGGTTCCCTTTTCGGAGACGATCATTCCCTCCGTGGAACCTGTGCGCTATGTGCTTGAAGTCGGGGCAGGGACGGTCAAGCGTCTCAACCTTTCGAAGGGCGACATGGCTTCCAGCCATACGGTCGGCAAAGGGCCCTGAACGGATCCAGACCCCGACAATCCGCCTCAAAGATACGCCGGTTCGGCCTCTCGTCTCATTCTGCACGCACACGGTGCTGAAGAGGATCCATCGGCCAGGCCAGACGGCACCCTGGACGCTAATCGATCTGCGGGACGCGGGGATTGTCACCCCATGTCTCAGCTACAAAACTCGTTCCTGTGTCTTCGGTATGGACAAAACGGAAGTGGCGACCCCTGCAGGACTCGAACCTGCGACAACCTGCTTAGAAGGCAGGTGCTCTATCCAGCTGAGCTAAGGGGCCGGATGGCCTTGATGGAAGGCTCGGATGACGAAGAGGGCGCGTGTCGCGCCCTCGGTTTCAATGCGTCCAGGGCTGGGTGCGATTGAAACGGAAATTGTCGGTGTAGGAGACCTGCTTGCGGGTCGATTCCTTGGGTTCGATCACCCGGTATTCGATCCCCTTGCGCTGGGCATAGGCTTCAGCCTGCTCCTGCGTCTCGAAGCTCAGGCGCACCTGCTGCTGGGTATCGGCGCTGGACGTGTAGCCCATCATCGGATCGATCTTGCGCGGCTTTTCCTGGTCGAATTCCAGAATCCAGCGGTGCGTCTTTGCCTTGCCGGACTGCATGGCGGTCTTGGCTGGACGATAAATCTTGGCAGACATGCTCTCACATCGCTCCCATGCCGCGGGCAGCGCCCGCATCGAACGTCTTGGTACCCGCAGCTGCGCGGTTCCGGGGGTGGTCGGAGTGGAGAGATTCGAACTCCCGACCCTCTGGTCCCAAACCAGATGCGCTACCAGACTGCGCTACACTCCGTGACCCCGATTGGGCGGAGATACACGGTATAACCTGTTCCCGCAACTCCTAAAATTGCGTTTCCAAGGCCTTCGGTACCCTAATGGTCCAATGTTGGTCCGCGCCTCTCGCTGCGCGAAATGCAATCTGTGGGGAATGATTCGCCAAGAATCATTTTTTGCCGTTATTTACGCCAACTTGGCATTTGCGACCTATTGTCGTGGCCAAAGGCGTCCATCGCCGGCTTCGGATTCTCCGGACGGGCGAGGGCGAAGCAAACCATCTCGATGCGGGGGCATCATGAAACAGAATGTAAGGTTGCGGGACAAGCTCCGCTACGAGTTCGACAAGACCATGGCCGCCGGTACGGGCGCGCTGATCGGCTGGCTCGGCCTCGTATCCATCATCATCATCTTCTTCTTCGGCGCCGTCGTCGCCACGCTCGGCGTGGCGCCAGAAGGGGCCGAGCCCATGGGCTTCGTCGAGGCGGCATGGGCATCGCTCATGCGTACGCTCGACGCCGGAACGATGGGCGGGGACTCCGGCTGGGGATTCCGCTTCGTCATGCTGCTCGTCACGCTGGCCGGCATCTTCGTCGTGTCCGCGCTGATCGGTGTTCTCAGCTCCGGTCTGGACGCCCAGCTCGAGGTTCTGCGCAAGGGCCGCTCGAAGGTTCTCGAGGAAGACCACACGATCATCCTCAACTGGTCTTCCTCCATCTTCGACATCATCTCCGAACTTGTCATCGCCAACGAGAGCCGCAAGAAGCCGCGCATCGTCATCATGGCGAACCGCGACAAGGTCGAGATGGAAGACGAGATCGCAGACAAGATCGCGAATCTCAAGAATACCCGCATCATCTGCCGCAGCGGCGATCCGACCGATCTCTACGATCTGGGCATCGTCAACCCGCAGACCTCCCGTTCCATCATCGTGCTTTCGCCTGAAGACGAGGATCCCGATTCCAGCGTCATCAAGTCGGTGCTGGCGATCACCAACGATCCCAATCGCCGTCAGGAGCGCTACCAGATCGTTGCCGAGCTGCGGGACATGGAAAGCCGCGAGCTGGGGCACGCCGTCGGCGGCGACGAGGTTCAGTTGGTTCTGGCCGATGACCTGATCGCCCGCATCATGGTTCAGTCCTGCCGCCAGTCGGGCCTCAGCGCCGTCTATTCCGAGCTGCTCGATTTCGACGGCTGCGAAATCTACACCGTGGAACAGAAGGAGCTTGTCGGCAGGCCCTTTGGCAGCGCGCTGATGGCATACGAGGCCTCCACCCTGATCGGTTTGGTAACCCGCGAAGGCCAGGTGCTGCTCAATCCGCCCATGGAAACGGTGCTCGAAGACGGCATGAAGCTCATCATCATCGCGGAGGATGACGACGCCATCAAGCTGGCGCAGGTCAAGCGCGAGTTCAACCGTGCACTGCTGTCCATGCCGGCCGCCGTCGAAAAACGCCCGGAGAACACGCTTATCCTGGGCTGGAACCGCCGCGGGCCGATGGTGGCACGAGAGCTTGCGCGCTATGTCGAGCCGGGCTCGCGTCTCACCATCTGCGCCAGCTCGCCGGGGCTCCCCGAGCGCCTACTTCCCATGGAGTTTCCGCAAGACCGGCTCCGGGTGGAGGTGGTCTCCGAAGATAGCTCCAGCCGCACGGTTCTCGATAGCCTCGACATCCAGCAGTACGATCACGTCATGGTGCTCGGTTACAACGAAGAGCTTCCCGCACAGGCGGCCGATACGCGCACGCTGGTTACCCTCCTGCACCTGCGGAAGATTGCGGAGAAGGCCGGAAAGCATATCAGCGTCGTCAGCGAAATGATCGACGTCAGAAACCGCGAGCTTGCCGAAGTCTCGAAGGCCGATGACTACGTCGTCAGCAACAAGCTGGTCAGTCTCATGCTTTCCCAGGCTTCGGAGAACGAGTTCATGTCCGCCATCTTCGGCAGCCTGCTGGATGAGAACGGTTCTGAAATCTATCTCCGCCCGGTCGAGGACTATGTGGTGACCGGAAAGCCCGTGGATTTCGCCACTGTCGTGCTTGCAGCCCGCAGCCGGGGCGAGGTCGCCATCGGTTACCGTCGTCTGCGCACCGGCGAGGCAGATGCGCGCAATCTCGGTGGCGTCGTCATCAACCCCACCAAGTCCGACAAGCTCGTTTACGAGCCGCAGGATCGGATCGTGGTGCTTGCCTCGAGCTGATAAAGGCCGCACCGCCGTCCCTTCGGCGGTGCGGATGTCCTCCGGACATGAAAAAGGCCTCCGCGGCGGTGCCGGGAGGCCTTTTCCATGTTCTGGTGGAGGATTTAGTGCAGGATCTGGCTGAGGAACAGCTTGGTGCGCTCATGCTGCGGGTTGTCGAAGAATTCTGCCGGCGAATTCTGCTCGACGATCTGACCCTGGTCCATGAAGATGACCCGGTTGGCGACCTGTCGAGCAAAGCCCATTTCGTGGGTCACGCAGAGCATGGTCATGCCTTCTTCGGCGAGACCGACCATGGTGTCGAGCACTTCCTTGATCATTTCCGGGTCGAGCGCCGAGGTGGGCTCGTCGAACAGCATGATCTTCGGGTTCATGCACAGCGAGCGGGCAATCGCCACGCGCTGCTGCTGGCCGCCGGAAAGCTGGCCCGGATACTTGTGCGCCTGCTCCGGAATCTTCACGCGCTTCAGGAAGTGCATCGCGACTTCTTCCGCCTGCTTCTTCGGCATCTTGCGCACCCAGATGGGGGCCAGCGTGCAGTTTTCCAGAATGGTCAGGTGCGGGAACAGGTTGAAGTGCTGGAACACCATGCCCACTTCCCGGCGCACTTCGTCGATCTTCTTCAGGTCGCTCGTCAGTTCCGTGCCGTCCACGATGATCTTGCCCTGCTGGTGTTCTTCCAGCCGGTTGATGCAGCGAATCATCGTCGATTTGCCGGAGCCTGACGGACCGGCGATGACGATGCGCTCTCCCTTCATCACGCGCAGATTGATGTCGCGCAGAACGTGGAACTCGCCGTACCACTTGTTCATGTTGATGATGTCGACGGCAACCTCGGTTTCGGAAACCTTGAGTTCTTTGGTCTGGGCTTGCGCCATGGGTGGTAGTCCCCCTTCGTTTTATCGTTTGTGGCCTGTATCGAGATGACGCTCGATGAAGTTCGAGTAGCGAGACATGCTAAAGCAAAATAGCCAAAAGACAAATCCCGCAAAGATCAATCCTGTGAGCGGCGTGACGGCCGAAACCCAGTTAGCGTCCGCAAAGCTGGACCGCACAATACCCAACAAATCGTACATGCTGATGATCGACACGAGCGAGGTGTCCTTGAACATGCCGATGAAGGTGTTCACTATGCCCGGGATCACGAGCTTGATGGCCTGCGGCATGACGATGAGGCCCATCTTCTGCCAGTAGGAGAGACCGAGCGAATCTGCGCCCTCGAACTGGCCTTTCGGAATGGCCTGGAGCCCGCCGCGGATCACTTCCGCCATGTAGGCAGAGGCGAACATGGAAACGCCGATGACCGCGCGCAGGAACTTGTCGATCGAGGTGCCCGGCGGCAGGAAGAGCGGCAGCATGAAGCTGGCGAGGAACAGCACCGTGATCAGCGGAACACCGCGGATGAGCTCGATGAAGGCGACGCACAGCATGCGGATGATGCCCATCTCCGAGCGGCGGCCAAGTGCCAGCAGGATGCCCACGGGCAGCGAGACCACGATCCCGACATAGGAGATGATGAGCGTGACCAGGAGCCCGCCCCAGAGCGAGGTTTCGACCACGGACAGGCCGAAGACGCCGCCGTGGAGCAGGAAAAACGAAATGACCGGCATGACTACGAGCGCGGCGATGGCATTGGGCACCTTGTAGGGCACCCGCGGCATCAGCAGCGGGGCGAGGGTTGCCGCGAAGATGACGAAGACCAGCATTGGCCGCCAGCGCTCGTCCACCGGGTAGCTGCCGAACATGTAGAGCTGGAACTTGTCGGCGACGAAGGCCCAGCAGGCTCCGCTCCAGCCGTCGGGCTGGATGCCGCCCTGCGCCACCGTCGCGCAGAAGGTGCGATCGGTGCCTCGCCAGATTGCATCGATGAACAGCCAGTCGATCAGCCCCGGCAGGATCCACAGGAGCGTGAGGAGTGCAAGGATCGTCAGGACGCTGTCGAAGATGCTGCCGAAGAGGTTTTTCCTGGCCCAGGCAAGCAGGCCGATCTCCTGAGAGGGCGGCTTCTGCGCTGCGACCAGCTCCCGTCGGACGAACTGGAGGGAGGTGTTGGTGTTATCTGCCATGATCAACGCTCCACCAATGCCATCTTGCGATTGAACCAGTTCATGAACAGCGAGGTCGCCAGACTGATCGAGACGTAGATCAGCAGCCAGATAGCCACCACCTCGATGGCCCGGCCCGTCTGGTTGAGGATCGTGCCGCCCACGGCCACGAGATCGGCATAGCCGATGGCGACGGCCAGCGAGGAGTTTTTCGTCAGGTTCAGATATTGGCTCGTCATCGGCGGAATGATGATGCGGAGCGCCTGCGGCAGGATGACCAGCCGCATGGTACGGCCAGGCTGGATGCCGAGCGCATAGGCAGCTTCAGTCTGGCCCTTGGCAACCCCGCGGATGCCCGCCCGAACGATCTCCGCGATGAAGGCCGCCGTGTAGAAGGAGAGCGCGAGGTAGAGCGACATGAATTCCGGTCCGACGATGTTGCCGCCGGAGATGTTGAACTTGCCGGCGACGGGCATGTCGAAGGTGAGGGGAGCGCCGAGTACCAGGAAGGTGAGGATCGGCAGTCCGAGGACGAGGGCGACATTGACCCAGAAAACGGGCGGACGCTTGCCGGTGGCCATCTGCTGCGCCTTCGCGCGGCGCGACCAGAGGAATGCCGCCAGGATGCCGACCGCGAGCGCCACCAGGATGAGGATCGAACCCTCTCCGAAGATCGGGGCGGGGAAATAGAAGCCGCGATTGTTCAGGATCATGCCGAATGGCATGACGATGGATTCCCGTACGTTCGGGAGCGCATTCAGCACGCCCTTGTACCAGAAGAAGATGATCACCAGCAGCGGGATGTTGCGGAACGCCTCGACATAGACGGTTGCCAGCTTCCGCACGAGCCAGTTGCTCGACAGCCGCCCGATACCGATCAGAAGTCCGAGTATCGTCGTCGTCACGATGCCGAGCGCTGCCACGGCAAGCGTGTTGAGAAGCCCCACTTCGAGCGCGCGGAAATAGCTCGAATCGCTGGAGTAGGGGATGAGCGCCTGCGCGAGGTCGAAGCCCGCGCGGCTTTGCAGGAAGCCGAAACCTGACGAGAGATTGGCGCGCTTCAGGTTCTCGAGCGTGTTCGTCCACATCCACACGATCGCGCCGGCAAGGACGAGGATCGTGAGGAGCTGATATGCAAGACTGCGCCAGAAGGGATCGTTGTAGAATACCGGACGGTCGGGCCGGCGTGCGGAAAGCTCCGCCTCTTCCATGGTCATGTTGGTTCCCCCGTTTGCCTTGACAGGCCCCCTTTGAACCCTTTTGCGGGTTGTTCTTCTTCAGGGTCGGCACCCGGCGCATGCGCCGGATGCCCTGTTGTCAGCCGTTGCCGACGGATCAGCGGATCGGAGGGGCGTACTGCAGGCCGCCCTTGCTCCAGAGGTTGTTCAGGCCACGGGCGATCTTGAGCGGGCTGCCCTGGCCGACATTGCGCTCGAAGGACTCGCCGTAATTGCCGACAGCCTTGATCACGTTGTAGGCCCACTTGTTGTCGAGCCCCAGATCCTTGCCGATGGTGGACTCGGCTTCTTCACCCAGGAAGCGCTTGATGTCCGGGTTTTCCGACTTCAGCATTTCGTCGAGGTTGGCCTGGGTGATGCCGAATTCCTCGGCGGTCACCATGGCGTAATGGGTGAAGGAAACGATATCGAACCACTTGTCGTCACCCTGACGGACGGCCGGGCCAAGCGGTTCCTTGGAGATGATTTCCGGCAGGATCTCATGCTCGTCGGGCTGCTTCAGCGTCAGGCGGATCGCGTAAAGGCCGGACTGGTCGGTGGTGTAGACGTCGCAACGACCTGCGTCATAGGCTGCGTCGACCTCTTCCTGCTTCTCGAACACGACGGGCTTGTATTCCATCTTGTTGGACTTGAAGTAGTCGGCGAGGTTGAGCTCGGTGGTGGTGCCGGTCTGCACGCAGACGGCGGCGCCGGAAAGTTCCAGCGCGGACTTCACGCCCAGGCTCTTCTTCACCATGAAGCCCTGACCGTCATAGTAGTTGATCGGGCGGAAGTTGAAGCCCAGCTGCGTGTCGCGGCTGATGGTCCAGGTGGTGTTGCGGGCCAGAAGATCCACTTCGCCGGACTGCAGCGCCGGGAAACGGTCCTTCGCGGAAAGGGGGGTGTACTTCACCTTGGTGGCATCGCCGAAAACGGCAGCCGCAACGGCCTTGCAGAAGTCCACGTCGAGACCGGCCCAGTTGCCGGCGCTGTCCTGCGAGCCGAAACCGGCGAGACCGTTGTTCACGCCGCACTGGACGAAGCCCTTCTGCTTGACGTTATCAAGCGTGTCCGCAGACGCGGCCGAAGCGCCGAACCCGGCAGCGGCGGCAAGCGCGACGGTAAGGAGCGTTTTCTTCATGTTCCATCCCTCTGATATTGTTGTTGTCGTCATGGGTTGCCCGGAGGCGGCGCACCGCTTCTGGTACGGTGCGGGAATGGCTATCACATTCAGAAATGCAGTCTGGGTCAAGTCTCGTGTGACGGGCGAAACCCCGCAAATGACGCACAGGGAACAGGCGTTCCTAGCTGTATTCCCTGTCATCTCCTTGTAATTTTTGCGAATTTCAGCATCGAACCACGCCCGGTCGCAGGTTAACAAAACATCAAAGATGCTGCTTCTCCCATCACAATATTTGGGGACAGACCGGGCGCGGATGGGTTGACCGCGGGCCGCGCGACTTGCCACAACCTCCTATCCGGAAAGACAAGGGGTTAGCACATGGCTGAAAAGGGACAGGATATCGGCATCAATACGCGGCTGGCGCATATCGGGCCGCAGCCTTCGGAGCGCCACGGCTTCGTCAATCCTCCCATACAGCGCGGTTCCACGGTCCTGTTTCCGACAGCGCAGACCATGCGCAGCGAGGGGCAGAAATACACCTACGGAACCCATGGCACGCCGACCACCGATGCGCTTTGCGATGCGCTGAACGAGCTGGAAGGCTCGGCAGGCACGCTCATCCTGCCCTCCGGCCTCGCGGCCGTGACGCTGCCGTTCCTCGCCTGCCTTTCCGCCGGCGACCACATGCTGATGGTCGATTCGGTCTATGCGCCGGCCCGCCGGTTCTGCGAGAACGTGCTGAAGCGGATGGGAATCGAGACCGAGTACTACGACCCGGCCATCGGCGCGGGCATCGAGGGACTCATCCGGCCCAACACGAAGCTGGTGCATCTGGAAGCCCCGGCCTCCAATACCTTCGAAATGCAGGATATCGGAGCAACCGCCGCGGCTGCCAAGAAGCATGGCTGCGTTGTGACCATGGACAACACGTGGGCGACACCGCTGTTCTTCCGTCCGCTCGACCACGGTGTCGATATCTCGATCCATGCCGCAACAAAGTATCCGTCCGGTCATTCCGACATCCTGATGGGCACGGTTTCGGCCAACGCCGAGACCTGGGGGCGGATCGAGGCGGCAAACCGCGACCTCGGCCTTTGCGGTTCGCCTGACGATGCCTACCAGATCCTGCGCGGGCTGCGCACCATGGGGGTGCGCCTGGCACACCACATGGAAAGTGCGATTGCCGTGGCCGAGTGGCTCGAACAGCGCGAAGACGTGGCCCGTGTTCTGCATCCGGCGCTCGCGTCCTTCCCCGGTCACGACATCTGGAAGCGGGATTTCAAGGGAGCGAGCGGCGTCTTTTCCTTCGTGCTGAAGGCCGACAAGCCGGAGGACCATACCCGCAAGGCACAGGCCTTCCTGGATGCGCTGACCTATTTCGGGCTCGGCTATTCCTGGGGCGGCTACGAAAGCCTGGCGGTGCATGTCTATCTGGGCGATCGCCGCATCTGCAAAGGCCCGACCGATGGGCCGCTCATCCGCCTCCAGATCGGGCTTGAGGACGTGAAGGACCTCAAGGCGGACCTCGAAAAGGGTTTTGCCGCCGCCCGCGCGGCCTGAGACGGCTCAAAGGCCGGCGCGGTAGCCGTAGATCCAGTCGAGATCCCGGACGAAGGCGCTCGCCGGCCTGAGCGACAGCGCGAGATCGCGGCCGAGCCGCAGCGGACCTGCCGCATGGTAGACCCGGCGGTTGAACTCAGCCCTTTCCTTCAGACGCATGGCACGAGGCTTGCGGTTTTCCTCGAAGGCGCGCAGTGCTTCCGGCGCGGGCAGGGTGGCAAGAGCCTCCGCCAGTACGAGCGCATCCTCCAGCGCGCTCGCAGCGCCCTGGGCCATGAACGGCATCATGGCATGCGCTGCATCGCCAAGGAGAACCGTGTCGCGGCCGTTGTGCCAGGCACCGTCCGTCGCCTGGCAGAGCGGCCAGTAGAGCAGGTTTTCGCCGCGGCCCATCAGCGACGACAGCACCGGATGCCAACGGCCGAAGAGATCGCGCAGCGCGATCGCCCGGCCGCTTTCCGCGCGCGCCTCCCATGTCTCGCCGGGATCGAAACCGCCGGTGATCGCCACGAGATTGAAACCGCCCGCATCGGCAAGAGGATAGCAGACGAGATGCGCGCCCGGTCCCATGAAGGCCGTCACACGCTCCCTAGGAAGTTCTGCCGGGGCCTTGGCGAACGGCACCACGATCCGCCATGCCACATTGCCGGAAAAGCGGCTCTTCGGCGCGCCGGGAACCAGATTGCGGGTCTGCGACCAAACGCCGTCCGCGCCGACCACGACATCGGGTTTGGTCAGGCAATGGCGGGCGATGTCGGCGGGAGTCTTCGGCTGAAGGCGGGTGGCAAGATGCAATCGGCACAGGGGCTCGCGGCGTACGGCCTGCAAGAGGGCGCCCTGAAGCGTCGCTCGATGGACGACCGCGTAAGGTGCACCCCAGCGGGCTACGGCAGCCTCGCCGAGGGGAATGTTGACCAGCCGCTTCATGGAAAGCCCGGAGGCTAGGTCGACGGATTGCGGCTCGGTCCATTTGCGGCGCAGGTCGTCGAGAAGGCCTATGGCTTCGAGGACCCGGGTTGCGTTCGGAGAGAGCTGCAACCCCGCGCCCACTTCCCTCAATTCCTCCGCCTGTTCGAGGATTTCTGAGGAAATGCCCCGGCGGGCAAGCGAAAGCGCAAGGGCAAGTCCGGCAATGCCGGCGCCCACGATGGCAACCGATTGTACAGGCATGTTGGCCTCGTCAGCGCCCGAAGGCGCGTCTTCAGGCGGCCTTGACGTGGAAGACGCAGCCCGGAGGGTTGGTCTGGTTCGCCTTCAGGGCCGGGTTGTAGCGATACATGGTCGAGCAGTAGGGGCAGATCTTGTCCTGCTCGTCGCCCATGTCGATGTAGATGTGCGGATGGTCGAAGGGAGCGGAGGCGCCGGTGCACATGAATTCCTTCACGCCCACTTCGATCTGGCGGTGCCCGCCGTCGTTCTGGAAGTGAGGAATGTGATGGCCAGCCATGGGACTCTCCGCGATCAGTTGACTTTCTTGGCTTCTCTTTAATCCGCTTTGTGGCGAAAGGGTAGAGCCATGTCGACGCAGATACGGCCTTTTCGACAGCGGATGAACGGGTTTCTTCCGTGGCGGTTTTCCAAACTCGCCGTTCGGGTTATGGGAGGGCAGGGGTTTTCTTCCAGGGAATCGAATGCATGCATCTCAACGCGCCGCACTTCCTCGATTTCAGCCATGACGGGCTGAAGCTCGCCTTCTTCGACGAGGGCGATCCTTCCGGCGAGCCGGTGCTGCTCATTCATGGCTTTGCCTCGAGCGCGCTCGTCAACTGGGTGCATCCCGGCTGGCTGAAGACGCTCGGCGACGCCGGCTACCGGGTCATCGCCATCGACAATCGCGGCCATGGGCGCAGCGACAAGCCGCATGATCCCGCCGCCTATCACCCGGCCGTCATGGCCTCCGACGCGGTGGCGCTCCTCGATCATCTCGGCATATCCCAGGCGCATGTGATGGGATATTCCATGGGCGCGCGCATCTCGGCCTTCCTGGCGCTCGCCCGTCCGGAGCGGGTGCGCACGCTGGTCTTCGGCGGTCTCGGGATAGGCATGGTCGACGGCGTCGGCGACTGGGATCCGATTGCCGATGCGCTGCGCGCACCCTCGCTCGACGATGTCACCCATGCCCGCGGCCGCATGTTCCGCGCATTCGCCGAACAGACGAAGAGCGACCGGCAGGCGCTTGCCGCCTGCATCGAGACGTCCCGCGAACTGGTGACCCGCGAGGCGGCGGCGCGACTGGACATGCCGACGCTCATCGCTGTCGGCACAAAGGACGATATTGCCGGCTCCCCGCACGAGCTTGCTGCGCTGATGCCCCATGCGACCGCCGTGGACATTCCGGGGCGCGACCACATGCTCGCTGTCGGAGACAAGGTCTTCAAGCATGCCGTGCTGGAGTTCTACGGCCAGCACTGAGACCTTAAGCCCAGCTTGTCACCGGCCGGTGAATTGCGGCTTTCTCTTTTCTGCAAAGGCCTGCCTTCCCTCCGCATAGTCCTTGCTGTCGAAGGTCGCAGCCCCAAGCGCGGCTGCCTCCGAAAGCAGCATGCCGGAGGGATCGCCGGTGCCGCGCACGGCAAGCTTCGATGCCCGCACGGAGAGCGGGGCATTCGTGGCGATTGTCGCGGCGATGGAGAAGGCCGTTTCCTCCAGCCGTTCCGGCCCGAGGCACTCGAGCAGGAAGCCGCTCATCACCAGCCTTTCGGGCAGCAGCACCTCGCCGGTAAAGAGCGCGAAGCGGGCAATCTGGTCGCCGAGCGCGCGCACGATGTCGCCCACCGCATCGGCTGGATAGGCCAGCCCCAGCTTTGCCGGCGGAACGCAGAAACGCGCCGTGGTATCGGCAAGCCGGATATCGGCTGCGGCGGCAAGGCCGAAGCCACCGCCGTAGCAGATCCCGCGAATGACGGCGATGACGGGAACGGGGGCATTGCGCAGGGCGGCAAAGGCAGCGGAGTTTTCCGCCTCGTACAGGCGAGCCGTTGCGGCATCGCGGCGCACCTCGCCGAATTCGGATATGTCGGCGCCTGCAGAGAAGTCGGTTGCGCCGGCACCCCTGACGAGGATCACCCGGGCGCCGGCCTCCGCGCAAAGCCAGGTGACGGCCGTCGGAATGGCCTGCCACATGGCCTTGGTCACCGCGTTCTTTCGCCGTGGATTGTCGAGAAACAGTGTTCCGATATGGTCCTCGACCGATGCTTTCAGCATGCCGGATGCGAACTCGCTTGCCATGATCCGTCGATCCCCCATTTAAGTCAGGCGCGAACTGTCCTATACTTGAGCCTTCTAGTCGTTCCGGCCGGCCGTTTGAAGAGGAGTCCGACCATGGGTTTCGTTGGCGATATCCGACATAAGGAGCAGGTGAAGGTCATCGATCCCATCTGGGACACGATGCTGCACGAGGCGCGCGCCGCTGCCGAGAATGACCCGATCCTCGCAGCCTTCCTCTATTCCACCGTTCTCAATCACCGGTCTCTTGAAGACAGTGTCATCTATCGCATCTGCGAGAGGCTCGATCATCCGGACATGCAGGCGGTGCTGTTGCGCCAGACCTTCGAGGAGATGCTGTCCGACTGGCCGGAATGGGGCGCCATCCTGCGCGTCGACATCCAGGCGGTCTACGACCGCGACCCGGCCTGCACCCGCTTCATGGAGCCGGTTCTCTATTTCAAGGGTTTCCATGCCATCCAGACCCATCGGCTGGCCCACTGGCTGTGGAAGCGCGGACGCCAGGACTTCGCGCTCTATCTCCAGAGCCGCGCCTCGAGCGTGTTCCAGACGGACATCAACCCCGCGGCCCGCGTCGGTCGCGGCCTGTTCCTCGACCATGCGACGGGCCTCGTGGTCGGCAGCACGGCCGTGATCGGCGACAACGTTTCGATCCTCCAGGGCGTGACACTCGGTGGCACGGGCAAGGAATCCGGCGATCGTCATCCCAAGATTGGCGATGGCGTGCTGATCGGTGCCGGCGCCAAGATCCTCGGCAACATCGAGATCGGCCATTGCTCGCGCATCGCCGCCGGTTCGGTGGTGCTGAAGCCGGTTCCGCCGAAAACAACGGTGGCCGGTGTTCCTGCGAAGGTGGTCGGCGAGGCCGGCTGCTCGGAGCCCGCACGCTCCATGGATCACGTTATCAACGCAGCGGACTGACCTCCGCCACACAGAGATCGGGCCGGTGGCGCCTGTGCGCAACACCGGCCTTTTGCTGTTATGGCCATGCCTTGCGGCTTTACAGCCGCTTCCCGGCCTGCCACAAGCAGCGCACTTTCAGGTAAAACAGCAACGGAGAACCCGGTGAAACCCGACGAAATCAAGAAGCTCGACGCCTACATGAAGCGCACGCTCAACCCGAACCTCGTCGTCAAGGCGCGCCCGCGCAAGAACGACAGCGGTGAAGTCTATCTCGGTGAAGAGTTCCTGGGCGTCATCTACCGCGACGACGAAGACGGCGACGTCTCCTACAATTTCTCGATGGCAATCCTCGACGTCGATCTCGACTGAGTCAGCCGAAGCGGACTTGTGCATTGCACAACAGGCATTGACCGATTTGCTGCGGCGCATTATCCTCGGGTATCCATCCAGATCGACCGTAGGAGGTGCCGACATGTTCAATTTCGATGAAGCCAGTCTCAAGGGCAAGGAAGTCATGGACGGCATGCTGAAGAGCTACGCCGATATCACCAAGGCATACCAGACGCTTGCGACCGAGGCAGCCGATCTTTCGAAGAAGGCCTACATGGACGGCGTTGCGCATGTCGAGGCGCTGTCCTCGGTCAAGACGCCGGAGGCCGCGCTGGACCTCAACATGTCCTACATGCGCACGTCCTACGAGGCTGCCGTTGCCAGCATGACCCGGCTTGGCGAGCTCTATGTCGATCTCGCCCGTACGGCCTACAAGCCTTTCGAGGCCCCGGTGGCCAAGAAGCCCGCGGGCAAGCCGGCCCAGGCTGCACCGGTTACCCCGGTTCCGGCCCAGGCGGTCAACGCTGCCTGACGGTCTTCTCGCCATCCATTTCGTTTCGAACGGCTGCGCACACCCATGCGCGGCCGTTTGTTTTTTGACCGTTCCGTTCGTCACGCCACCTTCACGCAGGCTTCATGCTTCAATTCTGATGAGGCAGGATGAATAGTCGTTGCAGTGTGGAGCAGGGGGCTTAAAATCAGTCCCGACAATACTAAGTATAGGTGGCTGAGGATTGCGAGCAGCCATGAAGTGGGAATTGAAGACGATGAAGGTGCATGAGGTCCTGATGCAGGGCGACTCCGAGGGCGACGGGGATGTTCCCGGCCGCGGAACTTCGGTCATCACCCGAACGAAACCGAAGACCAGAAAGCCGAATCTCTATCGCGTTCTGCTCCTGAATGACGACTACACCCCCATGGAATTCGTCATCCACATCCTGGAACGCTTTTTCCAGAAGGACCGCGAGGCGGCGACACGGATCATGCTTCTCGTGCATAACCACGGTGTTGGCGAATGCGGGGTCTATACCTACGAGGTGGCCGAAACGAAGGTCAGCCAGGTCATGGACTTCGCCCGGCAGCATCAACATCCTTTGCAGTGTGTCATGGAAAAGAAGTGAGGATCTGAACGTGCCAACATTTTCTCCTAGTCTGGAAAAGGCGCTGCACCAGGCCCTGACCTATGCAAACGAGCGGCACCACGAATATGCCACTCTCGAGCATTTGCTGCTGGCGCTGATGGACGATCCCGACGCGGCCGCCGTCATGGGAGCCTGCAATGTCGATTTCGACGCGCTGCGGAAAACGCTGACTGCCTATGTGGACAACGAGCTTTCCAACCTGGTGACGGGATACGACGAGGATTCCAAGCCCACATCCGGTTTCCAGCGCGTCATCCAGCGTGCCGTCATTCACGTGCAGTCGTCGGGCCGGGAAGAAGTGACCGGGGCCAATGTCCTGGTTGCCATCTTCGCGGAGCGTGAAAGCCATGCGGCCTATTTCCTGCAGGAGCAGGAAATGACCCGCTACGATGCGGTGAATTTCATCTCCCACGGCATCGGCAAGCGTCCGGGCTCGTCCCAGGTCCGCACCCCGCGCGGGGCGGAAGAGGGCGAGAGCGAATCCAAGCCGAGCCGCGAGCAGGACGAAGGAAGCGCCAAGAAGACATCCGAGGCGCTCAAGGCCTACTGCGTCAACCTCAACGAGAAGGCCAAGAACGGCAAGATCGATCCGCTCATCGGCCGTCACGACGAGGTAAACCGTACGATCCAGGTGCTGTGCCGCCGCTCGAAGAACAACCCGCTCTATGTGGGCGATCCGGGCGTGGGCAAGACGGCGATTGCCGAGGGTCTGGCCAAGCGCATCATCGAAAAGAAGGTGCCCGAGGCCCTTCAGGACGCCACGATCTTCTCGCTCGACATGGGCACGCTGCTGGCCGGTACCCGCTATCGCGGCGACTTCGAAGAGCGGCTCAAGCAGGTGGTGAAGGAACTCGAGGAATATCCGGGCGCCGTGCTCTTCATCGACGAGATCCATACCGTCATCGGTGCCGGTGCCACCTCCGGCGGCGCCATGGACGCTTCGAACCTGCTGAAGCCGGCGCTCTCGTCAGGAGCGATCCGCTGCATCGGTTCGACCACCTACAAGGAATACCGCCAGTTCTTCGAGAAGGACCGGGCGCTTGTCCGGCGCTTCCAGAAGATCGACGTCAACGAGCCTTCGATTCCCGATGCCATCGAAATCATGAAGGGGCTCAAGCCCTACTTCGAGGAGTATCACAAGCTCCGCTATTCGAACGAGGCGATCAAGACCGCGGTGGAACTCTCGGCCCGCTACATCTCCGATCGGAAGCTGCCCGACAAGGCGATCGACGTGATCGACGAAACCGGTGCCGCACAGATGCTGCTGCCCGCCTCCAAGCGGCGCAAGCTGATCACCGAGAAGGAAATCGAGGCCACGATCGCCACCATGGCTCGCATTCCGCCGAAGACCGTCTCCAAGGATGACGAGCAGGTGCTCGCCAACCTCGAGAAGGACCTGCGCTCGGTGGTCTACGGTCAGGACAAGGCCATCGAGGCGCTCGCGACCTCGATCAAGCTTGCCCGTGCGGGCCTGCGCGAACCGAACAAGCCCATCGGCTGCTACGTCTTCTCCGGCCCCACGGGCGTCGGCAAGACGGAAGTCGCCAAGCAGCTTGCAAGCTCGCTCGGCGTGGAACTGCTCCGCTTCGACATGTCTGAATACATGGAGCGGCACACGGTTTCCCGCCTGCTCGGGGCGCCTCCCGGCTATGTCGGCTTCGATCAGGGCGGCCTGCTTACCGATGGTGTCGACCAGCATCCGCACAGCGTGGTTCTGCTGGACGAAATCGAGAAGGCGCATCCCGACATCTTCAACATCCTGCTGCAGGTCATGGATCATGGCTCGCTGACGGACCACAACGGCAAGAAGATCGATTTCCGCAACGTGATCCTGATCATGACCACGAATGCGGGCGCGTCGGAAATGCAGAAGGCTGCCATCGGCTTCGGTTCGTCCAAGCGAACCGGCGAAGATACGGAAGCACTCAACCGGCTGTTCACGCCGGAATTCCGCAACCGTCTCGATGCAACCATCGCCTTCGCGCCGCTGCCGACGGAAGTGATCCACAAGGTGGTCCACAAGTTCGTCATGCAGCTGGAAACCCAGCTCTCCGAGCGCAACGTCACCTTCGACGTGAAGCCGGATGCGGTCGAATGGCTGGCTACCCGCGGCTACGACGAGAAAATGGGCGCCCGGCCTCTGGCTCGCGTCATCCAGGAGCACATCAAGAAGCCGCTCGCCGAGGAAATCCTTTTCGGCAAGCTCAAGAAGGGCGGCGTCGTGCATGTCTCCACCGGTCCCGATTCGGATGGCAAGACCGGCCTTGTTCTGGTTTCCGAACCCGACACGGCCCCCGTCAAGCCGAAGCCCGAAGCCGAGGTGGCAAGCCCGAAATCGGCCCGCGCCCGCAAGAAGCAGGCCGAACTCGTCACCGCCGAGGCGCCTTCCGTTACGGAAGAGCCGTCACCCAAGGCGAAGCGCAGTTCGGTGCCGAAGGTGCCCAAGAAGAAATGACCTCAAGGCGGCCCTCCGGGGCCGCCTTTTTCATTGGCGGCGACACTGTCTGCCGGGTAGCGCGCGGCCAGCTCCTCTGTTGGCAGGCGAGCTTTTGGGTGTGTGGTTCCCTCTCGCCGAAATGATGCCGGGACATCTCCCCGGGCAAAGGGCAGTCCATCACAGTCGACCACACGCCCGGCATCGCCCACACGGCTCCGCACATTCCCTGTTGCGATGCGAAACACCGGAGCGTAGGGTCCGGCGACACCCAATCCAGAGAAGCACAATCCCCCGCAGCCATGACCGAAGACATGCATGATCGCGCCGAAGCATGGCGCTGGTTCTGGCGGGGTGTGGCGCAGGTCGCTACCATCCCGTCGCTCATCCTGATGTTTGCCTTTGTCGGCTTTGCCGGGCTTTGCCGCGATGCCGGCTTCACCCTGGCCGAGACCGTTTTCATGGCCGGAACGATATGGGCGCTGCCGGCGAATGTGGTGCTGGTGGGCGCGGTTCTGTCGAAGGCGTCGATCGTCACGGCGGCGCTGTCGGTGGCGTTGTCCTCCATCCGGCTGCTGCCCATGGCGGTGGCGATCCTGCCCGAGATGCGCACCCCGAAGACGCGCAAGCTGACGCTGTACCTGCTCTCCCATTTCGTGGCGATCACTGCCTGGGTCATGGCGCTCGAACGGTTCCGGGTCATCCCGAAAACCTGCCGGACCGCATTTTTCGGCGGCATGGGCGGGACATTTCTGGTGGTCAACCTCGTGCTGGTGGCTGTTACCTTCGAGATCGCGGACCGGCTGCCGCCACTGCTTGCGGCGGCGCTTATCTTCATCACGCCACTCTACTTCCTGTTCTCCCTGTGGGGCTCCGCGCGGGAGCGTGAAAGCCACTTCGCCATGGGCATCGGGCTGGCGCTGACCCCCGTCTTCCACTGGCTGGCACCGGAGATGGACATCCTGCTGACGGGCATAACCGGCGGCATTCTCGCCTATGGCGCGGGCTGGCTGGCGCGGAGGGGCAGGACATGAGCTTCACCTCCATCGATCACCCCTGGTGGCCCTTCGTCTTCATCCTGCTGGCAGGGTGGCTGCCGACGGATATCTGGCGCTTCATGGGCGTCTGGCTCGCAGGCCACATCAGCGAGGAAAGCCCGTTCCTCGTCTTCGCCCGAACCCTGGCGACCGCGCTGGTGGCAGCGGTCATCGCCAAGCTCGTGCTCTACCCGGAAGGCGTGCTGGCGGCATCGCCCATCGGGTTGCGCATTGCGGCCATGGTGCTTGGCTTCGCGGTCTATCTGAAGGCGGGGCGGAAGGTCTATCGCGGCGTCATTGCCGGGGAGGCGCTTCTGGTCGGTGGCCTCTGGTGGATGGGCCAGGTCTGACGCGGAAGAGCGCCCGCGCCCTGGGGCGCGGGGCAGAGGTGGCGGTGGCGGTCAGGAATTGCCAAGGGCAGCGCGGATCTTTTCCGCATGGGCGGCAAGCACGGCGCCGTCTTCCATCTTGCCGCCATGCGGCTTCAGCCCAGCTCCCTCGTGGCGTGGAATGACATGGAAATGCAGGTGAAACACCGTCTGGCCTGCCGCAGGCTCGTTGAACTGCGCAATGAACACGCCATCCGCCTCGAAGGCTTCCTTCACGGCATTGGCGAGCTTCTGGACGACGGGGATGGTGCGGGAGAGAACCGCCGGATCGGCATCCAGCAGATTGCGCGATCCCTCGCGCGGAATGACCAGCACGTGGCCGGGCGCCTGTGGCATGACATCCATGAAGGCAATGGTGTGCTCGTCCTCGTAGACACGCACCGAAGGAATCTCGCCCCTCAGGATCTTCGCAAAAATGTTGTTCTTGTCGTAATCCGG
Source organism: Gellertiella hungarica (assembly GCF_014197145.1). Taxonomy (GTDB): domain Bacteria; phylum Pseudomonadota; class Alphaproteobacteria; order Rhizobiales; family Rhizobiaceae; genus Gellertiella; species Gellertiella hungarica. The sequence goes on along the minus strand of NZ_JACIEZ010000003.1, from coordinate 407,209 downwards.
GCTCGGCATCGGCCTCTCCTTGTTCGCGCGGTCACCTGCCGGTGACATCAGTCTTCCTGTTGCCGCTCTCCCTTGCGGAAGGGCGTATGTTCGCTGAGAATCTCTGCCATCTCGGCCACCTGTTCCCGCTCCTGCTCGAGATAATCCGCAACGGCGCGGCGAAGTCCGGGATGGGTCAGGTCATGTACTGAATGGGTGGTCACGGGAACGTAGCCGCGCGCGAGCTTATGCTCGCCCTGCGCTCCGGCCTCGACCCGCTTCAGGCCCTTTGAGAGGGCGAAATCGATCGCCTGATGATAGCACACCTCGAAATGCAGGAAGGGGTGATCCTCGATGCAGCCCCAGTGCCGGCCGTAAAGTGCCTCCTCGCCGATGAAATTGATCGCGCCGGCGATGTAGCGACCGCCCCGCTTGGCCATGACCAGCAGGATATCGTCTGCCATCCGCTCGCCGATCAGCGAATAGAACTGGCGGGTGAGATAGGGGCGGCCCCACTTCCGGCTGCCGGTATCCATGTAGAAGGCGAAGAACTGGTCCCAGATATCCTCCGTGAGGTCCTTTCCGGTGAGCCAGTCGATCGTGATGCCGTTTTCCAGCGCGGCGCGCCGTTCCTTCTTCAGTGCCTTGCGCTTGCGCGAGGCCAGTGTCTCGAGGAAGGCGTCGTGGTTCTCGTAGCCCTCGTTCAGGAAATGGAACTGCTGGTCTGTCCGGTGAAGATAGCCCTCGTCGAGAAAGACGGCGAGGTCCTCCTCGTTGACGAAGGTGGCATGGGCGGAGGAAACGCCGAGCTTGCGGGCAATCTCCTTCAGCCCGGCGGCCAGTGCATGCCGGCCGGCCACAGCCGTTTCCCCGGGGCGAACCAGAAGACGCGGCCCGGTCGCGGGCGTGAAGGGCACAGACACCTGCAGCTTGGGATAGTAGCGTCCGCCGGCCCGCTCAAAGGCATCTGCCCAACCGTGATCGAATACATATTCGCCCTGGCTGTGGCTTTTCAGGTAGCAGGGCAGGGCACCGAGAAGGTCGCCCCTGTCATTTTCGAGCAGCAGGTGATGGGGCATCCAGCCCGTTCGGGCCGTCGCCGAACCCGATTCCTCCAGTGCAGACAGAAAGGCGTGAGAGACAAAAGGATTATAGGCACCATCCCCACCGCGCATCGCTCCCGAAAGTCGGCCCCAGCCCTCGGGGTCGACTTCGGAAAAAGAACGGATGGCGCGGATGGTATAGTCTTCGCTCATGCAGTGGCGGTCGCCCGTGGATCGAATCCCTCGAATGTTATCTGATCCGCATGGGCATAACTATGGCTGGCGCCCGTGTCATTTCGCACCGTCCAGGTGATCACGGGAATGCCCCTTTGTCTCTGTGCGGTGACAAAGCTGTTCGGCAGGTGCTCATAGGCGTAGGAAATGAAATCCAGACCCAGATGCATCGCTTCGTCGTGAGCGAAGAACTCCTCCGGCCTGGTCCCCTCGGCCGTCAGTCCCACGGGATAGGGCGCGTCCAGCTCCTTCAGGTCCTTGAGCAGCCAAACGTCGAAGCTCATCAGCGCGACCGGCCCTTCGTAGCCTTCGAGCACCTCGAGCACGGAAGCTGCGAAGCCGTCGTCGTCATCCTTGCGACCCTTGAGCTCGAGAACCAGCGGAACCCTGCCGGCGGTCAGATCCAGAAGCTGCTTCAGCGTCGGCACCCGGTCGGCCGTGCCGCCCACCGAAAGCAGTGCAAGCTCGGCGGAGGTCCGCTGGCGCACATCGCCCCGGATCTTGCAAAGCCGCTCCATGTCGTCGTCATGGAATACGACGGGCACGCCATCGGAAGCGTATTGAAGGTCGCATTCGATGGCAAAGCCGCCATCGATTGCCCGCCGGAAGGCGGACAGGGTGTTTTCCCACACCTCCCGGTTCGAATCGTGCAGGCCCCGATGGGCAATGGGGGTCGCGGTCAGCCAGGCGATGTTCTTGCTCATGCGATTTCAATCACGGCATCGATTTCGACAGCGGCGTTCAGTGGCAGGGAAGCCATGCCGACAGCGGCGCGCGCATGCTTGCCCGGCTCGCCAAGAACACTGGCGATCAGGTTGGACGCGCCGTTCATGACGAGATGCTGTTCGACGAAGTTCGGCATGGACGCCACGAAGCCGTTCAGCTTCACGATGCGCTTGATGCGCGAGAGATCGCCGAGCGCCGCCTGCGCCTGCGCGAGGATGTTGATGGCGCACAGCTCGGCTGCACGCTGTCCGCGTGCCACGTCGACGTCGCGACCGAGAAGCCCCGTCACGGCAACGGCGCCGTTCTCGATCGGCAGCTGGCCGGAGAGATAGAGCATGTTGCCCGATATGACGTAGGGGACGTAGTTCGCTGCCGGTGCCGCGGCCTGGGGCAGCGTGATCCCCAGCTCCTTGAGGCGCGCCTGGATGGAATCGGACATGAAAAGGCTCCTGTTGAGTGGTCCATGGCAGGGAGCGGCGGATGCCGCCTGCCCGCATGGGGCTTGCAATTCGGATTCGATTTAAAGAAGAGATTATGACGCGCTTCAAGTGTCAGGGCGTTCACGGCGCGTCATAAAGTGATATGGAATGCCCTGAACCGCTGCTGGCCGAGCCGGCGCTTGCATGCGCAGGGCCCGCCCTGCGGAACGGGAGAGAGTGTATGTTCCGGTCGCGCCTCGCCGCCGTACTGATCGTCACCGCGATGGCATCGCCTGTTGCCGCAGCCGCCGGGCAGCCCGAAGACCTGGTGCCGCACCGTGCCGTCTACGATCTGACACTCAGGGAAGCCAACGAGCGCGCCGGTATTGCGGGCATCTATGGCCGGATGGTCTATGAGTTCAGGGGATCGGCCTGCGCCGGCTACACCACCAATTTCCGCTTCGTGACGCAGATCGATACGGGCGAGGAAAAGCGCCTCTCGGACCAGCAGACGACCACCTACGAAGACCTCAACAGCCGCACCTTTCGCTTCAACACCAAGTCCTTCACCGACCAGCAGCTGGACAAGGAAGTGTCCGGCGATGCGGTCGAGCGGGCAGGGCGCATCAAGGTCTCGCTGGAGCGGCCGGACAAGCGCGAGGTTGACCTCGATGGCGGACGCTTTCCGACAGAGCACATGATGGATGTGCTGAAAAGCGCCCGCGAGGGGAAGTTCCTGTTCGAATCGCGCATTTTCGATGGCAGCGACACTGCCGATCAGACACTCCTGGCCACAACCGTGATCGGGAAGCCCGGCAAGGCTGCGGGGGACGATCCGGAGCTGGCCCATGCTAGCCCGCTCGCCGGCAGCGAGTTCTGGCCGGTGACGATCGCCTATTTCAACGAGGGCAAGGCCGCCGACGCACCGCCTATATACCGCATGGCCTTCAAGCTCTACGGCAATGGCGTCATTCGCGACCTGACCATGGATTACAGCGACTATGTGCTGAACGGGAAGCTCACGAAGCTCGACATCCTGCCGCCGGACGCCTGCAAGTAGGCAGCGCGGCGCCGTAAAAATCGGCACCGGCCCTTGCAATTTGGGCAGTTCGGCGATAAGGGCAGCGCATTCCACACGCGGGGTTGGGGATGTCAGGGAGAAATCCTGATGTTTCCGCCGGTGGTCCGGTCCGGAAGGGCAGGACTGTTCACCCCGTGGAGGTTCAACCGGAAAAAGGAGTTAGAGGCATGGCATTGCCCGATTTCACCATGCGCCAGCTGCTCGAAGCAGGCGTCCACTTCGGCCACCAGACGCACCGCTGGAACCCGAAGATGAAGCCGTACATCTTCGGCGACCGCAACAATATCCACATCATCGACCTCGCCCAGACGGTTCCGATGCTGTCGCGCGCCCTGCAGGTCGTATCCGACACCGTTGCCCGTGGCGGCCGCGTTCTGTTCGTCGGCACGAAGCGTCAGGCTTCCGACATCATCGCTGACGCTGCCAAGCGTTCGGCCCAGTACTACGTCAACTCCCGCTGGCTCGGCGGCATGATGACCAACTGGAAGACGATCTCGAACTCGATCCAGCGCCTGCGCAAGCTCGACGAGATCCTGAACTCCGAAGCCTCCGGCTTCACCAAGAAGGAGCGTCTGAACCTGGAGCGCGAGCGCGAGAAGCTGGAAAAGGCTCTCGGCGGTATCCGCGACATGGGCGGCACCCCGGACCTGATGTTCATCATCGACACCAACAAGGAAAAGATCGCGATCGACGAAGCCAAGCGCCTCGGCATCCCGGTCGTCGCCATCATCGACTCGAACTGCGATCCCGATGCGATCGACTTCCCGATCCCCGGCAACGACGACGCTTCGCGCGCCATCTCGCTCTACTGCGACCTGATCGCCCGCGCGGCCATCGACGGTATCGCACGCCAGCAGGGCGCTGCAGGCCGTGACATCGGCGCCTCCGCCGAAGCTCCGGTCGAGCCGGCTCTGGAAGAAGCAAACGCCTGATCGGCGTGATCCTGGCCGGGCGGGCAACCGCCCGGTTCAGAACGGAATGTGGTTGGGGCCGTTGCGACAGATGAGTTCAGCGGCCTTCGCCATTTCAGGGGCGGGCCTTTCCCGCACCCGGGAGCGCTCCGGGCTCCAGTTCCCGTGATGTTTCATCACGATGTTACAATTCAGGGGGATAGCTCCCCATCCTTCGAGGTGCCCGCTCCGCTTGAGGCCGGCGCCGTTTGAACCGACAAGAGGCAGACAATGAGCAACGTAACTGCGGCAATGGTAAAGGACCTGCGCGAAAAGACCGGCGCAGGCATGATGGACTGCAAGAAGGCGCTGGCCGAGACCAATGGCGACATGGAAGCCGCCATCGACTGGCTGCGCGCCAAGGGCATCGCCAAGGCTGACAAGAAGTCCGGCCGCACCGCTGCCGAAGGCCTGATCGGCATTGCTTCCGCCGGCAACAAGGCCGTTGTCGTCGAAGTCAATTCCGAAACCGACTTCGTTGCCCGTAACGATGCCTTCCAGGACCTCGTCCGCGGCGTTGCAAACGTTGCTCTCGGCACTGACGGCACCGTCGACGCCATCTCGGCTGCGACCTACCCGTCCTCCGGCAAGTCCGTTGCCGACACCATCAAGGACGCCATCGCCCATATCGGCGAAAACATGAACCTGCGCCGCTCTGCCGCTCTTTCGGTCGATGAAGGCGTGGTCGCCACCTACATCCACAACGGCGTTGCAGACGGCCTCGGCAAGCTCGGCGTTCTCGTCGCGCTGAAGTCCACCGGCGACAAGGAAGCCCTGAACGCCATCGGCCGCCAGGTTGCCATGCACGTTGCAGCAACCAGCCCGCTCGCCCTGCGTCCGGAAGACGTCGACGCCGCCGTTGCCGAGCGCGAGCGCAACGTGTTCATCGAGCAGTCCCGCGCTTCGGGCAAGCCGGACAACATCATCGAGAAGATGGTCGAAGGCCGCATGCGCAAGTTCTTCGAGGAAGTCGCCCTGCTGTCGCAGGCCTTCGTCATGAACCCCGACCTGACCGTTGCTGCTGCCGTCAAGGAAGCTGAAAAGTCTGTCGGCGCACCGATCGAGGTTGTCGGCATGGCCCGCCTGCTTCTCGGCGACGGCATCGAAAAGGAAGAAACCGACTTCGCAGCCGAAGTTGCCGCAGCCGCCAAGGGCTGATGCATGGCATGGGCCGGATGAGGCGAATGCCTTAACCGGACGCTGGAAAAACAGGGGGCATCGCGTGACAACGCGGTGCCCTTCGTGTATCGGGCATTCGATGAACCACAAGGAGAAACCATGACGGCCCAACCTGTATACAAGCGCGTTCTTCTGAAGGCTTCCGGCGAAGCTCTGATGGGCAGCCAGGGTTTCGGGATCGATGTGGCGGTTGCGGACAGGATTGCCTCCGATATCGCCAGGGCGCGGCGTATGGGTGTCGAAGTGGGCGTCGTCGTGGGCGGCGGGAACATCTTTCGCGGCGTGGCCGTCGCATCCAAGGGCGGCGATCGGGTGACCGGCGACCACATGGGCATGCTGGCGACCGTGATCAATGCGCTTGCGCTTGCCACATCGCTGCGCAAGCTCGACATCGACACGGTGGTGCTCTCGGCAATCGCCATGCCGGAAATCTGCGAAAGCTTTTCCCAGCGCGCCACGCTGCATCATCTTTCTCTCGGCCGCGTGGTGATCTTTGCCGGCGGCACGGGCAATCCCTTCTTCACGACGGATTCCGCCGCAGCGCTTCGCGCCGCCGAAATGGGCGCCGAGGCGATCTTCAAGGGTACCCAGGTCGACGGCATCTATTCCGCCGACCCGAAGAAGGTGCCGGATGCCACCCGCTTCGACAAGCTGACCCACAGCGAGGTGCTCGAGAAGGGCCTGGCTGTGATGGACGTCGCTGCCGTCGCGCTCGCCCGCGAAAACGCCATTCCGATCATCGTTTTCTCCATCCACGAGGAGGGCGGCTTCGTCGATATCCTCAATGGCGGTGGACGCAAGACGATCGTTACGGATAACTGAGCCTCTCGATGACCATTCCGGGCGATGCATAATCGCCCAACCCGCCGCAAGGCAGCGCCCGTCCGGGCCAAGGACAGATCAAGCACGGAGTTGACCAATGAGTGATGGTGTTGACCTCAAGGAACTGAAGCGCCGCATGGATGGCGCCATTTCCGCCTTCAAGAGCGATATCGCGTCGCTGCGTACCGGCCGCGCCTCGGCCAACATTCTCGATCCGATCACGGTCGAAGCCTACGGTTCGCGCGTTCCGCTGAACCAGGTATCGAACATCAGCGTGCCGGAAGCCCGCATGCTTTCCGTATCGATCTGGGACAAGTCGATGGTCTCCGCCGTCGAGCGCGCCATCCGCGAATCCCACCTCGGGCTGAACCCGATCGTCGACGGCCAGAACCTGCGCATTCCGCTGCCGGAGCTCAACGAGGAGCGCCGCAAGTCGCTGGTCAAGGTTGCGCATGAATACTCCGAAAAGGCCAAGGTTGCGATTCGCCACGTGCGCCGCGATGGCATGGACACGCTGAAGAAGTCCGAAAAGGACGGCGTGATCGGCCAGGACGACAGCCGCAGCCTCTCGGAAAAGGTGCAGAAGATGACCGACGAGTCGATTGCCGACATCGATCGCTTGCTTGCGGACAAGGAAAAGGAAATCATGCAGGTCTGATTTCGGTTTTCCGGAATCATCCTGCTGTATCATGACGGATACCCCATGGCCGACCCTAGCAACACCAACGTGCCCCGGCATGTTGCAATCATCATGGATGGCAACGGCCGCTGGGCACGTGCGCGTGGCCTGCCGCGCACCATGGGGCACAAGAAGGGCGTGGAGGCAGTCCGCGAGGTCGTGCGGGCTGCTGGCGACATCGGCATTTCCTACCTCACGCTCTTTGCCTTCTCCTCGGAGAACTGGCGTCGTCCGGAAGCGGAGGTAACGGACCTGATGGGCCTGCTGAAGGCCTTCATCCGGCGCGACCTTGCCGACCTGCATCGCGAGAACGTCCGCATCCGCATCATCGGCGAGCGCGAAAACCTGCGCAGCGACATCCTCCCGCTTCTGCTCGAGGCGGAGGAAACCACGAAGGCGAATACCGCGCTGACGCTGGTGATCGCCTTCAACTATGGCTCGCGCGATGAAATTTCCCGTGCCATGCGTGCGATCGGCCGGCGTATCGCGGCCGGGGAGATAGCACCGGAAGCGGTGACGCCCGAGCTGATCGACGCTCATCTGGATACCGCCGGCATTCCGGATCCCGATCTCATCATCCGCACCAGCGGCGAGGAGCGCCTGTCCAACTTCCTGCTGTGGCAGGCCGCCTATTCGGAGCTTGTCTTCGTTCCCGAGTACTGGCCGGATTTCGACCGGGACCTTTTCCTGAAAACGCTTGAAAAATTTGCGGGCAGGGAGCGCCGTTTCGGCGGCCTGACGCCGGCCTCGATCCTTGCGGGTGAGTGATGAGTGAAGAACTGCGTCTGCGGATCCAGTCGGGCATCGTGATGGCGGCTGGCGTGCTGTTGGCCACCTGGCTCGGCGGCTTCGCCTTCCGGCTGCTGGCAGTGGCCATCGGACTTCTCGTCTTCTGGGAGTGGTCCACCATGACGCGCCTCCGGGAGGCGGACCGGGTGGGTTTTGCCTTGGCATGGGCCTCCCAGGCCATCCTGGCAGTTGCGATCCTCTTCGGCTTTCTCTCCTTCGCAAGCGCACTGCTTCTTGCCTTCACGCTGCTTGCCGTTGCCTACATGGCGATGCGCAAGGGGACGGGCTGGCTTCCCGGCGGCGTGGTGTATGCCGGACTTTCCGCTCTGTCGCTGGCCTCCATCCGGGGCAGTGACGGAACCGGGCTGAAGGCGATGCTCGTTCTCTTCACCATCGTCTGGGCCACGGACATTCTTGCCTATTTCGTGGGACGCGCCATCGGCGGGCCCAAGCTTGCGCCGCGCATTTCGCCGGGCAAGACCTGGTCCGGTGCAGCCGGCGGAACCGCCGCCGCCCTCGTTCTCGGCCTTTTGGCCGTTTCTCTTGCGGGCGGTTCGGCCAATCTCCATACCGGGGCCCTGATCGTCGTGCTGTCCGTATTCAGCCAGGTGGGCGACCTCTTCGAGAGCTTCATCAAGCGGCGATTCGGCGTGAAGGACTCCAGCAGGCTCATCCCCGGGCATGGCGGCGTTATGGACCGGGTCGACGGGCTTGTTTTCGCCTGCTTTGCGGCGTTTCTTCTTTCCAGCGTGGCCCATGCCTTCTCAAGCTGCGCGCAATGTTCGGTCGGCACATTCCTTCTCGGATTGAGCCCTCTCTAATTTAGGGATAACAGAGAATGACGGCTTTGGCAGGACTCTTTGGCTCCGTGACTGGCGAGATCGTGCCGTTCATCCTGATTCTGTCGCTGCTCGTCTTCGTTCACGAAATGGGTCACTACCTCGTTGGCCGCTGGTCGGGGATCGGCGTGTCGGTCTTCTCCATCGGCTTCGGTCCCGAGCTGATCGGCCGGACGGATCGCCATGGCACGCGATGGAAGATATCGCTCATTCCGCTGGGCGGTTACGTGAAGTTCTACGGTGACGAGGACGCCGCAAGCCGGCCCGATCTTCAGAAAATCGAGGGGCTTTCGCCCGAGGAGCGGGGGCGCACATTCGCCGGCGCAACGCTTGGCCGCCGTGCGGCAACGGTTGCCGCAGGGCCGATCGCGAATTTCCTGCTCGCCATCGTCATCTTCGCCACGCTCTTCTCCATCTACGGCCGACCGGTCGCCGATCCTGTGGTGGCCAGCGTCGCTCCGGCCAGTGCCGCAGAGCGGGCAGGGGTAAAGCCGGGTGACCTGCTGCTCGCCATAGACGGCAATCCCGTCCAGACCTTCGAGGACGTGCGCCGTTACGTGAGCGTCCGGCCGGAAATCCCGATGACGATCTCCCTCAGGCGGGACGGCGCGACTGTCGATGTCGCCATCACGCCCGAGCGGAAGGAAATCACCGACGGCTTTGGAAACAAGACCGAGGTCGGACAGATCGGCATCCTGACCGACGACAAGGCCGGCAAGTTCCGCATGGTGCAGTATTCGGTACCGGAAGCGGTGGTTCAGGGCACCCGCGAGTGCTGGAATATCGTGACGAGCACCTTCAGCTATCTCGGCAGCGTGATTACGGGCCACATGAAGGCCGACCAGCTGGGAGGTCCGATCCGGGTGGCCCAGGCATCGGGACAGATGGCCTCGATCGGCGTATCCGCTCTACTTCAGCTTGCAGCCGTTCTGTCCGTGTCCATCGGTCTTCTGAACCTGATGCCCATTCCGGTGCTCGACGGAGGCCACCTGTTTTTCTACGCGGTGGAGGCGGTGCGGGGACGCCCGCTCGGCCCCCGGACGCAGGAGATCGCCTTCCGCATCGGCTTCGCTATCGTATTGACTTTGATGGTCTTTACCACATGGAACGACATTACTGCCCGCTTTGGATAAAGCGGGAAGATGATTGCTTCGCTTTAACCGTTCATTTACGATAAAGAGAAGCTTGCGTGGCCGATCCGTCACGCTTCGGGATGAAGTAAACAGAAATTAACGCCCGCCCTTGCTTGTATGGGAAAAGCGGGTAAAACGGCACACGTGACCGGAGTCGGGTGACGGGCTCAGGGGCAACGTAAAAAAGGTAAGAAGTGAAATGAAGGCTGGTTCAAAGTTCTTGAACGCAGTATCGGCGGTCGCGCTGTCTGCAAGTGTTGTTGCTTCCGGTGCAGGTGTGGCTACGCTGGCTTCCGCAACCGCTGCCGAGGCGGCCGTGGTCAAGCGGATCAACGTACAGGGCGCAACGCGCGCCGGTGCCGATACGGTTCGTGCGAATATCGATATCGTCCCCGGCAAGAGCTTCACGAGCGCGGATGTCGACTCGTCTGTCCGCCGCCTTTACGCAACCGGCTTCTTCTCCGACGTGAAGATCAGCGTTTCCGGTGGCACGCTCAACGTGACCGTGGCCGAGAACGGCCTGATCAACGAAGTCGTGTTCAACGGCAACCGCAAGATCAAGGATGAAAAGCTTCAGGGCATCGTGCAGACCCGCTCCATGGGTCCGATGAACGAGGCGACGATCCAGTCCGATATCCAGACGATCAAGGACGCCTATGCTGCCATCGGCCGTTCCGACGTCACCGTCACCACCCAGACCTATCCGGTCGGCGACGGCCGCGTGAACCTGGCCTTCGTGATCAACGAGGGTGAGCGCACCAAGATCAACGCCATCAATTTCGAAGGCAACAACGCCTATAGCGACGGTCGCCTGCAGTCGGTCATCAACACGAAGGAATCGAACTTCCTCTCGTGGCTGACCCGCCGTGACGTTTATGGCGAAGACAAGCTGCGTGCCGACGAGGATGCGCTGCGCCAGTTCTACTTCAACCACGGCTATGCCGACTTCAAGGTCGTGTCCTCCGAGGCCGTCCTCGATCCGGCTACCAACCAGTACACCATCAACTTCGTCGTCGATGAAGGCCCGCGCTATACCTTCGGCAACATCAATGTCGAATCGACGGTTGAAGGCGTGAACGCCGAAGACCTGCAGGGTCTCGTCGAAACCCGCTCGGGCGCCAACTACAGCGCCAAGGATGTCCAGAAGACGATGGACGCGATCTCCAAGCGCGTCGCTTCCGCCGGCTATCCCTTTGCCCGCGTCACGCCGCGCGGCAACCGCGACTTCCAGAACAACACCATCGGCGTTGACTACCTGGTGGATCAGGGTGAGCGCGCCTATGTCGAGCGCATCGAAATCCGCGGCAACACCCGCAGCCGCGATTACGTGATCCGCCGCGAGTTCGATCTTTCCGAAGGCGATGCATTCAACCAGGAAATGATTTCGCGCGCCAAGCGCCGCCTCGAGGCTCTGGGTTACTTCTCGTCGGTCAACGTCAGCACGCAGCAGGGCAGCGCCCCCGACCGCGTCGTGATCGTTGTCGACGTCGCCGACCAGCCGACCGGTTCGTTCGGCGTCGGTGCCGGTTACACCACCGGTGACGATGGCGGCTTCACCGTCGAAGCATCTGTCGAAGAGAAGAACTTCCTCGGCCGCGGCCAGTTCATCCGCATTGCCGCCGGTGGTGGCGCGGACAACGCCCGCAGCTACAGCCTGTCGTTCACCGAGCCCTACTTCCTCGGCTACCGACTGGCTGCCGGCTTCGACATCTTCAAGAACAACACCTCGCGCAACACCTACTACGATTATTCGGAGCAGGGCGTGACGCTGCGTGTGACGGCGCCGATCACGGAAGAGCTGGCAACGACCTTCCGCTACAATTACAAGGAATTCGACTACGGCGGTCGCGGCGACTGGAACAACGACGGCAACCTGGCCCCTGCCTATCAGGATCTGATCGATGGCAGCCCGTGGACCCAGTCTTCGATCTCCCAGACGCTCACCTACAACTCGCTGGACGAGCAGAACATTCCGCATGAAGGCATCTATGCCCAGTTCACGCATGAATATGCGGGTCTCGGCGGCGACTCCGACTACTACAAGCTCTACGGCAAGTTCCGTTACTACCAGACCCTCTCCGACGAGATGGATCTGATCGGCTCGATCACGCTCGCCGCCGGCCACGTGATCGCGACGGGTGACTCGCTGAACGTCTTCGACCAGTTCCGCATCGGTGGCCGTGAAATCCGCGGCTTCGAATCCGCCGGCATCGGTCCGCGCGACAGCCGCACGGGCGACTCGCTCGGTGGCACGACCTACTTCACCGCCTCGGCTGAAGCGTCGTTCCCGCTGCCGGGCATCCCGCAGGACCTCGGCCTGCGCGGCGTGCTGTTCGCAGATGCCGGCACGCTCTATGGCAACGAAGTCGCCAATGGCGCTAACGCCGTCGTCGGTACCGACTCGGCCATGCGTGCATCGGTCGGCGCAAGTATCGTCTGGGCTTCGCCCTTCGGTCCGCTCCGCGTCGATTACGGTGTTCCGGTCGTGAAGGAAGAATTCGACAAGGAACAGCGTTTCCGCTTTGGCATTTCGAACCAGTTCTGATATCGGCATTCCAGACTTGCGGGCATCATATCCGTACTGGAGCAATTGCTGATGGAATTTTCGCCATTCTTTCCGCCCCATGCGGGGGTCACTCTTTCAGAGCTGGCCTCCCGGATCGGGGCGGAACTCTTGGATCCCTCTCAGGGTGATCGCATGATCCGGAGCGTCGCTCCGGTAAGCCGGGGCAGAGACGGCGATCTCTGCTACCTGCTGTCCCGCCGGCACAAGGACGAGCTGGAAACCTGTCAGGCTTCCGCCATCCTCTGCGACAAGGCGCTTCAATCGCTCGTTCCCCCGCACATACCCGTTTTGCTGGCGCCGAAGCCCCAGACCGCCTTTGCGGTGGCTGGTGCGCTGCTTCACCCGAATGCCATGCGTCCTGATCCGGTTCTTTGCGAGTCCGGGATTTCCGAGCGCGCCGTTGTCGATCCTTCGGCCCGGCTCGAGGACAATGTGCATGTCGAAGCGCTGGCCGTGATCGGAGCGAACGCAGAAATTGGCTCAGGAACCCGTATTGGTGCAGGCGCCGTCATCGGCGCCGGCGTAAAGATCGGGCGCGATTGCACCATCGCCGCAGGCGCCAGCGTTCTGTGCGCCTATATCGGCAACCACGTGATTATCCATAACGGCGCGCGCATCGGCCAGGACGGCTTCGGTTATGCACCCGGCCCGCGGGGCATGATCAAGATCGTCCAGATCGGCCGGGTCATCATCCAGGACCACGTCGAGATCGGTGCGAACACGACAGTCGACCGCGGCACCATGGATGATACGGTGATCGGCGAGGGCACGAAGATCGATAACCAGGTCCAGATCGGGCACAACGTCCGCATCGGCCGTCATTGCGGCATTGTCAGCAAGGTGGGTATCGCCGGCAGCACGAAGATCGGCGATGGCGTCATGATCGGCGGCGCGGTCGGCATCAATGGACATATCACCATCGGCGATGGCGCACAGATCGCGGCCATGAGCGGTGTGGTGGCGGATGTGCCGCCGGGCGAGCGCTATGGCGGCGTGCCGGCCCGGCCGATGAAGGACTTCCTGCGGGATGTGGCGGAGATGACAGCCCGTTCCGCAAGCCGCAACAAGAAGACGGGGGAAAAGAATGACTGACGAGAGCAAGGCCCAGCTGGGCGCGGCCGATATCCTGGAGATCATGAAGCTCCTGCCGCACCGCTATCCCTTCCTTCTGGTCGACAAGATCGTGGATATCGACGGCGACGAAAGCGCAGTCGGCATCAAGAACGTTACTGCCAACGAGCCGCATTTCACCGGCCACTTCCCGGAATCGCCGATCATGCCGGGCGTGCTGCTGATCGAGGGCATGGCCCAGACAGCCGGCGCCATCTGCGCCCGCAAGCAGGGGCAGGGCGGTAACCTCGTCTATTTCATGACGATCGACAACGCGCGCTTCCGCAAGCCCGTGGTCCCGGGCGACCGCGTGGAGTACCATGTGACCAAGCAGAAGCAGCGCGGCAATATCTGGAAATTCCATTGTGACGCCAAGGTCGACGGTGCGCTCGTCGCGGAGGCTGACATCGGCGCGATGATCGTCCGCCAGGACAAGGACAAGGCATGAGCACGATAGCTGCAAGCGCCCGGATCCACCCGCTATCCGTCATCGAGGACGGCGCGGTGATCAGCGAGAACTGCGTCATCGGCCCGTTCTGCCATGTCGGCCCGAAGGTGGTGCTGAAGGATCGGGTGGAACTGATGACCCATGTGGTCGTCACCGGCCGCACCGTGATCGGCTCTGGCTGTCGCATGTTCCCGAATGCCGTGATCGGTGGCGATCCCCAGAGCGTGCATCACGAGGGCGAGGAAACGACGCTCACCGTTGGCGACAACTGCACCTTCCGCGAGGGCGTGACGGTCAACACCGGCACGACCGGCGGCGGTGGCAAGACGGTCATCGGCAACAACAACCTCTTCCTGGCCAACTCCCATGTGGCCCATGATTGCATCCTCGGCAACCATATCATCATGTCCAACAACGTGATGCTCGCCGGCCATGTGATCGTCGAGGACAGGGTGATCATGGGCGGCGGCTCTGCCGTCCACCAGTTCACCCGCATAGGGCGCCAGGCCTTCATCGGCGGCCTTTCGGCGGTCAGCTACGACGTCATCCCCTATGGCATGCTGAATGGCAACCCGGGCGTGCTGAGCGGCCTCAATGTCGTTGGCATGACCCGCGCAGGTATCGAACGCTCGGTGATCCACACCGTTCGCCGTGCCTACAAGGCCATCTTCGAGGGTCCGGAATCCGTACGCGCCAATGCCGCCGCAGTTCGCGACGACTATCTTGATTGCCCGCAGGCGCTGGAGATCTTCGATTTCATCGCAGCCGAGAGCGACCGCGCACTTTCCTCGCCCAACCGGGGCAAGGTCTGAGCCGGTGGGCACGGGCGCCGATATCGCCAAAGGCCGCCTCGGCATCATAGCCGGGAGCGGCCTTTTGCCTGTCTATGTGGCCGATGCTGCCCGCCGCGCGGGTGAGAAACCACTGATCATTGCCCTCAAGAACGAGAGCGACAGCCGCTTCGAGGGCTTCGAGCGCGTCGAGATCGGCGTGGGCGACATGGCGGGGCTGAGAGCGGCACTGGCGCGCGGGCCGGTGGACCGGGTCGTACTCTCGGGCGGGGTCAAGCGCCGGCCGGAGTGGCGCGAGATCAAGCCGACCTTCGCAACGCTCCTGAAGGTGCCGGCCGTGGTCCGCACGCTTCTCTCGGGCGGCGACGATACGGTCCTGCAAATGGTGATCCGCCTGATCGAGGCCCACGGGGCTACCGTCATCGGCGCCCATCAGGTTGCGCCCGATCTGGTTTCCGATCTCGGGCCGATGGGCAGGGTCAGGCCATCGGACGAGGATGTCAGGGATATTGTCCGCGCGGCAGAGGCAGCGACAGCGCTCGGCGCACTGGATGTGGGGCAGGGCGCCGTCTCCGTCGGCGGGCGCATCGTCGCGCTGGAAGGCGTCGAAGGCACCGATCGCATGCTCGCCCGCGTGGCCGAGCTCAGGGACGAAGGCCGCATTTCCGCTCGCAGGAAGGGCGTCCTCGTGAAGATGTGCAAGCCGACGCAGGACATGCGGGCCGACCTGCCGACTGTCGGGCGTTCCACCATACTCAATGCTGCACGCGCCGGGCTTGCCGGCGTTGCGGTCGAAGCAGGTCGGGCCCTGGTACTCGAACGGGAGGCGATGATGGCCGCGGCGGATGAGACCGGGCTCTTCATCTGTGGAATCGACCGTGGCCTGGAGGGGCTTGGCCTATGACGAAACCGCTGAAAATCGGCGTCGTCGCCGGCGAAGTCTCGGGCGATCTGCTGGGCGCCGATCTCATTTCTGCCCTTAAGACCATGACGGACCGGCCCGTGGAGCTCGTCGGCGTCGGCGGCGACGGGTTGAAGGCGGAGGGCCTTATCTCCTTCTTCGATCACGCCGAACTCTCGATCATGGGCTTTACCCAGGTGATCCAGCGTCTGCCGCAGCTCCTCAAGCGCATAAGGGAAACCGCCGATCGCCTCGCCGCGGCAAACCCCGATCTGCTGCTCGTCATCGACAGCCCTGATTTCACCCACCGCGTGGCCAAGCGCTTCCGGAAGGTGCGGCCGGGAACGCCGGTCATGAAATACGTATGCCCGAGCGTCTGGGCCTGGAAAGAGCACCGGGCCCCGGCCATGCGCGCCTTCGTCGACCATGTCCTGGCGCTGCTGCCCTTCGAGCCCGCCGTCATGCAACGGCTTGAAGGTCCGCCAACGACCTTCGTCGGGCATCGGCTGACGGCGGATGCCAATCTCCTTGGCGTGCGGGAAGCGCGAGCCAACCGTGCGACAATCGGTGCTGAAAAGACCATCCTGCTGCTACCCGGTTCCCGTGGATCGGAGGTCAGGCGCCTGCTGCCACTCTTCCGCGATGTGGTGGATAGCCTCGTGGAACGCAACGGACCGGTACGCTTCCTGCTGCCGACCGTGCCGCGCATGGAATCGACCGTGCGCGAGATCACGGAAGACTGGGCGATCCGTCCTGAAATCAGCGCCGATCCCGCCTTCAAGTGGGATGCCTTTGGACGGGCGGATGCGGCACTCGCCGCATCGGGAACCGTCATCCTCGAGCTTGGCCTTGCAGGGGTTCCCGCCGTGTCCGTCTACAAGACCGACTGGCTGATCAAGCTCGTCACGGACCGGATCAAGATCTGGAGCGGCGCTCTGCCGAACCTGATTGCCGACTATGTGATCGTGCCGGAATACTTCAACGAACAGATCCGCGCCGGCAGCCTCGTGCGCTGGATGGAACGCCTTTCGAACGACACGCCGGAGCGGGCCGCCATGCTGGAAGGGTTTGCCGAGGTCTGGAGGCGCATGGATAGGCCCGAGCCCCCCGGGGTGACCGGTGCCCGCATTCTGCTCGATCTCGCAAACAAAAAACCCGGCCATCACTGACCGGGTTTTTTCTTGTCTGGTCTTGCCGCCGCTCAGCGCTTGGCGAGCGGCACGTAATCGCGCTGCGGAGCGCCGGTGTAAAGCTGGCGCGGGCGGCCGATGCGCTGCTGCGGGTCCTCGATCATCTCGTTCCACTGGGCGATCCAGCCGACCGTACGGGCAAGGGCAAAGAGCACGGTGAACATGGTGGTGGGGAAGCCGAGCGCGCGCAGCGTGATGCCGGAGTAGAAGTCCACGTTCGGGTAGAGCTTCTTTTCCTTGAAGTATTCGTCGTTGAGCGCGATCTTTTCCAGCTCGAGGGCAACCTGCATCAGCGGGTCATCGGAATGGCCGGTGGCTTCCAGCACTTCATACATGGTCTTCTGCATGATGCGGGCGCGCGGATCGTAGTTCTTGTAGACGCGGTGGCCGAAGCCCATCAGGCGGAACGGATCGTTCTTGTCCTTGGCGCGGGCGATGTATTCCGGAATGCGGTCGACCGAACCGATTTCCTGCAGCATGTTGAGCGCCGCCTCGTTCGCGCCGCCATGGGCAGGACCCCAGAGGCAGGCAATACCGGCTGCAATGCAGGCGAACGGGTTTGCACCCGAGGAACCCGCGAGGCGGACCGTCGAGGTGGAGGCGTTCTGCTCGTGGTCGGCATGGAGGATGAAGATGCGATCCATGGCGCGGGCCAGAACCGGGTTCACCACATATTCCTCGCAGGGAACGGCAAAGCACATGCGCAGGAAGTTCGCGGCATAATCCAGGTCGTTCTTCGGATAAACGAAGGGCTGGCCGACGTGGTACTTGTAGGCCATCGCGGCGATCGTCGGCATCTTCGCGATCATGCGCAGCGATGCGACCATGCGCTGGTGCGGATCGGTGATGTCGGTGGAGTCGTGATAAAAGGCGGAAAGCGCGCCGACGGTGCCCACCATGACGGCCATGGGATGGGCGTCGCGGCGGAAGCCGGTGAAGAAGCGCGACATCTGCTCGTGCACCATCGTGTGATGGGTCACGCGGTAGTCGAAGTCCTTCTTCTGGGCAGCGGTCGGCAGCTCGCCGTAAAGCAGCAGGTAGCAGACTTCGAGAAAGTCGCCGTTCTCTGCCAGCTGTTCGATCGGGTAGCCGCGATGCAGAAGAATGCCTTCGTCGCCGTCGATATAGGTGATCTTCGATTCGCAGGACGCGGTCGAGGTGAAGCCCGGGTCGTAGGTAAAGGCACCGGTGTTCTTGTAGAGCGTCCCGATGTCGATCACGCTCGGGCCGATCGTGCCCTGCTTGACCGGCAGGTCCACGGATTTGCTACCCAGCGCCAAAGAAGCGTTCTTATCAGTCATGCTGTCCTCCGAATGCCCGGGCGCCGCCCGGCGCCATATGGGTTAGTCTGATAAACGTGCAGCCCGGAACGCGTCCCGTCAGAGCCGGCGGAACGCGCCCCTGCCTATTCCTTTTGCAGGCCCTTGCCCAACCCTTTCGGGAAGGCGGACCCGTCTTGATCGAATGCCGAACAGGTCATGGTCTCTGCATCGCGAATTGTGCAGCGCATGGTAGACCCTTCTGCAATGCAAAATCCACAAAAATCATAGCCTTGTCCCGCGCTTTGGATGAATCTTAAGTCGAATAGTTTCGAATCCCGTTAATGCTGAAAGGCAAGACGCGCCCGCGGGATGAGCATTGTAAAATGCTAAAATATCGGGCTTGATGCTGCCATGAAATTGAGCACGGCGGCAAGGCAGGTTCTGGATTTCCGCAGTCGCCCGCAGGCCCGCGGTGCGCCGGTTTCGGCTGCCAATTCGAACAGCACCGAACCCGTGCCGAGCGGCGGCCCGATTTCCGGACGCAGGGCGGGCCTTTTCCACCGCCTTCCAACCCTCCGGTCGGTGAACGCCGGTCTTTTGGAAAAGCTCCGCGAAGAAGCGGATCATGGAGGGTTGTTTCTGCTGGCGCCGCTGCTTGTCGGTGCCGGGGTCGCCGCATGGTTTCTGTCGCCTGCGCCGCCATCCGGCACTGAAATCGCCATTGCCACCTGCCTCGCTCTGCCGGTTGCCCTTCTTCTCGGTCATTGGCAGCGGTTGGCGGCGCGTATTCTGCTCGCGGCTGTGCTGGTGTTCACCGGCGCCGGACTGGCGGCCATCCAGACCGCAAGACTGGAAACCGTCATTCTCGAGCATCCCGTGACCACGCACATCACGGCTCGGGTCACTTCAAGGGAGGCGGCTGGACCCGGGCGCTGGCGATACGGAATACGCATCCTCAATACGCGCCAGCCCAAACTGACCCGTGAACCGACTTTCGTGATGCTGACCGCGCGAACCGAAGAAGGGCTGCCCATCGGATCGGTCATTTCAGGCCCGGTCCATCTGTCGCCACCTTCGGGACCGGCCATGCCCGGCCTCACGGATTTCGCCTTTCCGGCCTATTTCGCGGGGCAGGGTGCAAACGGCTATTTCCTCGGCGCGCCCCGCGCCGTCGCCGGACCATTCCCGCGGTCCGACATCGGTCTCATGGATCGGATCGCCGAAACCTTTTCTTCCTGGCGCTCCGCCATCGGCGACCGCATTCGTGCCAGGATTGGTGGGGACGAAGGGGCGCTTGCCGCAGCACTCATCACCAACGAGCAACGGGCCATTTCCGCTGCGACGGTGGAAAACCTGAGGCGCTCCGGACTGGCCCATATCATTGCCATCTCCGGCATGAACATGGTGCTTGCCGCCGGCGTCTTTTTCGTCGGCCTTCGCTCCCTGCTCAGCCTGTCCGTAGGATTCTCACAGGCACTGTCACTGAAGAAGGTTGCGGCAATGGGTGCCGCGCTGGCGACTGCCGCATACTACCTCGTATCCGGCTTTGCCCTTTCGGCCGAGCGGGCCTTCATCATGATGCTGGTCGCTCTTGCCGCCGTCCTCATCGGCCGATCGGGCATCAGCTTGCGCACGCTTGCGCTTTCGGCACTGATCGTGCTGGTCAAGAACCCGGAGTCACTGCTGTCTCCCAGCTTTCAGCTTTCCTTTTCGGGAACCCTGGGCCTCGTAGCCGCCTTCGAAGCCTGGGCGAGGCGAGGGGCTTTGCCCCGGCCGCGCAGCCGTCACCCGGTCATCGTCGGCGCACGTGCGCTCGCGGGCGGAACGGTGGGCATCGTCGCGACTGCCCTGATCGGCGGACTATCCACCGCGCTTTTTTCGGTCGCGCATTTCCAGCGCATGCCGCTCTTCGGTTTTGCCGCGAACATGATGGTCGCGCCGCTGATCGACTTCCTGGTGATGCCCATGGCGCTGCTTGCGATGCTGCTCATGCCGGCTGGGCTCGATTACATGCCGTTGCAGGTCATGGGGGCTGGTCTCAGGGCCGTGATGGGGATAGGCGCCATGGTCGCCGGGTGGGAAAGCGAGCGGCAGATGCTGCCGCTGCCGGCCTGGTGCTTTATCGTTGCAACCGCCGGATTCCTCCTCCTCTGTCTGCTCAAGACGCGGCTGAGGCTGCTCGGCCTGCCCTTGCTTGCGGTTGCCGGCCTCGGCTATGCAACCACATCTCCACCACGGCTTCCGGATATCCTGATTGCGGAAGACGGGGAGGTGGCGGGCATCGTCGCCGGCGGTCAAATTGCTCTCACCACAAAGGGCGGCAGCAGCTTTGTCACCGATCAGTGGCAACGGGCGCTGGGACTGGAAAAAGGCGCAGCTCCTGTTGGCGTTAAGCCGGCTGAAGGTGGAAGAGCGGATGCGGCGCGGGACCGCTACCGGCCGCTGACGGACGAAGAGGAGATTGCCGAACGGGCCTTCATGGCGGAGGTGCTCGACGCGCTTCGCGATGGCACCTTTGCCTGCAAGGCCGGGGCATGGTGCCTCGGGTCCCGGAACGGGACCCGGATCGCCGTGCTGAGGAACGGCATCTATGCGGGCCTTGCCTGCGACATGGCCGATGTTGTTGTAAGTCGCACGGGGAAAGGGTTCCCCACCTGCCGCTCGGGCGCCTTGCTTGTTTCGCGCGATACGCTGCAAAGGACTGGGTCGCTCGCCCTCTACCTGACACGCGATCCGCAAAGACCCGAAATCGTTGCCAGCTTTCAGGATCTCGACCGGCCCTGGATGATCCACCGTGCCCATGACTGGCGGACGGGCGAGTTCCGAACAGACCTTCCGGCCCCGATCGCAGATCTCATCGCGCCACAAGAGAAGCCTGCGTCAGGGGACACGGTGCCGCAAACGCTGCTGCCTAGTGATAGCGGCGAATGAGACCGACCAGCTTTCCCTGCACTTTCACGCGGTCGGCGGCAAAAATGCGGGTCTCGTAAGCGGGGTTTGCGGCTTCGAGCGCGATGGATGCCCCCTTGCGGCGGAAGCGCTTGAGCGTGGCTTCCTCGTCGTCGACAAGGGCAACCACGATGTCACCGGGCGTGGCGCTCGCGGTGTTGCGAATGATGACCGTATCGCCGTCAAGAATGCCGGCGTCGATCATCGAGTCGCCCTTCACCTCGAGGGCGTAGTGGTCGCCGCCGGAGAGCATTTCGGCGGGCACCGAAATCTCATGGGTGTTGTTCTGGATCGCGGAAATCGGCACACCTGCGGCGATGCGGCCCATGACGGGAACGGGAACCGAATTGGATTCATTGGCGGCAACCGGTGCCGGTTTGGCGGGCGCCGGAGCGGGCTGCGGCTTGCCCAGGCTTCCCTCGATGACACTGGGCGAGAAGCCGCGCCGCGGCTGCAGGCTCGGCGTGTAGGCCTCGGGCAGCTTGATCACCTCGAGGGCACGTGCCCGGTTCGGCAGGCGACGGATGAAGCCGCGCTCCTCAAGCGCCGTGATCAATCGGTGAATGCCGGACTTCGAGGCGAGGTCCAGCGCGTCCTTCATCTCGTCGAAAGATGGCGGAATGCCGGATTCCTTCATTCGCTCGTGAATGAAGAGCAGCAGCTCCTGTTGTTTGCGCGTCAGCATCGCCTATCCCCAGATTCGTGAAACAAAGCCAGAACGGACCCTATATGTTCCAGTTGTGTTCCGCAAGTGGCAAAAAATCGATTAACGTTCCAGCCCGAACGATGATTTTTTCACATGGAAGCGGAGAGGCTCGGGAGCATTGCGCGGCGTGGACGCAGGCGTGCGGCCGCCCCGGGGGAGGCGGCCGGAGAAGTGTCGTCAGATGTGTCTCCAGATGGTGACGCCCGCCGGTTCAAGATAGCTTTCCCCTACCAGAATCCCCGCATTTGCAGGGATTGGCAGCTCTTTTGCCTCTGTCCCGAAGTTGAAGGCGAAGGTGAGGTCGCCGCGCCGCGCCAGCCGGATGTCGCCAAGGTCCGGCAGCCATGAGATGCCTGCCCAGTCCAGACAATCGCGCATGAGGGCGTCGAGCCACTCACGAGAGGGAAGCGCCGTCAGATACCGCACCCCCGCATTGCCGACCAGCGCCGGACTGCCGGGACGATAGGCTCCCGTGAAGGTGGCCAGTACCGATTCGCCGGTCTCGATCGTTTCCCTCCACGTTCCCGCGGCGAAGCTGCGGTTGCCGTGAAGCACGGTTTCGCTTTCGGGGGAAGGCAGGCTTTCCACGCGCGTCACCCGGATGTCGATCAGATCGCGGAGCGGTCCCGGAGGCAAGCCGTCCGGGATATGCATGTCGGGCGTCTTGCTGCCGGAACGGGGCCCGAAGAGCACTTTTGCCTGCGATGCCTTCAGCCTTTCGATGAAGCCGGTGTTGGGAATGAGGAGATCGGGGCAGATGACGAGCGCATAGCCCTCGAGATCGCTCTCCTGGCTCACGATGTCGATGTCGACGCCGTGGCGGGAGAGCGCGGCATACCAGTCGAGGCAGATGGCAGAGGCCTGATAGGTGCGTCCCTGCGGCAAGGCCCGGCTAGCCCAGCGGGACTCGTAATCCATGACGAGTGCCACCTTTGCCCGTTCCCTTTGCCGGTTTTTCGGCAGGCGTTCCCGCTCCGCCGCGACGGTTGCCGTCTCATGGAAGGCCTGATCCGGCGTGGAGTCCGGCAGAAGCAAGCCCGCATGGAACTGTTCCTGCGCGAAGGGCGCCTGCCGCCACCGGAAATAGGCCACCATGTCCACGCCGTGAGCATAAGCCAGCCATGTCCACAGCCGCACCATGCCGTCGGCGGGTGCCTGGTTGTGAGCGGCCCAGTTCACCGGTCCCGGTTGCTGTTCCATCACCCACACGCGGCCCCTTCCTGCTGCCCGGTAGAGATCGTGGTTGAAGGCCACCTGGTCCGGGTCGCCGGTTCTCAGCAGCCGCGCCTTTTCCTCGTCGGGAAGCCGCCCGTTGATGAGTCCGCCCATCGGATAGACGTCCCAGGAAGCCACATCGAGATCCTCGGACAGCTTGAAATGATCGAAATCGATGTTGTGAGACATGAAGTTGTGGGTCACGGGCCTTCCCGGGGAACCGGCCCGGATGATCTCCACCTGCTGGCGGTTGAACTGCACCACCTGATCGGAAGAGAAGCGGACGAAATCCACGAGATGCGTCGGGCTCGGCTCTTCCACCACATGCAGCGGCAGGTCCACCTCGTCAAAATGGCGATAGCGCATCGACCAGAAGCGGGTACCCCAGGCCTCGTTCAGGGCATCGATCGTCCCGTACCGGTTTTCGAGCCACAGCCGGAAAGCGCGCTCTGCCTCGGCGGAGTAGCTGTAGATCGTATCGTGATCGCCATATTCGTTATCGGTCTGCCAGGCCCTGACGAAGGGATGATGGCCGTAGCGCTCCACGAAGGCGCGGGTAATGCGGGCCGCCTCGCGGAAATAGGTCCTGCTGGAAAAGCAGTAATGACGCCGGGCGCCGAAGCGTCGGACGTGGCCGTCTGGTCCAACCGCCAGAATGTCCGGATGACGGTCGATCAGCCATTTTGGCGGCGCTGCCGTCGGCGTGCCGAGAATGACCTTCAGGCCGGCCTTGCCGAGAACGTCGATCGCCTCGTCCATGAAGCTCCAGTCGAACTGGCCCGGCTCGGGTTCCACGGCAGACCAGCTGAATTCGCCTATGCGGACCCAGTCGAGGCCGAGTTCGACCATGCGGGCGGCGTCTTCCGGCCACTTCTCCCGCGGCCATTGCTCGGGATAATAACAGACCCCGAGCTCCAGCATTGCGGGGGTGAGATCAGTCGAGGTCGCATCGACCCGGCTTTGCACGGTGGAGGACACGGGCAAGCTCCTTGGAAAGTTGTGATGATGTCAGGCTTGGGCGGCGCCTGCCTCCGGGCAGGCATCGTCATTGCGTTCGATGAGGGTGGGGCGCAGCAGGGCCTGAAGCCGGTCTACCGGCTCGCCCGCCATGCGGCGCAGGATGAACTGGCCGAGCATGGTGCTCGGCTCTGAAATCGGCAGGTAGTAGGTGGTGATGGGCGGCACGAAGTAACGGCTGACGTTCAGATCGTCGGTGGCGATCACCACCGCATCCCGTCCGGGCACAAGCCCGATCTCGTGGAGTGCGGAGACCGCGCCCAGGGCCGCCGCCTCGTTTGCGGCGATGAAGGCCGTCGGCCGGCTGGCCTCCCGGCACATGCCGAGCACCGCTTCCCGCCCGAAGGCCGGCGTAAGCCGACCCTCCGCGACGAAAGCGTCGGAGAAGGGCAAGCCGCGTTCTGCCAGGGCATTGCGGTAGGCGACCAGGCGCGTCATGCCCCAGCTGTATTCCCGCAGCGGGTTGAGCAGCGCGATGCGGCGGTGGCCACGGGCAGACAGGCGCTCGATTGCATCACGCATGACCCAGTCATTGTCCGTGTCGACAGAGGCATGCGGCGCGTTGGAAAGCCCGACCCCATAGGCGACGAAGGGCATCTTAGCCTGCTGCAGCGTGCGGATTCGCGGGTCGTCGCAACGGATGCCGGAGATGATGATCCCGTCTGCCTTTCGCTGTTCCGCAATCTGGCGCACCATTTCCTGACTCTCGGCAAAGTCGCGTACGGTGTAGGGCACGATGCGATAGGGCGTTCCCTCGAGCGCGAAGGAAATACCGGAAAGAAGCTGGGCGTATTCCACGCCCTCCCATTCGTCCTGCCGGGAACCGGGCGCCGTCATGATGGCGGCGACCTGATAGGTCTTCCCGGTCCTCAGCCTGACACCATGCAGGTTGCGCTGATAGCCGATGCGGCGCGCTGCCTCTTGCACGAGATCGCGGGTTTCGGGGCGCACCTGGGGCGAATCCTTGAGCGCCTTGGAAACCGTGGCGATGGAAAGGCCCGTCTCGAAGGCGATCGTCTTGATGGTGGGCCGGGACTCATCGGCATTCGTGGTCATTGGCCGCTGTCTCCGAGGCTGTCCGAGAGCAGGAGATAGGCCGCCGAGGTCCATGCAAATGCCGGATCCCTGAGACCGCGCCCGGTCAGGGCGTCAAAATTTTCGGCGAGACCGTTCAGGGCAGCCATGCGGCAGAAGCGGCGCGCGATTTCCTCGGCTAGCTGCGTCTCGCCCTGCCGTCGCAGTCCGTCCCAGACCAGCAGCGTCGTCGGCGCCCAGATCGGACCGCGCCAGTAGCCGTCCGCCTCGTAGAGCGAGCTGCCTGTGCTCTCGGTTGCCAGTCCCCATTCGGTGACAAACCCGTCGCCCTTCAGCGCGTCCAGCATCTTCTGCCTGATCGCTCCGGTCAGCCGGCTTCCCAGAAGCAGCGGCATGAACTGCACGAGGCTCTGCTGCGGGAGTCGCCGGTCCGGATCGGCAACAAGCCGGGCACGGAAGCGGTTTCCGTCCCACAGCCACTCCACCAGCAGCGTGAACAGCTTGTCCGCTGTCCTGCGATAGCGGGCAATCGCTGCGGCATCCTCAAGCAGGAGATCGCAGAGCGTCTCGCAGGCGAGGATGAGAAAGACCGGGAGGTCGGGCGACATTACCGGTCCCCCCTCGGCGAAGAATGTGGCGTTGTCCCAGCCGCTATCATTGCCGTGGAAATAGGTGGGCAGGCTATCCGTATCGGCGCGGGTGTGCTCGAGCCAGTATTCCACCTGCGCCCCGATGGTGCGGGCGAGATAGGCACGCCGCTCGGGTGTCAGGAATTGCGGGTTGCTGTCGTGAATGAGCCGGACCGCCCAGCCGTGAACCGGCGGTTTGGTAAAGGCGAAGAGCATGTGCCGGTCATTGACGAAGTCGGGCAGGCAGCCACTCTCGTGCTGGTGATCGAAGATTGCTGCAAACTGGTCGAAGGCCAGAGCGGGATCGGCCCGATGGACGCCCAGCGCCGAGAACGCGTTGTCCCAGCTCCAGATGTTGATCATCCAGTTCTTGGACATGAAGATCGAGGGTCGGGTGAGAAGCCCCCGTGGCGGAACGCGGTTGGCCCACAAAAGCGTGGCCGCTAGCCGATGCACCTCCTCCTCCCCCGCGCGGGCAAGGGGCATGCGGGCAAACCAGCCGGCGAAATCCGCTTCCGCATCCGCCCGGGCATCGGCGAAGGGGAGCGGGTGCTCTGGCGGGGGCATGACCTCGAACAGCTCCAGCGAGCCCTCCCAGGCAGCCGAAGGAGCAAAGCTGATCGACACATCCTCTGCATGGTCGCGGCGCCACTGGCCGGACACATCGAGGGCGGTTCCCGAAGCCAGCGGGCGTATCTTCAGATTTTCGCCTGAAGCGACAACGCAGTGCTCTCCGGCCGGCGTGCGAAAGGCGTAGTCGTATCGCGATCCCTTGAGCTTCAGCAGCAAGCCCAGGCCACGCCCCTTCATGTGCAGCGTCTCGCCCCTGCCGATGACGAATTCGATCCGGTTGCCATCCGCCTCCGCCACGAGCCGCGAGGGCTCGAGCGTAAAGCGGGGCTCGACCGACACACCCTGGGCGCCCAGGAAAATCATCTCGCAGAGCCGCCCCAGCGAGGGCCGCTCGTCGCCGCCCGAGACGTGGCGAAGCCATGTGGCGCGGGTGCCATCGCCTTCCGTCATCCGCGAGAGCGTCAGGAACCGGTCTGCGCGGCTGAAGGGAATGCGTTCGAAGTCGAAAAGCATGGCCTATCCCTTCACCGCCGAGCCGACAGCGCCTTCCATGATGTAGCGCTGCGCGAAGAAGAACAGCACCAGCGGCGGCACGCACAGCAGCGTGGTGATGGACGCCACGGCCGTGATGTCGATGTCATGCGGGTCCTTGAAGAGGGCGAGGCCGAGTGTCAGCGTGTATTTCGACTGGTCGTTCAGGAAGATCAGCGGCCCCAGATAGTCGTTCCAGGCATTCATGAAGTGGAAGGTGCCGACAAGGATCAGCGCAGGGGTCATCAGCGGCAGGTGGATGCGCCAGAAGATATCGAAGCTCGATGCGCCGTCCATGCGCGCAGCCTCGTCGATCTCCAGCGGGATCGTCATGATGAACTGCCGCAGCATGAAGACGAAGAAGGCATCCGCGAACCAGGAAGGCACGATAAGCGGCTTCAGCGTGTTGATCCAGCCGAGATAGTTGAACTCCATGTAGAGCGGGATCATCTTCACGTCCCACGGGATCATCATGGTCGCGAGCAGCAGGATGAACAGCGCGTCGCGGCCGGGAAAGCGGAAGCGCGCAAAGCCGAAGGCGACCAGGGACGAGGAGATCAGCTGTCCGATGGTCGACAGCACCACCACGACGGTGGAATTCCAGAGGAAGGTGTTGAACGGCAGCTTGTTCCAGGACGTCAGGAAGTTCTCGAAATGCCACTCCGCCGGCCAGAAGACGGGAGGAAACTGGTAGAGCTCCGCCGTGCTCTTCACTGCGGAGAGGAACGTCCAGTAGAAGGGCAGGATGAAGAGAACGGCAAGGAAGGTGAGGGCGGAGTGAATGAAGAGCTTACGCATCGTGGCCTCCGTCCTTCGATTTCAGTTCTCCCTCGTAGTAGGACCACGCTGCAGACCAGCGCATGACCAGCATGGACAGCGCCAGCACGATCAGGAACATGATCCATGATCCGGCGGCGGCATAACCCATCTCGTAGAACTTGAAGGCGTTGTCGTAGATGTACATGGCGAAGAAATAGGTGGCGTTCTGGGGGCCGCCCTTGGTGAGAAGCAGCGCGATGGTGAGCTGCTGGAAGGCGGCAATGATCGACGTGATGAAGGTGAACACAAGCATCGGCCCCAGCATGGGAAGCGTGATGAAGAGCATCTGCGCCCATCCCGGAACGCCCGAAACGGTTGCGGCTTCGTAAAGCTCGCGCGGTATGCCCTTGAGACCGGTGAGCAGGATGAGCATCGTGCCGCCGAGGCCCCACAGCGAAGCGACGATGATCGCCACCACCGCCAGGTTCTTGTCGCCCAGCCAGTTGACGGGGCCGATGCCGGCAAAGGAGAGCATGTAGTTCAGGAGGCCGTATTCGCTGCTGTAGATCCAGTTCCAGATCATCACCAGCGCCACGCCCGATATCACGCTCGGCAGATAGAAGGCGGTGCGGAAGAAGCCGACGCCGAACCTTGCATGATGGAGCAGAAGCGCCAGCAGGAACGACAGCACGATGTTGAAGGGTACGTAGATCAGCGCAAATCGCGAGGTAATGCCGAGGCTTTCCCAGAACATCGGGTCGTCCATCAGCATCGTGCGGTAATTGTCGAGGCCCACGAAGGTGCGCTCGCCCACGACCGGCCAGTCGTAGAAACTCATCGTCAGCGAGAAGACGAGCGGCCCGAGGGTGAAGAACAGGAAACCCAGAGCCCAGGGAGAGATGAACAGATAAGGGGTGATGGAGAAGCGCGCCCTGCGCTTGCCCGCCTGCATTGCGGCCATATCGGTAGATCCTCCCCGGGGTCAGGTTGTGCGGGATTACTTCAGGAAGCGCTGCGAGCGCTTCACGGCTTCATCGAGATGGGCCTGCGCATTGCCCTGTTCGGTAATCGCGGCCTCGATCGCGAGGGCGAGGTTTTCCTGGATCTGCGCCCACTTCAGGTTCTTGAGGAAGGCGGGACGCTCCTTGTTGGAAACCGCCAGCACGTCGAAGAAGGGCTTGTAAACCGGATCCTTCGTCATCCCCTGGCTTTCGGCCACGCTGGTGCGGACCGGCAGGTCGTTCTTGCGCATCGCGATGGCTTCGGGCGAGGTGTAGAACTTGACGAACTCCCAGGCGAGGTCCGGCTCCTTGGCATCCTTGGCGATCGACATGGCCGAGATGGAAATCGCCGATTGCACCGGCTTGCCCTTGAAGGCCGGGAGATAGGCAACACCGTACTTGACGCCGGATTCGTCGATGCCGGACTTGTTCCACATCGCGCCTTCCAGCATTGCTATCTTGCCGCCCTTGAAGAGCGCGCTTGCGGAGGTGACTTCGCCGACATTGACCGTCGCGGCCTCCTGGTTCTTCGCCATGGCGCCGAACATGTCCAGCACTTCGGCGGCTTCCTTGCTGTTCATGTAGCCGTCGAGCGTCTTGCCGTCGTCGGAGATGTACTTGGTGCCGTTCGACCAGAGGAACTGTTCGAAATCGAAGGGATCGGGTTTTGCATCGACCGCAAAGCCGTAAGTCTTGTCGGCCTCGTTGCGGAACTTTGCCGCCTTGGCGCGCAGGTCGTCCCAGGTCCAGCCTTCCTTGGGCTCCTCGACGCCCGCCTTCGCGAACATGTCCTTGTTGTAGAAGATCACATGGGTGGTGAAGCCGGCCGGCATGCCATAGGTCTTGCCATCGATACGGGAAGCGTTGAGCAGGCCTTCCGGAATGTCCTTTATGTCGAGGGCGGCGGCATCCTTCGCGATCAGATCGTCGAGAGGCATCAGCGAGCTGTGGTACTGCGGGAAGTTCCACATGTACATCACGTCGGGCGGGTTGCCCGCCCCGAAGCCGGCCGCCAGCTTCTGGTCGTAGCCGTCGCCGCCATAGGCTTCGACCTGTACCTTTACGCCCGGATGGGCTTCCTCGAATTTCTTGGCAATGGCCTGCTGGATGGCGAGGCTTTCGTCGCTGTCCCAGGTGGCAAAGCGCAGCACCTGTTCGGCGAATGCGGCCGAGCTGGCAAGCGCAAGGGCCAGAAGCGCTCCGGCTGTTCTCTTGAAGGCGTTATGCATGGGTTTCCTCCTCGGTTGAAAGGCTGGTCCTGATCTGTTTCTCCCGGTCGATCAGGCTCCGGGTTTCGGCATCGAGCGCGCGCGGCAAGGCCTCTCCGCCGGCGTCGAAAAGGTGGCACCGGGCAGGATCGAAAGAGAGGTCGACCCGATCGCCGGACTGGACGGGATGATTGCCGCGGACGATGGCCGTGACCCGCTGCCCGCTGGCCTGAAGATGCAGATGCACATGGCTTTCCGTGCCGAGCCGTTCCACCAGATCGACCGATGCTGCCACGTGACCGCTGCCGGCGGCCACGATCTCCAGGGCATCGGGCCGGATGCCGAGCGTCAGCCGGGTGCCGGACGGGCAGGGCACCGGCCGCTCGAGCCCCACCGTCACGGGACGGCCGAAGCCTTCGCCCGATACGGTGATGTCCTGCCCGTCCGCGCCCCGGGAGGCGGTCTCGAAGAAGTTCATTTTCGGCGAGCCGATGAACCCGGCCACGAAGAGGTTCGCTGGCCGGTAGAAGAGTTCCAGCGGCGTTCCGAACTGGCTCACCGTACCCCTGTCCAGCACCACCACGCGCGAGGAGAGCGTCATCGCCTCCACCTGGTCGTGGGTAACGTAGATCATTGTCGTCTTCAGCCGCTCGTGCAGTGCGGCCAGTTCCACCCGCATGCTGACGCGCAAGCCGGCATCCAGGTTGGAAAGCGGCTCGTCGAGAAGGAAGAGCACGGGTTCGCGCACAATCGCGCGGCCGATGGCCACCCGCTGGCGCTGGCCGCCGGAGAGCTGCTTGGGCTTCCGCTCCAGCAACTCCGTGATCTGCAGGATCTGCGCCGCTGCCGCCACGCGACGTTCGATCTCGGCCCGTGGCATGCCATTCAAGGACAGGCCGAAGGCCATGTTCTTGCGCACCGACATATGCGGATAGAGCGCGTAGGACTGGAAGACCATCGCGATGTTGCGCTTGGCGGAAGGCAGATCCGTAACGTCCCGTCCCCCGAGCAGGATCTGCCCGTCCGTGGGCTCCTCAAGCCCGGCGATCAGCCGGAGCAGGTACTCTTGCCGCAACCAGACGGACCGAGGAACGATACGAATTCCCCGTCGCGGATATCGAGATCGATGCCCTTCAAGACCGGGTGCGACCCGAACGCCTTCTTCAATCCCTTAATCTGAACCGGAGCCAATGCGCGGCACCTCCCCATGCGCCTTCGCAATGCCGCAGCATTTGTGCAGATGCGAAATGTTAAACGTTTATATCGGTCAATATAAACGTTTAGCTTCCGATGTAAATGGCCTGTGCGCTCCTCTGCCCAACAGGCTGTGAAAAAACCCGTGCGTGCGCCTGCCTTGACAGCGCCGCCCCTTTGTCGGACAGGCAGATGCGACCGCCGGGCGCGCCGCCTATTTCCCTTGCCGCCCGCAGACCGACGATGGAGACAGCCATGACCGAGACCAAGCCCGTGAAGAACAATGAATCCGTTTCCGTGGGCGAGGGCGCTGGGCGGGTAATCTTCTCCAACCGCGCCCCGATGGCTCTGATTGCCGGCCCCTGCCAGATGGAAAGTCGGGACCACGCCTTTGACGTGGCCGGCCGGCTGGCCGAAATCTGCCGGACCGCGGGCATCGGCCTCGTCTACAAGTCCTCCTTCGACAAGGCGAACCGCACCTCGCTTTCCGCCGAGCGCGGCATCGGGCTGGAAAAGGCGATGGAAGTCTTCGCCGATCTGAAGAAGGAGTTCGGCTTTCCCGTCATCACCGACATCCACACGGAAGAACAGTGCGCGCTGGTGGCCCCGACGGTCGACATGCTGCAGATCCCGGCCTTCCTGTGCCGGCAGACCGACCTGCTGATCGCCGCGGCGAAGACGGGACGGGCGATCAACATCAAGAAGGGGCAATTCCTCGCCCCCTGGGACATGAAGAACGTGCTCGCCAAGATCAACGGCAGCGGCAATCCGAATGCGCTGCTCTGCGAGCGTGGCGCTTCCTTCGGATACAATACGCTGGTTTCCGACATGCGTGCGCTGCCGATCATGGCGGCCATGGGTGCGCCGGTGATCTTCGATGCCACCCATTCCGTCCAGCAGCCGGGCGGGCAGGGCGGTTCCTCGGGAGGCCAGAGGGAGTTCGTCGAGACGCTGGCGCGCGCCGCAGTGGCGGTGGGCGTGGCAGGCCTCTTCATCGAGACCCACGAAAATCCGGACCGCGCACCCTCCGATGGCCCCAACATGGTGCCCCTCGACCAGATGGCGCGCCTCATCGACAGGCTGATGGCGTTCGACGCCATCGCAAAAGCGTAATGCCTGCCTGCCCTGCTTCGCCCGCCGGGCGGCGCGGATTGTATTTTCCGCGTCATGCAGTATGAAAACCCATCCCACTTCACCCTTGAAACAGGAAGCTGAAATGACCGCCATTACCGACATTATCGCCCGCGAGATTCTCGATAGCCGCGGCAATCCGACCGTTGAAGTCGATGTCTACCTCGAAGATGGCAGCTTCGGCCGGGCCGCCGTTCCCTCGGGCGCATCCACCGGTGCGCATGAGGCGGTCGAGCTGCGCGATGGCGGCAAGCGCTACCATGGCAAGGGCGTTGAAAAGGCGGTCGAAGCCGTCAACACCGAAATCTTCGATGCCGTTGGCGGTCTCGATGCGGAAAACCAGCGCCAGATCGACCAGGTGATGATTGCACTCGACGGAACGGCCAACAAGTCGCGGCTCGGCGCCAATGCCATTCTCGGCGTTTCGCTCGCCGTCGCCAAGGCTGCCGCCGAATCGGCCGGCCTGCCGCTGTATCGCTATGTCGGCGGCCCGAACGCGCATCTGCTTCCGGTTCCGATGATGAACATCATCAATGGCGGCGCCCATGCCGACAACCCCATCGATTTCCAGGAATTCATGATCATGCCTGTCGGCGCGGACAATATCCGCGACGCCGTCCGCATGGGCTCGGAAGTCTTCCACGTGCTCAAGAAGGAACTCGCCGCCCAGGGTCACAACACCAATGTGGGCGACGAAGGCGGCTTTGCTCCTGGTCTGGCCTCGGCTCCCGACGCCCTCGACTTCATCATGAAGTCCATCGAGAAGGCGGGATACCGTCCGGGCGAAGACATGTACCTCGCGCTCGACTGCGCCTCGACCGAGTTCTTCAAGGACGGCAAGTACCACCTGGAAGGAGAAGGCCGCACGCTCGAGCCGGAAGCCATGGCGGCATATCTGGCTGAACTCGCGGCAAAGTACCCGATCATTTCGATCGAAGACGGCATGGCCGAGGACGACTGGGATGGCTGGAAGGCGCTGACCGACAAGATCGGTTCCAAGGTCCAGCTCGTCGGCGACGATCTCTTCGTCACCAACACGGCCCGCCTGCGCGACGGCATCCGCATGGGCGTAGCCAACTCGATCCTCGTCAAGGTCAACCAGATCGGCTCGCTGACGGAAACC
The DNA here is from genome assembly GCF_014197145.1 of Gellertiella hungarica. GTDB lineage: Bacteria > Pseudomonadota > Alphaproteobacteria > Rhizobiales > Rhizobiaceae > Gellertiella > Gellertiella hungarica. The sequence goes on along the minus strand of NZ_JACIEZ010000003.1, from coordinate 373,997 downwards.
CTGGAAGCGGTCGAGACCGCCCACAAGGCCCGTTACACCTCGGTCATGTCGCACCGTTCGGGCGAAACCGAGGATTCCACGATTGCCGATCTCGCTGTCGCGCTGAACTGCGGTCAGATCAAGACCGGTTCGCTCGCCCGCTCGGACCGCACCGCCAAGTACAACCAGCTCATCCGCATCGAGGAAGGCCTCGGCCCCCAGGCTGCCTTCGCTGGCCGCTCCATCCTCAAGGGTTGATCCCGCCACATCTGACGATGCCATAGGCTCGGCCCCTGTCCGCTCGCGCGGGCAGGGGTTTTTTCTTGCATAAAGGAAGGCCGCACATACCCAAGGGCGCGGGTTGCGGGCGTTATTGCGTCTTCCTGAAATCAGGGGCTTGAGCGGCAGTCGTCAGCCACTCAGCCGACCAGTTTCAGTCCCACGATGCCGACCACGATCAACCCGATGCAGAGAAGGCGCAAAAGGTCGGCCGGCTCGTTGAACAACCAGATGCCGAGAATGACCGTGCCCAGCGTGCCGATCCCGGTCCAGATCGCGTAGGCGGTGCCCAGGGGCAGATGCTTGACCGCGAGGGCGAGGAAAACCACGCTGACGGCCATGACGGCGAGCGTGAGAATCGTGGGAACGGGACGGCTGAAGCCGTCGGTGTATTTCATGCCGATGGCCCAGCCGATTTCGGATATGCCGGCGATGAACAGATAGACCCATGCCATGGGTGACTCCTCATTTTCTGCGAAATGCGGGGCCGTCCCACGCGAATGGTCGATGGCGAATCCACCGCCGCAGCCGTCTGCGGTGCAACAAATCTGGCAAAGCGGACCGTGGAAGGCAAGAGGCGGAAAGAGGATGTGTCATGCCCGCAGCGCGTGGCTGCCAGGCCGGCGCGGCAGGCCCGGGGCGATGTCCGCCAAACGCCGCTGGCCGGACCGCCAACGGCGCGGCGGGTGCATGAGGGCCCGGAAATACCCTGCGGATGGTATCGGCCCCGCCCGCGCGCCCCTGCAGCACGCGGGCCGAGGCCCTGGTACCGGTGCCTTATGCGCCGAGCCGTTCGGCGTGCCAGCGCAGGTGGTCGTCCATGAATGTGGAGATGAAGTAGTAGGAGTGATCGTAGCGCTCGTGCATCCGCAGCGTCAGCTTGATGTCGGTGTCCTTCACCGCTTCCTCGAACAGCCAGGGGCGCAGACCGTTATCCAGGAAGCTGTCTGCCTTGCCCTGGTCGATCAGGAACTCGGGGAAACGATGGCCGTCCTTGACGAGCGCACAGGCATCGTACTGGCGCCAGGCGGCACGGTCCGGACCGAGGTATTTCTCGAAGGCATCCACCGACCAGTGGGCGGTCGAAGGCTCCACGATCGGTGCAAAGGCGGAGCAGCTGCGGAAACGGTCCGGATGCTTGAGCGCGATGGTCATCGCGCCATGGCCGCCCATGGAATGGCCAAAGATCCCTTGGCGGTCCATGTCCATGCGGAAGTGCTGGCTGACGAAATCGGGCAGCTCCTCGGTGATGTAGGAGTACATGCGGTAGTTTTCCGCCCAGGGCTCCTGCGTGGCGTCCAGATAGAAGCCGGCGCCTTTGCCCATTTGCCAGTTGGTGAGCTCGTCCGGCACGTCGTTGCCGCGCGGGCTGACATCCGGGCACACGATGATGAGGCCGAGTTCGGCCGCCATGCGGCGGTACTCGCCCTTTTCCATGACATTGGCGTGGGTGCAGGTGAGGCCGGACAGATACCACAGAACGGGCCGCTTTTCGGCAATCGCCTGCGGCGGCACGAAGACGGCAAAGGTCATCTCGCATTTCGTGGCCTCGGACTCGTGGGCGAACACGCCCTGCATGCCGCCAAAGGCGGTGTTCTGGGAAAGAACTTTCATCGAATGTCTCCGGATGGTGATTCAGTGCGGCGACGGGGACTTGGCCCGGCGGCAAAGCCTGTCGAGTGTTTCAAGGAAGCGGGAACGGTCCTTTGGCCTGAAGGCAGCGTTATAGCCCTTGCTTTCGCCGGTCTCGCGCAAATGCGCCGAAAGATCGCGCATCGCGCTCGCCATACCGATATTGCCCTCGTCAAAGATGCGGCCCGTTGGCCCCGTTACCAGCGCGCCGGCCGCGACGCAACGGGCCGCCAGCGGTACATCCGCCGTGATTGCGACATCACCCGGCCTTACCGCCTCGGCTATCCAGTTGTCGGCGGCATCGAAGCCCGCGGAGACGATGATGTTGCGCACCATCGGGTCGCGCGAGGGGCGCAGACCCGAATTGGCGACGAAGGTGACGGGCAGTCCGTGCCGCTCCGCCACCTTCAGGATTTCGGCCTTGACCGGGCAGGCATCCGCATCGACGTAGATCTGCGGTCCGTTCGGATTTGCCTGCGTATCGGTCATGCCAGTCCTTCTTACTCGGCCTTGGTCCACTTTTCCGGGTGCGACTTCTCGGAGTCGCCCGCCGTCCAGACGCCCTGCCAGGTGCCATCGGGCATGTTCAGGTAGATGCCCATGCCGGTTGCTTCGTCCTGAGTATAGCCGAGCGAGATGACGTTGTCGTCAGCGCTGGCCGGTCCGACCGTGAAGTCGGAGCCCACGAGCTTGCCCCCAAGCCCGATGCCCGAGAGCTTCTTGCCATCGATATCCCATTCCGCGCGGTAGACGCCGCCCACGCGCTCGATGGTGATGGTGCCTTCGTAGGGCTCGTTGGTTTCCAGATTGGTGCCGCTGATCTTCCAGGTGCCGACCGGATCGGCGAGGGCGAGGCCCGGGGCGACAAACAGAAGGGCGGAGGCAAGGAGAGTTCTGATCTTCATGGTGGTTCCCGATGATTGGCGGATGAGGTTCAGGGCCTGAGAGCGTGCGACTCGCCGGCCCTGTCCGGCGTCCAATGTGCATTCCGCCATCGCCGCCGCAAAGACTTTGTCTGGGCCAATATTGTTTTAGTAAATAACTAATTGGCGGCCGGCGACGAAACGTTCGGGAATGCCGCATCCGAGGATGCGGCACCGGAAGGAGAGCGCGTCAGTCCTTGAGCGCGCCACTCTTCTTTGCCGTCCACGTGGCGATGTAATCCATCAGCGCGGGGTTGAGACAGTCGTAGGGCTCCAGGCCGATTTCCTTCAGCCGGGCACGAACGCCATCCATTTCAGAAGGCATCACGCCGGCTTCGATGATCGAAGAGACGAAGGCGGCAAAACCGGGTTCCGCCCAGCCTTCTTCCTCGAAACGCTCCGGATGCACGAAGGACAGGCCCTTGAACGGATGGTCGCGCTCGACCGGGCCGTACATGTGAACGCCGCAGGCCTTGCAGGCGTGGCGCTGGATGAGGGCTGCCGGATCGACGACGGCAAGCTTGTCGCCGTTCGCCTCCACCGTCACGTTCTCCGTACCCGTGACGGCGACGACAGAGAACTTCGCGCCCGCAGGCTTCCAGCACTTGGTGCATCCGCAGGCGTGATTATGCGCAACACTTCCCTTGATCTTCAGGCGCACCGGGCGATCCGCGCAATTGCAGACCAGCGTTCCTCCCGCAAAACCGGACGCACCTTTCTTTACCCCGCCGTCAATCGACGGGTGCAGCATGACATTACCCATTTCAGTATTCCTCCTGCCGAAAAACAAGCTTCCGTTGCGTCGGCTTCGCAACCATCAGGGAACCGGCCCGAAACCCGGTGCCGGCAATATCGGCTGGGTTTCGGGCGGGTGTGACATCTCCGGCCTCAGTAAACGACGACCGAACGGATGCTCTCGCCCGAATGCATCAGGTCGAAGCCCTTGTTGATGTCTTCGAGCGGCAGCAGATGCGTGATCATCGGATCGATCTCGATCTTGCCTTCCATGTACCAGTCGACGATCTTCGGAACGTCGGTACGGCCGCGCGCGCCGCCGAAGGCCGTGCCCATCCACTGACGGCCGGTGACCAGCTGGAACGGGCGGGTGGAGATTTCCTGGCCTGCGCCGGCCACGCCGATGATGACCGACTTGCCCCAGCCGCGATGCGAGGCCTCGAGCGCGGTGCGCATGACCTTGGTGTTGCCCGTGCAGTCGAAGGTGTAGTCGGCGCCGCCGATATGGTCGATGCCGCGCTTCGTCAGGTTGATGAGGTAGGGCAACAGGTCACCCTCCACTTCGGTCGGGTTGACGAAGTGGGTCATGCCGAAGCGCTCACCCCATTCCTTCTTGCCGTTGTTGATGTCGACACCGATGATCATGTCGGCGCCGGCAAGCCGCAGGCCCTGGATCACGTTGAGGCCGATGCCGCCAAGGCCGAAGACGATGGCCGTCGAGCCGATCTCCACCTTGGCGGTGTTGATGACGGCGCCGATGCCGGTGGTCACGCCGCAGCCGATGTAGCAGATCTTGTCGAAGGGAGCGTCCGGGTTCACCTTGGCCAGCGCGATCTCCGGCAGGACGGTGAAGTTCGCGAAGGTCGAGCAGCCCATGTAATGGTGGATCTTGTCCTTGCCGATCGAGAAGCGCGAGGTGCCGTCGGGCATGACGCCCTGGCCCTGGGTGGCGCGGATCGAGGTGCAGAGATTGGTCTTGCGGGAGAGGCAGGAATAGCACTCGCGGCATTCCGGCGTGTAGAGCGGGATGACGTGGTCGCCCTTCTTGAGCGACGTTACGCCCGGGCCGACGTCGACGACGACGCCCGCACCTTCATGGCCGAGGATGGCCGGGAAGAGCCCCTCCGGATCGGCACCCGAAAGGGTGAAGTCGTCGGTGTGGCAGATGCCGGTCGCCTTCACCTCGACCAGCACCTCTCCGGCCTTCGGGCCGTCGAGATTGACGGTCATCACTTCAAGCGGTTTACCGGCCTGAACGGCAACGGCGGCGCGTACATCCATGGCTATGAGCCTCCCAGATTGGTGTTGTCGGGACATGTCATGCCCGATGGCTTACCGAGCGGCAAGCAGGAAATGTATATTAGTCCAAGGGAAAGGCCCGGGCGTACCAAAGCGACACCGATGCGCCATAAAACGTCAGCCGGCGAGCCAGGGGAATAGTTTTTCGCAGGCATAAACAACGGCATAGGCGTGGATGGCCAGCGCTGCATAGAGCCCGAATCCCGCAACCAGGCGCTCGCCGCCCGTCATCGGGTCAAGCGCTTCGCGAGGCTTCACACGGCCGACGCTCATGAGGCTGAGCAGCGTAAACACGGCGAGAGCGGCCATGATCGCAACCGTGGGGAGGCCGATGCGCCAGCCAACACCGAGGATCACCGCCGTAACCCCGAAGCTTGCAGCGATCTGCACGGGGCGCGAGGGAAACACCTGCCGGATCACCTGACCGCCGTCAAAGCGATACATGGGCAGAAGGTTGAGGAGGTTGAAAGCGCCGAGCACCAGCAGGAACAGGATGGCCGGCCCGGCCAGTTCGTGCGGCAGGCTCCCGCCATGGGCCAGCTCGAAAGCGGCGATGGTGACCGGTACAAGGAAAGCGGACAGGCCGGGGCCCATCAGCGCGCAGGCAGCTACCTCGAACAGGCTGTTATAGGGCCGTCCGCCGATGGCGAGGCCGCCCAGAAACGGAATGAAGATCATCCGTGCGCTGCGATGGCCGAAGGTGCGATAGGCGGCGATATGGCCGAACTCATGCAGCACGATGACCACGGTCAGCAGTGTGGAAAGCAGCAGTCCGTTTGCCGTCAGACCGAAAAATGGCCACATGACGAGGGTCGAAAGCGTGGCGCTGAGGACCTGGGTGAGTGGATGCTCTATGATCCCGCCGGCCCTTGCGACGCCGGTCTCGGCCCACTGCGCGAGCTGCGCAAGTTCCCGCCGCGCCGCGAAGTACCGGAAGAGAAACATGGCGACGCCGCGATAATGATCGGTGATCTCCACCTCCAGGAGGGCACCATCTGGATGGACCCTTACGCGCCTCCGCTCGGAGAAATGCGCCCAGTAGGACCGGTGAAGCGCGCTGTCCTCGATGACCGATGTAGCGACCTCGCGCCCGTCGATGCTCTGCTGCGTATCGAGCGAGAGCACGCGCACGATGGGCCGTCCGTGTCGGTCGGGATAGGCATAGGCCTGGCGCGCACGGTCGCTTCGTCCGTCAAGCGGCCCGCTTTCGACGATACCCGGGCTCCAGGATGCATGGTCGCCGAGGGGATGCACGGCGTTCTAGAGACGATCCGGCGAAAGCGGGTAGACACGGCTGAAGCGGATTGTCCTGCGGCCCAGCGGCGCTGCCATCAGCAGCCAGAGCAGGCCGAGGTTGAGCGCGAGGAGGATGGTTGCCGCGGTGAAGCTATGCACGTGTCTGGGGCTCCGGATCCCGAGGGCTTTTCCCGTTACCGCTAGCACGCAACCCGGTCAGAAACGGTTACCGGGGTGCGCGGTATTTTAGCAGCCGCCACCTTTCATGCTGCGATCCGCGGCGCGCGGCGGCGAGGCGCGGGTGCCCGGGGGCGGACGGTAAAGAGCAGCCGCACCCAGCCTGGCTCGTTGAGACCCGGCTGCGTGACGGCATCGATGGCAAGAAGCACCCGATGCAGGGCCGCAGAAGGTTGCCTGTCGCCCTCCTCGGTCCCGGCCTCGATGATGCGGCGGGCATAGTCCATGTCGTCCGCGCCGATTCCGCGCAGCGGACCGCTGCGGCTCTGGGCATAGGCACCATGGCCGTCGTGCAGCGCGTGGCGGATCTGGCTGAGCGCAAAGACCTTGAGGCTGTCGGGGACATGATCGGCGCGCGCAATGACTTCGTTGAGCAGCCGAAGTTCGAGAGGGCTGGCGATGACGCCATCGGCGGCCAGCATGCGTTCCAGCCAGAATGCATTCGTCTCGTCGAGCGTGCCCTTGGGGTGGCACTCGTCGATGATGAAGCGGGTGAGGGCGTTGACGAAGAAATCCGCCCATTCCGGACAGGTCTCCCGGCAGGAGGCATGGAGGGCAAAAAGAAGAACCGCGCCTTCGGCATCCATGACCCCTTCCGGGAAGAGGTCGGCCTTCAGCATGGCAACATCACGGGCATTGATCTTGCCCTTTCCGGCAATCACATTGGCCGGGAACGAGAGTCTGAGCTCACTCATTCTGTAACTCCGTTTCATCATGAAACCGGAGGTACAGATAACAATCTTCCGTTGAGATTCCCGAAACAAAGACAGTTAAGCGCGTCTTTTCGGAATGGGTGCAATACTAGCGTTTGGCGGCTTCTTGTGCCCGCACGCGCTCCCGCCATAGAATGAAGAGACCGGAGCCCACGATGATGACGATGCCGAGCCATTTCGAGGGTTCGGGAAAATCCGAAAAGAGCAGGTAGCCCAGCGCCGTCGCGGAGATGATCTCGAAATACTGGAAGGGCGCCAGCACCGAAAGCGGTGCCATGCGGAAGGCACGGACGACCAGGAGATGCAGGTAGCCGGAGAGCGCTCCGAGGAGGAGCAGCAGGCCGAGCGCACGCCAGCTGTGGGGCAGGGAGGGCGCAAAATCGCTGCCGGCGGCAGCGTTGCCCACAAGAAGCGCCATGCCCATGAACAGCGTGCCGCCGAAGCCCGCGAGCGTCTGCATGGTCAGGGGCGGATCGGCGTCGCCGATTGCCCGGTTGAGGAACATGTAGATCGCGAACAGGAAGGCGCAGAGCACCGGCAGCAGAGCGGTCCAGCCGAAGATCGCATAGCTGGGCTGGATCACGATCATCGCGCCGCCAAAGCCGATCACGATGGCCAGCCAGCGGCGCCAGCCGACCTTTTCTCCGAGAAACAGCGCCGAAAGCGCGGTCAACATGAAAGGCTCGACGAAGTAAATGGCAAAGACATCGGCCAGCGGCATGTACTTCACCGCCACGAAGAAGAGCAGACTTGCCGCCCCGTGCAGCACGCCCCGCAAGAGATTTGCAAAGGGGCGTTTCGCCCGAAGGAAATCACGCCCGTTCAACGTGACGAGCAGCGGCAGCGTCGCGACAAGCTGGAAGAAGAAGCGGTAAAAGGTCACCTGCGCCGGCGACATGCCCTCCACCACCGCCATGTATTTGGCAATGGCGTCCATGCAGGGCAGAACCGCCATGCAGGCGGTCATCAGCAGCATGCCGCGTATGACGGTGTTCGACTCGTGCATCGGCTTTCCCCTTTGTCGCGGAAGACCAAACAGAATCGGTGTCCGGCTGCAAGCCGCAGAGCGGCGGCTCGGGTACGCAAGGCCATGGCATGGCCACCCCAGGGGAAGAATAGTCGCCTTTGCCCCTTTTCAAACCCCGGGACTGTAATAACTTAAACGGAAGGAAGGCGGATCGGCCCCGGCCCCTGCCTTCCGGGAGCGGATGACCACGAACCGGCGGACGGCGCTCCGCCCCCAGGAGGTTCCCCATGCCGTATTTCGAGCCGCGCACACCCGCGGCGGGAACGGATTTCGACGACACCCTCGGCGGCCGCCTCAGCCACGCACGCGACTGCGCCGGCCTGACGCTCGAAGCGGTGGCGCGTGGCGTCGACATGCATTCCGCGACAATCCGCTACTGGGAGGCAGATCGCGCTGCGCCCTCGCTGGCCTCGATCCGAAAGCTCGCGGCTATTCTCGGCGTATCCCAGCTTTGGCTTCTTACGGGCGAAGGAGAAGGACCCGGCCATGGTTGCCCGGATACGCCCATTCTTCCACTCGTATCCCGCGACTTCAGCCGCAAGCTTCACCGCCGTCCGCGGCGGACCGGCGCCTGACGAAGTGGATTAAAGAACTGGGGCAAAGTCTTCGCCAGAAACAACAAAACCCGCCGAAGCGGGTTTTGTTTGGTGCGGTCGAGAAGACTCGAACTTCCACGGGTTGCCCCACAGCGACCTCAACGCTGCGCGTCTACCAATTCCGCCACGACCGCATCGTGGTAGGCCGAAGTGCTCCGGCGGGGCTGCATGTAGCAAAAGCATTTGGGGGGTGCAATAGCGCCGGAAGAGATTTTTTCAAAACAGTGACACTCATGTGGACGAAGCGCAGCGCAGCGCCTTGTAATCCGGGCATCTTGGCAGGTGAAAACTTTTTTGCCACATAGGCTTACGGCTGGCCGGAAGGTGCTTTCCGCGCCGCAGCCGGGTGAAAGGCGGGAGAATCTCCATGCAGCGCAACGATTTCGAACCGCTCTTCGGCGCGGCTCCTGGTTCTCCGCCGGTCCGCTGGGTCATCAGCGATGGTCTCGTGGATTACGAGAAGGCGGTCGCCTTCATGGAATCGGAGGTGGCGGCAATTGCCGAAGGCCGCGCCGACGAGCTGGTTTGGCTCCTCGAGCATCCGCCGCTCTACACGGCCGGTACCAGTGCCGATTCGAAGGATCTGATCGATCCTGACCGGTTCCCTGTACACGCAACCGGCCGGGGCGGCGAATACACCTATCACGGGCCGGGACAGCGGGTCGGATACGTGCTTCTCGACCTGAAACGGCGCAAGCAGGATGTGCGTGCCTTCGTGGCGGCGCTGGAACAGGTGGTGATCGGGACGCTTGATCGGATGAACATACGGGGCGAAAGACGCGAGGACCGGGTCGGCGTCTGGGTGCGTCGACCGGAAAAGCCCCGTCTGCCGGACGGAACGACGGCGGAAGACAAGGTGGCGGCGCTGGGCATCCGGCTGCGCAAATGGGTGAGCTTCCACGGATTTTCGCTGAACGTGGACCCGGATCTCTCCCATTTCGGCGGCATCGTGCCGTGCGGCATCACCGCCTATGGCGTCACGAGCCTGGTCGACCTCGGCCTGCCTGTCATGATGAGCGACGTGGACATTCTGCTGAAGGCAGCCTTCGAGGAGGTGTTCGGCCCGACGGTGGCGATTGCCGCCGATTCGGTCAGCGGCTTGCCTTCTGGAACCGTTTCACCACCCGTTCCCGCTTGAGGCGCGACAGGCGCTGGATCCAGAAGATGCCGTCCAGCTGGTCGATCTCGTGCTGCATGCAGACGGCTTCGAAACCGGACATGACGCCCTCGTGCCTTGCGCCTTCGAGGTCCTGCCACGTCAGGCGGATCGCGCGGGCGCGTTCCACATCCTCGGTCACGCCAGGCATGGAGACGCTGCCTTCGGTTGCGGTAAAGCGGTCTTCCGAGAAGGCCTCGATCTGAGGATTGACGTAAAGGCGGGGTTCGCCGGGTTTCAGTTCGATCACCACCACACGGCTGGCAATTCCGCAATGGCAGGCGGTGATACCCACGCCCGGCGCGGCCCTCATCGTCTCCAGCAGATCGTCCGCCAGGCGCGAGAGCGCCTCGTCAAACACCGTTACAGGCTGGGCGACAGTCTTCAGGCCGGGATCGGGATAGCGCAGGATGGGAAGCACGGACATTTTCGGTTTCCGGAGGGTTACGGGAGGGGGCAAACTAACCGCTTGCGGCCGCCATGAAAATGCCTTGCCGCGATAGAGAAATTCGTTCGCACGGGCGCTGGACCTCAAGCCGCACTTGGGTTAGCAGGGTTTGAAGCGAAGCGGGATCGGGGCGCTGTCACAGTTCGTTCCGAAACGCCTGCTATGGGCTTGCGCAAACTAGATTTTTAGAGCCTTTCGGGGTTTGGCGACGATCGGTCTTTTTTGAAGTTCGGGAGGCGGTGCGATGACGGAAACGCTGGAACAAGTCCGCCCCCGGAAACCTTCCGACGAGCCTATGGTCGACATCTACACCGAAGACGGCTCGATCCGCCCGGACTTTCTGGCGCTTGTCGGTGCTGCAATTGCCGACCGGGACATCCTGTTCCTGCGTCATGACGTGGCGCGCCTGCACGAATCGGAACTCGGCGACCTGATCGCGGCACTGCTGCCCGAACAGCGTATCGCGCTCATCAGTCTGCTCGGCGACGACTTCGACATGACGGCGCTGACCGAGGTGGACGAGGCAATCCGCCTCGAGATCTTCGAGCAGATCCCGAACGACAAGATCGCCGAAGCCATCGGCGACCTCGATTCGGACGATGCGGTCTACATTCTCGAGGACCTCGACGAGGAGGACCGCGAGGAGATCCTGGCGCAGCTGCCCTTTACGGAGCGCGTACGTCTTCGCCGGGCACTCGATTATCCGGAAAGCTCCGCCGGGCGACGCATGCAGACGGAATTCGTCGCCGTGCCGCCTTTCTGGACCGTCGGCCAGACGATCGATTACATGCGCAACGGCGAAGACCTGCCGGAGCGCTTCTCGCTGATCTTCGTCATCGATCCCACCTTCAAGCTGCTCGGCGCCGTCGATCTCGACAAGATCCTGCGCACCAAGCGTCAGGTGCGGATCGAAGAGATCATGCGCGATACGAGCTATCCCATCCCGGCCGAAATGGACCAGGAGGAAGCCGCCCAGCTCTTCGAACAGTACGACCTTCTCTCCGCCGCCGTCGTGGACGAGAACAACCGTCTCGTCGGTGTGCTGACGATCGATGACATGGTCGACGTCATTCACGAAGAGGCGGACGAGGACATCAAGCGCCTCGCCGGTGTCGGTGACGAAGAACTGTCGGACAGTGTGGTTTCCATTGCCCGTTCGCGCCTGCCTTGGCTTTTCGTCAACCTGCTGACGGCGGCGCTGGGTGCGAGCATCATCGGCCTCTTTGACCATTCGATCGAGAAGATGGTGGCGCTGGCGGTGCTGATGCCCATCGTTTCGGCAATCGGGGGCAATGCGGGCACCCAGACCATGACCGTTTCCGTGCGCGCGCTCGCCACCCGCGAACTCGACATCTACAACGCGTCGCGCATCATTCGCCGCGAGGCGGGGGTCGGGCTTGCCAACGGTCTCGTGCTGGCAACCGTCATGGGTCTCGTTGCAGGACTTTGGTTCGGGGATTACCAGCTCGGTTGCGTCTTTGCCGTCGCCAACATCATCAATTTCCTCGTGGCCGCGCTCGGCGGAATCCTCATTCCGCTGCTTCTCGACCGCAGCGGGGCGGACCCCGCGGTGTCTTCGGCTGTCTTCGTGACCGCGCTCACTGACGTGTGCGGCTTCTTCTCCTTCCTGGGGATAGCCACCTGGTGGTTTGTGCTGCACTAGAGCCGGTCGGCAAAAATTGACTTTTACGTAAATCGATCTAGTATGGCCGCAAGACAGGATGGGCGACGCTTCCGGGCGCGTCCGACGCCGCGAGAGCGCGCCACCCGCGCCCTTTCGGCGGGACAGGACAAGTGGCAGTGGTGAAGAAATATTACTCGATTACCGAGCTCACGCGGGAATTTGGCGTGTCGACGCGCACGCTCCGCTTCTATGAGGACGAGGGCCTGATCCAGCCGGAACGGCGGGGGCGCACGCGCCTGTTCCGCCCGGCAGACCGCGCGTTGATCCAGGAAATTCTGCGTGGCCGGCGCATCGGCTTCACCATCGCCGAGATTCGCGAGATCATTCAGGTATACAAGGAGCCACCCGGCGAAATCGGACAGCTCAAGCTGCTGATGAAGCGCGTGGACGAGAAGCGCGACGAATTGCGCCAGAAACGCAAGGACATCGAGGACACGCTGGCCGAGCTCGACAATGTCGAGGAGGCCTGCCTGACCCGCCTCGCCGAAATCGGCGTCGGCACCTGATCCAGTGAAACAAGGGAGGCGGCGGTCAGGGCTGCTGCGCCTCCATGGAGCATTGCAGCGCGAGCGACTGGATGCGCTCGTCGTCCACCTTGATCTTTCCCGTCTGCAGCGGGGTCAGCATGTCTCCCGCCTGCAGTTTCGTCAGCGTGCAACTGCAGAATTTCTGGCAGAGCGCTGCGCCTCCCGAAGCCTCGCAGCTCTGCATGCATTCGCGGGTGTAGGACGCTGCACGATCGGGCGGCGCGACGAGCGACAGCAGGTAGACAAGTCCGAAAAGCGGGATCTGGTGAAGCAGATAGACAATCAGGCTGTGCCGGCCCGCCAGGGCGAAGGGCTTCAGCGCCGGGGAGGGGTCGGGCAGGCGAGAAAGCCATGCTCGAACCGGATCCAGCCGCCCGACGGCAATGCCCGCAAGAACCGCCGCAAGCCATGGGAAAACGGGAACATAGTCGAAGGACAGGCGCGGCTGCGGCGACAGCCCCGTCCACCACAACAGCGGATGATCGAATACCGGCGACCGGTAGACGAGCGGCACCGCGAAGATGGCGACCGCAACGGCCAGCGTCGCCAGCGAGGGCAGCCGAAGAAAGAGAAGTCCCACAAGGCTCGCGAGTGCGATCTGATGCAGGATGCCGAAATGGATGAAGCCCTGCGGCATCACGAACCAGGTGGCAATGGTAATCACCACGGCGGCGCCCGCGACCTTTGCAAAGCGAATCCAGAAGCGATCCCAGCGGATACCGTCACGGTGCGCGAGCGCCAATCCGAAGCCCGCCAGAAACAGGAACGTCGTCGCGATCATCCGGGCGTAGATCTTCGGCAGCCCGTTGCCCGCCGTGCCCGGATCAAGATAGCCGAAATACTCGAAATCCCAGATCGAATGATAGCTGGCCATGGCGAGCAGGGCGAAGCCGCGAAAGGCATCGAGCCAGCCGACTCGCGGCTTCGGACGGGAACGGGAAAGGGGGCTGTCGGACAGGGTCATCGATGGGCCTGCTTGATTTCTACTGGCTGTCACATAGCGCAGGCGTCACGGTAAGGACAGGGCACTGCGCCTCGCCGACCGCATTGCTGCCATGCAAGGCGCCTCAGTCGCCGGTCGACTCATCCACGTCTTCGTCGCGCATGTCCTCCATCAGCAATTGCCGGGCTGGCGAGAAGAACTGCCGCCTGACCAGGATGACGAGCACGAAGGCGGTCGTCACCAGGAAGAGGTAGGCATTCACGAACCAGCCGAGATAGCCGATGGAGAGAAAGATTGCCCGCAGGCCCGCATTGAAGTGGCCTGCGGCAATGGCATTCATGCGAATGACCCGCTCTGCGGCGGCACGCGCTGCTGCCGGGTCGCGCCTGGCTTCCTCCAGCATCGGAAGTCCGCCAAAGAGGATCGTGCAATAGTTGAACAGCCGGTACGACCAGCCGAACTTGAAGAAGGCATAACCGAAAAGCCCCGTCAGCCCGCCGACCTTCAATTCGAACGCGGTACGCCCGCCTTGAAAGGCAATCGGCAGATCGCGGAAGATGGCATCGACCTTCTCGGTGGCCCCGAGAAGCGCGAAACAGCCACCCAAGGCGAATATCGAGGTCGAGGCGAAGAAGGCGGTGCCGTTCTGCAGCCCGGCCAGAATCTGCGTATCGATCATCTTCAGATCGCGCCGGAGCGAGTTGAGGATCCAGCGCCGCCGATGTTCCGTCATCACCCGCGTGAGGCTTTCCCGCTCGAACAGGCGGATGGTGCCGTTGGTGATGTGGGAATAGAGCGTCCACGAAAGGATGAAGAGGGCCAGTGCCGCATAATCGATCGCCTGCATCGGCTACGTCTCCCGTACTACCCGCCATTCCCGCGATTCACCTTGTTCTGCATACCACGCATGCATATCGGTGCGCATCCGCTCTTGCACCGGCTGAATGTCGCCGCAATCCAACCGCATGTCGGTGCGTCGCGATGTATGGCGGGCGCCACGGCCTATACCAGCCTTGCATCCATCAATTTTACCCGGCAAATTGCCGGGGATTCGGGGGTAGTGGGATGTTTCTTTCGGTTTTCGACGTATTCAAGATCGGTATCGGACCGTCGAGCTCCCATACGATGGGGCCGATGACGGCGGCGAACCGGTTTCTTGATCTCGTTCTTTCGAGCGACTGGCCGCGTCCGACCGGTGCGGAAGTCAGTGCGCTGAAGGTCAGTCTGCACGGCTCTCTCGCCTTCACGGGCGTGGGGCATGGAACGGGCAGGGCAGTCATTCTCGGCCTAACGGGCGAGCGCCCCGATCTGGTCGATCCCGACCGCATGGACGCAATCATCGCAGAGGTGGAGAAGAGCGGGAAGGTGCAGCCGCCCGGCCATCCGGCCTATGCTTTCCAGCCCGCGACCGATCTTGTCTACGACAAGAAGAAGCCGCTCCCCGGCCATGCCAACGGCATGAGCCTGTCTGCCCTGGACCGGGATGGCCGGGTCCTGCTCACCCAGGTCTATTATTCCATCGGCGGCGGTTTCGTGGTGACGGATCTCGAACTCGAGGCCATGCGCAAGGCGGATCAGGCTGCGAAGCCGCAGGCGGGCGTACCCTTTCCTTTCGCAACGGCGGAAGAGATGCTGGCCATGGCGGAGCGTTCGGGCAGGACGATTGCCCAGATGAAGCGCGCCAACGAGGAAGCGACGATGAGCCGTGAGGCGCTCGACGAAGGCCTCGACCGCATCTGGAACGCCATGAACAGCTGCATCGACCGCGGCCTCAAGGGTGAGGGCATCATGCCCGGCGGGCTGAACGTCCGCCGGCGCGCGCGCGCGATCCACGACAAGCTGCATGAGGAATGGCGCAGCAACCGGGTCAACCCGCTGCTGGCCAACGACTGGCTCAGCGTCTACGCCATGGCCGTCAACGAGGAGAATGCAGCCGGTGGCCGGGTCGTTACCGCACCCACCAACGGGGCGGCGGGCGTGGTGCCGGCAACCATCCGCTATTACCTCCACTTCCACGAGGATGCGGACGAGCGCGGCATCCGCGATTACCTGCTCACGGCCGCTGCCATCGGCGGGATCATCAAGCACAATGCCTCCATTTCCGGCGCCGAGGTCGGTTGCCAGGGAGAGGTCGGCTCTGCGGCGGCCATGGCGGCCGCGGGGCTTGCGGCCGTGATGGGTGGCACGCCCGCGCAGATCGAAAACGCCGCCGAAATCGCCCTCGAGCATCATCTGGGCATGACCTGCGATCCGGTCGGCGGGCTGGTCCAGGTCCCCTGCATCGAGCGCAATGCTCTGGGTGCGGTGAAGGCCGTCACCGCTGCCTCGCTGGCGCTCAAGGGCGACGGCACCCATTTCGTGCCGCTTGACGCCTGTATTGAAACCATGCGCCAGACCGGTTACGACATGAGCGAGAAATACAAGGAAACCTCCACCGGCGGCCTCGCCGTCAATCTGGTGGAGTGCTGAGGGCGGGGATTCCTGCCCGGAAGCGGAAAGCAATACCCATGGCCCTCCATCTCCTGAAACTCTGCGTCGGCGCGGATTCGATCGAAGACCTGCGCGAATGGGTCAGCCGGCGTTCGCTCATTGCCATGGCCGCGGGGCTGGAGCCGCACAGCATCCACACAACCCGCATGGTGCCGAAGCGCATCGAGGAACTGCTGGACGGCGGTTCGCTCTACTGGGTCATTCGTGGACAGGTTCAGGCCCGCCAGACGCTGATCGACATCCGGACCTTCACGGGAGAAGACGGCATCACCCGCTGCGATCTGGTCCTTGGCCCCGAGGTCATCGAAACGTCCCTCCAGCCCCGCCGACCCTTCCAGGGCTGGCGCTACCTCAAGCCCGAGGACGCCCCCCGCGACCTGTCCACGCTGGGTGCCGGCGTGACGGAGATGCCCGACGATCTCAAGCGCGAACTCATGGAGCTCGGGCTGCTCTAAGGGCCGCTGCGGTTAGCAACACACACAAACCGCTGCCTTTGCCGCAACTACCTCTGTCCCGGCAGGACCGAGGGGATTGCTGTTATACCGTGCCCAGTCCACGCCACCTCTCGGGCAACAAAAAATGCGGCCCTTCGGCCGCCCTGTTTCGTCAATGTCCAGACATCATCTGATGCGCAGATAGACCGGAAAGCGTCCTTCGGAGGGCGCCACGTAGAGATGGATCGAAGCAGGCGGCTGGTTGAGGCGCCAGGCGCGGGCGCCATGGGAGAGCAGCATAGCGACGAGGTCGCGGGTCTTGTTCTTGGACCGCACGCGGGTGAGACCGATATCGGCCAGACGCATGGCGGCTTCGTGGAGCGGGTGAAGGGTCGGGCTGAGGCTGCTCATGGGCTTGACCGGATAATCAAGAGGGCCCGGCCGGTTTTCGTTGGTGGCCATTACTGAAATCCTCGTTACGCAATACAAAGTCGAGGGGGGATAAGCCGGAGGCGACCTGCCTGCCAAGGACGCGGCCCCGCTGGCGGGACCGCGCAAGTCCGGAACCTTACTGGGCGCTGGCCCAGCAGTTGACGCCGCGGCGCTTCAGCACCTTGCAGGCGTTGACGGCAGCTGCCTGGTCGTCGAAGCCGGCGAAGCGAGCGCGATAGAGCTTGCTGCTGCCGCTGGCAACGGCGACCGTAATGGGGGTGGCGGAACGCAATACCTTTCCGCCCTTGGCCTTGGCTGCATCGAGCAGGCCCATGGCAAGCTTGGGATTGGGAGAGACGCCGACCTGCACGACCCAGCCCTTCGGCGTGGATGCGGTGGTGAGCGTGTCGATGCCCTGGTCGCTGCCGACGTCAGCCGCAGGGATCGGTGCAGCAAGCGGCTGAATGCCGGACTGGTCGTCGCTGGCCGGCTTGGCGCGAACGCCGGCAGTACCGTCGGGCGAAAGCGTGGCATTGGCGAGATCGGGCTGTGCCTCGTAGCGGCTGTCCGGAAGCGGACCTGTCTGCGGAAGCTGGACGCCCTGGCCGGCAGGGGCAAGAGCTGCCGCCGCGGCATTCGTCGAGCTGTCTTCTGCCGGGGCGTAGGCGGCCTGGGCGCTCACGTCGGGCTCGATATCGGCCGGAGCAGCCTTCGCCACCACCTCTTCGCCGCCGCGACCGCGGGATGCCTTCGGCAGATAGGCTTTCACGAGTTTCGTCATCTGCGCGTTGCGCCAGCCGCCGGAGGGGGCGCCGAGCACGACACCGACGATGGAACGGCCATCGACCTGGGCGGACGTGACGAGGTTGAAGCCGGCAGCCTGGGTATAGCCGGTCTTGATGCCATCGACACTCTTCACGACGCCAAGCAGGCGGTTGTGGTTGCCGATCACCTGCTTGCCGAACTTGAAGCTGCGGGTCGAGAAATAGTGGTAGTACTGGGGGAAATGCTTGCGCAGCGCAATGCCGAGCCGCGCCTGGTCGCGAGCCGTGGTCATCTGCGCGGTGTTCGGCAGGCCGTTGGCGTTGCGATAGGTGGTGCGAGTCATGCCCAACGCGCGGGCCTTGGCGGTCATCATCTGAGCAAAGCGGGCTTCCGAGCCGCCGAGAAATTCGCCGATTGCCGTGGACGCGTCATTGGCAGAGCGGGTCACGAGGCCGAGGATACCCTGCTCGATCGTGATCGTGTTGCCCGGACGCAGGCCAAGCTTGGATGGCGGTTCGGCTGCGGCGTTCTTGGACACCGGCACGCGGGTATCCAGACGGATGCGGCCATTCTCAAGGGCCTCGAAGACGAGGTAGAGCGTCATCATCTTCGTCAGCGATGCCGGATAGCGCAGGCTGTCGGGGTTCTCGCTGTACAGGACATTCCCGGTCTTTGCATCGACCACGATCCCGGCATATTTGGACCCCTTTGCATAGGCGGGGTTGCCGGAGCCGGTCAGGAAGAGGGCCGCTGCGAAAAGCAGGCATGTGACCGTACGGAAGACGAACATGCCGGCACGTCCGGCAGCTACGGTGGATGCTGTTTTTGACACTACTCTACTCTTTGCTTTGCATGTGTATCGCTGAAGCCGGAGTTCTCTCCGGTCCGCCGGTAAGACTGGACGCTATCGGATTAGCGTTACCAATCGGTTTATGTTTAATGATTGGTTTTGATCGCCCAGGGGATTTTATCGTTTTTCCCCCTTGGGTTTGCCCATATGCGCAGCCACGAAAGCGGCCACGGCGCGGTCCAGCGCTTCCCATTCGGGGAGCAGATCGCTGGAAAAACGGTAGAGCACGGAAAGGTCCTTCCCGGCGCCGATATCGCGCTGGCAATCGCCGCTCGTTGCCTCCTGCGGCGTTTTCGGCAGGATGCAGCGTACGGCGAAATCCGGCTGTCCGGCGCGCGGCGCCGTGAGCAGGACATCGTCCTGGTAACCGGCTTCCGGGGCGAAATGATGAAGCGTCAGGCCATTGCCCGCGTCTTGCGGATTTCCCCGGAAGTAGTGGCTGTAGATCGGCTCCACACGGCCGGACATGTCCCGCGACATCACCGACTGGGTGATCTGGACGAAGATCAGACGGCGGCTTTTCGAGAGATCGTTGAACCGGTCCGCATGTTCGCGCGTATAGCCTTCCATGTCAGGCCAGGAGAGGTAGAGATCTACCCTTTCGGCCGTCCCATTCCGGCGCTGCGTTTCGAAACGGATCACATTGGAAGGAAGAAGAAGCCGGTCCGGGCCAATGTCGATGGTGCGGACCTCGCGGCTGTCGGTATGTCCGGCGAGATTGATCTTCTTGCCGGCCCAGTGACCGCCGAGAACGAGCGCGCCGGTCATCGCGGCCATTGCCGCCAGATAGGCGAGGGACTTCAGAAGAAAACGGTTGGAAATCAACGGTTCCTCTTCAAGGGAAGCGGGTATGGAGGCAGAATGGCTCATGCAGCGTTTGCTCGCTTCCGGAAGAGTGATGAGCGGACCTGCCCTTATCCCCGGTGGCGTGGGGTGTGGCGGCACGGCTCTTGCAGTGGAATCGTCGGAAACAGGTTCGGCAAATATGGTTAACAAGGCATGAATTTCTTGACGATCGCTCAGGCCTGCGCTGCGGGCTTCCTGGCTTCGCTGATCGTTCTCGACCTGCTGAGATGGTGTATCGGCGAGGCCTGGCCGGAACAGCGTTCCGGCTTGCAGCTCGAGCGGCGGTTGCTGCCATGGGCACTGGCCATCGCGGCCGGTCCGGGGCTGATGTGGGATGCAACCGCGGCCTATCGGCGGCGAGAGGCGGGAACGGCTTATGATCTGGCGGCGATCCTGGTGGTCATGCTGCTGTGGTCGGCGAGCTACGGTCTATGCCTTATTGCCGCGCTCCGTTTTCTGGCAGGCTGAGAAATCGCTGTCAGGCTGAACGTAAGAAAAAGCCGATCCCGGGGACAGGCGGGATCGGCTTAGGATGGCGCCGGTCGGGGACGGGTGCGGGGGACTGACCGGTATGCCATCTTGCGGAGGATAGGCGGCGAGCCGGCTCCGCAAGGTCTGGCAGGCCCGCCAAGGGGAGGGCCAGCCGAAAGGGTTACTGCCCGACGCTACCCACAACGGTCGCGCGGCCGTCCTGGATCTTGTCCCAGCCGGCGGCGCTGGTGACGGACTGGCGCTTGAGATAGCGGTAGGCGGTCTCGGACCAGAGCATGACCTTGTTCTGCATGTTGTCGAGAATGAAGTCGCCGCGGTCGGTGCGGACCGTGAGCACGGCATGACCGTCGCCATTCGGCTGGAGGACCACGGTGATGAGAAGATCGGAGGGCGAGAAGCCGACCTGGATCAGCAGCTTGCGCTTTTCGAGGGCGTAATCCTCGCAATCGCCCACATCCTGCGGATAGGCCCACTTTTCCTCGACGCCGTAGATGTCCTGATCGGTCATCGGCACGACGGTGGAGTTGACCTGATAATTGACCTTGAGGATCTCCTTCCAGGAGGCTTCGGTGAGGTTGACCGGGCCCACATCCGCATAGGTCTGGTCGCACTCGGAGGGATTGTCCCGGCAGAACTCATAGGCGCCGATGGGCGGGTTTGCGCGGCCGATCACGCTCATGGAGGCTGGCACGGCATGCGCCACACCCGAAAGGGCCAGCGTGAGACCAAAGGCGGCGATGCAGCTTTTCAGTATTTTTGTTTTTGTCATCGTTGTTCTCCCCGATATGAGAGCACAATGACACGGATATTTTTATTCCTCGCGAAACACCGCGCTCAAATACAGTGTTTACTTGAGGCAATATTGAATTGTATTTGGATTAAACTTGCAGAAAACTCGAATAAAATACATGCCAGTTTTTACGACAGATTGAATCGAATGTACGGAAAATACGGCTAAAACTGTACCTTTTATGTATTAACCCTCTGAATTCATTGATGTTAAGGCGTGGTGGCCGCGTGCTGCACCGGTGGGATCCTGTTGCGTGGGAGAAAGGAGAGGGGGTGCAGAGCGGGATTCTCGGGTGGCGCCCGGGGGTTCGGACAGAACATCGAGTGTCTTTTTTGCGACTGCACTGCATTTGGACGGTCAGATTTTTTTTCACGACGGTCCTGGAAAAATGCCCGGAAAACGAAAAAGCCCGCCGATGGCGGGCCTTTGCAGTGGCGGCTTCGTATGATCAGAGGAACTCGCGCAGCGCCTCGCGCGACTGTACGGAGTTGAACTCCATGGCCACGCCTTCCATGAAGTGGCGGACGATGCGCCCCCGCATGCTGCCCAGAAGCACGGGTGTGCCGATCGGCGGACGATATTCGATGTCGAGTGCCGCGCCGGAAAGGGAAAGGTCCATGATGCGGCAGACGTAGCGGCGCCCGTCCTCGAGCACCAGCTCCGCGCGCGTGTCGCGCGGGGTGAGGCGGTCGTGGCGGCGGTCTTCCGGCAGGCCGAGCTCGTGCTTGTTGGCGATCCAGGTGAGCTGCGCCGCGAGTTTCTCGCGCTTGCGTTCCGATGCCACGATGTTCATCGCGAAACCGCCGGGGGTGAGGTGAAGCACCGTTCCTTCGATGCGGCCGAGATGATCGATGTATGCGATGATGCGGTCGCCGGCAGAGGGGCGACCCTTGCAGGTCATGTGCAGATCGCCGGGCGACATCTCCGCCGCCACACAATCGAATTCGTCAAAATTGGGAAGCATCAGCCGGCCGGGCAGGTTGACTGTCACGCGCTGGAACGACCGCGTTTCCGGCGGTCGTGGAGGTGGGGCAGTGTTGTGACTGGCCGAAAACGAATACATGGACGTCTTCTTGCTGGGTTGCTCAGGGGGCCACAATAAAACCGTCGGGTTAATAGAAGGTTTGTGGCGGGCGGTTTCCTGGCGCGAAGACGGTATCGGCGGGATGCCGGGACTTCAGTTCATATCATTGATTCACCGGCAGTTTCCGGCCGAACGGCGAGAGTCTCCTGATTGCCGTGAGCATCCCGTCCCTGAGGCTGATCGTCGAGCCGGAAACACTTTGACCGGAACGGCCCCCGATGGCCCTGATGTGCTCCGCCTGCAGGATCGAGACCGGCTCCAGCGTTTGCCAGGCGCTTGCCTGCACCGGCGCGAAGGACCCGAGAACGCGGCAGCCCTGGCCGCCTTCCTCCAGTACCGGCAGGAGAACCATCTCGAAGTGCAGGGGATCGAGTTCCCGCCTGTAGCCCGAGACGTGCAGCGAAACCGGCCGCAGATGCTCCGCGACCTGATGCACCAGCCCCTGGATCCCGGCCCTCTGTCTTGGTGGCCAAAGGGCGGTGAAGGACCGCTCGCGCAGTTCCTTGCCCATCAGCAGGCAGACCCGCGTGCCTGCGAGACGAAAGACGATTTCCCCGCTGTCATCCCACTGCAGAATGAAAAGGTCTGGCAAGAGGGCGGATATCGGGGCGGGCTTCAGCTCGGCGCGCAGTGGCGCTGGGCGGCCACCCCTGATGTCGTTCCAGTAATCGACGATATCGCGCGAGATTTTCAGCTCCATGCCAGGTGTCCTTGATTGAGGCATCATGCCTTCGGAAACGTCCACAACCGGCCCCGGTGCCAGAACCGTGCCAACTCCGGTGCGTTAAGGTTAACAAAGGGTTGAGATTGCCGCGCCTGCCGATTGCTGGCAGAAGGGATCCAGCATCTCTGAAGACATGTTCTTCGGCACTCGACTGATCGGTGACGGGCTGAGCCCGGGGGACCGAAAAGCCGTCCGGCGCAAGCGGGACGGCTTCTTTTTTTGTCGGCAGACCGAACGTGAAGGCCGACCCCGGGCGGCGGCAGACCCTGACGTAGACGCCATTTCACGCCTTGTTGAAAGACCTTTGGCAGGGGGCGATTTCATCCTGCCGCGCTCTGCACTAGGCTCGCGGCATGACCGATTCGATCCCCCCTGAAGAAAGCCTGCAGCCGCCGCCGGCCGCGCCGCGTTCCGAACCCATCCTCAACATTCCCGGCGCCCTCGTGCTGGTCATTGTTTTGATGGCCGGATTGTTCGTGGCGCAGGCCTATCTTCTTTCCGAGGCCCTGTCGCGCTGGATCGATTTCGAGTTCGGCTTCATTCCGGCGCGGTATGTCTATCCCTTGTTCGAGGGCGACTATTCCTGGGTCTGGAGCCCGCTTTCCTACTCATTCCTGCACGGAAGCGTTGAGCATCTCGTGTTCAACTGCCTCTGGCTGGCCTGTTTCGGAACGCCCGTCGTGTCCCGCATCGGCACGCGACGATCGGTGGTTTTCTGGATTGCCTCGGCAGTGGCCGCGGCGGCGGTCTTTGCCGCCATTCATTGGGGTGAGGTCCAGTTGGTGATCGGCGCTTCCGGCGTCATTTCCGCCTTCATGGGCGCGGCCTGCCGGTTCGCATTTCCGCCCCGCAGCAAGGTTTTCTCCCGCCGTCCGGTCTTTGCCTATCCATTGCTCGGCGTCGGAGAGGTGCTGGCCAGCCGCACCGCAGTCAGCTTTCTGCTAGTCTGGCTTGCTGGCAACGTGCTCGTCGCGGTGGGGTTGCCGATCGTCGGCGATGCATCCGCCGCCGTGGCCTGGGAGGCGCATATCGGCGGCCTTCTCTTCGGCTTCTTCGCCTTTCCGCTGTTCGACCGGCAGCCGGTTCCTCCAGGGGAAGGCGCCGCGGTTAACGATGGGTGAATCGACCTATTGCATTCGATAACGATGACAGGCACCATGGATTGACCGGATCTCAGGGAGACGGTCGATTGGCCGGGGAGATCCGGACGTTGCATCTTCTAAGGGAGGAAGCGCATGTCTGTATCCGTAAAGTCCATGCTCGATCAGAAGGGGCGGAACGTATTCACGACCGGGCCAAACGTCACTGTCGGAGAAGCCGCCCGCCTGCTGCATGACAAGAAGATCGGGGCCGTCGTCATCGTCGGTGTCGAAGGCAAGATCGCCGGCATCTTTTCGGAACGGGACGTGGTGAGCGCTCTTGCCCGCCACGGCGCCGAGGCCCTGTCCATGCCGGTCGCCACGGCCATGACCTCGAACGTCTATCGCTGCGGTGAGGAGCATACGGCAAACCAGCTGATGGAAGTCATGAGCAGCCGCCGCTTCCGCCACGTTCCCGTGGAAAAGGACGGCAGGCTTGTGGGCATGATCTCGATCGGCGACGTGGTGAAATCCCGCATTCGCGAAATCGAACACGAAGCCGAGCAGATCAAGGCCTACATCGCCGGGTAGGCGGGGCGCTTGGTGCTCCTTCTGTCTTGGGACGTCGTCGGGTTTGCCGAAAGGCATCGCCTTCCATCCAGCACAAGGGTCCGGTAGCCGCACCGCCCCCTTCTGCCCTGCCGGACATCTCCCCTCAAGGGGGCGTGGTGGCGTTGAGGGGTGAAAAAAACTCAGACACCGTTCCTGCAGGTGAGACGGCAGTTGTTTGGGGAAACCTGAAACGCCCGGTCTGTTTCTCCCCCTTGAGGGGGAGATCTCCCGGGACAGAGGGGATGCACATCCCTAAATGCGACGCACTTCCAAAGGCTGGAAAACCTATCGCGCGAATGTTTCCTGCAGGCGTTTCAGTTCGGACAGCTTGGAGCGCCCTTCCTCATAGCCGCGCTCGATCGCTTCGCCGGCGCGGTGGAACTCCGAAAGACCGATATCGCTGAGGCGGGGATGCAGGGCGATGTCCGGCGGATCGCCGGCCAGACGGGCGCGGGAGATGCGGTCCTGGATGATGTTGAAGGCCTGAACCATGACCCCGGTCATGCCCAGACGGGCTTCGGCAGTCTTGGGAGCCGATTCCAGCTCGGGCTGCACGCTGGCGCTATGCTTGACCACCGCCGACCGCCCGTAGAGATCGTAGTTGAGATTGACCGCCACGACGAGCGGCTCCTCATGGGCGCGGCAGACGGAAACCGGAACCGGGTTTACCAATGCGCCGTCGATGAGGGTCCGGTTGTTGCAGCGGATCGGTTCGAAAATGCCGGGCAGGGCGTAGGAGGCGCGGATGGCCGTGATGAGCGAGCCGCTGGTAATCCAGACTTCATGACCGGTGTTGACCTCGGAAGCCACCGCGACAAAGGGGCGATCGAGATCCTCGATGGACAGGCCCTGAAGATGCTCCTGCATGCGCCGCGTCAGCCGCATGCCGCCGAAGAGGCCGCCGCCGCCGATGGTGAAATCGAGAAGGCCTGCGATTCTGCGCATGGTGAGAGATCGGGCAAAGGCCTCCAGCTCGTCCAGCTTGCCGGCAAGATAGCAGCCGCCGACGAGCGCGCCGATGGAGGTGCCGGCAATCATGCCGACCTCGATGCCTGCCTCGTCGAGCGCCCTGAGAACACCGATATGGGCCCAGCCGCGGGCAGCACCGCCCCCCAGCGCCAGCGCAATCCGGGTGCGCGGCTTCTTCGGTGCGACAGGCGGGGGAATATCCGCCACCGGCGGATCGGGCGTGGCAGGTTCGAGCGTCGACGTTACCCCGTTGGACCTATTCAAGCTCCAGTTCAGCATCCTCATTCCCCTTGGCTGAACACTCCTCACCCCTATGAAGCGCCCGTTCCGGTTTCAAATTGGTTTAGAGACGCGCCTGGTGCGAGAGATTCATTCCGCCGAAAGGGAAATTGCGTGAAAAGCGCTTGTCTTCACACCCTTTCATGCCGCCCGAGGCCATCCGGCGGAATGCAGTCCATCATCAGCCGCGGCTCCCGCAGACCGCCAATTCCTGGCATGCAAGGCGGAGCGCGCCAATGACAACGCGCATCCTCCGCCAAGGTTCGCTTCGCGTCCGATTATTTCGCTGGAGGCTGGAGGGCGTTCGGCAGGCTCAGGCCTTGCCGTCTCCGTAGACCGCGCCCGGTTCGAAGTGCCTGACATCGTCCGTGATGGAAACCGCAGGGCCGTCAGCACCGAGGGAGACGGTGCGGTAGAAGCAGGAGCGGCGGCCGGTGTGGCAGGTCGCATCATGTCCCGCCACGGTGACCTTCAGCCACAGCGCGTCCTGATCGCAATCGGTGCGGATTTCTGTCACCGTCTGGAGATTGCCGGAGGTTTCGCCCTTCTTCCAGATCTTGCCGCGGGAGCGGCTGAAGTAATGGGCAATGCCGGTTTCAAGCGTGAGCGACAGCGCCTCGTCGTTCATGTGGGCGACCATCAGCAGTTCGCCGTCGCGTGCATCCGTGACGACGGCGGTAATGAGGCCGTTCGCATCGAATTTCGGCGTGAAGGTGCCCTGGCCCTCCAGAGCGGCCTTGTCGCGCGGCGGCGCGGAGAAGGAGATGGTCATTGTCTTGGCCCCGGAGGCGTCGTTGGTCAGCGGTTGCGGACCATCATCATGAAGCGGGCCTGCTCGGCGGCATCCGCCTTGTAGGCTCCGGTGAAGGTGGTGGTCAGCGTGGTGGAACCCTGCTTCTGCACCCCGCGCATGGCCATGCACATGTGCTCGGCCTCGATGAGGACCGCAACGCCACGCGGGCGCAGCG
The DNA here is from genome assembly GCF_014197145.1 of Gellertiella hungarica. Classification (GTDB taxonomy): domain Bacteria; phylum Pseudomonadota; class Alphaproteobacteria; order Rhizobiales; family Rhizobiaceae; genus Gellertiella; species Gellertiella hungarica. Next base: position 347,769 of record NZ_JACIEZ010000003.1, on the reverse strand, counting down.
TCTCGTCGATGGATTTTGCGATCTGTGCCGTCATGGTTTCCTGGGTTTGCAGGCGCCGGGCATAGATCTCCACGACGCGGGCCATCTTGGACAGGCCGAGAACGCGACCATCCGGCAGGTAGGCGATATGCGCCTTGCCGATGATCGGCACCATGTGGTGCTCGCAGTGGGAATAGAAGGGGATATCGCGGACGAGGACCATCTCGTCATAGCCTGCAACCTCTTCGAAGGTCCGGCCCAGCACGTCTTCCGCCGCCATGTCGTAACCGCCGAAAAGCTCGCGGTAGGCCTTGGCAACGCGGGCAGGGGTATCCAGCAGGCCTTCTCGGCTGGGATCGTCACCGGCCCACCGCAACAGAACGCGGACGGCCTCTTCGGCTTCCTGTTGCGTCGGGCGGCCGTTTTCAGAAGCGCCCCGCGGGAAGTTCTTGATGATTGCATCCATTCGACTGTTGCCTCCTGATCCGCCGGAGCGAACCGTGCTATCCTAACTGCATGCCCTGCCAAAAACGAAAAAATCCGGGCACCGCCCATCGGGTGGCCCGGCCTTCACTCGATCCGGTGTCAGCCTGGACCACGCTTTCTCACCCTGCTCATGTCGCCTGTTTATGCGAAAGACCATTGTTTTTTCGTGACCGGCACACGACCTAACATATAGTATGGGGCAAGGCACGGAAAAGAGCCGGAAAACGACACGCCCTGTTTTTCTTTGCAAGGGCCTTGCGGGCAGGGGTTTCCGCAAGTCGCACATGAAGAGACTTGTCTATGGACGACATCTACAACAGCCGAATCCTCGAATTTGCCGGGAACATTCCGCTGACCGGCGCCATGACCGACGCGGATGCCAGCGCGGATGCACATTCGAAGCTCTGCGGCTCCAAGGTCAGGGTTTACGTGAAGATGGACGGGCCTGTCGTCTCCGCCTTCTCGCACGAGGTGAAGGCCTGCGCACTCGGCCAGGCGTCATCCTCCATCATGGCACGGCATGTGGTCGGCGCTACCGCCGACGAGGTTCGCCGCGCGCGAACGGACATGCTCGCCATGCTCAAGGAAGGAGGCGAAGGCCCTTCGGGACGCTTCGAGGACATGCGTTTCCTGAAGCCGGTCAAGGATTACAAGGCCCGTCACGCCTCCACCATGCTCACCTTCGATGCGGTGGTGAAGGCCATCGACGAGATCGAGGCGAAGAGGGCCGTTCCGGCCTGACTGGTTTCGGGAGAGCGTTTCATGTGCGATGCGCCGGGTTGCGGCCACAATGCCACGGAAAGACCGCCAGGGCGCCGCGGCCGCAACTGGAGCGGTCCCTTCCGCAGCACACCGGACCGGCTTTTCGGCATGGGGTTCATCCGGCTCTACCAGCTCACTCTCTCCAGCCTGATCGGCAACAGCTGCCGGCACATGCCCACCTGTTCCGAATTCGGCTACGAGGCGATTGCCCGCCACGGTCTCTGGGCGGGCGGATGGATGACCTTCTTCCGCGTCACCCGCTGCGGCCCGGGCGGAACATCCGGCTTCGACCCAGTGCCAGAACGGCTGGAGGAGCGGCAGGTCTGGTGGAAGCCTTGGACCTACTGGCGCAGGGCAGGGAAATACGCAGCATGACCGTCCCCATGGAGCTTCGGCAGGCGCAGGTGGAATTCGACCGGTTTCTGGTCTCGCTGCGCGACCATGCCATGCTTCAAACCACCAACCAGACCTACACCATGCTCGAAGCCGTGCTTCTGGCCTTTCGCCGCCGCTTGCTGCCGGCCGAGGTCATGATTTTTGCAGACGCGCTGCCGCCCATCCTTCGCGCCATCTTCATAAAAGGCTGGGTCCCGGATCAGGTACCGGCTTCCTTTTCAAGTGCGGCAGACCACCATAAGGACGTGCTGGCGCTGCGCCCGGATCACAATCTCTCGACGCCCACCGCAATCCGGGATGTGGGAGAAACGCTGAGGGCACATCTCGGCGAAACGGCCTTTGCCGCGGTGATGGCCGGATTGCGCCCCGAGGCGCGCGCCTTCTGGCAGGGCTGAGGCAAGGCACTTCCTTTACTTGAGCCACAAATCATACTAAACCCGCCCCGTTTCCGGGGGCCTTTGCCCCTCTAAAGCCACCCGCATTCGTTGGCGGGACTGGACCCAAGGAGTTCTTCATGTCCGAAGCCGTTTCTCTCACTTTTCCCGATGGTTCCGTCAGGCAGTTCCCCGCAGGCACGACCGGCCGCGAAGTGGCCGAGTCGATCTCGAAGTCGCTGGCCAAGAAGGCGCTCGCCTTTGCCGTGAACGGAACCGTCCGCGATCTTTCCGACCCCGTTTCCGAGGGAACGGTCGAGATTGTCACCCGCACCGATCCGCGCGCGCTGGAGCTCATCCGGCATGACTGCGCCCACGTGATGGCCGAAGCCGTGCAGGAGCTTTGGCCCGGCACGCAGGTGACCATCGGTCCTGTTATCGACAACGGCTTCTATTACGACTTCGCCAAGGACGAGCCCTTCACGCCCGAAGATCTGCCGAAGATCGAGAAGCGCATGAAGGAGATCATCCAGCGCAACAAGCCCTTCACCAAGGAAATCTGGTCGCGCGACAAGGCGAAGGAAGTTTTTGCCTCCAAGGGCGAGAAGTACAAGGTGGAACTGGTCGATGCCATTCCCGAGGGGCAGGACCTCAAGATCTACTATCAGGGCGACTGGTTCGATCTCTGCCGCGGTCCGCACATGGCCTCCACCGGCCAGATCGGCACGGCCTTCAAGCTGATGAAGGTGGCCGGTGCCTACTGGCGTGGCGACAGCAACAACCCGATGCTGACCCGCATCTACGGCACGGCCTGGGCCGAGCAGGAAGACCTGGACAACTATCTCCACGTGCTCGCGGAAGCCGAGAAGCGCGACCACCGCCGCCTGGGCCGCGAGATGGATCTCTTCCATTTCCAGGAAGAAGGTCCGGGCGTGGTGTTCTGGCACGGCAAGGGCTGGCGGATGTTCCAGTCGCTGGTTTCCTACATGCGCCGTCGTCTCGAAGGCGATTATCAGGAAGTCAACGCGCCGCAGGTGCTCGACAAGTCGCTCTGGGAAACCTCCGGCCACTGGGGCTGGTACCGCGACAACATGTTCAAGGTGACGGTTGCCGGTGACGAGACCGACGACGAACGCGTCTTCGCGCTGAAGCCGATGAACTGCCCGGGCCACATCCAAATCTTCAAGCATGGGTTGAAGTCTTACCGCGAACTTCCCATCCGGCTTGCAGAATTCGGCGCCGTTCACCGCTACGAGCCCTCGGGTGCGCTGCACGGCCTGATGCGCGTGCGCGGCTTCACGCAGGACGATGCGCATATCTTCTGCACCGACGAGCAGATGGCGGCGGAATGCCTGAAGATCAACGACCTGATCCTGTCGGTCTACGAGGATTTCGGCTTCAAGGAAATCGTCGTCAAGCTCTCGACCCGTCCGGAAAAGCGCGTCGGTTCCGACGATCTCTGGGATCGCGCCGAGCGCGTGATGATGGAGGTTCTGAAGACCATCGAGGAACAATCCGGCGGCCGCATCAAGACCGGCATCCTGCCGGGCGAGGGCGCTTTCTACGGTCCGAAGTTCGAATACACGCTGAAGGACGCCATCGGCCGCGAATGGCAGTGCGGCACCACGCAGGTGGATTTCAACCTGCCGGAGCGCTTCGGTGCCTTCTACATCGACCAGAACTCGGAAAAGACCCAGCCGGTGATGATCCATCGCGCCATCTGCGGCTCGATGGAGCGGTTCCTCGGCATCCTGATCGAGAACTTTGCCGGCCACATGCCGCTCTGGGTTTCGCCGCTGCAGGTGGTGGTCGCCACGATCACTTCGGAGGCTGACGCCTATGGCCAGGAAGTGGCAGATGCCCTGCGTGATGCAGGCCTGAACGTCGAGACCGACTTCCGCAACGAGAAGATCAACTACAAGGTCCGGGAACACTCGGTCACCAAGGTTCCGGTCATCATCGTCTGCGGCAAGAAGGAAGCGGAGGAGCGGTCGGTCAACATCCGCCGAATCGGTTCTCAGGCCCAGGTTTCCATGTCCCTCGAAGAGGCCATTGCGGCCCTGAAGGACGAGGCGACCGCACCGGATCTGAAACGCAAGGCCGCAGCCCGGAAGGGTTGATCAGGATCACGGCAAGTTGCGGAGAATCTGACGCGAAATACACAAGTTTCCGTCAGAAATCCGTAACATTGCTTAGTTATGATCTACAGAAATAGAGTATGGTGATAATTGCATCACCATACTGCATGCTCGCGGCGGACCGGGCTTCGGACTGCTGCACGTTAGGGGGCGGGCCCGGTGCCCGGACGAAAGTGCGCTTCAAGGAACTTTCCTATGCCAACGAACGGGATCCGCGGCTGAAACGCTGGATCATCCGTACGATCGAGGGCCTGTCCGGCCGCGACCGCTTCGTGAACCTCTATGAAATCTGGCGGAACGAGATCGTCGTTCAGGGCGACAGGGTCTTCGGGAAGATGCTCGATCTCATCGACGTCAGGATGCAGGTGAATGGCGAGTGGCCGCCGAAGAACCTCACCGACGCCCCCGTGGTCATCGTTGCCAATCATCCCTACGGCATCGGCGATGGGATCGCCGTTCTTGCGCTGGCGGAACAGCTTGGCCGTCCGTTCCGGGTGCTGATCAACAACGAGCTTCTGAAAGTGCCGGAAATGGCACCCTATTCGCTGCCCGTTTCCTTCGAGGAGACGAAGGAAGCGCTCGCCATCAACATGCAGACCCGCAACGAGGCGGTGCGCCTGCTGAAAGAGGGCGTGACGATCGTCGTGTTTCCCGCGGGCGGCGTCGCGACGGCCAGGAAGGCCTTCGGCAAGGCGGAAGACCTTCCCTGGAAGATCTTCACGGCGAAGCTGGTTCAGGCTGCCAAGGCCAATGTCATTCCGATCTATTTCGAGGGCCAGAACGGCAGGCTCTTCCATCTGGTCAGCAAGTTTTCGCTGACCCTGCGCATCTCGCTTCTCATTCGGGAGTTTCGCCGTCTGTCGGGTTCGATGATCAGCTCCACGGTCGGCAGCATGATCTACTGGGACGAGCTTAGCCGCATGCCGGGCCGGCAGGAAATCCTCACCTATCTCTACGATTCGGTCTTTTCGCTTGCTCCCTCGGGCAAGCGGGCAGCCCCCTTGGCCGGCTGACGGACATCGACGTGCCACCAAGCGGGCCGGCCGCTCCGATAGGAATGGCTGGCGGGTTTGAGCGGCAGATGGTGCGGGGTATCGAAACAGCCCGTCAGAAGTGCCACGACCGGCGCGTCATCGACCGCCCCGAGCGACGAGCCGCAGCGCGGGCAGAAGGCGCGGGACGACTTTTCCGAAGAACGAAACAGGGCAGGGTTGCCGCCTTCACCGATCCAGCGCACCTTGTCACGGTTGAACTCGACCCAGGCGACGGTCAGTGCGCCGGTCGCCCTTTGGCACATGCGGCAGGAGCATGTATGGGGAAATTCCGGATCCCCCTCGGCCTCGAAGCGTATGGAGCCGCACAGGCAGCCGCCACGCCACATCTTCTTCCCCGGCATGCCTCCCTCCCTTTGCCCACGAAGTGCAGAGCCGTGTCCGTAACACTGCTGACTGTCAGTCGGCGAAGACCGCAGCCTGCGTGTCCGGCCGGTGCAGTGATTGGGAGGTGATCACCTCGACATCGGTGTTGACCCCCGCGGTCACCTTGAAATCCATCTGGTAGATCTTGTCCTTGTTGCGGGCGACGGCCGTATACTGGCCCTCCGAAAGGATCAATGTCGGGAAGGCGCTGACGCTTTCCGCCAGCGTGTCGCCCGAAGAGGTCAGCACGGACCAGGCCGTATCGGCCAGCGCCTCGCCGCCCTTTTCCGATACGAGCTTGAGCGTGATCTGGGCAGCGCGATGCTGCAGCACAGCCTTGGTCAGGCGCCCGGCCTCCACCTGGATGTCTGCCCGGATCACGGCATTGATGTCCCCGTAATTCGAAACGACATGATAGGTCCCGGCATTCAGGCGCACCACCTCGTTCGGATTGACGTCATCCATGACGAGGCCCCGCTCGCCGTCTTCCTTGATGTCCGTCGAATAGATCGTGAAGCTGAGATCGTCGGCGGGAATGCGCATGTCCGAGCCCGAAACGGCGTTCAGCAGCAGGCCGCCCGCATCGAGCACCAGGGTCTGCCGGGGAACGTCGCCGACGAGCGGCACCTTGAGCCGCTTGGTTACGCCCGCGCGCCCGAAGGCGACATTGACGAAATAGTCTCCGGGCGCGAGCTGGAAGGCGGAGGAGCCGCCCGTGGCGGTTGCTACCAGCGGCAGCTTCTCGTCCGAGCCCGCATTCGGGCTGAAGACGCTCCAGACGAGGCCGTCCTCCACGGGTTTCCCATCCGACTTGAGTTTCGCCTCGAAACGCACCGTCTTCATCATGGCGGCTGGAGAAAGCGGGTCGTTGGGTGCGGTAAAGGCGTTGAGCTTTGGCATCTTCGCCACGCCGTCCAGCTGCTGGAAAGCCTTCAGCGGGTCGTCGGCAAGCCCGCCGCCTTCGCTGCCCGAGACGCTCGGGGCGGAGGCCGCGCCCATGTCGGCCTGGGGCGCATCCTGGGCCGTGGCCGTGGTCACCCAGGACAGGGTTCCCATGAGGATGAGGAAGCCGCGAACGGCTCTGGAAAGTCCCGACATGAAAGATACCCGGTTGACATCTGTTGCGCGCGGCTTCACTTCAAACTGAACCGAATGGCAATTTCAAGGCCCACCTTGTCTGCTGCCGGCTTCGCCGGCTTTCTCACCCCATGGACCTCCCGATGACCGAAAACAAAGCCCTCAAGGATTATCTTGCCGTCAGGCGCTCCATTCCCGCGTTCCAGATGCGGGAGCCGGGCCCGTCCCGTCCTGAGATCGAGGAACTTCTTCCGCTCGCCTCCCGCGTGCCGGACCACGGAAAGCTCGCTCCCTGGCGCTTCATCGTCTATCGCGGTGAAGAGCGGGTGCGCATCGGAGCCGAGCTGCTGAAGCTTCGGCTCGCCGTCGAACCGAACCTCAGCGCCGAGCTGGTCGAGGTGGAGAAGACCCGCTTCACCCGTGCCCCCGTCGTCATCGCCGTTGTCAGCAAGGCGGCACCCCATGCCAAGGTCCCGGAATGGGAACAGGTTATGTCTGCCGGTGCCCTTTGCCTCAACACCCTCATGGCAGCCAATGCCGTCGGCTACGTCGCCAACTGGCTGACGGAATGGTTCGCCTTTGACGAGCGTGCCTGGCCGCTTCTGGGCATCCAGCCGGGTGAAAAGGTCGCCGGCTTCATCCATGTCGGCTCCACGGACTTTCCGGCAGTCGAGCGTCCGCGTCCGGAGCTTTCCGAAACCGTGACCTGGGTGGGCGAGGCCTGATGCGGTTCTACGAAACCGCCGGCAATGTCCACGGGCTGCGACACGATCCCTTCAAGGCCATCGTGTCGCCGCGTCCGATCGGCTGGATCGGGACCCGCGGTCTCGACGGGTCGCGCAATCTCTCGCCCTATTCCTTCTTCAACATCGTTGCGGATGATCCGAAGATCGTGATGTTCGCGGCCGGGCGAGGGAAGGGTTCTCCCCGCAATGCCGCCGAAACGGGCGTCTTCACCGTCAGTCTGGTGAGCAGGGATCTGGTGCGCCCCATGAACGAGTCGTCCATTGCCGTACCTTATGGTGTGGATGAATTCGCGATTGCCGGGCTCACCCCCGTCACCGGACAAATGGTCGACGCCCCCTATGTCGGGGAAGCCCATGCCGCGCTGGAGTGCCGGGTGACGGAAATCCTGCATCCCAGGGGTCTCGAAGGCCAGGAAGCGGATACGGTAATCACCTTCGGACAGGTGGTGGGCATTCATATCGATGAAAGCATCATTCGCGACGGACGCATCGACATGGCTGCGGTGCGCCCGGTCGGGCGCATGGGCTACATGGATTACTGCGACGGTGGCGACGTGTTCGAGATGATGCGCCCGAAAGCGCCCTGATCCGAGCCGCTACGGCGCGCGTTTCAGGACGCGAAGCGCGCGCAGGTAATCCCGCCGGCACAATTCGTCCGGCTGCTGCAGCCATGCCCGTGCCTCCTCGACCTCATCGGGACCGGGGGTGAAGCCGTGGTTGATGGCACTGACCTGGCGCGGTGACAGGGAGAATTTCCCCGTGAACCCGTCCGCCGCCGCTTCCTGCACATCCCTTGCCAATCTGTCGGTGGACCAGAGGCCCGAATGGGAATCGATGGCCTCCAGCCCCGCCGAGGCTGCCGCCAGCAGCACCGAGCTGCGGGCCAGCCGGAACGAATCCGAAAGCGCTCCCCCCGCATCCAGCATGCGGCGAGCACCGACATGGGCGCGGAAGGCTTCCGCCGACCAGCCCAGGCCGATCAGCCTGCGAGAAAGGCCGCAAAAATCGGCGTTGAGAGCATGCGGTAGCAGGCAGGCAAGACGGGTCAACCCGTCCTCGATGTCGTTGATGGCCTCGTGGACCGCGACCAGCACGTCGAGCTCCTGCACGTCCCGCGGGTCGTGAACGGTCAGCAAAAGCCCGGTCGGCCGCGCCGGCATCAGGGTTTCGAGCAGGCTGTCGGTGTCGTCGTCGGCCTCCGGCAGCAGAAAGAACACGGCAGGCGCCCCGACCTGCTGCAGCGCCTCTTTCGATTCGCGAACAAACTGACAAAGCGCTTCGGCTGCGGTGGCCCGGCGCACGCGGCTGACTGCCCCGAGATCGAAGCAGACCACATCCGCCCCGCTCTTCATTCCGGCGGCAAGAGCGCCCTCTTCGAGCGGTGGAATCACCAGCCAGGAGCGGGTGAGGAAATCGACCGGAAGGCCGTTGGGTGCGAGGTTCATCCGCGTCTCACTCCTCGGGCGCGCCGGTCGGTCCGGGGGCCCATCCTGTCCCGCAACGGGAATCGCCTGCCATTCAGGCCAACCTACGCCCGCTTTGCGGCATTTTCCCAGCATCAGCCGTGGATCTCCACACCGCGCTTTCTTCTAATGGATTTATGCTTAATGAACGTAGTTAACCAATCGTAATCCATTGATCGGTAGGGTGAGTCCCAAGCGAATGAGCAATCGTTCACGTCAGTGGGGCAGTATCCGTGATCGTACAGGCATTTCTCAGATGGTCGGAAACGGCGCGTGTCGCCGAACGCGCAAAGGCTGCGAATGCGCTGGGGCGGGCCTATATCCGCTCCTCCATGGGCGAGGAGGAACGCCGCGCCGCGCTGATGGCCATGACCTACCTGCTCGACGATCCGTCCCCGAAGGTCCGGCTTGCCCTTGCCGAAGCGCTTGCGACATCCGACCTTGTGCCGCGCTCCCTGATCCTGCCTCTTGCGGAAGATCAGCCGGAAATCGCGGCAACCGTCATTACCCAGTCGCCCGTCATTACCGACGACGATTTCGTCGATCTTGCTGCCCGTGGCGACAGCGTGAGGCGTAGCCTCATCGCCTCGCGTGCAGAAGTGTCTGCCATCGTATCCGCCGCCATAGCAGCCGTGGGGGACGAACCGGAAATTGTGCTGCTTCTCGAGAACCCGGACAATCGCTTTGCCGCGGCAACCCTGCGCGACATCGCCCGCCGCCATGGCGCGAACGCCGAAGTGCGGAGCTTGCTGATGGAAAGGCCGGATCTGCCGGCCGATGTCCGTCACATGCTGATGCAGCAGGTGACGGAAGCGCTGTCGGCCCTGGATTTCGTCCGTGCGACCGTGGGTGAGCGGCGGATGGCCCGCATTGCCCGCGAGGCTTCGGAGGCCGGGACGCTGACGATCGCAGGGCACGCCGACGAGCGGGACATTCCGGCACTGGTCGAGCATCTCCGTATCGGTTGCCGTCTTACGCCTGCCTTCCTGATGCATGCGCTCTGCGCGGGCCGCATCGATTTCATCGCCTGCGTTCTCGTGAACCTGACCGGTGTCGAGGAGCGGCGGGTGCGCTCGGTTCTCTCGACCGGCCGGATGCATGCAGTCCGAGCGCTGTTCGAGGCAGCAGGACTGGGCCGCGATATCAGCGTCGTCTTCGTGGAAGCGGTATTCCTTCTGCGCAGTCAGGCCACGGGCAAGGGTGCCGGCAGCGTCGCGGCGGCGCTCCTGCGGACTTTCCGCAAGCCGGGCGGTGACCGCACGCCGGCAACTGATCTCATCGAGATGGTGGAGCGGCTGGCGATTTCGGAACAGCGCATGGAGGCACGCTCCTATGCCATACAGGCGGTGGTGGCGGCCTGAGCTTCCTTTGCGGGAAACGGCGTCGCGCTACTTGACGTCCTCGACCACGAGGCGGTTGTTGAGGGGCTGGATGGGGCGCGCGTTCATCGGGAACATTTCCCTGAACTTGGCGATCTGGGCCATCGATGCTTCGATGGGCGTCTTCATTTCAAACCAGTTGACCCCTTCGGAGCAGGGCGGCGTGGTGAGGGAACCCATGAAGCGGTAGTAGGAACGATCCTTTGGCAAGAGCGCCTTGAGATCGGTCTTCACGTCGATGAGCCGCTTGGTCTTCCCGGCCTCCGCCGGACCGCCCCAGAAGATCTGCTCCAGCGTTGGACTGACGCCGCCTTCCTTGATCAGCACACCCACGACGGCAAGCGTGCCGTTCTCGTCCTTGTGAACCAGATGCAGTTCCAGAGGGAAGCTCTGACCCTCGATCTGATATTCGCTCGGGGTGTGGAAGTGGAACTGCACCAGCTGATAGGTGTGATCCTCGATGGTCATCGAATAGCCGTAGGGAACGTTCACCTGCATGGTGTGGCCATTGTTGACCACCTCCGTCGGGATCTCTCCATAGTCGAACTTGATGGAGGGCAGGTCGGCCTTGATGTGGGTCACGAGATCGACCGGGGATTGCTGCTGCCCGAGTTCGCACGCCTCGAAACTGTGGTCCAGCTTGGCCCAATGCTGCGGCCCTTCCTCGCCTTCATAGGTCCAGTGCGGGGTGCCCGAGCCCTTGCCGACAGAAGCGGTGGTGGCGAGCAGCAGCATGGAGGTGGCAAGAAGGGCAATGGGACGCATGGAACAAGCCTCGGGTCACTGTTGCGCAATCATTGCACGGAATACCGGTCATCCCCCAAAGGCTCGCACGGGCGCGTCAATAATTGGTTACTGATTTTCGATGTGCGGATGATCCCGGGGTAACATGCAAAGCGGCGGCGAGCCCCTTGCCCCTTCGGGGGAAAGGGTGCTGACCATCCTGATCGCTACCGTCCGCGAAGCCCGGAAGGACCTCGCGTCAGATATCCAGATTATCGGCGAAGGCAGCGCGATCCTGAATGAACCGGAAACGGGCTTCCGGCTTGGTGCCCATCAGCGCATCCACGGCATCCCTGGTGCCTTCGAAATCGGCATCATCGATCGCGACCTTGAGGAGGGTGCGGTTTGCCGGGTCCATGGTCGTTTCCTTGAGCTGCGCCGGCATCATCTCGCCGAGGCCCTTGAAACGGCCGATCTCCACCTTCTTGCCCTTGAACACCGTCGCCATCAGCTCCGCCCGGTGTGCGTCGTCGCGGGCATAGAGGGTCTTGCCGCCCCCGGTCATGCGGTAGAGGGGCGGAACGGCCAGATAGAGATGGCCACCCCGGATCAGCTCCGGCATTTCCTGATAGAAGAGGGTAATGAGCAGCGAGGCGATGTGCGCTCCGTCCACGTCCGCATCGGTCATGATGATGACCCGCTCGTAGCGCAGATCCTCCTCGCGATACTTGGTGCGCGTGCCGCAGCCGAGCGCCTGGATGAGATCGGCGATCTGCTGGTTGGCCGAGAGCTTCTCGCGGCCGGCGCTGGCGACGTTCAGGATCTTGCCGCGCAAGGGCAGAATGGCCTGGTTGGCACGGTTGCGGGCCTGCTTGGCCGAGCCGCCGGCCGAGTCGCCTTCGACGATGAACAGCTCGGCGCCTTCCGCCGTGTTCTGCGCGCAATCGGCAAGCTTGCCCGGAAGGCGCAGCTTGCGCACTGCGGTCTTGCGGTTGACTTCCTTTTCCTTGCGGCGGCGAAGGCGCTCCTCGGCCCGCTCGATGACCCAGTCCAGCAGCTTGGCCGCTTCCGCAGGATTGTCCGCGAGGTAATGATCGAAGGGGTCGCGGAGCGCGTTTTCAACGATGCGCTGCGCCTCGACGGTCGCCAGCCGGTCCTTCGTCTGTCCGACGAATTCAGGCTCCCGGATGAAGACGGAGAGCATGCCCATGGCGGAGATCATCACGTCGTCGGTGGTGATCTGCGCGGCCCGCTTGTTCTGGATCAGATCCGCATAGTTCTTGAGCCCCTTGGTGAGCGCGATGCGAAGCCCCGCCTCGTGCGTCCCGCCCTCGGGTGTCGGGATGGTGTTGCAGTAGGAATGGATCTGCTGGTCGCCGCCATACCAGGTCACCGCCCATTCGATCGCACCGTGCCCGCCGGTCTTCTCGGACTTGCCGGCAAAGATCTCGCGGGTGACGGTGAATTCCTTGCCGAGATTGGCCTGCAGGTAATCCTTCAGACCACCGGGGAAGTGGAATACGGCCTTCTCCGGGATGTCCGACCCCTCGGGCAGCAGCTCCGGATCGCAAGCCCAGCGAATTTCGACGCCGCCGAAGAGATAGGCCTTCGAGCGGGACATGCGGAAGATGCGGCCCGGATCGAAGCGCGCATGTTCTCCGAAGATCTGCTTGTCGGGGCGGAAGGTCACCTTGGTGCCACGGCGGTTGTGCACGTCGCCGAGTTCCTGGAGACCTGTCTGCGGAATGCCGCGCGAGAAGGTCTGGCGGTATAGCTTGCGGTTGCGGGCAACCTCGACCTCGACGAAATCGGAAAGCGCATTGACCACCGAGACGCCGACACCGTGCAGACCACCCGAGGTTTCATAGGCCTTGCCGTCGAATTTGCCGCCCGCATGGAGCTTGGTCATGATGACCTCGAGCGTGGACACGCCCGGCACCTGCGGATGATTTTCCACCGGCATCCCACGCCCGTTGTCGGTGACCGACAGGAAGCCGTCCTTGTTCAGGTACACTTCGATGAAGTTGGCGTGACCGGCGACCGCCTCGTCCATGGAGTTGTCGATCACCTCGGCGAAGAGGTGATGCATCGCCTTCTCGTCGGTCCCGCCGATATACATGCCGGGGCGCATGCGCACCGGTTCCAGCCCCTCCAGAACCCGGATGGCCGATGCGTCGTAGCTGTCACCGGCCGGTGCCGGCGGTGCGGCCGGGCGTGCCCGTTCCGTCGCTTCGGCACGGGCCGGGGGCGTTGCGGCTGCGGGGGGTGTCTCCTGCCTCGTTTCCCTGGGGAGGGAGGAGAAGAGATCGTTGTTATCGTCCATGGGCTGTTCGGATCTGGCTATCGTGTTCACGTCTTGTTTTTCTGGGTTGCCTTTTAGGCGACACGGTAGGGAACCGCAATCGTCTCAAGGCCGCGAATCGCTCAGCCGATACTGGCAGATTCCGCATTTGTTCGCGATGCGGCTGGGGCACGAATGTTCGGCAAGCCTTGCTCTATCCACCGATTGCATGGCATTTGCGGCCGGAAAATGCCTTGCGAGGAGCCCACGCCATGCTGAAACGACCCTTCCTTGCCCTTCTCGTCACCCTGATGGTCGCACAGGGGGCGGCGGCCGAAGGATCGAAAGGGCCGCTGAAGCCGTTCAAGGACGAGCTTTTTTCCGCCCAGACGCGGATCGAAACTCGCGACGGCGGTGACTATGAGGTCGTCGACTACCAGGAAATGCGGGACATCAACGGGCGTGACGAGGAGCCGGAACGGCGCGTCAAGCGCGCCTGGGTGGATCTGTCTCCCCGCAGCGCACAGGCGGACGAGACGCTCAACCTAGCCTCCGGTCCCCTGGCAGTGACACGGGTGGGAAAGGGGGAGGGCGCCGCATTTACCGTCATCTTCATTCACGGCCGCGACGGCGACCGGCGGCTCGGTTCGAACGACTGGCGTTTCGGGGGAAATTTCAACCGGCTGAAGAACCTCGTTGTCAAGAACGGCGGCGTGTATTACGCCCCGACCATCCGGCGCTTCGACGCCAATGGCGTGCGTCAGGTTGCAGATCTGATCGCCGCCGCGCGCAGCGCGAGCGGTGGCAAGCCCGTCATCCTGTCCTGCGCATCCATGGGCAGCTTCCTGTGCTGGGGCATCACCCGGGAGGCTGCGACCGTGCGGGATCTCAAGGGCATGCTGGTGATGGGCGGCGCGCCGGACCCGGATTTTCCGAAAAGCGCCTTTCATGAAGCGGGGCTGCCGCTGTGGTTCACCCATGGCAGCGCCGACAAGGTCTACAAGGCTGATGACCAGGCTGCCATCTATGCGCAACTTCATGCCAAGGGCTATCCGGTCCGTTTCACGCTCTTCAATACCGGTTCGCATGGAACACCGGTGCGCATGACGGACTGGCGCCGGGTGCTGAACTGGCTTCTGACCCGCTGAGGCCCACTGAAGGGCGAGCGCCTGCCTCGCTTCCCTTTTGCCGCTGCTTTTGCTAGGGGAAGCCGCACACAATGAAGGATGAGGACCGATGACCCCTGACGTGAAGCCGCTCGTGGCTGGCAACTGGAAAATGAACGGCCTGCGCAACTCCCTCGACGAGCTCAAGGCGATGTCGGAAGGCGTTCACGATGCGCTGAGCGAGAAGGTCGACACCCTCATCTGCCCGCCCGCGACCCTCCTTTATGTCGCCACCGCGCTTGCGACCGACAGTCCGTTGATGATCGGCGCGCAGGATTGCCATACGAAGCAGTCCGGTGCCCATACCGGGGACATATCGGCCGAAATGATCGCGGATTGCTTCGGCACCCATGTGATCGTCGGCCATTCCGAGCGCCGCACCGACCATGAAGAGACGGACGAGCTGGTGTCGGAAAAGGCTGCGGCCGCCTGGTCTGCGGGTCTGGTCGCGATCATCTGCATCGGCGAGACGGAAGCCCAGCGAAAGGCCGGTGAAACCCTCGATGTGCTGAAGCGCCAGCTCGCCGGCTCGGTTCCCGATGATGCCACGGCAGAGAACACCGTCATTGCCTACGAGCCCGTATGGGCGATCGGCACGGGGCTGACCCCGACTGCAGCCGACGTGGCGGAAGCCCATGCCTTCATGCGCAACGAACTGACGGCACGCTTCGGCAAGGAAGGTGCGGGCATGCGTCTTCTCTACGGCGGTTCGGTCAAGCCCGGAAACGCCAGGGAGCTGATGGGCGTCGCCAATGTGGATGGCGCGCTGATCGGCGGGGCCAGCTTGAAAGCGGCCGACTTCCTCGCCATCTACAAGGCCTACGAGGATTTGCTGGCTTAATGGGGAGGCGGGGCTTGGAATAAGCCCGCTCCTCCTGTAAAGAGCCCCCAAACGACTTTCGCCCCATCGGGTGGGGCAGGATTGGACACCCATGCAAACCGTATTGCTTGTCATCTATCTCATGGTGGTACTGGCGCTGATTGGCGTCGTTCTCATCCAGCGTTCGGAAGGCGGCGGTCTGGGCATCGGCGGCGGCTCCGGCTTCATGTCGGCGCGCGGCACGGCCAATGCGCTGACCCGCACCACCGCCATCCTCGCAACGCTGTTCTTCGCTCTCGCGCTCGGCATGGGCATCCTGTCCAAGTACGAATCGAAGCCGACCGACATTCTGGACAAGATCCCGCAGGGCACCGGCCAGAACGGCGTTCTGGATCAGCTCGGCGGTGCGAAATCCGATGCGCCTGCCGGCCAGACGGCTCCGGCGGCCCCGGCCGCCAACGGTCAGGCCGCTCCTGCCGCCAACGGTGCCGCCCAGCCGGCCGCTCCGGCTGCTCCCGCCGACAAGTCGGGCGTCCCGACAGGCCAGTAAGGCTTTCCAAAATCACCCCGTCCGGCAGGCCAAAAGCCTGCCGGATTTCTTTTGTGTATCATTCGCCACCGTTGATAAGCATATTTAATCTTGCTCGGGGGCTGGCGGAATCAATTCGGAAACGGTAATCGGTAAAGCCCATGGCGCGATATGTATTCATCACTGGCGGCGTGGTTTCCTCCCTTGGCAAGGGAATCGCAGCCGCAGCTCTCGGCGCGTTGCTGCAGGCCCGTGGCTATCGGGTTCGCCTTCGCAAGCTTGACCCCTACCTGAACGTCGATCCCGGCACGATGTCTCCCACGCAACACGGCGAAGTGTTCGTGACCGATGACGGTGCCGAGACGGACCTCGATCTCGGTCACTACGAACGCTTCACCGGGCGTTCGGCGACCAAGAGCGACAACATCACCACCGGCCGGATCTACAAGAACATCATCGACAAGGAGCGGCGGGGCGATTACCTCGGCGCGACCGTCCAGGTGATCCCGCACGTGACCAACGAGATCAAGAACTTCATTACCGAGGGTAACGAAGACTATGATTTCGTTCTGTGCGAGATCGGCGGTACCGTCGGCGATATCGAGGCCATGCCCTTCATGGAAGCGATCCGCCAGCTCGGCAACGACCTGCCGCGCGGCACGGCCGTCTATGTTCACCTGACGCTGATGCCCTACATTCCGGCGGCCGGAGAGCTGAAAACCAAGCCGACGCAGCATTCGGTCAAGGAACTGCAGGCTCTCGGCCTGCGTCCCGACATCCTGCTGGTGCGTGCGGACCGTGAAATCCCGGAAGCGGAACGCCGCAAGCTCTCGCTCTTCTGCAACGTGCGTCCTTCCGCCGTCATCCAGGCCCTGGACGTTGCCAACATTTACGACGTGCCGATGGCCTATCACAAGGAAGGCCTCGACAACGAGGTGCTTGCCGCCTTCGGCATCGAGCCCGCGCCCAAGCCGCGGCTCGAGGCATGGCAGCAGGTCGCCGAGCGGATCCACAATCCGGAGGGCGAGGTCACCATCGCCATCGTCGGCAAGTACACCGGTCTCAAGGACGCCTACAAGTCGCTCATCGAAGCCCTTCACCACGGCGGCATTGCCAACCGTGTCAAGGTCAAGCTGGAGTGGATCGAATCGGAGATCTTCGAAAAGGAAGATCCTTCGCCCTACCTCGAGAAGGTGCATGGCATTCTCGTGCCCGGCGGCTTCGGCGAGCGCGGCTCCGAAGGCAAGATCGCGGCGGCGAAGTTTGCGCGTGAGCGCAAGGTCCCGTATTTCGGCATCTGCTTCGGCATGCAGATGGCAGTCGTCGAGGCGGCACGCCATCTCGCGGGGATCGAGAATGCATCTTCGACAGAGTTCGGCGAAACGAAGGAACCGGTCGTCGGCCTGATGACCGAATGGGTCAAGGGCAACCAGCTCGAGAAGCGCAAGGCATCCGGCGATCTCGGCGGCACCATGCGCCTCGGCGCCTATACTGCCGCGCTGAAAAAGGGCACCCGGATCGCCGAGATCTACGGGACGACGGATATCTCCGAGCGCCACCGGCACCGCTACGAGGTCAACGTCGACTACAAGGATCGCCTCGAATCCTGCGGCCTGCTGTTCTCCGGCATGTCGCCCGACGGCGTTCTGCCGGAAACGGTGGAGTATCCCGACCATCCCTGGTTCATCGGGGTACAGTATCACCCGGAACTGAAGAGCCGTCCGCTCGAACCGCATCCGCTCTTCAAGAGCTTCATCACGGCCGCGCTGGAGCAGAGCCGGCTGGTCTGATCGAGGGGCGGGGGCCGAGGCAGGCATCGGACTTGCCGGGTCGCACCCCCCCTCTGTCCCTGCCGGGACATCTCCCCCAGGCGGACGAGCTTCGCTCGCCGCGAGGGGGAGATCGACCGTGGCTTCAGGATTTCCCAAGACAACTAGTGTCTCATCCGCCGAGGTGTTGGCTGGGCGCCCACCTAAACACCATCCCCATTGAGGGGGAGATGGCCGGCAGGGCAGAGGGGGCGAGCCGCAAGCGCACCTCACGCAACTTCGGCAGCCGCCCTGATGGTGAATGCTACACCGTATTGTCGGCCATTAGTTCGCTGGCGCGTTCGTGGAAGAAATCGTGGTATTCGTCGCCGCTGTCGCGGGCCATGAGCAGCTCGCGCAGGTCCTGGAGGCTGACGAGGAGCAGCAGCTTGCCGTGTTCGCGCAGCATTTCGACGGCCGCACGCCGTGCGCCGGGGTCGAAGCCGTTGCGGGCGATGAGGATACCGATGGAGCGGCGGGCCTTTGGGTGGAGATGCCGTGCCGCGGACAGCACGTCTCCCTGGCCGGCCGGATCGGCATCGTTGACGAAGCCGACGCACATGTAGCGGCTCCCGAATTCCTCCGACAGGGCTGTCCAGACATCGTGGCGCGGCATCAGCCTGACGATCAGCGTGGGGCGGTTGAGGCCATCCTCCACCAGCACGGGAACGCTCCAGCGTTGCACCTGATCGGTCAGCAGCTGGCGCACCGCCTTTTCCCCGATCTGCTCGAACTTGCGGTGGTGTTCGCGGCCGGGCTTGGATTGATCGAGCTCCGCGATGATCTTCGCGCCTTCGCCGCGCGCCTTGGCACGGGCCGTATGCGCCTCAAGCAGTTGCATCGTTTCCGCGTGCTGGCCCGGATCGCTCGAGATTTCCCGCAGCAGGTCGGCCAGCGCCTCGGCCAGCGTGGGCGTTTTCAGCGCCATCGGCACCAGTTGGGGAATGCCCAGAAGCGCCACGCCCTGGCGCTCCGCCTCCTGGAGCTGCGCCTCGGTCGGCTCGGCGGTGGTGACGAGCGTCGCATGCCGTGCCTTGCGGGCATCGCGCTGGCGCTTCAACTCGTCGAGCGCGTTGCGGAACAGCCCGTCTTCCATCCGCCGGCTGCGGACGAGCTTGGCTTCCACGACCGTCAGCTCATTGTCCGGAGGGCGCTTGAAGACGAAATCCGCAGCGGCAGCAGGTGCCTTGCCGTTCTTGGCCTTCCAGCCGCTTTCGACCACGATCGCGCCCTCGCGCGCGAGGATCTTCTCCGCCAGAGAGCGAAAGCTGATCTGGATTTCACGATGTCTCGGGCTGCGTTCCAGCATGAGGCCCCTCTCTTCATGATAGGGAATCGAAGCTCGTCCAGCATAGACGACCGGCAGGCGCGGTCCATTGGTTCTATAGGAATATCGTAACAATAAAAAAGCAATAGCCGCCCATGAGGGCGGCCTCGGCCTGTGGGGGGAAGCCTCAGAGGCTTTCGGGATGAAGGAGCAGCACGGGGCAGGGCATGCCTGCCGGCAGCTCAGGCGCGTGAGGCGGCCGGACGATCAGGCAGTCCGCCTGGCTGAACTGTTTCATCAGCGATGAATCCTGCTTGCCGAAGCTTTCCACGGAGAGCTTGCCGCTTGTTTCGCGGTAGAGCCGCGCGCGGACGAAATCTTGCCGGTGATCGTTTGCAGGCAGCGCCGCGACCGTGATCGCGGTTGCCTCGCGCCGTGCCGGCGGCAGATGGGCGAGCTTGCGGATGAGCGGCTCCATGAAGAGCAGGGCGCAGACCATGCTGGACACGGGGTTTCCCGGCAGGCCGAGCACGTGCATCTCGTCCAGGCTGCCGACCATGAGCGGCTTTCCCGGGCGCATGGCGATCTTCCAGAAATCCAGCTGCATGCCCGCTCCGGTCAGAACGGACTGCACGAGGTCGTGGTCGCCGACGGAAGCGCCGCCGAGCGTGATCAGCACATCCGCCTTGCGCGAGCGCGCATCCGCAACAGCCGCGCCGATTGCTTCCGTGCTGTCGGGAACGATCCCGAGATCGATGACTTCGGCGCCGGACTGCCGCGCAAGGGCGGCCACGGCATAGGTGCTGGAAGCAATGATCTGGTTCGGTCCGGGAGCGGAGCCGGGCAAGGCGAGTTCGTCGCCCGTGGCGATAATGGCAACGATGGGCTTGCGCCATACGGGAAGCGTCGCATGGTTCATGCCGGCGGCAACCAGCAGGGTCGCGAAATCCACGGCTCGGCCAGCTTCGAGCACCACCTCGTCCAGCATGAAGTCCTGCCCCTTGGGCCGGATGTGGCGGCCCTGGGGTGTGACGAAGGTGGAGCGGATGCGACCGCCCTCCAGCACTTCGGCATCTTCCTGGAGCATAACCGTGTCCGCACCGTCCGGCACGGGAGCGCCGGTGAAGATGCGTACCGTTTCACCCGGTCCGACGCTGCCGGCAAAGCCGTGACCCGCCGCGGACTCCCCGATGACGGAAAGCTCCGCTCCGACGGTTGCAATGTCGGCGGCCCGCAAGGCGTAGCCGTCCATGGCTGACGAGTCGAAGGGTGGCTGGGTCAGACGGGCCGCCACATCGGCAGCCAACACGCGGCCCACGGCCGCGTCCAGCGGCACATCTTCCTGTCCGGGAAGCGGGGAAGCCTTTTCGAGCAGCCGCGAAAGCGCGGTAGCAACGGAGAGCAGCGTCATGGTTCTCGTCCTTCCGGATGCCTGTAGTCGCCGGATTTTCCTCCGGTCTTCTCGATGAGGCGTATACCTCCGATTTCCATCGCCTTGTCCACGGCCTTGGCCATGTCGTAGATCGTCAGGCAGGCGACGGAAACGGCGGTCAGGGCCTCCATCTCAACGCCGGTCTTGCCCGTGAGTTTCGCGGTTGCGCTGACGCGCAGGCCCGGAAGCGCTTCGTCCGGTGTTATGTCGACCACCACCTTCGTGAGCATCAGCGGGTGGCAAAGCGGTATGAGGTTCGACGTCTGTTTCGCCGCCATGATGCCCGCAAGCCGTGCCGTGCCGATGACATCACCCTTCTTGGCATCGCCCGCCAGTATGATGGCAAGCGTTTCCGGGTTCATGCGCACGCATCCTTCTGCGGTTGCGCTGCGGGTCGTGTCGGCCTTGTCGCCGACATCCACCATGTGCGCCTCGCCGGACGCTGCGATGTGGGTGAGGCGGGTCTCGCTCATCACTCGGCCGCGGCTCTTGCGGTGGTCCCCAGCAGCGACCGCGTTGCGGAGGCGACATCGACCTGGCGCATGAGGCTTTCGCCGACGAGGAACGTGCTGATGCCTGCAGCCAGCATGCGCTGGCAGTCCGCATGGGTGAAGATACCGCTTTCCCCGACCAGCAGCCGGTCCGGCGGCACCATCGGCGCGAGCGCCTCGCTGACGCCAAGGCTCACTTCGAAGGTGCGCAGGTTCCGGTTGTTGATGCCCACCATCGGCGAGGCGAGCTTGAGGGCACGCTCCATTTCCGGCGCATCGTGAACCTCGACCAGTACGTCCATGCCGAGCGAGAAGGCCTCCTCTTCCAGGCGGCGGGCGTCATCGTCGGTCAGGGAGGCCATGATCAGGAGAATGCAGTCTGCCCCCCACGCCCGCGCCTCGTGGACCTGATAGGTGTCGAACATGAAATCCTTGCGCAGAGCCGGCAGGCTGCAGGCCGCACGGGCTGCGGTCAGGAACTCGGGGGCTCCCTGAAAGCTCGGCGTATCGGTGAGGACGGACAGGCAGGCCGCGCCACCTTCCTCATACGCACGCGCCAGCGACGGCGGGTCGAAATCCGGGCGGATGAGGCCCTTGGAGGGGCTCGCCTTCTTGATTTCGGCGATCAGCCCGAAAAGGCCATCCGCCTTCTTCTGCTGCAGCGCCTTGAGGAAACCGCGCGGCGCCTCCTGGTCGGCGGCACGGGCCTTCAGGTCCGCGAGCGGTACGCGCGTCTTCGCCGCAGCGATCTCGACCCGCTTGTAGTCTTCGATCTTCTTCAGGATGTCGCTCATGGCTCGTTCCTTACTCCGCGGCGTTGGACGTCGATACGAGTCTGGCGAGCGCCTCTGCAGCACCCCCGTCCTCGAGCGAGAGATTGGCGAGGCGCATGCCCTCGCGGATGGTTTCGGCCTTGCCGGCGACCACGAGCGCAGCGGCAGCGTTGCAGACCGCGATATCCCGATAGGCATTGCGCGCGCCCTCGAGCACGGCCTTCAGGGCCGCCGCATTGGCCACCCCGTCGCCGCCCCGCAGCTGGTCGAGCGTCGCCACCTCGACACCGAAATCCGCCGGTGTCAACTCGAAGGAGCGGATCTTTCCGTTTTCGAGTGCGGCGACTTCTGTCTTTCCTGTCGTGGTGATCTCGTCCAGGCCGGAACCATGGACGATCCAGAGGCTTTCCGAGCCCAGGTCTTTCAGCACCTCGGCAAGCGGCATCACCCACTTCGGTGCAAATACCCCGAGCAGGTGCCGGCGCGTGCTGGCCGGGTTTGAAAGAGGGCCGAGGAGGTTGAAGATCGTCCGGGTACCGAGCTCCACCCGGGAGGGTCCCACGTGGCGCATCGCGGAGTGATGCATCTGCGCGAACATGAAGCCGATATTGGCCTCGTGAATGCATCGGGAAATCAGTTCTGGACCGATCTCGAGCTGCACCCCGAGCGCGGAGAGGGCGTCCGCCGTGCCGGATTTCGAGGAAAGGGCGCGGTTGCCGTGCTTTGCCACGGGCACGCCCGCCCCGGCGACGATCAGCGAGGCGAGTGTCGAAATGTTGTAGGTGTGGCTCCCATCCCCGCCGGTGCCCACGATGTCGATGGCGTGAGAGGGGGCTTCCACCGGAAGCATCTTCGACCGCATGACCTCGACGGCACCGACGATTTCGTCCACGGTCTCGCCGCGGACGCGCAGCGCCATCAGGAAACCGCCGATCTGCGACGGTGTTGCTTCCCCCGACATGAGGATGTCGAAGGCAGCGCGGGCTTCATCGCGCGTCAGCGCCTCGCCATTTGCGGCCTTGGCGATCAGCGGTTTCAGTTCGGCCATATCCTGCCCCTTCCGTCCGTGGTCTTACCGCAGTGTCATCGCCTGCTGGGCGAGGTCGCGGTTGACGGTCACGCCATATTCCGCCTGGAGGCGAGCGACCATCTGGTCGAGGATATCGTCGCCAGCGGCGCGGGCAAGTCCGGTCACGTCCTGTTCGGGGGAAAGGGCATCGGTGGTCGCGGTTTCAGCCACGTCGGTAACCTTCAGGAGGATCTGGCCGGTGCCATCGGCGGAAAGGTCGTGGGCAACCGTGCCGACAGGTCCCGAGAAGGCGGCGGCAATCGCGCCGCGGCCAAGAACGGTGTCCTCGCTGCCGCGCTTCAGCCCAGACTTGTTCTCGACCTGGAGACCCATCTCCGTTGCGATATCGGAAAGAGCCTTGCCGCCCTTCACCTGCTTTGCAAGTTCTTCGGTCTTGGCGGCAAGGGCTGCTGCCTGCTGTTCTGCAGTCCAGTCCGCCACGGCCTTGTCCTTCACTTCCGCCAGCGTCCGGTCATGCTCCGGCTTCACATCGACGATCTCGTACCAGACATAGCCATTGTCTTCGGCGGCGAGCGGCGTGGTTTCCGCGCCCTGCTCGGCCTTGAAGGCGGCATCCAGCAGCTTCTTGCTCTCGGGGATATCCTTGACCGCGTTGCCATCCGGGCCCTGGCCGTTGGCATCGACGGCTTCGATGGTCATGGTCTTGAGCTTCAACTGGTCGGCCACCTGCGAGATGGTCATGCCGGACGCGCGCAGATCCTCGAAACGGTCGTGCACGTTGAGGATTTCCTCGCTGGCATTCACAAGCGCCAGTTCCTTGCGGATTTCATCCTTCACCGACTCGAAGTCGCGGGCGCTCTCGGCCTTGATCTTGGAAATACGCAGGATGACCGGGCCGAAGGAACCGTCGACGACATCCGTGGTGCCTCCGTCCTTCGTCACGGCAAAGGCTGCCTCGGCAATCGCCGGGTCCGGAACCTTGTCCTTGGTGAACTCGCCGAGAAGGATGTCCGCCTCGGTCTTGTCCTGGTCCTTGACCAGCTGGTCGAAGGTGACGCCTGTCTTGAGCGCGGCTTCGGCGGCCTCGGCCATTTCCTTGTTAGGGAAGGAGAGCTGCTCGATCGTGCGCGAGGCAGGCGTCTTGAAGCTTTCCTTGCGCTTTTCGAACTCTGCCTTGATGGCGTCGTCGGTGACGGTGGAGGGGTCCGCGATATCTTCCGGCGTCAGATGCACGACGGCAATCTTGCGGAATTCGGGCGCGCGATAGCGGGCCTTCACACCTTCGAACCACTTGGAAAGCACGTCGTCGGCGGGCGTCTTGATCGGGTCGATATTGGCGTTCGACAGAAGCAGGTAGTCGACGGTGCGGCTTTCGTCGCGATAAAGCGTCAGCGCATCCACCAGCGCCTTCGGTGCCGAGAAGCCATCCGAAACTGCATCGACGATCTGGCCGCGCACGGCCACCTTGCTGCGTTCGGCGATGTACTGGTCCGGCGCCAGCCCGGCATTGCGCAGGCGGCTTTCGAAGAGCTGGCGATCGAAGGCACCGTTCACCGACTTGAAGGCGGGATCATCCGCGATCAGACGCGCCAGGCGCTCCTCGGAAAGACCGAGCTTCATGTCGGAAGCGAGCTGGTCGAGTGCAGCGCCGGCAGAAAGCTCTGCATAGAGCTGCTGCTCGACCCCGAAGGCCTTGGCCTGATCGGTGGAGAGCTGGGTGCCGAGCTGCTGGCTGAGATTCGCCACCTGGCGCTGGAAGGCGAGGCGGAACTCGCCGACATTGATCTTCTGGTCACCCACCGTCAGCACTGTGGAGGAAGAACCGTGCTCCATGCGCTGGGACGCGCCCCAGATGCCAAAGGATGCGATCAGCAAAATGAAAAGGGCTTTCGCAACCACCGTCTTGGACGCTTTTCTGAGCAGTTCGAGCATTGGGTACCACACCTCGCAAACGATTCAGTCCTGCCACCTTCAGGAGGCACGCAAATATCGTTCCTTAGAGGAAACCGTGGCGGAAATGAAGCGCTGAAGTCACGGAAAATGCCCGGCTGACGGATGAGGCGGCCGTCGGTCGCGAAGGCTCGCTTCGTCTCGACAGGCCGACGCAATCTCACGGTGCGAGGATCGCGGCCGGCGGAACCTTTCCCGCCGAGGTACGTTTGTGGGCCGACAAGGAGCCGCATACCCATGACCTTTATTGAAATGCCCTTCGACCAGCCCTTCCGTATCGAACTTCAGGGGGGCCTCGAACGGATCTTCCTGAATGCCTATGATGCACTCGATTTCCTTGAAAACGAATGGCCCATCCGTACCGGTCTCTTCTACGAGCGGGCGATCGCCGCGTGCCGTGACGCGCTGGAAGGCCGGGGTACGTGCCGGGCAGCGCGGGCCGCGCTGATGCTTGCCTGCCGCGAGGCGGGGCTGCGTCCTGCATCCACGCGCAGAGCGCCGCTCGCCGGTCCGCGCAAGGCCGCCTGACGGGAACCTTTATCCAAGCGAGCCGGTTTTCCGTAGCAAAAGGAGAACCGCAATGGACAATTCGAACACCCGCTATTCCGACACCGATCGCGAGGAACGCATCCGCGAGCGGGCCTATTCGCTCTGGATCGAGCAGGGCCAGCCGGAAGGACGCGATCTGGAGCACTGGATGGAAGCCGAGCGCAATGTCGGCGGCGAGGAGGCACCGCAGCCGCGCGAGATGGATGAAAACCTCTCCGTGCTGGGCAAGGAAGGTCGGAACGAGTGATGGCCCTGCCAGTCCTGCCAAGAAAGAAGGGCCCGGAGGCATTGCCGGGCCCTGTTGCATGTCTCAACGGCGGCGGTTCGATGGGGACGCCGCTCCTTCGACGGCACCGATCACGAATCCCGTGACGAAGAGGGCGGCAGCCAGTCCGATTCCCGCGGCCGGAGGTACCGAAGGCCTGAGGCCGCCATCGATGCCGCCGGGGTCCCGCGCCGGCCGGAACAGGTTTCCGGATGAGCGGGCGGCCTTCTCCGCCTTCTGGAAGTGCCGCCGCATGACCCATGCCATCGCACGGGCGGTAAAGGCGGGGGCCAGGAAATGGCCGACGCGGACGAGGTCGGTGAAGCTTCCGACAGTCGTCGTATCCTTCGGTTGCTGCACCACGCGCACGATCGCGTCTGCCACGCTCCGCGCATCATAGACCGGAGGCGGAGCGGAAAGCTCCGCGCCCGTATAGTTTGCGCCGTGGCTCAGGCCGGGAGTATCGATGAAGGCGGGATAGATGTCGCAGATATGGATGTCGGGCATGTCGGCCACTTCGGCGCGCAGCGCTTCGGAAAATCCCTTGAGCCCGAACTTGCTCGCTCCGTAGGCCGCCGCAAAGGGCGTGGAGGCAAAACCGCCGAGCGAGATCATGTTGACGAAGACGCCATGCCCCTGCTTTCGAAACACTGGGATAGCCGCATGGGCGTCATTGATGTGACCGATGAGGTTCGTCTCGATCACCCGGTGATGCGCCTCTATGGGCGTCTCCTCGAAAGCGCCCACGGCACCGACACCCGCATTGCTGACCCAGACATCGATCTCGCCGAAGCTCTGGGCCACCTCGGCGAGTTCCTTTACCTTTTCCGCCTGCGTCACGTCGGTCGGATGGACGAGCACGTCCACACCTTCCTCGCGGCAAAGCTTGGCCACATGCTGGAGCGCCGCGGCATTCCTGGCCGCCAGCACCAGCCGGGCGCCCTTGCGGGCAAACGCGAGTGCCGTTGCCTCGCCAATCCCGCTCGATGCGCCCATGATCACCACAACGGCCTCATGCAGATTCTTCTTCACGTGTCTGATCTCCCATACCGAGGAACATGAGGAACGCCGAAGTCACGGACCGGGGCGGACGCCGGTCTGCGGCGCGGCTTCGTCCATGGCGCGGCTGTTGTCGGTTTCCCGATCGCCGGGGCCTTCGGCTGGCTTGCCGGCATCGTCTTCAGCGCCGGCCTTCAGCTGCTCTGCTGCCCGCTCGTCGCTGGAGGGGCCTTCGCCCGGTTGCTTTTCCTGGCCGGAAAGCTGATCGCGGGCGGTCTCGTTCTGCTGCTTGCGGTCCTGACGGGCAAGTTCGCGGTCGATGAGATCGCGGTCGCCTTCCGGCGGATCCTGTTGCAGGCGGTGGGGTTCGGGATTCATGGGGCATCTCCCTTGCGGTTGACGCACCGCGCGGGACGCGCAGGCGTGCCAAGGCAAAACCGCAAAGGCCGAGCGAAGGTTCCGCAGGGAAAGGCGGGCGAGGGCTTCCGGCGCCTCGCTCGGTCAGACGAGCTTCATCGTCACCGACTTGAGCTTGCAATAGGTCTTAAGGCCTTCGAGACCCTTGGCCCGCCCGAAGCCCGACTTGCCGTTTCCGCCGAAGGGAACTTCGAAAGGCGCTGCAAAATACTCGTTCACGTAGATCTGCCCCGCATCCACCTCCCGAGCGAAGCGCACGGCCTTGGTCAGGTCGCGGGTATGGATCGCCCCGGCAAGGGCGTAGCCGGTTCCATCTGCCAGCGCGACAGCGTGGTCGAAATCGTCCGCGACCTGAAGCGTCAGGACGGGCCCGAAGATTTCCTCCTGCACGATGGCATCGGCCGGATCGGGGGCCTCGATCAGGGTAGGGGCGAAATACCATCCGCCGGGTGCATCCTCGGGCGAGAGACGCGTACCGCCGGAAATGATGCTGTTTCCCCGGCCCCGGGCACCCTCGACATGCGCCTCGACCCGCGCAAGCTGCTCTGCAGAATTGACAGCGCCGACATCGAGATTGGCCAGCCCGTGACCGGTGCGCAAGCCCGCCATGGCCTTCGAGAGCCGTTCGGCCACCTCGTCGCGGATCGCACGTTCGACGATGAGCCGCGATCCCGCCGAGCAGATCTGCCCGGCATTCTCGAAAATGGCGCCCATGGCATCGGGTATGGCGCGGTCGAGGTCACAATCGGCGAGCAGCACATGCGGTGACTTGCCCCCGAGCTCCAGCGTGACGCGGGTAATGTTGCGGGCGGCCTCGCTCATCACCCGGCTGCCGGTGCCAACCGAGCCTGTGAAGGTGATGTGGTCGATGTCGCCGTGGGCGGTCAGCGGTCCGCCGACCCGGGCACCGGTCCCGGTCACCACATTGAACACACCATCGGGCAGCCCGGCACGCTTGCAGATCTCGGCCAGGAGCAGGGCCGTGAAGGGTGTCTGTTCCGCCGGTTTCAGCACCACGCTGCAACCACAGGCCAGTGCAGGCGCGACGCCCCGGACCGCCGATGTCAGCGGATAGTTCCAGGGGATGATCTGCGCAACCACGCCCACCGGTTCCTGCACCGTATAGGCGAGATAACCTTCGCCGACGGGGATCTGTGCGCCTTCCAGCTTGTCGGCAGCTCCGGCATAATACTCGAAGCCCCGTGCGGCGCTTCTGACATCGCCCTCCGCCTCGCGAAGCCGCTTGCCCGCATCGAACATTTCCACGAGTGCGAGCCGCCGTCCCTCCTCGAGGATGAGGTCGGCGATGCGGCGCAGGATGCGGCCCCGTTCTGCAGGGGCTGTCCGCGCCCAGGCTTTCTGTGCCTTGCGGGCGGACTGGACCGCGCGGTCCACGTCCGCCTGAGAGCCGTTTGCGAAGGATGCGAACGGCCGCCCGAGCCCCGGATCGAAGCTTTCCATCTCGCCACCTTCGAGAGGCGCGACAAATGCGCCGTCGATGAAATGACCGCGCGGGAGGCCGGCGATGGCGGCTTCGGCGCGCGCTTCCGCCAGCCGGTGATCGAGGTTGCTCATGGTTCTGATCCCACATTCCGAAAGGCCGCAGGAGGCGAGCCCAAGATGGTGTCGGAGCAGAGACTAAGCGCAAAGCTGTCCTTCGGGCTAGGGGCGGGGAATGTGAAATAATCCGCTCCTATGCGGAGCATTTTTTTGGAGGTGGACGTGCTCAGGCCACCCGCTCTCCCTCGCGCCAGACGCTCTTCACCACCGGCACGCCGTGAATACGGCGGATGCGGACCATGTCGGCCCGTTTGTCGGGCGCGATTTCGCCGCGGTCGTCAAGACCGACGGTTCGTGCGGGCGTGGACGTCACGAGCGCGATGGCTGCCGGAAGGTCCATCGCCTCGTTCTGGTCCGCCAGCACGAAAGGCGCATGGATCAGGCTGAGAGGCACGTAATCCGACGAGAGCACATCCAGCACCCCGGCCGCGGCAAGATCCCGCGCCGCGATGTTACCGGAATGGGACTTGCCGCGCACGATGTTGGGTGCGCCCATCAGCACGCTCAGGCCCGCCGCATGAGAGGCCCTGGCGGCTTCCAGCGAGGTCGGGAACTCCGCGAGCCGCACCCCATGATCGATGGATTCCTGCACGTGTTCCGCTGTCGCATCGTCATGGCTTGCAACGGTGATGCCGTTCCGGCGGCAATGATCGGCCAGCGCCTTGCGGTGTGGCGCGGCAAACGCAGCGGAATTGGCAAGGCGGCGGTCGACGAAGGCGCGGAACTCCTCGTCCGACATGCCGGTCTTGCCCTTGTAGTAGAGGGTGTACTGGTCCATCGTCTGGAACTGGCGCTGGCCCGGGGCATGGTCCATCAGCGAGACCAGGCGGACATTCGCATCGCCGCGGAAGGGTTCGAAGTGGTCGAGCACATCCGGGGCGGAGACTTCGCAGCGCAGGTGCAGAAGGTGCTCCGCCCTGAGGCGCCCCTCGTCCGCGGCCTGCTCCAGTGCATCTGCCATGTCGCGCATCTCGCCGGCGGCAAAACCTCCCTTTTCGTCCGAGCCCATGCGCAGGCAGTCGAAGACCGTGGTGATGCCCGCCGAGGCGACCTGCGCGTCATGGGCCTGTATTGCTGCAAGCTTGTCCCACCGCACGCCGGGGCGGGGCGAATAATGGCTTTCCAGATGGTCCGTGTGCAGCTCCACCAGACCGGGGATGAGGTAATCGCCCTCCCAGTCCTCGCCGGCCGTTCCGTGGCCTTCGCCGATATCGGCGATCCTGCCGTCGCGGACCTGCAGGCTGCCAGCGACGACCCGGTCTCTCAGGACGAGGCGGGCATTGCGGATGACGAATTCCTGGGACATTGGGGAGTGCCTTCTATTCTCTTGATGTCAGTGCGGATTGCGGTTGATGAGACGGCTGCGGAGCGCATTCGATATCGTGTCGAA
The DNA here is from genome assembly GCF_014197145.1 of Gellertiella hungarica. Taxonomy (GTDB): domain Bacteria; phylum Pseudomonadota; class Alphaproteobacteria; order Rhizobiales; family Rhizobiaceae; genus Gellertiella; species Gellertiella hungarica. Next base: position 318,101 of record NZ_JACIEZ010000003.1, on the reverse strand, counting down.
GATGAAGACGACGACGAGCAGCAGGATCACCATGTAGGCAACGTTGTGCCAGTTGGAGTTGGTGCGGATCGCTTCCCAAAGCTTGAGGCCGATGCCGCCCGCGCCGACCGCGCCGATGACGGTCGCAGAGCGGGTGTTGGATTCCCAGAAATACAGCGCCTGGCTGGCAAAGACCGGCATCACCTGCGGCAGGACGCCGTAGCGCTGGATCTCCATGGGCGACGCACCGACGGAGCGGACGCCCTCGCGCTGCCTGTCGTCGATGTTTTCGAGCGCTTCCGAATAGAGCTTGCCGAGCGTACCCGTGTCGGTGAAGAAGATGGCCGACATGCCGGCCAGCGGTCCCGGCCCGAAGGCGCGGGTGAAGAACAGCGCCCAGATGAGCATGTCCACCGACCGGAGGAAGTCGAAGAACCGCTTCGTGATCTGGTTCAGAAGGCGGCTGCCGGTGATGTTGCGGGCGGCAACGAAAGCCAGCGGGAAAGCCACCAGGCAGGCAAAGAGCGTGCCCGCAAAAGCCATCACGATGGTCTGCAGCAGCTTTGTCCAGACATCCAGATGCTGCCATTCGGCATTGTAGCAGATGTTGTTCCAGGCAAGCGACAGATTGGACTGTTTCGGATCGAGCCGCTCGCCGGAAAGGATCAGCTGCAGCACCTCCGCATAGGACTTCCCGAAGAAGGGTGAGCTCGTGTCGAAGAAGAAGTTTGCCCAGCCGAAGAAGCGGTTGCGCGCAACGACGCGGTCCGCGGAAACTTCAGCCCAGCCGGTCAGGCCGAACGAGAGCACGATCTTTTCGCCCGGGCGTTTCTGCTCGGCCCATGCCGGCAACGGACCTTCCGGATCTGCCCTGCCGCCGCGGATGGCGATGGAGAGCGTTTCGCCGCCATGGTCGATGGTGACGAGGCCGGGCGTTATGTTCATGTCCGTGGACCGGTCGAACCGCACATCGGCAGCGAGGATCACGTTTTTTCGGACCGGCTCGGCGGTGGCCGGCATTGCAGCGCCATCCGGCTTTGTCGGGGATGCCGGGATCATGAAGCCCGTATCGGCAGCAGGCTTCGCCGCCGCAGACGGAGCGGCTGGCTTTGCTGCCTCTACGAGCCGCTCTTCCGACTGGAGCGACACCCACTCCGGCTCGGGGTTTTCGCCCAGCGGCGAGTGCCTTCCGTAGCTGAGCGACATGGTGCCGTCATCGGCGATGCGGAATTCGGGCCGCACCTCGTAGCTCACCCACTGGGCGAGATAGGAGCCCGCGATCGTCCAGTTGGCGCGGGACAGAACCGCGCCGATCGAGAAGAACCACCAGCTTGCCGCGAGATAGATCGCGAGGGCGAGAAGCATCAGCGGCATGCGGTACTTTCGCCGGTCGCTGACCTTCAGGATATCGCCGTGGCGGAGGGCAATGCCCTCGAGGAATGAGCGGTCCATGACCTGTTGCATCTCTTGTTGCCCCTTCAGGCGGCGCGGAAAGCCTGCCCGCCAACCAGCCGCTCGCGGAGCCAGGCAGACAGGTGATCGACGGCGATGATGGTGAGAAGAAGCAGAAGCACGATGGCGAGGGTCTTCGCCTCGTGGTTCTGGCTGATGGAAAGGCGGAGCAACTCGCCGATACCGCCCCCGCCGACCGCACCGATGATGGTGGAGGCGCGAACGTTGATCTCGAGGCGAAGCAACGTATAGCTCGCGAGGTTCGGCAGCACCTGGGGCACGATACCGAACCACACCCGCTCGATCCAGTTGGCTCCAGCGGCGCGCAGGCCTTCCTCTGCCTTCATGTCGGCATTCTCTATCACCTCGTAGAAGAGCTTGCCGAGCGCGCCGACGGTGTGAAGCGTGACGGCGGCGATGGCCGGTAGCGGGCCGAGGGAGAGGATGGCGAGAAAGAAGCCTGCGACCACCACTTCGGGAAAGGCGCGCAACACTTCGAGCACGCGGCGAACCAGATTCCTCAGCCAGGGGTTGGGCATCATGTTGCGGGCAGCCACGAAGGCCAGGAAGAAGGCGATGACCGCTGAAACCACTGTCGAAAACAGGGCGATGTTCAGCGTCTCGATCATCTTGAAGACATATTCCGGCAGGTAGATGCCACCCGCGAGGTAATGCCGGCCTTCCGGGTAGTTGTACTCGAAGCTGCCGTTGTCATAAGGCGAGGGCAGGTCGAACAGCGCCCGGAAGATCTCCAGGCCATCGCGCGGCACGAAATCGCGGAAGAAATCGAAGAAATAGGGCAGCCGGTCGAAGAATTTGCCGGCATTGGTCTCGTTGGCAAACCACAGCGAGCCAACCGTCGCAGCCAGGAGCAGCGCCAGGCCAAGCAGGCTGTAGGCCCGCCGGCGCGCAGCAAGGGCGTTCCAGTGGCGCTCTACATGGGCACCGCTGTCTGTCAGGACGGGAGGAGTGGGCCGTTCACGGGTCATTGCTGCATCATGTCAGGAGAGGGAAAAGGCCGGCGACGCGAATGACCGCATCGCCGGCGAGATGGCGGAAGGGGATCAGCCGCCAACGGTTGCCTTGCGGGCCTCGATGATCGGGGCGTAGAAGTCGGTGTTGACTTCGGTAAAGGACTGGAAGTCGCCGCCCTCGATGGCTGCGAAGCAGGACGGATCGGACTTCGGCAGATCCATCATGAACTGCTTGAACTTGGCCTTCATCTCGTCGTTCAGCGAGGTGCGCACCACGAGCGGGCCGTTCGGGATCATCGGCGAGCGCCACAGCTCGACCAGGTCGTCCATGTTCAGGATGCCCTTGTCGACCATCTTCTTCAGGTTGCCCGAGGTGTAGCCGGTCTTGAACTCGCCGACGCCCGAACCGAAGGTGGTGCCCGCGTCGAAGGTGCCCTTCAGCACTTCGAGAACGAGGTTTTCATGGCCGCCGCCGAAACCGGTTTCGGCGAAGAATTCCTTCACCGGCATGCCGATGTCCTTCGGCAGCGAGACGAGGGGCACGAGATAGCCGGAGGTGCTGTCCGGATCGGCGAAGCCAAGCTTCTTGCCCTTCAGGTCCTCGAGCTTGGTGATGCCGCTATCCTTGCGGGCGACCATGATCGAGTAGTAGCCCTTGGAGCCGTCGGTCTGCACGGTGGTCAGGATCGGCTGAACGGCGTCCTGCTTGGCGAGGTAGATCTTGGCAAAACCGGACGCACCGAGTTCGGCGAAGTCGAGCGTGCCGCCGAGCAGGCCCTGGATCACGCCGTCATAATCGGCTGCCGGAAACAGCGAGACCTTTTCGACGCCCAGAACGGCCGGGAGCTTCTCGACCAGGCACTGGTGGTTGCGCAGGCGGTCGGCTTCGTTCTCGCCGCCGATCAGGCCGATGCGGAACTCCTTCAGGTCTTCCGCATGGGCTGCGCCCATGAGCGACAGCAGCGCGACGGTGCTGAACAGGATCTTCTTCATGACAATAGTCTCCCTCGTCCGGTCCTTGCCGGATCATTGCGTGGCAGATGAAGCGGGTGCCCTTGACGCGGGCTGACGATCCGGGCCGTCAGAGGCCCGCGAGTACCAGCGGTTGGAGGCTGGCGGATGGGGTGGCAGGGCGCGCGAGGGCGGCCTGTCTTTCGGGAAGGGCGGTGGAGGTCATCGTCTCGTCGATTGCCTGCTCCGTTCCGTAGATCGTGGCGACGGCCTGGCCGTCGAGATGTTCAGCGGCGCCATCGAACACGACCCTGCCTTCAGCCATGCCCACGATGCGCTGGCAATAGGTGCGCGCGGTATCGAGCGTGTGCAGGTTGACAATCACCGTGATGCCCTCCCGTTCATTGATGTCGCGCAGCGCATCCATGACGATCTTCGCATTCAGCGGATCAAGCGAGGCGATCGGCTCGTCCGCAAGAAGAACCTTCGGGCGCTGCATCAGGGCGCGGGCAATCGCCACGCGCTGCTGCTGGCCGCCGGACAGGGTGCCGGCAGGCTGCAGCGCCACCTGCTCGATGCCGAGGCGCTCCAGGGCGGCAATGGCTTCGATCCGCTCCTCGCGGCTGAAAAGGCCGAGTACATTCATCACGGTGGAGCGTTCGTTGAGGCGACCGAGCAGAACGTTGGTCAGCACGTCCAGGCGCGGCACGAGGTTGAACTGCTGAAAGATCATGGCGCAGTCCCGCTGCCATGCCCGCAGACCGGCGCCACGCAGCGCGGTGACGTCGATGTCGCCGTAGCGGATGGAGCCAGAAGTGGACTTCGCCAACCGGTTCAGCATGCGCAGAAGAGTGGACTTGCCGGCGCCGGAGCGGCCGATCACGCCCACCATCTGCCCCTCGGGAATGGTGAGGCTGACATTGTTGACCGCGAGCTTGCGGCCGAACTGGCAGGTGACGTCACGGAGCTGGAACATGGGTTATCCCCCTTTTGCGGCTCTACCGGATGCTGAGCGCATACCGTTCATTGGCATGGTCATTGACTTAAAGCAGGTTCATGAAGGGCAGATGTCAGTTTCGAGTCGGTTTTGTTGCATTGTGAACGTTTCACTTTAACTTTAGAAAATAACTATTATTCACTGTATTTATTCAGGAATGCCTCGGCGGACATGTCCCGAAAATCGGGCAGCGCTGCGCGCAACCTGTCATGATCCCAATCCCACCAGGCGAGTGCCTGGAAAGCATCCGCCGTCTTCCGGTCGAAACGCTCGCGGATAGGCTTTGCCGGCACGCCGCCGACGATGGTGTAAGGCGCGACATCGCGCGACACGACGGCGCCAGCGCCGATCACCGCGCCGTCACCGACCGTGACGCCGGGGAGGACCGTCACGCCATGGCCGATCCAGACGTCATGGCCGATGATCACGCGGCTCTCCCGCCGCCAGGCGAAGAAGTCCGTCTCGTTCTCTTCCTCCGCCCAGTAGTCACCGGCGCGGTAGGTGAAGTGGTGCAACGTTGGGCGCCAGGTCGGGTGATTGGTGGCGTTGAGGCGTACCGAAGAGGCGATGTTGGCGAACTTGCCGATGGTGGAGCACCAGACCGAACCATCCTGCATGATGTAGGAGTAATCCCCGATCTCCGCTTCGCTGATGCGGCAGCGCTCTGCCACTTCCGTGTAGCGGCCGAGGCGCACGTCATGGAGTTCGGCAGTGGGATGAATAAGCGGCTTTTCGGACAGCTTGGTCATGCGGCCATCTCCCTTGCGGAAAAGGCAGATACATCCAGGATCTCGTCCGCCACGGCATCGCGGACTTCCTCGTCGTGGAAGATGCCGAGAAGAGCGGTTCCTGCATTCTTCTTCTCGCGGATCATCTCCACCACGACCTGCCGGTTGCGGGCGTCGAGCGATGCCGTGGGCTCGTCGAGAAGCAGCACGGTGTGATCGGTGATGAAGCCGCGGGCGATGTTGACGCGCTGCTGTTCGCCACCCGAGAAGGTGGCGGGCGGAAGTGCCCAGAGCGTTTCCGGCAGGTTGAGGCGAGCGAGCAGCGTCGCCGCCCTGTCTCGTGCCTGATCGGTGGCAGCGCCGCGGGCCACCAGCGGCTCGGCGACCACATCCAGCGCGCTGACGCGAGGAACGACGCGAAGGAATTGGCTGACATATCCGAGGGTTTCACGACGAACTTCAAGTACGGTGCGAGGATCGGCCGTCGCGAGATCGACCGGCGCGCCGCAGTGGAGAATGCGGATTTCGCCGCTGTCCACGCCGTAATTGCCATAGAGCATCTTGAGAATGGAGCTCTTGCCGACGCCGGAGGGGCCGCCGAGCACGACGCATTTCCCGGCCGGGACCGAGAAGGATACGTTGCGGACGACATCCAGCCGGATGCCGTCGCGCAGATGCATGGTGAAGCTTTTCGCCACGCGGGAAACTTCGAGGGGGTGGGGCATGGCATCAGACCTGCAGGATGGAGGAGACGAGAAGCTGGGTGTAGGGCTCGCGCGGATCGTCGAGCACGCGGTCCGTCAGGCCCTGCTCGATGACATGGCCGTCCTTCATCACCATCATCCGGTGCGAGAGCAGCCGGGCGACGGCGAGGTCATGGGTGACGACGATGGCCGACAGGCCGAGATCGTGCACGAGGCCTCTGACGAGATCGAGGAGGCGCGCCTGCACGGACACATCGAGGCCGCCGGTCGGTTCGTCCATGAAGACGAGCCGGGGGCCGGTGATGAGGTTGCGGGCAATCTGCAGGCGCTGGCGCATGCCGCCGGAAAAGGCGCGCGGCTGGTCGTCGATGCGGGTCGGCGAAATCTCTACCCGCGACAGCCAGTCGGAAGCAGCCTCGCGGATCTCGCCGTAACGCCGGTGCCCGATGGCCATCAGCCGCTCGCCCACATTGGCGCCGGCGGAAACCGTCATCCGCAGCCCGTCCGCCGGGTTCTGGTGGACGAAGCCCCAGTCGGTGCGCATCAGGAAGCGCCGCTCGGCCTCGGTGAGGCGCGAAAGCTCGCGATAGGCGCCGTCGCGCATATGGTATTCGACGGAACCGGAGGTGGCTTCTAGCCGGGTGGAAAGGCAGGAGAGCAGCGTCGTCTTGCCGGAGCCGGACTCCCCGACGATGGCAAGCACTTCACCTGGCCAGAGATCGAAGCTGACATCCGCGCAGCCGATGCGCGCGCCATACATCTTCGTCAGGCCGTTCACTTTCAGAAGCGGTTCGACGCTCATTCCGCAGCCTCCTTCAGGGGCACGCCCTGATCGCCGAGGAAGCCTTGCGCACGGCGGTCCTCGCAATAATCCGTATCGGAGCAGACGAACATGCGTCCGCCCCGGTCATCGAGCACCACTTCGTCCAGATAGACGCCTTCCGCGCCGCAAAGCGCGCAGGGCTTCTCGAAGCTCTGGACGGTGAAGGGGTGATCGTCGAAATCGAGGCTCACCACATCGGTGAAGGGCGGCAGCGCATAAATGCGCTTCTCGCGGCCCGCGCCGAAAAGCTGGAGCGCCTCCGACATGTGCATCTTCGGATTGTCGAATTTCGGCGTGGGCGAGGGATCCATCACGTAGCGGCCCTCCACCTTGACCGGATAGGCATAGGTGGTGGCGATATGGCCGTTGCGGGCGATGTCCTCATAGAGCTTCACATGCATGAGGCCATATTCTGAGAGCGCGTGCATCTTGCGGGTCTCGGTCTCGCGCGGCTCGAGGAAGCGCAGGGGTTCCGGGATCGGCACCTGGTAGACGAGCACCTGTCCCTCGGTCAGCTTCTCCTCGGGAATGCGGTGGCGGGTCTGGATGATCGTCGCCTCCTTCGTCCGTGTGGTAACCTCCACATTGGCGACCTTCTGGAAGAAGGCGCGGATGGAGACGGCATTCGTCGTGTCGTCGGCCCCCTGGTCTATGACCTTCAGCACGTCGGAGGGTCCGAGGATCGCCGCCGTCACCTGCACGCCGCCGGTTCCCCAGCCATAGGGCATGGGCATCTCGCGGGAGGCGAAGGGCACCTGATAGCCGGGAATGGCAATTGCCTTCAGGATGGCGCGGCGGATCATCCGCTTGGTCTGCTCATCCAGATAGGCGAAGTTATAGGTCGCAAGGCCGCTCATTCGGCTGCCTCCTTCTGTTCGCTTTGGGTGTTTGCGGGTGCCAAGCCCTGCTCGGCGCGCATGCGCCGGACGAGGTCGAGCTCGGCCTGGAAGTCCACATAGTGGGGAAGCTTCAGGTGCTCGACGAAGCCGGTCGCCTGCACATTGTCGGAATGGGCGATGACGAATTCCTCGTCCTGCGCGGGGGCAACGATATCCTCGCCGAATTCTTCCGCCCGAAGCGCCCGGTCGACCAGCGACATGGCCATGGCCTTTCGCTCGCTTTGGCCGAAGACCAGTCCATAGCCGCGGGTAAACTGCGGCGGCTGGGTGGCCGAGCCCTTGAACTGGTTGACGCTCTGGCATTCGGTGAGACGAACCTCGCCGAGCGGCACGCTGAAGCCCAGTTCCGGCAGGTCCATTTCCACCTCCACCATGCCGATCCGAATTTCCCCGGCAAAGGGATGGGTGCGGGCATAGCCGCGCTGGGTGGAATAGGCGAGCGCCAGCAGGAAGCCTTCGTCGCCGCGGGCGAGCGCCTGAAGGCGGGTGTCGCGGGTCATGGGGAAATCGAGCGGCGTGCGGGTGATGTCGCCCGGCTCGTGTTCGTCTTCCATGCTGCTGTCCGGTTCGATCAGGCCTTCGCCGTTCAGAATGTCGGTCACGCGGCTGGTGTTTTCGGGCGAGGGCGTCCGGGTCAGCGGCGTCTCCACGGCCTCATCCGTTTGAAGTGCGGGGTCGAGGAGGCGGTGGGTGTAGTCGAAGGTGGGCCCGAGCAGCTGGCCGCCAGGCAGGTCCTTGTAGGTGGCCGAAACCCGGCGCTCGATCCGCATCGCGCCCGTATCGACGGGCTCACTGTAGCCGAAGCGGGGCAGCGTGGTGCGGTAGGCGCGCAGCAGGAAGATCGCCTCGATCATGTCGCCGCGCGACTGCTTGATGGCGAGGGCGGCAAGCGAGGGATCGTAAAGCGAGGCTTCCGCCATGACCCGATCGACGGCAAGCGAGAGCTGGCTTTCGATCTGGTCGATCCCGATGGCGCGAATGGCGCGGTCGCCGCGGCGGCGGTCTGCGAGAAGGCGGTGGGCATTGGCAATGGCGGCTTCACCGCCCTTGACGGCTACATACATGGCTCATGCCTCCCTGGCTTGAAGACGGGTGGTGCGCGGCAGGCAGAGAAGGCGCGTGCCCTCCACCAGCACGAGATCGATCCCGCGCGGGAAGAGCGTGCCGTTCTCCCGCCAGCGGGCGAGGAAATCGGCGGGCAGCCCCTTCGGGGCAATCACGGCGCTCTCGCGGATGCCCGGCCCACGGGCGGTGAGCTGGGGGCCACCTTCCAGCGCTTCGACCTCGATAATGAGGGTCACCGACCGGTCCGGATATTCGTCGCTGCCGATCGGGAAGCCCTCGAAGGCGGGAAAGGCGTCAGCGCAGGTGAAGAATGCAAAAGACGCATCGAAGGCGGTATCAGCCATGGGCGCGCCTGTCTGGAAGGCGAGCCAGGCCGGGAAAGCGGAGGCGCGGAGGCTTTCACCAAGCGTAAAGGGCGTGTCGTGATCGACCAGCGTCAGCGCCAGCGCCGCCATGGCGGAGGGCACGCCGCCCGGAGCGCTCGGCGTTCCATCCGTTTCCTTGATGCGGCCGGGATTGGCCATGCCGTCCATGACGGCGCGGAAGGCTGCCTGTCCCTGAAGTACGGGATCGGCAAAGCCGCCGGTGAAAATGCTCGTATCCTGCATCGCTCAATCCTCCCCGCGGACCATGGTGAAAAAATCGACCCGGGTGGCGGCGGTCTCTTCCGCCTGCCGCGCTGCCTCGGTGGCAACCCGCTCTTCAACCGCGCGGAGAAGCGCAGAAATCGCCGCCTCGTGCCGGCCGGCTTCGGCAAGCGCGTCGGCAATGGCCGAGAGTCGCGTGGCTTCGCGATCCGTGCCGAGGCGCTGGCCGTGGCCGATCTCGCCGGTGGCGAGGCGCACGGTTGCGCGCGTCACCGTTGCTTCGCCGAGATTGAAGGCATTGCCGCCGCCGCCGATCCGTCCGCGCAGCATCACGAGTCCCGTTTCAGGCCCGCGCACTGCCTGCGCCTCCACGCCGAGGGGCTCGAGATGGGCCTTTAGCTCCGTAAGACTGGCCCTTGCCAAAAGCCCCATGCGCACCGCCCTTTCCGGGCGGGCGGGAGCATCCTTTTCCATCATGGCACCCATTTTCGCCTTCCTGAAATGTCTATTTATGTAGACAACCATACAAGTTGATTATAGGATTAATCGGGAGAGATGACAGGGAAATGACATGGGGCCGAAAACCGCTTCCGGAAATCTGCTCGAGCGCCGGGCCGGGGTCGCACTCTGGCGGCAGATCGCCGACCGCATCCGGCAGGCCATCAATATCGGCGAGTTCGGTGACAGCGGCATGATGCCGCCTGAAATGCAGCTTGCGGAGCGCTTCGGCGTCAACCGGCACACGGTCCGCAGCGCTCTTGCAGCCCTTGCATCCGAAGGGCTGGTGCAGGCGGTGCAGGGCAGGGGCACGATGATCCTGCGGCGGGACCGGCTGAGTTATCCCATCGGCAAGCGCACCCGCTTTTCCGAAGGGTTGCAGGGGCAGGCGGAACGCATTGCCTTCCAGTGCCTTGGCCATGGCAGGACGGTTGCCGGTGCAGAGATCGCCGAGGCGCTCGACATTCCGCCGGGGACCGAGTGCATCACCCTCGAAACCCTGGGCGGCGCGGACGGCATTCCGCTTTCCCGGGCCAGCCATGTCTTTCCGGGACCAGACTTCGCCGCCATTCCCGCGCATTTCGAGCGCTTCGGATCGATCACCCGAGCGCTGGCAGAAGTGGGAATCGCCGATTACACGCGGCTCTCCACCGACGTCATCGCCCGGCACGCGCTCCCGGACGAAGTGGCGGAGCTTAAGCTTTCCCCCGGCGCCATCCTTCTGGAAACGGTCGCGGTCAACGCGGATGGGGAGGGGCGACGCATACAGTATTCCCGCACCCGCTTTGCCGCGGATCGCATCAAGCTCAGGATCGAAAGCTGACGGCTGCCGCCATACGGCGCGGAAAAGCGGCGCGAATACTTGACTCAAATACTCATGTAAAATAGATCGGCTTTACCGCCCGATGGCGCTCCAGTCACCTGCCCAGCCAGCCACCTCGCACAAGCGACCAGCCAGCCCGGCCTTTTCTCACCGAAAGGAACGATCATGGCTGCCCGGTATTCGAAGCCAGCCCTTCTCGCCTGCACTGCCCTTGCCCTTCTTTTCTCTGCCGGCCTTGCCGCCGCAGAGGAGACCGAGAAGGCAAAACCCGCCGAAGAACAGAGGGATGACGGCTATCTGACCCCCATCATCCTGAAGGGTGGCGATGGCGATGCCTATGGCAGCACGCAGCCGAAAAGCCATGTCTCGGCTGACGAGATCGAGCAGTTCGGCGGCAAGAACCTGGACGACGTGCTCCGCGCCACGCCCGGCACCTTTACCCGCGACAACGTGCAGAACCCCGGCATTGCGGTGAACATCCGGGGGCTCGAAGGCTCCGGCCGTGTCAACATGATGATCGACGGAGTCCGGCAGAACTTCCGCTTCACCGGCCACGAGGCGCAGGGCTTTGCCTATGTGGACCCCGCTTTCCTCGGCGGCATCGACATCACGCGCGGTTATGGCGGGGGCACCGGCTCCGGCAACAGCCTGGCGGGCTCGGTCAACTTCAAGACCTTTGATGCGGCGGATCTGATCCAGGACGGCAAGACATGGGGCGGCTTTGCCACCGCCACCTATGGCACCAACCGCGCAGGCTGGTCTGAAGCGCTCATCGGCGCCGTTCGACCCAACGACGCGATTGCCATCACCGGCGGCCTTTCCAGGCGCAATCCCGGCAATTACCGTAATGGCGATGGCGATGTCGTCGGCGGAACCGAGCAGGATGTCCTGAACGGCCTCTTCAAGGTGGAACTTACCCCGTCCGACGCCCATAACCTCAAGCTCACGGGCAATCTCTTCCACGACGACTTCCTCGCCAACTCCTATTACCAGACGATCGATGCGCGCAACTATGCGCTGAACTATGCCTACACCCCTGGTGACGACCTGATCGATTTCCGCGCCAATGCCTATCTCAGCGATGTGACGATGGAGTACGACTACAGCCCGATCTTCCCCGGTGGCGGCAGCGCGCAGGGCCGTAACATCTCCAACCGAGGCACGGGCTTCGACCTGTCCAACACCTCCCGTTTCGATCTGGGTGAGGTCGCGGTATCTTCGAATTATGGTGTGGAGTTCTTCCAGGACGACTACGACGTGGTGAACAGCCGCAGCATCGCGGATCGCGGCGTGAACGGTTCCGGCAAGAACCAGACGACCAGCGTCTTTTCCAACACCACATTCTCCTACGGCATCACCGACTTCAGCATCGGGCTGCGCTATGACAGCTTCCACCTGGCGGGCGAGGGATCCGTGGGTGCGGGAAGCCCGGTTGGCCTTCCTGCGGGCCCGTACAGCGTCGATCGCAGCGAGGGCCGGCTGAACCCGAGTGCGACGCTTGCGCTTCGGCCCCTCGACTGGTTCCAGCCCTATGTAACCTATGCCGAGACCTCGCGCGGGCCGACGATAAACGAGGTGTTCATGGGCGGCAGCCATCCCTCCAGCGGGGTCCGGCAGTCCTTCTTCCCCAACCCCTTCCTGGAGCCTGAAACCTCGCGCGGCTGGGAAGTGGGCGCGAATTTCATCCTCGACGGCGTGCTTTCGGAATCGGACAGCCTGCGCTTCAAGGCCAACTACTTCCGTAACCGGATCGAAAACTACATCACTGCGGCCTTTACCCCGACGGGCGGAGCCTATTTCCGGAACAACCCCGGTGAATCGACCGTGCAGGGCGTGGAGCTTCAGGCGGCCTATGACAATGGCGATTATTTCGCCAGCGCTGCCTACACCTATACCGACAGCCATCTGCCGTCGCAGGTCAATGGACTCGGAGCGCAATCCTACGTGCCGGACCACGTCTTCTCCGCCACGCTGGGCGCGCGCTTCCTGGAGGATCAGGCGCTCACGCTCGGTACGCGGCTTTATGCCGTGTCCGAAAGCTATATCGGCGAGCTTAACGCTGCTCCCGGCAAGGAACCCTTCGAACCCGGCTACGGCCTGGTCGATCTCTTCGCGAACTACAAGTTCCGGAACGGATTCGAGGTATCCGCCAATGTCGTGAACCTGTTCGACGAGACCTATACGCCCGCGCTCAGCACGCCGCCCGGCGGCTCCTCCATCGATACGGGCCGCGGCCGCACATTCCTCCTGACGGCAAAGGCAACCTTCTGAGCCGTCGTTCACCGACAAGACGAGAAAGGCCCGCTGCGAGGCGGGCCTTTCCATATGCTGGCTTTCCGGCTTGAAATCAGAACGAGCGCTGGAAGCGGACAATGCCGCCCCACAGATTGGCGCCGCTCATCTTTTCCATGTAGGCGACCTCGGGCGTGATGGTGAAGCCGGATGCGAGCTTCACGCCAACGCCGGCAGCTGCCGCGAACTCTTCCTTTTCGTCATAGGAGAGCTGCAGGTTCAGCGTCGCCATGTCGGACATCTTGTACGAGCCGCCGCCCCAGATGGCCCAGTCGCCGTTCCAGTTGGCGTAGTAGTTCTTCACGTCGCCGGTATTGTAGGCACCCATCACGAACAGCGACAGGTTACCCACCTTGCCGTCGACACGGGCCTTGATGGCGCCTGCATCCGCGCCCTCGTCATAGGCGCCGATCAGGCCGACGGAGAAGCTGTCGGTCTTGTACTTCGCGCCGAGAACGGCATTGGGGATGTAGCCGTCGCCGGCACCATTGTCATCTTCAACACCGCCGACGATCGACAGATTGTCGGCCTTGAAGGTGTAGGTGATCATCTTGGCATTGTAGGGGCCATAGGGGATGAGATCGTCGTTCAGAACCGAGCCGGCCTTGCCGAGGAAGGTCACGAAGGTCGATTCGTCCTGGCCGATGTGGAAGCCGGCGAAATCGATGTAGGCCGCATAAAGCGACGTGGAGGTGGATGCCGCGTCGTTGTTGTTGAAGCGCACTTCGGCATAGGTCTTCAGCGCGCCATACTCGGTGTCGGCGGCAGTGGAGACCTTGAGCTGGGAACGCACGCGCTTGCTCCAGGCATCGCCGCGTCCATCGCCATCGGTGTCGAGGCCGAGGAGTTCGCCACCGCGCATGTCGTAGCGGATGTAACCTCCGATCTGAAGGCAGGTTTCCGTGCCGGGGATGTAGAAGTAGCCGGTGCCGAAGGCATCGCAAACCTTCACATACTCAGCCGGTTCCGGCTCGGCGGCGACAATCGCGTCGGCAGCCCATGCGCCATGGGCCGAGGTGACGACCAGCGCCGACCCGATGACAAGGTTTCTGATGTTCATGTTGTTTCTCCATGCGTCCAGAGATCTGGATGTGCTGTTCTTCTGCCGCCGCCAATGCGGTCGGGACCATGGACGCGCACCCGCTTGGGACCGGCTGCGCGCCGTGGCGGGTGGAGGGGTATTATGTGTCTGTATCAGTGTGATGAAAGATAAATGACATCGGACATTATCTGTCCGTTGCGCTTCCGCGTGACAGGGCCGCCGCAGCCCGCCCGGCGAAAAGCGCTGAAGTATCAGTCGCTTCTTTCTCGGTCTGACGCCGACATGCTGTCGGTCCAGTCGATGGACTGTGTCAGGCGACGCTTTGGGCTAGGACGAAGGGCACGCCCCGCTCCGGAACAGCATTCACCCGAAGCCGGCAGCCGTAGACCTTTTCCAGCACGGGATCGGTCATGACCTCGCGCACCGGACCGGTTGCGACGAGGCGTCCGTCGCGCATCAGCAGAAGATCGTCGGCAAAGAGCGCTGTCAGGTTCAGGTCATGCATCACCGCAACGACCGCGCCGCCCTTGCTGGCGAAATCGCGCGCAAGCGCCATGATCTCGAGCTGATGACGGATATCGAGGCTCGCCACCGGCTCGTCGAGAAGCAGGAGGCGCGGCGTGCCATCCGCGGCAACCGGCTCGGGGATCTGGCACAGCACCCGGGCGAGCTGGGCGCGTTGCTGTTCCCCGCCGGAGAGTTCCTGATAGTTGCGATGCGCAAAGCCCGACAGTCCCACGCGGTCAAGGGCACGGGCCACGTGCAGACCTGCGTCTTCGCGGCGGCCGCGAGCACCTGCTTCCAGCCCGAAGCCCACGATTTCGGCGACGGTGAAGGGAAAGGCCGATTCCGAGGATTGAGGAAGAACGCCCCTGCGAAGCGCAAGCACCGCCGGCGACTGGTTGCGAAGGGATGTCCCCCAGATGGAAAGCTCGCCGTCATAGCGGAGTTCACCGGCGAGCGTGCGAAGAAGGGTACTTTTTCCGGATCCATTCGGTCCGGCAATGGCGGTCAGCCGTCCGGCTTCGATGCCGATGCTCAGTCCTTTCAGGACGGGTCGCCCCGAGAGGCAAACGGTAAGGTCTCTTGCGTGAATCACGGGAAGTCTCCGGTCAAACGGCCAGTCGGGCGCGGTTCTTCAGCAGGATCCAGAAGAAGAACGGCCCGCCGGCAGCTGCGGTGAGGATGCCGATGGGAAGTTCCGCCGGCGCCACCACCGTGCGCGCCGCGCTGTCAGCCAGAACGAGCAGGGCACCGCCGACCAGACCGGATGCGGGCAGCAGTCTGCGGTGATCGGGGCCGAGAGCCAGACGAACCAGATGCGGGGCGACGATGCCGACGAACCCGATACCGCCGCTCAGCGCCACCGAAGCGCCGGTCGCTGCGGCGACACTGGCGATGGCCACGGTTTTCAGCTGTTGTAGGCGGATTCCCATGTGAAAGGCAGCGGCCTCGCCAAGGGCAAGCGCGTTCAGACCTCTTGCAAGAAAGGGCGCGACGAGCAGGGCAGGCATCGTCACGAGGAAG
Source organism: Gellertiella hungarica (assembly GCF_014197145.1). Classification (GTDB taxonomy): domain Bacteria; phylum Pseudomonadota; class Alphaproteobacteria; order Rhizobiales; family Rhizobiaceae; genus Gellertiella; species Gellertiella hungarica. The sequence continues at coordinate 302,760 of NZ_JACIEZ010000003.1, read as the reverse complement.
GCCGCGCCCAGCTTGGGCCAGCTCGTGGCGGCAAGCGAACCCATGCCCCAGAAGGTGAGGTCGCGCAGTTCGCGGTCGTCCGCAAAGAAAATGAGGAAGCCCGTTGCCGCGCCCGTCAGCGCTGCAAGCGCTATGCCGGACAGCAGAAGCATGGCGACCGAAGTTCGGCCGCCCTGTGTCGCGATGCGGTAAAGCAGCCATGTGCTGGCGAGGCCGCCGCCAAAGGCGGCGAGCGGCAGTGCGAATGGCCCCATGGCGCGGGTTACCGGCCCCAGCATCGTATCCCCGAGAATGATGACCAGAACGGCGCCGAGGCTTGCCCCCGCGGAAACGCCGGTCAGGCCCGGGTCCGCGAGAGGATTTCGGAAGAGGCCCTGCATTACCGCACCGGAAACGGCAAGCGAAACGCCGACGAGAAACCCCATAAGGACGCGCGGAAGCCGCAGCTCCAGCAGGATGATCCTGTCTTGCGCAAATGTTGCCGACGGCTCGCCGATGCCTATGAGGACCTTGATCAGCTCAAGCAGGGAGGCATCCGACGCGCCGACGGTTGCGCCGTAAAGGACGGTCGCCACGGCGAACACCGCGAGAGCGGGAAGGACGAAGCGCTTTGCGCCACGCCAGTCGCCCTCCGCAGGGCGACGAGCTTCCCCGACATTCAAGTCGCCGTCCATGGCGGTCATGAGCGTTCACCGTAAAGCGCGGCCGAGAGTTCGCGTATGGCCTGCGCCGTGCGCGGGCCGAAGCCGAGTAGGGTCAGGCCGTCCATCCTTATGATGGCGCCCGAGCGGACGGCGGGTGTATCCGCCATGGCGGGATTGGCACGAAGATCATCCGCAGCGGCGGCGTGGCTCGACCGTTCCATCATCAGAATCGCATCCGGCCGCGCCCGGCTGATCGCTTCGGGGGCAAGCGCCTTGTATCCCTTGAAGCCGCTCACTGCATTGTCGGCACCGGCGAGCTTCAGCATGGCATCCGCCGAGCTTCCGTCGCCGGCCGCGATGATCTTGCCGTCCGAAAGACTGAGGATGAACAGCACGCGTTTCCGATCCGCCGCCGGGCGGCTGGCCTCTTTCGTTGCAGCCTCAAGATCCGCCGCAACCTTGTCCGCGAGGGCCGCCGCCGCCTGCTCCTTGCCCAGCGCGCGCCCCACGGCTTCGATCTTGCGCTGGATTGCCTCGGCATCATGGCCTTCGGGAACCGTTTCCACCGGGATTCCCGACGCCTTCAGCGCTTGCAGCTGTTCCGGCGGGCCTGCGCCCTCGCTGAGAAGCACGGCGTCCGGTCGCGTGCCGAGCACGCCTTCGGCGGAGAGCGCGCGCATGTAGCCCGCATCAGACAGGCGTTTGGCCTCCGGAGGAAAGGTGCTGGTGCTGTCCCGGGCAACGAGCCGGTCGCCCTCGCCAAGGGCAAAGACGATCTCCGTCACATCGCCGCCGATCGAAACGATCCGCCGATAATCGGCTGCCTCGGCAGACAGGCCGGAGAGGGACGTCGCGGCCGCAAGGGCTGCGGACAGAAGAAGGGGTTTCATCGTTCTCTCCTCATGCCGCCATGGAACCGGAGCGTGGCAAGCCTTCGGCCAGGGCACGCCACGAGTTCAGCTCGCTCATGCCTTCCTTCCGCTTGCCGAAGAACTGGATCACCATTTCTCCGTCGCGATCATAGGCTTCGATGGAGGTGACATGACCGGTATCGGACGGCTTTCGGACGGCCCAGACTTCCGTGATGCGGTCCTCCCGCACATGCAGGTGGAAAGTCGGATCCATGACGTTGACCCATGGTCCCATCCGCTGAATGCCGGAGACCGTGCCGGTATGGATCTGGACGCAGCCGGGATTGGACACGAAGCACATGATTTCGACACCCGCGACGGCGGCTCTTTCCAGAAGGGTGGAGACCGCGTTGCGATCCAGCGACCAGGCGATGTCTTCTCCAACGGCGCGTATGGCGGCCTGCCGCCCTATCCTGAGGCGCTTGAGCATGCCGAAGAACTGATGCGGATCGGTCATCGCCTGCCATTCGCGGCGCAGGGCCTCACGGTCGACGGCCGCAAGTTCCGGCTCAGGCGCGTCTCCCGCAGCGGGAACGAACATCCGGTCCTGTTCGTCCAGGCGAAGCGCATCGACGAGCGAATCGAATGCCGCAATATCCGATGCAGGACGGAGATGGATCTTGAAAACCGCAACACCGGCTCCATCAAAGAACTGGAGGCTGCGCCTGGTGTCTCCCTGCACGTCCCGCGTGACCGCAAAGCCATGCTTCCACCGTGAACCGAAGATCCGCAGGTCGATGTTCTTGCCGAGTGTCATGGAAACCTGCCGTCCGGGATGAAGCTCCTCGAAGTGGCCGATCTTCTCATGCACTGCCGTTTCGTTGCGCGTCAGCACCATGACCTCGCCCAACGCCTTGACGTGGCCGAGAAGCGTTGCCGGATCCGCCGCAATCCGCGTGGCGCAGTGACCGACTTCCGCAGCAACAAGGGCGGCTTCGGGAACGCCGAGCTTGGCGGCAAGATCGCGCTCGCGCAGGTTTGCGCTCTCGGCGCGGGCGGCAAGAATGGTGTCTGGATGAAGCGTGGTCGCCATGGAGGTCCTCACTTGTTGAGTATGAGCTTGCCCTGCCGGGTGATCCGGAGGCGGTAGATGGAGTCACCGAAACGGATGGCGACTTCGGTGCGGCCCCTGAACAGGGCTGCACCGTCGATCAGCGGACGTCCCGGAGCCTCGCTGCAGATTTCACCGGCCACGGGGCTGGGGCCAGGGGAGATGCGGGCGTTTGCGTCGGCAGTCATCGCGGGGTCCTGAGCAGAAACATGACAATTAAAGTCAGGTATTTCACTGCAATAGATGAGTTTGCGAGTCAACTTTAAAAATTGCGATGCGAACAAGAGGTCATGCGTAAAATTTCGGGGGCGCTTGCACAACGGGAGCGGTAGTTGGGGAGCCTAAGCGAGCCATTCGCGATCTTTGCGTGTAACCCTGGCCAAAACCGGCCATCCACGAAAAATCCTTGCTCAAAACAGCGCCCCCGGAGGTAATAATAGATTAAAATTATAAGCGCATAGCTCGTCCATGCCTCTCGGAGAGGCCAGCCGATTCCGGCTCCCGGTCGATGATCTTCCGGCGCACCGCCCTGTTTCAGACCCCCCTGTACCGCAACCGGATTGCCGCAATGCACCTTCTCAATCGCATGACGATAACTGCCAAGATGACGCTGATTGCCGTTCTTGCCTGCCTCGGGCTGGGCGGACTGGTGACGACTTTCGTGGCCGGAGGCTATGTCAACTCCGTGTTCGAGACACGGTTTGACACCGTGTCGGATTTGCGCGCCCACGCAGCGGCGGTGAACCTTGCCCTCGTTTCGGCAAATGCGTCCATGAATGCCTTTCTGATCGACAAGCAAGAGGCGCAGTTCGCGGCAGCGCATAACCACCTCCAGAAAGGGGCCGAACTCGTCCAGGAGCTGTCCACCGCTGTCGACCCCGCGCTGAAGGCGAATGTCGATGCGCTTTCCGGCGCGCTGGCGGCCTATCAGCGCGACATGCAGGGAGCCGTCGATGCGGAAGTGGCCATGGGCCTCACGCCGGAGAAGGGCGCTCTCGGTCAGCTTCGTTCTGCGGTGCATGCAGTCGAATCGGATTTCAAGTCTCTCAGCCAGAAAGACCTTCAGATCGAATTGCTTCGGCTTCGCCGCAACGAGAAGGACTTTCTCATGCGCCGTACCGAGAAGTATTCGAGCCAGGTGATGGATTCCGTCACCGCCATCAAGAGCACGCCCGAAGCGGCCTTTGGCGGCGCGGAGAACAAGGCGCGCGCGGTCGAACACATCGACGCCTATGTGACCGCATTCAATGCCATCATCGAATGCATCAAGGCCGAGAAGACTGCCCGCGAGAACATGGACGCTGCCTATGCCACCTTCTCCGCCTCGTTCCAGTCCTTTGGCGAAGAGCTGGACAAGGTGGACGCCGCCGCGGTTGCCGCACGCGATCAGGCGGCCTTCTATGTCAACATCGTCGTTTTCGGCATGGCAGGCTTCCTTGCGGTCGCAACCGGCGTGATCGTGACGGCGCTCGGCCGCAACATTTCCCGGCCGATCAATACCCTGACGGACATCATGATGCGGCTTGCAAGCGGCGAGCGCGGCCTGACGGTTCCGGAAAGCGCCAACAAGGCGGAGATCGGCTCCATGTATGCCGCACTCGGCGTCTTCCGTCGTGCCCAGGACGAGCGCGACCAGATGCAGAAGGAGGCGGCTGAAATGGAGCTGCGCAATCGCGAGCAGATGTCGTCGGCTGCCGAACAGGCCACCGTCGATGCGCGCCGCGCCCTGATTGCAGCCGTCGAACCCGCCTTTGCGCGCCTGGCCGCCGGGGATCTGACGGTGCGGATCACCACAGCCTTCAACAACGACTTCGACATCATCCGCGAGCACTTCAACCGCACCGCTGCCGCGCTGGAGGAAACCATTCGCGCCGTTGCCGGCTCTGTCAGCCATCTGGACGCGGGCACCCGCGAAATCAGCCATGGTGCTGACGATCTCTCCCGCCGGACGGAGCAGCAGGCTGCCACGCTGGAAGAGACGGCGGCCGCACTCGATGAGATTACTGCCAATGTGACCAATGCTTCCCGCAGGGTGGAAGAGGCGAGGGTGGTCACCGCCAAGGCCAATGCAAGTACCCGCCATTCCGGGGAAATCGTGGCCAAGGCCGTCGACGCGATGGGGCGCATCGAAGGCTCCGCAAATCAGATCTCGAACATCATCGGCGTCATCGACGAGATTGCCTTCCAGACGAACCTGCTGGCGCTGAATGCCGGCGTGGAAGCCGCCCGCGCCGGCGAGGCCGGAAAGGGTTTCGCCGTCGTGGCACAGGAAGTGCGTGAACTGGCACAGCGTTCGGCCGGGGCGGCAAAGGAGATCAAGACACTCATCGAGACCTCCAACATCGAGGTCCGGGGCGGCGTTCAGTTCGTCAGGGAAACGGGCGAGGCGCTGAAGTCCATCGAGGACCTTATCGGTTCGGTGAACGCCCACATGGAAACCATCGCCACCTCCGCCAACGAGCAGTCGATCGGCCTGAAGGAAGTCAATACGGCCATGAACCAGATGGATCAGGTCACGCAGCAGAATGCCGCCATGGTGGAGGAAAACAACGCCGCGAGCGCCACGCTGGCAGCGGAAACGGAGCGTCTGCGCGACCTCATCGCCCGTTTCACGCTGTCCGATCATGCCCATCAGGCAGGACGGTATGCAGCCTGATGGCCCTGCCGGAACAAGTGCAAGACAAAAGGGCCTGCGGGCCCTTTTTCCGTCTCAGGCCCGGCAGGTATCTTGAAACAATGTTTGTTCATGATATGTTCATGCCCTCCCAAGAGGAAAGACATGATTGCCCGCCACAAGAGAAAGAACTTGCTGAACGATCGCGAACGCGCTGCGACCGTCGAGGCCGCCGCGCGGCTCCACCGTCACCTGAGGATTGACCTCACCAATCTTTCTCCGGCCTCCGAGGATTACACGGCGGTACACAGACTCGCAGACGCTGTGGTCGTCGCGATCAGATCACTGACGGGCGAAGATCCGGAATGGATGCGGCCAGCGCCGGCACATCTGCTTCCCGCTTCGGCGGAGAAGGCGGAGGCAGACGTTGCGGGCGCCTTCTCCCCGGGAGAGCAAGGCGCGCTCCGGCGACAGGCTTCATAGCGACAGAGATGGCCTCAGGCAGGCGCGGGGCGCCGATGGCATCCGCGGCTCTCGCAAACGCAACCGTACACTGCAGATTATCGGGGGATTTAATGATGGGTTGCGATTTCTGTAAAACAATGTTTGTAAATGCGGACCGGTCGCGCCGGCGGAAGCGCGTCGGCGATGCCATTGCCAACAGTCGACACGGTTATTGATGATTTCCCATTTCATCCGGATGTTCCTGGTTCCGCAGGCCTCGGCACTCTGCATTCGCCAGGGGGTAGAGGGCCCCGAAATCCTGCTGGTGACCAGCAAGACGACGGGCCGATGGACATTGCCCAAGGGCACGATCGAGGCCGGGGAAAGCGCGGACAGCGCCGCATTGCGCGAGGCCTTCGAAGAGGCCGGCGTGACAGGACAGGTGACCGCCCGCCCGCTTGGTCACTATCTCTATCGCAAAAGGGGCAGGCTCCGCCTGCGCCGAGTATCCGTTCACAGCATGCTGGTCGATCGGGAGTGGGATGAATTTCCGGAGGCCGGGGTGCGGAGCCGGCGCTGGATGCCGCTTGAAAAAGGATTGCCGCTTCTGAAGCGCCGGATCCGGAGGGTTGTCAGCCGCGCGCCTGCGGCTGACGACGGTGTTCTGTCAAATGCTCAGGCGCTCGCGTCTTCCCCAGCCATGGACAGGTCCGCGTAGCGGCGCGTAATGACGGGCAGTTCCTGGTCCAGCCAGTCTGCCATCTGCTCTTCTTCGCGGAGGTTTTGCTGAAGGATGGGCTTTGCCGCCCCGTAGCCTCCCATTTCAGCCATCGTCAGCAGCGACTTGTAGGCTGCGATTTCATAGTTCTCGAATGCGTAGGATGCGAGAGCGTTCTTGAGGATTTCGTCTTCGGCCAGCGTATGGCCAAGCGCCGCAACGGAGCCGCCGAACGACAGCGCAAGATCTTTCAGGGTCGAATTATCCTCGTTCAGGCTTTCGAGGATATCCTCCAGCCGAACGATCTGCCCTTCGGTCTCCGCAATGTGGGCCTTCAGCCGCTCCGCGACCTCTGGATAGCGGGCGATACGCTGGACCTGCGGCTTCATCAGCGACAGGGCCTGGTTTTCCATGGCGTGCGCGTTGCGCAGGCCTGTAACGAATATGTCCCGGAGGACGGTCTGGTCCTGCATGGTGATCTCCTCGTGAATGAGGCGGGGCCGAACCCCGCCTCTGATCGGTATTAGTGCTGGCCGCCCTTGCGGCCGGCTTCTGCAGCCCGCGCGGGATCGTTCTTGAAATTGCCACCGGAGGCCTGGCCTCCCTTGGAGGCGATCTCGCGTTGTTTCTCGCTGTCCATCGGCGCGAAGCCACGCTTGGAATTGTCACCGGAGGATTGGTTCTGTTGCTGGTTAGCCATTCGGTTGAACTCCTTTTGGTGTTGTTGCCCCGCCCTTACACAACGGCACAGCTCCAAAGGGGTTCCCCATAAAATTCAACAGCTTACCGCAGCGCGCCATTACTTCCGGACTGAATCGGCTTATCGCCTGACCGGTTCTCGTGTGAAAAAGGAGCCTTGGGAAGGCAAGCCGGACGCGGCGAGAGGCTCGGCAACGTTCCGATCTTTCAAATGCCACGACGGCGCGACGGCAGGGGTGCGCAAGACAGCAATCGTGTGACGGATCGAACATTGTAAAGGTGGTGAGCGCGCAGGGATTCGAACCCTGGACCTACTGATTAAAAGTCAGTTGCTCTACCGACTGAGCTACGCGCTCCCACGGATGGAGAGGGCGTCGGATGGCCCCCTCGGGAAGTGCGCGGAACATATGCAGGAGGCCTTGTCGGGTCAACCCGCTCGCTTGCGTTTTTTTTCGCTTTTTCCGCGACAATTTGGCGGAACGCAAAACACAAAGGTGATTGGCATGGCAGGCTGTCATTGGCTAGGAACAGCCGGAACCCGAAGACCGACCGCAGGGCTGCATGATGATTGCTGACATTTCCTTCCTGAGCGCGCTGCTTGCCGGTGCATTGTCCTTCCTGTCACCCTGCGTCCTGCCGCTGGTCCCTCCCTATCTCTGCTACATGGCTGGCGTCTCGGTGGAAGATTTTCGCGCGGGCATGGACAAGGGCAGGGGGACGCAGGGAAGGCTTGCGGTGCTGGGGCCTGCAGTGCTCTTCACGCTCGGCTTTGCAACCGTGTTCGTGGCACTGGGGGCGGGGGCCTCGACCATCGGCGGGCTGCTCCGCCAGCACCTTGACCTTCTGTCGAAGATCGGCGGCCTGATCATCATCGTGATGGGCCTCAATTTCCTCGGCGTCTTCCGGATCGGCATTCTGTCGCGGGAGGCCCGCTTCCAGAGTTCGGCAAAACCGGCGACGCTGACGGGCGCCTATGTGATGGGCCTTGCCTTTGCCTTCGGCTGGACGCCCTGCATCGGTCCGGTGCTCGGAGCCATCCTCGGCGTTGCAGCCTCGAAGGAAACGGTCGGCGGGGGTGCGCTGCTTCTGGCCATCTATTCCCTCGGCCTTGCGGTTCCGTTCTGGATCGCGGCAGGCTTTTCGGGCGCGTTCATGCGGTTCCTCGTGCGTTTCCGCCGGCATCTGGGCCTGGTGGAGAAGATCCTCGGGCTGTTCCTGGTCCTGACGGGCCTCGCCTTCATCCTCGGTTACATCAGCGACATGGCCATCTGGTTCCAGCAGACCTTTCCCATCCTCGGGCAAATCGGCTAAGGAAGCCGGCACTCAGGGAAAACGTGGCCGATGCTCGAAATACTGGCGCTCCTCCTGCCGTTCTTCGGCCTCATCCTGATCGGCTATGGTGCAGCGCGCATCACCGGCCAGCAGGCGGAAGCGCTCGGCTGGATGAACACCTTCATCATCTATGCGGCGCTGCCTGCGCTCTTCTTCAAGCTGGTGTCCAAGACGCCGCTTCATGACCTGACCCGGATCGACTTCATTCTGGCCGATGTTGCGGCCACCTATCTCGTTTTCGCGGCGGTGTATCTCGCGGGACGAATCATCCGCCGGAATCCGGTGGCGGAATCGACGGTGCAGGCCTTCGGCGGCGCCTATGGCAATATCGGCTACATGGGGCCGGGACTTGCCCTGCTCGCGCTGGGCGAAAGGGCGGCCGTTCCCGTCGCTCTGATCGTCTGCTTCGAGAATGCGATGCATTTCATCGTGGCGCCGGCAATGATGGCCTTTGCCGGCGGCGAGAAGCGTTCGCCCGGACGGCTGGCCTTCACCATCCTCGCCAAGGTGGCATTGCATCCGTTCATACTGTCCTGCGCAGCGGGCTTCGTGGTGGTCGCGCTTGCCGTTCCGGTTCCGGCACCCGCAGAGCAACTGGTGAATACGCTGGCGCAGGCCGCGGCGCCTTGCGCGCTTTTCGCCATGGGGGTCACGCTTGCGCTCCGGCCGCTGAAGAGAGTGCCGGCGGAGATCTACTACATCGTGCCGGCCAAGCTGCTGCTGCATCCGGCCATCGTCTATCTCGTGCTGGCATCGGTGGGCGGCTTCGATCCGGTCTGGATACAGTCGGCGGTGCTGCTGGCTGCGCTGCCGACGGCTGCCAATGTCTTCGTGATCGGTCAGCAGTATCACACCTGGCAGGAGCGGGCTTCGGCGACGATCCTGATCAGCACCGTGGTGTCCGTGGGCACCATCACGCTCGTGCTTTACGCGCTTCGCTCAGGCTTCCTTCCGGCGGAGCTTTTCCCGCAGGGCTGAAGGTATCGAGCGAAAGCCACGACCGGGCTCCACACCCTCGCGCATCACCAGGCCCCGGAGCGGCGGGACACTGGCAAGCACGTGAAGGCCAGCCGCACGCAGCATCTGCATCGGCAGGAAGTCGGACAGAAGCGAGCGGTTGAGGAGGTCGACACTTGCCGTTCGGCTCATCACGTCAGCGCGGCGCTTGCGGTCGAAACGGTCGCCCGCATCCGCGGGAATCGGTCCACCGGAAGAGGGAGCGATGATGTCGACGAGCGCCATGATGTCGCGAAGGCTGAGATTGAGCCCCTGTGCGCCGATGGGCGGGAAAACATGGCTCGCTTCGCCAACCAGGGCCACCCGGCCCTTGCCGAAAGCCTTGGCCATCATGCCGGACAGAGGCCATGCCTGAACGCCCTCTTCCACCTCCACCTTGCCGAGCAGCGACTGCATGCGCTCCTCGACGCGGCGGCTGAGCTCTGCCAGCGGAAGATCGCGCATCGCCTCGGCTTCTGCAGGCTTCATGACCCACACCAGGCTGGAACGGTCGCCGGGCAGCGGCACCTGGGTGAATGGACCGGCCTCCGTGTGGAACTCCGTCGAGACATTGCGGTGCGGCCGCTCGTGCCGGAAATTCAGCACCAGCGCGGATTGAGGGTAGGACCAAGTGCGCACGTCGATTCCTGCGCTGTCGCGCACAGGCGAGCGGCGTCCATCGGCACCCACCACGAAATCGGCTTCGATAAGGCTGCCATCGGCGAGCAGGATTTCCACCGCATCCGTGCGGTGCGAAATCCGCTCTGCCGCAGCCTTGCGAAGGGTTGCATTGGGTTCTGCTTCGAGGGCCGCAGACAGTACGGGCAGCATGGCAGCGTTAGGGAAATTGTATCCGAAGGCATGGAGCCCGACTTCCGAGGCGCGGAAGGCGACCGGCGGCGCCCGCAGCAGACGCTTCGTGCCGTCGATGATCTGCATGGTGGAGAGCGCGGCGGTGCTGCCGGCCATGTTCTCCCAGACTCCGAGGCGTTCCATGAAGCGTATGGACTGGTCCATCAGCGCGGTCGTCCGTTTGTCGGCCGCCGCAGGCTCGGGCGCCAGCAGCACGATCTTGCGTCCCGCCCGCGCCAGGGCAAGGGCTGCAATCTGACCCGCCAAACCGCCACCGACGACCGCAACCTCGAACTTTTCCATGACGCGCGCTTCCCGTGCTTCCTGCATGTGAAGCCTATCTAGGCGTTTTGCCTCATGAAATCCATGGGATGATTGGACGCAGCTTTCCGGGGAAGGTTGGTGGCCATCATGGTTTTTTGCTGGACGCGGGTCGGCTTCTCATGGCATCCGATGGTGGAAGAGGGCCGGCGGGGGCAGGCTCAAGGGTTCGACGCACCGGCCTTTGCCGGAAAGCTTCTGGAGAAGGCGGACGAGGGCCATGACACTGCTCAAGAAGATCTTCAACTACCGGCCGGTGCCCTATGCAGAAATCCGCGCCTTTTCCGTTCACATCCTCACGGCCTCGGGCTCGTTTCTGGCTCTGCTCAGCGTGATCGCGGCAGCGGAACACCGCTTCGTGGACATGTTCTGGTGGCTGGGGCTGGCGCTGATCGTCGATGGTATCGACGGGCCCATTGCGCGCAAGCTCAGCGTCAAGGAAGTGCTGCCCAACTGGTCTGGCGACACGCTGGACAATATCATCGATTACGTGACCTATGTGCTGGTGCCGGCCTTCGCGCTCTATCAGAGCGGCATTCTGGGCGCACCCTGGTCGTTCATCGCGGCCGGCCTGATCGTCGTTTCCAGCGCCATCTACTATGCCGATACGGGCATGAAGACGGACGAGTATTTCTTCTCCGGCTTTCCCGTCGTCTGGAACATGATCATCCTGACGCTCTTCGTCACCAATGCGGGACCGGTGACGACGAGCATACTGGTTTTCGGCTCCGTGCTTCTCACCTTCCTGCCGGTGCATTTCCTGCACCCCGTTCGCGTCAAGCGGCTGCGGCCGCTGAACCTCGGCATCTGCCTGCTCTGGTGCGCGCTTGGAGGCTACTCGCTGCTTCTCCATTTCCAGACGCCGACATGGGTGATGATCGGCTTCGTCGCGTCCGGGCTTTATCTCTACTTCATCGGGGCGGTTCTTCAGCTCTTCCCCAATCTTGGCCGCAAGGAGTAAGCCGTCATGGAAAAGACCGAAGCCATTCTGATCCGGGAACTCGGCGGACCGGAGGTGCTGAAGCTCGAGACGGTGGATCTGCCCGAACCGGGACCTGGCGAAGCGCAGGTGGAGCACAGGGCGATCGGCCTCAATTTCATCGACGTCTATTTCCGCACCGGTCTTTACAAGGCGCCGAACGGCCTGCCTTTCATTCCAGGCAAGGAAGGCGCCGGTGTTGTCGTCAAGGTAGGCGAGGGCGTCAGCGGGATTTCCGTGGGCGACCGCGTCGCCTATGGCACGGGCGACAAGGCCTATAGCCGGAGAGCCAACATCGCGGCGCGTCAGCTCGTGAAGATCCCCGACGGGATCTCATTCGAAACCGCCGCGGCGATGATGCTGAAGGGCATGACAGCCGAATATCTGCTCAATCGCACCTTCCGGGTCGGGCCGGAAACGGTTCTGCTGTTCCATGCCGCTGCCGGCGGTGTCGGGCTCATTGCCGGGCAGTGGGCAAAGGCGCTCGGCGCCACCACCATCGGCACCGTCGGTTCCGCGGAGAAGGCGGCACTGGCGAGCGCCCATGGCTACGACCACGTCATCAACTATCGCGAGGAAGACTTCGTGTCCCGCGTCAGGGAGATTACCGGCGGCAAGGGCGTCGATGTCGTCTACGATTCCGTCGGCAAGGACACGTTCCCTTCCTCGCTCGATTGCCTGAAGCTTCGCGGCATGTGGGTGAGCTTCGGCAACTCGTCCGGACCGGTGCCTCCCTTCGAGATGGCCCTCCTTTCGCAGAAGGGTTCTCTGTTTGCGACGCGTCCGACGCTTTTCTCCTATACCTCCACCCCGGAGGAGCTTCGGGCTTGTGCAAATGCACTGTTTGATATTGTCCAAACGGACAAAGTGCGTATCAATATCCACCAGACATACCCGCTCGCAGAAGCGGGAAGGGCCCATCGGGACCTGGAAAGCAGAAAAACGAGCGGAACAACATTGCTGATCCCCTGATATGATCGGGACATGGAGGGGCGGCTCATAAACGGGGGATAGGTGTCGGCATTGGAAGCGTCTCAGAACGTCGCCTTGCTGACCGTCAACAAGCTGACAAAGCTGTTCGGTCAATTTGCTGCCTGCAATGGAATAGACCTGGAAATACAGCCGGGGGAAATTCACGCTCTTCTGGGCGAGAACGGCGCTGGCAAGTCCACGCTGGTGAAGATGCTGTTCGGCGTTCTGGCCCCGACCTCGGGACAGATCGTGTGGAAAGGGCAACCCGTGCGGATCTCTTCGCCGGGGGAGGCGCGCAAGACCGGCATCGGCATGGTCTTTCAGCATTTCTCCCTTTTCGAAGCGCTGACCGTGGCCGAGAACATCGCCCTTTCGCTGGATCCCGGCATTTCGCTGGCGCGGATCGCGGAGGAGGCGGCGACGCTCTCGCGCAATTACGGCCTGCCGCTCGATCCTCATGCCCATGTGGCGGACCTGTCTGTCGGCGAGCGCCAGCGCATCGAGATCGTGCGTGCACTCCTGCAGAACCCCAGCCTTATCATCCTCGATGAGCCGACCTCCGTTCTGACCCCGCAGGAGGCCGACCGGCTTTTCGAAACGCTGGCGAAACTGAAGGCCGAAGGCCGGTCAGTCCTCTACATCAGCCACCGCCTCGAGGAGGTGCAGCGGATCTGCGATCGTGCAACCGTGCTCCGCCACGGAAAGGTCACCGGAGCCTGCGATCCCCGCCAGGAAACGCCGGCCTCGCTCGCCCGGATGATGGTCGGTGCGGAGGTGGAGTCGGTGAAGCGGATTTCCGACATTCCCTCAGGTGGGGTTCAATTGGAGGCGGTGAATCTCTCCGTTCCCGCCCGCACCCCCTTCGCGGTGTCGCTGAAGGACGTCAACCTGCGCGTCAAGGCCGGTGAAATCCTGGCGATTGCCGGCGTCGCGGGCAATGGTCAGGGCGAGCTCTTCGATGCGCTTTCGGGCGAGTATCCGGTCGGTGACAACAATGCTGTCCGCATCCGGGAAAAGCCGGTCGGGCGCCTCGGCATTTCCGGCCGTCGCCTGCTGGGCGCCGGTTTCGTGCCGGAAGAACGCCACGGTCATGCCGCGGTGACATCCATGCCGCTTTCCGACAATCTGGTTCTGGCCCGGCACAAGTCGGACCGAAAGGCCTTCATTTCAGGTCCCTTGCGTCTCATCCGCCATGCGGCGGTCAAGGCAGCCACGAAGCGCATCTGCGAGGCGATGGACGTGCGCAAGAGCGGCGAGGATCCGGCTGCCGGATCGCTTTCGGGCGGTAACCTGCAGAAGTTCATCGTCGGCCGCGAGCTTGACCGGCAACCGGCCGTGCTGATCGTCAACCAGCCTACCTGGGGTGTGGACGCCGGTGCAGCGAGCAGGATCCGCCAGGCTCTGGTCGATCTCGCCCGATCCGGTTCGGCCGTCCTCGTGATCAGCCAGGACCTCGACGAGATTTTCGAGGTCGCGACCGAAATTGCCGTGATCTCCGAAGGCCGGCTTTCGAAACCCTATCCCGCCGGCGAACTCAGCATGGAAAAGATCGGCCTGCTGATGGGCGGCATGCACGAGACGAAGTCCGCGCCGGAGGCTGCCCATGCGCATTGAACTCGAGAAACGCGCGGGCCAATCCGCCTTCTTTTCCTTTGCCTCGCCCCTGCTGGCGCTGGTTTTGACGGGCATCGCCGGCGCGATCCTCTTTGCCCTGCTCGGAAAAAGCCCGCTGGATGCGCTCTACAGCTTCTTCATAGAACCGCTTCTGGAAGTGTGGTCGCTGCACGAACTCGCCATCAAGGCCGCTCCGCTGATCCTGATCGGGGCGGGCCTCTGCATCTGCTACCGGTCGAACAACTGGAACATCGGCGCGGAAGGCCAGTTCACCATCGGCGCGATCACCGGCTCGATCCTGCCCATCATGTTCCCGGATTTTCAGAACGGCGCAGTTCTGCCCCTGATGCTGATCATGGGCGCCATCGGTGGTGCGGCATTCGCAGCCATCCCGGCCTTTCTCAAGAGCCGGATGAACACGAACGAGATCCTGACAAGCCTGATGCTGGTCTACATCGCCCAGCTTTTCCTGGACTGGCTGGTACGAGGCGTGTGGCGCAATCCCGGCGGCATGAACTTCCCGGAATCGGTTACTTTCTCGGAGTCTGCGACCCTTCCCGCGATGCTGGAATCCGGGCGTGCACACTGGGCCTTCGCCTTCGCGATCGTGGCTGCCGTGCTGCTGTGGTTCATGATGCGCTTCACGCTGAAGGGCTTCGAGGTATCCGTGCTGGGCGAATCCGAACGGGCAGGGCGGTTTGCAGGCTTCTCGAGCCGGCGGATGATCTGGTTCTCCATGCTCCTGTCCGGCGCGCTGGCGGGTCTCGCGGGCATTGCGGAGGTTTCGGGCTCGATCGGTCACCTGCAGCCGGTCATTTCGCCCGGTTACGGCTTTACCGCGATCATCGTCGCCTTCCTGGGACGCCTCAACCCTCTGGGTGCCATCGCGTCCGGGCTGGTCCTGGCGCTGACCTATCTCGGCGGCGAGGCCGCGCAGCTCTCGATCGGGGTGTCTGACAAGGTCACCCGCGTTTTCCAGGGATTGCTGCTGTTCTTCGTCCTCTCCTGCGACACGCTGATCCGCTACAAGGTCCGCATCGTCTGGGACAGCCTCGGCAACAAGACGCAAGGGGGCGCGTGAGATGATCATCGAAGCCATCATCCTCACCATCATCACCGCCGCGACACCGCTGGTGATTGCCGCAATGGGCGAACTCGTGACCGAAAGAGCCGGGGTTCTCAATCTCGGCGTCGAGGGCATGATGATCATGGGGGCAGTCGCAGCCTTCGCGGTCGCCCAGATGTCGGGATCGCCCTCTCTGGGCGTCCTTGCCGGCATTGCAACGGGCGCGCTCTTCTCGCTGCTCTTCGGCTTCCTGACGCTGACGCTCGTTGCGAACCAGGTGGCAACGGGTCTCGCGCTGACCATCCTTGGCCTCGGGGTGTCCGGAAATCTGGGAGAAAGCTTCGTCGGCGTTCCCGGCGTCAAGCTTCCGCAGATCGTCTTTCCCGTCCTGTCGGACATACCCTTCGTCGGCCCGATCTTCTTCAAGCAGGATATCGTCTTCTATGCCTCGATAGCCCTCGTTGTCGGGGTCAACTGGTTCCTGTTCCGCACAAGGGCGGGGCTGAAGATCCGCGCCATCGGCGACAGCCATGGTTCGGCCCACGCGCTCGGCATATCGGTGATCCGTACCCGCTACCTGGCGGTGATGTTCGGCGGAGCCTGTGCAGGGCTCGCCGGTGCGCAGCTTTCGCTGATCTACACCCCGCAGTGGGTGGAGAACATGTCTGCCGGCCGCGGCTGGATCGCGCTCGCGCTGGTGGTCTTCGCCTCCTGGCGTCCGTGGCGGGTACTCGCCGGCGGATACCTGTTCGGTGCAGTCACCATCGGCCAGCTTCACGCACAGGCGCTGGGGCTTGCCATCCCGTCGCAGTTCCTCTCGGCACTCCCCTATGCCGCAACCATTATCGTGTTGATCATCATATCCCATAACCGCCGGACAACATTGATCAACACGCCGGCCTGCCTCGGTAAGCCTTTCGTTCCGGATCGATGAAAATTTGCGCTCCGGCGCTTGCGCCGGACGCCAGAAATGTGGAACCTTCGCGTCCATAAAAACAAGGCGGTCTCCCAAGCCGCTCGAGAGAACCAAACCCGATAACACAAGAGGGGTAATCATGAAGAAACTTGCTCTCGCACTGGCCGCAACCGTGGCCATGATCCTGGCCTCGGGCGCAGCCCAGGCCGCCGACAAGACCAAGGTCTGCTTCGTCTATGTCGGCTCGAAGACCGACGGCGGCTGGACCCAGGCGCACGAACTCGGCCGCCAGCAGCTCGAGAAGGAGCTCGGCGACAAGGTCGAGGCACCCTTCCTCGAAAACGTTCCGGAAGGCCCGGATGCGGAGCGCGCCATCGAGCGCATGGCCCGTTCCGGCTGCGCCCTGATCTTCACCACCTCCTTCGGCTTCATGGACGCGACGCTGAAGGTCGCTGCCAAGTTCCCGGATGTGAAGTTCGAACACGCGACCGGTTACAAGGCCGCTCCGAACGTTTCCACCTACAACTCGCGCTTCTATGAAGGCCGCTTCATCAACGGCCAGATCGCAGCCAAGATGTCCAAGACCGGCGTCGCCGGCTACATCGCATCCTTCCCGATCCCGGAAGTGGTTGCCGGCATCAACTCGTTCCTGCACGGTGCCCGCACCGTGAACCCGAACTTCAAGCTGAAGGTCATCTGGGTGAACACCTGGTTCGACCCGGGCAAGGAAGCAGATGCCGCGAAGGCGCTGATCGACCAGGGCGTGGACGTGCTGACCCAGCACACCGACACGACCGCACCGATGCAGGTTGCCGAAGAGCGTGGCATCAAGGCCTTCGGTCAGGCCTCCGACATGATCAAGGCCGGCCCGAATGCCCAGATGAGCGCGATCGTCGACACCTGGGGCGCTTATTACGTCAAGCGCACCAAGGCCCTTCTGGACGGCACCTGGACCTCGCAGCAGAGCTTCGACGGCCTGAAGGACGGCATCCTGACGATGGCGCCCTACACCAACGTTCCCGACGACGTGAAGAAGATGGCAGAGGAAACCGAAGCCAAGATCAAGTCCGGCGAGCTGAAGCCCTTCACCGGCCCGATCAACAAGCAGGACGGTTCGCCGTGGCTGAAGGAAGGCGAAAGCGCTGACGACGGCACCATCCTCGGCATGAACTTCTACATCGAAGGCGTCGACGACAAGCTGCCGCAGTAAGCCGGCCACATCGACAGAACAGGGGAGGGCGTCCTTCGGGCGCCCTTTCCATTTCCCGCTTCCGGGATATTGAGCGATTGTATTTGGCGGCGCGCTGCACTATCTCACGGAACACGAACGCCACTGCCTCCTGGACCGCGACCGCTTTGAAGCGCGCGACACTCCAGCCGGATAAAGGCAGGTGCTTCGCCCGACACGACGACCGTCCGGACCGGCACCGGACGGGTCAGCCCTATGGTGGTCCATGATAACGACTGAATTGGCAGTCATCTTTATCCTGCTTCTGATCAATGCCTTCTTCTCCCTCTCCGAAATGGCCATCGTATCGGCCAGCAAGCCGATCCTGAGGCAGAAGGCAAAGCAGGGTGACCGCCGCGCGCTGACCGCGCTGAGGCTTGCCGAAGATCCCGGCAACTTCCTTTCGACCGTCCAGGTGGGCATCACCCTCGTCGGAACCCTTGCCGGTGCCTATGGTGGAGCTGCGATCTCGGACAAGATTGCTCCCACATTCGCGGCCATGCCGGGTATCGGCCCCTATGCGGATTCCATTTCCGTCGCGCTTGTGGTCACGGGCATCACCTATTTTTCGGTGATCGTCGGCGAGCTCATTCCGAAGCAGCTGGCGCTCAGCAATGCCGAAGCGCTTGCGCTGATCGTTGCACGGCCAATGTCGCTGCTGTCCAGGGTTGCCGCACCCATCGTCTTTCTGTTCGAGATTTCCGCCAAACTCGTGATGCGGCTGACGGGCATGCTCGGCAAGAGCGCCGACGAGGTCACCGAAGCCGAAGTGCATGCGGTTCTCGCGGAAGGCGCAGAAAGCGGCGTCATCGAAAAGGAAGAACACGATATCCTTCGCCGCATCATCGGGCTTGGCGACCGCTCGGTGAAGTCCATCATGACGCACAGGACCGAGGTGGTGTCGCTCGACGTGAACGACACGCTGGAGGAGATCCGCCGCGAGATCGAGGAAACCCGCCATTCCCGCTATCTCGTGGTCGAGGGGGATGACCGCAATGTCATCGGCGCGGTTCACGCCCGGGATATCCTGTCCAGCGCAATCGACCCGAAAACCTTCAGTCTTCGCAACCTGGTTCAGGGCGTGGTCGCGATACCGGAAACCTCTTCCTGTCTCAAGGCGCTGGAAACCTTCAAGTCGACGCCGATGCATATCGCCATCATCGTCGATGAATATGGCAGCACGGAAGGCATTCTCACGCCCTCCGACCTGCTGGAAGCCATCGTGGGCATCCTGCCGTCCAACTATGACGACAACGATTCCACCCTCATCCGCCAGCGGGATGACGGCAGCTACCTGATCGACGGCCGCACGCCGATCCACGAGGTGGAGCTCGCGCTTGATCTCGATGCCATCGAAACCGAAGGGCATTTCGAAACGATTGCGGGCTATCTGGTGCAGGAACTGCGCAAGTCGCCGGAGGAAGGCGATACGCTGGAGCGTTTCGGATACCGTTTCGAAGTGATCGACATGGATGGGCGACGGATCGACAAGATCCTGCTGACCCGCGTCGACGCCGCGGGCGGGATCTGACCGATCCCATGTCCTGCAACTTCCGCAAGGTTTCCCGCGACATTGCCATAGCCTTTTTGCTACAGCAGGAATCATCAAGCGGGCCGCCAATGCGGTCACAGCCCGTTTTCATGCGCGGGCACGAGAGGAATGGGAGATTGGGATGACAGCACGTCGCTGCCTGGCCGTTGTTCTGGCTGCAGGTGATAGCACCCGGATGAAATCGTCCATGTCGAAGGTTCTGCACCCGGTTGGCGGGCGGCCGATGATTGCGCATGTGATCGATGCTGTGCGCCGCGCCGGCATTGCAGACGTTGCACTCATCACCGGTCGCGATGCCGAGAAGGTGACGGACGCGGCGCGGATCGGCGACGTCACGATCACTCCCTTCTTCCAGAGCGAGCGCAAGGGCACGGGCCATGCGGTGCTGATGGCGCGCGAGGCGATTGCGCAAGGCTATGACGATATCGTCGTCGTCAACGGCGATGGACCGCTGCTGACCGAAGCGCCGCTTCTGAAGGCGCGGGCGCAGATTGCCGAGGGGGCCGATGTCGCCGTCATCGGCTTCCACACCGCAAACCCGTTCGGATACGGGCGCTTGCTCGTGCAGGACGGAGAACTCCTCGCCATCCGCGAGGAGAAAGACGCTACCGACGAGGAGCGCAAGGTCAACTGGTGCAACAGCGGGCTCATCGCCATCAACGGCGGCAAGGCCCTGTCCTTCCTCGACCGGATCACCAACAACAATGCCAAGGGGGAATATTATCTGACCGATCTGGTGGAAATCGCCCGTTCGCTGGGTAGCCGGGTCGTGGCCGTCGATGCTCCGGAAGAGGAGATGACCGGCTGCAATACCCGCGCCGAACTCGCCGTGATCGAACGCCTCTGGCAGCAGCGCCGCCGCAACGAACTTATGCTGTCGGGCGTGTCCATGATCGCGCCCGAGACCGTATTCCTTTGCCACGACACCGTCATCGAGCCAGATGTCCTGATCGAGCCGAATGTAGTCTTCGGTCCCGGTGCAGTGATCGAAAGCGGTGCGGTTATCCACGCCTTCAGCCATATCGAGGGCGCGCGCGTGGCGTCCGGAGCGGCGGTGGGGCCTTTCGCGCGGCTGCGCCCGGGTGCCAATCTGGGCCGGAACGCAAAGGTGGGCAATTTCTGCGAGGTCAAGAAGGCAGAGATCGGCGAGGGCGCCAAGGTCAACCATCTGACCTATATCGGCGATGCCTTCATCGGCGCTCACGCGAACATCGGAGCCGGCACGATCACCTGCAATTACGACGGCTACAACAAGTTCGAGACGCGGATCGGTGCCAACGCCTTCATCGGTTCGAACAGTTCGCTGGTGGCTCCCGTTACCATCGGTGACGGCGCGCTGGTCGGCTCCGGCAGCGTCATCACGGCGGATGTTCCCGACGACGCGCTGGCGCTTGGCCGCGGGCGGCAAGAGGTGAAGCCTGGGCGGGCCCGCGAGATCCGGGAGCGAAATGCCGCGATCAAGGCGGCCAAAAAGAAGAACAGTTAAGGTTCGTCTAGTACGGGTTGTAACGCTTCGAAACCGAATGTGACCGCTGCGCTTGTTGAGTTACGCTGAGAATTCGGTAGGTAAAGCGCGGTTGATGCACTGCAAAACGGAGACCTATTCATGTGCGGTATTGTTGGAATCGTCGGGACTGAACCGGTTGCGGGCCGGCTTGTGGAAGCCCTGACCCGCCTCGAATATCGTGGCTACGATTCCGCGGGCGTCGCGACCGTGAACGAGGGCGTGCTGGAACGTCGCCGCGCCGAAGGCAAGCTGTTCAACCTGCAGAAGAAGCTTGCGGACGAGCCGCTTCCGGGAACCACCGGCATCGCCCACACCCGCTGGGCGACCCATGGTGTACCGAACGAGACCAATGCCCACCCCCATTTCGTCGAGGGCGTGGCCGTGGTTCACAACGGCATCATCGAGAATTTCTCCGAACTGCGAGACGAGATGAAGGCCGAAGGCGCGGTCTTCACCTCGCAGACCGATACCGAGGTGGTTGCCCATCTTCTCGCCAAATACACCCGCGAGGGCCTTTCCCATCGCGACGCGATGCTGAAGATGCTCAACCGCGTGCGCGGTGCCTATGCGCTGGTCGTGCTCTTCCAGGACGATCCGAACACGCTGCTCGGCGCCCGTTCGGGTCCGCCGCTGGCCATCGGTTTCGGCAAGGGCGAAACCTTCCTTGGCTCCGATGCGATCGCGCTGTCGCCATTCACCAACCAGATTGCCTACATGCATGATGGCGACTGCGCCATCATCACCCACAAGGGTGCCGAGATCATGGATTTCGCCGGGAACCCGGTCGAGCGTCCGCGCCAGATCTCGCAGGCTTCCGCCTTCCTGGTGGACAAGGGCAATCACCGCCACTTCATGGAAAAGGAGATCTACGAGCAGCCGGAGGTCATTTCCCATGCCCTCGGTCACTACGTGGATTTTGCCAACCACACCGTCAACGCCGAGACCGGCCTTATCGATTTCACCGGCGTATCACGCCTTGCCATTTCCGCCTGCGGCACGGCCTATCTCGCCGGCCTTGTCGGCAAATACTGGTTCGAGCGCTATGCCCGCCTTCCCGTCGAGATCGATGTGGCCTCCGAATTCCGCTATCGCGAAATGCCGCTTTCGCCGGATCAGGCAGCGCTCTTCATCTCCCAGTCGGGGGAAACGGCAGATACCCTGGCTTCGCTGCGCTACTGCAAGGAAAACGGCCTCAAGATCGGCGCCGTCGTCAACGTCAAGGAATCCACGATCGCCCGGGAATCCGATGCGGTATTCCCCATTCTCGCCGGTCCGGAGATCGGGGTTGCCTCGACCAAGGCATTCACCTGCCAGCTGACCGTTCTCGCGTCGCTCGCGATTGCCGCAGGCCGCGCGCGCGGGACGATCACCGAAGCCGAGGAAAAGGAACTCGTCCGCCACCTCACCGAGGTACCGCGCATCATGAGCGCGGTGCTGAACAGCATTCAGGGCCAGATCGAGCAGCTGTCGCGCGATCTCTCCAAGGTCAAGGACGTGCTTTACATCGGCCGCGGCACCAGTTTCCCGCTCGCCATGGAAGGCGCGCTGAAGCTGAAGGAAATCTCCTACATCCACGCCGAAGGCTATGCAGCCGGCGAGCTGAAGCATGGGCCGATCGCGCTGATCGACGAAAACATGCCCGTCATCGTCATTGCCCCGCATGACCGCTTCTTCGAAAAGACGGTCTCCAACATGCAGGAAGTGGCAGCCCGCGGCGGCAAGATCATCTTCATTACGGATGCAAAGGGTGCCGCCGCCTCGAACCTGCCGACGATGGCAACGATCGTTCTTCCGGAAGTTGACGAACTCATCGCGCCGATGGTCTTCTCGCTTCCGATCCAGCTGCTCGCCTACCACACCGCCGTCTTCATGGGCACGGACGTGGATCAGCCGCGCAACCTGGCAAAGTCCGTGACGGTGGAGTAATTGCGCCCATCAGGGCCGGAATGGACTAGTCCATTCCGGCACCTTACGGTTGATGGCCCTGTGTCTTAAGATTGCGGCCTCAACGAGGGCGCAGTAATGGTAAACTTTTCCGCCAAATATGCTTTCAATTACATGGATTTCAATCTTCGCGACATGTTCGCGAACGTGGCCTCGGTGAGCACTGCGCGTAATCTGGATGTGGGAGACACCCGGTACGCCTTCTCCTATGTGTATTCGAATCCGACAGCACCTGACTATGTGATCTCCGGGAGCGGTCTCCACATCAATGCGATGGGATATGTGTTCGGTACCGCCTCAGTTCTTTCGGCAGGGATCTATAACGGCGGAAGCAAGCCGAGTTTCAGGCCCTCTTGGATTATCGACCATGCTGTCCTCGATGTGACAAAACTGACCGCGGCAGCGCTTTCTGCCTCCACCGCCGATGATGGGGTCGTGTTCAAGGCGATCTTTGCCGGCAATGACTCGATCCAGCTTTCCAGCGGCGACGATTTCTTCTGCGGCTTCGCCGGTAATGATACCATGAACGGCGGGGGCGGGGATGATTTCCTTGCAGGCGATACCGGCGTGGATCGCCTCTATGGCGGACTGGGCGCAGATACACTGCATGGAGGCGGTGGCACAGACTATTTCGTCTTCGGGCGACCTGACGAATCCAGGATTGCGGTGCCGAGCCGGGACATGATCCTCGACTTCAAGCGAGGGGTCGACAAGATCCATCTGGCAGGCATGGACGCCAATGCAAAGCTGAGCGGAGACCAGAGCTTTGCCTTCCACGCCGCGAACGTGAAGCATGGCTACGACATCTGGTACGTGAAATCAGGCGCGGATGTCATCGTTTATGGCGACACAGACGGCATATCCGGCGCCGATTTCTCCATTCTCCTGAAGAACGTTTCGGCACTCTCGGCGAGCGACTTCGTCCTTTAAGCCGATGCGCAGGGAAGCAGACGTAATTGCTCCCTTGCATGTCTCGCTCCAATCCGGCATTGTCCGCGCGATTTCTCAAACCACCGGATGAGGAGAGTTTCCTTCCGATGGAGCCTTCAATTCAGCGCGAAAGCTTCACAACTCGGCTTCGGAACAATTTTCTCACCGGGTTGATCATCTGTGCGCCGATGGCCATCACCATCTGGCTCACCTGGACCTTCATTCACTGGGCAGACAGCTGGGTGAAGCCGTATATTCCTGTCCGCTATAATCCCGAAAGCTATCTCAAATTTGCCATTCCGGGTTTCGGTCTGCTCATCGCGGTCGTACTGATCACCGTTGTCGGCCTGCTCGGCAAGAACCTGATCGGGCGTACGGTCGTGGAATATGGCGAGCGTCTCGTGCACCGCATGCCGCTTGTCAGCTCCATCTACCGGGGCGTGAAACAGATCTTCGAGTCCGTGCTCAAGGAGCAGTCGACCTCCTTCAAGAAGGTGGGGCTGATCGAATATCCAAGCCCGGGGCTCTGGTCGCTGGTGTTCATTTCCGGTGAACCGAAGGGCGAGCTGGCAGTTCGGTTCAACGAACTCGGCGAAGAAGTGGTGGCGGTGTTCCTGCCGCCGACGCCGATTCCCACCGCCGGTTTCCTGATCTACGTGCCGAAGCGCAAGATCGTGATGCTGGACATGAGCCCGGAGGATGCGGCAAAGGTGCTGCTCTCGGCCGGCCTGATTACGCCGGATTACAAGCCGAAGCTGGCGAAGGCGGCGGAAGAGCCGGCGCCTGCAGGGTCAACCGGCTCGTAGAAAACGGATCGCCTCGTCGCGCCGGTGCAGGTAAAGCAGCGTCCTCAACGATTCTCCACGCGGCGAAAGCAGCTCCGGATCCTTCTCGATCACGTAGGCGGCATCCTTTCTCGCGACCTCGAGCAGATCCGCATGGGCCTCGAGGCTGGCGATACGGAAGCCCGGCGTACCGGATTGACGGGTGCCCAGAAGCTCTCCTTCGCCACGCAGCTTAAGGTCTTCCTCGGCGATCAGGAAACCGTCCTCCGTGTCCCGCAGGATTGACAGGCGCGCCTTTCCGGTTTCCCCGAGCGGTCCCTTGTAGAGCAGGATGCAGGTGGATGCCTCGTCGCCACGGCCCACGCGCCCGCGCAGCTGGTGCAACTGCGCCAGGCCGAAACGCTCCGCATGTTCTATCACCATGATGGTTGCATCCGGCACGTCGACGCCCACTTCCACCACGGTGGTGGCGACGAGAAGGCGCGTCTCGCCCGCCTTGAAGGCCTGCATGACAGCGTCCTTTTCTGGCCCCGTCATCCGGCCATGGACGAGGCCTATGGGCGCGTGTAGCTCAGACTGGAGAACGGCGAACCGTTCCTCCGCAGACATCAGCTCCACGACGTCCGACTCCTCGACGAGCGGGCAGATCCAGTATGCCTTCTTGCCTTCGGCGAGGGCGGCGCGGAGCCGGTCGATGATCTCGCCCGTCCGCTCGCTCGGAACCGTGATCGTCTGGATCGGCTTTCGCCCCGCGGGTTTCTCGGTAAGTTTGGAGACGTCCATATCGCCGAAAGCCGCCAGAACCAGCGTTCGCGGAATGGGCGTCGCCGTCATGACCAGCATGTGCGGTGAAATGCCCTTGGAGGTGAGGCGCAGACGCTGGTGCACGCCGAAGCGGTGCTGTTCGTCCACCACCGCCATCAGCAGGTTCCGGTAGCTCACCTGATCCTGGAAAAGGGCATGGGTGCCGATGATGATCTGTGCTTCGCCGGAGGCGATCCTTTCAAGGATGGCTTCCCGCTCCTTGCCTTTCGTGCGACCCGTGAGCACCTCGACCCGCAGGTCGGCGGGGGCCGCCATCTTCGAGATCGTCGCATGGTGCTGCCTTGCCAGGATTTCTGTTGGCGCCATAAGCACGGCCTGTCCGCCCGCTTCCACGGCCGCGGCCATGGAAAGCAGCGCGACGAGCGTCTTGCCGGAACCCACGTCGCCCTGCAGCAGGCGCAGCATCCTCTGCTCGCTTGCCATGTCCTTCAGGATGTCTTCGACCGCCCGCGTCTGGCTTCCGGTCGGACGGAAGGGCAGGGCCGCCAGGATCGCATCCGTTATCCTGCCCGTCGGCTTTACCGGAACCCCCGGCACCCGGCGGAGACGCTGGCGGACGAGCGACAGCGAAAGCTGACCGGCGAGGAACTCGTCGTAGGCAAGGCGGCGCCTGTGCGGCGCCTGAGGATCGAGATCGGCGCCGTCACGGGGGGAATGAAGGTCGAGAAACGCCTGGCGCAGATCGGGAAAACCCTGCCGCCGGGCATATTCGCCATCGATCCACTCCGGCGTCTCCGGCACCCGCGCCACGGCTTCTGAAACGGCGCGGCGCAGAACCTTGAGCGACAGGCCGGCCGTGAGCGGATAGATGGGCTCCACCAGCGGCATTTCCTCGGCCGCCGCCTCCCGCACGATGTAATCGGGGTGCACCATGCTGGGCCGCCCGTTGAACCAGTCGACCTTGCCTGAAACGACCACGGTTTCATCGAGCGGCAGAGCCTTTTCCAGCCACTGCGCATTGCCCTTGAAGAACACCAGCGACAACTCGCCCGTATCGTCGTGCAGAAACACGCGATAGGGAACATTGGACTTGCCGCGAGGCGGCGGCTGATGGCGGTCGACCCGGGCGGTGATGGTCACCACCACGCCCTGCGGCGCCAGCGCAATGCCCGGCTGGTTTCGTCGGTCGATGATCGACGAGGGGGCATGAAAGACCAGATCCACCACCCGGCAGTCGTCGGCTTCTTCCTTGCCGAGGAGTTTGGCAATGAGGGCGGCAAGCTTCGGCCCGACGCCCGGAAGTGTCGTGACGGAAGCAAACAGGGGATCGAGCAATTGCGGACGCATGATGCAGTAAATGCTACGGGAAATGCGACCTTGGCAAGGCTGACAAAGCGGGCGGCAGCCTGTATAGAGGCGCTTTCACAGCAAGGGGTGTGAGACATGACTGGACTGAGCCGCACGAGTGCCGATCTCGACCCACGCCGGCGCCGCATCCTGTATCGTTGCTGGCATCGCGGCATCCGGGAGATGGACCTGGTCCTCGGGCAGTTCGCAGAGGCCGAGATTGGCTCCCTCTCCGAGGCAGAGCTCGATGCGCTGGAGATCATCATGGCAGAGGACGATCACGATCTCCTGAAGTGGGTGACTGGCGCTGCCGAGACACCCGAGCGCCATCAGACGGAACTTTTCCGCCGCATCGCGAGCTATAGTCCGGACTTCGACCCGGTGACCGCCGGCGGACTGAACGAAAAATCGGGAAACTGATACCGCATGACCTCAGGATTTGATGCGCGCAAGGTCGCCAATGCCGGCGGGCCCGTTACCGTTGCCAACGTGCCTGCGGGCATGGAGCCGCTGATCCTGGCGGAGCTTGCCCGCACGGGCGCGCCCGTTGCGTTCATCATGTCCGACGGACAACGTCTTGCGGATTTCGAGCAGATGCTCGGTTTCATCGCGCCGGATATCCCTGTCCTGACGCTGCCTTCCTGGGACTGCCTTCCCTATGACCGCGTCTCGCCGAGCGCCGACAACTCCGCCAGGCGGCTTGCTGCCCTTTCTGGCCTCATCGCCCATGCGAAGAAGCCGCATCCCGCGATCGTGCTGACGACTGCCAACGCGATGCTGCAGAAGGTGGCGCCACGAGACGTAATCGAAAGCCTCGCCTTTTCCGCCCGTCCCGGCAATCAGCTGAAGATGGACGACATCGCCGCCCGCCTGGAGCGCAACGGTTTCGATCGCGTGCCGACCGTGCGGGAGGTCGGGGAATATGCTGTTCGCGGCGGCATTCTCGACGTCTTCGTTCCGGGGCAGGAAGAGCCCGTTCGCCTCGATTTCTTCGGCGACACGCTGGAGAGCATCCGAACCTTCGATCCGGCCAGCCAGCGCACGACGGGGCAGGCACGC
Organism: Gellertiella hungarica; assembly: GCF_014197145.1. Classification (GTDB taxonomy): domain Bacteria; phylum Pseudomonadota; class Alphaproteobacteria; order Rhizobiales; family Rhizobiaceae; genus Gellertiella; species Gellertiella hungarica. The sequence continues at coordinate 275,514 of NZ_JACIEZ010000003.1, read as the reverse complement.
TCGCTGGACCTCAACCCCATGAGCGAAGTGTCGCTGACGCCGGACACGATTTCCCGGTTCCGCACGCGCTATCTTTCGATGTTCGGCGCAGCGACCCGCGACGACGCGCTCTATGCCGCTGTTTCCGAGGGACGGCGATATGCGGGTCTCGAACACTGGCTGCCGCTCTTCTATGAGAAGCTCGAGACGGTCTTCGATTATCTTCCCGGCTTCCGCATCGTGACGGATCATACGCTGCGTGAGTCGGCGGAGGAGCGTTCTAACCTCGTTCATGACTACTTCGAGGCGCGGCGCCAGTCGGGCGAACACCAGAAGAAGGGGCAAATGGCGCAGGGCGCGCCCTACAAGCCGGTTTCGCCCGGGGAGCTCTATCTATCGCCGAATGACTTCAACGCGGTACTGGAGAGCCTGTCGGCGATCCGCCTGTCGCCTTTCAACGAGATGGATGCCAGCGGGCGGCGGGTCATTTCCGTCGATGCGAGCACCGGTCCGCGCTGGGCAAAGGCACAGGCCGAGAATGCCGACGGAGAGCGGGCCAACGTCTTCGATCTGGCGGTGAAGCACATTGCAGAGCGCCGCGCCAAGGGTCGAAAGGTCCTGATAACGGGCTGGACGGAAGGTTCGCTCGATCGACTGCTGCAGGTTCTGAACGAGCATGGTCTGGAGAAGATCAAGCCCGTGAAGTCGCTCTCCGATCTCGATCGGCTGGCCAAGGGGGAGGCGGCGTCCGCCGTCCTCAGCCTCGAGGGCGGCTTCGAGACGGGTGACCTTTCGATCATTGGCGAGCAGGACATTCTGGGCGACCGCATGGTGCGCCGCTCCAAACGCCGCAAGCGCGGAGCGGATTTCATCGCTGAGGTCGCCGGTCTGGACGAGGGCTCGCTCGTCGTGCACGCGCAGCACGGCATCGGCAAGTTCATCGGCCTCAGAACCATCGAGGCCGCCGGCGCTCCGCATGCCTGCCTCGAACTGGTCTATGCCGACGAAGCCAAGCTCTTCCTGCCCGTCGAAAACATCGACCTCCTGTCACGCTACGGTTCCGAAGGAAACGAGGCGGTGCTGGACAAGCTGGGCGGTGGCGCCTGGCAGATGCGCAAGGCCAAGCTCAAGAAGCGCCTGCTCGACATGGCCGGCCAGCTGATCGCCGTTGCGGCCGCCCGCATGGTGCGCAAGGCCCCGGTTCTAGCCGCTCCCGACGGCCTTTACGACGAATTCGCCGCCCGCTTCCCCTATGACGAGACCGAAGACCAGCTCAACGCCATCGAATCGGTACGCGACGACCTGACGCTCGGACGCCCGATGGACCGCCTGGTGTGCGGCGACGTCGGCTTCGGCAAGACGGAAGTGGCGCTGCGCGCGGCCTTCCTGGCGGCGATGAACGGGGTGCAGGTGGCCGTCGTGGTGCCAACCACGCTTCTGGCCCGCCAGCACTTCAAGACGTTCTTCCAGCGCTTCCGCGGCCTGCCCATCCGGGTGGCGCAGGCGTCGCGGCTGGTCACCGCCAAGGAGCTTGCACAAACCAAGAAGGACCTGGCCGAAGGCAAGGTCGATATTGTCGTCGGCACCCACGCACTGCTGGGCTCGGGCATCCAGTTCGCCAATCTCGGTCTCCTGATCATCGACGAGGAGCAGCATTTCGGTGTGAAGCACAAGGAGCGGCTGAAGGAGCTGAAGAGCGACGTGCATGTGCTGACGCTTTCGGCAACGCCGATCCCCCGCACGTTGCAGCTTGCGATGACAGGTGTTCGCGAACTTTCGCTGATCACCACGCCGCCCGTGGACCGCATGGCGGTGCGAACCTTTATCTCGCCCTTCGATCCACTCGTCATCCGCGAGACGCTGATGCGCGAGCACTACCGCGGCGGGCAGAGCTTCTATGTCTGCCCCCGGCTTGCCGATCTCGAGGATATCCAGGCTTTCCTGCAATCCGACGTGCCGGAACTGAAGGTGGCGGTCGCTCACGGCCAGATGCCGGCGGGCGAACTCGAAGACGTGATGAACGCCTTCTATGACGGGCGTTACGACGTGCTGCTCTCGACGACCATCGTCGAATCCGGTCTGGACGTTCCGACCGCCAATACGCTGATCGTGCACCGGGCGGACATGTTCGGCCTGGCCCAGCTTTACCAGCTGCGCGGGCGTGTGGGCCGCTCGAAGATCCGTGCCTTCGCGCTTTTCACGCTGCCGGTCAACAAGGTGCTGACGGCAACCGCCGAAAGGCGCCTCAAGGTTCTTCAGTCGCTCGATACGCTGGGCGCCGGGTTCCAACTTGCGAGCCACGACCTCGACATCCGCGGGGCGGGCAATCTGCTGGGCGAGGAGCAGTCCGGTCATATCAAGGAAGTTGGCTTCGAGCTCTACCAGCAGATGCTGGAAGAGGCGGTAGCCGAGGTCAAGGGTGACGAGGACGTGCAGGACAGCGGCTGGTCGCCGCAGATTTCCGTTGGCGCGACCGTCATGATTCCCGAGGATTACGTGCCGGACCTCCATCTGCGCATGGGCCTCTACCGTCGCCTGGGCGAAATCAGCGATCTCAAGGAAATCGATGGTTTCGGGGCGGAAATGATCGACCGTTTCGGTCCGCTGCCGATCGAGGTTCAGCACCTGCTGAAGGTGGTCTACATCAAGTCGCTCTGCCGCACCGCGAATGTGGAAAAGCTGGAAGCCGGGCCGAAGGGCGTCGTCATCCAGTTCCGCAACAAGGAATTCCCGAATCCGGCGGCGCTCGTCGGCTATATCGGCAAGCAGGGATCGATGGCCAAGATCCGGCCGGATCACTCGATCTTCCTGTCCCGCGACCTGCCGACGCCGGAAAAGCGTCTTTCCGGCGCGGCCGTCGTCATGACCCAGCTTGCAGGCCTTGTGAACGGCTAGCCTCTCTTGGGTGTTAGCCGCCTCGCATAGTCGAACGTATGGGGCTCCCTCATGCGCCGCGCCATTCCGGCGGGCGACGATCCTGCCATGCGGCCAATCCCTCCCGGAGATCGTGGGTTGGCACCATCCGGGCAAACTGTGCGGCCTCTACCGCGAGACCTTCCGCGATGCTCTGGTTCAATCCGCGCGTGACTGCGGTCATGACGGTGGCGATCGCCAGCGACGAGCTGCGCAGGATGCGGCGGGCGAGATGGAGGCAGTGATCGATCAGCTCCGTATCCGGAACGACCGCGTTGATCAGCCCCAGCTCGAGCGCCCTCTCGGGTGAGAACGGCTCTCCGGTCAGGAGCAGCTCCATGGCGCGCTTGCGGCCCGCCAACCGGGGAAGCCGCTGCGTGCCGCCGAAGGTCGGTGGCATGCCGAGCAGGATTTCGGGTTTTGCAAAGAGGGCCGAGCGCGCGGCAACCGACAGCGGCGCGGCCTCGGTGATTTCGCAGCCACCGCCATAGGCAAGTCCGTTGACGGCGACGACGAGGGGCTTTGGATAGGCCTCGATTCTGGCGGTCAGGCGTTGTCCCCGGGACAGGAATTTCTGCAACGCCTCTTCCGGACCGCGGGCGACGCTTCCGGCGAACTCCGGAATGTCACCGCCGGCGGAAAAGGCACGCCCTGCACCCGTGAGAATTACGGCGCGCAGCTCCGGTGCGGTCTCGATACGGTCCAGAAGCGAGAGCAGCTCGTCGATCAGAGCGTAGGAGAGGGCATTGAGCTTGTCAGGGCGATTGAGGGTCAGAAGCGCGACATCGCCGCGACTTTCGAAGAGAACGAGATTGGCCATCGGGTTTCCTTTCGTGGAAAGTGAACCACCCGATGCTGCATCGCCTTGCCACTTGAGTATACTCACTACCCGGTATACCTTACCCTCCATGAAGGCCATTCCCGATACAAGAACCCGCATCATTTCCGCCGCTGCCGACCTCTTCTACGGGGACGGCATCAGGGCCGTCAGCATGGACGCCGTTGCCGAAAGGGCGGGCGTGACCAAGCGCACGCTCTATTACCATTTCGACAGCAAGGACGAACTCGTCGGCGCCTATCTGGAAGAGCGCGACCAACCGAATCTGGAGCGTTTCCGCCGCTGGTTCGAAAGGGCGGAGGGGGATATCGGAGACAGGGTGATGGCCGTATTCGCCGGGCTCGCGCGCGCCGCTGCGAACCGGAAATGGAACGGATGCGGCTTCCTGAGAACATCCGCTGAATTGGCGAACATGCCGGGCCATCCTGCACTGCGCGCGGCACGGGCGCACAAGAAGCGCGTCGAAGCCTGGTTTTCGGAGGAGTGCCAAAAGGCTGGCTGTGGGGAGCCGGAGGCGCTGGGCAAGACACTGATGCTGCTGATGGACGGTGGCTTCGCGACCGTTCTGATGCACCGCGACCCCGCATACTTCGTCGCAGCGGGACAAACAGCCGCCCATCTCGTCCGCCAGGCGGCAGGACTGGAAGCGGGAACCGCCATCGCGGCGGCTCCCTAGACCGTTCGCAATCAGTTGGCCGCGGCGCGGGCTTCTTTCTTCATGCGGGCAATGTCGCGCAGCGCACCTGCCAGCACGTCAGGCGTCTGCGCACCGGAGATGGCATATTGCTGGTCGAAGATCATGAAGGGAACGCCCGATACACCCATCTGCTGCGCCGCCGAAATCTCGGACCGGATCACGTCCCGGTCGGCATCGGATTGCAGCAGACGCTCGATCACCGTGCGGTTCAGCCCCGCCTTCTCGGCGATATCGAGAAGCACCGCGTGATCGCCAACGTTCCGGCCTTCTTCGAAGTTTGCCTTGAAAAGCAGGTCCACGACGCGGTTCTGCATCTCGCGGCCTTCCGAATGGGCCCATAGCAGCAGCCGGTGCGCATCCATCGTGTTCGGGCCGATGGTGATGGCGTCGAAATTGAAATTGATGCCGACTTCCTTGCCGAACTGGGTCAGCATCCCATGGGCGCGGTCGACATTTTCCTGCCCGCCGAGCTTTGCGGCAAGGGCCTTCTTCTGGTCCACGCCCTCCGGCGGATAATCGGGGTTGAGCTGGTATGGCCGCCAGTTGATTTCCACGCCCACCGTGTCCTGCACCTCGGCGATGGCGAGATCGAGCCGCGCCTTTCCGAGATAGCACCAGGGGCAGACGACGTCCGACACGATGTCGATGGTGATGTTTTCCATGAAGGGGTCCTCTCTGCGGCCATGCGTGGCCTTTCGCGCGACAGATCCCCCTTGGGTAGTCCGCCGTCAAATCAAATCGGTGTCATGCGATCCTGCCGGACCGCATGACATGATGCCTTACTGGGCGCGCTTGTCCCACCAGGTGGAAAGCTGCACGCCATAGAGCGGAAGCTTGTCCGGGTGGCCGATGGTGGCCCTGTGTGCCACGCGCTGCAGCGGCGAGAAGTAGAGTGGCACAAGATAATGGCCGGAAAGAAGCAGCCGGTCGAAGGCGCGCACCGCCGTCTGGAATTCCTCCGGCGACCGCGCCTTCAGGATGGCATCGATGATCCGGTCGATATCGGGATCGGCGGCGCCGGCAAAGGCGTCGCTGCCGGGCCGGTCGCGGGCAACCGAACTCCAGCGGCCAGCCTGCTCGACACCCGGCGAGAGCGACGAGACGAAGCCCTTGAGGATCATGTCGTAATCGAAGCTGCTGGTGCGGCTCTGATACTGGCTGTCATCCACCGTCCGGATGCTGGCGTTGATGCCGATCGCCTTCAGCGAGCGCTGAAAGGCAATCGCGAGTTTCTCCTGATCGGCGTTCTGGGTCATGATCTCGAAGGCGAGCGGCTTGCCGGCCGGATCGACCATCTGCGCCCCCTTGATCGCGTAGCCCGCCCCCTTCATCAGGTCGACGGCCTGGCGAAGGAGCTTTCTATCGCGGCCCGAGGCGTCCGAGACAGGCAGCTTGTAGGTGCCGTCCAGGATGGCAGGCTCGATCTTGGAAACCGCCGGGCCAAGCAGGGCCTTTTCCGCATCGCTGGCGGGAACGCCGTAGCTCGAGAAGGCGGAGTTCTGCCAGAAGCTCTGGGTCCGCTCGTAGGAGTTTTCGAAGAGGTTCTTGTTGGCCCACTCGAAATCGAAGGCGAGGCTGAGCGCCTGCCGCACCTTGGCGTTGGCAAAGACGGGGCGGCGGGTGTTGAAGACGAAGCCGAACATGCCGGAGGGCAGGGCGGGCTTGAACTCCGCCTTGATGACGTCGCCGGAGGAAACGGCGGGGAAGTCATAGGCGCGTGCCCAATGGGTCGGGCTGCCCTCCGAATAGATGTCGACATCCCCCTTCTTGAAGGCCTCGAACAGGGCCGTGTCCTGAAGGAAATACTGAACCGTGATCTGGTCGTAGTTGTCGAAGCCGATCTTGGAGGGAAGATCCTTTGCCCAGTAGTTCGGGTCCCGCTCGTAGGTGATCGAGGTGCCGGGATTGACGGACTTGATCTTGTAGGGCCCGGAACCGACCGGCGGCGTCAGCGAGGACTGATCGAACGTCTCGACCTTCGTCGCATGCTTCGGGAGGACGGGGGACAGGCCGATCAGGAGGGGCGTCTCGCGGTCCGCCTTTTCGTTGAAGGTGAAGCGGACGCTGTTGTCGCCGACCTTCTCCAGCTTCGCAACGCCGTCCAGGCGCTTGGAGAAGGGCGTGCGGCCCTTGTCGCGCAGCAGTTCGAAGGAGAAGATCACGTCCTCGGGTGTCACCGGCTGGCCATCGGACCATTTCGCCTTGGGGTTTATGTTGAACTGGATGAAGCTGCGGGCGTCGTCCCATTCCACCGTTTCGGCAAGCAGGCCATAGAGGGCGAAGTTCTCGTCGCGGGAGCGCTGCATGAGCGATTCGAAGACGAGGTTTCCATATTCCGGATCCCACATCCCGCGCGCGGTCGTGCGCATGCTCTTGAGGATGAAGGGGTTCAGGCTGTCGAACGTGCCGACGACGCCGTAAGCGATCTTCCCGCCCTTCTTCACCTCGGTGTTGACGTAAGGGAAGGCCTTGTAATCCCGCGGCAGCTGGGCGGCGCCGTGCATGGCGATGCCATGCAGCGGTTCGGCAATGGCAAAGGTTGAAAAAAGCAATAGAAACAGGGAAATGAAAAGGCGCGTCATGGTCTCCGACCCGTTATCAATCAAGGATGATTCGGCGGGAATCGTACCATGGGCGTTTCAAATCCAACACGCCCGCCGGGAAATGTGCGGCGGGTGTGCGGCTTTGGTCAAAGAAAGACTGGATATCCCGCCGAGGCCGATGTAACAGGAGCCCGAAACAGCAGGGTCATTCAATTGCCTCATTTGCCCCACAGGTGGTCTGGCAAGGCCCATATCGGCTGGAACGGGCGCTTGCCCGAGACCGCCGCGACGCTGGCGACAGGTTTTCAGGAGACGGACATCGTTATGATCTTCAAGGCAAACAGAACCCTCAAGACGGCTCTTTCTGCGCTGGCAGTGGCAACTGCGGCTGCGTCTGCACCGTCCTTCGCACTCGCCCAGAGCGCCCAGCCGGCAGCCGGCGGCGAACCGCTCGGCTGGTACAAGACCTGCGCCAAGCAGGAAGACAACGATATCTGCGCCGTCCAGAACATCCAGCGTGCCAACAACGGCCAGATGATCACTGCCGTTGGCCTCATCTCGGTGACCGGCAAGGTCAACCGGAAGATCATGCAGGTCTCGGTTCCGTCTGCGCGCCTCATTCCCCCGGGCATCGTCATGCAGATCGACGGTGGCAAGGGCAACAAGCTCGACTACGTCGTGTGCCTTCCGGACCGCTGCACCGCCGAGGTTCCGCTGACCGACGGCATGCTCTCGTCCATCCGCAAGGGCAACGAGATGGTTCTCACCTCGATGAACTTCCGCCGCCAGCCGAACCCGATCAAGATTTCGCTGCAGGGCTTCTCCGGCGTCTATGACGGCGAGCCGATTTCCGAATCGAAGCTTGCCGAAACACAGCGCTCGCTGGAAGAAGGCCTGCAGAAGAAGGCCGAGGAAGCGCGCAAGAAGCTCGAGGAAGCCCAGAAGAAGGCAACCCAGGCTCAGTAATCCCGGGCCATACGGCCCATGCAAAAGCCCGGCGCAAGCCGGGCTTTTTTGTTTTCTAACCTTGGAAGGCGTCAGTGCGCCGTGGTGAACTTCGGCTTGTAGTGGCCGAGCTGGCCGTCGAAGATCTGCGAGACGGTGGGGTTGCGCAGCGGCTCGCCGCTATCGTCGTGGACCAGGTTCTGCTCCGACACATAGGCGATGTACTCGTTCTGGTCGTTCTCGGCGAGCAGGTGGTAGAAGGGCTGGTCCTTGCTCGGCCGCACTTCCGCGGGAATGGAGTTCCACCATTCCTCGGTGTTTGCAAATTCCGGATCTACATCGAAGATGACGCCACGGAATGGAAATACCCGGTGGCGCACGACTTCACCTATTCTGAACTTGGCTATTCGTTGTTTCATGGGCGGTTTCCTTTCAGTGACAATGTGGTGACATGCGAATTGAACATCAAGGGTTATGGCCACCGAACCACTTGATTTTCGTCTGTTTTCCAGCGCTTCTGGAGGCGGGATCGCGTGCGGCGCACTGTGGATGAAGCGGACTATTTCTCCTGGGTTGTCCGCTGTGTCACGTTTTCGCCGTGAAGTTTGAAAAGAGCCAAGGTTTCGGTAATTTGCGGCCGGAAGCCCAAGGAAGGGCATGCCGGGTCTGCGTGAGGGGGAAGAGCGTGACCAGTCAGTGGGGCAGGGACGGAGGTGGCCCTCCGGGCCGGGGCGGTAGCGCAGCCGGCATCATCGTCACGGGCGTGCTTGCGCTCGCGGTCGGGCTCGGCGCCGGTTATGGCGTCGCGCGCTTCGTGTCCTCGGAGGAGCCGGCGCAAGCGCCGGCATCGCCGCCCGCCATCCCTGCCACGCGGGACGGCTCGCTGTACAAGCTCTACCAGGAAACCCTGCGTCAGCGCGAAGCGGCAATGAGAGAGACCGGCGAGCTTCGCCTCAAGCTCGTCGAACTTCAAAACCATTCCGGCACGCTGGAAGCGGAGCTCAGAGCCCTGAAGGACGCCAGCGGTGCTGCCCCCAAGCCGGATGCGGCTGCCGAGACCCTTGCACGCTCGCAGCGCCAGAGGATCGAACAGCTCGAGGGCGAGATGTTCGACACGAGGCGTGTCCTCGATGAAACCCGGGCGGCCCTTGCCAAGGCCACCCGGCAGCGAGAGCAGGCCATGAAGGAGGCCGGCGATCTCAAGGTCCGCCTGACCCAGCTGCAATCGGAGGCAAGCGAACTCGAGACCCGTAACCAGGATCTGGCGCTCCACGCCCGGCAGGCTGCAGACAAGCTGACCGCCTCGGAAGCAGAAGCCGCCGCGGCCACAAGGGAGCGGGACCGCCTGAAGGGCGAGCTGGCTGCCGTGAAAGCCGAACGGGACGCGCTCAAGGCTGCGCAGCAGCAGGCGCCGCAGGGGGAAAGTGAGGCAAGCGACGAAACCGATGCACCAAAACCGCAGGTGCCGGATCAGTCCGCCGCACCGCGCGACCGACAGGCAGTGGCCGATGCCATTGCCCGTGCACCCGGCCTGAAAAGCCTGGATTTCGCCGAGCGGCAAAAGCTGGCCGACAATCTGGAGAAGGGGGCTTGCGTGACCGATGCTCTGGAGGACATCTTTGTGCGTGTCCCGGTGCTGACCCTGCGCAGCCTCATCCGGGATCTCGACAGTCCGTGCTGACAGGAAACCCGATGACGCAACGCCCGCTTCTCATTGCCGCCGCACTTCTTGCGCTTGTTCTGCCCGCCCGCGCGGCAGACGTGGAGCGCAATATCATGACCGGGGGGCCGAAGGGCACCTATATCCAGATCGGCCGCGACATCGCGCGCCTGTCGGAGACCTGCGGGAAGCCGCTGAACGTCGTCGAGAGCGCAGGCTCGCTCGAAAACTTCGCCGCGGTGCGCAACCGGCGCAACACCCAGTTCGGCATCGTGCAGAGCGACGTGCTCGATTACCTGAAGACATTCGAATCGGAGGACAAGGAGCTGCAGAAGGCGGTGCGCGGCGTGCGCATCATGTTTCCGCTCTACAACGAGGAAGTCCATGTTCTCGCCCGGACGGAGATCGGGTCTCTGAAGGACCTTGCGGGCAAGCGCTTTGCCATCGGCAAGAAGGACAGCGGGACATTTCTCACCGCTTCGCTGATGCTCGACATCCTGCAGGTAAAGGGCGGCGAAAGGGTTGCGATCAACCCGGATGAGGCGCTGCCCAAGCTGCTTTCCGGCGAGCTCGATGCTCTCTTCTATGTGGCGGGAGCGCCCGCATCCCTGTTCGCATCGGCCGGGATCGACGGACAGAAGTTCCATCTGGTGCCCGTCCGGGAGGAGCCGCTTCTCGCAAGCTACATTCCGGCACGCATCGAGGCCGGCACCTATCCCTTCCAGAAGGAAGGGGTGGATGCGGTAGCCGTGAAGGCGGTGCTCATGACATTCGAATACGACGCGAAGGGCAAGGCCTATCAGCGCCAGAGCTGCACGGCCGTCGCCGATGTTTCGAGCCTCATTCTCACGCATCTGGACCAGCTGACCCAATCGGGGCATCCGAAGTGGAAGCAGGTGGACCTGACCGCGCTGCCGCCCGGCTGGAAGGTCGGAGCCTGCGTGAAGGCAGGCATGCAGCCGGACTACGATCCGCAGTGCAAGGGCGCGGCGACCTCCGGGGGCGAGGGCGAGAACGACGACTACCTCAAGCTTCTCAAGCAGCGCCTGAAGCAACCCTGAGGAATGCGCTTTACCGCGAAACCAAGTCACGCCTAATTCAGCATTGACTCATGTTATCCCGCTGATAACCTGTCCTTCAGGATGCGGACGAAAATCCGTGTCCCGGGGCTTAGAAAACCTCGCGTTAGAAGCGGTCGTGCCTTGAAGGGCACGTCCCGATCCCTTTAGCTTTCCAGCCTAGCGGCCGGGAGGCCCCGGTCATGTCCAGAACTTCGGTTTAAAAGCCGGGGCGGCCGTTCTAACGCGGTTTTTCTAGCTCCCGGTCGCCGGTGGGTCCCCTAGGGACCTCCGGTGACTCCACTCGCGCGAGGGAGCTTTGCCGCCAATGGAGATCAGCCAGCTTTATCTGTCGTCGCCGGACTGGATCAAGGCACTCATAGTGATCCTGCCCCATGCAACGCTCTATGGATTGGCGCGCCTTGTGCTGCATCGCGAACGGTCAGTACGGCAATCCCTGAGCATACCGGCATCAGCGCCGCTGCCGATCTTCACCCCTCCGCCGGTTCAACGGGATTTCCTGGATATCGACACGACCATGTCTGGGCGGTGAGCAAACCGCATGCTTGCCGCGCAACAAAAAACCGGCCTGTCGAAACAGGCCGGTGCTTGGGAGGCGGCCTTCCGTGGAAGGCCGCAAGCCGCTACCCTGGTCGATCAGACCGAGTAGTACATGTCGAATTCGACCGGATGCGGGGTCATTTCGAAGCGCATGACTTCGGCCATCTTCAGCTCGATGAAGGAGTCGATCTGGTCGTCGTCGAATACGCCGCCGGCGGTCAGGAACTTGCGGTCCTTGTCCAGCGATTCCAGGGCTTCGCGCAGCGAGCCGCACACGGTCGGGATCTTCTTGAGTTCCTTCGGCGGCAGGTCGTAGAGGTCCTTGTCCATGGCCTTGCCGGGATGGATCTTGTTCTTGATGCCGTCGAGGCCAGCCATCAGCATGGCGGCGAAGGCGAGGTAGGGGTTGGCGGTCGGGTCCGGGAAGCGGATTTCGACGCGCTTTGCCTTCGGGTTGGTGCCGAACGGAATGCGGCAGGAGGCCGAACGGTTGCGGGCGGAGTAAGCCAGCAGAACCGGTGCTTCATAGCCCGGGACCAGACGCTTGTAGGAGTTGGTCGAGGGGTTGGTGAAGGCGTTCAGCGCCTTGGCATGCTTGATGATGCCGCCGATGAAGTACAGGCAGCTTTCCGAGAGGCCGGCATATTCGTCACCGGCGAAGGTCGGCTTGCCGTCCTTCCAGATCGACATGTGCACGTGCATGCCCGAGCCGTTGTCGCCGAAGATCGGCTTCGGCATGAAGGTTGCCGTCTTGCCGTAGGCATTGGCGACCTGGTGCACGACATACTTGTAGATCTGCATCTTGTCGGCGTTGCGCACGAGCGCATCGAACTTCACGCCGAGCTCGTGCTGGGCGGCAGCCACTTCGTGGTGGTGCTTTTCAACGACGACGCCCATGTCGGCCAGAACCGTCAGCATCTCGGAGCGCATGTCCTGCAGGCTGTCGATCGGCGGAACCGGGAAGTAGCCGCCCTTGACGCGCGGACGGTGGCCGAGGTTGCCGGTCTCGTAGTCGGTGTCGTCGTTGGACGGCAGCTCGGAGGAGTCCAGCTTGAAGCCGGTGTTGTAGGGGTCGGCCTTGTACTTCACGTCGTCGAAGACGAAGAATTCGGCTTCCGGGCCTACGAAAATGGTGTCGCCGATGCCGGATGCCTTCAGGTAGGCTTCGGCCTTCTTGGCGGTGCCGCGCGGATCGCGGTTATAGGCTTCGCCGGAAACCGGGTCCAGAATGTCGCAGAAGATGACCATGGTGGACTGGGCGAAGAACGGGTCCATGTGAACCGTGTCCAGGTCGGGCATCAGCACCATGTCGGATTCGTTGATCGCCTTCCAGCCGCCGATGGACGAACCGTCGAACATGACGCCATCGGCGAACATGTCTTCGTCCACGCAGGCGATGTCCATGGTGACATGCTGCAGCTTGCCCTTGGGATCCGTGAAGCGCAGGTCAACGAACTTGACGTCGTTTTCTTTGATTTGCTTCAGAACGTCTTTTGCAGTCGTCATTTGACGTTTTCCTTGAGAGTTAAATAACGAAAGGGAGCCGGAGCCGCGAACGGCTCAGGCGGGATCAGATTGCGTCTGTGCCCGTTTCACCGGTGCGGATTCGGATGACCTCTTCCACATTCGACACGAAGATCTTGCCATCCCCGATGCGTCCGGTTTGCGCCGCCTTGCGGATCGCGTCAATCACTGCTTCCGCGTTTTCGTCGGCAACAACGACTTCAACTTTCACCTTGGGGAGGAAATCGACCACGTATTCAGCGCCACGGTACAGCTCCGTGTGCCCCTTCTGGCGGCCGAAGCCCTTGGCCTCCGTTACCGTGATGCCCTGCAGACCAACTTCCTGAAGGGCTTCCTTGACCTCGTCGAGCTTGAACGGCTTGATGATGGCTTCGATCTTTTTCATGAGAAAATGTCTCTCCGCGTTCCGGTTAAAGCAGGCTTGGAACCCGCTCGCCATTAACTAATGCACACCGCGTGCCAAACTTCATTTCGGTTCCCATTTTTCCGCGATTTTTTTCGCGAAAGGCAGTTTGCCGCAAAATGGCGGTTTTGTAAGCCGGCCATTCGGCAAAATTCGCCTTGGACGACGAGACGGAAAGTCGCGGGATCCATCTGTCGCGGAAGGTAAGGCGGGCACTGCTCAAAAACTATGCATTTGCCTGTTTTTCGGGCAATGATCATCCGCGGGGACGGGTTGCATTGGCCGGGATTTGGTTTCAAATGCACCTATGGCCGATGCATTCACGACGCTTCTTCTCACGCCCGAAGAAATGGGACGCGCCGACAAGGCGGCGGCTCTTTCCGGGATCGACAGTTATGGACTGATGGAGCGGGCCGGGCAGGCTGTGGCTGCCGCGGCGTTGCGGCTCTATCCGGAAGCGAAGCGCTTCGTCGTTCTGTGCGGGCCCGGGAACAACGGCGGGGATGGCTATGTAGCCGCCAGAGCCCTGGCGCAGGCGGGTGCCGAAACGACGATCCACGCCCTGGCAGACACGGCAGGGCTGAAGGGGGATGCGGCGGAAGCCCACCGCCGGTGCGCCCTCCCTGTCGCGCCGCTTTCCGCCTGGCGTCCGGCTGTGGGGGATGTGGTCATCGATGCCGTTTTCGGGGCGGGACTTGCGCGGGATGTGCCGCCGGACCTTGCCCGCGTCATAAGGGAGGTCGGAGAGCGGGAACTGCCGGTTGTGGCTGTCGACTTGCCATCCGGCCTGGATGGCCTGACGGGCCAGATACGCGGGGCAGCCTTCATGGCAAGCCACACCGTGACCTTCATGACGGCGAAGCCCGGACATGCGCTTCTGCCCGGTCGACAGCTGTGCGGTCCGGTGGAGATTTTCGATATCGGCATACCGCACCGGATCGTCAACTCCGTGGCCGGGCGCCTCCGCGTGAACCGGCCGGGCCTGTGGACGCTTCCCGATACGGACGCCTCCAGCCACAAGTTCCGTCGGGGTCATCTGGCGGTTTTCGCGGGAGGGCCGTCTGCCACCGGTGCGGCGCGTCTTTCCGCGTCTGCCGGCCTGCGCGCAGGGGCGGGGCTGGTGACAGTCGGCGCGACCCCGGAGGCCGTACCCGCTCTGGCGGCCCATCTGACCGCAGTGATGATCCGGGAGATCGGCGATCCGCACGTGCTCGCCGACTGGATCGCCGACCCGCGGCTGACGGCATTCGTGCTCGGCCCCGGCTTCGGAACCGGCAAGCGGGCGCGCGATTATGTGGAACTGCTGGCAGGACGGCCGCTTGTGCTGGATGCGGATGGAATCACGAGCTTCCGGGACAATCCGGACCAGTTGTTCTCGCTCTACGAGGATGCATCGCTGCCGACGCTGGTCATGACCCCCCATGAGGGGGAGTTCGCAAGGCTGTTTCCCGACATTGCCGGCGATGCGGAGGCCGGCAAGGTGGAAAAGGCGTGCAGAGCCGCCGCCCGGGCCCGCGCCGTCATTGTCTACAAGGGTGCCGATACGGTGATTGCAGCCCCGGACGGGCGCGCCTTCATCAATGACAATGCACCGCCCGACCTCGCCACTGCGGGATCCGGCGATGTCCTCGCAGGAATCATCGGCGGCCTGCTGGCACAGGGCATGCCCGCCTTCGAGGCCGCCGCCGCCGGGGTGTGGCTGCATGGCGAAGCGGGAAAGCGGGCAGGGGCGGCATTGACCGCGGAAGACCTGCCGGAAGCCCTTCACCACGTCTTGCGGCAAATGGCGGTTCGCGAGGAGCAGCCTTCCCTCTAGAGCAGGCGGCTCTGGCGAAGCATGCCTGCGCTTTCGAGCACCGGATAGGCGATAGAAACCGCCAGCGAGTTGATTTCCTTCAGATCGCGGATGGTATCGATGTGAATGGAGCTGGAATCATAGCTCGCCACATTGCCGTCGCGCAGGCGCTGAAGGTGCTTTTCCTCGCTCAGCCGAACCAGATTGCGGACGGCTTCCTTCTGGGCCACCAGCTGCCTTGCCTGCTCCACATCCGGGTTGACCAGCAGGTTGAAGGCCATGCGGACATTGCGCACCACCTCGTCATGCATTTCACGCAGCTCCTTCCAGCCCTCGGCCGAGAACTGAATGTTGCGGGCATGCTTCTTGCGAGCGCGGATCAGCATGTTCTGGGAAATGATGTCTGCCGTCTGCTCGAGCTTGATGGTGGCGCCAAGAAGGTCCTGGCACTGGGCTGCCGACTTCGGGTCGAGTGCCGTCTGGGAAATGCGCGCCAGATAGAACTTGATGTCCCGGTGCAGCCGGTCGACCTCGTCGTCAAGGGCTTCGATCCGGGCCATGCCCTTCTCGTCGGCCCTTTCGAACACCTCGGGAATGCGAGTCAGCATCACCTCGATCTTGTCGCAGACGGCCATGACCTCGCGGGTAGCGTTGTTGATGGCCTGGCGCGGATTGGCGAGATCGGCCGGGCTCAGGGCGGAGATGCGGTCATCCTGATTGGCAGCTTCAGTGGCCGGCGGCTTGCGCAGCCATGTTTCCAGTCCCCGCGCCACCAGATGGCAGACGGGAAGCCCGAGAATGATCACTGCCAGATTGATGGCCATGTGGATCAGCACCACCGCATCACCCGGGCGGGAGGCGAAGACATCGGGAGAGACCCTGAAGACGAGCTGCAGCACCAGCGCAAGCAGCGTCCCCACGCCCCGGATCGCTACATTCCCCAGGGGCACGATGCGGGCGGCGGATTCGTCGCCGCGTGTCAGCATGGCGCCGATGACAGCACCGCCGAAATTCACGCCCAGCACCAGCGGGATCAAAAGCTCGGGCGTCAGCAGGTGACGGTCCGCAAGCGACGCGAAGAGCAGAATGGAGGCGACGCTGGAATGGAAGGCCCAGGCCAGAAGCGCCGCCAGAAGGAAAGCCGTGATCCAGTCCTTCGAGAGATAGTTGATGACGATCGGCAGCAGCTCGCTGTGTTTCAGCGGATCGGAAGCCTCGCCGATGAGGCGGAGCGACAGCAGCAGCAATCCGAGACCGAAGAAGATCCTCCCGAGCTGCCGCCAGTCGCGCTTCTCGCTGGCGCGGAAGCAGAGCGTACCGAGAAGCATGAGCACGGGAACGAGCAGGGACAGGTCGTGCCGCAGCAGGCGAACGACGAAGGCCGAGCCGAAATCCGCCCCCAGCAGCGTCGCCACCCCGATGGTCGTCGAGACATATCCGGCCGAAACGAAGCCCGACACGATGAGAGCCACCGCCGTTGCACTCTGAAGGCCGATGGCCATGAAGAAACCGGCAATGGCCGCCGTGAAGCGGTTGCCGATCGCAAGCCGCAGCTTGTCGCGCAGCAGGTTACCATAGGCGCGCTCCACGCCGGTGCGGACCATCCGGGTGGCCCAGAGAAGCAGGGCCACGGCACCTGCAAGGTTGATGAAGACGATTGAACCGGTCATGGACATGCCCCGAATGTGATGGCCGCGGAGCGCCCGCGCATTTGCGAAAACACAATCGCGCGACACTCTTCTTTTCACGAGGGCCTTGCGGTGAGTCTTGCGCCGCAAAGTACCTCATTCACGACATTGTCACAATTTACTAACCGAAACGTGCGTAGGCGGCTAATAAAAAACGGGACTCACAAATGCGGTGTAAGTGGCTGCAAAGGCCTCATTTTGCCTCGATGGCCGCCTGAAGATGCATCGCTCCGGCGGGTGCGTTGACCTTGCCTTCGGTGATGAAGTAGGCGAATACATCTCTGGGTTGTTTTGACGGAGCGCGCGCCGGATCCGCCATGGGCAGGCCCCGGAGCTGTTCGCCGCGCGCGAGCGCTTCGATCCGCGCTTTCCACTCCGCCATCCGGGAGTGGTCGTAGCACAGCGGCTCCGCATCCGAACCGGTCTGCAGCCGCAGATAGGTAAAGTCAGCGGTGACATCGGCAAGCATGGGATATTCCGCATGGTCTGCGATGACGAGGCCAACCCCGTGCTTGTCCAGGAGGGCCGCGAATTCGGGCGTAAGGAAGCTGTCGTGGCGCACTTCCACCGCATGCCGCAGGGGAACGCCCTCCTGCTTGGCCGGCAGGAGTTTGAGGAACGCCTCGAAATCCACGGGATCGAACTTCTTCGTCGCCATGAACTGCCAGAGGATCGGCCCCAGGTGATCGCCGAGCTCCGCCACGCCGGAATCGAGGAAGCGGGCAATGGATTCGCCGGCCTCACCGAGCACCTTCTTGTTGGTGGCGTATCGGCTCGCCTTCAGCGTGAAGACGAAACCATCCGGCACCTCCGACGCCCATTTCGCGAAGGTCTCGCGCTTCTGGGTGCTGTAGTAGGTGCCGTTCACCTCGATGGTCCTGAGCTTGCTGCTGGCATAGGAAAGCTCGTCCCTGGCCTTCAGCTTCTCAGGATAAAAATGTCCCTGCCAGGGCTCGAAGGTCCATCCGCCGATGCCCACGCGTACCGTTCCGGTCCGGGTCATGTCGCTCCTCCCGAGCGGTTTGAATATCTACTCCGCCGCGGCGCGCCGATGGGGCCGCCGTTCCAGCAGGTCCTTGAGGAACTTGCCGGTATAGGAGCGCGGCTCCTCGACGATCTTTTCCGGCGGGCCGCAAGCCACGAGCTCGCCGCCGCCATCGCCACCTTCCGGCCCGATATCGAGCACCCAGTCCGCGGTCTTGATAACCTCGAGATTGTGCTCGATGACCACGACGGAGTTACCCTGATTGACCAGCTCATGCAGCATTTCCAGAAGCTTGGCGACATCGTGGAAGTGCAGGCCGGTCGTTGGCTCGTCGAGGATATAGAGCGTGCGACCGGTGGAGCGCTTCGACAATTCCTTGGCTAGCTTGACGCGCTGCGCCTCGCCACCCGAAAGCGTATTGGCCTGCTGGCCGACCTTGATGTAACCGAGGCCGACGTCGGCCAGCGCCTGAAGCTTGTCGCGCACGGCGGGAACGGCGGCGAAGAACTCGACACCCTCTTCCACAGTCATATCGAGCACGTCGGCAATCGACTTGCCCTTGAACTGCACGTCCAGCGTCTCGCGATTATAGCGCTTGCCATGGCAGACGTCGCAGGTGACATAGACATCCGGCAGGAAGTGCATTTCGATCTTGATCACCCCATCGCCCTGGCAGGCCTCGCAGCGGCCACCCTTGACGTTGAAGGAGAAGCGGCCGGGCTGATAGCCGCGCGCCTTGGCCTCCGGCAGGCCGGCGAACCAGTCGCGGATCGGCGTGAAGGCACCGGTGTAAGTGGCCGGATTGGAGCGCGGCGTGCGCCCGATGGGGGACTGGTCGATGTCGATGACCTTGTCGATATGCTCGAAGCCGTCGATGCGGTCATGCTCCGCCGGGTTTTCACGCGCGCCCATCACGCGCCGCGCCGCCGCCTTGTAAAGCGTTTCGATGAGGAAGGTCGACTTGCCGCCACCCGACACGCCCGTGACGGCGGTGAAGAGACCAAGCGGAATGGAGGCAGTCACGTTTTTCAGGTTGTTTCCACGCGCACCGACGACCTTGATTTCCTTGCCCTTCTTCGGCTTGCGGCGTTCCGCAGGCACGGCAACGCCGAGCTCGCCCGACAGGTACTTGCCGGTGAGGGACTTCGGGTTGGCCATGATCTCGTCGGGCGTGCCGGCGGCAACGATCTGGCCACCGTGAATGCCCGCCGCCGGTCCGATATCGACCACGTGATCGGCTGTCAGGATGGCGTCCTCGTCATGCTCCACCACGATGACCGTGTTTCCGATATCGCGCAGGTGCTTGAGTGTCTCGAGAAGGCGGGCATTGTCGCGCTGGTGCAGGCCGATGGACGGCTCGTCGAGCACGTAGAGCACACCTGTCAAACCGGAACCGATCTGCGAGGCCAGGCGGATGCGCTGGCTTTCGCCGCCGGACAGCGTGCCGGAATTGCGCGAGAGGCTGAGATAGTCGAGACCCACATCGTTCAGGAAGCGCAGACGGTCGCGAATTTCCTTGAAGATGCGCACGGCGATCTCGTTCTGCTTCGCCGTCATCCGTCCCGGCAGCTCCTCGAACCAGTCGCGCGCGGCGCGGATCGACATGTTCGTCACCTCGCCGATGTGCAGGCCCTGGATCTTCACCGCCAGCGCCTCCGGCTTGAGGCGGAAGCCGTTGCAGGCCGGGCAGGGGGCCGCCGACATGTATTTCTCGATTTCCTCGCGCGACCAGGCGCTATCCGTTTCCTTCCAGCGCCGCTCGAGGTTGGGAATGATGCCTTCGAAATTCTTGGTGGTCTTGTAGCTGCGGGCACCATCCGCATACTGGAACTCGATCAGCCGGTCGGTGCCGTTCAGGATGACATCCTGGGCGTCGGGAGAAAGATCGCTCCAGCGGCTTCCGAGCTTGAAGCCGTAGACCTTGCCGAGCGCTTCCAGCGTCTGGTTGTAGTAGGGCGAGGTGGACTTCGCCCAGGGCGCGATCGCACCGTCACGCAGCGTCCGGTGCGCCTCCGGAACGATGAGGGCCGGATCGATCTTCTGTTGCGAGCCCAGGCCGTCGCAGGTCGGGCAGGCGCCGGCGGGATTGTTGAAGGAGAAAAGCCGCGGCTCGATCTCGGGAATCGTGAAACCGGAAACCGGGCAGGCGAACTTTTCCGAAAACAGGATCCGCTCGTGCGTCTCGTTGAGCGACTTGTTGGCCGAGCCACCAGCGGATGTCTCTTCCGCAGGAAGGGGCTTGTCGGCGAATTCCGCCACCGCGAGGCCGTCGGCGAGCTTCAGGCTGGTCTCGAGGCTGTCCGCGAGCCGCGCGGCAATATCCTTGCGCACCACCACACGGTCGACCACCACGTCGATGTCGTGCTTGTACTTCTTGTCGAGGGTCGGGGCTTCCGCAATCTCGTAGAACTGTCCGTCCACCTTCACGCGCTGGAAGCCCTTCTTCATCAGCTCTGCGAGTTCCTTCTTGTACTCGCCCTTGCGGCCGCGCACCATCGGCGCGAGGATATAGAGACGCGTGCCTTCCTCGAGATCGAGGATGCGATCCACCATCTGGCTCACCGTCTGGCTTTCGATGGGGAGGCCGGTTGCGGGCGAATAGGGCACGCCGGTGCGGGCAAAGAGCAGGCGAAGGTAGTCATAGATTTCGGTGACGGTACCGACGGTCGAGCGCGGATTGCGCGACGTCGTCTTCTGCTCGATCGAGATCGCCGGAGACAGACCCTCGATCTGGTCGACGTCCGGCTTCTGCATCATTTCGAGGAACTGGCGCGCATAGGCCGAGAGGCTCTCGACATAGCGCCGCTGCCCTTCGGCATAGATGGTATCGAAGGCAAGCGAGGATTTGCCCGAGCCCGAAAGGCCGGTCATCACGATCAGCGAATTGCGGGGCAGATCGAGATCGATGCCCTTCAGATTGTGTTCGCGCGCGCCGCGTATGGAAATCGTCTTCAGTTCGCTCATCGTTTTGCTCGGGCCGTCGGCTCTTATGGATTAGGAAGCCTCTATGTAGTGATCGCGCTCGCGCTGTCGAGCCGGAAAGCGATCCACGGGGCATGAAATCGATTCGGTTGACTCGAGTTTACCGAAACACTAGAACAAAAAAAGAACAAAAAACCTGTGCGTTTTCGGGAGGGGAGGGCGACCTTTGCTCCCGGCATGCGTTAAGGTGCTGGCAAATTCACGACGACCCGTCACGAGGACGGGTGACAGGATCGACTGCCTTCTTGGCAGCAGGGATGGAAAGCATGGCTGGCAGCGTAAACAAGGTGATTTTGGTGGGCAATCTCGGGGCTGACCCGGAAATCCGCCGCACGCAGGATGGCCGTCCGATCGCGAACCTGCGCATCGCGACCTCCGAGACCTGGCGCGACCGCAATTCGGGCGAGCGCCGCGAGAAAACCGAATGGCACAATGTGGTGATCTTCAACGAAGGTCTCTGCAAGGTGGCCGAGCAGTACCTGAAGAAGGGCTCCACGGTCTATGTCGAAGGCCAGTTGCAGACCCGCAAGTGGCAGGACCAGAGCGGGCAGGACCGTTACACCACCGAAGTGGTTCTGCAGGGCTTCAATTCGACCCTGACCATGCTGGGCGGCCGCGGCGATGGCGGCGGCCAGGGCGGCGGGCGCGGCATGTCCCAGGGCGGTGACTTCGGCGGTGGCGGCAATTTCGGCGGCGGCTATGACGATTACGGCTCCGGCGGCGGTTCTTCCTCCCGCGGCGGCGGTGGCGGCGCAAGCCGTGGCGGCTCCCAGGGCGGCGGCTTCTCCAGCGACCTCGACGACGATATTCCGTTCTGATCGAACACCGGAACCCGCCTGACCAGGCGGGTTTTTCGTTTCAGGGAGACACTTGATGCTCGCGCTCAGGCCGAACTGCGAATGTTGTGACCGGGATCTGCCGCCCGAAAGCGACGAAGCGCTCATCTGCACCTTCGAATGCACCTGGTGCCTCGACTGCGCCGAGGGCGTGCTGGGGATGCGCTGCCCGAATTGCGGTGGAAATCTCGTCTCGCGGCCGATCAGGCCGGCGCACCTGCTCGAAAAGTACCCCGCGTCGGAAAAGCGCGTGCTGTCATCGCTGAGCGCCTGCAAGGAGGTGCGTGCCAGACGGCGGACGGCTTGAGGGTCGGGGACGCTCCGCTGCGGTCAGAGCAGCTTGAATGCCGACTTGATGCCGTCGACGACGAACTGAACCGATAGCGCGGCCAGGATCACGCCCAAAAGCCGCGTCATGATGGCCCGCCCGGTCACCCCGAGCAGCTTGTCGAAGCGGTCTGCAATCAGCATGACGAGGAACAGGAGACCGATCGAGAAGCCGATGACGCCGAGAAGCTCCACCCGCTCCAGCGTACCGGGCATGGCACCGGCAATCAGGATGGTGGCGGAGATCGCGCCCGGTCCCGCAATCAGCGGCAGGGCAAGGGGGAACACGGCGACGTGGTGGATGTGATCCTTGGTGATTGCCACTTCAGAGGTTTTCTCTTTGCGCTCCTGGCGCTTCTCGAAGATCATTTCGAACGCAATCCAGAAAAGCAGCATGCCCCCGGCAATGCGGAAGGCACCGATGGAGATGCCGAGCGTGCCGAGCACCTTCGAACCGAACAGCGCAAAGACCGCCAGGATGCCGAAGGCGATGAGACAGCCGCGAACCGCCACCTGCTTGCGCTGCTCGCGGTTCATCCCCGCCGTCAGTCCGAGGAAGAGGGGCGCCATGCCGGGCGGATCGAGCGTCACGATGAGCGTCGTAAAGGCACTGATCAGCGCTTCCATGGGCGTCTTTTCTCCTGCAGGACGGATAGCTCTCGGAACCGGAATCGCACCGGTCTGAAGAAGGACTATAGGAGCAAACCTTTCCGATTGCACGACCGGTGCCGAAGGGAGCTGCAGGAGCCGTTATACCGCACTTGCGCCGCCGCAGGGAGCGTTTTCGACGGCTGCCTTCGAAATGGCTCACTTCCTGTGTAAAACCCTGCGCTAACGGCCTGAAACGCCCCAGAAATTGGCGCTTCCGGGCGCTTTCCGCTATAAAAATCTGACTGATTCTCAACAGAGCACGTGATCCGAATTGACTGATCTATCCACACCAGGCGGCGGGAAGCTCCCCCCAGGCATCGAACCCATTTCCATCATGGAGGAAATGCAGCGGTCGTATCTCGATTACGCCATGAGCGTGATCGTGAGCCGTGCGCTGCCCGACGTGCGCGACGGCCTGAAGCCCGTGCACCGGCGCATCCTCTACGGCATGTCGGAACTGGGCATCGACTGGAACAAGAAATACGTCAAATGCGCCCGCGTCACCGGGGACGTGATGGGTAAATACCACCCGCACGGCAACCTCGCGATCTATGACGCGCTGGCCCGCATGGCGCAGGACTGGTCGCTCCGGCTTCCGCTCATCGACGGCCAGGGCAATTTCGGCTCCATCGACGGCGACCCGCCGGCAGCCGAACGCTACACCGAATGCCGCCTGCAGAAGGCCGCCCATTCGCTGCTCGACGATCTCGACAAGGAAACCGTCGATTTCCGCGACAACTATGACGGCACCCTGCAGGAGCCGGTCGTCGTTCCCGCCAAGTTCCCGAACCTGCTGGTCAATGGCGCGGGCGGCATCGCCGTCGGCATGGCGACGAATATTCCGCCGCACAATCTCGCCGAGGTTATCGACGGGTGCATCGCGCTGATCGACGATCCGGCCATCGACCTGCCGGAGATGATGAAGATCATCCCGGGCCCCGACTTCCCGACCGGCGCGCTGGTGCTCGGCCGGGCCGGCATCAAGTCGGCCTACGAGACGGGCAGGGGCTCCGTGATCATGCGCGGCCGTGCCCGCATCGAGCCGATGCGCGGCGACCGCGAGCAGATCATCATCACCGAGGTACCCTACCAGGTGAACAAGGCGACGATGATCGAGAAGATGGCCGAACTGGTGCGCGAGAAGCGCATCGAGGGCATTTCCGATCTGCGCGACGAATCCGACCGTGAAGGCTATCGCGTCGTCATCGAGCTGAAGCGCGATGCGAATGCGGAGGTCATCCTCAATCAGCTTTACCGCTACACCCCGCTGCAGACCTCCTTCGGCTGCAACATGGTGGCACTGAACGGCGGCAAGCCGGAGCAGCTTTCGCTGCTGGACATGCTGCGCGCCTTCGTCGCCTTCCGCGAGGAAGTGGTGAGCCGCCGCACCAAGTACCTGCTGCGCAAGGTGCGCGAGCGGGCGCATGTGTTGGTCGGTCTGGCAATTGCCGTCGCGAATATCGACGAGATCATCCGCCTCATCCGCCACGCGCCCGATCCGCAGACGGCGCGCGAGCAGCTGATGGAGCGCCGCTGGCCGGCGGCCGACGTGGAATCTCTGATCCTTCTGATCGACGATCCGCGCCATCGCATCAACGAAGACGGCACCTACAACCTCTCCGAGGAACAGGCCCGTGCCATCCTCGAACTGCGCCTTGCCCGCCTGACGGCTCTCGGCCGCGACGAAATCGGCGACGAGCTCGCCAAGATCGGCGGAGAGATCAAGGATTACCTCGACATCCTCTCCTCGCGCCTGCGCATCCAGACCATCGTCAAGGACGAGCTGGCCGCGATCCGCGACGAGTTCGGTACGCCCCGCCGCACGGAAATCGTCGATGGCGGCCCCGACATGGACGACGAGGACCTGATTGCCCGCGAGGACATGGTCGTCACCGTTTCGCATCTCGGCTATATCAAGCGCGTGCCGCTGACCACCTATCGCGCCCAGCGCCGCGGCGGCAAGGGCCGCTCCGGCATGGCGACGCGCGACGAGGATTTCGTCACCCGGCTCTTCGTGGCGAATACCCATACGCCCGTGCTGTTCTTCTCCTCCCGTGGCATCGTCTACAAGGAGAAGGTCTGGCGCCTGCCGATCGGCACGCCGCAGTCCAAGGGCAAGGCGCTCATCAACATGCTTCCGCTCGAGCAGGGCGAACGCATCACGACGATCATGCCGCTGCCCGAGGACGAAACGACGTGGGATAATCTCGACGTCATGTTCTCCACCACACGCGGAACGGTGCGCCGCAACAAGCTCTCCGATTTCGTGCAGGTGAACCGCAACGGCAAGATTGCCATGAAGCTGGAGGATGACGGCGACGAAATCCTCTCGGTCGAAACCTGCACCGATCGGGACGACGTGCTGCTGACCACCGCGCTCGGCCAGGCGATCCGCTTCCCCGTGGACGACGTGCGCGTCTTTGCGGGCCGCAACTCCATCGGGGTGCGCGGCATTTCGCTGGCAGAGGGCGACCGTCTGATCTCCATGACGATCATCAGCCATGTGGATGCTGAAGCCTGGGAGCGGGCCGCCTATCTGAAACGCTCCGCTGCCGAGCGGCGCGCGAGTGGCGTCGACGAGGAGGATATCGCCCTGGTCGGCGAGGAAGTCACCGAGGGTGGAGACCTGACCGACGAACGTTACCAGGAGCTCAAGGCGCGGGAGCAGTTCGTGCTGACCGTCTCCGAGAAGGGTTACGGCAAGCGGTCTTCGTCCTACGATTTCCGCATCTCGGGCCGTGGCGGCAAGGGCATCCGCGCCACCGACACCTCGAAGACGACGGAAATCGGCGAACTGGTCGCGGCCTTCCCCGTCGAGGAGAAAGACCAGCTCATGCTCGTGTCCGATGGCGGGCAGCTCATCCGCGTGCCGGTCGACGGAATCCGTATTGCAAGCCGCGCCACCAAGGGCGTGACGATCTTCTCCACCGCACAGGACGAGAAGGTGGTTTCCGTCGAGCGCATCAGCGAGCCGGAAGGCGATGACGATCCGGTTGCCGATGCCGAAGTGGTGGAAGCGGCCGTGGACGCACCTGCTGAGGAAGGCGAGGGCGAGGGCGCCTGAGGCGCCCCTGCTTCTTGCCATGAAGCGCAATGAAAAAGCCGGAGGCTTGGAAGAGCCTCCGGCTTCTTGTTTTGAAACTCTGCCTTTTCGGCGCGGCTGCGACGACTAGGGCTTCAGTGCGGGCATCTGTTCGCCTTCATGCTGTTCGCGGCGCATCTCCGAAAAGGCGGAGACCATGCTTCCGAAGAACATCAGGCCAATGAGGGCGGCGAGCATTATCAGACTCATTACCATCTCTCTTATCCCTCCTAATCCGGAGACCATCGGGACCCGGCGGCCTAGAGCATGGGACGCCTTTATGAATGGGCGGTTACGACTCGAGACGTGGTGTGGTGGATCGCAGCCGGGTCGCTGTCTGCCAGCGTCAGCATGGCGGCGAACATCGCGCCCATCAGGGTCATCCAGCACACGCTGATCATCGTAATCTTGTCGGGCATCTGGTTGAACCTCCAATATAATTTCCGGATGTTTGGTATCTGGAGTCTAAACGGGAACGCGGCAAATCCGGTGAAGGGTCCTTGGCAATGCGTTAAGCACGATGGCAAACATTTCCAGGCCTCCTTCTCCCGTGCTCTGCCGGGAGGAGCCGCCGTTGGTCCGGGCGGCCTGTCGAACAACCGCCGAACCCCCTTTTCGGTTCCATGACCATCTTTTAACCATCCGTCGCCTGAAACCATCTTGAATGGGCCATTCATCTGGCGTTCATCTTGCCCGCTTCGCTCGGACGGGGCCGAGGCTTGCGGTTGAGGCCCATCCGTGACAAAAGGCATGCCTGACATTCGTATCGGACCGACCATGACGACCGCCTTCTACCCGGGCTCCTTCGACCCGCTGACCAATGGCCATATGGACGTGCTGCTTCAGGCGCTGAACATCGCCGACAGGGTGGTCGTGGCGATCGGGATTCATCCGGGCAAGGTTCCGCTCTTTACCTTCGAAGAGCGTGCAGCGCTGATCGAGGCGTCGCTGGCGAGCGCGCTTCCCGAGGCCAGCGGGCGAGTTTCCGTGGTTTCCTTCAGCAATCTCGTGGTGGATGCCGCGCGGGCCAACGGTGCGCGCATCCTTATCCGCGGCCTGCGTGATGGCACGGATCTCGATTACGAGATGCAGATGGCGGGGATGAACAGCCGCATGGCACCCGAC
Organism: Gellertiella hungarica; assembly: GCF_014197145.1. GTDB lineage: Bacteria > Pseudomonadota > Alphaproteobacteria > Rhizobiales > Rhizobiaceae > Gellertiella > Gellertiella hungarica. The sequence continues at coordinate 248,922 of NZ_JACIEZ010000003.1, read as the reverse complement.
GTGCAGACGGTGTTTCTGCCGGCCGGCACGGTCTCGCGGCCCATAACGGCCACATTGGTGCGCCAGATAGCGGCCATGGGCGGGGACGTCAGCCCCTTCGTTCCGAAGGACGTGCTGGCAGCGCTTTCCGCCAGGATGCAGAAACGATAAAGCCATCAGCGATCTGAACAGAACGGAGAATTCATGAAGATCTTCAAACTGGCCTTTGCCGGACTTCTGGTCGCCGCCTCCCTCACGGGCGTGGCGCGCGCAGCCGACATGCTGACCATTCAGCTGAAGGACGGTCCCGTCGTGATCGAGCTGGCCAACGACGTGGCGCCGAAGCACGTGGAACGCATCAAGGAGCTCGCCTCCAAGGGCGCCTACGACAACGTCGTCTTTCACCGCGTGATCGAGGGCTTCATGGCCCAGACGGGCGACGTGAAATACGGCAATGCGGACAAGGGTTACGATCCCTCGCTCGCCGGGACGGGCGGTTCCGACCTGCCGGACCTTCCTGCCGAATTCTCCGACAAGCCGTTCGAACGCGGCACCGTCGGCATGGCGCGTGCAGCCGACCCGAACTCTGCAAACTCGCAGTTCTTCATCATGTTCGCTCCGGGCGATTTCCTGAACGGCCAGTACACGGTCGTCGGCAAGGTGGTGTCCGGCATGGAAGCGGTCGACAAGATCAAGCGCGGCGAAGGTCAGAACGGCGAGGTGAGCGACCCGGACCGCATGATCAAGGTTACCGTCGGCGCGCAGTAAGGCGCCGGCACCTGCAACAGTCACGGGCGGCTGAGCGCCGCCCCGAGAATGATGGGGCCTGAGCGCCCCGGTAAAGGAGATGAGACATGGCCGAGATCAAGGATCCGGAAAACACGATCGTCATGGAAACCACCAAAGGCAAGGTGGTGATCCAGCTTCTTCCCGACGTGGCCCCCGGCCATGTGGCCCGCATCAAGGAACTGGCGCGCGAGAAGGCCTATGACGGCGTGGTGTTCCACCGCGTTATCGAGGACTTCATGGCCCAGACCGGCGACGTCCAGTACGGCAAGCAGGGGTCCGACAGCTTCAACCCGGCCCGCGCCGGCATGGGCGGCTCGGACAAGCCGGACCTGAAGGCGGAATTCTCCAACATGAGCCATGTGCGCGGCACCTGCTCCATGGCCCGCAGCCAGAACCCGAACTCCGCCAACTCGCAGTTCTTCATCTGCTTCACCGATGCACCCTGGCTGAACCGCCAGTACTCGGTCTGGGGCCAGGTGATCGAAGGCATGGAAAATGTCGACCAGATCAAGCGCGGCGAGCCGGTTAAGGATCCCGACGTGATCGTTTCCATGCGGGTTGCCGCCGATCTCTGATCGGACATTTTCAGGATACAGCCCGCCCGATGTCGCCAAGGCGCCGGGCGGGTTTCGCTTTGTAAGGGGGAAGGGCGCATCATGCGCGTAGACCTGTTCGATTTCGACCTGCCCGAGGGAAACATCGCGCTTCGGCCCGCCGAACCGCGCGACAGCGCGCGTCTGCTGGTGGTCAAGCCCGGCGAAGCGCCGGAGCTCTCCGACCGGATCGTCAGAGATCTAGCCGATTTCCTGAAGCCCGGCGATGCCATGGTGTTCAACGATACCAAGGTCATCCCCGCGCAACTCGAAGGTTTTCGTCTGCGCGAGGGGGCCGAGCGCACCGCAGTCTCATGCACGCTGCACATGCGGGTGGGTGCCAGCCGTTGGAAGGCCTTTGCCCGTCCCGGCAAGCGCATCAAGGCCGGGGACAGGATCGATTTCGGCAGCGGGGCGGGAGAAGCCTGCCTGCTCGGCACGCTGGTGGCCACGGTGGCTGAGAAAGGCGAGGCGGGCGAGATCGAGCTTGCCTTCGACCTGTCCGGCCCCGATCTCGACCAGGCCATCGCAACCGTCGGCCACATTCCGCTGCCACCCTATATCGCGGCCAAGCGGCACGAGGACGAGCGCGATCGTCAGGATTACCAGACCATCTACGCCCGGGAGGAGGGGGCCGTCGCCGCCCCGACCGCAGGCCTTCATTTCACGCCGGAACTCTTCGCAAAGCTCGACGCCGCGGGCATCGAGCGGCACTTCGTGACGCTGCATGTGGGAGCGGGTACATTCCTACCGGTCAAGGCCGACGATACAGCCGATCACAAGATGCATTCCGAGATAGGCCATGTCAGCACCGCAACCGCCGCCGCTCTGAATGCAGTGAAGGCGAGGGGCGGGCGGATCGTATCCGTCGGCACAACGTCGCTCAGGCTGCTCGAAAGCGCGGCCGCGGAGGATGGCACCGTCCGACCGTGGTCCGGCGCCACCGATATCTTCATCACGCCCGGCTATCGCTTTCGCGCGGTGGACGTGCTGATGACCAATTTCCATCTGCCGAAATCCACGCTCTTCATGCTGGTTTCCGCCTTTTCCGGGCTGGAAACCATGCGCAGCGCCTATGAACACGCCATTTCCACGGGCTACCGCTTCTACTCCTATGGCGATAGCAGCCTGCTTTTCCGGAACGACCGATGACCCCTGCCTATGACGATACGCTGCGCGATGCGCCAACCGAAACCTTCCAGTTCCATCTGAAGAAGACGGACGGAAAGGCGCGCCTTGGCACGATTACCATGCCCCGCGGCACGATCCGCACGCCTGCGTTCATGCCCGTCGGGACCGTCGGGACGGTCAAGGCCATGTATCTCGACCAGGTGAGGGATCTGGGTGCCGATATCATTCTCGGCAACACCTATCACCTGATGCTGAGACCTGGCCCGGAACGCGTTGCGCGCCTCGGTGGCCTGCACGAGCTCATCCGCTGGCCGCACCCGATTCTGACCGACAGTGGCGGCTTCCAGGTCATGTCGCTGTCCAGCCTGCGCAAGCTCGACGAGCGGGGCGTGACCTTCAAGAGCCATATCGATGGCCGGGAACATCACATGTCGCCCGAGCGCTCCATCGAGATCCAGGGGCTCCTCGACAGCGACATCCAGATGCAGCTCGACGAATGCGTGGCGCTGCCGGCAGAACCAAGGGAAATCCAGCGCGCGATGGAAATGTCGCTGCGCTGGGCAGAGCGCTGCAAGGTCGCTTTCGGCGACCAGCCGGGCAAGGCGATGTTCGGTATTGTCCAGGGCGGCGATATCGAGGCCCTGCGCGTGAAGAGCGCCGAGGGTCTCAAGGCACTCGATCTCAAGGGCTATGCGGTCGGCGGCCTTGCCGTGGGCGAGCCCCAGGAGGTGATGCTGCGCATGCTCGACGCCACGCTTCCCGTCCTGCCGACCGAGAAACCGCGCTACCTGATGGGGGTGGGAACGCCGGACGACATCCTGAAATCGGTGGCCTGTGGGATCGACATGTTCGATTGCGTCATGCCGACCCGATCAGGCCGCCACGGGCTGGCCTTCACACGGCGCGGCAAGGTGAACATCCGCAATGCCCGCCACGCCGAGGACAAGCGTCCGCTCGACGAGGAATCGAGCTGCCCCGCAAGCCGCGATTACTCGCGCGCCTATCTGCACCATCTGGTGCGCGCCAACGAAGCCCTCGGCGGCATGCTTCTGTCCTGGCACAATCTTGCCTACTATCAGGAACTGATGCAGGGCATCCGCAAGGCGATCGCAGAAGGCCGGTTCGCCGATTTCATGGCAGAAACCCAGGAAATGTGGGCCAAGGGCGATATCGATCCGGTCTAATATATGGGAAATTTCATAACCTTAGGGTAGGGGGCTCCCCTGCCCGTTCAACCCGTCATATGCCCTGGCTGGCGGTGTTCTTGAACATCTGGACGCCATTGATCTTGTATGTCCCGTCGGGCTGGCGCAGCATTTCATAGACCGCCGACCAGTCCATGCCATCCGGCCCCTGGATCAGCACTTCCTGAAAGACGGCCGCACCATCCTCGATCACGCGCGAGCGGCCGAAGGCGAAATTGCCGGGCCGATACACCGGCTGATAGCTCTTGCGCACCATGGCGAAGAACCGGTCCTTGTCAGGGAACAGCCCACGGATCGCAGGTGACGCGAAGCTGTAGGCGGTCTCCGCGTCGTCCGAAAGGAAGGCCTGGATCTGCCTGGCAATCACGCGCTGCGCGAGCACTGCGGGATCATCGGCCGCGAGAGCAGGACCGCGCTGAAATCCGACAACAAGAAAGCCGAGGACCAGGCAACGGATCAGGAAAGTCAGCATGGCGGAACTCCGTTCGAAGCGGACAATAACATTCACCTAGTGCGGATCGGCGAGGTCGGAAAGAGGTGCCCATGCATTTCCGTAAAGCCCGCCGAAACGCCCTGATGCTTCCGCGCGAGTTGGATAAGACAGATTATGGAACTATCTGGTTGATATCTGCCGGAGACCAGCTTAGCGAACCGGATTGCCCTTGTTCTTGCGCAGCCATGGATAAGCGCTGACGGTAATGACGCCGGCCAGCACGCACAAGGCGCCGACCACGAATTCGCCGGTCAGAGGCTCGTCCAGCAGAACTATGCCTGCCACGACACCCAGTATGGGCGTCAGGAAGGAAAAATACACCGAGCTGCCCGGCCTTGTATTTCGTCAGAAGCTGGAACCAGACAAGGTAGCTGATGAAGGAAACGACAAGCCCCTGAAAGGCAATGTTGGCGAACACTGCGGGACCGGGCGTGATTGTGCTTTCGCCCATCAGGACCGCCGCGGTCGTCATGCAGAGGAAGCCCGTTGCCAGCTGGTAGAACAGCGTGTGGGCACCGGGCACGCGGCTCAGCGCCGTTCCCCGAATGATCACCGTCGAGAGCCCCCAGCATGCGCCGCCAAGCAGCGCGAAGATATCGCCGACCAGCATCTGCGGCAGCTCCTGCCGGGCGTCGGCGCCATGTCCCAGAAAGGCTATCGCAATACCGGCGGAAGCAAGCGCGATGCCGGCCCACTGCATGGCAGCGAGCCGCTCGGACGGCAGGATCCACTGAAGGCCGAGCGCCGCGAAGATCGGCGCTGTATAGAGAAAAACCACCACATGGGATGCAGAGGTGAATTTGATGCTCTCGCCGACGAGCACGAATTCGACCGAAAAGACCAGTCCCGCCCCGATGCCCGCCACCAGCAGGTTCCGCGCGAGAGAGATACGCTCACGCCGAATGGCGATGAGGATCAGAACACAGCCCGCAGCAATACCGGAACGCAGTCCGATCTGAAGCACCGGAGGCGCATCGGCCGCAGTCATTTTCAATCCGACCTGCTGGACCGCCCAGATCGAGCAGCACAACAGCATCAGCAGAACCGCCTGTAGGTCCATGGGCCTGCGGACATCCAATGTGCTTCTCCCGAAAATCAGACCTTCACGGCAAGTTCGATGACCAGCCCGTCATAGGCGGGCTCCACATGCGGCGGCGTTTCGCCCATCACGGTCTCGTAATCGAGCGGCGTATGCATGTGCGTCAGCACGGCGCGCTTCGGCTGGAAATGCTCGATCCAGCCCATGGATTGCTCCATCGAAAGATGGCTCGGGTGGAATCGGTACTGCAACGTGTCGATGATCAGCACATCGAGGCCGAACAGCTTCTCGACCGTTTCTTCCGGAAAGTCGCTGACATCGCTGCAATAGGCCAGATCGCCGATCCGGAAGCCGAGCGAGACGATGTCGCCATGGATTTGCTTCAGCGGCTGGAACGCGATCGGACCGCCGGCGCCGTCGATGACGACGGGCTTCTCGAGGTCCTCGATCAGCTCCGCGCGCACGATGGGTGGATAGCTCGATCCCGGCGGCGTCTCGAGGCAATAGCCGAAACCCTGGCGTATCCGTTCCATGGTCACCGGCTCGGCATAGATCGGAATGCGATTATGGGTGACGTGGAAGAAGCCTCGCAGATCGTCGATGCCGTGAAGATGGTCCGCATGGGCATGCGTGTAAAGCACGGCGTCGATGTGCTGCACGCCTGCATTGATCATTTGCTGACGAAAGTCCGGTCCGGTGTCGACAACAACGGTCGTGCGGCCGCCATCCTCTGAGATCTGCTCGACCAGAAAGGCTGCCCTCAGCCGCCTGTTGCGCGGGTTGTTCGGGTCGCAGGCGCCCCAGTCCCCGGTGATGCGGGGCACACCCGGCGAAGAGCCGCAGCCCAGAATGGTGAAACGCCGGATGGTTGCCACGCGTCAGATCCTCGGCAGCTTGGAGAAAATCCGGTAGGCGTTTTCCGTGCTTGCGGCGGCCATCTCCTCGTAGGAAACGCCTTTTGCCTCGGCCAGGAATTCCGCCGTGTTGACCACATAGGACGGCTCGTTGCGTTTTCCACGCCATTTCTTCGGCGCGAGATACGGCGCATCCGTCTCGACCAGCAGCCGGTCCATGGGAACCGTGGCTGCAATCGCCCTGATGTCTTCCGATTTCGGGAAGGTCAGGATGCCGGAGAAGGACACGTAGCCGCCAAGCTCCACGCCCACGCGGGCCAGCTCTGCCCCGGCTGAAAAGCAGTGGAGGATGAAGGGGAAGGCCCCCTTCCCCGTTTCCTCGGTCAGGATCGCCGCCATGTCCTCGTCCGCCGAGCGGCTGTGAATGACGAGCGGCAAGCCCGTGCGACGCGCGGCCTCGATGTGAACGAGCAGTCCCGCCTTCTGGTCGGCGGGCTTCTGGGTATCGTAGAAGTAGTCGAGGCCCGCCTCGCCGATGGCCACCACCTTCGGATTTTCGGAAAGCAGCACCAGCTCGTCCGCCGTCACGTCCAGTTCCTCGTCCGCATTGTTCGGATGGGTGCCGACCGAGCAGAAAATCGACGGAAACCGATCGCAGATCGCAAGGAGTTGCGGCAGCTTGCGAACCCGTGTCGAGATGGTCACCATCTGCTTCACGCCGGCTGCGTGGGCGCGGGCAACGACCTGATCCAGCTCTTCCGCGAAATCCGGGAAGTCCAGATGGCAATGGGTATCGATCAGCACCGGCTCAGTCCTCCTTGGGGACGTAACGCGGGAAGACCGGCGTCGGTGCCACGAGAGGGGTGCCTGCGGTCAGGCGGCCCTTTTCGCCCAGCCATTCGAAGGAACGGCGATCGTCCGGAACCGCCACGAGATCGAGCAGCTTGGCAGCGGACCCGGGAACGTAGGGCTGAAGCATGATCGAGATCTGCCGCACGACCTCCGCCGTGACGTAAAGCACGGTGGCCATGCGGGCGGGATCGGTCTTTTTCAGCGCCCAGGGCTCCTGGCCTGCGAAATACCGGTCGCCTTCCGAAACGAGGGCGATGATCGCTGTCAGCGCCTTGTGGATCTGCAGCCGGTTCATTTCCTCGCGGGCAATGGCGATGGTCTCGTCGGCAAGCTTCAGGATCGCCTGATCCGCATCGGTCAGCGCGCCCGGCGACGGGATTGCACCCTCGCAGTTCTTGACGATCATCGAGAGCGAGCGGCTTGCAAGATTGCCGATGCCGTTGGCAAGGTCCGCATTGATGCGGATGCCGATCTGTTCCTCGCTATAAGACCCGTCCTGGCCGAAGGACACTTCGCGCAGGAAGAAGTAGCGCACCTGATCGAGACCGAAATGGTTCACCAGGTTCACCGGATCGACCACGTTGCCAAGCGACTTCGACATCTTCTCGCCCTTGTTGAGCAGGAAGCCGTGAGCGAAGACCCGCTCTGGCAGCGGCACGCCGGCAGACATCAGGAAGGCCGGCCAGTAAACCGCGTGGAAGCGGATGATGTCCTTGCCGATGATGTGGATGCTGGCTGGCCAGAAGCGCGCCCGCTCCCCGCCCTCGATCCAGCCGGTGGCCGTCAGATAATTGGTCAGCGCATCCACCCAGACATACATCACATGGGCCGGATCGCCGGGCACCGGAATGCCCCAATCGAAGGTGGTGCGCGAGATCGACAGATCCTTGAGACCGGATTTCACGAAGGAAATGATCTCGTTCCTCCGCTCGGCCGGGCCGATGAAGTCGGGGTGTGCCTCGTAATGGGCAAGCAGCCTGTCGCCATAGGCGGAAAGGCGGAAGAAATAGCTTTCCTCGGAAACCCATTCGACCGGCGTGCCCTGCGGACCATAGCGCACGCCATCCGCCCTCACCTCGGTCTCGTCCTCGGCATAGAAGGCTTCGTCGCGCACCGAGTACCAGCCCGCATAGCTGTCCTTGTAGATGTCGCCATTCTGTTCCATGCGGCGCCACAGCTCCTGCACGGTCTTGTGATGGCGCTGTTCGGTGGTGCGGATGAAATCGTCGTTGGAGGCGTTCAGCAGCGTGGTCATCGCGCGGAATTCGGCCGAGTTGCGATCGGCCAGCTCCTGCGCGGTGATGCCTTCGTTGCGGGCCGTCTGCTGCATCTTCTGGCCGTGCTCGTCCGTACCCGTCAGGAAGAAGACATCGCGTCCATCCAGCCGCTGGAAGCGCGCCATGGCATCCGTCGCAATCAGCTCGTAGGCATGGCCGATATGGGGCTTGCCATTGGGATAGGAGATCGCGGTCGTGATGTAAAAAGGCGTCTTGTCCGTCATGGTCCGGGTTGTCCGATGGTCTTGAAATCTATTGGCTGCCCGCTCTTAGCGCATGTTGGCGGCAGGTGAAACAGCAAGTTTGGCGAAAGCGTCAGCCGAAGGCCTCGAGGATGGAAATGATTGTCTGCTTCTTGTCGAGATTGTAGCCTTGGGAAATGGCGATCCGCTCCGCCACCTGCGTGGAAAGACGCGAAAGCCGGTCCGCCTCCGGCAGATTGCCTGCCATGGCCGCTCCCCGGGCCATGTGCATCAGTTCCTCGGTCACATGACCGATGAAGAAGGCATGGATGATGTCCGCATCCTTGGCGGCCAGCACGTCGGCAAGCTTGTGCATCTTGCGCCGGCGCTGGGGTCCTTCGGTTGCGAGAATATCGCGGAATGCGGCCACGATATCGAGACCGCCGTAATTCACCAGCTTGAGCGCCTCGCCGACGCTGCCGCCGGCCATAGATAGCACCGTCTCCCGGTCCTTGGCCGGCACGGCGACACCAAGATGCGCGAGCGCGTTTTCCATGTCCGCTGCGCCGAGCGGCTCCAGCCTCAAACGCATGCAGCGGGAGCGGATGGTGGGCAAGAGCTTGCCGGGAGAATGCGTGAGCAAAAGCAGAAGTGACTTTTTAGGCGGCTCTTCGAGGATCTTCAGAAGCGCATTCGCCGCGTTACGGTTCATGTCATCAGCGGGATCGATGATGGCGATGCGCCAGTTGCCGGAACCCGATGTCTGCCCGAAGAACTTTCCCAGCCTTCGTACCTCATCGACGGTGATGGCGCTCTTCAGCCGACCGCTCTTCTCGTCCACGGGACGTTCGATGTGGAGGACGTTATGGGATGCGCCAGAGGCCATCTGCCGGCCGATGATCGAATCGGGATCGGGGTCGGCGAGATGATCCGGTGCGGCAAGCGGGTTCTCGTTCGCCAGCACATGGGCCGCGAAGCGAAAGGCCAGCGTGGCCTTGCCGATGCCTTCCGGTCCCTCGATGAGCACCGCATGATGCCCTTTGCCCGAGCGATAGGAATCCGCAAGAAAAGCTTCCGCCTGCGCATGGCCGAACAGCTTGGTGTTTGCAGGCGGCGGAATGGCGCCGTCCAGAAGGGCGGGATCGTTCTCGCTCATCGAATGACGTCTGCCTTGCGCCGGGCCTTGCCGGGTTCCGGCCTCAGCAGCACTTCGACCAGCTTCTGGATTTCGGCTGCGATGAGATCTTCGCTGCGAGCAGCATTCACCACCTTGCAGCGCTCCGGTTCGCGGATGGCGATGTCCAGAAAGCCGTGCCTGCGCTTTTCGTGCGTCTCCAGCTTTTCCTTCTCGTAACGGTCGGGCCCCGTGCTCACGGCCTGACCCCGGCTTCGGGCCCGCTCCAGTCCGAGTTCGGCGGGAATGTCCAGAATGATGGTGCGATCCGGGATCACGCCGTTGATGGCAACGCGCTGCAGCGCCTCGATGAAGTCAGGTTCGAGATTGCCCGTCACGCCCTGGTAAACCCGCGAGCTGTCCATGAAGCGGTCGCAGAGCACGACAGTGCCTCGTTCGAGCGCAGGCCGGATCACCTGCTCCACATGGTCGGATCGGGCGGCGGCAAAAAGCAGGGCTTCCATGCGCGTGCCATAGGCTTCGGCTGCCCCGTTCAGCAGCACGTGGCGAACGGCCTCGGCACCCGGCGACCCTCCCGGTTCGCGCGTGACCAGCACATCGTGGCCCTTCGCCCTAAGCGCAGCCGAAAGCCGGCGGATCTGGGTGGACTTGCCTGCCCCTTCTCCCCCTTCGAAGCTGATGAATAGACCGGATCGCGCCAAGGAAACCTTCCTGAAACCGGCGGCCATGGGGCCACCCCTGCTCTTCCTTTAATCGAACTTCGATTCCAGGCAAACCGTTCCGGGCGCAGGCCATGCCGCTTTTTGCCCGTCACCACCAGAAAAGCAGAAGCTCCTTCACGGCGTCAAACGCACGGTCGGTCAGACCGCCCTCCTCCACACGCTGGCGGGTATAAAGCGGCACCTCCCGCAGCAGCTTGGGACCAGCATAGAGCGAAAGCCGCCCGACCTCGCGACCCTCCTCGACCGGTGCATAGATCGGCCACTTGTAGGTGATGTGACCGGTGATGCGCTCCGGATTGGAAACAGGCACGAAGACCTGCACCTCTTCCTTTGCCGCAACCTCCACATGGGACGAAACGCCACCGTAGACGCTTACCTCCCCAACGGCCTCGTTGGCGGCAAACAGCTTGCGGTAGTCGAAGCTCGAGAGCCCCCATTCGAGCACCCGTTTGGTTTCTTCCTGGCGCTCCTTGTCGTTGGCGAGGCCGCCGAGAGCCACGAAGAGGCGCTTGCCATCGCGCTCGATGGAGGCTGCGATGGAATAGCCCTGCCCTTCCGTAAAGCCGGTCGCCAGTCCGTCAATCCCCAGCCCCTGCGTTGCCAGAGGATTGCGGTTGCGCTGGCGGATCTTGTTCCATTCGAAGTCGGCAAGCGTGTATGTCTTGTAGAGGTCGGGATAGGTCTGCTGGAAATGCTGCGACAGAAGCACCAGCTCCTTCATCGTCGTCCTGTTGTCAGGATGAGGCAAGCCGGTCGCGTTCCTGAGGGTCGTCACCTTGAGCCCCAGGTCGCGAGCGCGGTTGGTCATGCGCTCGGCGAACTGTGTTTCGGAGCCCGATATGCCCTCACCCAGGATGATGCAGGCGTCATTGGCCGAAAGCACCATCACGCCCTTCAGCAAGTCGTCTACCCGGATGGTTGACTTCAGCGCTGCAAACATCGTCGCAGTACCGGAAGGGGCGCCCCCGGTCCGCCAGGCATGCTCCGTCACCGGATAGGCCGTCTCCAGCGTGGTCTCCCGGTTGGCAAGAGCGCCCGCCACTGTTTCGGCAACAAGGATCTTCGCGAGGGACGCGGGGGCTATGGCTTCGTTCTCGTTCTTGGCGAGAAGGACTGTCCCGGTCTTGCCCTCGATGAGATAGGCCTGTTTGGCCTTGGTTTCGAAAGCGGAAGATCCCGTCTCGGCTGCCTGAACCCGAAGACCGGCCGAAAGACAAAGCGCTGTGGCAGCCAATGTCTGTGTCACCAGGCGAGCCAGGGCAGACAGCCTGACCGGCGATACCGTCCATGTCGGCGCACGAAGCGAAACCAGCTGAAATTTCATCACAATTCTCGTCCACCCGAACTTGCCTCATCTAGCGGCAGGCGGCGCCTCTTGCCAAGCGCAGCGGCGGGGAAATAGCGCTGTCTCCCGCCATACAGGGACGAGGCGCGGCATCCTTGCAACGCAACCCCGGCCGGATCGGCAGGGCTCTCCGCGTCAGGAATTGTTGCGGTGATAGGAGGCGAGGATCGATTCCGGCGTCAGCTCGCCCTTGAATTTCAGCACCGCATCGAAGGGACCGTCCGCATTTGCCGGAACTTCGATATAGGCAGAGGCAGCGGACATCGTGCCGAGCGTGTACATCGGGCGCTCATAGGGGAACGGACCAACGTCGGGAAGCGCCGGGAAGCTTGCCATTTCTGCGGGGGCTGCCATCGGTGCCGGAGCTGCAGACGGCATGGCGGCAAAGGGCTGTGCCGCGTCCTGATAGCTGGCGCTGGGCGTATTGCCGCCGTAGCCGATGGCCGAGGCCTGGGCATCCAGCGTCTGCACCTGCTTGCGAAGCGGTTCGGCGGAAGCGACCATGACACCCGTTGCAATCTGGCCTTCAGGCGCGATCTGCGGGCCGCGGCTGCCCTTCGGGCGGTAGGAGGCCATCAGGAAAGGCATGTCGTGTCCATCCATGCGGGCCTTGCCGACATACTGCACGCGCACCTTGCCCGTGCCGCTGTGCTTGAGGTCGAGCATTTCGGCGGTCTTGCCGGAGAGGTCGATCAGGCGGTTCGAGTGGTACGGACCGCGGTCGTTGACGCGCACGATGATGGACGCGCCATTCTCGACATTGGTGACGCGGGCATAGCTCGGAAGCGGAAACGTCGGATGCGCCGCCGTCAGTCCCTGCAGGTCATAAACCTCGCCATTGGCGGTCAGTCGCCCGTGGAAGGCGGAACCATACCAGGAGGCGACGCCCACCTTGTCATAGCCGAAGTCTTCCTTCGGCACGTAGCGCTTGCCCCTCACCACGTAGGGTTTGCCGACGATGTAGCGGCCGCCGCCCTTGGGGATGTTCTTGCCATAGGCAACCCGGGGACTTGCTTTCACCCCGTACTCGGATTCGGCGAAATATTCCTTGCTGCGCTTGCCGGAGGTCTTCTGGGGTTTCACCGTGCCGCAGGAGGCAAGCCCGACGCAGATCGCACCAAGGACCAGCCATCGAATGCCCGTACCCTTGGAAAAACAGCCCCGCTCGCCACGGCTCATGATGTCACCCTCAACGCAATACAAACCGGCCTGCCGCGCCCCGACCGTGAATCCACGATCCCCCGTGTGCGCGGGCTCCGTCGCCAGAACATGCTTCGAAGATGGCGAAAATGCGAATTAAATTGTGGAGAACGGAGCGTAACTTGCCGGCATGGTTAACGCAGGGTTTCCACCCCCTGCCCTCCGCTTCCGGGATCGCGCTCCGCAGTCCGGTTCGGCTCGGTCGCATCTCCGGGGTTACAGCACGTTAAGCGTGCAATAAGCGAATAATAATCACATAATATCGGCTGAACGCAACTTTTCGTGGAACAAACCTATGGTCCATCTGTTGCAGCGGGGCATCCCTTGAGACCCCATCCGCAAGGAGACATCCATGTTCTACACCGACAACAAGCTGCAGTTTCCGGTTCGCGTCGAGCGTCCGGACCCCCTCTTCGCACGCGCTCTCCAGCAGGCCATCGGCGGCGTCGAGGGCGAAATCCGCGTGGCCATGCAGTATTTCTTCCAGGCCTGCGGCGCACGCGGAAATCCGAAGTTCCGCGACATGCTGATGAACACCGCCGCCGAGGAACTCGGCCATATCGAAATGCTGGCGACTGCCGTCGCGATGAACCTCGAAGGCGCTCCCCTCAGCCTGAGGGAAGAGGTCGCGGCTGATCCCGTGGGCGGGGCGGTGCTCGGCGGCATGAACCTCAAGAACCTTCTTTCGGCGGGCCTCGCGGCGATGCCGGTCGATTCCGACGGGGTGCCCTTTGACATGTCGCACATCTATGCGAGCGGCAACATTGCCGCCGACATGACGGCCAATGTCACGGCAGAATCCACCGGCCGGGTGCTGGCGGTTCGGCTCTACAACATGACCGACGACCCCGGCATGAAGGAGATGCTGTCCTTCCTGATTGCGCGCGACACGATGCATCAGAACCAGTGGCTTGCCGCACTTCAGGAGCTCGGGCCGGCAACCAGCGTGTTTCCCATTCCGAACAGCTTCCCGCAGGACAAGGAACAGCAGGAATTCAGCTACGCCTATCTCGGCTTCCAGCACGACGGCAGCGAACCTGCCCCCGGTCGTTGGTCGGAAGGCACATCGCCGGATGGCAAGGGCGATTTCTCGACCCGCATCATGGAGCCGCTTGGCCAGAAACCGGTTCTTTCGCCCGCGAAACCGGGGGGCGGAGCCCAGGTGGAGCAGGAGCAGGCGCAGCCTCCGGTCTGAGACCAACATGCACAGCCGCGCAGCCTCCCGTGAGGCCGCGCGGACCCCATTCTGACCAGAGGAGATCCGGACCATGACAAGCACAAGCGGCAATGAAGGCAAGGATGACCGCACCGTCAATCCTTCGGCGGAAGGGCCGTCCGGCACAAGAGGCCTCGCATCCGGCCTGCAGCCGGGAGGCCGCGTTCCAGGCAAGAGCCCTGCCCCCGGCGCCGACAGCATGGGCGCTACCGAAAAGGGCGGCCCGGGAAAGCCCGGCCCGAACTGACCAATGGATTGATACCGCAACGCATGTCAGCTCCCCTCGAGGAGCTGGCGCTTTTGCCGTATCTGCTGGGTAAGGAAGGCTGCGACCGGTCGCAGCACCGGATCGGCCTTTCGCGTTTCGTGATAGCAGAGCCATACCGGTGACGGGAAACGCCGCAATGCACCGCAAAGGCCAAGGCCGTCCTCCATCCCGGCGGCAAGGGCCGGGAGTGCGCAAAGACCCAGCCCCGCTTTCGTCGCGGCCAGCAGTCCCGGTAAGGAGTTCGAGCGGTGCACGACCGCACCCTCCCCCGCCTGCCGCTCCAGCCAGACCAGCGGCTCCGCAAGCGCAAGCGGTCCGTCGCCGGCGATCACCGGATAACGGGCAAGCGCCGCCTCCTCGGCAGGTTCTCCCATCGTCTCCAGAAGCGCCATGCCGCCATAGATGGCCCAGACGGAATCCGGCAACCGCTGCCGGACGATACCCGGCTGTTCATTCGCACCACCCGCCCTGATGGCAATGTCCGCCTCCCCGCGCTGAAGATCGAGCCTGGCATCGGTGGTGACGATCTTGACGGAGACATCGGGAAATTGCTGGCGGATGGCAGGCAAAGCCGGCGCCAGAAGCCTGACAGCCGCCAGCTCGGTAGCGGTGATGCTGAGCGTGCCCTTGAGCTGCCTTCCCCTCTCCCGTGCCTTCGCCCCGAGCGCCTCCGCCTGCCGCTCCATTTCTTCCGCGAGCGGGAGAAGTTCCTGTCCCTCGGCGCTCAGCCGGTAGCCCTGCTGGTGGCGGTGAAACAGAGACAGCCCGAGATCCGCCTCCAGCTGGCGGAGCCGTCGCATGACGGTCGTCTGGTTGACACCGAGCGCCTGTGCGGCCTTGAGCGTCGAGCCCAGCCGGGCGGTTAGAAGAAAATCGCGGATGGAGGCCCAGTCATACATAGGCTCATTCTGCACCGATGCAGAACCAAACTGCAAGTCTCGCCAGAGGCGCAAAGCCTCGCCCAGTGCTAGATCGTCTGCCACAGAAAGCGGCGGGCACTGGCGCTCCCGCAAAGAAACAGACGGAGACAAGCATGTCGGCAGCAGAAAACCCATCCAGAAAGCAGATCGTTCTCGACTATGTCGACGCGATGAACAAAGGCGATTTTCAGCGCCTGAAGTCCCTCTTCAGCGACGACGCCGCGATCTATGGCGTGCTCGGCAAGGGAAACGTCGATTTTGCCATGCCGATCTGGAAGGACCTCCACGAAGCACTCTCCATGCATCTGGAGGTCTGCGAAATCATCGAGGAGGGCAATGTCGTTGCGGTGCGCTTTCGCGAAACGGGAAAGTCCGTCCAGCCCTTCCGCGGATTTCCTGCGACCGGCAAGACATTCGAACTCACCGCGATCGAGTGGTTCACCGTGGATAACGGCCGGATTACCAGCCGCTACGGTGTTCGTGACGGCAGCGCGCAGGCCCGCCAGCTTGGCTGGGCCGCCTGAAAAACCGAAAAAGGCCGGCGTCCCGTGACGCCGGCCTTTCTGTTTTATGGGAATCCCCGCGGGGCGCCGCGAAGTTACATCCAGTAATCGTAATCGAGGGTGACGTTGGCGGTCGAGCCGTTCGCAACCGGGCTCGAGAAGTCCCCCGTGACGATGACCTTCCCGTCCGACAGCTGAACGCTGGAGAGACCGAAGTCATGCGCATAGTGCGTCAGCGTATCGAGCTGCCCGTCGTTGCCGTTTTCGGTCCCCTGGTAGGTCCAGCCCGAACCATCGACCGTGAATTTCACGGACTCGTTCTTCTGGTTGAGGTCCCCATCGCCGGAGACGTTCACCAGGCCCGAATAATCGAAGCCCTCATGCAGGAAAAAGGTGTGGGTGAAGCCACTGCCCTGTGCGCTGCCATCCGTCTTCTCGAAGGAGAAGGTCTGCGTGTCGTGATATTTGTCCGCCGTGCCGACCACGGTGAACGATACCTCGGCCTTTGCGGAGAGGCCTTCCTTGTCGGTTACCGTATATTCGATCTTGTAAGTCTTCGTTTCGCCTTTCTTGAGGAAATCGAAAGCCGCCGAATTCTGGTCCACGATGATCTGGTGGGTGTTCTGGTCGAAGGTCACGCCATCCGGCAGGGTGCCAACGGAGAAGGACAGCTCGCTGATCGGCTTGTCGTCGGATACCAGAGTGTCCAGATCGATCGAAACGGTGAAGTCGCCTGCCTGATGCGAACCGTCGGCATTCGCGTCGGTCTCCTGCAGATTTCCGAAATCGTAGTTCTGCGCAGTCGGCGCCTGGTTCAGATCATCCCAGTGCTCGTTGTAGTCGCTGGGCAGGTCGTGATTGACGTCGGTCAGGTATTCGCGGGTGTGGAACTGCCCGTTCTTGCCCGAATCCTTCCAGGTGGACCGCGCTTCGCCGCTCATGAATTCGGCGAGGTGAATGGTGTAGCTCTTCTCCACGCCATCGACGGTGTAGGTCACCGTCATCAGCGGGTCCGGCTTGCCCGCGACGTCGGTGACTGCGCCGGTCTTGGACTGCGCCGCGGTGAAAAGGTTGCTGAGCGTGAAGGTGCCGGCCTGAATGGCAGACCGCAGCGCGATCGCTTCCGTCACCGCCATGCCATCCTTGAAGGCGTCGTAGGCCAGGTTCTCCGACATGCTGGCAACTTCCGACGTCAGCCACGACGTATACTGCTGCGATAGCGCGCCCTGCGTGACTGTCCCGCTGAAACCGAAAATCGTGTCCGTCATTGCAAGCTCCCTCATTACCTGTTCTTGTTGCAACAAAAAATTATCGTTAATAAACGATTAATTATAAGTTACGCCTGATGGGCATTACCGTCAATATTGAGGGGGGATTTTTCGCAGTACAGCAGCATTAGCGGCTACACATATTCAAGAAAGACAATCGGGCTGACAGAATTTCTGTTGAATGCAAGAGTGTGCAAGCAGGAAGGGCAGCGACGAATAGCCTTCCCGCCCTCGGTAATCCAGAACCGTAGCGGGCGCATCATGGGGACCGGAAGTGCGCGAAAATGGCGGAAGAGGTGGGATTCGAACCCACGGTACGGTTTCCCGCACGCCGGTTTTCAAGACCGGTAAAAATTTACTGATAACCTTGCGTTTTCTCATCAACTCTGCGAGATGTTGCAGCATTGTTGCAAAATGCAGGGAAAACGACGTGGCGAGCATCACGAAACGAGCGGGGAAATGGACTGTCACCGCGCGGCTACCGGACACCTTTAACGGCCCCTGCAAGTCGCGTTCGATCTCGAACACCTTTAAATCGAAACGTGACGCTCAAGTGTGGATAGACGCGACCGAATCCGCAATGCGTCTCGGTACGTGGAAGGACCCCCGACTTGAGCCGAAGCCGGGAATCTCGAAAGGCTACCTCGATCGCTCGTTCAAGGATGCCCTTGAGGACTACCGTGACAAGATCACTCCGGAGAAGAAGGGAGCCGAGCAAGAGGTCGCCATGCTGAACATGTTGGCACGAGAGGACTTTGCGTCGAAGACTCTCCGGGAGTTGACGGTGGAGCATTTCGTAACCTTCCGCGATGCACGCCGCGATGAGGGAAAAGCAGCTTCCACGATCCGGAACAACTTGAATACCATGAGCGCGGTCTATGAGTGGCTGATCCATGAAAAGTCGGTCCAGACTTCGAACCCCATTGCCTCGCTCCGGAAGCGACGGCGCGGTATTCCACAACCTGGCGCAGGCAGAGATAGACGGCTTCGCCTGGGAGAGGAAGAACGCATTTGGTCGGCCCTCACCGGAGAAACGTGGCAGAACCGCCAATGGCAAGCCCTGTTCCCTGTCCTCCTAGACACTGGGATGCGTGCGGGAGAAGTTCGCAGCATCCTTGCGGGCTGGGTGCGCCGAGAGCACGGCTTCATCGTCATACCTGAGAAGGACGTGAAAGGAAACGAGCATCGATATGTCGCCCTCTCCGATCGCGCCTATGACTTGCTTCTTCAGCAAGCCGAAGGCGAGCCCGACGATGCTGCCGTCTTCAAGATGACGAAGAGCTCAGCAGAACATGAGTGGCAGAAGATACGGGAGGCAGCCGGCTGCCCCGACCTTAGGATTCATGACTTGCGTCATGAGGCACTGAGCCGGATGGCGGCGAACGGTGCGGACCTGAAGACGCTCATGAGGCAGTCCGGCCACAAGACTGTGGCCGTTCTTATGCGATATCTCAACCCTACGAAGGAAGAGCAGAGGGCGCGCCTATTTGGAGGGGCTGTTCATTCGGCGGCCTGAGATTCGATTAGGTCAGCTTGGGCTTTCTTCTTGGCTGCGCGCCGATCAGCGGATGCCTTTGTCTTCGCACGCCGGATTGCCGCCGCATTTGCCAGATCTAATTCGCGTTGGTCTGTGTACAGTAGCGTCCCAGCTTCCATGACGAAGTTGCGCGGGATTTTCGGGTTGTTGATGTCTTTCTTGGTTTCCAACCACTTTGCCTCCCACGAAGAAAAGTACGTCTCAAGCTGCGCAGGTTCCAAGTAATATGCCCGTCGCATTTCGATGCCTTCATAGATAGCAAACACCCACTTCACCTCGCGATACTTGTTGATGATTGGGATGTTGACGTGATGGTTGGTCGAGAAACTATCCGTGAGCCATATATTGACGCTCTTTAGCTCATATTCGTGCCCGTCAGCATCGACAGCATCATTACCCTCTCTCCCAGGAATTCCCTGAAGATTGAGAGCGAGCAGCATCTGCAGGATTTTTCCGCCGTTGTCCTGGAAGACGTCGTCTATGCCATGTTCCACTGCAAGCGATTGGAATTCGCGAACAGCCGGCATCAGTTTTTCCAGCCGTTCCCAGTCGGGATGAGGTGCCATTAGATATCCTTCAACAAGTCCGCAGGAGAGACACCAAGAGCCCCAGCGATCTTTTCCAGGTTATCTAGTCCGACGTTCCGCTCGCACCGCTCGATACCTCCGAGATAGTTGCGATGAATCCCCGCGAGCTCAGCCACCTTTTCCTGGCTGAGTCCAAGTTCCTGTCGAAGACGCTTGAGGTTCGTTGCAAGCGTCACTCTGGCTGTTATGGTGTTTGAGTCGTTCACGGCACCGAGATTGACCGCTGACTACTATGAGTCTACACACTATGAGTGTGAACCGAATGAGAGAGCCCCTACAGATGCTGGAAATGCCCGTCGCATATAGAACCCCCCTCGGAGCGGCCTATTGCGGGGACTCGCGAGAGTTGCTCAAGCAGCTCCCGGACAACAGCATTGATCTCGTGATGACTTCCCCTCCTTTCGCGCTGCAACGTCAGAAGGCCTACGGGAACAAGGATCAGGCAGAATATCTTGATTGGCTGATGGACTTCGCCAAGCTGGTCTACGCCAAGCTGAAACCCACGGGCAGCATGGTGATGGATGTCGGCGGCGCATACCAGAAGGGCACCCCGTCGCGGAGCCTATATCACCTCAGACTGCCCATCCGGTTCTGTGACGAAATCGGCTTTTTCCTCGCAGAGGACTTTTACTGGTACAATCCTGCAAAGCTGCCATCGCCCATTGAGTGGGTGAACAAGCGAAAGATTCGCGCAAAGGACTCGGTCAATAATCTGTGGTGGTTCTCTAAAACCGAGTGGCCGAAAGCTGACGTCTCCAAGGTCCTTGTCCCTTATTCGGACAGGATGCTGAAGCTCATGGAGGATCCGTCGAAGTTTTACAAACCTGGAACCCGTCCTTCGGGTCATGGAATCAGTACAGGGTTTGCAAAGGACAATGGCGGAGCGATACCCTCAAATCTCCTTCAGATATCGAACACAGAATCCAATGGGACATATGTCGCGGGATGCAAGCTAGTCGATACGGCGCGACATCCAGCTCGTTTTCCGGCGAAGCTCCCGGAGTTTTTCATAAGGTTTCTTACTGATCCCGGAGATGTGGTCTTGGACATATTTGCGGGATCGAACACCACCGGGCAAGTGGCGGAGGCTGAGGGTCGTCGCTGGCTGAGTTTTGAAGAGCGTCTCGATTATGTGGCAGCCAGTGCCTTTCGTTTCCTGCCCAAAGAGACAGACCCGGATCGGCTACGGGACGCGTTCCTCAAGATTGAATCTGGTGCCCCGGTCGATGTCACGGACTATTGGACGCAGACAAACCTGAAGTTTGGGGAAGCTGCCGAATAATCCTTGTTTAATGTGCCGCCGACAGCAACCATGAAAAGACCGCCATCATAGGGCTGGAACCCTCCGGCGGTCTTATCAAGGAACTGTTCGATGATTGTGAACAACGGCCGCGAGATTGTAAATACCCTTTGCATGGGTAGTTGAGCCGGGGGCTGGGACATAGCCCAGCCCTGACAACAGAATTTCCTACCCTACAGCGTCAACAAATTTTGCCGGATGCCAAGGCTTCCGCGCCGAGTACCTTATCCTTCGCTTCTCTGCCCGGCGCATCTTCCGGAGCATTCGCGGGCCTCCTCGATTCCATCCACGCAAGCCTCCCACGTCCTGCCGGCGACACTGTTGGGCAAGGCGGTCTGACTGCGCAGAGACCGGGCGGAGCTCCGGTCCTCGGGAGTGGAGGAGCTACGGTTCCACGTAGTGGGGCCGTAGGACCTTCTCTCCCCCGCCCGGAGGGCTCTTCTTCAGTCAAAAGGTGGTCGCTTCTAGGAGGTATCCAGAAGCTCTGCCGCCCGGCTGATCCTGCCGAGCGTGGACCTGCCGTCTGCGGCTGCGGCCGCCCCGGCTATGACGCTGCGTTGGTCAATGTCCACCTCCGTTGCGATGAGACGACCGGAGAATTCAGGGCGGGGGTCTCCGGAGTATACCGCTGCGGGTCGCCGTGGCTGTGTCCGGTCTGCGCTGTGTGGAAGGCGCTGGCACGGGCAGAGAAGGTCAAAGATGTCGCCAAGGCGACCTTCGGGAGGGGAGGACAAGTCGGCCTGCTGGTCCTGACGGCTTCCCATTCGAAGGGTATGTCTCTGGCCGATGTGAAGAAGCTCATCCAGAACGCATCCAGCAATGCCCGGAAAGGCCGGGCATGGATCAATGCGCAGGATGTATATGGAATCCTGGGCGTCGTCGTCGGACAGGAAGTCACCTACAGCCGCGTCAACGGCTGGCACTATCACCAGCACCTCTGCATTCCGGTGGACGGCCCGACAGACGAAGAAAAGGCCCATGCGGGCGAGGATGCGGCCCTGCTCGAAGTCCTCGTCCGCGAACGGGCAGAGAAGGCCGCCCGATGGCTCGCTGCGAGCTACAAGGACCAGATTCGTGCGAGGGGCGGCAAGGTCTCCGATCGCCATGGTTGCCGGGTCCGTGTCGCTGACGACTGGGAAGATGCGAGCGGGTATACGGCCAAGGGGAGCATGGCGTGGGAAGTCTCCGGCGGTCATAAGGACGTGACGAAGGCCGCTTCGTCTATGACCCCGTGGGACGTCGCGGCGGCTGCCATCGATGGTGATGCCTTCATGATGCAGAGGTGGCGCGAATACGTGGACGTGATGCCCGGCACAAGAACTTGCGTCGTGTCAGCCGCTCTGGGGACGAAGCTGGACATCCCGGCTTCGGAGAGTAAGGAAGGCGAACAGGAACTCCACGAGCGCGACGACATCGTCGGCCGTGTGGGGGCCCCCATCTGGCGGCGCTGGATGCGGTTCGGCCTCGCCGCTACGTTCTTGAGCCGCGTCGAGTACGGCGGAGCCGAGGGCTTTGCCGATGCCGTCGATGCGACCGAGCGCGATGCGGACACCGTAGTCGCCCGAAGGGTCTATGAGGAGGACACGCTGCGGAGCATCGTGGAAGAGGTGTTCTGCGGAGCCACGGTCGTCCGGCTGGACTGCAAGCGCGCTGACGATCGGATTCCATTCGAGACAGCCGAGCAGGCCATCCGGGAGGCGAAAATGCGGGCCGTCCGGGAAGCCGATCGTCGACAACGGAAACCGCACGGTTGCCTCGTCGTCCTCCCGGACGGCGACAAGGCCCCTGCCAGGCGCGCGCGAGCGCCGACGTCTTGACCGCAGGGAAAGACATTAGTCGGTCTCTAATGTGTTGTTTCTCGCTGCGCCGGCGCTGACGATTTCTGCTCTGACGCGAGCCGGGAGCGTTTTCGTGGCATATCAGTTCATTCATATGGAGTGTTTTTCGCGTAAAGGCGGTGGCAAGGGGCGATCGGTTTCTTACGTGCTGGCCGAAGCTCGCCGCGATCCTGCGGCGTCCATCCACGTGCCGACGCCCGCTCCACCCGTTGTC
Organism: Gellertiella hungarica; assembly: GCF_014197145.1. Classification (GTDB taxonomy): domain Bacteria; phylum Pseudomonadota; class Alphaproteobacteria; order Rhizobiales; family Rhizobiaceae; genus Gellertiella; species Gellertiella hungarica. The sequence goes on along the minus strand of NZ_JACIEZ010000003.1, from coordinate 226,475 downwards.
GTCTATGGCATTTCGCCCGACCAAGTCGAGCGGCTGCACGATGACCGTGCCGATGCTGCCATGACGATGCCTAAGGGGGGCAAGTTTCGGCGAATCCAGAGGACGCAGCACACCCTGATGACCGTAGTTGCGTCGCACCCTCTGACGATGGACGAGGTGCGCGCCGAACCGACCAAGCGTCGCGCAGCCGAGCAGTGGGAGGGGCGAACGGTCGCGTGGCTGCGCGACACGTACGGAGACCAGCTCGTGTCGGTCATCCGGCATGAAGACGAATCCCATTTTCATCTCCACGCCTATATCCTGCCGGACGATCCGGCCATGCGGGCTAATGGCCTGCATCCGGGACAGGTGGCCAAGGCCGATATCATGGCGGCCGGTCCCGCTGCCGGAGAGGATTCGAGGGCTGTGAACAAGCGCGGCGATGCGGCGTATAAAACCGCGATGCGCGACTGGCAGGACTCCTATCACCGCACCGTGGGTATCCCCTGTGGGCTCACCCGTCTAGGCCCGGCGCGGCGACGTCTCTCGCGGGCGGAGTGGCAGGCCGAACAGGTGCAGGCGACGGCGCTGCGCGACGCGCTGGATAGAGCGACGGCGGTGAAGGCAAAGGCCGAGATGTACATCACGGCGACCAAAGGCGAGGCAGCACGGATCGCCTCTAAGGCCGCCGCAACGCAGGCCGAAGCGGCCCGGAAGGTGCAGGCCGCCTCAGAGGCCGCTTCAGCTGCACTGCTGGCGCAGAACAGGGCTGTGGCCGAGCAACGCAAGGCGGCGTCGATGATGGCACGGGTACGCGCCGAGGGCATCCGCGTCCGCGAGGCTGCGGCGCGTCTTCGCACGCTGCCGGGCATCGTGCGAGGCCTGTGGGACGGTCTCAGGCGATCGGCGGTCCAGGACCGTATCCGCAGGGACGTAGCGGCCGAGATGGATGTCATCCGGCGGTCGGCCGCTGATGCTGCCGAGAGGGCCAGTGCCGCCGACGCTGCCCGTCGGCAGGCTGACGAGCTGGCGCGAAACCTGCGGGCGACCGTAACGGATGTCGCCCGAGACCTTGCCGCTGCGCGGCAGGAGCTGGCTGCACTCCGGCCCGATGACGAGGGCCTCGACGCCGCGCCGGCCGCGCCTCGTCGGCGATGAGACGCCCGTTTTGGGCGCCCGGCATCGCTTTTCAAAAAATGGGGACGCATTAGACGCCCGTACAGCGCGTCGGCGAGGTCGGGGTGGGTAGAGATACCCCCCGATTTGCCTCCGAGTCCGCCGACGCGCATCCTGTCGAGGATGCGTGGGTTAGGAGGATGATGATCATGCAGCAGCGGAAAAAGCGGCACCGGACATGCGCGGACCGGATGCGCCGCGACCTTGCAGAGCGGCAGCGGCAGCGACGTCGGGGTGACCCGGCGGGAAAGATCCTGCTGCAGCTCCTGGCGCTGCTGTCCGCCGGGCTCGCTGTTCTGCCGCCGCTACCGTCGCTGTCCGCCCGTTCTCCGCGTCCGCAGCGCGCACCGGGGCCGTCGGCTCCCGCGCCTGTGGATGAGAGTTGCGGCCCGGCTGCCGACGCCCGCGAGCGGGGCATCGATCTCACGTACTACCCGCCGAGCAGCCGGGCCGCGCCGACATGGTCGCGCATGGTCAAAGACTTGCGCCGTCCAGGTGCTGCCGGACGAAAGGCCCGCGAGATGATCGAGTACCGCGTGCCGGTGGCCGCAGTCCCATGGCTGCGTACCAGAATCCTGCTGGAAGACTGGCGTGCTCTCCGGTTGCTGGGACAACACGGGGCGACCGACGCCGAAATCTCCGCGGCCGCGCTGGTGGAAGCGAAGAAGTGGGAGGCTGCGCAGCCGAAGCCAGCAGAGCCGAAACCCGATCCGGAGCCGGATAGTCCCGGCGATCCAGTTTCAGGACCAGGACTGAAGCCATGAACGACAACACCAACCTTGGCGGCCCCAGCCTTGTTGCCTTCCTTGACCGAATCGGACTGCCTCAAGCTGCCCGTGACGCGTTGTCACGATCGATCGAATCCTTTTCTATTCCGCGAGCGCATCGTCGTCGTATAGCGTTGCTATCACTGCTCCCAGAAGCGGAAGGTCTGATACTCGCGGTACTCGCACACTTTCCTGTCTCGCTATGTTGATCGCGAGTATCAGCCCTTGCTCGATGCCTGTGAACCTCGCGAGGTCGGCGTACCGCTTGCTATCAAGCGCTTTTACCTGTTCGGTTTTCAGTTCCTCGCTCAGCTTTTGGAGCTGAGCGAGGAACTGCGGGTCGTCGAACTTGAGCATTTCTATTCCTTTCACTCAACAGGCCGCATCAAGGCGCGGCGGGCCTCGGTCTCGGCGCGGCGGCATGCTTCATTCCATGAGGATACGGTTCCTTCTGCAAATGTCACGGCATCCTTGCCGCGACTGCCTGTGACGCTGAAATGCGTGGGCCCCTCGCTGTCCGTCTCACCGATGATAAGCATATCGATGTCGTCATTCTCGATCATGAGGAAGTTAGTCCAGGTGCTCCGCGTTCCTTCTGCGATCCTGTCGTCGCGTTCCCAACCTTCGAACCTTGCGAGCTGCCTGCCTATGGTGTTCATGGCGGTGTCCTCCCGTTGTTGTTCATGTTGCAGCGATCGTTCTCAATGCCCGGAGGCCGCGCTGCTGGACGTCGTGGGCGATGGTCTGCCCGGCACTTGGGATGCGGCTCCGGCGGACAAGGCGCTGCGCGCCCGTCTTGCGTTCCCGGATCACGATTTCGGCGCGGTAAAACAGAGTGCCCTGCGCGTCGGTATGGGTCGTTTCGATGACCAGCACGTCAATCGCGAGTCCTCTGATTGTTGTCGTCGTCGTCTTCATCCCGAAATCTCCTAAGCCATTGATAACAAGGAATTTATAGCAGATTTTGAGAGCTGAACCCAGGGGTACCGGAAGGGATTAAGGGTTTCCGGAAAGGTGACGTCGATGGTGTTAACGGTGAGTCAGGATGGCACACCGACCAGGCAGGGGTTGACTGTCGCATGGGTCGCCATGCTCGGAAGAGGCATGCCCCTCCCAGGGGGATGCCGCAGGCCGAAGGCCGTTTCTGAGCGGCCCATGGGACAGTCACCGAAGCGCGGGGCCACGCGACTAATCGGGAGGAGCGGTCGCCGTAGGCGATCGGATCGAGACAAGCGGCTCGATCCGAAGCGAGGGAGATTCGTCGTGGGGAAGCTGAGGGGAACCCCTGCCGGGGTAAAGGAAGAGCGCATCGGAGCCGTCAGCATAGCGCCGCCGCTGACGGCGGGGAATCGGGACCGACCGCCCCCGGCAAGGCATTCTCTGGCCATCCGGGCGCCTGCGACAGGAATCAACTCTCGCTGCAACAGAAAAACAGTTGCAGCATTGTTGCAGAAAATGTTGACAATGTTGCGGGAGCGCTGGGTTTTTCGAAAAACTCGTCAACAGAATTTGCTAAACGCAATCATACAGTTGTGGCGGAAGAGGTGGGATTCGAACCCACGGTACGGTTTCCCGCACGCCGGTTTTCAAGACCGGTTCCTTAAACCACTCGGACACTCTTCCAAGCCGTTGATCGCAAAAGCTTATCAGCTTCAGGATCTAAAGTGCGAGCCGTGGTTTGCTACGCACTTTGCAACTATTTCGATTTCCGACTTGCGCTTATAGCTGCTTGCAACGCGGCGTCAACCTGTGCCGCTGCATCTGCCTGCATTCCCGGCATCACATGCGAGTAAAGATCGAGTGTGATCCCGATCGTTGAATGCCCCAGGCGCTCGCTCGCCACCTTTGGATGGACGCCAGCAGAAAGCATCTGTGATGCGTGGGTGTGGCGAAGGTCATGGAAGCGGATCCGCGGAAGGCCCGTCCTTGCGAGCAGCCTTGTCCATTCATGGGTGAGCGATACCGGCTTGAGCGGCCGGCCATCAGCTTGCGCCACAACGAACGACTCCTCGTCAGGCCGTAGCCCTATCCTCAGTTGCTCCTCAGCCTGCGCGAGCCTGTGCCGCTTGAGTTCCTCCAGAACGGTCACAGACATGGCTACGTTGCGCGTCTTGCCGGATTTGGTCTCCTTGTAACGGACTTCGGTCCCGACCTGCTCGGCGCTCTCCCTGACCGAAATGGAGCCGTTTGCGAAATCAACGTCTTTCCATCGGAGCGCCAGGATCTCCCCTCGCCTCATCCCGCACATAACCGCCAGCATCACCGGCATGAACATACGCGTAGGACGGAAGGCCTCAAGTAGCTCGGCGGTCTGAGCGACGTCATAGGCCAGCATCTTTGTCCGCTCGACCTTCGGCGGCGTGGTGGCGGCCGCGGGGTTCTTGGATAGTCGGTCCCATGTCACAGCCTGCCCGAGAGCCTTGATCAGCACACGGCGCATATGGTGGACGGTCCGAGGCGCCAAGCCTCCCCCTGCCCTTCTGCGGCCCTCTGTCAGCGCCTTTGCGAAGGCCGCATCAATCTTGTCCGTCTTCAGCTTGGCGAGCGCGACATCACCGATCAGCGGCCCCAGGTTCTTCTCGCAGATCTCAGCATACCGTTGATGCGTCTTCGGCGTGACAGTCGGACGTACAAAGGCCATCCACTCCCTCAAGAACTCCCCGACGGTCTGCTTGGTCGGCTCAACGTATGCCCCTGAGGAAATCTCCGTGATCAGGCGTGCGCACTCGGCCTGAGCCTGGCGCTTCGTGCCGGCGAAGGAATGCCACTTGCGCTTCTTCTTGCCGGTAATTGGGTCGGGCTCGCCCACGTCCAGGACGATAGCCCACTTGCCCGGAGATCGTTCGCGGATATGGCCCTTCATTTTCGCACCTCCTTTATTTTTTGGGCTGCCTCAATGAGAGGTTGGTACTGGGAAAGGCGATGCTGTGCGGTTTTCATCGCGTCTTCGAAACTTGATCCCTCACGCATTCCGTTGAGAAGATCTCCGAGCAAGCCAGCCCGAAGCGAGAGGTCCAACATGTCTCCAATGTTGGACAAAAGCCATTGCTCTCCCCCTGCAGTTCCGAACTCCACGTCGGTGTCGCGCTCGTTTGATTTCTTGATGTAGGCTAGGGCTGCGTCCCCCAGTTTATCGATCAGAGGCTCGGTCTGCAGTGCGATGTAACAAAGCCGTCTTACCGCTTCTGACTTCGATCTGATCCGATTCTTCCAAGCCCACGCATCGATTGCCTCCATCTCGGACGGCGACATAAACATATTGAATCGCTCAGTTTTTTGCTCTTCGGGGCCGGTGCTTTTCGTCATATCCTATCCTCAATTCTCACAACATACGTAACTTGCGCACAAATTTGTTGCAAGTGTCTTGGAGTGCGTTACACATATTGCGCAACCTACGTATATTCACTGGAGCACGGTTGATGACTCTCGACGAAGCCCTTGCCCGCCCGACAATCTCAGTCGTGGATGCTGGCCGCCTATTTTTCGGCATCAGCCGAAACTCCGCATATGCCGCTGCTAAGCGTGGTGATTTCGAAACCATTGAGATCGGTGGACGTCTGATGGTGCCGGTAGCCCCGTTAGCCGCAAAGCTCGGCCTCAAGGCCAGCATTGGAAGCGCATAAAGTGCGAGCGTTGACGAAAAACCTATCATCAAAGAGGCTAATATGACTATTCAGACCACATCTACCACCCTCTCCACGGGCATCGAAAATGCTATCCGCTCTTGGGCCGACGTGACAGCAGAAATCGAGCGCGTTGCCGAGTTCGAGGAACCGTCGGAACTGCTCTATCGAGAGCGCGACGGGATCATCGACCGGCTTCAGGAAGCCCAGCCTCAGAGCTTTGCAGATCTCGCGGCAATGGTTGCGGTGCTGCTAAGCGATGGCGAGGGGCTGACAGATCAGGCTCCCGAGATCCTCAGAGACCATGCTCAGCGGCTGCTCGGTCTGCCGGACATGCTCGGCCTGCAGGCCATAGGAGCAGCCTGATGGCCCGGGCCCGCGACTTCACGAAAGCCCGGGCGGCGGATCGCGCCGCTCGCCAGGGCACCGACAGCGTTGTCGACTTCGGCCTTCCGGGCGGCCTGACGCCGCCCCGGAAGCGCCCCTCGAAAGCCGACCAGCGCGCCGAGGCGGCCGCCGCAGTGGCGCAGGTCACGCGGCTCGTTCATTGCCAGTGCGGGCACAAAGCTGCGGTGACGATACCGACGTCGTGGCGCGGCCGTAGCCTGAAATGCTCACGCTGCGGCGAGAGGTGCCAGGCATGAGCACCTGGGAATGGTACCGGACGTTTTTCGAGGATGGCAGATCGGAGGCAGAGCTTGCGCTCGATTACGCTACGTTGGGATTTCTACGCGAACTCCGCGACACGATGATCGAGCGTATGCTGCCGGTGAATGAAGATGCTCTGAAGCGCATGACGCGGCAGCGCGGGATCAACAAGCGGACTCTTGAAAAGATGGTTTCCACGCTTGTTGAAGCGGACCTGATCTATGTCACCGACAGTGGTTTTTGGTGCGACGTCGCGGAGCGTGAGACCCAGCACCGAGAAGAGAAATCGAGAAACATTTCCAAAAGAAATGGAAATGTTTCTCGAAAGCGGTGGGGAAAAAATCAGCAAAATCAATGCAAATCGATCCCAGAAAAAGAAGGGGAGATTAGAGAGGGTAAGACCCCTTCAGGGTCTTACCCGTCATCTAATAATACAGATAATAATATATCCTACGCACGCGTGCGCGCTCTTGAGGAGCGCTCCGGCTCGGATGCTTCTTATGATCCGTACTCAGATTTTGATCCCGTTCCTCTCGAAGGATGGGATCCAGGTGAGCCGCCGGAAAGGGAGGCGCCTACCCTAAAGGTAGCGCAACCTAATGGCTCAACCGTGGATGACACCCAACAACGCAATGTGGGTTCGTCGCCTCAGCGCCGGCATAAGCAACGTGTTGAAAAAGCAATGCGCGATGCAAGTTTCGACCCGGCGATTGCGCCGGCTCTCCTAACTAGCCTTGAGGCCATGCCTTTAGGCACCGACTTCAGTAAAGACATCGTTAAAGCTGCCATTGACAACATTAACAGGGGGCGTCGAAATGAAAGATCAACAGCTTGACATTTTCGAACACGCGGCGGCCATGGACGCTTCCCATGGAGAATCCAACATCATCGACGCTCGATTGACTTTCGAGGTCCTGATGATCAGGGCGATATCCGGCCGCGTCGTGGGTATACCTTCAATCCGGAAGGCGGGCATTCTGATTGTTCTGGACGATGTCAGACGCCTCGGCCCTGGGCCGGGAACGCGTGGAAAGGCTGCCTGACATGTCTTGCCGGACACTCAGCCGGACATTTCTCGTCAAAGACCGGACATTGCCGGACATTGCCGGACATTTCGTGTCCGGGGCAAAAACGAAACCTACGAACGAGGCAGGCTATGGATAGCGATGACGAAAACAGGCTGCGGGCGAAATGGGGCCTGATACCGGAGGCGAAAGAGCGGCCGATGTTGCCGACGAACAAGCCGTTCAAAGGCCCTCCGATCCGGATTAAAGTCCAGAGGCGTGACATCGGCCCAGACGGTTTTGCGCGTCGGTACATTTTGATTCCAGTGGACCGAGACGGTAAAGACGGCGAGCCTCAGGAATACCTTCCCGACGAGGCAAAGCGTAAGTGCGAGGAATATGCGCGATATCATATTCCGCTGGTTGTTTCTCGGGGAGGAAAATTTGAGCGGTAGCCCCCAACTGTCTCGCCCCGCTGGCAACGATTCTCGCATCATTTGGACCCTTCCCGCAATCGGTCAGCGGATCGGCGTGAGCGCGGACTTTGTCCGCGACACGCTACTCCAGATCGAAAACACTCCAGTCCGCCAGCTCGGCGGACGCTACTACTGCTTCGAAGACGAGCTGATGATGTTCATGCGGCGGCATCGATAGCGAACGACACCCGACAGCCTGCACTCTCCAAGCACAAACCCTTTTCAGCCATGATTTGCCAGATTTAACCGTTAACGCTGAGAGCCCGACATCCGCCATACCATGACACATGAAGCTGCCATGGCCTTTCCCCCGAACTGAAACGAAATCGCTCGGCAACCCCGCCGACGAGGAAATCGCGATCCTGACGGGCGCACCATCCGGCGCCGGAACGATTTCCGCTGCACAGGCGCTTAGCGTCCCTGCGGTGCAATCGGCCGTTCGTCTTGTCGCGGAAGCGGCTGCCAGCCTTGACATCCGTGTGGAGCGGAAAGTTGACGGCGCTTGGACCGTGGACAGCCTCCATCCCGTTGCCGTTCTCTTGGCTGGCCAGCCGAACGATTGGACTTCCACGTTCGAGCTGATCCGAGATCTCGTTGCAACCGCGCTCTGCCACGACAAGGGCGCGCTGGCCTTCGTCAACCGCGTCGGCGGAGAGGTTCGCGAAATCGTTCGGTACGATACGGCGCATTTCCAGGTGGATTACTCGGGCGACGGCCGGCAGGAGCCAAGTTTCCGGATCAACAACGAGCTGCAGAAACCCAGCGACGTCATCTTCATCAGGAGCCCATTTTCGAAGTGCCCTCTCTCGCTCGCTGCCGACGCTATCGGTGCCGCCAAGGCAATGGAGCAACACGCTCGAAACCTTTTTGAACGAGGAGCGAGGCCGGGCGGCGTTATCGAGTCTCCGAAGCCGTTGGGCAAGGAAACATTCTCGCGAATGAAGGCAGCCTGGCGCGCCGCGCACGAAGGCGCGGACAGTGCGGGGCGCACGGCATTTCTGTTCGACGGAGCCACGTTCAAGCAGCTAGCCTTGAACTCCACCGACGCGCAATTTCTGGAGAACCGAAAATTCCAGATCCTCGAAATTTGCCGCGCGTTCCGTGTTCCTCCGTCGATGATCTACGAACTAGGACGCGCCACTTGGGCGAATGGGGAGCAGCAGGGTCAGGAGTTTCTGAGCTACTCCCTTGAGCCGTGGCTGCTTAGCCTTGAAGCGGCGATGCGTTGGGCGCTTTTTCTTCCGGAGGAGCGAGGAATCTATCGGATACGCTTCGACCGTGACGACCTCACACGCGCCGATCTCGGCGCTCGCGCGACCGCTATTTCCAGCCTGATCGCCGCGAAGGTCATGAACCCTAACGAGGGCCGCGACTGGCTCGACCTCCCCCCGTATCCCGGAGGCGAAGAGTTCGCCAACCCGCACATCAATCCGTCGTCGTCGACTAGGGAGCCGCAGTGATGGACCGCCTCTTCTTCGAGACCAAACTGGCGGCATCGGATGCCGGAGAGATTTCCGGCGTTGCTTGGCCCTTCGGCAAACCCGATCGGATCGGCGACGTGATCGAGAAAGGCGCGTTCAAGAACGTGTCGCTCCCATTGCCGATGCTCTTCGGCCACGACCTCAACGACCCAATCGGGACTTGGACCTCTGCTGTCGAAGACGCCGATGGCTTCAAGGTTTCCGGGAACCTCTTGGTGGGCCAGGTGAAGCGCGCCGATGAGATTTTCGCCCTCGTTAAGTCCGGCGCCGTGCGCGGGCTGAGTGTCGGATTTCGTTCGAAGAAAGCGGCGCCGCGAAAGGGCGGCGGCCGCACAATATCCGACCTTGAGCTTCTCGAGGTGAGCCTCGTCACAATCGGCATGAATCCCGGCGCCCGGGTTACCAGCGCGAAATCATCGGTCTTGGCACTGCGCCTTGCCGAATCCCTCAACCGCGCCGCTTCGGCGCTCGCAAAAGGCTGAACCATGCGACATATCGCGAAGCATGCACTCGCCGGCGCCTCCCTGATCGTCCTGAAGGGCGAAGAGGATGACCCGGTCAACGTCGTCACCAAGGCGCTCGACGAGCTCTCCAAGACCGTGGACGAGCGGCTGAAGGCAGTCGAAGGCAAGTCCATCGATCCGAAGCTCGACGAGCGTATCAAGGCGCTCGAAACCAAGGCGAACCGTCCTTCTGCCGGCGATGGCAAGACTGACAAGGAGGCTGACGAAGCCGAGCGCAAGTCCTTCGGCACGTATCTCCGCTACGGCAACGCCGCTCCCGCCGACGAGTTGAAGACCCTCACGGTCTCCAGCGATACGCAGGGCGGCTATCTCGCCCCGAAGGAGATGGCAACGGAGTTTGTCCGCGATCTGACCCTGATATCGCCCGTGCGCGCTATCGCCTCTGTCCGAACGACCTCGTCGCCTTCTATCGCCTATCCCAAGCGCACCGGTATCACGAATGCGAAGTGGAAGGGCGAAGGCCAGGCGCAGGAAGGCTCGGAGCCGTCGTTCGGCCAGGTCGAGATCCCGATCCGGGAAGTCAACACTTTCGTCGATATCTCCAACCAGCTTCTGGCCGACTCCGCTGGCGAGGCTGAAGCGGAAGTCCGCATGGCACTGGCCGAAGATTTCGGCGCCAAGGAGGGAGCAGCCTTCGTCAAAGGCGATGGCGTGCTGCAGCCGGAAGGGTTCATGACAACCAGCGGCATTGGCTCCGTGGCCAACGGACACGCGACCAATCTTTCCGCTGATGCCCTGATCGGCATGATGTACGCGCTCCCGGCGCAGTATCGGTCCGCTGGCACCTGGGCCATGAACGGCACCACGCTCGGAGTCATCCGCAAGCTCAAGGACGGGCAGAGCAACTACCTGTGGCAGCCGTCCTACCAGGCGGGCCAGCCCGAGACCATCCTCGGCCGTCCTGTCGTGGAAATGCCCGATATGCCGGATGTCGCCTCTGATGCTTTCCCGATCATCTTCGGCGATTTCAGCGGCTACCGGATCGTCGACCGCCTCTCGCTTTCCATCCTGGTCAACCCGTACCTCCTGGCCACAAACGGCCTTACGCGCATTCACGCTACCCGGCGCGTTGGCGGCGGCGTGATCCAGCCGGCCAAGTTCAAGCGCCTCAAGATGGCCACCAGCTAAGGAGGGACACCCATGCGAGATCTCGTTCGGAATATTGGCGCCATCTTGGCGCTCTCTCCCGCAGTCCTGGCCGCCACCTCCAAGGGCAACGCAATCGACCGGAAAGGCTTCGAGAGCGTGACCTTCGTAATCAGCACGGGCGCTATCGTCGGATCGGGCAATTTCACGGTTACGGTTCAGGAATCCGACACCACGACCGATGGTGATTTCACCGACGCAGCTGCCGGCGACGTGATCGGCTCCAACTTGGTGAACCCGCTGTCGGCGGATGCCGCATTCAAGATCGGCTACCGCGGACACAAGCGCTACTCTCGAGTCGTGCTCACAAAGAACAGCGGCACCTCGATTGCTGCCGGCGCGGTGGCCATTCTCGGCCACGCAAACAGCCGACCGGTGGCGTGATGCTTGAGATCGTCTCGCCCTCTTTGTCGCGCAACCTCGCGAGCTATGGCGCCGTGTCAGCAGATCTTGGTGTTTCCTATCCAGAGGAAATGCAGACCATTGAGATGCTCATTGCGCAGGCCAGTGCAGCAATCGAGACATGGTGCGGGCGTCGGTTCGCCGAAGAGACCTACCGCGAGACGATCCGCATTGAACGATCCACCGAATGCGTCGTCGTCTCCTGCTTCCCGGTCACAGAGGTGCGGTCGGTCTCCCTTAATGGGCGAGCGATCAGCATCTCAGACCTGGAGCAAGGAGATGGCGGCGCGCTCTTTCTTACTCGGAGCGGCGTCCGGACGCTCTGGGAGGCTGGCCGCGCGGTGATCCAGTACAAGGCTGGCTTCACCTTGCCCGACACGAGTGGATGCACCTTGCCGCAGGATATCACGCGCGCGGCCACGCTCCTTGTAAAGCAGGCCTACTTCGCCCGCAGGCGAGACCCCTCAATCCGAAGTGAGGAATCATCCGGTGTTGGAGCAACGAGCTACGGCCTCAATGGACTGGGCAACGGGAATGATCTACCTCCCGAAGTGCAGGGCCTGCTGGCGCGCTACCGCGACAGCGTGGGGTTCTGACATGCACCCAGAGCGCTCCAAGCTTGACCGCATGCTGACTTCGAAGGGCGAAGACGTTGTCTTCATCAGGAAGGGCAAGAACGGTCAACCTGACGCAACTGTGACCGCACGCGCCTCCGTGCGCGGCCTGGATCCAGAAGTCCTTATCGGCACGGTCACACAGCAGCAATGCAAGATCATCGCTTCCGTCTCGCCCATCTTGGAGGCCAACCCGGCGCAGTGGCCCGGTCCGAACGGAGGCGGCTTGTGGCCGAGAGCGAACGACTTCGTCGTCGTTCAGGGCAAGCAGCGCCAGATCCTTGCGGCGGTACCTATCTTCGTTGACGGCAAGCCTGTTCGCCTCGAGTTGCGAGCGGGAGGCTGACGATGTCGACCAAAGCAGCCCGCATCTGCGCATGTGGCCGAAGGGTTCAGGCCGGCGCGCGTTGCCAGTGCCGGCATGCTGCCGAGAAGCAGCGCCCGGGCGCCCGGCAGCGAGGCTACGACAGCGCCTGGCAGCAAGAGGCTGCAGCCTTCCTCGTCTCTCACCCGACATGCACTTGCGGCAAGCCGGCGGTTCTCGTGAGGCATCGGGTCAGCATCCGCAAGCGTCCGGATCTCCGCATGGACAAGAGCAACTGGCTGCCCGGTTGCCGGTCCTGCAATGCCAAGGACCTGCACCACGAGAGGACGGGGGGTGGTCGTGAATTTTCGGAGGCAAGGGGTGGGACCGCTGGGGTCAGCAACGCGGGAAATTCTCGATTTGGCCCTTCTTTTGAAAAGGGCACCCGATGAAAGGGCGCAAAGCTGATCTTCGATCCATCGATGGCGGCATGAAAGGCGTTCCCCGAATGCCCGCTTCCGTTCCCGCAGACATGCGCCCTGAGTGGAATTCCGTGGCTTCTGACATGGTCAAGCGCGAGATCCTCACAGAATCCATGGTGGGCGTCCTGGCGACGTACATGATTGCCCTCTGGACCGTGCGGCAAGCGCAGCAGGCGATTGCCGAGCATGGCCTACTGACCGCAACTGCCCACGGAAACCTGAAGCCCAATCCGGCCTCAGGGATCCTCTCCAAGGCACTCGAGCAGGTTTCGCGACTATCCGCCGAGCTGGGGCTCACCCCAGCCGCCCGCTCAAAGCAGGGCTTCAACCGACGAGGAGACCCGAATGATGATGGCGCGCCGCCCGGACTGGATCTTTGACGGAAGTGAAATCGAGGACACGTTCGGCGATGGCGAACGTGCTGTCGACTTCATACGACGCCTCAAGCATCCAAAGTCTCCACACCTGAACAAGGAGTTTGATCTGCCATTCTTCTGGGAGCGAATTATTCGCCGCATCTATGGCCCCCGCCACCCCGACGGCAGGCGAAAGGTTCGAACGGTGTTCTGCCTGCTTCCTCGCGGGGCGCGCAAGACCACGATGGGCGCGGCCCTGTCGTTGCTCCATACGTTCGGCCACGAGCGCACGCCAGCCGGACAGGCGATGGTAGGCGCGAGCGCGGAAGAGCAGGCCAAGATTGCCTTCGACGAGGCGCTAGCCATTGCCGAGGCCACGCCATGGCTAGACAAGGTCGCGCGGCCGACAGCCTCGGAGCTGCTCATAGAGCATCCGAAATCGAAAGCGACATTCCGCGCGCTGTCGTCGGACGGCAAGGCTAAGCTCGGTACGACGCCGTCTTTCGTACTGGCTGATGAACTGATCGTCTGGCGCAACAGAGAGCTATGGAAGGCGTTGAGAACGGGTCTCGCGAAGACTCCCGGCACGCTGATGGTCATCATCACGCAAGCCGGGCGCGGTCAGGACAATCTGGCCTTTGAGGTCTTGGAGTATGCGCGCAAGGTCGCCGACGGCGAAGTCAAAGATCCCGGTTTCCTCCCGGTTCTTTTCGAGGCGGACCAGCATGCGGATTGGCGCGACGAGGACCTCTGGCATTTCGTCAATCCCGGCCTCTCTGAGGGGTTCCCTGATCTGGAAGGTCTCCGCCAGTTCGCGCGGGAGGCCGAAGAGCGGCCTTCGGAGCGCGATGACTTCCGTCAGTACCATCTGAATGTTTGGCTCGACTATAGCGCTTCGCCGTTCGTGGAGATGGCGGTCTATGACGAAGGCGCCGACCACGTAAATCTCGACGATCTTCGGGGTGAGCCTTGCTGGATTGCCGTGGACATGGGCTTGACCACCGACTTGACTGCCGTCGTCGCCTGCTGGCGAGACGGCGACGACGGATTCCAGGTCTATGCTTGGTTCTTCGTGCCAGCGGACAATCTCCGCGGCCGGGCCGAACGCGACGGAGTTCCCTATCCGCTTTGGGCGCAGCAGGGCTTCATCATCCCGACCCCCGGGAACGTGACCGACTATCGTGTCGTCACTGACCACATCCGAGGGCTATGCGACCAGTTCGATGTTCAGGAGATCGCCTTCGACCCGGCCTATGCTCAGGCGGTAATGGGCCCACTCACCGATGACGGGTTCCCTACCGCGACGATGCGGCAGGGCTGGGTGACTATGGGGCCTGCAATCAAGGAGCTCGAGCGCGCTATCCTTGGGCGCTCGTTTCGTCATGGAGGAAACCCAGTACTTCGGTGGAATTTCAGCAATGTTGTCGTCGAGAATGACAAAGCTGGGAACAAATCTTTCCACAAGGGGAAATCGAAAGATCGCATCGACGGCGCCGTCGCAACGGCGATGGCCGTTGCGCGGTGCGCTGCGGCCGATGTCGGCCGATCTGCATATGCAAGTGATGACTTCAGCGAAGAAATGGGGTGGTTCTGATGCTCCAGATCGTATGCACTGAAGGAGGCATAAGTGGCGAAAAAATCCCGTTTCCTGGGGCACTGCTAAAGCAGGCCGGGCGGATATCGGTGGCCAACACAAGGCTGAAGGCGGAAGGGACCCCTCTGAAGGCGCTTACCCGTAAGATGGGGGACGAATTATTCAGGCGGCATGTGAAAGAGGCCTCGATCATTCTTGGCGCTGGTACGTTCAGCAAGTTTGAGCATGAAGGCGCTTGCAGGTCAGGGCTTCGCTCAGCCCTGTGCTCTGATGGTTGGGGTTGGTCAGACGCGGATATCATTGCGGCGGGGATTACTGCTGCGGCCCTAAAGGCCATCGGAGCAGTTCGGCCGACCTGGCAGGAGGGCCAACCAGAATATGCGCTAGACGGAATAAAGGTTGTCGAGCGGGTGTTCTGCAAGGGATGCGGCGTCAAGATCCCCGAGCAAGATTCTGAAAGACCCAGGGACTATTGCGAACCCAGATGTGTGCAGGCCCATCATGGCCGGATGGCTGCAATATTCGGGCGGCAGCGCACCAGAATGGAGCTCATTGCGGCCTGGGTAGCGAAGCGGGAGAATTTTTCACCGAGCGAAAGCACCTGCGAGCGATGCGGGAAAATGTTCCCGGTGAAAAACAGCTACCGCGAGCGGAAATACTGCTCCAGCGAATACCGCAGTGCCGTCATGAAAAACCCTCGGAAGCCTATTGCTCCCATCCCATGCCCGCAGTGCCAGGTTTCGTTCTTGCCAAAGACGAAGGCGGTGAAGTTTTGCAGCCGAACTTGCGTAGCTCAGTCCTACGTTGCGGCGGCGCGGCGCGCCCCTAAGGAATGCCGGCACTGCAGCAAGACCTTCCAACCGTCAGTTAAGGACGAGAGCTTTTGCTCGAGAGATTGTCGCTTCCGGGCGAACCGCAAATCAATGGTCGACAAGCCATGCCTCAGCTGCGGGGCGATCTTCACTGCGAGATCGGAAGCGTACAAATTCTGCTCCAAGCCCTGCTACCACGACCATAAGGCTTCGCAGAAGGCGGTCATCTCCTGCCCGACGTGCAAGACACAATTCAGACGCGGCGTCAAAAGTGGTCGAAAGACGTACTGCTCTGATCGATGCAGACCTATTGGGAAGATCTCCGCTTCGAACCTGCGGTGTTCTGAGGTGCGGAGCTAATGGGCAACAGCGCGCTCCAGCGTAAAGAGAAGATTTCCATCAGGGCGAAGCCCTGCAGGGGAAACCGCGCGTCGATCACCTATCCGAACATCAGAAAAGCCCGACGTGAGCCTGAAAGGAGGCCATGATGGAAATACGTGAAATTATGCAGCAGGAGGCGAATTCTGTGGCAAACATGGTGATTGAAAGCGGCGTTCTAGCTGCTGATGGCACCGCCGCAATAAATGTCCGCCAGAGCATCGAACAAACGCTTCAGGCCCACTGTTTCAAGCTCTGGGTCGCTCTTCTCGAGATCGGCATAGCGGGCGAAGATGCCGCTCGTCTCTGCGGGTTCTTCTGGTTCGTATTTGACCAGACGATTGCAGCGTGGATTGAGCGCTGCTCTTCCATCGGCCCAATGAACTGAGGAGGCAGCCATGGTCACAGAAGTCCGATCCCTGCGCGTCGATGCGCAGCTCAACGACCAGTACACCGCAGCCGCGAAGAAGTCGAGATGCGCCGGCGCCAGCAGGCGTTAGACGCTCAGCTTGCCGGCGTGAGTGCCCGCACGCCTGCCGAGCGCGCCTCGGCGGCTCGCGCGGCTGAAGCCGCCCAGTACAACGAGCAGGAGAGCCCCGCGGCCCGGCGTTTCCGTATTGAGCAGGCGGGCGTAATCGCGCTTGCCCAGGCTGAGCACCAGCTCACGGAAACTCGGCGGGAGCGGGCACGGGGCCTCGAGGCGGATCTTGAGCGTCAGCAGTTTGAGATGACGCTCATTGGCAAGACGAGCACTGAGGTCGAAAGTCTTCGCAAGCAGTACGAACTGATTGCGAACCTGAAGGCCGACGCTGCCAAGTCTGGCCTTGCGGTGGACGAGCAGGAAATCGACCTGATCAAGCGGAAGACGGAAGAGTATGGCCGGCTCGCCGAACAGATGGGGCTTGCTAAAATGCAGTTCGATCTGGGGCGCCAGCTCTCGGACTCGGGCCTCTCGAATATCGACAAGCGAACAGTGCAGACCCTGCGGCAATACGGCCAGCCCGAAGACCTTGGCAGCCAGCAGGCATCGGACATCCGCAACATCTACCGGCAGATGGACGCACAGGAAGCCGCCAAAGGCTTCCTGACGTCGTTTCAAGCGGAGCTCGTCGCTAGCGGCGGTGATGTCGGTGACGCTTTCTCGAAGGCGCTCAAGAGCTCGATGGGCAACCTCCTCGCCAAAATGCTCGACGAGTCTCTCACAAATCTCGGGAATGCCCTCGTCGGGGCTCTGTTCAAAGGGGCCGGAGGTTCTGGCAAAGGTGGGGGTTCTGTCGGATCGGCTGGCATGGACGCTGTCTCCCGGCAATTCAATGGCGCTGCACCTGTCACCCCCGTCGAGCGCGCGCCGCTCGGGGACATGACTGTCTATGCCAAGGCGATCCAGTCGATTGAAAGCGGCGGGAACTACGGTGCTCTTGGCCCGATCACAAAGAATGGTGATCGCGCCTACGGGGCCTTCCAGGTCATGGGCAACAACATCGGCCCGTGGTCAAAAGAGGCGCTTGGCCGGTCTATCTCGGCGAAGGAGTTCCTTGCGAACCCTGCGCTGCAGGACAAGATCTTCCAGCACCGTTTCGGCGGGTACGTCGACAAGTTTGGGCCGTCAGGAGCGGCACAAGCATGGTTCGGCGGTCCAGGTTCCGTCGGGAAGGGCGGCGCTTGGACGGATGTCCTCGGCACGTCCGGGAACGCCTACGTCGAGAAGTTTAACGACTCCCTGAAGTCTGCCTCGACGAACCTTGCGGGGTTCGGGAGCGGGTTAGGCAAAATCGGGCAGTCCCTTGGCGGTGCATTCCCGGCAGCTCCGCCTGCCGGCGGAGGTGGGGGCGGCTTGTTGTCTTGGCTTGGCGGGCTTTTCGGAGGCGGGGCAAACCCGTTCTCGGTGTCTCCTCAGGCAAAGAGCCTGTTCTCCATCGCGGGAACCGGGGTCGGGCTTTTCGCAGATGGCACGCCGTCGGCTCCCGGCGGCTTGGCAGTTGTCGGCGAGCGGGGCAGGGAGTTGGTCAATCTCCCTCGAGGCGCTCAGGTCATCCCGAGCCATCAAACCGAAAGCCTGCTTGCGCGCGGAGCTGCAGGCCAGGCCAACCAGAATGCAAGGCCGACCATGTTGCAGGTCGTCATCCAGGGTGCGTCCGGCGATGACCACGTCCGGTCGCTGGTAAACGAGGGGGTGCAGACCGCTCTGCATACCCACAACGAACAGCAAAGGCGTGGTGGCTTCAGCCAGGTGCAGACCCGCTTCAGCAGCCAGAAAGGCTGATCCACGATGGCTATTATCCTGACACAAGCACAAGCCTTCGAGTTGCGTAACTGGTCTTGGTATACCGGCGATCGGTCCCGCATCATCGAGCCAAGGCTGATGACTGACGGCAGGTATGCCGTTCCGGAGAGCCTTCTCAACGAGCCTACCCTTGCGCCTAAGCGGTCTGTCCTCATCGCTGGAACGATTGCCGATCTCTCCAGCAGCGATTTCGTGGCCGACACGCGCGCTGGTATCATCGTCGATGGAAAGACGATGTTTCTACAGATCGACCGGGTACCCTGGGCGTTCACTGTGGTCGCGCCGAATGTCCACCGCTTTGAGTTGAGGCAAGGCGACCAAGGGGGCGTTGAAGCCAGCCCACATAGGTTGCATCGATGCGAGATAGTTGCCATGGACGTCCCCGCAAAGGGGACGGAGCTGTGGCAGGCCTACTCGGTCATGCTCGAGCCCGGGAACCCGTTCTCGGTCAACGGACAGTGCTATATCAACCAGTGGCACGGGTACGATAGCGAGGTGGGATATGGTCGAGCCCCGCCATTGTCATTCGACTACGGGAACAACCAGTTCCGAATCTGGAGCAGGTCGGATGCAAGTATCGACCCAGTGACACTCTGGGGCACTGATGTTCTTCAATACAGCGCTGCAAGCCCAGCACGGGACGTTTACACGAACTTCGTGATCAACGTGAAGTTCGCCTCGTCAGGCTTCCTGCGCGTGTGGATGAACGGCACGCAGATCGTCAACTACACCGGGCCAATCGGCTATTACAACGACACGAACGGCACTTATCCGCAGTGGGGCATTTACGCCCGGCAAGCTCCCGACACGCCTGTCGCCCGCATCGCCAATATGGAGTGGGGCACAACCGACCGCTCCGCGCGCATCAGTGCCCCTCTCTCGATACCGAACTGAAGACAGCCGCCACGCCCTGAGGCGTGGCGGCTGTCTGGGCGGACAGCTTAAGGCGGCGCGTACAGCGAAGAACATGCAGAGAACAACTTGCTACGCTTTTTGCAACTAAACAGCCTAGCACGTTCTGCGATAGTTCCGCATGAAGAAGGACACATACCCAGCAGAAGCATTGAAAACTAGGGTTTATTAGGTACGGATTGGCATAAGTGGAACCGGGCGAGAGCGAATTTCAAGACCGGTTCCTTAAACCACTCGGACACTCTTCCCTGAGGGGCTTATTGCCCGACTGATCCGAAATTGCAAGCCACGATCAGACACGCCAGACGGCCGCTCCGCCGGTCATGCCGGCGCCGGCGGCGGTCATCAGGAGGAGGTCTCCCGGCGCGATGCGCCCTGCGGCGTGGGCCAGCGAAAGGGTTAGCGGAATGGTGGCGGCCGAGGAATTGCCGTAGTCGGATACGGAGCGTTCCGTGCGGTCCCGGGCCACGCCGAGATGATCGGCCACTGTATCGAAGATGCGCGTATTGGCCTGGTGCGGTATGAAGCGCGTAATCTCGGAGGCACCCACTTCTGCGGCGGCAAGCGCGCGCCGACCGGTATCCTCCATCATCCGAACGGCCTTCTCGTAGACAGCGCGCCCATCGCGCATGGTCATCAGCACTTCGGATGCTTCAAGGGTCGGCACGAACGGGCGGGAAGAGCCACCCGCCGGTATGGAGATGAGATCGTAGAGCTCGCCGTCGGCGTGCAGATCTGTTCCGAGCAGCCCTGTTCCCGTCTCACCGTCCGGTGACAGGACGACGGCTCCCGCTGCATCGGCGAAGAGCACGGCGCTTGCGCGCTCCTGCGGGTTGATCCGGCGGGAAAGGATGTTGGCAGCGATCACCATCACCGCCTTTCCCTGTGTCCGCACAAGACCATCGGCCAGCGCCAGCGCGTACACGAAGCCGGCACAGGCCCCAGCCAGGTCAATTCCGCCGGCACGCGGCAGGCCGATCTTGCGGGCCACAAGCGGTGCGCTCGGCGGAAGCAGGTGGTCTGGTGTGGAGGTAGCCAGCAGCACCAGAGAGACGTCCGCTGGCTTCAGGCCGCTTGAAACGAGTGCACGACGGCCGGCTTCCGCTGCCAGGCTGCTCAGCGTCTCCCCGTCCCTCGCCCATCGTCGAGTGCGGATGCCGGTACGGCGTTCGATCCAGCCCGGTTCGAGGCCGAGGCTTGCCTCGATCTCCGCATTCGGAACCACCCGCTCGGGTGCGGCATGGCCGAATCCTGCAAGACGGCTGGTGTGGAGCGCGTTCAACGGGCAAATTCCTTCAGCACATGGGTGACCCCTTCCTCGATTCCGTCATAGAAGCGGTCGAGCTCCGCCTCCGTCACGCAATAAGGCGTCATCAGGTAGAGGACGTTGCCCAGAGGACGCACCAGCAGATGCCGGCTGCGGAAGAAGGCGCGCAGCTTCGGCCCGCATTCGGCGAGATAGCCACCACCGGGAAAGACGAGATCCATGGCCGCAATGGTGCCGATGCGGCGTATGTTGGCAAAGCGTTCGTCCGCCCGGAATCGCTCCAGCCTTTCGTCATGTGCCCGTCCCAGGGCATCGATACGCTGCTGAACGGGTTCGTTCCGCCAGACCTCCATGTTGGCGAGGCCGGCAGCGCAGGCAATGGGGTTTGCGGTGAACGAGCTTGAGTGGAAGAAGGTCTTCCGCCGGTCTGTGGAAAGATGGGAAGCGAAGATCTCCTCCGTCGCCATGGTTACGGCGAGCGGGATCGCCCCGCCCGTCAGCCCCTTGGATGTGCAAAGGATATCGGGTGCCACGCCCGCCTGCTCGCAGGCTAATCGCGTGCCGGTCCGCCCCCAGCCGGTCATGACCTCGTCGAAGATCACGAGCACGCCATGGGCGCGGGCGATGCGGTGCAGTTCCCTCAGCACCTCCGCGCGATAGAAGCGCATGCCGCCTGCCCCGAGCACCAGCGGCTCGACCAGAAGTGCCGCCATGCCTCCCTCGCGGCAGAGCTTTTCGAAGCTGTCGAGCGTTTCCTGTTCCTGCTCGGGCGAAGGCCCGGGAAACGGCAGCCTCTCCACCGAAAAGAGAAGCGGGTCATAGGGGGCATTGAACACGCCGCGCTCTCCGGCAGACATGGTGCCGATCGTGTCGCCGTGATAGCCATCCTCGAGTACCGCAATGCGCCGGCGATCGATGCCCTGGTTGTGGAAATGGCCGAGCGCCATCTTCAGCGCGACCTCCACACAGGTGGATCCACTGTCGGAATAGAAGACGCGGGTCAGCCCCTGCGGCGCGACCCCGACGAGTGCGCGGGCAAGCGCTTCGGCCGGCTCGTGGGTGAACTCGGCGAAAATGACCTGGTCGAGGCTTTCGGATGCCTTGCGGATCGCCTCCATGATCGGTGGATAGCGATGGCCGTGGGTAATCACCCACCAGGAGGAAATGCCGTCGAGAATGGCGTTGCCGTCCGCATCGAAGATGGTCGCGCCCTCGGTCCGCACGGCCTTGCGCATTTCGGGTTCCAGCGCGTGCTGGGTAAAGGGATGCCAGACAGGCGAGGAATGGACGCTCACTTCAACGCCTCCTGAAAATCCGCAAGGTGGAAGTTCGCGGCAAAGGCTGCCGCAAGCGAAGGCTGGTCGAGCGTATCGAGCCTCGGCAGGCGGCCGAGGATCTTCACCTTGCCCATCACGCCGATGATGCGCTGGGTCTCTTCCATCTCATCGCCGACGAAAGCAACACCCAGCACCGGAACGCCCCGCGCACGGAGTGCCTCGAGCGATAGCAGCGTGTGGTTGATGGTGCCCAGCATGGTGCGGGCGCAAAGCACAACGGGGTTCTTCCAGCGGGCGAAGACGTCGATATAGGTGACGGTTTCGTTGAGCGGCACCATGAGCCCGCCCGCCCCCTCGATGACCAGCGGGCCTTCGCCTTCGGGCGCGACAAGCCTGTCGATGTCGATCTCGACGCCATCCAGGCGCGCGGCGTAATGGGGAGATGCGGGCGTGTTCAGGCGATAGAGTTCCGGCAGCACGCGGCCCGCCGGCAGTCCGCCCAGACGCGCCACCAGTTGGCTGTCGGTCTCCTCTTCCAGCCCCGATTGCACGGGCTTCCAGTAACGGGCTTTCAGCGCCCCCGAGAGGGCGGCAGAAAAGACGGTCTTTCCAATACCCGTATCGGTACCAGTCACGACGATCGGTCTGCTCATCACATTACTCCAGGCATTTCGGTTTGCATGATCTCGGAAAGGCACTCCACCATTTCGGCGATATCCTCCGGTGTCACGTTCAGCGTCAGCGAAAGGCGAAGACGGGCTGTTCCTTCGGGAACGGTGGGAGGACGGATAGCCCGGATGTCGAAACCGGCGGCGCGCATGGCTTCCGCAATACGCACAGCCCGGGCGTTGTCGCCGATCGGAACGGGGACGATCTGCGACGGGCCGGGGTCGATGCCCAGCCTTTGGCGCAGCATGTCACCGGCAAGCGACACAAGGCCAAGCAGGGCCTCGCGCCGTTGCGGCTCGTCCTCCACGATTTTCAGCGACTGGCGTACCGTCGCCGCCATCAGCGGTGAGGGCGAGGTGGAATAGATGAAAGGCCGCCCCCGATTGACAAGGAAATCGCACAATGCGGGGGCGGCACCGATGAGTGCGCCGGAGGCACCCAGCGCCTTGCCGCAGGTGTGCAGCGACACGACGTTTTCCCGGCCTTCCAGCCAGTGCCCTGCGCCGCGCCCGCCGGCGCCATGGACGCCGGTCGCATGGGCCTCGTCAATCACAAGGAAGGCGTCATGGCGATCGGCGAGACTGGCAAGGTCGGCCAGAGGCGCAAAATCGCCATCCATCGAATAGAGGCTTTCGACCGCAATCCAGGCCTGGCCCCTTCCCCCCTCGTTTCGCCACGCGCGGAGCAGATCCTCAAGTGCAGTCACGTCGTTATGCGGGAAGCTGACGGCAGTCGCCTTGCTCTGGCCGATCCCGTCCAGTGCGCTGGCATGCACCAGCTCGTCATGAAAGATGCGGTCCTCGCGCTGCGGCAGCGTGGAGAACAGCGCCAGATTGGCGGTAAAGCCGTTGCCGAAGAAGAGGCAGCGACCGACGCCGAAGAAGGCGGCAGCCTCGGCCTCAAGCGCCTCGTGTTCCGGATGGTTGCCACGCAGCAGCCGGGAGCCCCCCGACCCTACGGGAACGCCACGCGCAAGAGCGTTCGCCACGGCATCCTTCAGGGCATCGGAGTTGGCAAGACCGAGAAAGTCGTTGGAGGTGAAATCCCTGCCCGCTTCCGGCAGGAGCGCCCGGCGCCGGCCCTTGCGTTCAAGGCCGGCGAGCGTTCGCCGATACCGGGCAAGCCGGTCGCTCATGCCGCATCGGGCTCCATCGGCTCCGGCTTCAGGCCGAGTCGGCGGAAGAGAGCCTCATCGTGGCTTTCGCCCGGATTGTCGGCGGTGAGCAGCACGTCGCCGGTGAAAATGGAGTTGGCGCCCGCCAGGAAGCACATGGCCTGCAGTTCATCGGTCATTTCGGTGCGGCCGGCCGAGAGGCGCACATGGCTGGTGGGCATCAGGATGCGGGCAAGCGCGATCACGCGCACGAACTCGATCGGATCGACCGGATCGGCATTTTCAAGCCGCGTGCCCGGGATCGGGATCAGCATGTTGATCGGAACGCTTTCCGGCGGCTCAGGCAGGTTTGCGAGCGTGACCAGCATGTCGATGCGGTCCTCGGTGGTCTCGCCCATGCCGAGAATGCCGCCGGAGCAGACCTTCATGCCGGCGTTGCGGACGTTATCCAGCGTTTCCAGGCGATCGGCGAAGGTGCGGCTGGTGATGATCTCGCTGTAATAGCGCTCGGACGTATCCACGTTGTGGTTGTAGTAGTCGAGACCGGCATCCTTCAGCCGCAGCGCCTGTTCGGGCGTCAGCATGCCCAGCGTCATGCAGGTTTCCATGCCCATCGCCTTCACGCCGGATACCATGGCGATCACCATGTCCATGTCGCGTTCCTTGGGGCTGCGCCAGGCGGCACCCATGCAATAGCGGGTCGAACCCTGTTCCTTGGCCTTGCGGGCTTCGGCGAGCACGCGCTCCACTTCCATCAGCTTGGAGGCCTTCAGGCCGGTCGGAGCATGGGCGGACTGGCTGCAATAGCCGCAATCCTCCGGACACCCGCCGGTCTTGATCGACAGCAGGCGGCTCATCTGGATCGCATTGGCATCGAAATGCCGGCGATGAACGGTCTGCGCCTCGAACATCAGATCATTGAAGGGCTGGTTGTAGATGCGCCGTGCCTCCTCGGCGGTCACGCGGCCGGTGGATGTGCCGGATACGGAGGAGGAGGTGTTTTCGGCGGAGATCTTGTCGAGCATCGCGTGTCGCAGTCCTTCTACTGGATGATCGGAAGCGCTTTCTCTCAACCCTTGCCCGCTTTCGTAGATAGTTTCAAGAATTATCTATAATTTCTCCCCGGGCTTCATACCAAGGGCGGAGAGCAAGAGCCGCTGCAAAATTCGCATGGACAAAGGGCAAAGGAAAGGCCGGAAAGCGCCGTTGCCCGCCTCGAAATGCGAGAAGATCTGATATATCACTTCCATGGCGCAGCCGGATCCGGATTGGCGCAGTCTGATATATCAGATAGGATTATATTCATGAGCGTATCCGCCGATTCCCTCAGCCACCAGGCCTATCTCGCGCTGGAAACCCTGATCGTCACGCTCAGGCTGAAGCCGGGGTCGCTGGTGACGGAACGGCAGCTCATCGATCTGGCCGGACAGGGACGCACGCCGGTGCGCGAGGCGATCCAGAAACTCGCCTGGCAGGGATTGATCGTGGTGAGGCCCCGGGTGGGGCTTCAGATCGCGGAGATCGAACCGGACGACTATGCCGAGATCATGCAGGTGCGGGCGAAGCTGGAGCCCCTCGCCGCTGCCCTCGTCGCCGAGCACGCGACAGCGGACCAGCGCGCGCGCCTTCTCGCCTGTGCGCAAACCATGACCGCCTGCGCCGTCTCGGGCGACATGGCGGCCTTCCTTGCCGCCGACAAGATGTTCGACGAGATCATGGAAGACGCCTGCCCCAACCGCTTCCTGACCGCAGCGCTGGCGCCCCTGCAAACCCACGCCCGGCGCCTCTGGTTTTCCGTTGCCTCGCATGAACGAATGGATCGCTCCATCTCCCTCCACGTCGCCGTCATTCGCGCCATCCAGCAGGGCGACGTCCCCGGCGCGTCGCGGGCCATGACGGGCCTGATGGATTACCTGCTCAAGCGCTGACGCATATTGAGGGCCGCCTAAACAAGCGTTGACTAAATATACGGTCCTGCTAACCTTCCCTTCAGGATGCGGGCAAAATCCCGTGTCCCGGGGCTTAGAAAACCCCTTGCAGGAAGCGGCGGCGCTTGATCGGCGCCTCCCGAAACCATTAGCTTTCCAGCCCAGCGGCCGGGAGGCCCCGGTCATGTCCAGAACTTCGGTTTAAAAACCGGGGCGGCCGTTCTTGCACGGTTTTTCTACTCCCCGGTCACCGGTGGCTATTCATGGCCGCCGGTGGCTCCACCTTGCCGGGAGTAAGCCACCATGGATCTTGCTGTCTTCTACACATCATCACCCGACTGGATCAAAGCGCTGATGCTGATCCTGCCGCATGCGACCCTTCTGGGCATTGCCTGGCTGGTTATCAGACGCCCCGCTCCCGCTCCTTTTCCTGTGGCTGCCCCTGCCCCTGCCCCAGCGCCGCGCAGCATGTCCGGTCCCGTGGTCGAGGTTCTCGCCGCTCCCCCAAGGGTCGGCACCAACCTTCAGGAACTGGAGGTACAGGAGAGAGACCGGCTGACGCGCGAAAACTGAAACGTCCCGGAAACGGAAAACGCCGCTCCCCGGCTGGAGAACGGCGTCAGTTGTTCGGTCTGGCGTAAAGGATCAGCCGACGAAAGCGCGTTCGATGACGAATTCGGCAGGCTTGTTGTTGGCGCCTTCGGTCAGGCCAGCCTTTTCCAGAAGCTCCTTGGTGTCCTTCAGCATGGCCGAAGAACCGCAGATCATGCCGCGGTCGACGGCGGGGTCGAGGGCGGGGACGCCGAGGTCGGAGAAGAGCTTGCCATTGGCGATGAGGTCCGTGATGCGGCCCTGGAAGGGATAGTCCTCACGGGTCACCGTCGCGTAGTGCTTCAGCTTGTCGCCGACGATTTCGGAAAGCAGCTCGTTGGAGCGGATTTCCTCGATCAGGTCGAAGCCGTATTTCAGCTCGGCCACCTCGCGGCAGGTGTGGGTGAGGATGACTTCCTCGAACTTTTCGTAGGTTTCCGGATCGCGGATCAGGCTTGCGAAGGGCGCGATGCCGGTGCCGGTGGAAAACATGTAGAGCCGCTTGCCGGGTGTCAGCGCATCGAGCACCAGCGTGCCGGTCGGCTTCTTGCGCATCAGGACGGTATCGCCCGGCTGGATCTTCTGGAGATGCTGGGTCAGCGGACCGTCCGGAACCTTGATCGAGAAGAACTCGAGCTCTTCGTCCCAGGCGGGGCTTGCGATGGAATAGGCGCGATAGATCGGCTTACCCTCGACCATGAGGCCGATCATGGCAAACTCGCCCGAGCGGAAGCGGAAGCCTTCGGGGCGGGTCATGCGGAATCGGAACAGGCGATCCGTATAGTGCGTGACGCTCAGCACCTTCTCGGCATAGACGCCGGCAGGGATGGATTCAGCGAAATCTTCGGTCTTTGCGGGAGCGTTCATCAGCGGTCGAGTCCTGTGGTCTTCCGGTTCTCAGCCTTTTCGGGCACGGCTAGGCTGATATTACATGTTGCGCTGCAAATAAAGGTAAAGCGTTCCCCGGTGTCGCACCGATGGAGAATATTCCGGCCCCTGGCCGACGGCATCCGTTATGGCCGATGCCGGGAAGCGCTACATTGACATTGATCAAAAGGCCATGCGGCACGTCATCGCGCCGCATGGAGGGGCATGCGATCCTTCAGGCGGCAGGCTTTGCCTTGCGCCGCCAGCTGTAGGAACCGGGATTGGCGCTTTCGCGCGCAGCCGGCTGGTAGTGCACGTCGATGCCCGGCAGGCGGCCCTCGGCGAGGCGCTTCAGTGCCGTGGCATTCTTCACCGCAAAGCTGGTGATGCCGCACCGAAGCATGAGTGGCAGCGGGTCGATCAGCACGTCGCCGACAGCGCGGATATCGCCCTTGTAATGCAGACGGTCGCGCAGGAGCGAGGCATGGCTGAAGGCGCGGCCGTCGTTGAAGGCCGGGAATTCCACCGCCACCAGCGCGATGCGGTCGAGATAGGGCTGCAGCTTGCGCACATCGTCCGCCGGCTTGACGAGAACGGCAAGGCCGCTCTCGTTGCTGGCTTCGGCATGGGCGAGGAAATCGGCGAGCGGACGGATGGGCTGCTCGCCCTCGCCCGCCTTGCGGTCTTCCGTTTCGATGACAAAGGGATCGTTCTCGACGAAACCCGTTTCGGTCCAGAGCCTGGTCATGATCGATCCTTATTCGGCAGCTTCGGCCGTTGCGCCGTAAAGCGCATCCTTGAAGGGCTGCGGCCCCACGCGGCGATAGGCGTCGAGGAAGGTCTCTTCCTTCGACAGCCTGAGGCCGAGATAGGTGTCCACGATGGTTTCCACCGCATCGGTCACCTTTTCGGGCTCGAAGCCGCGGCCGATGATCTCGCCGATGGAGGTGTTTTCATCGCCGGAGCCGCCAAGCGTGATCTGGTAGAGCTCCGCGCCCTTCTTCTCCACGCCCAGAAGACCGATATGGCCGACATGGTGATGGCCGCAGGCATTGATGCAGCCGGAGATCTTGATCTTCAGCTCGCCGATTTCTTCCTGCCGCTCGGGCGCGCCGAAGCGGGAGGAGATTTCCTGTGCCACCGGGATGGAGCGCGCATTGGCGAGCGCGCAGTAATCGAGGCCCGGGCAGGCGATGATATCGGTGATGAGGTTGGAGTTGGCCGTTGCAAGCCCGGCTGCCACCAGTGCGCGATAGACCGGCTCCAGATCGGCCAGCGCCACATGCGGCAGAACGATGTTCTGCTCGTGGCTGATGCGGATCTCGTCCTGCGCATATTCGGCGGCGATATCGGCCACCGCTTCCATCTGCGCGTCAGTCGCATCGCCCGGAATACCGCCGATCGGCTTCAGCGAGATCGTGACCATGCCGTAATCGGGATGCTTGTGCGGCTTGACGTTGTTGTTCACCCAGCGGGCGAACTCTTCGTCGCGCTTCTTCCACTCGGCCAGGCTTGCCCAGCCTTCGGCGCGGGCCGGCAGCTCCGGCGGCGCGAAATAGGCGGCAATCGCCTTCACGTCGGCTTCCGGCAGCTTCAGCTCCGTGTTCTTCAGCTCGGCGAATTCCGCCTCCACCTGACGGGTCAGCTCCTCGGTGCCGGTCTCGTGCACGAGGATCTTGATGCGCGCCTTGTACTTGTTGTCGCGGCGGCCATGCAGGTTGTACACGCGCATGATGGCGGTGATGTAGGAAAGCAGGTCTTCTTCCGGCAGGAAGTCCTTGATCTTCTTCGCGATCATCGGCGTACGGCCCTGCCCGCCGCCGACATAGACGGCAAAGCCAAGCTCGCCCGCCTCGTTCTTCTTCAGATGCAGGCCGATATCGTGCACCTGGATGGCCGCGCGGTCGCGCTCGGCACCGGTGACGGCGATCTTGAACTTGCGCGGCAGGAACGAGAATTCCGGATGCACCGAAGACCACTGGCGGAGGATTTCCGCATAGGGACGCGGATCGGCCACCTCGTCCTGTGCCGCCCCGGCGAAATGGTCCGCCGTCACGTTGCGAATGCAGTTGCCCGAGGTCTGGAGCGCATGCATCTCGACGGTTGCGAGTTCGGCGAGGATATCGGGCGTATCCGAGAGCTTCGGCCAGTTGTACTGGATGTTCTGGCGGGTGGTGAAATGACCGTAGCCGCGGTCATACTTCCGGGCGATATGGGCCAGCATCCGCATCTGCTTCGAATTCAGCGTGCCGTAGGGAATGGCGACGCGCAGCATGTAGGCGTGCAGCTGGAGATAGACGCCGTTCATCAGGCGCAGCGGGCGGAAGGCATCCTCGGCCAGCTCGCCCGAAAGGCGGCGCTCCACCTGGTCGCGGAACTGGGCAACGCGCGCGTTGACAAAGGCGTGGTCGAATTCGTCGTAACGGTACATCTTATCTCTCAGGCGGCAATGAAATCGGGATCGGCGGCCTTGTAGCCGTCGGCATATACCATGGTCGGGCCTTCGGCGCGAATGCGTTCGCGAAGACGCAGAGGCCGGATCTTGCCGTTGACCTCGGCGACATCGATGACATTCACATCGAGCACGAGATTGGCGGCGAAATCGCGCTTGCCGATTTCTTCCAGCGACTGCACGGCCTCCGCATGGCGCGCCACCAGCGCATCCTGCAGGTTTTCCGTCCAGTTGCCTGCGGCATCCAGCCATACGGCGATGCCGTCACCCAGTCGATTACCCGTCAAAACCTTGTCAGCCATGGCTTCCGTTCCTTACCAGTTCGCGGGTCTCGACCGATTGGCCGACCAGCGATTGAGACTGTTCGAAGTTCGCACCCGCCACGGCATCGCCGATGATGACCATGACGGGACCCGTCAGTTCGTCGCGATGTTCGAGATCGGGCAGATCCTTCAGCGTTCCGTGCAGCAGCCGGCGATTGCGGCGGCTGGCGTTCTCGATGACGGCGACCGTCGTGTCGGGCGAAAGGCCGGCCTGCATCAGCCGCTCCGCAACGGAGGCGGCAACGGTCCGGCCCATGTAAACCGCCACCGTAGCGCCCGAGACGGCAAGGCTTGCCCAGTCCGGCAGCACGTCACCGGCAAGGTCATGGCCGGTCGTGAAGATCAGCGAGGAGGCAACGCCCCGGAGCGTCAGCGGCAGTTCGAAATCGGCAGCAGCGGCAAAGGCGGAGGTAATGCCCGGCACGATCTCATAGGAAATGCCCGCATCGCGCAGCGCCTGCATTTCTTCCATGGCCCGGCCATAGACCAGCGGATCGCCGGATTTCAGCCGCACGACGCGCTTGCCCGCGCGGCCGAGCTCGACCAGCAGTTCGCTGATCTCTTCCTGCTTCTTGGAATGGCAGCCCTTGCGCTTGCCGACCGAGATGCGCTCGGCATCCCGACGGCCCATGTCGACGATTTCCTGCGGAACCAGTGCATCGAAGACGATCACGTCCGCTTCCATCATCACGCGCTGTGCACGAAGCGTCAGCAGGTCTTCCGCTCCGGGACCGGCGCCGACGAGCCAGACATGGCCTTCCGGGCGGTCGATGGAGCGCAGGAGCCGCGTGGCCTTGCGGCGCGCATCCGACAGATCGCCCTGAAGCACGGCATCGGCCACCTCGCCCGAGAAGAAGCGGCGCCAGAAGATGCGGCGCGCAGAGCCCTTCGGCAACAGATGGTCCACTGCACGGCGGTAGGGCATGGCGAGCTGGGCAAGGCGCCCGAGAGAAGGAGCGAGCAGCTGGTCCACCTGCGCCCGGATCATCTGGGCGAGAACAGGCCCCGCTCCTTCCGTCCCGATGGCAACGGCAACGGGAGCCCGGTTGACCAGCGCAGGCGTGATGAAATCGCAGAACTCCGGCTGATCGACCGCATTGGCCGGTATTTTCTCCGCCCGCGCGGCGGCCACGATCTGCTGGTCGAGATGCTCGTCGCCCGTGGCGGCAAAGACGAGCGTCATGCCTCGAACCTGGCTTACCTCGAAATCAGCAGCCACATGGGCGATGCCCTCGGCCTTCAGGAAGGCGGCATAGGCGGGCTCCGGGTCGGCCCCGTATGCGATGATCACGGCCTGCGTGTTGCGCAGCAGGCGCGCCTTGGCATAGGCTTCGTCACCGTTGCCGAACACAGCCACCGTCTTTCCGGCAACGCGGAAAAACGCTGGGAAAACGGTGAGCTGGTCTGCCGTCTCGCGCATCGGGGAATCCTGTTTCATGAGGCCCTGAATATCGCCTCTAGAGCCAGTTTATTGAAGAAACAGAAATCCGCCCGCTCCTCAGGCGCGGTATTTCTTTGCTCGGGGCGCGACATTTTGGAGCAAATATCTCCGGCAGGGGCGTTTGCCTGCTTTCTGCGGGATTCGGGGATACCGGAACGCCGACATTGACTCGCCGTCGGTTTTCCTCTGTGGTGCTGCAAAAATCATACCCTTACAGGAAGCCCATCCGTGTCTGAAACCGCCCTTGCCGCCCGCCTGCTTGACGTCATCGAACGGGACATCATTCCCCTCACCCGCAAAGGGGTCGCCGCCGGCAACAAGGTGTTCGGCGCGGCAATCCTCCGGAAGTCCGATCTTTCGCTTGTCATCGCCGAAACCAACAACGAGCTCGAAAACCCGCTCTGGCACGGCGAAGTGCATACGCTGAAGCGTTTCTATGATATGGGCGAGCGGCCCGACACGAAGGATCTCATTTTCCTGTCCACCCACGAGCCCTGCACCATGTGCATGTCGGCGATCACCTGGGCCGGCTTCGACAATTTCTATTATTTCTTCTCCTACGAAGACAGCCGCGACGCCTTCGCCATTCCGCACGACCTGAAGATCCTCAAGGAGGTTTTCGGGCTGGAGCCCGGCGGCTACAGGAAGTCGAATGCCTTCTGGCGCTCCGGCTCCCTGCGGGAGATGGTCGCCGCCTCACCGGAGGCCGAAAAGGCAAGGATGCAGGCGCAGTGGGGCCGGATCAACGAGGAATATGCCCGCCTCTCCGAAACCTACCAGGTTTCGAAATCCGGCAACTCCATTCCCCTGAACTGATCGGATCGACAGCATGGAACCGTCCGGCGACATCAGGCGCCTGCTCGAAATCATGGCAGCCTTGCGTAACCGCGAAACCGGCTGCCCCTGGGACATCGAGCAGACCTTCGAGACCATCAAGCCCTACACGATCGAAGAAGCCTACGAGGTGGCCGACGCCATCGAACGGGGCGACATGGACGATCTGTGCGAGGAACTCGGCGACCTGCTGCTGCAGGTGGTCTTCCACGCACGCATGGCCGAGGAAGCGGGCGAATTTAACTTCGAGGACGTGGTGTGTGCCGTGACATCCAAGATGATCCGCCGCCATCCGCACGTCTTCGCCCGATCGGATGCGGATACGCCGGAGGCGGTGAAGCTCCAGTGGGATGCGATCAAGAAGGCGGAAAAGGCGGAGCGCGCAGAACGCCGGGCCCGGCGCGGCATTACTGAGGATTTCAAGGCCGGCCATCTCGGCACTGTCCAGCGCAGCTTTCCGGCGCTCATGGAGGCTCTGAAGCTGCAGGAGCAGGCGGCAAAAGTCGGCTTCGACTGGTCGGACGCAGAACCGATCCTCGACAAGATCGAGGAAGAGATCGGCGAATTGCGACAGGCGCTGAAGGAGGGCTGCAAGGACAAGGTCGCGGACGAACTCGGCGATCTCATATTCGCCACCGTCAATATCGGCCGACACGTGAAGGCCGATCCGGAAATGGCGCTTCGCGGTACGAACACCAAGTTCCGCCGGCGCTTCGCCCATATCGAGCAGAAGCTTACCGAGGCCGGCGAAACGCTCGAAGCCGCGAGTCTCGACCGGATGGAAGAGCTCTGGCAGGACGCGAAGAAAGGCGAGCGGGAGTAACGGGATACCCCCTGGAAACCTGCCTGAACCTCGCAGAAACGAGCGGGTTGCTTCCGTATCTCGTTCGAGATGGGATAAAGCCTTTCTTTATCGTCTCATCATGTCATGCTTGTTTTTGACCAGCCGCCCGGAAACGATGCGCAGGATGTCTACCCTGTCATCCTTGATCTCATAGATGACGAGGAGTGTTTTCTCGAAGAGCCGTCTACGAAGATCCCGTTCGTTCAGGCGTATCGGAAGACCGATGCGCGGCAGGGAACCCGTAGCCTCACAGAAGCGGATGAGCCCGTGGTGTATTCCCCGGCAAAGTTCGGCCTTCTAACTACATATAAAACATGATCAAAAAACCCATCCAGATCCGCCAACGCCTCCTCGGTAAAGGAGACGGGCAAATTTCTCATGGGCGCCAGGTCCGTCGGACCTCAAGGAGCTTTGCCTCCATCCGTCTGCGAACTTCGTCCAGGGGAATGGTTGGCCTCGGATCATCAAGGGCTTTCTCGATGGCAGCTCTCACATGGGCCGCATAGTCTGCATCATTCAGCCAGTCATCGCCGACTTGACGCTCCTCGTCCCAGGACAGCGTTTCAGGCTCGGCAAACGTGTCACCACCCTCGCCTGTACCGTCCGGCTTTGCTGCTGCCTTCGACATCGCCATCACTCCGTTACCGGTATATTAGCACGGCATGGAAAGCGTTCAAGCCTTACCATTCCGGCTTGGGCTTGGCGTTGCCGAGGCGTCCGTCGAGTTCTTCGGCCTGGCTCTCGGTCAGGCGAAGATCGAGCCGGACGGAACCGTCTTCCAGGTCCTCGCGCTCGTCGACGACGGCGTTGGAATAGATCCAGGGCAGGAGCTTCATCTTCTCCGGAGGCAGGATGACGGTGGTTTCCGTCATCACGCCGGAAAGCCGCTCCTGAACGTCTTCCAGCAGCGCATCGATGCCGGTGCCGGTAATGGCGGAGACGGCCATGGTATTGGGCGTTGCGGCGGCCTTCTGGGTCAGGGCTTCGGCCGCTTCCGGCTCCAGCTTGTCGATCTTGTTCCAGACCTCGATCAGCCGTTCGGCCCGATCCTTCTCGTCGATGCCGAGATCCCCGAGGATGCGGTAGACGTCCGCCGCCTGCGCACCGTTGTCGGGGTCGGACATGTCGCGGACATGCAGGATGATGTTGGCCTCGAGCACCTCTTCCAGCGTCGCGCGGAAGGCGGCGACCAGGTGGGTGGGAAGGTCGGAAATGAAGCCCACGGTGTCGGACAGGATGACGGTGCGGCCATGGGGCAGCTTCATGCGGCGCAGCGTCGGATCGAGCGTGGCGAACAGCATGTCCTCGGCCAGCACCCCTGCCCCGGTGATCCGGTTGAAGAGCGTCGACTTTCCGGCATTGGTGTAGCCGACAAGTGCCACGATGGGATGGGGAACCTTGCGGCGCTTGGCACGGTGCAGCTGGCGGGTGCGTACGACCTGTTCGAGCTCGCGCTCCAGCCGAACGATGCGCTCCTGCAGCAGTCGGCGGTCGGCCTCGATCTGGGTTTCACCGGGACCGCCCATGAAGCCCGCGCCGCCGCGCTGCCGCTCGAGGTGGGTCCAGGACCGGACGAGGCGGCCTTTCTGGTAATTGAGATGGGCGAGATCGACCTGCAGCGTGCCTTCCTTGGTGGAAGCGCGCCGGCCGAAGATTTCCAGGATGAGGCCCGTCCGGTCGATTACCTTGGCGTTCCATTCCTTTTCGAGGTTCCGCTGCTGAACCGGTGTCAGCGGATGGTCGACAATGACAAGACCGGCATTGTGCTCGTCGAGCGCCTGCTTGATCTCCTCGATCTTGCCCGTACCGAGCAAAGTTGCCGGTCGCGGCGCGGCGACCGTGACGATCGTGCCGTCCGCGATGGTCAGATCGATGGCGCGGGCAAGGCCGATCGCTTCCTCGAGCCGGCTTTCGTTGGAACGTTGCGGCGGCTGAGGAGCGGCATCCGCGGCGGGAAGGCCGCGCTGCGGCCTTGCCGGCTGCTTCAGCACAGGCACCACCACGATGGCGCGCATGTCGTCGCGATGCTTCTCGCCCTCGGGGATGATCGATTCGGTCTTGGTGTCGCGAATGGTTATGGGTCTTGTCCTGTCAGAATGGTGTGCCGCGCCAATCGGTGGCGGGCGGCTTGCGAAACAGAGATGGGAGTGCGGCAAGCCATGCGCAATAGCCAAGCCGCGCTGCTTCACGATAGCAACGCGGCTTCAGGCAGTCGAGATCCCGAATATCAGGCGGATTGTTCTTCCGACTCGAACATCTGCATCGGCTGACCGGGCATGATGGTCGAGATCGCATGCTTGTAGACAAGCTGCGAATGGCCGTCACGGCGAAGCAGGACGCAGAAGTTGTCGAACGAGGTCACGACACCCGTCAGCTTCACACCGTTGATGAGGAAAATGGTAAGGGAGATCTTCTGCTTGCGAACCGTGTTGAGAAAAAGGTCCTGCAAGTTCTGAGAACGTTCCGCCATAGCGCCGATTCTTTCTTTCGTTCTTGCCGGTCGTCAGACCGGTGACTTTCGATGTCCATCCCTTGGACCGCGCGAAGCCCCCCGCGCTTTTTTCGGTCCCCGCGATCTGAGTATCAAATCGCCGTCTTTTCCGCAATGTCGAAAAAGGCCTCGCGGATTTTCTGTGAGACGCTTCCGGGATGGCCGTTCGCAATGGTCTTTCCATCGAGAGAAACCACGGGAAAACATATACTTGTGGCTGCGGTGATGAAAACCTCGCGTGCGTTCAGCATGTCGTCCACGGTGAAGTAGTCCTCCCTCACCTCGATGCCGAGCCGGGCCGTTATGTCCATCAGCGTGGTGCGGGTCACGCCGCGCAGGATGCCCTGCTCGGCGGGGCGGGTGACGAGACGGCCTTCCTTGTCGACAATCCAGACATTGGTTGCGGCGCCCTCGGTCACGCGGCCCTGGCTGTCCACATAGATCGCTTCCTGCGCGCCCGCCTCCTTTGCGGCCTGCCGGGCCATGCAGTTCGGCAGCAGCCCGACGGTCTTGATGTCGACCCGCTCCCAGCGGTTATCGGGCACGGTGATGGCGGCGATGCCGTTGGCGTTCTTCCGGGCGATGATGGAGGGATCGGTGCTCTTGGCCGTCACGACCACGGTCATCGGCGTATCGGGGCTGGGATAAACATGGTCGCGCCGCGCCCTGCCGCGCGTCACCTGCAGGTAGAACAGCCCGTTGCGCACGCGGTTCCGCCTCAGAACCTCCCGGATCACTAGGGTCAGCGCCGCCCGGCTCATCGGCATCGGCATCGACAGCTCGCCCAGCGACCGCTCCAGCCGGTTCAGGTGGCGGGTCAGGTCCACGATCATCCCGTGACGGACTTCGCAGACCTCGTAAACGCCGTCCGCGAACTGGAAGCCGCGATCCTCCACATGCACCGCCGCCTCGTCATGGGGCTGGTAGCGTCCGTTCACATAGGCAATCCTGGGCATTGTGGCCTCTCGAAGATGGATATCGGGGAATGGGATGGCGGGCGTCCGGTCAGACGCCCAGCGACTTCAGCTTGCGGTGCAGCGCGGAGCGCTCCATGCCGACGAACTCGGCGGTGCGGGAGATGTTGCCGCCGAAGCGGTTGATCTGGGCGATCAGGTAATCCCGCTCGAACATTTCCCGCGCCTCGCGCAGCGGCAGCGTCATGATGTGGTAGTCGTTGTTGCCGGAGACCTTTGGCAGCATGTCGCCGAGATCGGTGGGCAGCATGTCCGCCGTGATCGGCGTGTCGGGACCATCGGTCTGCGCAAGAATCATCAGCCGTTCGATGTTGTTGCGCAGCTGGCGGATGTTGCCCGGCCAGTCATGGGCCTGCAGCACCGCCATGGCGTCGTCGCCGATCTTGCGGGCGCGGATGCCGGCCTGTTCCGATATCTGCCGCATGAACTGGTCGACAAGGAACGGAATGTCCTCGCGCCGTTCGGCAAGCGGCGGCACCTTGACCGGCACAACCGCGAGCCGGTGGAACAGGTCTTCCCGGAACGTGCCTTCGGCGATCTTGCTCTCGAGATTGTAGGCGGTGGACGAGATGATGCGCACATCCACCTTCACGCGCTTGGAGCCGCCGACGCGCTCGAACTGCTGGTCAACAAGAACGCGCAGGATCTTGTTCTGCGTCTCGCGCGGCATCTCGCCCACTTCGTCGAGATAGAGGATGCCGCGATGCGCCTCTTCCAGCGCCCCGATCTTGCGCGGCTGTCCGGGTCCGCCCTCGGTGCCGAACAGGGCAATTTCCATGCGCTCGGGCGTGATGGCGGCCGCATTCAGGGCCACGAACGGTCCGGCTGCACGGGACGACTTGCGGTGGATCAGCCGTGCCACCAGCTCCTTGCCAGAGCCGGAGGGCCCGAGGATCATGATGCGGCTGTTGGTGGGCGAAACCTTCTCGATGGTCTGGCGCAGCTGGGACACCGCAACCGAAGTGCCGATCAGCTCCGCGTGGTCGCCGGTGCGCCGCTTCAGTTCTGTCACTTCCTTGCGCAGCTTGGAGGTTTCGAGCGCCCGTTCCGCGACCAGGATGAGGCGGTCCGCCTTGAAGGGCTTCTCGATGAAATCGAAAGCACCGCGCCGGATGGCGGAGACAGCCGTCTCGATGTTGCCGTGTCCTGAGATCATCACCACCGGCAGGTCCGGGTGGCGCGCCTTGATTTCGTCCAGCAGGGCAAGCCCGTCAAGCTTGGATCCCTGCATCCAGATGTCTAGAAACACGAGACGCGGCACGCGGTCGGAAATGGCCGCCAGCGCGCTGTCGCTGTCATGGGCGGTGCGTGTCTCGTGCCCCTCGTCGGAGAGAATCCCAGATACGATCTCACGGATGTCTTCTTCGTCATCCACGACCAGAATATCAGACGCCATCGGCCACTTCCTTGTGTCTTGCTTCCTCCGTTCCGGCCGCCTCGCGGCGCGGCAGGAGGACACGGATCATGGCACCGCGGCCATGATCGAATTCGGGGGGAGCGTCGTGCAGCTCCAGCTGCCCGCCATGCTCCTCGATGATCTTCTTCACGATGGCGAGGCCAAGGCCGGTGCCCTTCTCGCGCATCGTCATGTAGGGTTCGAGGATGCGGTGCCGGTTCTCGACCGGCAGCCCGCGTCCATTGTCGATGATATCGACGGTGTAGAGATCGTGCTCCGCATCGAAGCTGGAGCGCACCAGCACCTTGCCCTTGTCGCGGCCATCCTCGCCGAGAACGGATTCGATGGATTCCACCGCGTTCTTGATCAGGTTGCCAAAGGCCTGGCCCAGCATCCGCCCGTCGAAAAGACCGAGCTGAGGCGTATCCCCGAACTGCTGTATGAAATCGATCTGGCTTGCCCCCACCTCGCGCAGGAACACCGAGTCGCGCAGGATTTCGCGCAGGTCAGATTCCTGCTTCGTGGGCTTCGGCATCCGGGCAAAGGCGGAGAACTCGTCGACCATGCGGCCGATATCGCCCACCTGGCGAACGATCGTGTCGGTGCACTGGTCGAAAACGGGGCGATCCTCCTCGGACACCAGCTTGCCGAACCGACGCTTGATGCGTTCGGCGGAAAGCTGGATGGGAGTGAGCGGGTTCTTGATTTCATGGGCAATGCGCCGCGCGACATCCGACCACGCGGTGGAGCGCTGGGCGATCACGAGGTCGGTGATATCGTCCAGCGTGATGACGTAGGAATCCGATTTGTCGTGCGCTTCCTCGCGGGTCACCTGCACCGATAGCGTCCGTTCCTTGCCGGAGCGGATGAGATCGATCTGCTTGCGGTAATCCGCGCGCGCCCGCAGCGCGGCTTCGGTGAGTACGGCATCCACTTCGGGCGCGATGTCCGGCAGACGGCTGCCAATCAGATCTTCGGCCTTTCGCCCAAGAAGGATTTCGGCAGACGGATTGACGATCGTGATCCGCCGGTCTTCCTCCACGCCGATGACAGCGGCGGTGACGCCGGACAGCACGGCCTCGATGAAGCGGCGCCGGTCGTCCACCTCGTCCTTTGCCTCGAGAATCTCGTCGCGCTGGGTCCGGATTTCGCTGATCATCTTGTTGAAGGTGCGCGAGAGGCTGCCGACATCGCCATCGGCTGCCCGCACCGGCACCACGACATTCAGGTTGCCGCTCGCCACGCTGTCCGCGGCACTGATGAGAAGGCGGATCGGCCGAACGATGCGGTCCGCAATCGCGATCGCGGTCCAGATCGCGGCGAGAAGCACGATCAGCGCAAAACCCAGATAGACGACGGCGAAGGCGACCTGCAGCGACGTGCGGTTTGCCTCCATGGACTTGTATTCGGCGGAGTTGTCCTCCACCTCGCGCATGGCGCGCATCACTTTCGGATCGACGGCCCGGATGGTGTAGAGATGGGCGCCGGTGATATCCTTCAATTGCAGGATGGCACCCACAAGGTTGGTTCCGCCCGGAGGAATGAGCGTCGGCTGTCCGGCGACGGAGGAAGCGAGCGCATCCTTGGGAACCGGTGGCAGGGGGCTTTCCGTCTTGATGTTGGCCTGAACCATCACCGAGCCGTCATCCCGCAGAAGGAAGGCGCCGAGCATGCCGCGGCCCCTCGCCTGCCGTGTCAGCAGTTCGACGAAGCCGTTCCGGTCAAGGCTGAAAAGCACGCGGTTCCGCTCGAGATCGTTCGCCATCGAAAGCGTCTGCCCCTGCAGATAGGCCGCATTCTCCATCACATAGGCCTGGGCCACGTTCATGGAGTTGTTCACGATCGACTGGGTGCGGATCGAGAACCAGCGGTCGAGCCCGACATTCAGAAAGATGCTGGCAAAGATCGCGACCAGAA
This sequence comes from Gellertiella hungarica, assembly GCF_014197145.1. GTDB lineage: Bacteria > Pseudomonadota > Alphaproteobacteria > Rhizobiales > Rhizobiaceae > Gellertiella > Gellertiella hungarica. The sequence goes on along the minus strand of NZ_JACIEZ010000003.1, from coordinate 187,128 downwards.
TGGCGGGCGTGATCGCGACGATGGAGAAAAGCGCAACGATCCGCACGTGCAGCCGCGCAGCCGCCCGCCCCTTGAGCCGCGCCTTCCAGAGCCGCCCGATCTCCCGGACGATCAGGAAGATGAGGCCGATGATGAACAGCGAGTTGAGGCCAGCCGAGGCAATGACCACGGGACGGGTGGGTGCAAGAGGCGTGAGGCCGAGCAGCACGAAAAGCGTCAGCACCGCGCAGATCAGCGCGCCGGCGGCAAGCCCGAGGCCAGGAATGGCAAAACGGGCGCGCCGGTCCTGGGCCGATCCCCCCGCTTCGTCCTCAACCAATGGCGTCAGCATTCTCATCCCCCAGCCGCGGTCATGCGGCAGCATGCGAGATGCGCCCCTGACGTTACGGTCATTACGTCACGCAGCGTGACCCACCCTTTCCGGATGAATCAGCCTGCGCGACCGTTGCTTTCAAGCAACGCATTGTGGCGAAAATGCAACGCCTCCGCCCGGCCTGTCAAGCGTTGCGGGCATCTCGGTACACGGATATGCCGAGATCGCGGATCTTCTTGCGCAGCGTGTTGCGGTTCATGCCGAGAAGGTCGGCGGCACGGATCTGGTTGCCGCCGGTGGCGGCCAGCGCCGCCATGATGAGCGGGTGCTCGACCTCGACAAGCACACGGTCGTATAGCCCCGGAGGCGGCAGGTCGTGGCCGAAGCTGGCGAAGTACTTGCCCACCGCCTGCTCTATGCCCTGGCGGATAGAAAGCTGGCCTTCCTTTTCCGGCGCGCGCTCCGCCTGAACGGGGGAGCTCTGCGGCGGGTGGATTTCCGCATCCACGATCTCGCGGGTGATGATGTCCTGCGGGTACAGTGCCACCAGACGCCGGACGAGGTTCTCCAGCTCTCGCACGTTGCCAGGCCAGTCATAGGCCTTCATCGCTTCGAGTGCAGAGATGTCGAAGCGTTTCGAGCCCAGGCCTTCGCGTTCGGCGACAAGCGCGAAATGGCGCACGAGATCGGGGATGTCCTCGCGCCGGTCGCGTAGCGGCGGCAGCCGGAGCGGTACCACGTTCAGGCGGTAATAGAGGTCCTCGCGGAAAAGCCCCTGCTGGATGGATTGCTTGAGGTCCTTGTTCGTTGCCGCCACGATGCGCACGTTGGTGCGGATCGGCGTGCGGCCGCCCACCGTCATGTACTCGCCCTGCTGCAGCACGCGCAGCAGGCGCGTCTGTGCATCCATCGGCATGTCGCCGATTTCATCGAGGAAGAGCGTGCCGCCCTCGGCCTGTTCGAAGCGGCCGCTCGAGCGTGCCTGCGCGCCGGTGAAGGCGCCCTTCTCGTGGCCGAAAAGCTCCGACTCGATCAGGTCCCGCGGGATGGCGGCCATGTTGATCGCGACGAAGGGGCCCTTGCGGCGCTTGCCGTAATCATGGAGGGCGCGCGCGACCAGCTCCTTGCCGGTGCCGGATTCCCCGGTGATCATCAGCGTGAGGTCGGTCTGCATCATGCGCGCGAGCACGCGATAGACCTCCTGCATGGCGGCCGAACGGCCGACCAGCGGCATGCCGTCCTGATTGTCCTCTTCCGGTGCTTTCTGCACCTTCTTCGGTTCGGCCAGCGCGCGGCCGATGATGGCGATCAGTTCTGTGAGGTCGAAGGGCTTCGGCAGGTAGTCATAGGCCCCCTTTTCAGACGCCTTGATGGCGGTCATGAAGGTGTTCTGGGCACTCATCACCACCACCGGCAGATCGGGTCGCGCCTTCTTGATGCGCGGCAGCAGGTCGAAGGCGTTTTCGTCCGGCATCACCACATCGGTCACCACCAGATTGCCTTCGCCTGCGGCCACCCAGCGCCAAAGCGTGGAGGCATTGGAGGTGACCCGCACCTCGTAGCCCGCGCGGGAAAGCGCCTGGTTCAGCACCGTCCGGATGGCGGCGTCGTCGTCGGCGACTAGAATGGTGGCACTCATCGGGAAGCTCCCTCGGACATGTCTGTCATGCTGTTCTCTGCGGTCTTGAGCGGCGGTTCGTCAGCCATGCCGCCGCGGGACATCGGCATCAGCACCCGGAACACCGTCTTGTTCGCATGGCTGTCGCATTCGATGATCCCGCCGTGATCGCCGATGATCTTCGCGACCAATGCAAGACCCAGGCCAGACCCGTTGGTCTTTGTGGTGATGAAGGGATCGAAAAGATGCGGGAGCAGGTCTGCCGGCACGCCGGGCCCGTTGTCCTGCACGCAGAATTCCAGCGGAAGCGACACCTTCTCCTGACTGCCCGCAACCGAGAGGCGGATGCCCGGTTTATAGGCAGTCGTGAGCATGATTTCACCATTCGGGCGGTTGCCGATGGCCTCTGCGGCATTCTTCACCAGGTTCAGAAACACCTGAATGAGCTGGTCGCGGTTGGCAAAAACCGGCGGCAGCGAGGGATCGTAGACCTCGGCTATGCGGATGTGCCGGGCAAAGCCGGCCTGTGCCAGCGCCTTCACATGTTCCAGCACCGAATGGATGTTGACCGGCGCGCGATCCACGGGCCTCTCGTCGGAAAACACCTCCATGCGATCGACCAGTGAAACGATCCGGTCCGTCTCGTCGCAGATCAGCCGCGTCAGCGCCCGGTCCTCGGAGGAGACGGACATTTCCAGAAGCTGGGCTGCCCCGCGGATTCCGGAAAGCGGGTTCTTGATCTCGTGGGCCAGCATGGATGCAAGGCCGGAAACCGAACGTGCCGCGCCGCGATGGGTCAGCTGGCGGTCTATCTTGTCGGCCATGGTGCGCTCCTGCACCACCACAACCACCGAACCCGGCTCGCCGGGAACGGGCGCGGCATAGATGTCGACCAGCTTGTCCTGGCCGATGCGCGGAGAGCTGAGATCCACCCGGTATTCGTTGACCGGCGAACGCCGCTCCCGCACCTGATCGAGCAACGACAGCAGCGGACTGCCGAAGGGCACGAAGGCCGCGATGTGGTGGCGCGCGAGATGGGCGGCGCTGGCCGCAAAGAAGGCTTCCGCCTCGCCATTGGCAAAACGCACGATGCCATCCGCGTCGACCATGATCACGGGGTTGCGGATGGCGTTGAGAACGGTCGCGGCCATCATGTCGTTCGACGTTTTCGGATCGCTCATGCGGCCTCCGGTCTCGGTTCTCTGTGATGATCGGGATTGGAAAGCGCGGCGTGGAAAAGCCGTGCGGCAAGGGCAGCGTCCCGCTCGGTCATCAGCCGCGCCTTCTCCGCCGGCGGCAGAGCGGGCGCATGGCGCTCCAGATACCAGCCGAGATGCTTGCGGGCATGGCGCACCGCCACCTCGCGGCCGTAGAAATCCAGCATCGCCTCGTAATGCGCCAGCGCCAGATCCGGAATGGCCTGCCGTTCGGGTGCTGCGGCTCCGGCAAGCGCACCGGCATGCCAGGGCCTGCCCTGACAGGCGCGCCCGACCATTACCGCATCGGCCCCCGAGAGCGCCAGGATCGTCCGGGCATCCTCGATGCTCTCCACATCGCCATTGGCAATCAGCGGAATGCGCACCGCCTCCCGCACGGCGCGGATCGCCGCCCAGTCCGCCCTGCCTTCGTAAAACTGCATCCGAGTTCGGCCATGGACGGTGACGAGCCGGACGCCCGCCTCTTCCGCCCGCCTTGCGATCAGCGGCGCGTTGATCGAGTTTTCGTCCCATCCGAGACGCATCTTCACCGTTACCGGCACTTTGACCGCCTTAACGGTCGCCTCTATCAGGCCCAGCGCATGATCGGGATCGCGCATCAGCGCCGAGCCGGAATAGCCGCCGGTCACCTTCTTGGCCGGACAACCCATGTTGATGCCGATGATATCCGCGCCGTTCGCCTCAGCAATCCGGGCCGCTTCCGCCATCCAGTGCGCCTCGCGACCGGCAAGCTGCACCATGTGCGGACGGATGCCGGCGCCCTTGAGCCGCGCCCAGCTTTCCCCATGGTTATGTGCAAGCTCCCGGCTCGCGACCATCTCGGTCACGACCAGACCCGCGCCCCATTTCCACGCGATCTCGCGGAACGGCAGGTCCGTGACACCCGACATGGGCGCCAGAATGACCCGGTTGCGGATCGGCACGGAGCCGATGGCAAAGGGATCGGAAAGGTTCGGTAGGCTCAAGGGACGCTCGCTTTGCATATTCTTGAGGCAGTGATTTGCGCTGCATTATTTTTAATCATCAAAGCCGCGCGCTGCCAAGTGAAAATCCGCCCACCGGCCGAGCCGCTGGTCAAATGCTTCCCGAGCGGTTAAACCCGCGGCAAGCGAACCACAAGCAACCGGCACCGCAAGGCTCCCATGTCGCAGAAGCATTCCAACGGCATCGTCATCGTCGCAGCAGGGCGCGGAGAGCGGGCCGGATCGTCCCATGAGGGTCCCAAACAGTACCGGCGGATCGGCGGCAAGGCGGTCATTGCGCACTCGCTGGAGGCGTTCCTGTCATGGCCGGGCACGGGACCCGTCGTCCTGGTCATTCATCCAGACGACGAGGCCCTTCTCGATGTCGCGACGGCTTCGATCGCCGGCAGGCGGGACTGCATCGTGGTGCACGGCGGGGCAACCCGCCAGCAAAGCGTGCTGAAGGGGCTGGAGGCGCTCGCCGGCCGCGGCGTCACGCACGCCTGGATACAGGATGCCGTCCGCCCCTTCGTGGATGCGGCGCTGTTTGACCGGATCGAGGCAAGCCTTGCGGATGGAGCCAGCGGCGTGCTGCCGGTCATGCCGGTATCCGACACCCTGAAGCGCGGTTCGCCGGATGGCGTGGTGGTGGAGACGGTCCCCCGCGCTGGCCTCTTTGCCGCCCAGACGCCGCAGGTCTTCGCCCTCGATGCCATCCTCGATGCGCACCGGCGCGCGGCCGCAAGCGGGATCGGCGATTTCACCGACGACGCCTCGATTGCCGAATGGGCGGGCATACCGGTGCGGCTCGTCGAGGGCACGCCGGATAACATCAAGCTTACCGTGAAAAGGGATATCGCCATGGCGGACGAAAAACTGGCGCGGGCAGCGCTTCCCGACGTGCGTACCGGAAACGGCTATGACGTGCACCAGCTCGAGCCCGGCGACGGCGTGACGCTCTGCGGCATCTTCATTCCCCACGACCAGAAGCTGAAGGGCCATTCGGATGCGGATGTGGCACTTCACGCCCTTACCGATGCCTTGCTCGCCACCTGCGGGGCGGGCGACATTGGCGATCATTTCCCTCCCTCCGACATGCAGTGGAAAGGCGCACCCTCGCGCATCTTCCTCGAACATGCCGTTCGTATCGTCCGCGAGCACGGCGGCACCATCATGAATGCCGACATCTCGCTGATCGCCGAGGCGCCGAAGGTGGGGCCGCATCGCCAGGCCATGCGCGAGAAGCTTGCGGAAATCCTCGGCATTTCGCTCGACCGTTGCTCCGTGAAGGCAACGACCAACGAGAAGATCGGCTTCATCGGCCGGCGGGAAGGAATTGCGGCCATCGCCACCGCCACCGTCGTTTACGGGAGGGGCGGCGCATGAGCCTCTTTCCTGAAGATATAGCCTCTGCGGCGCGCGCGATCATCGCTGACTATGCCGGCAAGGCATGGATGATCGCCACGGCGGAAAGCTGCACGGGCGGGCTGATCGCAGGCGCGCTCACGGATGTGCCGGGCTCCTCGGCCGTCGTCGATCGTGGCTTTGTCACCTACACCAACGAAGCGAAGATGGACCTCATCGGCGTCCAGCCCGAGGTGCTGGCGCAATACGGCGCCGTTTCGCGCCAGACTGCGCTGCAGATGGCCGCCGGCGCACTTCGCCGCTCCCGCGCCCATGTCTCGGTTGCCGTGACGGGCATCGCCGGCCCCGGCGGGGGCTCGGACGAAAAGCCCGTCGGCCTCGTCCACCTTGCCGCCCGCTGCCGTGACGGCAGGCTCCTCCATCGCGAAATGCGCTACGGTGACCTCGGCCGCGACGGCATCCGCCTGGCGACGGTGAAAACCGCCCTGGAGATGCTTGCCGAACTGGGCTGACTGCGGGCGGTGCAGAGTGTTGGTCCGGGGGACGCGCACCCCCCTCTGTCCCTGCCGGGACATCTCCCCCTCAAGGGGGGAGATCGACTTCTCTTTTCTGACTTCCCCAATAAAAAGCGTCTGATCCGCAGAAGCGGATGCGAGGGACTTGCCCAAGAAACCCCAGCCCGATCTCCCGCCTTGAGGGGGAGATGTCCCGGCAGGGACAGAGGGGGGTAGCGGTGCTCCGAATTCGACGCGTGTGCAGCCTGCCGCAACATCATGCTGATGTCCTGCCACTCAGATCGTGGCATAGACCTTTGCCGCCCTTGCCTCGAAGGCTTCGGCGAACATGCGGAAGGCGCGGTCGAACATGGAGCCCATGAGGGCGCCGAGGATGCGGCTCTTGAATTCGTAGTCGATGAAGAAGTTCACCGTGCAGCCGCCCTCGCCGTCGGGCAGGAACGTCCACTTGTTGTTCAGGTACTTGAACGGCCCGTCGATGTACTGGACGTCGATGCTATGCTGCTCGCGGTTCAGCAGCACCTGCGTGGTAAAGGTTTCGCGTATCGCCTTGTAGCCGACGGTCATGTCGGCGACGAGAAGCTGCTTGCCGTCCCGCTCCTTGCGGGAACGGACGGCGAGCGCCTCGCAGAGCGGCAGGAACTCCGGATAACGTTCCACATCCGCCACCAGATCGAACATCTGGTCGGGCGTATGGGGCACCTTACGCTGGCTTTCGAATTTCGGCATGGTTTCTTCCGTCCGCCGCCCTCAGGCGGCAGCTCCGGCCAGTTTCTTCTCGCGCGCCGCCTTCAGCCGGGCGAAATCGTCACCGGCGTGGTGGGAGGAGCGCGTCAGCGGGCTCGCCGACACCATCAGGAAGCCTTTCGTATAGGCAACCGTCTCGTAGGATTTGAACTCGTCCGGCGTGACGAAGGAGACGACGCGGTGATGCTTGCGGGTGGGCTGGAGATACTGGCCAATGGTGAGGAAATCCACGTCCGCCGTCCGGAGGTCGTCCATGAGCTGGAGCACTTCGTTGCGCTCCTCGCCGAGGCCGACCATGATACCCGACTTGGTGAACATGGTCGGATCCAGCTCCTTCACGCGCTGCAGCAGGCGGATCGAGTGGAAGTAGCGCGCGCCGGGACGAACCGTCAGGTAATTGCCCGGCACGGTTTCGAGATTGTGGTTGAAGACATCCGGCTTGGCGGCCACGACGCGCTCGAGCGCACCGGGCTTCTTGAGGAAATCGGGTGTCAGGATTTCGATTGTCGTCGTGGGCGATGCCGCGCGGATGGCGAAGATCACCTTCTCGAAATGCTCGGCCCCGCCATCTTCCAGATCGTCTCGGTCGACCGAGGTGATGACCACGTGGGAGAGGCCCATCTGCTTCACGGCCTTGGCGACGTTTTCCGGCTCGTCCAGATCCAGCGGGTTCGGCTTGCCGGTGGCCACGTTGCAGAAGGCGCAGGCACGGGTGCAGATTTCGCCCATGATCATGAAGGTCGCGTGCTTCTTGTCCCAGCACTCGCCGATATTGGGGCAGCCCGCCTCCTCGCACACCGTGACGAGCTTGTGCTCCTTCACGATGGAACGGGTTTCCGCATAGCCCTTCGAGGTCGGCGCCTTGACCCGGATCCATTCCGGCTTGCGCATCACCTCCGTATCGGGCCGGTGCGCCTTTTCCGGATGGCGAACGCGCTTTTCCGCGGTTTCGGTGCCAATGGTATCGAGGATGGTGACCATGATGCTGTGACCTTGTCTAGCGCCGTACGAGCTTGACGACAAAAAGCAGGATGCAGGCGCCAAGGAAGCTGGTGATGAGATAGCCGAGCTTGTCTTCCGCCACGAAAATGCCGAACCGCTGCAGGATCGCGGTTGCAACCGCCGAGCCCACGATGCCGATGATGATGTTCATGAAGATGCCGTAGCGCATGTCCATGAACTTGCCGGCGAGCCAGCCCGCCAGACCACCGATGATGATTGCCATGAACCAACCGACTGCCATGCTGTCCTCGTCCGCTCAAGCCCCGTTCCGCCCTAGATAATGACAGGCAAGCCGAAGGGCAATGTTTCATTCGTCGGGGTGCGACGCGTTGATAGATTGCCGCACAGCACCCCCCTCTGTCCCTGCCGGGCCATCCGAAGCGTCAACCGCCCTCAAGCGTTCAGTACCCGTCCGTAAGCATCCAGCACCGCTTCCTTCATCATTTCCGACAGCGTCGGATGCGGGAAGATGGTGTGCATCAGCTCTTCTTCGGTGGTCTCGAGGTTCATGGCGACGACGAAGCCCTGGATGAGTTCGGTCACTTCGGTGCCGACCATGTGTGCGCCGAGCAGCTCCCCGGTCTTCTTGTCGAAGATGACCTTGACCAGCCCGTTGTCCTCGCCGAGCGCGATCGCCTTGCCGTTTGCGCCGAAGGAGAAGCGGCCGACACGGATGTCGCGGCCGAGCTCCTTGGCCTTGGCTTCCGTGAGGCCGACCGAGGCGACCTGCGGATTGCAGTAGGTGCAGCCGGGGATCTTGCCCTTGTCCATCGGATGGACATTCGGCAGGCCCGCGATCTTCTCGATGCAGACCACGCCCTCATGCTCGGCCTTGTGGGCCAGCATCGGGGGACCCGCGACATCGCCGATGGCGTAGAGGCCGGGCACGTTGGTCTTTCCATAGCCGTCGATGACGATGCAGCCGCGATCGGTCTTCACGCCCAGCGCCTCGAGGCCGAGGTTCTCGATGTTGCCCTGCACGCCGACGGCGGAGATCATCCGGTCGGCCACGATCTGCTGGCTCTTGCCGTCCGCCGTCTCGACGGTTGCGGTGATGGAATTGGCAGCCTTCTCGACCTTCGCCACCTTGGCGGAGGTGATGATCTTGAGCCCGCGCTTTTCCAGCGCCTTGCGGGCGATGCCCGAGATTTCCGCATCTTCCACCGGCATGATGCGATCCATGACTTCCACGACGGTCACGTCGACACCCATGGAGCGGTAGAAGCTCGCAAATTCGATGCCGATGGCGCCCGAGCCCATGACGAGCAGGCTCTTCGGCAGTTCCTTCGGCACCATGGCCTCGAAATAGGTCCAGATCAGCTTGCCGTCCGGCTCGATGCCGGGGAGCGCCCGCGGGCGCGCGCCGGTCGCGACGATGATGTGCTTTGCCGTATAGGTGCCCTCGCCCAGCACGTTCTTCGGAACCGGATTCTGCGGCTGAACGGCCGGCTTGGAGGGCTTGGAGACGACGATCTCGTTGGGCTTCGAGAGCTTCGCCTCGCCCCAGATGACGTCGATCTTGTTCTTCTTCATGAGGAAGCCGACGCCGCCGTTCAGCCGCTGCGACACGCCGCGCGAGCGGTTGACGACCGCCGTCACGTCGGCGCTGATCGAACCGTTGAGCACCAGGCCGTAGGCCTTGGCATGGTTGGCATTGTCGAGGACATCCGCCGAGCGCAAGAGCGCCTTGGTCGGAATGCAGCCCCAGTTCAGGCAGATGCCGCCCAGATGCTCGCGCTCGACGATGGCCGTCTTCAGGCCCAGCTGCGCGGAGCGGATGGCGGCGACATATCCGCCGGGGCCGGAGCCGATAATGATCACGTCGTAGGAATTCGCCACGGGCCTTCATCTCCTCTCTGGTGCCGGAAGCCGGGCAGTTCCCCTGCCCGGTCCGGTTCGGGATGAAGGCCAGCGCCGTCAGGCCGCCTTGGACAGCATCCCGTAAATCTTGTCCTTCAGAGCCATCCGGGTCTTGCGCATGGTTTCCATGTGCACGTCGCCTACCGGCTCGATGTTTGTCTCCGCGCGGTGAATGGCGCGATTGACCTCGTGATACTCCTCGAAGAGCTTGGCGAAATGCGCGTCGCTGACCTTCAGATCATGCATCTTCGCGACATACTCAGGAAACTCTTCCGCGAGCTCGTGGGGGGTGTTCGACATTCCTATCTCCTTGTCTGGATTCGATAGGTTCAGCCTAAGCCCCTGATCCCGAAGGGCCTTGATCTTGATCAAGCCCCCTCGAAAGCGCCTGTCAAATGCCAAGCATCATCCGGACGACGGGCTCCAGCCCGCGCCCGATGGCCCGGGTGTTTTCCGCATCCAGATGGACACCATCGAGCGGTGTGGTCTCGGCAACCGATCCGGCGTCGAAGAAGCCGCATTCCAGCTCGTCCGCCAGATCCCGATAGAATGTCGCGAGCATCGCCGATTCCTCGACGGCGCCGGCAAACATCGCCGCAAACACGGTGTTGGCCGTTTCGCGGCAGGGCGGCGGCGAGACAAGCAGCACCTCCGGTGCTTCCATGCCCTCCATCGGCCAGTCATGGTGGCGAATGAGGCTCACGAGCCGCTCCATGCCCTGCCGTGCGAGGAAGGCATTGCCGGCAATCCCGCGCTTCATGTCATTGGTGCCGAGCATGATGATCACGAGATCGAGCGGCGCATGGCTTTGCAGAAGCGTCGGCAGGACCCGCGCCCCGTTGCGATCGGAATCGGACAGATGGTCGTCATAGGCCGTGGTACGGCCGTTCAGACCCTCCGCAATCACCTGCACATCGGATCCGAGCGCCTTTTGCAGGACCGAGGGCCACCGGTCCTCGAACCGGTGACGCCCCATGGTTTCGGCGTCGTATCCCCAGGTCAGGCTGTCGCCGTAGCAGAGCACGGTTTTCGCCATGGCTTACACCAGCATGCCCATCGGGTTTTCGATATAGCCCTTGAAGGCGGCGAGCAGTTCGGCACCCAGCGCGCCATCGACGCAGCGATGGTCGGTGGAAAGCGTCACCGTCATGACGGTGGCAATTGCCAGCTGGCCGTTCTTCACCACCGGGCGCTGTTCGCCCGCGCCGACCGCGAGGATCGTCGCATGCGGCGGGTTTACCACGGCGGCGAAGTTCTTCACGCCCATCATGCCCATGTTGGACACGGCAGTCGTGCCGCCCTGGTATTCCTCGGGCTTCAGCTTGCGGTCCTTGGCGCGCTTGCCGAGATCCTTCATCTCGTTGGAGATGGCCGAAAGGCTCTTCTCCTCCGCCTTGCGGATGATCGGGGTGATGAGGCCGCCGGGGATCGAAACCGCCACGCCCACGTCGGCGTGCTTGTGCTTCACCATGGCCTGATCGGTCCAGGAGACATTGGCGTCCGGCACGTCGCGCAGCGCCAGCGCCATGGCCTTGATCACCATGTCGTTGACCGAGAGCTTGTAGGCCGGCTTGCCGTCGCGTACCGGGGCCGCGTCGTTGATTTGGGTGCGCAGCGCCAGCAGCGCATCGAGTTCGCAATCGACGGAAACGTAGAAATGCGGGATCGTCTGCTTGGATTCCTGCAGGCGCTTGGCAATCGTCTTGCGCATGCCGTCATGCGGCACGAGCTCGTAGGAGCCTTCGGCAAAGAGCTTCAGCACCTGATCGGACGACATGCCCGTGGCAAGCGGTGCAGCGGATGCAGCAGCAGCCGGTGCAGCCGAGGTGCCTGCCGGAGCAGCCTTCGCCGTTCCACCGGCCACGGCCTTTTCGATGTCCGACTTCACCACGCGGCCATGCGGACCGGAACCCGAAACGGCGGAGAGGTCGACGCCCGCTTCCTTCGCCAGACGCCGCGCCAGCGGCGAGGCGAAGACGCGGTTGCCTTCGCCCGATCTCCCCCCTTGAGGGGGGGATGCCCCGGCAGGGGCAGAGGGGGGTACTGGCGCCGCGTTCGGGGCCGGCGCACCCCCCTCCTGTCGCTTCGCGACATCCTCCCCCGCAAGGGGGGAGGTCGGGGCGGCTTGCGCTGCGGGAGCGGCAGGCGCCGTCACCGCACTCGCATCCTCGCCTTCACCGGCGAGAACCGCGATCACGGTGTTGACCTTCACGCCTTCGGAGCCGGCGGGCACGAGGATCTTGGCCAGCGTGCCTTCGTCCACGGCTTCCACTTCCATGGTGGCCTTGTCGGTCTCGATCTCGGCGATCACGTCGCCGGAACGGATGGCATCGCCTTCCTTCTTCAGCCACTTGGAAAGCTTGCCCTCCTCCATCGTCGGCGAAAGGGCGGGCATGGTAATGTTGATCGGCATCTTGCCTTCCCTCCCCTTAGCGATAGCAGACGGTCTTCACCGCCTGAACGACTTCGCCGACATTCGGCAGAGCCAGCTTCTCGAGATTTGCCGCATAAGGCATCGGCACATCCTTGCCCGCAATCGTCAGGATCGGCGCATCGAGATAGTCGAACGCCTGCTGCATCACGCGGGTGGCGATTTCCGTGCCGACGGAAGACTGCGGATAGCCTTCTTCCACGGTGACCAAACGGCCGGTCTTCTTGACGGATTCGATGACGGTCGGCAGGTCCATCGGGCGAATGGTGCGCAGGTCGATGACCTCGACGTCGATACCTTCCTTCGCCAGTTCGTCCGCGGCCTTGACCGCATAGGTCATGCCGATGCCGAAGGAGACGATGGTGGCATCATTGCCCTTGCGGTGGATGCGTGCCTTGCCGATGGGCAGCACGAAATCGTCCATCTTCGGCACTTCGAACGACTGGCCGTAGAGGATTTCGTTCTCGAGGAAGATGATCGGGTTCGGATCGCGGATGGCAGCCTTCAGCAGGCCCTTGGCATCGGCAGCAGTGTAGGGCTGGATGACCTTGAGGCCCGGAATGTGGCTGTACCAGGCGGCATAATCCTGGCTGTGCTGGGCCGCCACGCGGGCAGCCGCCCCGTTCGGGCCGCGGAAGACAATCGGCGCGCCCATCTGGCCGCCGGACATGTAGAGCGTCTTGGCTGCCGAGTTGATGATCTGGTCGATCGCCTGCATGGCGAAGTTGAAGGTCATGAACTCGACGATGGGACGGAGGCCAGCCATGGCCGCACCGACGCCGATGCCGGCAAAACCGTGCTCGGTGATCGGTGTATCGACCACGCGGCGTGCGCCGAATTCCTGCAGAAGCCCCTGCGTGATCTTGTAGGCGCCCTGATATTCGGCGACTTCCTCACCCATGATGAAGACGTCGTCATTGGCGCGCATTTCCTCGGCCATGGCGTCGCGCAGTGCTTCGCGCACCGTCATCGTCACCATTTCCGTACCGGCCGGGATATCCGGATCGGCGGCGGGCTCGCTCTTCGGCGCGGCAGGAACCGGCTGGGCGATCTGCGGCTGGGCCGAGACGGTTTCGGCAGCTGCGGGCTGCTGGGCAGCGGCAGGCGCCGGGGCCTTCGCGGCGGCATCGGCGCTTTCGCCTTCCTGCAGCAGCACGGCTATCGGCGTATTCACCTTCACGCCTTCGGTTCCGGCGGCCACCAGCAGCTTGCCGATGGTGCCCTCGTCGACGGCTTCCACTTCCATGGTCGCCTTGTCGGTCTCGATTTCGGCGATCACGTCGCCCGCCTTCACGGCGTCACCCTCGTTCTTCAGCCACTTGGACAGTTTGCCCTCTTCCATCGTCGGGGAGAGTGCAGGCATCAGGATATCAATCGGCATGTCTTAAAACCTCCCCGGGGATCAGAGCAGAATGTCGGTGTAGAGTTCGGAGACATCCGGTTCCGGATCGGACTGGGCGAAATCGGCACTGTCGGCGACGATGTCGCGGACGTCCTTGTCGATGGCGCGCAGCTCGTCTTCCGTGGCCCAGCCCTTTTCCAGCAGGCGCGCGCGCACCTGTTCGATCGGGTCGTGCTCGGAGCGCATCTTCTGCACTTCATCCTTGGAGCGGTACTTCGCGGGGTCCGACATGGAGTGGCCGCGATAGCGGTAGGTCAGCATTTCAAGGATCAGCGGACCCTTGCCGGCACGGCAATGGGCAACAGCCTCTTCCGCAGCGGCGGCAACCGCGCGCACGTCCATGCCGTCCACCTGATAGCCGGGGATGCCGAAGGAGGCGCCGCGCATCGAGAAGTCCGTCTGCGCCGAGGCGCGCGAAACGGCGGTGCCCATGGCGTAGCGGTTGTTCTCGATGATGTAGATGACCGGCAGCTTCCAGAGCGCCGCCATGTTGAAGCTTTCGTAGACCTGGCCCTGGTTGGCCGCGCCATCGCCGAAATAGGCGAGCGAGACATTGTCATTGCCGCGGTAGCGGTTGGCGAAGGCAAGCCCGGTGCCGAGCGACACCTGTGCGCCGACGATGCCATGGCCACCATAGAAGTTCTTTTCCTTGGAGAACATGTGCATCGAGCCGCCCTTCCCCTTGGAAAGGCCGCCCCGACGTCCGGTCAGCTCGGCCATCACGCCGCGGGCGCTCATGCCGCAGGCCAGCATGTGGCCGTGGTCACGGTAGCCGGTGATGACCTGGTCGCCGTCCTTCAGCGCCATCTGCATGCCCACGACGACCGCTTCCTGGCCGATGTATAGATGACAGAAGCCACCGATGAAGCCCATGCCATAAAGCTGGCCGGCCTTTTCCTCGAACCGGCGAATCAGCATCATTTCCCGATAGGCCTTGAGCTCGGTGTCCCGGTCGAAGTCCAGGAACGTGCCGCCGTTGAAGTCTTTCTTTCCGGATTTCACCGTCGTCTTGCGAGCGGTTGCGGGCGCGGATTTACGCGTCGCCATGCAGGATCCTCCTCGGGTTTCCTCGAACCAAAAGTGGTGCAAGCTTATGGGAGAATCCTGTTCTCAGCAATGCCTTTAATGCATGCCTTCTATTCTAATTAACGCACTGTAAAACAAAGGGAAATTTAGATTAACCAGATTTCGGTTAATCGAAGTAGGAGTTGAAGATCACGATCTCGTCCGCCCGCGAGACGTTGAGTTCGTAACGCGCCTTCTCGTCCAGGATGTCCTTTTCCATGGAGCCGTCACTGAGCAGGCTGACCTGCAGCTCCAGGGCCTTGCGCCTCTCCGTAAGCTGATCGAGCTCTGCCTGGCGCTCTCCCCGCTGGCGCTCGAACTCCTCCGTGGCGATCAGACCGAAATCGCCATGGATGGAATGATACCCGAAGTAGGAGAGGAAGGCGACGGTAATGAGCGGCATGACAAACCGCCCCAGTTTCCGCTTCTTGTGATGCTTGGTCCACATACTCATTCACTAACCCGAACGCGACACCTGCGATTCAGATTAGCGGCTAGTCCTTAACCGACCGTTGACCATGCGGGGGCATTCGGTGCCGGCCGGCGGATTTCCATCCGCTGGCCCTGCCTGTGCGAGGTGCCGCGTGAACGGACGGCACCGGCAAACGCCGCCCCGTCAGCTCGAAAGGGCCGCCAGCGCGTCCGCGGCAGCGGAGGTCTCGTCGAAGCGCTTGGCGCGGCGGGCGGTCGCCTCCTCATCTTCGCCCCACTGCTCGATGGTCCAGTCTTCCTCGAGATGGGCAAGCGACCAGAGCGTGGCGAGATCGATGCGACCCAAGGCATAGGCGAGCGTGAGGATGGCCGAGCCTGAGATGGTGGTAATGGTATGAAGTGCTGCCAGCGCCACCGGATCGGCAAAGCGGGCGACGGCAGCAGACACGGCGTCAAGCGCCTCCTGCGGCTGCTCCTGATGCATCACGCCCTCGGCGAGAATGAGACGGGCGCCGAGCGCTTCGGCGGCCCATTCCAGGATCGGGTTCCAGCGTTCCGCCTGCCGCTCGACGAGGGCGACAGGTTCCGATGCGCGGTAGCAGAGCATATCATTGCCGGCATAGCGCACGATATCGCCGGCAACGGCTCCCATATCGGGAGCGATGCCGTCGATCGCGGTATTGACCAGCTTGGTAACCGGCATGGAGGCGGGGTCGATCACGTCCTTCTGCGCATCCCATTCGCGGGCGATCAGCTCGGCGAGCGCCCGTGTCGGCAGGGTCAGAGCCTGCTTTGCCGGTGTCTTCAGCGTGCGTCCGTCGAGACGGATGCCGAAACCGCCCTCCTCCGGCTCGACCGAGACGGCCTGGTAGAAACGCTTGGGCAGCGGCTTCTTCATCTGGATCTGGGCACGGCGGATGGGGTCCGGGTGGCTGAGGCCCTCGGAAAGATCGTTCAGGAGGTCGCGCATGGTCTTCTTACTCGCCAATCAGTTCAATCAGGTCGGCCGGTATCCGGGCGATGCCGTCGGCTCCGGCGGCGACCAGTTCGGGCACGGTCGCATAGCCCCAGGCAACACCGATGGCCCGGGCGCCTGCGGCCTTTGCCATCTGCATGTCATAAACCGCGTCCCCGATAACCACGGTGCGGGCCGGATCGATCCCTGCCTCGTCGCAACATTCCGAAACCATGGCCGGATGCGGCTTGGAGGGGCAATCGTCCGCCGTTCGGGAAACCTGGATATGGGGTCGGAGATCGTGGCTGTCCATGATCATGTTGAGGCCGGCGCGGGATTTTCCCGTAACCGCACCGAGCGTCAGGCGCTCGTCGACAATCACATGGTCGAGCATCGCCCGAATGCCCGGGAAAAGCGGCTCCTTGAAGCCCGTCTCGCCACGCACGTCGGCGTAGATGGATTTGTAATAGGCCATCATGGCCACCGCCTCGTCATCCGCATGGGTCTTTCCCTGAATGCGGGCAATGGCAATGTCGAGCGTCAGCCCGATGATGGATTTCGTGGCGGCAAAGCTCGGCTTGTCGAAGCCGAAATGCACGAAGGTCCGTTCCATCACGTCGTGGATGAGGCCCGCGCTGTCCACCAGCGTGCCGTCGCAATCGAAGAGAACCAGCTTCATTCCGAGTCCCGATCCCCGTCCTCGATGTTGAGGCCGAGCAGGTTCCAGCTCTGCTCCATGTGCGGCGGAAGCGGCGCCGTGACCTTCAGACGCCCGCCGTTCGGATGGGGAATATCGATATGGCGCGCATGGAGATGCAGCCGCTTCTGCACGCCGCCGGGGAAGTCCCAGTTGGGATCGTCGATGAAGTACTTCGGATCCCCGATGATCGGGTGGCCGATATGCAGCGCGTGGACGCGAAGCTGATGGGTGCGGCCGGTATAGGGTTCCATTTCCAGCCAGGCGAGCCGCTGGGCGACCGTATCGATGATGCGATAGAAGGACACGGCGTGATCCGCCCCCTCCTCGCCGTGCTTGGCAATCCGCATCCGGTCGCCGTCTGGCGTCTGCTCCTTGACGAGCCAGGTCGAAATCTTGTCTTCCTTCTTGCGCGGCACGCCCTTTACCAGCGACCAGTAGGTTTTCTTGGTATCGCGCTCGCGGAAGGCGGCGGTGAGCTTCTGTGCCGCGCCGCGGGTGCGGGCAATCACCAGAACGCCCGACGTGTCGCGGTCCAGGCGGTGGACGAGGCGGGGCTTTTCGCCGCGCTGGTTCGTCCATGCTTCGAGCATCTGGTCGATATGCCGGTTGACGCCGGAGCCGCCCTGGACCGCAAGGCCGGCAGGCTTGTTCAGCACGATCACCTTGTCATCCTCGTGCAGCAGCATGCGCGAGAGCAGCTCGTGATCACCCGCGTGCTTCAGCTCCTTGCCGGCGATGGGTCCGGTCTTTGCCTTGTCGACGTCGAGCGGTGGCACGCGCACTACCTGACCGGGCTGAACCCGGCTGTCGGACTTCACGCGCCCGCCGTCGACGCGGATCTGGCCGGAGCGCAGCAGCTTCTGAAGCGCCCCGAAACCGAGGCCGGGATAGTGGATCTTGAACCAGCGGTCGACGCGCATGCCCGCTTCGTCCGCATCCACCTTGATGTGTTCTATCCCTGCCATGTCCGCTTTCCACCGTCTGCGGGCCGGAAGCCCTGAATTCAAAGGCTGGCTTTAGAATATTTCGCGTGCCATGGGAAAGCGGAAATCGCCCCGCTTCCGCGAAAAATGCCTCAAGCCAGTGCCCTGACCAGCGCCAGCCCTGCAAAGAGGGCCCCAAGAGAAACGACGACGCTTGCCAATACATAGGCCGCCGCAAGGCCAAGCGCGCCCCTCTCCATCAGGGCAGCGGCGTCGAGCGAGAAGGAAGAGAAGGTGGTGAAGCCACCCAGAAAACCCGTAACGAGCAGGAGCCGTGCCGGCTCCGAAGCCCCGAACCTGCGCGCGATGGCCTCCACGAAGACGCCGATCACAAAGGAACCCGCGACATTCACGATCAGCGTACCCCAGGGAAAGAACGGCCCCAGGAGACGGGTCGCGCCAAGACCGGTCATGTAGCGCAGCACCGAACCGGCCGCACCACCCACTGCCACGAGAAGCATGTTCACCATCTGCCGTCATCCGAGGATTTGATTAACCCAAAGCACATGACCGGAAGTTTGGGCGCAATTCATCCCCATGAAAAGGGCGAAACCGTTCAAATCCTAACGATTTTCGCAACAAAGGCTGAAGAGCCGGCCTCTAGGGTCGTCGAAAGACATGGTTTCCAGTGAACGACAATGACTCAGGTTGTAACCATATCGGCGAACACGGCTGCCCTTGCGATGGAGATGCTCCGGCCGACCCAGCGCAAGAGTGCCAAGACAGCCATTCAGGAAAACGAACGCACGGCGCGGCTCGGCGATACCGAGCGCAATGTCGATTCCATCCTGCCTCCATCGGAAAGCATCACGGCAGTCTCAGCACGCCTCTCCATGCTGGACAACGGCTACAACAACCAGCAGGCAACGCTCAATCAGGCTGTGGAAGCCTATCTCCGCTCCGGCGGCTGAGAACGGTTCAACAAGCGCAAACGAGAACGGCGCCGGGCTTTCGCTCCGGCGCCGTTATCGCATTCAGCTTCGGTCAGTTGTGCTGATGACCCGCCTTGACCTTCGCGGGATCGACAACGGGCAGGGTCAGCTCCACTGCGCCGGCCTTTTCGAACGTGAAGGTGACCTTCACCTTGTCCCCTTCGCGGAAGGGCTTGGCGACGCCCATGAACATCAGGTGCAGGCCGCCCGGCTTCAGTTCGACGGTCGAACCCGCCGCAACCGGAATGCCATCGGCAAGCTTGCGCATCTTCATGACGTCGTTCTCCATCGTCATCTCGTGCATTTCCACGTGATCCGCGCCCGGTGTGGAGACGGAGACGAGGCGGTCGTCGGCGGTGCCGCCATTGGCGAGCGTCACGAACCCGCCTCCGACCGGCTGGCCGGGCAGCATGCCCTTGAGGAAGCCCCCGGAGAGGGCGATGTCGCCAATCTTGCCGGCTCCCTCTTCCGCAGGCATGGCCATCGCCATGGCGTCGTGTCCGTGCGCATGTCCGCCTTCCGCAGCAATGACTGCAATCGCGGGGACAGGATGCTCGAGGTCGTGCGGGTTCTGACCGGCAGCGGGAATGTCGCCCCAGGTGACGGAGGCGTCCTGTCCGCATTTCTGCGTTGTCACGAACGGCAGCGATGCACCGGCCTCCACGCCGGAAAGCTTACCGCTGATTTCGAAGCCATCGAACATGTCGTCGGGAATCTCGCCGCCGGTCCAGCGAAATTCCAGAGCGCCCGAGCTGACCTTCTTGCCATGCAGTTCGTAGGTCTTCTGGTAGTCGCCCTTGATGATTTCGACTTTCCAGCCGGTCTTTACCTTCGGCTTGGCATTGATGAAGCCTTCCGGGATCTTCACCGACACCTCGGTGGTCGCCTTGCCGTCGCATCCGTGCGGAATGCGCAGCTCGCCATTGTAGTAGCCGTCCCCCTGCGCTTCGGCGACGGAAAAGCCCGCATGGGCAAGGGCAGACGTCGCAAGAAGCGAGGCGATGCCGGCCGAAAGCGCAGCGGTGATGATGGTCTTCTTCATGATGTATTCCTTCCTGGACGGGGGCTTGTGCCGCACGCCGTCACGAGTGCCCGCAAGGGCCGTTGTTCGATCTGCAATTCTGTCAGGCGAACAGGAAGGAAGGCGGTCCTCTGGCGGTCTGCGCGCGGAGGAGCGTCAGTGCGGCGCCCTCCTCCGCAAATGCTGCGAACAGGACAACGGTGCTACCGGCCGGATAGGCGGCCACGTCAGGGGCATCCGGCAGGATAACGGCAGCAGTCAGCCTGCAGGCGTCGCAGGCGGGATAGGAGAACTTGAGCTTTTCCGGCCCCTGAGGCACGCACAGATCGGGCTGGGTTCCGTCGGGAAGCTGGTAGGCGAGTGCCGCCACATCCCGCACTTCGGCCTCGACGGCCGGACGGTGCGCAAACCCCAGAAACAGCAGGGCCAGCGCGCACAGTATGCGCACGGTCATGCCCGGCTTCTGGTTTTTCCGTTTCATCGTCGTCTCCGAATGCCGCTTTCGTTAGAACAGGTGCTCATGGCCTGTCTAGTCCCGGACACCCTAGGACAGGTCCGGGCGCGGCAATTTGACCGGGCGCAACCAGCGCGGATTTTTTTCGGAGAACGACATTTTCAACTTGCCAACGGCGATATCAGGACGATAATTGCCGCATTCTGTTGGGAGAAGCCGCTTCGATGCGGTGCCGAAGGAGCAACCGCCCCGGAAACTCTCAGGCAAAAGGACCAACGGAAGCCGAACGGAACTCTGGAGAGACGCCGGCCGCAAGGCACGGTGCGCCGAAGGGATAACAATCTCAGGCGAAAGGGACAGAGGGGGCTCAAACCGCGGCAGTCATGCCGAAATTCGAGCCCGGCGCAGCCATGCGCCCTGATCCCGGAGGCCCCTTTTGGACGACCAGACTCCCCTTCTCAAGACGCCCCTGCACGGGTTGCATCTCTCGCTCGGTGCGAAGATGGTTCCCTTTGCCGGATACGACATGCCCGTGCAGTATCCCGCGGGCGTGCTGAAGGAACATCTCCACACCCGCTCCGCCGCTGGCCTTTTCGACGTGTCCCACATGGGCCAGGTGACCGTCCGTGCCCGCTCCGGCAACAATGCCGATGCAGCACTGGCACTGGAAGCCCTGGTACCGGTCGATGTGGCAGGCCTTGGTGCGGGCCGGCAGCGCTATGCCGTTTTCACCAATGACGACGGCGGCATCACCGATGACCTGATGATCACCAATCGCGGCGACCACCTTTTCCTTGTCGTCAATGCCGCCTGCAAGGAAGCCGATTTCGCCCATCTGGAAAAGCACCTCGGCGGCGCCTGTGTGGTGACGCCCATCCGCGACCGCGCCCTTCTCGCGCTTCAGGGGCCGCTTTCGGAGAAGGCACTTTCCATCCTGTCTCCCGACGTGGCTTCCATGCGCTTCATGGACGTGATCTCCACCACGCTCGTCGGCGCGGAATGCATCGTTTCCCGATCGGGTTACTCGGGCGAAGACGGCTACGAAATATCGGTTCCTGAAGACAAGGCCGAAGAGCTGGCAAGAGCGCTTCTCGCTATCGAGGGCGTGCAGCCCATCGGGCTTGGCGCCCGCGATTCCCTCCGCCTCGAAGCGGGCCTCTGCCTTTACGGCAACGACATCGACACCACGACCACCCCGGTGGAGGGCGCCATCGAATGGGCGATCCAGAAGGTGCGCCGGAAGGATGGTGCGCGCGAAGGCGGCTTCCCCGGAGCGGCACGCATTCTGGCCGAACTCCAGAATGGCGCCGCCCGGCGGCGCGTCGGCCTGAAGCCCGAAGGCAAGGCCCCGGTGCGCGCCCATACGAAGCTCTTTGCCGATGCCGAGGGCAAGACCGAGCTTGGCGAGGTCACCTCAGGCACTTTCGGTCCTACGGTCGAAGGCCCTGTTGCCATGGGTTATCTGCCGAAGAGCCATGCCGCGAACGGCACGACCGTCTTTGCCGAAGTGCGCGGAAAGTACCTGCCGGTTGTCGTGACCGCCCTTCCCTTCATCACCCAAACCTACAAGCGCTGAGCGCCTCCAGACTGGACAAGAGGAAAATCCATGCTGAAATTCACCTCCGAACATGAATGGCTGAACATCGAGAACGGCGTTGCAACCGTCGGGATCACGAACCACGCTGCCGAGCAGCTCGGCGACCTGGTCTTCGTCGAGCTTCCTGCTGTCGGAAAGAGCTTCTCGAAAGGCGCAGATGCCGCCACCGTCGAATCGGTCAAGGCAGCATCCGAAGTCTATTGTCCGCTGGATGGCGAGATCACCGAGGTCAACGATGCGATCGTTGCCGATCCGTCGCTGGTCAATTCCGATCCGCAGGGTGCAGGCTGGTTCTTCAAGCTGAAGCTCGCCAACCCCTCCGATGCCGATGGCCTGCTGGACGAGGCCGCCTACAAGGAGCTGATTGCCTGATGTCTTCCCCGG
Source organism: Gellertiella hungarica (assembly GCF_014197145.1). GTDB lineage: Bacteria > Pseudomonadota > Alphaproteobacteria > Rhizobiales > Rhizobiaceae > Gellertiella > Gellertiella hungarica. The sequence goes on along the minus strand of NZ_JACIEZ010000003.1, from coordinate 165,173 downwards.
TCGAATTCTCCTTCACGGACTACCAGCCGTATGATTTCGCCAACCGGCGGCACATCGGCCCCTCGCCGCGCGAGATGGAAGAAATGCTCAAGGTGGTGGGCTATCCCTCGCTCGACGCGCTCATCGACGATACCGTCCCCGCTTCCATCCGTCAGAAGCAGCCGCTTTCCTGGGGCGCGCCAATGACCGAACGCGAGGCGCTGGACCGGCTGCGCGAGATCGCGAACAAGAATACCAACCTGGTCTCGCTGATCGGCCAGGGCTATTACGGCACCATAACGCCGCCGGTCATCCAGCGCTGCATTCTGGAAAATCCCGCCTGGTACACGGCCTACACGCCCTATCAGCCCGAAATTTCCCAGGGTCGCCTCGAGGCGCTGCTGAACTACCAGACGATGGTCTGCGACCTCACGGGCCTCGACGTGGCGAACGCCTCTCTGCTCGATGAAGCGACCGCTGCGGCGGAAGCCATGGCGATGTCGCAGCGCGTGGCTTCCTCCAAGGCGAATGCCTTCTTCGTCGATGAAAACTGCCACCCGCAGACGATCGCGCTCATCCATACGCGCGCCGAACCGCTCGGCTGGGACGTCATCGTTGGCGATCCTGACCAGGATCTGGATCCCGCTCAGGTATTCGGCGCCCTGTTCCAGTATCCGGGCACCTATGGCCATGTTCGCGACTTCACGAAGATCATTGCCTCGCTGCATGCGGCCGGCGCGATTGCCACCGTTGCCGCCGATCCGCTGGCGCTGGCCCTCCTGAAGTCTCCGGGTGAAATGGGTGCCGATATCGCCGTCGGCTGCACCCAGCGCTTCGGCGTCCCCATGGGCTACGGCGGTCCGCATGCGGCCTACATGGCCGTCAAGGACGCCTACAAGCGTTCGATGCCCGGCCGACTCGTGGGTGTTTCGGTCGACGCCCGCGGCAACCGCGCCTATCGCCTTTCGCTCCAGACCCGCGAACAGCACATCCGCCGCGAGAAGGCGACGTCGAACATCTGCACGGCACAGGTGCTGCTCGCCGTCATGGCCTCGATGTATGGCGTTTTCCATGGTCCCGAAGGCATCAAGGCCATCGCACAGAGTGTGCACCTGAAGGCCGTTCGGCTGGCCATGGGACTCGAGAAGCTCGGCTTTGCCGTGGAGCCCAAGGTGTTCTTCGACACGATCACCGTCCATGTCGGCCCCCTCCAGGGCGCCATCATGAATGCGGCCGTGGCGGAGGGCGTCAACCTTCGCAAGATCGGGTCCGACCGGATCGGCATCTCGCTGGACGAGCGTTCGCGCCCGGCGACACTCGAGGCTGTGTGGAAGGCCTTCGGTGCGGATTTCCGGATCGCGGAGTTCGAGCCGTCCTATCGCCTGCCCGACGAGGCGCTGCGCAACACGCCCTACATGACGCACCCGATCTTCCACATGAACCGCGCGGAAAGCGAAATGACCCGCTACATCCGCCGTCTGTCGGATCGGGACCTTGCGCTTGACCGGGCGATGATCCCGCTCGGATCCTGCACGATGAAGCTCAATGCCACGGCGGAAATGCTGCCGATCACATGGCCGGAATTTGCCGAGCTTCACCCGTTCGTGCCCGACAGCCAGTCCGCCGGATATCGGGAGATGATCGACGATCTGGCCGACAAGCTTTGCCAGGTCACCGGCTACGACGCCTTCTCCATGCAGCCGAATTCCGGTGCGCAAGGGGAATATGCGGGCCTGCTGACGATCCGCAACTACCACATTGCCCGGGGCGAAGGTCACCGCGACATCTGCCTCATCCCGACCTCGGCGCACGGCACGAACCCCGCCTCCGCGCAGATGGTCGGCATGAAGGTCGTTCCCGTGAAGTCCCGCGAAAACGGCGACATCGACATGGACGATTTCCGCGCCAAGGCGGAACAGTATTCTGCCCAGCTTTCCTGCTGCATGATTACCTACCCCTCGACCCACGGGGTGTTCGAGGAGACGGTGCGCGAGGTCTGCGAGATCACGCACAGGCATGGTGGCCAGGTCTATCTGGACGGCGCCAACATGAACGCCATGGTCGGCCTGTCCCGTCCCGGTGACATTGGTTCGGACGTCAGCCATCTGAACCTGCACAAGACCTTCTGCATTCCGCATGGCGGCGGCGGCCCCGGCATGGGTCCGATCGGCGTCAAGGCGCATCTCGCTCCGCATTTGCCCGGTCATCCGGAGCGGAATGGCGAGGGTGGTGCAGTATCGGCAGCGCCTTTCGGCTCCGCCTCGATCCTGCCGATCTCCTGGAGCTACTGCCTGATGATGGGTGGCGAAGGGCTGACGCAGGCAACGAAGGTGGCAATCCTCAATGCCAACTACATCGCCGCCCGGCTAAAGGGCGCCTACAACGTGCTCTACACCTCGAAGAGCGGACGTGTTGCCCATGAATGCATCATCGATACCCGTCCGCTGGCCGATAGCGCGGGCATCACGGTCGACGATATCGCCAAGCGCCTGATCGACTGCGGCTTCCACGCTCCGACCATGAGCTGGCCGGTTGCCGGCACGCTGATGATCGAGCCGACGGAGTCGGAGACAAAGGCGGAAATCGATCGCTTCTGCGATGCGATGCTTGCCATTCGCGAGGAAGTCCGCGCGGTCGAAGATGGCCGGATGGACAAGGCGAACAATCCGCTGAAGAACGCGCCGCACACGGTGGAAGATCTCGTCGGCGAGTGGAACCGCCCCTACAGCCGCGAGCAGGCCTGCTTCCCGCCCGGCTCTTTCCGCGTCGACAAGTATTGGGCACCGGTCAACCGCATCGACAATGTCTACGGCGACCGCAACCTCATCTGCACCTGCCCGCCGGTTGAGGAATACGCGCAGGCAGCCGAGTAAGGACGAAATCAAGCACTGAAAGGCCGTCCCGGGAGGCCGGGGCGGCCTTTTTTTTCTCAGCTTCGGGTCAGCGAGAGCAGCGCGGAGCTGATCGCGACAATCCCGAACGCAAGCAGGATCAGCCCCGATATGCGGGATACCCAGAGCGTAAAGCCAGTGGGCAGCCGATTCTTGAGCGCGGTTACCAGCCCGCAGAGAAAGAACCACCAGAGAAGCGATCCCGTGAACACACCGGCCGTGGTGGTGAAGGCACCTGTGCCATCGCTCGCCAGTCCGAGCCCGGCAAAAATCGCCGCAAAGGACAGAATGGTCGCCGGATTGGAAAGCGTGAGCAGGAAGGTGGTCGCGGTCACCCGGAAAAGATCACCCATCCCGCTTTCAGCTGCCGCAGCTTTCGGCACACCCGCAGAGCGCAAGGACTGCCATCCAAGCCAGAGCATGAATAGCCCGCCAAGCAGCCCCAGAGGGACGGACACGCGGGCGAGTATAGCTGAAAAGGCCGCGAAACCGGAAGCCGCCAGAAGCGCATAGACGCCATCCGCAAGGGCCGTACCCAGCCCGCCGGCAACTCCCGCCCAGAAACCGCGCGCCAGCGTTCTGTTGATGCACAGGGCGCCTATTGGCCCCACCGGAGCCGCGATCGCCAGGCCAAGCAGGATGCCCTTGAGGAATAGATAGAATGTCATGGCGCGCGTTTCAGACCGGAATTGTGCAACACTGCGCCCTGTCTAGCACGCTCTATTTGGCCGCAACACCTGCCTTCATTTTCGCATAGATCTCAGGGAAGACCTCACGGAAAGGCCGGGCGTTCTTGAGGTCTTCTTCGCTTGCCTCCCATGTATCGGGATCGCTCGCAATAGCGCGCTGGATTTCCTCTTCTTCTTCGTCCGTCAGTTGACGCCTCTCTGGCCATTTCGTCATTACGGATTCCTTTCCTTCCGGCTGGACTTGCGCATTGATATGATCTCAACGGCCTCACTCCCGACCCAGCGAAAGATAACGGTGATCGGCTCAACCCCGAGCTGCCCTATTGCCATCAAACGGCCCGCCCGTGCGCCCACGATGTTGCTGCGCTCCAGAAAGCTCTCATCAAGCTCGGCAAAATCGAGGCCATGTTTTTGCAGGTTGCTGAGCCGTTTCGGCTCGTCCCATAATATGATCATGCGCGCATCTTACCCGGAAGGCAAGATGCGTCATTCTAAATATTAGTGATTTATATTTTACCGATCAGCCTGAACCACCGGATTGCCCTGTGCGGCCAGCGCCGCAAGATCGGCGGGCTTCAGCTCGACGGATTCGCCGCAGCCGCAGGCAGAGGTCTGGTTCGGATTGTTGAAGGTAAAGCCGGAGCGGAGCGTGGTCTGCTCGAAACCCATCTCGGTGCCGAGAAGGTAAAGGGTGGCATGGGGCGCGACCCATACGCGGGCGCCGTCGCGCTCCACGAGGTCATCCTTGGGGTCGGGCTCGGTCACGAGGTCGACCGTATATTCCATGCCGGCGCAGCCGCCCTTCTTGACGCCGACACGGATGCCCTTGGCGTCAGGTCCGGATTTTTCAACGATGGCCTTTACCCGCTGTGCGGCGGCCTCGTTGATGGTCATGATGGCAAAGCCCATGTCTTCAGTCCCTTTCCACAACCGGGTTCAAGGCCCGATGCTTCGAAACATAATGTAAGCGCCGCTGGTAAAGGCTTCAATACCAGCCGACGGCGACCTGCGCCTCTTCCGACATGCGGTCGGCCGACCACGGCGGATCGAAGGTGAGTTCCACCTGAACGCCGGAGACGCCTTCGACGGCACCGACGGCATTCTCCACCCATCCGGGCATCTCGCCGGCCACCGGGCAGCCCGGAGCGGTGAGCGTCATGACGATCTTCACCATCCGGTCGTCTTCGATATCGATCTTGTAGATCAGCCCGAGCTCGAAAATATCGGCGGGGATTTCGGGATCATAGACTGTCTTCAGCGCCGCGACGATATCGTCAGAAAGCCGTGCCAGCTCTTCCGGCGGAATGGCAGAATTTACCAGCCCCTCGCGCGGATCGGCATTTTCCTCGGTCGTGGTCATGGTCTATTCTCCTTACGCAAAGAAGGTGCGGGCGTAATCCAGCGCTTCCACCAGCGCATCCACTTCGGCGCGCGTGTTGTAGAGGCCGAAGGATGCCCGGCATGTGGAGGTCACGCCGAAGCGTTTCAAGAGCGGCTGGGCGCAATGGGTGCCGGCCCGCACTGCGACGCCGCGGCGATCGATCACCATCGAAACGTCATGGGCGTGAATGCCCTGAAGCTCGAAGGAGAAGATGCTGCCCTTCTGCGGTGCATTGCCGATGATCCGCAGCGAGTTGACCGAACGCAGCTGATCGGCGGCATAGGCTGCCAGATCCGCCTCGTGGGCGGCAATCGCAGCGCGCCCGATCTTTTCCATGTAGTCGAGCGCATAGCCGAGACCGATTGCCTGCACGATCGGCGGCGTACCCGCTTCGAAACGGTGCGGCGGATCGTTGTAGCTGACGCCGTCTTCGGACACGTCGACGATCATCTCGCCGCCGCCCATGAAAGGCCGCATTTCCTTCAGCCGGTCCATCTTGCCGTAGAGCACGCCGATGCCCGAGGGACCGTAGAGCTTGTGGCCGGTCATCACGTACCAGTCGCAATCGATGTCGCGGACATCGACCGGCATGTGGACCACACCCTGGCTTCCGTCGACGAGCACGGGAATGCCGCGCTCGCGGGCGATGCGGCAGACTTCCTTGACAGGCACGATGGTGCCGAGCGCGTTCGACATGTGGGTAATGGCGATGAGCTTCGTCTTTTCCGTCAGGCTCTTCTCGAAAGCCTCGATGTGGAAAGCGCCCTCATCATCAACAGGCACCCAGACCAGCTTCGCGCCCTGACGTTCGCGGATGAAATGCCAGGGAACGATGTTGGAGTGGTGCTCCATGATCGTGAGCACGATCTCGTCGCCCTCTCCGATCTTCGGCATGCCGTAGCCATAGGCAACCGTGTTGATCGCCTCGGTGGAGGACTTGGTGAAGATGATCTCGTCCACCGAACCCGCATTCAGGAAGCGGCGCGCCTTCTCGCGCGCCCCTTCATAGGCATCGGTGGCCGCGTTGGAGAGGAAATGCAGGCCGCGATGCACATTCGCATATTCTTGCGAATAAGCATGCGCGACCGCATCGATCACGACCTGCGGCTTCTGGGCCGATGCGCCATTGTCGAGATAGACGAGCGGCTTGCCGTAAACCTCTCGCGAAAGGATCGGGAAATCCTTGCGGATGGCTTCGACATCATAGGGGGTCGCGGGCGTGATCCTGTCCATCTCAGCCATGCTTCTCCAGCCAGCCGGCGATGACGCCTTCCAGCGCCTCGACCAGGGCTTCCTCTTCCAGTTCCTCGACGATCTCGGCAACGAAGGCATTGACGAGCAGCGCGCGCGCCTCCTTCTTCGGAATGCCGCGAGCCATCAGATAGTAGAGATGCACCTTGTCGATGTCGGCAACCGTGGCGCCATGGGCGCACTGCACGTCGTCGGCAAAGATCTCGAGCTCCGGCTTCACCGAGAATTCGGCCTCGTCGGAGAGCAGCAGCGTGTTGCAGGCCATGCGCGCATCGGTCCTCTGCGCGTCCTGCGCCACCCGGATCTGCCCCTGGAACACACCCTTGGCGCGGTCGAAGACCACGTTGCGGATGATCTCCGTAGAGGTCGTATTGGGCACGTCATGGCCGAGCGTCAACGTCACGTCGGTATGGCTGTCGCCGCCGAGCAGGTTCACGCCACGCAGCGTCAGGTCGGCGCCGCCGCCTGCGGTCACCACATGGATTTCCTGCCGTACCAGCTTGCCACCGGCATTGATGACATAGAGCTTCAGCTTGGCATCCGCATTCAGCACGATCTTGATCTGGCCCAAATGGGTATCGCCGGCGCCCTGCTGCTGCAGGATGATCCAGGTGATTTCGGCACCATCTTCCAGAACCAGATCGGATACCGAAGAAACAAAGGCCGCATTCTCGGTCACCGCGCGGTGACGCTCCATGATCACGGCCTTCGAACCCGCGCCGAACCGAACCGGAAAGCGGCTATGCGACTGGCCGCCGGCCTGATTGGCCTGCAGCTCGATGACATCGGCGAGATCAGCACCCGCCGGCACATCAAGCACATAGCCGTCCCGCACGAAGGCACCGTTGATCCGGCCGATGGCATCGTCCGCACCGCGCTCGGCAAGACCGGACGCCGCCTCGCCGCTGAGCAGCTGGCCAGCGAAGCCGCTGACGGCAACGCCGTCGACAGCCGCGGAGCCGGTGGGCTTACCGCCGGAAAGGGCAAGCACGGTCGAGCCCGCGACGACAGGATCAACTGCCGGGGCAAGTTCGGTGGCGGCCGTCGGAACGGCCTTCAGCAGGGTGCGCAGGTCCGTGTAGTGCCAGCTCTCGATGCGCCGGGTCGGAAGACCCTGCGTCTTCAGCGCGTGCAGCAGCCGGTCACGTGCGACCATGACCGCACCATCGCCCGGAAGCTCGGAAAGAGCCGTCTGATAGGCTTCGAGGAGCTGGGCCTCGGCAGCGGTCTGGCGGTTGAGTTGCGTTACATTCATGAACGTCGTCCTCTCAGTTCGAAGGCGTTTTTCCCGAAGGAAACGCCTCAGGCCGCGGCACCGATGATGTCGGCATAGCCATTGGCTTCGAGTTCATGGGCAAGCGTCTTGTCGCCGGTCTTGATCACCTGGCCCTTGTAGAGCACGTGAACCGTGTCCGGAACGATGTAATCCAGCAGACGCTGATAGTGGGTGATGACCACGACGGCGCGATCGGGCGAGCGAAGTGCATTCACGCCATCGGCCACGATCTTCAGCGCGTCGATATCGAGGCCCGAGTCGGTTTCGTCGAGAATGCAGAGCTTCGGCTCAAGCAGCGCCATCTGGAGGATTTCGGCGCGCTTCTTCTCGCCGCCGGAGAAGCCGACGTTCAGCGGACGCTTCAGCATGTCGGGATCGATCTTCAGGTGGCTGGCGGCCTCCTTCACGCGGCGCATGAAATCGGGCGTGGTGAGTTCGGCTTCACCGCGCGCCTTGCGCTGCGAGTTCATCGCCACTTTCAGGAACTGCATGGTGGCAACGCCGGGAATTTCGACCGGATACTGGAAGGCCAGGAAGATGCCCTTCGCCGCACGCTCGGCCGGATCGAGCTCCAGGATGCTCTCGCCATTGTAGAGAATGTCCCCGGATGTGACTTCGTAATCGTCACGGCCGGACAGGATGTAGGAAAGCGTGGACTTGCCGGAACCGTTCGGCCCCATGATGGCAGCCACCTCGCCCGCCTTCACGGTAAGGTTCAGGCCACGGATGATCTCGGTGTCCGTATCGGCGATCTTGGCGTGCAGGTCTCTGATTTCAAGCATGTTTCCGTCCTTCCATAAGCGGGGTCAAGGCCCGCCGAATTCTTCTTTCCTCAAAGCCGGCTCTTGGCCGGACCTTCAAGATAGGTTTCCATAATCACAATAGCTTCCGTGATGACTGCATCGGCCAGAAGCTTGAGTTCCCTCAGATGGTTCTCTCCGATATCCATCAGCGTGCCATTCGCCGTCGGATAACGGTAACGGGTGGACGCAGAGGAGAGCGGCTCGAGCTCGATGAAGCGTTCCCGCATCGGATGATCCTTCGGCAGAAGATCCGATAGCCCGCGAATGCTATGCATCGGTCCCGCCGCGATCCCTTCCACCTCCAGAACGCCGCGAAGGGCCTTCTCTACGGCCTGTTGCAGGAAATAGGCGGATTGTCGCCTGTGTGCCTGCATCAGGTCCGCCGATACCGCGAGCTCCTCGCGCGCAAGCTGAACGAACGACCTGACCCGCGCCGCCCTGATCGTCTCCGCGCTGCTCACGGCATCTCCCCGTAAAGAAGCCTGCCATGATCGACGATCTGACGTACGATCGACGTGTTGAGCCCGAGGCTGGCGCGAAAAGTCTCCAGATCGCAGGGAATGACATCCGTTCCGATCCAGCATCCTTTCAGCGGCGCATCGACGCGCTCGTAATCATCGCAGCCGAAACCACCATCTTCCTTCGCTACCACCAGCAGGTCGAAATCGCTGTCGGGACGCGCCGTACCACGGGCGCGGCTGCCGAAAAGCCAGATCATCTGCGGGTCAAGTGCATCGCTTAACCGGCGCACCAGCTCCCCAAGCGCTTCCGCTTCCGAGCCGTGAGGCCCGAAATTTGGTGCAACCGCCAGGGAAGTTGAACGCCCCCCCTTCATCAGCCCACGCTGCCTTCCAGCGAGATGTTGATGAGCTTCTGGGCCTCGACGGCGAATTCCATCGGCAGTTCCTGAATGACTTCGCGGACGAAACCGTTCACGATGAGCGCGATGGCTTCCTCTTCCGGGATGCCGCGCTGCATGACGTAGAACTTCTGGTCCTCGGAGATCTTCGAGGTAGTCGCTTCGTGCTCCACCTTGGCCCGGGGGTTCTTCACCTCGATGTAGGGCACGGTATGGGCGCCGCAGCGGTCGCCGATCAGGAGCGAGTCGCAGTTGGTGAAGTTGCGCGCGCCTTCAGCCTTGCGGTGGATGGAGACCTGTCCGCGATAGGTATTGTTCGACCGGCCGGCCGAAATACCCTTGGAGATGATCCGGCTCGACGTGTTCTTGCCGAGGTGGATCATCTTGGTGCCGCTGTCGACCTGCTGATAACCGTTGGAGACCGCAATCGAGTAGAACTCGCCGCGGGAATTGTCGCCGCGCAGAATGCAGGACGGGTATTTCCAGGTGATCGCCGAACCCGTTTCCACCTGCGTCCACGAGATCTTCGAATTGTGGCCGCGGCAATCGCCACGCTTGGTGACGAAGTTGTAGATGCCGCCCTTGCCTTCCTTGTCGCCCGGATACCAGTTCTGGACAGTGGAATACTTGATTTCGGCATCGTCGAGCGCCACGAGCTCGACCACGGCGGCGTGAAGCTGGTTCTCGTCGCGCTGGGGTGCGGTGCAGCCCTCAAGATAGGAGACATAAGCCCCTTCCTCGGCGATGATCAGGGTCCGTTCGAACTGGCCGGTGTTCTTCTCGTTGATGCGGAAATAGGTCGAAAGCTCCATGGGGCAGCGAACGCCCTTGGGAACGAAGACGAAGGAACCGTCGGTGAAGACCGCCGAGTTCAGCGTCGCATAATAGTTGTCGGTCGTCGGGACGACGGAACCGAGATACTTCTGCACCAGCTCCGGATGCTCGCGGATGGCCTCGGAGATCGACATGAAGATCACGCCGGCCTTCTTCAGCTCGTCCTTGAAGGTGGTGACGACGGATACGGAATCGAACACCGCATCGACGGCGATCTTCGAGGTCTGTACGCCGGCCAGCACTTCCTGCTCGCGCAGAGGGATGCCGAGCTTCTCGTAAACCTTCAGGAGCTCCGGATCGACCTCGTCCAGCGACTTCGGGCCAGCGGTGCTCTTGGGGGCCGCATAATAATGGATGTCGTTGAAATCGATCTTCGGGTAGTCGACGCGCGCCCAGGTGGGCTCTTCCATCGTCAGCCACCGGCGATAGGCGTCAAGGCGCCATTCCAGCATCCATTCCGGTTCCTGCTTCTTCGACGAAATCAGGCGGATGATATCTTCGTTCAGGCCCTTCGGAGCCTTGTCCACTTCGATTTCCGTTTCGAAACCGTATTTGTACTGGTCGACATCGATCTGGCGGACCTGATCGATCGTTTCCTGCACGGCAGCCATTCTCGTTCTCCAATCTCGCCGGGGCCAAGGCCCGGCAGCTTGTCAACGTGACGGTTCATCACCGCCCTCATGTAGTTCTGCAAAAGGGTGTTTTCACCCCCTTTTGTCCAGAGGAAATTTGCATTTCCTCAATTTTGTCGGCGCTCAGGCAGCGCCCGCGAGCCGCCGCCGGCCGGCGATCTTCGAAAAGGCCGCGAGAGCCCGATCGATATCCGCCGCCGTGGTTCCAGGGCCGATCGAAATCCTCAAGCCGCCCAGCTTGGGATCGAAGCCCATGGCGGCCAGCACATGGCTTTCCCCCACGCGGCCCGACGAGCAGGCCGAACCGGCCGAAAGCGCGATCCCCTCCAGATCGAAGGCGATCTGCCCCGTCTCGGACTTCAGCCCGGGAAGGGAGAAAAAGGTGGTGTTCGATACCCGCGGGCCATTCTTTCCGTGGAGAATGACATCCGGCGCAGCATCCATCATGCCCGCCTCCAGACGGTCACGGAGCACACCGATGGAGGCATTGCGCGCCTCGAGATCCACCAGGGCTTCCTCGGCGGCGGCGCCGAAGCCGATGATGGCCGCAAGGTTCTCGGTCCCTGAGCGGTGACCCTTTTCCTGTCCGCCGCCGCGCAGAAGCGGCGCCGGCATCAGGGTCTCGCCCCGCGCTATCATGGCACCCACACCTTTCGGCCCACCGATCTTGTGCGAGGAGAGAATGAGGAAATCCGCCTCGGAAGCATGTTGCGAAAGGTCCAGACGGCCGGCCGCCTGCACGGCATCCACCACAAGAAGCCCGCCTGCCGCGCGGACCACCTCGGCCACCGCTGCCACGGGCTGCACGATCCCCGTCTCGTTGTTGACGAGCATGACCGCAACCATCGGCATGCCGCTTTCTGCATCATGGGTGGAAAGGCGCTGCCTCAGCGCGTCGATGTCGATCACACCCGAAGGCAGGACCGGAAGCTCGAAAACCGCACCGGCAGGGAAGCGCCCCCCTTCGCGCACCGCCGGATGCTCGATCGCCGAAACATAAAGGGCCCCGATCCTCAGGGCCGAACGGCCCATGCGAAAATCGGGCGTCAGAACCAGATTAGCAGCCTCTGTTGCCCCGCTCGTGAACCACACATGCGCCGGTTCGCGCCCCGCAAGGGCGGCAACCTGGCGCCGCGCCTTTTCCAGCGCTGCCCGCGCCTGCCTGCCTTCCGCATGTACGGATGACGGATTGCCGGAAAGATCGAGCGCCTCGACGAAAGCCGCGCGCGCCGCTTCGGAAAGCGGTGCCGTGGCGTTCCAGTCAAGATAAAGGCGAGAGGCGCTCATCGCTTCCGTTTTTCTCCCCTGCGAGAAACAGGTGGTTCATTTTTCTTGAATTTGCTGTCTTGCATGCCTTAAGACACAAAGCACCCAAGTGCAGCCGCACAGACAGTTTTTAATGGTTCTAAACTGCGTTTTAGAAAACCTGACACTGCGAGTCAAGTCATCTCGGAGGGTCCGGGCGCGGGAGAAGAGCCGAAAAACGAGACACCGGAGTACCGATGCCTGAAGTGATTTTCAACGGCCCCGCCGGCCGCCTGGAAGGACGTTACCAGCCCTCCAAGGAAAAGAGCGCCCCGATCGCCATCATCCTTCATCCGCACCCGCAATTTGGCGGGACGATGAACAACCAGATCGTCTACCAGCTCTTCTATCTCTTCCAGAAGCGCGGCTTCACCACACTCCGTTTCAATTTCCGCTCCATCGGCCGCAGCCAAGGCGAATTCGACCATGGCGCCGGCGAGCTTTCCGATGCGGCTTCCGCTCTCGACTGGGTGCAGAGCCTGCATCCGGACAGCAAGAGCTGCTGGGTCGCCGGTTATTCGTTCGGCGCCTGGATAGGCATGCAGCTCCTGATGCGCCGTCCGGAAATCGAGGGCTTCATCTCGGTTGCCCCGCAGCCGAACACCTATGACTTCTCCTTCCTTGCGCCCTGCCCGTCCTCCGGCCTCATCATCAACGGCGATCAGGACAAGGTGGCTCCGGAAAAGGACGTGAATGCACTCGTCGAGAAGCTGAAGACGCAGAAGGGTATCCTGATCACCCACAAGACCATTCCCGGAGCCAACCACTTCTTCTCCGGACAGGTGGACGCGCTGACTGCGGCATGCGAGGACTATGTCGACCGGCGCCTGAACGGCGAGCTGACACCGGAGCCCGCTGCCAAGCGCATTCGGTAATTCAGATATTTCTTATGAAACGGATGAAGACGGATCATATCCTTGGATATGGTCCGTTTTTACATTCGGGAAGCACCAGAGCGACACCTTCCTGCTCCTGAATAAGTAGCATGCGTTCTTCTACCGCCTGGACCACAACGAACTGACCATCCGCCGCGTCGCCGACGCCCCGGCAAAAGTTCTCTTCTCAATCCCGGGCAAGCACGCCACCTGACACTGGCTTGCGCACCCCTGTCGTACCCGGGAAGGTCAGAGGCAGGCCTTTCAAAGAGCGGACTGCGAGATAGGCCCAGGCCTCCGCCTCCATGGCATCGCCGTCAAAGCCCGCTTCTTCGGCCGATAGCACCCGGGCGCCGCGTCTGCCGGCCATGCTCCGGAAATCGTCCATGATGATGCCGTTGAGCCGGCCGCCCCCGCAGATGATGAACAGGCCCGGAAAGGGTTCGAGATGTCCGGCCGACTGCAGGATGGAAGCCGCAGCAACATGGGCAAGGGTTCGGGCACCGTCCGCGAGGTCCGCCTCTCCGGGAGCGGGCGGGGCGAAATCGTTGCGATCGAGCGAGCGGCGCTTCTCTGCCGAAAAGAAGGGGTGCTCCAGATAACGGCGTGCCAACTCCTCGAGGACCCTGCCCTCGCTCGCGATCCGTCCGCCCTGATCATAGGGAATGCCCGCCTCCCGCTCCACCCACTGATCGATCAGCGTGTTGCCGGGACCGCTGTCATAGGCGCGGATGGAACCATCGGGCGCGATGGCGGTGAGGTTCGAGATACCGCCGATGTTCACGAAGCAGACCGTCTCTTCCGGCCTGCCGGAGCCTGCGGCCAGCGCGGCATGATAGGCAGGCACCAGCGGCGCTCCCTGCCCGCCGTGCACCATGTCGTTCGCGCGCATGTCGTAGACGACGGGTATCCCCATTTCACGCGCGAGCAGCGACCCGTCGCCGATCTGGACCGTCAGCCCCTCATCCGGACGGTGGAGCACCGTCTGCCCGTGAAAACCGACAACATCGATTTCTTCTGCCGAGAGCCCCTGAGCGTCCAGGAATTCCTTTACGGCAGCCGCATGACGCAAGGTCAGCTCACGCTCGACGGCTGCAATCGTGCCGGGCCTCTCCCTCCGATCGCGGATTGTTTTTGCATCCTCGAGCGCCCGCTTCAGCCGCTGGCGAAAGGCCGGGTCAAAGGGAATGCCGAGAAAGGGCCCACGCTCCACGATGCGCTCGCCGTCGGTGCGCATGATCGCCACGTCGATACCGTCCATCGAGGTTCCGCTCATCAGGCCGATGGCTGTGAGTAGGTCTTGCGTCACGACGTCTCCCCCGAATGGCCATGAAACTGGTGCATGGCGGAAAAAACAATGCTAAAGCGCGGCCAGCAGATCTACCGGCTAACAGAGTTTGAGGTCATGACCGAGTTCAAATCCGATTTCCTTCGCACGCTTTCCGAGCGCGGCTACATTCATCAGATTTCCGATGAATCGGGCCTCGATTCTCTTCTACAGAAGGAAACGGTGACCGCCTATATCGGTTTCGATCCCACCGCACCCTCGCTGCACGCGGGCTCCCTGATCCAGATCATGATGCTGCACTGGTTCCAGGAAACCGGGCATCGCGCCATCTCGCTGATGGGCGGCGGTACCGGCATGGTGGGCGATCCGTCCTTCAAGGACGAAGCCCGCCAGCTGATGACGCTGGATACTATCGAGAGCAACATCGCCTCGATCAAGAAGGTCTTCTCGAATTACCTCAACTACGGCGACGGTCCCAAGGACGCGCTGATGATCAACAATGCCGATTGGCTGCGGAAGATCAATTACCTGGAGTTCCTGCGCGATGTGGGCCGCCACTTCTCGGTCAACCGCATGCTCTCCTTCGACAGCGTCAAGACCCGCCTCGACCGCGAGCAGTCGCTCTCCTTCCTTGAATTCAACTACATGATCCTGCAGGCCTACGACTTCGTGGAGCTGGCGAATAACTATGACTGCCGGCTGCAGATGGGCGGCTCCGACCAGTGGGGCAACATCGTCAACGGTATCGATCTCGGTCACCGCATGGGGACGAAACAGCTTTACGCGCTCACCTCGCCGCTGCTGACCACATCTTCCGGCGCCAAGATGGGCAAATCGGCCAATGGCGCGGTTTGGCTCAACGCCGACATGCTGTCCGCCTATGATTTCTGGCAGTACTGGCGCAACACCGAGGATGCGGACGTCTCCCGCTTCCTCAAGCTATATACCAAGCTGCCGATGGACGAGATCGCCCGGCTTTCGGCCCTGGGTGGCTCGGAAATCAACGAGGTGAAGAAGATCCTCGCGACCGAAGTAACCGCCATCCTGCACGGCCGCGCAGCCGCCGAACAGGCTGCGGAAACCGCCCGCAAGACCTTTGAGGAAGGTGCGCTTGCCGATAACCTTCCCTCCATCGAGGTGCCGTCGGCCGAGCTCGAAGCCGGCATAGGCGTTCTCGCCCTCTTTGTGCGTGCCGGGCTTGCCGAATCGAACGGCGAAGCCCGCCGGCATGTGAAAGGCGGCGCGGTGAAGGTGAACGACAAGGCCGTCTCCGACGAGCGCCAGATCGTGGGCACCGCAGACGTCACCGGCGACAACGTCATCAAGCTCTCGCTGGGCAAGAAGAAGCACATCCTGGTTCGCCCGGTCTGATCCGATCTGGAGGCGGCTGCGGTTCCTGCCGCACCGCCTCCACTGGCCTTCCCGCTATCAGCCTATCGGGGGCGGGAGACAGATCTCCCAGGTTCTGGATAGCTCATCCCGAGACCGCTTCATTCGCAGGGTCACCCGCCAGGCTGCCATCACCAACGCTACCCTGTCTCCGCCTCCGGGAAAGAGGCCCGGCAGAGCCGGGTCGAAGCCCAATCCGACTATGCCTCACTGGAACTCGAAGATCTGCCTGAAGATACCGGGCGCGATGATCGAGAGCGGGTTGATGGTCAGATTGGGCTTCTCGAAGGGGCCGGTGAGCTTGAAGGTGATGCCGAGAAGCCCGCGGTCGCGGCCGTTGCCAAGCAGGATGCCGATGACCGGCAGCTCTGCAAAAAGGCGGTTCAGGCCATAAGCCGGCATGAAGGTGCCGGTAACGTCCATGTTGCCCGCCGCATCCCTCAGCGTGCCCTGGAAGGTCGCGCCCACCTGCGTACCGCGGAGGATGCCGTTCTCGATCATCAGCGCACCGCTGGCGTAGCGGAAATAGGCAAAGCCCCGCTGGAATTTCTCCGAGCGGACGTCGATATCGCGTTTGACTGCCTTGTTGAGACTGCGGCCATCCTTGCCGGCAGGCGTGGAGACGATGGTCTGGAGGCGCTCTTCGTTGGCGAGCTGGAAATCGCGAATGTCCATGTTGCCGTTCCAGCTGCCGTCGCGTCCGGGGCGGATGCGGGTGTTGAGAAGCCCCTTCTGCAAGCGGCTGTAGAGGCCGAGAAAGCGGAAGGTGGCGCCCGCATCGGCGCTCGTTATCTGCACGAAGCGCCCGCGATTGTCCTCGACCATCTGCCCGACCACGGGCTGCCCGTTTCCGGTGAGCGCGGAAAGCTGCAGCTTTCCGCCATCTGCCGTGATCGGAGCATAGGCAAGATCGACGTTGCGCAGGGTTTCGTCACCAAATCCATAGACTTTGTCCAGCTTGGCACGAAGCACCAGGGTGAAGGTGCGCGGCGTGGGATCGGTATCGGTCCCCACGCTTCTCAACCGCGTCAGCGCCGCCCTGCCGTCGGCGGAGACGCCGCTCAGCGATACGTCGTAACCCGAGCGGATCGGCTTGACCCGGATTGAAAAATTGTCGTTGGCGGCGAGCTTCACCTTGTCGAAGGCAGCAACGACGAGCTTGCCGCCCCGCGCCTCGATACGGCCGGTGACGCCAAAGCCTTCCCCGTCGATGGACAGGTTGCGAACTTCGACATTCTCCTCCTGGCGCGCCACATCGAAACTCGCCCGAGCCGGAATGCCGGCCCCCTTCGTCCAGCCGCTGCCCGGCACCTTCAGCGTGGCGGCGGAAAGATCGGCCTCGACCTTCTGCAGGTCATCGGGCATCAGCGATACCTTGGCCTTCACCGTGCCACCCACTACCTGCTCGAGGTTCGGAAAAAGCCTCGCGATGTCCTTGGTTCCGAGCGCCAGGGTAAGCAGCCGCTCGCGCGTCGTCTTCGACTCGTCGTCAAAGGGTTCGGTGGCGGTGAGTTCCATGGGAACGTCATCCACCTTGCCCTTGGCCTTGAGCACGGCACGCCGGGGATCGACATCGACGGTGCCGGTCAGCCCCGTCAACTGCCGCCCCTGTACCGGCTTCATGAGATCGACATTCGTCAGGGTCATCGCAGCCGTCCATTCCGGCTCGATGTCATCGGCCGAGTTCAGCCCGAAATGGGCCTTTACATCTGCCCGAATGTTGCCGGCCATGTCCTCCGGCTTGAGGCCGGTCCGGCCCAGGAACTTGATTGGCCGATAGGTGATCAGTTCCGCCACCGCGTCGGCGGCGCCCGATACCGTTATGGCCATGTCGGCCGTGAGGGGATGCTCGTAAATGTCGGGGATCGTGAAGGTACCCCCGTCGATGTTCACCGAACGATCCGTGGGGAAATAGGAGGTGCCGGACTTGATGTCCACGGACAGCGTCGGCCCCTTGAGCTGGATCCGCCCGGTCGTGCCCCGCACGGGGGGAATGTCGCCCGCAATGTTGACCCGCGCATTGGTGACGTCGAAATTGATGTTCAGCTGTTCGGGGTCGAGGCGAAGGCTTCCATCGGGATTGCGCTGGCGCACGGCCGGCACGAAAACGGCAATCGAACCGTTGGAGACCGATCCGGCAAAGAGATTGCTGGATACCCACTTACGGGCCACCGGTGCGATCCAGAACGGCCAGAGCTGTTTGACCGCCTGCATCTGTGCGCTCGGCGTCTGCGCGGCAAAACTGATCTCCGGTTCCGGACCGCCGAATTTCAGCTTCATGGACCCGATCAGCGAACCGGCGCGCGTGGAGGCTGCCATCTGGTTGAAGATCAGCTCCTTCGTTTCCGCCTGATAGTAGCCGGAAGCCTGGGCATCCATATCGGATGGCGGAGCACCGGAGGCCTCGGTGAACACCTTGCCGCCGCGCACGAGAAAATCGATCCCGAACCCCTTCCCTGCGTCGGGATTGATCCGGTCCAGATCGATCAGACCGCCCGTAAATGGCAGGTTCGTCGCACCGAAACGCATAGCCGAAGGCAGAAACTCGACGGAATTCTTGGCAAAGTCGTAAACCGCATCGATGTTGGCACCATCGAATGGCTGGTCGATGGCATGGAGCGTCAGCGTGCCGGGATTGAGCCGGGCGGAAAGGCGGATGTCCGGATCGAGTTCCGCGCTGCGCCTGGTGGCGCTGATCTCCGCATTGGCACTCGCATCGAAGCGCTCCACCACCTTTCCCTGCGCGTTGGGGCCGGGCCCGAACCGACCGAGCGGAATGTCCGACAGCGAGGCGCGGAACGCTGTCGCCTTTCCCAGCTTGCGGTCCGCCGTGATGGCAAAGGGAATGGCATCTCCCTCGAGTTCCAGTGCCCCGTCCATCGCCAGCGCGCCGTCCTCCCGGCGCTCCAGCATGAAGTGGGCCCTTCCGAGCGGGGCCACCTTGCCGTCCGGCTGCTGTGCGAGCAATTCCATGCCCCGCACCTCGAGCGCATCCGTGCGTGCGCGGTCGATGAAGCCGCCAAAGAGATCGAGCTGCGCAAAGCCCGAGTCGACGAGCGCCGGAATCTGGTCCACGCGCACCCGAGTGAGATCGAGACCCTTTCCGGTCGAGAAGAGTGCCGTATCGAACCGCACCGTATCCGCTTCGATCCGGGTCACGATGATCTCGCCGTCGATCAGCTTGAAGGGATCGAGCGCCATGCGGATGGCCCCCGTTTCCGATACGGTGCGCCCCGTTTCCCTGTCGACCATGACGACATTGCGCGCCTCGATGGCAAGCTGCCGATTGTGGGAAAAACGGATCGCGGTGCGCCCGACCTTGGCGACGTAGCGCGGCCCGACGGCGCCGTTCAGCGCCCCTTCGGCCCTTGCGGTCAGTGTCTTGTCGAGCGCACCAGCCTCTATCGCCATGAAGGCCGCGCCGGCGAGCAGCACCAGCAGCATGGCCAGGGTCAGCGTCGCCTTGACGAGAAACCACGCAATGCGCGCCCCGAACGAACGGCGCGCACGGGCCGGCTTCGTTCGGCCAGCGCCGGCCTTCGGCCGTCTTTCACTCTCGGCACGCCGTTCCCTCATCGGTCTCGTCCTGTCCTCCCGGCCTGCAAACTCCCCTCCGTTTCCTCATGGACGTCTGCGCCGGCCACCCTATATTCGCAAATGCTATAACCAGATGGCGCGACGCCACAATCCAGTCTCTTCAGTCGATGGAAAGGTATCCACATGTCAGCCGAGCATCCTTCTCTTTCGGTCGGTTCTCTCGCCCCCGATTTTTCTCTGCCGCGCGATGGCGGCGACACGGTGGCGCTGTCGCATTACAGCGGCCGCCCGGTGGTCCTCTTCTTCTATCCCAAGGACAACACGCCGGCCTGCACCAACGAGGCGATCGGCTTTTCCGCCCTTTCCGATCAGTTTGCCGCCATCAACGCAGCGGTCATTGGAATATCGGCCGATAACGTCAAAAGTCACGACAAGTTCGTCAAGAAACACAATCTCAGGGTGATTCTCGGTTCCGACGAGACACATTCCGTACTGGAAGCCTACGGCGTGTGGAAGGAAAAGAGCATGTATGGCAAGACCTACATGGGCATCGAGCGCACGACATTCCTCATCGACGGCAACGGCAAGATCGCCCGCATCTGGGAAAAGGTGAAGGTTGATGGACACGCCGAAGACGTGCTAGCCGCCGCACGCGCCCTCTGAGGCGGGTAAGATCGAACCATACCAGGCAGGCGGACGGGCATGAGCGCAGAACGGACCATCGACTCGCTGAGGGCGGGATGCATCGTGGCAATCCGCTCGGCCGATCTCGACGAAAAGACACGGATCGCCAGTGAAACGGCGACCCGGTGGTTCAACCGGGCGATCTCGCTCCGCTCGCCGCTGGATCCGCCCCTTCCCGACCGGCCCGGCCGCCCGGAAAGGCCGCCACTGGTGCCGCCGAGGGAAATGAAGAAGCGCTCGCTGCACACGCTGGCGGGCCGCATCGCAACGCTGCACGCGCTCGCCCATATCGAACTGAACGCCGTCGACCTCGCCCTCGATATCGTCGCCCGTTTCGCAAGCGAGCCCGTGCCCCACTCCTTTTTCGATGGCTGGATGCAGGTCGCCTTCGAGGAGGCCAAGCATTTCGGCATGGTACGCGAGAGGCTGCGGGCACTTGGAGCCGATTATGGTGATCTTCCGGCTCATGACGGCCTCTGGCAGGCAGCCCATGCCACGAGAAACTCGCTCAGCGCACGCCTCGCCGTCGTGCCGCTGATTCTCGAGGCCCGCGGCCTCGACGTCACGCCATCGCTGCAGGAGAAGATGGTGGAGACAGGCGATCTCGAAAGCGCAGCCGTATTGTCCGTCATCTACAACGATGAAAAGGGGCATGTGGCGATCGGGGCAAAGTGGTTCCGTTTCCTCTGCGCCCGGGAACGGAAAGATCCCGCCGCCACCTTCAAGGATCTGGTACGGGCCAATTTCCGCGGTCCGTTGAAGCCTCCGTTCAACGACATCGCGCGTGCGGAAGCGGGTCTCACGCCCTCCTTCTACCGCTCGCTTCCCTCGATCAGCAATGCCTGAAGAAGCCCGGTAATGCGGGCGTTGCGGGCGCCCGGAAGCGAAGATTAAAGAGATTATTAACCTTAATAGTTTCTAATTACCTCAATAGGCAGACCCTTCGCGGGACCTGCTTCCGAGGGAGTTAGACCGTGAGCCAGCATCAGGAAAGCCGCGTATTCGGCAAGCGCCGCCCGGACCACTTTCTGATCCTCGCCAGTGGAGAGAAGGTGCGCCACATGCGCATCCGCCCCTGGATGACCGGCCTTGGCCTGACACTTCTTGGCGCCGTCAGCGTCGGCTATCTTGCCGCAACCGCCTATCTCGTGCTCCGCGACGACCTGATCGGTGCCACCATGGCGCGCCAGGCGCGTATGCAGTTCGAATATGAAGATCGCATCGCAGCGCTCCGGGCGCAGGTGGATCGCGTCACTTCCCGGCAGATGCTCGACCAGCAGGTTGTCGAGGACAAGGTGGAAAAGCTGCTTGAACAGCAGAATGCCCTTGCCTCCCGTCACGGCAAGATAGGCCCTCTCCTCGAGCGCGCCGAAGCCTCCGGCATTTCCGCACCCGAAACCGCTTTCCAGGCAGAACCTGCAAAGACGGCCTCTGCCGGCGGCGGGCTGAAGGCCATCGACGCCCTGATGGGCAAGGCCGAGGATGCTTCGGCCCCCGTTGCCGCGCTCGGCTACCAGGCCTCCGCCGGTGACGGACACGAAACGGCGGGTGACCGCGCGGACAAGCTCTTCTCGCGGATGACGCTTTCCCTCAAGTCCATCGAGCAGGATCAGCTGGAAAAGGTCGAATCGCTCACCGCAGGCGCGACCCAGACCGCGGACGAGATGGAAACCATCATGCAGCGGACCGGCATTCCGATCGAAACCCAGGCCACGGCACCGGCGGAAGCGGCTGGTGCAGAGGGCGGCCCCTATGTGGACCCGATGAGCCAGGACAATTTCGATCTTTCGCTTTCGAGGCTGGACTCGGCCCTGAACCGGCTCGAAGAGGTCAAGGCAACCGCCAAGCGCCTGCCCTTTACCAATCCCGCACCCGGTCGCGACATCACCAGCACCTTCGGCAACCGCACCGATCCCTTTCTCGGAAAGCTCGCCATGCACACGGGCGTCGACTTCCGCTTCGAGACCGGAGAAGAGGTGGTCAGCACCGGCGCCGGCAAGGTGACCGTGGCGGGCGCTGTCGGCGGTTACGGCAACATGGTTGAAATCGACCATGGCAATGGCATCACGACTCGCTACGGCCATCTTTCCCGCATTCTCGTGTCCGTGGGAGACGCGGTGGAAAACGGTTCGCTGATCGGCCGCGCCGGCAGCACCGGACGATCCACCGGTCCGCACCTGCATTATGAAGTGCGCTATCAGGGCGAGCCGGAAAACCCCATGCGCTTCATCAACGCCGCAGCCAAGCTCAACACCTTCCTGCGCTGATTGGCACCCCCAAGCCGCCGCTTTGCTATGACGGCCACCTTAATTTCGCCGGAAATTTACTCTTTAAGCCAGTTTCAACCCGTGCGAGCGGCTGAAAAGCCTGCATTTCCTTGACTTTGAGCCTCATTCGGACTATTCCGCCCTGCGTCCGTGCTGTAGCGCGGCTCGATTCAACACGTGGTTTCCTCTGAACCGTAACGGAAAACAATTCCCTTTGACCACATTTGCTGACCTTGGCCTGAGCCCGAAAGTCCTCTCCGCTGTTACCGACGCGGGCTACACAATCCCGACCCCGATCCAGGCAGGAGCGATCCCGCCCGCCCTTCAGCGCCGCGACATCTGCGGCATCGCGCAGACGGGAACGGGCAAGACGGCCTCCTTCGTGCTGCCGATGCTGACGCTTCTGGAGAAGGGCCGCGCCCGGGCACGCATGCCGCGCACGCTCATTCTGGAACCCACCCGTGAGCTCGCCGCGCAGGTCGCCGAAAACTTCGAGAAGTACGGCAAGAATCACAAGCTGAACATCGCGCTGCTGATCGGCGGCGTGTCCTTTGACGAGCAGGACCGCAAGCTGGAGCGCGGCGCCGACGTGCTGATCTGCACCCCCGGCCGCCTGCTGGACCATTGCGAGCGCGGCAAGCTGCTCATGACCGGCGTGGAAATCCTCGTCATCGACGAAGCCGACCGCATGCTGGACATGGGCTTCATTCCCGACATCGAGCGGATCGCCAAGCTCATCCCCTTTACCCGCCAGACGCTGTTCTTCTCGGCCACGATGCCGCCGGAGATCCAGAAG
Organism: Gellertiella hungarica; assembly: GCF_014197145.1. GTDB lineage: Bacteria > Pseudomonadota > Alphaproteobacteria > Rhizobiales > Rhizobiaceae > Gellertiella > Gellertiella hungarica. Next base: position 142,437 of record NZ_JACIEZ010000003.1, on the reverse strand, counting down.
CTGGCCGACCGCTTCCTGCAGAACCCCGAGCGGATCGAGGTGGCAAAGCCCTCCTCTACTGCCAAGACCGTGACGCAGAAGCTCATTGCCTGCCACAACAAGGATTACGAGAAGCGTGCCGCCCTGCGTGACATCATCCGCGCGCAGGACGACCTGAAGAACGCGATCATCTTCTGCAATCGCAAGAAGGATGTCGCAGACCTCTTCCGCTCGCTCGACCGCCACGGCTTCTCCGTCGGTGCCCTGCATGGCGACATGGACCAGCGTTCGCGCACGACCATGCTGCAGAACTTCAAGGACAACAACATCACGCTGCTCGTCGCCTCGGATGTGGCAGCCCGCGGCCTCGACATCCCCGATGTCAGCCACGTCTTCAATTTCGATGTGCCGATCCACGCGGAAGACTATGTCCACCGCATCGGCCGCACGGGCCGCGCAGGACGCAGCGGCGCCGCCTTTACCCTGGTCACCAAGAGCGACCTGAAGTATGCGGAAGCCATCGAAAAGCTCATCGGCCAGAAGATTGAATGGCTGAATGGCGACCTCTCCTCGCTGCCCGCGCCGATGGAAACCGTCGAGCGGCCCCGCAAGGGCAAGGAAAGCCGCGACGGCTCCAAGCGCCGTAGCGACCGCCGCAACAAGAACGAGAAGCAGGTCGAGGAAGAGATGATCGAAGCCGTGGAACCCGTTGCAGAAACCCGTGCCGAGCGTCAGCCGGAGGCGCGGCCCCAGCAGCAGCCGGCCCCGGTGCGCAACAGCCGGCCGAGCCCCGCCAATGACGACGGCCGCCGCGAGCGCCGCAACCGTCATCGCGATCACGACGACGGTCCGACCCCGGTCGGCTTCGGCGACGACATTCCGGCGTTCATGCTCATTGCAGGCCTTGCCGCGAAGGGCTGATGCCAGCCATGGCTGCCGATAGTCCCGCACAACCAAGCCCCGGCCTGCCGGGGCTTTCCTTTCCCGGGGTGGGTGCAGGCCTTGCCGTCATGAGAAACGGCAAGCTGCTGCTCTATCGCCGCGTCAAGGCGCCGGAGGCCGGCAGCTGGAACATTCTCGGCGGGAAGGTGGACCACATGGAACCGGCCGCGCAGGCTGCCCGCCGCGAGGCCGAGGAGGAAAGCGCGCTTGCCATCGGCGAAATCGGTTTCCTGTGTCTGTCGGAACAGATCATCCCGGAGGACGGGCAGCACTGGCTCTCACTCATCTTTGTCACGACGGATTTTTCCGGCGAGCCGGGCATGCCCGAGCCGGACAAGTTTCACGGCTTCGGATGGTTCGGGCCGGATGAACTTCCGGCTCCGCTTTCCCGCTTTGCAGCGGATGCGGTCACGGCATTGTCGGAAAGGGGTTACTTCGCCCGCAGCGCCGCCTCGTAAGCGCGCCGAGCCCAGACCGTCATCTCGTCGGGATCATCCAGAGCCTCGTCGGGAATGGACCAGTAGGGCATGTGTGCGGTCTTGCCGGTCTTGCTGAGATAGGCCCATTGCACGGCCCCCGCATCGGCAAACAGGGGTGCTGTTTCCTCATCCGCCTTCAGCAGCAGTTCGCCCTTGTAGACGACCGCGAGGATGTGGCCATCGCAGTAGACACCCTTGCCGCCGAACATCCGGCGGATGGTGACCGGCCCGAGCGCCGTGAAGATCTCCTCGATGTGATCGTTATCCACTGCCCTACCCCTTCAGGATCCCGCCAGCCTCGAGCACCGCCTCGGGCGTATCCACGTCCAGATGCGCAGCCTCGCCGATTTCGACATCCACGACAGGAAGACCGGATGTCTCGATGATGGTTCTTGCACCGCTATCGCCCTCCAGCCGGCGAAGCGCCGGAAAAAGCGCCTTCGGCAGCACCACCGGATTGCCCCGTTTGCCGGCAGAGACGGCACGCACGACGGCCCGTCCTCCCTCCGCCCGGAACGTATCGACCAGCGTCCCGATGTCATTCGCCGAAACGCCGGGCATGTCCGCCAGCATGACCAGGACACCATCGGCATCGGCCACGGCAGGGAGGTCGAGCCCCGTCGCAAGCGAGCTTGCCATCCCGCTCGTATAATCGGGATTGTGCGCGATCACGGCACCGAGACCCCCCAGCGCGGCCCGGATCTCCTCCGCACGAAACCCCGTGACCACCGCGACGCAGTCTACCCGTCCCTGCTGCACGATCCGGGTCGATCGCCTGACCAGCGGTTCTCCGGAAAACTCCGCCAGCAACTTGTGTCCGCCATTGCCCATGCGGCTTGCCCTGCCGGCTGCAAGCACAAGTCCGGCGACGCGGAGCTTCTCGGGAGGCGGTTCCGTCGCCTCGCGCGGGCTTGGCCGTATCGGGATTTCCTTCAGCAGCCCGCCGACGCCCCAGCCGGTGAGATCGTCCGGTTCAGGCATCCTGCCTGCAAGGATGCGGTTCAGCACCCAGTCGAAGCCGTTCTCCGCAGGACTGCGGGCACAGCCCGGCGCACCGATGACCGGCACGCCCGCGACCTCGCCGAGCACGAGCAGGTTGCCGGGATCGACGGGCAGCCCCGCGTGAATGACCCTTCCACCCGCCGCCCGGACCGCCGCCGGAATGACGTCGTCGAAATCGGTCAGGGCCGAAGCGCCGAAAATGACGACAAGGCGATCCCTCTCCCGCTCGCCGACGGGCGTGCGGATCACGGCTGCAACGGCCTCGGCACGATGCGGAACGCGGATCTCCCGCACGATGCTGCTGCCCGACGGATGAAGCCTGCGGGCAAGCACCCGGGCCGTCTTGTCCATGACGGAAGGCTTGAGGCCCGGAAGCTCGGTCGCAATCAGCGTAACCGCATGCGGTCTGAAGGGCAGCACGTCGAAGGGCCGGGAACCCGCGAGCAGACCCTCCGCCTCGGCAACCCTCGATTCTGCAACCGCAAGCGGGATGATCTTCACCGTTCCCACCATCTCGCCATCCGCGACCGGCACGTGGCTTTCGAGACAGGCAAAGGTGATGGCAGGATCGATGCGGTTGAGACGATGGACCGCCTCCCGATCGGCGATGAACAGGCCGTTTGCGGTGGCATGCACGTTCACGCGCCCGGTTGCCGCCTGTGTCACCCGATGGTGACTGCCCGGAAAGGCAGATGCAATCCGTTGTGCAGCAGCATCCTCGCCAAGATCGCCGGGCTCGAGCCGGACGGCGATCACCTCGTTCACCCCGCAGGCCTGCAGGCGCTCCGCCTCCCCTTGCGTAAGGCGATGCCCCTTGGGGAAGCTCAGGTCCGCGACGCGCACCGAATGGGCCAGCACCAGCCCCTCGCCTTCCGTCAGCGAAAACGAACCGAACCTCATGCTCCGTCACCTGCCGGTGACGCAAGACCGCGCCGGCGATAGGCCGCGATGATGTCGCCCAGCACGGCAACGGCAATTTCCGCCGGCGTGGCCGCTCCGATATCGAGCCCGATGGGAGCCGAGATACGGGCAATTTCGCTCTCCGTATGCCCCAGGGCGAGGAGCCGCTCGACGCGCTTCACATGGGTCTTGCGGCTGCCAAGAGCCCCCACGTAGAAACAGCCGGCAGATAGCGCCGCCGACAGCGGGAAATCGTCGATCTTGGGATCATGGGTCAGGGCCGCGAGCGCTGTGTGGGCATCGAGCGGCCGCTCCGCAAGCACATCCTCCGGCCAATCCGCCCGGAGATCCACCCCATCGAAACGTTCCGGCGTGGCAAATGCGGTGCGCGGGTCGATGACCGAGAGGTCGTAGCCCGCGATCCGTGCCATAGGCGCCAGCGCCTGGCTGATGTGTACGGCCCCGATCACCACGATCCGGACCGGCGGCAGGTAGACATTCACGAAGGCGTTGCCGCTTTCGAGCTCCACCGGGCCGGGCTTGCCCGTACGGAAAGCGCGGGCAAGCGCCTCGCCCAATGGTCCGTCGGGCAGATCGTTCTCGTGGAAAACCCGGTCCGTCTCTCCCGCCGGCCCCGTCAGCGTCGCGACGGCCTTCCGGTTGACGCGGGCGCGGTTGATCGCGTGCAGGACCTCGCGCTTCATCCGCCAATCCTTTCGAGCTGCACCCGGATGCGACCGCCGCAGGAGAGGCCGACGCGCCAGGCCGTTTCATCCGCCACCCCGAATTCGAGCATGCGGGGCTCCCTAGAGGCAATCACCTCGGCGGCCTCGGTGATGACGGCGCCCTCGACGCAACCGCCCGAGACAGAGCCGAGGAAGTTGCCGTCGGAATCGACCACCAGATGGCTGCCGACCGGCCGCGGCGCCGACCCCCAGGTCTCGATCACGGTTGCGAGCGCCACGCCCCGTCCCTCGGCAAGCCACACTTCGGCGGCAATCAGCGGATCCTGTACATCCTGCATCGCAAAGCTCCTTCCTCGGTCAGGCGGCACCGGCATCACCGAAGGCGAACCGGCGATCGGTGCGGTTGCCATGGCCTGCAAGCGCCTCCACCAGCGCATCCAGCGAATCGAGATTATGCACCGCGCGGAACTCGTCCACATGGGGCATCATGGCCTTCACCCCCCTTGCACGCGCCTCGAAGCCTTCGAAACGCAAAAGCGGATTGAGCCAGATCAGCCGCCGGCAGGAGCGATGCAGCCGGTCGATCTCGTGCTCCAGCACATCGACGCCCTCGCGCTCGAGCCCATCGGTCAGAAGCAGCACGATAGCCCCCTGTCCCAGCACGCGCCGGCCCCAAAGCCGGTTGAATTCCTTGAGCGTCTCGCCGATGCGGGTGCCGCCGGACCAATCGGTAACCATGGCCGTGCACGCCTCTACCGCGAGATCCGGATCGCGATTGGCAATCTGGCGGGACACGTTCGTCAGCCGCGTGCCGAAAAGGAAAACATGCACCCGCTTCCGCCGGGAAGCGAGTACATGAAGAAAATGCAGGAACACCCGGCTGTACTGGCTCATCGACCCGGAGATATCGGCAAGGACCACAAGCGGCGGCTGCGCCTCGCGCCGCTTGCGGAAGCGCGGCAGCAGGATGTCACCGCCGCTCCGCAGACTGGCGCGCAACGTCGCTCGTGCGTCGAGCTTGCCGCGCAGTGCCGGGCGAAAACGGCGGAGCTTCACCCGGTCGTCGGGCATGCGAAGCGCCTCGATCGCCTTTCGGGCTGCTGCAAGTTCGGTTGCCGTCATCTGGGCGAAATCCATCTTGCGCAGAACCTCGTTTCCGGAGGCCGTGAAGCGGGCATCGGTTACGACCTCCGGCGGCGCGTCTTCCGCCGCCGGGTTCTGGCGGCGATTGTTGAAGGCGTCGCCGATGCGGGCGGCGCCGGCCCTCTGCTTCTCCGGCTCCTTCCGGGCTCCGGTCGGCAGCATCATCGACATCATCTGCGAGATGTAGTCGCGCGCCCGCCAGAAGAGCTGAAACGCCTCGTCGAAAACCTGCTGATCCTCGCGTCTCTTGACGAAGACGGCGGAGAGGGCCGCATGAAACTCCTCCCGGGAGCCGATGCCAAGGGCCAGCACGGCCTCGATGGCCTCCGTCACGGATGCCGGTCCGACGCGCAGACCTGCCTTGCGAAGTGCGCGGGCAAAATAAACGATGTTGTCGGCAAAGCTGCCGTCGCCTTCGGAAAGGGCGGGGAGTACGAGACCCTGATGCGGCTCCTTCTCCTCCCGCGGGGGCATCATCTCAGGCCTCCGCACTGAGCGAGGCCTTCACCTCGGCCAGCAGTTTCGCACCCTCGCTCCCGGCAAGGCGGGCGATGTCGTCCTGATACTTGAGGAGCGTGCCGATGGTGTCGGAAATGGTCTCGGGGTCCAGCGCCACCCGGTCCAGCTCGGTCAGCGCCGTCGCCCAGTCGATTGTTTCGGCCACGCCGGGATTCTTGAAGAGGTCGAGCCGGCGAAGCCCCTGGACATAGGAGACGATCTCGCGGGACAGGCTCTCCCGACAGCCCGGCACCTTCTGCCGGACAATCTCGAGCTCGAGCTTGGCGGAGGGGTAATCCACCCAATGATACAGGCAGCGGCGCTTCAGCGCATCATGCACCTCGCGGGTGCGATTGGTGGTGATGATCACGATCGGCGGCGCATCGGCCCTGATGGTTCCGAGCTCTGGAATGGTCACCTGAAAATCGGACAGGACTTCCAGCAGGAAGGCCTCGAAAGCCTCGTCCGCGCGGTCCAGCTCGTCGATGAGGAACACCGGGGGTCCCTTTCCAAGCGTCGGGGAAAGCGCCTGCAGCACGGGCCGCCGTATGAGGTGCCGCTCGGAAAACAGGCCCGCCTCGATCTGGTCCCGGTCCCTTTCGCCCGTGGCCTCCGACAGGCGGATGTCGAGCATCTGCGCCGGATAGTTCCATTCGTAGACGGCAGTGGAAATGTCGAGCCCCTCGTAGCACTGGAGGCGGATGAGATCGCGGCCGAGCGCCCGGGAAAGCACCTTGGCAATCTCGGTCTTGCCCACGCCTGCCTCGCCTTCGAGGAAGAGCGGCCGCTTCATCTTGAGGGCGAGGAACACCACGGTGGCCAGCGAACGGCCTGCCAGATAGTTTTCGCCGCCCAGCAGCGAAACGGTTTCCTCGATGCTTCCGGGCAAGCGGGATACGGGATCCGCGGTCATGTCTCCTCCCTTGTTGAGGAGAAGCTTATAGCGTGCGATAGCCCCGGTCCAGATAGATCAGCGCCGCATCCGCAGCGCCGGCGTGTACTGCCATGACCTCGCCGAAGAGAACCGTGTGCGTGGATGTGACCTTGCGGTCGACCACACGGCAATCGAAGGCGACATTGGCCGTCTCGAGTACGGGGGCACCCGTTACCAGCGTTTTCCACTGCCCCAGCGCAAACCGCTCCTCGGCCGTCAGCGGATTGCGTCCGGAAAAGGCCTCCGCCAGCGACTGCATGCCCGCGCCGAGCGAATTCAGGCAGAAGATGCCGCTTTCGAAGAAGATCTCGTTGTTCGGGTTGCCGTTGTTGAGGCAGACGAGGACCGTCGGCGGATTGTCGGAAACCGAGCAGGCAGCGGTGATGGTGACACCCCGGCGGGCCTCTCCCATCGCGGTCGTGACGATCTGCACATGGCCGGCATAGCGCGCCATGGCATCCCGATAGATCTGTGCATCGACCTTGTGCTTGTCCAACACCCTGTGCCTCCAAGATGATCTCGCCCGCGAGGGCATTCCCCCGGCGACCGGGTCCCTCTCATGGACCGGTTCGCGCCAATATGGGATTGATATATTACATTTTCCACAACGCAGGCCGTCGGGGCCCGCGCCAACGCTTTTCCTTTGACGGTTTCGCCGCCGAGGTTAATAGGTATGCAACGAGATAATCCGAGGACGCCGCAGCCGATGGCTTCTGCACGACATTGCATCGCCACCCTGCTCTGCCTGCTGGCGGCAACGACCGTTGCCGCGGACGATTTCACCATCGGCGTCGTTTCCCCGCAGAAAGGACCCTATGCGGTTCTCGGGACGCAGATCGATGCCGGCGCCGGCATCGGCGCGGCGTTGCACGGCAATCGGGTCGTGAGGGTGCCCGACGGGTGCGAAGCGGCCGACGGCGCGGAAATTGCGCGCCAGCTCATCGAGGCAAAGGCACAGGTCGCCACCGGATTTCTCTGCACGGAATCGCTTGAGGCGGCTCTTCCCGCGCTGAAAGAGGCCGGGATTCCGGCGATCGCTCTCGGTGTCCGCTCCGATATCCTCATGGAAGATGCGCTCAAGAACGGCTGGCCCCTCTTCAGGCTCGGCCCGTCGCAGGCAGCGGAGGTGCAAAAGCTCGCTTCCGTGATCGGTACAGTCTGGAGCGCCGAGCCCTTCGCGCTGGTGGATGATGGTGCCATCGGCAATCACGACCTGGTGGAGCGGCTGCGCGTGGCGCTTGAGGAAAGCGGCGTGAAGCCGGTGCTGATGGACACGCTGCGGCCCGGGCAGGACCAGCAGCTGACGCTGGTGCGGCATCTGTCGTCGGCGGGCGTGCTGCGTGTCTTCGTCGCCGCAGACCGGGACGATATCGCCGTGCTTGCCCGCGACCTGATCGAACAGGCGGCCCCGATCAGCGTCCTGGCGGGATCGACCATAGAGACGACGCCGGAGGCGATCCCCCTCCCTGCCGGGGTGCAGGGCCTCGTGGTCAAGGACCCCGCGCAGGATCCTGCCAATGCCGATCTCGTCAAGGACATGCGCGTAAAGGGCGTCGAACCGGAGGGTTACGTCCTGCCGGCCCTTGCCGCGCAGATTGTCGCCGATCAGGCCCTTGCCGCAGCCGGGAGCGAGGGCAAGCCGCTTATCGAGGTGCTGACCGGACGTGCCTTCGACACGCCCGTCGGGCCGGTGCGCTTCACCGACAGGCACGAGCTGACGGAAAATCCCTTCGTGATCCAGCAATGGAACGGAAAGGCCTTTGTCGCGCCACCGGCGCAATAGCGGGTCTGTCCCAGGGATTGCGGGCTTTTTCAGCGCATGCCAGTTGCGAAGCCGGCAGGCGCGGTGCTATGTGCCGCGGCAAGAGCCCGCGCTCTGAAACCGTGTTTGCAGGAAACCGTCATGACGCTGCCCCTCCGGATCGCCCCCTCCATCCTCGCTGCCAACTATGCCAAGCTTGGCCAGGAAGTCGCCGACGTGACGGCTGCCGGTGCAGACTGGATCCACCTGGACGTCATGGACGGTCATTTCGTGCCGAACATTTCCTTCGGTCCCGACGTGATCAAGGCATTGCGGCCGCACACCGATGCCATCTTCGACTGCCATCTGATGATCTCGCCGGCCGATCCCTACCTGGAGGCTTTTGCCAAGGCGGGCTGCGACATCATCACCGTGCATGCCGAGGCGGGGCCGCATCTCCATCGCTCCGTCCAGTCGATCAGGGCCATGGGCCGCAAGGCCGGCGTTTCGCTCAACCCGGCAACACCGCTCTCCGTACTCGAACACGTCATCTCCGAAATCGATCTGGTGCTGATCATGACGGTCAACCCCGGTTTCGGTGGACAGAAATACATCCATGCGATGACCGACAAGATCCGCGCCGCACGCGCGCTTATCGGCGACCGCCCGATCGAGCTCGAGGTGGATGGCGGCATCACCGCCGAAACGGCGCCGCTTGCCTTTGGTGCCGGAGCCAACGCGCTGGTTGCGGGCTCTGCCGTCTTCAAGGGCGATGGCGCGGAAGACTACCGCAAGACCATCGCGCTGCTGCGCCAGTCGGTCGGGGCCTGACCGGGTTGGCGGCGGGCGGCGCAGGCGAGCTACCGGCAAGGGGCAAGGCCCCGCGCCCCGGCGGTGCCTCCCGCTCCTTTCCGATGATCATGCTCGTCGGCGGCATCCTCTGGGGCCTCGCCATGGTTGCCAGCATGCTCGTCTACCAGTGGCAGCATTTCGGCCTCAACACGTTTCATCTGGCTTCCCTCTGCCGCTTCTATTTTGCCGGAGGGTTCCTCGGATGGACGGTCAGTCTGCCGATCGCCCGGTGGATCGGCAGGCGGCGGAGCCGGGAGACCCGCCTTGCAGCCTGCATGCTTGGCCTGACGCTCGGCACGCTCGGCTTCACGGCCCTTGTCTTTGCCATCGAGTACAGATCCTTCTATGCCCGCTGGCACGACCCGGTCTTCACGCTCACGTGGGGCATCCAGCTGGTCGCGACCACGCTCGGTGCCTGCTATCAGTTCCTCGTGCTCGGCCTGCCCCAGTACCTGCCAATCGCATTTCCCCTGTTGCTCGTCGTCAGTTTCGCGCTTGCGAAATGGATTCGTTGAGATCGCCGGCGCCATTTGCTAAAGCGGCGCCATCCTACGCTTGAAAGAAGGCTCCTCCCATGATCCCGCGCTATTCCCGGCCCGAAATGGTTTCCATCTGGTCCCCGGAAACCAAGTTCCGCATCTGGTTCGAAATCGAAGCCCATGCCTGCGATGCGCTGGCGAAACTGGGTGTGATCCCGGCAGACGCCGCGCGCACCATATGGGAAAAGGGCGGGGCTGCCACCTTCGACGTCGCGCGCATCGACGAAATCGAGGCGGTCACCAAGCATGACGTCATCGCTTTCCTCACCCACCTCGCCGAAATCGTCGGCCCCGACGCGCGCTTCGTGCATCAGGGCATGACGTCGTCCGACGTTCTCGATACCTGCTTCAACGTCCAGCTGGTGCGCGCCACGGATCTGCTGCTCGCCGATCTCGACAAGCTGCTTGCCGCCCTCAAGCGCCGCGCCTTCGAGCACAAGGACACGGTCACCATCGGCCGCTCGCACGGCATCCATGCAGAGCCCACCACCTTCGGCGTCAAGATGGCGCTTGCCTATGCCGAATTCGAACGCTGCCGCACCCGCCTCGTCGCCGCGCGCGAAGAGGTTGCGACCTGCGCGATCTCCGGCGCCGTCGGCACCTTCGCCAACATCGATCCGCGCGTCGAGGAGCATGTGGCCGAGGCGATGGGCCTCAAGGCCGAGCCGGTCTCCACGCAGGTCATTCCGCGCGATCGTCACGCCATGTACTTCGCAACGCTGGGCGTGATCGCCTCCTCGATCGAGCGTCTCGCGACCGAAATCCGCCACCTGCAGCGCACCGAGGTACTGGAAGCGGAGGAGTATTTCTCCCCGGGCCAGAAGGGCTCGTCGGCCATGCCGCACAAGCGTAACCCGGTGCTGACGGAAAACCTGACCGGTCTCGCCCGCATGGTCCGCTCCTACGCCATGCCCGCGATGGAAAACGTGGCGCTCTGGCACGAGCGTGACATCTCCCACTCCTCCGTAGAGCGCATGATCGGCCCCGACGCGACCGTGACGCTCGACTTCGCCCTCGCCCGCCTGACGGGCGTGATCGACAAGCTGCTCGTCTACCCCGACAACATGATGAAGAACCTCAACAAGTTCCGCGGCCTCGTGCATTCGCAGCGCGTGCTGCTGGCACTCACGCAGGCGGGCCTCTCGCGCGAGGATTCCTACCGTCTCGTGCAGCGCAACGCGATGAAGGTGTGGGAAGAAGGCAAGGACTTCCTCGAAGAGCTTCTGGCCGACCAGGAAGTGCGCGCGGCCCTTTCCGAAGAGGAAATCCGCGAGAAGTTCGACCTCGGCTATCACACGAAGCACGTGGACACGATCTTCACCCGCGTTTTCGGCTCGGCGACGGCCTGACACCGCCACGACGCTGGACCGGGCTAATCTGTGCTCCGCCGTTTTGGCGGAGCATTTTTATGTATTGATTTTATAATTCGTCATCAATTTTTCGCCTATATCGTCGCCCGTCAAGGACATGCTTATTCCAGACGGGAACAGCACATGCACAAGAACGGCATCAGGCATTACGCACCTGTCATCGGTGGACAGGCATTCGGAAAGCTGAAGCAGCGCGAGCAGGTCGTTCGCGAGGAGCGGGAAACCTGCGCCTTCACGGTGGAAATCAATGCCCAGGAGTTTTCCGGAGAGGCGGAGATCGTCAACATGTCTCGGTCCGGCATGGCGCTGCGCACGTCCGAAAAGACGCCGCACCTCCCCGGTGCCCGCATCACCGTGACGGGACCCGAAGTGGGCGTGCTGGCCGGAACCGCCCGCTGGCAGCGCGGCGACGAGATCGGCGTACAGTTCGACCGCATGACGAATACGAAGGCCCGTCTGAAGGCCTATTTCGGCTTTCTCAAGAAGCGCTCCTGAAGCCTTCGGCAGGCCGCTTGCCTCTTGACGCAAGGACGCTCCGCACGCACATAGGCCGCATGAAAGCAGCAGACGCAGACATCCTGATCATCCCCGGTTACACCAATTCGGGCGAACACCACTGGCAGACCCGCTGGCAGTCGCGGTTGAAGAGCGCGCGCCGCGTGGAGCAGGCCGAATGGTCGAAACCGGTGCGCGAAGACTGGGTCGCCCGGGTTGCGGAAGAGGTGAATGCCGCGACCAAGCCGGTCGTCCTCGTCGCGCACTCGCTCGGCGTTCCGACGGCGCTGCACGCCATACCCGAGTTTCGCAAGCGTGTGGCCGGCGCCTTTCTCGTCGCTCCGCCGGAAGTCACCAATCCCGCCATCCGCCCGAAGCATCTGATGACCTTCGGGCCTTACCCCGAGATGCCCCTTCCCTTCCCGTCGATCACCATCGCAAGCCGCAACGATCCGTTCGGCAGCTTCGCACATGCCGAGAAGATGGCAAAGGCATGGGGCTCGCTCTTCATCGACGCAGGGGAATCCGGCCACATCAACGCCGAATCCGGCCATGGTCCGTGGCCGGAAGGAACAATGGTCTTCGCCCAGTTCCTTTCGCGCCTTCCCATGTCAGTTTGAGACATCAAACTTTAGTTCTGTGACATATGTTGTATCTTCTGTTACGATTTAAGATGAAATTAAGTCGTGACAGCGATAGTTCGACATAATCACGCCAACGGACTGAAATCTTGTCTCCGAAGCCGCTCTTTTTCAAGGGAAATCAGGCAGATCCGACCCCTGCAGAGGCGGAGGAGCGGTGGCGCGACTACCAGTTCGAATACTGCCTGGTCACCCTCGGCACGGATGCGCGGGTGCTGGGCGTCCTCAGCAGCGACAACTGCCCCTTCGCGATTGACCAGGGAGCGGCCATCGGCCGTCCGCTTGCGGAACTGATACACCCGCATGACCAGCCGGTCCTGTTAAGGATGATTTCCGAAAGCGCCCGCCGGCCGGATGTGCCCTTTCATGCGCAGGTGCGCTTCGGCACGCGCGACTTGCACCATTGGGTGCTGGTGATTTTCGGCGCGCGCGCCTCCGGTTCGTCGGACCGCGTAGAGGTCCAGCTTGTCCCGACCCGCACCCCTTCGGATGTGCTTGATGATCTCGTTGAGCGGGAAAGCCGCTGGAACCACGCGCTCGTGGGATCGGACCTGGGCGTGTGGGACCATAATTTCCGCACCGGCAGCTATTATTATTCCGACGTGTGGAAGAGCCTGCGCGGCATTCCCGTCGAGGAAGAGGTCAATCCGAATTTCGACGACTGGATCCGGAACATCCACCCGGATGACCAGGCGCGGGTGATCGAGGCCGTCGCAGGGCAGAATGCGGGCGACGAGCGCTATCAGGTTTTCGAGTATCGCGAGCGGCATCGCGAAGGCCATTTCATCTGGATCGAGTGCCGTGGCTCCGTGGTGGAGTGGGACCAGGACGGCACGCCGCTGCGTGTTGTCGGAACGGACACCGACATCACCAAGCGCAAGGAAGACGAAGCGCGGCTGGAGAAGCTCTCCCAGCGCCTCGAAATGGCGCTCGACGTCTCGCAGATCGGCGTGTTCGAGGCCGATCTGGAGACCGGGCCTGCGGATTGGGACGACAACGTCCTCAAGATCTTCGGTCTGGAAGGCACCGAGCACCTGAAGCCCTTCAGCGTCTGGGAAAGCATGATCCTGCCGGAGGATCGCGCCCGGGCCGTGGATGTCGCCGACACCGGCGCCGAGGACAAGAAGCCCTTCCGCAACGAATACCGCATTCGCCGGCCCGATGGCAGCGTTCGCTATATCCGCGCCCGCGCTGCCCCTTTCCGGACCTCGTCCGGTGTAAACCGCATGATCGGCGCGAACTGGGACGTAACCGAAGACGTGCTCCTGCGCCAGGAGCTCGCCGCCGCCAAGGACCTTGCGGAAGCCCGCAACAAGGAGCTCGAAGAGGTTCACGCCCGCATCCGGCACAATGCGCTGCACGACTACCTGACCGGCCTGCCGAACCGCCGCTATCTCGAGGAAATCCTCGAGCGCGAGACGGCGCTGGGCGCAAAGGACCGGCGGCCGCTCTCCGTCCTTCACATCGACCTGAACCGCTTCAAGCAGATCAACGACACGCTCGGCCACGAAGCCGGAGACGTCGTTCTCAAGGAAGCGACGACCGTGTTGCGCGGCCTGGTGCGCGGTAACGATTTCGTCGCCCGCATCGGTGGCGACGAATTTGCCTTCGTTTCCCGCTCCCTCAACACGCCGCGGCGGCTTGCAGCCCTTGCCGACCAGATCATCCGCGAGCTTTCCAAGCCCGTGCCCTATCATGGCCATGCCATCCGCATTGGCGCCAGCATCGGCATCGCGATCGCGGAAGGTGAAAAGATCGACGGAAAACAGCTGCTGCTGAACGCCGACATCGCGCTCTATCGCGCCAAAAGCCGAGGCCGAAACCGTCACGAGTTCTTCTCGCCGGAAACGCAGGACGCGATCATCCGAACCAAGCGCCTCTCGGACGAAATCCTCCACGCGCTGGAGAACCGGGAATTCATCCCCTTCTACCAGCCCCAGTTCTTCGCCGATGACCTGCGTCTGGCTGGAATGGAAACACTGGTACGCTGGAAGCATCCGGAACGCGGCATCATCACGCCCGACCAGTTCCTCTCGGTCGCCACCGATCTGGATGTCGTTTCCACCATTGATGCCTTCGTGCTGGAGCAGGCTCTGTCCGACCTCAACCGCTGGGAGCGCGACGGGCTTGCCATAGACCGCATATCGGTCAATGTCTCCGCCCGGAGACTGGACGACCCGCAGCTGATCCGGAAACTGAAATCGCTGAAGATCCGCCCCGGAACGGTGTCCTTCGAATTGCTGGAATCGATCTTTCTCGACGATCATGACAAGGGGACGGCCGATACGCTCGCCGCCCTCAGGTCGCTCGGAATCCAGATCGAGATCGACGACTTCGGAACCGGACACGCGTCGATCATCAGCCTGATGAAGATCAACCCCCACATTCTCAAGATAGACCGGGAGCTGGTCCGCTCGTTGCCCGATTCGACCGAGCAGCGCCGCCTGGTGGCCTCGATCGTGGAGATCGGCAAATCGCTCGACATCAAGGTTCTGGCCGAGGGCGTGGAAACCCGCGAGCACATCCGCATCCTGAAGGACGTGGGATGCGACATCCTGCAGGGCTACGGCCTTGCGAGGCCCATGCCGGCGGATGCCATTCCGAATTTCATCCGTGAGAAGCGGTGGATGGGCTGACCCGCCTCGCCGTTCGTCGCGCATGAAAAAAGCCGCCCCGAAGGCGGCTTTTCGATTCGCGGGCAAGCCGAGGCTTATTCCTCGAACAGCTGGCGCTTTGCCTCAGCATGCAGCTCGGTCATCTTCTGGACGATCTGCTCTTCGGTCATCGCCACGTTGGCGGCGTCGAAGTCGCCCTTCACCTTGCGGATGACGTCGTCATCGCCCGCTTCCTGGAAATCGGCGGCGACCACTTCCTTCGCATAGGCTTCCGCATCGGCCTTGCCGATCTGGCCGGCGACCCAAAGGCCGAGCAGCTTGTTGCGGCGGGCAACGGCCTTGAACTTCATTTCCTCGTCGTGGGCGAACTTGTTTTCGAACGCCTTTTCGCGGTCACTCATGCCAGTCATCGGGCAGTCTCCTAAAGATGAACCAGAATGCTAATTCTGACCTCCATTAATCGAAGCCCGTGGCAAAATTCAATCGGCGAAACACCAAATTCGCCGATTGGGCAACGCAATCTTCCGGCATCGAGGAGGATTGCGGCGTGCGACCGGGTCTGTCGCTTCGCCTTCGGCTTCGATAATCGTCCGAAGGAGGTGCTGCTGCATTGTGAATTGTGTTCTTTTCCTTTATGGGACGCGCTAACACATTCCCTGCGCCCACCGATGGCGCCTATTGACAGAGACAGCATCATGAACCGTCGCCGCCGTATATACGAAGGCAAGGGCAAGATCCTTTATGAAGGTCCCGAGCCGGGCACGCTCATCCAGTTCTTCAAGGATGACGCCACGGCCTTCAACAAAAAGAAGCACGAAGTCATCGACGGCAAGGGCGTGCTCAACAACCGGATCTGCGAGTACATCTTCTCGCACCTGAACCGCATCGGCATCCCGACCCATTTCCTGCGTCGGCTGAACATGCGCGAGCAGCTCATCCGGGAAGTGGAGATGATCCCGCTCGAGATCGTGGTGCGCAACGTCGCCGCTGGTTCGCTTGCAAAGCGCCTGGGCATCGAAGAAGGCACCATCCTCCCGCGTTCGATTATCGAATTCTACTACAAGTCCGATGCGCTCGATGACCCGATGGTTTCCGAAGAGCACATCACGGCCTTCGGCTGGGCCAACCCTGCCGAACTCGACGACATCATGGCGCTCGCCATCCGCGTCAACGATTTCATGACCGGCCTTTTCCTCGGCGTCGGCATCCAGCTGGTGGACTTCAAGATCGAATGCGGTCGCCTGTTCGAGGGCGACATGATGCGGATCATCCTGGCGGACGAGATCTCGCCCGACAGCTGCCGCCTTTGGGATATCGAGACCCGCAACAAGCTGGACAAGGACCGCTTCCGCGAGGATCTGGGGGGCCTTCTGGAGGCCTATCAGGAAGTTGCCCGCCGTCTCGGCATCATCAATGAAAACGAACCCGTGCGCGGCATGGGACCCGTACTCGTCAAGTAAGCAGGGGATAAGACCAGTGATCAAGGCACGTGTGACCGTCACGCTCAAGAACGGCGTTCTCGACCCGCAGGGCAAGGCAATCGAAGGCGCTCTCGGCAGCCTCGGTTTCTCCGGCATCGGCGGCGTCCGCCAGGGCAAGGTCTTCGACCTCGAACTCGCAGAGACCGACAAGGCAAAGGCCGAGGAAACCCTGAAGGCCGTATGTGAGAAGTTGCTTGCAAACACCGTGATCGAGAACTACTCTATCGCCCTCTCCTGAGGTGCGATGGACATGGCAGAGATCACCAGCGACCTGATGTACGAACTGCTGAAGGGAATGCAGGGGAACTTATCCCTCATGCGCAGCGACATCAGGGACGTGAAGCAGGAGATCAATGCCATGCGTGGTACGATGGTTTCCATGCAGCAGGACATCCATGATATCTATGGCATCCTGTTCCAGCATGGCGATTGCCTTGACCGCATCGAGTGGCGCCTCGATCTGCGTGAGCTTGCGGAAGCCGGCGTTCCATTCGATTATAGCGGCTGATAACTGCCTCATATTCGCCCATCCGCCATGCCAGGAAATGGCGGATGGACCAAGCCAGACCAGCACCCGGAGACCACAGCCCATGAAATCCGCCGTCGTTCAACTTCCCGGCCTCAACCGCGACCGCGACATGATCGCCGCGCTGACGAAGATCTCGGGCAAGGCGCCGGTCACCATCTGGCAGACCGAAACCGAAATCCCGGATGTGGACCTGATCGTCATCCCCGGCGGCTTCTCCTATGGCGATTACCTGCGTTGCGGCGCGATCGCCGCCCGCATGCCCGTCATGCAGGCGATCAAGGCGAAGGCTGAAAAGGGCGTGAAGGTCCTCGGCGTCTGCAATGGCTTCCAGATCCTGCTCGAAGCCGGCATGCTGCCCGGCGCCCTGATGCGCAACGCCTCACTGCGTTTCGTCTGCAAGGAAATCAAGCTCGAAGTCGCAAATGCCGAGACGGAATTCACCCGGGCCTATGCCAAGGGCCAGATCATCCGCTGCCCGGTCGCCCATCATGACGGCAACTATTTTGCCGATGCCGAGACGCTGAAGTCCATCGAAGGCAATGGCCAGGTGGTGTTCCGCTACGCCGACGGCACCAACCCGAACGGCTCGATCAACGACATTGCCGGCGTCATGAATGCCCGCGGCAACGTGCTCGGCATGATGCCCCATCCGGAAAACCTCATCGAATCCGCCCATGGCGGCAATGATGGCCGCGGCATCTTCGCTTCGGCTCTCGATGTGATCGCGGCCTGACCAGTTCAGCCGCTGCTTGGCGCTCGCGGTCCCGCGGCGCCGGTTTCATCCCTTCTTGAAGGCTCCCCGATGCTCCGCACGTTCCGCAATGCCGCTCTCTCCGTCGCCGCAATTACCGTCGCAGCCGCCGCCCTTTCGGCCTGCACGCCGCGGGCGGAACGTCCGACATCCAACGTTGCCCGCGGGGCACTGCCGGTCATGGAGCGCGTGGCGCTGGGTGCCAATGCCTGCTGGTTCAAGTCCAGGGACCCGGCCTTTGCCGGATATCGTCTTGCGCCGGAGCTGAACTCCTTCTCCGGTCGCCCGCGCATCCTGGTCGTCAAGGCGCATAGCCCGGAATCGCGCCCGCTGCTCGTGGTGCAGGCGGAGGGCAACCCCGCCCGCCTCGATGCATTCGGGCCCATGATGGGCGAAGCCGTCGCCGGCCGCATCACCGCCGACGTGAACCGCTGGGCACGCGGCGGCAACGGTTGCCGCTGAAGCCGGTCACTCGATAAAGAACGATTTCCTGTATTCGCGCCGCGCCTCGTCGCGGGTGAGCCCTATGTCGCGCAGGTCGTCCGCCGTGAGACGGTCAAGCGCGCGGCGGCTGCGCCGTTTCTCCTGCCAGGACCGCAGAAACAGCACCAAACGCATCCAGCCCGCAAGGAACAGACCGTCGCGATCATGACGGACTGCAATCTGTCGCGCCTTGCCCCGGGAAGATGGGGTGACAATGAGGACATTTTCGCTTGCCTGGGCCATGATGTAACTGCCTTTCCTGTAGCATTTCGCCAAAAAAGAGATACAATGCCGCCAAATTGGCGCAAATCGAGATCTTGTCCCCATGACAAATTGGCTGCCTGACCTCTCCACCGGAACCGGACCCATCTATGTCCGGCTCGCCAACCAGATCGAAGCAGCCATTGAGGATGGGCGCCTGCCGCCCGGCACGAAGCTGCCGCCCCAGCGCAACATCGCCTTCGATCTCGGGCTGACGGTCGGCACCATCAGCCGGGCCTATGCCCTGGTGCACGAGCGGGGTCTGGTCTCCGGCGAGGTGGGCCGCGGCACCTATGTGCTGGACCGGAGCCGTACTCTTCCCGGCACGGAAGCTGACCCGGTTGCCAATGCACTGGCGGGCACGCGGGTACAGAACGCCGAACCGGACAAGCTGCGCTTCGACAGCGCATCGGCGCCCGATATCGGCCAGGCCGAGGCGATTGCGGACATCACCGCCTCCGTCATCCGCGCGCATCCATGGGAGATTGCCAGCTACACCCGCAACTTCCCCCTTTCGTGGTCGGAAGCAGGCGTTCGCTGGCTGAGCCGCGCGGGCTTTGCACCCCAGCCCGACAGCATCGTGCCAACCATCGGCGCGCACGCAGCTGTCGTGGCCATCCTGTCCGTGGTGACGGTTCCCGGGGATCGGGTGGCCTTCGAGCCCCTCACCTACTCGCAGGTCAGCCGCGCCGCGGGCCTGACGGGCCGGCGCTGCGTGCTTGTCGAAAGCGATGATGACGGCCTGATTCCGGAGGATTTCGAGCGGGTCTGCGCCCAGCAGCATCCCAAGCTGCTCTTCCTGATGCCGAATGTGGCTAATCCCACCCTGACCATGCTGTCGGAAGACAGGCGGCGGCAGATCGCCGAGATCGCGCGCAAGTACGGGGTATGGATCATCGAGGACGATCTCTACGGCACTCTCGTGTCAGACCCTCCGCCACCCATTTCGGTCTTCGCACCGGAACGCACGTTCCTTGTAAGCGGCCTTTCGAAATCGGTCGCGGCCGGCGTGCGTGGCGGCTGGGTATCCTGCCCCGCGCTCTATGCCCCCCGCGTGCGGATCGCTCACAAGATGATGACCGGCGGCCTGCCCTTCCTGCTGGCGGAAGTCACGGCGAGGCTGGTGCTGTCAGGGGAAGCCGAACGGCTGATGGGGCTGACGGTGGCCGAGCTTTCCGCACGGGAGGCGATGGCCCGCCAGATCTTCTCCGGCATCGAGTTCCGCTCGCGGCCCGGCATTCCCTTCCTGTGGATGAAGCTGCCCGAGCCCTGGCTCTCCGGCACCTTCAAGAAGGCTGCGCAGGAAGAGAACATCCTCATCGACGACGAGGACGAGTTCAAGGCAGGGCGCTGCGGCAGCCCCCATCCGCATGTACGGATCAGCTTCTCGACGCCGATGACCCGCGAAACGGTCTATCGCGGTTTCAACCGTCTCTCATGCCTGCTGGACAGTGGCCGGACCGGCTACGAGCGACTGGCGGGATAGCGGGAAGCCGCCCTGCGGCGGCCATCCGGCCGGTCTGCGACAAAATCCGGAAATAGGCAGGAGAAGGGGAAATTTCCTGTCGCATGGGGTGCGCTGTTGGGGTAAAGAGACGCCCAAACTCACTTCCTGTCTGAGGGGCCTCCCGCCATGAGCGTTTCCAACACCCGCCCGATCACCCCGGACCTGATTGCCGCCCACGGCCTGAAGCCGGACGAGTATGAGCGTATCCTCTCGCTCATCGGTCGCGAGCCGACCTTCACCGAGCTCGGCATCTTCTCCGCCATGTGGAACGAGCACTGCTCCTACAAGTCCTCGAAGAAGTGGCTCCGGACTCTGCCGACCAAGGGTCCGCGCGTGATCCAGGGTCCGGGCGAGAATGCCGGTGTGGTCGATATCGATGACGGCGACTGCGTGGTCTTCAAGATGGAGAGCCACAACCACCCGTCCTATATCGAGCCTTACCAGGGTGCGGCGACGGGCGTTGGCGGCATTCTGCGTGACGTCTTCACCATGGGCGCCCGCCCCGTTGCAGCCATGAACGCGCTGCGCTTCGGCGCACCCGACCACCCGAAGACCCGGCATCTCGTTTCCGGCGTCGTTGCCGGCGTCGGTGGCTACGGAAATTCCTTCGGCGTTCCGACCGTTGGCGGCGAAGTGGAGTTCGATGCCCGCTACAACGGCAACATCCTGGTGAACGCCTTTGCGGCGGGTCTCGCCAAGTCCGATGCGATCTTCTACTCGAAGGCCGAGGGTGTGGGCCTGCCCGTTGTCTATCTCGGCGCGAAAACCGGCCGTGACGGCGTGGGCGGTGCCACCATGGCATCGGCGGAATTCGACGAATCGATCGAAGAAAAGCGTCCCACCGTTCAGGTCGGCGACCCCTTCACCGAAAAATGCCTGCTGGAAGCCTGCCTCGAGCTGATGGCGACCGGCGCCGTGATCGCCATTCAGGACATGGGCGCCGCCGGCCTCACCTGCTCGGCCGTCGAAATGGGCGCAAAGGGCGATCTCGGCATCGAGCTCAATCTCGATCTCGTGCCGGTGCGCGAGGAGCGCATGACGGCCTACGAGATGATGCTCTCGGAAAGCCAGGAGCGCATGCTCATGGTCCTGCGCCCCGAAAAGGAAGAGGAAGCCAAGGCAATCTTCGTGAAGTGGGGCCTTGATTTCGCGATCGTCGGCAAGACCACGGACGACCTGCGGTTCCGCATCCTGCACCAGGGCGAGAAAGTGGCAAACCTGCCGATCAAGGAGCTTGGCGACGAGGCACCCGAATATGATCGCCCGTGGACGCCGGCCGCACCGAAGGCACCGCTCGCCGCCGGCGACATTCCGCAGGCCGATGTGGCGGACGCGCTGCTGAAGCTGGTTGGTTCCGCCAACAACTCCTCCCGCCGCTGGGTCTACGAACAGTATGACACGCTGATCCAGGGGAATTCGCTTCAGCTTCCGGGCGGCGATGCCGGCGTCGTGCGGGTCGAAGGCCATGCGCACAAGGCGCTCGCCTTCTCTTCCGACGTCACGCCGCGCTATGTGGAAGCCGATCCCTACGAGGGCGGAAAGCAGGCCGTTGCCGAGTGCTGGCGCAACCTGACCGCCACCGGCGCCCTGCCTCTGGCCGCGACCGACAACCTCAACTTCGGCAACCCGGAACGTCCTGAAATCATGAGCCAGTTCGTTCATGCCATCAAGGGCATCGGGGAAGCCTGCCGGGAGCTGGAGTTCCCGATCGTTTCGGGCAACGTCTCGCTCTATAACGAGACCAACGGCCAGGCGATCCTGCCGACCCCGACCATCGGCGGCGTCGGCCTCATCAAGGACTGGTCCAAGATGGCCCGCATCCGCTTCGCCGAACAGGGCCAGGCCATCCTGCTTGCCGGCGCGCCCGGGGAATGGGGAACCCATCTCGGCCAGTCGGTCTATCTGCGCGACATCCACGGCCGCACCGACGGTTCCGCACCGCCGGTCGACCTCGCCCACGAGAAGCGCGTCGGCGAGTTCGTGCGCGGCCTCATCGCCGAGGGCATCGCGACCGCCGTCCACGACTGCTCGTCCGGCGGCCTCGCCCTCGCAGTTGCCGAAATGGCCATGGCCTCCGGCATCGGCGCGCATCTCAACCAGCCGGAAGGCATCGACCCGATCCCGGTCTTCTATGGCGAAGATCAGGGCCGCTACGTGGTCACGGTCAAGGAAAGCAGCCTCGACCGCGTCTTCGCCCGCGCCGAAGCGGCAGGCGTGTTCTGCCCGTGGATCGGCCGGACCGGCGGCTCCTGGGTGACGCTGGGCAAGGCGCGTCCGGTTTCAATTGAGCAATTGCGTTCGGCCCATGAATCGTGGTTCCCTGACTACATGAACGGCGGCGAATCCTTCCCCGCTGCCGCTGAGTGAGTGACAGTCGAGGAGACCAGACATGCCCATGAACCCCGGCGATATCGAAGACATGATCAAGGAAGGCATCCCCGGTGCCAGGGTCACCATCCGTGACCTGGCCGGCGACGGCGATCATTACGCAGCCGAGGTGGTGGCGGAAGCCTTCAGGGGCAAGACCCGCGTCCAGCAGCACCAGATGGTCTATCAGGCGCTGCAGGGAAAGATGGGGGGCGTGCTGCACGCCCTCGCGCTGCAAACCAGCGCCCCGGATTGACGACAAGAAAAAGGGCGCCTCCGGCGCCCTTTTTCATTCCGGCCTCTGGAAACGGCCGAGGTCGGGCAGCCGGTCGGATCTGAAGTCCACGAACTCCTCCGCCCGGAATGGCCCTGCGGTGAACAGCGTGAAATCGAAATTGCCGCGCCGGCTCGGTCCGAGCACGTACTGGCGATGGACCCGCAGGAAATCCCGCTTGATCCGGCGGTAATGATCGTCGGTGAGCACGTGCCGGAAGCGAAGCCTGATGTGGCGCGGCTGCTTCACGTCGCGATGCCCGCAGGCTGCCGGGATGTTCGCCTTGTAGAAATTGATGATGTCGGTCAGGGACTGGACATCGATCCACTCTATGTCGGGGCACTCGGCAATCAGCCGCACCCGCTTGCGCATGGCCCGGGCCGAGCGAAGGAGCGCGCATTGCAGCGCCGCGCCTCCGAGGGTGGCGAAGACCACCCGCTTGCCCCGAAAGAAGCCCGGATCCTCCTCTAGAAGACGCCCCACCACCTGAACCGCCAGATTGGATCCCATGGAATGCGATGTGATGAGGTATTCCTCCGCATCTTCCGCGAAGGCCCTGCGGACGGCACCCACCTGATCCCTCATCCAACCGTTGAAGAGCGGATCGTTCTCGCGGGCGACCTTCACGGCCATCTGCCAGTTGGCGAAGAGCGCGCGGGTGTGCAGCCGGTCGGTAAAGGGCAGGAAGATGCGCCAGAAGATGAGGCCACCGAGAGGCAGGCTCCACAGAAGATGCACCGCGGGAAGCCCGACGGCCAGGGGGGCAAGACCCAGGAGCAGCCCGAGGGCGATGCCGAAGGCCATGTAGAGAAAAGGAAAGACGAAGAAGCCCGAGAACCGCCAGGCCGTTCGGGCATAGGCCAGGAAGCCCCCTTCGAGAATGGCGGCGATGAAGAAGGCGCGGAAGCCCCGGACGATCTCGGTCAGTGGTCCACAGTCGCGGAGCGACTGGATAAGCGCATTGTGATCGAGGATGTGAAGCGTGGTTTCCGTCCGCCAGCCCGGGCCTTCCCCGGTGACGGTCACCCGGTTTCCGGCAAGGGGCGCCACGGAGAAGGCCGCATCCCAGACGGCTGCGGACTGGGACGCCGAACGCTGGTAGCGGCTGTGGTGATCCTCCGTCGACAGCGGCTCGAAACCGGGAAAGTGAACCACGACTCTCTTCGTTACCTGCAAGCACCCATCCTCTTCGGTCTTCTGCCGCACTGCAAAAACTTGCAGTCGACAGGCAGTCAATCATCCTTATCCTTAGAGCCGCCGATTGCGTCAACCAACGGGACGAACCGTTTCGCTAGCTGAGGTTTATCGGCTTATCAACAAGAACGTGAACGGTCTTTTTCCCCCGTCCGGTCTGGAATTTGCCCGAGGACATGATATCTACTGCTCTCGACCACGAACCAGCGGGCCTTGAACCCGCATGCGAAAGGACAATTCCATGAGCGGTATCCACGAATTCATCGACAACGAAGTCAAGAACAACGAGGTCGTCCTTTTCATGAAGGGCACGCCCCAGTTCCCGCAGTGCGGCTTCTCCGGTCAGGTGGTGCAGATTCTGGATTACCTCGGCGTGGGCTACAAGGGCATCAACGTTCTGGCCGACCAGGAAGTGCGCGAAGGCATCAAGACCTACTCGAACTGGCCGACCATTCCGCAGCTTTACGTCAAGGGCGAGTTCATCGGCGGCTGTGACATCGTGCGCGAGATGTTCCAGGCAGGCGAACTCCAGTCCCATCTCCAGAACCAGGGCATTGCCGTCCGCGGCGCAGCCTGAGGCGGGACGCGGCGCCCGCGCCGCCTGACGTCATCGAGTGAACGAAGGCGCTACCCCCAAGTGGCGCCTTATCCTTTTTTTGTCCGGATTTTTATTGAACCATGTCTACGCTCTCCCAGACAGCGGCCGCCCGCCTCGGCGGCATGGGCCGCAATGAATTCATTGCCATGATGGCCGCCATGATGGCGCTCAACGCGCTGGCCATCGACATCATGCTGCCCGGTCTTCAGGAAATCGGCGCCAGTCTCGGCGTCGCCAACGAAAACCACAGGCAGTACGTCATCACCGCCTATCTGATCGGCTTCGGCATCGCCCAGCTGGCCTATGGGCCGCTGTCCGATCGCTTCGGGCGGCGGGTCCCGCTTCTCGCGGGTCTCGGCATCTATATTGCCGCGGGCCTTGCCATCGTGGCCGTGCCTTCCTTCAGCGCCATGCTCGCACTGCGCTTCGTGCAGGGAATCGGCTCGGCGGCCATGCGCGTCATCACCGTGTCGATCGTGCGCGACGTCTTCGGCGGCCGGCAGATGGCGGAAGTCATGTCGCTGATCATGATGGTCTTCATGATCGCCCCGGTCATCGCACCGGCAACCGGTCAGGCGGTCATGCTTTTCGGCAACTGGCACCTCATCTTCATCTTCATTTCCGTGGTGGCCGTCATCAACGGCCTGTGGGCCTACATGCGCCTGCCGGAAACGCTGGACCCGCAGGATGTGCGTTCGCTGAACCCGCGAACCATCATCGACGGCTTCCGCATCGTTCTCACGAACCGCATCGCGCTGTGCTACACGATCGCCGGCACCTTCGTCTTCGGAGCGCTGTTCGGCTTCATCAATTCGGCGCAGCAGGTCTATGTGGGCATCTACGGGCTCGGCCTCTGGTTCCCGGTGGCCTTTGCGGGGGTTGCGGCCTTCATGTCGCTCTCCTCTTTCCTGAACTCGAAGCTCGTCGGCCGCTTCGGCATGCGTCGCCTGTCGCATGGCGCCCTGCTCGGCTTCATGACCGTCAATGCGCTGTGGCTGCTCGCGCAGCTCACCTTCGACGGCCCCATGCCGTTCGCGCTCTTCATCGTCTTCTTCGGGCTGGCCATGTTCCAGTTCGGATGGATCGGTTCGAACTTCAACTCGCTGGCCATGGAGCCGCTCGGTCACGTGGCCGGTACGGCATCCTCGGTCCTGGGTTTCATGGGGACCGTGGGCGGGGCGCTGATCGGCGCTGCCATCGGTCAGGCCTTCGATGGTACGGCGCTGCCCATGGTCGGCGGCTTCTTTTCCGTATCGCTGATGGGCCTGCTGTTCGTGCTGATCGCCGAAAAGGGCAAGCTCTTCCAGGCACAGAACAAGCCCTCGTAAAGGCGGGTTGACGAGAGGATAAGGCGAAAGGCCGGCGGCTCAGTCGCCGGCCTTTTTCACTGCCGCGAGACCCGCGAAGTCGAAGAGCTTCGGGTCGAGCAGGTGGGACGGGTTTGCATGGGCCAGCGCCCGCAGCATCGTGTCCTTGCGGCCCGGCATCTTCCGTTCCATCTCGGCAATCATCGCCTTCATGGCGTTGCGTTGCAGACCGTCCTGCGAACCGCAGAGGTCGCAGGGAATGATCGGAAAACGCATGGCATCCGCGAATTTCGCCAGATCGTCTTCGGCGCAGTAGGCGAGCGGACGCAGAACCATCAGGTCACCCTCGTCATTCAGAAGCTTGGCCGGCATCGCGGCAAGCCGCCCGCCATGAAAGAGGTTCATGAAGAAGGTTTCCAGAATATCTTCCCGGTGATGCCCCAGCACCAGCGCGTCGCAGCCTTCCTCGCGCGCGATGCGATAAAGATTGCCGCGACGCAGGCGCGAACAGAGCGAACAATAGGTCGCCCCTTCCGGCACCTTTTCCTTCACCACCGAATAGGTGTCCCGATATTCGATCCGGTGGCGGACGCCAAGCGAGGCGAGATAGTCGGGCAGAATGTGCTTCGGAAAGTTGGGCTGTCCCTGATCGAGGTTGCAGGCAACCAGGTCCACCGGCAGAAGACCCCGCCACTGGAGATCGAGCAGGATGGCAAGCAGGCCGTAGCTGTCCTTGCCGCCGGAAAGGCCTATCAGCCAACGCTTATGGTCCTTCAGCATCGCAAAGTCGTCAAAGGCCTGCCGCACCTGCCGCAGAAGGCGCTTTCTAAGCTTGTTGAAGGAGACCGATCGCGGTGCCTCCCGGAACAGGCGCCCCGCCGGACCTTCGTCCAGCGGCGGGAGATCGGCGTCGTCTTCGGATAGAGCAAGGGTCATCGGTCCGTTACCTTCATGGCCAGGCTGTCGCGAGCGAGAAGCGTGTCGCGCTCGACTTCCCGCGCCTCCACAAGCCCGTCGCGCCCGCGCAGCGTATCGTCTATGCCTCCGGGATGGCACATGACGAGCGTACCGGCGGGAACGCTCCCCAGCCAGCGGTCCAGAGCCGGCGCGAAGCTCTCGGGCTGGCGCCAGTCGTAAAAGCCGGCGAGCGGTCCCCGCACAGGATATCCCGCCGCGCGCATCGCCTTGTCGAAGCCGCGCGCGAGCATGCCGACAAAGCCGGCCTTTGCCTTCAGCGCAGCACCTTCGGCATAGGCCATGGTCGGAGCACCGCGCAGCCACGGTCGGCTTGCCAGCGCTGCAAAATGCCCGGCCCGCGCCGCAAGCCAGTGCCGCACGGGGCGCAGGAAATGCACGTGCTGATGCCCGTCTAGATAGGCAGGCGGTGCACCCCACGCCGCTTCGAAGGCGGCAAGCTGCGCATCGAGTTCCGCCGCGATGGAGGCATCGTGAGCCCGCGACGCCGAAACGGCCGCAATCAGTCCCTTCAGCGCGGGCATGCGCCCGTTGCCATCGAGCGACCACCGGGTCAGACCCGCAAAATCCGTCAGCGTGAGGTGAAGGCCGACAGCGCAGTCCTCGATGCCCGGAGCTTCCCGCAGCAGGGCCGCTTCCGTCTGCCATTCGGGAAAGAGCGTCATGCAACCCGTACCCGAAAGCCGGCGCGTCGCGATCAGCGCCCGGATGCCCTCGCTGACGGCGGGCGACAGACCATAATCATCGGCAACAAGGACAAGGCGACCGCTCACTGCCGCGTCTCCTCCCGGTCGGGCGTGTGAATGTCACGGAGGATGTAAAGAGGCCGGTTCTTGGCTTCGCTCACGCCCACCCAGAGATACTCCCCGATCAGCCCGAGCAGGGCGAGATTGAAGCCGCCGAAGACGGCGACCGCCACCATCAGGCTGGGATAGCCGGGAACGTCGATGCCGTGGAAAAGCACCTCCAGCAGGATCTTCAGGCCATAGAGCAGTCCGAAGACGCCGGTCATCGCCCCCATGATCGAGAAGATGCGCAGCGGAATCACCGAAAACGAGGTGATGCCCTCCACCGAAAGACCGATCAGCGCCAGCCGCGACCAGCGGGAGGCGGAGCCGATGCGCTCGTCGGGCGTGTAGGGTATGCCCTTCTGGCGGAACCCGGTCCAGGCATAGAGACCCTTGTTGAAACGCCGCTTGTCGCGCACCGTCAGCAGCGCATCGCGCACCCGGCGGCGCATGATGCGGAAGTCGCCCGCATTCTCGGGAACCCGGTAGCGCTGCTGGAAATTGATCAGCCAGTAGAAAAGCCGGGAGCCGAGATCCTTCTTCAGCGATTCCTGCCTCCGGTCGTCACGCACAGTGTAGACGACGTCGAGCGCCGGATTTCCCACCAGTTCCTCGATCAGCTGCATGCAGACGCCGTACGGATGCTGAAGATCGGCGTCGATCATCATCACATAATCGCCACTGGTCTGTTCCAGCCCCGCGAAAAGGGCGATCTCCTTGCCGAAATTGCGGCTGAGTTCGGCAATCTTCCAGTTGCCGGTGAGATGCCGCCGATAGGCGTCTATGCTGTCGTCGTGGCTGCCGTCGTCCACAAGCACCGTCTCCAGCGACAGGCCGAAGCGGGAGCCGATCTCGGCCTCCAGGCGACGCAGGAAATCGGCGAGCCGCGCGGCACTGCCGCTCTCGTTCAGAAAGGGTATGACGACCGAAAGCACCGGCATGGATGTCTCCCGTGGACCTTGCGGGTTCAATGGCCAATCACTGGGGCAAAGGCAAGGCCCCTGCCCCGAAAAACGCCCGTGGCAGCAGGGCCGCCTTCAGCGGACGGGCAGCGAGACCCAGGCGTTGAAGGTCCAGTCCTGCCCGTTCCGGCCCTTGACGGTGAAGGTCTTCGGCTGGAGGGCGGATGGAACGATCGAACGCACGATGTCTTCGCAAGCCTTGTCGCCCGCCTTGCAGAGGCCCAGCATGCCGCGCTTCAGGGCCTGCTCGGGCGTCATGTAGTGGCGTGCAACCTCGAAGCTGTCCGCCTCCAGGGTGATGGGGTCGAGCTTCGAATAGAAGGAAACCGGATTGGCGAGCGCCGCCTGCCCGAAAATGACGAAGCCCTCCGGTCCACCGGCCTCTTCCCACACGCGGTCCACTTCGGCCGAGATGGCCGGGAGCGGTGCGTTGTAGTAACCCGAATCCACGTTGCTTTCGAAACGATACCAGAATGGCGCTATCGCCACGATGAGCGCCGAGAAGATCAGGATCGCACCGATGGCCCGGCGGATATGCGCCTCGTAGTATACGGGCGGAACCAGAAGCGCGATGATGACCGCATAGGCCGTGTAGAAGGGAATGCCCCAGACCGCGCTCAGCTCCGCATCGGCGAGATAGCCGAGCAGGATGGTCAGCAGCAGCGGCCAGACGGCGAAATGAATGAGCGCCCTGCCCTCGGCTCGCGCCCAAACATCACGGACCTGCCCGACCGGCACCAGCGGGAAGGCATCGCGCAAGCCGCGCATGGACCGCGCAACGACCATCGACAGCGCGCAGTATCCCAGCGGCGTCACCAGGAAGAGAGCCGAATCGGGAAAGTTCGGACCTTCGCCGTCATCCTGTTCGGCTGCATAGGTGATCGGCAGGAAATCATTGCCATAGAGCCAGAGAAGATGCGGCCCGATCACCGCGGCGAAGGCAAGCATGGCCACGAGCCCGAAACGCGAGAAGAGAAGAGCCCGTGCCTCGCGGTCCGTGACCGCATGAATGAGCAGCGCCCCCAGCATGACAACCGAATGGTACTTGGTCAGCATGGCAATTGCGCCGAAGGCTCCTATCGCCACCGCATCGCCCAGCCGGCCCTTTTCCAGCCCGCGCAGATAGAACAGGAAGAGAAGCGCCCAGATGGGCGTCATGGCGGAATTGGCATTGAAGTTCAGGCCCAGGAAGGAGATGGGCGGCATCACCATGGCGAGCGCCAGCACGAGCACCTGGAAGCCGGTCCCGCCGAACCGGTTGGCGATGCGCCAGAGCGCGACCAGGGCCACCCCCGCATTCACCCCCGCCAGCAGGAAATAGAAGAAATCCGTTCGCGGAAAGACCAGGAACCAGGCAGCCGTTTCCCAGCCGAAGAAGGGCGGATGCTTGTAGTAGCCCCACTGCCACAGCACGCCCCAGGCATAGTTCTCGTACATGTCGCCGTAGCGATCGAGGCTCGGCCGCGAAAGATAGCCGTGGAGCGTCAGGGCAAGGACGAAAATGCCGATCAGGATCAGCGGCAGGAGCACGCGCGAACGCGCCGAGAGTGCGGTATCGGTCATGATGTCTCTTGTTTTCGGAGATCTTGCGTCTCCGGCGGGTGGAACAGATGTCCGCTTGGGTTTCACGACCGGAGGTATCATTTCCGCGCAGGGACCGGCAAGACGCAAAGCGATGCGCCCGTTCGTCACGCCAAACGCAAAAGGCCGCCCGAGGGCGGCCTTCCGAGAGAAATGTTCCCGCGCGGATTAACGCGAGTAGAATTCCACCACCAGGTGGGGCTCCATGACGACCGGGTACGGAACGTCGGAGAGCGAGGGAACGCGCGCGAAGGTCGCAACCATCTTGTTGTGGTCGACTTCGATGTAGTCCGGAACGTCACGCTCGGTCAGCTGCACGGCTTCCAGAACGGTTACCAGCTGCTTGGACTTCTGACGCACTTCGATCACGTCGCCGGCCTTGCAGCGGTAGGAACCGATGTTCACGCGGACGCCGTTCACGGTCACGTGGCCGTGGTTCACGAACTGGCGGGCAGCGAATACGGTCGGAACGAACTTGGCGCGGTAGACGATGGCGTCCAGGCGCGATTCCAGCAGGCCGATCAGGTTTTCGGAAGTGTCGCCCTTGCGGCGGTCGGCTTCGGCGAAGATGGCGCGGAACTGCTTCTCGCGCAGGTTGCCGTAGTAGCCCTTCAGCTTCTGCTTGGCGCGCAGCTGCACGCCGAAGTCGGAGAGCTTGCCCTTGCGGCGCTGGCCGTGCTGGCCGGGGCCGTATTCGCGGCGGTTGACCGGGGACTTCGGACGGCCCCAGATGTTTTCGCCCATACGGCGGTCAATTTTATACTTTGCGGATTCGCGCTTGCTCATCGCATTTCCCTTGTGTTCGTCGTTATGCCGGCCCCGGAGGAGCGGCTTGCAGGAAACGCGCCCTCCTCTGGTTCCTCTCGGAACCTGACAGGACCGCGCCATTGGCGAACGGGCGATCCACGGGACACGTCAAATGAAACACCGGGCATTGCTGCCCGGCGTTGGGGCGGTCTTTAGGGCCTCGGCAAAAAAATGTCAACACAGGCAGCGAAGCGCTCTTGAAGTTTGATTTTCGTCAACCCATCTCCGGGTCACGCAGCACCGGGCCCCTCTGACGCGAGTGCCGGATTCCCGTGATGTCGGAGCTGTGAACATCAATCCATCCGGCAAAGGAAACCCTTCATGGATTTTCTTTGGACAGACTTTCTGGGCACCGCAATTTGGATGTGGCTTGCCTTCATCGCCCTCGTGATTTTCCTTCTCGTGCTCGATCTCGGCCTCCTTCACAAGGAGAGCAAGGAAATCGGCATCAAGGAAAGTTTCGTACTTTCTGCCTTCTATATCGCTCTCGGCCTCGCCTTTGGCGGCTTCGTCTGGTTCCAGAACGGGGCACAATCCGGGATGGAGTACCTGACCGGTTTCGTGGTCGAGAAAAGCCTCGCGATGGACAACATCTTCGTCATCGCGATGATCTTCGGCACATTCGCCATTCCGCGTGCCTATCAGCACAGGGTGCTGCTCTACGGCATTCTCGGCGTCATCATCCTGCGCGGCATCATGATCGCCGCCGGCGCGGCTGTCGTCGAGAACTACCACTGGGTCCTCTATCTCTTTGCGGGCTTCCTCGTCCTCACCGGCATCAAGATGCTTTTTGCAGCCGACCATGCCTATGATGTGGAGACGCATCCGGCGCTGAAGATGATGCGGAAATATCTGCCGATCACGAATACCCTGCGGGGCGAGCGCTTCGTGGTCCGCGAACCGGACCCGAAGACGGGCAAGCTCAAGACCTTCGTGACCCCGCTCCTGCTGGCGCTGGTCATGGTGGAGCTCGCAGACCTGGTCTTCGCTGTCGATTCGATCCCGGCCGTCTTCGCCATCACCACCGATCCCTTCGTGGTCTACACCTCGAACATCTTCGCGATCCTCGGCCTGCGCGCCCTCTACTTCGCGCTTGCTGCCCTGATCCACCGCTTCGTCTACCTCAAGTACGCGCTTTCGGTGGTGCTGATCTTCATCGGCTCGAAGATCTTCATCGCGGACATGCTGGGCCTCGCCAAGATCCCGCCGATGATCTCGCTGACGATCACGATCGGCATTCTGGCCGCCGGCATCCTGGGCTCGCTCTGGGCGACGCGCAACGAAGACAAGAAGGCGATCGAGGGGGCATGACGGTCTTATGGCCACCTTCCCAGTCGATCCCGCAAGAGCGGACAGGATCCTCGGCCATGGGCCGGGGATCCGCCACCTCCACTCCAAGCCTGGCCCCGGGACGATGACCGAGTCCGGTTCGGGCATGACGGGCAACCGGTCGCACCGACCGCCAAAGCCGAGAGGACCGGATGCGCCGTTCCTCTGCGCCAGCCTACTCCGCCGCAACGCCCTGCTGTGACAGCGGGGCGTTCGGGTCTCCGGGGGCTGTCTGGGCCTCGAGATCCGGGAAGGCGACGATGCGCTTTCCGGAGTAGTCGGTATGGACGACTACCAGTCCCTGTTCCTCGAAGTAGCTGAGGAAACGACGCGCCCGACGCGTGGAATGGGTGCCGTAGGCACGCGCGATGTCGGCATCCGAAGGACAGGGCGATTTCTCCAGCGCATGGCGCGCCAGAAGCAGGAACACGCCCTGCAGATCGTCCGTCACCTGTCCCGAAAGACCCAGCGCCTGCTGCCATTCTGCGGTTTCCGCCATTTCGGCGTTCACGCCGGAGCGGGTGACCGCAAGCCGTCGCCTGAATTCCGGCAGGGTCATGGGGGTGCCCGGAATGCGGCGCATGCGCACGCGCACCAGAAACTCCTGGAACAGCACCGCATCGGAGCGGAAGGCCGCTTCCGGATCCGAGAGGATTTCCGCCAGCACTGCCGAAAGGCGCTCCTCGCGCTCCCCCGGGTCCATCTCCGGAAGGTTCGGCCTCGTCTCGGGCTGCGGCGCGGCAACGGCAGCCGGCGCGCGGGACAGCTCCGCCAGTATGTCCGTCGTCGGCTTCGGCTCGCGTACGGGACGGCGGGCGATCGGCCGGTTGAATTCCTCCGGGTCGGGAGTGAAGATCAGATCCTCCACATCGACAGGCGCATCCGGCAGCGGCATCAGCTTCGGGCTCGATGAACGGGCAGATGTCTCCACCGCGCCGATCGTCACCGGCAGGGGACGCCGCGACAGGGCAGGACCCAGCGCAACGAAGCTGCCGCGCTTCAGGTCGCGAAACATTTCCGCCTGGCGGCGATCCATGCCGAGGAGGTCGGCGGCGCGCGCCATGTCGATATCGAGGAAGGTGCGGCCCATCAGGAAGTTCGAGGCCTCGGCAGCGACGTTCTTGGCGAGCTTCGCAAGGCGCTGGGTCGCAATCACCCCCGCAAGTCCGCGCTTTCGTCCACGGCACATGAGGTTCGTCATGGCGCCCAGCGACGCCTTGCGGGCATCGTCGCTCACCTCGCCGGCCACGGCGGGGGCAAACATCTGCGCCTCGTCGACCACGACGAGGACCGGATACCAGAATTCGCGGTCGGCATCGAACATGCCGTTCAGAAAGGCCGCCGCAGCCCGCATCTGCTGGTCGATCTCGAGCCCCTCCAGCGTGAGCACGCAGGAAACGCGGTGCTGCCGGATGCGGTTTGCAATGCCGGCAAGCTCGGCCTCGGTGCGCTCGCCATCGACCACCACATGGCCGAACTTGTCGGCCAGCGTGACGAAATCGCCTTCCGGATCGATGATGCACTGCTGAACCCACGGTGCCGATTGCTCCAGAAGGCGTCGCAGGAGATGCGACTTGCCCGAACCGGAATTGCCCTGCACCAGCAGGCGGGTCGCCAGGAGCTCCTCGATATCGAGCTTGGCCGCTTCGCCGCCGGCCAGCGTTCCCATGTCGATACCAACCTTCAACACACTACCCCGGGAATAGGTCCATCGTGATTCCGCCCAAGCGGGAGCGCCGGGTTTAGCAGGCTTCGGCCCGCTTTGCGCGGCAAATCGCGCGTTCATTCACAGGCTTTACGGCCGGCCCCATCGACAGCAGATGCAAATTTAGTTAGTTCTTTTTTAGTGCCCGTTCGAATCGTTCTCAGTGATGGCCAGCCATGTTTGCTTTTGATTCTGCCCATGAAGAGTGGAGACCTGAGCCGGTTCGGGAAACCGGCAAGCCCGCAGCGTCGGACTGGGATGAAAGGCAGGTCATCTCGCGTGCACTGGGTCTCATTCACGCCTTTGCGGAAATGCTCGTCCAGGACCCGCTCGAGATCGAGCTGCGCGACGAAATGGAACTGCCCATCGCCAAGGAGACGATGATCCAGTGCTTTGCGCTGATCCTGATGGCGGAAACGCGCCCCGAGTGGCGCAATGCATTCTACAATTCCGGGCTGAAGCTCGCCTATTTCTGGCCGGATATCGGTGCGGACAGGCTGCTCCTCCCGAAGGGCATTTTCGAAGATGCCATGAATATCGGTGAAGGCGACAGCCAGTATCAGAGCCTAAGCATGAATGCCGATCACATCCGCCGCTTCAGCGAGGCCTTCAGCCGGGTCGGACCCGAGCATGATCGCATCGCGGCGATCTTCGACGATGCCATTGCCAAGCTGACGGGCGTGCTGGAGCTTTGATGCCCCCGCCTGTCACCGCACGGTGAGGCCGAAGCCCTGCATCAGGCGGATGGTGGGAAAATCGGGATTGCCGGAGGTGAAAAGGGCAAAGTCCTGGTTCTCAGGATGCATGGCATCGGAAACCGAAGGGACCAGGCTGCGGGCGCGCCGGGCAATGGCTTCCGCGGGATCGATCCAGTCGACCGGCCAGGGAGCGAGCCTGCGGAAAACGTTCGCCATGAAGGGATAATGGGTGCAGGCCAGCACCACGATATCGGTCTTGCGCCCGTCCGGCATCTCGATGAAGCATTCCCGGATCTCCTCCAGCACCGCGTCGTCCGCTACCCCCTCGCCGCGCACATAGGCTTCCGCCATGCGGGCAAGGTTCTGCGATCCCACAAGCCGCACATGGCACCGGGAGGCAAAGGACTGGATCAGGTCGCGGGTATAGGCGCGCTTGACGGTGCCGGGGGTCGCCAGCACCGAAACGAGGCCCGAGCGCGTTCGTTCGGCGGCCGGCTTGATGGCCGGCACGGTTCCGACGAAGGTCATGTGGGGAAAGGCGGCACGAAGATCGGCGCCTGCAAGGGTGAAGGCCGTGTTGCAGGCAATGACGCAGACTTCCGGATCGTGGTCCTTGAGCAGCTTCTCGAAGAGGGAAAGGATCCGCGCCTTCAGCGCCTCTTCCTCCCATCCGCCATAAGGAAAGCCCGCGTCGTCGGCCACATAGATGAAACCGCGTTCGGGCATCAGCACGCGGGCTTCGCGCAGCACCGTCAGACCGCCGATGCCGCTGTCGAACATCAGAACCGGCTTCAGTTCATTGGTCATGTCCCTGCAGATCCCCCTGCCCTTCGCTCTCTTCCGCCGGGCGCTGCCCGTGCGGATAGCGCCGCGCGAACCGGTCCAACGAAGCCACGACGCCGCGGATGACGCCGATTTCCTGCGAGGTAAAGGCCCGTCGCGACAGCACGGCGCGGAGATTGTCCACCATCTTCGGCTTTTTGGCGGCAGGATGGAAATAGCCGCGCGCTTCGAGTGCCTCCTCGACGTGATCGAACAGGCCGAACAGCTCGTCCTTGGTCGCGGGCCGCTGTTCCACGGGCTGGAAAAGGGTCTTGCTGAGATCGTCCATGCCGGATTTCATCCATTCATAGGACATCAGCAGCACGGCCTGGGCGATGTTGAGCGATGCAAAGGCAGGATTGACCGGAAAGGTGACGATCTCGTCCGCCAGGGCGACTTCCTCGTTGGAGAGGCCCCATCGTTCCCGGCCGAAGAGGATGCCCGTCCTTTCGCCGCCGTTGAATTTCTGCCGCAGCGTCGTGCAGGCGGTGACCGGAGACCGGACCGGCTTGAAACCGTAGCGCTCGCGGGCGGTGGTGGCATAGACGAAATTGAGGTCGGCGATGGCGGCTTCGAGCGTTTCGAAAACCTGCACGCCATCGATCACATGGTCGGCTTTCGATGCCGCAGAGCGGGCCTTCTCGTTCGGCCAGCCGTCCCGCGGATTGACGAGGCGCAGTTCGGCGAGGCCGAAATTTGCCATTGCCCGTGCGACCATCCCGATATTCTCGCCGAGCTGCGGCTCGACCAGCACGATGACCGGACCTTCCTCGATCCGTTCCTTTTCGCTGTTTGTCCCTGACATGCGCCTTGACCGATGTTAATCCTGCTATCGGCGCATCTCCTTGCACATTCGGGCGCGTTTGCAAAGGCCGGGCCGCATCAGCCCGCCGTCATCCGGTAAGCCTCCACCCCCTCGCCGAGAGCCCCATTGTTGGCCTCGCGTATCCGGGCTGCCGCCTCGTCGTAGAGAAAGGGCAGAAAGGCATATCGCCTCCCGCGCGTCACTGGGGACACCTTGTGCAGCAAAGAACAGGAAAAGACCACGGCCCCGCCCGGAGGGGCGCGGAAGCTGCGTGGGCCAAACTCGGGGAAGCTCACCTCGCCGCCATCGAAATCGTCGTTGAGATTGATGGAGACGGCAAAGCGGCGATGGGCCGTGCCGGACGTGGTGTTATCCCGGTGGGCGCCGAAGTGGGCCCGGTCCTCCGCCGCGTAGCAGGCGACGATGTAGCGCTCCATGCGGGTTACCTCGAACTGGTGAACCTTGCGGATCTCGGGCACCACCCGTCGCCTGATGCGGAACTGCGCACCGGCAATGATATCGGCATCCTCGACGTTGTAGTCGCGCCGGCGCTTGTGGTTGTGATCGACCACATGCACCGTCTTGCCGTTGACTTCGCGCATGAAGCCGCTCTCCAGCCCCCCATGCTTGTCATAGAGCTCGACGAGGGTGCGGCAGAACTCCGTTTCGAACACGTTCGGGAGGATGATGACCGGCGCGTGCATGTCCGTGCCGGTAAAGCGCTCTGCCGGGGGAAGTCCCTCGAGGAATTCCAGAAGTTCCTGCACGTCCGGACGGTCTTTCCGGAAGGGGATGATCCTCATCACGCGCAGCAGGGGATCGAGCACGATCCATCGCATGGAGACATCCCGGCTTTCCTCGCTTGTCGGCGCTGCCCCGAAGGCACGGGTCATGCGAAAATCCGCGTCGACAAAATAGCGGTAGCCCGGATAGCTCTCCTTCAGCCGCCCTGCCGCCAGATCGCTGCCGTCGTTCGTTACGCCGAAGAAGGAGGCGAAATCATCGTTGAAGATGTCCGGCCGGGACTGGACGGCAAGGACCGTCGCCTGCGCGTGAACGTGCCGGGCCGTTCCAAAGAAGGCGAGGACGATATAGCGCCCCGCTATCGTATCGAACGCGAAGCTGGGATTGGAGGGAGTGCGCAGCTTCAGCCAGGGTGCCGGGTCACCGACGGACAAGCGATTGAACATCATGATCAAAAACCAGACCTATTAGAAATAAGTCAAGTCTAACAAATTCCGCCGGCCCTGCAAGGGACGATGTGTTGGATCATGCGCCGGTCACGGCGTGCCGGCGCCCAGCTTCGCAACGCGGTTCATGTCGCCGGCAGCAATGCCCACCAGCAACTCCTTGAGCGTGACGGCCTTTCCGGCGTCGTCGGTCGTGGTATCCAGCACGTCGTCGATGACGTACTGGCCCTTTTCCTCGATCACCCGGAAGGTGCGCTTCGTCTTGGGTGCCTTCTCGGAGCCCTCGAAGCAGCTCATGGCGTCGAAACTGGCCTCGACCGGCACATAGCCGTCCTCTCCAGCACCCACGGCAGGCAGGGCGCGAATGGCAATGTCCTTCACGTCGCAGCTGTCCTGCCCGCCGATGATCGGGTCGAAATCCAGCATCATCTCCGCTTCCGACATCTCGGAAACCTTTTCGGTGATGCGATAGGTCAGGGCGAAGCTTTCGCTGTAAAGACGATCGAGCTGCTTCCCGGCGAAGTAATCCGCACCGGCTTTACCGGCAACGAGACCGAAAAGCGCCTTTACCGGGTCCTGAGGGTCGGCAGCGCATGCAACGGTCGCGTGAAGACAAAGGGCGGCTGCGGCCAGCAGCGGGCGCGTGGAAAACATGGTTGTGGCTCCTTGGCGGTGCGGTTTACTGCTTCGCGATTTCCAGCATCTGTTCCTTGAGGCCCTTGCCGGAATTTCCGTTCTCGACCTGGTAGATGTCGTCGATCACCGGCTTCCCGCCCTCTTCCTCGACGTGGAAGATGACGACGGTGTCTTCCTTGTTGGCCGGATCATCGCCCATGCAGGCGCGATTGTTGAAGAGTGCCGTCACCTGACCGTCGCCGTCGTCCTCGACGCGCACGTTCTCGAAGGGGCATCCGTCCTGACCGTTGGCGATCACGTCGTAATCGAAGGGGCTGCCGGTGGTTTCGCCCTCGGGCAGATCGAAGGCCGGAAACTTCGATGCGGCCCGGTAGGCATCGGCGAAGGACTTGCTGTAGATGGTCCCGAGAAGGTCTTCGCTGAAATAGTCGTTGGCACCCGCATTCTCCGCCCGCCAGTTCTCTTCGGCGAGCTTCATCAGGGTCTTGACCGGCTGGGTCATGTCCGCGGCCTCAGCGGGTGCGGCGGCTGCAAGCATCAGGGGAAGGAGAAGCAGGGAAATTTTCTTCAGCACGAATTTGTCCTTTCTCGGCGGCAGGAGACGAATGCCTGACATCCTCTGCACCTTTCAGCAAGACATAACCATTATACGATACGCGGACAATGCGGCCGCCCGGTCGCGCCCGTTTCGCAAACCGGCCAATTTTGGGGGCGAAAAGACAAGCATCGACTTTCTGGTGCCTTTGCGATCCCTGCCGGGAATGCTATAGCGCGGCATCCCGCATCAACTCCCTCGGGGATTCCTCGTCAGGCATCCCCCACATTTCTAGAGGATGGTTTCATGAACAAGATCAAGGTGGCAAATCCGGTCGTCGACCTCGACGGCGACGAGATGACCCGCATCATCTGGCAGCTGATCAAGGACAAGCTGATCCTCCCCTACCTTGATCTCGACATCGAGTATTACGACCTCTCGGTCGAAAATCGCGACGCCACCAACGACCAGGTTACCGTGGACGCTGCAAACGCCATCAAGAAGCATGGCGTCGGCATCAAGTGCGCCACCATCACGCCGGACGAAGCCCGCGTGAAGGAGTTCAACCTGAAGGAAATGTGGAAGTCGCCGAACGGCACCATCCGCAACATCCTCGGCGGCGTGATCTTCCGCGAGCCGATCATCTGCAAGAACGTGCCGCGCCTGGTCCCGGGCTGGACGAAGCCCATCGTCGTCGGCCGTCACGCCTTCGGCGACCAGTACAAGGCCACCGACTTCAAGTTCCCGGGCAAGGGCACGCTGACCATCAAGTTCGTCGGCGAAGACGGCCAGACGATCGAGAAGGAAGTCTACAAGGCGCCCGGCGCCGGCGTGGCGCTGGCCATGTACAACCTCGACGAATCGATCCGCGAATTCGCCCGTGCCTCGATGATGTACGGCCTGATGCGCAAGTGGCCGGTCTACCTGTCCACCAAGAACACCATCCTGAAGGCCTATGACGGCCGCTTCAAGGACATCTTCGAGGAAGTCTACCAGACCGAATTCAAGGCCAAGTTCGACGAGATCGGCATCACCTACGAACACCGCCTGATCGACGACATGGTCGCTTCCGCGCTGAAGTGGTCCGGCGGCTATATCTGGGCTTGCAAGAACTATGACGGCGACGTGCAGTCCGATACGGTCGCGCAGGGCTTCGGCTCGCTCGGCCTGATGACCTCCGTGCTGCTGACCCCCGACGGCAAGACCGTGGAGGCAGAAGCCGCGCACGGCACCGTGACGCGCCACTACCGCCAGCACCAGAAGGGCCAGGAAACCTCGACCAACTCCATCGCCTCGATCTTCGCCTGGACCCGTGGTCTCGCCCACCGCGCCAAGCTGGACGACAACAAGGAGCTCGCCCGTTTCTGCGAAACGCTGGAAAAGGTCTGCATCCAGACCGTCGAGTCCGGTTTCATGACCAAGGATCTGGCGCTGCTGATCGGCCCGGATCAGCCCTGGCTCTCGACGACCGCCTTCCTCGACAAGATCGACGAGAACCTCAAGGCCGCCATGGCAGCCTGAGGCTCCTGAAAAGACATGAGACGAAAACCCGGCCACAGGCCGGGTTTTTTGTTGCCCTGCCCCAATCCCCCGCTATCGTGCCATATCCGAGCGAGGAGGATGAACCATGACCGGCAGCCTGACCCTTTACACCAATCCCATGTCCCGTGGCCGCATCGCGCGCTGGATGATGGAGGAATCGCGCCAGCCATATGAAGTGGTGAACGTGCCCTTCGGCCCTTCCATGAAGGCCGCCGACTATCGGGCCATCAACCCGATGGGCAAGGTGCCCGCCCTGAAACACGGGGACCGCATCATCACCGAATGCGCCGCCATCTGCGCCTATATGGCAGAGACCTTCCCCGAGACCGGTCTTGCCCCGCGTCCCGAGGAGCGCGCCGATTATTACCGCTGGATGTTCTTTGCCGCAGGACCTCTCGAGCAGGCCGTGACCAACCGCGCCATGGGCTTCGTCGTCCCTGATCAGAACCAGCGCATGAGCGGTTACGGCTCCTACGAGCAGGTGATGGACACGCTGGAAAAGGCCGTCTCCGCCTATGATTTCATCGCCGGCAACCGCTTTACCGCAGCCGATGTCTATGTCGGTTCCGCCGTCGCCTGGGGCCTGATGTTCGGCTCCATCGAGAAGCGCCCCGCCTTCGAGGACTATGCCCGCAGGATCGGCAGCCGCGAGGCCTATCGCAGAACCCATGCGCTTTGCGAGCAGGAAGGCGAGGCCATGAAGGCAGCCGGCTGATCAGCCCGCCTTCTTCACCGGCTGGCGCAGGATGGTCTTCAGACGCTGCGGCGCCGTACGCCGGGGATCCGAGAGATAGACCTCGTGATGGTGCCCGTTGAATGTCCAGTTTCCGGCGGGCATCACCTCGTGGTGAAGCTTGTCGAGCACAGGCGTCTCGTCGTCATAGCTGCCCACGTGGAGGGTCTGGATAACGGTTCCCTCCGCAAGCGTCACCGTGCGGAGACAACCCTCGGCATCGGGCGTGGCTGCCACGCAGGCGGCCACGGCCTTTTCCGCGAGCGCTTCCCCGACGAAGGGCGGAATGAGGATCAGCATCTG
Source organism: Gellertiella hungarica (assembly GCF_014197145.1). GTDB lineage: Bacteria > Pseudomonadota > Alphaproteobacteria > Rhizobiales > Rhizobiaceae > Gellertiella > Gellertiella hungarica. Next base: position 101,458 of record NZ_JACIEZ010000003.1, on the reverse strand, counting down.
CCAGGACCAGTGATCCTTGTTCCTTGCCGCAAAGACCGCAGGATCCTCCGCCCACCAAAGGCCTTCGAGGGGCGGAACGGTATAATCCGCTCCGGCTGCCTTGCTCAGGAACTTCAGCTTGTAGGACGCGCGGTATAGCGCCTCGACGGCAGCCCTGTAGGCCGGGCTTGTGTTGGGATTTCCGAAGCCGTCGACGGCGAAATAGCGCGCCGGCGGAAGCGTCACTTCCTCGAAGCGCCCTTTCGGGGCTTCGAAAAAGTGCGGCATCTCCTTCCTGAGGTCGTGCTTCATGTCACACCACCGGAATGCAGATTTCTGTGATCAGGTCCTGCGGAGCGGTATCCTGCGGTGTATTGGGATAGATCTCGATGGCGGGCTCGTTTCTCACCTCGATGTTGGCAGCGGGAAGCCATTGGCCGTAGAGCCAGGTGTAGGCAAGGTGCAACTCGCTGTAGGGTCCCTTGTGGGTAAGGACGGCATAGCGGCCGCCTGCAATCGCGATCGGCCTGAGCGGCGCCTCGACAGCCATGTCGGGCTTGGATGTGGCGACGCAGGCGGCCGAGCGCAGCTGGTCCGGCGCCACGCCCTCCGGATCGTCATAATAGACTCCATACATCTTCGCCCCCGGCTCCGCGAGGTTGCGGGCCCAGAGAAGACCCCAGAGCGTTTCGAAAGCCTTTCCGATGGTGATGTAAGGCCCCCGGTGATCCACTCCGATGGCCTTCACCGGTTCCATTGTCCTGAATTCCACGTCATACATCCGCATGTCTCCCTGCCCGATGGCGGTCTTGATGGCCACATGCCCGCCCCGCTTGCGGTAGTCTGCGGGGGAAAGGCCGTAGCTCGTTTTGAACACTCGGGAGAAGGAGGCGAGGCTCGGATAACCGTTCTGCCTGGCGATGGCAATCACGGGTTCCGCGGTGGATACCAGCGCATTGGCCGCCCGCTGCAGGCGCAGCCGCCGCACTGTCTGGGCCAGCGTCTCCCCCTGAACCGCCCTGTAGATGCGGTGCCAGTGATAGGGCGACAGGCAGGCGATTTCCGCCAGCCGTTCCATGTCGAGATCCTCATCCAGGTGATCGTGGATATAGGCCGTGACACGGCGCAGCCTGCCTTCGTAGAGTGCCCATGAACAGGTCTGGTGCATTCGCTCTCCCGTCTTCTTCCGATACCCGCTTTTCAGCACGAAGCGGCTTCACAAATCCTGCGGACCTTTCGAAACGCAAGGCATGATATCGGCAGAAATGCTACGGGCAATGCTGGCGGCGCAGCTTTGCTGTCACAGGATCGGATGACGACCCCAGGACACTCGAGGAGAACCCGGATGATGGACAGGCTGGTACCCAAACTGGTGACCGTTTTTCAGGAAGGTTATGACCTTTCCCGGCTCAAGGCCGATGCCCTCTCGGGGCTGACCGTCGCCATCGTGGCTCTTCCGCTTTCCATGGCAATTGCCATCGCCTCCGGCGTCACACCCGACAGGGGGCTCTTCACCGCCATTGTCGGCGGCTTCCTCGTTTCGCTTCTCGGCGGCAGCCGTCACCAGATCGGCGGTCCGGCGGGCGCGTTCATCGTGCTCGTCTCGGCGACCGTGGCCCGCGAGGGCCTTGATGGCCTCCTCATCGCCACGGCGCTTTCGGGACTGTTCCTGATTGCTGCGGGTTTGCTGAGGCTCGGCCGGTTCATCCGGTTGATCCCCTACCCCGTTACCGTCGGCTTCACGGCCGGCATCGCCGTCATCATCTTTGCAAGCCAGATCCGCGATCTCACCGGGATCCGGATCGAGGGCGGCGAACCGGGGCCCGTCATCGAAAAGCTGATGGCGCTGTCCCGCGGCATCGCAACGCTCAATCCGGCTGCCCTCCTGCTCTCGCTGACCACGATTGCGGTGATTCTCGTCATCCGGAGGTTCCGCCCCGCCTGGCCTGCGCTGCTCATTGCGGTGGCGCTGATGGCAGTGCTGACGCAGCTCATGGCACTGCCGGTCGATACGATTTCCAGCAAGTTCGGCGGCATTCCCCGCACCCTGCCCATGCCGGCGGTTCCGGCCTTCACCATGGAGAAGGTCGTCGCGGTCCTGCCCGATGCCATCGCCTTCACGCTGCTGGGCGCCATCGAATCCCTTCTCTCCGCCGTCGTCGCGGACAGCATGACGGGCCGTCGCCACCGCTCCAGCATGGAGCTGATCGCGCAAGGAGTGGCAAATATCGGATCCGCGCTCTTCGGCGGCATCTGCGTGACCGGCACGATCGCCCGCACCGCGACAAACGTGCGCTCAGGCGCCACAAGCCCCGTTTCCGGCATGCTGCACGCCGCCTTTCTCCTCGCCTTCATGCTGATCGCGGCCCCGCTTGCCGGATACATTCCCCTGGCGAGCCTTGCCGGCGTTCTGGCCGTCGTTGCGTGGAACATGGTCGAAAAGCCGGCCTTCGCGGCCCTTCTTCGCTCCTCCCGGGCGGATGCGATCGTTCTCCTCGTCACCTTCCTGCTCGTCGTTTTCCGCGACCTCACCGAAGGCATCGTCGTCGGCCTCGCCGTCTCGGCAATTCTGTTCATCGACAGGATGAGCAAGACCCTGAAGGTGGAAGAACGACCGGGCCAGGCGGACGAAACCGAGAACCCCGTGGAAGGGGCTGCCAGCGATACGCTCGTCTACCGCATAGAGGGCGTGCTCTTCTTCGGCGCAGCGCCGCAGGCAGGCCCGCTGCTGGACCGCATCGCCAACGGCTATCGCCAGGTGGTGCTGGATTGCCAGGGCGTTCCCTTCATGGATTCCACCGCCGCCAACCTCATCGAAGGCGCGGTGCGCAAGGCAGCCAGGACGGGAACCCGCGTCTATGTTTCCGGTGCATCCGCCGCGGTCCGCGAAACCTTGGAGCACCACGAGGTTCATGAACCGCGCGTGGTCTTCTCGCCCTCTCTGGAGTTGGCTCTCGACGAGATCGCCCGCGCGCGCGAAGGCGATGCCCAGAGCCGCGCAGCAGGCGAATCGCCCGCCTGAGGCGTGCCGAAACGGAAAAGCCCTCCGGCCTTTCGGCGGAGGGCTTGTCGCAAGGGCTCGTTGATCAGGATCAGCCGGCGAGCGCGTTCCTGACGGCGGCGATGGCGGCATCGGCCTGTGCACCATCCGGACCGCCGGCCTGCGCCATGTCGGGACGGCCGCCGCCGCCCTTTCCGCCGAGCGCCGCAGACGCGACGCGCACCAGATCGACCGCGCTGAAGCGACCGGTGAGATCTTCCGTGACGGCCACGACGGCGCTTGCCTTGCCATCCGGCGATACGCCGATGAAGGTCACGACGCCCGAGCCCAGGCTGGCCTTGCCCTCGTCCGCCATCGGCTTCAGGTCCTTGGCATCCACGCCGGTCATCACCTTGCCGAGGAACTTGACGCCACCGATTTCCTCCGGCGCATCGCCACCGGCAGAACCGCCACCCATGGCGAGCTTGCGCTTGGCCTCGGCCAGTTCCCGCTCCAGTTTCTTGCGCTCGTCCATCAGCGCTTCGACGCGGGAGACGACATCGCCCGGCTGGACCTTCAGCGTGGAAGCCAGCGCCTTCACGCGCTCGTCCTGCTCCGCCAGATAGGCGCGGGCCGCATCCCCGGTCACCGCCTCGACGCGGCGAACGCCAGCACCGACGGCGCTTTCGGACAGGATGCGCACGAGACCGATTTCCCCGGTCGCGCCCACATGGGTGCCGCCGCAGAGCTCGAGCGAATAGGCCTTGCCGGCCTTTTCGCCGCGCAGCGCCGTACCCATCGATACCACGCGGACCTCGTCGCCATACTTCTCGCCGAACAGCGCCATGGCGCCTTCGGCAATCGCATCGTCCACACTCATGAGGCGCGTGGAGACCGGCGAATTCTGAACGATGATCTCGTTCGCCATGTCCTCGATAACCTTGAGCTCGTCCGCGCTCATCGGCTTGGGATGAGAGACGTCGAAGCGCAGGCGCTCCGGCGCAACCAGCGACCCCTTCTGCGCCACGTGGGTGCCCAGCACCTCGCGCATCGCCTCGTGGAGGAGATGGGTTGCGGAATGGTTCGCACGCAGCGCGCCGCGGCGCGCGTGGTCCACGGTCAGGACGACGGCATCGCCGGTCTTGACCGAACCTTCGACCACCTCGCCCGCATGGACGAACAGGCCCTCGCCCTTCTTCTGCGTATCGGTGATCCTGATCTTTGCGGTGTCGGTCTCGATGATGCCGGTATCGCCCATCTGACCGCCGGATTCGCCATAGAACGGCGTCTGGTTGACGACGACCTGAACGGCCTCGCCGGCCGAAGCGGCATCGACAGCCTTGCCATCGCGCACCAGCGCCTGGACAACGCCTTCGGCGCGCTCGGTGTCATAGCCCAGGAATTCGGTCGCGCCGTGCTTTTCCTTCAGCTCGAACCAGATCGTTTCATTCGCCTTGTCGCCGGAGCCGGCCCAATGGGCGCGGGCTTCGGCCTTCTGCCGCTGCATGGCGTCGTTGAAGCCCATGAGATCCACGCCGATGCCGCGGGCGCGGAGCGCATCCTGCGTGAGGTCGAGCGGGAAGCCATAGGTGTCATAGAGCTTGAAGGCGGTTTCGCCATCGAGGCTGTCGCCCTTAGAAAGCGTGCTTGTGGCGTCGGAAAGCAGCGAAAGGCCGCGCTCCAGCGTCTTGCGGAAACGGGTTTCCTCGAGCTTCAGCGTCTCCGAGATGAGCGCTTCGGCGCGCTGCAGCTCGGGATAGGCGCGGCCCATCTCGTTCACCAGTGTCGGCAGCAGCTTCCACATCAGCGGATCGCGGGCGCCGAGAAGCTGCGCATGGCGCATGGCGCGGCGCATGATGCGGCGAAGCACGTAGCCACGGCCTTCGTTCGACGGCAGAACGCCGTCGGCAATGAGGAAGGCGGAGGAACGCAGGTGATCGGCGATCACGCGGTGGCTGGCGCGGCGCTCGCCTTCGGCGGGCACGCCCGTGTGTTCGACGGATGCGGCAATCAGCGCGCGGAAAAGGTCGATGTCATAGTTGTCGTGCTTGCCCTGAAGCAGCGCCGCGATGCGCTCCAGCCCCATGCCCGTATCGATCGACGGGCGCGGCAGCGAGACGCGCTCTTCCTTCGTCACCTGCTCGTACTGCATGAAGACGAGGTTCCAGATCTCGATGAAGCGGTCGCCATCCTCTTCCGGCGAGCCGGGAGGACCGCCCCAGATGTGACCGCCATGGTCGTAGAAGATTTCCGAGCACGGGCCGCAGGGACCGGTATCGCCCATGGCCCAGAAATTGTCGGACGTCGGGATGCGGATGATGCGGTCGTCGGAGAAGCCGGCGATCTTCTTCCACAGCCCGAAGGCCTCGTCGTCATTGTGATAGACGGTGACCAGAAGACGCTTGGCGTCGATGCCGAATTCCTTGGTGATCAGGTTCCAGGCCAGCTCGATGGCCCGCTCCTTGAAGTAATCGCCGAAGGAGAAGTTGCCGAGCATCTCGAAGAAGGTGTGGTGGCGGGCGGTGTAGCCGACATTGTCCAGGTCGTTGTGCTTGCCGCCGGCGCGCACGCATTTCTGCGCGGTTGCCGCCGTGGAATAGGGGCGGGATTCAAGACCGGTAAAGACGTTCTTGAACTGCACCATCCCTGCATTCGTGAACATCAGCGTCGGATCGTTGCGCGGCACGAGCGGGCTCGACGAGACGATCTCGTGCCCGTTCCTTTTGAAGTAGTCGAGAAAGGTCGACCGGATATCATTCACACCGCTCATAGCACGCCCTTCATTTCCGCCCCGAAGGCGGTTCATCCATAAAAACCATTGGCTTTTATCGCCCCCGTTTTGCCCTGTCCAGCACGACAAACGAAAGCGGCCGCCGATCCATCGATCCGCGGCCGCTTTTCTAAAATAATTGCCTCGCAAAGGCCTTACATGTCGGCTGCACCGTCGCCATCGTCGGCCTCGGGACCGCCATTCTGCAGGAAGCGGTCGGCGATCAGGCCGGCATTCTGGCGCAGCGCCGTCTCGATCTCGCGGGCCAGATCCGGATTGTCGCGCAGGAAGGTCTTCGCATTCTCGCGGCCCTGCCCCAGGCGCTGGCTGTTGTAGGAGAACCAGGCGCCCGACTTCTCGACGATGCCGGCCTTGACGCCGAGATCGATAAGCTCGCCGGTCTTGGAGACGCCCTCCCCATACATGATGTCGAACTCGACCTGCTTGAAGGGAGGCGCCATCTTGTTCTTGACGACCTTCACGCGGGTCTGGTTGCCCACCACCTCGTCGCGCTCCTTGACGGAGCCGATGCGGCGGATGTCGAGGCGCACGGAGGCATAGAACTTCAGCGCGTTGCCGCCCGTGGTGGTTTCCGGCGAGCCGAACATCACGCCGATCTTCATGCGGATCTGGTTGATGAAGATGACCATGCAGTTGGAGCGCGAGATCGAGGCGGTCAGCTTGCGCAGCGCCTGGCTCATCAGGCGGGCCTGGAGACCCGGCAGGCTGTCGCCCATCTCTCCCTCGATTTCCGCACGCGGCGTCAGGGCCGCGACCGAGTCGACGACCAGAACGTCGATCGCGCCGGACCGCACCAGCGTGTCGGTGATTTCAAGCGCCTGTTCGCCGGTGTCGGGCTGCGAGATCAGCAGGTTCTGGAGATCGACGCCAAGCTTGCGGGCATAGACCGGATCGAGAGCGTGTTCGGCATCGACGAAGGCGCAGATGCCGCCCTTCTTCTGGGCCTCGGCAATGGTCTGCAGGGCCAGGGTCGTCTTGCCCGAGCTTTCCGGACCATAGATCTCGATGATGCGGCCCTTCGGCAGGCCACCGATTCCGAGCGCGATGTCGAGGCTGAGAGAGCCCGTCGAGACGGTATCGATCTCCACCACATTCTCGTTGGAACCGAGCTTCATGATCGATCCCTTGCCGAACGCCCGTTCGATCTGGGAGAGCGCCGCGTCCAGTGCCTTGCTTTTATCCACCGTTTTGTCCTCTACAAGCCGCAAAGAATTTTGTGACATATGATCCACCTTTAGGTTATTGAAGCTGCACAGGCAACGAAGCTTCCCACCGCCTGTATGTACTCTTTTTGTTCTCATTTTTCAAGACCCCTTCAAGGTCTTGATTCAAAAAGCGGAACCTTGATCTGTTCTGTTTTTGTTTTCAAGGGGATGAAGGGTAGCCGCAGCGGACGGGAAAAGCGGAGCCGGCCATGCCGCGCGGGGTCGAATCGCCTTTTGCCGGCAGCAAATCGAAGGGGACGTGATGGGGTCTTCCATCCTGGTGCTGGGCGGGGCCCACATCGACAGACGCGGAAGGATCAGCGGCGAGACGGTGCCGGGCGCAAGCAACCCCGGCAGCTGGTTCGAGGAGCCGGGCGGCGGCGGCTTCAATGCGGCCCGCAATCTCTCGAGGCTCGGGCATCGGGTGGCGCTGGTGTCGCCCCGTGGCGGCGATCGCGAGGGCGCAGCCGTTGGCGAAGCGGCTGCGGAGGCCGGCATCGAGGATCATCCCCTCACCTATCTCGACCGGCGCACACCGAGCTATACGGCCATTCTCGAGGCGGACGGCAATCTGGTCATCGCCCTTGCGGACATGGAGCTTTATGCGCTCTTCTCACCGCGCCGTCTGACGACGCTGCAGCTGCGTGCCCGTTTCGAAGAGGCCGGAATGGTCGTCTGCGACGCGAACCTGCCGGCAGAAACGCTCGCCGCCATCGCGGCCATGGCGGCCGAGAGGAACATTCCCGTTGCCGGCATTGCCATCTCGCCCGCCAAGGTGCGCCGCTACCGGGCAGCGCTTCCTTCGATGAGCTGGCTGTTCCTGAACGAGGCAGAGGCCGAGGTGATCGCCGGCGCGCGCCCTGATAACGCTGCCGATTGGCCGGCCCTGCTGCGAAAGGCGGGCCTGAAAGCCGGCGCGGTCACGCGCGGAGGCAGGCAGGCCGTGCTTTTCGACGAAAGGGCTGCCGTCGGTCTCACGCCTCCCCGGCCGGATTCCATTGCCGACGTCACCGGCGCCGGAGACAGCTTTGCCGCCGGCGTGCTGTCGGCCAGCCTGCACCACCTTCCGCTGGCCGAGGCGATCCGCTGGGGCACGGCGGCGGCCCTCATCACGCTTGCCTCGCCGCTGGCCTGCGCGCCCGATCTTTCGGCCGAGCGGCTTGCCGAAATGCTGCCCCTTGTACCCCGGGCGGAAATATTGTCTTGAATAGCTTCAACCCAGCGCCGCAATCCGCCGGCGCCCATCCGGAATGCTTCCCATGACCAGACCCATGTCCCAGGCACTGCCCGTTTCCTTCTCCCGTGAAGTCGCCGCTGCCAAGCAGCGCGGCGCGCCCATCGTGGCGCTGGAGTCCACCATCATCACCCATGGCATGCCCTATCCGGGCAACCTGCACATGGCCGAAAGCGTGGAAGCCATCATCCGTCAGGAGGGCGCCGTTCCCGCAACGATCGCCGTCATCCACGGGCGGCTTCACATCGGCCTGGAGAAGGAAGAGCTGCTCGAGCTTGCACAGACGAAGGGCGCCATGAAGGTCTCCCGCGCGGATCTTGCCTTTGCGATTGCCGAACGCCGCACCGGTGCCACCACCGTCGCGGCGACCATGATCGCGGCTGCACGGGCAGGCATCAAGGTGTTCGCAACTGGGGGCATCGGCGGCGTCCATCGCGGCGCGGAACTCAGCTTCGATATCTCCGCCGACCTCGAGGAGCTCGCCCGCACGCCCGTCATCGTGGTATGCGCCGGCGCAAAGGCGATCCTCGACATTCCCAAGACCCTCGAAGTGCTGGAGACCCGCGGCGTCCCGGTCGTTACCTATGACAGCCCCGATTTCCCCGCCTTCTGGTCGCGCAGCTCCGGGCTGCCCACGCCGCTGATGCTGAACAGCCCGGCGGCCATCGCCAACTTCCAGAAGACGCGCGACCAGCTCGGCATCGATGGCGGCATGCTTGTCGCCAATCCGGTGCCGGAAGCGGCCGAAATTCCGCGCGAGGAAATGGAGATCTACATCGGCAAGGCGCTTGCCGAAGCCGAGGACAACGATATTACCGGCAAGGCGGTTACCCCCTACCTGCTCGACCGGATCTATCACATCACCGAAGGCCGCTCGCTGCGCACCAACATCGCGCTGGTCGAGAACAATGCCCATCTCGCTGCTGAAATCGCGGTCGCCATGGCCCTTTGAAGCCAGGCGCAGACGCCGGAAATGAGAAAGGCGGCCACTCGCCGCCTTTTCCATATCCGCAGCATGATTGTGCCCCGGGGCTTCAGTTCTTGCCGTCGAGCATTTCGTAAACCGCTTCGGCCAGCTGCTTGAGCGAGAACGGCTTCGGCAGGAAGCCGAACTTCGCGTCCGCCGGCAGGTTGCGGGCAAAGGCATCTTCCGCGTAGCCGGAAACGAAGATGAACTTGAGATCGGGATATTTCTTCCTGAGTTCGGTCAGCAGCGTCGGCCCGTCCATCTCCGGCATGACCACGTCGGACACGACGATGTCCACCTTGCCGTCGAGTTCGTCCATGATGTCCAGCGCCTCGATGCCGGACCCCGCCTCGTGAACCGTGTAGCCTCGGGTTTCCAGCATGCGCTTTCCGCCGCGGCGCACGGCCTCCTCGTCCTCCACCAGCAGCACGACGGCGGATTTGCCGGTGAGGTCGACGGGTTCGGCCTGGGCAGCGGGTGCGGAAGGGCCGGAAGCCTGTTCGCTTCCCGTCCTGGCCGGTGCCGGTTCCGGCGCCACCTCGGGCACGAAGCGCGGCAGGAAGATCCGGAAGGTGGTGCCCTTGCCCACTTCCGACTCCGCCTGGATATGACCGCCGGACTGCTTGACGATACCGTAGACCATGGCGAGGCCAAGGCCGGTGCCCTTGCCCACTTCCTTGGTGGTGAAGAAGGGCTCGAAGATCTTGTCCATGATATCGGGCGCAATCCCGGTGCCGGTGTCGGTCACTTCCACCACCACGTGGTCTTCGGCCGGAACGTCGGGGACATTCAGCGCCGCCACGTCGCCGCCGGTGAAGTTGCGGGTCCGGATCGTCAGCTCGCCGCCCTTCGGCATGGCGTCTCGGGCGTTTACACAGAGATTGATCAGCACCTGCTCGAACTGGGAAAGGTCGGTTTTGACCGGCCAGAGATCACGCCCGTAGTCCACCTTCAGCTTCACGTTCGTGCCGGACAGCAGGCGGTCGACCAGCATGCGCAGGTCGCCCACCACATCGGTCAGCACCAGCACCGAAGGGCGCATCGTCTGCTTGCGGGAGAAGGCGAGAAGCTGGCGCACAAGCACCGCGGCGCGGTTTGCGTTGCGCTTGATCTCCATCAGATCCGCAAAGCTCGCATCGGACGGCCGCGCCTGCAGCAGCAGGTGATCGGACGACAGCAGGATGGCTGTCAGCACGTTGTTGAAGTCATGCGCGATGCCGCCCGCGAGCGTGCCGACCGCATTCATCTTCTGCGTCTGCGCCATCTGGGTTTCGAGCGCCTTCTGCTCGGTCACCTCGACGGCATAGACGATGGCCGATTCCTCCGGCGCCTCGTCGGACTGATCGATGACGGCGTTCACGTAGTAGCGAAGGTGGCGCGTTTCGTCCTTGGGATGCCGTAGATCGATGGGGGCGATGTCGCCCTGCCGGTCCTTGGCGGCAGCAAGCGCATTCTCCATGAGCGGCCGCTCGGCCGGCGGCACGATCATGTCCACGGGCACCCCGTTTTCCACGTCGTCGCGCGTCACGACACCGGCGAAGAGGCGCAGGAACGGCGCATTGGTGCGCAGGATGCGGCCATGGCCGTCAACCGAGGCGATGGCCATCGGCGTGTTGTTGAAGAAGCGGTTGAACCGCATCGCCGAAATCGAGGCATCGTCGTCCCGGCGATCGCTGCCGCGGGAGAGCACGATGGTCCGGCTTTCGCCCGGCGCACCGTCGCGCGCGAAGGTGACGCTGTGGACGAGGCGCACCGGCAGGCTTTGCCCGTTGGTGCGGCGCAGATCGAGATCGACGGTCGCCGTCTTGCGGACACCCGGATCGGCCTCGATGGACTGGATCAGCGCCAGCCCCTCTCCCGCAACGAGGTCTGCGATGGAGAGCGCCCCGGGCGTGAACTTCGTCAGGTCGATGCCCAGCCAGTCGGCAAGGGTGGCATTGAGATAGATGATCTCGCCCTTGCGGCCTGCCGAGAAGAAGCCGGCAGGCGCATGATCGAGATAGTCGATGGCGTTCTGCAGCTCCTTGAAGAAGCGCTCCTGGTCGTCCCGTTCGGCGGTGATGTCGGTGATCTGCCACACCCGATTGGCGGGCTGGCCCTTGAGCGGCGACGGCAGTATGCGCGCCTTCAGCCGGTACCAGTGGGCACCGGAACTGCCCATCGGCTGGCCGAGCGGCTTCAGAAGGCGGAATTCCTCGTGCCCGTTCTTGCCCGACTGGAGACGGTTCGACAGGCGGTAGAGCGCCTCGCCGGACTCTTTCGTGCGGGAAAGCAGCATTTCCAGCGACTGCACGTCCTTGGCGCGGGTCGCGCCGGTCAGCGCGCCGTAGGCGGCATTGGCGTAGAGGATGTGTCCCTTCGGATCGGTGATCAGGAAGCCGTCGGGGTGGCTGTCGAGATAGCCCCGGTCTACCGTCACGCGGCTGGCCGGCGGCATGATCTCGACGAACCCGATGATGGCGGACACGATGAAGAAGATGCCGGCCATGGCCAGCACGCCGAGAAGGCCAAGCACCAGCTCGTTGGTCAGCGACTCGCGGAAGAGGACAAAGGCCACGGAGGAGCCGAGCAGAATGATGGCCAGAAGCAGGATCCGCCAGGTGGCGCCGCGAGCCGTGCTCCGGTCCACCAGCGCCTTGTTGTCACCCTTGGCCGGCTTAACAGTGTCCATTCATCCCCCACGCCCGCGGCGATGAGTACAACCGACGGGGCCAATCACCTCAGCCAACGGCCCCAGGCGTCGATCAGGCAGCGTGCGCCCGCCTCTTTCCTTGATGTCCCGATGTGCCGAATCAATAGTATCAATTTGCGTCACGGTGAAGGGGATAGACAAGATCGGCGGCGCAATTCCCCAAGTTAGGACAGGCGATTAGCGCAACGCGCCGGCCTTCCGTGTCCGGATGCGCCAAATCCGGCGCACGCACCGAGGAATGCTTGGACAATCGCCGCCCTGCGCTTGTCTCGAGTCAAAAAAAGGCGTTTGATTCCGTTAACGCTCTGCATCGCGGCCAGAGCCGTCCTATTGATTTGAGATAAACATAATGCCCGGCCCCACGTGCCGGGCTCGGCATGACGCCGGGAGACGATTGCATGGATACAGTATCGGATTCGCTGGGTTTGAAGTTCCTGATCGCCATTGTCCTTGTGGGGCTGGCCATGGCCGGCTTCTTTGCACTGGTGCTCGTTCTGCGGCGCCGCTTTCCGGGCGGCATTTTCGGAGCGGTCCCCTCCTTCAGGGGCGCGAGTTTCCTCGGCGGCTCCCGCGGCCGCCGCGACCGGATCCGGGTGATCGAGACGATACAGGTCGACCCTCGCCGCCGTGCCATTCTCATCCGGCGGGACAATGTGGAGCATCTGGTGCTCGTCGGGGGACCGACGGATGTGGTGATCGAAACGGGCATCGACGCCCCCTACGAGGCGGCGGAGCCCGAGGAGGAGTACGGCTACGACTTCCAGGAGGAAGAGGCATACGAGCCCCCGGCCCCGCCCCGTCGCCCCGCCGTGCAGCCCCGCACGGAGGCAGCGCGCGCGCCCGATCGCGCAGCGCCGCTCGGCTATCAGGAATGGGATGACGAGCTGGACGACGAGCGCATGGCAAGCGGTCAGTACCTGAAGCCGCGGGTAAGCCAGCCATCCTATGAACAGAGCCCCGGTGAACCGCCGCCCGGCACCATTCGCCCCGTCACCCTGTCGCGCGGCATCCGCCCGATCCCGCCGTCGGCCCGGGAAGAGCAGTCTTCTGCGGAAGAGGCCGCACTCGCGCGCGAACTCGAGGCGGCGCGCCGGCGCACGCAGGCACCGGCGCCACGCAGCTCACCGCCCTCCTCGCCGGCGAACGAGGACTTCGACGACATTCTCGCACGGGAAATGGAGGAACGTCTGGAGGCGGCAAAGCGGCAGGCCCGCGGTCAGCCGTCCGAGGCGCCACGGCGCGACCCGAACCTCCCCCGCATCACCGGCGCGTCGCCCGACCCGCAGCGCAGCACGATGCAGGCCGGCCTTGCCCGGATCTTCGGCGATACGGGCCGCAACAACGAAGGGTGAAAGCCGGGCCCAGCGGCCCATCTGCCCGCTTCCGCGCCGATTCGGGACCCGCCTTCGCAGGCGGGTTTCCTGTTGCGGAAGAAACCGGCGTGGAAACGACGAAGGGCGCGGTTTCCCGCGCCCCTCATGAATGAAAGGTCCACAAACAAAAACCGCCGCTTTTGGCGGCGACATCATTCGGACTTATTCGTCCCGGTAAACTTTCTCGCGGCGCTCGTGGCGTTCCTGGGCCTCGATCGACAGCGTGGCGATCGGACGGGCATCAAGGCGCTTCAGGCCGATCGGCTCGCCGGTTTCCTCGCAGTAGCCGTAGGTGCCGTCCTCGATCCTCTGCAGCGCCGCGTCGATCTTGGAGATCAGCTTGCGCTGGCGGTCACGAGCACGAAGCTCGATCGCGCGGTCGGTTTCGGAGGAAGCGCGGTCGGCGAGATCCGGATGGTTCGCGCTCTCCTCGGCCAGATGGTCGAGTGTTTCGCGGGCCTCGCGCAGGATGTCGTTTTTCCAGGCCAGAAGCTTGGCCTTGAAATAGGCCTTCTGGGACGGGTTCATGAACTCGTCGGATTCCGAGAGCACATAGGTACTAAGATCGATCTTCTCACTCAACGCGATTCTCCTGAAGAACATCTCGTGTGCCGGGGTGTATATCGCAACAATCCCTTAACGTTCAAGCCTTCCTCATCCCCGCCGCATTTTTTGGTTGTGAACCCAATGACACGGCTGTTTGAACCCCGTTTTTCTATTTTATATCAAAAATATGACCGAATACTGAAGAGCGTCCCTCAGCCGCTCTCTGCCACCATGGTTTCGGTTGACGAACCTGGCGGAAGGCCGTTACCTGATCGCGAAACGTTACACCTCGGGACTGCCGGATGCCCTTCATGCCGCCTCCGCCTTCGCGCATCTTCCTGATGCGCCACGCTCAATCCGGATGGGCCATGCCCGGCCAGACCGATTTCGACCGCCGGCTCGACGGGCAGGGCCAGGCCGAGGCGCTGGCCGTGTCGCGCCGGGCGGCCGATGCCGGTTTCCGGCCGGAGCTCGTGCTTTGCTCGACGGCGCAGCGCTGCCGCGAGACGGCGGATGCCTTTCTTTCGGCATTCGGCCACCCGCCCGACATCGTCTATTGCGACGACCTCTACAATGCACCTCCCGCGGCCTACTTCGACCGGCTGTCGCAGCACCGGGGGCATGCCAGCATCCTGCTGATCGGCCACAACCCGGCGATGGAAGAGATTCTCGAGACGCTGGCCGGAATGCGCACGGCGGCGGAAGCCGTTCCGGACGGGTATCCGACGGCGGGCTTTGCCGTCCTTACCCATGTGGGCGACATTGCCGAAGAAGGCTGGGCCTTGACCGCCTTTCTGCGCAGCTGAGCCCGACAGCCTTCCGGTCCGGTGTTTCAACGCCTATATCAGGGCTGGATGGGAGCTAGGACCATCCGGCAGCAGGAACGCAGATCGTCATGACAATCCAGGGCCTCAACCACGTCAACATCCGGGCAGAGCAGCCCCTTCTCGACAGCCTTCGGGACTTCTATTGCCATGTCCTGGGTCTTCGCGAAGGAGAAAGACCGCCCTTCCCCTCCCCGGGATACTGGCTCTATGCCGGTCAGCTTCCCGTCGTTCATCTTTACGAGGCGCGCCCGGGCGAGAACCGCCCGACGGTGCAGCGAGGGCCGGTCGATCACTTTGCTTTCGATGCCGTCGATCCTTCGGCGGTCGCCGCCCGGCTGCGCAGCATGGGCGTTCCCTTCGAGCGGAAGACCCTGCCGGCGATGGGACAGGTGCAGATTTTCCTCATCGATCCGGCCGGCAACCGCGTGGAACTCCAGTTTCCGCCGGCCACCGCCGCCGACGGCCTCGACGATGGCGCGTGATATGGCTTCGGGCATCACCTCTTTCGCCGACGAGGCGCTGATTGCCTTCGATCACCTCACCGGGAAGGCCGCCAACCTGTTCAATCCCACCGTCAGACTGGGCGTGACAGGCCTGTCCCGGGCCGGGAAGACCGTCTTCATCACCTCGCTGGTGCACAACCTCCTGAACGGAGGGCGGCTGCCGCTTTTCGAACCGATGCGGTCCGGGCGGATTGCCTCCGTCGGCCTCGATGCCCAGCCCGACGATACCGTGCCCCGGTTCCAGTACGAGGATCACATCCGCGACCTTCTTCAGGAACGCATCTGGCCGGACTCCACGCGGCAGATCTCGGAGCTTCGCCTGACCGTCAAGTTCCAGAGCGCCAGCGGCTGGAACCGGCTGCTGTTCCCCGGCCAGCTTTCCATCGATATCGTCGATTATCCCGGGGAATGGCTCCTCGACCTGCCCTTGCTCGGGCAGGACTACCGCACCTTCAGCCGCAACACGGTGGAACTCGCCCGCAGCGGAAGCCGCGCGGCGCTGTCGGGGGAATGGCTTTCTCTGGCCTCCGCCATGGTCAGCACCGCGCCCGCGGGCGAGCCGGAAATCCGCAGGCTCTCCGATGCCTTTGCGCGCTATCTGCGCGCCTGCCGGGATGACGAGCGCTCGCTTTCCACCCTGCCGCCCGGCCGCTTCCTGATGCCCGGCGATCTCGAGGGATCGCCGGCACTGACCTTCGCGCCGCTGCCCGATCTGCCGGATCGACCTGCCGGGCGCGACACGCTTCATGCCACGATGGAACGCCGTTTCGAGGCCTACAAGGCCAATGTGGTGAAGCCCTTCTTCCGCGAGCATTTTGCCCGTCTGGACCGGCAGGTGGTCCTCGTCGACGCGCTGCAGGCGATCAATCGCGGCCCGGAAGCGGTCGAGGATCTCGAGCGGGCGCTGGCCGAAGTTCTCGCCTGTTTCCGCCTCGGGCGAAGCGGCCTGATCACCGCCCTGACGGGAAGCCGCATCGATCGCGTTCTGGTGGCCGCAACCAAGGCGGATCACCTTCACCACGAAGGCCATGACCGGCTGGAGGCGATCACCCGCCGGATCACCGAGCGCGCCCTTTCCGGCGTGGGGCTCAGCGGCGCCGGCTTCGACGTCATGGCGCTGGCCTCGGTCCGGGCCACCCGGGAGGCCTATGTGGAGCGTCACGGCGAGCGCCTCCCCGTGATTGCCGGCACGCCCATGGCGGGCGAGCGGATCGGTGGCGAGACATTCGACGGCATCAGGCAAACCGCCATATTTCCCGGAGACTTGCCGGAGAATCCGGAGTCACTTTTTCAGGTCGATGAATCACGATCCGGACGGCACCCGGTGGAAGTCGTCCGGTTCCGCCCGCCGGAACTCGATACCACGGCCGGCGGTCTCAAGCTCTCGGTGCCGCATATCAGGCTCGATCGCGCACTTCAGTATCTGCTGGGAGATTACCTCGCATGACCGAACGGGATGACGCAACGCGCAAGCCCGGCGCCTTCGACCTGGGCGCGCCGTCTGCCGGCAGGCGGACGGAGGAGCCTCCACGCGCCGCACGCAAGCCGCAGAGCTTCTCCGGCCCGGTCGAGCTGACGCCCGAGGAGGAGGATCCCTTCCTCGGCGCGGCAAGCGCTCCGGTGACGGTCACGCCCGCACCGCGCCGTTTTTCCCTTGGCAGCATTGCCGCCACCGCCTTCGGCCTGCTTCTGTCGCTGGCGATCGGCCTGTGGATCGACGATCTGGTGCGCGCCCTTTTCGACCGTTCCACCTGGCTCGGCTATGCCTCGCTGGCCGTGGTGGCCGTGCTGGCCACCGCACTGGCAGCGATCGTGATCCGGGAGATTGCAGGCATCTATCGGCTGGAATCGGTCCAGGCGCTGAAGGCGGATGGCGAGGCCGCCTCCCGCGAGCGAAAGGCCGATCCGGCACGGGCCGTCATCGCCAGGCTCGATGCGCTCTTTGCAAGCCGCGCCGAGACCGCAAAGGGACGTGCGCTTCTTGCCGCCACGCGGGACGACATCATCGACGGACCGCACCTGATTGCGCTGGCGGAGGTGGAGCTTCTCGGCCCGCTGGATGCGGAGGCAAGGAGGATCGTGCTCGATTCGGCCAAGCGCGTTTCCGTGGTTACCGCGGTCAGCCCGCGCGCCGTGGTGGATCTCGCCTATGTCATCTTCGAGGCCATCAGGCTGATCCGCAGGATTGCGGCGCTTTACGGCTGCCGCCCGGGCAGCCTCGGCATGTTCCGTCTCGTACGGGACGTGCTGGCCCATCTGGCGGTAACAGGTACCATTGCGGTCGGCGACAGCCTCGTGCAGCAGGTTCTCGGCCACGGCGTGGCATCGCGCCTGTCGGCGAGATTCGGCGAGGGTGTGATCAACGGGCTGATGACGGCGCGGATCGGCATTGCGGCCATGGACTACTGCCGTCCCCTCGCCTTCAAGGCGCGCAAACGTCCCGGGATCGGCGATTTCATCAACGATCTGAACCCCGCCTCGCTCTCCGGCGATGGCGCGGCGGGCGGCCGATAGCAGGGTTGCAAAAAGCCGGAACGCCAAGCATTCCGGGTCCGGGTCAACCAAGCATTAACCAATATCAAGCATATATCGACGCACGTCTTGCCTGTAGCTCGTCCAAGGAATGCCCATGCACACGCGTCGTTTTCCCGTCTTCGCCGGCCTTGCGGCCGCCATCACCGGCATCGCCGCCCTCTCCGTTCCGGCAGCCGATGCCGCGCAGCGGGATCGCGCCTTCTTCGAACAGGTCGCCGGCTCCTGGAAGGGTCCGGGCGAGATCGTGGCCGGGAAGTACAAGGGCACGAAATTCTCCTGCAACCTGATCGGTGAACCCGGCGTGGACGGCAAGACCGGGCTGAAGCTCGACGGCACCTGCCGCGTCGGCCTGTTCAGCCAGCCCATGTCGGCCGTGCTGTCCGAAGCAGGCTCCAGCTACAAGGGCAAGTTCCTGGACGGCGCCTCGGGCAAGGGTCTCGACATCATCTCCGGCCGCGTCAACAAGGACAACGTGGTGCTCGGCATCAACCGTTCGAAGCTGAACGGCGCCATGATTGCCCGGCTGGAAGACGACAACTCCATGAACGTCACCATCTCGGTCAAGGTCGAGGACAAGATGATTCCCGTCATCGGCATGAAGCTCAACCGCCAGCTGGACGACATCAAGGTCGGCGCGATCAAGTAAGCCGACGGCAGACGGAACGAAAAAAGGCGGCCATTGGCCGCCTTTCGCATGTCTTGGCTGCACACGTCCCGGTCAGCGCATCCGCCACCAGCCGCTTTCGAGCCCGGCATCCTCGATGCCGGCCGTATCGGCGGCGCCAAGCCACTCGCGCACGGCCTTTCCTGCGACAACGAGCCCGGCGTCAATGTCCGCGAGCGGCTTCAGGACGAAACCGCGTTCCGTCATGCGGGGATGCGGCAGTTCGAGCCGCCCGCCGGACTGCACGACGTCGCCATAGGTGAGGACGTCGATATCGATGGTGCGCGGCCCCCAGCGTTCGGTCCGGACGCGCTTCATTTCCCGTTCGATGTCCAGACAGGCGTCCAGCAGCGCCTCCGGCGGCAGGATCGTCTCCACGGCCGCGCAGGCATTGAAGAAGTCCGCCTGATCGGTCTTGCCCCATGGCGGGGTGCGATAGACGGCAGAGACCGCCAGCACCCGGCAATCCGGCCGGCCGTCCAGCTGGCGCAGGGCCTCGGCCATGGCATGGACGGGATCGCCGATGTTTCCGCCAAGGCCGAGCGTCGCGGTTGAAGTCACGGGTTCAAGCGGCATGGGTCACCGTCACCTGCACATGGTCCAGCACGCCGGGGATGGGGGCGGACGGCTTGCGAACCGTGATTGCCGCCAGGCGGATCTGCGGGAAACGGGCACACAGCGCCTTGGCGATGTCGAGGGCCAGCGATTCGATCAGAAGCTTGCGCTTGCCCATCACCACCGCCTCGATGACCTGGAAGGCCTCGCCGTAATGCACCGTATCCTCGATGCTGTCGATCTCGAGCGCCTGCCCCCGGTCCACGTCCAGCGCCGCATCGACAAAGAAGCGCTGGCCGAGAACCTCCTCCTCCGAAAGCACGCCATGGCGGGCGAAGAAGGCGCAGTTCTTCATTTCAATGCGGTACGTCTCGCTCATGGCTGGAGATCCGGTTTGCTGGAAAGGCGTTTTTCGTCCTTCAGGATAGCATTCGCCACGGCGAGCGCGTCCCGGTTGTTTGCGACATTGTGAACCCGGAAAATCGAGGCGCCCTGCTGGCGCAGATAGACCGTGGTTGCCGCGGTGCCCACATCCCGCTCGGCCGCGACGGTTCGCCCCGTCATGCCGCCGATGAAGCGCTTGCGCGACGTGCCGGCAAGCAGCGGATAGCCGAAGACGTGCAGCTCGGCAAAGCGCACCATCAGCTCCAGGTCCTCGGCGGCATCCTTGGCAAAGCCGAACCCGGGATCGAGCACGATTGCCTCGCGGGCAACGCCGGCAGAGGCGGCGATCTCCAGCGAGCGGGAGAGGAAGTGCCGCTGATCGGCCACGAGATCGGGCAGCTTCTCCCGCCCGCGCCCCGTATGCATCAGGCACAGGCCCGCGCCCGTCCTGGCGGCAACGGCGGCGATGTCCGGCTCGCGCTGCGCGCCGTGCACGTCGTTGATGATGTGCGCGCCCGCGGCGATGGCGAGTTGCGCCGTTTCGGCCCGGTAGGTGTCGATGGAGATGATGGCATCCGTCTGCCGCACCAGAGCCTCGATCACGGGCAGAACCCGGTCCTGCTCCTCGGCCGCCGTTACCTCGGTCGCGCCAGGCCGTGAGGACTCCCCGCCGATGTCGAGGATGTGCGCCCCCTCCTCGACGCAGGCCAGCGCATGGGCGACCGCAGCGTCGGTGCCCGAGTGGCGTCCGCCGTCCGAAAAGGAATCGGGCGTGACATTGACGATCGCCATCAGCACCCCGTCCTCGAGATCGAGAACGCGGCCCCCTGCCAGATGCCATTGACGGTGGGCGGGCAAATTCACGGGCTTTTCTCCTTCCGGGAAAATTGGCACTTCCAGCGCTTGCGCTTCCCGTGGCTATGCCGCAAGGTTCGGCGCAGTTCAACCTCACGGACTTTCAAAAAAATGCCATTTGCCGCCCGGCGGTCGCGCCTTTTCCTGTCTGCATTCCTTTGCCTTGCCGCTTTTGGGACCGGCGCCCGGGGAGAAACCATCGTCCACAAGTCGATCTCCTACTTCACCATCGGCGGGCGCACGGCAGCGGAACTCGACAAGGAACTCGAGCGGCGCGGGCCGATGCTGTCGTCCACGGGTTCGAGACATCCGGGCGCCACGCGCATCCGCTTCGGCGGCGATGTCACCTATGTCCAGTCCGGCGGCCGTTGCCGCGTCGGCAATGCCAGGGTTACGGTGACCACGAAGATCATGCTGCCGCGCTGGAAGCACCGGGCCACGGCTGCGAAGAACCTCGCCCTGCTCTGGGACACGCTGGCGAGCGACATTCGCCGTCACGAGGAAAGGCATGCGGAAATTGCCCGCACCCACGCCCGCGACATGGAACGCGCCCTTCTCGCCCTGCCTTCGGACAAGACCTGCGCCAGCCTTCAGCAGACCGTCGCCCGCATATCCGCCGACCAGGTGGAGATCCACGACAGGGACCAGGCTCGCTTCGACCGAATCGAGGCCGCGAATTTCGAGAATCGGATGATTCGGCTCCTGAAGGCCCGGATGGCAAAGCAACCGCGTTAGATTTCATCCGGTTAGCCGTGACGAACCGATGGCGCGCTGCATCACGAAGCTTGTGCGAAGCTGGATGCAATTCCCGCGAATGACCGGTCATTTCTCGCGATTTCGCGCCCTGCAATTATAAGTTATAAGAATAGCCATGAGTTTGGTTCACCCGAAGGTTCCCCTGTTCTCCTGGTGCGTCTCAGAGCCGCAGGCGTTCTCCTCCCTCGCGCTGCAGGTGATGCACCCATCTGGCCTCGCCGGACGCAAGCCCGAGCGAGGCATTTTTTTGCCTGCCCGAGGCTGCCACGGTTTCATGAAGTCCGCATGACGGACCTCAGCCGCGCAACCGGTCAGCCCTGGCGCTCGGGAACGTGAACGACGAGGCCGTCCAGCGCATCCGAAACCTTGATCTGGCAGGAAAGGCGCGAGGTGGGGCGGACATCGAAGGCGAAATCCAGCATGTCCTCTTCCATCGCGGCCGGCGGACCGACCTTTTCGGACCAGGCATCGTCGACATAGACATGACAGGTCGCACAGGCGCAGGCCCCGCCACACTCGGCCTCGATGCCGGGCACGGAGTTGCGAACGGCGTTTTCCATGACGGTGGAGCCGTTGGCGGCATCCAGTTCATGGCGCGTACCGTCGAAGGCGACGATGGTCAGTCTGGTCATGATGTCAATCCGAAACCTGATGCAATGCGGGAGCGATGTCTTCCCCCAAAACCGGTGCACAGTCAACCGCCGGCAAAGGGTGGCGGCGAGCGGTTACGCATGCACGCAGAAAGGGCGGCACTACCTGAGGCAGTACCGCCCTTTGCCATCTGTCCCGAAACGGCATTGGCTGCCGCTGGTCCTGTGCCTCAACGGCACAGCTTGAGAATGAAGTTCTCGGCCTTCACGATCGCGGCGCCGGCCTGTGCGACCAGCGCGGAATCGGCAGGCGCCTCTTCCAGCCGTCCGGCAATGGTTGCGATCTCGTGGGCGCCGACCGCGGAGGCTGCACCCTTCAGCTTGTGAGCAGCCGCGCGCACCTCATGCAGTCCGGCATCGGTCAGTTCGGCAAGGCAGGCCCGGGCCTGGCGGGCAAAGATCTGCAGAACCTCGATCTCCAGTGCCTTGTCGCCCATGGTCTGCTTGGCAAGGTGGACGAGATCGATCGGGCGGGTTGAGGACGGGGTCGGTCCGCGGGAGTTGTCGGGGGCCTCGAACGCGATATTCAGCGCTGCCATGGTGGAGTGTCTTTCCCTGTTGTTTTTGTAATGATGCGACATCCTGTGCCGCATCGGGACGCCATCCGGTTAAAAGCCGGCACAATCATGGCGGAAATCGCCGATTATGGTTAACAAGCTTTAAAGCCCCGCAACAAAAGGGTTTACGCCGTCCATCAAGCTTTAAAATATGTTAACAAACCGCCCGGATGACGGGTCGAAACGGGCCGGGTTCATTGTGCCACGCATCGGGATGTGGCACTAAAGCATTGTAAAGCTGGATAAAGGCGACGATGCCCCATTCCTTGCCGAGCAGACGGGCCGATGGTGTCAAGCGGCGACGCCCCCAGTGCCCGAGGCGGGAAGAGGCTAGTCAGGTATGGAGTGCCTTTCGGAAATCGCGACGCGCTCAGCCGCAGGCGGATCTGCAGGACACTTCCAAAAACATACGAGGCAGTGCGCATGGCGAACGGAAGAGGCGGAGATCCCTTGGGAGACAAGGCCTATCAGGCCCTCGAGGACGCCCTGCAACCAAAATTCGATGACAAGGGCAGGCCGCGCGCTGGAGCACGGCCCGATGTCCGGGAGGCAAATGTGGCTGACAACATGAAGCAGCGTCCGAAGTCCGGTCCCGAACAGGGTGCGCGCAGGCCCGGAGCCGAAGGCGGTCGCGCCGCCATGCCGGAAGGGCCGAAGGGCCAGTCGCAGCCGCCGGCCAATGACGGCCGCAGGTCGCCATCGGTCATGCTGCTCAATCTGGAAGGCGCCTCCATGAAGGCCGCCATGCGCAACGCCGCCCTGATGTCGATCCTCTGGGCCGTCATCGTTGTCGGCGTTGCGCAGACGATCTACGGCGAGCAGCTCTGGCAGATCTCCACCGTATCGGATGTCTTCGGCCTCCCCCGTCTCATTCTCATGCTGCTGGCGGTCGTGCTGCCGGTCATGATGTTCTTCGCCTATTCGGTGATGATCGCCCGTGCCCAGGACATGCGAAATGCGGCCCGCTCCATGGCCGAGCTGGCGCTGCGTCTCGTGGAGCCGGAAACCATTGCCTCCGACCGCATCATGAATGTCGGCCAGGCCGTTCGCCGCGAAGTGACCGCGATGAACGAAGGCATCGAGCGCACGATCGCCCGGGCGACCGAACTCGAGGCCCTCGTCCATTCCGAGGTCAACGCGCTCGAGCGCAGCTATGCCGACAATGAAATGCGCGTGCGCTCGCTCGTGCAGGAGCTCGGCTCCGAACGCGAGGCGATCACCAGCCATGTGGAGCGCATCCGCTCCTCCATCATCGGCGCCAACGAGCAGCTCAAGGAAGAGATGTCCCTCGCGACCGAGGAGATCGCCGTCCGTCTCGCGACCTCCGGCGAAGCCTTCGCCCAGATGATCGACACGCGCGCCGCCGCCCTTCTCGAGAAGTCCGATACGGCCGCCCAGACCATCAGCTCGCTGCTGACCGGCAAGGCCACCGCCATGGTGGACGCCCTCGATTCCTCCGGTTTTGCGCTTGCCCGAGAGTTCGACACGCGCCTTGAAGCGCTCAGCCAGACCATCGCAACCCGCGGTACGGAACTGCTCAGCCAGTTCGAAACCCGCGCCTCCACGCTGGATGCCAACACGGAGCGCCTGAACGCCGCGCTCAACGAGCGTGCCAACCAGCTGAACGAAACGCTGATCGCCCGCACCCGCGAGATCAACGAGAGCCTGACCAGCGGCCAGACCTCGATCGCCGGCACGCTGGACGACGTGCTGTCCAAGCTCAATGCAAGCCTGGACGACAAGAGCGCGACCTTCCGCCAGAACCTGCAGCTGACCGCCGACGAGGCCGTGATGGACCTCGATATCCGCTCGGGCTTCTTCGTGGAGCGCATGCAGGCGACCACCAGCCAGCTTTCGACCGTCTTCGACGAGCGCTTCGCGGAATTCTCCGAGGCCTTCGAGCAGAAGTCCGGTTCGCTCGACACCAAGCTCATGGAAAGCCTCGCCCGCATCAACGAGACCCTCTCCGGCGGCGCGGAATCGCTCGACAGCATCCTCTCCACCAGCATCGACCGCCTCGGCAGCTCGCTGAACGACCAGTCCTTCGCCCTTGCCACGGCGCTGGGCACCGGCCAGGAGGTGATCGAGAACGCCATCGACAGCCGCGTGCGCGAAATCACCGGCACGCTCGAGCGTCGCAGCAACGAGATCACCACAGTCCTCAGCGAAACGGCACAGAGCATCAACAGCAACCTCGCGGAACGTACCGGCGAGATCGCCTCGCAGCTTGGCGCCCGCGCCGAGGAGTTCACCGTCACGCTCAACAGCAAGACGAACGAGATCACCTCGACGCTTGCCGAGAAGACGTCGGAACTCACCAGCGAGCTCGACTTCCGCACCATGGAGCTGACGGCAGCCCTCGGTGCACGCTCGGAGGAAATCACCTCCGCGCTCAGCAACAAGACGACCGAAATCACCTCGGTGCTGACCGAGAAGACTTCGGAACTGACGACCGAGCTGGACTACCGGACCATGGAGCTGACGGCGGCGCTGGGCGCCCGTTCGGAAGAGATCACCACGGCCATCGCCTCGAGCACGGAGGAGATGAGCACCTCGCTCTCCAACCGCATGACCGAGATGAGCGACGCGCTGGAAAACCGCACCCGCGAATTCAAGTCCGTGCTGGATCACCGTTCCGAGGAGATCACCACGGCGCTTGCGGACCGCACTGCCGAGATCTCCGGCGCCCTCACCGCTGCCGAAGCCCGCATCGACACCGTCATGCGCGACCGCAGCAGTGCGCTCGTCGAGAAGATGTCCGGCAATGCCGATCGGCTCGATGAAAATCTGGCGTCCGCCGAAATCCGCCTCGATGGACTGCTGCGCGAGCGCGGCCAGGCCATCACGCAGGCGCTGGATACCGGCAGCTCCGGCATTGCAAGCACGCTGGTTTCCGCCGAAAGCCGCATCGATGCGCTGATGCGCGAACGGGGTGCCGAGCTTTCCAATGCCATCGCCACCAATACCGCCGAGATCGGCGATACGCTGGACGCCCGCATGTCCGGCCTCAGCGATATCTTCGCCGGCGGCAACGAACGCCTGACGGAAACGCTGGCCGCACAGACGGCGACGCTCTCCGACATGGCGGAAACCACGCAGTCCGCGATCAACGAGACGCTCGGCCGCCGCGCGGACGATTTCGCGCTGGTGCTCGAACAGGGCCGCGCCCGGATCGAGAACACCATCTCCGTCCGGTCCGAGCGCCTTGCCGATGCGGTCGAGGCCAGCCGCGGCGATCTGGCGAAGACGCTGGACAAGAAGGCCCAGGAACTCGCCGATACGCTTTCGGAAGGCACCCTCACCCTCGGGCTTTCGCTGGAAACCCAGGTGGCCACCGCCCTCGATGGCGTGGCGGATGCGGAGACCAAGCTCACCGAAGCGCTCGACCGCAAGGCCGAAGCCCTGCGCCAGGCCTATGACGACAACCAGCAGCGCCTGCAGAACGTGCTCGAAGGCTCCGCCTCGCGCCTGGAAAACACCATTCTCGTCGGCGCCCGCCGCATCGAGGACACGGTGTCCAGCACGGTCGGCCAGATCGACGGCTCGCTGTCGACAAGCGCGCTCCAGCTCGAACAGACGCTGAATTCCGGCGTCAGCCGCCTGACGGATTCGCTCGAGCGCACCTCGTCCGAACTCAGCACCACCGTGCTGACCGGGGCGGTGCAGATCGAAACCTCCCTCAGCACCGGCTACGAGCAGATCCACGGCTCGATCACCGAGGGCTACGAAAAGCTGCACGGCTCGCTCACCACGACCCACGAGCAAATCCGGTCGACGCTCGAAAGCGGCCATGCCAACCTGGACGAAACGCTCCGCACGGCCCGCAGCCAGATGGAAAGCGTTCTCTCCGAGCAGACCATGGCACTCGGCACGACCGTCGCCACCAGCACCAGCATGCTGGAACTGTCGCTCGAAGATCAGGGCACGGCCCTCCGCCAGGCGATCGAAAGCTCGTCGCGCGACATGGAAACCCGCCTGCGCGGCACCGCCGGCATGATCGCCAGCCAGCTGAGCAGCGCGGCAAACGAGGTCAACACCGCCGCGACCGCTGCCGCCCAGCAGGTCGAGCACACGGTCGACGTCCTTGCCGCCCGCATGATCGATACCGGGGCACGGGTCGAAACCGGCCTCAATGCGGTCGAGGATCGCATCCGCGACGGCGTCACCGGCGTCACCCTGCGTATGGACGAAGCCGCCCGCACCTTCGGCGACACGCTCACCGAGCGGGTTCAGGATCTCGACCGCGTCAGCACCGAGGCCACCGGCCGCCTCGCCGACGTGCTCGACACCCGGGCCGCGACAATTGCCGAAACCATGGACACCCGCACCACCACCATCGACCAGCGCCTGCAGCAGATCGACGGTGCGCTCTCGGTCGGCCTCGACAACGTCAACCGGACGATCGAGGAAAAGGCCGCCGGCCTCGCCATCACCCTTCGCGGTGCCGTCACCGATGCCGCCGGCAATCTGGAGGCGGAAGTCAGCCGCACGGCAGAGATGCTCGACCGCGCCAGCGACAGCTTCCTCGAAAAGGTCGGCCAGAAGAACCTGGAGTTCACCCAGTCGGTGGAAGAGCGCTCCGAGCGCATCGTCAGCCGCGTGACCGAATCCCAGAACCGTCTTGCCGCCCAGGCCGCCGCCGTCGCGCAGACCTTCTCCGCCGCCGGCAACGCCATCGTCAACAAGGTCAGCGAGGCCGAAGGGCTTGTCAGCAGCCAGGTCCAGGCGATCACCGAAGTTCTGGCCGGTGCCGAACAGACACTGACCACCCAGGGCACCGCAATCCGCGACAGCCTCGGCAACACCCGCCAGGAGCTCACCGAGACCCTGTCGGACGTGGAGCGCGCCCTGCAGGCCCGCAACGAAGCGATCAAGACCAGCCTGGAAACCCAGGCCCGCGAGATCGACGGCACCCTGTCCCAGGTGGACAAGGCGCTGGAAGCCCGCGGCAGCGCCGTGCGCAGCGCGCTCGACGAGCGGACCCGCGAGCTCAACTCGATGCTGTCGGGCCGCGCGCAGGAGCTCAGCCAGCTCGTGGACGAGAAGCTCATGCCTGCGGTCGATACCTTTGCGGCCACGGGCCGCGAGGCGGCCGACCAGATCAGCATGGCAGCCCGCACCAGCGCGGAACGCCTGCGGCAGGAAAACGCAGCCCTCATGGATGCCATGGTCCAGCGCGCGGAAAGCACCGCCGCAAACCTCAGCGTCGTCGAGAACACCCTGTCGGAGAACGTCAACAGCCTCATCGACCGGCTCTCGCAGAGCAACACCGGCATTGCCGCCACCGTCGGTCGCGCCAGCGAAGATCTTCGCGGCGTCAACGAGGCCATGGACCAGACCGCCAGCCGCTTTGCGGAATCCGCAGAGCGCGCGGCAGAACGGGTTACCGCCTCCACGCGCTTCCTCGAAGGCAAGGTCGACAAGCTTTCCGGCATCTCCGCCGATACGCTGGCGCAGGTATCGAACATCGTCGCCCGCTTCTCGGATCACTCCAAGGTTCTCGGCCAGGCATCCGACCTGCTCTCGGCCGCGCAGACCAACCTCAGCAGCACGCTGGAGGACCGCGAGGAGGCACTTCGCCAGCTTGCGATCGGCCTCGTGCGCCGTTCCGACGAAATCGCAGGCACCATGCGCTCGCTCGGAGAGATGGTGGACGGAGCCTTCGACCGCGCCGAGCAGCGCTCGCAGCAGGTTGCCGGCAGCCTGCGGCAGGGCTTCCAGTCGTCCTTCGCCGATGTCGGCCGCGTGCTGACCGAGGCCGAGAAGAAGACCCAGCAGGTCGCCGAGACCCTGCGCGAAACCATGTCCAAGGCGGGCGAGGAAGCCAGCCAGTCGCTGGAAAAGTCGTTCACCGACGTCAACCGCCTGCTTGGCGAGACCGAGAAGCGTTCGGCAACCGCTGCGGAAGCCCTGCGCAACACCGTCGCCTCGGCCGCACAGAATGCCAACCAGCTGCTCGAAGGCGCTTTCGGCGAAGCCGAGAAGCGCGCCGCAAACCTGTCGGAGCGGATGCTCTCCAGCCTCACCGCTTCGCTGGCGGAAATCGACCAGGTGGCCGATGCTTCGGCGAAGAAGTCCGGCTCTGCGGCCAATGCCATGCGCGAGGCACTGCGCCAGGCAGTAGAAGATGCCGTTTCCCGCTTCGACGGTGCAACGGAAGAAATCCGTCGCTCGGCAAACGAGATCCGCAAGGAACTCGACATGACCCGCAACGAGCTGAAGCGTGGTGCCTTCGACCTGCCGGAAGAGGCAAAGGAAAGCGCGGCCGCCATGCGCCGCGCCGTCTCCGAGCAGATAAAGGCCCTGCAGGACATCTCGCAGATCGTCGGCAAGTCCACGCGCCAGTTCGAAGTGTCCGACCAGTCGATGCGGGCCATGGCCGCGGCGCAGCCTGTCGCCCGGCCGAGCACCCCGGTGCTGCAGGACGACGACGCGGATCTCCGGGGCACGCTTCCGATCGAACGGGCGGCACCGCCGGCCCGCATGCCGGAACCGCCGCGCCGTGAGCCGGTGCGCGAGCCCCCGCGTCAGGAATTCCGCCGCGAGGCCGCACCCGAGCAGCCGCGTCCGGAAATCCGCGAAACCCGGATCGAAACCCGTCCCGAGCCCCGCATCGAGGCCCGGCCGGAAAACCGGTCCGAAGGCGGCGGCTGGATCAGCGATCTCCTGCGCGGCGCTTCGCGCGAGGAGCCGGAGGATGTCGCACCCGCCCCTGCCCCGCGCAGTCCCATCCCGGCAAGCCGGCCGGTCATGGAAAGCCCTGCCCAGCCCCGCGCCAACGATACCCGCAACCCGCGGCACATGGTGGAATCGCTGAACTCGCTCTCCGTCGATATCGCCCGCGCCATCGATCACGATGCCTCGGTGGATCTCTGGCGCCGCTATCAGCGCGGCGAGCGCGATGTCTTCACGCGCCGCCTCTACACGCTGAAGGGCCAGCAGACCTTCGACGACATCAAGCGGAAATACGAGCGCGAGCCGGAATTCCGCCAGGCCGTCGACCGCTACATCGCCGATTTCGAGAAGCTTCTGGGGGATGTCGCCCGCACCGACCGGGACAAGACGATCACCCAGTCCTACCTGACCTCGGATACCGGCAAGGTCTACACCATGCTTGCCCACGCCTCCGGCCGGTTCAACTGACCGGAAAAGCCTCGGAAACCAAAAAGGGCGGCGCTTCTGCGCCGCCCTTTTTCGTTGATGTCCGAAGCGAAGTGCCCTCCGGAAACGGGAACGGCACCCCGAGAGGTGCCGTCATGATGGTCCGGGAATAAAGGATCGCCCCGTCAGAGAGACGTGAGCACCCAGGCAACGATGTCATCGGTCACGCTGGCAAAGGCACGGTCGAGGGCCTTCACGAAGGAGGGGTTGCCGCTGCCGGCAGGCGCTTCCGCGCTGAAGCTCTTCTGCGCCCGGATCGTGCCGTTGCGGTCGTTGAGGAGCTTTACGGAAATCTCCACCCGGGCAACCGAAGAGCCGCCGGTGACGATTTCGAAGGCCCGGATATCGGAGACGATCTGGTCGTCGATCGCCAGCCCCTGCCCCGGCTTGCCGACGCCGGCAAGCTTGCCCGTGTTTTCGAGCGCCTGAACCAGACGGGCCTGGACGAGGCGCGGAAGGCGGTCGGCCCACTGGGCCTTGGAGAGATACTGGATCTCCGATCCGCCCAGACGCACCACGATCTGGTCGCTGTCGAGCGCCTTGACGGCAGTCGGCTCCGTCACCAGCACCTGCCGCTTGCGCGCGGGTGCCGTCACCTGCGGCGTCAGCGCCGAGAGATCATAGGTATCCGGCGCGGGTCCCGTGCCGCAGCTGGCAAGAAGAACTGCAGCAAGGGCAAGAACCATCCCCCTGCGGGCGGCCAAGATCGAAGCGCCCCCGCTCGCGTTTGCAAACATCATGGTCCTCACCGCCTGATACGCCCGTCATACTGTTTCACCGTCTCCCCGCCAAAGATCAGCCTTTGCGGGTTACGGTCGAAGTTTGTAATCGTCTGGTTGAGATCCTGCACCGTGCGGCGCGTTTCGTCCACCAGGGTTTGCACGTCCCGCAAGCCGGAATTGGAGAAGCGGGAGAGATTGTCGGCAATCGGCCCGATGCGGGCATTGAGGTTTTCCGCCACCTCCCGGAAGGAGATCACCGTCTTGCGCGCCTCGGCAAAGAGCGATTGCCCGTCATCCGAGCTGACCAGGCCGTCCACCTTTGCCAGAATGCCGTCCACCCGGTTCGATGCCGCGTTGAGCTTCTTGGCCATGCTGGTGATGTCGGAGACCATCTGGTCGATCTCCTGGCGGCGGCGTTCCACATCGTCGGTAACGCCGCGGATGGAAGCGATGGCCTTGCGGGCATCGGCGGCGGCAGCGGACACGTCGTCCACGGCCTTGCCTGTCTTGGCAGGATCGATGGAGGCAACCAGCTTGTCGACCCGTGCAAGCGTCTCGTTGGCCCCGTCGCCGAAACGCTTGAAGCTGTCGGCCGTCTCCTGAACCTTCTTGACCGTCGTTTCGATCTCGCCGGAGGCAGAGGCGAGGTCGTTCGAGACCTTCTCCGCATTGGCAAGGATCGTGTCTATCTTCTTGGCGTCGACCGCCTTCACGAGATCTTCGGCGGCCTTCAGCGTCGCGTCCAGCCGGCCCGATACGCTCGTGACCGTCTTCGACAGCGTGCCGACGCTTTCGAGGAATTCATCCACGCCATCGGCATTGTCGCTCAGGGCCTTCGAGAAGGTCTCCGCATTGCGCACCGTATTGGTCAGCGGCTCGCGCGAGTCCGCCACGAACCCCTGGATATCGCCGATTGCCTTGTCAGCCCGACCGAGGATCTTGTCCGCGGTGGCGAGCAGGTTGGTCACGCTCGACTGATCCGCGAGCAGCACCGCGCGCTCGCCCTTCTTGCGGGCTTCCTTCAGCAGGTTCTCCTCGCCGGTGCTGCCGCCGGAAAGCTCGATATAGGCGGCGCCCGTCAGGCCCTGGATTTCGAGAATGGCCTTGGTCGATCGATAGATCGGCGCATCGGCACTCACTTCGGTGAAGGCGACGGAAAACTGCGGATCCTCCGCATCGATGGCGAGGCTGCGCACCGTGCCGATGGAGATGCCGTTGAAGCGCACCGGCGAACCGACCGACAGGCCGTTGGCAGAGCCGGGAATGCGGATGACCAGCTCGTCCATGGGGCCGCCGCGCCCGTACTGCGCCATCCAGTAGATGAAGCCGAAGGCCGCTGCGATGACGATCACCGCAAACAGTCCGACAATGGCGTAATTGGCTTTGGTTTCCATGGATCGATCAACACTTTCCGGGAGCGGCGCGGGAAGAACGCGCGGACGTTCCGTTTTCCATCATCAGCATGTCATGGCCGGGCATCTTCGGTCCTCACGATGGAGCGGGCCCGCTTGCCGCGAAAATAGGATTGCACCCAGGGATCGTCGAAGGCCAGCATGTCCTCGACCGTGCCTTCCACCAATACCCGCTTCTTGCCGAGCACGGCAATACGGTCACAGACGGAAAACAGGCTGTCGAGGTCGTGGGTGACCATGTAGACCGTGAGACCCAGAGTATCCCTGAGCTGGGCGATGAGTTCGTCGAATTCCGCCGCCCCGATGGGGTCGAGACCGGAGGTCGGCTCGTCGAGGAAGACGAGATCCGGATCGAGCGCCAGTGCGCGCGCAAGCGCCGCGCGCTTGATCATGCCGCCGGAAAGCTCGGAGGGGTACTTGTCCGCCGCATCGGGCGCAAGGCCGGTCAGCGCGATCTTCAGATGCGCAAGCTCGTCCATCAGTTTCTGCGGCAGGTCGAGATATTCGCGCATGGGCAGCTGGATGTTTTCCTTCACGGTCAGGGAGGAAAATAGGGCGCCATGCTGAAAAAGCACCCCGAGCCGCATGTCCAGTGCCGTCCGCTCCGCTTCCGAGAGCTGGTCATAATCCTGGCCGAGAATGCGGATCGTGCCGGAGCGCCGGGGAAGAAGGCGCAGCACCGTCCGCATCAGCACCGACTTGCCCGTGCCGGACGCGCCGACGAAGCCGAGGATCTCCCCGCGCCGAACGTCCAGGCTGAGCTGGTCGAGGATGACTTTCGATCCGAACCCGACCGTGAGGTCCTCTACGGAGAGAACTATCTCGTGATCCTGCGGGGTGCCCTTCTGCATGTCCATCCGTCAGAACCCTATCGAAGCGTAGAACATGGCGAAAAGCCCGTCCATGAGGATGACGACGAAGATGGACTTCACGACCGATGCGGTTACCTGCTTTCCAAGGCTTTCGGCGCTGCCGCCGACCTTGAGCCCTTCCACCGCCGCCACCACGCCGATCACGAGCGCCATGAAGGGCGCCTTGACCATGCCGGCGATGATGGTCGAGAAGGCCACCGCCTGGTGAAGACGCGTCAGGAAGACCTCGAAGGTGATGCCGGAATAGGTGAAGGCCACCACCGCGGCGCCGAAAAGGGCGGCAAAATTCGCCACGATCGTCAGCAGCGGCAGCACCACGGCAAGCGCAGCAAGACGCGGAAAGATCAGCACGCCGACCGGGTTGAGACCCATGACCAGCAGCGCATCCACCTCCTCGCGCATCTTCATCGAACCGATTTCGGCGGTGATGGCGCTGCCCGAGCGGCCGGCGATCATGATCGCGGTCAGAAGCACGCCCACCTCGCGCAGCTGCAGGATGCCGACGAGATCGACGACGAAGATCTCGGCACCGAAGTAACGCAGCTGGAATGCGCCCTGCTGGGCGATGATGGCGCCGATGAGGAAGGACATCAGCATGATGATGGGCACGGCGCGCACGCCCATGTTGTCCATCTGGTTGACGACGGCTGCCGGAGAAAGCCCGCTGTGCCGCCCGAACTTGAGCTGGGCCCCCCGCACCGCCGCGCCGAGGATGTTCATGGCGGAGATGCTGTCTTCCCAGAAATCGTAGACCGTCCGGCCGATCGGCTCGAAGAGGCGCTGGAAGAGGGTCCGTTTGGCACCGGCGCTGGCGCGGACAGCCTCGAGCCGGTCCGGCAGCGCGCCGATCAGCTCCTTCATGGCCGGCGTCATGCCGCGGGTGCGGACTTCGCAGCCGCGGTCGGCGGCCGAAACCATCATCTGTTTCAGCACCCATGCGCCGCTGGTGTCGATCTGGTCGACGTCGGTGAAATCGAGTTCGAGGCGCTGGCCGCCCGCTCTCTGGCCGAGCTCGTCCACCGCGCCGAGAACGGGCGGCAGGCTGGTGTTGCGCCATGCGCCGGACAGGACGATCCGCTCGCCCATGCCCCCGTCGAGGGGCTGGGTGGTCAAGGAGGCGGCGGGTAAGGCGGTACTGTTCACCTTGCGGATTACTCTTGACGCTGAATCACAGCTTGAGGGTTTACCATAGGTTAATGTCCGTAGCGTCCTGCTATTTCACGGTAGGCCCGGAAATAATCGATGCTCTTCATCCGCCTGTTGCCGGAATGCCCGCCGCTGCCGGTCGGCGAGCCCGGCCGAAGGCGGCAATGGCGACGCCCGCGAGCACCACGAAGGCCATGATCGTGTAGGCATGCACCCCGAAGGCCACGTTGAGATAGCCGGAGACGAAGGTCACGACCGCAAGGAACGAGCCATTGTAGAAGTAGTACGTCCCCTGGGCGGAGGCTTCCTGCTCGCCACCCACGGTCTCCACGATCAGGCGCTGGATACCGATATGGCAGAAGCCGAAGGTAAGCGCGTGCATGCTCTGCAGGAACAGGAAGGAGACATAATCCTCCGGCAGCGGAAAGAGCACCCATCGCACCAGCGCGGCAGAAGCGCCGATCCCCATCAGCGTCCATGCGGAAAAGCGGACGTAGAGCCTCTTGGAGAAGACGAAGGTGAGGATTTCCGCCAGCACCCCCGTCGCCCAGAGGAAGGCGATGCTGGAGCCGGTAAAGCCGAGCTGGATCCAGTGGATGGAGGCGAAGGTATAGAGGATGGCGTGGCTCGACTGCACCACGGAAACCCCGATCATCGCAAGCTGCAGATCGATGCGCCGCAGGGTGCGCGGCGCCGGCCGCACATCGGATTTCGGCCGTTCGGACCGCCCGGTGCGCGGCGCGGCGAGCCCCATCATCACCATCAGGAAGAAGCCGAAGACCATGCCGTAGAGCACGACGCCGCCGCCCCAGGCCTGGATGGCATAGCCGCCTGCGAGCGTGCTGAAGATGAAGGCCACCGAACCCCAGAGACGCATGCTGCCGTAATCGTAGCCCCAGCGGCGCACGCCGGTCAGGAAGAGCGACTCGGCAACCGGCACATAGGGCGAATAGACGGCCCCCTGAAGCGTGTAGAGAAGAAGGACCGGCAGGAAGCCCGCGGCACCGAACAGCCCCAGCGCCGTTGCCAGCGACAGCAGCGCCGAAGCGATCAGCACCCAGGCGCGGTCCGGCAGCCGGTCCGCGATCATCGCTGCAACCGGCATCACGAGCACGCGCACGATCAGGGGCACGCCCTGGATCACGCCGATCTCGTAATCCGAAAAGCCGAGGCTTTTCAGGTAGACGGAAAAGAACGGCAACGCCATGCCGTTGACGATCATCGGAGAACAGAAGACGAGCGAACTGCGCGTGCGATACCAGGGCGGCGGCGCCTCTGGATGAAGGGTATGAGCGGACATGACGGGCCTGATGCGGCGCGGAACGGGAGGAATGCGCCGTGATTCGCCGTACATTAGCAGGCCGGGAAAAAGCTTCAATTCTCGATCGGTTGAAAAGCGCGGCCTTTCGTTGCGGCTGCTACCCGAAAAATCGGGTAAGTCGGGCAGCTCACGCAGCCGCGGGCGGAGCGATCCTGAGAAGGGGCTTCTCCGGCGGACGGGCCGCATCCAGAACCTGGCTCCAGGTGATCAGCTCCAAGCGCCCGTCCTCATGCTCTGCGATGGCGGTGCAGCTTTCCACCCAGTCACCGGTGTTGACATAGTGGATGCCGTCGATGTCGGTCATGATGGCATGGTGGATGTGCCCGCAGATCACCCCATGGGCATCGTTGCGCCGCGCCTCGTCGGCAAGCACCGTCTGGAACTCGCCGATGAAGTTCACGGCGCTTTTCACCTGCTGCTTCGCCCATGCGGAAAAGGACCAGTAAGGCAGGCCGCACAGCCGGCGGATGGCGGCGAGCGCCTGGTTGATGTGCATGGCGATGTCATAGGCCCAGTCGCCGAGATAGGCGACCATGCGGGCATTGCGCACCACGACGTCGAACTCGTCGCCATGCATGACGAGATATCTGCGGCCGTCGGCCGTTTCGTGGAAGGCCCGGTCGGCAACCTCGATGCCGCCGAAATGGCGGCCGGGAAAGGAGCGCAGGAACTCGTCGTGATTGCCGGGGATGTAAACGATCCGCGTGCCCTTGCGCGCCTTGCGCAGCAGCTTCTGCACCACGTCATTGCATTCCTGGGGCCAGTACCAGCTGCGCTTGAGCCGCCAGCCATCGACGATGTCGCCGACGAGGAAGATCGTCCCGGCGTCGTGATGGCGCAGGAAATCCAGGAGGAAGGCCGTTTTCGCGGCCTTCGATCCCAGATGAACGTCGGAGATGAACAGGGTGCGGAAGCGGCGGGTTTCGAGATCCTCGGTCACGGGCGGCTCTCTCTTCATGGAAAGATCGGGTAACCCGTTAAAAACAGACTCCTGTTTCAGCCTTGTGACAGGTGCTGTGGAGAGAGCGAGGTGCGAAAAGCGGCATCATTCGCGAAAGTCTGAGGCGAAACGAACGCCATTTTCCGTATCGGGCCTTGTTTCCGCCGGCTTTCCTGTCCTATTCCGGACATTCTGTTTGCGGCACGAAGATGGAGAATCGTTCAATGGCGTCCGGGGGCAACGACAAGATCGGCGGTAAACTGAACGAGGCGGCCGCACGGGCCGATCTCGACGAACAGGCGCTCTTCTATCACCGCTATCCCGGCCCCGGTAAGCTGGAGATCCAGGCCACCAAGCCTCTCGGAAACCAGCGCGACCTCGCTCTTGCCTATTCGCCGGGCGTTGCCGCTCCCTGCCTCGCCATCCGCGACAATCCCGAACAGGCTGCCGACTACACCGCCCGCGGCAATCTCGTCGCCGTCATCTCGAACGGCACCGCCGTTCTCGGGCTGGGTAATATCGGCCCCCTCGCCTCCAAGCCCGTCATGGAAGGCAAGGCGGTGCTCTTCAAGAAGTTCGCCGGCATCGACGTCTTCGACATCGAGATCGATGCGCCGACGGTCGAGGAGATGGTCAGCACCGTCTCCGCGCTGGAGCCCACCTTCGGCGGCATCAATCTCGAGGACATCAAGGCGCCGGAATGCTTCGAGGTGGAGCGTCAGCTCCGCGCGAGGATGAACATCCCGGTCTTCCACGACGACCAGCACGGCACAGCCATCATCGTGGCAGCCGCCGTGCTGAATGCCATGGAGCTCTCCGGCAAGTCGCTGTCGAGCGTCAAGATCGTCGCCTCCGGTGCCGGCGCGGCGGCGCTCGCCTGTCTCAACCTCCTCTGCCTGCTGGGGGTGAAGCGGGAAAACATCTGGGTCCACGACATCGAAGGCCTCGTCTACAAGGGCCGCACCGAGCTGATGGACGAATGGAAGGCCATCTACGCGCAGGAGACCGACAAGCGCTCGCTCAACGAGACAATCGACGGTGCCGACGTGTTCCTCGGCCTTTCCGCCGCCGGGGTGCTGAAGCCCGAGCTGCTGGCCCGCATGGCGGAGAAGCCGCTGATCATGGCGCTTGCCAACCCGGTTCCGGAAATCATGCCGGCGCTTGCGCGCGAGGCGCGTCCGGACGCGATGATCTGCACCGGCCGTTCCGATTTTCCCAATCAGGTCAACAACGTACTCTGCTTCCCCTACATCTTCCGCGGGGCGCTCGATTGCGGCGCCAGCACCATCAACGAGGAGATGAAGATGGCCGCGGTGCGTGCGATTGCCGCGCTCGCCCGCGAGGAAGTTTCGGAAGTGGCCGCAAGGGCGCTCTCGGGCGAAACGCCGGTCTTCGGACCGGATTACCTGATCCCCTCGCCCTTCGATCCGCGGCTCATCCTGCGCATCGCGCCGGCCGTGGCGCGCGCCGCCGCGGAAAGCGGCGTGGCCGCCCGCCCGATCACCGATTTCGACGCCTATCTCGACAAGCTGAACCGCTTCGTCTTCCGCTCGGGCTTCGTGATGAAGCCGATCTTCACGGCCGCAAAGGTGGCGGAGAAGAAGCGGGTCATCTTCTCCGAAGGCGAAGACGAGCGCGTGCTGCGCGCGGCACAGGTTCTGCTCGAGGAAAAGATCGCGACGCCGATCCTCATCGGCCGTCCGGAAATCCTCGAAAGCCGCCTGAAGCGCTACGGCCTGCGCATTCGCCCGAATGTCGATTTCGAGGTGGTGAACCCGCAGGGCGATCCCCGCTATCGTGACTATGTGGACGATTATCTTGCCCTCGTCGGAAGGCGCGGGGTCATCCCGGAAGCAGCGCGCACCATCGTGCGCACCAACACCACGGTTATCGGCGCGCTCGCCGTTCGCCGCGGCGAAGCGGACGCCCTGATCTGCGGCCTCGAAGGGCGCTACGAGAAACACCTGCGCGACGTGCGCCAGATCATCGGCAAGCGCGAGGGCGTGCTGGATTTCGCGGGCCTCAGCCTGCTCGTCTCCCAGCGTGGCGCGACCTTCATGACCGACACCTACGTCACCTTCCAGCCGAGCGCGCAGGAGATCGCCTCGATGACGGTGCTCGCCGCCGCAGCCGTGCGCCGCTTCGGGATCACGCCGAAGGCGGCGCTGGTCTCCCACTCCAATTTCGGCTCCCGCGATTCCGAGAGCGCGCGCAAGATGCGCGAGGCGTTGCAGCTCGTGCGCGAGCAGGCGCCGGAGCTCGAGGTTGACGGGGAAATGCACGGCGAATCCGCGATTTCCGAGATGCTCCGCCAGAAGGTGATGCCGGCCACCACCCTGTCGGGAGAGGCGAACCTGCTGGTGTTCCCCAATCTCGACGCGGCAAACATCACCATGGGCGTCGTGCGCGCGATGACGGACGGCCTGCATGTGGGCCCCATCCTCCTCGGCACCGCGCTTCCCGCCCATATCCTCGCCCCCTCCGTGACCTCGCGCGGTGTGGTCAACATGGCGGCTCTGGCCGTCGTGGAAGCCTCTCACCCCGCCTGAGCGGGACAACCTCACGTTACGTTACCTTGTTGGCGCCACAGGCCCTTACGTTCAGTAAGGCAGCCTGTGGACGGCGTGCCTGCCCGTTAAGGTAAACATCAGAGAGGATTTGCATCCATCTCTGAGCAGCGGCATTGTGGCCTCGATCTCCAGGACCGGAACCTTTTGGTGCCCTTCGGTATTTTACGAAGGCCTCGCTTAGCTATTCCGCTTGGAAGCTCAACCTCTTACACCATGCCTGCATGGAGGACCCGCCGTGCCCAGATCGCTGTTGACCGCTCTCATCGTCCTGCCGTCGCTGGCGCTGGCCGGCGGCAATGCAGAAAGCGCAAGCCTCTGCGACCGGCTGGCCGCACGGCTGAACCAGATGCCTGAGATCATCGGATCCAGCACATCCGCGCATTACAAGTCGGAATCGCTGTTTCGCCTCAACCGGGCCGAAATCGCCATCCGGCGCGACATGCGCCGGCTGCAGTGTCCCAGCAACAGCGTCATCGTCCTCGGCGACGAAAACGAGCAGATCTGCTCGGCACTCGGGGAAGAGCTGGCCGATGTGCGTGCGCGCAAGCAGCAGTTCCAGGAGCTTCAGCCGGTGCTGAGCCAGGCAGTCGACGACGGAACGGGCATGCTGCCTGCCATCCTTCGGGAAATGCGCCGGGCCGGATGCGATATCCAGGGCAGCCAGCGCGATGTGGAAATCATCGGCAGCGGCAGCCGCCAGGCGTCTTTCGTGGAACCCGTATCCATGGAGACGCAGGACAAGGCAGCCTCTGCCGAGGGCGGCGCGACGCGCCAGGACCTCGCCACCATCCTTGGCGACAATGCGGAAGCCGACTACGGCACTCCGGACCCCTATGGCATGATCGAGATCCGCCCGGGCGACACGCCGGAAATCGAAGACGGCAAGATGGCGTCCGTCACGCTTCCGAAGCTGGAAGGCCAGGACCTCATCGAAAGCAGGGGCTCGATCGACACGCTGAAGACACAGCCGGTTCCGGCACCGGAACAGCCGGCAGCGGCCTTGCCGGATCGCGACTACAATCCCGACGACCCGAAGGTCCGCAAGATCGGCCCCTCCTTCCTCGCGGAAAAGGACGATGGCATCGATCTGACGAAGCCCGAACAGGCGACGTCGATCCAGTAGCCCTCCCGCCGGCTGCCCCACGCGAGAAAGCCGCCTTTCGGCGGCTTTTCCATTGTTGTCGGTCAGGTTGCCGGCAGCCGTTACGCCGCGCGGGCGTAGCCGCTCTTGTCCACCCGGAACTGGCTCACCTGATGGTAGAGGGTGCCGGCCCCTTCCGCGAGACGCTGGACGGTGTGATTGGAATCCACCACCATTCCCGCATTGTGCTGGGTGAATTCGTCCATCTGCGTCATGGCCGCATTGATCTCGTGGAGGCCGGTGGCCTGTTCGCGCGCGGAGTGGATGATCGCCACGATATCCTCATGGATGGCGCTCACCTGCGTCTGGATGATCCGGAGGATGTCGCCGGTCTCGTTGACGAGGCTGACGCCGGAGCCGACAGCCTGCTCGGAGCGCTGGATGAGGTTCTTGATTTCCTTTGCCGCATTTGCGGAGCGCTGGGCGAGCTCGCGCATCTCCTGGGCCACGACCGCAAAACCCTTGCCCGCTTCACCGGCACGCGCCGCCTCGACGCCGGCATTCAGCGCCAGGAGATTGGTCTGGAAGGCGATTTCGTCGATCACGCCGATGATCTGGCTGATCTGCCGCGCGCTTTCCTCGATGTGGCCCATGGCGGCAATCGCCTTCTGCACCACGGCATCGCTTTCATGAGCCTGCCGGTGGGCCTGCTCCACCTTGTGGCCGGCATTTTCCGCGCGGCTGGCGGTATCGCGAACGGTGGAGGTGATCTGGTTGAGGGCCGAGGCCGTCTCTTCCAGCGCGGCCGCCTGCTGCTCGGTGCGGTTGGCGAGCTGGCTGGCCGAGGTCCGCATCACCGAACTGTCGTTCTGGATGTCGTGCGCCACGGTGATGATGCCCTGGATCGCCAGCTGCAGACGCTCGGCGGACTGGTTGAAGTTCACCCGCAGCCGGTCGTAGTCGCCTTCGAAGGGGGAGGAGATGCGGATGCCGAGCTGCCCGGCGGCAAGGCTGCCGAGCGCGCTGCCGAGGCTGTCCACCACCGCTTTCGTGCGGGCGAGATCGGCGCTGCGCTCCGCCTCCGCGGCCAGCCGGGTTGCCCGGGCAGCCTCGCGGAGTTCCGCCTCTTCCCGTTCGGCCCGGCGCTTGGCGAGAAGGTTTTCCTGAAAGCCGCGATAGGCGCGGGCGAGATCGCCGATTTCGTCGCCACGCTCCAGGCCATCGAGGTTGCGATCCACATGGCCCTCGGCAAGAGCGTTCATCGCCTCCGTCGCCTTGACCAGCGGACGCATGAGCCGCCGCGACACGAAGATGCTGAGGCCGATTCCGCAGCAGAGCATCAGCGCTGCCAGTCCGCACATCAGGCGGAACAGAGCCGCGGCTTCGGCTTCCAGCGCGGCGGTGTTGACGCTTGCGGCCTCCTCGAGCCGGTCGACATAGGCGCCGACGATCTTGCCCGTCGCGTCGATCTCCGCCTGAAGATCGTCACACACCTTGTCGAACTGCCCCATCAGCGGGTTGCCGGCCTCGGGTCCGCCGGACATGTAGGCCTTCGCCATCTCGATGCCGGTCTGATGGAAGCGGTCGAAGCGTTCGGAAAGGCTGTCGAGAACCGGTACCATCTGGTTCAGCCCGGCCTCCTGGGAGAGCGCCTTCAGCTTGTCCACCTTTTCATGCAGGCTCTTGGCAGACCCGGCCGCAAGGGCAAAGCCGTCGTCGAGCCCGTCCATGCCCCTCGTGGCAGAAATATCGGTCAGCGATTCCTGCGTGCTGACGATGTCGAGTTCGATCCTGAGCTGGAGATCGGTGATGAGCCGCGCCAGATCCTGCGCCCTCTCCTGCTCTTCGGCGATGGTCATGCTGCGCCGCAGCTGCTGGGCGGACATATAGTCGGAACCTGCAAGAATTCCGGTGCTGACGAGTACGAGGCCAATGATGGCGGCAGGCACGGCTTTACCCAGCCGAACATGATCGAGGATCATTCGAACATCCTTTGAGACGGGAGGCATAGGGGGAAGGAAGCGCCGACAGGCGGGCTGACGAGCATCATGCGCCGGCGAAACGCCGTTCAGTCCTGTTACTTTTCACTGACAATTTTTAACATGAGTTTAATCAAGAATGAATTCAGGTATAAATATTCCACCAAGCGTTAACTATAGAATGCAAGTTTCATCCTGCTACAACTGACGGTCGAGTTGGCAAGCTTTCGTTAACCATGCGGGGGCTGCCGCCGGGGCCATCCTGCCCTTCCGGCAGCCCTGTTTCTGCTCAAGGCTTCCGTTCGCCCCAGCTCTCCTCGAAGACCAGCTCCTCGAGCGGCAGGCGCTGGCGCCAGCCCTTCACGGAAAGCTCCGGCTCGGCGTAGAGCTCGTTGACATAGCCGGCGCAAAGCCAGGCGACGATCTCCACATGGTCCGGGATGCCGAAGATCGGGCGGATGTCGCTGTCGTGGAAGATGCTGACCCACCCGATGCCGATCCCTTCGGCCCGCGCGGCGAGCCAGAGATTCTGCACGGCGCAGACGGTGGAATAGACATCCATGCGCGGATTGTGGGTTCGCCCCAGCACCACCTTCCCGCCCCTCGTCGGATCGCAGGTGACGCAGATGCTCAGTGGCGCCTTGAGGATCCCCTCGAGCTTCAGCGAGCGGTAACGCTCCCGACGCTCGCCCTCGAACATCGTCACCGCTTCCTCGTTTGCGCGGTTGAAGGCTTCCCAGACGGCGCGCCTCTTATCCTCGCTGCGGACGAGGAGGAAGTTCCAGGGCTGCATGAACCCGACCGAAGGGGCAGCATGCGCCGCCTTCAGCAGGCGCGCGATCACCGGCTCGGGTATCGGATCGGGCAGGAACTGGTCACGCACATCGCGGCGCGTCTCGATGGCGCGGTAGACGGCCTCCCGGTCGGAAGGCAGAAACGGTTCGGCATGGACGAGCGGACTCGGTCTTTGGGCAAGCATCGTTCGATCCCCAACAATGCGGCTCCCCTGCTGCTGTCCATGCAGCCGGGGCTATGGCATCAGGCCGGTCTTCTGACTGGGCATCAACCGCTTGCCGGCGCGCCTTCCCGGTTTCCCAGTGGCGTGGTCGTTCGACCATATGCAGGCAGGCGTCCGCCTCACAGCGTTGGGCACGTTCCGGACTTGCACCGGATTCCCGATTATCCGCCGGAGAACCGGCGGCACCTGAATGGTTGCTTATCCCGCGCGGGAGCCGATTTGGCAAGAGGTTTCAGGAAACGGCCGCTCCCTGCAGGATGCCGCGCAGGCTTGCCAGAACGGCCCGGTTCCGCCCGCCGTTCTTGGCGGCGTAGAGGGCGATGTCGGCCGCCTGCAGGATGCTGCGGGCATTGCCGCCATGGTCGGGGAAGAGTGCCACGCCGGCACTGCAGCCGACGGCAAGGGGCAGGCCTTCGAATTCCACGGGCAGTTGCGCGTCGATGACGAGGGCATTGGCCAGCGCCAGGCTATCCTCCGCCCCCTGTACTGCATCGATGAGGACGAGAAATTCGTCGCCCCCCAGCCGCGCCACCATGCCCCTTTCGCCGATGCGGGCACGGAAACGGCCCGCAATTTCCCGCAGCACCGCATCGCCGGCGGCATGGCCGAAGCGATCGTTGACCGCCTTGAACTTGTCGAGGTCGAGCGCCATCACCGCGAAGCCCTGCCCCTTGCGGGTCGCCAGCCGCTGGAGATGCTCGTCCACCGCCATGCGGTTGGCAAGGCCGGTGAGGCCGTCATGCTTGGCAAGAAAGCGGTTCTTCTGCTCGCTCTTCTGCAACGCGCCCACGAGCAGGTTGAAGCGATAGGCGACGAAGCCCATGGAGAAGGCCGCCAGCAGGGCCAGCACCAGCGCCCGCGGCAGGGCGGCATCGAGAATGTAGGGACCCGGCGCGTTCGGTTGCCATGTCACCACATAGAGACCGTCCGGCGAAGCCTTGCTGATTGGCAGCGATGCCGCACCCATTTCCTCCACGTGATCGATGGGTGTGAAGCGCAGGCCCGAGATCGCCAGCCGCTCGTTCATCAGGCCCAGCATCCGGTCCGAGATCGGCTTGACCGTCACCATGAAGGTCGGCTCGCGGAACCGCGCGGGGATGTCGAGGCTCTGCGGCACCACGGCCTGGACGACCACGATGCTCATCCGTCCGTCGATCAGGCGGATGTCGGCGGCGTGAATCTCCGGCACCTGTGCGCGCAGCACTTCCCGGTCGCTCGGCGGCATGAGCACGCGATAGCCGTCATCGACGGGTGCGAGGACCTTCTCGTAATTGTGCTCGGCCTCGTCGATCAGGTCATCGATGCG
Organism: Gellertiella hungarica; assembly: GCF_014197145.1. Taxonomy (GTDB): domain Bacteria; phylum Pseudomonadota; class Alphaproteobacteria; order Rhizobiales; family Rhizobiaceae; genus Gellertiella; species Gellertiella hungarica. Next base: position 57,877 of record NZ_JACIEZ010000003.1, on the reverse strand, counting down.
GGCGAGGAGGCCGGAGGCGCTTTCCGGCGGCTTGACCCGCCCGCCATTGACGGAAAGCCGGACCCGGTGATCGGCCCGGGCAAAGACGATCCAGGAGAAGCCGTAATCGTTCCACAGGCCCTGCTGAAGGTTCCTTGTGACGAACGCCTCGTCGAAGCGGTCCGCGCGGGTTTCCGCCACCGTGACATCCCAGAAGGAGATGGTCGACTGGTAGCGGGCCGCCTCCTCGATCTCGCGCTGCAACTCGCGCTGGATCAGCTTGCGCTCGGTTGCGAGGCCGAAGCGGTTTGCCTGGTGAACGGAATAGCCGAGGATCAGCAGAACGCTGGCGGCGAAGATCAGAAAGATGATGGCGCAGGCGGCGTAGATGCTCCACGTCACCCGTTTCGTGCCGGTCCCCGGCGTCCCCTGATAAGGCTGAGTGGTCAGCATCCCCGTCTTTCCCGGCTCCCCGAAAGCCGAGCGGGTTTGTAAAAAGCCGGACATCCCTGCCGTCCGTCATCGCCCCCGCCGATTGTCGCCTGCGCGGTTGCGGACGGTCCCTGTCCGTCCGCCCGTTCGCCGGCAGACCGTCCCGGAAAGGATACGGCCGGCCGGCAATTGCCGTGCTTAATAACAATCTACGAATAAGCGCCTTAAGATTCCCCTACACGGGGTCTCATCCGCGGTCGCGGAACCGGTTCGTAATGGGATAGCGGCGATCCCGCCCGAAGTTCTTGCGGGTGATCTTCACGCCGGGAGCCGATTGCCGCCGCTTGTATTCCGCAAGATAGAGCAGGTGTTCGACGCGGTGGACGGTGGCGGTATCATGCCCCCTGGCGACGATCTCCTCCACCGACATCTCGCTCTCGACCAGGCATTCCAGGATGTCGTCGAGCACGGGATAGGGCGGCAGCGAATCCTGGTCCGTCTGGTTGGGACGAAGCTCGGCCGAAGGCGCCTTGTCGAGGATGTTCTGCGGGATCACCTCGCCTGCCGGGCCAAGCGCGCCCGGCGGCATGTGCGTGTTCCGCCAGGCGGAAAGCCCGTAGACCTGCATCTTGTAGAGATCCTTGATGGGGTTGAAGCCCCCGTTCATGTCGCCATAGAGCGTGCAATAGCCGACGGACATCTCCGACTTGTTGCCGGTCGTGACCACCATGGAGCCGAACTTGTTGGAGATCGCCATGAGGATGGTGCCGCGTGCGCGGCTCTGCAGGTTCTCCTCGGTAATGCCTTCCTCCGTGCCCTCGAAGACATCCGAGAGGGCGGACAGAAAGCCCGCCACCGGCTCTTCGATCGGCACGACCTCGTAGCGGCAGCCAAGCGCCCGGGCACAGGCCTCGGCGTCCTTCAGCGAGTCGCTCGAGGTGTAGCGATAGGGCAGCATCACGCAGCGCACCCGCTCCTCGCCCAGCGCATCGACGGCAAGCGCCGCACAAAGCGCGGAGTCGATGCCGCCGGAAAGGCCGAGCACCACGTTGCGGAAGCCGTTCTTGTTCACGTAGTCGCGGAAGCCCAGCATGCAGGCGCGGTAATCCGCCTCCTGAATGTCGGGAAGATGCGTCACGCCGCCATCCCGGCAGTACCAGCTGCCCGCCTCGCGCTTCCACGTGGTCACGGAAAGCGCCTCCTCGAACTGGCTCATCTGGAAAGCCTGGCTCTTGTCGGGGTTGAAGGCGAAGCTCGCACCGTCGAAGACGAGCTCGTCCTGGCCGCCGAGCTGGTTGGCATAGACAATCGGCAGCCCGTGCTCGATCACATGCTTCAGCGCCACCTGGTAGCGCACATCCATCTTGTTGCGGTAATAGGGAGACCCGTTCGGCACGAGGAAGATTTCCGCGCCGCTTTCCGCAAGCGTTTCGCAGACGCCGAGCTCGCCCCAGATATCCTCGCAGACCGGAATTCCCAGCCGCACGCCGCGGAAATTGACGGGACCCGGCATGGCGCCGGCATGAAACACACGCTTCTCGTCGAATTCGCCATAGTTGGGCAGATCAACCTTGTCGCGGATGGCGATCACCCGGCCGCCATCCAGCACCGCCACCGAATTGTAGCGCCCGGTCTCGTCCTGCCGGGGAAAGCCGATGACGACGCCGGGACCGCCATCGGCGGTTTCCGCGGCAAAGGCGTCGATGGCCGCGCGGCAGGCATGCAGGAAGGCGGGCTTCAGCACCAGATCCTCCGGCGGATAGCCGGAGACGAAGAGTTCCGTGAGCAGCAGGAGATCGGCGCCCTGCCGCGCCGCGTCGGCGCGGGCATCCCGCGCCTTTGCAATGTTGCCCTTGATGTCGCCGACGGTCGGGTTGAACTGGCCGATGGCGATGCGGATGGTATCGGTGATGTCGGGTGCCTGGGTCATGGGCTTGATGTAGCGCGAGGGATCGGTGCCTGCAATGCGCCGCAGGCGGTTTTTGGAAGGGGAAGGATCACGAGTTTCCCGGGGACAGGTTCACCATGAATGACGGTTCATCTGTCATTCATAACGGATATGTGACAGTGACATGAACGTTTTCTGACAGGTCCGGGAGATCCCGTCTTTGTATACCGAGCCCAAGGCCCTTTCGCTCAAGACCCTGCCGTGGCTGCATGCCAGCGACGAGGATTACTCGCGCCTGTATGCCCGCGTGCTGCGCGGCGTCTCCTATCTTGCGCTTGCCTTTCTCATCGTGCTGACGGTCGAGCTGGTTTCGCGCTCGGACTACACCGATATTCCCGATTTCTTCCTCTCCACCGCACGACCCGGCTGGACCACCGTCGGCGTGGTCATGCTCGTGCTGCTGATGCTCGACGCGCTCTTCGGGCGCTGGTTCCTGTCCATGCTGGTAGCGGCACCGGTCTTCATCATCCCGGCCTTCATTTCCGGGCAGAAGCGCCTCTATCTCTCTGACCCGCTCTACCCCACCGACCTTGCCTTCGGCCGCCAGATCATGGAACTGATGCCGGCGATGGTGAAGGACCGCCCGATGGCGGCTGCGCTGGTGGGCATCGGGCTGATCGTCGGGGTGCTCGGCATCGCCTGGGCTGCGCGGTATGCGTGGCGCAACTTTCCCCGCATGACGGGCAAGCGGCGCATCGTGCAGGTCGCGCTTGCCGCGCCGCTGCTGATGTCCTTCGTCTCGCTGATGGATTACTCCACCTTCTCCTATGTCCGGGATCGGCTGCAGGTCATCCCGATGATGTGGGACCAGAAGGAGAACTACCGGCACAACGGCTTCATCATGGCCTTTGCCTTCAACCTGCCCATGGCCAACGTGACGGCGCCTGCCGGCTATTCGGCGGATGCGCTCGGGCAGATCCAGCCGCCCGTCCCCGCCGTGACCACCACCAAGCAGGAACGTCCCGACGTCATCATGCTGATGAGCGAGTCGCTGTGGGATGCCACGCGCCTGACGAACGTGAAGCTTTCGCCGGATCCGATGCCCTTCATGCGCGAAAACCTCGCGGGCCACGTCTTCTCGCCGGAATTCGGCGGCATGACGCCCAACGTGGAATTCGAGGCGCTGACCGGCTTCTCCAATGCCTTCCTGCCCTATGGCAGCATTCCCTACCAGCAGTACATCCGCCGCAAGATGCCGACGCTCGCGACCTTCTTCCGCAGCCAGGGCTATGCCGCGCGCGCCATCCATCCCTATCAGAGCTGGTTCTGGAACCGTGGCGAGGTCTACAAGGAATTCGGTTTCGAGGAATTCAAGTCGGAGGAAAACCTGCCTCCCATGTCGAAACGCGGCATCTTCGCTTCGGACGACGCCCTCTTCCGCGAAATCATGGAAGAAGGCGACGCGATGGAAAAGCCGTTCTTCTTCTTCTCGGTGACGCTGCAGGGCCACGGCCCCTACGAGCCGCACCGCTATCCGAAGAACACCATCCGCGTCGACGGCAACCTGCCGGCAGCCGAGGTGGAAGCGCTGTCCACCTATGTCCAGGGCGTGAAGGAATCGGACGACAGCCTGAAGATGCTGATGGACTGGGCATCGAAGCGGAAGCGCGAGACCATCATCGTGCTGTGGGGCGATCATCTGCCGCCGCTGGGGCCGGTCTATACCTCGAGCGGCTACATGCCGGAGCAGGTCGCGACCCGCAAGGGCGACGTGGACACCATGAAGCGCGAGCACGAGACGCCGCTCATCGTCTGGTCGAACAAGACCGGTCCGAAGACCGACATCGGCACCATCAGCCCGGCCTTCATTCCCTACTACCTCGTGAAGCTGGCGGGCTTCGAGCACCCCTATTACACCGGCTTCCTGGGCAAGGTGCACGAGAAATACGATATCGTCGACCGCTACCAGCTTGTCAGCACCGCCAACGAGCCGACCCCCGACTGGTCGCGCGGCGGCAAGCTCGACCCGCTGATCCGCGATTACCGTTACCTCCAGCACGACATGATGTTCGGGAAACAGTATGGCCTCGGAAAGTTCTTCCCCGGACAGCTGGCGGTCTCCGGACCGGCAAGCTAGGACGAACAGAGCGAGGATGACAGGCAAGCCGGCGCTCAGACGCCGGCTTTCTTTTTTGTCGTTCACCCCCGGGGATCGGGACGGGCGGCCCCCGCGGTTTTTCGGGAGAACGCCCGGCATGACAAGCGCGCGTCATTGACGAATGCGATAATTGAGGTCAGAACATTCTGAAATCTCAGTTGGTTATCCTGTTCATGGTTGACAACCTCGCCCGTCATTCCGCCGGCAAGCCCGCCCCGAAATCCACACCGATGGATGTGGAGAGCCTTGCGGCAAACCCGGCCTTCCCGGCTGCGGAAGCGCTGGTCGCCGCCCGGCTCATCGCGCTCCAGGGTGCGTCGCCGAAGCTCCCGCGGCTGAAATCCAATCACCGCAAATGGCTGATCACCCAGTCGCTCTACGCGATCGCCAGCCAGCGGGATCCCGCCGAGCCGCTCTCCGGGCTCACGGCCTCGCGCCTCATCGATACCGTGATCGAGATCGGGGCGGCGAGCCGCAACACCGCCAGCGCCTTCCTGCTGGAAATGCTCACCTACAAGTTCCTGCGCGAAGTGCCCGACGTGCCGGACAAGCGCGTGCGCATCCTGGAGCTCACGGACATTAGCATTCTCGGCATGCGCACATGGTTCGAGGCGCACATGCAGGCGCTGGACACGCTTGACGGGGGGACGCGCGTTGCGGTGAGCGCGGCGGAACCCGCCCTCTTCCCGCTGGCCCAGCGTCATGCCGCGCGGGCGCTCGTCGAGAATCCGGCCTGGCGCAATCCTCCTGATAGCATTACGGGCTTCGCCTGGTCCGATGCGGGCGGCATGATCCTGCACCACCTCATGACGATGATACCCGAAGGCCACCGGGAAGGCGGGCGCGTCATGATCGGACAGGTGGTGCTCTCGGATCTCGCCGAGCGCTACACCATCTCGGTCAGCAACGTGAAGCGGATGTTCTCGCGGGTCGAGAAGGAGGAACTGGCCGGCTGGACGCAGCAGCGCCGCCGGGGCACCTTCTGGATGAGCGAGGCCATGGTCGGCGACTATCTGCGCTGGGAAGCGGAGAAGCTCGCCGCGCTGGATGCCGCCTTCCATCACGCCTGCCAGACGCTGGCGATCCCCTATCCCGCGTGAGGCCGCACGGCGTCAGGCGCTGCCGTCCACGACCAGACCGGGGCTGCCCGCCGCATATTGCGGCAGACCGTCGGTGATCTCGTAGTAATCGCCCTTGTCGGCGCAGAAGATGTGGGATGTGAGCGTCAGCCCTGTCGGCTTGTCGAAACCACCGGCGCAGATCGAGGTGTAGCGCTCGCTGTTCGCCTTCCAGAACAGGATCGAACCGCACTCGCCGCAAAAGCCGCGGCGGGCAAAATCGCTGGCGCTGTACCAGCGCAGCTTGCCGCCATCCTCCACGTCCAGCTGGTCGTCCGCCACGTTGGTGGAGGCCAGGAAGTGGCCGGTCTGCTTGCGGCACTGGGTGCAGTGACAGGCGATCACCTCGCGCAACGGCCCCCGGGCGCGATAACGCACCGCTCCGCACAGGCATCCACCCTCATGAATTTCGCTCATTGCCTTCTCCTCTTTTCGCCCAGACGCTATCGGGCGGCAGCGTCAGCGTCAAATTCCTAAATCGCGAACATCTTTGCCTTTTTCTGAACGGCATTTTCATGATATGCGCGGCATGCGGGGCGCAACCGGCGGATGTCGAAGATCCGGAGCGCGCCACCTGCCGACTGCAGGCGGGCTTCCGGGCCCGCGATCTGCACATCGCTCCCTTCCAGGAATTCTGCGCAATGCCCATTTCGCTGTTCGGTCTCTTACTGGTACCTGTCCTCGCCTTCTCCAGCTGGCGGCTTGTCGAAGATGCCTCCCATGGCGGGCGGTGGATCACACTGAAGCGGCGCTCCCGCCGCAGCCCGGAGAAGATCTGGAGCGACATCGAAAAAGGCTGGACGGACCACGCCCTCACCTTCGAGCCGGTGCGCATCCTGCCCGACAGCACCGACACGCTGAAGTCCTTTGCCCTCAGCGTCGACGACCGCGAATACAGGACAAGCCTCCAGAGGCTGCCGCCTTCCGCTCCCCGCAGCCTCACCATCACCTGCGTGAAGGCCAACGGCCAGCCCTACCCGCTTGGCCGCCATCACCGGAAGATCTGGCGCGTCGAGCCCAATGGCGCCGGCTCCATGATCCACGTGGCCGTCACCTTCCAGGCGCCGCCCTTCGCCATCATGCAGGCGATCTTCACCTTCAGCCGCCAGCTGCGGCTTCTCGCGGGGCGATAGCCGGCCGCACCGAATCCCGGGACAAAAAAAGGGCGCCGACGGCGCCCTTTTCTCATGTCTTCATGCCTGAAGCCTCAGCCGGCAGCGGCGAGGCGCTTCTCCTCGCGGCCGCCCTTCATGCGCTCGGCCAGCAGGAAGGCGAGCTCGAGTGCCTGGTCGGCATTCAGCCGCGGGTCGCAATGGGTGTGGTAGCGGTCCTGCAGGTCCTCGGCGGAAACCGCGCGGGCGCCGCCCGTGCATTCCGTCACGTCCTTGCCGGTCATTTCCACATGGATGCCGCCCGGATGCGTGCCTTCCGAGCGGTGGATCTGGAAGAAGCTTTCCACTTCCGACAGAACGCGCTCGAAGGGGCGGGTCTTGTAGTTGTTGAGCGTGATCGTGTTGCCGTGCATCGGATCGCAGGACCAGACCACCTTGCGGCCCTCGCGCTCCACGGCGCGGATGAGGCGCGGCAGGTGCTCGGCGACCTTGTCGTGGCCGAAGCGGCAGATCAGCGTCAGGCGGCCCGGCTCGTTGGCCGGGTTGAGGATGTCGATCAGCTCCAGCAGGCCATCGGCGGACAGCGACGGGCCGCACTTCAGGCCGATGGGGTTCTTGATGCCGCGGCAGTATTCCACATGGGCGTGATCGGGCTGGCGGGTGCGGTCGCCGATCCAGATCATGTGGCCCGACGTGGCATACCAGTCGCCCGAGGTGGAATCGACGCGGGTCAGCGCCTCTTCATAGCCGAGCAGCAGGGCCTCATGGCTGGTGAAGAAGTCCGTCTCGCGCAGCGCGGGCTGGTTTTCCGAGGTGATGCCGATCGCGCGCATGAAATCCATGGTTTCGCTGATGCGGCCGGCCAGCGCCTTGTAGCGCTCGCCCTGCGGGCTGTCCTTGACGAAGCCCAGCATCCACTGGTGCACGTTTTCCAGGTTGGCATAGCCACCCATGGCGAAGGCGCGCAGCAGGTTCAGCGTCGCGGCGGACTGGCGGTAGGCCATGACCTGCCGCTCCGGCGCCGGCACGCGGGCTTCCTCGGTGAATTCGATGCCGTTGATGATGTCGCCGCGGTAGCTGGGCAGCGAGACGCCGTTGATGGTCTCGGTGTTGGACGAGCGCGGCTTGGCGAACTGGCCGGCGATGCGGCCGACCTTCACCACCGGCAGCTGGGCGCCATAGGTCAGCACCACGGCCATCTGCAGGAAGGCGCGGAAGAAGTCGCGGATGTTGTCGGCGCCATGCTCGGCGAAGCTTTCGGCGCAATCGCCGCCCTGCAGCAGGAAGGCATTGCCTTCGGCCACGTTGGCAAGCGACTTGGTCAGGCGGCGGGCTTCCCCGGCAAAGACCAGCGGCGGAAACTTCGAAAGGCGCTCCTCGGTCGCGGCCAGCGCCGCCTGGTCCGGATAATCCGGAACCTGCTGGATGGGCTTGCTCCGCCAGCTGCTCGGGGTCCAATTCTGTGCCATGGTCTCACCTGTTTTCACAATGACGCCCGGTCCCGGTTGGGCACGAGGCGGCCTACGCGTCGATAGATCGCGCGCTTATAGACATTTAAGAAAGTCTTGCAAAGCCGTCGAAAGCCCGAGATCGACGGCTTTGCGGATTTTTTCGCGCCCGCTGTGGCCCGCCTGCCGTCGGCCTCAGCCGACCCTTTCGCCGTTCACGATGCGATAGCTGGGGCTGTACATGGTCACGAGCTCTTCCGCGGCGGTGGGATGAACGGCCATGGTGCGGTCGAAATCGTCCTTGGTGCAGCCGGCCTTCAGCGTAATTCCGAGCAGCTGGGCCATCTCCCCCGCATCATGCCCCAGAATATGCGCACCCACAACCTTGCGGCTCGCCGCGTCGACGACGAGTTTCATGATCATCTTTTCCTGCCGCCCCGAAAGCGTCGCCTTCATCGGACGGAACTGGGCGCGATAGATCTCGAGCTCGGGATATTTCTTCGCCGCCGCCTCCTCGGACAGACCGACCGTGCCGATCTCCGGCTGGGAGAAGACGGCCGTCGCGATGAGATCGAGGTCCGGCCTGGTGGGCTTGCCGCGATATTCGGTATCGATGAAGCACATGGCCTCGTGGATCGCCACCGGCGTCAGCTGTACCCGGTCGGTGACATCGCCCAGCGCGAAGATGCCGGGAACATTGGTGCGCGAATAGTCGTCGACGACGATGGCGCCCTTATCGTCGGTCGCAACGCCCGCCGTCTCGAGCCCCAGCCCCTTCGTATTCGGGTCGCGGCCAAGCGCCAGCATGACCGCATCGACCGTCAGCTCGCCATGGGCCTTCGTCTTCACCAGCCGCTCGCCCGTTGCGGTCAGGGAAACCTCCTGGATCAGGTCCTCGCACAGAATGCGGATGCCCTTCGCCTCCATCGCCTGGTGCAGGCCCTGGCGCAGGTCGTGGTCGAAGCGGGAGAGGATCTCCTTGCCGCGGTAGATCAGCGTCGTCTCCACCCCGAGGCCATGGAAGATGTTGGCGAACTCCACCGCGATATAGCCGCCGCCGGCAATCAGGATCGAGCGCGGCAGCGTTTCCAGGTGGAAGGCCTCGTTGGAGGTGATGCAGAATTCGTGGCCGGGCAGCGCCGGATGGTGGTTTGCCGAGCCGCCGACGGCAATCAGGATGCGCTCTGCGGTCACGACCTTGCCGGTTGCGAGAATGCGCACGGAATTCGGCCCCGCCAGCTCCGCCCGGCTCTCGATGATCTCCGCGCCGGCATTGTCGAGACCCTTGCGATAGAGGCCTTCCAGACGGGCGATCTCCTTGTCTTTCGCCTCGATCAGCGCCTTCCAGTCGAAGGACGTTTCGCCCACCGTCCAGCCGAAGCCGGTGGCATCCTCGAAATGCTCGTGGAACTGGGAGGCGTAGACGAAGAGCTTCTTCGGCACGCAGCCGCGGATCACGCAGGTTCCGCCGAAACGGTATTCCTCGGCAATCGCCACCTTCTTGCCCAGCGATGCGGCCACGCGGGCGCTGCGGACGCCGCCGGAACCGCCACCGATGACGAAGAGATCATAATCGAAACCTGACATGGCGGCCCTCGCGTTCCTGGCGGGCGTCCCCTGAAGGTTCACCCGGATGGCAATTGGATGAGATCAGGAGCAAGCCCCTGCTGTGCGCTTCATATAGGTGGTGGCACCCACAAAAGAAAAGCCCGGAAACGGGTCCGGGCTTATCCTCAGGCTTCAGTTTTTCTGACAGCGCTTACTGCTGGGCCGGTTCGGCAGCCTTCTGCTTGCCGATCACTTCTTCCAGCTTCTTGTCGGTTTCCGTCGCCAGATCGCGCGAGATGCCGGCAGCCCAGATGTCGGCGGCCTTGGCCATTTCGCGCGTGGCGATCGGGCCGTCGGAGAGAAGCTTCTTGCCGGCGGGCGAGGTGTAGAAGGCCGTGATGGCGTTCAGCTCGTCGACCGTGAAGGTCTTGGCATAGATGGTCGCGGCTTCCTTCTCGAGATCGCCACGGCGCGCGGCAAGCGCCAGCGCCTCTTCGTCGACGGCGGCCGAGATTTCGCCCTGGTAGTTCGGGGTCGCCTGGATCAGCTGGTTCTTCAGCTGCTCGGCGAGGTTCGGCAGGATGGCGTCGAACTGGGCGGTCGCGTTGATGGCGGCGATGGCCGCGCGCGCAGCCTTCAGCTGTTCCTCGGTCACCGCATCGTCAGCACGAACCTGAGAGCCGAACGCAATGGCCGAAACGAGGATGGTCGCAGCGGCCCACCGGCCGAATCCCGCAAGAGTGATCATGAGTGTCCCATGCTCCTTTTTCTTATTCACTGAGCTGTTACCGTGCGCGCCCCTGCCGGTCCGGCAATGATGGCAAGCGATGCGATATGGATGAACAGGCCATGTTCCACGACGCCGGGAATCGCAGCCAGTTCGGCTGACAGCGCCTCTGCATCAGGAATACGGCCAAATGATGCATCGATGATCAGGTGACCGCCGTCGGTGTGGAAGCGCTCGGAGCCGGCCATGCGCAGGTTGAGCGCGCCGGAAAGGCCGAGACGGCTGGCGGCACGCTCGATGGCGATGCGTGTCGCGACATGGCCGAAGGGGTTCACCTCGATGGGCAGGGGAAACGCGCCGAGCGTTTCCACCTGCTTGGATTCGTCGGCGATGACGATCATCTTCCTGGAGGCGCAGGCGACGATCTTCTCGCGCAGCAGCGCGCCGCCGCCGCCCTTGATCAGGGTCAGGCGTGCGTCCAGTTCGTCGGCGCCGTCGATGGTCAGGTCCAGTTCGGGAAGCTCGTCGAGCGAGCGCAGCGTGATGCCGAGCTCGAGGCAGAGACGCGCGGTGCGCTCGGAGGTCGGAACGCCCTCCACCTTCATGCCCGCCGCCACCTTTTCCGCCAGAAGACGGACGAATTCATCCGCGGTCGATCCGGTGCCGATGCCGAGTTTCATACCGCTTTCGACATGCTCGAGCGCCGCAGCGGCGGCCTTGATCTTCATTTCGCGGGCGTCCATGCGCCATTCGCTCCCGACTGTTGACGATGACCGCTGTTTACACGGCTCGATGGGCAAACGAAAGCTAAAAGAGCGCGCCGTGGCGGATTGCATTGGCCGGCGCTTTCCCTTACGCCTTCGCCCCGGAAACCGGGACTAGAGGAAAGGACCCCTGCCGTGGCAGCACCGCTCGCCGTTTTCGATCTCGACGGCACGCTCATCGATACCGCGCCGGATCTGGTCGACAGCCTCAACCACACCATCGATGCCGCCGGCCTTGCGCCCGTCACCTATGACGACCTCACCCATCTGGTGGGCCACGGCGCGCGCGCCATGATCGAGCGCTCCTTTGCGCTGCGTGGCCGGCCGCTTTCCGACGGCGAATATCCGGCCATGCTGGAGCGCTTCATCACCCATTACCAGGCCGGCATGCCCGGAAAGGGAGCGCCCTATCCCGGCCTGCTGGACGCGCTCGATCGCCTGTCCGCCGCCGGCTGGAAGATTGCCGTCTGCACCAACAAGATGGAAGGCCTGGCGCGCCGGCTCATCGAAACCAACGGCCTGACGGAGCGCTTCGCCGCGATCACCGGCGGCGACACCTTCACGGTGCGCAAGCCGGATGCCGCCCATCTCTTCGGCACCGTCGAGCGCGCCGGCGCCGATCCGCGCCGCACGGTCATGATCGGCGACAGCCTCAACGACATCCTCGTCGCCCGCAACGCCGGCGTCCCCTCGATCGCCGTCCCCTTCGGCTACTCCGACCGCCCCATCGCCGAGCTGCAGCCCAGCCACATCATCGGCCATTACGACGAACTGACCGTCGATCTCCTGGACCGCCTGCTGGGGTGACGTTGCACCGGCGAGGAGGTGGCCGTGCGGCACCCCCTCTGACGGCAGGGCTTTGTGTTTGCCGTGCTGCACCCCCCTCTGCCGGCAGGGCTTTGTGTTTGCCGTGCTGCACCCCCCTCTGCCCCTGCCGGGGCATCTCCCCCTCAAGGGGGGAGATCGGGATGACTTTATCTTGGAAGTCCCCAGCCACCGTTTCTGCGGATGAGACGTTTATTGTCTGGGGAAATCAAAAACAACAAAGTCGATCTCCCCCCTTGAGGGGGAGATGTCCCGGCAGGGACAGAGGGGGGTGCACAACGTCAAACGCGACATGGTGCACACCCTACCCCACCCCAAGGCCACGTCCCATGAAAAAGCCCCGCCGAAGCGGGGCTGGTGCTATCAGGCGCCGCGGGCCCTGGTGGTGGTGGCGAAGGCTTTGCGGGTGTAGTCGTCGCGCTGGTAGACGTCGTCGTAGTACCGCACCACGCCGTCCTTGTCCGGCCAGGCGGTGAAGTAGGAGACGTAGACCGGCACCTTCTGGGGTACGGAGATTGCCTTGTTGCCCGGCTGGGAGAGACGCTTGCCGATGTCTTCCACCGTGGTGCCGAGCACGGCGGCCGCCATGACGCGCGGTTCGGCGAGGCGGATGCAGCCGTGGCTGAGGGCGCGCATGTCACGCTTGAAGAAGCTCTTCGAGGGCGTGTCGTGCATGTAGATGGAATGGGTGTTGGGGAAGAGGATCTTCAGCTCGCCCAGCGCGTTGTCGCTGCCCGGAGGCTGGCGCACGCCGACCTTCTTGGTATCCGACCAGTTGATGTCGGCCGAGGAAACCTTGGAGCCGGCATAGGTCACCTCGTAGCCGAGGCGGTCCAGATAGTAGGGGTCCTGGCGCAGCTTCGGCAGCATCTCGTTGACGATGATGGAGGCCGGAACGCCCCAGTAGGGATGAAGCTCGACCGTCTCGATCTCGTCGTTGAAGAAATAGGTCTGCGTGTGCGGGCCGCCGACCACCACGCGCATGGAGAACTGCTCGCGGTTGTCGTTGTGATAATAGGCCATGAAGGCCGGCTGGTTGATGAAGACGTAGCGCGAGCCGAGATCCTTGGGCAGCCAGCGCAGCTGCTCCATCGCCACGACCAGCTTGTCGATCTTGGCCTCGTTGGAAACCCCCATCATGCGTCCGGCGGTCGCCTTGCCGACGATGCCGTCCGGCTTGAGCCCGGCTTCCTTCTGATAATCCTCGACGAGCGCAACGAGTTCAGGCGTATAGTCCGGCGTGCCCGTGTAGGAGGCGAAGGTGGCCGCGTGGCGGGCCTTCAGGCCTTCCGAGCCGTGCCGCTGGAGCGCGGCGACGATGTTGGCCACCTCCGGGCTGGACATGCCGGGCTTCAGCGAGGACTGGAGATTGATGATGATCGGCTTGTCGGCGCCGGTTTCCTCGGCCTTCAGACGGGCAAGCTCCGCCTTGAGCGCCTCGAACTGCGGGTTCGACGGATTGCGGCTCTCCAGATAGGCACCCGGATTGGGCGACATGGCAATCAGCTTCAGCGCGGAATCGAGATCGACATCCTTGCGCTTGAAATCGTGGTAGCCGCTGAGCTTGTTCGGATCGATGCGGCCGCGCACCGCGTCCTGCACATAGGCGAGCACCTTTGCCGACAGCGTCAGCTCGAACTGCATCAGCGCCTTGTTGCGTCCCGCCGCATCGGCAGAATCGAAATTGAGCGGCGGAACCGCGACATCGTAATCCGCAGGATCGAGACCCACTTCGTCGGCCCGTTCGAGCACGCGCAGAACGGAGCGGGCGCGGTCGTTCATCATGCTGCCGGAAACCCACAGCAGCGGCTTGCCGGCGGCGTAATGGGCCTCGAGCGCCTTGGCGACCGAATCCGTTGCCTTCACCTGCGCCTCGACGAGGAAATGGCGCGGATCGGTAGCGGCATCGATTCCCGCCTGCGGCGCATCGCTGGCGCTCACGGCGCTGGTGACCACGGGATCGGCAAACCGCGACGACGCGACGAGGCGCATCGGCTCGGCCTTGTAGGTGTAGTAGCTCGGCGCCTTCACGCGCGGCAACGGGTCGTTGTCGGCAAAACCGGCGGAGCGGGTGCCTGCCACCGTGCCCGGCACGGGCTGCTCGCGCACGCCCGGCATCGGTTCCTGCTGCTCGATCAGCGTCTGGGATCGGGGCTTCTTCGGAAAGAAGAAATCGAGGAGCGTCCCGGCATTCGCCTGCCCCGCACCCGCCAGAACCACTCCGGAAGAGAGCGCCACCACCAGAGCTCCCGCCAATTTCATAGACTTCATGTTCTCACAACCCCGCGGTCCGGCGACCAGCTTCAGCCTGGCGGCTCCGCTCTTCCTTGTGTCGGAAATTTATCCGATCGGAACAGTGAAGAAAAGAAAGGCCCGCCACGGCGCGTTCATTCGACGATCCGGCCACGCAGGCGCGCCAAGGCGCCGGTTCTGCCGGATATCCTTTACAAACTTATGAAATAACTGGTTAATTTTTTCCTGCTTTCCGGAGGGAAGATCGCGCGTCGCAGGCGGAAAATCGCCGCTCTCGCGAATTTTACCGCTCGTGGCCAAAAAGCCACGGGGAAAAAGGGGTTTCCGTTCGGCGGCCACCACCCCAAATAGAAGAATATCGCGAGGCTCAGCCGGTCCCCCATACTGGCCCTGCACCGCAGGCAAACATCACCGCGAGGGAGAGATCATGTCCGACGCCACCCGCACCGAAAGCGATACATTCGGCCCCATCGAGGTCGCGTCCGACCGCTACTGGGGCGCGCAGACCGAGAGGGCCTTCGGCAATTTCCGGATCGGTTCGGAAAAGCAGCCGCGCGCGCTGATCGACGGGCTGGCCATGGTGAAGCTCGCTGCCGCCCGCACCAATGCCGCACTCGGCAAGCTCGACACCACCCTGGCCCGCGCCATCGAACAGGCCGCGCTGGAGGTCATCGAGGGCAAGCTCTCCGGGCATTTCCCCCTGCCCGTCTGGCAGACCGGGTCCGGCACCCAGACGAACATGAACGTCAACGAGGTCATCGGGAACCGCGCCATCGAGATTCTGGGCGGCGTCATCGGCTCCAAGAGCCCGGTCCACCCGAACGATCACGTCAACATGAGCCAGTCCTCCAACGACAGCTTTCCGACGGCGATGCACATCGCCGCCGCCTTGTCGCTGAAGCAGAAGGTGCTGCCGGCGCTGCGATACCTGCATCGGGCGCTGGAGGAGAAGGCCCGCGCCTTCGCCGGCATCATCAAGATCGGCCGCACGCACACGCAGGATGCGACGCCGATGACGCTGGGGCAGGAATTTTCGGGCTATGCCGCGCAGCTGGCCCTTTCCATCGCCCAGATCGAGCGCTCCATGGACGGGCTCTACCAGCTCGCCCAGGGCGGCACGGCCGTCGGCACCGGGCTGAATGCGCCGAAGGGTTTTGCCGAACGGATCGCCCACGAGATCGCCACGCTCACCGCCCTGCCCTTCGTTTCCGCACCGAACAAGTTTGCCGCCCTTGCCGGGCACGAAGCGCTCGTCTTCGCCCATGGCGGGCTGAATGCCGCCGCGACGGCGCTCTTCAAGATCGCCAACGACATCCGCTTTCTCGGCTCCGGTCCGCGCTCCGGCCTTGGCGAACTTGCGCTTCCGGAAAACGAGCCGGGCTCCTCGATCATGCCCGGAAAGGTCAACCCGACGCAGGCGGAGGCGCTCACCCAGGTTGCGGTCCAGATCTTCGGAAACCATGCCGCCATCACCTTCGCCGCCAGCCAGGGGCACTTCGAGCTCAATGTCTTCAAGCCCGTGATTGCCTACAACTTCCTGCAGTCGGCGGACCTGATCGCCGATGCGGCGATTTCCTTCATCGATCATTGCGTCAACGGGCTGGAAGCGCGGGAGGACAATATTCGCGCCGCCATGGAACGCTCCCTCATGCTGGTCACCGCGCTGCAGCCGGTGATCGGCTACGACAACGCCGCCCGGATCGCCAAGGCCGCCCACCGCAACGGCACCACGCTGCGCGAGGAGGCGCTGAAATCGGGCCTCGTCTCGGCAGAGGATTTCGACCGCGTCGTGCGCCCCGAGCTGATGATCGGGGAGTAAGGGGTCATCGCGGATCAATCATGCTGGCGACCCGCGCCACGACCTCATCCATGATCAAGGAATCGATCGTTTCGATATAGCGCGCACGCTTCTGTTGCACCCGGGCGAGGATATCCAGCGTGCGCAGCTGGTTGCAGAGGATCATGCCAGTGGTATCGTGGCCCGTGACGGCAACGGCGAGGCCCACCCGACGGGCATGCAGCCCGCCCGTCGTGACCGGTGCCACGAGGCAAAGACCCAGCGCATTGATTTCCCGCGGCGTGATAATCACGCAGCGATGCGGATCGCGCAGTTCGTTTCCCACCACCGGATTGAGATCCACGAGATAGACATCGCCGCGCTGCGGTACGGGATTGCGCACCATCAAAGCACTTCTTTGCCCATGGCCTCGCCATCCCCGAAACCATCGATCTCGCGGCTCAACCCGTCCAGGTCCTCCGAGCCTTCAAGCAGCTCCGCGAGGGAGTAACGCCTGTGCTCTGCCTTCACGGGGCTCGCCACCAGCGTGCCGTCCCTGACCGCGAGCACGAGCTCTCCCCCCACCTCAGCCCCCATCAGCTTCAGGATGGCTGGCGGTATGGTCATGATTGCGGCTCCGCCCTGCCGCCGGATTCTTGTCGTCACACCCATCGCAATCTCCTAATGTGCAACGAAAGTAGCACAATCGGGATTTCGATCAAGGCGGCGGCCCTGCGTCAACCGGTCGTGCACCCTTCCGACTTCCGGCGGATTGCAAATTGCCCCCCTGCCGAATAGAGCAACGCTGACGCAATGCCCGCGTGGCATTGGCCGCCTCGACGCTTCCTACGGCACAAAGGGCCCCAGACATGGCTGACGATCTTTTTCCTCTTGGCGAAGATACCACTCCCTATCGCAAGCTGACCTCCGACTATGTGTCCGTCGACACCTTCAAGGGCCAGGAAATCCTGACGGTGGAGCCGGAAGGCCTTCGCCTGCTGGCGGAAGCGGCCTTTGCCGACATCAACCATCTGCTGCGCCCGGGCCACCTGAAGCAGCTGGCCTCGATCCTCGAGGATCCCGAAGCCACCGAAAACGACCGTTTCGTCGCTTATGACCTGCTGAAGAACGCCAACATCGCGGCCGGCGGCGTGCTGCCGATGTGCCAGGATACCGGCACCGCCATCATCATGGGCAAGAAGGGCCGCCGCGTCTGGACCGAAGGCGGCGATTACGACGCGCTCGCAAAAGGCGTGCTCGACGCCTACGAGCGGAAGAACCTGCGCTATTCGCAGCTCGCGCCCCTCTCGATGTTCACCGAAAAGAACACGAAGAACAATCTGCCGGCCCAGATCGACATCTATGAGGAGGGCACGGATGCCTACAAGTTCCTCTTTGTCGCCAAGGGCGGCGGCTCGGCCAACAAGACCTTCCTGTTCCAGGGAACCCCGTCGCTGCTCACCCATGACCGGATGATCGACTTCCTCAAGGAGAAGATCCTGACGCTGGGGACGGCGGCCTGTCCGCCCTATCACCTCGCCATCGTCATCGGCGGCACCTCCGCCGAAATGAACCTGAAGACCGTGAAGCTCGCCTCCACCCGCTATCTCGACAGCCTGCCGACCTCCGGCTCGGAAAGCGGCCATGCCTTCCGCGACATCGAGATGGAAAAGGAAATCCACAAGCTCACCCAGCAGATGGGCGTCGGCGCCCAGTTCGGCGGCAAGTACTTCTGCCACGATGTCCGCGTCATCCGCCTGCCCCGCCACGGCGCATCGCTGCCGATCGGCCTCGGCGTTTCCTGTTCCGCCGACCGCCAGGCGCTCGGCAAGATCACGAAGGATGGCATCTTCCTCGAGCAGCTGGAAACCAACCCGGCCCACTACATGCCCGAGATCGACGAGAAGAAGATGTCGGAATCGGTGGTGAAGATCGACCTGAACCAGCCGATGAGCGCGATCCTCGCCGAGCTCTCGAAGCATCCGGTGAAGACCCGCCTGTCGCTGACCGGCACCATCATCGTCGCCCGCGACCTCGCGCATGCCAAGATCCGCGAGCGGCTGGAACAGGGCGGCGGCATGCCGGACTACATGAAGAACCACCCGGTCTACTATGCCGGCCCCGCCAAGACCCCGGAAGGTTTCGTTTCCGGCTCCTTCGGACCGACGACCGCCGGACGCATGGACAGCTACGTGGACCAGTTCCAGTCCTTCGGCGGCTCCATGGTGATGCTGGCCAAGGGCAATCGCGGCCGTCAGGTGCGCGAGGCCTGCAAGACCCATGGCGGCTTCTATCTCGGCTCGATCGGCGGCCCGGCCGCGCGTCTGGCCCAGGATTGCATCCGCAAGGTCGAGGTTCTCGAATATCCGGAACTCGGCATGGAAGCCGTCTGGAAGATCGAGGTCGAGGATTTCCCCGCCTTCATCGTCATCGACGACAAGGGCAACGACTTCTTCCAGGAGCTGAACCTCGGCTGATTCAGAAAGCCCTTGAAAACCCCTGATATTTGACAAAAGGCAAGGCCTCTGGCCTTGCCTTCGACTTTCGTCTCATGCCTGAGAAATCAACAGCTTGAGCACCGGGACCTAATAGAAGTCATCCATAAAAGTTATTAGTGATAACTCACTTTTTAATCAAATTATAACGGATCTGCGCTATTACCGACCGGAACAAGGGAACAGAAGATCCGGAGACAACTGCCATGGAAGCGGCGCACGCCCTCAAGGCACAGATTCCCGATATCGCCGGGCAGATCACCTATGCCATGCGCACCATGGGCGTCTCACCGATCCCGCGCAACTACGAACTCTTCTACGAAGCCTATCTCGGTTCGAACCCCGCACTGACCCGCGAGGTCGCGGCTCTTGGCAAGAAGGCGACCCAGGAAGAACTCGATGCGATCGGCATCAAGTATTTCAACCGCCACCAGCACACCGTGGTCGACGAAGCCCATACCCGGCTGCTGACCGAGCTGGATGGCCTGCTGCGCATGCTGCGCCAGGAGCAGAACTCGCTGGAAAGCTACAACCGTCTGCTCGGCGAGACCTACAACCGGATCAACAGCAAGAACGCCAGCAGCGCGGACATCCTTCGCAACGCCATCACGCTTCTGTCCGATGCCACCGGCGCCACCATGGCCAAGGGCGCGCAGACGACCGAAAGCCTGTCGCTGAAGTCCCGCGAGATGGAACTCGTCCGGCAGGAACTCGACGAGTACAAGCGCATCGCCAACACCGACTCGCTGACGCGCCTTTCCAACCGCCGCGCCTTCGACGACAAGCTGGCGACCGTCTATGACAACTCGATGAGCACCGCCATCACCGCCCTTGTCATTGCGGACATCGACCATTTCAAGAAGGTCAACGATACCTACGGCCACCCGGTCGGAGACAAGATCCTCGCGACTGTCGCGACCGTCATCCGCGCCAATCTGCGCAAGGACGTCTTCGTCGCCCGCACCGGCGGCGAGGAATTCGCCTTCATCCTCGAAGGAAACACGCTGGACGAAGTGCTGCAGATCTGCGAGCGCGTGCGCCGCAGCCTGGAGCAGACGCCCTTCAAGAACTCCAAGACCGGGGTGAATTACGGCCCGATCACCATTTCGCTGGGCGTCTGCATGGCCGATGCGGCGGAGGATCCGAGCGACCTCTACAGCAAGACCGACATCGCGCTTTACTGCGCCAAGAATGCCGGGCGCAATCGCACCGTTCCCTTCGAGGACGGGATGCGCAAGGAATTCCAGAAGGGCTGGCTGATCTACAAGAAATAGGACCCGTCGGACCGGGACGGGACCGGAGGGCGCCGCCGAAAGGCTGGCGCCCTTTTTTCATGCGCCGGTTCAGGCGGCTTCCGCCACCCGGCCTTCCGCGATGAAGGCTGCAATGGCGGAAATGACGCCCGCATCCCGCACGATGCGCCGATGACCGAGACCGTTCGCCCACATCACGCGGATGCGCGGCGAGCGCCCCTCATAGGCGGCGGCATTGTCCGCCGGCACTTCCTTGTCGTCCTGCGCATGGACGATCAGCGCCGGCACGCCAAGCGCGGCCACCAGCCTTGCCCCGTCGAAGCGGGCCGGGTGAAGCCCGGTGCCGATCTCCGCCTGCCGTTCCACCCGCTCCAGCATCGCCGGACCGAGCCGCATGATCCTGGCAAAGCCGCCGAAGATGAAGTCGAGACGGCTCGGGGCACCGATGATCACCAGCCGGCCGGCCTGCGTGCGCGGCACGCAGGCAATGAGCCCCGATGTGGCTGCGATGGTCGCCGCTCCGCCGAAGGAATGCGCCACGATGGCATCGAAGGGCCCATGTTCCCGCGCCGCGGCCTGGATGGCCTCCACCGCGCGGCGCATGTCGAGGATGCGCCCGCTGGACTGGCCGTGACCGGGCAGATCAAGGGCAACCACGCGGTTTCCCGCCTCGTGCAGCCCCTTCGCCATCGGCGCCAGATAGGCGGCGCCCGATCCCCAGCCATGCACGACCAGAACCCGCGGCGCATCCGAAGGCAGCGCGCCGTCGAAGCGATGGGCCATCACCGAACAGTCCGACAGGGACATCCGCGTCGCCTTCGCCCCGGACAAGAGGCGCATGCCTTCCGCATGGGCCTCGCGCTGCTTGGCGCCCTTCGGCTTTCGGCTGTCGGTGGTGCAGAAAAGACGGTAGGCCAGCCTCCCGCCATGTTCGGGTGAGACGGTGGACACGAGCCGGAGCCCGAGGCGGATGACGGAGAGCGCAAAGGATGCCATAGTGGGATTCCGCTAATGTTCAACATTGAACAATAAAGTACAGTTATGAACAAAAATCAAGCCCTGCCCTGGGATCACCCGCGTTTCCGCAGCTGGATCGCCGTTGGCCGCGCCTGCCAGCTCATGCAGCAGGTGCTGACGCGTGCGCTGGCGGACCTCGACATCAAGCCGCCGCACCTGGATATTCTCGTCAATCTCTACCGCTTCGAGGGCATGACCCAGCAGGAACTGGCGCGCAAGCTGCTGGTCGGCCGGTCGAACATGTCGATGCTGCTGCCGCAGATGGAAAAGAGGGGGCTGATTGCCCGCTCGGGCGACAGCCGGGACCGCCGCGTCCTGCGCCTCTCGCTGACGGAGGAGGGCCGCAGCCTGGCCGAAAAGGCCATGCAGATCCAGACGGAGGTGATCGAGCGCACGCTCTCCCACACGCCGATCGAGCGCTGCCAGGAGCTTGCCGAAATCATGGAAAGCGTGGCCGCATCGCTCATCCGCGAAATCCGCGACGAGGAGTGATTGTCCTTTCCCTTCAACCGCATGGCGGCAGGATCGGACTCGTTTTCTCAGCGCGGCTTTTCGCTCACGACGCGGCTCATGCCCTTTTCGGCGAGCTCGCGCTCGTATTCGGCAAACTTCTCCGCTCCGGTCTCGCCGAGCTCGGCGAGGTAGGACCAGGTGAAGATCCCGGTATCGTGGCCGTCGTCGAAGCCGATGCGCACGGCATAGTTCCCGGTCGGGGTCATGGAAAGGATGGCGACGTTGCGCTTGCCGGGCACGGTCACCCGCTGGCCGGGGCCATGGCCCTGCACCTCCGCCGACGGGGAGAGCACCCGCAGCATCTCGGCCGAGAGATCATAGGCCTTGCCATTGTTGAAGGTGATCACCAGCCGCTGCCGGTCCTTCGCGACCCTCAGTTCGGTGGGCCAGATGTTGTGGGTATCCGCCATGGTGCGCCTCGCATTTCGCAGTCCCGCTGATCTAGGGGTTACCCGATTCGGACGCAAGATGAAGTTTGGGCGATCGGCTACTCCGCCGGGTGGCTATCCCGGTCCAGATCGCGGTTCCGGCCGTAGATCCAGCCAATCAGGCCACCCCCCGCTGCAATCACCAGCGGCAGGACGACATAGGCAAACAGCTCGACATCGCTCAAGACAATCTCCCCAACACGCGGCGCGCAGCCAAGTGTAACACCAGGGCCGAAAATAGCCATCCGCAGAAGGCGGCGACCAGAGGCGCCAGATTGGCAGGTCCGTTTGCGCCCATGTAGAGAGCGCTGGCCGTCGGCGCCAGCACCCCGACAGTCAGGCAAGCCGTCGATGCCCGGCCCAGCGCGTTGGCCAGCAATTTGGTTCTCTCGTTCCAGACAACACTCATCGGCACGAAACAGCTCCTCACCTTTTGTAAGGTTTGCCTAATTTTCCTCACCTGTCAAACGCAGGATGCCGCCGGCGGACGGATTGCCTTCGCTCGCCGGGCATCGGCTGGCGGATAAAAATGCCATTGTCTTGACGTTGGTGCTGTCAGCCAACACATTAGGTGAAGAGCAAGCGGGAGTGAGAAGGTGAACAGCAGACCCGGCCCCTTTTCCGGCCAGACGGCATCGCCGATGATCGACCCCTTCGGGCGGATGGTTTCGTATCTGCGCGTTTCGGTGACGGATCGGTGCGATTTCCGCTGCACCTACTGCATGGCCGAGAACATGACCTTCCTGCCCAAGAAGGACCTCCTCACGCTGGAGGAGCTGGAGCGGCTCTGCCGCGCCTTCATCGCCAAGGGCGTGAAGAAGATCCGGCTGACCGGCGGGGAGCCGCTGGTGCGCAAGAACATCATGCATCTGGTGCGCGCGCTCGGCGAACGGGTGAAGTCGGGCGAGCTCGAGGAGCTGACCCTCACCACCAACGGCTCGCAGCTGGCCCGTTTTGCCGGCGAGCTCGCCGAAGCGGGCGTCCGGCGCATCAATGTGTCCCTCGACACGCTCGATGCCGACAAGTTCCGCCAGATCACCCGCTGGGGCGAGCTTGCCCGGGTGATGGAAGGCATCGATGCCGCCCTTGCTGCAGGGCTGAAGATCAAGATCAACGCGGTTGCCCTCAAGGGCTTCAACGATGCGGAAATCCCCGCCATGATCCGCTGGGCCCATGCCCGCGGCATGGATTTCACCGTCATCGAGACCATGCCCATGGGCGAGATCGACGAGGACAGGACAGACCAGTATCTGCCCCTTTCGGAGCTTCGCGCGGCGCTCGAGCGGCAGTTCACGCTTTCGGACATTCCCTACCGCACGGGCGGACCGGCCCGTTACGTCGAGGTTCAGGAAACCGGCGGCAGGCTCGGTTTCATCACGCCGATGACCCACAACTTCTGCGAAAGCTGCAATCGGGTGCGCCTCACCTGCACCGGCACGCTCTACATGTGCCTCGGCCAGAACGATGCGGCAGACCTGCGCGCGGCGCTGCGGGCGTCCGGAGACGATGCCCATCTGTCCGCCGCGATAGACGAGGCGATTTCCCGCAAGCCGAAAGGGCACGATTTCGTCATCGACCGCACCCGCAACAGGCCGGCCGTCGCCCGTCACATGAGCGTTACCGGCGGCTGACGATCCATCAATTCCCGCCTGCCATTCATCAGCATTTCGCCATCGATCCGCGGCCTTTCCTGCGTTAAGGATCGCCATCGGGTCGAACAGAGGGAATCAGCGGCATGGCCTTGTCCAGGAACAGCCAGGGCGCGCTCTACATGGCGCTTTCCATGGCAGGCTTTGCCAGCAACGATGCCCTGATCAAGGCCATCAGCCACGATGTCAGCGTCGGGCAGATCATGCTCATTCGCGGCGCCATGACGTCGGTGCTCGTCTTCCTGATCTCCTGGCGCATGGGCGCGCTGCGGCCGCTCACCGTCATGGCGCGGCCGACGGTGGGCATGCGGGTCTTCTTCGAGATCGCCGCTGGCATCGTGTTCCTGTCGGCGCTTGGCAACATTCCGCTGGCAAACATCACCTCCATCCTGCAGTCGCTGCCGCTCGCGGTTACGCTGGGCGCCGCGCTCTTCCTGAAGGAACCGGTCGGCTGGCGGCGCTGGCTGGCGATCGTCGCCGGCTTTGCGGGCGTGCTGATCATCATGCGCCCCGGTCCTGAAGGCTTCACCACCGCCTCGCTGCTGGCGGTCGCCTGCGTCTTCCTGGCTGCCGGCCGCGACCTCTCCACCAAGCGGGTGCCTCCGGAAATCCCCTCGCTGATGCTGACGACCGTCACCGTCGTCTGCCTCACCCTGACCGGCGGGCTGCTGATGCCGTGGCTCGGCGGGTGGAAGCCGCTGACCCTGGCGGTCGTGATGCATCTTGCCGCCGCCTCCGTCTTCTCGCTGGTCGGCTATCAGTTCGTCATCGCCGCGATGCGCACCGGCGAAATCTCCTTCATCGCCCCCTTCCGCTACACGGCCCTGCTGGTGGCCTTCACCTGGGGCTATCTGTTCTTCGGGGAGAAGATCGATCTCCTCACCGGTATCGGCATCGGCATCGTCGTCGCCTCCGGCCTCTACACCTTCCACCGGGAAGCGCGGCGCAACGGCCGCCTCGCCCAGGAACCGAGCCCCGAGGTGATGGAGGGATGAGCGCGCCCCTCGGCATCGTGCTGGCCGGTGGCCTGTCGCGGCGGATGGGGCAGGACAAGACCGCCCTTCCCTTCGGCGACGATACGCTTCTCGGCCACGCGCTCGCGCGGCTTGGCGCCCAGTGTGCGCGGGTAGCGGTCAATGCGGGCTCCCGTGCCGGCCTGCCTTCGGGCGTCGACGTGATCCCGGACGATATTGCCGGATATGCGGGGCCTCTGGCGGGCGTTGCCGCCGGGCTTGCACAGGCACGGCGGCTCGGCTTTTCCCGTGTGGTGACGATTGCCGCCGACACGCCCTTCTTCCCGGAAACCCTCGTCGCCGCCCTCTGCGCGGCCGCCACCGAACCGGATGCCATCGCGGTTGCGGAAATCGGCGGCGAATGGCACCCGGCCTTCGCTCTCTGGCCGGTTGCGCTGGAGGACGATCTCCGGCACTGGCTTTCCGACCCCGGTAACCGCCGCCTCAAGGCCTTCATCCGCCGGCATCCGCATCGCGCGGTGTCATTCCCCTTGATCCCGACTGGAGAAGGCGCGATAGACCCCTTCTTCAACATCAACACGCCCGACGATTACCGCCGGGCGCTCGCCCTTCGGGAAATCATGGCATGACCAAGCCCCGCGTCTTCGGCATCTCCGGCTGGAAGAATTCCGGCAAGACCGGCCTCGCCGTCCGGCTGGTGGAGGAGTTCACCCGCCGCGGCTACCGCATCTCCACCATCAAGCACGCCCACCATGATTTCGACATCGACAAGGTCGGCGCCGACAGCTTCCGCCACCGGCAGGCCGGGGCGCACGAGGTGACCATCGTGTCGGGCACGCGCTTCGCGATCATGCACGAGCTGCGCGGCGCGCCCGAACCCACCTTCGAGGAAATCCTCGCCCGCATCGCCCCTTGCGATCTGGTGCTGATCGAAGGCTACAAGCGCGAGCCGATCCCGAAGATCGAGGCGCGCCGGCTGGAGGCCAAGAACCGCGAACCGCTCGCCCCCAGCGACCCCCACATCGTCGCCATCGCCGCAGACCACCCCGTCGGCGACTCGCCCCTCCCCGTCTTCGACCTCGACGACACCACCGCCATCGCCGACTTCGTCGAACGGATCACCGGCCTCAGGCAGAGCTGACCGCGCGCCTGGCGGTGCAGGCCGGTTTGCCCCTTGTGTGGGGTTGCATTTGCGGGGGGGCACCCCCCTCTGTCGGCGAATTTGCCGGGCTGCACCCCCCTCTGTCCCTGCCGGGACATCTCCCCCTCAAGGGGGGAGATCGACATTGCAATTTTTGATTTCCCCAGATAACCGGCGTCTCATCCGCAAAACGGTGGCGAGGGACTGCCCGCATCAACCCCCATCCCGATCTCCCCCCTCGCGGCGAGCGAAGCTCGTCCGCCTGGGGGAGATGCCCGGCAGGGCAGAGGGGGGGTGCGGTGCGGCAAACTCAACGGTTTGCAGAGCAGAGGGGGGTGCCGTGCGTCAAACTCAACGGTTTGCAAGGCACAGACGCCCCACGCCACCCCTCAACCCGTCCTCTTCCCCCAACGAAAAAACCGCCCGGATTGCTCCGGGCGGTTTCAGTCCTTGGGTAAAAGATGTGCCTTACTTCTGGGCCACCGGGCGGATCAGCGGGGTGACGCGGCGGATGGTGACGCGGCGGTTCTGCTGTTCGGCGCTGGCGGTGCGGATCTTGAGGTAGCGCTCGCCATAGCCCTGGGTGACCAGGTTTTCCGGCGGGATGCCGTAGACATCCGTGAGAAGGGCGGCAACGGAGTCCGCGCGCTTGTCGGAGAGGATCAGGTTCGACTGATCCGAGCCGACGGCATCGGTGTGACCTTCGATGAGGAAGGTCTCGCCCGGGTCCTTCTTCAGGACCTTGAGCATGGCCGAGGCGACCTTGCGCAGGGTCTTCGCCTGGTTCAGCGGCACTTCCGCGCTGCCCGTGGCAAAGGTGATCGTGTCCAGGTCGATGCGGCGCACCTTGTCGCGGATACGGGCCGAGTAGCGAACCTCGTCGATCGAGTAGACACGCTCGACCTTTTCCACCGGCGGCTTCTCGAGGAAGGCGTAGTAATCCTCACGGGGCTCGCGGGAGGTGGAGACGATGTAGTCGTCGACCGGAACCGTCAGGCGCATCGGCGGCAGGTCGTAACCGGCGTCATAGATCCGGCGCGGTTCTTCCGAGTCGGCCTCCGGCGCGTAGATCATCACATACTCGTCGCCATCGGGCGTGACCCGCGAGCGCTGGATGATGTCGCCATAACGGTTGTAGACCGTGACGAGGCGCGTGCCATCCGGGCGGACGATGGTTTCACGGCTGCGGCCGCGCGAAAGCTGCTCGTAGAAGCTGTCGTTGCTGTCCATCCGCAGGCGTTCGCGGTCGTCCGAGCGAACCACGATGTGGTTGCCCACGTTGAGGATCGTGGTGTTCTCTTCCTTCTTGATCACCGTCACGGTGTTCACCTGGGTGACGTTGTTCACCACCGTATTGTTGGTGGTGTTGTTGTTCACCACGGTGTTGTTGACCGTGTTGTTGGTCACGTTGTTGTTGACATTGGTAACGCCGGGGATCTGGAAGGCAGGGGCCTGCTCGACCTTCTTGCCCTTTTCCTCCAGCACCTTGTTTACCGCAGCCGGCTCGAGCACAGGCAGCGCGGCCTGGGCATCGGCATCCGTCTCCGGCGGCGGGGCGACTTCCACCTGCTCGCGCTCCTTGGAGCGGGTTTCGCGGGATTCTGCACCGCCGGTGAGATCGGCATCCTTGTCGCTATCGAGAACGGCAGCACCGTTATCCACCGGCAGGACCACCGTGTCGGAGGTCTTGGACGGGTCTTCGGCGATCTTCTGCTTTTCCTCGACCGTCAGCTTGTCCTCAACCGGAGGTACGGCTGCATCGGTGTCGGCCGCATCCGGCTGCTCGGTGGCAGGCTGCTCGGCGCCCTGCTGATCCGTCGACGGCTGTTCTGCGGGTGCCTGTCCCTCAGGCTGTGCCTGCGGTTCCTCGGCAGGAGCCTGCTCTTCGGGCTGTGCCTGCGGTTCCTCGGCAGGTGCCTGCTCCTCGGGCTGTGCCTGCGGTTCCTCGGCAGGGGCCTGCTCCTCGGGCTTGGCCTGCGGTTCCTCGGCAGGAGCCTGCTCCTCGGGCTGGGCCTGCGGTTCCTCGGCAGGAGCCTGCTCCTCGGGCTGGGCCTGCGGTTCCTCGGCAGGAGCCTGCTCCGGCTCGGGCTGCGGCTCTTCGGCGGGAGCCTGCTCCGGCTCGGGCTGCGGCTCTTCGGCAGGCGCCTGTTCCGGTTCGGGCTGCGGTTCTTCGGCAGGGGCCTGTTCCGGCTCGGGCTGCAGTTCTTCGGCAGGGGCCTGTTCCGGCTCGGGCTGCGGCTCTTCGGCAGGAGCCTGTTCCGGCTCGGGCTGCGGCTCTTCGGCAGGAGCCTGTTCCGGCTCGGGCTGAGGTTCCTCGGCAGGAGCCTGTTCCGGCTCGGGCTGCGGCTCTTCGGCGGGAGCCTGTTCCGGCTCGGGCTGCGGCTCTTCGGCGGGAGCCTGTTCCGGCTCGGGCTGCGGTTCTTCGGCGGGTGCCTGTTCCTCGGGCTGACCCTGCTTCTGCTGCTGGAGGAGCTGCTGCTCTTCCGGGCTCAGCTGGCCATCGCCGTCCAGATCGCCTTCCAGCGCCTGGGCCATCAGCCAGGTGCCCTGATGGCCGGCCTGGTTTCCGGCGGCAAGCGCCGGCTCCACGACGAGCGAGACCGACAGCACCGGCAGGGCCACGGTGGCAAAGAGTTTGGATCGAAGCGTCATCTCAACAGTCCTCTTGGCGCGAAAGAATCGCGATTGCGGGGGTCGGCGAAAGCTTGCCGCATATCCTGGCGACAATGTGGTGCTCCCGGCGATCATTCCAGAACAAGGGGTAGCGCCATCCGGCTGAATAGCGAATGAATGGCACGTTCACTTGGCCGTTAACGCCGGCTGCGCTCGGGCGTTCCCTTTGACTTCATCGCCTCGGGACGATTTTTCCCCGGCCAAGCGAGCGGACAGCCGAAATTTTCGCCAAAATCTCCGTTTTGCGACATCATTGGTGTGATTAATATTGATTTTCGTCGCGAGGGCGTAAGATTATGCGGTTGCCGCGGATTTCGGTCCGCCAACCACAAGGGGAGCACCGGAACGCAACAAACCGGTGCCTGCAAAAGGAGAGGATCCCATGAAATTGTCTGCCCGCCTTCTGGCCGCTGCATCTTTTGCGGCTCTGGCATTTGCCGCCGGCGCCACCATGGCTGAAGAGAAGATCATCATCGGCACCGAAGGCGCCTATCCGCCCTTCAACAACCTGGAAGCCGACGGCACGCTGACCGGTTTCGACATCGACATCGCCAAGGCGCTCTGCGACGAGATGAAGGTGACCTGCGAATTCGTGACCCAGGACTGGGACGGCATCATTCCCGCGCTGCAGGCGAAGAAGTTCGACGCGATCGTCGCCTCCATGTCGATCACGCCGGAGCGCAAGGAGAAGGTGTCCTTCTCGAAGAAGTATTACAACACCCCCCCGGCCATTGCCGTGCCGAAGGATAGCCCGCTGACCGAGGCCACCGAGGCCGCCCTTCAGGGCAAGACGCTCGGCGCGCAGTCCTCCACCACGCATGCCAACTACGCCGAAGCCCACATGAAGGGCGCCGAGCTGAAGCTCTACCCCACCGCAGACGAGTACAAGCTCGACATTTCCAACGGCCGCATCGATGCCGTGATCGACGATGTGGTGGTCCTGTCGCAGTGGGTGAAGTCGGATGCCGGCAGCTGCTGCAAGATCCTCGGCACGCTGCCCGTCGACCCCGCGATCAACGGCGAAGGCGCCGGCATTGCCGTCCGCAAGGGCGAGGAGGCGCTGGCCGACCGCTTCACCCAGGCCATTGCCGCCATCCGGGCAAACGGCAAGTACCAGGAAATCAACAAGAAATACTTCGATTTCGACGTCTACGGTCAGTAAGGCGTCCGAAAATGCCCTGAAACATGGCGGAAGACCGGTTCTTCCGCCATTTTCTTTCCTGTTCGGGAAAAATTCGTTTATGCTGATGGACGCGCGCCCGAAACGGGCACGCCCATACACAACAAGGCGCACAAGACGCCTGAAACTGGTGACTGCACCCAAAGCGGTGCGAGGGGGATTGGGAGATGGACGGAGTATTCTCCGCGGTCGGCTCGCTGACGGGCTGGCTTGGACATGTATTGGATCCGCTTTGCGGGCCGGTGGGGGTGTTTTCCTTCCTGCCGGCGGACTCGATCGTCGCCTGCGGCGACACCGGCTGGGGCGACGAGATCGCGCTCGGCCTGAAGATGACGCTTTCGCTGGCGCTTGCCACGCTGCCGCTCGGCATCGTCATCGGCTTCTTCATCGCGCTGGCGCTTCAATCCAGCGAGCCGTCGCTGCGCCGCGCGGCCGGCATCTACACCACCATCTTCCGCGGCCTGCCGGAACTGCTCACGCTGTTCATCGTCTATTACGGCGCGCAGATCCTCATCCAGGGCTTCCTCTCCTGGGTCGGCTATGAGGAGCGGGTGGAGATCAACGCCTTCGTCGCCGGCATGGTGGCGCTTTCGGTGGTGTTTTCCTCCTATTGCTCGGAAGTGCTGCTGTCGGCCTTCAAGGCCATTCCGCGCGGCCAGTACGAGGCGGGCGATGCGCTCGGCCTCAGCCGTGGCCGCACCATGGGGCTGATCATCGTGCCGCAGCTGGTGCGGATCGCCCTGCCCGGCCTGGTGAACCTGTGGATGAACCTGCTGAAGGATACCGCGCTCGTTTCCGTCATCGGTCTTGCCGAACTGCTGCGCCAGACGGGCGTGGCCGCCAAGGTCTCCAAGCAGGCCTTCTTCTTCTATCTGCTCGCCTGCGGCCTCTATCTGGTGCTGGCGCTCCTGTCCTCATTCGTGCTCGGCTTCGTCGAACGCTGGGCCAAGCGTGCGGAGATCGCCCGATGAGCATCGCCGAAACCCTCATTCCGGCCCGCCCTGCCCCGAAGCTCGACCGCCCGCCGCTCAACCGCTCCGCGGTGCTCGGCTATGGCGCGCAGGCCATCTGGCTGCTGCTGGGCCTTGCCCTGCTCTACATGATCGTCACGGGCTGGGATCCGGAGAAGTTCGCCAAGTACGGCCCCCGCTATCTCGACGGCATCCGCGTCACCGCCACGCTGGTGCTCGTTTCCGTCGTCTGCGGGGCCATCCTCTCGCTGCCGATCGCCTTTGCGCGCATGTCGAGGAACCCGGTGCTGAACGGCATTGCCTATGGCTATGTCTACATCTTCCGCGGCACGCCGCTGCTCGCCCAGCTCTACCTGCTCTACTACGGGGTCGGCAGCTTCCGCGTGGAGCTGGAGTCGGTCGGCCTCTGGTGGTTCTTCCGCGAGGCCTGGTATTGCGGTTTCCTGTCGCTGACGCTCAACACCGCGGCCTATCAGGCGGAAATCCTTCGCGGCGCCATCGAAAGCGTTCCCCGCGGCCAGCGCGAGGGCGCCAAGTCGCTCGGCATTCCCGACAGCGTCGCCTTCCGCAAGATCATCCTGCCGCAGGCCCTCATCGTCGCGCTGCGCCCCTACGGCAACGAGATCATCCTCATGATCAAGGGCTCCGCCGTGGTCTCGGTCGTCACCGTGCTCGATATCATGGGCCAGACCCGCTACGCCTTCTCGCGCACCTTCGACTACCAGACCTATCTCTGGGCCGCGATCTTCTACCTCCTGATCGTCGAAACCCTCCGCCACGTCTGGGCCTACCTCGAACGCCGCCTCACCCGCCATCTGCGGCGATAGGTGTCGGGGGGATGCCGGGGGTGGAGTTTGCGGTTGGGTAGCCCCCTCTGCCTCGCACCATGTCGAGTTTGAGGCACCGCACCCCCTCTGCCCTGCCGGGCATCTCCCCCTTAAGGGGGGAGATCGGGATGGGGTTGATGCGGGCAGTCCCCCGTCACCGTTTCAGCAAATGAGACGCTGGTTGTCTGGGGAAACCCTAAAATAACGGTCGATCTCCCCCCTTGAGGGGGAGATGTCCCGGCAGGGACAGAGGGGGGTGCAGCACGGCAAACCCGACATCGAGCGAGGCACCGATGATCTCCCCCTCGCGGCGAGCGAAGCTCGTCCGCCTGGGGGAGATGTCCCGGCAGGGCAGAGGGGGGTGCAGCACGGCAAACGCGACGGTTTGCAGGGACAGAGGCGGGTGCCGCACGGCACACTCCCGCCCCTTTGGCAGCACTCTCCCACCCATGCTGCTAACACATTGATTTCACAACATATTGACCCTCGCAGGCCGGCTTTGTAAAGCTTCGGTTAACCTTCCGGTGTTTCCATTTGATGACAGGCGCATGAATGGACATTCGAGTTTTGGAAACCACGAGAGGTGACCATGAACAAGGAAATGGAACTGCAGTTGCGTGGCTACGGGCTGACGACGGCCCATATTCTCTACCGCCTGCCGGATCACCCGGCCATTCTCCAGACCTATGTCTGGCAGCATTACGATCTCGCGCCGGATTTCCCGGAGATGCGGGAGTTCCTGAAATTCTGGGAGGAAAAGCTCGATGGGCCGCTGCATTCGGTGCGCTATTGCCACCGCAAGCTGATCGGGCCCAACGAGTGGCGGGCGCTGAAGGGCGAGTTCATCCTGCATTGAGCCGGCCGCTGAATCCGGTTGCGCGGCAGAAGGCAGCGGCCTATGACTGCGCGCATGGCAAAGAAGATCGACGAAGAGGCTCTCGCGGAAGCCTATAACCGCGCTCTGGCGCTGGAGAAATCCGGCAATGTGGATGCGGCCGTGGCCGCCTATGGCGAGGTTCTGGCGCTCGACCCCGAGGATCATGGCGGGGTGGCCGTGCGGCTGGCGGCGCTGGGGCGTGGCGACACGCCGCCCAAGGCGCCGGAAGCCTATGTGGAAACGCTGTTCGACCAGCATGCCGAGGCCTTCGAGGACATTCTGGTGGAGCAGCTCGGCTACTGCGTGCCTGTGATGGTGCGCCAGCGGCTGCAGGAGCTGAAGCTCGGCCCCTTCGGCAAGCTGCTCGATCTCGGCTGCGGCACCGGGCTCACCGGCGCGGCGCTGCGCGACATGGCAGACGACATCACCGGGCTCGATCTCTCCGAAAACATGGTCGCCATCGCCGACGAGAAGGAGGCCTACGACACGCTCTACGTGGCGGAGGTCGAGGACTATCTCGAGGACAATGACGACGGCCCCTTCGACATCATCACCGCAACGGATGTGGTGCCCTATCTGGGCGGGCTGGAAGCGCTGTTCTTCGGGGCGGCCGAGAACCTCAATCCGGGGGGTCTGTTCATCTTTTCCGCCGAAACGCGCGGCGAGGACGAGCTGCAGGGCGAGCCCTACCGGATCTACCCCTTCCACCGGTTCGTGCATTCGCCCGCCTATATCCGCGAACGGCTGCAGGCCACCGGTTTCGAGATCGTGGAGATGCTCGACATCAACGTGCGCATGCAGGAGGGCGAGCCTTCGCCCGGCATTCTCGTCACGGCCCGTCTCGCCTGATTCCGCTTTCGCCGGCGCAGCATTTCCGATAATCCTCGGCACCGGAATCCGGATGCGTTATGAGGAGTGATCGCAATGGCGAAAGTGGCATTCATCGGTCTTGGCGTCATGGGCTATCCCATGGCGGCCCACCTGAAGAACAAGGGCGGGCACGATGTCACCGTGTACAACCGAACCGCCGCGAAGGCCGAGGCCTGGGTGAAGCAGCATGGCGGCCGCTCTGCCCCGACGCCGGCGGAAGCCGCCGCCGATGCCGATTTCGTCTTCACCTGCGTGGGCAATGACGACGACCTGCGCTCGGTGACGACAGGCGCAAACGGCGTGCTCTCCTCCATGAAGCCCGGCGCGATCCTCATCGACAACACCACCGCAAGCGCGGAAGTGGCCCGCGAGCTGGAAGCAGCCGCAAGGGCGAAGGGCCTCGGCTTCATCGATGCCCCTGTCTCGGGCGGACAGGCGGGCGCCGAGAACGGCGTGCTCACCGTGATGTGCGGCGGCGAGGAGGCAACCTTCGAGAAGGCCCGTCCCGTCATCGATGCCTATGCCCGCATGGTCGGCCTCATGGGCCCGGCGGGCGCCGGCCAGCTCACCAAGATGGTCAACCAGATCTGCATCGCCGGCCTCGTGCAGGGGCTTGCCGAGGGCATCCATTTCGGCAAGCGCGCCGGCCTCGACATCGAGAAGGTGGTGGAGGTGATCTCCAAGGGTGCCGCCGGTTCCTGGCAGATGGAAAACCGCCACAAGACCATGAACCAGGGCAAGTACGATTTCGGTTTCGCCATCGACTGGATGCGCAAGGACCTCGACATCGTGCTGACGGAAGCCCGCCGCAACGGCGCGAAGCTGCCGGTCACCGCACTCGTCGACCAGTTCTATGGAGACGTGCAGGCCATGGGCGGCAACCGCTGGGATACGTCCTCGCTTCTGGCGCGCCTCGAAAAATGACGCTCTCCCCCTCCTCGACCGCCGCTGAGGTGATCGCGCACCTGAAAAGCCTGCGCAACGAGGAGAACGTGGCCGGCATGGCCCGTTTCGGCATCGTGACGGACCATGCCCTGGGCATATCGAACACGGATCTCCGGGCCATCGCCCGGATCATCCGCCGCAACCACGAAAGGGCGCTGGCGCTCTGGGACAGCGGCATCCGCGAGGCAAGGCTCCTTGCGTCCTACACGGAGGAGCCGAAGAAGATCACCGCCGATCAGGCCCGCGCCTGTGCCGCGACCTTCAATTCCTGGGAGATGGTGGACAGCTGGTCGGACACCTTCGCCGACGCCGGTCTCGGCCCGGAACTGATCCCGGAATTCATTGCCGACGACAGGGAATTCGTCCGCCGCACCGGTTTCGTGATGATCGCCTGGAGCGCCGTGCACCTCAAGAAGCTGCCCGACGAGACCTTCCTCGCCTTCCTGCCCGTGATCGAGGCCCACGCCACCGATCCCCGCAATTTCGTGAAGAAGGCGGTGAACTGGGCGCTGCGCCAGATCGGCAAACGGAGCCCCGGCTGCCACGGCCCGGCGCTTGCGCTTGCCGAAAGGCTCGCCGCCAGCGAAGACCGCACCGCCCGCTGGATCGGCAAGGATGCCGCACGCGAACTGAAGGGCAGGATCGCCCTGCGCAAAGTGGGGTTGGGTTAGACCGGAAACAGGCAGCCGGCACCGCGAAGGCAGGCCTCAATGCGCAGGTCGAACGCGTTCTCTGAGGCATGAAGGACAGCAACGCTCCCCTCCCCGACGGATGCGACGTGCCTCGGCCCATCCTCGCCTGAGTTGTCGTAGATCTCCGCTGCCGTGCAGAAGGGAATGGCTCTCTGCAATTGATCGAAGGTCTTGTCGTAGCGTCGGCGTATCGCCGCTTCGGGAATGGAATGGCCTCCTTGCAGCACCCTCTGCCTTACCCGCAGCACATGGAGGTCTGCCGATTGCAAGGCGACGAAAACCAGAAGAACCGCATAGCCCGCATCCCTCGCGGCCCGCAGAAGCCGGATCGACTGGTGGCTGGAAAGTGTCGTCTCGTAAACGAAGTCGTCATGGGCCGCGACGAGCGCGTCGAGGCGCTCAAGCGCTATCTTTCCGGCCTCGATGGCGGCGTCGTCCGGCCTGTCCGGCCGGAGCCCTCGCGCAATATCGTCGGCGTTGACGAATTCGCCGGCAAACCGGATCGTTCGGTAGAGGCTGGATTTTCCGGCCCCGTTTGGGCCGGCGAGAACCACGCATTCGGGCTGCCTATTCGGCGGCGAATTTCCCTGGCTGTTCGACACGATCCACAATCACCCGGGTTCCGTCCGGGCGCTCTTCAGTTATGAAATCAGGATTGTTCTTATCGATAAAATAAGCGCTGACACCGGCAGCGCGCGCCTCTTCCTGGGCCTTGCTGCCGAGCACGGCAAGCTGTTCCCGCTTCTTGTCCAGAAGGTCGCGCGCGCGCATTGCCATGGAAATGGTCTCCTCACATTTCCCTAAAATACATCATTTTCCGTCGCTGTCACCCCCCGAAGCTCCCCTCACCCGCCGCGGATGGCCATAAGGCTGCCATAGCCCATCATCACCGAGAGGATCATCAGGATGGCGATGACGCCCTTGCGGGCGGCCTTTTCGTCGAGCCGGCCGACGAGGCGCGAGCCGATATAGACGCCGGCGACGAGCGCCGGAAGCGCCAGCACCGTCAGCGTCAGGCTCGCCCTGTCATACATGCCGAAGGCAAAGAGCGCGATGAGGCCGGCAATATCCATGGCAAGGAAGGAGGCGACGATGGAGGCCCGGCCAGCCTCGAGCGCCAGCGGCGAGCCGAGGAAGAACACGATGATCGGCGGTCCGCCGATGCCGAAGGCGCCGTTGAGAAGCCCGGCCGCCGCCCCCGTCGCCGCGGTTTCCGCCGGGCGCGGCATGCGCTTCAGCTGGTAGCCCGTGGCCAGAACAGCCGCCGCCACAAAGGTGATGACCGCAAGCGCGAGCTTCATCGGTTCGGCCGGCACGTTTGCGAGAACATAGACGCCGAGCGGGGTGGCGATGATCGAGGCGACGACGATGATGGTGATGGACGGCCAGTGCACCGTCCGCCAGATGGACGGCAGCAGGTGAATGCCGGCGATCACCTCGAGGATCAGCACCGCGGGCACCACGGTCTCCGGCGGCAGCACGAAGGAAACGGAGATCACCACCAGCGCGGCAAAGGCAAAGCCGGAAAAACCCCTCACGATCCCCGCAAGAAAGACGCAAACGAACGCATAGACATAGACAGACGACATCGACCGGCCCCTCCTGATCCCGGAGGGAGCCTACGCCGATTTGGCCGCAGAAAGCATCAGGAAAAATTGGGGCAGCGGGCAAGCCGGCGCCGCGCTCGACATCCGGCCTCGTCTTTCATCGCAACGGCCGTTCGAGACCGGATGAAGGCCCGGCCGCACCCGTCGCTCAGTCGTCGCCGGTCTTGACGTTGTCGATGCCCATGTAGTCGAGCGGCAGTTCCGTCGTGTACTTGATCTGCTCCATGGCGAAGGCCGAGGAGACGTCCCGGATCTCGATCTTGGCGATCAGCCGCTTGTAGAAGGCATCATAGGCCGCGATATCAGGCACGACCACGCGCAGGAGATAGTCCACGTCGCCGCTCATGCGGTAGAATTCCACCACCTCGGGAAACTCCACCACCACTTCCGAAAAGCGCTTCAGCCATTCGATGGAATGGGCGTTGGTGCGGATCGAGACGAAGACGGTGACCTTGGTGTTCACCTTGGCCGGATCCAGCAGCGCCACGCGGCGGCGGATGACGCCGTCTTCTTCCATCTTCTGGATGCGGCGCCAGCAGGGCGTGGTGGAAAGGCCCACCTTCTTGGCGAGATCGGCCACCGCGAGCGTGGAGTCCTCCTGCAGAAGACGGAGAATTTTGCGGTCGAGGCGATCCATTCCAGCATCCTTTCTTCGGCGTGGCCGAACTCCGGGGCTGCGGCCTGCAACCCTTTGGAGCACATAATCGATATCCCGGGAGACCGAACGACCATTTTCGGACCGTTCGCATTTTCATTCCCCTATTGCCCTTCCATTAGAATAATTGTGCGCGCGTGTCACCTGATAAGCGCGTGCACGCGGGCAAATAATTCCGGCAGCAGCGCTTCCTCGAACCACGGGTTCCGGCGGATCCAGCCGGTGTTGCGCCAGCTAGGGTGTGGCAGCGGCAGGATGGAGGGGCCTTCCGGCGGATCGAGAAAAACGCGGAAGTTGCGAACCGTCTCCGTCATGCCGCCGCGGGCCAGCGCGCCCAGGTGATAGGCCTGCGCATAGCCGCCCACCGCCAGCACCAGCCGCACCTGCGGCATGGCCGCCAGCACCCGTGCCCGCCAGAGCGGCGCGCATTCCTTGCGTGGCGGCAGGTCGCTTCCCTTGGCGTCGTAGCCGGGAAAGCAGAAGCCCATGGGCACGATGGCGAAGTGTCGGGATCGTAGAACTGCTCCCTGCCGACGCCGAGCCAGGCGCGCAGCCGGTCGCCCGAGGCATCGTTGAAGGGCAGTCCGCTTTCATGCACCCTGAGACCCGGCGCCTGCCCGGCAATCAGCACCCGCGCCGTCCGGGACAGCACGGCAACCGGCCTTGGCTCGTGCGGAAGCCGGCGTTCCGGCCCACCGGCCGGCGCATCGCGGCAGAGCCGGCAGGCGCTTATGTCGTGGCGAAGGCGTTCGAGCGAAGGCGTCTCCGTCACGGCTTGATGGAGCCCATGCCCGGCCGCGCCGCGATCTCCGCGTGCCAGCGGCGAACATTCGGCAGGTCCTCCGGCAGGGGAATGCGGGCGAGCTTCATGAAGTTCACGCTCACATAGGCGGTGATGTCGGCAATCGAGAAGCGGTCGCCGGCGACAAAGGCACGGCCCGCCAGCTCGCCATCCAGAAGACGCAGGAACTCGATCGCCTTCGGCTTGTTGGCCTCGCCCCATTCGGGGATCTGCGGCACTTCCCAGCCCTGCATGGCCGGGTGAAGGTGACGGAAGGCCGCCGCCACCGCCATGAAGAAATGCAGCTCCACCCGGCGCTGCCACATCTCCACCAGCGCCCGTTCCAGCGGGTCGGTGCCAAAGAGCGGCGGATCGGGATGGAGCTCCTCCAGATATCGGCAGATCGCCACCGTCTCCGTCAGGATGGTGCCGTCGTCGAGTTCGAGCACCGGCAGGCGCTGCAGCGGGTTCAGCCGGCTGATGAGATCGGAGCGGTGCTCGAGCTGGCCCATGTCGACAGGCACCGTTTCGAGCGCGATGCCCTTCTCCGCGAGAAAATAGGTCACCCTGCGGGGATTGGGCGCCCGCCCGCCGTCGTAAAGCTTCATGTCCGGCTTCCTTTCCGTGCCATCGGTTCTACCACCAGAATCGGAGGATACCGAGCATGTCGGGCACATCCTCCATTTCGGCCTTGCGCCGGTGGGCCTTGCGCCAGTCTTCCGGCCTCAGGAACGGCCCGGACCACAGGCCGCGCCGCGCCCGGCGGGCCTCCGCCTCCTCGGCCTCGTAGTCGCCATAGGCGACCGCAAGGCCCTCGCGCACCATCGCCGCCCCCAGGTCTCCCGCGGGCATGCGGCAGCGGGCAAGCCGGCGCCGATACTTGTCCTGGCCCTTCACCTCGCAGGAAAGGCCGGCGAGACGGGCCGCCAGCGCCCGCCGCGCTTCCAGCCCGCAGGCCCATTGCGCCCGCCCCTCGCCGCAGAGCTGCCGGCGCTCCGGCGCATCGATGCCGCGGATGCGCAGCCGCATGCCGTCAATCGTTAACGTATCGCCATCGACCGCCACGAACGGCCCTTGCGTGAAGAAGGCCGCGGGCTTGCGCGAAAGAAGTGCATAACCGCCTGCAAGTGCCAGAAAAATCAGGAGAATGGCGAGTTCCCGCCAGATGCGGAAGGAAGGTCTTCGTCTGGACATGGCGGGCCGTACGGGTCCTCCGGCGCCTAAGAAAAATGGAAAACAAAAGGTTGCTGGCAGCATCTTCTTAAGAATTCGTGGCTAAGGTTTAGCGATCATCACTGTGTTCGCCAACCGGTTTCATGTCCCAGCAAGTGAGTTCATCGACCGACAAGATCATTGTCGACCGTTCCCGCAGCCACCGTAACCGCGCCGTGAACCGCGCGGTGAAGGCGACGCGCGAACGCTTGCAGCATGGCGACCACGGCAGCCGCGCCTTCGACCGCGACCTGCTGGTGATGCATCTGACGACGGCGCTGCAGAGCGCGTCGATCACCCCCTACCTCATCGTCGCCATCACCATCGTCGGCTCCTATTTCAACGACGACCTGCGGCTGATCGGCTGGGCCTTCATGGCGCTGGTGCTGCATGCGGCAAACACGCTGCTGCAGCGCTTTGCGCTGCGCCAGAACATCACCAACGAGAACGCACGCAAGTGGCAGCACGTGCTGCTGTCGGGCCAGGCCATCCTCGGCTTCGGCTGGGCGGCCTTCTCGATCCAGACCTGCGGCGCCTGCTCGCCGGACAATTACTCGCTGTTCAAGGGCGCCATCCTTCTGGTGGTGCTGTCCTTCACGGCGCTGTCCTGCTTCATGCTGCGGCGCTCGGTGCCGGTCACCTTCGCCCCCGTCATCGTCACGCTGGTGGGCAATGCCGCGCTCGGCGGCAGCATCTTCGATGTCGGCCTGCTGGCCATGCTGTGCGTCGCGGTGGCCTTTTTCGTGATCGTGACGGACCGCATGTACATGTCCAACATCAAGCTGCTCTCCTTCCAGTCGGAAAAGGACGATCTGATCGCGGAGCTGGAGACGGCGAAATCCATGTCGGACGAGGCGCGGCGGCGGGCGGAAGAGGCGAACCTCGCGAAATCGCGCTTCCTTGCCTCCATGTCGCACGAGCTCCGGACCCCGCTCAACGCCATCCTCGGCTTTTCGGAGGTGATCGCCACGGAGGTGATGGGGCCGCTCAACAACCCGACCTACAAGGAATATGTCAACGACATCCACCGCTCCGGGCAGCACCTGCTGAACCTCATCAACGAGATCCTCGATCTCTCGCGCATCGAGGCCGGGCGTTACGAGCTGCAGGAAGAGGCGATCTCGCTGCTGGATATCGCGGAAGACTGCATCGGCATGGTGCAGCTGCGCGCCCGCGGCAAGAACATCACCATCACCGAAGTCTTCGAATCCTCCCTCCCCGATGTCTGGGCGGACGAGAAATCGATGCGCCAGGTGGTGCTGAACCTCCTGTCGAATGCGGTGAAGTTCACCCCGCAGGGCGGCGAAATCCAGGTGAAGGCCGGCTGGACCTCCACCGGCGGGCAATATGTGGCGATCAAGGACAACGGTCCGGGCATTCCCGAGGACGAGATCCCCGTGGTGCTCTCCGCCTTCGGCCAGGGCTCCATCGCCATCAAGAGCGCCGAACAGGGCACCGGCCTCGGCCTGCCGATCGTTCAGGCGATCATGGCCAAGCACGACGGCCAGTTCATCCTGAAATCCAAGCTGCGCGAAGGCACGGAAGTGATCGCCATCCTCCCCGCCAAACGCGTCCTCCAGACCGTCCCCGCCGTCGAGGACGCCCAGGCCGTGGAACGCAAGAAACGCAGCTTCGCGTGAGGGTGTGCGGGTAGCAGGCGGGGTGGCGGAGGGGATGGTTTATGCCGTCGTTTCGGACATTCCTTTCGGCCACAAGATTTGCCTAAAGCAGATGTATCGAAATTCGTATCAACGAAAAATCAAGAAGACCTCGTCGCCCTAAACCATGGACGCTTGCACTAACCCGCGAGACGCGCAAAATAGCGCGAAGCAACCACTAGGAAAATGGTATAATGAGCCAACTTGAGCAACAGCCCTCATTTAAACGCCTCGCAAAGGTCTATTCAGAGAAAACAAAACGTCTAGTCATTTTTTGTGGAGCTGGGGCTTCCCGGGAATGCGGTCTGCCGACTTGGGACGAATTGGTGGTACGGATTAAAGATTCCTATCTTGATATTGCTAAAACTGATATTGGACATAAATTAGCAGATGAATTAAACTCACAGATTAAAAGTTTACCTGTTAACTGGCATCGAATGTCTCGCCTCAAGGAGATCATGGGGGAACATTTCGAAGTGGCGGTGCGCAACAACCTAAATGTTGATAGCAATTTCATACCGACATTCTACAAAGAGGTCTGGAAGCTAGAACCTAACGCTTTACTTTCCTTTAACCTCGATAATTTTGCAAACACTTCCTATGTGCAGAGGAAAACGGGAAGGCTGCAGAATCACCTTCTAGGCATAGATGCGCCAAACAGCCGGATCAGTTTAGGCGATGGGCGTCCACTAATTGTCGATCTACATGGAAACGTAGACACTCCAAGATCATGGATTCTGACAAACGAAGAGAGAGAGAACCTCCTAGAGCAAGAGTCCTACCTCGAGTTCTTAAAGAGTATGTTCGCGCATAACTTAGTTTTATTCTATGGTGTAAGTGTAGACGATCTTACAGTTTCGGGTCAGTTGAGCTACCTCAGAAAAGTTGGATTTGTTACCGGTGACTACTTCTTGATTAAGAAGCAACAGTCGAAAGAAGACCTAAATCTGATAAAGCAATTACCTCTAAACATCGTCTATACTGGTGAGGACAAATCCTGGGAAGAAGGGTTTCGGGAACTAGTATTAACGCTAACAAAATCAAGGTCTCCCGAAGAAAAAGTTGATCCAGTTTTCTCGGTAAAGGCCCCAGAGGATGACATTCCGTCACCGAACGAAATTGTAAAACTAGAACCAGACACTATAAGGAAACACCTATCGGCCGCTACCAAGAAATTCTATCAAGAAAACGGAGAATTCGACTACGTCGCATACAGAAATTTCTGCAAACTTTATGACACGGCTATCCATATATCTACTAGAGTAAACCCGAACGATGCCAATCAGTACTGGCTGGGAAATAGAATACAGGCTGAGCTTGGCCGTGGTAACTTTGGACGCGTCTACCAAGCTTTCGACGCGTCCGATAACTCAATCGCCGTAAAGGTAGCTCATATGGAAGTGCGCGACGATGATGCTATGCTCAACAGCTTCCGGCGTGGCGTCGATTCAATGCGTTTTCTTAGTCAAAGCGGCATCCGGGGAATCGTAAAGATACTAGATGCCTCGGAGCTACCTCCAAGCATAATTATGGAATACGTTCAAGGAATTGACCTTCATAAATATATAAATGATGGCTTGGCTCGTTCTGCGCTGGATAAGCTAAATATATGCTTATGGATCGCAAAAATTATATTTGAGTGTCACTCCCACGAGAGAATTATTTTACATAGAGATCTTAGACCAAGCAACATAATGATTACGGGCGAATATTGGGAGGGTGTTACAGAGAATGATATCAGAGTACTCGATTTCGACCTCTCCTGGTTCAAGGGCGCATCGGGCGCAGAATTTTACATGAATGCGTCGCAAGCCCTTGGTTTTCTAGCTCCGGAACAGATCGATGCTAAATCTAGATATAGTAATCGCTCCGCATTGGTTGATGTGTATGGCATAGCAATGCTTCTTTACTTTATGGTCTCTGGCGAGATCCCACTTGCTAATGCATCTAGCCGTGTCGACTGGGGTGCGCGCCTCAAGGCCGCCAGCGCGAATTTATTTAGCAAGAATTGGAGATCTACTAAATACTTATTTGAAGATTTGGTTTTCCGGGCGACAAGTGAAGTACAAACAAACCGTCCGAAGCTCCCTGACTTCATTGATTCTCTTAAAATATTGGTAGGAATATGTGAGGGCGTATATCCTTTTGATGCCGACTCTGTCATCATTGAAATACTTAGTAGAATTTCACCGTCAGTCTCTAACGCAAACTTCGACATGAATATGAGGATGGCTACCTACACATCTCCAGCTGGAACCTCGCTTGAAATGCACACAGACGGTCGCGTTATTACTTGCGTTCTTCGACACACATTAAAAGAGACCAGTAATCGAGTTACAAGAGGCAGAGATCTATCTGACGCGTTATTCAAGGCCAAGAGTAAGGCCATGACCTTTGCTCACGTTGATGAAAACTTCACCGGCACGGTACATGGTGGCAATCAGCTTAAGTTTACGTTTGAAGTGCCAACCAGTTTACGATCTCTTGAAGCGGCTGCGTCCGGAATCGATTTCGCTGTCGTGGAGATCAAAAAGAGCTGAGATGCGAGAGTGGAAGTGCTGGTCCGAACAATTTGAGCCTTACTGATGTCTGTTCAAATGTGTTTACGAGCTATTCGTTATCAACCGTCGGATTGTTTGTGATCGCCCGTCACTGACTTTGTTGCAAAGGTTTTGTCTGCTTCGGTGCAGTGCATTGGAAGAGCCGCCGTTCTGGCGTCGGCCCACCCGCCCCGCCTCGCCTCACCCGAACCACAGTCCGTAGAGCGTATACAGCACATAACCCCCGTTCAGCACGATGAGGCACATGCAGGCGAAGGAGCCGAGGTCCTTGGCGTGTTTGGCGGCAAGGGAATATTCGGGGGAGACGCGGTCGACGATTTCCTCGATGGCAGTGTTGATCGCCTCGAAGGCGAAGAGCAGCAGCATCAGCGCGACGAAGACCAGCATCTGCGTGAAGCCGGCGCCGAAGAGCGGCAGCAGCACGATGCCGGCGAGGAAGGCCAGCGCTTCCTGGCGGAAGGCGCTTTCGCCGAGAAGGCGCCGGAAGCCGCCGAGCGAATAGCCCGCGGCGGCGATGAAGTGGCGGATGCCCGTCTGCTTTTCGAACGTGTTGCTCATCGTCAGCCTTTCGCACGGCAGGCGGCGAAGATGTCGAGATCCCGGTCATAGACCGATGTCACCACATTCATCATGCCCAGCGCCGTGTGGAACCACTTGTCATGGGAATAGGGATTCGCGGTCCCTTTCGCAAGACAGGACGCATCGAGGCCGGTGAGCTGCCGGTAGGCGGGCGAGAACCAGGCGATCATCGGCACGTGGGTCTGCTCCTTCGGCGCGAAGGCATAGGGCGCCCCGTGCAGGAAGATCCCGTTCTCGCCGAGCGATTCCCCATGGTCCGAGGCATAGAGCATGGCGCTGCTGATCCTGTCGTCATGGGCCTTCAGAAGATCGATCACGGCCGCGAGGAAGGCATCGGTGGCGACGATGGAATTGTCATAGGCATTGCGCACCTCCTCGAGGCTGCATTTCGGCAGGTCCGGCGTGCGGCAGTCGGGCTGGAACAGGCGCTCCGTCTCGGTGTAGCGGCGGTAATAGGCCGGGCCGTGGCTGCCGATCTGGTGCAGCACGATGACCGTATCCTTCGTCACCCCGGCAAGGGTTTCCTCGAGCTTCTTCAGGAACACCGTGTCGCGGCACTCGTCGTCGGGGCAGAGCACGGGGTCCTTGGTGTCCATGAAGGGCACGTAGCTGGTGCGGTCGGCAATGCCCTTGCTGCCGGTATTGTTGTCCCACCACAGGGTGGCGACGCCCGCATGGCCGAAGACGTCGAGCAGGTTCTGGGTGGATTTCGCCTTGCCCTCGGAATAGTCCTTGCGCGGATAGACGGAGAACATGCAGGGCAGCGAGGTCGCGGTGTCGGTGCCGCAGCTCGTCACGTCGGTGAAGTTCACGATGTCCAGCTGCTTCAGCTTCGGGTTGGTTTCCCGGTCATAGCCGTTCAGCGAGAAGTTCATGCCGCGCGCGGTCTCGCCGGCCACCAGGATCGTCACGAGCGGCTTCTGCGCGGCGGTCGCGACCGGGCCGCGTTTGGCATCGGTCCCGAGCGGCTGGACCTCCACATTCGCATGGGTCAGCTGGGTATTGGCATAGTTGTAGGCGGCTGCAAGGGGCGCGACCGGGTTCAGCGTCTGCATCATCAGGTTGTTCTGGCGGATGGTGACGATGTAGGAGCCGATGTGAAGATACACCATCGCCCCGGTCGCCAGCAGCATGGGAACGATGAGCTTCGAATTGTTCCGCAGCTTGGTGCCGAAGGTTTCGTGCCGCACCCTCGCCCACAAGAGAAGC
Source organism: Gellertiella hungarica (assembly GCF_014197145.1). GTDB lineage: Bacteria > Pseudomonadota > Alphaproteobacteria > Rhizobiales > Rhizobiaceae > Gellertiella > Gellertiella hungarica. The sequence goes on along the minus strand of NZ_JACIEZ010000003.1, from coordinate 13,081 downwards.
AGCACCGGCAGGATGCCATGAAGGAAGAAGTGGACGAGGAAGCGCGTGCTGATCAGCGCGCCCGCCTCGCGCTGGTTGGTGGTCATGGCGCTGTCGATCATCTGCTCGTTGATGATCGTGCCAAAGGTATCGGTGAAGTAGGAGGCGCCGGCCGCCGTCAGCAGGCAGAGGATCGCCAGCGGCTTGAACACGTATTTCGCCGAAATCGCGACGAAGAAGGTCAGGAGCAGCAGCGAGACCGACAGGCCGAAGGTGATGGCGACGGGCGTGAAGCCGCCGAAGCTCTCCACCAGCATCGGCCAGAAGGTCCGGTTGCAGGTGGCAAGGATAAAGATCCCGACCAGCAAGGCTGCGGTCCTGCTGCCGATGACGGGTCTCCAGATGCGCATGCCGAGGGCCTCCTGTCGCGCCGATGCGCCTCCCGCGCGAGTCATGCGCGGGAAGCTTTGCCGGCGTCCGTCTAGCAGAAGCTTTGCGGCCTATCTATGACGGCGCGCCTCGTTTGCCGGGGCGCGGGCTCGCCTCAGTCCTTGGTGGAAACACCGGCGCTGGCAAAGGTCGCCATGCCGGAATGGCAGGCGGCGGCGGCCTTGACGATGCCGGCGGCCATGGCGGCGCCGGTGCCCTCGCCCAGCTTCATGCCGAGCGCCAGGAGCGGCGTCTTGCCGAGCTTCTCGATGGCCTTCAGGTGGCCGGGCTCGCCCGAAACGTGGCCGATCAGGCAGTGATCGAGCGCGGACGGATTGGCCGCCTTCAGGATGGCCGCGGCAGCGGTCGCCACATAGCCGTCGATCAGCACCGGGATCTTCTGCATGCGGGCGGCGAGTATGGCGCCGGCCATGGCGGCAATCTCGCGGCCGCCGACGCGGCGCATGATCTCCAGCGGATCGTGGAGGTGATCCTTGTGGAACTCGACCGCGGCTTCCACCGCCCTGATCTTGCGCTCCAGGAACTCGCCCTGCGAGCCCGTGCCCGGGCCGACCCACTCTTCCGCCGTACCGCCATAGAGCGCGAGGTTGATCGCCGCCGCGATGGTGGTGTTGCCGATGCCCATCTCGCCGATCGCCAGCAGATCGGTGCCGCCGGCAATCGCCTCCATGCCGAAGGCCATGGTGGCGGCGCAGTCGCGCTCGGAAAGCGCCGGCTCGCAGGTGATGTCGCCGGTCGGGATGTCGAGCGCGAGATCGAAGACCTTCAGGCCGAGATCGTAGGTGAGGCAGATCTGGTTGATCGCCGCCCCGCCGGCGGAAAAGTTCGCCACCATCTGCTTGGTGATGTCGGACGGCCAGGGCGTGACGCCCTGCCGGACGACGCCGTGGTTGCCGGCGAAGATCGCGACCAGCGGACGGGTGACCGCAGGCGCACGGCCGGTCCAGGCGGCAAGCCAGAAGGCGATCTCCTCCAGACGGCCGAGCGCACCCGGCGGCTTGGTCAGCTGGCTGTCCCGGTCGCGCGCCGCCGCGAGCGCCACCGGGTTCGGACCCGGCAGGTCCTTGATCAGGGCACGGAAATCGTCGAAGGGCAGACCGGTGAGGCTCATGGAAGAGGCTTCCTTGTAATTTGCACGGGAATGAGGTTTTTCTGGCTCCGTGTCTTAATCGGGGCGCGCGCGCCAAACAACCGCAAAAGCGGCTTTCGCTGTCGCAGTCTCCCCGCCTCTCGAAGGAAAATGCCGCCATGCCGCTTGGCGAACTGATCACCAGCATTGCCCGCTCCACGGGCTTCCTCAGCCGCCTGCCCGTGCCCGGCCATCATTTCGAGGGCGATGACGGCAGGATGGAGAAGACGCCGGAGGGATTTGCCCTCTCGGGGGTGGTGATTTCGGCGCTGCCGGCGCTGGTCCTCTATCTGGCAGGCCATGCCGAGGCGCCGCTGCTCGCCGCGGCCATCGCCGTCGGCCTTCTGGTGCTGCTGACCGGCGCGCTGCACGAGGACGGTCTTGGCGATACCGCAGACGGCCTCGGCGGCGGCAGGAACCGCGAGCGCGCGCTCGAGATCATGAAGGACAGCCGGATCGGCACCTATGGGGCGCTTGCGCTCGGCCTGTCGCTGCTCGTCCGGGTCTCCGCGCTGTCGGCGCTGATCACCGAAGCCTCGCCGGCGGCGGCGGCCCTGGCCCTTGCGGGATCGGCGGCCCTCAGCCGGTCGGCCATGGTCTGGCACTGGCGGCACCTGCCTCCCGCCAAGGCGGACGGCGTGGCGGCGCGGGTGGGCGTGCCAACCGGTGCGGCGCTGCGCATGGCCGTCGGCACGGGGCTTGCGGCCTTCCTGCTCCTCACGCTGCCCGTCCTGTCGCTGCCGGCGGTGGCGGTGACGGTTCTTGCGGGGTTTGGCGCCACGTTTCTGTTTACCATCCACATCGGCCGCCGTCTTGCCGGCCATACCGGCGATACGATTGGTGCAACGCAACAAATTTCTGATATGGTGCTGCTCGCAACGCTTGCGCTTCTGGCCTGAGGCCTTATCAAGGCGCAGCCGCGCGCACGAAGCCTCCGAAGGTGAACGATGGAATCGCCCTGCATTCTCGTCTGCTCGATCGACATGAAGACCGGCTATTGCTTCGGCTGCGGCCGCACGCGCGCCGAAATCGGCGCCTGGACCACCTATACCGATGGCGAGCGGCGCGAGATCATGGCCTCGCTGCCCGCACGCCTCGAAACGGTGGAGCGCAAGCCGCGCCGCGAAACCCGCCGCCAGCGCATGGCGCGGGAGAGCGGTTCCGCATGACGCGCGCCGGGCTTGCCCTTGCCCTTCTCGCGGCGGGATTGCTCATCCTGCTCATGAAGGCTCCGGACAGCCGCCTCATGGGCCTGTCCGAGCAGCAGCTGGGCCAGCTCGTCTATCTCCTGCCGATCCTCACCATGCTCGCCGCCGGCATTCTGGCGAGCCGCCGCAACTGGGGCCAGTCGGCCCGCCATCTGTCGATATGGCTGGCGATCATCCTGGTGCTTGCCGGCGCCTCCCTCTTCCGCGAGGACATGAAGCGCGCCGGCGCGCGGATGCTGGCGGGCCTCCTGCCCGGCCGGGCCATCACCGTCACCGGCGAGGACGGCAGCCGCGAAGTCATCCTCTCGCGGGGGCTTTCCGGCCATTTCACCGCGGTCGTCACCGTCAATGCGCAGGATATCCCGATGCTGGTGGATACCGGTGCCAGCACCGTCACCCTTACCTACGAGGATGCCGTCGCCGTCGGCATCATCCCGGAAAACCTCGTCTATTCCACCCGGGTACTGACCGCCAACGGCGAGGCCACGGCCGCCCCCATCGATCTCTCCATGGTCGATCTCGGGCCCATCCGCCGGCAGAACATCCCTGCCCTCGTCACCCGCCGCGGCGCCATGGACCAGAGCCTTCTCGGCATGAGCTTCCTGTCGACGCTTTCCTCCTTCCACATGCAGACCGACGAGCTGCGGCTCAAGGATTAGCCCGGCCTAATCCTTGCCATCGCGCGCCCACTCGGGCATGATGTCTCGGAAGGAGCACCCCATGGCGCGCGCAAGACCCGGCCCCGGCCCATTCAACGACGACCTGCTCGACGACGGCGTCATCCGCCCGCGTGCGCCCGCGCCCGAAGACGCGCCTGTACAGGCCGACACGCCCATGTTAGAGAGTTATGAAGTTCGACTGGAACGCCTGCGCGCCGAAATCCAGCTCGGTCTCGACGACTACGAGGCGGGGCGCTGCAAGGTTTACAGCAGCGCCGCCGAGCTTTACGCCGACATCATGAGCATGGCCGAGGATGAAGACGCGAGCGAAGGGGAAATTGCTGGAGGTGATGCCCCGCGCACGGCGTGATATCGCCCGCCTTTCGCACCACATCGCAAAAACGAACCCCCTGGCCGCGGCGATGCTGGTCGATCAGATCACGGCCAAGATGAAGTGGATTGCCGACGTCGATTTTACCGGGGTTCCGCGGCATGAACTTGGCCCGGGCATTCGTGCCTTTACCCTTCCGTAACCGCTGCATCTATTTCCTGCGCGAACCGGACCGCATCGTGATCCTCCGCATCCTGCACGGCGCGCAGGATGTCGCTGCCCAGTCCTTCGATGCGGAGTAGGGTTTAGCTCTTCAGCCGGTAGCCGGTGCGGAACATCCAGCTCACCAGCACCAGGCAGACGCCGAGGAAGGCGATGATGATGGCAAGGCTGATCCAGGGATTGACGTCGGATATGCCGTAGAAGCTCCAGCGGAAGCCGCTGACCAGATAGAGCACCGGGTTGAAGTGGCTGACCGTCTGCCAGAGCGGCGGCAGCATGTTGATCGAGTAGAAGCAACCGCCGAGGAAGGTGAGCGGCGGGATGACGAGGCTCGGGATCAGGCTCAGCTGTTCGAAGTTGGTGGCCCAGATGCCGATGATGAATCCCAGCAGGCTGAAGGTGATCGCCGTCAGCACGAAGAAGGTGATCATCAGCAAGGGATGCTGGATCGTCACGTCAACGAAGAAATAGGCGGTGCCGAGGATGATGGCGCCGACGATCAGCCCCTTGCTGGCCGCCGCACCCACATAGCCCACCAGGATCTCCGGCATCGATACGGGCGAGGAGAGAAGCTCGTAGATGGTGCCGGTGAACTTCGGGAAATAGATGCCGAAGGAGCCGTTCGAGATGCAGAGGGTGAGCAGCGAAAGCATGATCAGCCCCGGCGTGATGAAGGAGCCGTAGGAGACCCCCTCGATGTTCTGGATGCGGGATCCGATGGCCGAACCGAACACGATGAAGTAGAGCGAGGTGGACAGCACGGGCGAGACGATGCTCTGCAGCAGCGTGCGCCGGGTGCGGGCCATCTCGAACAGATAGATGGATTTCATCGCCTGCCAGTTCATGCCCGCTCTCCAATCAGTGAAACGAAGATGTCTTCCAGCGAATTCTGCCGGGTCGAGAGGTCCTTGAAGGAGATGCCGGCGGCGCTGAGCGCCTGCAGGAAGGGGCCGATGCGGTCCGTCTGGTCATGGCCGTCATAATCGTAGACCAGGGCCTGCCCCTCGTTCTCCAGCCGGAGCCCGTAGCCGGAAAGGGCTTCCGGTATGGCGCCAAGCGGTTCCGAAAGCTCGAGGATCAGCTGCTTGGCGCCGAGTTTCTTCATCAGCGTCACCTTGTCCTCGACCAGCAGAAGCCGGCCGCCGTCGATGACGCCGACCCGATCGGCGATCTCCTCGGCCTCCTCGATGTAGTGGGTGGTGAGGATGATGGTCACGCCGCTTTCCCGAAGCCGCCCCACCACCTGCCACATGTCCTTGCGCAGGTTGACGTCGACGCCCGCGGTCGGTTCGTCGAGGAACAGCACGCGCGGCTCGTGCGACAGCGCCTTGGCAATGAGAACGCGCCGCTTCATGCCGCCGGAAAGCTGGCGCAGCATGAAGTCCTTCTTGTCCCACAGGGAAAGGTCGCGCAGCACCTGCTCGATATAGGCCGGGTTCGGCTTCTTGCCGTGCAGGCCGCGGGAAAAGCTCACGGTGTTCCACACGGTTTCGAACTGGTCGGTGGTGAGCTCCTGCGGCACGAGGCCGATCAGCGCACGCGTCTCGCGGAAATCCCGCACCACGTCATGGCCGCCCGCCAGCACCCGCCCGCCGGACGGCGTGACGATCCCGCAGATGATCGAGATCAGCGTCGTCTTGCCCGCGCCGTTCGGCCCGAGCAGCGCCAGGATTTCCCCCTCGGCGATCTCCAGATCGACGCCTTTCAGCGCCTCGAAGCCGTTCGCATAGGTTTTCGTCAGTCTTTCGACAGAAATGATCGATTTCGGCATCGCGGCCCCGTTCTTGGATGAAAAGGCAATGGAATCGCAGCAACGCGCCTGACTATAGCGCCGAAACTCCGGGAGACGAGGCCAAGAACAAGGGGGGCAGGCTGAGGAATTCTGAAAGGGGCATCAGTCGCAGTGACGATAGCCGGATTTCCGCGCTCTCAGGTCGAAGTGGAAGTGGTCCTTGTGGTGCGGGTCGCTGCCGGGGCCGAGAACGGTGTGGAAGTACTTGCAGCTTTCCGAGCGCACGGCGTTCAGCAGGCCCTTTTCCCGGAACGAGAAGAAGCCCGGCTTGCGCACGTCGATTTCCTTGCCGTTGTTCAGGATGAACTTGCCGACATCGATGGCGTTGCCGCGGGCATGTTCGGACCAGGGATTGCGGGCGGACGAGTTCATCCGGCGGCAGGAATAGCCGCCGAGCGGAATGATGGTCTTCACGCCCGACCAGTAGCGATAGCGCGCCGAGGGGTTGAGCTCGTTCTTCACCCACTGCGCGAAGGCGTAGGTCACCTGGCAGTTGAGCGTGATCGCCGGCTTCATCTGGATGTTGCTGGCGAAGCCGTAGACCTTGATGGGATAGGCGATGCCGCAGGCGCGGCCGTTCGAGATTGCCGGCACGTCCTGGAATTTCACGCCGAGCTTCTGCAAGGCGCTGCGGCAGGCAATTTCGGAATTGGGCATCGCCGCCGGGCGCGGCGGCAGCACCGGGTTGACCGTCGGGTCGATGGGACGCGGCAGCATGGCCACCTGCTGGCTTGCCGGATAGGACTGGCGCGGCGGCGCAGGCGCGGTCTCGGGATAGCCCGCCTGTTCTGCCAGAAGCGGATCGGCCGGCTGGGCCGAGGGATAGGCCACCGGATTGTCGGTGCCGATCCCGCCCACGACCGGTTCGGAGGGATTGGTTTCGGCGATCTGCATCGCCTCTTCCTGCGCAAGGCTGGTAGCGCCGCCACCGACGCCGAGCCCGTCGTCGATGCTCACGCCCTGCTGGTTGGGGTCGGACGGATCGGCCATGGCCACCTGCTGGGCCGGTGCGGGCTGCATGGCCTGCGGCGCGACCAGCTGGCCGCCCTGGTTCATGGTGAGCTGTCCGAGAACCCGGGGCGGTTCGCCGAGCTGCGGCCCGCCGGAGGGCGTCGAGCCGTTGAGCGCCAGCGCCTCGTCGCTGTCGATGGGGGGAAGCGCGCGCGGCGGCTGGGCGGCAAGGCCCGCCTGCGGATAGGCGGCGGCCTGGGTGGCGACCGGCACGGGCGCGGCATAGGTCTGCTGGCTTTCGGCCACCGGCAGGGCCCGCCTTTGCGGCTGGGGCTCGATGGCGGAAACGCGCGCGCTGCTGTCGATCATCAGCCCGTCGGTCGAGCAGGCGGCAAGCGAAACGGAAATGAGGAGCGGCAGCAGGGATCGCCGCAAGGGGGCAAGATACGCCATACGAATGCCACTCCGGACCGGCGGAACACCCGCCACACAAATCCTCCCCACACTAGGGCGGGATGGTTAAGGGAGTCTTTCCGGGCGAGTGCAGCATATGCCCTCCCCGTCTCTATCCGCTATAAGAAGGAAAGCGATTCCCGATGAACGAGGTTGATGCGGTGGAAGACAGGACAACACCCCAGGGCGAGCTGACCTTGCGGACGCTCGCCATGCCCGGCGATGCGAATGCGGCCGGAGACATTTTCGGCGGCTGGGTGATGGCGCAGATGGACCTTGCCTGCGGCATCCGCGCGGCCGAGCGGGCCCATGGCCGCGTCGTCACCGCCGCGGTGAAGGAAATGGCCTTCGCCATGCCGGTCAAGATCGGCGACACGCTCTGCGTCTACACCCATATCGAGCGCGTGGGACGCACCTCCATCACCCTCAACGTGGAAGCCTGGGCACAGCGCTACCTCACCCCGGTCATGGAAAAGGTGACCCACGCGACCTTCGTCATGGTGGCGCTCGACGGCGAGGGCAAACCCATGCCCGTGCCGGCGGAAGGCTGACGCCGCATGGCCTTGGGGGGAAGAGGGCACATCGCGGACAGGCCCGGCGAAGGCGGGGCAGCCCTGGCGGCGGGGCCGGCGATGCGCCATTTCTGGCGGCGCTTTCTGGCCTTCTGGATCGATTACTTCATCGTGCTGTTTCTGTGCAGCGCAGCCTCCGTCCCGCTCGTCAAGGCGGGGCTGATGCCGCCGCTGATGACCGTCAACCAGTCCAGCGCCTGCGAAACCCTGAAGGCCGGGCCGATCCGCGACCGGCTGATGAGCGCCTTTGCGCGGCACTATTACGACTCGCTCATCCTGGCCGATTGCGAGATCGGCACCTGGCCCTACGGCAGCAAGCGCCAGATCGTCGCGCTGGCTTCGCGCGGCTCGCGGGAGAACGGCACGGAAAGCCGCCTCACCTTCGTTCTGACCCGCCAGCCCGACGGCAGCTTCCGCCCTGCGGACACGCTGTCGCAGAATGCGAGCCTGGCGGTCTTCTACGTCATCCTGATCGGCTATCTCGCGGTCTTTTCGGCCGGCGGACGCCGAAGCCCCGGAAAGCGCGTGATGAAGCTGAGGGTGGAGACCGTGGGCGCCGAGCCCCTTTCCGCGCCGCTTGCGCTGCGCCGCGAGGCGCTGAAGATCGCGCCCTTCCTCGCCGCCACGCTGGCCGCGGTGCTCGTGCCCCTGACACCGCTGGTGCATCGCCTGCCGAGCGAGCCCGGCATCGGCCTGGCCGAGGCGGTCAACCGCGCTTATGCGCTCGGCGAGTGGTATGTGATGCTGCCCGGCGTGCTGGCAGGGCTGCTGTTCCTCGCGGTGCTGTTCCACTGGTTCTTCGCCAGCTTCGACCACGATACCGGCCAGCTCGACTACGAGACCTTCAGCGGCACCCGGGTTGTCACGCCCTGAAGACGAAGCTGGCGCCGAGCGCGATCAGCGCAAAGCCGATGGCGTGGTTGATCGTCAGGCTTTCCTTCAGCCAGAAGACGGAAAAGCCGGAGAACACCACCAGCGTGATGACTTCCTGCATGGTCTTCAGCTGCGCCGTGGAATAGACCGACGAGCCGATGCGGTTGGCCGGCACGGCCAGGCAATATTCGAAGAAGGCGATGCCCCAGCTCACCACGATCGCCAGCCAGATGGCCGTGCCCTTGTGCTTCAGATGGCCGTACCAGGCGAAGGTCATGAAGATGTTGGAAGCCAGCAGCATGACGACGGGCCAGATGGCGGCGGGCGAAAGGGCAAAGGGCATGGGCGGGGTCCTCGCATGGAATCGGTCCTGGATGGCTCCATGACATAGCGTGCCGGGCCGCTTTGCACAGCACCGGCCCGGACAACCTCCCCAAGAGTTGATTTGCCGGCCCGCCACCTGAATTTTTGTTTCCCTTTTGTACGCATTTGCCCTTTCCTTTCGGGGGGACTCTCTCCATATTCCGGGGCATGTCCAAAGCTCCGAAAAATCCGTCCCGTCCCTCCGGTTTCGAAGAAGCGCCGCAGTCCGCCTTCGAGGGCGCGCCGCTCTCGGGCTCCGTATCCGACTGGGTAAAGCAGCTGGAGGCGGAGGCGGAAGCCTCCGGCATGGAGACCCAGCGCGAGATCGCGTCGAAGGCCGGCAAGCACCGCAAGAAGGTGGAAATCGCCGCCCGCACCCAGACCTCCGCCGGGGACGAGTGGGAAACGGCCGGAGGCCCCCGCGGAGCGCAGGCGCAGGGCGCCGGCAGCGTGAGCGGAGAAAAACCCCGCAAAAAGTCTGCCAAGGCCGCCGAACCGACCGCGATGAAATCCTCGCGCGGCACGTCGATGGGCGGCTCCACCGATCCGAAGACGCGCGCGGCGGCGGGGCTCAACCCCGTGGCCGGCATGGATGTGAGCCTGGAGGAAGCGGACCAGCTTTCGAAAAGCGGCGTGACCGCCACCGTCGAGGCGCTGTCGAAGCTGATCGAGAGCGGCAATCCGCTGTTCAAGGACGGCAAGCTGTGGGTGCCGCACCGCCCTGCCCGGCCGGAAAAATCGGAGGGCGGGATTCCGCTGAGGATGGTCACGGACTACAAGCCCGCCGGCGACCAGCCGACCGCCATCCGCGACCTGACCGAGGGGCTGAATTCCGGCGAGCGCAGCCAGGTGCTGCTCGGCGTCACCGGCTCGGGCAAGACCTTCACCATGGCCAAGGTGATCGAGGAAACGCAGCGCCCGGCGGTGATCCTCGCGCCGAACAAGACGCTGGCTGCACAGCTCTATTCCGAGTTCAAGAACTTCTTCCCCAACAACGCAGTGGAATATTTCGTTTCCTACTACGATTACTACCAGCCGGAGGCCTATGTGCCCCGCTCGGATACCTATATCGAGAAGGAAAGCTCCATCAACGAGCAGATCGACCGGATGCGCCACGCCGCCACCCGCGCGATCCTCGAGCGGGACGACTGCATCATTGTCGCCTCGGTCTCCTGCATCTACGGTATCGGCTCGGTGGAAACCTACACCGCCATGACCTTCCAGATGCAGGTGGGCGACCGCATCGACCAGCGCCAGCTGCTCGCCGATCTCGTGGCCCAGCAATACAAGCGCCGCGACATGGATTTCCAGCGCGGCTCGTTCCGGGTGCGGGGCGACACGATCGAGATCTTCCCCGCCCACCTGGAGGATGCCGCCTGGCGCATCTCGCTCTTCGGCGACGAGATCGACTCGATCACGGAGTTCGATCCGCTCACCGGCCAGAAGACCGGCGACCTGAAGAGCGTGAAGATCTACGCCAATTCGCACTATGTCACGCCGCGGCCGACGCTGAACGGCGCCATCAAGGCGATCAAGGAGGAGCTGAAGCATCGGCTTGCCGAGCTGGAGCGCGCCGGCCGCCTGCTGGAGGCGCAGCGGCTGGAGCAGCGCACCAAATACGATATCGAGATGCTGGAAGCGACGGGCTCCTGTGCCGGGATCGAAAACTATTCGCGCTATCTCACCGGCCGCCGCCCCGGCGAGCCGCCGCCGACGCTGTTCGAGTACATCCCCGACAATGCCCTGATCTTCATCGACGAAAGCCATGTGACCATCCCGCAGATCGGCGGCATGTATCGCGGCGACTTCCGCCGCAAGGCGACGCTCGCCGAATACGGCTTCCGCCTGCCCTCCTGCATGGACAACCGCCCCCTGCGCTTCGAGGAATGGGACGCGATGCGCCCGCAGACCATCGCGGTGTCGGCGACCCCCGGCAACTGGGAGATGGAGCAGGCCGGCGGCGTCTTTGCCGAGCAGGTCATTCGCCCCACGGGCCTCATCGATCCGCCGGTGGAGGTGCGCTCCGCCCGCACCCAGGTGGACGACGTTCTGGGCGAGATCCGCGAGACCTCCGCCAAGGGCTACCGCACGCTTGTCACCGTGCTTACCAAGCGCATGGCGGAAGACCTCACCGAATATCTGCACGAGCAGGGTGTCAGGGTGCGCTACATGCATTCCGACATCGATACGCTGGAGCGCATCGAGATCATCCGCGATCTCCGCCTCGGCGCCTTCGACGTGCTTGTCGGCATCAACCTGCTGCGAGAGGGCCTCGACATTCCCGAATGCGGCTTCGTGGCCATCCTCGACGCGGACAAGGAAGGCTTCCTGCGCTCGGAAACCTCGCTCATCCAGACCATCGGCCGCGCCGCGCGAAACGTGGACGGCAAGGTCATTCTTTACGCGGACAACATCACCGGCTCGATGAAGCGGGCGATGGAGGAAACCAACCGCCGCCGCGACAAGCAGATGGAATACAACCGCCTGAACGGCATCACGCCGGAATCGGTGAAGGCGAAGATCTCCGACATTCTCGACAGCGTCTACGAGCGCGACCACGTGCGCGCCGACATCTCCGGCGCATCGGGCAAGGGCTTCGCCGATGGCGGGCACCTGGTGGGCAACAACCTGCAGGCCCATCTCAACGCGCTGGAAAAGCAGATGCGCGACGCCGCCGCCGACCTCGACTTCGAAAAGGCCGCCCGCCTGCGCGACGAGATCAAGCGCCTCAAGGCCGCCGAACTCGCCGCCATGGACGACCCGATTTCCAAGGAAGAGGCGTCGAGGGCTGAAGGCCCGAGGGGGAAACAGAACCAAGAGGCGTCGAGAGCCGAAGGCTCGAGGGGGAAGCAGAACCCAGAGGCGTCGAGGGCTGAAAGCCCGAAGGGGAAGGCAAGCCAGCAGGCTGCGGGAGCCGAAGGCGGGCGCGCCTCCTCTTCTCCCCGGCGGGGAGAAGGTGGCGCGTCAGCGCCGGATGAGGGGGCGGCGGGCACCCCGTCTTCCTACTTCGCCAAACCCTCGCTCGACGACATGGGCCCGGGCACGGATGGCGTGAAGCCGCTGTTCCGCAAGCCGGAGCTGGACGAGATGGGCCGCGACATCGCGGAGCCCGCGGGCAAATCCCTGTTCCGCAAGAACACGCTGGACGAAATGACGGTGGGCCGCACGGAAAAACCGGTCACCCCTGACCGCCTTCCGGCAAAGCCGCCGGAGCATCTGGCGACCGCGAAGCGGCATTCCCCGCTGCTCGAAGGCCAGCCCGACCGCACCCCCGACGACCCCGCCCCCCTCCGCCGCGCCCGCGCCGGCGTCGGCTCCTACGAGGACCCGGTGGACGTGAAGCGCAAGGGCCGGACAAAGGGCAAGACGGGACGGCCGGGACGGTAGGAGATTTGCGCCGAGAGTTGCCAGCCAAGCAGCTATGCTGGCGGGTTTCGCTAACATCCAACCGGGGTGAGGTCTTCCGCTCTCCTCGGCACGCCGCTCCTCGCTCCTCGATCCTGAACACCTGCACGTCGCCCCCTGACTGGCGTGGCGTTGCGTTTGAGGCACCGCACCCCCCTCTGCCCTGCGTGGCGTGGAGTTTGCCGATACGCACCCCCCTCTGTCGGCTTCGCCGACATCTCCCCGGGCGGACGAGCTTCGCTCGCCGCGAGGGGGAGATTGAGCGTCGCGTTTGCGGTTGCGCACCCCCCTCTGCCCTGCCGGGCATCTCCCCCTCAAGGGGGGAGATCGGGATGGGGTTGATGCGGGCAGTCCCCAGCAGACGTTTCTGCAAGTGAAACGTTTGTTGTTTGAGGAAACCAAAAACCACAATGTCGATCTCCCCCCCTTGAGGGGGAGATGTCCCGGCAGGGACAGAGGGGGGTGCGGTGCGGCAAAGGAAACGCCGTGCAGGGGCAGAGGGGGGTGCGCATCGGCAAACGCGGCCTATGATCTCCCCCCCTTGAGGGGGAGATGTCGGCGAAGCCGACAGAGGGGGGTGCGCATCGGCACACTCCACGCCCCACTCCCCCCAAATCCCTAACCCCCTGTTTCTCCACCGATAAAAATTTGCATCCCGTTCATCCCCCGCAGCAAAACCTGTGGGATAATATTC
>NZ_JACIEZ010000002.1 GCF_014197145.1 Gellertiella hungarica | reverse complement strand
TCCAGATTGGCCCGCACGTTCGGGGCGAGGTTGAAGACGAAGATGTCATTGCCCGCGCCGCCGGTCAGCCGGTCGTTGCCGAGGCCGCCGGTCAGGGTATCGTTGCCGGTGCCGCCGCTCAGCGTGTCGTTGCCGATCCCACCGAGGAGCGTATCGTTGCCGTCGCCGCCATCGAGGTTGTCGTCACCGACGCCGCCGTCCAGGGTGTCGTTGTTCAGACCGCCCAGCAGCGTGTCGTTGCCGATCCCGCCGTTGAGCGTGTCTTCCCCGTCGTCACCGTTCAGCGTATCCTGGCCGTCACCGCCATCGAGCGTATCCTTCTCGGCGCCGCCGCTCAGCGTGTCGTTGCCGATGCCGCCGGTGAGCGTATCCTCGCCCTCGCCGCCATCCAGCGTGTCGTTGCCGGCGCCGCCGTCCAGGGTGTCGTTGCCGGCCAGGCCCTTCAGCACGTTGTCGTTCGAATTGCCCTTGATGACATTGGCCAGCGCGTTGCCGGTGCCGTCTATCTTTTCGGTGCCGGTCAGCACGAGGTTTTCGACATCGCCCTTGATGCCGCTGTTCACGGTGACGACCTCGGCTGCCTTCTTCATGCGGCCCTGCCCGCTCTGCACCGGCGGCACGACGGTGAGGGTGAAGCTGACGGAAGAACGGACCTCGTCGGTGCCGTTGCCGCCGGTTTCGTTGACGATGTCGTTGAGGTCGTCGACCACGTAGATGTCGTTGCCCTTGCCACCGATCAGCGTATCCGCACCCTTGCCGCCATCGAGCGTGTCATTGCCGTTGAGGCCGGAGAGCGTGTTCTTGGCTTCGTTGCCGGTGATCTGGTTGTCGAGAGCATTGCCGGAACCGTTGATTTCGGCGGTGCCGGTCAGGATCAGGTTCTCGACCTGGCCCAAAACCCTGGCGCCGAGGAGAAGGCTCAGGGTGACCGCGCTCTTCACGGTATCGACGCCGAAACCGCCGCTTTCATCGATGGTATCGCTGGCGCTGTCGACAATATAGGTATCGTTGCCCTCGCCGCCGCGCATGGTGTCGTCACCGGTGCCGCCATCGAGCGTATCGTTGCCGGCGCCGCCGAGAAGCGTGTCGTTTTCGGTACCGGCTTCCAGCGTGTCGTCGCCGATACCGCCGTTGAGGATATCGCCGCCCGCACCGCCCTTAAGCTTGTCGTCGCCGTCGCCGCCGTTCAGTGTGTCGTTTTCGGTGCCACCGTCCAGCGTATCGTTGCCGGCGCCGCCGTTCATGACATCCACGCCCGCGTCGCCGTTCAAATTGTCATCGCCATCCCCGCCGTTCAGGGTGTCGTTTTCGGTGCCGCCTTCCAGCGTATCGCTACCGACGCCGCCGTTCATGATATCAACACCCGCGCCGCCGAGCAATTTGTCGTCGCCATTCCCGCCGTCCAGGGTGTCGTTTCCGGCGTTGCCGACGAGTATGTCGTTGCCGTCCATGCCGGACAGGGTGTCGTTCAAAATGTTGCCGGTAATCTTGTTGTCGAGGCTGTTGCCGCTTCCGATATGGCCCGAGTTGACGGCAACGAAATTGATGTTCTCCACTTCGCCGCGCACGCGAGCGTCGCGGCTGGGATCCAGATCGAAGTCGCGCCCATTGAAATCGATCGTATCGATGCCGTCGCCACCCTGTTCATCCACGATATCGGCGCCCATCATATAGAGATAGAGGTCATTCCCTTTGCCGCCGATCATGACATCGCCGTTGCCGCCGCCATCCAGCGTGTCGTTACCGTCAAGGCCGTAGAGCGTGTCGTTGCCGTTGCCCCCGGTAATCTTGTTATCGAGACCGTTGCCATAGCCGATCATGTCGGTGTCGCCGAGAAGCACGAGATTCTCGACATCGCCGCGGACATTGGGATTGCGCAGATCGTAGGAGCCATTGCTCCGGATGGTGTCGTTGCCGGCGCCGCCATCCGCCTTTTCGTCAACGATGTCATCCAGGCCATAGACAGTGTAGATATCGTTGCCCGCACCGCCGATCAGGGTGTCGTTGTCGCTGAGATCGACCCCTCCGCCCGACAGCGTGTCGTCGCCGCCCATGCCGCGCAGCGTGTTGTCGCCGCCGTTGCCGGTGATGCTGTTTGCTCCATCGTTCCCCGTGCCGTCGATGTCGCCCGTCCCCGTCAGGATGAGGTTTTCGAAATCGGCGACCAGGGTGTAGGTCCGTGCCGTATTGATCGTATCCGTCCCCTCCTTGCCTGAGATCGTCATGCGGCTGACATCCACGTCTCCCAGTATGAAGGTGTCGTTGCCGGAAGAGCCCTCCACCGTCTCGATGCCGGTGAGCCTGGCGAAATCCACCGTGCTTTGGGCCGTCAGCTTCAGCGTATCATTGCCGTCCTTCCCGTCGAGCGCAGCGGACAGCGTGCCGCTGAATGTGAAGGTATCGGCTCCCGACGTGCCGTTGACGGCCTCGATGCCGATCAGCTTGTTCAGGTCCAGCGTGCCTTCTGCCAGCAGATCGACCGTATCGTTGCCGCCCTTGCCGTCAATGGTCATGGTGTTGCCGGCCTTGACCTTGAACGTATCGGCAAAATCGCTGCCATCCACCAGTTCCACGTTGGTGATGTTGGAAAGGTTCAGCTCGCCGCCGTCCTGGGTGGAGACGAGAACCACCTTGTCGCTCGCCCCACCCCGGCCGTCGATCGTCATCAGCCGGTTTGCGGCGACACGGAAGGTATCGTTGGCCGTATCGTCGCCCTGGAAGATCTCGATCCCGGTGTAGATATCGCCGGAGAGATCGTTGACCCCGCCCCCGACGAACTGGACCGTATCGCTGCCGGTCTTGCCATCGATCTTGATGGTGTTGCCGCCATTGACGCGGAACGTATCCGCCGAGTCCGCCAGACCGTCTGCCAGCTCGATGTTGGAGACGCGGGTGAGATCGAGCGTGCCGGTGGAGGCGAGAACGATCTTGTCGCCCGTGCCGCCGCGCCCGTTTATGGTAAGCTGGCTGCCGGCCGCAACCTTGAACGTGTCGTCGCCCGTATCGTCGCCGAGGAAGGTTTCGACGCTGGTATAGGTGTCGCCCGTCAGGTCGTTGACATTGGTAACGCCGACGAATTCGACCGTGTCGCTGCCGGTCTTGCCGTCGATCTTGATCGTGTTGCCGCTCAGCACCTTGAAGCTGTCGGCGGTGTTATCCGTGCCCTCGAACCTTTCGATGCCGGTGTAGCGGCCGTTGACTGTCGTATCCAGCGTGCCGCTGCCCGAGAGGCGGACGGTGTCGTTGTTGCCGCCCTTGCCGTCGATCGCGATGGTATTGCCGTCCTTCACAACGATCGTATCGTCGCCCGCAGTGCCTTCGGCATGCTCGATATTGCTCATCCGGGTGAGATCGAGCGTGCCGGTGGAGGCGAGGATGACCTTGTCGTCCGTGCCGGCGCGCCCGTCGATGGTTAGCTGGCTGCCGGACCCAACCTTGAACGTATCGTTGCCCGCATCGTCGCCGAGGAAGGTTTCGATGCCGGTGTAGGTGTCGCCCGTCAGGTCGTTGACATTGGTAACGCCGACGAATTCGACCGTGTCGCTGGCGCCCTTGCCGTCGATCTTGATGGTATTGCCGCTCTCTACCAGGAACGTATCCTCAAGATCCGTGCCCTCGAAATTATCGATGTCGGAGAACCGCGACCTGGTGTCGAGCCTGCCGCCCCCGATAAGGCGGATAGTATCGTTCCCGCCCTTGCCATCGATGTCGAAGGTTGTGGAACGGTTTACTTCAAAGGTGTCGTCGCTGCCGGTGCCTTCGAACCTGTCGACCCTTGTGTAAGTGCCATTGACGGTGGTATCCAGCGTGCCGCCGCCGGACAGACGGACGGTATCGCGACCTCCGCCGGTACCGATAACGATGTCGTTGCCTGCCTTCACGATGAAGGTGTCGTTCCCGGCCGTTCCATCCGCAAATTCGATGTTGGACATGTTGGTAAGATCGAGGGTACCGGTGACCGAGAGCCGGACCGTGTCATTGACGTCGCCACCGCCGTCTATGGTCAGCTGTGTGCCGGAGCCCACGACGAACTCGTCCCGGTCATCTGTGCCTTCGAACCTCTCGATGCCGACGTAGCGGCCGGCCACGGTCGTATCCAGCGTGCCGCCATTGATCAGGCGGACGGTGTCGTCGCCGGTGCCACCCTTGCCGTCGATGCTCCTGTCATTGGATGAACCGACGACGAAGGTGTCGGCAGTGTTTTCCGTGCCTTCGAAGTTCTCGATGCCGACGTAACGGCCGGCCACGGTCGTATCCAGCGTGCCGCCGCCCGAGAGGCGGACGGTATCGGCGCCAAGCTTGCCGTCGATCTTCGCGGTGTTGGTGGAATTGACGATGAAGGTGTCGTTCTCCGTATCAGTGCCTTCGAAGTTCTCGATGCCGGTGTAGCGGCCGGCCACGGTCGTATCCAGCGTTCCGCCGCCCGAGAGGCGGACGGTGTCGTTGTTGCCGCCCTTGCCGTCTATCGCGATGGTGTTGCCGTCCTTCACAACGATCGTGTCGTCACCCGCAGTGCCCTCGGCAAGCTCGATGTTGCTCATGTTTGTGAGGTCGAGCGTGCCGGTGGAGGCGAGGATGACCTTGTCGCCCGTGCCGCCGCGCCCGTTTATGGTAAGCTGGCTGCCGTCCCCAACCTTGAACGTGTCGTTGCCCGTATCGTCGCCGAGGAAGGTCTCGATGCCGGTGTAGGTATTGCCCGTCAGGTCGTTGACATTGGTAACGCCGGAGAATTCCACCGTGTCGAGGACTCTTCCGCCCTTGCCATCAATGTTAACCGTATTGCCGCTCAGGACCTTGAAAGTATCGGCGATGTTATCCGTCCCTTCGAAATTGTCGATGCTGGTATACCGGCCGTCGACGGTGGTATCCAGCGTGCCGCCGCCCGAAAGGCGGACGGTGTCATAGCCGAGCTTGCCGTCGATGCCGGTGATGGTCCGCAGGGTGTTGGTGCTGACAATGAAGGTATCGTCGCCGGCCGAGCCCTCGAGCTTTTCGATGCTGTTGAAGGTCGTCGGCAGGGTGGTGTCCAGCGTGCCGGCCTCCCGCAGCTTGATCGTATCGGTGCCGCCGAGGCCGTCGACACTGTCGCCCGCGCTCAGGCCGCCGTTGTTGGCGAGAAAGGTATCGCCGCCCGTCGTGCCTTCGACCGTCTCGGCGCCCGTGGTGAGGTGGGGGTCGCCCGCGTTGACGTTTACGGGAGTGTTGTTGCGGGTTACTGTGATCGTTTCGGCCATGTCAGGTCCTCCGTATGACGGGATGCGATTCCGTTCGTTATTGCTAAATTTAGCATATTCGGGCTTTTTCACATGTCAACGGAAGGTTGCGCGATTCCCGGTGGATCATTTTCGGGCCATGTCTCACCGCACGTTGCAGCAGGTGGGCGGGGCGGGGTTGGGTTTGGGGGGCGGCACCCTCCTTTGGCTCGCACGGCGTTGAGTTTGCCGCACCGCACCCCCCTCTGGCCTGCCGGGCGTTGCGTTTGCCGATGTGCACCCCCCTCTGCCCTGCCGGGCATCTCCCCCTCAAGGGGGGAGATCGGGATGGGGTTTATGATGGCAGTCCCCAGCAGACGTTTCTGCGGATGAGACGTTTGTTGTATGGGGAAATCAAAAACCGCGAAGTGGATCTCCCCCCTCGCGGCGAGCGAAGCTCGTCCGCCTGGGGGAGATGTCCCGGCAGGGACAGAGGGGGGTGCCGTGCGCCAAACTCAACGCCGTGCGAGGCAGAGCCCCCCATCGCCAAACGCCACGCCGGCGCGCCGGCGCACCGGCCTGCATCCCCCCGCCTCAGGTCACCCAGAAATCGGCGTGGGTGAGGGCGAGGGCGGGTTTGAGGCGGGCGAATTCGAGGGGGCGGGTGGAGCCGGTGCCGTCGGGGTCGTAGAGGAGCGCGCCGGTTTTGGTGTTGTAGAGGAGGTAGTCGTCGCGGTCGAACGCCGTGCCGGTGGCATTGGCGGCGAAGAAGGCCTTGGAGAGGGTGCCGGGGGTCTTCAGGCGGGTGAAGATGGCGTTTTCGAGTTCCAGCCTGTCGTCGACGACGCTGAAATCGGTGATGCGGTCGATGTTGGTGCGGCCGTCGGGGGCGGTGTCGAAGCGGAAGCTATCGCGCCCTGCCCCGCCCGTCAGGCTGTCGGCGCCGGCCCCGCCGGACAGCACGTCGTCGCCGGCCCGGCCGTCCAGCCGGTTGGCGCCCGCATTGCCCTGCAGGAGGTTGGCAAGGGCGTTGCCGGAGGCGGAAAGGGCGGGATTGCCCGCCAGCACCACATTTTCCACCTCGCCGAGGAAACGGGCGGCATCGGCGAGATCGACCGGGATGAAGGCCTTCACCACGTCCGTCTCGTGCAGGCCGGGCGACTGGTCCTGCTTCTCGTCCACCACGTCGCCGGCGTTGTCGACCACATAGGTGTCGCGCCCCTTGCCGCCCACCATGAGATCGGCGCCCCCGCGCCCGTCGAGCGTGTCGTTGCCGCCCCCGCCATAGAGCCGGTTGGCCCCGGCATTGCCGGTCAGCCCGTTGGAAAGCGCGTTGCCGCGCGCCGTCAGCGGCAGGGAGCCGACAAGCGTCAGGTTCTCGATCGCCCCCTTTGCATGGGCGGTATCGATGAGGCTGAAGCTGACGGCGCTTTCCACCGTATCGGTGCCGAAGCCCTCGCTTTCGTCCACCACGTCGCCGCCGGAATCGACCACATAGGTGTCGTTGCCATCGCCCCCGTTGAGGATGTCCTCGCCAAGGCCGCCGTCCAGCCGGTCGTTGCCCGCATTGCCGGACAGCCGGTCGGCGCCCGCCCCGCCCTCCAGCCGGTCCTGCCCCGCCCCGCCGGAAAGCGTGTCGTTGCCGTCGAGGCCGGACAGGATGTCGTTGCCGCCCGCGCCGGACAGGATGTCGGCGCCGCCTGCCCCCGTCAGCCGGTTGTCGAGGCCGTTGCCGCTGCCGTTGTGGCTCTGCCCGCCGGTGAAGACGAGGTTTTCGAAAGCGCCGACGAGCTGGCCGTTGCGCGCGGGATCGAGCGTATAGTCGGCCTCGGCCGTTTCCACCGTGTCGATGCCGCCTCCCTCGGCCTCGCTCAGGATGTCGTCGCCGTCGGCCACATAGGTGTCGTCACCGCGCCCGCCGAAAAGCCTGTCTCCCCCCGCCCCGCCATCCAGCCGGTCGTTGCCGTCGAAGCCGGAAAGATCGTTCTGGCCCCGGTTTCCGGTGATGCGGTTGTCCAGCCGGTTGCCGAAACCCATGTAGTTGCGCTCGCCGGCGAGGATGAGGTTTTCCACGTCGCCCAGCACGCCGGGGCTGCGCAGATCGAAGGAAACGCTGCTGATGACGGTATCGATGCCGTCGCCGTCGTCGGATCGCTCGTCGATGATGTCCTCGGCCATGGCGACGATGTAGGTGTCGTTGCCGCGTCCGCCGATGAGGATGTCGCTGTCCGAGCCGTTGAAGGCGCCGCCATCCAGCGTGTCGTTGCCGGCAAGGCCGCGCAGGATATTGTCGCCGGTGCTGCCGCGGATCTCGTTGTCCAGCGCGTTGCCGGTGCCGTCGACGTCGGCATCGCCCGTCAGCACCAGGTTTTCCACGTTGTCGCCGAGACGGTAGCTGCCGGCGACGTTGATCTCGTCCGTGCCGCCGCCGGCCGCCTCGAAGACGCTGTCCTCGGCATCGATGAAATAGCGGTCGTTGCCCTGGCCGCCGCGGATGAGGTCCTTCGAGCGCGAGCCCACTATGGTATCGGCCAGATCGCTGCCCTCGATGGCGGCGATGTTGCGGAGCGTGACCAGCGAGAGATCGAGCGAACGCGCGCCGCCGCTCATGCGGACGATGTTCTGGCCCGTGCCGCCGTCGATCTCGGCGATCTCCTGCGGGCGCAGGCTCAGGAAAAAGATGTCGTCGCCCGAAGAGCCGAGGATCTTCTCGATCGACACGAGGCCCGTCAGGTCCAGCGTGCCGGCGTTCAGAAGGCGCACCGTATCGGTGCCGCGCCCGCCGTCCAGCCGGTCGGCGGGGCCGAGGCTTCCGGGCTCGAGATCGAAGACGTCGTTGTCGTCCGTTCCGGAAGGCGGCGCGGCGGATGCCGGTGCCGGAAGTCCGGGAAAAATGGTGCGGATCAGGTCCCGGTCGCTCATGCCGTTCAGTCTCTCCCCCTTGCGGCCGGCCCCGGGGGCGTTACCCCGGAGCGGCCGCGAAGGTGAGAATATTCTTTATTTCTTATCTTAAGGTTTCGACCGGATCAGATCACGGTGAAATCCGCCGCCGTCAGGCTGGGTGCGCCCTCGAGCGTGGCGATCAGGAGGGCCGCGCCCTTGCCGCTGCCATCGGCATCGTAGAACAGCTCGCCGGTGCGGGTGTTGTAGACCACGTGATCGTTGCGGTCGGCCGCAAGCCCGCGGTCGTTGGCGGCAAAAAAGCCGGCATTCAGCGTGCCCGTTGCCTTCAGCCGCGAGAAGACGGCGTTCTCCAGCTGGATGGTGTCGTCCTCCACGCTGAAATCGGTTATCCGGTCCGCATGGGTGGCGCCGGGGGCGCTGTCGAAGAGGAAGCGGTCCTGCCCGGCGCCGCCGGTCAGCGTGTCGCGTCCGGAGCCGCCCTTCAGCACGTCGCTGCCGGCGCCGCCGAGAAGGGTCTCCGCCCCCTTGCCGCCGAACAGCGTGTCGTTGCCCTCCGAGCCTTCGAACCTTTCGATGCCTGACGCCTCCGAGAGCCTGTCGACGCGCAGCGTTCCGGCCGTTGCGAGCTTCAGCGTGTCGCTGCCCTGCCCGCCGTCGAGCGCGGAGCGGAAGGCGGCATTGTAGAGGAACACGTCGTCGCCGTTGCTGCCGGTGATGCGCTCGATGTTGACGAACCGGCCGAGATCGATCTGGCTGCCACCCTCGATGCGCACGGTATCGAGACCCGCCCCGCCATCGATGACGTTGCAGGTGCCCATGCCGGTGGCGCCGAGAACGAAGGTGTCCTTGCCCGAGGATCCGAGGATCCGTTCCACGCCCGTGAGACCGGCGAGGCTGGAGAGAACCATGGTGCCCGCCGAGGCAAGCTTCAGCGTATCCGTGCCGAGCCCTCCGTCGAGGACGGTGCGCAGGCCGGGGTTGTAAAGGAAGACATCGTCGCCCTCGCTGCCGGTGACGCGCTCGATGCTGGCGAACTTGCCGAGATCGAGAAGGCCCCATTTCACCAGGCGGACGGTATCGGTGCCCGCCCCGCCGCGGATCACGGTGGTGTTGTCCGCCGCAACGAGGAAGGTGTCGGCCTCGTCATAGCCTTCCACCGTTTCGATGCCGGTGAACTTGCGCAGGTCGAGGAGCCCCGCCTCGAGCATCTCCACGGTATCGTCGCCGCCGCCGCCCAGGATCGTCGTCTCGTTCCCGGCGGCGACATAGAAGCGGTCATTGCCGGAGGTGCCTTCGACCTTCTCGATGGAAGTCATCCAGGCGACGTTCAGCACGCCCGATTCGACCATGCGCACCACGTCGAAGCCGTCCCCGCCGTCGATGTCGTCGATATCGCCCATCCGCGAGGGAGAGACGATGAACGTATCGTTGCCGGACGAGCCCTCCAGCCGCTCGATCCCGGCGATGCGCGTGGCACGGGTGATGTCGAGCGTGCCGCCGCTGGTGAGCTTCACGGTATCGTAGCCGTCGCCCCCGTCGATATTGTCACCCGCGGTGAAGCCCTCGGGTCCTGCCAGCAGCAGGTCGTCGCCCTCGGTGCCGGTGTAGGTGTCGGCGCGCGGGGTCAGCGTCGGCGTATCCACACCATCGCCGCCCGCGGCCTGAAAAGATCTGGCCTGAAAAGTCATGTGAACATTCCCTCAATACATGATGCACGAACAAGGGGGCGTCAGCACGGGGAAGCCGGAGATGGAAAAGGGCCCTGCCTCCCGGTGCAGGCAGCAACCTGCCGCCCGCCATGGGAGCGACCATAAGTTGAAGGTGTTAAAGCTCTGATATGAAACATTGCTAAAGGAAGGCTGCGCCGCCGCCTCTTATTTTAGCTGTTTCTGTTTATAAGAATCGGGCCCGGGAAGGGCCGGGAAAGGCTGCCGTTCCCCGGCAATCCGCCGCCCGGCGGGGGCGATGCGGTGCCTCACATCACGACGATCTCGGCCTTTTCGGGCAGGCGGTCATAGAGGTCGATCACGTCCTGGTTGAGCATGCGCACGCAACCGGAGGAGACCGCCTTGCCGATGGAGCGCCATTCGGGCGTGCCATGGATGCGGTAGAGCGAGTCCTGGCCGTTCTGGAAGATGTAGAGGGCGCGCGCGCCGAGCGGATTGTCGAGGCCCGGGTTCATGCCGCCATTGGCGGCGGAATACTGGGCGATCTCGGGCTGGCGCTGCACCATTTCCTCCGGCGGGGTCCAGCGGGGCCAGCGCTGGCGCCACTGGATGACGCCCCGGCCATGCCAGCCGAAGCCCTTGCGCCCGAGACCGACGCCGTAGCGCATGGCGCGTCCGTTGCCGAGCACGAGATAGAGATACTTCTCCTTGGTGTCGACGATGATGGTGCCCGGCCTGTCGGCGCTGGGGAAGGCCACCTCGCGGCGCAGATACTTCGCGGGGATGCGCTTGTAGGGCACCGCCGGCAGCATCCGGTCCTTGTCCTGGAAGGTGCCGTACATGGATTCGTATTCCGGATCGTAGACATCGAGCTGGCCGGGCGAGAGCGTCAGCCCGGCCTTGACCACGGGCCTCGGCGCGGCGGGATAGTTGCTGGAGGGCGGGGTGCGTCCGGGCGTGCCGGCAAGCGGCGCCTGCAACGGCACGCGCGGCAGCGTGTTCGGCGGGGCGACATAGCCGTTCGCCGTCGGCGGCAGTGCCTCCACCGGCTCCTCGTCCACATAGAAGATCGGCCGCGTCTGCTGAACGAACCGGTCGGTGTTCATGCTGCTGGTATCGATGTAGCAGCCGGACAGCAGGAAGGCCGCCCCGAGCGGCATCAGGCGAGATGCAAGGACGGCCATGCGGGCGGAAAGGACAGACATGCAAAAACCCGTTCGTGATCAGGAACTGCCCCGACCCTAGCCCCCTGCCCTTTCGCGAAACTGGCGCGGGTGGGTATCTGCGGAGCCGCTACCGGCCTGGAGGCGGAAAGCCTTGCCGGGCACGGAGAGGCAATCGCCGGACGCCCGGCGCGGCGAACCTGGCTGCACGGCCTTGCCTAGTCCAGCGGGACCAGCTGGCCGAGACTCTCCAGACGGATCCTCATCGCGCGCCTCGACACGCCATATCGAGCCGCAACCCCGGCCAGGTCCTCGAGCTGCCGGAAATCCTGAATCACCCGGTCCGCGGGCATGAGAATGTCCGCCGCAAAGCGGTTTGCCTGAATTTCGTGAAGCGGAGCAAAGGGATAGGCCGGATTGGCTTTCGCTGCGGCGCCGAACAGCCGATCAAAATGCTCTCCCTCCTCGAGCATGTCCCGATGCAGGACGTAATGCCCCAGCTCGTGCGCGGCGGTGAAACGCTTGCGCTGCGGGGACTCCAGAGAATTCACCCCGATTTCGAAAAAGCTCCCCTGCTTTCTGAAGTAGCCGGACTGCTCTCTCGGCATCGGCTCTTCCCGGTACAGGATGCCGAGCCGGGTGATGATGGCAGCCACGTCGACGGGCAACAGGTTCATGCCGCTTTTGATCGTGCCCCATTCGTCAAGCATTCTGCCCACCATCCTCGTCAAGAGCGTTGGCTATGTCCTGTTCCCGCGCAGCAGGCTGACCGGCCAACAGGCCGTGCAGCTTGTTCAGGTCTATTCCCTTCCGGTCAAAGAAGTTCTCGATCAACCGATTTCCTTCGGGCGCGATTTCATTTTCGGCAGTCTCCTTGGCGACCCGCGCGGCGACCGATCCTGCCGCCTCCCTGGCCACCGATTCGGATCTGGAACGAACCTCGACGAATCCGACCACACCGGCAAGGGTCAAGACAATACCGAGGACCGTCATGAGCAGTGAAACAAGGTCGAACCGGCCTATCTGCGCTGCAATCGCATAGGTGTCAGGCGCGATTTGCGCCCTGCCGATCGCATCGACCAAAGACCGGTCGACAAAGGGGTACTGCTTGACGAGACATATGATGAACACCCACTGGCACAGGTGGGAAACCAGAAAACCCATTCTCCAGGCTGCACTCATGGCTTCCCCCGCAACGCACGACGCGGGCGGACAGCGGATCCATCCTGCCCGGGCAATCATCCATCCCAGCCGCATTCTGGCACGGCAGGTCGGAAAAGCCTGCAGTTGCAGTCGCCGCGAAACGGTCACGCCGACAGAAACACGCGCCTTCCCCTGTTCGAGGCGTTTGCCGGCGGGCCTCTCATGACGTCACCCGACAGCCGAATCCCAGACATTGCTAATATACAAGTCTCTTGATGACAGTCAATCCTGCGTCCGCCCGGGATGGGGGCGCTGCCCGGATCCGCCCCTTCACCTCACCGGGCGGCAGAGCACGGTGGCGGGGGTGCCGTCTTCGCTGGCGGCATAGTGTTCCCAGAGCTGTTCGGCGGGCTGGTGGCCGTTTTCCTCGAGCCACAGCATGAAATCGGCCCAGGCGGTGCCGAGGCCTTCGTAGTCGCCGTGATAGACGGTGAGCGCGATCCTGCCCGCAGGCAGGGTGGAGGGCGTGACGCGGCCTTCGGGCGCGACGGGCCTTGCCACCGGCAGGCCGACCTCGAAGTCGAACCATTCCGGATCCATGCGGTGATGGCGGGAAAACCACGGGCCGGCGGGCTCTATGCCCTGGCGCGCGAGCACCTCGATGAGCTCCATGCGGCCCGCGCCCATCGCCTCGACGATCTCGGTGCGCGGCACCCTGAAGCTCACGACGGCGGTCAGCTGCTCGTCGGCTTCGACGATGCGGGGCGTTTCGAGCATGGCGGTCTCCTGGCCTCGGTTGGCAATCCAGCCTGCCTCTTAGCCGAGCCCGGCCAACAAAAAAAGGGCGCTCCCGGGCCCGCCCGCATTCCGGGAGCGCCTGCCCTGTCGCAAACGCGTCAGATGCCGCGGCCGTTCAGGGCGTTGTAGATGTTGCGCGCGACGAGAACCGATACCGGAGCGGCCAGCACGAGACCGGCCAGGAAGGCACCGCCGATCTGGGCCGGCGCCATCAGGTGCATCGTCAGTACGGCAATCACGGCGGAGCCGGCAAAGACGGTTGCGGTGAGAATGTATAGAACGGCTGCCAAACGTATCATGTCCTGTCTCCCGGCAAGCCTTCTCCGTTTCGTCCCCCGACGCCGAAGGAAGAGCTGCCACTTCATCTTGAGTTTTACTTTGTCTCGGCAGGTCCGTTTCCGGCTTTGCTGCCTTTATGGCAACACTATGCCCAAGCGCACAGCGCAGCGGTTTGATCTAGAACAATCCGCCGGGCTGCATTTTTCGAAAATTCTGTTGTTGATGAATGAAATCTTTCGGGCGGGCGTGATCTGCCCCCCCGTGCCGTCCCTTGGCGCCGTCCCTTGGCGCCGCCTCGGTGCCTCTCAGCAGGCGGTTCCCAGGAGGCGGGCGATGTCGGGTGCGCCGATGGGTGCGGAATAGAGATAGCCCTGCGCTTCCGCGCATCCCTGGCCGCGCAGGTAATCGCGCTGCTCGGGGGTTTCCACCCCTTCCGCGACCACGGTGAGGTTGAGGTCGCGGGCAAGCGACATCACCGCGCCGGCCATGGATTTCGTCGCCTGGTCTCCCGGCAGCGCATCGATGAAGGAGCGGTCGATCTTCAGCAGGTCCATCGGGAAGTTGCGCAGCACGTCGAGATTGGCGTAGCCGGTGCCGAAATCGTCCACCGAAAGCCGCACCCCGAGCGCCTTCACGGCATTCATCGCGTTGAGCGCGCCGGTGACATCGCCCATCAGCGTGTGCTCGGTCAGCTCCAGCTCGAGGAACTCCGCCGCAAGGCCGCTTTCGGCCAGCGCCTCCTCCACGTGGTTGATGAAGAGCGGATCGCAGAACTGGCGGGCCGATACGTTGACCGCCATCACCACCGGCGGCAGGCCGGCATCCTGCCAGGCCTTCGCCTGGCGGGCGGCGGTCTTCATCACCCAGGTGCCGAGCGGCAGGATGAGGCCGGTTTCCTCCGCCAGCGGAATGAACTGCAGCGGCGGCACGATGCCGGATTTCGGGTGGCGCCAGCGCACCAGCGCCTCCAGCCCGAGGATCTGGCCGGTGATCATGTTCACGCGCGGCTGGTATTCGAGGAAAAGCTCCTCGTTCTCGATGGCGCGGCGCAGCTCCTCCTCGCGGCCGATCTCGAGGCTGATCTTGATGTTGCCGGGGCCGTCGAAGACGCAGAGCGTGTCGCGCCCCATTTCCTTGGAGCGGTACATGGCGGCATCGGCGCTGGCGAGCACCGCCTCGGGCGTCTCGCCGTCGTTGGGGTAGGTCGCGACCCCGATGGAGGCGGTGGTGATGACGTCCTGCCCGCCGATCTGCACCGGCCGGGCGATGTCCTTGCGCAGCTGGTGCAGCCGGCTGATGAAGGCGGATTCCTCGCCGGGCTTGGTGAGACAGAGCATCACGAACTCGTCGCCGCCGAGCCGCACCACATGGTCGTTGCCATGCTTGAAGGCCATCAGCCGCGCGGCGAATTCCTGCAGCAGCAGATCGCCCGCATGGTGGCCGAAGCCATCGTTCACCTGCTTGAAATTGTCGATGTCGAAATAGGCGACCGAGACGTTCTGGCCGGTATGGCGCGCCTGGTTCAGCGTCTCCGCCATGAGATCCAGGAAGGCGGCGCGGTTCGGCAGGCCGGTCAGCGAATCGTGATGGGCGAGATAGCGGATGCGTTCCTCGGCGCGCTTGCGCTCGATGGCGATGCCGGCAATGTGGGTGGCGATGCTGATCAGCGACAGCTCGTCGGCGGAGGGCTCGCGCACCTCGAAGGAGTAGAGCACGAAGGTGCCGAGCACGTGGTTCTGCTGCGCGATGATGGGCGTGGACCAGCAGGAGCGGAAGCCGAAGGCGGCGGCAAGGCCGCGATAGTTCGCCCAGCGCGGATCGTTCATGATGTCGCTGACGAAGACCGGCTTGCCGGACCAGGCCGCGGTGCCGCAGGAGCCGACCATGTTGCCGATGGCGACGCCCTCGATGCGGTCGTTATAGGCGTCGGGCAGGTTCGGCGCGGCCCCCTTGTAGAGATGCCGTCCCGCCTCGTCGAGCAGCAGGATGGAGCCGAAGATGCCGGAAAGCTGCGCCTCGATGAGCAGCACCAGCACCTCCAGCACCACCGGCAGCGGCTCGCTGCGGGCAATCATCTCGAGAAGGTCGGACTGGCCGCGGCGCAGCATTTCCTGCCGCTTGCGCTCGGTGATGTCGAGGGAGAAGCCGACGATGCCGGTCACCTCTCCGCCCGGCCCGGTCACGGGCAGCTTGGAGGACAGGTGCCAGGAGGGCAGCCCGTCCTGGCCGACGAACTTCTCCTCGCGGTTCATCGCCGCCTCTCCGGTGCGGACGATCTCCTGCTCGAGGTCGTAGAAGCCCTGGGCGTCGTGGGGGCCGTAGAAGGCGAAATCGGTCTTGCCGCGCACCTCGTCGAAACTGGAGGCGCCAAGGCGGGCAAGCGTCGCGCCATTGGCAAAGAGGAACCGGCTCTGGGTATCCTTGACGAAGATCTGCGCCGGCAGCTTTTCCAGAACCGAGCGGAGGAAATCCACCTCCGCGGTCAGAAGCTCGGTGCTCTCGGTGACGATGCGGGCGCCTGCGAGCGACAGGAGGATTCGGCTTTCCTCGGACAGTTCCGCACTGCCGGTATCGCCATCACTCAAAAAGCCGGGCTTGTGCATGCTCCATTCCTTTTTCCTCGATCCAAGGCCTCCTGTCCCGGAGACATCCTAGACCGCATGCCTTTGACAATGTCTAAACAAGCACACTGGCTCGTTTTAATATATTCATAGTCTACTATTAACGCGAGCATTAAACCGCGAAAGCCCGGTCAAATCCGCGTCAATAGAGGGTTTTTCGGGGTGACGGAGCCGGACGGCGCGCCCTTCGGGCTCCGATGCACCGTGCCATAATGGCACGCCGGCGCTGGCATGAGCCTTGCAAAGCCTGCAGGCAGGACATGAAATCTT
This sequence comes from Gellertiella hungarica, assembly GCF_014197145.1. Taxonomy (GTDB): domain Bacteria; phylum Pseudomonadota; class Alphaproteobacteria; order Rhizobiales; family Rhizobiaceae; genus Gellertiella; species Gellertiella hungarica. Next base: position 844,513 of record NZ_JACIEZ010000002.1, on the reverse strand, counting down.
GCCGGAGCCGTCCCATGCCGACACGCCGCGCCTTTCTTCGCACTGCCCTTGCGGGCGCCGTTTCCGGTCTTGCGCTGGCACCGGCGCGGGCGGAGGGCCTGTTCCGGGAAGCGGGGCTGAGGGGCAGCATCGATGCCGGCCTGCCGGTGGAGCCGGGCGGGCGGCCGGAAGGCCAGGTCCGCCGCTTCCTGCGGGTGCTTGCCGATGCCGCCGCGCGGGGCAAGCCCGTCTTCCTGCCGCCGGGCACCTACCGGCTTTCGGGCATCGAGCTTCCCGACAATACCGATCTCGTCGGCGTGCCCGGCCGCACGCGCATCGAATATACCGGCGACGGCCGGCTTTTCCACGCGGCGGGCGCCCGGCGCATCCGCCTTTCCGGCATCGAGATCGACGGCATGAACCGCTGGCTTCAGGAGGATGTCGGCGGTCTCCTGCACTTTTCGGCGGTGGAGCGGGTGGAGATGGAGGATTGCGCCCTCTTCGGCTCCGCGCGCAACGGCCTTCATCTGGAGGGGTCGGGCGGGGAGATCCGCGCCTGCCACATCTCGGGTGCGGCGGAAGCCGGCCTCTATGCCGTCGAAAGCCGGGGGCTGGCGATCCGCGACAACCGGGTGGAAGGCTGCGGCAATGGCGGCATTCTCGTCCACCGCTATCAGCCGGGCGAGGACGGCACCCTGATTTCGGGCAACCGGGTGTCGCGCATCCTGGCGCGCTCCGGCGGCACGGGCCAGTACGGCAACGGCATCAACCTCTTCCGCGCCGGCAACGTGACGATTTCGGACAATCACGTGGAGGATTGCGCCTTTTCCGCCATCCGCGCCAACAGCGCCTCCGGCGTCTCCATCACCGGCAACCGCTGCCTGCGCTCGGGCGAGACGGCGATCTATTCCGAATTCGCCTTCGAGGGCGCGGTGATTTCCGCCAACACCGTGCACGGCGCGGCAAACGGTATCTCGGTCGTCAACTTCAACGAGGGCGGGCGGCTGGCCAGCATCACCGGCAACGTGGTGCGCGACATCACCGCGCGCGGCCCCTACCCCGCCACCGATGGCGGCTTCGGCACGGCGATCTCGGCGGAGGCCGACAGCGTGCTCTCGGGCAATGCGGTGGATGGCGCGGCGAAATGGGGCCTTCTTCTCGGCTGGGGTCCCTATCTGCGCAATGTCGTCGCCTCGGGCAACATGGTGCGCAACGCCCCCGTCGGCTGTGCGGTCAGCGTTGCCGAGGGCGCGGGCGGAGCGCTGGTCACGGGGAACGGCTTCTCGGACACGCCCGTCGCCATTGCCGGTTTCCGCTGGAACGAGCAGGCGAGCGGCGACCTGATCGCGGGCGGGGCGGAAGCCTTTGCCAACCTCACGGTCGAGCGCAACCGCATCTCGTGACCGTCTGTGCCGGGATGGCACAACCCATGCGCGCCGCAGCGCTTTCCGTTCACCCTTCCGGGCCGTTGCGGGGGGACGACGGCGCCGCTTCCCTTTGACGCCCTCAACATCAGGCCCTACTAATGGAGCGTCACGATCTAGGACAGGGGACACATCCGGGCATGGACTTTGCGGCATTCGACCTGAACCTTCTGAGGGTCCTCGACGCGCTCCTGCGGGAGGGCTCGACGGTGAAGGCAGGGGAACGGCTGGGGCTTTCCCAGCCCGCCGTCTCGGCGGCGCTCGGCCGGCTGCGGCTTGCCTTCGACGACGAGCTCTTCATCCGCCAGGGCACGCGGCTGGTGCCGACGGACCGGGTGGCGCGGCTGGCCATTCCGCTGCGCGAGGAGCTGGCGCGCATGGAATCGCTGCTGACCGACGACGGCGCCTTCGAGCCGGAAAGGGCCGCCTTCAGCTTCCGCATCGCCGGGGCCGATTATTTCGCCGAGCTGCTGATGCCCGCTCTGGCCGACCGGCTGTCGCGCACGGCGCCTGGCATCCGCCTGCATCTCGTCGATCTCGTGCGCGACGTCTATGTGGAAAGCCTCGAGCAGTTCAAGGCGGACATCGCGCTTCATCCGGAACAGGCTGTGCCGGACTGGGTGTCGCGCAGGCCGCTCGTCCATGCGGATTTCGCGCTGATCGCGGCGCGGGGTCATCCGGCGATCGCCGCCTCGGGCGCGGTGCCGGGCGAGCCCCTGCCGCTCGACCTCTATTGCGATCTCGGCCATGTGCTCTTCTCGCCGGAGGGCAATGTCGCCGCCGATGCGGACGGGCCGCTCGCGCGTCTCGGGCGCAAGCGCCGGGTGGTTCTGACGCTGCCCTTCTTCGTCAGCATCTGCCGCGCGGTGGCGCAGACGGATCTCATCTCGCTGGTGCCGGTGCAGGTGGCCGAGCGCATGGCGCCGCTGCTCGGGCTCGACCTGTTCCAGCCGCCCTTTGCGGTGCCGGGGCCGCTGCTCGTCGCCACCTGGCATCGCCGCAACGACGGCAATCCCGCCCATCGCTGGATGCGCCAGCAGATCGCCGCCGTGCTCGAGCCCTATGCGGACGAGCGGATCGAGAAGGCCGAACGCCGCTTCCGTCCCGGCCCGTGAGAGGACATGCCGGGGGCGAAAGGCGAATCGCCTGAATCGCTTGGCGGCTTTTCCTCAGACCGCGCCGAAAGGCCCGGGCGCACCTCATCCATCGGTTGAAGCGCTTCAGCCGGCGCCTGAGGATGGCGGCAAAGCGCGGCGAAGCGCACATCAGGAGAATTCATCGATGCTTCAACGGAAGACGGTTTTCTTCCGTCCCGCCTGCCTCTAGCGTCCGCTGATCTTCATCAGGAGCAGACCATGCTGACGATCTACGGTGTCTACCGCTCGCGTGCCGCGCGCAATTACTGGATGGCCCTCGAACTGGGCATTCCCTTCACCTCCGTGCCGGTCATCCAGGCGCGGCGGCTGGCCGATCCGCTGGCCGCGGACGCGCCGCTCAACACCGCCTCCCCCGCCTTTCTCGCCGTCAATCCCATGGGGCAGATCCCCGCCGCCACCGATGGCGACCTGCTGCTGACGGAATCGCTTGCCACCAATCTCTATCTCGCCCGCAAGCACCCGAGCGACCTCTCCCCCCGCTCGCTCGAGGAAGAGGGCGCCATGCTGCGCTGGAGCTTCTGGGCAATCGCCGAGGTGGAGCCGCATGCGGTGAAGCTGGTGCTCACCTACGACAACCGCGCGGAAAACACCGAGGACGGCAAGGCCACCATCGCCCTGGCGCGCCGGACGCTGAAGAAGGCCTTCTCCGTGCTCGACGCCCATCTGGCCGCAACCGGCCACGTGGTCGGCGACCGCTTCACCGTGGCCGACCTCAACCTGGCGGAAGTCTTCCGCTACGCCCAGTCGCAGCAGGACCTCTTCGACGCCGCGCCGAACGTCAGGGCCTGGATCGACGCCTGCCACGCCCGCCCCGCCTTCCGCGACATGTTCGCCCGCCGGCTGGCCGAGGCGGAGTGAGGCGTGGAGGGAGGCGCACCGCCCCCCCTTCTGTCCTGAATAGCGTGGAGTTTGCCGCACCGCACCCCCCTCTGTCCCTGAATAGCGTGGAGTTTGCCGCACCGCACCCCCCTCTGTCCCTGCCGGGACATCTCCCCCTCAAGGGGGGAGATCGACCGTGATTTTGGGGTTTCCCCAAACAACAGGCGTCTCATCTGCTGAAACGGTGGCAAGGAACTGCCCGCATCAACCCCATCCCGATCTCCCCCCTTGAGGGGGAGATGGCCGGCAGGCCAGAGGGGGGTGCGGTGCGGCAAACGCAACGCCTCGCAGGCCAGAGGGGGTGCCGTGCGGCAAACGCAACGCCGCATCCTACCCCCGGCTGCGGTCCGAAAACGCGGCCGGGCGGGGCGGGAGGGCAGGGATGTCGAGGAGGGTGGGGGCGAGGCCCTGGCGGGCGCGGTCGGCCATGAGGCGGTAGGCGGATTCGAGGTGGCGGGTGAAGCGCTCGCTGTCGAAAAGCGGCGCGCGAAAACGGTTCTGCTCGATGGTGGCCTTGAGGGCGGCGATGCGGTCCGGCGAGGCGGCGAGTGCCACGGCGCGGGCGACGAAATCGTCCGGGCCGTGGGCCAGGAGGCCGTCGATGCCCGCGGCGGCGAGCAGGCTTTCCGAGACGCGCGCCTGGAAGGCGTGCCCGCGCATGGTGAGCAGCGGCAGCCCCGCCCACAGCATGTCGGAGGTGGTGGTGTGGCCGTTATAGGGAAAGCTGTCGAGCCCGAGATCGGCCGCCGGGAGGCGGGCCACATGGGCGGCATAGGGGATCCCGGAGGTGAAGACGATGCGCTCCTCCTCGATGCCGGCCATGCGGAAGGCGCGCATGAGATTGGCGCGGGCCTCGTTGCGCTCGGCAAAGACCCAGAACACCGCATGGGGCACCGCCTTGAGAATGCGGCACCAGAGGGCGAAGGCACCGGGCGTGATCTTCTGGATGGCGTTGAAGGAGGCGAAGACGAAGGCACCCTCCGGCAGGCCGGCCTCGCGGCGGGAGACCGGTTTCGGCAGGGGCCGGTTCAGCATGCCGTTCGGCTGGTAGGTATCGGGAAGGCGGCAGAGCTTCTCCTCGAAGAAGGGGATCGCCGCATCGGGCGTGACGATCCGGTCGGTGATCGCGTAATCGAGCCCGGCGCCCATGACGGTGCCGGGATAGCCGAGCCAGGTGACCTTCACCGGCGCATCCGACCGCTTCACGACGCCGAGCCGCGCGCCCATGGTGTGGCCCTTGAGATCCACCAGGATATCGATGCCCCGCGCGGCGATCTCGGCGGCGGCGGCCTCGTCGTCGAGCGCGCCCACCCGCACCATGCCGGACACCAGATCGGCCGGCATGTGCTGCCGCTGCCAGGCCTCCTGGCCGGGCGTGGTGTGGCAGAACAGGGTGATGTCGAAGGCCTCGCGGTCATGCAGCGCAAGCACGTCCTCCAGCAGCCGCATGGTGGCATGGGCGTGGAAATCGGACGAGAGATAGCCGATCTTCAGCCGCGTGCCCTCGGGCGAGACGGGACGGCGCAGGGGCGCTGCCGGCAAAGCGGTGAGCCGGATGGAATCCGCGCTCGGCAATGCGCAGGCCCGGTCGCTGCCCGCCCAGAGCAGCCGCACCATCGACGGCTCGGAATCGGTCAGCGCGCTGCGCTGCGGATCGGCGGTGGCGCCGAGCGCCCGCTCATGCGCCTCCACCAGGGGAAAATCGGCAGTCTCGCGCGCGACCACCATGCGCGACACCGCCGCCAGCATGTCGCCGGGATCGCGGGCGCAGGCGGCCTCCAGCTCCTCGGAAAGCCGGCCGAACTGGCCCGTCAGCCGCAGCACGTTGACCATCAGGGCGAAATGCTGCGGATTGGCGCGGTCGAGCCCGCCGGCGGCGGCGGCGGCCTCGTGATAGCGCCCCTCCTCGAAGAGCGCCGCCGCGTAATCGTAGAGCAGCGCCGTCTCGCCGGGATTGAGGGCCACGGCCCGTGCCCCGAACTCGACGATGCGGCGGCGCGCGCCGGCACGGGAATAAAGGCCGATGGCAAACTTGGCGAGCATCGCCGCATTCGGTCCCGGCAGGGCGGAACCCGCGGCAAAGGCTTCCGCGGCATCCAGCATCCGGCCAAGGCGGATGAGCGTGTTGCCCTTCAGCGAGCTGAGCTCCTGCGTGCGCCCGGCAGGGGTCTTGCCGGCCGTGTCGATCATGCCCAGCGCCCGCGCGTAATCGCCGGACTGATAGGCCTGGAAAGCCGCTCTCAAGATATCGCTCATGGCTGCCCTGCCGGAGGCCGGACCCGCTTCGCACGGCACCGGCCGCGCGGCAGGTCACCGGCGCCCGCCTTTTCTTCCGAAACAAAAAACCTGTTCAAAAATAGTTATTTGAACTTCCTTTTGTTATCACCGCCCGCCTTGCTTGAAGCTGGCGGATGCGGGCGGCAGGGCCGGCGCGTCAGAGCTGGCCGGAGACCAGTCTTTCGTGGCGCAGCACCCGCAGCGCGAGCGCGAGCGCAAACAGGATGGTGACGAAATAGCCGGGAATGGGGTTGCCGTCGGCCACCAGCAGGAAGGTCGCGAGGATCTCCCGGATGGTGGCGATCGTGCGCGACAGATCGAAGGCGTGGAAGGTCTTGGCGATCAGCATCGGCAGGCCGGAGGCGGTGGCGAAGGCGTGCAGCGTGCACATGAAGGCCATGAAGCCCGCGAGCAGGCCGATGGGGGCCGCCCCGCCCTGCTCGGGCGCATCCTCGTCTTCCAGCGGAAAGGCGAGAAACAGCGCGAGCGCGAGGAAGGCATAGGTGGACGGCGGCATCTGCTGGCCGAGCAGCACATAATCGGCATTGCCGTGCCACATGGGCGCGTAGGCGCGGAAGGTGCCGGCCACCGCCCCCGCCCAGGCGAGCACGGGCACGATCCAGAGCGGCAGGAAGCGCAGGTAGAGAATGCGGATCACCACCACCAGCACCAGCGCGACGCCCGAGACATCCACCAGCACCGGCTTGATGACCCCCATCAGCCAGTTGTTCAGCGTATAGCAGCTGCCCTCGTTCGAGGCGCAGTCGGAAATGCCGACGATGACGCTCGCCACATAGTCGAAGCCGACGAGGCTGATGAGAAAAAGGGCCGATGTCGTGACCAGCCACCAGACGTAACGTCCCGCAAACATGTTGAATTCCCGGCTCGGCGATTCTTGATATTTGCGAAAATGATAATCCATTCCTAAAGAAATGCACCATTGACCGCCCGAGAGCGTAAACGATCGCTTGATGCACGGGGTGGGCGCGTTAATACTTCGCTTCGCCGGCCTCAGGCCGCCTCGAAGAGCGAGGGCGCCGCGCGCACCGTTCCCACCTCGATGCCGTTCCAGTTCTTCATGGTGTGGTTTGCCATGGCAAGCAGGCGCTCGCGCGGCTCGCTGCCGGGCTCGAAGAAGCGGGCAAGGGCGGCGGCCACCATGCTTTCGGCGGCGCGGGAGGCGCCATCCTCGCATTTCACCGCGATGGAGATGCCCTGCTCCGGCAGAAGCGCGCAATAGACGCCCTCCGCCCCGGTCTTGGCGAAGATCCTTCCGGGCGCGACTTCCATCAGCAGGGTGCAGAAGCGGCGCGTGCCGGCGACATAGAAGGGCTCGGCCATGCAGGCCTCGATGAGGCGGGTGGCGGCCCGGGCGCGCAGCGGCTGGAGCCCGCTGCCCGTCAGCATCCGCCCGAAGCCGCGGGCAAGGCCGTCGAGCGGCACCGCATAGGTGGGGATCGAGCAGCCATCCGTGCCGCAATTGTCGTGGGCCAGAACGGCGCCGGTGAGATCGGCCATGATGGCGCGGATTTCCGCCTGCAGCGGATGCTCGTAGGTGACATAGCCCGCAACCGTCATGCCGGTGTGGCAGGCGGCGCAGACGAAGCCCGCATGCTTGCCCGAGCAATTGTTGTGGAGCGCGGAGGGCCGGGCCAGCGTGCGGGCCTGGTGGATGAGCGGCCCCTGGTCGAAGGACCAGTGCGCGCCGCATTCCAGCGCCTCCTCGTCCAGCCCCGCGCGGGCGAGCATGGAGGCGGCAAGGGCCGCGTGATCGTCCTCGCCGCTGTGGGAGGCGCAGGCGATGGCAAGCTCCCGGTTGCCGAAGCCGTAGCGGTCGGCGGCGCCGCTTTCCACCAGCGGCAGCGCCTGCATGGCCTTGCAGGCCGAGCGCGGGAAGACCGGCGCATCCACCGCGCCGGCGGAAAACACAACCCGCCCCTCGCCGTCGACGGCAATCACCATGCCGCGATGCCGGCTTTCCACCAGGGAGCCGCGGGTGACTTCGACGAGGACGGGATTGGACATGGAAAACTCCGCAAGTGCGCTTCGGGGGTGCCCTGATCTAGCGCATGCGCGGGATTCCCGAAACGGTTTTCCGCCGGTCGGCCCGCGCTTTTTCAGGGGCAAGGCCGTCACGGGATGACGCAAAGCGTGGATTGTATTTCCCCGGCAACTCTCCTATGAAGACGGGATGCGCCCGGCCCCGGCGGGGCGCACAACGAAAGACGGTTCTGCCCACACCGGACGGGAGGGCGGATGAAAAGGGAACACGGTGAGGCCTACCCATCAGGGACCGAGACCGTGGCTGCCCCCGCAACTGTGAGCGGAGAGCGACGTCCATCATGCCATTGGCGCCTTGCGCGCCGATAAGGCGGACCGAGCGACGACCCGCAAGCCAGGAGACCTGCCTTCTTTCGGCAACCCGGAAACCGGCCCCTGCCCGTTTCTTCGTTCAGGCCCCGCGCGGGTGGCGCGGGCAAAGGAGTTGTCCGATGCATATCATGGAAGGTTACCTTCCGGTGAGCCATGCCCTTGGCTGGGCGGCGCTCTCCCTTCCCTTCGTCGCCTATGGCGCCCGCAAGATCATCCGCACGCTGGAGGAAAAGCCCGAGACCAAGATGCTGCTCGCGGCATCCGGTGCCTATGTCTTCGTGCTGTCGGCGCTGAAGATCCCCTCCGTCACGGGAAGCTGCTCGCACCCGACCGGCACCGGCCTTGCCGCGACCCTCTTCGGGCCGTCGGTCACCGCCGTTCTCGGCACCATCGTGCTGCTCTTCCAGGCGCTGCTTCTGGCCCATGGCGGGCTGACGACGCTCGGCGCCAACGTGTTTTCCATGGCGATTGCCGGGCCCTTCATCGCCTATGGCCTCTATCGCGGCCTGACCCGCGCCGGCGCTTCCATGGCGGTGGCCGTGTTCTTCGCCGCCGCGCTCGGCGACCTCGCCACCTATTGCGTCACCGCGCTGCAGCTGGCGCTTGCCTTTCCCGATCCGGTCTCCGGCGTCTTTGGGGCGGCGGTGAAGTTCCTCGCCGTCTTCGCGCCCACCCAGGCGCCGCTCGCCATCAGCGAGGGCCTGCTGACCGTGGTCGTGATGAACCTGCTTTCCCGCTATTCGGCGGACGAGCTGAAGGCGCTTGCCCCCGCGACCGGAAAGGCCTGACCCCATGCTGAAGCAGAACCTCATCCTGATCGCCGCCGTTGCCGGACTGGCCGTCGCGCCGCTTTTCATCCACCGGGACGGCAAGGCTGAATTTTCCGGCTCCGACGGGCAGGCCGAAGCCCTGATCACCGAGATCCGCCCGGATTACCAGCCCTGGTTCTCGCCCCTGTGGGAGCCGCCGAGCGGGGAGATCGAAAGCCTGCTCTTTGCCCTGCAGGCGGCCGTCGGCGCCGGGCTCATCGGCTTCTATTTCGGACGCCGTTCGGCGACGCCGAAGACGCCGCGCAGCCCCTCCGCCGAAAACCGGGCGGGCTGAATGCGCCTCATCGACCGCGCCGCCCAGACCAACCGCTGGCGCCACATGCCGACGGCGGAAAAGCTCGCCGTCAGCCTGTGCGGGCTGGCCGTTGCGGCGCTCTCGCCCTCGCCCGGCGTGAAGGGCGCGGTCTTCCTGCTGATGGGCGGGCTGGTCATGGCCGGTGCCCGGGTGCGGCCGGCCGATTACCTGCGGGCCCTTGCCGTTCCGGCGGGCTTCATCGCGACGGGCGTCGCCGCGCAGGCGGTGACGCTTTCGCTGTCCGGCGGGCCGGTGCTTGCCCTGGCCGGGCCGGAGGCGATGGCGCGGGCGCTTTCCTTTGCGGCCACGGGCTTTGCCTCGGTTTCGGCCCTGCTCTTCCTCGCGCTCACCACCCCCCTCACCCGCCTCGTCGAATGGCTGGAGGATCGCGGCCTCAACCCGCATCTCGCCGATGTGGCGCTGGTGATGTTCCGGATGATCTGGCTGACGCTCGACTGTCTGGAAAGCGGCGAGCGGGCGCTGAAGGGCCGGCTGGGCCACCGCAGCTTTCGCGGCATCCTCACCTCGCACGGCCTGCTTCTTGCCGCGCTGCTGCCGCGGGTGCTCGCCCGCGCGCGCCGGCTGGAAACCGGGCTTGCGGCGCGGGGCTACCAGGGCAGGCTCGTCTTCCTCTCGGGCGAAGCGCCCGCGCGATCGGCGAGGGTATGGCTGACGCTTGCCGCCTTTGCCGGCCTCTTCCTTGCCGGACATCTCGCATGATCCTGTCGGCGGGGGACATTTCCTTTTCCTATCCGGGTGCGGGACCGGCGCTCTCGGGCGTTTCCTTCTCTGTTGCGGCGGGCGAGCGCGTGGCGCTGCTCGGCGTCAACGGCGCGGGCAAGTCCACGCTTTTCCAGATCCTCAACGGCAGCCTGAAACCCGCCGCCGGCAGCCTCTCGCTCGACGGCACTCCCGTCAGCCACGACCGGCGCGGCCTCACCCGCCTGCGCAGCGCCGTCGGCCTCGTCATGCAGGACCCGGACGACCAGCTCTTCGCCGCCACCGTTGCCGAGGACGTCTCTTTCGGGCCGGCGAACATGGGCCTTTCAGCCCCCGCCATCCGCGAGCGGGTGGAACGGGCGCTCGCCGCCATGGGCATTTCCGATCTCGCCGCCACGCCCACCCACATGCTGAGCTTCGGGCAGAAGAAGCGCGCCGCCATCGCCGGGGTCATCGCCATGGAGCCGCGCATCCTGCTGCTCGACGAACCGACCGCCGGCCTCGATCCGCGCGGGGTCGAAGAACTCATGCAGGCACTCGCCGGCCTCAACCGGCAGGGCACGGCCATCGTCATCGCCACCCACGACATGGACCTCGCCTGGAGCTGGGCCGACCGCGCCGTGGTGTTCTCGCGCGGCGCCATCGCCATCGAGGGCAGGACGCAGGCCGTCTTCTCCGACGGCGACCGCCTCACCGCACTCGGCCTCCGCCCCGCCCTGGTGCAGCAGATCGGCGCGGCGCTTGTCGAGACCGGCGCGATCGATACCATCCCCCGCTCCCTCGCCGACCTCGTGGCCCTCATCCGCCGGTGACGGCGTGGGGTTTTTGCAGCCTCGCTCGGCGTGGAGTTTGACGGGCGGCACCCCCCTCTGCCTTTCGCTATGTCGAGTTTGCCGTGCCGCACCCCCCTCTGTCCCTGCCGGGACATCTCCCCCTCAAGGGGGGAGATCGACTTTGCGGTTTTTGATTTCCTCAAACAATGAACGTCTCATTTACTCAAACGTCTGCTGGGGACTGCCATCATAAACCCCATCCCGATCTCCCCCCCTTGAGGGGGAGATGCCCGGCAGGGCAGAGGGGGGTGCGCATCGGCAAACTCAACGCCGTGCAAACAGAGGGGGGTGCGGTACGGCAAACTCAACGCCGTGCAGGCAGAGGGGGGTGCACATCGGCAAACTCAACGCCACGCAAGGCACAGCCGCGTGCACCCCCTCAAACGCCACCCCGCGCAGCGCCACCGCCTCCGGCCGGAACCTCCCCCCGCGCCAGCCGTTTGCCGGAATGAACCGGTGGAGGACGAGATGGCGGATGTGGCGCGGGGGTTTGGGCGGGAACATGCGGGATTGCGCTGGGCGGGATATCTCCTGGGGTTCGGCATCGGCGGGTTCTTCGACGGCATCGTGCTGCACCAGATCCTGGAATGGCATCACCTGCTGAGCGGCATCGAGGCGGCGAAGGGGGATATACGGCTGCTGATCATGACCGACGGCTTCTTCCATCTGCTGATGTACGGGATCGCCGGCATGGGTCTTTTCCTGCTGTGGCGCGAGCGGCGGCGGTTTGCCGAGGCCGGGGCGGACCGGCGGCTGCTGGCGGCGGTGCTGATCGGCTTCGGGGCGTGGCATGTGGTGGACGGGGTGCTGTCCCACTGGGTGCTGGGCATCCACCGCATCCGCATGGCGAGCGCCAATCCGCTGTTCTGGGACCTGCTGTGGTTCATCGTCTTCGGCCTGGCGCCGCTGCTGATCGGCTGGCGCACGGGACGGGCGGGCCTGCGCACGCCCGGCACGCCGGCGGCGCTCGTGTTCCTGGTGCTCAGCATGGGCGCGCTTGCCGCCCTTCCCGCGCCGAAGGACGATACGGTGATGGTGCTGTTCTGGCCGGGAACGACGCCGCAGCAGGCGGTGGACGCGCTCGGAGCCGTCGACGGACGGCTGCTGTGGATGGATGCGAGCGGAACCGTGACGGCCGCGAAGCTGCCGGACGACGCCCCGCGCTCCGCGCTCTACGACAAGGGCGCGATGCTGGTCGGCAACGGTCTCCTGCCCGCCGGCTGCATCGACTGGATCCGCTCGTGAGCGGCCAGGCGCTGCCCCTTCGAGAATCCGCACCTTGCGCAGCCGGCGGCTTTCAGGCGACACAGGCTGTCTGACAAGTCGAGGGATTCGAGGCATGGACGAACGGACGGCGGCGGGCGAGACGGAGCATCACGGCGGGCGCTCGCGCATCACGGAAATCTTCGCGCCGCGCTATCTCGGGGCGACGCTGATGCTGGGCGGCGGCGTCGCACTGCACGCCATCGAGGTCTACATCTCCATCACCGTGCTGCCGTCGGTGGTGCGCGACGTGGGCGGGCTCGATCTCTTCGCCTGGGCAACCACGCTCTTCGTCGCCTGCTCGCTCCTCGGCTCCGTCTTCATCACGGCCCGGCCGCGCGGCCTGTCGCTGCGGCAGGCCTATGTGATCGGCGCGATCTTCTTCGGCGCCGGCAGCCTGTTCGCCGCGCTGTCGCCCAGCATGCCGCTCCTCATTGCGGGGCGCGGCGTGCAGGGCTTCGGCGCGGGCATCATCGTCGCGCTCGGCTATGCCTTCGTGCGCCATGCCTATCCGGAGCGGCTGTGGAACATGGCCGGCACGCTCTATGCCGCCGTCTGGGGGGCCGCGACCTTCATCGGTCCGTCGCTCGGCGGGCTGTTTTCCTCCGGCTCGCTGTGGCGCTTCGCCTTTGCCATTCCCCTGCCCTTCACCGTGCTGATGGCGCTCTTCGCCACGCGGCTGCTGCCGAAGGCCGAGGACGACCGCGGCGAGATCCGCGTCGCCTTTCCGCAGATCCTCCTGATGGTGGCCGCCGTGGTGCTGCTGTCGCTTGCCGGATCGGCGGAGGATGCCACGCGGCGCATCCTGTGGTTCGGGCTGGCGCTGGTGTCATCGGTCGGCGTGGTGCTGGCCGAACGGCTGCTGCCGGTGCGGCTCTTTCCCGAAGGCGCCACGCGGCTTTCCACCCCGCTCGGCCTCATCTATGCCTTCATGATGCTGGTGCTGCTGGTTCTATCGGCGGATGTCTACATCCCCTATTTCCTGCAGGAACTGCACGGCGTGCCGCCGCTCTTTTCCGGCTATCTGGTGGCGCTGGTCGCGCTCGGCTGGACGGGCGGCGCCTTTCTGACCACCCATTACACCGGCAACCGGGCGATTGCCTCGATCATCCTCGGCGCGGCGCTGGAAATGGCCGGCACGGCCAGCCTGACGCTGACGATGGCGCGGGAAAACCCGACGAGCGACCTCGCCCTGCTCGGCGTGGTCTCGGTCGGCATCTTCTTCATGGGGGCGGGCGTCGGGCTCGGCTGGTCGCATCTGGTCGCGCTGGTGCTGCGGCTTGCCCGCGACGACGAGAAGGACCGCGCCTCCGCCGCCATCACCATGATGCAGTCGCTCGGCTCCGGTTTCGGCGCGGCGCTCGCCGGCGTGATCGTCAATTCCACCGGGCTTCTCGATCCCGGCGGCACCGAGGGCAATGTCAGCGCCGCGCACTGGCTGTTCCTGCTGTTTGCGCTGCCCGCCGCAGCCGCGCTGCTCGCCGGTCTGGCGCTCAAGCGGCGGCTGGCGGCCTGACGCACCATCCGGTATAGAAGGCCATGGACCAGCCCGCGCCCTCCCCCGCCGATACGACCGGACGCTCCGGCTTTCTCAAGAGCCTGGGGCCGGGGCTCGTCACCGGGGCGGCGGACGACGATCCGAGCGGCATCGCCACCTATGCCCAGGTGGGCGCGCAATTCGGCTACGGGCTTTCCTGGACGCTGGTCTTTTCCTTTCCGCTGATGGCGGCGATCCAGGCGGTGAGCGCCCGGATCGGCTGCGTGACCGGGGTCGGGATCGCCCAGAACCTGCGCCGGCACTATCCGAAACCGCTGCTCAGGGCGGTGGTGGTGCTGCTGATCGTCGCCAATGTCTTCAATCTCGGGGCCGATCTCGGCGCCATGGGCGCGGCGCTGACGCTGATCCTCGGCGGGCCGGAGCTTCTCTACACGCTGCTTTTCGGCGCGGGCTGCGTGCTGGCGGAGATCTTCATTCCCTATGACCGCTATGCGGGCTTTCTGAAATGGGCCACGCTGTCGCTCTTTTCCTATGTGGCGGTGGTCTTCGCCGTGCGGGTGCCCCTCGGCGAGGCGCTTTCCGGCGCCTTCATCCCCCATCTCGTGCCCGACCGGGACCACATGATGGCGCTGGTGGCGGTGCTCGGCACCACGATCAGCCCCTATCTCTTCTTCTGGCAGGCGGGCCAGGAGGTGGAGGAACTGCACCGCCGGCACGTCAAGCCGCTCTGCATCACGCCGCGGACCGCCGGGCCGGAGCTGGCGCGCATCCGGCTGGACACCATCACCGGCATGGGCGTGTCGAACCTCATTGCGCTGTTCATCGTCTTTTCCGCCGCCGCCACCATGCATGCCCACGGGGTGACCGACATCCGCACCTCTGCGGATGCGGCCGAGGCGCTGCGCCCCATCGCCGGGGATTTCGCCTTCGCGCTCTTTGCGCTCGGCATCATCGCGACCGGGCTGCTGGCGGTGCCGGTTCTGGCCGGTTCGACCGCCTATGCCGTCAGCGAGACCTTCGGCTGGACGGAGGGGCTGAACCGCCGCCCGCGCGAGGCCAAGGCCTTCTATGGGGTGATCGCGCTTGCGACCGCCGGCGGCGTGGCGCTGACCTTTTCCCCCATCGATCCCGTGCGGGCGCTCTACTGGAGCGCGGTGGTGAACGGGGTGCTGGCCGCCCCGCTGATGGTGGTGATGATGCTGATCGCCACCAACCGCCGCGTGATGGGACGGCTGACGCTGCCCCTGCCGCTCAGCATCGCCGGCTGGACCGCGACGCTGGTCATGGCGGCGGCGGCAATCGCCTTCTTCCTGTTTCCGTAATTTTCGGGCCGGCGCCTCAGAGCGTCAGCACGATCTTGCCCACATGGGTGCTGGTTTCCATCAGCCGGTGCGCTTCGGCGACCTCGGCAAAGGGCATCGCCGCATGGATGACGGGGGCGACGGTGCCCTCCTCCAGCAGCGGCCAGACCTCGGCGAGAAGCTCGTCGCGGATCGCCTGCTTCTCCGCCGCCGTGCGCGGGCGCATGGTGGAGCCGGTCACCGTCAGGCGCTTCACCATGATCGGCGTCAGGTCCACCTTCTCGGCCAGCGAACCGCCGAGGAAAGCGATGATCGACAGGCATCCGTCCTTCGCGAGCGAGGCGATGTTCTTCTCGAAATAGGCGGCTCCGATCATGTCGAGGATGGCGTCGACGCCGCGCTTTCCCGTCTCCTCGCGGATGACGGCGGCGAAATCCTCCGCGCGGTAGTTGATCGCCCGCTTCGCGCCCAGGCGCTCGCAGGCCGCGCATTTCTCGGCCGAGCCGGCGGTGGTGTAGACCTCGGCGCCGAAGGCCTTCGCCAGCTGGATCGCCGTGGTGCCGATGCCCGACGAGCCGCCATGGATGAGCACGGTCTCGCCCTCGGTGAGCCCCGCCATCTGGAACAGGTTTGCCCAGACGGTGAAGAAGGTCTCCGGCAGGGCCGCCGCCTTCACCGCATCGTAGCCCTTCGGGAAGGGCAGCGCCTGCGTGGCCGGCACGGCGCAATATTCCGCATAGCCGCCGCCATTGGCGAGCGCGGTGACCCGGTCGCCCGGCCGAAAGGCGGAAACCCCCTCGGCCACCGCCACCACCTCGCCGGCCACCTCGAGGCCGAGGATCGGGCTTGCATCCTTCGGCGGCGGATAGGCCCCCATGCGCTGCAGCACATCCGGCCGGTTGATGCCCGCCGCCTCCACCCGCACCAGGATCTCGCCCGGCTTCAGCACCGGCAGCGCCCCCCGCACCAGCCGCATCACCTCCGGCCCGCCCGGCTGTTCCATGGCAACATGTGTCATCTGGTCTGGAAGGGTCATGGCTCGGGCCTCCTCGCGGGTGCTTCGTTTCTCCCCCATTAAGACCGCCATCCGGGGCAATTCAAGGCAATGCCTGCGCGACATCGGGACGCTGCGGGGGGGGGCTTCTGTTCCTGCACTATGTCGAGTGTGCCGTGCTGCACCCCCCTCTGCCCTGCCGGGCATCTCCCCCTCAAGGGGGGAGATCGGGATGGGGTTGATGCGGGCAGTCCCTCGCAAACGTCTCTGCAAATGAGACCCTTGTTATTTAGGGAAACGAAAACCGCAATGTCGATCTCCCCCCTTGAGGGGGAGATGTCCCGGCAGGGACAGAGGGGGGTGCGGTACGGCAAACTCAACGCCGTGCGGACAGAGGGGGGTGCGGTGCGGCAAACTCAACGCGATGCGAGGCAGCCCCGATCTCCCCCCTTGAGGGGGAGATGTCGGCGAAGCCGACAGAGGGGGGTGAACCTCGGCACCCTCCACCCCCTGCAAACGGAGGGTGCGCATCGCCTCAAGCGCAACGCCCGCATCACCCGGCGGCCAGCAGTTCCACGGGCGGGAGGGCGGTGTCGGGGGTGTCGAGGCGGCCGAGGACGAGGCCGGTGTCGCTGCGTTTGGCGAGGCGCTTGAGTTCGGCGATGCGGCGGCTGACCTGGCCGAGGTCGGAGAGCACCTGGCCCTCCGGCACCTCGAGCACGGCGAAGGAGCAGCGCAGCAGCGGGAAGAAGCGCTGGCTGCCGGTGCGGTCCTCGGCCTCGATGCCGCCGCGGGCGAGGTCTTCGGGGCTGTAGAGGGTGCGCGCATCGGCGGCGAACTCGGCGGCAAGGCGGGTGAGTGCCCGCTCCACCTTGTCGCGCGGCATGTCCACCGTACCGATGAAGAAATCGTCCCCGCCGATATGGCCGAGAAACACCTCGCCCTCCAGGAAGGCGCGGCGCATCTGGGCGGCGAAGAGCGTGATGGCCTTGTCGCCCCGGGCGAAGCCGTAGACATCGTTGAACGGCTTGAAGTGATCGAAATCGCCGTAGCAGAAATAGCGCAGCCGCCCCGTATCCCGGCTGCGGGCAAAAAGCTGGTCGTGGATGGCGATGTTGCCGGGCAGGCCCGTCAGCGGGTTCTGTTCGCGGGCGCTTTTCAGCTGCTTGTCGTTGAAGAGCCGCACCATGGCCGCCGGCGAGACCACCCCCGCATAGCGCATGTTTTCCGTGAGGATGATGCAGTCGTTGCCTTCCATGTTGGTGAAGATGGAGGCGAGCTGGTCGGCATCCGCATCGAGCCCGATGACCGGGGCGGATTCCACGAACTGGCTGATCGAGCGCCGGTAATGCGGGTTCGTCAGCAGATCGCGGCCGAAAGGCTGGTAGATATAGGCCTTCAGCGTGCGCTCGCGGATGATGCCGCGCGGCTCGCCATTGGCGTTGAGAACGGGAAAGAAGGTCTGGGCCGGATTGTTGCGGAACAGCGCGAAGACCCGGTCGATGCCCTCGTCCTCGCGGATCGACGGCAGGCGCTCCATCTGGCGGCGGATGAGAACCGTGTCGCTGGAGGCGCCCCTCGCCCCGCTTCTCGGCCGTGCCAGCCGGGGGAAGGACGTCTTCAGCCGGCCGACCTCGGTTTCAGGGCGGGAGATGTGCCAGCCCTGCACGAGATCCGCGCCGAGATCGCGGGTGGTGACAAGCTCTCCCTCCGTCTCGACCCCCTCGGCGATGACGCGAATGCCCAGCGCATGGGCCATGTTCACCGTGTTCTTGAAGAGATGCCGCTTGCGCGGATTGAGATCGATGCCCGCCACCATGTGACGGTCGATCTTGATGTAATCCACCTGATAGTCGCACAGCAGGTTCATCTCGCCATGGCCGGCACCGTAATCGTCGATGGCGAGCTTGAAACCCGCCTGCCTGACATGGCTGACCAGGGTGGCAAATTCCGGCACGCCGGCATTGTCGAACCGCTCCGACAGCTCGAAGCAGACCGAGGAGGCGGGAATGCCGAGGCTGTCCATCTCCGCCCGCAGCATGTCGGCAAAGGCGACGCCGCGCGGAATGAGGCGCACGTCGAGATTGAGGAACAGCGTCGCATCCCGGTAGGTCGGCAGGCTGGCAAACTTCGCCAGCGCGCGCCCGGCCAGCAGCCCCTCCACCTCGAAAAGCTGCCCGTGGCGCTCGGCATGATCGAGAAAGGCCAGCGGCGAGGCACAGCCCAGCCGGTCGTGGCCGCGCAGCAGCGACTCGTAGCCGAAGACCGCCCCCGTGCCCATCTCCGCGATCGGCTGGAAGGCGCTGGCCGCCACCAGCTTCGCAAGCGTCACGAGCTCACGATCGGCAAAGAGCCGCAGGAGTTCGGGGGCGATGGACATGAAGCACTCCGCGAGTCAGCGATGGGTATCGGGCATGTAAGCCGATATTCCTGAACAAAGCGTAGCGTCAACGAAATTTTTTTGTGACAAAACAATGACATAGCCCGGAGTTCGCGCCCCGGGCCGAAAAGTGCCGTTTCAGACGGTCCCTCAGGCGAGCCGGCGCAGCGCCAGCGAAAGGCCGATCAGCGTGGCGCCCTGGATGATCAGATCCACCGAGAGGAAAAGGCCGAGCACGAAGAGGCTGCTGGCCGGCCAGCCGGCGGCAATCAGCACGCCGCCGAGCGCCGTCACGATGCCGCTCAGGATCATGTAGGTGCCGCCGCTGCCCCGCATGCGCAGGCCGATCACCAGACGGGCGATGCCCGCGACGATCAGCGTGACGGCCATGACCAGCGTCAGCACCGCGGAAGCCGCGATCGGGTTCATGAAGGCGAAGATGCCGGCGATGAGATAGAGCACTCCGCCCAGCGCCCAGTAGAGCACGTTTTCCCATCCCCGGACCTGGAAGGCATGGATGAGGTAGCCCACACCCGCCACCAGCATGACTGCCGCGATGAAGTAGATCGAGGCGATCGTCGCCATCACCACATTCACCATGGCGTAGATGCCGAGAAGCGTGATCAAAACCCCCAGCGCCAGAAACCAGCCCCACTTCGAACCGATGGAATAGCCGGACCCGAAACCGCTGCCGTCATCAGTATAGGACATGGATTTTCTCCCTCTGCTTGTATCGAGCGACCGCTTCAATCTAGCCCTTTTCGCGGAAAAGGCGAGACGGACAGCCGCGCATTCCGCTCATGGCAGACCTGCTTCCCATTCCATGATTTACGTCTAATATTAGGGCGTTCGGACAGAAGCAGCCCGCACCGTGCCAGCCGGTGTGACCGGGCAGGATGGGCCAGCCCGGCCGTGGCAACGGCCTTGTCCCGAACGATGGAGGTGGGAGATGCGGAGAAATCCGTGGTCGATCACGCTTACCATACGCAAGACCCGCACGGGCTGGATTGTCTCCGTGCGGGTAGAGCGTAAGTCAGGTAAGTAAAACGCGTCGGCGGGTGTTACCGCATCCGCCGGCCACTCCATTCTAGCAGCCTCCCGCGCCGTTTCAAGCACAGAAAATGCACGACAACTTCATTAGAATAACCTAACTTTCCATCGTTCGGACAGAAGCAGCCCGCACCGTGCCAGCCGGTGTGACCGGGCAGGATGGGCCAGCCCGGCCGTGGCAACGGCCCTGTCCTCGAACGATGGAGGTGGGAGATGCGGAAAAATCCGTGGTCGATCACGCTTACCATACGCAAAACCCGCACGGGCTGGATTGTCTCCGTGCGGGTCGAGCGTAAAGAGTAAGCAAAGCTGCCGGCGGGTGTTCGCGCATCCGCCGGCAGCTCCATTCTAGCAGCCTCCCACGCCGTTTCAAGCGCAGAAAATGCACGACAACTTCATTAGAATAATCTAACCTTCCATCGTTCGGACAGAAGCAGCCCGCACCGTGCCAGCCGGTGCGACCGGGCAGGATGGGCCAGCCCGGCCGTGGCAACGGCCTTGTCCCGAACGATGGAGGTGAGAGATGCGGAAAAATCCGTGGTCGATCACGCTTACCATACGCAAAACCCGCACGGGCTGGATCATCGCCGTGCGGGTCGAGCGTAAGGAAAAGTAAAAGTGCAAGCGGGTGTACCACCACCCGCTTGCCGCTCCATTCTAGCAGCATTCGATGCGCACACAAGAGCTTCATCATCATTCCCTTATATGAAAGGCGATATGCGCCGTCGTGGACGGCACGACATGGGTCGCGATTTTTTATTGATTGACGGCTCAATTAAAAATAATCTGCCTTTATCAAGAAGGATGGATGAATGCCCAAGATCGGGATGGAGCCCATACGCCGCAAGGCGCTGGTGGACGCCGCGCTGAAAGCGATCGGCGATCATGGGTCGTTGTCCGTGACGATGTCCGAGATTGCGCGGCAGGCGGGCGTTTCCCCTGCCCTCGCCCACCATTATTTCGGCAGCAAGGAGCAGCTGCTGATCGAGACCATGCGCTCGCTGCTGAGGCAGCTGCATGACGATGCGGTGGCGGCGCTGTCGATTGCCGAGACGCCGCGCGAGCGGCTTTCGGCGGTGGTTCGGGTGAGCTTCAATGCCAGCCAGTTTGCGCCGGAGACGATTGCCGCCTGGCTTGCCTTCTATGTCGAGGCGCAGCGCTCGGACGAAACCCGGCGCCTGCTCGCCGTCTATGCCCGCCGTCTAAATTCCAACCTGATATCCGCGCTGAAGCCGCTGGTGCCTGCCGACGAGGCCAGGCGGATTGCCGATGGCGCGGCGGCGATGATCGACGGCCTCTACATTCGCCAGGGCCTGCGCGTAGCGCCGATCAGCATCGATGCCTCCATCGCCCTCATCGAAGATTACCTCACCTCCCAACTCTCACGCCGATAAGAACCAAGGGAACACCCGGCATGACCGCAAGACCCAATATCCTCATCATCATGGTGGACCAGCTGAACGGGAAGTTCTTTCCCGATGGCCCGGCGGATTTCCTCCATGCGCCCCACATGAAGGCGCTGGCCGCCCGTTCCGCCCGTTTCGTCAACAATTACACGTCTTCGCCGCTCTGCGCGCCGGCGCGCGCCTCCTTCATGGCCGGCCAGCTGCCGAGCCGCACCCGCGTCTATGACAATGCGGCGGAATATGTCTCCTCCATCCCCACATTCGCCCATCACCTGCGCCGCGCCGGCTATTACACTGCCCTGTCGGGCAAGATGCATTTCGTCGGCCCCGACCAGCTGCATGGCTTCGAGGAGCGGCTGACGACCGATATCTACCCGGCCGATTTCGGCTGGACGCCCGATTACCGCAAGCCCGGGGAGCGCATCGACTGGTGGTATCACAACCTGGGTTCGGTGACGGGCGCGGGTGTCGCCGAAATCACCAACCAGATGGAATATGACGACGAGGTGGCCTTCCTCGCCAACCAGAAGCTCTACCAGCTCTCGCGCGAGAACGACGACGAGGCCCGCCGTCCCTGGTGCGTCACCGTCTCCTTCACCCACCCGCACGACCCCTATGTCGCGCGCAAGAAATTCTGGGACCTCTACGAGGATTGCCCCTATTTGCTGCCGGAAGTCGGCACCCTGCCTGATAGCGAGCAGGACCCGCATTCGAAGCGCATCATCCATTCCTGCGACTACGAGAACTTCAACGTCACCGAGACGGACATCCGCCGCTCGCGGCAGGCCTATTTCGCCAATATCTCCTATCTGGACGAGAAGGTGGGCGAACTGGTCGACACGCTGACCCGCACGCGCATGCTCGACAACACGCTGATCTTCTTCTGCTCCGACCACGGCGACATGCTGGGCGAGCGCGGGCTCTGGTTCAAGATGAACTTCTTCGAGGGTTCCGCCCGCGTGCCGCTGATGATCGCAGGCCCGGGCGTCAAGGCCGGGAAACACCTCGCGCCCGTCTCCAACCTCGATGTCACGCCGACGCTCTGCGATCTCGCCGGAATCTCGATGGATGAAATCATGCCCTGGACCGATGGGGAAAGCCTCGTGCCCGTCATCAACGGCAAGCCGCGCACCGCGCCCGTGCTGATGGAATATGCGGCGGAAGCCTCCTATGCCCCGCTGGTCGGCATCCGCGAGGGCAAGTGGAAATACATCCATTGCGAGCTCGATCCCGAACAGCTCTTCGATCTCGAGGCCGATCCGTTCGAGCTTGCCAACCTCGCCACCGATCCCGCCCATGCGGACGTGCTGGAGGGCTTCCGTGCGAAGCGCAAGGCCCGCTGGAACATGGCGGAATTCGATGCCGCCGTGCGGGAAAGCCAGGCGCGGCGCTGGGTGGTCTACGAGGCGCTCCGCAACGGCGCCTATTATCCGTGGGATCACCAGCCGCTGCAGAAGGCCTCCGAGCGCTACATGCGCAACCACATGGACCTGAACATTCTCGAAGAATCCAAGCGTTACCCGAGGGGGGAATGATGCGCGCACAACCGAAAGCCAGCCATTTCATCGATGGCGAATATGTGGAAGATTCAGCCGGTGCGGTCTTCGATTGCGTCTATCCCGCAACGGGCGAGGTGATCGCGAAGCTGCACGCCGCAACCCCTGCCATCGTCGAGCGGGCGATTGCATCCGCCAAGGCGGCGCAGAAGGAATGGGCGAACACGAGCCCGACCGCCCGCGGCCGCATCCTCAAGCGCGCTGCCGAAATCATCCGCGAGCGCAACCGCGAGCTTTCGGAGCTGGAAACGCTGGATACGGGCAAGCCCATCCAGGAAACCACCGTTGCGGACGCGAC
Source organism: Gellertiella hungarica (assembly GCF_014197145.1). GTDB lineage: Bacteria > Pseudomonadota > Alphaproteobacteria > Rhizobiales > Rhizobiaceae > Gellertiella > Gellertiella hungarica. Next base: position 822,000 of record NZ_JACIEZ010000002.1, on the reverse strand, counting down.
CTCCGGCGCCGACAGCTTCGAATTCTTCGGCGGCATCGCGGCTTCGGCGCTCAACGGCGACTATATCCCGCTCGGTGGCGATTTTGCCTATACCAAGCGGGTGCCGCTCGGCGTCTGCGTCGGCATCGGCGCGTGGAACTATCCGACCCAGATCGCCTGCTGGAAGGGCGCGCCGGCGCTGATCTGCGGCAATGCCATGGTGTTCAAGCCGTCGGAAAACACGCCCCTCTGCGCGCTGAAGATCGCCGAGATCCTCATCGAGGCGGGCCTGCCCAAGGGCCTCTACAATGTCATCCAGGGTGACCGCACCACCGGCCCGCTGCTCGTCAACCATCCCGATGTCGCCAAGGTGTCGCTGACCGGCTCCGTGCCGACCGGTCGCAAGGTCTATGAGGCCGCTGCCGCCGGCCTTCGCCACGTCACCATGGAGCTCGGCGGCAAGTCGCCGATCATCGTCTTCGACGATGCCGATATCGACAGCGCCATCGGCGGCGCCATGCTCGGCAACTTCTATTCGACCGGCCAGGTCTGCTCGAACGGTACCCGTGTCTATGTGCACAAGGCGATCAAGGGCGAATTCCTGAAGCGGCTGAAGGCCCGCACGGAAGCCATCCTCATCGGTGACCCGATGAACGAGGACACGCAGATGGGCCCGATGGTTTCCCACGCCCAGCGCGCCAAGGTGCTGGACTCCATCGCCAAGGGCAAGGCGGAGGGCGCAACGCTGGTCACCGGCGGCGGCATTCCGAACAACGTGACGGGCGAAGGCTACTACATCCAACCGACCGTCTTTGCCGACGTTACCGACGACATGACCATTGCGCGGGAGGAAATCTTCGGCCCGGTCATGTGCGTGCTCGACTTCGAGGACGAGGCTGATGTGCTCGCCCGCGCCAACGACACCGAATTCGGCCTCGCCGGCGGCGTCTTCACCGCCGACCTCACCCGCGCGCACCGCGTGGTGGACGCGCTGGAAGCGGGCACGCTGTGGATCAACGCCTACAATCTCTGCCCGGTCGAAATCCCCTTCGGCGGCGCCAAGCAATCCGGCTTCGGCCGCGAAAACTCGGCTGCGGCGCTCAACCACTATTCGGAACTGAAGACCGTTTACGTGGGCATGGGCCCGGTCGCCTCGCCGTATTGAGGGCGGGAGAGCGGGGTGGCTTGCACGGCGTGGAGTATGCCGATGTGTACCCCCTCTGCCTCGCACGGGGTTGAGTTTGAGGCGCCGCACCCCCCTCTGTCCCTGCCGGGACATCTCCCCCTCAAGGGGGGAGATCAGGATGGGGATTCTTGAGGAAGTCCCTCGCCAACGGTTCTGCGGATGAGACGCTTGTCATTTGGGGAAACCCTAAACCCACAGTCGATCTCCCCCCTTGAGGGGGAGATGTCCCGGCAGGGACAGAGGGGGGTGCGGTGCGTCACATGCGGCGCCATGCAGGACAGAGGGGGTGCGGTGCGGCAAACTCGACGCCGTGCGAGGCAGAGGGGGTGCAGCCCGGCAGATGGGACGCCACGCATGCCTTCTCGCATGAAACAAGAAACGGAGACACCTGTGACGGTACAGGCGGGACATGGCAGCACGAGATACGACCCGGAGACGCGCATCGCCGGCGGGTTCCCGTGCGCGCGGTCAGCCGGCGATATCGTCGAGCTCGACCCGGAGGGCAGCCGCGATGCGCCGCAGCACATCGACGGAGCCGGTCTTCCTGCCGTTTTCGATCTCGGAGAGATAGGGCTGGGAAATGCCTGCCGCCGCCGCGAGTTCGGATACGCTCATCCCGCGATAGGTGCGGTAGGTGCGGATGCGGCTGTCGGTGGACATGAGCTCGACCACGAGCTCATGAGGCCAGGTTTCCTCACCGGCCGCGATGCGCGCCATGATGGCCTGGGCCTCGATCGTGTCAATCATGTCGATCATGTCTTCATAGTCCTCCTCGCTGAGGAGGACATAGGGCCTCCCATCGATCTCGATGCGTTGAATCCCGCTCATGGTCCTTCACTCCTTGCAGATGCGCCCGCGCGCTCCGGCCGTCGCGACGTGAGCCTCGATGACCATAGGGTCGCCCACCACCGCCGGGAACACTGCCCTTCGCACCATCATCCATCCAGCAATCACTCATATACTGGAATTAGCCATGACTAACCAAGCAGATTTCGTCATCATCGGCTCCGGCTCGGCGGGTTCCGCCATGGCCTATCGGCTGTCGGAGGACGGCAGGCATTCTGTGATCGTGCTGGAATATGGCGGTTCGGATGCGGGCCCCTTCGTGCAGATGCCGGCGGCGCTCGCCTATCCCATGAACATGAACCGCTACAACTGGGGCTATCTCTCGGAGCCCGAGCCCTTCCTCAACAACCGCCGGATGATTGCGCCGCGCGGCAAGGTGATCGGCGGATCGTCCTCGATCAACGGCATGGTCTATGTGCGGGGGCACGCGGAAGACTTCAACCGCTGGGAAGAGATGGGCGCGCGCGGCTGGGCCTATTCGGACGTGCTGCCCTATTTCAAGCGCATGGAAAACTCCCATGGCGGCCAGGACGGCTGGCGCGGCACGGACGGCCCCTTGCATGTGCGCCGCGGCGAGATCCGCAATCCGCTCTACAGGGCCTTCATCGAGGCCGGCCGTCAGGCGGGCTTCCCCGTTACCGAGGATTACAACGGCCAGCAGCAGGAAGGCTTCGGCCTGATGGAGCAGACGAGCCACAACGGCGTTCGCTGGTCTGCGGCCAATGCCTATCTGAAGCCGGCGCTGAAGCGGCTGAACTGCCGCCTCATCCGTTGCTATGCGAAGCGCGTGGTCATGGAAGGCACCCGCGCCGTCGGCGTCGAGGTGGAGATCGGCGGCAAGCTGGAGGTGATCCGCGCCAACCGCGAGGTGATCGTCGCAGCGTCGGCCTTCAACAGCCCGAAGATCCTGCTTCTGTCCGGCATCGGCCCGGCCGAGCATCTGAAGGCGATGGGCATTCCCGTCGTCGCCGATCGTCCCGGCGTCGGCCAGAACCTGCAGGATCACCTCGAATATTACCACCAGTTCCATTCCACCAAGCCGATCACCCTGCATTCCAAGAACAACTGGTTCTGGATGGGCGTGGTGGGCGCGCAGTGGCTGTTCTTCAAGAAGGGTCTCGGCACCTCCAACCAGTTCGAGGCGGCCGCCTTCATCCGCTCCGCGCCGGGCATCAAGTGGCCGGACATCCAGTATCACTTCCTGCCGATCGCCATTTCCTATGACGGCAAGTCTGCCGCCGGCGGCCACGGCTTCCAGGCCCATGTGGGCTACAACATGTCGAAATCGCGCGGCTCGGTGACGCTGCGCTCGCCCGATTTCAAGGACGATCCGGTGCTGCGCTTCAATTACATGAGCGACCCCGAGGATTGGGTGAAGTTCCGCCACGCCATCCGCGTCACCCGCGAGATCTTCTCGCAGAAGGCCTTCGATCCCTATCGCGGCGAGGAAATCCAGCCGGGCCGCAACGCCCAGACCGACGAGGAGCTGGACGCCTTCCTGCGCGAGCATCTGGAAGGCGCCTATCACCCCTGCGGCACCTGCAAGATGGGGGCGGTGAATAACCCGATGGCGGTGGTCGATCCGGAAACCCGCGTCATCGGCGTCGAGGGCCTGCGCGTCGCCGACAGCTCCATCTTCCCGCATGTCACCTACGGCAACCTCAACGGCCCCTCGATCATGACCGGCGAAAAGGCCTCCGACCACATCCTCGGCCGCCAGCCCCTGCCCCGCTCCAACCAGGAGCCGTGGATCAACCCGAACTGGCAGGTCAGCGACCGGTAACGCGAGGTTCGCGGGGGGCTGCGCCCCTCGCGACGTCGAGTTTGACGTGCTGCACCCCCTCTGTCCCTGCCGGGACATCTCCCCCTCAAGGGGGGAGATCGACATTGCGGTTTTTGGTTTCCCCAAATAACAAGCGTCTCATTTGCAGAGACGTCTGCGAGGGACTGCCCACATCAACCCCATCCCGATCTCCCCCCTTGAGGGGGAGATGTCCCGGCAGGGACAGAGGGGGGTGCGGTGCGTCACATGCGGCGCCATGCAGTCCAGAGGGGGGTGCACATCGACAAACCCGACGCCATGCACGCCCTGAGCCGCCGGGCCATTCCGACAGCTCACTCACAGCGCCACCCGAAACCAAACACAATTATCAAATATATCTTTTAACATATACTCCAAAACCATCAATAAATCCAAATATTGACCCGAATCTATTCATTCGTATTCTCGTCGATATTCAACGAGGTTCGAATCATGCCTTCCATTACCATCGAGATTTCAGAACATGCGGCGGGGCGGCTGGAGCAGTTGTGCCGCAAGAGCAGGCAGTCCCATCATCTGATCGCGGAGCGGGCCATCGAGCTTTTCGTCGATACGGAGGAGTGGCAGCTGAGCGATATCGAGCACGGGTTGAGCGATGCGCGCGACGGGCACCTGATCTCGGAAGAACAGGCCGGGCAGGTGTTCAACCAGCTTCTGTCGTGAGGTGAGCGATGACGCGGGTACGCTGGACGGAGCGGGCGATCGGGCGCCTGAAATTCATCAGCAACTTCAAGGCCCGGCAGGACCCGGTGGCAGCAAAGGCCGTGATTACCCGCGTGCGCTATGCCGCGCTGGTGCTGGCGGAACAGCCGGAAATGGGGCGGCAGGGCCGCGTTTCCGGAACCCGCGAGCTGCATTTCTCCGACCTCCCCTTCAGCCTCGCCTACCGCGTGACCGAATGGGGCATCGACATTCTCACCGTGGTGCCGACCGAGCGCCGCTGGCCGCTGCAATTCTGATTTCGGCACGCGATGGGACCGGTTGGCAGCAGCGGCTTGCGACACAGCCGCTGCTCATATACACTGGAGCGGTGACGGGAGTTGGAGATCCCGTCACCCTTTACTTTATTCGTCTCGATATTGGATCCGCACGGTCAGTGACCAGGTCGTGCGGGTCTTTCGGACGATAAAGCTGATCGAAATCGGAAATTTCCGCATCTCTTTCACTCCAGCGAAAGCGCAAGGCGGTGGCTTGCCCCACTCCGGAACGCCCAGTCGTCCGGATGCATGGCTGGTCTCCATGCGGCTGCTTCTGCCCTTTCTGCCGCAGACATATCAAATCCGCCTGATGTATAAAATGAAACGAAGGCGAGTACCGGGTTGTTGCGGTGTCAGCGCGGGGACGCGCTCTCGTCCGGATCGCTGGCCGGACGTCCGGCAATGGCGACCGGACCATGCAGCTCCGACTCTCGGGCAAATCCGGATGACTCTTCGCCGCGCTCCACGGGGCTGTGCCATATATGAGGGCTGACGGGCGCTGCCGCTTCACCGAAGGCGTCGGGCGCTTGCGAGGATCGGGCGGGACGCGCGGGACGGAAGAGGAAGGCGATGGCGACGGCGGTTGCGAAGGGTGCGGCGACGAGCAGCGCCTTTATCCAGTCCGGCGAGGCCATGTAGATTTGCGTGATGTCCACGATGCTTGCGCTCCCGGTCGGTCGAGGGAGTCACCGGCGGATGTTTCGCAACGATCCTCCGGTGACCGGGAGTTAGAAAAGCCAGCTCAGAGTGGCCGCCCCGGCTTTTAAACCGAAGTTCTGGACATGACAGGGGCCTCCCGGCCGCAATGGCCAAGACGCTAAAGGGTTCGGGACGTATCCTTCAAGATACGGTCACATCTGAGCAGGGGTTTTCTAAGCCCCGGGACACGGGAAATTGCCCGCATCCTGAAGGGGAGGTTAGCAGGAACGGACCTTCAGTCAATCCTTGTTTAGATAAATCTACAAGACGATCGCAGAGCCTGCGCTTACCCGTCGACGGTTTCGGCCGGGCGGGGTGCTTCCGCCATGGCCTCGTCGGCGAGGTGGATGCCGTCGGCGATGGTGGAGGAGAAGAGCACAGCCCTTTCCGCCTCCGCCACCCGGTGAAACACGTGGCGGATTTCGCAGGAGAGTTCGCCGTCGCAATCGTCGCAGCGGCGATAGGCGGTGATGGAGAGGCAGGGCAAGGGCGCGAGTGGGCCGTCGATGATGCGGAGCACCTCCCCGAAGGTGATTTCGGCGGCGGGCTTCAGGAGCAGGTAGCCGCCCTGCTTGCCGCGCAGGCTGCGCACGATGCCCTCGCGCTTCAGGTCGAGAAGGATCTGCTCGAGAAACTTCTTCGGGATGTTCTGCGAGGTCGCGATTTCCGAAATCTGGCGCGGCTGTGCCCTGTCGCCCCGGGCGAGCGCCGAGAGCGCGCGCAGCGCATATTTTGCCTTCTGGGAAATCATCGCAACATCATGCCTGGAAGCGTGTCTGGTCCATCCTCCCGGCCTATCGCAAAGCCCGGAAAAAGACAATGATTCAATGGTTCTGGACAGGCATAATCTACTGATTTTGTAGACATTTCAAGAGGGTGATCCCCGCTCCCTTGTTTCGCCGCAGCACGAAAGCGGGGTGATATTTGCTCTACCCCCCTCGAATATCGCAAAGCCATTTCCTCCCTTTGCCCTTCGCAGCTGCAATAATGGCAGCACTGAAAGACATTGCCCGGGAATTCCTGACATGACCGATCGTTTCGAAGCCACGCCCGCCTTTGCCGATGCGCTTGACCGCGCGCTTGCCGCCCTGCCGCTGGAAGAGCGGCTGGCGCATGTGGCGGCGCTGGGGGCGCGGGCGGTTTTCACCACCTCGCTCGGAATCGAGGATCAGGTCATCACCGCGGCCATCGGGCTGAACCGGCTGGAGATTGCGGTTTCCACGCTGGAAACCGGCCGCCTCTTCAAGGAAACCGTGGACCTGATCGGCGAGACGGAAGAGCGCTTCGGCCTTTCCATCCGGCTTTACCGGCCGGAGCAGGCGGATGTGGACGCCTATGCGGCGCAATATGGCCTCAACGGCTTTTACGACAGCGTCGAGGCCCGCCATGCCTGCTGCGGCGTGCGCAAGCTGAAGCCGCTTGCCCGCGCGCTCGAGGGCGCCGGCATCTGGATCACCGGCCTTCGCCGCGGCCAGTCCGGCAACCGCGCCACGACGCCCTTTGCCGAATTCGACGCGGAGCGCAACCTCATCAAGGTCAATCCGCTGGCCGACTGGTCGATCGAGGACATCAATGCCTATGTGGAAGCCCATGCGGTGCCGGTCAACCCGCTGCACAAGCGCGGCTATCCTTCCATCGGTTGCGAGCCCTGTACCCGCGCCATCAAGCCCGGCGAGCCGGAGCGCGCCGGCCGCTGGTGGTGGGAGCAGGACGAGAAGCGCGAATGCGGCCTGCACGTGGCCGAAGCCGCCGCCTCCTCCTCCCTTCCCGAACCGGCCTGAGCCGCACACGAACACATCGCAACCGACCTTTTACCCCCGCCGGCCCGATCCTCCCGAGACGCCGGACCAGGGGACATCACTGGAGTAACCCATGCCCGACACCCGCCCGGACGTCGAACTGAAGAACCCGGCTCCGTCCAAGCCGCCCCTCGATCCGCATCTGAAGGCGCTCGAAAACGAGGCGATCCACATCTTCCGTGAAGTGGCCGCCGAATTCGAACGCCCCGTGATGCTCTATTCCATCGGCAAGGACTCGTCCGTGCTGCTGCATCTGGCGCGCAAGGCCTTCTATCCCGGCCGCGTGCCCTTCCCGCTGGTGCACATCAACACCGGCTGGAAATTCCCGGAAATGATCGACTTCCGCGACGAGACCGCGAAGCGCTACGACCTCGATCTCATCGAGCACCGCAACCCGCGCGGCGTGGCGGAGAACATCACGCCCTTCACCCACGGCTCGGCGCTCTATACCGACATCATGAAGACCGAGGCGCTGCGCCAGGCGCTCGATGCCGGCCAGTATGACGCGGCCTTCGGCGGCGCGCGCCGCGACGAGGAAGCCTCCCGCGCCAAGGAGCGCATCTATTCCTTCCGCACGCCCGACCACAAGTGGGACCCGCGCAACCAGCGCCCCGAGCTGTGGAACGTCTATAACGGCATGATCCGCAAGGGAGAGAGCGTGCGCGCCTTCCCGCTCTCCAACTGGACCGAGGTGGATATCTGGCGCTACATCCAGGCGGAAGACATTCCGCTGGTGCCGCTCTACTACGCCAAGAAGCGCAAGTTCGTGGAGCGCGACGGCATGCTGCTCTGGGCGGAAGATCCGCGCTTCGAGGCGCTGCCGGGCGAACAGGTCCAGGAGGATTACATCCGCTTCCGCACGCTCGGCTGCTGGCCGCTCACCGGCGCCATCCGCTCCACCGCCTCCAATCTGGAAGAGGTGATCGCCGAGCTTGAAATTGCAACCGTCTCCGAACGCCAGGGCCGCGCCATCGACCGCGATCAGGCCGGCTCCATGGAAAAGAAGAAACGCGAAGGGTATTTCTGAGATGTCCGCAACCGCCACCGCCGCGCTCGCAGCCAGCGCCACCGTCACCAGCCTTCCCCATGCGGAAACGGCTCCCGTCGTGCGCGATACCCGCCCGCTTCGTCTCATCACCTGCGGTTCCGTGGATGACGGCAAGTCGACGCTGATCGGCCGTCTCCTGTGGGATACCAAGGCCGTCAAGGAAGACCAGGCCGCCTCGCTTCACCGCGACAGCGGCAAGCAGAACGATCTCGGCCTGCCCGATTTCGCGCTGCTGCTCGACGGTCTCCAGGCCGAGCGGGAACAGGGCATCACCATCGATGTCGCCTACCGCTACTTCTCCACCGACAAGCGCTCCTTCATCGTTGCCGATACGCCCGGCCACGAGCAGTATACCCGCAACATGGCGACCGGCGCTTCCACCGCCGATCTCGCCGTGCTGCTGGTCGATGCGCGCGCCGGCCTTCTCGAACAGACCCGCCGCCACGCCACCATCGCCTCGCTGATGGGCATCCGCCAGTTCGTGCTGGCCGTGAACAAGATCGACCTGACCGGCTACGACCGCGCGGGCTTCGAGAAGATCGCCCATGATTTCAAGGAGCTGGCGCTCTCGCTCGGCATCCGCCAGGTGACCGCCATCCCGATGTCGGCGCTGAAGGGCGAGAATGTCGTCTATCGCGGCACCGATGCCATGCCCTGGTATGAAGGCCCGACGCTGGTCGAAACGCTGGAGCTCGCCACCGTCCGCTCCGCCCAGACCGTCGGCTTCCGCCTGCCGGTGCAGCGCGTGTCCCGCCCCGGCGAAAGCTTCCGCGGCTATCAGGGCACCGTCGCCGGCGGCTCGGTGAAGCCGGGCGACAGCGTCGCCATCCTGCCTTCGGGCATGATCGCCAACGTCACCAAGATCGTCACCTTCGACCTGGTGCGCAACGCCGCCGTGGCCGGCGATGCCATCACGCTGGTGCTCGACCGGCAGGTGGACGTCGCGCGCGGCGACATGATCGTCTCGCTGGAAAGCCAGCCGCAGATCGGCCTCGCCTTCGATGCGCAGATCGTGGCGCTCCAGCCCTCCGGCATCGAACCCGGCAAGCGCTACTGGCTGAAGAGCGGCTCCCGCCGCCAGCGCGTCACCGTGCAGCCGGCCAGCCAGCTCGACCTCAAGACGGGCAAGTGGCACCACCACGCCGAAGCGCTTCCCATGAACGCCATCGGCAAGGTGCATCTCGCCTTCGACGAGATCGCGATCTTCGATCCCTACGAGCAGAACCGCACCACCGGCGCCTTCATCCTCATCGACCCCGACACCAACAACACGGTGGCCGGCGGCATGATCACCGCACGGCGCAACGACATCGGCGGCATCCACGAGAACGACCGCCGCGTCATCCTCTCGCTCCCGGCCGACCTCGCCGACCAGATCATGGCCAGCGAAGCCTTCGCCAACCGCCGCGACGAGGTGGACATCCGCCGCACCACCGCCGGCCGCGCCGCGGAACTGCTGGACGATCTGGACAACTGATGCCGTAGAGGGCGCCCGCGGGGCGCCCTTTTTGCTTATGCGGGTCGCGGGGGATTGGCCGTGCCTCGCACGGCGTCGCGTTTGCCGATGCGCACCCCCCTCTGTCGGCTTCGCCGACATCTCCCCCTCAAGGGGGGAGATCGGCCGTGCCTCGCACTGTGTTTCCTTTGCCGCACCGCACCCCCCTCTGCCCTGCCGGGCATCTCCCCCTCAAGGGGGGAGATCGGGAGGGGGTTGATGTGGGCAGTCCCCATCACCCCTTCAGCAACTGAGACGTTTGTTGTTTGGGGAAAGCAAAAACCGCGGAGTCGATCTCCCCCCTTGAGGGGGAGATGTCCCGGCAGGGACAGAGGGGGGTGCAGCACGGCAAACGCGACGCCCCCCCAACGGGGATGACCGTCCCCGGAAAACCAGCAAAATCAATACCCGCCTCCTGTTCTCATCCCCCCGCACCGGGGCCGTGGGATGATGGCATCATCAGGCAAGGAGGCAAGATGATGGATGGGATGGAGGCTCTGGAGGGCCGGTTTCGGGAGCGCGTGGAGAAGGTGCTGGGCGACCTGAGGGACGACGGGCTGGAGATGCGGGTGACGCAAGGGGTGCGCACGCCGCTGGAACAGGCGCGGCTGTGGCGGCAGTCGCGGAGCCGCGAGGAAATCCGGGCGGCGATGCAGCACCTGAAGCAGGCGGGGGCCTACTACTTGGCCGAGGTGCTGGACGAGGCCGGGCGGTGCCACGGGCCGCCGGTGACGAAGGCGCTGCCGGGGCTTTCCTGGCACCAGTGGGGCGAGGCGGTGGATTGCGTGTGGATCGTCGATGGCGTGGCGGAATGGTCGCTGGCCCGGATCGTGAACCGCGACAACGGCTATCACGCCTGGGCAAGGGCGGCGGAGGCGGCGGGGCTGGTGGCGGGCGGGCTGTGGCCGCGCTTTTCCGACTGGCCGCATGTGCAGATGCGGCGCGAGGCCTCGCCGCTCATCGCCGGCCACTCGCTGAAGGAGATCGACGAGGCGATGCAGGCCCGCTTCGCCTGAAAGACCCTGCGGAAACGAAGGGGCGCGGACGGAAAACCGCCCGCGCCCCTGCCGTGCCTGTCCCGTCAGTCGAAGAGTTCCTCGAGGAAGCTCTTCTTGCGCTTGTGGTAATAGGGCTGCTGCGGATAGCCCTGCTGGGGCGGATAGCCCTGGGGCTGGCTGTATTGCGGCTGGGGCTGGGGCTGCGATTGGGGCTGGGCCGGCGCGGCCGCGGGTGCCGCCGGCACGCTTCGCTCGATGATCTTGTCCAGTTCCCCACGATCGAGCCACACGCCGCGGCATTGCGGGCAGTAATCGATCTCGATGCCCTGGCGCTCGCTCATCACCAGGTTCACCCGGCACATCGGGCATTGCATTCCGTTAACGCCATGATTCATGGTCTTGTTCACTCCGATTGACAGTCCGCTCGCAAGGGGACGTGGGGAGCGAAGGCCCGAAGTTCAAGCCATGGGGTGGGTGCGGCCCCTCGCCGCCCCGTCATCGCCACGCCCGGACCGGCAACCCGCCACGCCCTCGGGCTGGAGCGTCAGAAGCCGCAGCGTTGCGTGGAAACAAGCCAGGATCGCCCGTAGCATGGCCGGCCTCACAAGGGTGAAAGCGCCAGATGGACGCCGAGGCAGACGATCAGGACCCCGCCGGCAAGCCGGGCGAGCGCGGCCGATTGCGCGGCCGTCTTCACCCGGTGGCGCACGATCCCCGCCGTCAGCACCACGCCGGTCTCGATCCCCGAAAGCAGTATGTTGGCGACAATGCCCAGAAGCAGCAGCTGCAGCGGCACCGGCATGGCCGCATCCGGGCAGGCAAATTGCGGCAGCAGCGCCATGAAGAAGATCGCCGACTTGGGATTGAGGGCCTCCACCGCGATGCTGCGCCAGAGCGTCTGGCGCGGCGGCCGGGCGCTTGGTTCGGGCACGGCCCGGCCGAGATGGCGCGTCTTCAGCATCTTCAGCCCGATGAAGACCAGGTAGAGCGCGCCGGCAAACTGGATCACGGCAAGCGCCGCCGGAAAGGTGTGGAAGAGAAGCGCCAGGCCGCTGGCGGCCGCAAGCACATGGACATAGGCGCCGATATGCACGCCGAGCACCGATTGCAGGCCGGCGCGGCGGCCACCGTAAAGGGCCTCCGCCGCCACATAGAGCATCGCCGGCCCCGGCACGATGCCGACGAGCAGGATGGTGCCGGCAAAGGTCAATGCCTGGCTGGGTACGATCATGGCGCTCCTCCCTTGGAGCATCCATCGTATTATTCTTAATTTCGACTTTGAATATGTGTGAATGGATTAGTCCAAGATTGGACGACGCCGGAGCGGGAAGAGCCCCGCCCCGCGCACGGGGCTTTTCTCAACCTTCAGCTTCCCGCAATGCCCAGCAGCTCGGCATCCAGCGCCCGAAGGTAGGATTCCGCGATCTCCGCGCCCATGCCGAAATCCCGGTTGCCATAGCGGGCAGCCACGCGGATATCCACGGAGGTTGTCTCGGCATCCTCGCGCAGGCGGATGACCACGTCGAAGGGCAGGCCCAGGACGAGCGTCTTCTTCTCGCCCTGCAGCAGCACGTCGCCGCGCGGCACCGGTCCCAGCGCGGCATCGGGCCGCTCCAGCGGAACCGGGCCGATGGCCGGCGTTTCGGCCGGCGCATCGCCGACGGCGGCGGTATCCGGCCTTTCGGGAAGCGGCGCATCCTCCAGGTCCACCGCCTTCTCGATGCCGCTTTCGGACAGGATGGCGATGCGCTCCTGCGCCGCCACCTTGGTCACGGCCCGGTAGACGCGGTCGAGCGCCCCCTCGTAGCGCCGTCCGGTGAGATCGGGATAGGCGGTTTCGGCCCGGGCAATCGCCGCGGGCGACCGGTCCGGCGGAGGCAGGAAGACCTGGTTTGCCCTGGGCGGCTCGATCCAGGCGGGCGGCTCGCGCCGGTCGGTGGAAATGTCGGCTATATCCGGCGTCGTCCGCGCACCCTCGACCGCAAGCCCCACGAGCGAAAGCGGCAGCAGCGAGACGAGGAGCGCCCGCATGGCCGCAAGCCCGCCTTCGGCGCCGACCTGCCAGAGCCGCTGCAGCCCGACGAGCGCGAAGACCACCGCCGCCGCGGCAAAGACCGCCGACACCATCACCAGCGCCACGAAGGAGGGGGTGGCGATCAGCCCGAAGCGATGCGTCACCAGCGCCGCCAGCGTCAGAAGGAAGCCCATGTGGCCGAGGCGCCGGGCCAGATAGGCCGAGCGCGAAACGGGCCTTTCGAAGCGGATCATCATGGAGGCGGCAATCCTCGGCTTTCTGGACGGTCTCGGATAGGTCCACCCTTTCTAGTCGAGATTCGCGGCCTTGGCGACGCGCTTTTCCGCGGGTGCCCTGCCCCTCCGCTGGCGCGCATCTGCGGATTTCCGCAGCTGCAAGATGAAACAAACGTTAATTTTCATGGTTAATGAATTCTTGATTGTCTCAAAATGACCACGCTTTGCTGGCAACGAGGCCAGACGGCGGGGGGATGAACTGACGGACGGATGCGGGATGGCGGGCTTGTCCCCGTTGCCGCGCACCGGTCCGGCCCCATGAAGGAGCCCTTTCAGATGATGGATGCCACCCGCTTCAGCCCTGCCTCGACCGCCCGCGGGAGCGAGCCGCCGCCTGCGCTCGCCGCACCGCGCCGCTTCGACCCGTCCCCCGTGCTTCATGGCACGATCCTGCCCTCGCTTCTGGAAGAGGCCGTGCTGGAGCTCGAGCTTTCGCTCGCCCATTTCCACCACGAGGGAGATTTCGTCGACGAGGTGCGCCGGGCGGCAGAGGCCGTCGGCGGCGTCTACCTGTTCGAACTGCCGGCAAGCAGCCTCCTGCCCAATGCCCGGCGGATTGCGGTGCTGTCGCTGCCCACGGGCAACAGCTGGCTGACCGTCTTTGCCTGCCTGGACGAAGGCGATGACGGCATCCGCATCGAGATGCCCGACGATCGCAGCCAGCCGATCGAGCGGTTCGCGGAAAGCTTCGTGGGACTTCTCGGACGGCTTCATCAGTACAGCCTGCCGGCACCGGTTGCGGGCTGAACGCCGGCCCGTGGGGCAAAAGATCAGGAGTGGACGAGAGCGGGTCCTGCCCGTCCCTCGCCCCAGCCGGACCAGATTCCGGCGCTCCTGACAAGATGTGCCAACATACCTGCCCTGGGGTAACACATGGTCAAGACAGGCGGCCGGATGTCCTTTATCGAGGGGCGGCTCTGGCGCGTGCCGCCCGGCCATCGCGACGCCCCACCCTAGGATGGACGGCGCTTGTTCCGTAATTCTCTAATTTAGATTAATCTTGTTTTCATGTGGCTTTCGCACCCGTTCAAGGGTGCGGCGGGGATGACGCCTCCCCCATCAGCCCGGGAGCAGGATATGCATGCCGAGCCCGACCAGCAGCGAGCCGCCGCCGAGCTGGACCTTGCGCATCATGCCGCCCTTCTCGCGCAGGCTGGAGCGCAGGCAGCGCGCGCACAGCATGCTGGCCACATCCCCCACCGAAGCGGTGAGGCTCAGCAGCAGGCCGAAGAGCACGAGCCTGGCCACCGGATTTTCGTCCTGCGGATCGACATAGCGTGGCAGCTGGGTCATGAAAAACATCGCCGTGGTCGGGTTCAGCACCTCCACCCAGGCGCTTTGACGCAACGACCGGCGGTCATGTGTCTCGGGAACATCAGGATCGGACAGATGGGCATCGGCGACCTGCATGATGACGGAAAAGCCGAGCCACAGAAGATAGAGGGCGCCGACGATGCGGATGGCGGCATAGACCCGGGGCATGACCGCCAGCGCCAGGGAAATGCTGGCGACCGCCGCCAGCACATGGACATACCGCCCGAGATGCAGGCCGAGGGCCGCCTGCCGGCCGGCACCCGGGCCATTGGCCAGGGTCTGCCCGGCGACATACAGCATGGCCGGTCCCGGAATGAGGGAAATCAGAAAACTCGAAATCCAGACATTGATGAACGTGGTTGAAGCCATGGCGCACTCCCGATGAACATGCGCTTGGTCTTAAATTATTTGTTTCGGAAATGACGCGGTTCGGTTTGGACTAGTCCAACGGGTTTTCCGCCCTTGGGGAAAAGATCAGGAGGGGGCGAGAGCGGGGTTCCCCTTTCCCTCGCCCATGCCGGACCAGTCTCCGGCACTCCTGACAAGATGTGGCAACAAACCTGCCCGCTGGGAAACACAGGTAGCAAGGCAGGCGACCGGCGATGCGGCGAAGGGCTGGCCACCCTGCCCCGCGTTCCCGGCCTGTCGGCACGACGCCTCAATCTAGGGTGAGAGGGGGCGTCACGAAACTCTCTAATTTAGACTAGTCTTTCTTTGAAGCCCCCGCACCCGAAGGGCCCAGAGTTGGACGACGCTCAGGCGCGGGCATTGCCCGCCTTGATGGCGGCCTGCGCGGCGGCAAGCCGGGCGATCGGCACGCGGAAGGGCGAGCAGGAAACATAGTCGAGCCCGATCGACTCGCAGAAATGGATCGAGGTCGGGTCGCCGCCATGCTCGCCGCAGATGCCGAGCTTCATTTCCGGCCGGGTCAGCCGCCCGCGCTGCGCGGCGATGCGGATGAGCTCGCCGACGCCATCGAAATCCAGCGAGATGAAGGGATCGTGATCGATGATGCCCTTGCGGATATAGGTGTTGATGAAGTTGGAGGCATCGTCGCGCGAGATGCCGAAGGTGGTCTGCGTGAGGTCGTTGGTGCCGAAGGAGAAGAACTCCGCCGCTTCCGCGATCGAATGGGCGCGCAGCGCTGCGCGCGGCAGCTCGATCATGGTGCCGACCAGATAGTCGATCTCCATGCCGGCCTCGTCCATCACGGCGCGGGCGATGGCATCGATGCGGCCCTTGACGTAATCGAGCTCGGCGCGCAGGCCGACCAGCGGCACCATGATCTCGGGCGAGACGAGCTCGCCCGTCTGGCGGGCGGCTGCGACGGCCGCCTCGAAGATGGCGCGCGCCTGCATCTCGACGATTTCGGGATGGGAAATGGCCAGCCGGCAGCCGCGATGGCCGAGCATGGGGTTGAATTCGTGCAGCGCATCCACCCGCTCGCGCAGGCTCTGCGCCTCCATGCCCATGGCCGCCGCGACCTCCGCGATCTCCGTATCGGATTTCGGCAGGAACTCGTGCAGCGGCGGATCGAGCAGGCGGATCGTCACCGGCTGGCCGTGCATGATGGAGAAGAGCTCGGTGAAATCCGAGCGCTGCATGGGCAGCAGCTTGTCGAGCGCGGCCCGGCGCCCGGCCTCCGTCTCGGCAAGGATCATGTCGCGCATCACATGGATGCGGTCGCCCTCGAAGAACATGTGCTCCGTGCGGCAAAGGCCGATGCCCTCCGCCCCGAAGGAGCGGGCGGCGCGCGCATCCTGCGGCGTATCGGCATTGGTGCGAACGGTCATGCGGCGGGCGGCATCCGCCCATTCCATGATCAGGCCGAAATCGCCGGACAGCTCCGGCTGGAGCATGGGCACCTCGCCCTTCAGCACCTGGCCGGAGGAGCCGTCGATGGTGATGACGTCGCCCCTCTTCAGCTTGACGCCGAGCCCGATCAGCAGGCCGTTGTGGAAATCGACGCGCATGCTGCCGGCGCCCGTCACGCAGGGAATGCCCATGCCGCGGGCCACCACCGCCGCATGGGAGGTCATGCCGCCGCGGGTGGTGAGAATGCCTTCCGCCGCATGCATGCCGTGGATGTCTTCGGGGCTGGTTTCCATGCGCACGAGGATGACCTTGCGGCCTTCCGCTTCCGCCGCCACCGCATCTTCCGAGGTGAAGACGATTTCCCCCGTCGCCGCCCCCGGCGAGGCGGGAAGGCCGGAGCCGATGACCTGCCGCTCCACCCGGGGATCGATGGTGGGGTGCAGCAGCTGGTCGAGCGAGGCGGGATCGATGCGCGAGACGGCCTCCGCCCTGGTGATCAGCCCCTCTTCCACCATGTCGACGGCGATCTTCATCGCAGCCTTGGCGGTGCGCTTGCCGGAGCGGGTCTGCAACATCCACAGCTTGCCGCGCTCGATGGTGAATTCGAGATCCTGCATGTCGCGGTAATGGGCCTCGAGCCGGTCGCAGATGGTGCGGAAATCGGCGAATGCCTCCGGCATCAGCTTTTCCAGCGAGGGCTTTTCGGAGCCGGACGCCAGCCGCGAGGCCTCGGTGATCGATTGCGGCGTGCGGATGCCCGCCACCACGTCCTCCCCTTGCGCATTGACGAGGAACTCGCCGTAGAGCTCCTTCTCCCCCGTCGACGGGTTGCGCGTGAAGGCAACGCCGGTCGCGGAATTGTTGCCCATGTTGCCGAAGACCATGGCCTGCACGTTGACCGCCGTGCCCCAGTCCGCGGGGATGTTGTGCAGCATGCGGTAGGTGACGGCGCGCGGGTTCATCCAGCTCTGGAACACGGCCGCAATGGCCTTCCACAGCTGGATGCCGGGATCCTGCGGGAAGGGCTCGCCCAGCTCGTCGGCCACCATCTCCTTGTAGAGCCGCGTGACATGCTGCCATTCGACGGCGGAAAGCTCCGTATCGTATTCATGGCCGAGACGGGCCTTCTCGTCTTCCAGGATCTCCTCGAAGACCTCGTGATCGAGCCCCATGACGACGGCGCCATACATCTGGATGAAGCGGCGATAGCTGTCCCAGGCAAAGCGGGCATCGCCCGCATCGTGGCCGAGCGCCTGCACCGTCTCGTCGTTCAGCCCGAGGTTCAGCACCGTATCCATCATGCCGGGCATGGAGGCGCGCGCGCCGGAGCGCACCGACAGAAGCAGCGGATGGCGCGGATCGCCGAAACCGCGGCCGGTCGCCTCCTCGATGCCGCGCAGGGCCTCGCCCACCTGGGCGCGCAGCGCATCGGGAAAGCTGCGCTGATGGCGGTTGAACCAGGCGCAGGCCTCCGTGGTGATCGTCAGGCCGGGCGGCACGGGCAGCCCGAGGCTCGCCATCTCCGCGAGGTTCGCCCCCTTGCCGCCGAGCAGCTCCACATCGCTTGCCCGGCCCTCCGCCTTGCCATTCCCGAAGGTATAGACCCACTTCACCATTGGAATTCGTTCCCGCCTCTCCGGAAATCACGGTAATCCAATCAAAAAGGAAAGGAAATCACCCGTTTGGGTAAAATTTGTGCAGTGCGGGATAAATCTGCGCCGCTGTCGGGGAAATGACACAGGCGCCGCCTACGGCTATGGGCCACCGCCGGGCGAGAGGGCAGAAATTCCGGGCCGCGAAAACCTTCGGTCGAGCGCGGCGAAACCCCTGAAACCAAAGGGCGAAACCCGGATTGCCGGAAATCTCATTCGCCGGAAAAACCCCTTGCCAAGAAATAATTTCCGGCACGCCCTTGTAATCCGGCCACGAGAGAGTACATTATGCTCATCGCACCTTGCTAGCGACGTTTGCTCGACCCTTCACGGCTCTTCAGATTTCCTTCATCGTCGATCTACCCGCCCGGGGACGAATGCCGGGCATTCCAACGATTGAAAGGAATCGTTTCATGAACACAGGCACCGTAAAGTGGTTCAACAGCACCAAGGGTTTCGGCTTCATCGAGCCGGAAAACGGCAGCCAGGACGTTTTCGTCCACATCTCCGCCGTTGAACGCGCTGGCATGCGCGGTCTCGCAGAGGGCCAGAAGGTCCGCTTCGACATCGTTCAGGACAAGCGTTCCGGCAAGAGCTCTGCAGACAACCTGCAGACTGCCTAACACGAATTTCATTGCCCGCGTGACCACGGATGTACTGGCACGCGATGCGGCGATGATCCGGAAGGTCGGGAGCAGTCCCGGCCTTTTGCTTTTTAGGGCTCCGGCATGCCGGAAGGCAGGGCCGTCCGAGCGTTCTTCCAGAAGCCATGAAACGCGGCGCCAGCCGCAAGAGGAGATTGTTTTTGCAAGTAATCGTTAGAGAAAACAATGTGGAACAGGCCCTCCGGGTCCTGAAGAAGAAGATGCAGCGGGAAGGTCTTTTCCGCGAGATGCGGGCGCGCAGCGCCTATGAGAAGCCGTCGGAAAAGCGTGCCCGCGAAAAGGCCGATGCCATCCGCCGCGCGCGCAAGCTGGCGCGCAAGAAGATGCAGCGCGAAGGCCTGCTGCCCGGCCCGAAGGCGAAGACGCCGCGCGGCCGCTAAGGCTCGCCGACCACCTTTGCCGGGCCTTCCGGCCCTTTCCCGACCGCCCATCCCGAAGGGGCCTGCGCCCCTTCCCGTCCAACGGAGACACGAAACATGGAAACCGCCAAGGACACGTTCTTCAAGCCCACCAAGATTTCCGCCGAGGCAAAGGCCGACAAGACCAACGAGACGGCGCGCCAGATCCTCGCCGCCGAGGTGCGCGCCCGCGAGAAGAAGACCGAAGCGCTGCGCGCGCTCCGCCTTGCCGCCGCCCCCGCCGAGGAGCCCGCGCCCGCCCCGCGCAAGAAGGCCGCTTCCGCCAAGCGCAAGACCGCCCGCTGAGGCATGTATTCCGGGCGTCCACGGCCCCCCGCCCGCCTGCCTTCGCTGTGGCGCACCTCGACGCCATCAGGCGCATGATGCGAGAGCCACGGCACCGCCCGCCGGGCCGGGTTTTTGGGCTCTCGTGATCCGCCGTTTGCCTCTCTTCCGTGGCAGGCCTATGGTCCGGCGACGGGAGGAGGACGGCGCCACCCCGCCGTGCGTTTCCCGCTCATGTGACTTGCTGTCTGCATCCCTTCCTGGTGCCTCGGCGTTTGGGGATGACTGAAACGCGACGGGAGGAGAACCACATGGAAAGCGTTACCGGCGGCTGTCTTTGCGGCCGCGTCCGCCTCGTGGCCCACGGCCGCCCCTATCGGGTCGGCCTCTGCCATTGCCTCGATTGCCGCAAGCATCACGGCGCCCTCTTCCACGCCTCGGCCATCTTTCCTGCCGATGCCGTCCGCATCGAGGGCGAGACCAACGCCTTTGCCGGCCGCCACTTCTGCCCGGCCTGCGGCTCTTCCGTCTTTTCCGTCAGTGGCGACGAGACCGAGGTCAATCTCGGCACGCTCGACGAGCCGAACCGCTTCATCCCCACCTACGAACTCTGGACCATCCGCCGCGAAACCTGGCTCCCGCCCTTCCCGCTCTCCCGCCACCACGACCGGGATCGCGACAGCGACGGCCGCAGCGAGGGGTGAGAGACATCACCGGATGCGCCATGCGGCGGGGCGTAGAGATTGCCGTGCTGCATTTTCCTTTGCCTCGCGTGGCGTGGAGTTTGCCGGGCTGCACCCCCCTCTGCCCCTGCCGGGGCATCTCCCCCTCAAGGGGGGAGATCGAGTGTGCCCCGCACGGCGTCGCGTTTGCCGTGCCGCACCCCCCTCTGTCCCTACCGGGACATCTCCCCCTCACGGGGGGAGATCGAGTGTGCCTCGCACGGCGTCGCGTTTGCCGCACCGCCCCCCCCCTCTGTCCCTGCCGGGACATCTCCCCCTCAAGGGGGGAGATCGAGTGTGCCCCGCACGGCGTCGCGTTTGCCGTGCCGCACCCCCCTCTGCCCCTGCCGGGGCATCTCCCCCTCAAGGGGGGAGATCGACTTCGCGGTTTTTGATTTCCCCAGACAACAAACGTCTCATCCGCAGAAACGTCTGCTGGGGACTGCCATCATAAACCCCATCCCGATCTCCCCCCTTGAGGGGGAGATGCCCGGCAGGGCAGAGGGGGGTGCGGTGCCTCAAACTCGACGGTTTGCAGGGCAGAGGGGGGTGCGGCGCCTCAAACTCGGCGACATGCAGGCCAGAGGAAGGTCGCATCGGCAAACTCAGAGCCCGCCCCTCACCCCTCCACCAGCTCCGCTGCCGTCTGCCGCTGCCAGAAGCGGACCGAGTGCCTCCAGTTGCGCCGACACAAGTCCCACTCTTAATCGGCCCCATGGCTCCACGACAGAATCACTGCCCTCAGGAAGGAAGCTGATTGCTTTCCCACTTTTTCTGATGCCAAATCCGTAAACTTTATTCCCGCGATACATCCTGGAACCCACAGACACGACCAGGGACAGGAACGTCTTACTGAATGCAGTTTCACAACTGCAGACTATCTGGTAGAATTTCGACAGGAACATAACGAGAAAGTGATTATTATGAACACAGATTTGAAAGAGCGTCTCATAGAAAATATTTCAAAAACAAATAAGAAAATTGACGACCTTTACGGTCACGACGGCAATCTTATCCCCCGATACCACATTAAGATTACTCTGGTCGGGGAGTGGATCGACATGACCTCGCGCCTCGAAGAATGTTGGCGGAGGAAGATTGCGATGTGCGAAGCGACCTTAACGTCCCTCAACCCTCCACCAGCTCCGCTGCCGTCTGCAGATCCACGCTGACGAGCTGGGATACCCCCTGTTCGGCCATGGTGACGCCGAAGAGGCGGTTCATGCGGGCCATGGTGATGGGGTTGTGGGTGATGACGATGAAGCGGGTTTCGGTGGAGGCCGCCATTTCGTCCATGAGGTTGCAGTAGCGCTCCACGTTGTGGTCGTCGAGGGGCGCGTCCACCTCGTCCAGCACGCAGATCGGCGCGGGGTTCGTCAGGAACACCGCGAAGATGAGCGCCATGGCGGTGAGTGCCTGTTCGCCGCCCGAGAGCAGCGTCATGGTCTGCGGCTTCTTCCCCGGCGGGCGGGCGAGGATTTCGAGGCCGGCATCCAGCGGGTCGTCGCTTTCGATGAGCTGCAGCTCCGCCGTACCGCCGCCGAAGAGATGGGTGAAAAGCCGCTGGAACTGGGCGTTCACCACGTCGAAGGCGGCGATCAGCCGCTCGCGGCCTTCGCGGTTGAGGCTCTGGATCGCGGCGCGCAGCTTCTTGATCGCGTCGATCACGTCGTCGCGCTCGCGGATGAGGGCGGCGAGCTTTTCCGAGAGCTCGCGCGATTCCTCCTCGGCACGGAGGTTCACCGCACCCAGCCGCTCGCGCTCGATCTTCAGCCGCTCGAGTTCGCGCTCCACCTCGCGCGGATCGGGGAGTTCGTCGGCCGCACCGATGCCGGTGAAGCGGATCGCCTCGTGCGGCTCGACCGACAGCGCCTCGCGGATGCGGGCCTCGCCTTCCTGCCGGCGCTCGCGGGCGGAGACGAGCCGTTCCTCGGCGCGGCCGCGCCGTTCGCGGGCTTCGGCGAGCTCGGCAAGGGCGCGGGCGGCCAGCTGGTCGGCCTCGCGCTGGCGGGTTTCGGCCTCGGCAAGCCTGTCGGCAGCCTCGCGGCGGGCGGCTTCCGCTGCCTGCAGCGCCGACATCAGCGACCGGCGCTTTTCCTCGAATTCCTCCGGGGCCTCGTCGAGACCCGCCATTTCCTCCCGCGCCTCTTCCTCGCGCTCGCGCAGCCGCTCGATCTGGGCGGCGGCACCGGCGCCCCGGCTTTCCCAGCTCGCACGCTCCTGCCGGATCGCCAGAAGCCGGCGCTGGCGCTGGTCGTTCTCGCGGTTGAAGCCCTCGTGGCGGGCCCGCGCCTCGGCCAGCAGGCCGCGATCGGTCGCCACCACCATCTGCTGCTCGCGCAGCTTTGCCTCGATCTCGGAAAGGTCGGGCTGATCCTCCAGTTCGGCGCGCGCCTCCTCCAGCGCCTCCGCAATCTCCTCGATCTGGTTCTCGAACTGGGCGATCGTCTCGCGGATGACGTCCCGGCGGCGGAGAAGATCGCCGGAGGCGCGCTCGGCGCGGGTCAGCTCCTCGCGGGCATCCGCCACCTGGCGCTGAAGATCCCGGCTTCTGTCGCGCGCACCGGCAAGCCGGCCTTCGGCCATGCGGATCTCGTCCTCGGCAGCGCCGAGCTGCTCTTCCGCCGCGGCAAGCGCATCCTCGGCGAGCGTCCGCTCCTCCTCGATCTCCTGAAGCCGGTTCTTCTGGGCAAGGCGAAGCGCGGCTGCTCCCGGCGCATCGGCACCCGTCACATGGCCGTCCCAGCGGAACACCGCGCCCGCCTTCGTCACCAGGCGCTGGCCGGGGCGCAGCTGCTTCTGCAGGAGTTCGGCCTGCTCCGGCTCGATCACGCCGATCTGGCCGAGACGGCGGGCGAGCGCCTTCGGCGCCTGCACGTGACGGGAGAGCGGAACCGCATTGCCGGGCAGCGGCGGATCGTTGGCCGGATCGCCGTTTTCGATCCAGTGGGCCGGGGCCTCGGGATCGAGCGAGGATTGCAGGTCGTCGCCGAGCACGGCGCCGAGTGCCGCCTCGAAGCCGCGGGATACGGCAATGTCTTCCGCCACGGCGCGGAAACCGCCATCGCTTTCGTCGGCGGACAGGATCTTGCCTATGGTGCGGGCTTCCGTCTCGAGGCCGGCAAGGCGCTGGCGGGCGGCATCGAGCGGCTTGCGGGCCATGGCTTCCGCGCCCCGGGCGGCGCTGACGGCCTGTTCCAGCCCCTGAATGTCGCCGAGATGGCGCGACAGCGCCTCCTCAACCGCCTCGAGAATATCCTGCCGTTCGGCGGGATCGGGCAGGCTCTTCATCCGCTCGTCGATGGCAGCGAGCTCGCGGCTGGCCTCGGTCTTCTGATGGTCGAGACGCTGGCGGCGGTCGCCCGCATCGCGGATCGCGCGCTCCAGCTGGCCGCGGCGGGCACCCGCCTCGGCGCGCTCAGCGGTGAGCTTCTGGAAGGCCTGCTCGCTCTCGGAAAGCCGGTGCGAGGCCTCGGAGAAGGCAGCGAGGATTTCCTCCGCCGCACTGCCCGCATCGGCGAGCAGCTCATCCAGCTCCGCCTCTTCCTCGTTCAGTCTCGCAATCACGCCGGCATTTTCGGAAACGAGGCGCTCCTCGCGGGCAATGTCCTCGGCCAGATGCGACAGGCGGCGCATCAGCTCGTCGCGGCGCTTCAGCAGGCGGCCGGCATCTTCCTCCAGCTGGGCGCGGGCAAATTGCAGGCGCTGAAGGGCGGCCGCCACCTTCGCCTCCTCCTCGCGCAGTTCCGGCAGCTTGTGGGCGGCGATCGCCTGCTCCTTTGCGGCCTCCATCTGGGCCTGCGCCCGCTCGGCGACGACGACGGTCGCCTGGTTCAGCGCGCTCGTCGCCTCGGCCTCGGCCTCCTTCGCCTGCACCCAGCGGATATGCAGCAGCATGGCCTCTCGGGCGCGGATATCGGCCGACAGCATCTTGAAGCGGTTGGCCTGCCGTGCCTGCCGCTTCAGGCTTTCGATCTGGCTTTCGAGCTGCGCGACCACATCCTCCAGCCGCTCCAGATTGGTTTCGGCGGCGCGCAGGCGAAGCTCGGCCTCGTGGCGGCGCGAATGCAGGCCGGAAATGCCGGCGGCCTCTTCGAGCAACTGGCGGCGCGCCTGGGGCTTCGCCTGGATCAGCTCCCCGATCCGCCCCTGCCCGACCATCGAGGGCGAGCGCGCGCCGGTGGAGGCATCGGCAAAGAGCAGCTGCACGTCCTTGGCGCGGGCTTCCTTGCCATTGATGCGGTAGACGGAGCCCTGCTCGCGCTCGATCCGGCGCGTGACCTGGATCTCGTCGGCATCGTTGAAGGCGGCGGGCGCGGTGCGGTCGGAATTGTCGAGGAAGAGGCCCACCTCCGCCGTGTTGCGGGCGGGACGGTTGGCCGAGCCGGAAAAGATCACGTCATCCATGCCGGATGCGCGCATGTTCTTGTAGGAGTTCTCCCCCATCACCCAGCGCAGCGCCTCGACAAGGTTCGACTTGCCGCAGCCGTTCGGCCCGACGACGCCGGTCAGTCCGCGCTCGATGATGAATTCGGATGGTTCCACGAAGGACTTGAAGCCGACCAGGCGAAGCTTGTTGAACTTCATGGGGTGGCTCCAGGGGATGGGTGCGTTTGCCGATGTGCACCCCCCTCCCCCCTCGCGGCGAGCGAAGCTCGTCCGCCCGGGGAGATGTCCCGGCAGGGACAGAGGGGGGTGCGGTGCGGCACATCCGACAGCGTGCAGGGAAACACGGGGGTGCGGTCCATCACCCTCAGCCCGCTCAGCACGCGAAAACCCCGCCCCGCGCGCGGGGCGCGAGGATCAGAGGAGGCTGTCCAGAAGCGCGGACATGGTCTCAAACGACATGGCTCCCGCGTAGCGTTTTCCGTTGATCAGGAAGGTGGGCGTGGCGTTGACGCCGAAGTCCTTGGCGCCGCGCTCCCTGACTGCATTGACATCATTCAGAAGCTTCTGGTCCGTCAAGCACTTCTCGAAGCTCTCCTGTGTAAAACCGGCGAGTTTCGACATCTGCAGCAGGGCGGCCTTGCCGTCTTCGGCTGCAGCCCAGGTCTGCTGCTGCTTGAACAGCATGGAGACCATGGGGAAATAGGTGTTGTTGGGCGCGCAGCGCGCCAGCATGAAGGCGGCTGCCGCGCGCGGATCGAAGGGGAATTCGCGGATGATGAAGCGCACCTTGCCGGTGTCCACGTATTTTTCCTTGATCTTGTCGAAGGTCTCGTTGTGGAAGTGGGCGCAGTGCGGGCAGGTCATCGACATGTATTCGACGACGGTCACCTTGGCATCGGCGGGTCCGAGCGCCATTTCCGGCAGCGGGCCGGGCTCCAGCACCTTGGCCATGTCCACGTCGCCGTCGGCCTGGGGAATTTCCGCCTTGGCAGCGGGCGTGGTGGAGGCGGTGGTTGCGGCATCGGTCGTTGCCGGGGCCTCGGGCGCCTTCGGCGCTTCGGCCTTCTTCTCCTCGCTGCAGGCGGCAAGGGCCACGGCGCTGACGGTCAGCGCCATGCCGGACAGCAGGCGGCGCTTGGTGAGGGTGAGATCGAAGCTCGGCATCCTGTTTACCCCATCGGTGGTTCGGGTCATGTCAAAAAGTCCGCCCTTGGTAGTACGGCACGGGGCGGCTCACAAGGGTCTCGGCCCTTTCCTGACGCGAAAAGATGGCGGCTGAATGTCGCCAAGCCGTTGAATTTACCGTGATCGGCCCGTAGGCCGGTTCGGGGAATAAACCGCCGTGCCGAGCCGCTTCAGCGCCTCGCGAAGCGGCCCCTCCTCCACGCCGTCCATGAGGTCCTCCAGCCGTGCGGCGGCTGCCCCGGTGAGCGGCGGCGGCTTGCGGCTGCGGCGCGGCGCGACCGAAACCGGCTTCTGGACGATGCGGATCTGGCGGATCGCCGGAAAGCCGAAGAAGGTATTGATGCGGCTGATGAGCTCGCCCTGCGCATGGGTGAGGAAAAGCGCACGCGCGCCCTCGCAGGCGATGGTCAGCACGCCAGGCTCGTAGCCGCCGTCGCTGCCGCCATAGTCGCGGCGGGGCCAGGTGATCTTTTCCGGGCGGGTGGTATCGGCGAAATCGGCGCCGGCAATCTCGTCCCAGCTGCCGAGCAGCGCGGTCGATATGCCGGCCTTCTTCGCCAGCACCCGATCGATCATCGGATTGGCGATCTCGCTGACCTGGGCGACGCCCCGGCGCGAAAAGCCTGATGACGTGCCGGATCCGGACCCGCCGCCAGCGCCCGCCATCTCAGGCCTCCTTCCCGGCACGGGCCGCAAGGGCCGCCGTGTAGCGCTCCATCGCCTGCGCATAGAAGGCGACGCCGCCCGTCAGCATGGCGAGCGACTCGCCGATGGCCAGCCGGTTGTTGGAGTTCGACAGCAGCGTGAGCGCAAAGAACAGGAGCAGCATCAGATAGGCCTGCATGGCGGCAGGCGCCACGAAGCCCTTGCGATAGCCGCGCCAGGTCATGCCCACCAGCGCCGCCAGCATGAAGGCAAGCGCGAGAAAGCCGACGATGCCGTGGCGGATCAGGATTTCCAGATAGCCGTTGTGCATCAGATAATAGCCCACATCCGCATAGCGCGTCTGTTCCCAGCGCTCGATCCAGAAATTGCCATGGCCGAACCAGGGTGCCTGCCGGATCAGCTCGCAGGCATTGTACCACAGCTCCAGCCGCGCATTCATGGATTCGGGGATGGTGCCTGATGCGATCTTCTGCTGGAGGAAGGCGGAGAGGCTCTGGCTGGCGCTGTAGTCGCGGACGAGCCCCAGTGTGGCCTCCACCGTGGAGCCGGCCCGCAGCCACAGGCGCTCCCGGAAAAGGAAGGCCCAGCCCGCCACAAGCAGTACCAGGGCCGCGACGGCAAAGCGGATGGCGGCGCGCCGCTCGGTTGCCAGGATGAGGATCGCCGCCACCGGAACGGTGCCGAGAAGCGCCAGCCACACCCCCTTGGACTGGGAGCCGAGGATGGAGATCAGACAGAGCAGGACGATGACCGGCGTCAGGGCCGCCGCCGCAAGGCCGTAGGGGCTGCTGCGGATGCCCCGGGCCGCATAATGCAGAAACCAGTAGAAGGCGCCGATCATGATCAGCCCGCAGGCCACGGCCCCGTGGATCTGGTTGTTGTGGTAAAGCGGAATGACGGGATTGCCGGAGGCGATCACCCACCAGTGCTGCGAGGCGGCGAGAAACAGGGCCGCCAGAACGAAGAAGGCGAGGAGCACCTGCTCGATATAGAAGCGCATCCGCGTGAGCCCGATGCCGATGCCGCCGAAGAACATCGGAAAGGCGTAGAGCCATTCGGACGAGCCATGTTCCAGATTGGGGCTGCCGAAATAGCCATAGGCGAAACGGACAAGCACGTAGACGGACCAGGCCAGGCAATACCAGGCCATGAAGGAAGGCGCCGGGCGGGGCGCGATGCGATAGTAGATCCAGATGCCGTAGATCGCCACGAAAATGGCAGCAAATCGATAGGCATCGGTTTCGACAAGGCTTGCGCTCAGCATGAGCAGCCAGAGCAGGAAGCCCAGCGCTGCCGCAATCGGCATGGGGCGGTCGTTGAAATCGGTGGCCATATGAAAATACCTAGAGTAGTGATGCGTAGATCATGCGGCGTGCATAATCCACTGCTCTGAAAACATGTGTGGGCATTCGCTTCCATGCAGGCAGACGCGTTTGCCTGTAATCCTCGCGCGTTCCGATTTCCGTTTCAATATTGAGCGGTCCCAGGCTGATAAGGTCGGAATGCACCGTATAGGTTGCAGCGCCGGTTTTCCATCCCCTTTCGAGATCCACATCGAAAGGCAGCACCATGGGGCGCAAGGCGCGGGCGAGCTTGGCCGCGCCGCTTGCGGTGACGAGATAGCAGGCGGCCGAGCCCTGCGGCCCGTGGATGCAGCGGCCGATCTGATCGCCGAACCGGCTTTCGGCCTTTTTGCGGAAGCCGCGGATGCGGTGGTTGAAGAGCTTGATGACCTCTGCCTGCGGGCAGGCCTCCAGCAGGGCCTCGGCGCGGGCCATGAAATCGGGACCGAAATCCGCGTCATCCTCGACGATGATGGCGGCGGGCACCCCGGATGCGACGATGAGATCGAGCGCCTTCAGGTGGCTCTGGTAGCAGCCATATTCCCCCGGGCGCATGATGCGTCCGGCATGCCGGCGGAAGCCGGCGTCGGATGCATCGGCGCGCTCCGCCTCGGCCACGGTCCTGCCATCCACCGCGGACACGCGCGTGAGCGCAAGCCCCTGACGCGCGGCGCTTGCCTGAAGATCGTCCCAACGGCTTTGCGAGCGGTCGAGATTGATGGCATAGATGGGCAATTTCATGCGCGTACCGTGCATCCTTTTCCCCGGATCGCTAGCCGATTTGCGACCCTCTGACAATCCGGCCCGGCCTGTCACGGGAAGTTGTCCGCAGCGCCGGAGAGCCCCCTGTCGCGGCGCGCCCTTTTCCGCTACAGCCCGGCGCGGCACGAATGGACGACGCGGCGGGAAGCGAAGCCCGGCGCGGCCTGTCCCGGATGACAGCCCTAGGGCAGGATCATGGCCGGGAGATGTCGGAGACGGACCGGAGACGAGATGCAAGACCTGAAGGGCGATACGAGCCGCCGCCTGCTCGACTGGTATGACCGCCACCATCGCGAACTGCCCTGGCGCACCAACCCCGCCGAGGGGGTGAAGGGCATGCGCACCGATCCCTACCGGGTCTGGCTTTCCGAAGTGATGCTGCAGCAGACCACCGTGCAGGCGGTGAAGGCCTATTTCGACCGCTTCACCCGCACCTGGCCGACGGTCCGCGATCTGGCCGCCGCACCGGTGGAAGAGGTGATGAGCGCCTGGGCCGGCCTCGGCTACTATGCGCGGGCCCGCAACCTGAAGAAATGCGCGGAGGCGGTGGCCTCCGGCCATGGCGGGCAGTTTCCCGATACCGAGGAGGCGCTGCGCGCGCTGCCCGGCATCGGCGCCTATACCGCAGCGGCGATTGCCGCCATCGCCTTCAACCGCAAGGCCACCGTGGTGGACGGCAATGTGGAACGGGTGGTCACGCGGCTGTTTGCCATCGACACCCCCCTGCCCGCCGCCAAGCCCGAAATCAGGGCCCGGACCGGGGACATGGTGCCGGATGACCGGCCCGGCGATTTCGCCCAGGCGATGATGGATCTCGGCGCGACCATCTGCACGCCCCGCCGGCCGGCCTGCGTGCTCTGTCCGCTGAAGGAGGAATGCCGCGCCCTGAAGGAGGGCGACCCGGAACTCTATCCCGTCAAGGCGGCCCGGAAGGACAAGCCGGTGCGGGTCGGCGCGGCCTTCGTTGCCGTCGGCCCCGGCCAGCAGGTCTTCCTCCGCCGCCGGCCGGAGAGCGGGCTTCTCGGCGGCATGACGGAAGTGCCGGGAACGGGCTGGACCGCGCGCCTCGACGGCGAGACCGGCGTCTGCGCCGCCCCCTTTGCCGCCGACTGGCAGAGCGCCGGGACGATCACCCATGTTTTCACGCATTTCGAGCTGCGGCTCAGCATTTATCGTGCCGACATGAAGATTTGCCATGAGGCGGATGACGGATGGTGGCAGCCTGTCGAAAAACTTGATCGGGCGGCGCTGCCGACGGTCATGAAAAAGGCGATCGCCGCCGCCATTCCCGACGCCATGCGCATGAAGAGAAAAGGACAACCATGACTGCCGACATCCGCCACATCGTTTTCGACATCGGCCGGGTTCTGATCCATTACGATCCGAACATTCCCTTCAGCCGGCTGATCCCGGACGAGAAGGAACGCGCCTGGTTCTTCGAGAACATCTGCACCCATGACTGGAACATCGAGCAGGATCGCGGCCGCAGCTGGGAAGAAGCGGAAAAACTGCTGATCGCGCTGCATCCCGACCGGGAAAGCCATATCCGCGCCTTCCGCCGCCACTGGCGGGAGATGGTGCCCTATGCCTATCCCGAAAGCGTGCAGGCGATGGAGCGACTGATCGCGGAAGGCCGGGACGTGACCATGCTGACGAATTTTGCCAGCGACACCTTTGCCGAGGCCAACGAGATCTTCCCCTTCCTGAAGAAGCCCCGCGGCGTGACGGTGTCGGGCGATGTCGGGCTGATCAAGCCGGACCTGCGCATCTACACGCTGCATGCGGAAACCTTCGGCCTCGCCCCCGCCCACACGCTGTTCATCGACGATTCCGCCGCCAATGTGGAGGGCGCCCGCAAGGCCGGATGGAATGCCGTGCTCTATACCGGGGCGGATAAGCTTGCCGCCGATCTGGCAGCCCACGGGCTCGCCGGCTGAGAGGGCTCAGGCAAGCATCGCCGCAAGGGCCGCCTCGAGATCGCGGGTAAGGCCCGCCGTATCGAAGAGCGGCGCCCGGTCGCGTGCGGCCAGAAGATGATGGCGCAGGACGGAAAGGCGGTTTCCGTCCCGCGCCAGCGCGTCCGTCAGGCGGACGAACGCATCGAGGTCGTCGGCGACCAGTTCCGGCAGGCCGACGGATTGAAGCAGGCTTTCGCTGACGCGGCCTGCAAAGCTGGTGCCCCGGACCGTGACCACGGGCACCCCTGCCCAGAGCGCGTCCGAGGTGGTGGTGTGGCCGTTGCAGGGCGTGCAGTCGAGGGCGATGTCGGCCGCGGCAAGCCGCGCCAGATGATCCGCCATCGGCATTTTCGGCGCGATGACGAGGCGTTCCGGCGCGATGCCCGAAGCCTGCGCCGCGCGCCTGAGGTTCTGGGCCGCCGCCTCTTCCTGCGGGCCGAGCCAGAGCACGGATGCCTCCACCCGCCTCAGGATCTCCATCCAGGCGGCGAAGGCGTCGGCGCGGATCTTCGGCGCCTGGTGGAAGGCCGCAAACACGATCCCTTCTTCCGGCAGGCCGAGGCCGGCGCGCGCGGCCGGACGCTCCGGCCGGGGACGGCGATTGTCGTTCGACTGGTAGCAGCGCGGCAGGCGAACGATCTTCTCCTCGTAAACCGCATCCGACGAGGCGGGCGCGACCACGGCATCGGCAATGGCGTAATCGATCCCCACGCCCGCGACGGAGCCCGGAAAGCCGAGATAGGAAACCTGCACGGGCGCCGGGCGACGGGCGAAGATGCCGAGCCTTCCGCCCTGGGTGAAGCCCTTGAGATCGACGAGGATGTCGATACCGCGCCGGCGAATCTCGGCCGCCGCCCCGTCGTCGTCGAGCGGCAGGATGTCGACGTAATGCTCGACGGCGGCAAGTGCCCGTTCGCGCATCGCGCCATGACGGGCCTTTTCCTCCGTGTGGCAGAACAGGAATACCTCGAAGCGCGCCGGTCATGGGCCTCGAGCACGCCGGTGAAGAGGGAAAGCGTCGCATGCTCGTGCACGTCCGACGTGACATAGCCGATGCGGATGCGGCGTCCCGCGACATCGGGCAAGGGCGCCCTCTCGGCGACCGGAGGGAAGAGAACCTCCGCCGTGCGGCGCGCGGTCTTGAGGTGGTAGGCCTCGTCGCCCGACCAGAGGATGGCGCGGAAGGCATTTTCCCTGATGTCGGCGCCCTCGCCCTCCCGGGCATAGGCGGCTTCCAGCTCGGCGCGCAGCGCTTCCGTCAGCGGGAAATCGCAAAGATTGGCCGCGCACCAGAAGAGTTCCGAAAGCGCCAGCCGCTCGCCCGGCTGCATCTCCAGCGCGCGCTTCAGGACGGGGAGCGCCCGTTCGTGATGGCCGGTCGCATTCAGCACCAGCCCGGCATTGAGGAAATTGCCGAAATTCACGCCGATCGCGGCAAGCCGTGCGGCAAAGGGCAGTGCCTCGTGGTTTCGCCCCGCCTCGCGCAGCAGGCTGCAGATGCCATGGTTGACATCCACGTCGTCGGGCATGTGGGGATGGAGCGCGAGAAGGCAGGAGAGCGCCTTTGCCGGGGCACCGGCGGAGATGTAATGCACCGCCGCGCGCAGCCCGATCTCCCGCTTGCGGTCCGCCGTCAGCGGCACCGCATCGGCAAAGAACCGCGCGGCTTCGCCGAGATTGCCCTGCTGCTCGTGAATGGTGCCGGCGAGAAGATGGGCGTTGAGATTGCGCCGCTCCTTCTCCATCAGACGGCGCAGCGTCGCCAGCGCGATCTTGTGATCGCCCCTCTGATGCTGCTGCATCGCCTTTTCCAGCAAAGCGGCCATCGGCTCCCCTTTCGTTGAGCGGAGCATTAGGAAGCCGGTCTTGTCCGAGGCTGGAAAATGCCTTGCGGATATTCTTATAAGATGTTAGAAATATAAAAGAATTTGACTTCGAAGGACGAGATCGGTCGCATGTTCGATGCCCGCCATGTGCTCAACAGCCTGTTGCAGCGCTCCTTTCGGGAGACACGGACGGATTTCTCTCCGATGAAGGCGCAGAAGATATTGTTCTATACCCATGGCTGGCACCTCGCGACCACGGGAAAACCGGCCATCGACCGACCCTTCGCCGTCTGGCCTTACGGGCCCGTCGTGCCCGACCTCTACAATGCCCTGAAGCAATATGGATCGGGGCCGATCCTCGATTATGTCACCGCTCCCGGAGACGACCGGCCCTATGTGGTCAATCCGGATTTTCACCAGTTCTACCAGGCGCTCGATATTGCCTGGGAAAAATATATCGGCATTCCGGCGGTCAATCTTTCCGCCATGACCCATGAGCCCGACTCCCCGTGGGACCGGGCAAAACGCGCTAGTTTACCCTTCATTCCCAATGAGATGATAAGAGATTACTTTGTCAGGGCTGCAGAGCAGTGAGAAGATCGTTTCCCCGGAGGATGCACGCCGCGCCGAACCGGTGATCCGCCCGGCGGATACGCTGGCGCTCGAGGAAATGCGCAACGCCCATGAAGCCAACAAGTTGTCCATCCAGCGCGGCTGGATCGGTATCGCCCTGGGCACAGGCAGCGAAAAGGCCGGCAATGTGGCCACACTCGTCATCCTTGCCTGCTTCGTGATCATCCTTATCCTCTTCGTGAAGACGGATTTCTCCACGCAGTTCGATCCCTTCTTCAAGACGTTCAGCGCGCTGCTGGGACCGGTTGGTCTTGCGCTTGGCTATCTTTTCGGTTCGCGGGACGGGCGCTGAAAAAGAATGCCCGGCTTTCTTTCGAAAGCCGGGCTCTCTTCCATATCCGCCGGGACTGAAGGTACGAAACCGGCGGCTGGCAGGGAACTTAGCGGTCGGGTCAGTCCGCGAGCTTGCCGAGGCCGGCGCGGATTCGGGCGCGCAGGTCGTCGATGGGTTTCAGCTGGCCCTCGTCCTCGTAGTGCCAGAAGGTCCAGCCATTGCAGGCGTCGAAGCCCTGCACGCGGGCGCCGAGTCGATGGATCGAGCCGGCCTCGCCGCCCGAAGCCAGCGTGCCGTCGGCGCGGACGATGGCGCTGAAGCGGCGCTTCTGGTCGAAAAGCACCTGGCCGGGCTTTACCAGACCGCTTTCCACCAGCACGTTGAAGGCGACGCGCGGCTCGGCCTTCTTGCCTGTCATCACGGTGAGTTCCGTCTTGCCGAGCGGTTCGACCGCCGCGATGCGGGCTGCTGCCGCATCGATGTAATCCTGCTCGCGCTCGATGCCGACGAAGTTTCGGCCGAGGCGCTTGGCGACAGCGCCCGTGGTGCCGGTGCCGAAGAAGGGATCGAGGATGATGTCGCCCGGCTTGCTGGACGCCATGATGACGCGGGCGAGCAGCGCTTCCGGCTTCTGTGTCGGATGCACCTTCTTGCCGTCCTCGCCCTTCAGGCGTTCGCCGCCGGAGCAGATCGGGAAGAGCCAGTCCGAGCGCATCTGCACGTCGTCATTGGCGGCC
This sequence comes from Gellertiella hungarica, assembly GCF_014197145.1. Taxonomy (GTDB): domain Bacteria; phylum Pseudomonadota; class Alphaproteobacteria; order Rhizobiales; family Rhizobiaceae; genus Gellertiella; species Gellertiella hungarica. The sequence continues at coordinate 788,217 of NZ_JACIEZ010000002.1, read as the reverse complement.
TTCATCGCATCGTAGTTGAAGGTATAGCCCTTCGCCTTCGGATCGCGGCTTGCCCAGATCATCGTCTCGTGCGCGTTCTGGAAGCGGCGGCCCTTGAAGTTCGGCATCGGGTTGGTCTTGCGCCAGACGATGTCGTTCAGGATCCAGAAGTTGAGGTCCTGCATCATCGCGCCGACGCGGAAGATGTTGTGATAGCTGCCGATCACCCAGATGGAGCCCGAGGGCTTCAGCACGCGGCGGCAGGCGAGCAGCCAGGCCCGGGTGAAGGCGTCATAGGCCTCGAAGGAGGCAAACTGGTCCCATTCGTCATCCACCGCATCGACCAGCGACTGGTCCGGACGGGTGAGCATGCCACCGAGCTGGAGATTGTAGGGCGGATCGGCGAAGATCACGTCCACCGACTGATCCGGAAGCGCTTCCAGCGCCGCGACGCAATCGCCCTTGATGATGGAGTTGAGCCAGGAAAGCGGCTCCGGGCTTTGACGCAGGCCGGAAAGCGGAAGAACAGACGCCATATCGATACTCACTTTTTACGCTTACGCTGAACAAATCCTTGATGCTTATGGTTACCGAACTTGGTTACCAAAGGCTGAACGGGATGGAGAAAAAGCGAGGCAATGCGCGGCGCGAAGAGAGGTCTGCTTCCTGCTGCGGAGCGGGGCGCTTGGCCCCTCCTCCCCGTCGTGATCAGCTTTTCAGCACCAGGGGCCTGTTTTTGGGAGTTTTGCTGAAGCGTCTGTATCTGTTGATAAATTCAGGATCATATCCGCGAGACGATCAAAGCGGCGCAGCGCCTTGCGGTGTTTTCCGGGGCGAAGCGCCGTCTTGACTGATACCGGGGCTCGATGCGTTTCGCCGACCGGGCGGGCCATTTCCGCGTCTCGCCCTTCCGGCAAAAGCCTTCGGATTTCCCGAGAACTGCTGAAGAGCTTGAAATCAAAGCATCATCCGACGATGGCAAAGGCGTCGCGGGTGGTTCCGGCGGTGGTGCGGACGGGGCGCTGGCCGATCCATTTCACATGGCGTTCGAGGATCGCCACCGCATCCGAGGTCGCGCCCTGGCGGAGCGCGGTGAGGATCGCGCGGTGATCGTGGTCGGTGCGGGCTTCCCAGCCGGAATGCCAGGCAGAGAACAGGAAGCGCGCCGAAACCGAATGCAGGTCGTCGATGGAGGCGATGAGGCGCGGCATGCCGCAGGTGGAGAGGATGAGACGGTGGAAGCGGCGGTTTGCGGCCTCCCAGGCGCGCACGTCGCCCGCGGCATCGCCCTCGCGGGTCGCTTCCTCGGCCTCGTCGAGGATCGCGGCGGTGAGGTGCGGGGCGGCGTGCTTCAGCGCCAGCACTTCCAGCGCGGCGCGCATCTCGGCCACTTCCTTCACCTCGGAAAGATCGAAGGAGGCGACGCGCACGCCCCGGCGCGGCTCGCTGATGGCCAGCCCCTGCGCCTCCAGCCGGCGGAAGGCCTCGCGCACCGGCACGTGGCTTGCGCCGAATTCCTCGGCCACATGGTCCTGCCGCAGCCGCGTGCCCGGCATCAGCTCGCCGCGGATGATCCGTTCGGCAAGCGTGCGGCTGATCCGCGCGGCAATGGTGTCGTCCTGTTCCTTCCTCATGCTGGCTCTTAGAGCATCGCCATGGGTGCCATGCAAGATCAATGATTGTTCCGGAGCGCCGCATCGTGTAGCAGGGCGGCTCACCCCTCCCCCAAGGCAGCCAAGGCGGATCATGCATGAGCCAGATCGACCTGATCATCTTTGACAATGACGGCGTTCTCGTCGATTCGGAAATCATCGCGGCGGAAGTGGAAGCCGTCCTGCTGACGGAAGCGGGCTACCCCATCTCCACCGAGGAAATGGGCGAACGCTTCGCCGGCATGACCTGGCACAACATCCTGCTGGCGGTGGAACGGGAAGCCTCCATTCCGCTGTCGGCCTCGCTGCTCGACAAGTCGGAAAAGATCCTCGACGAGCGGCTCGGCCGCGACGTTCAGATCATTCCCGGCGTCAAGGAGGCGCTCGCCCGCCTCACCCAGCCGCGCTGCATCTGCTCGAACTCCACCACCCGCCGGCTGGACAAGATGCTCACCCATGTGGGGCTCAAGGCCTATTTCGATCCGCACATCTATTCGGCGCGCGATCTCGGCGAGGACAAGGTCAAGCCCAGGCCCGACATCTTCCTGCACGCGGCCAGGCAGATGGGCATCAAGCCCTCGCATGCGGTGGTGGTGGAGGATTCCGTCCATGGCATCCGCGGCGCGGTCGCCGCCGGCATGCGCGTCATCGGCTTTACCGGCGCCTCCCACACCTACCCCTCCCACGCCGACCGCCTCACCGATGCCGGCGCCGAAACCGTCATCTCCCGCATGAGCGACCTCCCCGCCACCATCGCCGCCCTGTCGGAGTGGTCCGGGGTCGCGTAAGGACGCACGGAAGGGGGCCTCGCACGGCGTGGCGTTTGCCGTGCTGCACCCCCCCTCTGCCCTGCAGACCGTCGAGTTTGCCGTGCTGCACCCCCCTCTGTCCCTGCAGACCGTCGAGTTTGACGCACTGCCCCCCCCTCTGCCCCTGCAGACCGTCGAGTTTGACGCACCGCACCCCCCTCTGCCCCTGCCGGGGCATCTCCCCCTCAAGGGGGGAGATCGACATTGCGGTTTTTGATTTCCTCAAACAATGAACGTCTCATTTGCAGAAACGGTGGCTGGGGACTGCCATCATAAACCCCATCCCGATCTCCCCCCTTGAGGGGGAGATGCCCGGCAGGGCAGAGGGGGGTACGGTGCCTCAAGCTAGACGCCGTGCAGGCCAGAGGGCGGTGCGGCGCCTCAAACTCGACGGTTTGCAAGGCAAAGGGGGTCGCACACCGGCCAGTTCCACACCACGCCCCGTCGCCTACCCCCGCACCATCAGTGCTCCCGGCAGGATGTCGTAGCGGGCGGGCAGGCAGCCGAGGTCCTCGCCGTCGAATTCCAGGGGGATGATGGCACCAGGGGCTGCCGGGTGGACGGTGACGGTGGAGGCGCGGGCGATGGTGACGTCGGGGTGGCTGCGGTGGCGGCCGCCATAGACGCGGGCGAGGTTGGCGATGAGGGTGGAGCGGTTGCGGGCGCGCACCACGACCACGTCGAACAGGCCGTCGTCGACGCGGGCGTCGGGGGCGATCTTCATGCCGCCGCCGAACCAGGCGCCGTTGGCGACCGCGACGGCGGCCACCTGGGCGTCGAGGGGCGCCGCGTCATCGAGCGCGATGCGGATGGAGGGAAAGCGGTAGCGCAGGAGCGCGCCGAGCGTGTGCAAAAGATAGACGAGCGGGCCGCTTTTCGTCCCTTCCATCTTTGCCCGGTTCACGGTCTCGACGATATCGCCGGTGATGCCGAGGCTGGCGATGTTGAGGAAATGCCGGTGGCCCTCGCCGCCGCCCGGCAGGGAGAAGCTGACGCGCCCGGCATCGATCGGCCGGGCCGGACGGTCGAGGAGCTCGAGCGCCGCGGTGGCGGGATCGGAAGAGAAGGAAAAGTTGCGCCGGAAATCCGAGCCCGTGCCGGCGGCGATGAAGCCGAGTTGCGGCAGGCGGCCCCCGGGGCTGCGGCCCCGCAGCAGGCCGTCGGCAACCTCGCCGAGCGTGCCGTCGCCACCGAAGGCGATGACGAGATCGGCGCCCTCGCCGGCGAAGTCCTCCGCAAGGCGCGCCGCATGGCCGCGGCCAAGCGTGAAGCGCATGTCCACCTGCGGCACGCGCCGCTCCAGCGCTGCCGAAACAGCCTCCGCATGGCGTGAGGCCCGTCCCCCTCCGGAAACGGGATTCACGATCAGGCCAATCCGCATGCTCCCCCCGAAGCGCCGGCCCTCCCCGGCCGGCGAATGGACTTACTTGGTATTATAGGGGCCTTCGTCGAAGCCCAGGAAGATGCGCGCGGTGCCGCTGGTGCCCGGCGGCAGCACGATGCCTTCCTTCTGGAACAGGAACTGGCCGGACGGCTGGCCGGCGGCAAGCTCCGTGTTGAATTTCACCAGCTCGGAATAGACCGTCTTGTCGCCATCGACCACGGCAACCCGGATCGGCAGCGTGAAGGTGCCGGCCTTGCCCATGGGGCCGAGCACGATGCGGCCCTGCGCCATGGCCATGACCTTGGTGGTGCCGCTCTCGTCCATGGTGCACTGGCGCGTGGTATCGGCGAGCGAAACCTGATACTGCAGCTTGGCTTGGTCGTCCGGGGCACCGTTCTTGCCCTTGCCGCCCTTGCGCAGGAAGGCGGTGCCTTCGCGCAGCGAGATCTGCGGGCAGGTTCCGGTCACGACGGGCGCGGGCGCGCCCTTGGCGGTGGAGGGCTTGTCCATGCCCGGCGCCTTGTTGCCGTGGTCGAAGGGCGTCGTGGTGGGCGTGTTGCACCCTGCCACCGCAAGGAGAACGGCGGTCATCGCCGCACCCATGCGCATCTTAGCCTGAACCTTGCCTGTCATGCTGGCACTCCCTGTACGCCCGGCCGGAAGGGCCGGCACAATCGATAAATCGGGCCTTTTCATGCCCCTTGCGGATGCTCTATACCAGCGGCGCGGAGAAAAATCGATTGGGGGTTTCGGGTTTTGGGCAGGTTTTCGGGCGGGGGCTCCGGCGTGGCGGGAAGGCCCGGCGCAGGTCCGCCGGGAGCGGGGAAGCCGAACTTGCCGAAGAACGAAAGCCGCCGGGCTATTTTGGCGCAAAAAGACAAACCGGCGGCGGAAGCCGCGCATAGACTCTGAACACTCCCATCCGACACCGGAACTCAAGGAAACTGGCAGTGGACTACATCTCGACGCGGGGCGAGGCCCCTTCCCTCGGCTTTTCCGATGCGCTTCTCGCAGGTCTTGCGAGCGATGGCGGCCTTTACGTGCCGAAGAGCTGGCCGCAGATGACGAAAAAGGAAATCCGCGCGCTGCGTGGCCTGACCTACCAGCAGGCCGCCTTCGAGATCCTCTACCGCTTCACCGGCGGCGAGATCCCGGCCGAGGATTTCCGCGCGATGATCGACGAGGCCTACGGCACCTTCCGTCATCCGGCGGTGGCGCCGCTCGTCCAGATCGGCCCGAATTCCTTCATCATGGAACTCTTCCACGGCACCACGCTCGCCTTCAAGGACGTGGCGATGCAGCTCATCGGCCGGCTGATGGACTACGTGCTGGAAAAGCGCGGCGAGCGGGCGACCATCGTCGGGGCGACCTCCGGCGATACCGGGGGTGCCGCCATCGACGCCTTTGCCGGGCGCGACCGCACCGACATCTTCATCCTCTTCCCGGAAGGCAAGGTCTCGCCCGTGCAGCAGCGGCAGATGACCACGCATACCGCCAAGAACGTGCATGCGCTGGCGGTGAAGGGCAATTTCGACGACTGCCAGAACCTCGTGAAGGCGATGTTCAACGACCAGGCCTTCCGCAACCGCGTGAAGCTCTCGGGCGTGAACTCCATCAACTGGGCGCGCATCATGGCGCAGGTGGTCTATTATTTCACGACGGCCGTCTCGCTCGGCGCGCCGGACCGGAAGATCTCCTTCACCGTGCCGACCGGCAATTTCGGCGACATCTTCGCCGGTTTCGTGGCCAAGCGCATGGGCCTGCCGATCGACCGGCTGGTGATCGCCACCAACGAGAACGACATCCTCGCCCGCACGCTGAAGACCGGTCGCTACGAGATGAAGTCGGTCAAGGCGACGACCACGCCCTCGATGGACATCCAGATTTCCTCGAACTTCGAACGGCTGCTCTTCGAGGCCTATGGCCGCGAGGCCGGCGCGGTGCGCGGGCTGATGGACAATCTCAAGCAGGCCAGCGCCTTCACGCTGTCGGAAGGGGCGCTGCGCGCCATCCGCCGCGAATTCAAGGCAGGTCGCGCCAGCGAGAAGCAGGTGGCGCAAACGATCAGGGAGACGCTCGAAAAAACCGGCTATCTCCTGGATCCGCATACGGCGGTTGGAGTTTTTGTTGCCAAGGCCAACGAAAAATCCAATAGTCCCATGGTAACGCTGGCCACGGCCCATCCGGCGAAGTTCCCGGATGCGGTCAGGAAGGCCTGCGGCGTGACGCCCTCGCTTCCCGCCTGGCTCGGGGATCTGATGGACCGCCCCGAGCGTTTCGACGTGATCGAGGCGGATCTCGCCGCGGTCGAAAAACACATTGGCACCCACGCCAGGGCCATCAGGGGCTGAGGCGACGGGTTGCGGAAAGACGGACGATGAAGGTTGAGTGCACCCGGCTTGCTTCCGGTTTGACTGTTGTAACGGAAAACATGCCCCATCTGGAGAGCGTCGCTCTCGGGGTCTGGATCAAGTCGGGATCCCGTAACGAAACGCGAGAGGAGCACGGGATTGCCCATCTCCTCGAGCACATGGCCTTCAAGGGCACGCATCGCCGCTCCGCGCGGCAGATCGCCGAGGAGATCGAGAACGTGGGCGGCGAGGTCAACGCCGCCACCTCGACGGAGACCACCTCCTACTATGCCCGCGTGCTGAAGGACCATGTGCCTCTGGCGGTGGACATCCTTGCCGACATCCTGACGGAGAGCGTCTTCGACGAGGAGGAACTCGCCCGCGAGAAGAACGTCATCCTGCAGGAAATCGGCGCCGCCGACGACACGCCCGACGACGTGGTGTTCGACCGCTTCTCCGAGGCCGCCTATGCGGGCCAGACCATCGGCCGCACCATCCTCGGCACGCCCGAGACGGTGATGTCCTTCCAGCCGGACCAGATCCGCGCCTATCTCTCGCGCAACTACACCACCGACCGCATGTTCGTGATCGCGGCCGGTGCCGTCGACCACCAGGAATTCGTGCGCCAGGTGGAAACGCGTTTCGCCAGCCTGCCGCAGAAGCCCTCCTCGCAGCCGATCATGGATGCCGCCCGCTACATCGGCGGCGACACCCGCGAGACGCGCGACCTGATGGACACGCAGATGCTTCTCGGCTTCGAGGGCCGCGCCTACCACATGCGCGACTTCTACTGTTCGCAGATCCTCGCCAACATCCTCGGCGGCGGCATGTCGTCGCGCCTGTTCCAGGAAGTGCGCGAAATCCGCGGCCTGTGCTATTCGGTCTATGCCTTCCACTGGGGCTTTTCCGATACGGGCATCTTCGGCATCCATGCCGCGACCGGCGGCGAGAACCTGCCGGAGCTGGTGCCCGTCATCATCGACGAGCTGAAGAAGAGCTCGGAGCGGATCGACCAGCAGGAGATCGAGCGCGCCCGCGCCCAGATCCGCGCGCAGCTGCTGATGGGCCAGGAAAGCCCCGCCGCACGCGCCGGCCAGATCGCCCGGCAGATGATGCTCTACGGCCGCATCATCCCCAACAACGAGATGATGGAACGGCTTGCCGGCATCACCACCGAGCGGCTGACGGACCTGGCCGGACGCCTGTTCTTCGACACCGTGCCCACCCTCTCGGCCATCGGACCGCTGGAACAGCTCGATCCGCTGGAAAAAATTGTTGCTTCCCTTTCCACCGGCAAGCCCAAAGCCTTGACGGCCAACGGCTGACGGGGAAACTTGACCGGATGACCCTCGGGATGCGGCCGGCTGCCGTCTTTGGAGCGGAGGTCGATCTTGAGGGGATGAGCGGATGACACGGTCTGTATTCCGGTTTTTCTCCCGGCAATCGAGCCCGGTGGAGCTGGCAGGCGACCGCCTGTACCTGCGCATGCCGAAGATTTCCGATTACCGTGCCTGGCAGAAGGTGCGTGGCGAAAGCCGCGCCTTCCTCCAGCCGTGGGAGCCGAAATGGCGCCCCGACGAGCTTTCCGGCAGCGCCTATCGCGCCCGCATCAACCGCTACGAACAGGAATACGAGGCGGGGCAGTCGATCGCCCTCTTCATCTTCGAACGCGAGAGCGACGAGCTGCTCGGCGGCATCACCATCGGCCTCATCCGCCGGGGCGTGGCGCAGAGCTGCATGATCGGCTACTGGATGGGCGAGCGGCACGCGGGCCGGGGCCACATGTCGCGCACGCTCGATCTCGTCATCCCCCACATCTTCGGCCCGCTCGAGTTGCACCGCATCGAAGCAGCCTGTATTGCGGACAACACCCGCAGCATCCGCCTCCTTGAAAAGGCCGGATTTCAACAGGAAGGCTTCCTGAGGGGATACCTCAAGATCAACGGCGAATGGCGCGATCACGTGATGTATGCCCTGCTGGAAAGCGACAGGAACAGGAACCGGAAAGCGTGATGACATCAGGAGTGAACCTGTCCCTGCAGTCCGTCCCTGGCCGTGCGCTCCTGGCGTTCCTGATGGTGCTCCTGTCGCTGTGCGCGCTCCTTTCCGCGCCGGCCATGGCGGTCGAGCCGGTGAAGATCTCGCGCGAGGACACCGCGCTGAACCTCACCGCGACGACGGAGATCTACAACAACCAGGGCGACAAGCTGACCGTGACGGCGGCCGACGGGCCCGACGGCATCCGCCGGCGCTTCGCGGTGGAGGCGAGCTCGCCCACGCACCAGGGCGACTGGGCCGTCTTCGCGCTTGCCAATGTCACCGACGAGCAGATAGAGCGCCTGATCGTCGCGCCCCATTACCGCCTCGTGAATTCGAAGGTCTTCTGGCCCGATCTCGGCTCGCAGCGCATCGTGGCGATCACCCCGTCCGAGGGCTTCGCGCTCGACCGGCAGCCCTCCCCGGAAGACGACGTCTTCCGCATCACGCTGAACCCCGGCGCGGTGGTGACCTTTGCCGCGGAGCTTGCCTCGCCGGACCTGCCGCAGCTCTATCTCTGGGAACCGGACGCCTACAAGGATACGGTGAACGCCTTCACGCTCTATCGCGGCATCGTGCTCGGCATCGCCGGCCTGCTCGCGGTGTTCCTGACGATCCTCTTCGTGGTGAAGGGCACCTCCATGCTGCCCGCGACGGCGGCGCTCGCCTGGGCGGTGCTCGGCTATATCTGCGTCGATTTCGGCTTCCTCGAGAAGCTCATCACCATCACCTCCAGCGACCAGCGCATATGGCGCGCCTCGACCGAGGTGGCGCTGGCGGCGGGGCTGGTGATCTTCCTCTTCACCTATCTCAACCTCAACCGATGGCATGTGAACCTCGGCTATGCCACCTTTGCCTGGGTGCTGGGGCTCGGCCTGCTGTTCGGCGTGGCGATCTACGATCCCTCCATCGCCTCGGGCGTGGCGCGGCTGTCCTATGCCATGACGGCGGCCGCGGGCATCGTCCTCATCATCTATCTCGGCTTCAACCGCTACGACCGGGCGATCCTGCTGGTGCCCGCCTGGGTGCTGATCCTCGTCTGGCTGTTCGGCGCCTGGCTGACGGTGACGGGCCAGATCGACAACGACGTGGTGCAGCCGGCGCTCGGCGGCGGCCTCGTGCTCATCGTGCTGCTGATCGGCTTCACCGTCATGCAGCACGCCTTTGCCGGCGGGGCGCTGCACCAGGGCCTGTTCTCCGATCTCGAACGCCAGTCGCTGGCGCTGACCGGCTCCGGCGACACGGTCTGGGACTGGGACGTCGCCCGCGACCGGGTGGTCACCATTCCCGATCTTTCCGCCAAGCTCGGCCTGCCCGCCGGCGCCATGCACGGGGCGGTGCGCAACTGGCTGCCGCGCCTGCACCCCGACGACCGCGACCGCTTCAAGGCGACGCTCGACGTGCTGCTCGAACATCGCCGCGGGCGCCTTTCCCACGAATTCCGCATCCGCGCCGAGGACGGGCATTTCCACTGGCTGGCCATCCGCGCGCGTCCGGTGCTGGGCTCGAACGGCGAGATCATCCGTTGCGTCGGCACCATCATCGACGTGACCGAGCAGCGCAACTCCGTCGACCGGCTGCTCAACGACGCCCTGCGCGACAACCTGACCGGCCTGCCGAACCGGCAGATCTTCCTCGACCGGCTCGAGGGCGTGATGACGCTGGCGCCGACCGACGAGCGCGTGCGCCCGACCGTGATGATCATCGACATCGACCGCTACAAGCTGGTCAACGACGCGCTCGGCATCGCGGCCGGCGACAATATCCTGATCGCCCTGACGCGCAGGCTTCGCCGCCTGCTGAAGCCGCAGGACACGCTGGCGCGCCTTTCCGGCGACCAGTTCGGCCTGCTTCTGGTCTCCGAGGCGAACCCCGCAAAGGTGGCGGATTTTGCCGATGCGGTGAGCCGCGCCATCTCCGTGCCGCTCTCCTTCGCCAACCGCGAGGTGGTGCTGACGGCCTCCATCGGCCTGGCCACCTGGGTGACGCAGCAGGACAGCGCCAGCGGCCTCGTCAACGACGCGGAGCTTGCCATGTACCGCGCCAAGAAGGCGGGCGGAAACCGGGTGGAGCCCTTCCAGCCCTCCTTCCGCGGCATGGGCTTCGACCGGATGCAGACCGAGGCGGACCTGCGCCGCGCCATGGAACGCCGCGAGCTTTCGCTGGCCTACCAGCCGATCATCCGGCTGAACGATGCGGAGATTGCAGGCTTCGAGGCGGTGATCCGCTGGGATCATCCCAAGCGCGGGCCGGTGCCGCTCAACGAGATCAACGATGCGGCCGAAGCCGCCGGCCTCTGCTCCGCCCTCAATGCCTTCGCGCTCGAAAAGGCGGCACAGGACCTCAACGCCTGGCAGGACCAGACGGGCACGATTCCGGTGTTCCTGACGGTCAGCATTCCCTCCGGCCAGCTGCTCAACAACGAGCTGTGCAACGACGTGAAGGCAGTTCTGACCCGTACCCAGTGCCAGCCCGAACAGCTGAAGCTGGAATTCGGCGAGACGCTGGTGATGGAAAATCCGGAGCAATCCCGCCTCGTGCTCGAAAAGCTCAAGCAGAGCGGCATCGGGCTGGCGCTGACCGATTTCGGGACGGGCTACTCCTCCCTCTCCTATCTCGCCCGCTTCCCCTTCGACACGATCAAGCTCGACAAGGCGCTGGTCGGCGGCGAGGGCGAACGGCGCGCCATCCTCCTGCGCTCGATGATCGCCATGGCCAAGGATCTCGGCATGGACGTGGTTGCCGAAGGCATCGAGAGCGACGAGGACGCCATGGAGCTCGCCCGCCTCGGCTGCCGCTACGGGCAGAGCTATCTCTTTGGCGCCCCCATGCTTTCGGACAGCGTCCTGCGCCTGCTCAAGGAGCGCTTCCCCCTCACCAAGCGCGCCTGAGACCGCGCCTTCCCCCGCCCGGCGCCGGCGGGGCAAGAGGCCGTCCGACGGATGGCGCTCACGCCGGCCGCTTCCGGATACGGGGGCATCCTTGTGGATAAGCGCAACCCCTGCGCGTTGATCCTTGCCCGCCCCTTTCTCCCTCGGAGAAACGGACGCCGCCGTCCAACACACTCAAATCGTTCAAATTTTAGTTATCCTTGGTTAACCGCGAAAGCCGGCCCGCAGGGTGGTTTTCCGATTGACATACAGTGGGTGGTTGTTTTAGTTGTTCCGCCTATTCGGATGAAATCATTTAGGACTGCGCCATGGACAGCGACAAGAAAAACGCCAGCCTGAACATGGATTCCGCGCGTGACACGGTGGAGGCTCGCGTGGTTTCCGCCGCGACCGCTTCTGCGTCGGAGGGCAAGCCCGTGGCACGCCTGCGCAAGACGGCGCGCCGTTCGAAGATGTCCTACCGGAGCACCCTGCTCGGCCTCAACGGCCTTTTCATCGGCCAGATGGCGGGGCTCGACGAGCTGATGAACATCCTGCCGCAGGCCATTCTCCAGCTGAAGCAGGCCTTCGCCTCGCGCAAGCAGGCGGAGACCGCCCTGCCCCGAAACGCGAGCCCGGCTGCCGTCCAGAAGGAGGGCAAGGATCCCGGTACCGGGACGCCCGGCCACAAGTCGGTGACCGGCGGCAAGCAGGAAAAGCAGCCGGAGCCCGAAAAGGCGAAGACCGCCGGCGACGGCCAGGAGGAGGAAAAGCAGGGCGGAAAGAGCATCGCGCCGCAGAAGAAGCCCGCCGGCGACGCTTCCGGCGGCGATGGGCTGACGACGGGGACCACCCACAGCGTTCCGCGCAGCCATATCGAAAAGGGCGACGATGCCGCCACCCGCACCGGATCGGGTTCGGTCTCGCCTTTCTCGACGATGGCGGAGGACGTCAGCACGCCGGAGCTGATCCAGTCCGACATCCGGCCCTACTTCCCGAGCCTCGACGACATCGTCTCGCCCATCCTTCTCTTCCCGGAGCGGGGGCGGCTGCCCCATCTGCTGGCGCCGGATGCGCCGCCGCCTGCCGAGCCGAAGGTCCCGACGCCGGTGGTATCGATCACCGGCACCGCGCTTCTCGACGAGGCGAGCCCCGCGGCAGACTGGGGCAATGGCCGGCCGCTGGGAACCACGAGCCTCGTCGTGCTCACCTGCACCGACGGCGTGCTGAAGGAGGTGCGGCTGACGCTCGCCCTCGAGGGGATCTTCTCCGGCTGGCGCACGCTCGGCGGCGACGGGATCTTCCTGTTCACCGCGGGCGGCAGGATCGTCGGCCGCACGAAGGACGGCAAGACGGTGCTGTCCATCGAGATGTCCAATGGCGGGCGCCTGACGGTCTCGCTCTTCGAACCGCTGAAGCACGGGCCGAAAGGATCCGGCACGGATACGTTTCTAACGCTCGGCAAGGATATCCTGTCGATCAAGGTCACCGCGATCGATTCCAAGGGCGGGCTGCACAAGAGCGACTTCGACGGGTCGGGCCTCATCCGCATCAAGGACGATTCCCCGCATGGCGACCTGCCCCTGGTGCCGGGCACCGATGGCGGCAGCCGCGTCCTCATCGCAGGCGGCGCGCCGGATGGCTTCGTCTACAAGCTCGACACCGAAGGCGCGCTGCTCGTCTACCAGCTGCAGGGCGGGATCGAGGTGCTCGTGCGCAAGATCGCGCTTGTCGACGGCCGGCCGGTGGAGACGGACCTCGCGCCGGTGAACTTCGACCCCGGCGCCAGCAACAAGGACATCAGCCTGACCATCAGCTACAGGGTGACCGACGGCGATGGCGACACGATGATCGGCAGTTTCGTCAGCAAGCTGTCGAACACCTTTCCGCCGCGGGCCGATTCCGGCGTGGAGATCGCGGAAGACAGCGCCCTGCCGTTCACCAGCCTGCTCTTCGACACGGATAACGGGCGCAACCATGCCGAATGGGTGCTGCCGCAGGACAGGCAGGACCTGACCTTCCGCATTTCCGGCGACACGCTCTCCATCCTGCAGATGCAGGACGGGGCGCTCGTTTCCGTCTATCGCCTCACCATCCGGCCGGACGGCACGGTTTCGGTGCAGAAGGACAATCCGCTGCGCCATGCAGAAGGCGACGGCGAAAACCGGCTGACGCTCGATCTCGCCTTCCGGGTCATCGATTCCGATGGCGACGCGGTGACCTCCTATCTCACCTTCGCCATCCGGGACAGCCTGCCCGTGATCGCCGTCAGCCCGGTGACGGCGGGCAGCAACCAATTCTCCGAGGAAGTGGCGGGCAGGACGGAGACCGTGGCGACCTTCGAGGCTCCGGACGGTATCCGCGGCGTGACCTGGTCGACGCAGCACCAGCTCGGCCCCGATTTCCGCTACCAGACGAGCGGCAACGACCTGCTTGTCCAGCAGAAGCAGAACGGCGACTGGGTCACCGTGATGACCTTCCGCTACGACATCGCGACGGGCAGGATCTCGGTCACCGAGAACCGGCCCCTCCTCCATGCCTCCGGCAGCGACAGCCAGGACATCGCCGTCGGCTTCACCGTGATCGACAGGGACGGCGACAGCACCGAAAGCCGCGTGACCGTGAAGGTCACCGATACGGCACCTACCGTCACCGTCAACGACGCCGCCTCTGCCGGCAACCAGTTCTCCGATGCGGGCCTTGGCGTGGAAAAGGCCGTGGCCTCCTTCGCCGCCGTGGATGGCGTCGAGCGGGTGGAGTGGTCGACGCAGCACCAGCTCGGCCCCGACTTCCGCTACCAGACGAGCGGCAACGACCTGCTCGTTCAGCAGAAGCAGAACGGCGACTGGGTCACCGTGATGACCTTCCGCTACGACATCGCGACGGGCAGGATCTCGGCTACCGAGAACCGGCCCCTCCTCCATGCTTCCGGCAGCGACAGCCAGGACATCGCCGTCGGCTTCACCGTGATCGACAGGGACGGCGACCGCACCGAAAGCCGCGTGACCGTGAAGGTCACCGACACGGCACCTACCGTCACCGTCAACGACGCTGCCTCTGCCGGCAACCAGTTCTCCGATGCGGGCCTCGGCGTGGAAAAGGCCGTGGCCTCCTTCGCCGCCGTGGATGGCGTCGAGCGGGTGGAATGGTCGACGCAGCACCAGCTCGGCCCCGACTTCCGCTACCAGACGAGCGGCAACGACCTGCTCGTGCAGCAGAAGCAGAACGGCGACTGGGTCACCGTGATGACCTTCCGCTACGACATCGCGACGGGCAGGATCTCGGTCCCCGAGAACCGGCCCCTCCTTCATGCCTCCGGCAGCGACAGCCAGGACATCGCCGTCGGCTTCACCGTGATCGACAGGGACGGCGATAGCACCGAAAGCCGCGTGACCGTGAAGGTCACCGACACGGCACCTACCGTCACCGTCAACGACGCCGCCTCTGCCGGCAACCAGTTCTCCGATGCAAGCCTCGGCGTGGAAAGGGCCGTGGCCTCCTTCGCCGCCGTGGATGGCGTCGAGCGGGTGGAATGGTCGACGCAGCACCAGCTCGACCCCGATTTCCGCTACCAGACGAGCGGCAACGACCTGCTCGTTCAGCAGAAGCAGAACGGCGACTGGGTCACCGTCATGACCTTCCGCTACGACATCGCGACGGGCAAGATCTCGGCCACCGAGAACCGGCCCCTCCTCCATGCCTCCGGCAGCGACAGCCAGGACATCGTCGTCGGCTTCACCGTCACCGACAGGGACGGCGACAGCACCGAAAGCCGCGTGACCGTGAAGGTCACCGACACGGCGCCCAGCGTCACCGTGAACGATGCTGCCTCTGCCGGCAACCAGTTCTCCGACGCGAGCCTTGGCGTGGAAAAGGCCGTGGCCTCCTTCGCCGCCGTGGATGGCGTCGAGCGGGTGGAATGGTCGACGCAGCACCAGCTCGGCCCCGATTTCCGCTACCAGACGAACGGCAACGATCTGCTTGTCCAGCAGAAGCAGAGCGGCGACTGGGTCACCGTGATGACCTTCCGCTACGACATCGCGACGGGCAAGATCTCGGCCACCGAGAACCGGCCCCTCCTCCATGCCTCGGGCAGCGACAGCCAGGACATCGCCGTCGGCTTCACCGTGATCGACCGGGACGGCGACAGCACCGAAAGCCGCGTGACCGTGAAGGTCACCGACACGGCGCCCAGCGTCACCGTCAACGACGCGACGACCGATGAGGACGCTCCCGGCACCTCCGCGGAGGTCGCGCGCTTTTCCGCCGTCGACGGCCTCGACAGCATCGAATGGTCGGTGGATGGCGCGCCCGCGGGCGATTTCCAGTATGTGAGGGATGGGGCAACCCTGCTCATCCAGCAGAAGCAGAACGGCATCTGGGTGACGGTCCTGACCTTCCGTCACGACATGGCGACCGGGAGCATAACCGCGACCGAAGGCCAGCCGCTGCTCCACCGGCCGGGCAGCGACAGCCAGCAATTCACCGTATCCTTCACCGTCTTCGACAAGGATGGCGACGGCACCACGCGCAGCGTCAACGTGTCTGTCCACGATACCGGGCCGCAGGTGCGGATCGGGACCGGCAGCTTCGACGACGGGTCGCCGGGCACCACGAAGACGGTTGCAACCTTCGGCGCCACGGATGGCGTGGACAGCGTCACCTGGTCCACCGACCATGCGCTCGGCACCGGTTTCCGCTACGAAACGAGCGGCAACGACCTGCTCGTGAAGCAGAACCAGAACGGCAGCTGGGTCACCGTCATGACCTTCCGCTACGATATCGCGACCGGCGAAATCAAGGCGACGCAGAATGCCCCGCTGCTCCACCCTGCCGGCAGCGACCACCAGAACATCAGCGTCGGCTTTTCCGTGACCGACCGGGATGGCGACACGGAAACGCGGACCGTGACCGTCGACATCGGGGACAGCCGCCCCGAAGTCACGACCGTCGACAACGTGACCTTCAACGATCTGGCCGGCTCGGAGACCCATCTCGTGGGCTCCGTCACCGCGCGGGACGGCATGCAGGGGATCTCCTGGGCCACGGACAACGCGCCTCAGGGCTTCCGCTACTCCACCGACGCCGCCAACAACCTGATCGTCGAGCAGGAACAGGGTCAGGGCCGGTGGGTGAAGGTGATGACCTTCACCTATGACAGCTCCACCGGGGGCATCGCCGCAACGGAAAACAACCCGGTGCTCTACGGCCTCAACTCCACCAGCCTCGACCTTTCGGTGACCTACACGGCCTCCGACCGCGATGGCGACCGGGTGGCGAGCACGGTGAATGTGACCATCAGCGCCACCAATGCGCCGAGCCCGATCACCACACAGCAGAACGTGGCCTTTGCCGACGATGCGACCGGCGGCTCCGCGCGGGAGCTGGCCTCCATCAGCCCGCTCATCGACATCCGCAACTTTACCTGGAAGACCTCCGATCCGACCGCCGGCTTCCGCTACGAGGTGGACGCCAACGACAGCACGAAACTCTATGTGCTGCAGGAGCAGGGCGACGGCAACTGGGTGCGGGTGATGACCTTCACCTACGATGCGGCGGCCGACAAGGTGCTGGGCCAGCAGGACGCCCCGATCCGCCATGCCGCGGATTCCGAGACGCAGAACATCGCGGTGTGCTTCACCCTCACCGATGCCAACGGTGCCAATCTCTCGAAGGCGCTGACCGTGCACGTGACGGATACGGGCCCGAACTCGACGATCGACACGGGCAACCTCTCCTTCTCGGAAAACGCACCCGATACGGCGCGGGTGGTGGCAACCTTCGACGCGCTGGAGGGCGTCTCCGCATTGCTCTGGTCGACCACCGGTGCGCCGAGCGGCTTCCGCTACGTGGCGGGAGACGGCAACCAGCTGAAGGTCCAGCAGCTCCAGGCGGGCGCCTGGGTGACGGTGATGACCTTCGATTACGACCTTGCCCGGCGCGAAATCACCGCGATGGCGAACAACCCGATCCTCCACGCAGACGGGGGCGGCACCAACGCCCAGTCCTTCAGCGTGACCTACACGGTCCGGGACGCCGACGGGGACAACCTGCAGAAGGTGCTGAACGTCACGGTCGAAGATACGGTGCCCGTGGTGACGGGCAATTCCGTGACCGTGTCCGAAAGCGCGACCGACCCGGCCCTCCTCGGCAGCTTCTCCGCGCTGGACGGATTTGGCAGCTTCAGCTGGGGCACGCCCGTGCTGCCGAGCGGCTTTGCCGCGAGCCGCAGCGGGGAATCGCTCGTCATCAGCCAGATGCAGAACAATGCTTCGGTGACGGTCATGGTCCTGACCTATGACGCGGTCACCGGCAAGGTGCTGGCGAGCCTGCGCAACCCCATCCTTCACGGCAATTCGGATCCGTCCTTCACCTTCAGCTTCACCGTCACCGACCGGGACGGCGATGCGGTTACCCAGACGGTTTCGATGACCGTTACCGACACCGTGCCCGTGTTCGTCGCCTCGCCGAGCCTGACCTTCGTCGAAATGCCGGGCGACCAGACCGGCACGCTGGGTACGCTCGCCATGACCGACGGCGTCGGGTCCTTCACCTGGACCACCAGCGGTGCGCCGAACAATACATTCACCTACGCGTCCATCGGCACCACGCTGGAGGTGCGGCAGACCCAGAACAACGTATCCGTTCTGGTGATGGAGCTTCGCTACGATCCCGCAACGGGCCGCATCACCGCAACGGAGAAGGCACCGATCCTCCATCCGTCGGGGACGAACGCGCTCACCTTCAACTTCGCCTTTCGCGGAACCGACAAGGACGGAGACGCGATCAGCCAGTCGCTTTCGGTCACGGTCACCGACACGGGGCCGCAGGCCGACATCACCAACTCGGTACGCGACGAAGGCGCGACGGGGCAACCCTTCGTGGTCGCGCAGCTCCGCGCGACCGACGGTCTCGGCACCTTCAGCTGGGAAACGAATGCCATCACCGGTTTCACCGTGGTCAATTCCGGCAATACGCTGACCATCCGCCAGAGCCAGTCGGGCAGCCTCGTCGACATCATCGTCTATGTCTACGATCCCGCGACCGGCCAGATTTCCGCGACGGTCAAGAACCCGGTGCGAAACGGCCCGACCGGCGACCTCCACAGCTTCAACGTTACCTTCCGGATCGCCGACAAGGACCTGGACTGGATCAGCAGGACGATCACCACCCAGCTGATGGATACGACGCCTGTCATCACGGTCCAGGACGTGTCCTTTACCGAGCAGGTGGCGGCGCAGACGAAAATCGCCGGCACGGTGACGGCCGTGGACGGCATGCAGGAATTCATCTGGACCGTTCCGGGCGCCCAGCCCGCCGGTTTCCAGTACCAGCTGGATGCGACCAATGGTGCGATTCTCTACGTCAGGCAGATGCAGGGCAGCACCTGGGTGACCGTGCTGACACTCACCTACAATGCCGCGACCCGGGAAGTGCGGGTGACGGAAAACGCACCCTTCCAGCATGATGCGGGCAGCGACAGCACCGAGCTGACGGTGCGGTTCACCGCCAGCGACAAGGACGGAGACGGGGTGCAGGGCTCCTTCAAGGTGACGGTCAACGACACCGCGCCGGTGATTTCGCTGTTGGACAAGACCATCACCGAGCCGACCGCCCAGACGGAGCGGATCGGCACGATCTCGGCGGTCGACGGCATCGCGGCCTTCGCCTGGTCGCTGGATGGCGCGCCCTCCAACCAGTTCACCTACGAGCGCGATGCCAACAACGCCAACATCCTCTGCGTGAAGCAGCTTCAGAACGGCAGCTGGGTGACGGTCCTGAAACTGACCTACAACACCGCGACCCGCGAGATCCTGGCGGACGAGGTGCGGGCGATCCTGAACGACCGGGGCGACGCGGAGCAGGCCTTCGATGTCCGCTTCACCGTCAGGGACAACGACGGTGACGAAAGCACGGGCACGGTCCGGATCAAGGTGACGGACAGCGTGCCTGTCGTCACCCTGCAGACAACCACCCTTGCGGAAGCCGGCAACAACCGCACGGACACGGTGGCGCGGCTTTCCGCGGCAGACGGAATCTCCGGCTTCGAATGGGCGGACCAGCCCTCCTCGGGCGGGTTCAGCTACGAGCGGCAGGGCAATGTGCTGACCATACGGCAGGATCAGGGTGGCACCCCGGTCACCGTGATGGTGCTGACCTATGACAGCGCGACGGGCCGGATCACCGCGATGCAGAAGAACCCCTTGCTGCATGCCCTCAACACCAACCCGCAGCCTTTCGAGGTGCGCTTCACCGTGACCGACAACGACGGGGATGCGGTGATGCAGACCCTGCGGATTTCGGTCACCGATACCGCGCCGGTCACCGTGCCGGTTCTCAACGTGACCTGCCTTGAAACGGAAACCGGGCAGAAGACCATCGGCACCTTCTCGGCGCTCGATGGCGTGGCGGGCGTGACGCTTGCCGGCTCCGGCAACATCGGCGCCCCGAACTGCCGCTTCGTGACCAAGAACGACGGCACCCTCGACCTCGTTCAGGTGCAGGGCGGCCGCGATGTCGTGGTGATGACCTTCTCCTACGATCTCAACGGCAGCATCTTCGCCAGCCAGCGGGCAGCGCTACTGCATGCAAGCAACACGACGGCGCAGGATGTCTCGATCCGCTTCACCGTCACCGACCGCGATGGCTCGCAGACCGGCCAGACCGTGACCGTCAAGATCAACGACACCCTGCCGACCACCGCGGCCACGGGCGGCACCTTCCTGGAGACCGCGCTCAACCGGTCTGTCGATGTCGCGACCTTCTCGGCCGCGGACGGCGTCACTGGCGTGAGCTGGCAGGGCCTCGGCGCGAAGGGCACCAACTACCAGCACATCCAGATCGGCAACGACCTTGCGATCCAGTACCGGGCAAGCGCGACTGCCGCCTGGTCCACGGTTTTCCTGATCAGCTTCGATCTTGCCTCGGGCAAGATCACCGCAAGGCAGGTGGCACCCGTCACCCATGCGGCGGGATCGGACAGCCAGAACTTCGACTTCACCTTCCGCGTGACGGACGGGGACGGCGATACGTTCGATCAGGTCGTGCGGCTGGTGGCGCAGGATTCCGCGCCCGTCTCGTCGGTGCTGGACACGACGCTTGTGGAGACAGCCGTATCCCAGACGCTGGACCTGCAGCAGATCAGCGCCCCGGACGGCATCGGCCGGTTCCTCTGGTCCACCCGCTCGGCGGATGCCAACTTCTCCTATGCGGTGAGCCTCGACGGGCTGACGCTGACGGTGAAGCAGGGCACGGTGACCGTGCTGACCTTCTCCTACGACAACGCGACGGGCGAGATCAGCGTGGTGAAGAACCAGCCGATCAACCACACGGCGCTCGGACCCAACGCCAACATCACCCTGAACTACACGGCAACCGACCGGGATGGCGACGCGCTCAACGGCACGCTGAATTTCTCCCTGCGGGACAATGCGCCCTCGAACATTACCATGAGCATCCTGGACGAGGAGCTGCGGGACGGAAAAACCTACACCGGCACCTGGGGCGCCGATGCCGGCAGCGATGCCCTGACCAAGGTGGACGTGACCTTCGGCGGCGTCATGCGGACGCTCGACCTGACGCGGAGCACCAACAGCATCACCATAACGGTCAATGGCGTGACGCTGACGATGAAGGCCGACAGGACCTACATCATAACCTCGGACATCACCCGCGACACGCGCCTGGACCTGACGCTGAAGGTCTGCGACAGCGACGGCAGCTTCCTGACGAAGACCTGGCAGCCGACCATCTTCTTCGTCAACAAGGCGCCGAGCATGGAGCCGGACCCGGTGATCCTCGGCAACCGAAACGATTATGTCGTCACCATCGACGACATCGGGTTCGCCGATGCGGATGGCAACAGTCTGAAGTGGCTGACGGTCACCGAAACGATCGACGGCGGCTCCCTGCGGCTCAACGGGAGAGACCTCTCCACCGGCGACCGGATCACGCTCGACGACATCCGAACCGGCAAGCTCGTCTTCCGTCCGCCGGCGGATTCGACCCTTGGCAGCAACTTCGTGGTGACGCTCACGGCCACCGACGACGGGGGAACGCTGAAGGGCGGCAAGGACACGACGGACGATTTCGATCTCGTCTTCACCATCCCGGCGTCAACCCAGACCGTCGGCACAAATCTCGCCGACAACAAGAACCTGGGGGGTTTCCAACGACAACTACAATGCAGGCGGCGGCAACGACACGGTTGCCGGCGGCGATGGTGACGATCTCATCCAGGGCGGTACCGGCGACGACACCTTGAGCGGCGATGCCGGCCGCGACGTCATCAAGGGCGGAGCCGGCTCGGACACGCTCACGGGCGGCACCAACACCGACTACCTCTACGGCAACGAGAATAACGACACCATCTATGGTGGCAGCGGCTTCGACCGCCTGTATGGCGGTTCCGGGGACGATCTGATCTATGGCGGCGATGACCGCGATTACATCTATGGCGGCATCGACAACGACACGATCTATGGCGAGGGAGGCGACGACATCATCTATGGCGAGGACGGCAACGACCGGCTTTATGGCGGAATAGAAAACGACATCATCCACGGCGGAACCGGCGACGACTATATCAACGGCCAGGAGAATTCCGACTATCTTTACGGCGGCGACGACGACGACACCATCTATGGCGAAGGCGGGATGGACCAGATCTGGGGCGAAGACGGCGACGACCTGATCTATGGCGGAGCCGACGCCGACACCATCTATGGCGGCGTGGGCAACGACCGGATCTATGGCGGCGCCGACGTGGATACGCTTTACGGAGACGCCGATAATGACATCATCTACGGGGAGACGGCGGCCGACAACCTCTACGGCGGGTCCGGCGACGACGTGCTATGGGGCGGGTCCGGCTCCAACAGATACTGGGGCGGCGCCGGCAAGGACATCTTCGTGATCGATTCGGCCCAGCTTGGCAGCACCAATGACGCCATCATGGACTACAGCTTCGCTCAGGGAGACCAGATCGACCTGTCGCAGATCTTCACCGCCAGCGCCATATCCGGCGACATCAGCCTGGAAGCAAGGGGTTTCGTCGATTCCTATTCCACCGGTGGCGACACCTATATCCGCGTGCGTCTCGACGGCACGGGCAGCTGGTATACGGTTGCGGCACTCAACGGGCTGGTGGCGGCCAACGAAGAAATCGTCATCCGCTACAAGGACAAGTTCGGCGTCTTCCACACGGATCTCGTCTGAGGCGGCGCCTCAGGCATGCCCGGCTTCGTTGCTGAGCATGCCGGGGGAAATGCCCATGAGCGCGAGCGCGCGCTCATACTTGTCGTCGAGCTTGGGATCGAAGATGAGGTCTTCCGAGGCGGGGCAATGCAGCCAGCCATTGTTGGCGATCTCCGCCTCGAGCTGCCCGCCGGCCCAGCCGGCATAGCCGAGAAGCATGGTCGCGCGGCGCGGGCCTCCGCCCGCCGATATGGCACGCACGATATCGAGTGTGGCCGTGAGGCAGATATCCTCGCTGACGGGAATGCTGGATTCGGAAAGATAATCGTCCGAGTGCAGGACGAAGCCCCGGCCCGTTTCCACCGGCCCGCCGGTCTGGATCGGGAATTCCCGCGTCTTCTGCGGCAGCATGATGGCATCATGCTGGTCGATCATGTCCAGATGCAGGAGGATATCCGGGAAGGTGATGGACTGCCGGCGGTTGAGGATGAAACCCATGGCGCCGGCGGGCGAATGGGCGCAGACGTAAATGACCGTGCGGGCAAAGTTCTGGTCGAACATGCCGGGCATGGCGATCAGGAACTGTCCGTCCAGAAAGCCGCGTTCACGGTCCCCCCGTTCGCTTCCCGCCATCGTGGGATCGGTGAGCTTCGAGAATGCCATCGAGTTCCTCCAGCCCGCAGAATTGTCATTTACCAAATTAAGATGGGGCAGTTGCCTCAATCAATCAACCAAAAATGAAGCGCATTGGCGCGACATATCGGCTAGACCGGATGGAACCTTATCCGGGAGACTTCGATACCCATGGCTCGATCGCCGTTTTCTCGTCCGCTTGTTCTTCTCCTCGCCACGCTTGGCCTCGCCGGCTTCGCGCGGGCAGAAACCACCGACTGGATCGGCAACGAGGGCGGCCGCGCCCGCCTCGTCGCATTGCCGGCGGGACCGGATGGCACGCGGCGCGGCATGATCGAGATCGAGCCCTCCCCCGGCTGGATCACCTACTGGCGCGAGCCGGGCGACAGCGGCATTCCCCCGCAGCTCTCGCTCTCCGCGCCCGCGTCGCTGCTCAGCATGGATTTCCCGGCGCCGAAGGTGCTGAAACTCGGCTCCCTGACCGATATCGGCTACGATGCACCCGTGGCGCTGCCCATCCGCATCGGCAATGCGGCAGGCAAGATCACGGCGGACCTCTTCATCGGGCTTTGCAAGGATATCTGCATTCCCTTCCAGGCGAGTTTCACCCTCGATCCCGCCCATGGCCATCGCCCCGAGGAGGAGCGCGCCGTGGCCGCGGCGGAAGCTGCGGTTCCGCCCGCGGGAACGGAGGGTCTCGCCATCCGCGCCGGGCGCCTTTCGCCGGAAGGAGACCGGATGACGCTCTCCCTCGCGCTCTCCCCGCCCGGCGCGGAGGCGGAGGCGGTGCTGACGGGCCCTTCCGGCTATGTGTTCACCGCGCGCGGCAAGGCGGATGCGACGGGCGTCCTTTCCCTCGATGTTCCCCTCAAGGGGCTGAAGCCGGGGCCGGCGCTGAAATCCCTGCCCTGGCGGGTGCTGCTGATGACGCAGGACAAGGCCATCGAAGCGGATTTGACGCCGGAATGATGCTTGCCCTCTTTTCCCGCGGGTGGCGAAGCCCTATCTCAGGGGACCAACCCGGCGAGCGAAGCCCGCTATTCACAGGAGAGAGGATTTTCATGACCATTGCCGTAGGCGAACGCCTTCCCGACGCGACCTTCAAGGAAAAGACCAAGGACGGCCCGGTGGAAACCACCGTCAAGGACCTGTTCTCGGGCAAGAAGGTCGTGCTCTTTGCCGTGCCGGGCGCCTTCACGCCCACCTGCTCGCTCAACCACCTGCCGGGCTACCTCGACAACATAGACGCGCTGAAGGGCAAGGGCGTGGATGAGGTCGCGGTCGTTTCGGTCAACGACTGGCACGTGATGGGCGCCTGGGCCGAGCATTCCGGCGGCATGGGCAAGATCCACTTCCTCGCCGACTGGAACGCCGCCTTCACCAAGGCGCTCGGCCTCGATGCCGATCTCTCCGGCGGCGGCCTCGGCGTGCGCTCGAAGCGCTATTCCATGCTGGTCGAAGACGGCGTGGTGAAGAGCCTCAACATCGAGGAAAACCCGGGCCAGGCCACCGTTTCCTCCGCCGCACACATGCTGGAAAGCCTGTAATTCGAAAGCCGCGGCCCTTGCTTCAGCAGGGGCCGCGGGTTCCTATTGTGCGCCCTCACCGGCGGGCGGCGCGACATCCACGGTGACGAGGCGAGTTCGACCTGCGCCGTCTTTCAGCACGATTTCTGCTGTTCCCCCCAGTGCCTGCATGTATCGCGCCAGGGATGAAAGCAGAATATCGTCCGCCTTCTCGATCCGGGAGACCGTATTCTGTGTCATCTTCGCGCTCTCAGCGATCTGCTGCTGGGAGAGCCGTGCTTCTTTTCTCAAATCCGAAAGGGCCCGCCCGAGGCGCCGCGCAAGGCGAAGATGATCAAGACGTTCCTGCACCTCGGCGGGCAAATCTGCCCTCAGCGTTTTCCAGTCGACGCTCATGTCTCGCTCCCTTCCAGCCAGTCTGCATATCGCCGGTCCGCCGTTTCGACCAGCCGCCTGTAAAACAGTGGTTGGCTCATTCCCTGCTTTGCCCCGCCACACAGCAGGACCGCTTGCCGGGCAGGATCAAAGGCAAAGGCAAAACGCCAGACCTTCATGTGTATCTTTTTTAGTTCTTTCTTATTTTTCTACTCTCATTCACTCTTCGAACATGAGAAAGTTCGAGTTCGTCAACGCGGCCGCCAAGCGAGAGTTTCTGGATCTTCCGAAACCGGTCCAGAGGCAGTTCGGCGCTGATCTGCAGGCGGTGCAGATGGGTCTCGCTCCCTTTTCACGATGGAAACATCTGACTGAAACGGTGGGGACCGGCGCAATCGAATTGATCGAGAATGGGGCGAAAGCCTACAGGACGGTCTATTGCGCGAAATTTGGTGAAACCGTCTTCATCCTGCACAGTTTCACAAAAACCACCAATGGTGTCGACCGCAAGGCCATGGCGCTTGCACGGGAACGCTATGGTCTCATGCAGAAGCGGCTGGCGTCTGAATGACGTCACAGGTAAATCCCTGTACGTCATCGTAACGTGGCCGAATGCGCACCTGCATTCGCGCCAGCAAACCGATCAGCTTGTCAGCCGAAAAAAGATCGATCTTTCCACGCATCAACTCGCTCACGCGGGGCTGCGGAATTCCAAGCGCTTCGGAGATTCGCGCCTGTTTCCAGCCTCGCTCCTGAAACATCAGCCTTAGCGTCAGCATCAGGTCGGCGCGAAACTGAAGATCCGCAGCCTCATGATCGTCGTCGGCGATGGCATCAAAGATGTTGTCGTAGCCAAGCTGGGTCATGCTTCACTCGATATACGTAATTCCGTATAAAGTACGCGACCGGGTGCGTTTTCTCAAGCGAAAAACAGCCAGCCCCCTCACCGCTTCTTGAACGGCTCCATGCCCTTGCGGGCGAGTGCGTCGGCGCGCTCGTTTTCGGGGTGGCCGGCATGGCCCTTGACCCAGTGGAGGGTGACCTTGTGGCGGTTGCGCGCCTCTTCGAGCTGCTGCCACAGCTCTGCATTCTTCACGGGCTTCTTGTCGGCGGTTTTCCAGCCGTTCTTCTTCCAGCCGTGGATCCACTTGGATATCCCGTCCTTCACATAGGCGCTGTCGGTGTAGAGATCGACCTCGCAGGGCGTCTTCAGCGCATTGAGCGCCGAGATCGCCGCCATCAGCTCCATGCGGTTGTTGGTGGTATCCGCCTCGCCGCCGCAGAGTTCCTTCTCCACATCGCCGTAGCGCAGCACCGCCCCCCAGCCTCCGGGGCCGGGATTTCCCGAGCAGGCGCCGTCCGTGTAGAGTTCGACATGCTTCATGGCCGTCAGAGCGCCCCGTATTCCGAGGTCGAGCGGATCTGCCGGTGGAAGCGGAGCTTTCGCAGGTATTCGAGCGGGTCCTTCTTGACCACCAGCGCGCCCGCCGGCGTCGTCAGCCAGTCGTAAAGCCGCGTCAGGAAGAAGCGCAGCGCCGATCCGCGCGCCAGCACCGGAAGCGCCTCCATCTCCCTTGCGGAGAGCGGCCGCACCGACTGGTAGCCCTCGATGAGAGCCTTGCCCTTGGTGATGTTGTAGGACCCATCCTTCTCGAAGCACCAGGCATTGAGGCAGATGGAGACGTCGTAGGCCAGGAGGTCGTTGCAGGCGAAGTAGAAATCGATGAGGCCGGAAAGCTGGTCGCCGATGAAGAAGACATTGTCCGGGAAAAGATCCGCATGGATGACGCCGGCCGGAAGATCCTTCGACCAGTGCGCCTCGAGGTCCGCCATCTCGCCGCGGATTTCGGCGGAAAGGCCCTTCTCCACCTCGTCGGCGCGGGCCTCGGACTTGTCCCAGAGCTCGCGCCAGCCGGCCAGCGAGAGCGCGTTCGGGCGGCGGATCTCGAAGCCCTCGCCCGCGAGATGCATGGCGGCGAGCGCCTTGCCCACCTCCCGGCAATGCTTCGCCTCGGGCTTGCGCAGCCACATGCCCTCCAGGAAGGAAATGAGCGCCGCCGGACGCCCGGACAGTTCGCCGAGAAGCGCGCCGTCCCTGCGCGGCAGCGGAAGCGGGCAGGACAGGCCGCGGGCCGCCAGATGCTGCATCAGGCCGAGGAAGAACGGCAGGTCGTTGCGGTCTACCCGCTTTTCGTAAAGCGTCAGGATCAGCGGGAACTTCGTGGTATGGAGCAGGAAGTTGGAGTTCTCGACGCCCTCGGCGATGCCCTTGTAGGACAGCAGCTCCCCGGCATCATAGGCCGCAATGAAGTGCTTGAGATCATCCTCGCTGATATCGGTATAGACGGCCACGTCGGCTTCCCATCTGGTCGTTCGGTTCTGGGACAATCCTTAGCGCAAAGCCCGCTTTGAAAACTACCCGCGCCGCGCCAAAGCCACAGCTATTCTGGCGCAATCGGGCCAGTCGCGATCAGACCCGCGACGCGCCCTCGCCATTGACGAAGGCCATGTCGGCCGCAGTGAGCTCGATGCCGCGCAGCTCCCGGTTGACGAGGAAATGCTCGTTTTCCTCCACCGTATCGGCGAGCTCCACCCGGGCGTCGAAGCGCTCGCGGAAGGCCTCGATGATCTCGTTGACGATCACCTCCGGTGCGGAAGCCCCTGCCGAAAGACCGACCGTTGCGATCGGGCCCAGATTGTCCCAGTCGATCTCGGCGGCGCGCTGGACGAGCAGCGATTGCCTTGCCCCTGCCCGCAGGGCCACCTCGACCAGCCGCTTGGAGTTGGACGAGTTGGGGGCGCCGACAATGAGGAAGAGATCGCAACCGGGCGCGGCCTGTTTCACCGCCTCCTGGCGGTTGGTGGTGGCGTAGCAGATGCTGTCGGCGGAAGGCGCCGTCAGGTTCGGAAAACGCTCCTGCAGCCGGGCGATCACGCCCGCGGTATCGTCGACCGAAAGCGTGGTCTGGGTGACATAGCCGAGATTATCGGGGTCCACGGGCTCGTAGCGGTCCACATCCTCCACGGTTTCGATGAGGGACACGGAGCCTTCCGGCAGCTGGCCCATCGTGCCGATCACCTCGGGGTGGCCGGCATGGCCGATCAGCACCACATGGCGTCCGAGGCGTTGGTGGCGCATGGCCTGCTTGTGCACCTTGGAGACCAGCGGGCATGTGGCGTCGAGATAGAAGAGATTGCGGGCAACCGCATCTTCCGGCACGGATTTCGGCACGCCATGGGCGGAGAAGACCACCGGCTGGCCGCGATGCTCGGCAGGTATTTCGTCGAGCTCCTCGACGAAGACAGCCCCCTTCGCCTCGAGCCCCTCGACCACATACCGGTTGTGCACGATCTCGTGCCGGACATAGACGGGCGCGCCATAGGCCTTCAACGCCAGCACCACGATCTGGATGGCCCGGTCCACGCCGGCGCAAAAGCCGCGCGGGCCACAAAGGCGAATGGTGAGCGGAGGCTTGGTCATGGCATTCATGCGTGCGGTCCTTCGAATGATGCGCAGGATCTATCACATCCGGCGAAAAGGAAAATGGGATTTCGACGCCGCCTCTGCAAGCGAGTCGGACGACACCGTTCCATTCGTATTTTCTACTTTTCTTAAGATAAGGGTTGTGAGAGGCTGCGAGAGCTGATGGCAGAAGCAGCAGCGCCGTTCCAGCCGGCGTACCGGGGAGGACGAGCCACCCCGGCCCAGGCAAGGGCTTTGCTGTCAGTAAGGGAACGACGCAGATGGGTTTCAAAATCCCGGTTCGCATCACGTTCAAGTTAGAGAAAACCCGCACGGGCTGGATAGTGACCGTGCGGGTTGAAGTTCTAACTTAAACGAAGTGGAAGGCGGGTAGCAGCCCGCCTTCCACCCTGAACCTAGCGCATTCAAGCAGATGCTTCAATAGGCGCCTGAGGCGGGCGAGGCATGGTTCGCACTTTATTTCATTTTATTCTACTTTTCTATTTTCTGATGTTGTGAGAGGCTGCGAGAGCTGATGGCAGAAGCAGCAGCGCCGTTCCAGCCGGCGTACCGGGGAGGACGAGCCACCCCGGCCCAGGCAAGGGCTTTGCTGTCAGCGAGGGAGTGACGCCGATGGGATTTATCAAATTCCCTGTTCGCATCACGGTTGAGCTCAGGAAGACCCGCACGGGCTGGATAGTGACCGTGCGGATACACTTCTTGCCTTGACTTAGTGGAAGGCGGGTTGCAGCCCGTCTTCCACACTCAAACTAGCGCATCCAAGCAAATGCTTCAATAGCGCCGGGCGGTTCTCAGGCTTGGCGGCTGCGCCACCAGGCGATGCCGGAGATGGCGGCAAGCGCCGCGGCAAGGCCATACCAGGTAACCGCATATTGCAGGTGGTTGTTCGGCAGCTCCACCATCGTCACGCCGCCGATGGGGAAGCCGGCGGGATTGGGCGTCGCATCCGCATCGAGGAAGAAGGGCAGCACCCTCGCCGGATCGAGACCGGTGCTCGAAGCCATGGCATCGAGGTCCTTCCAGTAGAAGATGTTCTTCGCGAGATCATTGTCAGGCACCAGTGAACCCGGCTTTTCCGAAAGGCGCGCCCGGGCAAGGCCCCTCACCGTCACGATATCGGTCAGCTGGCCCAGCACGCGTTTTTCCGGCTCCTTGTTTTCATAAGGGACGAAACCGCGATTGACGAAAAGGCTGCGGCCATCGGCAAGGGTCAGCGGGGTATAGATGTAGAAGCCGCTCTGCCCCCGCCAGGTGGCGAGAAAATGCCGCTCGCTGCTGTTGTCGAAACGGCCGGTCGCCTCGGTGGGGCGGTAATCCACGTCGCCGCCGGAGCGCGCCAGCGCCTCGATGTCGGCAAGCTTTTCCGGCGGTGCGTGAATGCGCCGGTCGAGCTCGGCGAGGAGCCCTTCCTTCCAGTAGAGCCGCTCCACCTGCCAGGTGCCGAGCGACAGAAGGATGGCTAGCGCCACCAGCACGCCAAGGGCGGTCAGCAGGCCGGGCTTCCGCTTCGGCTTGGCGGCGGGATCAGCCACGGTCGATCGTTCCCTGGCCGGCATTATTCTTGTACTGCAGCGAAATCAGGAGCCCCTTCACCATCCGCTGGACGATGATGACCATGCCGACGCTGATCGGCCCCCAGAGCACGATATGCAGCCAGACCGGCGGCGAGAAGGTGAATTCCAGCCACAGCGCCAGCCCCATCAGGACGAAGCCGACGATCAGCATGACGAAAACCACCGGGCCGTCTCCGGCATCGACGAAGGAATAGTCGAGCCCGCAGGCATTGCAGCGGGGCGCGACCTTCAGCATGCCCTGGAAGAGATTGCCGTTGCCGCAGCGCGGGCAGCGGCCGAGCAGGCCCGTGGTATAGGGATCGACGGGCGGATAGTGGGCGTTGTCTTCGGTCATGCGCATCTCCTCGCTGGCTTCGCCCGGTCGGTCCGGGCGTGCGGCCATTTGCGTGGGACCCTAGATAGGCCCCTGCTTCAGGCGTGGCAACCGCGTGATTGTCGCATCCGGCGGTTGCGCCATGCGAAAATGGCGGCCCGAAGACCGCCATTTCCGTTTTGTATCGATGATCCCGCTCAGCCGTGCGAGAGCGGTGCGCCCCAGCCACCCCAGATGTAGATGGAGAAGAAGAGGAACAGCCAAACCACGTCGACGAAATGCCAGTACCAGGCGGCGGCCTCGAAGCCGAAGTGCTGCTTCGGGGTGAAATCGCCCTTCAGCGCACGCAGCAGGCAGACCAGCAGGAAGATGGTGCCGACGAGAACGTGGAAGCCGTGGAAACCGGTGGCCATGAAGAAGGTCGCGCCGTAGATCGAGTTCTTGAAGTCGAACGGAGCGTGGACATACTCGTAGCCCTGAACGAAGGAGAAGAGCACGCCGAGCAGCACGGTCAGCAGCAGGCCGCGGACGAGACCCTTGCGGTCGCCGTGCAGCAGCGCATGGTGCGCCCAGGTAACGGTCGTGCCGGACAGCAGCAGGATGACGGTGTTGTAGAGCGGCAGGTGCCAGGGATCGAGAACCTCGATGCCCTTCGGCGGCCAGTGACCGCCGGTGAACTCGACGCGCGAGACCTGGATCGCCTCGCCGGCATAGATGCTGGCATCGAAGAAGGCCCAGAACCAGGCGACGAAGAACATCACTTCCGACGCGATGAACATGATCATGCCATAGCGCAGGTGCAGGGAGACCACGCGGGTATGGTGACCTTCGTTGGCTTCCTTGACGGTATCCGACCACCAGCCGAACATGGTGTAGAGCACCAGCGCCAGGCCGATGAAGAACAGCCACGGATGGGCGAGCTCAAGACCGAACAGCTTGAAGGATCCACCCGACAGGTAGCGCATGTAGCCGACGCCGCCGAGCGCCATCACGAAGGCGCCGACAGAGCCGAGGAATGGCCACGGGCTGGGATCGATAATGTGGTAGTCATGGTGTTTCTGATGAGCATCAGCCATTGCAGCTATCCCCGAATGTCTTGCTTTCCCTGATGCGCCCGGTCGCCCGGCCGCCTCTCTCTCAAAGTTGTTTCTGGCCTTCCGCCTTCACCGCGTTCTGGGCGACGGGTTTGTCGTCCTGCGGATAGAAGGTGTAGGACAGGGTGATCGTTCCGATCGAGTCCGTCTCGACATGTTTGACGATTTCGGGATCGATGTAGAAGACGACCGGCATTTCGCGCGACTCGCCCGGTTTCAGCTCGGTCCGTTCGAAGCAGAAGCACTGGACCTTGTTGAAATAGGCCGCGGCCTGCATGGGCGTCACGTTGAAGCGCGCCTGGCCGACGGTGGGCTTGTCGGTATCGTTGTGGATCGTGAAGTCGACCTGGACCGTTTCGCCGATCTTCATGGTGACTTCACGCTGGACGGCCTTGAATTCCCACGGCAGGCCGGCTGCGACATTGGGATCGAAGGACACGGTGATATCGCGGTCGAGCACCACGTCGGATACCTGCTCCACCCTCTGGGTGGTGCCGTTGTAGCCGGTGAACTCGCAGAACATGCGATAGAGCGGAACCGCGGCATAGGACATGCCGACCATGCCCGCGACGAAGGCGAGGCAGACGGCCACGGTCATGCCGTTGTTGCGGCCCTTCGGGCCTTGCGCCGGTGCCGGAATCTCAGCCATGGAACGCCCCCAGCTTTGCCCAGGTCATGACGTAGAACAGAACCACGAGGCCGGCCAGCGCCAGGCCGAGCGCCACGTTGCGGTTGCGGCGGGACTTGCGCTGCGCCTCGGTCATCTTGACGGTATCCATCAGAAGGCACCTCCGGTAACGCCATAAGCGCGGATCACGTGATCGGCCATGAGGGCCGAGAAGATCGCGAACAGATAGAGGATGGAATAGGCGAACATCTTCTTGGCCGGCACCATCTTCTCGTCGCCCTCGGGCATGCGGTAGACCTTCAGGGCATACCAGACGAAAAGAATGCCGAGCACCGCGGCAAACAGGCCGTAGCCCAGGCTTGCCGTCCCGCGGAAGGACGGAATGACCGAACAGAGCGCCGTGAGCACCGCATAAACCACGATCTGCACCTTGGTCGGCCCCTCGCCGGCCACGTTCGGCAGCATGGGCACGCCGACCGCGCCGTAATCACGCATCTTGAACAAAGCAAGCGCCCAGAAATGGGCCGGCGTCCAGAGGAAGATGATCATGAACAGGATGACGCTGTCGATGGAGACGGTTCCGGTCACGGCCGCATAGCCGATCATGGGCGGGAATGCGCCTGCCGCACCGCCGATGACGATGTTCTGCGGGGTCCAGCGCTTCAGCCACATGGTGTAGATGACGGCATAGAAGAAGATCGTGAAGGCGAGCAGCCCGGCCGAAAGCCAGTTGACCGCCAGGCCGAGGATGCCGACCGAAAAGCAGGAGAGCGCGATGCCGAAGGCGAGCGCTTCCTCGCCGGTCACCTTTCCGGCCGGGATCGGCCGGCGGGCGGTGCGGGTCATCACCGCATCGATATCGGCATCGTACCACATGTTGAGCGCACCGGAGGCACCCGCGCCGACCGCGATGCACAGGATGGCGATGGCCGCCAGCATCGGGTTCAGCGCACCGGGGGCCAGCACCAGCCCGGCAAAGGCGGTGAAGACCACGAGCGACATCACGCGCGGCTTCAACAGCTCAAAAAAGTCACGCGCGCCCGCTTCCGACAGGCGTACGCCGTTGTCGCTGAGGCCTTCGTCGTGATTTTCCAGAACCGTCATTACCTTACTCGTCTTTCAAGCGCGGGGTCATCCCCTTGAAGATCCGGACGCCGCGGGTGCGGCGTCCGGCTTGTCTTTCGATCTTACTTGATCTTCGGGAGCTGTTCCCACTGGTGGTACGGCGGCGGCGAAGACAGCTGCCATTCCAGCGTGGTTGCACCCTCGCCCCACGGATTGTCCGCGGCGACGCGCTTGCGGGCAAAGGCCTCGAAGACGCCGAAGAGGAAGATCAGGACGCCGACGCCGGAGATGTAGGAACCGATCGAGGAGACGTAGTTCCAGCCCGCGAATGCATCGGGATAGTCGATGTAGCGGCGCGGCATGCCGGCGAGGCCGAGGAAGTGCTGCGGGAAGAACACCATGTTCACGCCGATGAACATGACCCAGAAGTGCAGCTTGCCGATCCATTCGGCATACATGTAGCCGAACATCTTCGGGAACCAGTAGTACCAGGCTGCGAAGATCGCGAACACGGCGCCGAGCGACAGAACGTAGTGGAAGTGGGCAACCACGTAGTAGGTGTCATGCAGCGAGCGGTCGAGACCGGCATTGGCGAGCTGGACGCCCGTCACGCCGCCGACGGTGAAGAGGAAGATGAAGCCGACAGCCCAGACCATGGGGGTACGGAAGGTCAGCGAGCCGCCCCACATGGTGGCGATCCACGAGAAGATCTTCACGCCAGTCGGAACGGCGATGACCATGGTGGCGAACACGAAGTAGCGCTGCGCTTCCAGCGACAGGCCCACGGTGTACATGTGGTGCGCCCACACGATGAAGCCGACGGCGCCGATGGCGACCATGGCATAGGCCATGCCGAGGTAACCGAAGACCGGCTTGCGCGAGAAGGTGGACACGATGTGGCTGATGATGCCGAAACCGGGCAGGATCAGGATGTACACTTCCGGATGGCCGAAGAACCAGAACAGGTGCTGGAACAGGACCGGATCACCGCCGCCTTCGGGAGCGAAGAAGGTGGTGCCGAAGTTGCGGTCGGTCAGCAGCATGGTGATGCCGCCGGCCAGAACCGGGAGCGACAGCAGCAGCAGGAAGGCGGTGATCAGCACGGCCCAGGCGAAGAGCGGCATCTTGTGCAGCGTCATGCCCGGTGCGCGCATGTTCAGGATCGTGGTGATGAAGTTGATCGCACCGAGGATCGAGGATGCGCCCGCCACGTGCAGCGAGAGGATCGCAAGGTCCATGGCCGGACCGGGCTGGCCGGTCGTCGAGAGCGGCGGATAGATGGTCCAGCCGCCGCCGGTGCCGTAGGCGCCTGCCGGGCCTTCGACGAACATCGAGAGCAGCAGCAGCAGGAAGGCCGGAACGATCAGCCAGAAGGAGATGTTGTTCATGCGCGGGAAGGCCATATCAGGCGCCCCGATCATGATCGGGATCATCCAGTTGGCGAAGCCGCCGATGAGCGCCGGCATCACCATGAAGAAGATCATGATGAGGGCGTGCGCGGTCGTGAACACGTTGTACATGTGCTTGCCGCCGTCGATGGCAGCATCGCCTTGGAAGCCGTAGACCATGGAGGCCAGGCCGTGGAAGATCTGGATGCCCGGCTCCTGCAGCTCCATGCGCATGGCGATCGACAGCACGCCGCCGATGATGCCCGCGATGATCGCGAAGATCAGGTAGAGGGTGCCGATGTCCTTGTGGTTCGTGGAGAAGAACCAGCGTGCGAAGAAGCCCGGTACGTGGGCGTGATGATCGTCAGACCCGTGCGCTGCAGGGGCGTGATGGTCGTGAGCGGATGGTCCAGCCATTGTTCCTCACTCCTAGGGATTACTGAGCGGTATTCTGGGCGACATTGACAGTGGCCGGCCCGTCCGTGGCAGCCATCAGGTCCTTGTTCGCCTTGGCAAGATCGGAACCGGCAGCAGCCAGCCAGGTCTTGTACTTGTCTTCGGAAACCACGCGGATCGCGATCGGCATGAAGGAGTGGTCCTTGCCACAGAGCTCGGAACACTGGCCGTAGTAGAGGCCTTCCTTCTCGGCGACGAACCAGGTCTCGTTCAGGCGGCCGGGCACGGCGTCGATCTTCACGCCGAAGGCCGGCAGGGCGAAGGCGTGGATCACGTCGGTCGGGGCGGCGGTGACGAGCATGCGAACGGACTTGCCGACCGGCAGGACCAGTTCGTTGTCGGCCGCGAGCAGGCGCGGGTAGCGCGCCATGTCGGTCTTGCCGGCAGCGGCGCGGTCTTCTTCCTTCAGCATGTAGCTGTCGAAGGAAACCGGGTTTTCCATCTGGTACTCGTAGCTCCACAGCCACTGGGTGGCCGTCGCCTTGACGGTGACGTCGGGCTTTTCGGGAAGCACCAGCTCCTTGTTGAGGAGCTTGAAGGAGGGAACGGCGAGGAACAGCAGCACGATGACCGGGCCGACGGTCCAGACCACTTCGATGGCCGTGTTGTGGCTCGTCTTCGAGGGAACGGGGTTTGCCCCGGCGCGGAACTTCACCACAACAACGACAAGAAGCAGCAGTACGAACAGCGTGATGGGCACGATGAACCACAGCGTATACTGTTCGAACCAGCGGATGTCGGCCATGACGGGGCTTGCGGCCTCTTGCAGGCCCATCTGCCACGGTTTGGGTTGGTCGGCATAGGCGCCGGAAGCAAAAAGCAGCGAGGCAAGCGAGGCCAGTGCCGCAGAAGCCTTGTTAATCACAACGTATCTCCCTCATGCGCTTGATCTGAATCAAACCGAAACGCGGAATCCATGCTATCTCCCGCTTCAAATCACAGTTTGTTGCCCGCCGCAACCGCCGTGAAGGCCTGCGCGTGCGGCATTTTTGCGCAAAATCAATTTCCACAGTGCTTTCAACAGCCTTGCGCAAGCGTGCTGGCCTTATCCATGAACTGTGGAGGGCCATTTCGGGGCCGTTTCGGCAGGCACGTCCAATTTCTGCCGCTTTGGACTGAATAAGAGCGCTGCGGGCTCGGCCACGTCCCGTTCCGCCTCGCCGCACGAGCGGCGGATGCGCCGATCGGGCCGGCTGCCTGCCGATCAGGCCTTTTCATTTTTCACGCCGGGCCCCATCAATATCCCGGAGTGATTCGAGACATCAGAGGTTTTCATGGGCTTTTCCCACTTCGCCAGGCCCTTTTCCCGAGTTTGCCTCCTTGCCGGCCTTCTGGCAAGCGCGCTGACGCCCGCGCTCGCGGCCGGCGAGAACCCGCCGGGCTCCCAGCAGCCGGCGCAGATGGGCCGGGTGAAGTCCACCCATGATGCCTGGTCGGTGGTCTGCGACAAGCCGGCCGGCGCTTCCGCCGAGCAATGCGTGCTGATGCAGAACGTGCTGTCCGAAGACCGTCCGGAACTCGGGCTTTCCGTCGTGGTGCTGAAGACGGCGGACCGGAAGGCCCGCATCCTGCGGGTTCTCGCGCCGCTCGGCGTGCTGCTGCTGCCGCCAAAGGGCGGGCTTGGCCTCAACATCGACGGCAAGGATCTGGGCCATGCCTATTTCGCCCGTTGCTTTGCCGACGGGTGCTATGCCGAGGTCACGCTCGACGACGACCTGCTGAAGACGCTGCGCAGCGGCTCGATGGCCACCTTCATCGTGCATGAGAGCCTCGAACAGGACGGCATCGGCATTCCCGTCGACCTCAAGGGCTTTGCCCAGGGTTACGACGCGCTGCCCTGACGGTTGCCATTCCCCGCCCCGGCTCCCTATATGAAGCCAGCCACCCGAAGCCCGGCCGGCCCCGAAGGGCCGCTCGCCGTCTGCCGTCACGAGGAATGCCCATGTCCAGCGCCCCCACTTCCCTGATCAGCCTCTTCGACGCGAACGAGGACGCGGTTCTCGAAACCGTGGCCGGCGCGCTCAAGGGTGCCGACGACGGCGAGCTCTACCTGGAACAGAGCCAGCTGGAATCGCTGACCTTCGACAACGGACGGCTGAAGGGCGGAAACTTCTCCACCGATCAGGGTTTCGGCCTGCGCGCGGTTGCCGGCGAGGTGGTGGGCTATGCCCATTCCGGCGAAATGAGCCTTGCGGCGCTGAAGCGCGCGGCGGATGCGGCAGGCGCCGTCGCGAGCGGCCATGCGGGCACCTATTCCGAGCCTCCGGCCCGCACCAACCGCAAGCTCTATGGCGAGGAAAACCCCATCGGCGCGCCGAGCTTCGAGGAAAAGGCGAAGCTTCTCCAGGACATCGACGCCTATCTGCGCGCGAAGGACCCCAAGGTGCGGCAGGTGACCGCCTCGATCGCCGCGAGCTTCCAGGTGGTGGAGATCCTGCGCGCCGACGGCCACCGGGTGCGCGACATCCGTCCGATGACGCGGCTCAACATCTCGGTCGTCGCCGGATCGGGAGACCGCCAGGAAAGCGGCTCCTTCGGCACCGGCGGGCGCGTGGCCTTCGACACATTCCTCGCCGATGGCGGCTGGGAGCGGGGCGCCGACGAGGCGCTGCGACAGGCGCTCGTCAACCTCGAGGCCGTGGATGCCCCCGCCGGCACCATGGATGTGGTGCTCGGCAATGGCTGGCCGGGCGTGATGCTGCACGAGGCCGTGGGCCACGGGCTTGAAGGCGACTTCAACCGCAAGAAGACCTCCGCCTTTTCCGGACTGATGGGCGAGATGGTGGCCGCTCCCGGCGTGACCGTCGTGGACGACGGCACGATCGACAACCGCCGCGGCTCGATCTCCATCGACGACGAGGGCACGCCCTCCGGCTACAATGTCCTGATCGAGAACGGCCGTCTGGTCGGCTACATGCAGGACCGGCAGAATGCCCGCCTGATGGGCATGAAGGCGACCGGCAACGGCCGCCGGCAGGGCTATGCGCACCAGCCGATGCCGCGCATGACCAATACCTACATGCTGTCGGGCGACCGGACCCCGGAGGAGATCATCGCCTCCGTGAAGCGGGGCATCTATGCCGTCTCCTTCGGCGGCGGACAGGTGGACATCACCTCGGGCAAGTTCGTCTTCGGCTGCACCGAAGCCTATCTGATCGAGAACGGGCGGATCGGCGCGCCGGTGAAGGGCGCCATGCTGATCGGCAACGGGCCGGATGCCATGAAGCGCGTCACCATGATCGGCAATGACTCGAAGCTCGACACGGGCATCGGCAATTGCGGCAAGGCCGGCCAGTGGGTGCCCGTGGGCGTCGGCCAGCCGCATCTCAGGATGGACCAGATCACCGTCGGCGGCACGAAGGCGTGAGGGGCGCAGCCACCGGCTGGAACCGATCGTCCTAGATCGCTTCTCCGGCGCCGGAATCTTGCACGGGCCGCAGCCCTCTACCAGCAGACTCCTGGCCTTCGGCCATGTCTTCCACTGCCCTCACGCCGATGGTCACATGGCCTTCCAGCGCATGGGCAAGCTCGCCCAGCGTGCGCATGGTCCAGTTCCTCGGCCCGGAAAGCGCACGCGATACCCAGGCGGGATCACGTCCCAGCTTCTTCGCTATATCGCGCTGCGTCATCCCCTCCGACCGGCGCCGCAGCCAGAGCGTATAGATGGCATAATAGGCTTCGTATTGGGCGCTGATGACGGAACTGTAGCCTGCTCCCGGTCTGTAAGATCAAAGGGGTTTGCCGGATTCAAAACCGTCTTTCGAGACGTAATCACGGGCCTGTCGTCCGCGAAAGGCTGCTGCTCCTCCGAAAAGCCTTCTCCACTCCGCCTGACAGCCATACATCGCCTCCGTCCATAACTTGCTTTGCCGCCCTGATCGGGCGAAGGCCCGGCCCAGACGATCCCTGTTGACTGCCGACACGCCCACAAGGATGTCGGTTGCGGCGAAACATGCGAATATGCGGAGCTGGGGCTTTGGCTCCGTGACCCGAAGTTCCCAGATATCTTCCGGCGGCGGTTTAAGCCGGACAAGCAGTGCCTGGTGACCGTTGTCGTTGAGCCGCATCGACACGGGATCGCCGCAAACCCACCGCTTGAACACGGCCTGGACTGCCGGCATCTGACCGAAGAAATTCAAACCGGACCGGCGATCGCCCATTTCGCGATAAAGTCCCGCGGCCAGATAGAGCCTTCGCCGCATTGGCCGGCCCGGAGGGGCGGGATAAACTATCAGATGCCCTTCTTCCTCCAACGTCTCAAGCATCTCATGAATTGACATATAAGTCAATATCTCCAAGCTAATTCTATTTTAGTAATATATATATTCCTTGCCCCGGCACAAGCGACGGGCTAGCCTGGGGTCACCCCTTCCGCATCCATGGTGCTTGTCCGTGCCGTCCTTCGCCTCCCTCCTCCCCGTCGGCCTGACCCTTCACGGGCTCGGCTTCATCCTTGCGGTCACGCTGGTGGCTGGGCTGGCGCGGGGGTTTTCGGGGTTTGGGGGTGCACTGATCTTCATGCCGCTGGCCAGCATCCTCATCTCGCCGCAGCTCGCTTCGGCGACCCTCTTGATTGCGGATGGCTTCACCGCGCTGACGCTCATTCCCAATGCGGTCCGCACGGCCCCCCGGCGCGATCCGCTGCTGCTGGCCTTGGGCGCGCTTTTCGGCGCGCCGCTCGGCACGCTGGCGCTGGTCCATGTGCCGGCAATCGAGCTGCGCTGGGCCATTTCCATGACCGTTCTCACGCTTCTCGCGCTGCTCGCCTCCGACTTTCGCTACCGTGGCCAATCGAAGGCGCCGCTCAGCGTCGCGGTGGGTATGGTGTCGGGCTTTTTCTCCGGTGCGGCGCAGCTTGGCGGGCCGCCAGTGGTGGCCTATCTGATCGGCCGCGACATGCCCGGGCGGGCGGTGCGGGCCAGCATCATCCTGTTCTTTGCCATGTCGAGCTGCATTTCGGCGGCGAGCTACGGGCTGAATGGCCTGCTGACGATGCAGTCGCTGCTTCTGGCCATCATCATCGCGCCGGTCTTTTCGCTGGGTCTGTTCCTGGGCTCGCGGCTGTTCGGCGTGGCCAGCGAGAGGCTGTTTCGCCGGGTCTGCTTCGGGCTGATTGCGGCCGCCGCCATCGGCGGCCTGCCGCTTTTCGAAAACCTGTTCCGCTAGGGGGCGTTACAGCCCCGCTCAAGGATACATGCGGACCTTGTCCCACGGGCTTTCCGGCGTTTCGCGGCGGAACTCCACCCGGTCATGCAGGCGGAAAGGGCGGTCGTGCCAGAACTCGATGGAAACGGGGCGAATGCGGAAGCCGGACCAGTGCGGCGGACGCGGAATCTCGCCGAAGGGATAGCGGGCGGTGTATTCGGCCACCGCCTTTTCCAGCGCGAAGCGGCTTTCGAGCGGCCGCGACTGCTTCGACGCCCAGGCGCCGATGCGGCTGCCGCGCGGCCGGCTCGCATAGTATTCGTCGGCCTCGGCATCGCTGACGACCTCAACCGGGCCGCGAATGCGCACCTGCCGGCGCAGCGATTTCCAATGGAACACCATCGCCGCCTTCTTCTGGCCGAGAAGCTCCCTGCCCTTCTGGCTCTCGAAATTGGTGTAGAAGACAAAGCCGTTGATATCGAAGCCCTTCAGCAGCACCATGCGGACATTGGGCATGCCGTGTTCATCGACCGTGGCAACCGCGACGGCATTCGGATCGTTGATTTCCGAGCCCTCCGCTTCCTTCAACCATTCGGCGAAGAGCGCGAAGGGTTCGTTCTCCTCGGTGAAGTCACGGGTTGTTAACTCGTTTGTTGTCATGATACGTCAAATGCCTCGGATTTTGTTAACGAAGGTCAGAGGACCGATCCCCGAAACTCTTAACCGGACAGGATGCACGGTGGAAGAGACATGCAGGCGAAATGTTGACGCAGGACCGGCGCGCGGCAAGGCATTACGGCTTGTCATGCTGGTCGGCCTGAAGGCCAGCCTTGCGCTGAGCCTGACGGGCTGCGCGACCGATGGGCTCGATCTTTTCGGCTCGGCCAAGCCCGACCGCAGCGTCGCGACGGCCTCGGTCGCGGGCGCCAGATCGACCGATGCGATCTCCGACGAAGTGACCGTGAAGAATGCCGTGACCTCGGCCGATGTCGCGCGGATCGGCAGCAATCCCATTCCCTGGGCCAATGCCTCGACCGGCAGCGCCGGCGTCATCACCACCGTGCTCGAGGAAAATGCAAACGGCACCCACTGCCGGCAGTTCCGCACCACGCGCCATTCCTACATGGGCATTGCCAAGTTCTTTGGCCGCACCTGCATGGAGAGCAACGGCAACTGGCAGCTCCTGAGCTTCCAGGAAGAAGGCTGACGTCCCGCCGATTTCTTGACGAATGTCATGCCCGGCAAGGGCGGGCTTAACCCGGCCTTAACGGGCAGGCCGGCGATATTCCTGCCGTGGCGGGAGGATTGGGCGCCCTGCACCCGTTGATTTTGCGGGGTTTTGCGGCAATGGCCCGTTTCCGATGCCGCCGGTCGGGAACCAAAAGCTTGCGATTGCCTTAATGGAATTGACGTAACGTCTGGTTAGCAGATTTCTGGCATCTTTCCATAACGATATGCCGGAACGCGCCTCACGGCCGTCCGGCAGGTGACGTGTTTGAAGTATTGCGTAGCGCTCCGGCTCGCGGCGGTTTTTTCGTGACGGGGCGAACAGTCATCGGTGTTGAACAATGCGTGATCCCTATGCCGTCCTTGGCGTGAAGCGGGATGCGGATGCCAGCGAGATCAAGTCTGCCTGGCGCGCGCTCGCAAAGAAAATCCATCCGGACCAGAACCGGAACGACCCCACGGCGGCCAAGCGCTTTGCCGAGGCGGGGGCCGCTTATGAGCTTCTGCGCGATCCGCAGAAGCGCAGCCGCTACGACATGCTGGCGCAATCGGGCAAGCAGGAAGCGACCATCCAGCAGCAGCGCGAGGCTGCCCGCGAGGCAGAGGCGCGCCGCAAGGCCGCCGAGGAAAACGCCCGCAAGGTGATGGAAGAGCTGGCGCGGGCCGAGGCGGAAAAGGCCAGAAAGGCCCAGCAGGCCCAGCAGGCGCAGTCCCAGCAGTCCCAGGCCCAGCAATCCCAGGCCCAGCAATCCCAGCCGCAGGCGCAGCAGGGCGAAAAGCCCGGCGAGGAAAAGCCCCAGGCTCAGCAGCAACAGCAGCAGCAGGCGCGGGCCGAGGCGGCCGATGCCGCGAAGCAGGCCTCGGCCGAGACGGCGGAAGAGGTGATCAACCGCATTTTCGGCGCCCAGCCCAATTATGCCGATGCATCGTCCCAGGACGGCACCGGGCGCAGCGGCAGCCCCAGCGGCAGCGGGGGCGAGCCCCTTCCGATCGCGGCGGTGAAGGCCATCGGCGCCTTCATCCGCCGTCTCACCGGCGGCGGTCACCCGGACAAGGCGCCCGACCAGTTCGCCGAGGCGCGGGTGACCACCGAGGACCTCATGAAGGAAAACTTCGTCACCGTGCCGCTGCCGGAGGGACGCGAGCTGCGCTTCCGCCTGGAAGCCGGCCAGACCGACGGACAGGCGGTGCGCCTGAAGGGACAGGGCTTCAAGGTTCCCGGCCTGCAGCGCGGCGATGCGGTGGTGACGCTGAGGGTGGAACCTTCCGCCC
Organism: Gellertiella hungarica; assembly: GCF_014197145.1. Taxonomy (GTDB): domain Bacteria; phylum Pseudomonadota; class Alphaproteobacteria; order Rhizobiales; family Rhizobiaceae; genus Gellertiella; species Gellertiella hungarica. Next base: position 745,759 of record NZ_JACIEZ010000002.1, on the reverse strand, counting down.
TCTTCCGGGTCAACGGACACGACATCCACACGATCCTGCCGCTGCCGCTGGAAAACGCCGTTCTCGGCTGCACCACGCAGGTGGAATCCCCGACGGGGCCCGTCGAGGTGACGGTTCCCGCCTGGTCCGGTTCGGACCAGACCATCCGGCTTCCCGGCCTCGGCCTCTTCAAGGGACAGGGCGCGCGCGGCGATCTGGTGGTCGAACTCCGGATCATGCTCTGGGAAAAGCCCGACGCAAAGGTGACCGACCTGATGCGCTCGATGCGCGAGGGTCTCTATCTCTGAGGCCGTCCCGACGGCCACCCGGGCTCGCCCTCGCAAGAGGGGGCGGGCCATTTTTTTATAACGATTGAACTGGCCGGCCGGTGCGGCCTTCCGGACAGGCCGAGGCGCTGAAACTCTCCCAAATTTCATGGGATTGTAACAATTCAAAACACCAGTTGATCCCGCGCCGCCTTGAACAGGCGCAAGTGCTATGCCATAGGCACTGACACTATTATATCAGGGAGCAAAACATGGCTCAGGCATCTGGCCTCATGGCAGGCAAGCGCGGCATCATCATGGGCGTGGCCAACAACCGTTCGATCGCATGGGGAATCGCCAAGGCCTGTGCGGATGCCGGTGCCGAGATCGCGCTCACCTGGCAGGGCGACGCGCTGAAGAAGCGGGTCGAGCCGCTCGCCGCCGAGCTGAACGCCCACATGGCCGGCCATTGCGACGTGACCGACCCCGCGACCATCGATGCGGTCTTCGCCAATCTCGAGGAGAAGTGGGGCAAGATCGACTTCGTCGTCCACGCCATCGCCTTCTCCGACAAGGACGAGCTGACCGGCAAGTATCTCGACACGACGCGCGACAACTTCGCCCGCACCATGGACATCTCCGTCTATTCCTTCACGGCTGTCGCCAAGGCCGCCGAGCGGATCATGAACGACGGCGGCTCGATGATCACCCTCACCTATTACGGTGCGGAGAAGGTCATGCCGCATTACAACGTCATGGGCGTCGCCAAGGCCGCGCTCGAGGCATCCGTGCGCTATCTCGCCGTGGACCTCGGTTCGCGCGGCATCCGCGTCAACGCCGTTTCTGCCGGCCCCATCAAGACGCTTGCCGCCTCCGGCATCGGCGACTTCCGCTACATTCTCAAGTGGAACGAATACAACGCGCCGCTGAAGCGCACCGTCACCATCGAGGAAGTGGGCAAGTCCGCCCTCTACCTGCTGTCCGACCTCTCCACCGCCGTGACCGGCGAGGTGCACCATGTCGACAGCGGCTACCACACGGTCGGCATGAAGGCCGTGGACGCGCCCGATATCGCGGTCGCCAAGGACTGAAGACCCGAGGACCTGCCCGTGCACATCTACATGATCCGACACGGGCAGACCGACTGGAACGCGGAGCTGAGAATGCAGGGCCAGCGGGACATTCCGCTGAACGCGCTGGGCCGCGAACAGGCCTCCGGCAACGGGCGGGCGCTGAAGGCCCTCATCGGAGATGCCGCCGGCACGTATGATTTCGTCGCAGGCCCCCTCTCCCGCACGCGGGAAACCATGGAGCGGGTCCGCCGCGCCATGGGCCTCGATCCCCTCGCCTACCGCACCGACGAGCGGCTCGTCGAGCTGAACTTCGGCGACTGGGAAGGCCATACGCTCGGCGAGATCGAGGAGATCTGGCCCGACCGGCTGGACGCGCGCCACCGCGGCAAATGGGACTTCATCCCTCCCGGACCGGATGCGGAAAGCTACGAGATCCTGTCCTGGCGGGTCGGCTCCTGGCTGCGGTCGGTCACGCGGCCCACGGTCTGCGTCAGCCATGGCGGCGTCATGCGCAGCATCCTGCGGCTGGTCGGCGGCTATGGCGGGGACGAGGCGGCGGAAGCCAACATCCTTCAGGACCGGATTCTTGCGGTCGATACCGAACGGGGAAGCGCGATCTGGTGCGAATTGCCAGCCGCAGACATTTTACCCGTTGAAGATGCAAATTAAACCTTAAGGCGTTATGCCCAGCCCTGCGGCACTGTGTCCCGGCCGCTGCAAGTGCTTCAGCCGCAACGCCTATGCGTATTCCTGAAAATTTTATGTATCGGATATTGTGGAAACTACTCATTCCGGTTCAATAGAGCATTAAGAGCCTCGCGGTAGGATCGCCCGTACTTGCGAATATATGGTGACGGTTCTTGACTCTCTACGGCAAACTTGTGCGGCTCGGCAGTGCGCTGGCCGTGAACACGCGCTCAACGGTGCTCGCGGCAACCGTTGTGGCCGGAGTCGTCGCCATCCTCGGATTCCTGGTCGATTACCAGAACTCCACCTTCTATGACCGCGAGCTGCGCGCGCGCGTCGACAACCAGGCGGAGCTGATCCGCGCGCAGGTGGAATCGAAGATCAAGGTTCACATCTCCACCATCGAGAATTTCGCCAACCAGATGGCCGTGCAGCCGCAGCAGTCGGTCTCGGCACTGGAAGCGCAGATGCGCCGGCTGATCGCGCGCAACCCCTCCATCGTGTCCATCGCGATTGCGCCCGACTTCCGGGTGAAGATGGTCGTGCCGCCCGAGAGCCGCGATGTCGCCGTCGGCTCGGACCTGCACCAGGTCTTCGGACGCGACTGGACGACCCGCAACGAGGGCGCGCGCAAGCCGCACTTCATGGGTCCGGTCCTGACCGACGACATGCGCGGCGCCTTCGTCGTCGTCTACCCCGTCATCGTCAACACCCGCATGGGCGCCCGCGTCTGGGGCGCCATCGAGGCGGTGATCGACGAAAACAGCTTCTACCGCGAGACCGACCTGCTGACGGGCGGACCCCGCACCGTCGACCGGGTGCGGCTCGCGCTCCGCGACATCTCGCAGACCATCGTCGACGCACCCACCTTCTTCGGCGATGCGGAGCTCGGCGAACTCCAGCCGGTGCGCAAGGTCCTCGCCTTCCCCGGCGGCACCTGGGAAATCAGCGCCGCGCCGGCCGAGGGCTGGAACCAGCATCCGCACAACCAGGTGCTGCTGCGCATCCTTCTGCTGCTGTCCGGCGCGGTCATCCTGCTGCCGATCACCGCGTCGCTGCTGCTTCTGTCCGAGCGCAACGGCATCATCAACGAGCTGCAGAGCCGGGAAACCCAGCTGCGCACGCTGTCGCAGCGGCTCGACCTGGCACTCGAATCCTCCCACATCGGCGTCTGGGAGCTGTCGGCAGACCGCAGCGCACTCTATTTCGACGGCTGCGCCGCGAGCCTGCACGGCTTTGCGGATGCGGAGGCGGTGCGGCCGATGGGCAAGTGGCAGCAGGCCGTGCATCCGGAAGACCGGGCCGTCTGGCTCGAGCACTTCGAGAAGGCCGCCAGCGGGCAGCCAGGGCGCTCGGTGCAGTTCCGCATCGTCAGGGCCGACGGCACCATCCGCCACCTGCGCTCGGCAAGCTCCCACATCGAGGAAACGGCAGGTTCGCGCACCGCGGGCATCGTCTGGGACGTGACCGACGACGTGGAGCGCAACGAGACCCTGCAGCAGGCCAAGGAAAACACCGACATCAAGAATGCGGAGCTGGAGCTGGCGCTGGACGAGCTTTCGAGCCGCGAGCGGGAGCTCGAGGAGCTGTCGCGCAAGCTGGACCTTGCGCTCGATTCCTACAACTGCGGCATCTGGGAAGCCTCGCTGCCGGATGGCACGGCCTTCTGGGACGAGCGGATGGACCAGCTCTTCAACCACAGCCGCCGTGACGGTCCGATCAGCGTCGGCCAGTGGGAGGCCTGCCTCATCCCCGAAGACCGGACCGCCTTCCGCAATGCCTTCTCCTCGCTCTCCGCCTTCAACGGCAAGGACTCCATCATCTGCCGCGTGCCGCTGGAGAACGGCGAATGCCGCTACGTGCGCCTCGTCGGCCAGGTGCACCACGACAAGGACGGCTCCTACACCATCGTCGGCATGGCCTTCGACATGACCCAGGACGCGCTGATGACGGCGGCGCTGAAGGCGGCGAAGGAAGAGGCCGATGCCATGAACGCGGAGCTGCGCGCCGCCAAGGAGCGCATCGAGCACAACGCGCTGCACGACCCGCTGACCGGCATTGCCAACCGCCGCCGCTTCGACCTCGCGCTCGACGCGCTGTCGCGCCGCAGCCATCAGGAGCGCCTGCGCTTTGCGGTGCTGCATCTCGACCTCGACCGCTTCAAGCAGATCAACGACACGCTCGGCCATGCGGCGGGCGATGCCATGCTGGTCAATGCCTCGGAAATCCTCCGTCGCAACGTGCATCCGGACGATCTGGTCGCCCGCATCGGCGGCGACGAATTCGTCATCCTCGTGGAGGACCGCATCGGCGAGGCGGAGCTTTCCTCGCTCGCCCAGCGGATCATCGACGAAATGCGCCATCCGGTGGATTTCGAGGGCTTCCCCTGCCGTTGCGGCGTTTCGATCGGGATTGCCACGGCGGCGGGCCAGCGCATCGATGCGCGCAAGCTGCTGATCAATGCCGACGTCGCGCTCTACCGCGCCAAGAACGAGGGGCGGAACTGCTTCCAGTTCTTCACCCAGGACCTGCATGCGGAGATCATCACCAACAAGCGCACCGCCGACGAGATCCTTGCCGGGCTCGAGCGGGGCGAATTCACCGCCTGGTACCAGCCGCAATTCGACGCGCGCACCTTCACCCTCATCGGCGCGGAGGCGCTGGTCAGGTGGAACCACCCGAGCCAGGGCCTGCTGGGTCCGGAAAAATTCCTCGGGATCGCCGAGGAGCTCAACGTGGTGCAGGCGCTCGACCGGATCGTGCTGGAGACGGCACTGCGCGACAAGTACCGGCTCGCGGCACGGGGGATCGACCTCTCCCGCCTCTCGGTGAATGTCTCGGCCCGCCGGCTCAACGACGCCTCGCTCTACGAGACGCTCAAGGACCTGCCTTTCCGCCCCGGCGAGATCGCATTCGAGCTGGTGGAGGCGATCTTCCTCGACGATCGCGACGACGTGATGCAGGGCAATCTCGAGCGCATCAAGGACCTCGGCATCGAGATCGAGATCGACGATTTCGGCACCGGCCATACCTCCATCGTCAGCCTTCTCCGGCTGAAGCCGAAGCGTCTCAAGATCGACCGCCAGCTGGTGAAGCCGATCATGAACTCACCGAAGGAGCGGGCGCTGGTGCGCTCGATCATCGAGATCGCCCGCTCGCTCGGGGTTGAAACCGTGGCGGAAGGGGTGGAGACGATGGAACATGCGGACATGCTGCTGGCGCTCGGCTGCGACATCCTGCAGGGCTACGCCTTCGCGCGGCCGCTTTCCTTCGACGATTTCGCCGAGGCGGCCCTGCGCAACCACTGGATCGGCGAGCGGCCCGCAAGCCGCAGCGTACAAGGCGCAGTGCGCTGAAGAAGGCGCTTGTCGCGCCTGCCCCTGATCCTCTAATAGTCAGCCGACTTCAATGGCGGCCCGGAAAGGCCGCGCGCAACGGTTTCAGCTCATGTCGCACAATTCCTTCGGCCATCTCTTCCGCGTCACCACCTGGGGCGAAAGCCACGGGCCCGCCCTTGGCGCCGTCGTGGATGGCTGCCCGCCTGGCCTGCGCTTCACGCTCGCCGACCTGCAGGACTATCTGGACAAGCGCAAGCCCGGCCAGAACCGCTTCGTCACGCAGCGCCGCGAGGACGACCTCGTGAAGGTGCTTTCCGGTGTGATGCCGCAGGAGGACGGCGCCTTCGTCACCACTGGCACGCCGATCTCGCTCCTGATCGAGAACACCGACCAGCGCTCGAAGGATTACGGCGAGATCGCCCGCCAGTACCGGCCTGGCCATGCGGACTATACCTATGACGTGAAATACGGGGTCCGCGACTATCGCGGCGGCGGGCGCTCCTCCGCCCGCGAGACGGCGGCCCGGGTTGCCGCCGGCGCGCTGGCCCGGCTCGTGATCCCGGGCGTGACGATCCGCGGCGCGCTGATCCAGATCGGCAAGCACCGCATCAACCGGCAGAACTGGGACTGGGCGGAAGTGGGCAACAACCCTTTCTTCAGCCCCGACCGGGAGATCGTGCCCGTCTGGGAAGAGTATCTCGACGGCATCCGCAAGGCCGGCTCTTCCGTCGGCGCCGTCATCGAGGTGGTGGCGGAAGGTGTCCCCGCCGGTCTCGGCGCACCGCTCTACGGCAAGCTCGACCAGGACATTGCCGGGCTCCTGATGTCGATCAACGCGGTCAAGGGCGTGGAGATCGGCAACGGTTTCGAGGCCGCCGAGATCACCGGCGAGGAGAATGCCGACGAGATGCGCATCGGCCCCGACGGCCAGCCGCGGTTCCTGTCGAACCATGCGGGCGGCATTCTCGGCGGCATCTCGACCGGCATGCCCATCGTCGCGCGCTTCGCCATCAAGCCCACCTCCTCCATCCTCACCGAGCGCCGCTCCATCAACGCGGATGGCGAGGAGGTGAATGTGCGCACCAAGGGCAGGCACGACCCCTGCGTCGGCATCCGGGCGGTGCCGGTGGGCGAAGCCATGCTCGCCTGCGCCATCGCCGATCACTACCTCCGGGACCGCGGCCAGACCGGCCGCCTGAAATAAGCACAGGGAGAGCCATCATGGCCTATGACCAGAAGCGTGTCGTCGAAGCCATCCGCGCCTTCGAGGCGGGCGAGATCGTCGTCGTCACCGACGACGACGGCCGCGAGAACGAAGGCGACCTGATCGTCGCCGCCGTGCATTGCACGCCGGAAAAGATGGCCTTCATCGTGCGCCACACCTCCGGCATCGTCTGCACGCCCATGCCCCGCGAGATCGCCAAGCGCATGAACCTTTCCGCGATGGTGGCCGAAAACGACAGCGCCCACACCACCGCCTTCACCGTTTCGGTCGACTACAAGTTCGGCACGACAACCGGCATTTCGGCCGACGACCGCACCGCGACCGTGCGCAACCTGGCCAATCCCAATGCCGGCCCTGCGGATTTCGTCCGCCCCGGCCACATCTTCCCGCTGGTCGCCCGTGAAGGCGGCGTGCTGATGCGCTCCGGCCATACGGAAGCGGCCGTCGACCTCTGCAAGCTGGCGAACCTGCCGCCGGTCGGCGTCATCTGCGAGCTGGTCAACGACGACGGCACCGTGATGCGCGGCCCGCAGGTGGCCGATTTCGCCGTCCGGCACGGGCTGAAGCAGGTTTCGGTCGCCGACCTCATCGCCTATCGCCAGCGCAAGGAAAAGCTGATCGAGACCGGCGCCTCCTTCCCCGTCGAGACGCCCCATGGCCGCGCCATGGCCCACACCTATTCCCTGCCCTGGGACCCCATGCACCACGTGGCGATCGTCTTCGGCGACATCCGCGACGGCCAGGACATTCCGGTCCGGCTGCATCTCGAGAATGTCGGCGCGGATGTGTTCGGCGCCAACCGGCAGATCGACCGGATCATGGAGCGCATTGCCGCCGAAGGCCGCGGCGTGATCGTCTACCTGCGCGAAGGTTCGGTCGGCGTCGGCCAGTCCGAGACCGCCCGCAAGGGCAAGCACGACCGCGAAGGCCATTCGGAAGCGCAGGCGCGCGAAAGCGAGTGGCTGGAAATCGGCCTCGGCGCCCAGATCCTCAAGGACCTCGGCATCACCTCCATCCGCCTCCTCGCCTCCCGCGAGCGCCACTATGTGGGCCTCGAAGGCTTCGGCATCGAAATCTCCGGCACGGTGATCCTCTGAGGATTGCCCTGTCCGGGGGAAACGGGGCTAGCCCCGCCATCCCTCCAGATAGCGGACGCTTTCCACGCCAGTGAAGCGCGCAAGGCGGTGAAGTTCGGAGTCGAGCCTTTCCAGCCGGCCGGCGGAGGGCTTCACGCCGGGTTCGAGCCAGAGGCGCTTCACGTCGAGGGTGCCGCCCTTGCGCTCCGCCTTCATGTCGATGCGGCCGATCAGCCGGTCGCCTTCCAGGAGCGGGAAGACATAATAGCCATATTCCCGCTTCGCCTCTGGCACGAAAATCTCGATGCGGTAGCGGAAGCCGAAAAGCCTTTCGCAGCGGTTCCGGTCGCGGATCATCGGGTCGAAGGGCGAGAGAACCCGCACGCGGGCCGGCGGCTCCGGACAATCGGCAAGGCGCGCCGAAAAGCCGGCGGGCGCCAGCGACGGGCGCATCTTTCCATCCACCGTGCCGATTGCCACCTCCTCGAGACGGCCGCGGTTCTTCTCCACCCAGGCCTTTGCCTCTTCCGGCGATACGAGATCGTAGAAGGCGGCGATCTCGCCGTGGGTGGCAAAGCCGAGGCGCGATAGCGCGCTCTCGCAGGCCCAGTCGATGAAGTCGGCCTCGCTCACCTCGGCCTCGTGATGCTCGGCGGGGATGACGCGCTCGCTGAGGTCGTAGACCTTCTGGAAGCCCTCCCGCCCCGCGATGGCGAGCTTGCCCGTGTGCCAGAGAAATTCGAGCGCGGTCTTGGAAGGGTGCCAGTCCCACCAGCCGGTGGATTTCTGCGGGGTCTCCTTCATCTCCCGCGACAGCAGCGGCCCGTTTTCGCGGATGCGGGCCAGCACCTCCTCGGTGGCGCTCAGGAACCCCTCCCCCTGCCATTTCGTCCAGCGCTCGATCATGACCGGTTCGCGGCGGCGGAAGCGGTGCTTCCAGTAGGGAAAGAAGGCCGAGGGGATCACCGAGGCATCGTGCGTCCAGTGCTCGAAGAGGCTGCGCTCCGTTTCCAGGAGGTGGGACAGATCCTCCCGGCGGTAGGTCTGGTTGCGCGAAAACAGGATCTGGTGATGGGCGCGCTCCACCGTCTGCACGCTGTCCACCTGCACGAAACCGAGGCCGTGGACGAGATCGAGCAGGCCCTTTCGCCCGAGCGAGCGGCCGGGCGGATCGGCCAGTCCCTGGCTTTGCAGGAACAGGCGGCGGGCAAGCGCATTGGAAATCTCGATCATGGAATCGGCCTGAACGTTTGGTGAACAAACGCCATAACACGGCTTTTCGCACCGGCTGTCCACCCGGAAAATCCACGGGGCAGCCGCTTTTGCTGGACCTTGCCGGACCCGGCCCCTATCTCTTGGGCAGCAGTCAGGAGCACCCATGGCCACCCATTATTACGAGAACCCCGTCTTCCTGAACCACCTCACGCCCGCCGGACACCCCGAAAGGGCGGATCGGCTGCGCTCGCTGAACATCGCGCTCGAACATCCGAACTTCGCCCCGCTGATCCGGCGCGAGGCGCCCGTTGCCAGCGAGGATGCCGTGCTGCTCGCCCATCCGGAAAGCCACCTCTTTTCGGTGATGCGCGCCATGCCGGAAGAGGGCATGAGCCAGCTCGATCCCGATACCTATGCGGGCCCGGAAAGCCTGAAGGCGGCCCTTTCTGCCATCGGCGGGGCGCTTGCCGCCGTCGATGACGTCTTTGCCGGCCGGGCCGACAATGCCTTCGTCGCCGGCCGTCCTCCCGGCCATCATGCCGAGCGCGAGAAGGCCATGGGCTTCTGCTTCTTCAATACGGTGGCGATTGCCGCCCGCCATGCGCAGCAGGCGCACGGGGCAGAGCGCGTGGCCATCGTCGACTGGGACGTGCATCACGGCAACGGCACGCAGGACATCTTCTGGGACGATCCCTCCGTGCTCTTTGCCTCCACCCACCAGATGCCGCTCTATCCCGGCACGGGCGCGAAAACGGAAACGGGCACGGCGGGCACCATCGTCAACGCGCCGCTCAACCCCCATGACGGCAGCGACCATTTCCGCGCGGCCTTCCGGGAGCGCGTCCTGCCGGCGGTGGAGGCCTTCGCGCCCGACCTCATCCTGATTTCCGCCGGCTTCGACGCCCATTACCGGGATCCGCTCGGCCAGATCAACCTCGTCGGCGACGACTTCGACTGGGCAACCGGCAAGCTTCTCGATCTCGCGGGAAAATGCGCCAGGGGCCGGGTCGTCAGCCTGCTTGAAGGCGGCTATGATCTCGAGGGCCTCGCCGAGTCGGCGGGCCTGCATATCCTGCGTCTGATGAAGGGTTGAGAACGATATCATGAGCACCGACGCCGCCGTCGCCGATGTTTCCGCCTATTCCTTCGAAAAGGCCGTTGCCGAGCTCGAGACCATCGTCCAGCGGCTCGAACGCGGCGATGTGGCGCTCGAGGAATCCATCGCCATCTACGAGCGCGGCGAGGCGCTGAAGAAGCACTGCGAAACCCTGCTTTCCGCCGCCGAAGGCCGCATCGAGAAAATCCGCCTCGACCGCGCCGGCAAACCCCAGGGCACGGAACCGCTCGACGGCTGAGTGTGCAAGCGCCCGCGGCCCCTGCGCGACGGGGCATTTGCCGCACCGCACCCCCCTCTGTCCCTGCCGGGACATCTCCCCCTCAAGGGGGGAGATCGACCGTGGCTTTTAAGATTTCCCAAAACAATCAGCGTTTCATTTGCAGAAACGTTGGCGAGGTACTGCCTTCATAAACCCCATCCCGATCTCCCCCCTTGAGGGGGAGATGCCCGGCAGGGCAGAGGGGGGTGCGGTACGTCAAACGCAACGGCGCGCAAGGCAGAGGGGGGTGCGGTGCCGCAAACCCGACGGTTTGCAGGCCAGAGGTGGATGCGCATCCGCAAACTCGACGCCGTGCCGGAACCACGCGACTCTCCTGAAGACAAGCGTGCCGCCATCCGCCATACTGGCATCACGCTTCAGCCACGCGAAGGACCCCGCCCATGAGCTTCTTTCCCGGAAACGATCCCGATGCGGGCGATGCGGCGGCGGCGGATCTGATCGAGCAGCTGATCATCCCGCGGACCAGCGATATCGGCGGGTTCGAGGTGCGGCGGGCCTTGCCGACCGCAAAGCGGCGGCTGGTGGGTCCCTTCATCTTCTTCGATCGCATGGGCCCTGCCCGGCTTGAGGCGGGCGCCGCGCTCGACGTGCGCCCGCATCCCCATATCGGCCTCTCCACCGTCACCTATCTCTTCGACGGCGACATCAAGCATCGCGACAGCCTGGGCACCGAGCTGGTGATCCGCCCGGGCGACGTGAACCTGATGACAGCCGGGCGCGGGATCGTGCATTCGGAGCGCACGCCGGAAAACCTGCGCGGCGGGCCGCTCTCCCTCTCCGGCTTGCAGACCTGGCTCGCCCTTCCCTCGGACCGGGAGGAAATCGACCCCGCCTTCCACCACACCGGCGCCCCGGCGCTGCCGACCTTCGACGAGGCGGGCGCGTCGGGACGCGTGGTGATCGGCTCCTTCCTGGGGCTCAAGGCACCCGTGCCGACCTTTTCCGGCACGCTTTACGTGGACCTGCGGCTCGACGCCAATGCCCGCTTCCCCTTCCCCGCCGGCGAGGAAGAGCGCGCGGCCTATATCCTGACGGGCAGGGTGACCATCGCCGGCGATACCTTCACGGAAAACCAGCTCCTCGTCTTCCGTCCGGGCGATCCGATCACCCTTGCCGCCGGGCCGGAGGGCTGCCACCTGATGCTGTTCGGCGGCGATGCCATGGAGGGCAAGCGCTACATCTGGTGGAACTTCGTGTCCTCCAGCCAGGAGCGCATCGAACAGGCCAAGCAGGAATGGAAGACCGGCCGCTTCGACATCGTGCCCGGCGACGAGGAAGAGTTCATCCCGTTGCCATCCGGATAATATTTTCTAATATTCAGCCCATCTAATTATCGGATGGCGCTGAGATGAAGAGCTTTGCTTTTGTGAATGCAGCTGCGGAGCGTGCTTTCCGTGATCTGCCGATAGAGATCCAGAAGCAGTTTCTCTTCGACCTTTCGCTTGTTCAATCCGGAATGGCACCCGCTTCCGAGTTCAAGGTGCTCAAGGGCAACTGGTCCGGTGTCATCGAGCTGATCGAGAATGGATCTCCGGCATATCGTGCGGTCTACTGCGCAAAATACCGGGAACCGTCTACGTCCTGCATGCCTTTACGAAGACGACGAACGCGGTGGACCGGAAGGCCATGCAAACGCTCGAAAGCCGGTACAAGGCCATGATGGAAATCGTGCGGAAAGCGTGATCAGGCCGCCGCGCCGGTCACTTTGACAACGTCGCAGGTGACACCCGTGCCAGCGACCATGTCGGGCCTCAGCTGGTATCCGAAAAGACCCAGATAGCCGACCAGCTTCGCAGCAGACAGAAGTGCAATTCTCCCCCGCATCAATTCGCTGACGCGCGGTGCCGGTATCCTCAAAATCTCGCCGACCTGCCTCGCCGTGAGATCGCGTTCCCGGATCAATGCCAATATGGTCCGAAGCAAATCGGCTCGCAGCGTCAGGTCGAAGAGTTCCATGGGGTCCGTCGTGACCACCTCGAAGACATTGTCGTAATGGATCGGGCCGGACATGGAGACCTTCGGATTTACATTTTTCCGTAAGTTGACACAAGCCTCGCTAATATTCAACCCCGCTTCCCTATCGGGATGATTTCCGGCATGTCAGGGCCCCAGGCCTCGCCGGACCAGTCGCCGAGCCATCTTTCGGCCTTGAGGCCGGCCTCCTTGAGAATCGCTTCCAGTTCCGCCTTGTCGGGGAAGGCGATGCGGGATTTTGCCTCGTAATGCCTTGTGCCGATGAGGTTCCGGGAATGGGTCTCGTAGGTGACGATGCCGGTTGCGGCATCGAGGCTGGCCTCGTTCCAGGCGAGGAAGGTGCCGAGTTCGGGATGCTCGATCACCCGCTCGCTTTCGTCGCGGTTCCATTCCAGCCACTCCTCCGCGGCCGGGTTGCGGCTGTCGAAGATGAAGCGGCCCTTGTCCGAGAGGTGGGCGGCAATGGTGCGGAGAAGCGCCAGCCGGTCCTCGCGCGTCAGCATGCACTGGAAGGCGTGGCCGGTCATGGTGATGAGGTCGAACCGCTCGTCCAGCCTGAGGCTACGGGCATCCGCCTCGAGGAAGGTGACGTCCTGTCCGCCCTCCCGGGCTCTCGCGATCGCCAGCATCGCCGATGCGGGGTCGACCCCCACCACGCGGCGCTTGCCGCCTTCGGCCATGGCCACCGCGAGAAGGCCGGTTCCGCAGCCGAGATCGAGGACGGATTTCGCCTGCGCGGCCATGTCGAAACAGGTTTCCGAATCGTCCATCCACTCGTTCTCGACGTCATAGAAGCTGGCGAGCGTGGGATCGTTGTAAAGCAGGTCTTCGTGCATGGTTTCATCCTTGGCTGGAGGCGAGAGGTAGCGCAGAGCCGCACCGCTTCCTACCCCGCAGAGAAAAAAACCTTCGCAGAGGCATGAATTGGCGGGATTTGCGAGAGTGCTGCGGCTTTTTGCGCTATAGAGGACAGACCTTCTTGAATTCGCCGGCTTTTGCCGCAACTGAAATTGCAGTAAAGCCGGGCCCGAATGTCCGCATGATGAAGAAGAGGCCAAAGCCCGTGACCACACGCCCCGACACGCCGCTGCTCGACAAGGTGCATTTCCCGTCCGACCTCAAGGGGATCGACGACAAGGATCTGCCCCAGCTCGCGCGCGAACTGCGCGACGAGATGATCAGCGCCGTTTCCGTGACCGGCGGGCATCTCGGCGCCGGGCTTGGCGTGGTGGAGCTGACGATCGCCATCCACAAGGTCTTCAACACGCCCGACGACCGGCTGATCTTCGATGTCGGCCACCAGTGCTATCCGCACAAGATCCTCACCGGACGGCGCGACCGCATCCGGACGCTGCGCCAGGAAGGCGGGCTTTCGGGCTTCACCCGCCGGGCGGAGAGCGAATACGATCCCTTCGGGGCGGCCCATTCCTCCACCTCGATTTCCGCCGGCCTCGGCATGGCCGTTGCCGCCGATCTTGACGGCAAGGATCGCAAGGTCATCGCCGTCATCGGCGACGGCGCGCTTTCTGCCGGCATGGCCTATGAGGCGCTGAACAATGCCGGCGCGCTCGATGCCCGCCTCATCGTCATCCTCAACGACAACGACATGTCGATTGCGCCGCCGACGGGTGCCATGAGCGCCTATCTCGCGCGCCTTGCCTCCGGCCGCACCTACATGGGCATGCGCGATCTCGGCAAGAAGCTCACCGCCTATCTCGGCAAGACGGTCGACCGGGCAATCACCCGTGCGGTGGAACATGCCCGCGGCTACGTGACCGGCGGCACCATGTTCGAGGAAATGGGCTTCTACCATATCGGCCCCATCGACGGTCATTCCTTCGAGCATCTGCTGCCTGTCCTGCGCAACGTGCGCGACAACCAGCGCGGCCCGGTGCTGATCCATGTGGTGACCCAGAAGGGCAAGGGCTATCCCCCGGCGGAAGCCGCCGCCGACAAGTATCACGGCGTCAACAAGTTCGACGTCATCACCGGGGCGCAGGCGAAGGCAAAGCCCAATGCGCCCGCCTACACCGCCGTTTTCGCCGATGCGCTGGTGGAAGAGGCCCGGCTCGACGAGAAGATCGTCGGCATCACCGCCGCCATGCCCTCAGGCACCGGCCTCGACAAGCTGGCCGATGTCTTCCCGAAGCGCTGCTTCGACGTGGGCATTGCGGAACAGCATGCGGTCACCTTTGCCGCCGGCCTTGCCGCCGAGGGCTACAAGCCCTTCTGCGCGCTCTATTCCACCTTCCTGCAGCGCGGCTATGACCAGGTGGTGCATGACGTGGCGATCCAGGGCCTTCCCGTCCGCTTCCCCATCGACCGCGCCGGTTTCGTCGGCGCCGACGGGCCGACCCATGCGGGTTCCTTCGACACGGGCTTCCTTGCCGCCCTCCCCGGCTTCGTCGTCATGGCGGCCGCCGACGAGGCGGAGCTCAAGCACATGGTACGCACCGCCGCCGCCTATGACGAGGGGCCGATTTCCTTCCGCTATCCGCGCGGCGAAGGCGTGGGCGTCGAGCTTCCGGCGCGCGGCGACATCCTCGAGATCGGCAAGGGCCGGGTCATCAAGCAAGGCAGCAAGGTGGCGCTCCTCTCCTTCGGCACGCGCCTTGCCGACTGTCTGCTGGCGGCGGAAGAACTGGATGCCGCTGGGCTTTCCACCACGGTTGCCGATGCCCGCTTTGCCAAGCCGCTCGACACGGCCCTGATCCACGATCTCGTCAAGAACCACGAGGTGCTCGTCACCATCGAGGAAGGGGCCGCCGGCGGCTTTGCCGCGCAGGTGCTCCAGCATCTGGCGACAAACGGCCTCCTCGACCACGGCCTCAAGATCCGCCCGCTGGTGCTGCCCGATCTCTGGATGGAGCAGGCCAAGCCCGAAGCCATGTACGAAAAAGCCGGCCTCGACCGCGCCGGCATCGTCCGCACGGTGTTCGAGGCGCTCGGTCAGGGCGGGTTGAAGGCCCGGGTTCTCGCGCCTTAAGGGGTGTGTGTTGGTGCACCCCGTCCTTGGGGTTTGAACATGCGGTAGCACACCCCCCTCTGTCCCTGCCGGGACATCTCCCCCTCAAGGGGGGAGATCGACATTGCGGTATTTGGTTTCCTCAAACAACAAACGTCCCATTTGTCGATATGTTGGCTGAGGAATGCCATCATAAACCCTATCCCGATCTCCCCCCTTGAGGGGGAGATGGCCGGCAGGCCAGAGGGGGGTGCGGTACGGCAAATGCGGACAGAGGGCGCCCCCTCCTCACACCAGCGCTGCGGCGATTTCCTCCATCGTGCGCACCGTGCCGTGGATGTCCTCGAGCGTGGTGCGGGGGTTGATGGTGCACATGCGCAGAACCAGCCGGCCCGACATGACGGTGGGCGAGAGCATGGCGTAGCCGTTCATGATGAGGTCGGAGGAAATCTTGGCATTCAGCGCGTCGAGATCCTTCTCCGCCATGCCGTCGACGGTCCAGCGGAAGGTGACGATGCCGAGGCAGGCGGGGGTGACGATTTCCCAGGCGGGGTTCTGGCGAAGCCGCTCCTCCGTCTTCTCCGCCATGCGGATGCCGCCCTCGATCGCCTCGCGAAAGGCGGGAACGCCGAAGGCCTTCAGCGACATCCAGAGCTTCAGCGCGCGGAAGCCGCGGGTGAGCTGGACGCCGTAATCGGAGAAGTTCGGCTGTTCGGCGCTTTCCTCCATGATCTTCAGATATTCGGCCGAAACCCGGAACGTATCCTTGAGATAGGCCTGGTTGCGAACGATGGCGCAGCCCATCTCGTAGGGCTGGAACATCCATTTGTGGGGATCGATGGAAAGCGAATCCGCCCGGTTCAGCCCGTCGAGCGCCTTGCGGCCGGAGGGCGAGAGCGCGGCACTGCCGCCATAGGCGCCGTCCACATGCATCCAGAGCCCCTCAGCCGCGCAGAAATCGGCAATCTCGTTCAAGGGATCGATGGCGCCGGCATTGGTGGTGCCGGCATTGGCGACGACGCAGAAGGGCACGAGCCCCTGCTGGCGGTCGGCCGCAATCTTCTGGCGCAGCGCCTCCATGGGCAGGCGATAATGCCCGTCGGAGGCGATCTTGCGCAGCTGATACTGCTGGAAGCCGAGGATCTTCAGGCCCTTGGCCACCGAGGAATGGGTCTGGTCGGAGAAGTATATGGTGGCGTTGAACGGGTTGTTCGCCAGCATTTCGTGCCGGGCCACCGCAAGGCAGGTCATGTTGGCCATCGAGCCGCCGGAGACGAAAAGCCCGCCCGCCGTTTCCGGAAATTCGAAGAGCTGGCGCAGCCACTCGATGACGGTGATCTCGATCTGCGCCGAGCCCGACGGGCCGATCCATGCGCCGCAGAAGATGTTGTAGGCAGACGCCAGCGCATCCGCCATGGCGCCGATGAAATTCGACGGCCCCGGCACGAAGGCGAAGTTGCGGGGATGATCCTGATGGGTCATCTGGTCGAGGACGAAGCTTCTGACCTGATCGAGCAGATCGTCGACCGGCACCGCCTCCATGGGCAGCGCCTCCGCCAGCCCCGCCTTCAAGGACGGCAGGGTGGAGGGCGTGGTCACCGGCCGGTCCTTGAGGCCGGTGAAGTGATCGACGATCATGCCGCCGACCTTGTCCATGATGCGGCGCATTTCGGATTCGGTGAAAGAAAGCGCTGCGGCTTCGGCCGCGCGCCCGTGCAGGGTTTCGGACATGTCATTCCTCCCGGCCTCCTCGCACGAACGGGAGGAGGCGATTTTCGAAAGCCGCAGACTTGCGTCATGCGCCGGGAAAGACAAGACGCGACGCATAATTTTCTTTCACATGTTAACAATATCCTGTCGCGCATCCGGCCGAAGATGCCGCTCCGAGCGAAATTATATCGCATATCAGTCAACTTTTATAAGAAACTTCTGATTTATTGCGCGAATCACCCCGGTAGTAGAGAATGGCCTCACCAAAGGGGGCTTTGTGTTCATGTTCGTTCTTGAGATCGGAATCGTCTGGTTCCTGATGGCGGCTGTTTTTGGCTGCCTTCTCGGCCGCATATTTCGCAATTGCGACCTGCCCCCGCATCCTGCCCGGCGAAGCGCCGAGATGCTCTCCTTCCCGCGCCTGAGCGAGGCGGCACAACGCTCTCTCCGCTGAACTTGGCCGTCATCGGCCTGCCCCGCCGTCCCGCCCGGATCATGCGCAAGAAACAACAGGCGACGGGCACCGTCAGCGTCGCATCCTCCGGGCTCCCTTGAAGAAAGCCGCGGTTTCAGGGGTTTACCCCCGCCTGGTCCGCCCCGTCTGACGAGCTCGTATCGCTCCAAGGGGTGTTCCTCGGGTCTCCGGAACCGGAAAGGCTTGCCCAGCTCTCTCCCGTCGAGTTCGAGCCCGGAGAACCCGCCGATATCGCAACAACGAACGCCCGGGGCCACGCTCAAGGCAGGCACCGGCGGTCAGAAAAACGGCGGGCGGCTGAGGCAGAGCTTGTCCGGGCCGCAAGCGAAGCAGCAGGCCCTCGGTTACCGGGCGTCTCTGCCCCGCCGGCCTGCCGAAGGACTGCGTCATCATCATTTTTCCGCTTGCGAGAAGACCTGATCGTCCTGTCACCGTCCCCGGGTAGAACAGGCGTTTCGAAGAGCCACAGCGGCTTTTCGCCGGCTTGAGGCTTCCCGCCGAGGGCAACCGGATTGGCCTGCCGAACGCCGAGAGCAAGGCCGGCCGGCGCATGCGGGGCCGGAACAGAAATAGCGCATCCGGCCCGCCTTTCCCGCCACATCGGAGCGTCAGGCACCGGCGCTGCCCAGAAAAGAAAAAAGCCCCGATTTGCGAAGCAAATCAAGGGCTTTTCGGCTGGTCGGAGTGGAGTGATTCGAACACTCGACCCCCACGTCCCGAACGTGGTGCGCTACCAGACTGCGCTACACTCCGTGACCAGCGCGGGTTCTATAGACCAGCATTTTTTGAGACACAAGCGGCAAAAACAAAAAAAGCGCATTGGCCTTGCGGTTTTTCCGGATTGGGCGATCACGGCAGAAGGCACGCCGGCGGAGGCAGCGTGGCGGAACCGTCGCGGATGCAAAATTAGTTGCATCCGCCCCCTTTCAGGCGATTTCCAACGGCTGTGCGATCCGCTAGAGCAAGCGCAGGGATGTGCTGCAACCGGGGAAAAATCTCCCGGAGGCTGCATTCCGCAAAGGCAGGCGGCGCGGGGTCAGCATCACCGTTTCGCTGGCCGTCTGCATGGCCGAGAGCGCCCGTTCCGGGGACAGGAGAAGCGCGTTTTCGGCTGACGAACCATTTTCGAGGGACCTTCGACCGATGAACATCCGCATGATCATGCTCGGCAGCCTTGCGATCGCGCTCGCCGGCTGCACCACCACCGGCGGCGGCCTGCCGCGCAACGCCATCGAAAGCGCCTGGAACGGCAAGTCCGCCGGCACTTTCTTCGCCCAGTTCGGCCCGCCGGTTTCCGATGCCGGCGATGGCGGCAGCATCGAATATACCTGGAAGGGCGGGTACAAGACCGTGCGTGTTCCGGCCAAATATGCCGAAGGCGCCAATGGCAAGAAGGGCAAGCGCATTGCCGCGGCCCAGACCCGCTATCTGAGCTGCACCGTCAAGCTGACGGTGGACGAGAGCTACACGATCCGCAAGATCACCACCATCTCCGACCGCGCAGGCCTCAACGGCCCCTCCTATTGCGCGGAATTCCTGGCAGGGGCAAAGCCGGCCGCTTAAGGCATTCTTTACCCTGAAGACACGCGGCCCGCGGCCCATGGCTGGCGGGCCGTTTCATTTTGTGCTAATTTAAGACATTAGAAATTTTATATTTTATGGAGTCATGCATGCGTGCCTACCCCAGGGTTCGCAGGACCGTTGCTGCGTCCCCCGGGCGCCAGGAGGACGATCCGGTCCGGATGCCGGCGGTGCTGCTGACGGTTTTCCTCAGCCCGTTTCTCGGATTTCTCTACCTGGGCCGGCTGAAGCTTGCTTTCCTCTATCTTTTCTACGGGCTTGCGGTGATCCTGGTCTTCGCCCTGCTCTATTTCATGGATATCAGCAGCCTGTCTTCCATGCCCTATGGCTTTTTCTACTTCCTGCTGGTGCATGCCGCGGGGGCGCTGCATTGCGCGAATTTCCGGGCGGCAAAGCCCGAGAAGAAGAGCCCCGAAATCAGCTACCGGCGGGCGGCCCTGCTGCTTTCCGCCCCCATGACGGGGTTGATGGGGCTCATCGCCCTCATCACCGCCAATGTGACCGAGCGGATGCAGGGCCCCTCCATGGCCCCCACCCTGCAGATCAACGCGCCCTATCTGGTGAACCGCTACGCCTACCGATGGTCCGAACCCAGGCGCGGCGACATCATCCTCTTCACCACCCGGACCGGAAAGAGCACCATCCAGCGCATGTCGCGGATCATCGGGCTTCCGGGGGACCGGGTCGCCATGCGGATGGGCGTGCCGGTCATCAACGGCGAGCCGCTGGAGCGGCACAGGCTGGCGGATTGCGATTTTTCCACGGGGTTCCAGACCTACCCGCTGCCCTGCTTCATGGAGCGCCTGCCGGAAGGCGGGACCTACACGGCAATCGCCCAATCCGCGCCGGGAACCGGCCGCTTCGACAACCATCCGGAACGCACGGTACCCGAAGGCAGCTACTACGTGATCGGCGACAACAGGGACGCGGCGCGCGACAGCCGCGACGTGCAGAAGGTGGGCTTCGTCTCCGCAGCCCAGATCCAGGGGCATGTCTATGTCCCGAAGGTGACCCCCGATCTGAGCGCGCGGCTTACCGGGGCTTACTGAGCCGCCTTCCGTCGTAACGGATCGGCAAGCAAGTCGTGCGAGGCTGAACGCCATGCAGGGCGCGATGACCATCGACGGGGACAGCTTCGAAAGCCGCGACCGGATAACCGGGGCGGAACGGGCGATTTTCGGCGTGGCCGGGCTTTTCTGCTTCTTTCCCGCATGGGACTTCTTCATCCGCCCCGGCATTCCGCCCTTTCAGCTGGTGCTTCTGCCCTTCTGGGTCATCGCCATCGGGGCAGCCTCGATCGGCCTGCCGCTCGTCGCGGCCGCATTTCTGGGCGGCGACCGGCTCATCCGCCTCGACCGCGCCAGCCAGACCGGGTCGGTGCATACCCGCAGCGCCCTCTTCAGCCGCCGGCGCAGCTTCCGCTTCACCGACATCGGCACCATCGAAGCCGTGGTGGAGCCGGCGAGCGAAGGCCCCGATACCTACGCCCTCCTCCTCACCCTGAAGGATAGCCGCAAGCCCCTGAAGCTGCGCAGCTTCGCCGAGAAAGCGCCCGCCGAAGCCACCGCCGAAACCCTGCGCCACTGGCTCCGGTGACCTCCGGCGACGACGCTGAAAGCAAAGGGGCGCTTGCCGCCGGCATGTATCTCTGACCACGCTGGCGCGACGACTGGCAGGCAAGACCGGCGTGAAGGTTCACGGGCATGAGGTGCCCTGTATGGCAAGCGACGGAGAAAACTGCGCTGAGAGACTGGCTGGGGCGCCTGGATTCCCAGCTAAGCGGGCAATATCTGCCAAGTCATTGAAATCATTAGACCCCAAGTCATCGACAATGATGACATTACGACAGTTCGTTACGACAGTCGATGACGACAGTGAGCTTATCCCCGGATTGCGTCCGCTCGTCCCGTCGCGGGCTATGCCGGCAAAGAGATCGAGCACTTGAAGACTGGAGTTGAATGAAGCGATGCAGGCAATATCATGAGGTGCATCTGGCGGGGGGTGTCGGTCTTGCGTCTGTTGATACTTTCATTTGGATTTTTTGTGTTTGTCCTCCAGCAGGCCTTTGCCTCTGTGACCATGGAGCGGATCGAGGTCGCAGGTGGGCCGCCCCTTCTCCTCATCAGGGGAGAATTCGAATTCAGCGATTCCCCAGCCATCCTCGAACGTGAAGCAGGAGCAACCGGCGCTTCGGGATAAGATGCAGAATTTGCCGATACTGTGACGTATGATAGGCTCACTATCAGTATGTATTATGAGGAACAAAGCAGGAGCTGAGCGATGGCTGAAACCCGCTCTCCCCGATTGGCTGTTCTGATCGATGCCGAAAATGCGTCAGCAAAAATCGTCAATGGGTTATTTGAGGAAATTGCCAAGATCGGAGAGGCGAGTGTCCGGCGCATCTATGGGGACTTCTCCAGCCTTCAAGCAAAAGCCTGGGTGAATGTGCTCGCGAAACATGCCATCATCCCGCAACAGCAATTTGCTTACACGCAGGGGAAGAACGCATCGGATATCGCCCTCGTCATCGATGCGATGGATCTGCTTCACAGCGGCCGCTTTGACGGCTTTTGTCTGGTCTCCTCCGATAGCGATTTCACCCGCCTTGCGTCACGGATCAGGGAACAGGGAGTGGATGTTTTCGGGTTTGGCGAGCAGAAGACACCGGAAAGCTTCAGACAGGCCTGTCGTCGCTTCATCTATACCGAAAACCTGCATTCCGGCCTCGCCGATTCCGATCAGAAGCCGCCAGCCACTCCGCTTCAACCTCCAAGCGCCGCAATCCCCATTCTCAGGAGAGTGATCGCCCAACTGGAGACCGAAGACGGTTGGGTTCAATTGGGCCCGGTAGGGCAACAACTGGCAAATCTCGCCTCCGATTTCGATCCGAGAACCTATGGCTGCAAGAAACTGAGCGACCTCGTCAGGCAGACAAATGCGTTCGAGGTCAATCACGCCGGGGGCGGGCCGGTCCGAATTCGCTTGAAGGTCGAGCATGCGACGAAGAAAAAGACCAAAGCCTAGGGGCTGTTTCGGATCGAACCAGCCGGACTACCCCATTCATGCAGCGGCTTTTGTTAGCCGCAAGTTCAAGAGCGAGTTCGACGTCTGGTTGTCGATGGCTCGATGGCGCCGGGTGGTGTTTCCCCTCTATCGTCGCGCAACCGATCCTTTCTGGTCTCGATTTGGTTTCATGCGACCACATCTGTCGTATCGGCATGTCATGGTCCAGCCATGACCAAACCTGATCTTTCCCCCACCGCACACCTTCAACTTGATCACCCCTACGAACAGCAGGCAGCCCGTCATCTCCTCGCGCGGGCACTGCGCACCATGATCTCCGGCAATCGGCTTAGCCTCGACTATGCAGCGGTCGCATTTCTCTTGGAACGGCTGCCATTGATCGATCCGCAAGGCGCTTGCGTCGCACTCGCAGCCGAACTCGAGCATGGACACCACGAGATCGGTACCGTCCCGGCCTTCTCGAAATTGGTCTTCGAACTGATGGCAGCCAGCGAGGTGGCAATCCTGTCGCCGATGCAGGAGCGTCTGGGCCGCATCTGCACGCTTCTTGAACTCGACCCCGTGGACGAGATCATCCTTGGGGTCGCCTTGCGATGCTCCGGCCTTGGCTTCCTTGGCGGCATCGGCTCGATCCTCAAGTCGCCACGCACCGATTTTCCGCTGGGCGCAAGGGATTATCTCCCACTCATGACCGGCATGCCCCAGGAGAAGCTGGAGGGTCGGCTTGCGAAGGACGCGCCGCTTTTTGTCCACGGCCTCCTGTCGGACGGTTCGGATTGCGAGCCCGGCTCCATCCTCATGGATGCCATGCTGGCCACGGAATTCGACGAAGGCGCATTGCTGGAACGCTTTGTGACACATCCGAAGACCGACCTGTCATGGGATGACTTCAGCCACATGCACGAGGCCCTGTCTGATCTCGAACGCATCCTGAATTCCAGACTTGCAGGTGGTCAGAACACCAACATTCTCTTTTATGGCGTTCCCGGCACAGGCAAGACCGAACTCGCCCATCTGATAGCTGCCCGCCTCGACATGCCGATCGTGGCATTCGATCAGGGCGAAATGCGTGGCCGTCGCTTCTTCGGAGAAGACCTGGCGAATGCTCTGCGTGCCCGCAAGCAGATTGCAAGCCTCATCCCGCGCTCCCTCGTGCTGATCGATGAGGCGGACGATCTCCTGAGCGGCCTCGACGATCCCAATCTTGCACAGCGTTCCGCTCCGAAACTTCATGTGAACCAGAGTGTCGAGCTGGCCAGCCGCCCGACAATCTGGATCACAAATCATCCGGAGCGGCTGGGCGCTTCCGTCCTTCGGCGCATGACCTACGCCCTGTCGTTTCAAGTACCCGGACGTGCGCATCGGGCAGCCATGCTCCGGCGAATTTTCGCTCGCCATGGACTGCGTCTGTCCGGCAGGGAAAGCGAGCAGCTGGCCGGGCGTTTCGAGGCACCGGCCGCAGTCTTTGCAAATGCTGCCCGGGCAACGTCAGAAGCCAAAGGCAACCTCGAGCTCTTCTCCGCGACAACCCAATCCATCCTGTCGCTCCTCGGACGGGATTCGCCAATGCGAAGAGACGCGACGCCCTTTTCGGTCGAGTTCATCAACGCGAGCGAAAATCCGGCCGGGTTCGTTGCCTCTCTTGTGCAACAGAAGGAACGGGACGTCAGCATTCTCCTGCATGGCCCCTCGGGCACCGGAAAGACAGCCTTTGCGAATTTTCTGGCCGAGGAACTGGGGCTGGACCTACTTGAGGTTCGCGCCTCCGATCTTCTGTCGAAATGGCATGGCGAAACCGAGCGAAACATCGCCAATGCGTTCAGGGAGGCCGAGCAGAAGCAGGCGGTTCTGTTTTTCGATGAGGTCGACAGCCTTCTGTCATCACGCTCCAAAGCAACATACAGCTGGGAAATCTCTCAGAAAAACGAAATGCTGACCTGGCTCGAGGCGGCGAAGGTGCCTGTCCTTGCAGCAACAAACAGGCTCCCGGACATCGACGAGGCGGCCATGCGGAGATTCATGTTCAAGATGGAGTTTCTGCCGCTGAAGCGCGAACAGGCGCGTCAGGCCTTCACCCGGTTCTTCGGTTTCGCCCTGTCGCCAAGGCTTGCTCTGCCGCAGTCTGTCTGCATCGGCGACCTGGCCGTGGTGAAGCGCCGGCTGGCCTTCCGTCCGGCGCAGAACGCATCGGAAATAATTGATCTGCTCAAACAGGAAACCTTCTACCAGAGACGAAAAACTTATATGCCGGGAAACAGCCCTGAGTTGTCCCGTCATGGCCCGATGACACAAGGAGACCGGTGAGGAGCCTGGCATGATCAATCGATCGCTGCGGATGTTTTCGGTCCTGCGCAAGGCAATCCTCGCCATGACAGTGGCATCCGCGGTGCTGGCCTTCGGTCAGGGCGCTTGGGACAGCCTGTCACTTTTTGCAAATCGGCTCGACCCGGCAATCGTGGTCCGGCATCGGCTGGCAGCCGTAACCTGCAGCGCCTACGAAACGGAGATAAGGGCGGCGCTCGCGGCTGAGGATGCCGAGCTTGCCCGCAGCCTGGCCGATCTTGCCGTGAGCTACGGTCAGACCATTGACCCGGTCCTCCTTGCCGAGATCGTCGAGGCGGAGAAATTCAGCCTCACCCGCTCCGCAGGCGAAGTTTATGACGGCTTCATTCGCGGAGAGACCGGCACATTCGTCAGCTTCACCTCATCCGTCATCGCGGATCAGATCGTCATCGGGGACCTGCGCGACCTTAGTATCGAGGCCTCCAATTACCCTGATTACGATGGCGTGACGGTTGCACTTGCCTCGGTCGGGATCGCGGCGAGTGCTGCAACATTGGTATCCGGTCCGGCCGCCCGGGTGGGCGCATCGTTTCTCAAGGCGGTGAAGAAGGGCGGGGCCGTTCCGCCTCACATCCTGAAGGAGATTGCACTCGTCGGACAGGATGTGGTGGATCTGAAGCTTGCCCGCAAGATTCTGGACGAGATACCCTCCCGCGGCATCGGCGATGCGGCGTCGGATCTCAACAAGCTCTTTCGTCCAGACCGGCTTGAAATGCTGATGTCTCCTGCAAGGTCACTGGGCACGCTGGTAAAGGCGCAAGGGTTCAGGGGTGCCTCGGACGCGATGAAGCGGGCCGAAAGACTTGATGATCTTCCGAAGCTCAATCGTCTTTCCGAGCAGATGGGAAGCACGTTCCGCGGCGGCTTGCACCTGCTGAAGGGAAGCCGGTTCGTTCTTTCCGTGGGAGAGATCGTCGGTAGTGGCATGATCGCCATTCTGAAGTCGATCTGGCTCCTCGCCTCGGTCCTGTTGTTCCTCATCCAGCTTTTGCTGAAACCCATCGTCCGCCTTGCCTTTCACTCGACATCTTCCCCTTCGCCGTGAGGAAACATGCCTGTCCCTATCCCGATCAATGCATCAAGCGTCTGCAATGCCGTCATTCCCGAAGGCGCCATCCGTCGAACGGACTGTCCGAGATGAGCTATTCCAACGCCGAGAAACTGATCGAGCTCTGCATTGCCCTCGGTCAAAGCAAAATGGGCATGACGATCAGCGAGATCGCCGAGCGTTTCCACGTCACGCGACGGACAGCGGAGCGCATGCGCGATGCGCTTGAGCGCCTTTTCCCCTCGCTTGCCTGCAAACGCGATCACGAGGGCCTGAAGCGCTGGTTCCTGCCCGATGATGTTGTTCAGCCTCTCGTTCGGTTCGACGCTGCTGACTTCGCCGCGCTCAAGGCCAGCGAGGACATGCTGAGACGGGCAAATCGTTCCGAGGACGCCAGTCGGATCAGCCAGCTCGGCGAAAAGCTTCGAACGGCTCTGAGCAGCAGGGCGAAGAGTCGCATCGAGCCCGACCTTGAGGCTTTGATGCAGTCAGAGGGGATCGCCTTGCGGCCCGGGCCTGTTGTCCGCATCGATCCGGTGGCACTGGATAATATCCGCACGGCAATTCTGTCCTCTCGGCGGATCAGATGTGACCTCAGGCTGCAGTCCGGCCGAACGATTGAGGATGCCAGGCTGGAACCCTATGGCTTGCTCTATGGTCTGCGCCCCTACCTGCTTGCGGCAAGGGCCGGAGGAAGCGGTGTCAAGCAATACAGGCTTCAATCCATATCGGGGATTGCCCTGACGGATGATGCTTTCGAGCGTGATCCCGGCTTCGATATCGTGACCTTCTCGCGAGGGGCTTTCGGCGTCTTTCAGGAAGAGCCTGTCGATGTCGAATGGCATTTCCGGCCGGAAGCCGCAGCTGAGGCAGCCGATTATGTGTTTCATCCATCGCAGGAGCTTGAGCGTTCAGCGGATGGCGGCCTTCGAGTGCGTTTTCGCGCGGGCGGGCTTCTGGAAATGGCCTGGCACCTCGCGACCTGGGGAAACGCGGTGACAGTCATCCAGCCTGAAGACTTCTGGCAGAGGGTGCATGAAATTCAGGTCGGGCGCTGGACGGCAGTTCCCGGCGAAACAGACGGGGAACCATAAACATGACCAAGCTCAACAGCGTCCACTGGGCGAAGTTCAAGGAGTTGAGCAGCTCCGCTGAATACTGGCCCGCCGCCAATCCGCGGCAATTCACCGGTGCGGGAAAGTTCGCCCAGGACTGCCATTTGCTCCTGCCTGATGCGGAGCTGAAACGCGATGATCTCAAGCGCCTCTCAGCAGACAGTTCCGTTCCTCCGGAAAGTCTTTTCTGGTCGATCATGGCCTGGGGCGGCATGCGCAGGTCTCACTGCAGCCTCGTTTCCGACTACGTGAAACGGGAAATCGCGCCGATCATAGAGGATATCCGTTCTGGCAATCTGTCTCGAAGCGATGCCTATGACCGTTTCAAGCGGAACCATGCCGAAAACCGGCAACCCGGCCTGGGTCCTGCTTTCTTCACCAAGTTGATCTTCTTCTGCTCTCCCCGGCATGACGGTTACATCATGGATCGCTGGACCGGAAACAGCATCAATCTTCTATTTGGCGATGTGCCGTCGATGGCCGTGGTCAGGATGACACCGGCATTCTATGTCGACCATTCGAACACCGCCCGGCAATACGAGGAATTCTGCACGCTGGTTGAAGATCTCGCCGGCATGGGAAAATGCTCGCCGGAAGAAATCGAGATCAGGCTGTTTGCCGGAAATGGCAAGGGGCATTCGCCGACAAGCTGGCGTCAATATGTCCGAAAGCAACTGAAGATACCGGCTGGAAGGGCAGGGCGCGGCCAGACAGCGTGACCTGCGTTTCAGGTCGGCAGGTTGCGGCGCAACTGAAGGGCTGCACCAGGCGGGACACCGGATTGCGTCCGCTCGTCCCGTCGCGGGCTATGCCGGCAAAGAGATTGAGCACTTGAAGACTGGAGTTGAATGAAGCGATGCAGGCGATATCATGAGGTGCATCTGGCAGGGGGTGTCGGTCTTGCGTCTGTTGATACTTTCATTTGGATTTATTGTGTTTTTCTTCCAGCAGGCCTTTGCCTCTGTGACCATGGAGCGGATCGAGGTTGCAGGTGGGCCGCCCCTTCTCCTCATCAGGGGAGAATTCGAATTCAGCGATTCCCCAGCCATCCTCGAACGTGAAGCAGGAGCAACCGGCGCCACGGTTGTCACTTTCGACAGCAATGGCGGGAATGTCGTTTCGGCCATGGCCTTTGGACGCGCGATCCGTGCACTCGGCCTGTCCACGATACAGTTGCGTTCGAGCCAGTGTGCTTCCGCCTGTACGCTCGCCTTCATCGGGGGCGTGACGAGACTGGCTGAACCAGGATCAATGGGTGTTCACCAATCTTCCTTCTCGCCCGAAGACGATATTGACGGACATGTCGCGGTGGCAGCAGTGCAGGCGATGACATCTCAGATCATGACCTACATGATCGAAATGGGTGTTGACCCGAAGCTCTTGCAAGTCAGCCTCGCCGTTGCAGCCGACGACATGCGCTATCTGACAGCCAGCGAGATGGAGGAGTACAATGTAACGAACGCGCAGGCAGACCCCCCCAAATCCGCACCACCCCCTGCACATTCTCCGAACCAGCCTGTTGAACCGAACGCTCCTTCGCCTTCTGCCGCCGGCAGCCACGCGCCATCGCAAGCCGAACCGTCGACTGATGAAAGCCGGGCCCAGAACTTTCTGATCGCCTACCATGATGCATGGTCGCGGCCGAATTCGGATGCGCTCCGCTTCATGGAGGCGGCTTATGCCGAGACTGTCAGCTTCTACGGCAAGACTCTTTCCCGGAATGCCATCATCGATGAGAAGCGTACTTTTGCGGAACGGTGGCCGAGGAGGGCCTATGTCCTGCGCCATGGTTCCGTGGATGTCATTTGCGCCATGACCTGCACAGCATCCGGTATTGTCGACTGGTTTGCGCACAGCCCGGAGCGGGGGAAAATGTCGTCCGGTTCGGCAGAGTTCCGCGTCAGCTGGGACCCGTCCAGTGGGAAGATCATCTCCGAAGCCGGGACCGTCCTCTCGACAGACAAGGGTGCCCGAGAGCCGCTGCGCGTCATCGCACAATGGCAGGCGGAAAACGGGCTTTGCCGCGGCGGATCAGGGGATTCCGACGAAACCCTAAAGGCCTGCGACCGCCGCGACGTGATCGATACCAAGCTTCGGAATGTCGGCTGGTGCTATGGCCGGCCGGGCGAGTACGGATACCAGATGGATTGGCATTCGTGCGACGAGAGCACCCATAAGAATACGCAGGGCGCGATTGTCCAGAAGGCGAAGGATTTGGACGGACCTGCGTTTAGGGTATCGGAGCTGTATAAGGGCAAGCTTCGTTTGCCGGATTTTCGGAAGCGCGACCGTGCCTTCAACAGCTTCCGTACGCGGATCAGGGATGGCATGAAAGCCGGGCCGAACTTCGCGGACCGTTATTCGGTCATCCAGTTCGGCTGTGGCACTGGCTGCTCCATGGTCATCGTAGGGGACAACAAGACAGGCCGGCCAATGGACTTTCCCTTGGGTGGCGAGGCCAACATGTACCTCACTCTGCGGTTCAATCTGAAAAGCCGCCTGATGACCGCCCAGTGGGCAGACTTCAATGCCGACCGTTGTTATGTCGAGTTTCTCGATTTCGACGGGAACGCCTGGAAACAGCTTGCGAGGCAAGCAGTAGGGTCAAAAGACGCCTGTAATAGGGATATCGCCGAAAATCTCGAATGAACGGGCACCAGTTCGTTGTCTTTACGGGCTGCCCGTGGAACTCGATGTCGCGTTTAACTCAGATGCGAACAGAGCAAGCTCCCGGAAATAATTTCCGCAAGCAAGTCCGCCCGGCAAGATGATGCCGGGCAGGCGACGCTCTGGAATTATGGCACTTGGAAGCGAAATTCCTTCGCAAACCAATAAATTCCCTCGAAGAAGGATGGCTGCAGAATCCCGGCCATCATGTCTGAGCTTGCCCGCTCGATATTGGAACGCAAATTCGCCTTCTTCCAGCGCGGTACCTTCACAACTGATGACGGCCCGGGGAAAGCAGCGTCTTCCCACTCAAACAGAGGCTCTTGAACGTTCAGGAAACCCGGCTTCCCCTCCTTGAAGAGCGAAAGCATGTACGATGCAAAGAGCGGTCTGCCTTCAGGACCGTTTTTCTGGAAACGACCCGTAATCAGCAGGAGCTCCACACCGATTTCAGCAAACCCACTTCGAAACGCTTGACCTGAGACCCGACTTCCCTCCAGTTTTCGGGAGAGTCTTTGATTTTTAATCTGGCCTCATGCGGCCTGTCTTTCCATAGTCATTTTCATTGCGAACTCGCTGGGGGTGATGTTGCCCAGCGACGAGTGGGGTCTGTTTCTGTTGTAATCCTCCTTCCATGCAGCGATTGCGGCGCGAGCCTGAGCGAGTGACGAGAACAGCGTCTCGTTCAGGCATTCATCGCGGAAGCTGCCGTTGAAGCTTTCGACGAAGCCGTTTTGCATCGGCTTGCCGGGGGCGATGTAGTGCCATTCGACCTTGGTTTCCTGGCACCATCTGAGGATGGCCATGCTGGTCATCTCCGTGCCGTTGTCCGAGACAATCGTCCTTGGCTTTCCGCGCCTGGCGATGAGACCATCCAGCTCGCGGGCAAGCCGTGCGCCTGACAAGGATGTGTCGGCAACCAGGCAAAGGCATTCGCGGGTAAAGTCGTCAACGACGGCCAGAACCCGGAACCGACGACCGTCAGTGAAGGCATCGCTGACGAAGTCCAGGCTCCAGCGCTCATTGGGGCGTGAGGGCAGAGCCAGAGGACGCCTTGTCCCCAAGGCTCGCTTCCGGCCGCCGCGCTTGCGCACCGTCAGCTTCTCCTCTCGATAAAGACGACGAAGCTTCTTCAGGTTCATGACGATCCCCTGCCGGTCGAGCATGACGTGGATACGGCGATAACCGAAGCGGCGACGCTCCGACGCCACTTTCTTCATCGCCTCCCGAATGGCTGCATCGTCGGGCCGCACACTGCGATATCGCATGCTCGACCGATCCACCGACAGAACCTCGCACGCCCGCCGCTGGCTTACTCCATGCTGCGCACAGACGTGAGCCACCGCATTCCGCTTCACATCGGGCGTCACCATTTTTTTGCAGCGACATCCTTTGACCTGCCACTGAGAATTTCCTTCAGGATTGATTAGAGTCCGGCCCAACGAGGACGGACAGATGAAGAAGCAGAGATTTACGGAAGAGCAGATTATCGGTGTTTTGCGTGAGCAGGAGGTGGGCGCGAAGACGGCCGATCTCTGCCGCAAGCACGGGATTTCCGAGGCGACCTTTTACAATTGGAAGGCCAAGTACGGAGGCATGGATGTCTTCGAGGCAAAGCGGCTGAAAGCGCTTGAAGAGGAGAACGCCAAGCTGAAGAAGCTGCTCGCCGAACAGTTGCTGGATGTGGCCGCGCTCCGCGAGCTTCTTTCAAAAAAATGGTAGGGCCTGCCGCCAAGCGTGACGCTGTCGCGCATCTGAAGGCCGTGATGGGCCTCTCGGAGCGTCGGGCCTGCCAGATCATTTCCGCTGACCGCACAATGATCCGTTACCAGTCCTGCCGAGCGCCGGAGGACGAACTGCGAGCGAGGCTGCGCGATCTGGCCAATGAACGGCGTCGCTTCGGTTACCGGCGGCTGTTCATCCTGCTCAGGCGAGAGGGAGAACCATCCGGTGTGAACCGCATCTATCGGCTCTATCGCGAGGAAGGGCTTTCGGTTCGCAAGCGAAAGACCCGACGACGTGCCGTCGGCACACGCGCTCCGATCTTGGTCGAGGCAAAGGCAAACGCCCGCTGGTCGCTGGATTTCGTGCACGATCAGTTCGCCTGCGGCAGGCGCTTCCGCGTGCTCAACATCGTCGATGACGTCACGCGCGAATGCCTGGCGGCGATCCCTGACACGTCGATCTCTGGCCGTCGCGTTGCTCGCGAACTAACGGCGTTGGTCGAACGGCGCGGCAAGCCCGGCATGATCGTTTCCGACAATGGGACCGAACTCACCTCAAATGCCATCCTTGCCTGGTCGAAAGATCACAAGGTCGAGTGGCACTACATCGCTCCGGGAAGACCAATGCAAAACGGCTATGTCGAGAGTTTCAACGGCCGCATGCGTGACGAGTTGCTCAACGAAAGCCTGTTCTTCGGCCTTGATCATGCCCGCAGCGCCATCGCCGAATGGGCTGAAGACTACAACAACTTCCGGCCGCACTCGTCGCTCGGATATCAGACCCCGGCAAACTATGCCGGGACCATCGCCGCAACCGGCTCCAACACTGCGCGAGATGTAAGCTACGCGTTTGCGCCGGTTGCTCCCATCGCGCCAATTGGCGTATCAACAACCACCCGCGCTCTAATCGCCGCCGGATGAAAGTTCAGTGGCAGGTCACTCTGGAAAAAGCATTGTGTGCCCGGCGTCACGAAGTGCCTGCACATAATCCAGAAAGCCGAGACGGATCAGTTCCGGATGGATCGCCACGTTGCGCTCCGATTGTTCCGTCTTCAGTTTTCGAATTGCATTGTTCTCGATCCTGATAACCGGAAGCCCATCAACGTGATCGATTTCCTCTAGAAACAGACCACAATACTCTTCCCGCCGCGCTGCCGTGTATATGGCAAGGAGCGGTGCCCAGTATTTCGCATCATGGAAAACAAGGTCTCCTGCTTCGAAACGAAGTTCCTCGGATGCACAACCCCGCCACACGGGTAGATCGGCCAAAATCTCGATCTCTTCTGTGGTGAAGCCGGGACGCTCGTTTCTCTTGTTACCTTTCTTAGAGAACCTGAAGCCTTCGACCCCCTGATATTCCGCAAACGGATAACCCGAATGCTTGCAGATGGTGGCGATATTGTTGATCTGGGTCAGGTACCGATTCATGGTAGTGCCCGACAAACCAACCTTTTCAGCGGGAAGTTTCTTCGCCTTCTCAAGGATTTGATCAAAGGTCATGGCATGATCTTCCGGCGATTTCCCGTGGTTCTTCGGGAACTGGATCACGGCTGCCCGGAAATCGGCGATATCGACCTGAGTGATCAGAGTAGGGTCGCTGTGCCCAAGAAACTTTACCAGAAGGCGAGCCAGGGCCGCATGTTGCCTGACCTGGGTATCTCCCCATTCTCCATTGGCCTCTTTGACACCTGCTTCCCGAATGACAATCTCGACTAGATTGCCGGACCGTCGACCCACCGGACGCTCTGAAGGGATTGAGGCCGGTTGAACGACATTCGCGGGTGCTTCTGGCTCTTGGGCGTCGACGTCATCATCGCTGTCATGCTTGGGCGCAAATCGCTTCGGCGAGAAACTTGGTTCTCTTAATGTGTGTGTAGCTGGAGGCACCGGCTCCGGTGGAAGAGGCAGATGTTCCGGTGGAACCATCCTAGTTTTCAGGCTTTTTGCCGGAGAAGAGCTCAAAGCCTCGCGGAGCAAATCCTCGTCGGATTTCGCGAGGTCCATCCAACGATTGCTCACGTTCTGAAAGACCGCTGCGAGTGCTCTGAGATAGATCGCCTGCACCTTGCTTCTCGATGCAGCCGTGTCCGAAACACCGGCTTCGAACAGGATTTGACGGGCGCGAGGTTCATGCACCTTTCCAAGTTCGAGGTCCTGGTGCAATTCCAGATTCTGACGAACCTCCTCGATGTCAGCCTCGTCAAATCCCTCTGCCAACAATTGCTGAACTTGTGTCGGCCCAACGATTGCGTCCCACCCTTGAGCCGCAAGCAAGCGAAGCGAGGCGGCCATGGCCAGATCGGACCTCCGCCTTTTGTCCGGCGTGCCTGGCCGCTGCGGTGCGTTCAGTTCTAGGTGATCGATGCGGGCGGTTTCCTGCTGGACCAGATAGATAAAGACTTTCTTGGCTTCTTCAGGCGTCATGAGACCGTCGCGTATCTGATGGACGAGCTCCGCACTTCTAAGGGTAAGGTAGGGCGCGATTGATCGCGCCACCGATTGGTCCTTCGTGCACAGGCTCACTTCGATGCGTAGGTAAGCACAGGAAGCGGTTCCAATCCGTAAACGGCGGCGCCACCAATAGACGGATAGCCTTCTGAAAACATGCTGTATTCCACTCATGATCGACTCCTTGAAAGTTGGAGCGATGACGAGGTTTCATGATCCCGATGGCGACAGCCCGTTACGACAATTCGTTACGACACTGACGCCATTTTGATTCCCAGCTAAGCTTAAAGGCTGGAAAATCATGGCTTTTTGGCAGATTTTGCGAGATTGGCTGGGGCGCCTGGATTCGAACCAGGGGATGGCGGTACCAAAAACCGCTGCCTTACCGCTTGGCTACGCCCCAGCAGGCGGCGAAGGTGCCGCTGCGAGGCCGGTGATTAGCAAAGCTTCCTGCCGCGGGCAATGGTCTTGCATCCGGTTGCGGCAGGATTTTTCGATAGGCCGTGCGGCGGATCGTGCCGGCCATCTCTTTCGGGATGCAGCGCCGGCACCGGCGTGCTAGAACACCGGCGCAACCCTTCCTCGTTCCACTTCCGGGAAAAATCATGAGCAAGTTCCGTGCCCGCCCCCCTGCAATCCCCACCATCCTGCTCGACGATGCGGTGGTGCGCATCACCCGCTGGGATTTCGAGCCGGGGGCCGATACCGGCCATCACGTCCATGGCATGGGCTATGTGGTGGTGCCGATGACGGATCTTTCCATGCTCATCGAGGATGCATCCGGCGAGCGCCGCATCGAAATCGCCAGGGGCGCAGCCTATCGGCGCGATGCCGGCGTCGAGCACAATGTGGTGAATGCCGGCACCGAGCCCATGAGCTTCATCGAGATCGAGTACAAGTAGGAATGGCCGGCGAACAGGATGTCGCCTTCGACCGGGCCTTCACGCCAGCCTATGGCGAGGCGGTGCCGGTCGCGCCGGGCGTCGAACGGATCACCGTCAACAACCCCTCCCCCTTCACCTTCCACGGCACCAACACCTATATCGTCGGGCGCGACAGCGTCTGCGTGATCGATCCGGGCCCGGAGGACGAGGCGCATTTCGCGGCGCTGATGCGGGCGCTTGCCGGACGGCGCGTGAGCCATATCGCAGTGTCCCACACCCACCGGGACCATTCCCCCCTGGCCGCCCGGCTGAAGGCGGCAACGGGGGCGGCGACCGCCGCCGAAGGGCCGCACCGTCCCGCACGCCCGCTGCACGACGGCGAGACCAATCCTTTCGCCGAGAGCTCCGATACCGGCTTCCAGCCGGATATCGTGCTCGGCGAGGGCGACGTCATCGAAGGGGATGGCTGGACGCTCTCCGCCATTCTCACTCCCGGGCACACGGCCAATCATGCCGCCTTCGCCCTTGAGGGTACGGGCATCGTCTTTTCCGCCGATCACGTGATGGCCTGGGCAACGTCCATCGTCGCGCCGCCCGATGGCGCCATGGCGGATTACATGGCCTCGCTCGAGAGGCTGCTCGAGCGTGACGACCGCCTCTACCTGCCCGGCCATGGCGGGCCGGTGAACGAGCCGCAGGCCTTCCTGCGCGGGCTGCGCACCCATCGCCGCATGCGCGAACGGGCGGTTCTGGAGCGCATCCGGGCCGGCGACCGCTTCATTCCCGAGATGGTGAAGGCGATCTACCGGGATACCGACCCGCGGCTCCATGGCGCCGCAGCCCTTTCCGTGCTCGCCCATCTGGAAGACCTGACGGAAAAGGGCCGGGTCATCACCGGGGGGCCTCCCCGCCTTTCGGGCGAATACCGGCCGGGCCCGGACATCTGATCCGGGGCCGCCGGCCCGTTGCCGGTCCTTACTGCTGCTGGATCATCTGTTTGTAGACGATCAGGATATCGAGGTCGCGCTCGGGGAAGAACTCCTTGGCGCGCATCTCGAAGGTGGTCGGACCCGTCTTCTTCACGTCCTTGCCGCAGAAGCTCACGATGGCGTCGGCCGCACCCTTGTCCACGGTCAGGTGGAAGTCGCCGATCGGCCCTGCCCAGTTGGCGCCGGTGGTCAGGATGTAGGAAATCCAGCTTTCCATGTAGTAGGTATCGGGAATGTCCTTCTGCTGCTGCTCCAGCTTGGCGGACGCCTTCATGAAGCCGTCGTCGATGCAGTACTTCGTCTTGTAGTCCTGGTAATTCGTGCCCGGCTTGCCGTTGTCGATATAGGTCATGGCCACCGTGCCGCCGACGACAGGCTTGTAGCTGTGGTGCACGGTGACCGATTTCTTCGCCGGGAACACGGTGCGCCACCAGTAGGTGGAGCGCACCGTCCAGCGGGGCGAAATCTCGCTCATCTCCTTGTCGCCCTCGTACCAGACGTTCTTGTAGAGAAGGCCGCGGGCAACCCAGTCGTCCTGCACTTCGGGCGGCAGCTTGTTCACGGCGGCCTGCGCCTTCTCGCTGAGGCCGAGCTTCGGCACGCCCTGGGCGTCCACCTCTTCGGTGACGTCGAGATTGCCGGCGATCACCCGCTGCTGCAGCTCGGGCTCGATTTCCTCGCCATCCTGCTCCACATGAAAATTCATGAAGTTGTCGCTTTCCTTGTCGGCCACGCCGATGTCGGTCTCGATATAGGTTTCGAGATCGGGCATGGGGAAAGCGACCACGCTCTCGATGTCCTTGTCGGAATTGTTGGTGAAGACATAGTCCACCCTCACCTCGTCGGGCGAGATGTAGAGGTCCTCGCTGGTCATGGTCACGTCGCCGGTGGTGGCGAGGCGCAGGCCTCCGGCACCGAGCACCGCCATGGTGTCATTGGCCAGCGCGCCATGCGGCGCGGCGACGGTGGCGCCGAGCGCGAGTGCAAGCGCCGGAAGGGAGGAACGGTGGACGGACATGAAACGGGTATCCTTCTCTATGGAGCGGCTGAAGCGGACTGGCGGCAACTAAAGTCCGCTGCGCTCCCCTCGTCAACGTTCAAATCCGGACCGGATGCAATTCGGGGCCGCAGCGCCGGCGGCCCGTCGATAAAGTGCTTGCCAGCCGCCGCCGAAGGGTTCATCAGCAAGGCATGACCGGCCAGACCCAACGCCTCGACCAATTGCTGCTTTCCCGCAATCTCTTCGCCAGCCGCTCGCGTGCGCGCGATGCGATCGAACGCGGCACCGTGTCTGTCGATGGGCGGATCGTCACCAAACCCTCGGCCAGCGTGGCGGATGCGGCATCGATCTCGATCGACGATCCGGCCCGCAGCTATGTGTCGCGCGCAGCCCTCAAGCTCGTCGCGGCGCTCGACGGGTTCGGGCTTTCGCCCGAAGGCCGCACCTGTCTCGATGTCGGCGCCTCGACCGGCGGCTTCACCGAGGTGCTGCTCGAGCGCGGGGCATCCCATGTCGTCGCCATCGATGTCGGCCACGGGCAGATGCACGATCGGCTGCGGGCGGATCCGCGCGTGACCTGCATCGAGGGGCTGAATGCGCGGGCCATGACGCGCGAGGATATCGGCGGGCGGGCCATTTCCTTCGTCGTATCCGACGTTTCCTTCATCTCGCTGAAGCTGGCGCTGCCGCCAGCCCTTGCCCTGGCCGAGCCCGGCTCGCTTGCGGTTCTGCTGGTGAAACCCCAATTCGAGGCGGGGCGCGAGGCCATCAGCAAGGCGGGCCTTCTGAAACAGCCGGAAACCGCGCCCGCCATCGCCGCCGATCTCGAAGCCTGGCTGATCCGGGACATGGGGTGGAAAAGCCTCGGGCTTCTCCCCTCGCCCATCGCCGGCGGCGACGGCAACCACGAATTTCTTCTCGCAGGACTGAAACCATGAGCACCGAAACCGTAACCATCGACAAGCTCGGCGCCGAGGGCGACGGCATCGCTTACACCGAGGCGGGTCCCGTCTACGTGCCCTTCACCGTACCCGGCGACCGGGTGGCGATTGCCCGGGTGAAAAACCGCGGCACGGTGATGTCCGTCGCCGAGGCCTCGCCCGACCGGCGCGACGCGCCCTGCCGGCATTTCGGTCCCGATGGCGTCAACGGTGCCTGCGGCGGCTGTTCGCTTCAGCACATGGCTGACGAGCCCTACCGCGCCTGGAAGCGGCAGCTGGTGGTGGATGCGCTGAAGGCCAGGGGCCTTACCCCCGATGTGGGCCCGCTCGTCGCGGCCCATCCGGGCGAGCGCCGGCGCGTGGTCTTTGCCGCGCGGCGGACGGAAAAGGCGCTGCTCCTTGGCTTCAACCAGGCGGAAAGCCATCACATCGTCGATCTCGCCGAATGTCCCGTTGCGGTGCCGGCCATCGCCGGACGGCTGGATGTCCTGCGCCGCATCGGCCGGGCGCTCAGCCCCAATGCCGATCCCTTCAAGCTGACCGTGACCGAAACGATGAGCGGCCTCGACATTGCCGCCGACGGGGTGAAGAAGCCGGACGAGCGCCAGCGCCGCGCGGCCATCGAAGCGGTTCTTGCGGAGCGGGGCATCGCCCGCGTGTCGCTGAACGGAGAAATCCTCGTGGAACCGGCGCGCCCGGTGCTCGATTTCGGCGGCGCCTCCGTCGCCCCGCCGCCCGGCGGCTTCACCCAGGCGACGCGCCAGGCGGAAGAGGTCATGGCCGCGATCGTGCTCGATGCCATCGGCAAGGCGAAGCGCGTGGCCGATCTCTTCGCGGGCTCCGGCACCTTCGCGCTGCGGCTGGCCCGCAAGGCGCGGGTTCATGCCGTGGAGGGCGACGCCGCCGCCATCGCGGCGCTCGATCAGGCCGCCCGCACCACCCAGGGCCTCAAGCCCGTGACCGTGGAACGCCGCGACCTCTTCCGCCGGCCGCTGATGGCAAGCGAACTCAAGGTCTTCGACGCCATCGTCTTCGACCCGCCCCGCGCCGGCGCCGAGGCACAGGTGAAGGAAATCCCGAAAAGCGGCGTGAAAACCATCGTCGCCGTCAGCTGCAATCCGCTGACCCTCGCCCGCGACCTCTCGATCCTCACCGCCGCCGGCTACCGCATCGCCTCCGTCACCCCCATCGACCAGTTCCTCTGGACCCCGCATGTGGAAGCCGTCGCCGTGCTCGTGAAGGGGTAATTGCGGGCTGGGAAGGGGCGCGGTGCAGCACTGGCTGGGCCGCAGGGGGTAGAGTGTGCCGATGTGCGCCCTGCTTTGCCTCGCATTGTGTTGAGTGTGCCGAGGTGCACCCCGCTTTGCCTGCGTGAGGTTGAGTGTGTCAATGCGCACCCCCCTCTGTCCCTGCCGGGACATCTCCCCCTCAAGGGGGGAGATTGACCGTGGTCTTTTGGTTTCCCCAAATAACAAGCGTCTCATTTGCAGAGACGTTTGCGAGGGACTTCCCCAAGAATTCCCATCCCGATCTCCCCCCTTGAGGGGGAGATGCCCGGCAGGGCAGAGGGGGGTGCAGTCCGGCAAATTCGACGCCGTGCAGGGACAGAGGGGGGTGCACATCGGCAAACTCAACGCCATGCGAGGCAGAGGGGGGTGCACCTCGGCAAACTCGCCCCCCCCGCGCCGCCACAGGGCAAAAACGCAGCCATCCTGCCAAAAGAAAAGGGGCGCTGTCGCGCCCCTCTCCCGGGTGATGCCGTCCGCCATCAGGCCGCGTAGCGGCCGTCCTGATGCTGGCGGGCGGTGTTGAGCTTGAACTGGGTGAGCAGGGCGTGGAGTTCGGCGGCTTCCTCGGCCAGCTTGTGGCTGGCGGCCGTCTGCTCCTCCACCATGGCGGCGTTCTGCTGAGTGCCCTGGTCCATCTGGTTGACGGCGACATTGACCTCCTGGAGGCCCTGGCTCTGTTCGCGGGCGGCCTGGACGATGGCCGCGACGTGGCTGTTGATCTCCTGCACCTCGCGGACGATGGCGCGCAGAGCCGCACCCGTTTCGTCGACCAGGGTGACGCCCGCCTGAACCTGCTCGCCGGAGGCGTGGATCAGGGACTTGATCTCCTTGGCCGCGCTGGCGGAGCGCTGGGCGAGTTCGCGGACTTCCTGTGCCACGACGGCGAAACCCTTGCCGGCTTCACCGGCGCGCGCGGCTTCCACCCCGGCGTTCAGCGCCAGAAGGTTCGTCTGGAAGGCGATCTCGTCGATGACGCCGATGATGTTGGAGATTTCGCCGGAGCTCTTCTCGATGCCCCGCATGGCCGAAACCGCCCGTTCCACCACCTCGCCGGACCGCTCGGCGGCGGTGCGGGTGCGGGCAACGAGGGCCCCCATCTCCTCGGCGCGATAGGCGCTGTCCTTGACGGTGGCGGTGATTTCCTCGAGCGCGGCAGCCGTTTCCTCCACGGAAGCGGCCTGCTGTTCCGTCCGCCGGGCAAGGCCGTCGGCGGAGTTGCGGATCTCGCTGGACCCCGAATTGATCGCCTCCGCGGTGTGACCGACGGTGAGCAGGGCCTGGTGCAGGCGCGAGACGGAGTTGTTGAAGTCGTTGCGCAGGCGGTCGAGTTCCGGCGGGAAGGCCTCGCGGATCTGACAGGTGATGTCGCCCTGGGCGAGATGTTCCAGCCCTTCGGCGAGCAGATGCACGGCCCGGCCGGTTTCCTCGGCCTTGCGGGCGGCTTCTGCCTCCCGGGCGCGGCGTTCCTGCTCGGTCATGCTGCGCTGGCTTTCGGTCTCGGCCTGAAGGCGCATGCGCTCGTTGGCATTGTCGCGGAAGACGACGACGGCGGCGGCCATCTTGCCGATTTCGTCGGTGCGGTCCTGCGCGGGGATTTCGATGGAGGTATCGCCGGCGGCAAGCTTGTCCATGGCGGCGGTCATGTCACGGACCGGGCGCACCACGAGGCGCGACAGCAGCACGGCCATCATGGCGATCATCAGCAGCACGGCGATGACGGTGGCCGTCAGCGCCGCATTGCGCAGCGAATTGAGCGGGGCATAGATTTCCGCCTTGTCCACGGCAAAGCCGAGATACCACTCCACCGAGGGAAGGCCCGCGACCGGCACGAAGCCGACCAGCATGTCCTTGCCGCCATAGGTGGTGGACGTGAAGGTATCGCCGATGACGGGCGTCTGCTCGGGGAAGGCCTCGGCCAGCCCCTTCGTCACCAGCTTGGCATCGGGATAGACGAGCAGCTGGCCATCCTTGTTGACAAGGAAGGCAAAGCCGTTGCCCTCGAGATTGTAGCCCTGCACCATGTCGACCAGCGTCTTCAGCGAGAAATCGCTGCCGGCAACGCCGGCGAGCTGGCCGTTGCGCTGGACGGGAAGCGCCGCCGTGATGATCAGCTCTCCGGAGCTGGCATCCACGTAAGGCTCCGTCAGCACCGTCTTGCCGGCGGCGACGGCGTCCTTGTACCAGGGGCGCACGCGCGGATCGTAATCGGCAGGCAGTTCGGAGGCAGGCCAGATCTGCATCTTGCCGTTGGCGTCGCCGAAATAGGTGGCGAGAAACTGCCTGGCGAGGAAGTCGTTCTGCAGGACCGCCATTTCGCCGGCGGGATCGGCCGCCTTGACCAGCCCCTCGCCGGCCATTTCGGTCAGAAGGATGCGCCCCGTCAGCCAGTTGGCGATGGACTGCGATCCGGACTTGCCGGCCGCACGCATGTTGTTCTCGATGGTTTCCGTCAGCGAGGTGCGCTGGACGCTTTCGATATAGAAGGAAAAGCCGCTGAAGGAGGCAATCACCGTGATCGTCGCCACGGCAAGAATGCGCATCATCAGGTTCATTTTTGATAGCATGACCGGTTCTCTCGATCGTTCCGGGCAGGGACTCGATCAGGTCGCCATCGCATGCCAAGCCCAGACCCGGCCTGGCAGCAGCGTGGCCGGTCATGCCACTCTTCCGCGTATTTCCTGCGCCACAGATGACGGTATTATTACGGTCAATCGTTAATTATAAAATAAACCAAAATTGGACGATGAGGCGAAACACCCTGCGTTCTCGGGTATTCCGCCGCGCGGCCCGAGCTGCTAGACGCGCGATCTTCGCGGAGGGGTATTTTACCCCTGGTTGTATTTCTCAACACACACCCGTCAATTTCCGTGGGCGGTAAATCGTTGTATCCGAATGGAATTCTGACGATCGTCAGGTTTTGGCACAACCCGCGGCGGTTTCCCCTGGTCTTGTGGATGGAGCGCCCGGCGAAGGGCAGGACGCACGAAAGGGAGGGGCCTTTCCGGTCCCCTCCCCGCCGGTGCCTGCATTAATGATCAGGCTGCCCGGTCCTCCCGCGCCTCGCCGGACAGGGAATGGAGCTTGAACTGGGTAAGCAGCGCGTGGAGCTCGGCGGCTTCCTCCGCCAGCCGGTGGCTTGCGGCGGTCTGCTCCTCGACCATGGCGGCATTCTGCTGGGTGCCCTGATCCATCTGGTTCATGGCAAGGTTCACCTCCTGCAGGCCCTGGCTCTGTTCGCGCGCCGCATGAACGATCGCGGCCACATGGCTGTTGATTTCCTGCACCTCCCGCACGATGGTCCTCAGCGCGGCCCCGGTCTCGTCCACCAGCGTGACGCCCGCCTGAACCTGACCGCCGGAAGCGTGGATCAGCGTCTTGATTTCCTTCGCCGCGATGGCGGATCGCTGGGCGAGCTCCCGAACCTCCTGCGCCACGACCGCGAAACCCTTGCCGGCCACGCCTGCACGCGCCGCTTCCACGCCGGCATTGAGCGCCAGCAGGTTCGTCTGGAAGGCAATCTCGTCGATGACGCCGATGATGCTGGAGATCTCGCCGGAGCTCCTTTCGATCCCGCGCATGGCCGAAACCGCCCGTTCGACCACCTCGCCGGAGCGTTCCGCACCCTGGCGGGTGCGGGCAACGAGCGCGCCCATCTCCTCGGCGCGATAGGCGCTTTCCCGGACGGTAACGGTGATTTCCTCGAGCGCGGCAGCGGTCTCCTCGACGGAGGCCGCCTGCTGCTCCGTGCGGCGCGCAAGGCCATCGGCGGAGTTGCGGATTTCGCTCGAACCGGAATTGATCGCCTGTGCCGCACTGCCGACGGTCAGCAGCGCCTGATGCAGGCGGACCACCGAATTGTTGAAGTCCTCGCGCAGCCGGTCGAGCTCGGCGGGGAATGCCTCGCGGATCTGGAAGGTCATGTCGCCGCGCGCCAGGTGCTCCAGCGCCTCGGCCAGGAGATCGACGGCGCGTTCCGTCTCTTCCGCCCGGCGCGCCTTTTCCGCCTCCCGCGCGCGCCGTTCCTGCTCGGCTATGCTGCGCTGCCGCTCGGTCTCGGCCTGCAGCTCCCGCCGCTCGTTCTCGTTGTCGCGGAACACCACGACGGCGGCAGCCATGTGGCCGATCTCGTCGCTGCGATCCCCGGCCGGAATGTCAATGGTGGTGTCACCGGAGGCCAGCGCATCCATGGCCGCCGTCATCTGCCGAACAGGGCGCACGACGAGGCGGGACAGCAGGGCCGACATCAGCGCGATCATCAGCAGCATGGCGATGACCGTGGCGGTGAAGGCGGCATTGCGCAGCGCATCGAGCGGGCCGTAGACCACCGCCTTGTCGACCGCGAAGCCCAGATACCACTCGACCGACGGCAGACCCTTGACCGGCACGAAGCCGACCAGAACCTCCTTGCCGCCATAGGTGGTGGAGGTGAGTTGGTCCGAGATCGCCGGCGTATCGGCCGGGAAAGCATCCTTCAGCTCCTTCGTCACAAGCTTGCTGTCGGGATAGACGAGCAGCTGGCCGTCCCGGTTCACCAGAAAGGCAAAGCCGTTGCCGTCGAGATTGTAGCCCTGCACCATGTCGACGAGCGACTTCAGCGAGAAATCCGTTCCCGCAACGCCGATCAGCTTGCCGTCGCGCTTCAGCGGCACCGCTGC
Source organism: Gellertiella hungarica (assembly GCF_014197145.1). Taxonomy (GTDB): domain Bacteria; phylum Pseudomonadota; class Alphaproteobacteria; order Rhizobiales; family Rhizobiaceae; genus Gellertiella; species Gellertiella hungarica. Next base: position 702,671 of record NZ_JACIEZ010000002.1, on the reverse strand, counting down.
GGTGATCAGGAGTTCGTTGATCGAGGCATCCACATAGGGCTCGGTCAGGACGGTTCCGTCCGCGGCAACCGCGTCCTTGTACCAGGGGCGCTGACGCGGATCGTAGTCCGACGGCAGCGGAATGTCCGGCCACTGCGTCATCTTGCCGGCGACGTCGCCGATATAGGTGCCGATGAACTGTCTGGAGAGGAGGTCGTTCTGCAGGATCTTCATGATCTCCGGCGGATCCGCCGCCTTCTGCAATTCCTCTGCCATCATCTGCGTGAGCAGCACGCGGCCGGTCAGCCAGTTGGTGATGGATTGCGCGCCCGCTTTGCCGGCCGCACCCATGTCGTGCTCGATGGTTTCCGTCAGCGATATCCGCTGCACCTTCTCGATATACAGATAGAAGCCGCTGAAGGAGGCGACGACGGTGGTCGTCGCCACGGCCAGGATGCGCATCATCAGGTTCATTCTTGACAGCATGACCGGTTCTCTCGATCGTTGCAGGCAGGGTTGGGTCCACTCGCCCTCGCAGGCGCGGGCTTCGCCCCCTCGTCCTGCCGCGTGGCCGTTCATGCCACTCTTCCGCGTATGTCCTGCGCCTCGATGCACGTATAATCATATTATTTAGTTAATTAGGATATAATGGATTGAAGAGACCCCGGGCGTTGCCGCGGCTTAGCTTTTGCATGGCGGCGCAAAACCGGCTAAGGGCATCGGCACGGGGATGCGCGCCGGACGACCGTTGCCGCGACGCCCTTTTCAGGAACCGACTGGAAGTTGCCATGGATCAGGACAAGAAGCCCCTCGCCACCGTCAACGTGTTGAAGAAGCCGGATGGCAGCTGGTGGTTCGCCATGACCTGGCGGGGTGTGACGCAGCCGCTGCAGGGCCCGTTCCGCAGCCAGGTGGAGGCCGCCGCCGGCGCCCAGATCGCCATCAAGGCGCTGGAAGGCCGCAACGCCCGCTGAACCGCCGCGAGCGGCGCTCAGAGATTGAGCGCCATGACTCCGGCCAGCACCAGCAGGATGATGCCCTGGCCCAGGTGGATCACCACATCCGGCCGGGCGGTCCCGCGCAGGATGACCCAGACATCGAGAAAACTCACCAGCGCCGCCGAAAGCGCCACGATGACAAGGGCCGGCCGGTCGCCCAGCGCGAGCATGCCGATCATGATGATGGCAAGGGCGATGGAGCGGCTGCCGGTGGTGCGGGCATAGGGCAGGTCCTTGCCCTCCTCCATGTCGGCGCCGAAACGCAGCACGCCCTCGCGGGGCAGGATGAGCAGCCGCAAGCCGTAGCCCATGAGATAGAGGGCCACCGCCAGCATGACCATGAACAGCGGCGATGAAAAGCTGATGGCAGCCGTCTGGTACATGCTTCCCCTCCCCGGCTCTCGCACCGGGGAGGCTACCACATGTCAAAACATGCGCAAGTTCGAAAATTATCCCTTGCGTGCCATGAACTTCTGGAAGGCGGCCATGGCCTCGGCGCTTTTCAGCTGGGCGGAGAAATGCGCCGCCTCTTCCGCGATGCGCCCGGCGACATCCGGCCGGCCCTTGCGGATCAGGTCGCGGGCGATCCTGAGCGCCTGCGGCGGCTTGGCGGCGAGCCCGGCGGCGGCGGCCAGCACCTTCTCCTCGAGCTCCTCCTCCGGCACCACCTGCCAGATGAGCCCGGCATCGCGGGCATCCTCGGCGGAAAAGCCCTCGCCCGCGGCAAACATGGCGAAAGCCCGCTGATGGCCCATCACGAGCGGCCCGAGCAGGCTCGATGCCGCCTCCGGCACCAGCGCCAGATCCACGAAGGGCGTGCGGAACAGCGAGCGCGGTGTCGCAAAGGTCATGTCGCAATGCAGGTGGATCGTCGTGCCGATGCCGATGGCAAGCCCGTCCACGCCGGAGACCAGCGGCTTTTCGGCATTCGAGAGCGCATCGAGAAAATCGAGAACCTCCCGGCCAAGGCTTCCGCCCATGGCAAAGGCCATGAAATCCGCCATGTCGTTGCCCGCCGAAAAGGCCCCGGGCGAGCCCAGGAAGGCGATGGCCCGAATGTCGGGATCGCCGTTGGCGGCGCGGATCGCATCGGTCAGCGTCTGGTACATGCCCCGGGTGATGGCATTCTTCTTGTCGGGGCGGTTGAAGCGCAGGACAAGAACGCCCGGCCGTTCGGCGGGGCGCTCGATCAGGATATGGGTGTCGCTCATCACGGTCTCCCTTCAGGCCAGCAGGCGGCCGGCGGCGGCGAGGCTGTCCGCCCCGGATATCACCTGCACCTTCAGGGCTGCGGTTTCCGCCAGCAGGTTCTCGGCGGCGAAACGGGCCAGCGCCACGCGGTCTTCCCGGCCGCCGTCACCGGGGTCGGCAAGCGCGGCCTTTGCCAGGAAGATGCCCGTCAGCGTCAGGCCGAACAGCCGCTGGTAGGGCGTCGCCCCCGACAGCGCCTCGCTCATGCGGCCTGCGGCAAGCTCCGCCATCAGATGCGCAGTCGCTTCGGAGAGGTCTGTCACCGCGATCTCGAGCCAGGCTGCGGTCCGGCCGAAACCCGCATCGTCCCGAGCCGCGACATCGGCGGCAACGGCGCGCAGTTCCTCGAGATAGGCGCGCACATGCTGTCCGCCCGAAAGCGGAAGCTTGCGGGTGACGAGGTCGATCGCCTGGATGCCGTTGGTGCCCTCGTAGATGGGCGCGATCCGGGCATCGCGCAGATAGCGGGCAGCGCCCGTTTCCTCGATGAAGCCCATGCCGCCATGCACCTGAATGCCCATGGAGGCGACATCGACCCCCACATCCGTGGAGAAGCTCTTGGCGATGGGGGTGAGCAGCGCCGCGCGCTCGGCAAAGTGGCGGCCCGTCTCCCCCTCCGTGTGATGCGCCATGTCCGTGGCATAGGCACAGGAATAGCAGATGGCGCGCGCGCCCTGTGTCAGCGCCTTCATCGTCAGCAGCGTGCGGCGGATGTCGGGGTGGTCGATGATCGGGCTCATGCCCTCGCCGGAGTGACCGGGCGCCTTGCCCTGGGTGCGCTCGCGGGCATACTGGATTGCCTTCTGCGTGGCGGCCTCCGCAATCGCAACGCCCTGCACGCCGACGGCAAGGCGGGCATTGTTCATCATCGTGAACATGCAGGCGAGACCCTTGTTCTCCTCGCCGACCAGATAGCCGACCGCTCCCTTTTCGCTGCCGAAACGGCCATCGCCATAGATCATGGTGCAGGTGGGCGAGCCGTGAATGCCGAGCTTGTGCTCGATGGCATGGCAGAAGAGATCGTTGCGCGCGCCGAGCAAGCCGTCGTCGTTGACGAGGAATTTCGGCACGAGGAACAGCGAGATGCCGCGCGTGCCGGCAGGCGCATCGGGAAGCCGCGCCAGGACGAGGTGGATGATGTTCTCGGTGGCGTCGTGCTCGCCCCAGGTGATGTAGATCTTCTGGCCGAAGATGCGGTAGGTGCCATCCTCGCGCCGTTCGGCGCGGGCCTTGAGCACGCCGAGATCGGAGCCCGCATGGGGCTCGGTGAGGTTCATCGTGCCGGACCACTCGCCCGAGACCATGCGATGCAGGAACTTTTCCTTCAGCGCCTCGGAGCCGTGCTTGGTCAGCGCGTCGACCGCGCCCATCGTCAGCGTCGGGGCGAGCGCGAAGGCCATGGAGCCGGAGTTCCACATCTCCAGCGCCGCGACGTTCAGCATGTGCGGCAGCGCCTGCCCGCCATAGGCTTCGGGTGCCGTGAGCCCGTTCCAGCCGCCTTCGATCCATTGCCGATAGAGATCGGCCCAGCCATCGGGAAGCGTCACCACGCCATCGCCTTCGTGGCGGGCGCCCTGCCGGTCGCCCTGCGGCCCGAGCGGCGCCACCACCTCGGTGGCGAAACGCCCCGCCTCGCCGAGGATCGCATCCACCAGATCTTCCGAGAGGTCGCCGAGGGCGCCCTCCTCCAGCGCGGGGCCAAGCCCCGCCACATGCTTCAGCGTGAACAGAATGTCTTCCACCGGCGCCTTGTACATCGCTCTCCCACTCCCTGATTCCCGGGTGTCCTGGCGGCCCGGAGCATAGCGCAAATTCAGCGCCTGCCGAGCCATTTGCCAATTGGACTTCCGGCCTATGGTCCCCTCGATGGCTATTTTATTTTTACGTAAACGTCAACATTTCCCCGCGCCTCCGCGTCCTTCCGCCCCGCCTGGACCCTTCCGCCGCAAGCTTCGCGAAACGGAGGCCGCCTAGCCTTGCCAGCAACCGGAATTCCGGCCCATGCAATGCGACCGATGAAAGACTGCCGATGTCGAAGCTCCGCTATTTTGCCGCCGAAGGTCTTCGGGAAGCCATCAAGGCACCTGCAACGATCCACTCGGAATTCCTGCGCACCGGCAGGATCTTCCGCGGCCGGGAGCGCTGGGACTTCATCGAGAAGCGCTACATGAGCTACGAGGAGGTGGCCGAGCGCACCGGCCGCGTGCTCGAACGGGCCGGCGAGCGGACCCACGACCGGATCAACTCTGTGCACCATTCGATCAGCTTCCCGAAGATCGTCTTTCACCGCACGCTCGATAACCGCCCGCACCTCGGCTATTGCCACGTCACCGCGGCGAAGACGGAACTGATGAACAAGGAACAGCTCAAGTGGTCCTTCTACATCGCGAACTTCTTCTCCGAGATCGGCGAGGAGCTGAAATTCGTCGGCCGGCTCGACCGGCGCGTCTCGCGGATGTATTTCGCCGTGGCGGTGGAGAACGACAACGAGGTATCCACGAAGATGGTGGTGGACAGGAAGCTGAGGCCGAACGGCATCCTCTTCCGCACCCACGATCCCAAGGTCGCGCTGAAGAATGTGCTGATGCTGGGAACCAACGACCCCCGCCTGCGCCAGAAGATCCGCGACCTTTGATCCCCCCGGCCGAAAAGCCGTTTGCCCTGCCCCGTCCTCTGCGCTAGGAACGGGCTTTCCTCACGGCAACGGACAGAGATGACGGCCCGGCTGATATCCATCGCAGAAGCGCCCCGGGAGGCGCTGGAAGCGGCCATAGCGGAGCTTGCCGCAGGCCGGCCCATCGCCATGCCCACCGAAACGGTCTACGGGCTTGCCGCCGATGCCACCAATCCTGCCGCCATCACCCGCATCTACGAAACCAAGGGCAGGCCGCGCTTCAATCCGCTGATTGCCCATGTGGCCGATCTCGGCATGGCGCGCATCCATGCCCGCTTCGATCCGCTTTCGGAGAAGCTGGCACACGCCTTTTGGCCCGGTCCGCTGACGCTGATCCTGCCGCTGCGCCCCGACAGCGGCATTCACGACCTTGCCACCTCAGGACTGGATACCGTTGGCCTGAGGGTGCCGCAGGGCTTTGCCGGCGAGATCATCCGCGCCTTCGGCAAGCCGCTGGCGGCCCCCAGCGCCAACACCTCGGGCGGCATCAGCCCGACATCGGCCACCCATGTGATGGAAGACCTCGGCGAGAAGATCGGCCTGGTTCTCGATGGCGGCGCCTCGGATGTCGGCGTGGAATCGACCATCGTCAAGGTGGAGGCGGATGGCCGGCTGCGGCTTCTGCGCCCCGGCGGCATTCCCGCCGAAGAGATCGAGCGGGTTGCGGGAAAGCCGCTCGAACGGCCCGAAAAGGCCGGTGCCGCGATCGAGGCGCCGGGCATGCTCGCTTCCCACTACGCCCCCGATGCCGCGATGCGGCTTCAGGCCGAGGCACCCCTGGAGGGCGAGGCCTACCTGGCCTTCGGACCGCGTCCCGTGCCGGACCGCGAGAAGGCGGTCTTCTTCGACAACCTGAGCCCCGCCGGCAACCTCGCCGAGGCCGCTGCCCGGCTCTTTGCCGCCATGAAGGCCGCAGACCGCTCGGGCGCCACCATGATTGCGGTTGCCCCCATTCCCGGTCACGGCCTCGGGGAAGCGATCAACGACCGGCTCGAAAGGGCCGCCGCGCCCCGCGCCTGAAGACCCGTACGCCGAAGGATACGCCATGCCGCTTTCTCCCGAACTGGTCGCCCGTTTTTCCGCTCTCGTCCAGCCGGGCCAGGCTTTGACCGAGGTGGAGGTGATCGCGCCCTATCTGACCGAGAACCGCGGGCTCTATCATGGCCATTCCCCGCTTGTGCTGCGCCCCGGATCGGTCGAGGACGTCTCGGCAATCCTGCGCCTCGCCAGCGAGACGGGAACGCCCATCGTCCCCCAGTCCGGCAATACCGGCCTCGTCGGCGGACAGACGCCGCGGACGGGCGGCGATGACGTGGTGCTTTCGCTGGAACGGCTGAACCGCATCCGCCACATCGATCCGGTCGGCAACACGATCACCGTCGATGGCGGCGTGATCCTGGCCGAGGTGCAGAGGGCGGCGGAGGAGGCGGACCGGCTTTTTCCGCTCTCGCTGGGATCGGAGGGAAGCTGCCGCATCGGCGGCAATCTCTCCACCAATGCCGGCGGAACGGCGGTGCTGGCCTATGGCAACATGCGCCAGCTGTGCCTCGGGCTGGAGGTGGTGCTGCCGACCGGCGAAATCTGGGACGGCCTGCGCAGCCTCAAGAAGGACAATACCGGCTATGACCTGCGCGACCTCTTCATCGGCGCCGAAGGCACGCTCGGGGTCATCACCGGCGCGGTGCTGAAACTGTTCCCCCGCCCGCCGGGACATGAAGTCGCCTTTGCCGGCCTGCCCTCGGTGGATGCGGCGCTGAAGCTTTTCGAAAAGGCTTCCTCGCTCTGCGCGGGGGCGCTGACCGGCTTCGAGCTGATGCCCCGCATCGGTGTGGAATTCACCTGCCGGCACATTCCGGGCGTGCGCGATCCCCTCCCCTCGCCACACCCCTGGTACGTGCTGATCGACATCTCGACCACGGACAGCGCCGAAACGGCCGAGCGCATGGTGCACGCGCTGCTGGAACAGGGCTACGAAGCGGGGCTCGTCGAAAATGCGGTGATTGCCGCGAGCGGCGAGCAGCGCAAGGCGCTGTGGCACATGCGGGAAAGCATGTCGCCTGCGCAGAAGCCGGAGGGCGGCTCGATCAAGCACGACGTCTCGGTGCCGGTCGCGCGCATTCCTGCCTTCATGGCGGAGGCGGAAAAGGCCGTGCTGGCGGCCATGCCCGGCGCGCGGATCTGCGCCTTCGGCCATATGGGCGACGGCAACATCCACTACAACATTTCCCAGCCCGTGGAGGCCGATACCCGCGAATTCCTTGCCCGCTGGCGGGAGATGAACGAGATCGTCCACGGCATCGTGCTGGCCCATAACGGTTCCATTTCCGCCGAGCACGGCATCGGCCAGCTGAAGCGGGACGAGCTTGCCGCCATCCGCTCGCCGATCGAGATGGAGCTGATGCGCCGGATCAAGGACGCCTTCGATCCGAAGGGCATCATGAACCCCGGCAAGGTCCTGGCGGAACGGAAGAGCTGAGCGATGGAGAGCGGACCGAAGCTGACGCTGCGCATCGATTTCGACACCGGTGTCCGGCTCGGTCCGGGCAAGGTGGAGCTGCTGGAGGGGATTGCCCGTCACGGATCGATCCGCGCGGCGGGTGCCGCCATGGGCATGAGCTATCGCCGGGCCTGGCTGCTGGCCGACGAGATCAACTGCATGTTCCGTGAGCCTTCGGTGCATACCCGGCACGGCGGCAAGGCCGGCGGCGGCGCCGGACTGACCCCCTATGGCGAAGCCCTGCTTGCCCGGTGCCGGCGGATGGAGGAGGCGGCGAGGCTCGCGCTTCGCGCGGATCTCGCGGCGCTGGAGCAGGAGCGCGACCCCGCCTTCGTTCCCGACGGGAAGGGGGATCAGGCGCCGCGATAGAGGTTGTCCGGCCCGATCGAGAGCGCCTTGAACAGCACATGGACTGCCGTGCCGGGCTTCAGCCCGAGCTCGCGCGCCGAAAGCCGGGTAATCCGCGCCAGAACCGGCAGGCCGCCGCAATCGACACGGACATCCACGGCATTTGCATGATCCTCTACCGACAGCACCTCGCCGGAAAGCCGGTTGAGCGCGGAGAGGCCGTCCACCGGGCCGGTGGCGAGGATGACCTCGTTGGCCGGCACATGCAGGCGAAGCGGCGTGCCGGGCGGCACATCCACCTGGCGCACATAGAGCGTGCCGGCAGCACAGGCGGCGGCGGTGAGTTCATCCTCCGGCAGATGCCCTGTGACGGTCGCGGCCAGGAAGCTTCCGAGCGCCTCTCCCCCTTCGACGACCGCGCCTTCGATGACGCCCGCGGGCTGCGGGCCGCTCGAGACGACGCGGCCGCGATCAAGCGAGATGACCCGCGTGGCAAGCCGGGCGATCTCGGCGACCGAATGGGAGACATAGAGGATCGGGATCCCCTCCACGTCGCGGATCCGTTCGAGATCGGGCAGGATCTCCGCCTTGATCGCGTGGTCGAGGGCCGAGAGCGGCTCGTCCATGAGGAGCAGGCGTGGCCGCGCCATCAGCGCCCGCCCCAGCGCGACGCGCTGCTTTTCCCCGCCGGACAAGGTGGCGGGGCGGCGATCGAGGAGATGCGCGATCTGCAGGAGGCTGGCGATGCGGCTCCTGTTTTCGCCCAACCCAGCCCGTGCCTCCGGCAGGAAGCGGGCCGCGTAATCGAGGTTCTGCCGGACGGTCAGATGCGGGAAAAGCCGTGCCTCCTGAAAGACATAGCCGATCCGGCGGCGGTGGGCCGGCACGTGACGCCCATTGTCCGTATCGGTCCAGACCGTATCGCCGAAGCGGACGAAGCCCTCGTCCGGCTTTAGAAGACCGGCAACGATCTGCACGATGCTGGTCTTGCCCGATCCGGACGGGCCGAAAAGGGCCGTCAGGCCCTGACCGGCGGTAAAATGCGCCTCGAGGTCGAAATTGCCCTGGCGGTGGCGGATCGAGACCTCAAGCATGGGCCGCTCCCGACGACCGGGCGGCGACGCGTCGGGCCAGCAGTTCCGACGCCGCCAGCGCCCCGAGGGAGAGCGCAATGGACACAAGCGTGAGGCGCATGGCCGGCCCGTCGCCCTCCGGCACCTGGGTGTAGCTGTAGATGAGGGCCGCGATGGTCTGGGTCTCGCCGGGAATGTTGGACACGAAGGTGATGGTCGCGCCGAATTCGCCCAGCGCCTTGGCAAAGGCAAGAATGGCCCCGGCCACGATGCCGGGAAGCGCGAGCGGCAGGGTGACCGTGAAGAAGACGCCGAGCGGCGGTGCGCCGAGGCTTTCGGCCGCCGCTTCCAGACGCCGGTCGACCGCGTCGATCGACAGCCGGATCGCCCGTACCATCAGCGGAAAGCCCATGACGCCCGCTGCAAGCGCCGCGCCCGTCCAGCGGAAGGAGAAGACGAGGCCCATCTCCGCCAGAACCGGTCCGAGCAGGCCCTTGCGTCCGAAGGTGACGAGCAGCAGATAACCGGTGACGACAGGCGGCAGGATGAGCGGCAGATGGACGAGCCCGTCGAGCAGCGTCTTTCCGGGGAAGTCGCGGCGCGAGAGAAGCCAGGCAACGGCAATGCCGAGCGGCAGCGAAACCGCGACGGCCACCGCCGCGACCCTCAGGCTCAGGGCGATCGCCACCCAGTCGTCACTTGAAAAATCCATTGCCCCTCAAGCCGTCATTTCGGCGCCAATACGCGGAAGCCTGCCTTTTCGAAGGCCGCCCTCGCCTTCCCGGAAGAGAGCCATTCGAGGAAGGCGGCCGGCTTCTCCCCCTCTGCCGTCTTCGTCAGGGCGGCAGGATAGACAATCGGTTCATGGCTGTCTTCGGGGAAAATGCCGATCTGCGCGACCCCCTTTTCGGCAAGCGCATCGGTTTCGTAGACGATGCCGAGCGGCGCCTCGCCGCGGGCGACGAGGGTGAGCGCGGCGCGGACGTTTTCCGCTTCCGCCAGCCGGTCCTTCAAGTCATCCCAGAGGTTCAGCCGCTCGAGCGCCTGCCTGGCGTAGATGCCGGCCGGAACGCTGGCGGTGAGCCCGACCGCAAGCCGCCCCTCCCCCAGCGCGCCGGCAAGATCGAAACCCGCGCCGATCTCGGCCTTCGCCGCCCCCGGCGCGCCTACAAGCACCAGCCGGTTGCCAAGGAGATCGCGGACCGTTTCATCCCGGATCAAACCCTTGTCCTTCAGATAGGTCATCCATTTGCGGTCGGCGGAAAGGAAGATGTCCGCCGGCGCACCCGCTTCCACCTGCCGGGCAAGCGCCGAGGAGGCGGCGAAGGACAGCACCGCCCTGTCCCCGGTCTCCCGCTCGTAGGCGCCGGCGAGATCGGTCAGGACATCCTTGAGGCTTGCCGCTGCAAAGACGGTAACCGGCCGCTCCGTAGCCGATCCGGAGGCCGGAAGCGCGAGTAGGAGCACTGCGGCCAGAACGGCGCGGCGGGTCGGAGCAAGCGGCATGGGGTCGTGTCTCCCTGATCGATATATCCGACGAGATATATCGACTCGCCCGAAAAGCGCAAGGGCCGCCTCCGGTCGGAGAGCGGCCCCTGCGGCGGGTCAGGAAAAAGCAGTCTAGCGGCCGGTGCGCAGCTGGCTCAGCGTGAAGAGAGTATCGGCGCTGATCGACCCGGACGCCGACATCACCGAAAGGGCGCCGCCCTGCGCCTGGTCCTGCTTCATGTCGTACATGACGGTGAAGCGCTGGATGAGCTTCTTCACCTTTTCCGGATCCTTGAGATCGGCAAGGTTGAGCTTCTTCTCGACGATCGCCTTCTGCTGCTCGATCTTCATGCTGGAGAACTGGTCCGGCATGCTGAAGGTGGTCTTGAACACCTCCAGAAGGGCGGTATCGCCGAGGATGTCGTAGGCAGAGGTGATGGTCTGCGCCTTGCGCTGGAAATAGAGCGCGAAACGGACACCGGGATTTTCCTCGCCCTGGCGCACTTCCAGCTCGTTCTGCAGGTAGCCGTCCAACGTCTTCTGCATGTGGCCGCGATCCTGGACGCTGCCCTTGGCGCTCTGGATCAGGTTGCCCTTCGCATCGAAGTTGAACGACGAGACCAGCTGCTTCAGCCGCTTGTCGGTCTGGGTGTTGACGAAGCTCTTGGGATCGTTGAGGTCCGACTTGAAGAGCTTCTTCAGCGTGTCGTCGGAGATCTTGGCGGGGTCGAGGCCCAGCGCAACCAGGTTGAAATCGATCAGTCGACGGTTCTTCAAGAGCTCGTCGGCGGTCTTCAGCTTGGCGATTTCCGTCTTGTAATAGGTGGTCTCGGCCTCGACCTTCTTCTTGACGGTGTCGAGCTCCGGCGACTTCAGGAAGCGCTGTTTCTGGATGGCATAGGCGCTGGCCACTTCCTTGATGGTGCTTTCGGTCTGCGCCATGCGCGGCGCTGCCGCATTGCCCTTGGCATCGAAGTTGAAGTCCTGCGCCATCTTGAGAAGACGCGGATCGCCCTTGGTGTTCACATAGCTCTTCGGGTCGGAGAGGTCGCTGGTCAGCGCCTGACGGAGCTCGGTGAGATTGTATTCGTCGCGGCTGATGCCGAAGGCCGCCAGCGACACGATCATCAGCGTGGAGTTGGAAAACAGCTTGTCGATCGTGGTGATCGTGCCGATGTTGTTCTTGTAGGACGTCTTCATGATGTTGCGCGTTTCTTCGTCAACATCGTCGTAATGGGTGTTGTAGCCGTTGAGCAGCGTGTTTTCCTGGGTGCTGGTCTGGGCATTGCCGGCGGTGGTATTGCCGCTCGTGTCGAAATTGAACAGCCGGGCGATGGCCGCGTACTCTTCCTTCTTGCTGCCGGCCGTATTCACGTAGCTCTGGGGATCGTTGAGATCGGAGCTGACGATGTTCTCGAACGTCGCCTTCAGGAAGGTGGAGTCCTTGCCGAGCGCGGTCCGCACGATTTCCCACATGCGGGCATCGCCGGTGATTTCGGTCATGCTGGTGACCGTCCTGATCTTCGTGTCGTAGTAGAGCCGGTTGACCGCGGCGGCAGACGGCGTCTTGTGCGAGGGCACGGTGAGCACGTAGTTCTCGATCAGGGCTGCCGTCTGGGCTTCCGTCTGCGCCGCGCCGTTCTTCACCGTGCCGTCGGTGTTGAAGGTGAAGGCGTTCGCGAGGTTCAGCGCGCGCTGCTTTTCCGTGCTCTGGGCCGCGGTGGTGGTGGGTAGCGAATTGACGTAACTTGCCGGATCGGCGAGATCGCTGGTCAGGATGTTGCGGATGTGGCTGTAGGAGTAGCGGTCCGCGTCATAGCCGAAATTCTTCAGGATGTAGCTGCGCACCCGCTCGTTGGTCAGCATCTGATCGACCGTCTGGAAGGTGCCGATCATCGCCTGGAAGTAGCGGGTATCATCCCTCACCTGATCGTCCTCGCGCACGATCGACTGGTCATAGAGGCCGAGCACATCCTCCGTCTGCGCGCTCGTCTGGACGGCGGTGGTGGCAGAGTTGAAGTTGAAGGCAAGGGCGAACTTGCGATAGCGGTCGTCCGCCAGCTTGTTGGCGAAGCTGTTGCCGTCCGTCAGGTCGCTTTCCAGCACCTTCCGCATGAAGCCCTTGGCATAGATCATGTCCTCCATGCCGAAGGATTTCATCGCATATTGATACAGCCGGTCGTTCGCCAGGAAGTCCTTGATCGACGTGATCTTGCCGATATTTGCCTTGTAATAGGCCGTTTCCCGCTCGACCTGCTTGTCGCTCGAGATCTGTTTCAGCGTCTTCGTGATATCCTTCTGGATATTGTTCAGACTGACGAGGGTGAGGCTCATGGCATTCGCCTTTGTCTGGAAACCGGCATCTATGGGTTTGAGAGGCGTTGTGGACCCCGGGGCTTGCTTCTGGCTGACTATTTCATAGCAACACAATCTTAACGTTCGGTGTGCGCTCCGCGGCGAAACAGCGGGGCGCCGGGGTTCACCCTCTGTCAACCGTCATCCGTTCGGTTTTGATAACCATCAGAAAATGCAAAGTTTTCTTAACCGCAATTTTTAAGCGCCCGGGAAAGACCCCCGCCTATTGTGATGCCATCAGAGGACGGAAAACGTCCCGGAGAAGACCGGAAAACGGCTCTCAGGTAAAACAAGGGAAATGCGTAATGACACATTCGGTTATGAAGCCGCGTTGGGCGGCTGCGGCCTTGCGCCTTGATCCGGCACGGATCCCGCAGCAACTGACGCTGTCCATGCAGGGCATGTCTGGCGATATCTCGATTACCGTTGATGCCCGTGGCGCAATCCTGAGGAAGGTTCTTCCCGGAAGCGGGCTGCCCATCTCCATCGCCCTTCCGGCCCGCGCCTTCAAGGGTGTCGCGGCCCGGGCGATCGATCATGGCGATGGCGGTGTGACCGTCACGCTCGAACTTCACCACGAGGACCCGGAGCTCTGCATTCCGCTGCTCGTGGCGCACGATCTCTGCGACATCGCCGCCGACTGGCGCAGCTGGGCCGAAGCCTTCCGCATTCCCATGCTGATGGTGGAAGCCGACGGCGTGGCCCGCCCGCTGGAAGAGCACATCGGCGACGTGCGCGCCAAGCCCGCCAAGCCGCGCCGGCGCCACTCCTATTTTGCCGACCGGCGCCCGCGCTTCCTGGTGCGCCGGACCACCGGCAACCTCGGCCTGATGATGAAGATCAACGGCCGGGAAATCATCGCCAGAAGTTAATCTGTCCCTTTTATTCTTCTGGCCGGAGGAGCCAGCCCCCGGGGGCTGGCTTTTCCTGTTTCAGGCGACGGTCCAGACCGCCTGCAGGAAAAGGCCGGCGAAGATGATCGCCCCGACGCAGCTGTTGAGCTTGAAGAGCTCCAGGCATTCCTGCCCGTTGCGGATGTCGAGCGTCAGGATCTGCCAGCCGAACAGCACCGCCGCTGCCGCAAGACCGATGAAGGCAAGCCAGCCTGAGCCCGCCAGCGCGAAGGCCATCACCATCAGCACCAGCGTCGCGCCATAGAGGATGCCCAGCCAGCGCTGCGTCTTCTCGCCGAAGAGCCGTGCCGTGGAGCGCACGCCGACCAGCTCGTCGTCTTCCTTGTCCTGATGGGCGTAGATCGTGTCATAGCCGATCGTCCAGGCGATGGAGGCGAGATAAAGGAACACTGCCGAGGCAGACAACCCGCCGAAGACCGCCGCCCAGCCCATCAGCGCACCCCAGGAGAAGGCAAGCCCCAGCACCGCCTGCGGCCAGTCGGTGACCCGTTTCGCGAAGGGATAGGCCGCGACGATGAGAAGCGAAAAGATGCCGAGTTTCACCGAGAACCAGTTGAACTGGAGAAGCACCAGCAGGCCGACAAGCGCCTGCGCGGCAATGAACCGCTTTGCATCCGACCGGCTGACGCGCCCTGACGGCAGCGGCCGCGAGCGGGTGCGCGCCACCTGCGCATCGATCTCGTGATCGACGAGGTCGTTATAGGTGCAGCCAGCACCACGCATGGCAATCGCACCGACGGTGAAGAGAAGCATGTGCCAGATCATGGTCGCAAAGACGGAAAACCCGCCCTCGCCCGCCGCATGGAAGGCCAGCGCCGACGACCACAGGCACGGCCAGAGCAGCAGCTGCCAGCCGATGGGCCTGTCCCAGCGCGCCAGCTGCGCATAGGGCCATGCCTTCGGCGGCAAGAGCCGGTACACCCAGTTATCCGACGGCGCATCCGCCACGCGATTGTTGGCGTCGAGATTCATGCTCATGCTTGTTTCACCGGCTTTCGAGACGTGCCAGTGCGATAGGCCCGATTGGGGTCGGGGGTCAAGAGTGAGCAATGGGCACCGGGCAGCGATCATTCCTGTTGCAGACCGGGCGGCGGCATCCGGTACCAGACCTCTCCCTCTTCCGCTCCGGGCAGCGGGATTGCAAAGGGCGCCGCGGCGGGGGCATTTCATGATCCGAGTTCCTTGAACGAAAGGACGAGTACCTCATCCATCACAGTCCGTTTGAAGGAGACCCCCACCCCTGCCCCTCCCCACAAGGGGGAGGGAGGAGGTCGAGCGTGCCGCACCCTTCGCGGCTTCAAGAGGCGGCGTATGCGAAGCGAATTCCCCTCGCCCCTGTGGGGAGGGAGGGGGTCGAGTGTGCCGCGCCCTTCGCGGCTTCGAGAGGCGGCATATGGGGTGCAGATTCCCCTCCCCCCTGTGGGGAGGGGTTAGGGGTGGGGGTCGGGCAGGGAAAACATGCGAAGCGCCGTGTTTTCCCTACTTCCTACTCACTACTCCCTACTCACTCACTTCCGCTTCATCGCCTCCTGAAGTGCCGCACCCAATCCGCCCATGGAAGACTGCGGTTTCGCCGGGCCCTTCTGGGCGTGGCGGGCGTCGAAGCGCGGGGACGGCGCTCCCTTTGCCTCGCGGGAGACGGGTGCGGCGTGTTCGTCGCGGCGCATGGAGAGGCCGATGCGCTTGCGCTTCACGTCCACTTCCACCACGCGCACCTTCACGACGTCGCCGGCCTTCACCACCTCGTGCGGGTCCTTCACGAAGCGGTCCGCCAGCTGGGAGACGTGGACGAGGCCGTCCTGATGGACGCCGATATCGACGAAGGCGCCGAAGGCGGCGACATTGGTGACGGTGCCTTCCAGAAGCATGCCGGGCTTGAGATCGGTGATCTCGTTGACGCCATCCGCAAAAGTCGCCGTCCTGAAGCTCGGGCGCGGGTCGCGGCCGGGCTTTTCCAGCTCTGAAAGAATGTCCTTCACCGTCGGCAGGCCGAAGGTCTCGTCGACGAAGCGCTTCGGATCGAGGCTCTTCAGCACCGCGCTGTCGCCCATCAGGCTGCGGATATCGCGGCCGCAGGCGGCAACGATCTTTTTCGCCACGTCATAGGCCTCAGGATGCACGGCGGAGGCATCGAGCGGCTCCTTGCCGTCGGGAATGCGGAGAAAACCCGCCGCCTGCTGGAAGGCCCGGGGCCCGAGACGCGGCACCTTGAGCAGCTCCTTGCGGGTGGCGAAGGCGCCTGCCTGATCGCGATAGGCAACGATGGATTCGGCAATCGCATTGCTGAGGCCGGAAACGCGGGCGAGAAGCGGGGCGGAAGCCGTGTTGAGATCGACGCCGACCGCATTCACCGCATCTTCCACCACCGCGTCCAGCGAGCGGGAGAGCTTCGTCTGGTCGACATCGTGCTGGTACTGGCCGACGCCGATGGATTTCGGCTCGATCTTGACGAGTTCGGCCAGCGGATCCTGCAGGCGCCGGGCGATGGAGACGGCACCGCGCAGCGAGACGTCGAGGCCGGGGAATTCGGCAGCCGCGAGTTCCGAGGCCGAATAGACCGAGGCGCCCGCTTCGGAAACGATCACCTTGGTGGGCTTGGGCGCGGGAAGCTCCGCCAGCAGATCGGCGACCATCTTCTCCGTCTCGCGGCTGGCGGTGCCGTTGCCGATGGCGATCAGCTCCACCCCATGCTTGCGGATGAGGCGGGCAATTTCCATCTGCGCGCCGCGCAGGTCGTTCTTCGGCTGGAAGGGGTAGACGGTCGCGGTATCGAGAAGCTTCCCCGTGCCATCGACCACCGCCACCTTGACGCCCGTGCGGATGCCGGGATCGAGCCCCATGGCAGGGCGCGAGCCCGCCGGGGCGGCAAGCAGCAGGTCCTTCAGATTGCGGGCGAAGACATGGATCGCCTCCTCCTCGGCGCGCTCGCGCATCATGCGCATGAGGTCGAGCGAGAGCGAGGCAGACAGCTTCACCCGCCAGCACCAGCCCGCCACATCGGCGAGCCAGTTGTCGGCAGCGCCGGTGCGGGTAATGCCATAGGCGGACTGGATGATGCGCTCCGCGGGCTTCACCGGCGAGGCATCGTCCTCGTCGACGGCGATGGTGAGCGTCAGGACCTCCTCGTTCCAGCCGCGCAGCATGGCAAGCGCCCGGTGACCGGCAACCTTCGCCCAGCTTTCCGTGTGCTCGAAATAATCGGAGAATTTCGCGCCCGCTTCCTGCTTGCCCTCCACCACGCGGGCCTTGATGACGGCATTCGCCATCATGTGCTCGCGCAGCCGCTTCAGAAGATCGGCATTCTCGGTCATGCCTTCGGCGACGATGTCGCGCGCACCCTCGAGTGCCGTCTTCACATCGGGAACCTCGGCGGTGATATAGGCGGCGGCCAGCGCCTGCGGATCGGCCTTGCGGTCGGAAAGCAGCGCTTCCGCCAGAGGCCCCAGCCCCCGTTCGCGGGCAATCTCCGCCTTGGTGCGGCGCTTCGGCTTGTAGGGCAGGTAGAGATCTTCCAGCTCCGCCTTTGTCGTGACGGCATTGATCTTCTTCAGGAGCTCGTCGGTCATCTTGCCCTGGCCGGTGACGCTCTCGATGATCGAGGCGCGGCGGGCAGAGAGCTCGCGCAGATAGATCAGCCGCTCGGACAGCGTGCGCAGCTGCGTGTCATCCAGCCCGCCCGTCACCTCCTTGCGGTAGCGCGCGATGAAGGGGATCGTCGCGCCTTCGTCGATCAGCCCGACGGCGGCCTCGACCTGTTCGGGCCGGGCCTTGATCTCGGCGGCAATCAGCGTGGCAAGCAGGCGCTCGTTCATGGGAAAACTCCGACTCGAAAGGCAATTCAGGAGAGCGGACCATAGTGGCCGATTGCGGCAAGGCAAGGCCGGCGCCGGCCAAGGCTGGGGATGATCAGGGGGAACGTGTTTGCGTGCATGCTTTATTAGGATATATTCCTCAGTCTAGAGGCATCGACTTGGCTGAAAAGTTGGATGGGCTCTTAATGCTCATACTTGAAGCGGGTGGCGATGCAATTATCGACAAGTCGGTTTCAAATGTATCCATCGAAGCCAATGGCAATCTTTGCCAAATTATGCCATGCTTGCATCAGAGGTGATGATATGGCGACGATGAATGTTTCCCTGCCCGATCCCATGAAGGAATGGGTGGATTCCCAAACCAGGACCGGCCGATACAGCAATGCCAGCGATTATGTCCGTGACCTGATCCGCCGCGATCAGGAGCGGGCCGACAAGCTGGCCGAGTTGCAGCGTCTGATCGTGGAAGGGCTGGAAAGTGGCGTAAGTGCCCGTTCAAAGGAGGAAATCCTCAAGGCTGCGCGTGACAAACTGGCTGCGCGGCGGCCATGACCTACCGTACGACGACCGAGGCAGACCGGGAACTGATCGAGATCTACGTTTTCGGAGCTGAGCGGTTCGGCGTACAGCAATCCGAGCAATATCTCGAAGGCCTGTTTCAAACTTTCGACCTGCTTGCCGAAAATCCCTATCTGGCCCGCGAGCGCCGCGAGTTGAACCCACCGATGCGCCTTCACCCCTATGGAGCGCACATGATTGTTTACACAATTACCGGGGATGACATTCTAATCGTCCGTGTCCTTCATGGTCGGCAGGACTGGCAGACACTCTTTTCCTGAGAGACGAAACAAGGTGGGTTTGCCAATCCCTGCAAACGGGTTTCCCGTCGCCCCCGATTGCTTTCATTCCCATCACGTCATGGGTACAGTCTTATAATCATCACCCGCCCGCTTGATCTTTTTGCCGTCCGCTTTAAACCGCTTTCAGACAGCAAGCGGAGACACAAGATGAAGGTACTTCTGATCGGATCGGGCGGACGCGAGCATGCGCTGGCCTGGAAGCTTTCCCAGTCTCCGCTGCTTTCCAAACTCTATGCCGCGCCGGGCAATCCGGGCATTGCCGAGCATGCGGACTGTGTGAAGCTCGATGTGACCGATCACAAGGCGGTCATCGATTTCTGCCGGCTGATGGGCGTGGAATTCGTGGTCGTCGGGCCGGAAGCGCCGCTTGTCGCCGGGCTTGCCGACGATCTGCGCGCGGCCGGCATTGCCTGTTTCGGGCCGTCCGCGGCTGCGGCCCAGCTCGAGGGCTCGAAGGGGTTCACCAAGGATCTCTGCGCCCGCTACAATATTCCGACCGGTGCCTACCAGCGCTTCAACAATGCCCCGAAGGCCAAGGCCTATGTGCGGGCCCAGGGCGCGCCCATCGTCATCAAGGCGGATGGGCTTGCCGCCGGCAAGGGCGTGACGGTCGCCATGACGGTCGAGGAGGCGCTCGCCGCCATCGACGACTGCTTCGAGGGCGCCTTCGGCGCGGCCGGCGCCGAGGTGGTGGTGGAGGCCTTTCTCGATGGCGAGGAGGCGAGCTTCTTCTGCCTGTCCGACGGCAAGACGGCGCTTCCGCTTGCCACCGCCCAGGACCACAAGCGGGTCGGCGATGGCGATACCGGGCCGAACACGGGCGGCATGGGGGCCTATTCCCCCGCCCCGGTCATGACGCCCGATCTCGTCGAGCGCACCATGAAGGAGATCATCGAACCGACGATCCGCGGCATGGCGGAAATGGGCCATCCCTTCCAGGGCGTGTTCTTCGCCGGGCTGATGATCACGGAAAAGGGTCCCGAGCTCATCGAATACAATGTCCGCTTCGGCGATCCGGAATGCCAGGTGCTGATGATGCGGCTTGCATCGGACCTGCTGCCGATCCTGCATGCCTGCGCCACCGGCACGCTGGATCAGGTGAAGGCCGAATGGCTGGACGAGGCGGCGCTGACGGTGGTCATGGCGGCGAAGGGCTATCCCGGCACCTATGAGAAGGGCAGCGAGATCGCCCACCTGCCGGCGGAAGGGCTGGACACCAAGGTTTTCCATGCCGGCACCTCGAAGGCAGGCGAGAAGCTCACCGCAACGGGTGGCCGGGTGCTGAATGTCACGGCCCGCGGCAAGACGGTGTCCGAGGCGCAGGCGCGCGCCTATGCGCTGGTCGATGCGGTGAAGTGGGACGGAGGCTTCTGCCGCCGTGATATCGGCTGGCGGGCGGTCGCCCGCGAACGCGGCTGAGAAAACGTATCTTCCATAAGCTTTTACGAAAATTTAACCCTCTTTTCTCAGGGGATCGAAAGGAAAGGCCGCTAGGCTTCTCCCGATATCGGTCTGCACCCTGGGATGATCCTCATGCGCCTTTTCGCCAGCCTTGCTCTCCTTGCCTTCGCCAGTGCCGCCCATGCGGGTTCCGTCGAAGAGGTGACGGCCCTGCCGAAAAGCGCCAAGGTGGAGAGCATTACGGTGATCGGCTGCGGCGATTGCCCGGCCCCCGCGCCCAAGAAGCTGGCCTATCAGGTGCCGGTGCTGAAGCCCGGCGAACAGAAGCTCGAACTGCGCACGGTGGCCGGCGAACGCAAGCTTTTCCGCACCGAAGCGTGGCTCGGCGGCTCCCCGGTGGTGTTCGTCTCGACCCCAAGCCAGGATGAAATCGCAGCACTGGAAGGGCGCCCGAAACAGCCCGGCCTGGCCGGCGACGGCATCGACAAGAATGCAACGACGGCCGCCGTGAAGGACGGGCCGGAGGCGGGAAGCGAAAGCGGCGCAAAGCCGCCCATCGCGGCGAGCATGGCCAGCGAGGACGCCCCTGCCGCGGCAAAGCCGCTGGACACGTCCTCCTTCTCGCTCCGCACCGACTGATCGGCCTCAGGGGGGCTCCAGAAAGGCCGACAGCGCCGCGACCCCATCCGGCGCGAAGACGGCGATGCCGTTTCGCCGGAGCAGAGCCGCCGTCACCCCGGCGCCCGCCATCCGTCGGCCGGAAAAGGAACCATCGTAAATCGTGATCGACCCGCAGGACGGACTGCCGTCGATCAGCAGCGCGGCGCGGCAGCCCTCGGCCGTGGCGGTCTGCTGCGCGTTGCGCGCTGCCTCGAGGAACGCATCGGTCACATCGCCGCCCTTGGCGTCCACCACACGGGCCCGCCCGTCCAGCACGTCGTCGCCGCTCGCCCCGCCTTCGATTTCGGCCGGCAGGCGCGGCACCGGCATGCCGGCAGACATTTCCGGACACAGCGCCACCAGCCGCCCCTCCTCCCGCCACCGCTCCATCAGCGCGTGGGCAAAAGGCTTGCCCTGCCCGTCATAGCGGACCGGCATGCCAAGAAGACAGGCGCTGACCAGGATCCTTCCGGACAAATGTGTCGCCTCCTGATGGTTACCCCGCAATCTTCGAGAAATCCGCGACGGTGCCGGTTGCGGAGCGGATGAGCGAGAGGAGCGCCAGACGGTTGGCGCGGATCGCCGCATCCTCGTCATTGACGAGCACATCGGTGAAGAAGCGGTCGACAGGGGCGCGCAGCGTCGAAAGCGCGGTCATGGCGGAGCGGAAATCCTCGCCGGCCACGGCATCGGCGGCAGCGGCCGAGGCGGCGCGGATGGCGGTGAAGAGATCGCGCTCTGCATCGAGGCGGAAAAGCTCTTCCGAGATGCCGTCGGCAATCACGGTGCCCTTCTTTTCCTCTGCGGCCAGCAGCTGGGTCGCGCGCTTGGTGCCGGCAAGCAGGTTCCGGCCGTCTTCGGACGTGATGAAGGCGGTGAGCGCCTCCACGCGCCGCGCAACCATGAGGAGGTCGTCGGCATCGGGCGTCAGCACCGCATCGATCAGGTCGTGACGGGCGCCCTGCTCGCGCAGATAGACCTTCAGGCGCTCATGGAAGAAGGAGATGAGGTCGGGTACGACGGTTGTCAAATAGTGGTCTAGTTTATCCATAACCTGTTGCCGATCTTGGTTTTTAACCAGCCGGGACGCGCGTTGCGGCAGAGTATCGTCGGAACCGTCTATCGAAATTCCCGCTTGCCGTAGCTCGCCGATCGAAACACTTAGGGGGTCACGATGAGCAACTGAACTACTCCAGGAAGTACTGAGCAATTCGAACAGATTGAGGCGGATGCCTTTTTCTAGGATCATCCGCACCACGCCGAGTGCCGCACGGCGCAGCGCATAGGGGTCCTTCGATCCGGTCGGCTTCTCGTCGATCGCCCAGAAGCCGGTCAGCGTATCGAACTTGTCGGCGAGCGCGACGGTCAGTCCCACCTTGCCTTCCGGCAGACGGTCCGCCGGGCCCTGCGGCTTCCAGTGATCCTCGATGGCGGCCGCCACATCTGCATTCTCGCCCTGGAGAAGCGCATATTTGCGACCCATCACGCCCTGGAGCTCGGGAAACTCGCCGACGGCTTCCGTGCGCAGATCCGCCTTGGCAAGCACCACGGCCCGGTCGACAAGCGCCGCATCGGCACCGAGAACCGGCGCAAGCCTTGCCGCGATCTGTCGAATGCGCTGGACGCGCTCGCCCTGCGTGCCGAGCTTGGCATGGAAGGTGACGTTCAGCGCATCGAGCTTGGCCATGCGCTGGTCGAGCGGCTTCTTCAGATCGAGGCCGAACTTCGCGGCCGCGGCCTTCAGCGTGTCGAGATCGGGCAGATCGCCCTGGTCGCGGTTCCAGAAATGCTTGGCATCCGAGAGGCGCGCGCGCACCACCTTGCCGTTGCCATGCATGATTTCCTTGCCGCCATCGATGGCCTCGATGTTCGAGACCAGCACGAAATGGTTCGACAGGCTGCCATCGGTCGCGCCCGCCTTGCGGGTGACGAAGCACTTCTGGTTGGTCTTGATTGTCAGCCGGATGATTTCTGCCGGGATCGCCAGATAATCCTCCTCGAAGGTGCCGAGAAGCACCTGCGGCCACTCGACCAGGCCCGAGACTTCCTCGAGCAGGCCCTCGTCCTCGACGAGTTCGAGCCCGTTTGCAAAGGCAAGGTTCGCCGCATCATGGGCAATCACCTGCTTGCGGCGCTCCGCATCCAGGATGACCTTCGCCTTCTCGAGGCTCGCCACGTAATCGCCGAAGCGCTTGACGGTGATGGCTTCAGGGGCGTGGAAGCGGTGGCCGTAGGTGACGTTGCCTGCGACGATGCCATCGACCTCGAAGGGGATGACCACGGTTTCGTCGTGCTCCGGTCCGAAGAGGCAGACGATGGACTGGAGCGGACGCACCCAGCGCAGGGCGCCCGGACGGGCGGATGCCGCGCCGGACCGCATGGATTTCGGCCAGGGGAAATTGCGGATGATATCGGGCATCACCGAGGCGATGATCTCCTCGGCGGGACGGCCGGGCCGGTTGATCACCGCCACATAGAAATCGCCCTTCTTCGGATCGCTTTGCACTTCCGCTTCCGAAATCGAGGAAAGGCCCGCGGCGCGCAGGAAGCCTTCGATCGCCTTTTCGTTGGCGTCCGTGCGCGGACCCTTCTTCTCCTCGCGCACATCGGCAGAGCGGGCCGTCAGCCCGCGGATGTCGAGCGCCAGACGGCGCGGCGTCCAGTATTCGCGCGCACCTTCATAGGTCAGACCCGACTCGACCAGTGCATCGGTGACCAGCTTCTTCAGGTCGCCGGCAGCCTTGCGCTGCATGCGGGCAGGAATTTCCTCGGAGCGGAGTTCGATGAGAAGATCGGGCATGGGAAATAACGGGTCCGGTTATCAAAAAGGTGTCGACGGGCTCTAGCAAGCGAGCGCTCAAATGTCACGAAGGGAATGCGGGGAAATGGCGTCCGCTTCAGGCTGCGTTGCGGGCCGTGATCGCCGAGAGCTCGCCTTCCAGGGCCTCGGCCTGCACCGCAAGATCATGCCGGACCTGCAGATTCATCCAGAACTCGGCGGTGGTGCCAAAATAACGCGCAAGGCGCAGCGCCGTATCGACGGTAACAGGTGTGGACAGCGTGACGAGCCGCTCGATGCGCGTCCGAGGCACCTTGAGGTTACGGGCCAGCTGACCCGCACTCATTCCCAGCGGCGAGAGAAACTCCTCCTTGAGAATTTCGCCCGGATGAACGGGAGCCAGCTTGAGACCGGACATGATGGCACCTCCTAATGATAATCCACGATTTCAACGTCTTCCGCCCCACCGTCCATCCAGCGGAAAATGATGCGCCACTGATCGTTGATCCGGATCGAATGATAACCGGAAAGAGGTCCCTTCAGCGCCTCGAGACGGTTGCCGGGTGGCGCTCGCAGGTCCTCCAGCGCAGTCGCGCTATCCAGCATGACCAGTTTGCGCAACGCGGATCGGGCGATGTCGGCAGAAACGCCCTTGCCTGCCCTACCCTCGGCAATGGCCGCGGTTCGGCTTCCTCTGAATGACCGGATCGCCATGACACCCCCATGAATGTATCATGGCATGATACACCCGGACTGTCAAAGGGCTACCACCCCCCGCCGCCACCGCCGCCGCCGCCGCCGCCGGAGAAGCCGCCGCTGGAAAAGCCGGAGGAGCTCGAGGATTTCGGTTGCGGGAGGGTGGAGGCGATGGTGCTGGCCATAGAGGAGGAGAAATCCGTCAGGCGTCCGCTGGAGAAGCCGTGCCCGCTGTACCAGGCGGGCTGATAGGCAGCGCTTGCCGCACCGGCGGCGGCGGCCGTCACCAGCCAGCGCTCGAAATTCTGGCTCCACGGCTTTTCCACGCCCAGCGCCACCGCATAGGGCAGAAGCGTCTCGTAATGGCTGGGCGACATGGTGGGAGCGCCCATCAGGTTCATGCGGTCCTTCTCGGCAAGCGTCATGTAGGTGCGGAAGCCCTCGATGCCGTCCATCAGCTGCCGCCCCAGCGGCGTGGGCGCGCCCATCAGGAAGAAGAACAGGATATTGAGGAGCACGATGGCGCCGGCCGCGGAGATCAGCGCCATGCCGCCGACGCCATCGACCGTCTCCATGCCGGCGAGAATAATGACGGAGAGGATGATCAACCCGACGAAGGCGACGAAGCCCATGGCGACCACCGCAAGCAGCTTGCGGAACAGCGAGTGCCCGCCGGTCAGCGCCCGGCCGAAGGCGGAGATCATGCCGCCGCCCACCGTCGCGGCAAAGACCATGGCAAACCCCAGTCCCACCACGTCCTCGCTCACATGGGCGAACCAGAAGGAGCCGATCAGGATGAGGATGCTGGCGATGACGCCGCCCGTCACATAGCCGCTGTTGTGGATGTAATACTTGTTGCGGTGTTCCCCCTCGATGGCGGAGCGGAAGCGGTTGCCGAGAGACTGGACGGAGGTGCCGTTCGCCTTGTTGACGGTATAGGTGCCGCCGGCCTTCTCGATGGCGGCAAGCAGCACGTCCTCGCCCTTGGGCAGCGTTCCGGCAAGAGGCTTGTCGGTCCGGCGGAAGGTGACGGCCTTGTCCAGATCCTCGAGCGTCACATAGCCCTTGACGGCAAGCTGCAGCGCGGTGGCGGAGAAGGCGGTCCAGCCCTGTCCGGAAAAGCCCTTGTTGTCCACGTAGTTGATGAGGGCGGGCGAAAGACCGCCCGGCGGGTCCCAGCGGGGGACCATGACGCCGGCCGGCGGATCGCGCCCCACCCGGGCCCAGCTGGAGAAGTAATAGGCAAAGAGCGCGGCAAAGCCTGTCCAGCCGATGATCGCACCCAGATTGTCACGAAGGAACCAGTAGCCGGTCCGGGCGGAGGTGGGCGCGGCAATGGCGCCCTTCTTCTGGGCGATGACGATGCTCAGCCCCTCCCGGGCGCCGAGAGGACCCGTCGTGGCGATATCGACGGTCGCGCCGTCGAGCTTCAGGATGCGCGCGTCCTGCGCCGTGGAGCCTTCCGGGCCGGTATAGAAGGCCACCCCGCCAGCCGGAATGGCGTCCGGCATTTCCACATGCGCCGTTGCGGCGCGGATGGGAAACAGCCAGCCGTTTCCGGTGACGTTCCAGTAGAGCTCGTCGTGATCGTCGAAATAGCGGATCTGCCGGTCGGTGCGGTAGCGGATCTCGTAGACATGGGCGCCCCGCGCCACCTCCGTCTCCGCCGATCCGGCATAGATGCGGATACCGCCGGGGATGTCCTCGGTATGGTAGGGCTCCGCCTCGCCGTCCCGCTTCACCTCCTCCAGCGTGAAATCCACATGGGCGATGCGGCCGTCGCGATCCCGGAAGGTCAGCGGAAAATCCCGGAAGATGCCGTGGCGGATGTCGATGCCCTCGGAGACGACGGCAATGGTTTCGGTGACGTCCATCTCGCCCGATGCCGCAACCTTGATGTCGGCGTGGAAGCGGGTGATCACCTCCTCGGCACGCGCCACCATGGTGGAAACGGCCAGCAGGCCGGCGGCAAGCAGGAGTCGCATCGGTCTCGCGGTCATCGCCACCTTCAGAACTTCACCTGCGGCACGGCCCGGTCCGCCTCGTTGGTGATTTCGAAATAGGCCCGCTTTTCGAACCCGAACTGGCGGGCGAGCAGGTTGGACGGGAAGCTCTCCACCTTGGTGTTGAGGTCGCGCGCGGCACCATTGTAATAGCGCCGGGCCATCTGCAGATCCGCCTCGATGGTTTCCAGCGAGGTCTGCAACTGGGCGAAGTTGTCGTTGGCCTTGAGGTCTGGATAGGCTTCGGCAAGGGCAATCACCCGGCCGAGCGCCTGGGAAAGCAGGCCCTCCGCCTGGCCGCGCGCCGCCACGTCTCCGGGCGGCACCGCCTGGGCCTGGTTGCGCCTGGCGATCACCTCGTCGAGCGTGGATTTCTCATGCGCGGCATAGCCCTTCACGGTCTCGATCAGGTTGGGAATGAGATCGCTGCGGCGTTTCAACTGCACGTCGATGCCGGACCAGGCCTCCTCCGCCATCTGGCGGGATTTCACCAGGCTGTTGTAGAGCATCACGGCGATGACCGCGACGATGGCGATGACGATCAACAGATACATGCGCAGGAACCTCCGGGCCGGAATTCGCGCAGAGACTATCGTTTAAAACAAATGTTGTCATCATGGGCAAATCCGGCTGAAGCGCGGCAAACAGGACTGTCAGAATAATTCGGGGACGGGACCGGCCTTTCGGCCGGAGCATGGCTTTTCAACCTCCGGCTGGCCTCTGTATCATGGCGATCACGGGGACAGGGAGGCCATGACGATGATCCTGATCGGGCAGTATGATTCACCCTTCGTGCGGCGCGTGGGCGTGGCGCTGCGGCTCTACGACCTCCCCTTCGAGCACCGGCCGTGGTCGGTCTTCGGGGATGCCGATCTCGTCAGGGCCTATAATCCGGTCACAAAGGTGCCGGTTCTGGTGCTCGCCGATGGCGACGTCATCATCGAAAGCCACATGATGCTCGATTACCTCGACAGCCTGGTGCCCCCGGAGCGCCGCCTGTTTCCGGCGGAGGAGCCGCATCGGCGCCGTGCGCTGAAGGTCGCGTCGCTCGGCATGGGCCTTGCGGAGAAATCCGTCAGCCTCTTTTACGAAAGGCGCCTGCACGAGGTGGTCTCCGAAACCTGGTCCGAGCGGTGCAGCATGCAGATCCGCTCCGTGGCAGCGGAACTCGACCGCCAGTGCCGGGAACGCTCCAGCCCCTTCTGGTTCGGCGAGGCCCCCGGCCATGCGGATATTGCAGTCGCCGTTGCGGTGCGCTTTGCCGGCGACGTGCTGCCCGGCATGCTCGACCCCGCCCACCATCCCGGCCTCCTCGCCTTTGCCGCGCGCATGGAGGACCTCCCCGTCATGCAGGAGATCTCCCAGCCCTTCGCCGCCCCGGCGTAAGGAGGGTGGCATTCGACGGGCGGATCGGGGTTGGGTTTTGCCGAGGTGCACCTCTCTGCCTTGCAAGGCGTGGAGTTTGCCGATGCGCACCCCCCTCTGCCCTGCCGGGCATCTCCCCCTCAAGGGGGGAGATCGGGATGGGGTTTATGTGGGCAGTCCCCAGCAGACGTTTCTGCAAGTGAGACGCTGGTTGTTTGAGGAAACCAAAAACCGCAATGTCGATCTCCCCCCTTGAGTGGGAGATGTCCCGGCAGGGACAGAGGGGGGTGCGGCACGGCAAACTACCCCTCATTCAGACAGAGGGGGGTCCGCATCGGCAAACTCCCCCTGAAACACAGGGCCGGTCGTCGCGTCCGATGCCGCCTTCTCAGGCTGCCGCGTCGCGGGACCAGTTGGCGCCGCCGGCGTCCGTCAGCAGGAAGGCCTCGCCGCAGGCCTTGGCGAGCGTCCGGACGCGAAGGATGTAGGCCTGCCGCTCCGTCACGGAAATCACGCCGCGGGCGTCCAGAAGGTTGAAGACGTGGGAGGCCTTGATGCACTGGTCATAGGCCGGGAGCACGCATTTGTTCAGGCGCTCGTTGCCCCCGTCGCCGGGTGCGCCGGCGGCGAGCAGGGCCTGGCATTCCTTTTCGGCATCGATGAAGTGCCGGTGCAGCATCTCGGTATCGGCATATTCGAAGTTGTGGCGGGAATATTCCTGCTCGGCCTGCAGGAAGACGTCGCCATAGCTGATCTTCTCGGCGCCCTCGCGGCCGTTGAAGTTCAGATCGTAGACATTGTCCACGCCCTGCACATACATGGCCAGACGCTCGAGACCGTAGGTGAGCTCCCCGGAAACCGGCGAGCACTCGATGCCGCAGACCTGCTGGAAATAGGTGAACTGCGAAACCTCCATGCCGTCGCACCAGCACTCCCAGCCCAGACCCCAGGCACCCAGCGTGGGGCTTTCCCAGTCATCCTCGACAAAGCGGATGTCGTGCAGCAGCGGGTCGAGACCGATCGCCTTCAACGAGCCGAGATAGAGCTCCTGCAGGTTGGAGGGGTTCGGCTTCAGGATGACCTGGTACTGGTAGTAATGCTGCAGGCGGTTGGGGTTCTCGCCATAGCGACCGTCGGAAGGGCGGCGCGACGGCTGGACATAGGCAGCGCGCCAGGGCCTGGGGCCGAGCGCACGCAGCGTGGTCGCCGGATGGAACGTGCCCGCCCCCACTTCCATGTCGTAGGGCTGCAGGACGGCACAACCCTTGTCCGCCCAGTAATTGTGGAGCGTGAGGATCAGCGCCTGAAAGGAGCGCTTCGGGTTCATGTGATCGGGAAGGTCGGCCATCGTCTTTTCCGCGTGAACTTGGATCGGGCCGGAGAGGTGCCACGCTGAACCCCGGGCGTCAAGCTCTTTGCCACGGCCCTGCTTTTCGCCGGCCGATGATGATGGAAAACAATCGTCTGCAATTGAGGCTCCATCTTTTCGGAACATTAGAATGTTCTTCCTTTAATGCCCTCCGTGCCGGATCGGCGGCACGGGAAGCGGAGAGAAGACATGTTTTTCGGGTGGATGCGGACGGCGGGAAGGCTTCGCCGGGACCGGAGGGGGCAATTGGCGGTCATCATGGCGTTGCTCTTTCCCGCCATTGCCGGAAGCGCGGGCCTTGCCATCGACCTCGCCCATGCGCTGGCGGTCAGGACGCAGCTGGAGGCGGCGGCGGAGGCAACCGCCCTCAACGCCGTCTCGCTTGCCAGCCTTGCATCGGTGAACGGCCTGCCGGAACCGGATCGCCGCCGCACCCTGCAGGAACAGGCAAGGCGGGTGTTCGGCGAGGAGGTGGGCAATTCCGGCATGACCGACCGGGTTTCCATCGCGGTCGAACCGCTTGCCGAGGAGAATGGCGGCCGTTTCTCGATGCGGGTTGCCTATCGCGCGGCCATTCCCACCACCTTTCTGAAGGCGCTCGGCAAGGATACGCTCCGCATCGGCGGGGTGGCACGGGCGGTGGCAGGCGATGCGCTTTTTCAGGACATCCACATCCTGGTGGACAACTCTCCCTCGATGGGCATTGCCGTCACGCCGGACGAGGCCCAGCGGCTCGTGGCGCTCGCGAGGGCACAGGCGACCGGAGCCAATGCCGGAAATCCTGCCGGGGTCAGCCCGAACTGCGCCTTCGTCTGCCATATGCCCGCTGCCAACGGGCGGATCGATCTTTTCGCTCTCGCCCGGGCAGGCGGCATCCGGCTGAAGATCGATGCGGCAAGGGAGGCAGCCCTCGGCATCGTCGCCCTCGCACAAAAGGCGCTCGTGCAACCGGAGCAGCACCGCTTCTCGCTCTACACGTTCGGGTCCGATATCGGGCGCGCTGCGCTGCAGCCGCTCGAGGCGACGCTGCGCAACGAAGCGCGGACCGAAACGGTGCGGGCCCGGCTGGCGGACACGGGACTGATGATGGTGCCGGACCCGGGCTTCAGGAGCGGTTTCGGTGCAACGCCACTGACAAAGGCCATCGCGGCGCTTGCGCGCATCGTTCCGCCCTCCGGCAACGGGCAGCTTCCCGGCAGCCGGCGACAGGTCGTGGTGCTGGTTTCCGATGGGCTCAATGCACGGCGAGCGGATGCCGCCTGCACCGGCTTCATCAACGACGGACGCTGCGTCGACCCCTTCTCGCCCCGTCCCTGCGAGCGGCTGAAGGCGCGCGGCGTCCGGATAGTCACCATCCTGGTGGAGCCTCGCAACCTCAATGCGCAACCGGTCATCCTGACTCGGATCGGAACGATCCGGGCCACGGCCGCCGGTGCCATGCGGGCCTGCGCGAGCCCGGGGCTTTTCTTCGAGGCCGATGCGGACGGCAGCCTGCCGCCCGAGGTGTCGAGGCTTTTCGGAACGGACCTCCGCATGCCGCTCGTGACGCAATAGAAGCAGGGGCCGGCCTCCACGGCAAAGCGCCCCTGCGGCACGGCAATTTCTGCAATGGCGCAAAATTTCAACTTCGAATTAGGAATTTCTCACATAAAATGACCAGAGGTAGATAACCTAAAAATATTTTGAAAAACATTAGTTTAGGGGTTTTGCAATGGCCGGATGCATCCGTCGCATGCTTGCCCTGTCCTTGCGGGGCTACCTGCAGGACCGGCGAGGAAATTTCGGGATACTCACCGCATTCCTCATGCCCGTCCTCCTCTTCACCGTCGGAATGGCGGTCGAGGTGAGCAAGGCGCTCGAGGTTCGCACGAACCTTCAGGAAATGGCCGATGCGGCAGCGCTGCAAACGGCAACGCGCCTCGGGGGCGCGCGCGAGGAACTGGCGGACGATGCCATTCCGCGTGTGGCCAATGCCTTCTTTTCCGCGCAGGCCGAACGCGCCTATTCCGACGGATCGGTCAGGGTCGAGGCCGAGCCAAGGGTCATCGACAGGGGGTCGGATTATGTGGTGGAGGTGGGCTATCGGGCACAGATCGCCACCTGGTTCCTGCGGCTCCTCGGCTATGACGACATCACGGTCACGGGGGTGGCGGAGGCAACGGTCTCCCGGCCGGGCTATGCGGACCTGCATATTCTCATCGACAATTCGCCCTCCATGGGCATTCCGCCGACGCTCGAGGATGTGGCGCGGCTTCTCACCGTCATCCGCACCTCTGCAAGGGCGCTGAACCTTCAGGATACCGCGGGGTGCGAATTCGCCTGCCATGTCACGAGCGAGGAAGAGGGTCCGTCGCAGGACTACCTTCCGGTCGCCCGGGCAGCCGGCATCCCGCTGCGCATAGACCTGGTCCGGAGCGGCGTGCGGGATATCGTCGATCTCTTCCAGAGCAACCATCTGCTCAAGGACCGCTTCCGCTTCAATCTCTACTCGCTGGGCCGGACCATGAGCGGCACGCTCCAGAACCCCCTTCTGCAACTCACCCAGTCGGAGACGGAACCGGACAGGCTGATCAGCGCACTCGAAGAGATCGCCCTGATGGGCGTCGAGGATGCCGACCTCGGTCCGGCGCTCGGCGCGACCCGGCTGACCGATGCCATCGATGCACTGGAGCGCCGCATTCCACCGTCCGGCGACGGACGCGATCCGGCGCACCGCCGGCAGATGGTGCTGATCCTTTCCGACGGACTTCAGGACGGACCGCAATACCGGCCCTGCAGCGGCGCCGTGTTCGGCCCGCGCTGCCTGCAGGCGGTCGCGGCCGCCCCCTGCCGCCTGCTGAAGGAGAAGGGCGTCACCGTGGCTACCATTCACCTCGATTACTATCGCCTTCTGCGCGGCAGCTTCTTCAGCCGCTACGTCCTGCCGTCCGTGATCCAGTCCGGCGATGCCATGAGCGCATGCGCCTCCCCCGGTTTTTCGATGAAGCTGGATTTCGGCGAGCACATACCCACGAACATGGTTAACCTTTTCGTGCAGATGACCGCCAATCCGCACCTGACGCAGTGAAGCGGCCCGCTATGTGACGATCCCTCGCCTTTGTCATCAAGTGGGACACCGAAGCTGCCCCAAGGCGATGCAACCTCTCGCAGAAATGGCAAACGAGGCGGCTAAGCATCCGTTTCCAAAGCACTTCCCGGCATCGTGCGGCAGGTCCCCAGTACAGGCTGGATGCCAGTCGCTAAAATTTAAGTCGAAGGCGGACGGTTTTGTTATGCCGGAATTACGATTCGTCGCCTACTACAGTCTTATTCAATAAATTAGACATCGGAAAACGAGGAGGAGAATCCGGTTTCATTACGAAACATCTGTTACCGCCGGGACGCATTCCATGACGGGATGCACGAGGGTCTTCAGGCGGGCATCCCATATTGACGGCCATATTTTCAAGCACGCAGTGATGGAAAGTCCCGCAAGGGAGCGGCGCCTGGCCAGCGCCGTACCCGGGCGGGCGGAAGCGTCAGACTTCCCCCGACCGGTCGAGGCGGTATTCACCCGTCTCGGGGTCCTTGACCAATGTTCCCGTCGCGCCGGACTGGCGCTCCCGCTCCTCACGGCGCGAACGCTCCGCAAGCTTCGTCGCATCCGCCACGAAACGCCGGTAAAGCAGGATTGCGCCCGCCACCAGGATCGCGATCAGGATCAGTTGCATTGCTCATTCCCCCTTTGTCGTCCGGGTTCCGCTACAGACCGTAGCGCGCCCACAATGCCTTTTCTTCCGCGGTTTCCACAAGTCCGCGTGCCATGGCGCCGGCCACCGCCTCGGCCTTGGGCGGCCTTGCGAACACTGCCGGCAAGCGCCGCCCGAAGAGGGTGCGCGGCTCCTCGATTAGTTCCAGCTCGGTCTTGTCGCCGAACCGATCCCGCACCACCTCGCGCAGGCTGCCGAGCCGGTCCACAAGCCCCAGTTCGACGCCCTTCGTCCCCGTCCAGAACAGGCCGGAGAACAGGTCGGGATGGTCCTTCAGCTTGCCGGCACGCCGCTCCTTCACCATGGCGATGAAGATTTCGTGGATCTCGCGCTGCATGTCGAGGATGAAGGCCACGTCCTTTTCCTGCTCGGGCTTGAAGGGATCGAGAAGCACCTTGTTCTCGCCTGACGTATAGATGCGGCGCTCGATGCCGAGCTTGGCGATGAGATCGGTAAAGCCGAAGCCGCCGGATACCACGCCGATGGAGCCGACGATGGAGGTCGGATCGGCGATGATCTCGTCACCGGCAAGCGCAATCATGTAGCCGCCGGAGGCCGCCACATCCTCGACGAAGACCAGCACCTGCTTGCCATGTTCCTTCGCAAGCGACCGGATGCGCTGGTAGATGAAGCGGGACTGTACCGGCGAGCCGCCGGGCGAATTCACGACAAGCGCCACGGCGGGCGCATCCTTCATCTCGAAGGCCTCCTCCAGTGCGGCGGCTACGCTGCCGAGATTGAGGGAGGACTGGAAACGGCTATTTTCGGGCGTGATGGTTCCATAGAGCTGGACGACGGGAACCACCACGTTCGTCTTGCGGAACCGCTTGGGCAATAGGCGCTTTAAAAAGGCAAACATCCAAATCTCCATAAGGGCCGCGCGCGAACCGGGGCCGCCAATAGCAACACATGTATGCACTCGGCAGCGAAACGCAATGCCGCCCCCGGCCGGGAAAACGGCAAGCGGCGGGAGCGGGGCCAGGCGTTTTTCCGTCCGACCGGACCATTGCGGCAGCGAAGGCAACAAATGTCAAATCGGCGCTTTACTCCTTATTGCAAATCATTATCATTATCATTCCAGAAAGCGGTGATCGCGGGAGCGGAGAAGGCGTGATGCTCGACAGACAGGAACTGGCAGGCTGGCATTCCGCGCGGGGCGAGGCCTCGCTATCGGACGTGCATGCGAGCATACCCGTGGCCCGGCGCGGCTCGGCATGGCGGCGGATGGCGGCCTTTGTCGGCCCCGGCTATCTGGTCGCCGTCGGCTACATGGACCCGGGCAACTGGGCCACGTCTCTCGCCGGGGGATCGCGCTATGGCTATGCGCTGCTGTCCGTGGCGCTGCTCTCCAACTTCATGGCCATCCTGCTGCAGTCGCTCTGCGCGCGCCTGGCCATCGCCTCGGGCCGCGACCTTGCCCAGGCCTGCCGGGATGCCTATCCGCGGCCGGTTTCGCTGGCGCTGTGGCTGCTGGCGGAAATCGCCATCATCGCCACCGACATCGCCGAGGTGATCGGCACGGCCATCGGCCTGCAACTGCTCTTCGGCATTCCGCTGGAGATCGGCGTGATCATCACGGCCCTGGATGTGTTCGTGATCCTCGGCCTGCAGAAGCTCGGCTTCCGCTGGGTAGAGGCCTTCATCATCGCGCTTCTGGGCGTCATCGGCATCTGCTTCGGGATCCAGATCGTTCTGGCGGACCCGGAATGGGGGGCCGTTTTCCAGGGCTTCATCCCCACCACCCGCATCGCCACCGATCCCGGCATGCTCTACCTGGCTCTCGGCATTCTCGGCGCCACCGTCATGCCGCATAACCTCTACCTGCATTCCGGCATCGTCCAGACGCGGGCCTATGGCGAAACCGTGCCGGAAAAGCGCGAGGCCCTGCGCTTTGCCACCATCGACTCCACCGTCGCCCTGCTTCTGGCGCTCCTCGTCAATGCCTCGATCCTCATCCTTGCCGCGGCAGCCTTCAACGGCTCCGGGCGCACCGAGGTCGCGGAGCTCGGCGAGGCCCATTCGCTGCTTGCCCCGCTTCTCGGCACGGCGATTGCCCCGACCCTCTTTGCCATCGCGCTGCTGTGCTGCGGCCTGAACTCCACGGCAACGGCGACGCTCGCCGGGCAGATCGTGATGGAGGGCTTCATCAGCTTCCGGCTGAAGCCCTGGATCAGGCGGCTTGCCACGCGCTCGATCGCGATCATTCCCGCTGCCGTCGTGACCGTGCTCTATGGCGAAGGCGGCACGGCGGAGCTGCTGATCCTGACACAGGTGGTGCTGAGCCTGCAGCTCTCCTTCGCCGTCTTTCCGCTGGTGATGTTCACCGCCAGCAAGATGAAGATGGGGGCGCTCGTGGCACCCCGCTGGCTGTCCGGCCTCGCATTTGCGACCGCCTTCCTGATTGCGGGGCTGAACGTGAAGCTCGTCTACGATTTCTTCCTCGGCTGAGGGGTAGACCCCTTGCGGGGATAGGCCGCGCGGCCGTTGTTGAGGTCGTCGACAAGGGCGGAGAAGCGGTGCGTGCCCTCATCATGCATGACGAGCGGTGCCCGAAGCGAAAGCCGCGCCCGTGAACCCTTGATCGCCGTCACCAGGATGCGCACCGCGTTTTCTCCCGCCCGGGGATGCAGGGCGGTGATCTCGATCCCGCCGAAGCGCTTTCCGCATGCCTCGACGATCTCGGCAATGGATTCCGGCCTGGCGATCAGCGACAGCTGGCCGCCGGGAAGGAGAATCGCGCCGGCGGTGCGGATCCACCCCTCGAAGAGCCCGCCGACCATGGCATGGGCCTCGGCCTTCAGCGCATCGGGTGTCCGGCGATCCGCCGCATCGTTGAAGGGCGGGTTCATGATGACGTGGTGAAAGTGATCGTCCGGCAGGCCGGCGGCAAGGCGCGCCCTGCCTGTCAGCGTCACGTCCGCCTCGAGGAGCTCCACCCGTGCGGCAAGCGCTGCGTTCTCGCCAAGGCAAAGGCTCTTGCGGGCATAGGCGGCCATCTCCGGCGAGCGTTCGACGAGCAGCACCTGCGCCTGCGGCAGGCGGGCGGCGACCGCAAGGCCCGCGGCACCCGCTCCCGCCCCGAGATCGGCCACGCGCACCGGTCTTTCCTCCGCCACCAGCGATGCGAGCAGCATGGCATCCATGCCGGAGCGATGCCCCCTGCCCTTCGGTTGCACCAGGTGGAAACGGCCGTAATGAAAGGCGTCCACCGTTTCCGCAATCGCCTCGGAAACGGCCTCAGGCATCGCGCAGTTCCGCGCCGAGGCCGGCATCGGTCAGGATGCGGCGGGCCCTTTCGGCCTCTTCCGCATCCACCATCAGCCGGCGCTGCAGGATGCCGAGCGAGCCTTCCAGCACGCTCATGCCCTGATCGGCGATGAAGCAGTGAATGCCGAAATCGCGCATCAGGCTTTCGGCATAGGACAGCACCACGGGATCGTTGGTGCGGATGATTTCCAGCATTGGCTTAATTTCCGTCAAAAACCGGGCGACCGGGACAATTCGCCCCTTGCCGCTGCGGGCGCCCCTTTCTATTGTTCCGGACAATGAAATATCGAAGGAGTCCGGACCCTTGGGCGTCGTTATACCGCTCGAAGAGAGCAAAAACAAACAGGCTTCCGTCAAGCCGCTGGTCGAGCTGACGCGGGAGGGCATGGAGCGGGTGAACCAGCTCATCCTTTCCAAGGCCGGTTCGGACGTGCAGATGATCCCGGAAGTGGCGAACCACCTGATCTCCTCGGGCGGCAAGCGCCTGCGCCCGATGCTGACGCTCGCCTCCGCCTCGATGTTCGGCTATCAGGGCGAACATCACGTGAAGCTCGCCACCGCCGTGGAATTCATGCACACCGCCACGCTGCTGCATGACGACGTGGTGGATGAAAGCGACCTGCGCCGCGGCAAATCCACCGCGCGGATGATCTGGGGCAACCAGGCAAGCGTGCTGGTGGGCGACTTCCTTCTCGGCCAGGCCTTCCGCATGATGGTGGACGTGGGCTCGCTCGACGCGCTCGACGTGCTTTCCACCGCCGCCTCGGTGATCGCCGAGGGCGAGGTGCTGCAGCTTTCCGTCGCCAAGAACATGGAGACGACGGAAGACGAATATCTCTCCGTGATCCGCGCCAAGACGGCGGCCCTCTTTGCCGCGGCCGCAGAAGTGGGGCCGATCGTGGCCCGCACCGACAAGTCCGAGCGCAATGCGCTGAAGAGCTACGGCATGAATCTCGGCCTCGCCTTCCAGCTCGTCGACGACGTGCTGGACTATGGCGGCAAGTCTGCGGAACTCGGCAAGAACACCGGCGACGATTTCCGCGAGGGCAAGATCACCCTTCCGGTCATCCTTGCCTATCGCCGGGGCACGCAGGAGGAGCGCGCCTTCTGGCGCGATGCCATCGAGGGCGGCAACAGCTCCGACGAGAACCTGGAAAAGGCCATGGGCCTCATCCAGAAATATGGCAGCCTGAACGATACCACCGCACGGGCCCTGCATTACGGCGCGATTGCGCGCGATGCGCTGGCCCCGCTGCCCGACAGCGCCTGGAAAAATGCGCTGCTCGAGGTGATCGATTTCTGCATCTCGCGGGTCAACTGAAGCGCAGGGCGCGTTGGCTCATGAGCTTGCAGCGGCGGTCCAAAAAGGCCATTCTCCAGCGAATCAGCCGGACAGGCAGAGGATCTGCATGTCCGGCTCTCCGTTTCTTTACGGCGCG
The DNA here is from genome assembly GCF_014197145.1 of Gellertiella hungarica. GTDB lineage: Bacteria > Pseudomonadota > Alphaproteobacteria > Rhizobiales > Rhizobiaceae > Gellertiella > Gellertiella hungarica. The sequence continues at coordinate 665,694 of NZ_JACIEZ010000002.1, read as the reverse complement.
TGCCGGACATTTTCGATGAAAGGCCACTTCATGCGGCAGAGTCTTGCCCTCCGGTTTCTCTCGAGCGTTGCGATGGCAGCCATGCTGCTCGCCGGGGCCACGCCGGCCTGGTCTGCGGGCGATGCCAAGCAGCCGGCGCCCGCCGAGGAAAGCTTCAATGCCGATGGCGTATCGTCCTTTGCCGGCGCCTTTCTGGCCGCACGCACCGCGGATGTCGACCGCGACTACCGCAACGCCATTCCTCTCTACCGCAAGGCGCTGGAACTGGAGCCGGACAACACCGAGATCCGCGAAAGGCTGATGATCGCCTCCTTCCTCTCCGGTGATTTCGACGGCGGCGTGAAGCTCGCCGAACAGCTGCGCTCCGACGTCGCGGTCGAGCGGATCACGGTGATCGCCCGCGGCCTCGATGCGATCAAGCGCGGCGACTATGCCAAGGCGGACAGCATCCTGAAATACGAGGGGCCGAACGATCTCGAACGGCTGATGACCAGCCTTCTCCTGGCCTGGTCGCGCTTCGGCGCCGGCCAGAAGGACGAGGCGCTGAAGATGGTGACCGACCTCAAGGGGCCGGAATGGTTCGCCATCTTCCGCAACTATCATGCAGGCGCACTGGCTGCTGCGGCCGGCAACACGGAGAAGGCGCGCGCGCTGCTGAAAACCGCGGTGATCGACAAGGATGGCGGCTCTACCGCACCCGACACCTATATTCGCGCCGTGATGGCGCTCGCCCGCCTGGAGGCCCGCGAAGGCAACCTGCAGAAGGCGCTCGACACCATCGCGACCGGCGACCAGCTGATCAACAACTATGCGCCGCTGAAGGCGCTGGCCGACGAGCTGAAGAAGGGCGGCAAGCCCGAGCAGCAGGTCCGCACCGCCGCGCAAGGGGCGGCAGCCGTGCTGTTTTCCATCGGTGGCGCGCTGAACCGCCAGGGCGCCGACGAAGCCGTATCGCTCTATCTCAACATTGCCCATGCGCTCGATCCCGACAGCGCCGACACGCTGGTGCTGCTGGGTGGCCTTGCAGAAGCTGCAAACCAGCCGGAACGGGCAATCGAATTCTACAGGAAGGTGCCGTCCAGCTCGCCGCTGCGCCGCATCTCCGAGCTGCAGCTGGGCCTCGCGCTCGCCTCTACCGGCAAGATGGACGATGCCCGCAAGCATCTGCAGGCGCTGATTGCCAGCGACCCCAAGGACCTGCGCAGCTATCTCGCCTATGGCAGCATCCTTTCGGATGCCAAGGATTATCGCGAGATGGCCCGCAATTACGATCAGGCCATCGCTTCGCTCGGCGCCCGGCGGGAAAAGAGCCACTGGTCGCTCTATTTCCAGCGCGGGATCGCCTATGAGCGCCTGAAGGAGTGGGACAAGGCCGAACCCAACTTCAAGACCGCGCTGGAGCTGAACCCCGACCAGCCGCAGGTGCTGAACTATCTCGGCTACAGCTGGGTGGACATGAACCGGAACCTCAAGGAGGGCATGGACATGATCCGCCGCGCCGTCGAGCTGCGGCCGGACGACGGCTACATCGTCGATTCGCTCGGCTGGGCCTATTACCGGCTCGGCCAGTTCCAGGACGCGGTCGAGGAGCTGGAGCGTGCGGCCGAACTGAAGGCCGGCGACGCCACCATCAACGATCACCTCGGCGATGCCTACTGGCGTGTCGGGCGCACCCGCGAAGCCGTCTTCCAGTGGCAGCGCGCGCTGGTGATGAAGCCGGAAGAGGCGGAAATCCCGAAGATCAACGCGAAGATCAAGAACGGGCTGCCGCCGCTCGAACCGCAGAAGAAGGTCGAGAATACCGAGACGAAGGCGCCCGCCCCCGCCGGGCAGACCGAGGCGGCTGCACCCGCCGCACCGGCTGCGCCGAAATCGGAACCCGCCGCGACCACCACCGCACCGGCACCCGATGCACCGGCTGCACCGGCCGCCACCGCGGAGGGGGCTGCCGCAACGGCCACGACGGACTACACCGTTGCGAACGGCGATTCGGTCTGGAAGATCGCGGCGCGGCTGCTCGGCGACTGGAAGCGCGGCGAGGAAATCATCCGCCTCAACCCCGCGCTGCAGAAGAATCCCGACAGGCTGAAGGTCGGCCAGGTCCTGAAGATCCCCGCCAAGACCAACTGATCCGGGACAGGTCGGATGGCACCGGTCGAGGAGCGCGCCTTCGCCAAGGTGAACCTCGCGCTGCACGTGACGGGGCAGCGCGAAGACGGCTATCATCTGCTGGACACGCTGGTAACCTTCGCGGAAGCGGGAGACCGGCTCTGCCTCGAACCGGCCGAGGACGACGCATTCTCGCTGTCCGGACGGTTCGGGCCGCTTCTGTCGGAATCGCCTCCCGCCGAGAACCTCGTCATTCGCGCCCGGGACGGCTTGCGAACGCTTCTCGAGAAGGCGGGACATACCGCGCCGCCGGTGCACATTCACCTCGAAAAGAACCTTCCCCTTGCCTCCGGAATCGGCGGCGGCTCGGCGGATGCGGCGGCCTGCCTGCGCGGCCTCATGCGCCTCTGGAACATGCGCCCCGCGCGGGATGATCTCGATGCACTCGCCTTGTCGCTCGGGGCGGATGTGCCGATGTGTCTCGTATCCCGCCCGCTGGTAGCGCGCGGAATCGGGGAAGACATCGAGGAAGTGACGCTTCCGTCCCTGTTCATGCTGCTGGTCAATCCGCTCGTGCCGGTCTCCACGCCGTCGATCTTCCGCCGCCTGCGTGACAAGAACAATTCTCCCCTTCCGCTCGACCGGACGGCGCTGTCGCGCGATCCCGTGCGCGCGCTTGCGGGAATGCGCAACGACCTGCAGCCTCCGGCGGAAGAGATCGAGCCCCTGGTCTCCGCCGCCCTGGCAGCCCTTGCGGCGCAGCAGGCGGATCTCGTCCGCATGTCCGGCTCCGGCGCGACCTGCTTCGGTCTGTTCTCCGGCCAAGCGCGCCTTCTCGCCGCCTCCGAAGCCCTTCGAAAGGCTCGGCCCGACTGGTTCGTGGAGCCCACCACCACCCTCGGCTAGACCAGAACGCATTTTTGTTCTTGCATTGTTCTCATTTTCGCGGTAGGAATTTTATCAATCAGCAAGGCTGGGCGCCCGGTCGCCCGCCACCCGAGGATGGTCGTATCCGAAGGACCTTGCACGAATGTCCGGTCCGGTGTCGCCCCATGCGGCGGCCAGGACGGTAAGGAGCGATCGATGACTGAACTGGCCCTTGCGGGGCAGGACGCGTTCGCGCCTGCCCATACGGCGGATATTGCCGAACACCTGCTTGCCTCTTCCGGTCTGCGTGTCGATGTCGGCCGCCGGCGCGGACGGGGTGCGGCCATCAACCCGGATGGCCGCTTCGAAACCCTGAACCGCGAAACCTTCGATGACGGCTGGCAGACGCTGGAGGAACTCGAACCCTTCCGCACCGAAGTGCAGGTGGAGAAGCCGCGCTCCATCATCACCCGCAACGAATCTCCCGACATTCCCTTCGACCGGTCGATCAACCCCTACCGGGGTTGCGAGCATGGCTGCATCTACTGCTTTGCACGGCCCACCCACAGCTACATGGGGCTTTCGGCGGGGCTCGATTTCGAGGCGAAGCTTTTCGCCAAGCCCGATTCCGCACGTCTTCTGGAGCGGGAACTTTCCAAGCCGGGCTACAAGCCGCGCACCATCGCCATCGGTACCAACACCGATCCCTACCAGCCGATCGAGAAGGAATGGCGGATCATGCGCCAGATCCTCGAGGTGCTGGAGAAGGCCAGTCACCCCGTGGTGATCGTCACCAAGTCGGCCCTGATCCTGCGGGACCTCGACATTCTCCAGCGGATGGCGGCCAACGGGCTGGTCAAGGTCGGCATCTCGGTCACCACCCTCGACCGGAAGCTGGCGCGTTCGATGGAGCCGCGGGCGGCCACGCCCGCACGGCGGCTCGAAACCATCAAGGCACTGAGCGATGCCGGCATTCCCGTCGCGGTCATGATGGCGCCGATCATTCCCGCGCTCAACGATCACGAGATCGAGCGCATCCTGGAATCCGGCCATGCCGCGGGCGCTCGCGAGGCAAGCTACGTGCTGCTCCGCCTTCCCTTCGAGGTCAGCCCTCTCTTCCGCGAATGGCTGCTGCGCAACTATCCCGACCGCTACCGTCGCGTGATGTCGCTGATCCGTTCAATGCGGGACGGCAAGGATTACGACGCGGAGTTCGGCAAGCGGATGAAAGGCGCCGGCCCCTATGCCTGGCAGATCGGCCGTCGCTTCGAGCTTGCAACGAAGCGGCTCGGGCTGGTGCGTCGCTCGATACAGCTGCGCGACGACGCCTTCACCCCACCGGATGGCGCGGGCGTGCAGCTGTCTCTTCTCTGAAATCGGTTGGCCGGCCTTTGCCGGCCTGCCCCACCCGTCCGGCCTCAAGACCCTGATTGACGAGCCGGCACCCCTCGGGTTCCGCCGCCCTGAGGACCGCATTTTTTAATGCCGTCCGACCCGAGGGCTTGCAGGAGATCGGTGAGGCGTGCGAGTCTCGCCGCATGACACGCCGCACGCCTCCCGATTCTCCCGCACTTTTCGAGCTGCTCGCCAACAAGCCGGACTTCAACCTGGAGCGCGCGCTGATGCGCGACGGCTATTCCGTGGTGGCCGGTGCGGACGAGGCCGGCCGCGGGCCGCTGGCGGGCCCTGTCGTCGCCGCCGCGGTCATCCTCGATCCGGACAACATTCCAGACGGGCTCAACGATTCCAAGAAGCTCTCGGCTGCGCAGCGCAACGCCATCTACAGCGAGGTGCTGCGGACCTCGATGGTCGCGATTGCCTCCTCCGGGCCGCGACGGATCGACGATACCGACATCCTCAAGGCGAGCCTCGATGCCATGCGCCGCGCCGCCTGCAGCCTCGCGCTTCGTCCCGACTTCCTGCTGGTGGACGGCCGGGACGTGCCCCCGGGGCTGCCCTTTCCCGGCAAGGCAGTCGTCAAGGGGGACAGCCGCTCGTTGTCCATCGCCGCGGCCTCCATCGTGGCCAAGGTCACTCGCGACCGGATGATGGAGCAGGCGGGCACGCTTTATTCGGTCTATGGCTTCGAAATCCATGCAGGCTATGCGACCAGCTTTCACCGGGAGCAGATCGCGCTTCACGGCCCCTGCCCCCTGCACCGGATGAGCTTCCGCCCCATTGCGCTCTTTGCCCAGGAAGACGGCCAGCAGACGGCCTGAGGCTTCTTCAGCAGGCCACCGCCCTCCCTGCCCGTTTCCTGACGTCGCCCATGAAAAAAGCCCGCTTTCGCGGGCTTTTTCGTGATGGGAGCGTGAGGAGAGCGCCTCAGTTCAGGCGGGTCTTCACTTCACCGACGGCCTGGTTGAACAGGTCGGCCTGGACATTTGCGTCAGCGCGGCTTGCCAGCACCTTCTCGGCGGCGGCGATCGCGAGGTCTACGGCGGCGGCGCGAACGGCGTTCACGGCGTCGGTCTCGGCCTGCTTGATCTTCTGCTCGGACAGCGCGTTGCGGCGGGCGACGAATTCTTCCGTCTTCTGCTTGGCTTCGGCGGCGATCATCTCGGCCTCGCGCTCGGCGGCGGCGACGATCTTGGCAGCGTCGGCTTCCGCTTCCTTGCGCTTTCGCTGATATTCGGCCAGCAGCTGCTGGGCCTCTTCACGCAGGCGCTTGGCTTCCGAGAGGTCGTTGCGGATCTGGTCGGCGCGGGCGTCGAGGCTCTTGGCAACCATGCCCGGAACCTTGAGGTAGACGACCAGAGCCAGGAAGATGACGAGGCCGACGAAGGCAAAGAAGGTAGCATCAAAATGCATGGGATCAGCCCTCCTGCTTTGCGCTGGCGACAGCCGCGGCGACGTCCGCCGGGGCGACCGAGCCGCCGATCAGGCGCTCGACAACCGCGCTGGCGGTTTCGGTTGCGATGGTGCCGACATCGGCAAAGGCCTTGGCCTTGATCTCGGCAATGCGGCCTTCCGCTTCGGTGACCTTCTTGGTGAGCTCGGCCTCGACGGCGGCGCGCTCTGCGGCAGCCTTGCCCTTGGCGGCTTCACGGGCTTCCGACGCGATGGTGTTCGCCTTGGCCTTGGCCTGGGCGAGTTCCTTCTCGTAGGTCTCGACCGCGAGATCGGCTTCCTTCTTGAGGCTCGCAGCCTCGTTCAGGTCCTTGGAGATCCGGCTCTTGCGGTCTTCCAGGATGCCACCGATGCGCGGCGCAATCACCTTCTGCATCAGCAGATAGAAGAGGCCGAACGTGATGACCAGCCACAGAAGCTGGGAAGCGAAGGTGGTGGAATCGAAGGGCGGGAAGACCTTCGGGCCGCCTTCATGGGCGACACCGGTCTCCGTATGGGTCTCTTCGGCCGCCGGAGCGCCATGGGCCTCGGTTGCCGCGGCATCCGCAGCCGCAGGCGCGGGCTGAGCCGTGGTTTCTTCGGCGTAGGCCGGGGTCACAAACATGCTCACCTCCAGGGGTGTCCTTTGGTGCACTTCCCGGCGATGGAGCCCAAGAAGCGTTTGAATTCTCTTGATTTCGCAATCCGGTCCGCGTCGGCCGACGGGCCCGCGGGAACTGCGTCAGAAATGCAAAAGATCACGGTCCGCGACCAACACGAACCGTGATCCTGTCTTCGTCACTGTATCAGACAGCGAACAGCAGAAGCAGAGCTACGAGCAGCGAGAAGATGCCCAGAGCTTCCGTAACGGCGAAGCCGAATACGAGGCGGCCGAACTGGCTGTCAGCAGCGGACGGGTTGCGCAGGGCGCCCGAGAGGTAGCTGCCGAAGATGTTGCCGAGGCCGAGAGCCGTACCGGCCATGCCAAAGCAAGCGAGACCAGCGCCGATGTACTTTGCTGCAATAGGATCCATCTTAAACTCCTTCGAAATGGTTGTTGCGGCGTTTCGACTGACGTCCGGGGACGTCAATGTTGGTAATCCTCAGTGGCCACCCGGGTGCACGGCGTCGTTGAGGTACATGCAGGTGAGTACCGCAAAGACATATGCCTGCAGGAAGGCAACGAGGAATTCGAGACCGGTCAGGGCGACCGTCATGATGAGGGGAAGCACGGCACCGCCGACGCCCAGCGCACCGAGCGCGCCCAGCGAGGCGACGAAGCCGGCGAAGACCTTGAGCGTGATGTGACCGGCCAGCAGGTTCGCGAAGAGACGAACGGACAGCGAGATCGGACGGGACAGGAACGAGATCACCTCGATCGCGACGACGAGCGGCAGAAGCGCGCCCGGAACGCCCGAGGGCACGAAGAGATTGAGGAAGCCCAGACCATGCTTGTAGAAACCGTAGACGATCACGGTGCCGATGACGAAGAGCGCGAGCGCAAAGGTCACGATGATCTGCGACGTCACGGTGAAGAAGTAGGGAACCATGCCCAGCAGGTTCGCCGTCAGCACGAACATGAACAGCGAGAAGACCATGGGGAAGAATTTCATCCCGTGGCTTCCGGCGCCTTCGCGCAGCATGTTGGCGATGAATTCGTAGGACATCTCGGCCAGCGACTGCGAGCGGCCTGGAATGAGGCTGCGGCTGGAGCTGGAGAAGTAGAGGAAGCCCGAAGCCACGGCGACGGTCGCAACCATGAACAGCGAGGCATTGGTGAAGGAAACGTCATAACCGCCGACATTGAGCGGCACAATCTTCTGGATCAGGAACTGATGGGTCGGATCGTTTGACACCGTTGGTCTCTCTTCACGTTGCCCGCGCTCACCGGGAGCCGGAAATTCATGCCTTGAAGGACGGGCGACACCCGCCCTTCCTGTCGAAACTTACCTGTCCTTGCGGTCGCCAGGATCCGGCCTTGCCACCAGCCCCGCGGCCCGCATCACATTCAAGACGCCGGCGCAGAAGCCGAGGAGCAGCAATATGATCAAGCCCCAGGGTCCCGTGCCTGCGAAACGGTCGAGGAAGTAGCCGAGAGCACCGCCGACGATCACCGCCGCCACGAATTCGGAGGAGAGCTTCATCGCCTCGGCGAAACCTTTGCGGTTTGCCTCGGCCTTGCGCTCGTCCGCCGCCTCGCGGCCCGCATCCCGTCGCACATCCTTCAAGGCGGCTCCGAGACGCTTCCTGCGTTCTTCGAGTGCTTCATCCCGCTGGTCGGTCATTCCTGCCTCCGTCTGTCTGGGTTCGATTTTCCGGCCTGAACCGGCTTCCAACGCCCCACAAACGCCCCAGGTTTAACACCTTCCGGCCCGTTTTGAAGTCGGGCGCAACATAGTTTTAGGTGTCCGTATAGTCAAGCTTCAGCCCGCAGTGGCGCAGGCGGAAATTTGTCCATTAAAATCAAATAGTTGATCTGTTTGAAGGGGGATTCCCCTTAAACTTCGTCAACATTCCTTAGGCGCATGCGGCACAATGACCGCCCGGGCGGCGGTCCCTGAGTCCGATAAAACCGATTGAAAGCGGAGAGTTCCATCGGGCGGGGAGACTCAGCTCCATCCGCCGCCATAGGTGCGATAGAAGATGTGCCAGCCGATTTTGGCAACGCGCTTCATGGTGGGCGCCCAGTTCGGCTTCACGTAGATCGCGTGATAGTGGGTCGAGGAGCCGACCTCCGGAAGCCAGATCTTGCCGGCAGTCACGGCCAGCGCGATTTCCTCGGCCACCTTGTGGCGCTCGGGCGACCAGATGATGTCCTTGATGCGGTCGCAGGCAAAGGAGAACTGGCACTGGTTGGTCCAGTCCTTGTTCTGGTAGACGACGCCGCAGATGGTGTCCGGATAGGCCGGGTTGCGCACCCGGTTCAGCACAACCTGCGCCACGGCGGCCTGGCCCTTAAGCGGCTCGCCGCGCGCCTCGAAATAGATGGCGTCGGCGAGGCACTTCTGCTCCTTCGCCGTAAAGACGCTCGGCGGCAGGATATTCGCGGCCCAGGCGTGATCCTTGGGGCCGATGACGGGGCGGAAGCGCCCCTCTTCCGGATCCTTCTTCAGGATCGCATCGAAGGGCGAGGTCCTGCCGGCATCGGGATCGGCCGGCGCATAGGCGGTCGCCAGCACGTCGGCATTGCGGTTGGTGACGAGGTCGGCGATCAGCGCCGGCACCTGGGCATCGAGGGCCTTCTCGTCCGGCTTGCGGTAGAAGGTCTGCGCGATCATCATTTCCGTGCCCTTGGGCTCCGCCTTGGCGAAGGCCATGAGTTCGTCCGGAGTTTCGGGATTGGCAAAGACGGCACTGACACGCTGCAGCACGGAACCGGCGGTGAAGGCCTTCGGCGGCTGCATGGTTTCGGCCGCCACGATGCGGCCGCGCTTGTCCTTCCGGTTGATGCGCTCCTCGTCCGGCCGCGGATCCGGCGGATACTTGTCCTCCGTCATGGCGACGCGGTTGCCGTCAGGCAGCACCATGCCGCTCTTGCGGCCGAGCATCTCCGCCGTCACGGGATCGTGAAAGGTGAGCTTGGGCCCGGCGACCGAATCCGCCTTCACGGCGGTGACGACCATGCGCCAGGCCGGCGTGCCATCGTCCAGGCCCGTGAGCAGGCCGGCCATGTCGCCGTGGGCCGGCAGGCTGGGGGTGCCGAGCCAGGCCGCGATGCCGAAAACGAAGGGAGAAATCCAGCTGCCCCGGATGGGAAGGGCGAAACGGCCTTTCTGACTCAAAACGGCATACTCCACACTGGGACGCGATACGGTTCTTCCGGACACGCGCCATCGGTGCCGGACGGCGGCCTGCCATCCGAACCCTCCCGGGCGTGCGCGAATGTCGATGGTGAAACGGCTGCTCCAGTGCGGGTGCGCGCCGATCTCTTCGGGAACTATCGCCGATTAACCTTGATCATTGGTTAACGCCCGGGAACTGCGGGCTTTTTATGGCAGAGCCGGCGATGCAGGCGCCGGCGCCGTTAACCACCTTGGGCAGCGCGCATGAAAAAGCCCCGGGCCGCACCGACCCGGGGCTCGATGTGCCGGCAGCCGGAGCGCCGTCAGATGACGACGTGCGAGCCCAGCTCCACCACGCGGTTGGTGGGCAGCTTGAAATAGTCGGAGGGATCGGTCGCCGCATTGGCAAGGGCCACATAGAGCCTGCCCTGCCAGGCGGGCATTTCCGACTTCGGATCGCAGACGAGCTTTCGACGGCCGAGATAGAAGGAGGTGGACATGATGTCGAATTTCACCCCGCCCTTCCGCAGATGGCCAAGCGCCTGCGAGACATTCTGCGTTTCCATGAAGCCGAAGTTCAGCTGCACGCGGGAGAAGCGCTCGGAAAGCTTCTCGATCTTGTACCGGTCCTCCGGATTGACGCGCGGACGGTTCACGGTCTTGATCGTCAGGATGACGTTCTTCTCGTGCAGCACGTGATTGTGCTTGAGGTTGTGCATCAGCGCCGCCGGCACCGAATCCGGATCCGAAGTCAGGAAGATCGCCGTTCCCGGCACGGATTTCGGCGCATGGGCGCTTTCCTTCTCGATGGAGGGAATGAAGGCCATCAGCGGAATGTCGGTGTGCCGGGTCTTGTTGAACAGGATCTGCGTGCCACGGCGCCAGGTCCACATGACGACCGTGAAGATGATCGCGAACATGACCGGGATATAGCCGCCATCGTGAATCTTCAGCAGGTTGGCGCTGAAGAAGACGCATTCCAGCAGGAAGAGCGGCAGCAGCACGAGGAGCGCCTTCCAGAGCGGCCACTTCCAGCGGGCCCGCACGAACTCGAAGGACATGGTGGTGGTGACCACCATCGCGCCGGTGACGGAGATGCCATAGGCGGTGGCGAGGGCCTCGGAAGAGCGGAAGGTCAGCACCAGGATGATGACCGCCACCAGCAGCAGCCGGTTGACCGCCGGCAGGTAGATCTGCCCGGTATTGGTCTCGGAGGTGAAGAGGATTTCCATGCGCGGCAGGAAGCCCAGATGGATCGCCTGGCGGGTCAGCGAGAAGGCCCCGGTGATGACCGCCTGGCTGGCGATGATGGTGGCCGCCGTCGCCAGGATGACCACCGGCAGCAGCGCCCAGGTGGGGAACATCAGGAAGAACGGGTCCGAAGCGGCTTCCGGATGGGCGAGCACATAGGCTCCCTGCCCCAGATAGTTCAGCACCAGCGAGGGATAGACGACGAAGATGAAGGCGACCTGGATCGGCTTGCGGCCGAAATGGCCGAGGTCGGCATAGAGCGCCTCCGTGCCGGTGACGGTCAGGAAGACGGCGCCCAGCACCACGAAGCCGACATAGCCCTCGTTCAGGACAAAGCGCACCGCGTTGATCGGATTGATCGCGGCGAAGATCTGCGGGCTGTCGAGGATGTGCGAGATGCCGCCGACGCCGATGACGAGGAACCAGAGCAGGGTGATCGGCCCGAAGAAGCGGGCAACCGCGCCCGTCCCGTGGGACTGGATGGCAAAGAGCGCGATGAGAATGCCGATGGCAATGGGCAGGATGAACGGATCCATGCCCGAGGCGACGAGCTTCAGGCCTTCCACCGCCGAGAGAACCGAGACGGCCGGCGTGATCATCACCTCTCCGAGGAAGAGCGCCGCACCGATGAGCCCCAGGAAGGTGAGGAAAACGGTGTGTCCGTTCGCCGTCTTCAGCAGGAGTGCGAGCAGCGAGAGCGTGCCGCCTTCGCCGTCGTTGTCGAGGCGCAGCAGGAAGAGGATGTATTTCAGCATGACGATGATCGTCAGCGTCCAGAGGATCAGCGAGATGGGACCGACCACCTCGTGCGGTGCGATCACCCCGTCGCGGGTCATCGGCAGGAGGGCCTGGCGGAAGGCGTAAAGCGGGCTGGTGCCGATATCGCCGTAGACGACGCCGATGGACCCGATGGCGAGGCCGACGAGCCCCTTCAGCCCGCCGGGGCCATGGCCATGATGGGCGTGGCTGTCCTCGGGGACGGCAACCGTGACCTTGTCCTGCGCATTCTGTTCTGCATGTTCAGGCATGATGACCTCAGGCTCCTTCAGAGCCAGCCTTTCCAACGGAAAAAGAAATAGGGCACGATGGCGGAGACCAGCATCGCGATCAGCGACATGGGGTAGCCATAGGTCCATCCGGTTTCCGGCATGAACTGGAAATTCATGCCGTAGATCGATGCCACGAGGGTCGGGGGCAGGAATACCACCGAGGCAATCGAGAAGATCTTGATGATGGCGTTCTGCTCGAGATTGATCAGTCCGAGCGATGCATCCAGCAGAAAGGTAATGTTGCCCGCGATGAACGACACGTGCTCGGACAGCGACTGAATGTCGCGTGCGATCGTGTGGCAGAGATTGCGGGCGTCGTCGTCGCCCTGGACGGCGGGCAGCGACTGGAGAAAGCTGACGAGCCGCGAAAGCGAGGCAAGGCTTTCCTTGACCTTTCCGAGCAGGCGGTGATGGGAGGCCACATCGAGCAGCCGCTCTTCCAGATAGCGCGGCGGACGGCGCTTCGTGCCCCCGGAAAACACCTGCAGCGAAAGCGCGTCGATCCGGGCTGTCTCCTGCTCCAGGATCTCCGCCGTCCGGTCGCTGATGGTCTCGAGAAGCCGCGCCATGAGATGCGGTGCGGTCATGGCGGTGGGGCCCGGCTGCGGCCCGTGCCCGTTCGCGCAGAACCGCGCGAGCGCTGCCGCGAACAGCTTGAAGGCGCGCGGCTCCGCATAGCGCACCGTGACCAGCCGCTCGTGGGTGAGGATGAAGGCGATGTCGGTCAGGTCGGGAAAATCCGTTTCCGTCTTCCAGACCAGCGAAGCGGTCATGAAAACGTCACCATTCTCGACGAAGAGACGACTGGAGGGTTCGATGTCCTTGAGGTCTTCGCGGGTGGGAACGGAAATGCTGAGCGCAGCCTCGATCGCCGCCTCTTCCTCGCGGGAGGGCGCATCGAGATCGATCCAGACAATATCGCCATCAAGGCCGGCCGCAAACCTGTCGGCAGCCAGAACCGTGGCTTCGCCCGTCCTGCGATAGGCGGTGATCACGCGAGAGCTCCCGCAAACCGGTTCACGGTGTTCAACTCCTTATAGACCGGCCCGAGGCCGGAAGGTGCGGGCATATCGCGCAAAGTCCCGGCGGAATCAAGAGCGGGGGTCGGCGCATCCTGTGCCCCATTTTGGACAAACGGGTTAACAAACCCTTACACCACGCGTGAGACAGCCAGTCCAAACCCTAGGAATGGCTGATATTTTTCCAATCGGTCAAGAAACGACCGAAGCCTGTCGAGAATTGTGCAGCGCAGCAGATTTTTTTTGGATGTGTCCGGCGCGCCTCGCTCGGGACGCGCCGGACGGGCTTTCATTCAAAGACGAGATTGGGTGCGGGGCGGGCTTCCGCGCCGGCAAGCTGCTGCCAGACCTGTGCGGCGATCGACTTGTAGGCCACCGACTGGGGACCATCCGGCTCGGCCACCACGACCGGCGTGCCGGCATCGGACAGTTCGCGGATTGCCATGGTGAGCGGTATCTCGCCGAGGAAGGGAACGTCGATCCGGCCGGCTTCGGCGCGAGCGCCGCCATGGCCGAAGATGTCGTAGCGCGCGCCCGTATCCGGGGCGATGAAATAGCTCATGTTTTCCACGACGCCGAGAAGCGGCACTTCCACCTTGCGGAACATGGTGATGGCCTTGCGTGCGTCGATGAGGGCGAGGTCCTGCGGGGTGGAGACGATGACGGCGCCGGAAAGCGGCACCTGCTGCGCCATGGTGAGCTGCGCATCGCCGGTGCCCGGCGGCATGTCGACGACAAGCACGTCGAGCTCGCCCCAGGCGACTTCCCGCAGCATCTGCAGCAGGGCGGACTGGACCATCGGCCCGCGCCAGATCATCGCCGTCTCCTCGTCCACGAGGAAGCCCATGGACATCACCTTGACGCCGTAATTTTCCATCGGCTGGATGATCTTGCCGTCGATCTGGCTCGGGCGGCCCGAGATCTTCAGCAGGCGCGGCATGGACGGGCCATAGATGTCCGCATCGAGAATGCCGACCCTCAGGCCGTTCGCCTTCAGTCCCAGCGCGAGGTTGACCGCCGTGGTGGACTTGCCGACACCACCCTTGCCAGAGGCCACCGCGATGATGTGGCGGATGCCGGGAATGCCGGGCTTCTGCGGCTTGGGCGCTGCGCCGCCATGGGCGTGGCCGTGATGAGCGTGATCATGGGCGTGACCGTGGGCGTGACCGTGGGAATGACCGGCGGCCGGGGCCGGACGCGCCGCCGGAGCCGAGGCCGCGGGCTTCTTGTCCGCCGTCAGCGCCACCATCGCCCCCTTCACGCCGGGGATCGCCTTCACCACCCGCTCCGCCGCCTGGCGCAGCGGCTCGAGCTCGCGCGCCCTCTCGGCCGGAACCGTGAGCGAGAAATAGACCTTGCCATCGGAGATGAAGACATCGGACACCATGCCGAGCGCGACGATGTCGCTTTCGAAATCGGGGCCACGCACCGTCTTCAGTGCGTCCGTCACCTGTTCCTTGGAAACCACGTTCCGCCTTTCCTCACCTTGGCGGCGCTGAGAACGCCGCGCCTTCCTGCTTCACGCGCCTCCCGGGCGGAAGGCGCATCCCGAACCGATATAGTGCATGTGCCGCGAAAGTGCGAACCGGTTTCGCCGCGCGTTCCGCGCCAGCGCCGGCACGCCGCACGGCATGCATCGGCAGGAGGCCCGGTCCGGAACGCAAGAATGACAGGCGCGGGAAAGGAAAACGGTCCGGAAGCGGCATGCCATGAAAAAAGATCGCCGCGCCGCAGGATCAAGCCGATGGCGATCCCGCAAGGCGCGGCGGTCTTTGACCATGACATCCTTGTTTTGCGGATGTTCTCTGTTGGCAGTCCCCTCTGGACCCGGCCTTAGAAAAGCACGATTTCACAAAGAGTCAAACGCTTATTTGGGACCGTTCAGACCCGTCGCCGGTCACTTGATGAGACCGGTTTTCATCGCCTTTACAACCGCTTGTGTGCGGTTCACGGTATCGAGCTTCTTGGTTGCACGGTTGAGGTAGTGGTTGACCGTATGTTCCGAGAGCGTGAGGATTTCCGCGATCTCCGCGCTGGTCTTGCCGGCCGCGGTCCAGGTGAGGCAGTCGATCTCGCGGTCGGTGAGGCTTTCGCCGGGGCGGCGGTCCATCTCGCGCAGCGCCGAAAGGCTGTCGAAGACGTGGACGAAAATGTAGGACAGGGCCACCATCTCGTCGAAGTCGAACCCGTCCCGCTCGCCCGAAAGCGAGATGGCGCCGCGCTGGCCGAGCGAATCATGCACCGGGAAATAGGCGCCGCGCTCCATGCCATACCGGTTGAAGGCCTCCACGACCTTCTCGTGCTTGCCATCCTTGCGGCCGTGATTGATGCGGCTGGTATCGTAGGTGAAGGGTGTCGTGGAATTGCGCAGGCGATCGATGACCGGGCTTGCCGTCAGCAGGCCCTCGCGATCATAGAAGGCGATGAGTTCCGGCGGCCAGTTCGTAATAACGGAGCTGCCTGCCAGGGTAAGCGTGGTGCGCGCCGGCAGTGTCATCACCATGAATACCTTCGAGCCAAAGGACTCGGTGACGCGCTTCATGAAACGGAAGACGTCAAACTGGGTCTTGAAGCCGCTGATTTCTTCAATCAGCTTGTTGCATTTTTCCAACGGCGTGAGTGACTCTATTGCTTCCATTGTCCATTTGTCTTGCTAGGCGCTGGGATGAAATCAGTTCTTGCCGATGCAGGTGGGTTTCTGCTTAACCATAAATGCGCGGAAAGTTTATTTCAATTATAGCGGCGATACTTTTCCTGGATTTCCAGACCGGTACTTTCTTCCGTCGCACCGGGCTTGGTTGAGCGCACAGATCTTCTCAATCGCAGCACGCCAACATTCTGCATCTCAACCCAAATACTTATCTCCTATAACAAAATGGATGCCCGATTTTGACGCGAAAATTGATGAAAATCAAGAAAGCGGGCCGAGCAGGGCGAAAGGTATCCACTACGAAAAGTAGCAAAAAACACTAGTTGCTTAGAATGCGAGAAATTAATGGCGATATCTTGTCAGTCGACAAGTGCACAAAAGGCGTGGCTGCTCAGTGCCGCGGCCCAAGCCTGAGAGCGGCCTCCTCGCCGATCCGGGCGGCCGTCCGCTTGACCGCATCCGCCCAGTGCTCCAGCCGGTCGCGGCCGACGCGGAAGGCGGGACCGGTCACGGAAACACCCGCCGCGCGTTCGGACCCGGAGAGACGAATCGGGGCCGCCACACAGCGGATGCCCTCCTCGTGCTCCTCCCGGTCGAAGGCGTGGCCGGCCATGCGAATCGCCTCGAGTTCCTCTTCGAGAGCCGCCGCAGAGGTGATCGTCGAGGGCGTGAAACGGTGGAAGTCGAGCCCGGCGATCAGCCGCGAGGCCTCTTCCTTCGGCAGCAGCGACAGCGCGGCCTTGCCGATGCCGGTGCAATAGAGCGGGGACGCCTTGCCGATCTGCGAATGCATGCGCACCGACTGGCGGCTCTCGACCTTGTCCAGGTAGATCACGTCCGTGCCGCGCAATACGCCGAGATGAACCGTCTCGCCGGTTTCCTCGTGCAGGGCACGCAGGGCGGGGGCGGCGATCTCGCGGAAGTCTGCGGACGCCCAGGCGCGCGCGGCAAGGGAGAGAAGCCGGAGACCCGGGCGGTAGGTGGAATCGGAACCGATTTCCAGCAGCCCCTCCTCCACCAGATGGGTGAGCTGCCGGTGAACCGTGCCCCGCGGCTCGCCCGATCGGGCGAGGATATCGGAGAAGCGCAGCGGTAAATCCGCCTCGGCGACGAGATCGAGAAGGCGCATGGCCTTGCCGAGGGTTCCCGTATCGCGTCCCTTCGCTTTGTCGACAGCCATCCTCGATCTCCTGGCAAAAGGCATTGCAGCGCCTTGACGGAGGCGAAGCTTACTCCGATAATTCCACTTAGTCAAATTGAGTTCCAAATAATGGAACATAGGGAGGCTGAGGTGAACGCCCGTTACACGGATCTGGAGGAGGCGCCGGTCCTCGTCACCGGCGGGGCGTCGGGCATCGGCGCGGCGCTGGTCAGCGCCTTTGCGGCCCAGGATGCGCGGGTTGCGTTCCTTGACCGGGACGAGGAGGCTGCGAACGCGCTTTTGGCCTCCCTTCGGGACAAGGTGCGCCACCGGCCCGGCTTCTTCAAGGTGGATCTCGCCGATATCGATGCGCTGAAGCGCGCCGTCACGGATGCCGTCGGCGCGCTCGGGGGCCTGCGGGTCCTTGTCAACAATGCCGGATGGGATGACAGGCACGATCTCGATAGCGTGACCGAGACCTACTGGGACGAGAACCAGGCGATCAACCTGCGCCAGATCTTCTTCACCGTGCAGGCAGCGGCACCGGCGCTGCGCGCGGCGGGCGGCGCCATCGTCAACATGTCGTCCATCGCCTATCTGCTGAACATGCCGGACCTGCCCTCCTATGCCGCCGCCAAGGCGGGCATCGTCGGGCTGACCAAAAGCCTGGCCGGGCGTCTCGGCCCCGAGGGCATCCGGGTCAATGCGGTGCTTCCCGGCATGATCGTCACCGAGCGCCAGAAGAAGCTCTGGCTCACCGAGGAGGGGATTGCCGCCATGGTTCGACGGCAATGCGTGAAGCGCGTGCTGGTGGCCGAAGACATGGCCGGTCCCTGCCTTTTCCTGGCATCCGCCGCATCGGGCGCGATCACCGCCCAATCCATCATCGCCGACGGAGGAATTTTCTGATGACGAAGACCGACAGGCGTCCCGCCTTTGCCGCCGTAGACTGGGGAACGAGCAGCTTCCGGCTGTGGCTCCTCACCGAGGCCGGTGCGGTGCTGGACGAACGGCGCAGCAACGAGGGCATGGCCATGGCATCGGCGGCCTGCGGCTTCCCCAAGATCCTGAAGAGCCACCTGTCGGCGCTCGGTGCAGCCGATGACCTGCCGGTGGTGATCTGCGGCATGGCCGGTGCCCGGCAGGGCTGGGTGGAAGCGGGCTACGTGACGGTCCCCGCCCTTCTCGATGCCGTGCTGGAGGGCGCGGTGCGCGTGCCGGGCGAGGCACGCGACATCCGCATCCTGCCCGGCCTTGCCAACCGCGACCCCGCCCATCCGGACGTGATGCGCGGCGAGGAAACGCAGCTTCTCGGCGCAACGGCGGATCTGGGTAGCGGCGAGCATCTCGCCTGCATGCCGGGCACCCATTCGAAATGGGTGCGCCTGGAGGGATCGACCGTCACCCGCTTCTCCACCTACATGACGGGCGAACTCTTCGACGTGATTGCCCGGCATTCGCTGCTCGCCCATTCTCTGGCCGGGAGCGACGGGATGGACATGGCAGCCTTCCGCGCCGCCGTGCAGATGGCGGTTGCCGAACCCGCCCGGGCGACCAACCTGCTGTTTGCCATCCGTGCGGGACAGCTCCTGCAGGGTGCGCCGGCGGATGTTTCACGCGCGCGGCTTTCCGGCACGCTGATCGGCCTCGAGATTGCCGGCGCAAGCGGCGCCGCGGGCGAGGCATGGAACGGCACCATTTCCCTCTTCGTTTCCGGCAAGCTCGGCGAACTCTACGCCACCGCGCTCGAAACGCTCAACCGACCCTTCCGCGTGACGGACGCGGATCATGCCGTCCGCGACGGGCTGATCCGCGCAGCGCGCGCCCTCTGGCCTGCATAAGGAAAAGACATGACCCCTACCCGAATCCCCTTCCCCCAGATGCGCCATCCACTGGTCGCTATCCTCCGGGGGCTGAAGCCCGAGGAAACCGAAGGCGTCGTCGGCGGGCTGATCGAGGCCGGCTTTACCGCCATCGAGATACCGCTGAATTCGCCCGACCCGTTCCGTTCGATCGAGATCGCCGCGAAGATGGCACCGGATAGCGTGCTGATCGGTGCCGGCACGGTGCTGGACGTCGGGCAGGTGGAAAGCCTCCACGCGGCTGGCGGCCGCCTGATGGTCAGCCCCAATGTCGAACCCGACGTGATTGCCGCAGCCCGCGAGCGGGGCATGGTGACGCTGCCGGGCGTCTTCACGCCGACGGAAGCGCTGCAGGCCGCCAGGGCCGGGGCGACGGGACTCAAGTTCTTCCCCGCCAGCGTTCTCGGCCCCTCCGGCATCAACGCCATCCGCGCCGTCCTGCCGAAGGATCTGGTGATCGCGGCGGTCGGTGGCGTGTCGGACGAGAATTTCGGAGACTATGTGCGGGCCGGCATCACCGCCTTTGGCCTCGGCTCGAGCCTCTACAAGCCCGGCATGGACGCCGCCGAGGTAAAGGCACGCGCCCGGAAGACCATTGCCGCCTATGACGACGCCTGCGCGAAAGAGGGGAAGACCCATGGTTGAGACGCTATCCTTTGCTGGCAAGGTGCTGTGCAGCAGCCAGCTCATCCTCGGAGAGGGCCCCTCCTACGAGCCCGAAACGGACACCATCTGGTGGTTCAACATTCTGGGAAAGGAGCTGCACGAACTGAAGCTCGCAGGCGGTGAAAAGCGGGTCCACCCCCTGCCCCGGATGGCGAGCGTCGCGGCCCGGATCGACGATGCGCGGCAGCTGATCGCCATGGAAGACGGTCTTTATATAAGGGACCGTGCGAGCGGCGCGCTTTCTCTCCACGCGCCTCTCGAGGCCGACAGGCCGGAGAACCGGTCGAATGACGGCCGCGTGCACCGTTCCGGCGCGCTCTGGATCGGCACCATGGGCAAGAAGGCAGAACCGGAAGCCGGCGCCATCTATCACGTGGCCCGCGGCACGGTGACCCGGATCGTCGACCGGATCGGCATCACCAACGGCATCTGCTTCTCGCCCGACGGCGCCACGGGCTATTTCGTCGATACCAAGGTGAACCGCTACATGAAGATCGCCGTCGATCCGGCGACCGGACTGCCCACGGGCGAGCCGCAGCTCTTTGCCGATGCCTCCGGCCGGCCGGGCGGCGTGGACGGATCGGTCTGCGATGCCAGTGGCGATGTGTGGAATGCCCGCTGGGGCGAAGGTTGCGTCGAGCGCTACGATCCCGCAGGGCGCCTCGTGGCGCGCTATGCCACCCCTGCCCGCCAGCCCTCCTGCCCCGCCTTTTTCGGGCCGCAGCTCGACAGGCTTCTGGTCACCACGGCGACCGAGGGCATGGATGCGCCCGGAGCGCCGGATGGCTGTCTCCTCGATCTCGGCATCCGCGTGAACGGCCGCGCCGAGCATTCCTACCTTCTCTAGGACGCGGGCGAAAAATGCATTCAAAAGGCCGGCTAGCGCTGGCCTTTTCTACTTTTCGGACTAAATTTCGAAATATAGCACATCCTTTAAGTGCATTTTTTGACCGTCGGCGACGATTTTCTCGGAACCAAAAAGGGCAACCTCCGTTTTCCCCCCGCAAGACGGAGCGCGGCTTCCTCCCTGCCGCGCTTGCCGATGAACAGTTCACAGAAAGGCAGATCCGACATGATCAAGAAGCTCGTTACCGTCGCTGCGGCCAGCACCTTCCTCATGGCCACCACTGCGGCCTTTGCCCAGGATGCGACGAACCCGCCTGCCGATACTTCGGGCACTGCCCCCGCCACCTCCACCGATTCGGGTGCATCCGGCACCTCCGGTTCTTCCGATACCTCTGGCGCGTCCGGCACCTCGGGCACGGCAGGGTCTTCCGACACGTCGGGCACTTCGGGTGCATCCGGCACGTCCGGTTCCTCCGATACGTCCGGCACCTCGGGCACTTCGGGTACCACGGGTTCGTCCGATACGTCCGGCAGCTCGACATCGGGCACGGCCGGTTCCGGCACGACCGGCACCGACACCTCTTCCAGCTCGACGTCCACCTCGACCGATGGCGGCGAAGTGGCCGGCACCTATCTGACCGAGCAGTCCCCGGACCAGATCAGCGCGGACGATTACATCGGCGCGACGGTCTACAACTCCAAGGATGAGAGCATCGGCGAGATCAACGACCTGATCATCGAGAAGAATGGCGGCGTTGTCGCTGCGGTGATCGGCGTCGGCGGCTTCCTCGGCATCGGCGAAAAGAACGTCGCCGTCCCGATGACCAACATCATGGCGTCGCAGAAGGAAGATGGCAGCGATCTGAAGCTGACCACCAACGAGACGGCCGATACGCTGAAGAACGCTCCGGAGTTCAAGACGCTGGACGATCAGAACACCGCCGCCGATACGGCAGCCCCGTCCACGACCGATCCGGCAACCGGCACCACGCCGCCGGCAACCGCTCCGGGCGCCCCTGCCACCGGTACCTCGCCCTCCACGGGCGGCACGACCGGCCAGTAAGGCGGAGAGATTCGCCGGAAATCCTCCCAGGCGTTACCGTTGTTCAGCACCGCCCCCGGCTCGACAATCGGTAAAGTGGGAAGGTTCCCCCTCCATTTCCGGCGAATGCGGCGGTGCTTCGGCACCGCCGCTTTTATTTTGTCTCAGTACCAGGCGTCGGCGCGTTCGCCCTTCTTGCGGGCGACGTAATCGCACAGTGCCTCGTCCACGCCCTCGTCCAGCGCCGGAGCCTCGTATTCGGCAAGCGTCTTCTTCCAGAGACGGTTCGCGCGCGTCGCGATATCCGTCGACCCACCCTCCTCGCTCCACTTCTCGTAGGGCTCGTTGTCCGAGAGCGCCGAATCCCAGAAGGCGGTGGTGTAGTTGCGCATGGTGTGTGCGGAGCCGAGGAAATGGCTGCCCGGGCCCACTTCCAGGAAGGCATCCATGGCCAGCGTGTTGTCGTCCACGACCACGCCCGCCAGGTAGGAGTGGAGTGCACCGCACAGATCCGTATCCATCACGAACTTCTCGTAGGACATCGACAGCAGGCCATCGAGGAAGCCTGCGGAATGGAGGATGAAGTTCGCGCCGCAATGGATGGCCGAGAGCATCGACATCAGCCCTTCCTGCATGGCCTGACCGTCGGGCAGCTTCGAATTCGAGAAGTTGCCGGCGCAGCGCAGGGGCAGGCCGAGACGGCGCGCAAGCTGGCCGATGACCATGGAGCCGATTGCCGGTTCCGGCGTGCCGAAGGTGGGCGAACCGGAGCGCAGCGACATGGAGGAGAGGAAGTTGCCGAAGATCACCGGCGCGCCCTTCCGCTCCAGCTGGGTCAGCGCGCAGCCCGCCAGGGTTTCCGCGAAGGCCTGGGCGATGGCCCCCGCATTGGTGACCGGGCCCATGGCCCCGCCGAGGATGAAGGGCACGATGACGGCCGCCTGGTTGGCGCGGGCATAGGCGCGCAGCGCATTCGTCATGGTGCCGTCCCAGACGAGCGGCGAATTGACGTTGACATTGCCGAGGATGACGCAGTTGCGGTCGACGAAATCGGCACCGAACAGGATGCGCGCCATCTCGATGGACTCTTCCGCCCGGTCCTCCGCCGTGACCGAACCCATGAAGGGACGGTCGGAATACTTGATGTGGCTGTAGACCATGTCGAGGTGGCGCTTGTTCACCGGCACGTCGACCGGCTCGCAGATCGTGCCGCCGGAATGGTGCAGCCAGGGGCTCGACTGCGCGAGCTTGATGAGGTTCTGGAAATCCTCGAGCGTGCCGTAGCGGCGGCCCTTGTCCAGATCCATCACGAAGGGGGATCCGTAGGAGGGGGCAAAGACGACGCTCTTGCCGCCGATCTCCACATTGTTGGCAGGGTTGCGGGCATACTGGGTGAACTGGCGCGGCGCCGAGGAGACGATTTCCCGCAGCATGCCGGGCTCGAAGGTCACCTTGAGGCCGTCCACCTTCGCGCCTGCCCGCTTCCAGTGCTGGATGGCAACGGGATCGTCGCGGAACTCGATGCCGACTTCCGCAAGTATGCGGTCCGCCGTCTGCTCGATCTTGACGAGGTTCTCCTCCGACAGGATGTCATAGGTCGGAATGTTGCGCACGATATAGGGTACGCCCACCGGCTTTGCGGTCGGAGAGCGGCGGTTGCCGCGGGTGCGGCGCTCCGCGCTTGCGGGCTTTTCGGCGACGAGGGTCATGGTCTTCACTCCGGTATGTTCTGTCGGGAAAGAACCTACCGCCCGCCAAGCGTCGCGTGACGCTGGTATTTTTATAAGCTTCCAATAAGCTGCATTTATGGGAGAGAGGGAGAATCAGACATGGACGGCCTGCGCCGGCTGCTGCCATCGGCAACGCATCTCATCATCTTCGAGGCGGCGGGGCGGCACGAGAACTTCACCCGTGCGGCATCGGAACTGGGCCTGAGCCAGGCGGCGGTTTCCTATGCCATCCGGGCGCTGGAGGAGCAGATGGGCGTCACCCTTTTCAAGCGCCTGCACCGCTCGGTGGAGCTGACGGAGGTCGGCGCCCGCTTTCACGGCGACGTCTCGGCCGGGCTCGCCCGCATCCAGAAATCGGCCGAGGACATCCGCGCCAAGAACCGGATGCAGAACGTCACGCTTGCCGCCTCCACCGCCTTCGCCTCCATGTGGATGCTGCCGCGCCTGGCAAAACTGCGTCAGGACCTGCCTGACGTCGACCTGCGCATCCAGACCAGCGTGCGCGACCTGGATCTCGAGGAGGAAGGCATTCCGCTCGGCATCCGAGGCGGCGATCCTTCCCAGTGGCCGCGCTACCACGCGGCGGAGCTGGCGCCGGAGGTGATCAACGCGGTGGCAAGCCCCGCCTTCATCGAGGCCCATGGCTTTCCCGAAACGCCCGCCGATCTCACGCGCTATCGCCTGATCGATCTCGAGGAGCCGGTGCGGCGTGCCTGCGACTGGCCGGAATGGTTCGAAAGCGCCGGTCTTTCCTGGCAGCCGCGCGGCAAGCGGCTGGCTATCAACGATTACGTGCTGGTGATCCAGGCGGTGCTGGCGGGGGACGGCATCGCGCTCGGATGGCAGCATCTGACCGACCGGCAAACGCGTTCGGGCCTGCTGGTACCCGTCGGAAACCACGTGCTCAGAACCGGCCTTGCCTTCTATGTGGTATGGCCGCGCTCGCGCGAGCTCTCGGCACCCGCGCGCCGGGTGCGCGACTGGCTGATCGCCGAGGGTCAGGCCGAGGCCGGCGACGGACAGGGCCCCGCCGTTCAGGCGCTCTGATCGTAGTAGCGTTCATTGAGATAGCGCAGCGTTGCCGCCGCATCGGCGGGCTTGCCGTAATAATAGCCCTGGCCGAGCCCGCAGCCGAAGCGCTTGAGGATTTCCGCTTCCTCCGCATGCTCGATGCCTTCGGCCACCACCTGAAGATCGAGGCCCTCGCACATGGTGATGATCGCCTTGATGATGTGCTCGGAAGCACGGTCGGACGTGATGCGGGCCACGAAGGCGCGGTCGATCTTCACCTTGTCGAAGGTGAAGTCTCGCAGGCGCCCCAGGCTCGACTGGCCGGTACCGAAATCGTCAAGCGAGACGCGCACGCCGAGCTGGCGCAGTTCGAGAAGGATGCGCTGGGCGGTTTCCGCGGAGGTCATCATCGCGGTTTCGGTGATCTCGAGATCGAGCCGGTGCGGATCGAAGCCGACGCGGTTGAGGATCGAGAGGATGTTTCCCGCCGTTCCCGGGTCCATCAGCTGGGCCGAAGAAACGTTGAAGGAGAGGAACAGCTCGCGCGGCCAGGACAGGGCGGCTTCCGCCGCCTTGCGCAGCAAGGCTTCCGAAAGCGCGTCGATGAAGCCGCGCTCCTCCGCCAGCGGCACGAAGATGGCCGGCGACACGAAGCCGAGATCCGGATCGTTCCAGCGGGCAAGCGCCTCGAACCCGACAGGCAGGCCGGTTGCCATGGTGACGATCGGCTGGAAATGCACGTCCACCTGATCGTTGATGATGGCATTGCGCAGCGCCTGCTCGAGCTGGGTCGCGCGCTTCATCTCCTGGGCGATCTGCTGGGAATAGACGGTGATCTGCCCGCGCCCGCGCCGCTTCGAGCGGTAGAGGGCCGTTTCCGCGCTTTTCAGCAGATCGTCGAAATCCTCGCCCGCGAAGGGATAGACGGCGAAGCCGAAGGACGCCGAAAGCCGGACGTTGCGGTCGCCGAGATCGTAGGGGGCAGACAGGACATCGCGGATCATCTGGCCGATCTTCTCCGCACCCGTGCGCTCGAAGACCAGCGGAAAGAGGAAGGCGAATTCGTCGCCGCCATGCCGGGTCACGGTCGCGCCATCGGGAATGCAGGCCTTCAGGCGATGGGCCACCTTGCACAGGATCTCGTCGCCTGCGGCCATGCCGAACAGGTCGTTGATCGGCTTGAAGCCGTCCAGATTGGCAATGCAGATTGCAAAGGGCGCCGGATCGGCTGCCCGTTCATGGACCAGCCGGCGCATCTTGTCCCGGAGCCGGTGCCGGTTGCCAAGGCCGGTCAGTGCGTCCGTATAGGCCATCGCATGCAGTTCATTCTGGCTGACCTGCTGCGCCAATTCCTCAGTCAGCTTCATTCCCCGATCCCGAGCGTTTCCAAGCGCCGCGCATCCTGTTCAACGCACCACGGCGCAACCACCATTTTGGGGTGCATGAGCCTTCGTCTACCCAATTCATTTCCCGGGAACGGCCTCGAGCCGGTCCCTGCTCACACGATGCCGACAAACCCTTAATTTTGTTATATCGCATAAACACAATGGGCTATGGGAATTCGCCCCTGATTTCTGGGGTCACGGAAGGAAGGGCATGGAAAGGGGATCTCGCAAGGCGCGGAAGGGCCTCGTCCGGGGCATTTGCGGGCTGTTCGGGGCTTAACCGGCGATGACGCTGCGGCTGTCGTGAGCGAGATAGGTGCGCAGGAGATTTTCCAGCGATTCCGGGCTGATCGGCTTCATCAGCGTGCCGTTCATGCCTGCCGCGAGGCAGGCATCCGCATCCGGCTCGCGGGCGGCAACCAGGACGCCGATGACAGGCACGTGCGCCAGTGCATCGGTGAGTTTCCTGAGCGCCGCCGTCAGCTCGATTCCGGTCATGTCGGGCAGCGTCTGATCGACGAGGATGCAGCGGGGCATGAGATCGGCGGCGGCACGGAGCGCCTCCTCGCCCGTGGAGACGATGCGGGCGCTGTGGCCGAGGCCTTCGAGGATCTGCGAAAAGACGATCTGGTTGACGGGATTGTCCTCGACGACAAGCACATCCACGAGGCTGACGGCGATCTGCGGCTCGACGATGATGGTCTCGATGTCCCATTCCTCGATGGGATTGCGCTCGGAGCGCGGGCGTCCCCAAGGACTGTTGAAGTGCCGCACCAGCTGATAGGAGAGCTCGCCGGACATCTGCGATCCGTCCATCACCAGCACGTTGATGCCGTGGTGTTCCGCAAGCTCGATGGTGCGCGCCTCCATCTGGGTGTCGATGACGATCACGTCGATGTCGACACCGGCCTCGGCCGCGGCCCGCAGGAAGGCTTCCTGCTCGAGCGCGCTGCTGACGCAGCAGTAATCGATGCCGAGCCGCGCAAAGACGCGGCCTGCCTGCGCCTCGACCGTCACGTCGGAAGAGACGAGCAGAACGCGGCGCCCGAGGAACCGGTCGGGCAGCATGCTTTCGGCCGGTGATGCCGGCCCTGCCTGAACCGCCACCGTTTCCAGCACCTCGCCGCCCTCGATGTTCGGGAAAAGCGGCATCTTCAGCTGGGTCTTCAGCCAGCCCTCCTGCTCGTAGCCCTCGGTGAGCTCGGTCACGTCTTCCATGGTGGTGAGAAGCAGGAAGCGGCCCGGCTTGCCGATCCGGAGCTTGCGGGTGATCACGGCAACCTCGTGGCCATCGGGACGCACCAGCCGCTCGGGCACGGGGAGCGGCTCGCCGGTTTCCAGAACCTGGCGGTCGGCTGCATCGAAGATTTCCGCGACGCTGCGCGGGGCGAAATCGAAGACCGTCCTGCCGAGAATGCCGTCCGCTTCCACGCCGCGAAGCTGGCAGAAGGCCCGGTTGACGGCGATGTAGGTCATCGCCGGATCCTTGACGAAGACGGGGAACGGCAGGTTGTCGAGGATCTCCTCGGTGAGCTGTACCCGCGCCATGTCGGCGCGCCACTGTTCCTCGCGCTTGTGGTGCTCGGTCACGTCCGTCATAAGGCAGATTCCGGTGCCGCTCGGGAACCGGCGCTTGATGAAGCGCACCCACCGGCCGTAGCCGTAGCTTTCCGTCAGTTCGAAGCGTTCGCGCCAGTGGCTGGCCAGCCGCTCGGCGACCCAGTCGTCGCGCCCGCTGGCACCGCGCATGTCGCCGGCGGTGGCTGTTGCGCGGGAGCGGTTGTCGTAGACCGCGCCGAGGAAATCCCTCAGCCGGGTTCCCGGAAGCAGGACTTCGGTGGGCAGCGAGAAGAAATTGAGGATCTGCTTCGAGGCGAACAGGATCTGGTCGTTGCCGTCATAGACAAGCATGGCCGCCGGCAATGCCTCGCACACGATGTCGAGCAGGGGCGACTGCGCCTGGATCGCTTCGGTCAGCGCATCGTTCATGACACCTCCCCCCGCGGCGCCTCGATGCGGCAGCCGGAACCCTGCCCGCCGGTCGCCCGGTGTGCATTCCGTGTCATTTCCATGCCGCCTGGGAGATGGTTCATCACCCGATCCGATATTCGATGCCGAGGGGAACATGCTGGGAGGACTGCCGAACAGCAGCCTTCGTCAAGTGTCATGCGATGGGTCCAGCACCATCGCCTTGCCGAACGGATTACAACCGTTGATCTGCACCCATGGCAGATACGCCTAACCTGACACTTGATCGTTAAATCGGGATTAAGATGGCACACCAGCATTTTGTTCATGAGCTCGCTGTGGGCCGGGAAAAGACCGGGGACGGGAGCGGCCGCATGGTGGCCCGCAGGCGCGAATCCCGCTAGAAACGGCATCATGTCCGTCAAGCAATTGCCCGAAACCCTGATCAACCAGATAGCCGCCGGCGAGGTCATCGAGCGACCCGCGAGCGCTGCCAAGGAACTGATCGAGAATGCCATCGATGCGGGGGCGACCCGCATCGAGATCGCAACCGCGGGCGGCGGCAAATCCCTGCTGCGCGTGACCGATAACGGCTGCGGAATGAGCCCGGAGGACCTGGCGCTCGCCATCCGCCGGCACTGCACATCAAAGATCTCGAGCACGCTGATGCATATCCGCACGCTCGGCTTCCGCGGCGAGGCCCTGCCCTCGATCGGCTCGGTGGCGAAGCTCTCGGTGCGCAGCCGGCGCCCGGGAGACGACAGCGGCAGCGAGATCGAGGTCATCGGCGGCAAGGTTTCGCCGGTTCGCCCGGCGCCCGCCAATCCGGGCACGGTGGTGGAGGTGCGGGACCTGTTCTTCGCGACGCCCGCGCGCCTGAAGTTCCTGAAGACGGAACGGGCGGAGGCCGGCGCCATCACCGAGGTGGTGAAGCGCATGGCGATTGCCTTTCCGGCCATCCGCTTCGTGCTGTCGGGTCCGGACCGCTCGACACTCGAATTTTCTGCCTGCGGCAAGGATTCCCTGGCGCGCATGGGCCAGGTGCTCGGCGCGGATTTTGCCGAGAATTCCATCGAGATCGAGGCGGAGCGGGAGGCCGTGCGGCTGACCGGTTTTGCGGGCGTTCCCACCTTCAACCGGGGCAACAGCGCCCATCAATATGCCTTCGTCAACGGCAGGCCGGTGCAGGACAAGCTGATCCTGCAGGCAATCCGCGCCGCCTATTCCGATACCGTCCCCTATGGCCGTTATCCCGTGGCGGTGCTTTCGATCGCGCTCGACCCCGCCTTCGTCGACGTGAACGTCCATCCGGCCAAATCTGACGTCCGCTTCCGCGATCCCGGGCTGGTGCGGGGTCTGATCGTGGGGGCGCTGAAGGAGGCGCTGGCACGGGACGGATCGCGGGCGGCAACCACGGGTGCGGCGGCGATGGCCTCGGCCTTCCGCCCGGGCTTTTCGCCCTTCCATCGCACCCCGCAGCCAGGCCGCGCGTGGTCCTACGAGACCTCCCCGTCACGGCCGGTCTCCGCTCCTGCAGCTCCGGCGTCGGCGCCGCAATTTGCCGAACGCGCACAGGCCGGCTTCGACAGCATGGCGGCACCCTCGGCCCGCCTCGACCGGGCCGAAGACCTGCCGGTCGAGGAGCGCGATCATCCTCTCGGCGCGGCGCGGGCACAGATCCACGAAAACTACATCATCGCGCAGACCGCCGACGGGCTGGTCATCGTCGATCAGCACGCCGCCCATGAGCGGCTGGTCTACGAGGCGCTGCGCCAGAGCCTCGCCACGCGGTCGCGCGCCTCGCAGATGCTGCTGATCCCCGAGATCATCGACCTGCCGGAGGAGGATTGCGACCGGCTGATGGCTCATGCGGAAGATTTTGCCGCCATGGGCCTCGGCATCGAGCGCTTCGGGCCGGGCGCCGTGGCCGTGCGGGAAACGCCGGCCATTCTGGGCGAAGTGAATGCGGTCGGCCTCGTGCGGCAGCTGGCCGACGAGATTGCCGAATGGGACCATGCCGCCTCGCTCGCCGCCAAGCTCGATTACGTCGCCGCGACCATGGCCTGCCACGGGTCCGTTCGATCCGGCAGGCGGCTGAAGCCGGAGGAGATGAATGCCCTGCTGCGCAAGATGGAAGCCACGCCCGGCTCCGGCCAGTGCAATCACGGCCGGCCGACCTATATCGAGCTGAAGCTGGCCGATATCGAGCGCCTCTTCGGGCGAAGCTGAGGAAAAGGCGGCGCCTGGCTCCGCCAGGGGGACTGGAAATCCGCGGATGCGAGGAGTATGGCAAATAACCATGACAGGCGCCAGGGCTTGCCCGGACGGCGGCGCGACACGGCCAGGGACGGCCCGCGGGACATGATCAGAGGCAGGAGACCCAGGATGAACCGGTTTGACGGCGGCGGAAACCGCGAGGCAAAGATCAGGTATCTCGATGCCGACTTCCAGATCCTGCTGCCGGGGTCGCATGTGATCTGCGCCATGACCGGGCGGACCATTCCGCTGGACGAACTGCGATACTGGAGCGTGGCGCGTCAGGAGCCCTATGTGGATGCCGCGGCCTCCCTGGAAGCGGAAAAGCGCGCCGGCGCCCTGCCGAACCAGCGCTGAGACGGGCTCGCCGAGGCGGAGCCCATCCCCTTTTTTTCGCGCGCTAGCCGAGCTTGACCGCCGCATTGCCTCCATCGACGAAGAGCGAGGCGCCGGTAATGAAGCTTGCCCGGTCGGAGGCTAGGAACAGCATGGCCTCGGCAATCTCGCGGGGCTTGGCGATCCGCTTCATCGCATGGAGCGTCGCTGCCCAGGCCTTCTGCTCCTCGCTGCCGCCGAGATCGGTATCGACGCCGCCCGGCAGCACCGCATTGGCGCGGATGCCCTGCGCCGCATAATCCGCCGTCAGCGCCTTCACGAGCCCGCCAAGCGCGGCCTTGCTGGTGCCATAGGCGCCCATGCCGGGGATGGCGACACTGGTGCCGACGAAGGTGGATGTGAAGAGCAGCGACCCGCCGCCCCGCCTGAGCATCAGCGGAACCTGGGCCCGGGCACCGAGAAAGGCAGCGGTGAGATTGGCCGCAAGCGTGTGCTGCCATTCCTCGAGCGTCACCTCCGCAAGCGGCTTGTAGGGCCCGATGACGGCTGCATTGTTGACGGCGATGTCGAGCCCGCCGAACCTTCTCTCGGCAGCCTCTGCCAGGGCTGCATGGGTTGCGGGATCGGCAACGTCGCCGGCAACGGCAAAGGCGGTGCCGCCTGCCGCCTCGATTTCCTGCCGGATCGCCTCCAGCGGCTCGGCGCGGCGGGCGTTGAGGATGAGGCTCGCTCCCTCGCCGGCCATCAGCAGCGCGGTCTCCCGGCCGATCCCCGCGGATGCACCGGTTATCAGCGCCACCTTGTTTTCCAGCAGTCCCAGTCTGTCGTAACGTCCCATGGTTCAAACCTCCTGTTCAGGGGAGGCAAAGCAATAGGAGCACGGAGAGCGTGCGAACCACCCGTTTCTTGCACGGCATGCGGGATTCTTTTTTTCGCTAGTCGCGCCGGATCGTCTGCAGGAGATCCCAGAGGGTGGCGCCCGTCTCGAAGGCGCGGGCATTGGCAGAAAACTGAAGCCGGGTTTCGACCAGCGCAACCATGGCTTCGGCGGTATCCGGTGCGGCAGGAGAGGATGCCGGTTGAAGGCTTGCCGCGACCCCGCCGCCGGGAAGGGAGGAAAGGCGCGCCTCGAGCGGACGGTAGCCGGCGGTTTGCGCATGGGCAAGGTTGGCGGCGACCGCCCGAAGGCGGACCTGCGAGGCCTCAAGGCCACTCACGGCGATGGACATGATCCGGTCGGTCATTCACGGCGCTCCCCGATTTTGCCCCGTTTTACCCGACAGGGGTTGACGGCCCGTGCACGCCTTTGGCGGAACGGATCGGGCGCCTGTGCCGTTACGGGACATCGGACGGCGCAATGGCGGCGGATCGGGCCGGAAAACCCACAGCAAAGGCGGATTCCTCGCTTTTGCAGCGGTGGGAATTCCTTTATGACACTTTCGTGACAGACCCAGGCCGGAACCCAAGAAGCATGATCAGCCTTTTCAAGAAACTGATGCCCCGCGAAGACAAGTTCTTCGACTATTTCCAGAACCACACGAAGACCGTCGTCGGGGCGGCCGACGCAATGAAGGCCCTGCTCGCCGGCGAAGGCGATCTGGAAGCCCATTGCAATCGCATCGTCGCGCTCGAGCACGAGGCGGACGAAATCACCCGCGAGGTGCTGCAGGCGGTGCGCCGCTCCTTCATCACCCCCTTCGACCGGGGTGACATCAAGGACCTGATCCAGTCGCTCGACGACGCGATCGACATGATGCACAAGACGGTGAAGACCATCCGTCTCTACGAGCAGACCACCTTCGATCCCGGCATGCGCGACATCGGCGTGATGATCGGCGAATGCGCCCGGCTGATTGCGGAAGCCGTTCCGCTGCTCGACAAGATCGGCACCAACGCCCATCGCCTTGCCGAAATCGCGGAGGAAATCACCCGCGTCGAGGGCCGCTCCGACGAAGCCTATGAAAAGGGCCTCAAGGACCTGTTCAAGCGGCACGGCAAGTCCGACCCCATGTCCTACATCATCGGCGCGGAAATCTATGCCGAGCTCGAGAAGGTCGTCGACCGTTTCGAGGATGTGGCGAACGAAATCAGCGGCATCGTGATCGAGAACGTCTGATGGAGGCGACACTCGCATTTCCGCTGCTGGTGGCGCTCATCGGGGTCGCGCTGTTCTTCGACTTCCTGAACGGCCTCCACGATGCGGCGAACTCCATCGCGACCATCGTGTCCACCCGGGTGCTGAAGCCGCAATATGCGGTGGCCTGGGCCGCCTTCTTCAACTTCATCGCCTTCCTGTTCTTCGGCCTGCATGTGGCGGAAACGATCGGGAAGGGCATCGTCGACCCCGGGGTCATCACCCCGGCGGTGATCTTTTCGGCGCTGACGGGGGCGATCGTCTGGAACATCGTCACCTGGATCTTCGGCATTCCCTCAAGCTCGTCGCATGCGCTGGTCGGCGGACTCGTGGGTGCGGGCGTGGCCAAGGCCGGCGTTTCGGCCGTGGTCTTCTCGGGCCTGACGAAGACGGTTTTCGCCATCTTCCTCTCGCCCGCGATCGGCTTCTTCCTGGCGCTCATCCTCGTGCTGCTCGTATCGTGGATCTTCGTGCGGCAGACGCCCTTTGCCGTCGACAACACGTTCCGCGTGCTGCAGTTCGTCTCGGCCTCGCTCTACTCTCTCGGCCATGGCGGCAACGATGCACAGAAGACGATGGGCATCATTGCCGTGCTGCTCTTCTCGCAGGGCTATCTCGGCGATACCTTCCACGTACCCTTCTGGGTGGTGATTTCCTGTCAGGCGGCCATGGCGATCGGAACGCTCTTCGGTGGCTGGCGCATCGTGCACACCATGGGTTCGAAGATCACCCGCCTCAATCCGATGCAGGGCTTCTGCGCGGAAACCGGCGGGGCGCTGACGCTGTTCGGCGCCACGTGGCTCGGCATTCCGGTGTCGACGACGCACACCATCACCGGCGCCATCGTCGGCGTCGGCGCGGCACGGCGGGTCTCCGCCGTCCGCTGGGGCCTGGCCGGAAACATCGTCATCGCCTGGGTCGTGACCCTGCCGGCAGCGGCGGCGATTTCGGCGCTGACCTACGCCCTCACGACGCTTTTCGGCTGACAAGCGCGGGCGGCGGGCGGGAAAACCGCCGCGCCCCCGCAACGCAAAGCACGACCGCAGCCGTCACCGCGAAAATGGACGGGCTGACATGCTCGCCGAGCAGCCAGCCCGCCAGCAGCAGCCCCATGAAGGGCTGAAGCAGCTGGAGCTGGCCCACGCCCGCAATACCGCCGAGCGCCAGGCCGCGATACCAGAAGACAAATCCCACGAACATGCTGAAGACCGAGACATAGGCAAGGCCGGCCCAGGAGACGGCGCCCAGGGGCGGCAGCCTTTCCGGAAGGGTCACGACGCCGAGCAGGATCATGACCGGAAGCGAGAGCACCAGCGCCCAGGAGATGACCTGCCAGCCGCCGAACTCGCGCGAGAGGCGGGCGCCTTCGGCATAGCCGAGGCCGCAGGCGAGGATTGCGCCCAGCATCAAGAGGTTTGCGGCCGAAAAGCCCGTGCCCGCGCCGGCCAGCGCGAAGCCGGCAACGGCGGCACTGCCGAGCGCCGAAAACAGCCAGAAGGCGGGCTGCGGCCGCTCCCCCGCCCTCAGCACCCCGAAGAATGCGGTGGCCAGCGGCAGTAGGCCGACGAAGACGATGGTATGGGCCGCCGGGACATGACGCAGCGCCAGCGCCGTCAGCAGCGGAAAGCCGATCACCACCCCGAGCGACACCACCAGCAGCGGCAGGATATCCCTCCTGCCCGGCCGCTTCCCTCCCATGAGCAACAGCGCAGGCACGGCAATGAGCCCGGCAATCACCGCCCTTGCGGCGGTCAGGAATGTGGGATCGAAATCGGCCACGGCGATGCGGGTCGCCGGCAGCGAGCCGGAGAAGATCAGAACGCCCAGGAACCCGTTGATCCATCCAATCGTGCTTCTGTCCATGAAACACCTCCTTCTTCGCATCCTGTATGAAGGAGGGCGGGCTGGACAGGCCAGTAACGGTTCCATACGATATCGATAAACTGTACTGTATCCATGATCCATACGGATGGGACCGATGCTGGAAGAGACACCGAGAAGCCGGACCCGTGCGGTGATCGGGGAAATCGAAAGACGGATCGCCTCGCGCAGCCTGGTAACCGGTGCGCGGCTTCCGTCCGTGCGGGTCTTTGCCAAGACCATGGGCGTTTCGCCCTCCACCGTGGTCGAAGCCTATGAACGGCTTGCGGCACAGGGCGTCATCCGCTCGCGACCGGGCTCCGGCTTTTATGTGGCGCAGACCGCGGCTCCGCTTGCGATTGCCGAGATCGGCCCCCGGCTCGACCGGGCGGTCGATCCCTTGTGGATCTCGCGTCAGGCGCTCGAGGAGAGGGCCGATCTCTTGAAGCCCGGCTGTGGCTGGCTGCCGTCGGACTGGATGCCGGAGGCCGCCCTGCAGCGCGCGCTAAAGGCGCTCTCCCGGCAGGCGGGCGCGGCGCTGACCGACTACGACAGCCCGAAGGGCCTGCCCGCGCTCCGGCAGTGGCTGTCCCGGCGCATGATGGACCGGGGCATTCCGGCAGGCCCGGACGGCATTGTCCTGGTGGATTCGGGCACGCAGGCCATCGACCTCATCTGCCGCTTCCTTCTGGAACCGGGCGACACCGTGCTTGTGGACGATCCCTGCTACTTCAATTTCCACGCATTGCTCAGGGCGCACCGGGCAAGGGTGGTCGGCGTGCCGATGACGCCCGAGGGGCCCGATACGGACGCCTTTGCCCGGATCGTGGCGGCGGAAAAGCCGCGCCTCTACATCACCACGGCCGGCATGCACAATCCGACGGGCGCCGTCATGGCGCCGGTCACGGCTCACCGCCTGATTCGGCTAGCGGCCGATGCGGGCATGAGCGTGATCGAGGACGACATCTTCGGCGATCTCGAGAACCGTCACCAGCCGCGGCTTGCCGCCATCGACGGCTTGCAGCGGGTCATCGCCATCGGGAGCTTTTCCAAGACGCTCTCGGCGGCAGCCCGCTCGGGCTATGTGGCGCTGCGGGCGGACTGGGTCGATCCGCTGGTCGACCTGAAGATCGCCACCGGCTTTTCCGCATCGCGCCTCTCCGCGGAACTGGTGCTGTCGGTGCTCAGCGACGGCAGCTACCGGCGGCATGCGGAACAGTTGCGGGTTCGCCTCGGCAGGGCCATGGACGAGACGATCCGGCGGGTACGGGCGCTCGGGCTCGAACCCTGGATAGAGCCGGAGGCGGGCCTCTTCCTCTGGTGCCGCCTTCCCGAGGGCGTGGAGGCCGCGGGTCTCGCCCGCGCCTGTCTTGCGGAGAACATCGTGCTCGCTCCCGGCGATGCCTTCAGCCCGTCGGGCGCGGCACGGCAATTCCTGAGATTCAACGTGGCCCAGTCGGCGGACGACAGGATCTGGCAAGTCCTCGAACGGCTACTGGCCGGGCCGTGATGCAAGACAGCTGGGTGGTCAGGACGTCTTCTGGCCAAGAAGCCGCTTGCGCGCGGCGTCCACCGCCCGGTCGATGATCATGCCCGGCGCGCGGGGATCGTCGAACTGCATCTCGACCGCGATGACGGTGGCAGCCGCGGCAAGCTCCGCCGCCGTTCCGCCATGGCCGGCAAGGCGCACATGGTCCTTCGCCGTCGTGACGAGCATCAGCGCCTGCCTGCGTGCCGTCTCGAGGAGGTCACGCATCTGGTCTTCCTCCAGATGGCTGTGGTCGGGAAAGCTGCGGCTTTCCGCGATCTCGGCCCCGAGGCTCTCGACCGTGCGGAAGAACTTGCCGGGATCGGCAATGCCGGCGAAGGCAAGCACACGCCTTCCGGCAAGTTCCGGCATCGGCTTCGGCATCAGCCGCGCTTCCATCACGCCGAGCCCCGCCCTTGCCGCCCGGCGGATCAGGTAATCCGCATTGTCGCCGTCGCCCACCTTCAGGAGAGCGGTGGCATGACGCAGCTGCACGTCCATCGGCGCCCGCACGGGGCCGGCGGGGATGACGAAACCGTTGCCGGTTGACCGGTGACTGTCGACCACGAGCAGCGCGAAATCGATGGCGAGCCGGGCGCTCTGAAAGCCGTCATCCATGATGATGAGCGTCGCGCCCTCCCGGATCAGCCGTTCGGCGCCCTCGAGCCGCCGGCGCGCGATCACCGTCAGCGCGGTGCGGGCGAGAAGCAGGGGTTCGTCCCCCACCGCATCGGCGCGGTGATGATCCGGATCGACCACCGTGGTGACATCGATGGAGCCGCCATAGCCGCGGCTGAGGAAGCCCGGAACGAGGCCCTTCGCCTTTGCCGCCTCCGCAAGTGCCAGCGCGGTCGGTGTCTTGCCCGCACCGCCGGCGGTGAAATTGCCGGCGCAGATGACGGGAACGGAAACGCCGGTGCGGGGCGCATTGGCCATGCGATAACCGGCGATGCGGCCATAGAGGAACGAGACCGGGGAAAGCGCATAGGCGCGCCAGTCTGCCTTCGTCCACCAGAAGGGCGGAGAATCCGATACCATCTGCATGCCGTCCCGAAATCCAGCCGCGCGGAAAAGCAGCGACTTCAAGGTAGCAGGAAAGCCCAGGAACGCGCCGCCCGCAACTGCTAGAAATTGCGGGGGCAAAGCGGGCATGGCAAAAACTCCGGAAAGCGGATGCGGCGCTCAGGCAAGCGCGGGCAGGATGCTCTCGAGTTCGGTGATGTCGTTGAGGCAATGATCGGAGGCGGCCGACAGCGATTCCCGCGAGCCGGTCCCGGTCAGCACGCCGACCTTCAGCCCGGCGCCGGCGCGCTGGCCCATGTGCAGGTCGTGATTGTTGTCCCCGACCACGGCGATCTCGCTCACGTCGATGCCGGTGGCTTCGCTGAAGCCGAGAACCATCCCCGGTTCCGGCTTGGTGCCGAAGCCGCTGTCATAGCCCGCCACGTAATGCACCAGATGGGCAAAGCCGAAACGCTCGGCGGTGTGGCGGATCGAGCGCTCGTTGTCGCTGGAGGCGATGCCGAGCTTGTACCCCTTGCCATGAAGGCTTTCGAAGAACTGCCGCAGGTCGGTCA
The DNA here is from genome assembly GCF_014197145.1 of Gellertiella hungarica. Taxonomy (GTDB): domain Bacteria; phylum Pseudomonadota; class Alphaproteobacteria; order Rhizobiales; family Rhizobiaceae; genus Gellertiella; species Gellertiella hungarica. The sequence goes on along the minus strand of NZ_JACIEZ010000002.1, from coordinate 628,796 downwards.
CCGGGACGGCGCGGCTCGCGGCGGAGGCAAAGAGGCCGTCCATATGGGCGACGAGCTCTTCCATCTCCCGCCGGGCGCCGGCGGCAACCAGACCTTCGGAGATCTCGCGGGTGTTTCCGGCCGCAAGAAGGCTGTCCGGAACCACGTAGCCCGTTTCCGGGTCCATGCCCGTCTCGCGCAGCAGGTGGTTTGCAAGCTCCTGGTCGCCGTCGGCGGCGAAGATCGCCAGCTCGCGGTTCACCGGCAGCCAGCTCTTGGCATAATCGAGCAGCGTGCCATCCTTGTCGAAAAGAATGGCGCGAATGGTCCGAGTGCCGCTCATGAAGTCCTCCCCCGAAGATCGTGCGTCAGCCGCGCACCGCAAGCCGCGGCTGAAGCCGGGCCTTGACCGTGAGCGGGTTGATATAGGGCTCCAGCCCCTTGATGGTGGCGGTGAGTGCGCCGCGCATCTCTTCCACCGTCTCCAGACCCGCCTTGATCATGGTCTGGCGCGCATTGTCGTTGGACAGCAGGTAATGCACCGCCTTGGCGAGCATTTCGGTGTCGCGCACCATGCGGGCGCTGCCGTTGCGCGCCAGCCGCTGATAGGTGTCGCGGAAATTCTGCACATGCCCCCCGGACAGCACGGCGCAGCCGAGCAGGGCCGGTTCGAGCGGGTTCTGCCCCCCTTCGGCAAAGAGCGAGCGGCCGACAAAGGCCACTTCCGTCAGGCGCAGGTAGAGCCCCATTTCGCCGATGGTATCGCCGAGGAAAACATCCACATCGGGGGTGAGCGCATCCCCGCGGGTGCGGCGGGCGACCTTCAGCCCCTTTTCCTTCAGCTGCGCCTCGAGAGCGTCGCAGCGCTCCGGATGACGCGGCACGACGATGGAAAGCAGTCCGGTGCGCTCCTTCAGTGCATTGTGCACCTGCGCTGCCGCCATTTCCTCCCCCTTGAAGGTGGAGATGGCTGCCCAGGTGCGGCGATTGCCGAGCTGACGGCGGTATTCCGCCAGCACCGCCGGATCGTGCGGCGGCACGTCCGTATCGACCTTCAGATTGCCCGAGGTCATCACCGGAAGCGCGCCGAGATCGCGGAAGCGCTCGGCATCCGCCTCCGATTGCGCAATTACCAGCGCGAGATTTTCGAACAGCGCCTCGGCGATGGACGGCCGCTTGCTCCAGCTCGCGAAGGACCGGTCCGACATGCGGGCATTGACCAGGATCTGCGGGATATGCCGCTCGCCGAGCCCCATGATGGTGACAGGCCAGATCTCCGATTCGGCGATGATCGCCACATCGGGCTGCCAGTAATCGAGAAAACGGTCGATGGCAGGCTTGAGGTCGAGGGGAACATACTGGTGCAGCACGTCCTCGCCGAGCCGCGTGGCGGCCAGATGGGCGGAGGTCGTGGTGCCGGTGGTCAGCACCACCCAGATGTCCCGTCGGCGCATTTCCCGGATGAGCGGGATGACGGCGGAGGTTTCGCCGACGCTTGCGGCATGAAACCAGACCAGCGGGCCGGCGGGGCGCTCGAGGCTCGGAAAGCCGAAGCGCTCCAGACGGCGCGCACGGTCTTCCTTGCCCTTGGCGGCGCGGTAGCTGAGATAGGGGCCGAGCAGCGGGTAGGCCGCAAGCCCTGCCAGCTTGTAGCTCGAAAGCGCGAGCCGCGCGAAACGGCTGCTCATCGGATCGCTCTCCGCGCCCTTCCGGGCAGAGCCATGCTCGAGATCAAGGTCTTCATCCCCGCCATTGCCGTGTGCCGCACGCCTTTGCGGCATTATTATTATGTAAGGGCGTCCCATCCGATATAATTGCGTCTAATTCGCGACGCAACCGAAGACGGGTTGTATTCGGCGCGGATCAACTCCCCGGCGAAAGCAGCTTGTGCATGTGAACGATGAAGTAGCGCATGTGCGCATTGTCCACCGTCTGCTGTGCCTTTGCCTTCCAGGCAGTCAGCGCGCTCTGGTAATCCGGGAAGATGCCGACGATGTCGAGTTTCTCCAGATCCCGGAACTGGACGTCCTGCAGATTTTCGAGCTCGCCACCGAAAACCAGGTGGAGAAGCTGCTTCTTGTCTTCCGTTTCTGCCATTTATCAAGCCCCTTCTGTGGTGCGGTCCTCCCGCCCCTCCTTGGCTCAAAGACGGGCCGGGGTCAACCGTGCTGAAGCGCCGCGAATTCCCGCGCCAGCGGCTTCACCAGCGAGCCCGCCGCACCGCAGAGAACCGGGTGGCTCACCTCGGCGCGGTTATAGGCTAGGGCCTGCCCCTGAAGGTCGGTCAGGCGGCCGCCGGCGCATTCGAGAATGAGGTCGGCTGCAGCCAGATCCCAGTCGTGCGAATTGCGCTTTACCAGCGTCCCGTCGATCCGCCCCTCGGCCACCATGGCGAGCCGGTAGGCCAGCGACGGCACGTGGGTGATGCGGGTGATCGACTGGCGCCGTTCGGGCGGAAACTTCGCCAGCATGTCCTCCGGCACGGCAAGCCGCATCGGCTCGCCCTCGTGCCAGCGGGTGGTGGCGATCGGCAGCCCGTTCTTGAGGGCCGGCCCGCCGGCGATGGCCAGATATTCCTCCTCCAGCGCCGGTGCATGGAGCGCGCCGGCAACCGGCCGCCCCTGGTGCACCACCGCGACGCTGACGCACCACGTCACCTCCCCGCCGATGAAGGCGCGGGTCCCGTCGATGGGGTCGATGACGAAGGCGGTCTCGCAGGAAAGCCGGTCCCGGCTGTCCTCCGTCTCCTCCGAAAGCCAGCCATAGCCCGGGCGGGCGCTGCGCAGCATGTCGGAGAGGCACTCGTTGGCGGCAAAATCCGCAGCGCTGACCGGCGAGCGATCCTTGTTCTTCCACCACACTTCCGGCGACTGGCGGAAATAGCCGAGCGCGACCGCCCCGGCGGCGCGCGCCGCCTCCGCGATGAGGGCGAGATCGTCGGCCCAGGTCTGGGCACCGGTGATGCGGAGGGTCATGGGATCACTTTCCTGCGAGCGTCATGCCCTCGATGGCGAGCGTCGGGCTGGCGACACCGTATTTTCGATCGATGTCGCTGGCCGGGGTCACCCGCATGAACATGTCCTTGAGGTTCGAGGCGATGGTGACCTCCGAAACCGGGAAGGTCAGCGCGCCATTCTCGATCCAGAAACCGGAAGCGCCGCGGCTGTACTCGCCGGTAATCATGTCGACGCCCTGGCCGATCAGCTCCGTGACGTAGAAGCCATTGCCGACCGAGCGGATGAGCTCCTCCGGGGAGACTTCGCCGGGCTCCAGCGACAGGTTGGTTGAAGACGGCGATACCATGGTGCCGGAGCGCACGCCGCGCCCGTTGGTGGCAAGGCCGAGTTCGCGGGCGGTGGAGGTGGAGAGGAACCAGTGCTTCAGGACACCGTCCTCGATCATCGCAAGCCGTTCCCCGGTGACGCCCTCGCCATCGAAGGGGCGCGAGGAAGAACCGCGCACGACCAGAGGATCGTCGATCACGTTGAGCCCGGCCTTGAGCACCCGCTCGCCCATGCGGTCGCGCAGGAACGAGGTCTTGCGGGCGACAGAGGCGCCGTTGATCGCACCGGCGATATGGCCGACGAAGCCGCGCGCCACGCGCGGATCGAAGACGACGGTCACGCCCTGCCCCGTTTCCACCTGCCGCGGATTGAGCCTTCGCACCGCGCGCTCGCCGGCGCGGCGGCCGATCTCCGCGGGATCGTCGAGCTCGCCGAAATAGAGGCGGCTGTCATAGTCGTAGTCGCGCTCCATCTTCGTGCCCTCGCCGGCAATCACGCTCGCCGAGCAGCCGAAGCGGGAGGCGGTGTATGACCCTTCGAAACCGTGGGAGGTCACGAGAACCAGTCCTCCGAAGCCGGCGGAGGCTCCGGCGCCGCCGGAATTGGTCACGCCGGCAACGCCAAGGGCCGCCGCTTCCGCCTCGAGCGCCATCTCCCTGAGCCGTGCGGTCTCGACCGTCGTCGGATCGAAGAGCGCGAGATCGGGATAGGATTTTGCCAGCCGCTCCTCGTCCGCCAGGCAGGCGAACGGATCCTCCGGCGAGACCCGGGCCATGGCAACGGCGCGTTCGGCCAGCACCTTCAGGTCGAAGCCGGGATTGGCCGAGACGCTCGCCACCCGCCGTCCGACGAAGACGCGAAGCGAGAAATCGTCGCTCTCGGAGGCCTCGGTGTTCTCCACCTTGCCAAGGCGCACGGAAACCGACTGGGATCGGGAGCGCACCACGACCGCATCGGCGGCATCAGCACCGGCGGCTCTGGCGAGCTCGATCAGCTGCGCGGCGCGATCGACTAGGGTGCTGCTCTTGAGTTCTGACGTCATGGGAAGGCCTTTCGTTGCCCTGCATTTATTCCCCGACCCCCGCCGCATCAAGGGGCGGGCGAGAAGTTTTGGCCGGACCCCGGGCCCCTGCCCCTCAGAGCATGACCTCGATCAGCGAGGGGCCTTCGGCGGAAAGCGCCCGCGACAGCGCCGTGCAGAGTTCCTCCGCCGTCGTCACGCGGGTGGAGGGAACGCCCATGCCCTCGCCCATCTTCACCCAGTTGAGATCGGGGCGGTCGAGGTTCATCATCGCGAGCGCGCTCGGGCCGGGCTCGCCGGCGCCCACGCCGGCAAACTCCATCTTGAGGATCTGGTAGGTGCGGTTCGAAAAGACCAGCGTGACGACGTGAAGGCTTTCGCGGGCCTGCGTCCAGAGCGCCTGAAGGGAATACATCGCACTGCCGTCGCCGGTCAGGCAGATGACGGGACGGCCGGGCGCGCCGAGCGCCGCACCGGTCGCGACCGGCGGGGCAAAGCCGATGGAGCCGCCCATGTTCTGCAGCCAGTCATGCGGCGCGGCCGTTGCCGTCAACGGATAGGAGCTGAACCCGCCGGTGATCGCCTCGTCGACGACCACCGCATCCTCCGGCATCAGGGCGGCGAGCGCCTGGGCGATGGCGAGCGGATTGAGCGCCCCGGTCGGCAGTGCGGCTTCGGCGCGCATGGCGCGAACCGGCTGAACTCCTGCCGCGCCCACCGCTTCGGCCAGCGCCTCGAGCGCTGCCACGACATCCTCCTGCAGACCGCACAGGGGATGGATTTCCGCCTCCGGATGGGACAGGACGCTCGGCTTGCCGGGATAGGCAAAGAAGCCGACCGGCTGGCTTGCCTGGACCGTCACGATGTGGCGATAGGGCTTCAGCACCTCCACCGCATGATCGACCGGATAGGGAAGCCGCTCGGCCGCCACCCGGCCCGCCCCCCGCTCGACGCGGGCGGCGAAGGTCTGGCTGAAGGGGCGTGCGCCGGTCTTCGCGACGATCCGCCCGACGATCTCCATGGCCTTTGCCGTCAGTGCAGCACCGCCGAGGAAGAGCGCGGCCGGCTGTCCGGAAAGAAGCGCCCTTGCCGCGGCATCGATGGCATCCGCGCGCGGGGCGAGCGGCTGGCGATGGGGGGCGGCGCTGGTGGCGGGGTCGAAACGGAGGGGTGTTCCAGCCTCGTTCCAGGCCGCGTCACCGGGCAGGATGAGCGTGGCGATGGCGCCCGGACGGCCATTGGCAGCCTCGATCGCCTCCGCCGCATGCCGGCCCACATCATCGGGCGCGTGGGAGCGCTTCAGCCAGTGCGAGACGGGGCGCGCGATGCCATCGACATCGCTGGTCAGCGGCGCATCATACTGCAAATGCCAGCTTGCATGATCGCCAACCACGTTGACGATGCCGGAGGAGGCTTTCATCGCGTTATGGAGCGCGGACAGGCCGTTGGCGAGGCCGGGGCCGAGATGCAGCAGCGTCGATGCCGGTTTGCCGGCCATGCGGTAATAGCCGTCCGCAGCGCCGGTAACCACACCCTCGAACAGTCCCAGCACGCAGCGCATCCGGGGATAGCGGTCAAGCGCGGCGACGAAATGCATCTCCGAGGTGCCCGGATTGGCGAAACAGACGTCGATGCCTCCCGAAAGAAGCGTGTTGACCAGGATTTCCGCGCCGTTCATGCCCATCTCCTCTCGATTGTGCGGCCTTGATATCGGCGATCGAGGCAGCCGCGCAAGGGAGAAGGCGCTCGCCCGAGTGCTTATCCGCAATGCCACGGGTCGCACAGGGCAGACATGCCCCCATGCATTGGCGCGGCGGGCGGTTGGCTTTACTATGCAATCATCAATTTTCAGATTTTGGCGCCGAATCGCACAGGACCCTCCTTCATGACCACCCCCAACGCCCTTTTCGCCGAAGTCCTCGTGCTCCTTGGCGGGGTGACCGTCGCAGCGCCGCTCTTCAAGAAGATCGGCCTTGGCACGGTGCTTGGCTATCTCGCGGCCGGGGTGGTCATCGGGCCGCTCCTCAGGATCATCACGACGGGGGAGGAAATCCTGTCCGTCTCGGAGCTGGGTGTCGTTTTCCTGCTGTTCATCATAGGGCTGGAGCTGAAGCCCTCGCGGCTCTGGCAGATGCGGCGCGACATCTTCGGGCTCGGCATGGCGCAGGTGGTGGTGACGGGTCTCGTCCTGACCGCCGCCATCCGGGTGACCGGCCTACTCGATTGGCGGCCGGCCATCGTCGCAGGCTTCGGGCTGGCGCTCTCTTCCACCGCCTTCGCCATGCAGATCCTCGAAAGCGAAAGCGACGTGAACACCCGCTACGGCCAGCGCTCCTTCTCGCTGCTGCTGTTCCAGGACCTTGCGATCGTGCCGCTTCTGGCGCTCACCAGCTTCCTCGACGGCTCCGGCGAGAAAGCGGCCAATCCGCTGTGGGTGGATATTCTCGTTGCGGTCGCCACCGTGGGCGGCATGGTGCTTGCGGGGCGCTACCTGCTTTCCCGCATCTTCAACGTGATTGCGCGCACCGGTGCGCGCGAGGCGATGATTGCGGCAGCGCTTTTCCTCGTCCTCGGTTCGGCGACGCTGATGCAGGCGGTTGGCCTCTCGATGGCCATGGGTGCCTTTCTTGCGGGCGTGATGCTGGCGGAAAGCAGCTACCGCCACGAACTGGAAGCGGATATCGAACCCTTCCGCGGCATTCTGCTCGCGACCTTCTTCATGGCGGTCGGCCTTTCGCTGGAGATCGAGGTGCTCCTCGACAAGCTGGTGGTGATCGCCATTGCCGTGCCGGCCATGATGCTGCTGAAGGCGGGCGTGATCTATGGCCTGTGCCGCATGACGGGCTCCAGCCACAACGACGCGATCCGCATCGCCTTCCTCCTGCCGCAGGGCGGCGAATTCGGCTTCGTGCTGTTCACCACGGCGGCGGCTTCCGGCCTGTTCTCCGCAGAAACCGCCTCGCTGCTGATTGCGGTCGTCACCCTTTCCATGGCGCTCACACCGCTCGGCTCCGCCCTCTCGCGCCGGATGCTGACCAAGGGCGAGAAGGAGGAACTGGAGGAGGATTTCGAAGGCGCCGGCTCCGACGTGCTGATGATCGGCTTCTCCCGCTTCGGACAGATCGCCTCCCAGATGCTGCTTGCCGCCGGACGCGACGTGACCATCATCGACACCTCTGCCGATCGTGTCCGGCAGGCGGAGCGCTTCGGCTTCCGCATCTATTTCGGCGATGGCACCCGCAAGGACGTGCTTATCGCCGCCGGCATCGAACGGGCGAAGATCGTCGCGATCTGCACCCATCAGCGCGACATCACCGACCGCATCGTCGATCTCGTGCAGGCCGATTTTCCCGACGTGCGGCTCTTCGTGCGCTCCTATGACCGCATCCACACCATCGCGCTCAGGGAAAAGGGCGTGGAATACGAGCTGCGCGAGACGCTGGAATCCGGCCTGCTTTTCGGCGCCCGCACGCTGGAGGCGCTCGGCACCGACGAGGCGACGGCCGACGAGATCCGCCGGGACATCCGCCGCCGCGACGAGGAGCGGCTCGCCATACAGGCCGCCGAAGGCATCTATGCCGGCACCGACAAGCTCCACACCCGCCCGGTCACGCCGGAGCCGCTGATGAAGCCCCGGCACGGAAAGGTGGCGGAAGAAGCCAAGACCTGAACGGAGCTCTCGCCCTTCTTGTCCATTCCGGCATTATAAAAGGGGAGAATATCTGTGTCAGAACAACAGTTATCCGCTCCCCTGAACCTCAGGCTGCCCCTGACGTGCTGCAACAGGTCGGGGCCGTGCCCTGAAGACCTGTCTCGCGAGTGAAGGACGCGAGATACCGGAGATCACCCGGTATCATTTTTTATGGGCGCCTATCTCGTGGATCATCGAATTCGCGCTGGAGACATCCAAGATCCTGCGTATCCGCCATGGGCGGGAAAAGCCGCCGGAGCTGCCGCTGCTCCCGATCGGGATCATGAAATCGGATATCGTCAGGAGGCCCTGAGGCGCTTCTCCATTTCGCTCTCGAGCGCGCGTTTCAGGTCTTCCTTGATGCCGGCCGAGGCGTCCAGCACCTGGCCTGCCTTGAGGAAATCGAGCACCCGGAAGCGGTTGACGGCCGGTCGCAGGAAGATGTGGGGCGGGCCGAGCTTCAGCTTCAGCGCGATGTTGGCCTGCATCATCAGCTGACTTGCACCGAACAGGCTGTCCAGCCGGTTGGGCACATGGGTGCCGTCGCCCTCGGGCCCTCCGACCACATCGATGCCGATGACGATGTCGGCCAGGGGCAGAAGCTCCTCGTAGGGCACGGGGTTGAAGATGCCGCCATCGATCATCACCCTGCCCTCGACGGTGACAGGCATGAAGATTGCCGGCAGCGCTGCACTCGCGGCAAGCGCCTTCACGAGCGCGCCCGTCTCGATGACCTTCTCGCACTGGCCGTAATAATCGGTGGCCGAGACCTTGAGCGGGATCTGGAGGTCGGCGAAATCCTCGGGCAGGGCTTCCGGCAGGAAGACGCCCAGGATGCGCTCGAGATTGAACTGGCCCATGCGAAAGCCGCCCGACATGGCGGCCTTGACCGTGGAGGGACGAAGGCTCCAGAGGCGGTTGACGACATTGGCGCGGTTGCCGACGGTTGCGAGCGTGTGCTCGCGGATTTCAGCGCCGGAGAGGCCGGCGGCCATGCCGGCCCCCATGATCGCGCCGATGGAAGCACCCGAGATCGCTACCGGCCGTATGCCGAGCTCGTCCAGTGCCTCGATGACGTGAATATGGGCAAGGCCCCTGGCGCCGCCGCCGCCGAAGGCGATGGCAATCGTGGGCGTGCTGCCCGAAGGGCTGGTCCTGCCGGCATGGTGCGCGCGGGTCATGCGTATCCGTCCTCGATCCGCATGGCCCGGGAGGTCAGGGCCTATAGCGGTAGAAATGCATCCTGGTATCGCCAAAGGTGCGGTCTTCCAGTCGCTGGAAAACCGCATCCATTGCCGGCTCAATATCGGCCCGTTCTTCCAGAACGACAAGCGCGCCGGGCTTCAGCCAGTTGCCGGCGGCAGCGGCGGCAAGCGCCTTCTCCCCGAGACCCTGACCATAGGGCGGATCTGCAAAGGCAAAATGAAAGGCTTCCATCGTCCCGGCAGAGCCGAGATCGGTGGCGTCCCGACGCAGCATCCGCGCCCGGCCGGTCAAGCCCAGCGTCTCGATATTCTGCCAGAGCAGGCCCCTGCCCTCGACGCTCGATTCGACGAAGAGGCCGAAGCGGCACCCCCGCGAGAGCGCCTCGATGCCGACGGCGCCGGTCCCGGCGAAGAGGTCCATCATCCGCGCCCCATCCAGCGCATCGGGATAGGTATGGGCAAGAATGTTGAACAGGCTTTCGCGCGTCCGGTCCGTGGTGGGCCGTATGGCGTTTGTCTTCGGCGTGGCGAGCGCGCGCCCGCGCAGGTCTCCACCGACGATGCGCATGGTGGCTCAGCCCTTCCTGCCGCGCGGGCCGCCGGGCTTGCCCGACGGACGGCCACCGGAAGGCTTGCCGCCGAAGGGGCGGTCGCCGGAGGGCTTGCGGCTCATGGGGCGATCACCCCTTTCGCCGCGCGCCGGACGGTCGCCCCGGGCAGGCCGGTCACCGAAGGAGCCCCTGTCAGCCCGTTCGCCACGGGGCGGACGGTCGTCGCGGTCCTCGCGCGGCTTGCGGTCGCCGAAGGACTTGCGGCCGCCAAAGCCGCCCTCGTCCTTCTTCGGCGCGGGATTCTCGGCGCGGATCCAGTCCCGGTCCTCCTGGGCACGGGTCACCTTGACGCGCGGTCCCTTGATATCGGGCGAGGCAACGACGGGCTTGGCATTGGGGATCGCGCCGCGCTTGGAGCGCTGCTTGTCGGAAAGGGGCTTGGCGCCCGGCGCCATCCAGACATTGGCGGTGCGCGTCGTGCCGGCCGGCTTGCGCTTCGGGCGGGCATCGAACTGGTCGTCGCGCTCGTCCTTGCGGTCGAAACCCTTGCCCTTGAACGGCTTTCCGCCTGCTGCCGGCTTGCCCCGGCGTTCGGGGCGATCGTCGAAGGCGTGGTCCGCTGCCGCGGGTCTTGCCCGGGCGGGTTTCCTTGCCGGGGCTTCGTCTGCCTCGGCCTCACCCTCCTCGCGGACAGGCTGGTTGAAGATGGGGGCGTCGAAATTGGCCTTGGCCTCCTCGATCAGGCGGGGGCCGAGCTGGTCGCGCAGCAGGCGACCGCGCACCTCCACCACCGCGCCTTCCGGCAGGTCACCCAGCTGGAACGGGCCGTAGGACAGGCGGATCAGGCGGTTCACGTCGAGACCGAGCGCGCCCAGCACGTTCTTGATCTCGCGGTTCTTGCCTTCGCGCAAGCCCATGGTGATCCACACATTGTGGCCCTGCTGGCGGTCGAGGACGGCATCGATGCCGCCATAGAGCACGCCGTCGACGGCAATGCCGTCCTTCAGCGTGTCGAGCTTCGCCTGGTCGATCTCGCCATGGGCGCGCACGCGGTAGCGACGCAGCCAGCCGGTCGAGGGCAGTTCGAGAACGCGCGAGAGGCCGCCGTCATTGGTCAGCAGCAGCAGGCCTTCGGTGTTGATGTCGAGCCGGCCGACGGACATGACCCGCGGCAGATCGTCGGGCAGGTTGTCGAAGACGGTCGGACGGCCTTCCGGATCGGAATTGGTCGTCACGAGGCCAGCAGGCTTGTGATAGAGCCACAGGCGGGTGCGCTCGATGCCCCGCACCGGCATGCCGTCCACCTCGATCTTGTCGGCAAGCGTCGCAAGCACGACCGGCGTGTCCAGCACCGTGCCGTTCAGCGAGACCCGGCCTTCCATGATCATCCGCTCGACGTCGCGGCGCGAGGCAACGCCTGCGCGGGCCAGCAGCTTGGAAATGCGCTCGGGCTTCGGACCGTCGGTCGCCGCTTCGACGGCAACCGGTGCCGGACGCGGGCGTGCGGGACGTGCCGGGCGTGCATCGCCTTTGGCCGCAAAGGGCTTGCCCTTGCCGGCAGGCTTTCCGAAGGAGCGGCCTTCGCGCTTTTCCCCGAAATGGCTCTTTTCGCGTTTTGCGCCCTCGTCGCGCGCGCCTGCGGGGCGCGATTTGGCGAAGGGGCGTTCGGATCGCTCGCCGTCGGCGGGCCGGTCAGCGCCGCGCGGGCCGCCGAAACGCTTCCCCGGCGGCTTGCCGGAAGGTTTGCCGGAGCGGTTGCGATTGGCGCCGTCGCGCCCTGCGGCGGGCCTGCCGCCACGGCTGGACTTGTCTTTGGATGTCATTTGCTGTTTGCCTTGGTTTGACCCGGTGTCCTATCAGGTCGAAAGGCCGGGGTTAAGAGGAAATCTGCGGATGACGGAGACAAATCCGTACATGGAGCGGGCGCTCGAGGAAGCGCGCGCCGCTGCAAGGCGGGGCGAAGTGCCCGTCGGTGCCGTCGTGGTGAAGGATGGCCGGGTGATCGGCGCGGCGGGGAACCGCACCCGCGAGCTGCGCGACGTGACCGCCCATGCCGAGGTGCTGGCGATCCGCGCGGCCTGCGCGGCACTTGAGGACGAACGTCTCGAAGGCGCCGATCTCTATGTCACGCTGGAGCCCTGCACCCTCTGTGCCGCGGCCATTTCCTTCGCACGGATCCGCCGCCTCTACTACGGCGCGGAGGATCCGAAGGGCGGCGGTGTCGATCACGGCGCACGCTTCTACCGGCAGCCGACCTGCCATCACGCTCCCGATGTCTATTCCGGTATTGCCGAGCGCGAGGCGGCGGAGATTCTCCGGCAGTTCTTTGCGGAGCGCCGCTAGTCCTTACCGGTCGAGCTCGACGAAATAGCGCTGGCCCTCCGCGGTCAGGTAATCGCGCGCCTCGGTCAGCGGGATGGAATAGAGATCGGTGTAGCAGGCGGCCGCATAGGTCGGCAGATCCTTCAGCACGAAGACGAGATTGTGACCCTTGAAGGCAACGGAGAGGTTCTCGCGGATGAAGGTGTCCATTTCGCAGCCGCTTTCGGCCTCGCTTTCGTCGATCGGACGCTCCTTCTTCACCCGCTCGACGAGGCTGGCGTCCGGCTTGTACTGGCCGGGGTTTTCCTCACTCGCGTCCGCAGGGTCCATCGGCTTGTCGTTGTAATCGCGGAAGGTGAAGCCCTTGACCAGGCTTTCGGGTGCAACGGTCTTGCCCGTCTTCACGTCCCCGAGGCGGTAGTTCCAGAAATTGTCTGGATGAGCGCCGCCGCAGAAGAAGGAACCGCTTTCGGTCAGACCGACGAGGCGGTCCGACAGGTATTCCAGCCGGGCCATCTGATCGGACCGATAGGGGCTCTTGTCCGCCATCACGTTCTCGTCCCAGCCGAAATCCTGGTAGGCCCGGGCAGCACAGGCGAAATCGCGCAGCGACATGCGGATGCGCTGATCCTGGAGCCAGCGGTTGGCCGCATCGGGGCTGGCCCCTTCGAGCGACTCGATGGCGGGATAGCCGAGCGCGATGCGGGGGTCTTCGTCGATCCGGAACCTGGCTCCGTTGAACTCCTGGACCGGACCCTTCTTGTAGGGCCGCTGGAACTTCAGGTCGTCATAGGGAAAGCTCTCGATGCGTTCGGAATCGAGCAGGCTGTCCAGAACCAGCGGCAGGGCGGAATCGAACTCCGCATCCACATTGCGCGTCTCCACATAGTCCAGCTCGACCGGCAGGGTCTTGCCGCTCTTGCGGTCCTTCCAGGTTCCGGAAAGGTGGTTGCCCTCGTCGGAGAAGGTCAGCGACCAGTCGGCGGCAATCGGCGCCGGCTTCTGGTTCGTGCCGTCGCCGCTCATCGAGGAAACGCAGGTTTTCGGCGTGCAGGGCGCTTCCTCCGCAAAGGTGAAGCTGTCCTCCTCATCCGAAGCCGGGGCATGCAGCGGGATGTCCACGCCCTTTGCGAGATAGCTGTACCGCGCCTGACGCGTGCCGTCGGCGGCAAGCTCGGTCATTTCCACGATGATGGGAAACTTCCCCAACGTGCCCTTGTAGGTCCAGGCCTCGGCTGCCTCGGCAACGGTGGTGGCGGAAAGAAATGCAGTCAGGAGGGCAAGGAAAGTCGGGCGCATCCAAAGGTCCAGGAAGGGAGGTTTGCGAATGCGCGCAGACTATCCTGATCGCCCGGCAAAGCAATCTCGCCGGGAAAACCATTTTTGGGAGCTGCAATGCTTGAGTGCCTGACCTCAGGCGGGTGCGGCTTCTGTCACGCCGGCGGCGAAATCGTGCAGTGCCTTGCCCGACAACCGGTAGCGGACCCACTCGTCCTGCGGTTCGGCACCGATGGCCTTGTAGACGCGGATCGCCGGTTCGTTCCAGTCCAGCACGCTCCATTCGAAGCGGCCGCAGCCTTCCTTCACCGCGATTTCGGCCAGCTTGCGCAGGATGAGCTTGCCGGCGCCCGAACCGCGGAACTCCGGCGTTACGTAGAGATCTTCCAGATAGAGCCCCTTGCGGGCCTGCCAGGTGGAATAGTTGTAGAACCACACCGCAAAGCCTGCAGCCTTGCCGTTGACTTCGCACATCAGCGCCCGCGTGACCGCCCCCTCGCCGAAGATCGAGCTGCGGATGGTCTCTTCCGTCGCCTCGACCTCGTGTTCGGCGCGCTCATAGGCAGCCAGCTCCCGGATGAAGCGCAGAATGGTGGCTGCGTCGTCGGGCGTGGCCGGGCGAAGGACAAACGTCATGTCGAATTCCTCATGCTTTGTGTGCGGACATGAAAATGGCCGCCCGGATCGGGGCGGCCATCGTGACCATGCGTGGTTTCATGCCAAAAGGCGACCCCGAATTCTTGGGAGAGCCGCTTATTGGAAGGGCTGCCACCAGCTGGCGCCGGTTCCTTCGACCACGGCTGCCTTGCGGCGGCGCTTTTCCTTGACCTTTTCCGGTTCGCCGAGATCGGTAAGCGCTGCCGGATCGGCCTGGCGATAGACCGGCGGCGGATCGGAAAGATAGCGGCGGCCTTCGTAGTTGCCCTTCTGGGTCTGGATGTTCTGGCGGAACTGGGCAAACTGCGCCTGGGAGGACACGCCCGGCTTGTCGCCGAAGCCCGGACCCTTCGCCAGAGGCGACTGATAACTTGCATTGTTGCGGTTGTCTTCCGCTTCCTGGGCCAGACGGGCGCGCATTTCCTCGGGGCTTTCGGCCCACTGGCCGTTGTCCTTGTCGGCAACGGAAGGCTGCGGCGTTACCAGCGCGGTCTGTTCGCCGGCCGGGGGAACGACCAGACCCGGACGCGGTGCATACTTGATGTTCTTCTTCTTGCCGCCGCCACCGATGGTCGCGGCTGCACCGATGTCGTCCACCAGCTGTTCGGCAGCCGTCGTGCCGGTCCCGTAGGTCGGGCTGCTGACGCAGCCGCTCAAGGCCGCGGTCGCTGCGAGAAGACCGGTCAGCCCGGCGATAACGCGAATAGCACGCAGATTGCTCATGTAACCCTTCCAGCCTCGCCGGTGCGCCACTCCAGGACAGGCGGCACACCCTTGTCGAATGTCACCTGCCGCGGAAATCCGGCCAATTTCAGGCCGGTTGTACCGGATGAACCACGAAAGCGCAATTCATCCGGCCGGTCATCCTCAATTTGGCCGCCTCACGCAGCCGGGGCAACGCCCAGCTCGCGCAGCGCCGCCGCATCGCGGGCGGATACGTCGGGATAGGACGGGTCCGACCCGACATCGTCGGTGATCTTCCAGGAGCGGGCGCACTTCCTGCCCGAAGCGAGCTTCGGCTCGACCGCCACCTTCGTACCGTCGTCCAGCCGGAAGGCGTCCGACGGCCCCTCGCCCTCCACGACCGAGATGGCCGAGGTGATGCAGATTTCCGCAAAATCCTGGCCGGACAGCGCCGCCAGAAGGTCCTTGTCCGCCACGTGGACGACGGGGGCCGCTTCCAGCGAAGAGCCGATCCGCTTTTCGCGGCGCTCGATTTCCAGAGCACCGGTCACCGCCTTGCGGACGGTGCGGATCTTTTCCCACTTCTCGTCCAGTGCCGGGTTCAGCCATTCGGCCGGAACCTCGGGGAACTGCTCGAGATGCACGCTCTCCTTCTCCGGATAGCGCGACAGCCAGGCCTCTTCGGTGGTGAAGGGCAGCATGGGCGCAAGCCAGGTGACGAGGCAGTTGAAGATCGTGCGGATGACGGCCAGCGAGGCGCGGCGCTTCACGCTCGAGGGCGCGTCGCAATAGAGCGCATCCTTGCGGACGTCGAAGTAGAAGGCCGAGAGCTCGACATTCGAGAAATCGATCAGCGCGCGGGAGATCTTCTTGAAGTCGAAGGCATCGTAGCCGTCGCGGACCAGCCGGTCGAGTTCGGCCAGCTTGTGCAGCATCAGCCTTTCGAGTTCCGGCATGTCGGCAAGCGCGATCTCCTCGCCCTTGTCATGCGCCAGGGTGCCGAGCATCCAGCGGATGGTGTTGCGCAGCTTGCGATAGGCGTCGATGTTGGTCTGGATGATCGTCTTGCCGAGGCGCTGGTCTTCCCAGTAGTCGGTGGTCATGACCCAGAGGCGCAGGATATCGGCGCCCGATTCCTTCATCACGTCCTGCGGCGAGACGACATTGCCGAGCGACTTCGACATCTTCTGGCCCTTCTCATCCATGGTGAAGCCATGGGTGATGACGGCGTCATAGGGCGCGCGGCCACGGGTCGCCGCACTTTCGAGCAGCGAGGAATGGAACCAGCCGCGATGCTGGTCGGAACCCTCCAGATAGACATCCGCCGGCCACTTGAGATCCGGACGGTCTTCCAGCGTGAAGGTGTGGGTGGAGCCCGAGTCGAACCAGACGTCGAGAATGTCCTTCACCTGCGTCCAGCCTTCGGAGGCGCGGTCGCCGAGGAAGCGCTCGCGGGCACCGTCGGCAAACCAGGCATCGGCGCCTTCCTGCTCGAAGGCCTCGAGGATGCGGGCGTTGACGGCGTCATCGACCAGGATCTCGCCCTTCTCGTCGCAGAAGACGGCGATCGGCACGCCCCAGGCGCGCTGACGCGAGAGCACCCAGTCCGGACGGCCCTCGATCATGGCACGCAGGCGGTTCTGGCCGGCGGCGGGCACGAAGCGGGTGTCGTCGATGGCGGAAAGCGCCCGGTCGCGCAGCGTACGTCCGTCGTCGAGCGTCTTGTCCATGTAGACGAACCACTGCGGCGTGTTGCGGAAGATCACCGGCTTCTTGGAACGCCAGGAGTGCGGATAGGTGTGCTTCAGGCGACCGCGGGCAAAGAGGTTGTTGGCCGCGATCAGCGCCTTGATGACGGCATCGTTCGCATCGCCCTTCTTGCCCTTGTCGTCGATGACGCGCGCAGGTCCGCCTTCGCGATCCGGGCCGAAGCCGGGCGCGTCTGCGGTGTAGAAGCCGGCATCGTCGACCGTGAAGGGGATCTTCGAGGAGATGCCGCGGGCTTCCAGATTGCGGGCTTCCGCCATCCAGGCATCGAAGTCCTCGCGGCCGTGGCCGGGTGCGGTGTGCACGAAGCCGGTACCGGCATCGTCGGTGACGTGATCGCCATCGAGAAGCGGCACACGGAAGGAATAGCCGAGCGAGGCGAGCGGATGGGCGCATTCGACCGTGCCGAGCTCTTCCGGCTCGATGTGGCGGACCATCTTCAGCGAGACCTTGGCCTTGGCGGCGCAATCATCGGCCAGACGGGTCGCGAAGATCACCCGGTCTCCGGGCTGCGGGCCGAAGGCGTTTTCAGCGGTTTCCACCTCGAAGAGCGCGTAAGGATAGCGCGAGGAGAAGGCGATTGCGCGGTTGCCCGGCATGGTCCAGGGGGTGGTCGTCCAGATGACGACGGATGCGCCGGCAAAATCTTCCGGCCCCTTGGTGACCGGGAACTTCACCCAGACGGTGTCGCTCTCGTAATCCTGATACTCGACTTCGGCTTCGGCGAGCGCGGTGCGCTCGACCACCGACCACATGACGGGCTTCGAGCCGCGATAGAGCTGGCCGCTCTTGGCGATCTTCAGCAGTTCGCCGGCGATGCGGGCTTCGGCGTGGAAGGCCATGGTCGTGTAGGGGTTCTCGAAATCGCCCTCAATGCCGAGGCGCTTGAACTCCTCGGTCTGCACGCCGATCCAGTGGCTGGCGAATTCGCGGCATTCCTTGCGGAATTCGTTGACCGGAACCTCGTCCTTGTTCTTGCCCTTCTCGCGATACTTTTCCTCGATCTTCCATTCGATCGGCAGGCCGTGGCAATCCCAGCCGGGCACGTAGTTGGCATCGCGGCCGCGCATCTGGAAGGAGCGGACGATCACGTCCTTGAGGATCTTGTTCAGCGCGTGGCCGATATGGATGTTGCCGTTGGCATAGGGCGGGCCGTCATGCAGCACGAATTTCACCCGGCCGGCGGCGGAGGCGCGGAGCCGCTTGTAAAGGTCCATCTTCTGCCAGCGGGCCACCATTTCGGGCTCCTTCTGCGGCAGGCCGGCACGCATCGGGAAATCGGTCTGCGGCAGGTAAAGCGTGGTGGAATAATCGATCTTGGTTTCGGTCTCGGTCATGGTCTCGGCCATTCTGGAGCGCGGCCCCGACGGGCTTCATGCGCTTTGGATTTGGGGATAGAGGCGTGAGGGCTTGCGTTCGCGGCCTTGCGGCGAACGCCAGAAATCCCGGACTTCCAGCAGCGTCAGATCGCGCGGAAGGCCGGGCCAATAATTCGAAGAATAGGACGCCGGAAGAGCTTGCTCATGATGGCCGGTTGTTTAAGCGTTTTTCCCGCGAAAGGAAAGGGGTTTTGGCTCCGCTTGAGCATCGTGCCATTTGCGCCTATATTGAAGGGCAGTTGGCAAAAGCAAGGATCTTCCGTCATGACCGAGCTTGCACACAGCATACCGCAGCGGGACGAGATTCTTTCGCAACGGGTCGCCACCGCTTCGGGCGGTGCCTACCGGATCCACTCCGCGCGCGCGGTTGACCGGCTGAGGCAATACGGGTTCTCGCAGGAGGAAATCTATCGCCTGGTGGCGCCCCGCCGCACGCTTGCCCGCCGCCTGCAAGCGAACGAACCGCTGACGATACAGGAAAACGACAGCCTCTTGCGGGTGGAGCGCATTGCCGCCCATTCCCGTCGTGTTTTTGGAGACGAGGCCAAGGCCGAGCGCTGGTTGCGCAAGCCCTGTCGGGCCCTGGAAGGGGTGGCGCCGATCGAACTTCTTCCTTCCGAAAGCGGTGCCCTGCTCGTGGAACAGGAGCTCAACCGCATCGAACACGGCATTTTCCTCTGAGCCATGGATATCTGGCGCATCTCGGCCTTCGCCGACCTCAGCGGACGTGGGGGCTTGCTGGCCCCGGGGCGCTGGCATCGGCAGGGATTGCCCGTGACCTACTGCGCCGACCACCCCTCGACGGCCATGCTCGAAATTCTTGTTCACATGGATTTCGAAGATGTACCGAGCCACTACCAGCTGCTGAAGATCACCTGCCCCGGCGGCGCGCCGATCCACCGGGTTGAAACCGCCGATTTTGCCGATCTCGCCGGAACACAGGCGGAAGGCTCGCGGCTTCTCGAAGACGCAAAAACCCTTTTGATCGACGTGCCGTCGGCCGTCATGCCGGCGGCCCGGAACATCCTCATCAATCCCCGGCATCCGCTTGCGGGTGACATCGCGATTGCGGCGACCTACCAGTATCCGTTCGACCAGCGGCTGAAGCGCTGATCAGAAGCAAACCGGCAAAAGCCATGATGGACGGGCAGGCGCCTTCCTGTTAAGCTGTCGCTCATGAACCGGGGAGTATCCTGCATGAGAAACGATCCAGGCAATCTCGAAGAGACCGTGGAGCAGCCGGTGGAAAGCGGCCACTTTTCCACGCCTGGCGACGTGCTGGATGAAGGTGTTCGCCTCGTTGCGGAGCGAGAGCGCCTTCTCCAGTCCATAGACGCCGGCATCGAAGAGGGACTTGCGGATCTCGGCGCCGGCCGGATCCATTCCGCAGCGGATGTGCGGGCCAGGCTTGTGACGCGCTTCGCCAGTTGATCCGGCGGACGCATCTTTTTCTATCTGTTTAATTAAGACCTTTTCACAATGGACGTCGTCTCCACCTCGAAGGCAGTGGCAGACCTGGTCGCGATCGGTGATTTCATCGCTGAGCACAACCCGGCCCGTGCGGCCACATTCCTCGCTGAACTCCGAGAAATGCGAGGAACTTGCCGATATTCCCCTCGCCTTTCCGCTGTTTGCCTCCCATCGGGACAGGAATATACGGCGCCGGGTGCATGGAAACTATCTGATCCTCTATCGCCAGTCGGGCGACACGGTCGTCATCCCGCATGTGGTTCGCGCAAGCATGGACATGAACCGCCTGCTGTTCGGTGAACGGTAATCAGAAGCAAACCGCCGCATCCACAGGCCCGAGCGGGGTGACACCGGCAAGCAGTGCGCGGGCCTCCTGGTCGTCCTGCTCCATCTGGACCACGAGGGCTTCGAGGCCGTCGAATTTCTGCTCGTCGCGCAGATGCCCGAAGAAGGATACGGCGCAGACCTGTCCGTAGAGATCGCCGGAAAAATCGAAGACGAAGGTTTCGAGGAGCGCGCGGCCGTTTTCGGTCACCGTCGGACGATGGCCGAAGCTGGCGACGCCATTGTGGATCGATCCGTCGCCCATGCGGAACTTGACCGCATAGATGCCAGGCCGGAGCGGCACTTCCATGGGCAGTGCCATGTTCGCGGTCGGGTAGCCGAGGGTGCGGCCGAGCTGCTTGCCGTGGATCACTTCCGCTTCCACCGTGTAGCGATAGCCGAGCAGGCCGGCGGCCTCGGCCACATGGCCTTCGGCAATGCGGTCGCGGATGCGGCTGGAGGAGATGACATCGGCATTTTCATCTCGGAAGGCATCGACCAGCGTCACGCCGAAGCCGTGGCGGGTGCCGGCATCCATCAGGAAGGCGGGTCCGCCCTCGCGGTTGCGGCCGAAATGGAAATCGAAGCCGGTCACGACATCCGAAACGCCCAGCCAGTCGATCAGGATCGACTGGATGAAGTCCTGCGGGGAACGCTGCGAGAATTCAAGGGTGAACGGATATTCGATGACGCCCTGGAAGCCGAGCGCCTCGAGGATGCGGGCCTTCAGCGGCGCGGGCGTGATGCGGAAAACCGGCTGATCGGGCTTGAAGACCGAGCGCGGGTGCGGTTCGAAGGTCAAGACCAGCGCCGGGCGTCCCCGGGCCTCGGCCAGTTGCAGCGCCCGTTCCAGCACGGCGCGATGACCGCGATGGACACCGTCGAAATTGCCGATGGCCACGACCCCGCCCTTCAGGTGATCCGGCAGGGGAGAAAGACTGTCATTGCGATGGAAGACGGTCATTGCAGGTCCTTGAAATCCGTTTTGTCCCCTCGGGCCTGGCTCAGGCCAGCCGCGGCATCCAGTAGCGGGCATGCGCATCGTGCCTGGCGAGGAAGTCCGCAAGCAGAGCCTCGTTGGTGCGGCCCTCCTGCACATAGTCCGCGGCATGAATGCCGCCGCTGATGTAAAGGAGATCGAGACCGTGATCCAGAGCGCCGCGAACGTCGGTCACCATGCCGTCGCCGATAGCGATCACGCGGGCCTTGTCCAGCGTGCCGCCCCGAAGGCCGGCCGCCAGCGAAAGCGCTGCCTCGTAGATCGGCCGGTGCGGCTTGCCGGCGATCCGCGTCTCGCCGCCCAGCCTGTCGTAAAGCTGGGCGATGGCTCCGGCGCAGGGAATGATCCGGCTGCCGCGCTCGACCACCAGGTCGGGATTGGCGCAGATCATGGGCACGCCGCGGGCGATGAAGGCCGAAAGCATCTCGCGATAGGTTTCCGGCGTCTCGCGCTCGTCGTCGAAGAAGCCGCTGCAGACGATGGCGCCCGCCTCTTCCGCGGAGGTCCGCTCGACCCCGAGGCCTTCGATCAGGGGCAGGTCGCGCTCGGGACCGAGAAGAAAGACCTTCTTCGGGCCTTCCGCGATCAGCTTGCGGGTCACGTCGCCGGAGGTGACGGTGCCGTCATAGGCCTCGTCCGGCACGCCGATCAGCCGCAGCTGTGCGGTGACACCAGGGGTCGGACGGGGAGAGTTGGTGAGAAGCACGACGGTCGCACCCGCCTTGCGCGCTGCGATCAGCGCGTCGGATGCCTCGGCGAAGGCGTCGACCCCGTTGTGAAGGACGCCCCAGACATCGCAAAGCACCACGTCATAATTCGGCGTGATGTCCTCGAAACGTTGGATGCGCTCGGCCATGATCATTCCAGTCCATAAGGTTCGGTGTGGGTGACATGACAAAGGACGCCCCGGAAGGCAAGCGCATCCGCCCAAAATTTCGTCTTCCTCATGGTGCGAAACCCAGGGAGGGTGCAAGCAGGCGCCAGCCGAAGCCGAGCGCCGCCGATATGCCCAGCACCGTGACCATGCCTGCCTTGAACCGGAAGACGAGCAGCAGCGCCAGCGCCGAGAGAAGCGCAACGGGCAGATCGATGGTCGTCACATCGGGGACAGGCAGCGACATCAGCGGCAGCGCGGTCTCGCCGGCGCCCGTTCCCGTGGAATAGGTCAGCAGCGCCACCCGGTGGCTGGAGCGGAAGATGACGTGAAGCGCAAACCAGACGGAGAGGTTGAGAATGACGCCCGTCACCGCGGCGGTGACGGCGGAAAGGGCGCCGGAGAGGGCCCTGTTCGTGCGCAGCCTCTCGATGTAGGGCGCGCCGGCGAAGATGAAGAGGAAGCTCGGCAGGAAGGTGGCCCATGCGGCCAGCACCCCGCCGGCAAGACCGCCCGCCAGCGCCGGAAAGCCGGAGGGGTTGCGATAGCCGGCCAGGAAGCCCACGAAGGACAGCACCAGCACCAGCGGCCCGGGTGTCGTTTCCGCAAGCGCAAGTCCGTCCAGCATCTCGCCCGCATTGAGCCAGGCATAATGGCTGGCGGCCGTCTGCCCCACATAGGCAAGCACCGCGTAGGCTCCGCCGAAGGTCACCAGCGCCATCTTGGAGAAGAAGAGAAACACGGTGGCGAAGGTATTCGGTGCGCCGGTCATCACTTCCGCGATCAGGTCCGGATCGGCGGGCAGCATCCATAGAATGGGCAGCGGCGCCATCCAGATCGCCCCCCAGACCAGGACCGTCTTCAGCGTGGCCGTCAGGCCCGGCTTCTTCGGGCGCTTGCCCTTGAGGGCCGGAAGCTTCTTGAGCTTCGGCTTGTCGATCAGGCCGCGCCGCAGGGCCAGATAGCCGGAGGCCGCAGCCGCAAGGATGACCAGCGGAAAGGGCAGGTTGAAGAGGAAGAGAGCAAGGAAGGCCGCAAGCGCCACCCCCTGGTGAAAGCGGCTGGTGAGGGCCCGCCGCCCGACACGGATCAGCGCGTCGACGACGATCGCAAGCACCGCGGCCTTCAGGCCGAGAAACAGGCTGTCCAGCCAGTGGGTATCGCTGTAGAGCGCATAGAGGCTCGAGAGCAGCAGGATGACCGCAAGTCCCGGCAGGACGAAAAGCGAGCCGGCGACAACCCCTCCCCGCTTGCCGTGCATGAGCCAGCCGCAATAGGTGGCGAGCTGCTGGGCCTCGGGGCCGGGAAGCAGCATGCAGAAGTTCAGCGCATGCAGGAACTGCTCCTCGCCGATCCACCTCTTCTCCTCGACCAGGATGCGATGCATCATGGCGATCTGGCCTGCCGGCCCGCCAAAGCTGAGAAAACCGATCTTTGCCCAGGTGAGACTGGCCCGCGCCAGACCCGGTGGATCCACCTCGGGACTGTCCTCGGCAGCCGGGGGCCGCTTGATGGCCTTAACCACGCTTTGCGCTCCGCGGCCCGGCGCCGATTTTTTTCAGCGTGCCGTTCTTGACTCTCCGAAGGGCCATCCTTATCTCCAAGCCGCTAGCACTCGACCAAGGTGAGTGCTAACACCCATCCACGCGGGTCCCATGAGCGATCCGCCAAGTCATTTGATCGAGGGATTAGACAATGACAAGCACCAATTTCCGTCCGCTCCACGATCGCGTCGTCGTTCGTCGCGTCGAGTCTGAAGAAAAGACCAAGGGCGGCATCATCATTCCGGACACCGCAAAGGAAAAGCCGCAGGAAGGCGAAATCGTCGCTGTCGGCTCGGGCGCCCGCGATGAATCCGGCAAGATTGTTGCTCTCGACGTCAAGGTCGGCGACCGCGTCCTGTTCGGCAAGTGGTCCGGCACCGAAGTGAAGCTCAACGGCGAAGACCTTCTGATCATGAAGGAAGCCGACATCATGGGCATCATCGGCTGATAGCCGAACCCCATCCTTTGAATTGACAACCAGTGGGCACTTGAGGCCCGGGAGTTAAGAGAAATGGCTGCAAAAGATATCAAGTTTGGCCGTACCGCACGCGAAAAGATGCTGCGCGGCGTCGACATCCTGGCGGATGCCGTAAAGGTCACCCTCGGCCCGAAGGGTCGTAACGTCATCATCGACAAGTCCTTCGGCGCACCGCGCATCACCAAGGACGGCGTCTCGGTTGCCAAGGAAATCGAACTGGAAGACAAGTTCGAGAACATGGGCGCCCAGATGGTTCGTGAGGTCGCTTCCAAGACCAACGACATCGCCGGCGACGGCACCACCACCGCCACCGTTCTTGCCCAGGCCATCGTTCGCGAAGGCGCCAAGGCCGTTGCTGCCGGCATGAACCCGATGGATCTGAAGCGCGGCATCGACCTCGCGGTCTCCGAAGTGGTTGCCGATCTCCAGGCCAAGGCCAAGAAGATCAACACCTCCGAAGAAGTCGCACAGGTTGGCACCATCTCCGCCAACGGCGAGCGCCAGATCGGCCTCGACATTGCCGAAGCCATGCAGAAGGTCGGCAACGAAGGCGTCATCACGGTTGAAGAAGCCAAGACCGCCGAAACCGAGCTGGAAGTCGTCGAAGGCATGCAGTTCGACCGCGGCTACCTGTCGCCCTACTTCGTGACCAACGCCGAAAAGATGGTTGCCGAGCTGGAAGACGCCTTCATTCTCCTTCACGAGAAGAAGCTCTCCAACCTCCAGGCCATGCTGCCGGTTCTCGAAGCCGTCGTGCAGACCGGCAAGCCGCTCGTCATCATCGCTGAAGACGTCGAAGGCGAAGCCCTTGCAACGCTCGTCGTCAACAAGCTGCGTGGCGGCCTGAAGATTGCTGCCGTCAAGGCTCCGGGCTTCGGCGATCGCCGCAAGGCCATGCTCGAGGACATCGCGATCCTCACCGGCGGCCAGGTCATCTCCGAAGACATCGGCATCAAGCTCGAGAACGTCACGCTCGACATGCTCGGCCGTGCCAAGAAGGTTGCGATCTCCAAGGAAAACACCACGATCGTCGACGGTGCAGGCCAGAAGGCTGAAATCGAAGGCCGCGTTGCCCAGATCAAGGCCCAGATCGAAGAAACCACCTCCGACTACGACCGCGAGAAGCTCCAGGAGCGCCTGGCAAAGCTCGCAGGCGGCGTTGCCGTCATCCGCGTCGGCGGTGCGACCGAAATCGAAGTGAAGGAAAAGAAGGACCGCATCGACGACGCGCTCAACGCGACCCGCGCTGCCGTTCAGGAAGGTATCGTCCCCGGTGGCGGCACCGCCCTCCTCCGCTCCGCCCAGAAGATCTCGGCCAAGGGTGCAAACCAGGACCAGGAAGCCGGCATCAACATCGTTCGCCGCGCGCTCCAGGCTCCGTGCCGCCAGATCGCCGAGAACGCCGGTGACGAAGCATCGATCATCGTCGGCAAGATCCTTGAAACCAAGGACGACAACTTCGGCTACAACGCCCAGACCGGCGAATATGGCGACATGATCGCCATGGGTATCGTCGATCCGGTCAAGGTTGTCCGCACCGCGCTTCAGGACGCCGCGTCCGTTGCCTCGCTGCTGATCACCACCGAAGCCATGATCGCCGACGCTCCGAAGAAGGATGCACCGGCCGGCGCCGGCATGCCCGACATGGGCGGCATGGGCGGCATGATGTAATCAGGCCAAAGGCCTGAACATCATAAAGCCGCCCATAACCAAGCATGGTTCAGCGCGTCAAGCGCGCTGAACGGGCGGCATGATGTAATATGTCGGTCCAACAGGACTGACATCAGGAAGGCGGCTCTCAGGGGCCGCCTTTTTTTGCTTACCAGGGACGGCGCGAAGCGGGATTAGCGCGCTGAATCCTTCTGCAGCCACGGCGGGGAGTTTGCCGCACCGCACCCCCCTGCCTGGCAGGGCGTGGAGTTTGCCGCACCGCACCCCCCTCTGCCCCTGCCGGGGCATCTCCCCCTCAAGGGGGGAGATCGACATTGCGGTTTTTGATTTCCCCAGACAACTGGCGTCTCATCCGCAAAAAGGTGGCTGGGGACTGCCCCAAGAATCCCCATCCCAATCTCCCCCCTTGAGGGGGAGATGCCCGGCAGGGCAGAGGGGGGTGCGCATCGGCAAACTCCACCACACCGTGCGGCGCGGGTGCACATCGCCAATCTCCACGCCCGCAGGGACAGAGGGAGGTGCCGGACGGCAGAGGAAGAGCGTTGCCGCTCCCGCCACCATCACGCAAACATCAATGATAACAATACTGTATCAGCCTGAACCAGCTGATCCCGCGAGAAGGGCAGCGGCGGAGGGGCATTGGTGTTTTCTGACTTTTGTCAGGTATTCGCCAGCCGGAGAACCAGAAATCGGCAGGGGCTTCCTGCAACCCAGCGGTTAATACTGTGAATTTATGCAGCCATAAAATGGGATTGCAATATTCCATACCTTATTTATACATCCGTTCGCCGAAATGATTTGTTCGGCCGTCGCCATATCACAACAAGATGCCGTTTTCCGGCTATAACAGATGGCGGTGCGTGCGGATGGACATCACCGCACCTATTGTTGTTCCGCCGGTTTATGATTGTCCCGTCAGGGGTTGGGGCACCCGTAAATTCCCGGAACGCGGCCAGCGAAGCCCGACGGTACCTGCCCGGGCTCGTTCTGGCGTGACTTCGAAATGCAACCGGAAGCTTTCCAGCGCCGGTTGGATCGAGCGCAAGACGGCTGCCGCCACAGCCGAACTGGGGGATTGAGGTGTTCAAGATCGTCGAGACTGCCGGACGGAATCCTGCCCGCATGCCCGCCATCGCCGATGGCGCGGGGAGCGAGGCTGCCCTTTCGGATTACTGCATTTCGGAAGACTGGTCCGCCGATCTGGAGGAAGGGGTCATCAGCGTCGGCCGGTGGACGGCGGCGTTGCACAATCTCGGTTCCGGCCGCTGCGGACTTACCAGCCTGACCCGTGCCTACGACCCGCAGGACCGCCGTCACATTCTCAGCCTGTTCGAACAGGCCGCGGCAGCACCCTCGTCCTTCTGCTTCTCCTCCTCGCTGCAGCTCGGCCAGGGCCGCAGCCAGCCGGTCTTCTGCATCGCCCGCTCGCTGCGGGAACAGGAGGAATGCGGGCTGACGCTGCGCGGCATTTTCATCTTTCCGCGCTTCAAGGTGGAAGCGGAAATCGCCGAGGTGCCCCTGCCCTTCATTGCGCGCTTCGCCTGAAGGCGTCCAGCCACACCCATGAAAAAACCCGGCCTTTCGGCCGGGTTACGTGAAGCAGTGCGCGAGCCCCGCCTCAGGCCGGTACTGCCCAGCCCTTCTGGCTTGCTGGCCGCGCCCAGCAGCGCTCCACCCAGGCCATCACCCGCGGGAAGCTGTCCAGCTCCAGAACCTCGCGCGCATTGTAGAACACATCGGTGCCACGCACCCACGGGAAGGTGGCGATGTCGGCGATGGAGTATTCGTCGCCCATCAGATAGTCGCGCCCCTCAAGCCGCGCCTCGAGCACGGAGAGAAGCCGCTTTGCCTCGTCGCGATAGCGCTCGACCGGATAGGAATTGTTCGCGACCTTGTCGGCGGCATATTTGAAGAAATGGCCGAACTGGCCGAACATCGGCCCCACTCCCCCCATCTGGAAGAACACCCAGGCGAGCGTTTCGTAGCGTGCAGCGGGATCGGACGGCAGGAGCTTGCCGGCCTTCTCCGCAAGGTAGACGAGGATCGCGCCGGATTCGAACAGGCCGAGCGGCTTGCCTCCCGGACCGTGCGGATCGAGGATGGCGGGGATGCGGCCATTCGGGTTCAGCGACACGAATTCCGGGCTCTTCTGGGAATTGTCGGCAAAGGTCACCTTGTGAACCTCGTAGGGAATGCCGAGCTCCTCGAGCGCAATGGATACCTTCACGCCGTTCGGCGTCGCGAGCGAGTAAAGCTGGAGCACGTCGGGATTGGCAGCCGGCCAGCGGCGGGTGACGGGGAAGGCGGAAAGATCGGTCATGACAGGGTCTCCGTTGGTTCGACAGGCAAGGTAGGAACCGCATACGAAGCCCGCAATACAGAAATACCATAAAACTTTATCGGCATTCGTTCAGGAATTTTGAACGATGTGTCGTTGGTTGTTTATATTTCGCTTTTGTCAAGAAATGGGTAACCATTACGACAGTTGTTCGCTCCGCCATAGTGGCGCGGCGATCGTCTCGAAACCGTTTCCGGCCCCGGGCCGGGCGGATCACACCATGCCAGGGAGTTTTCCATGTCTCGCGATATCCTTATTCTGGTGGCCCGCGTCCTGCTCGCCTTCATGTTCATCATGGCCGGCTTCGGCAAACTGATGGATGCGTCCGGCACTGCCGGGATGATTGCCGGCGCCGGCCTGCCGGCCCCGACCGCGCTTGCCTATCTTGCCGGTCTCTTCGAACTGGTGGCCGGTCTGGCCGTGCTGGTCGGCTATCAGGTCCGCATCGTCGGCTGGGCGCTGGCCATCTTCTGCGTGTTCACCGGCTTTGTCTTCCACGGCAGCGCGATCAATGTTCCGACCTTCCCGCCGGAAGCCAATGGCTGGCTGTCCACGCTGAACCAGATCATGCTGATGAAGAACCTGACGCTGGCCGGCGCCTATATCCTGCTGGCAACGGTCGGTGCAGGCGCGCTCTCCGTCGACGCCCGCCGCGGCGCTCCTGCCCTCGCCTGATCGGCACGACGCCTGTTCCCATGCCTCGCCCTCCGCGCCAGCGGGGGGCTTTTTCGATCGAATGCCGCCTGCTGCGGTTACCCTTGGTGAACCATGCAGATTTATGAATATACAATATGTGGCTGCTAGTCTGCCCCCAACGATAAAAGCGGGAGACGGACGATATGACGACGGCAGGTCAGGCAGCAGCGGGCGGGATCAAGGCACGCAAGGAAGCGCGTTCGGAAGTGCGCCTTTTCGGTCGCCTCAAATACATGAACGCGGAAATCATGTGCCGGGTCGTCAATCTCTCCGAGCAGGGCATCGGCCTGGCGCTCGAGCAGCCCCGGGAAATGACGCCCGGCATCCCCGTTTCCTTCTACGGCAAGGAACTCGGGCACCTGAACGGAACCGTTTCCTGGTATCGCAACGGCACGGTGGGCGTGCGCCTGAAGCACACCTCCAGCACCTATGCGCAGGTGGCATCCTATTTCCGCTTCTTCCACGAGGACATGAAGCCGATGCCACGCGTGCTGCGCTAAAGGCTCAGAGCGCCGCGCGAACGCGCTCCACGATCTCCGACACAAGCCCGCTGCCTTCGTGCGCGGGCTTTTTTGCGCGCACGAGACAGGCCTCCGACTTCAGGATGACCCCGTCGTCAAGGATCTTGAGATGGTTGGCGACAAGGGTCGAGCCGGTGGAGGTGATGTCGACGATGATATCGGCGGAACCGGCGGCCGGGGCGCCTTCCGTCGCGCCCAGGCTTTCGACGATGCGGTAAAGCTGGATCCCGTGCTGCGAGGAAAAGAACTGCTGCGTCAGGCGCCAGTATTTGGTTGCGATGGCAAGCCGCCGGCCATGGCGGGTGCGGAAATCCGCCGCCACATCGCCGAGATCGGCCATGGTGGCGACATCGAGCCAGATTTCCGGCACGGCAACCACCACATCCGCATGGCCGAAGCCGAGGCGGGCGGCAATCTCCATCCGGCGATCCGCATCCGCCAGCCCCTCGCGCACCAGGTCCTCGCCCGTCACGCCGAAATCGACGCCGCCATTGCCGATCTCGCGGGCAATCTCGGACGCGGACAGGAAGGCAATCTCGATGTCCTCCCGCCCGTCGACCCGGCCGCGATAATTGCGGTCGTTGCCGATGCCGGAGATCTTCAGCCCGGCACGTTCGAAGATGGCCGATGCATCGTCCTTCATCCGGCCCTTGGAGGGCAGTGCGATGGTGATGGTCATGCCTCGCCTCCTGTCGCGCGGGCCGTTTCGATCCGGTCGAGCCAGAGGGCGAAGCCCACGGCGGGAATGGCACGCTCGGCGCCCAGCAGCGTCAGCAGCCGGTCGAACCGCCCGCCACCCGCAAGCACGGCACCGTTCGGACCGGTCATTTCGAAGACAAGGCCGGTGTAGTAATCGAGCGGTCGCCCGAAGGCGGCGCGGTAGGTAATCGCGGCGGCATCGACGCCGAGGCGCGTGAGCGCCGAGACCCGCTCGCGGAACGCCTGGAGCGCCGGACCGAGATCCAGCCCCGCCCCTGCCGCAAAGCCGTCGAGCGCGGCGGGTGCTTCCGAAAGCGGAACCGAGAGCGAGAGGAAGCGGCGGAGGACGGCGATCTTGCCGGGATCGAGCCGGGTTTCCGCGAGCGCCAGCTTCTGCTTCAGCCGCCGGGCAATATCCTCGGGGCTGCGGCTTGCATTGGTGGAATAGCCGGTTGCGGCCATCGTGCGGTCGATCCAGCCGATCAGCGCCGCCTCGTCGCCGGCTTCGAGAAGGCCGCGGACCTCGTCCGTCAGGCCCGTCACCGGCTGCGGCTCGGCAAGCCGCGTGAGCCAGGTTTCGAGCTGCGCCATGTTGCCGAAAGCATGGATGAGGCGCTTCTGCCAGCCGGACGGCAGGCCGAGCGCTCCGACCACGGCCTCGAAAACCGCCTGATCGCCGAGAATCGTGGTGATCGTCCGGCCCGGCAGCAGCGCCGCCAGAATGTCGAGCGCATCGCCGATCGCACGGCTGTCGGCCGCATCGGTCGCGGCATCGCCGAGATCCTCGATGCCGGCCTGATAGAACTCGTTCGGACCGTCGCGCCGCTGGCGGAAGACCTCACCCAGATAGGAATAGCGCCGCGGCGTGCCGGTGGCGGTCTCGATATGGCGCAGACAGACGGGAATGGTGAATTCCGGCCGCAGGCAAAGGCTTGCCCCGGTCTCGCTCTCGGTCATGAAGATCCGGCGGCGGAGATCCTCACCGGCCATGTCGAGGAAGGGCTCGGCCGGCTGGATCACGGCGGTATCGACCCGCTCCGTGCCACGCGCGGCAAGCAGGCCGGAGAGTTCTGCCGCAAAGGCGGGAAGTTTCATCAGAGGCATGGGGTGACCTCGGGACATTGACGGCCTCCCTTCGGGAAGGAAGCACTTGCGGCAACCTTCCCCTCCCCCTTGTGGGGAGGGGTCAGGGGTGGGGGTAATTCCGCACGAAAAGAAAGGACTGTCCGGGCAAGGCGGGAGATATCATTCTTGCGCGCGACAGCAAGCCGGTGCGCCAAGATACCCCCACCCCTGACCCCTCCCCACAAGGGGGAGGGGAAAGCCCTCGGCAACATGTTCACTTCGCCCTCGCCCGATCCTCTGCCTGTTCGGCGAGGATGCGCTTGACGGTTTCCACAAGCTCGGCTTCCGGCACGGTGACCTGGGCCACCCGCGCCTCGCGCCAGGTGGCGTTGTCCTCGATCTCGCCGGAAAGGCGCTTGCCCTCGATCAGGTCCTTGATCTGCACGACGCCCGAGGCGCGCTCGTCGCCGCCCTGGATGATCGCGACCGGCGAGCCGCGGCGGTCGGCATATTTCAGCTGGTTGCCGAACTTCTTCCAGTTGCCCTGGTACATCTCGGCGCGGATACCCTCGTTGCGCAGGGCCTGGGTGAAGCGCTGGTAGCGGCCCATGGCCTCCACGTCGCCATCCATGACCGTGACGAGGACAGGTGCCAGCACCTCGTCCTGACCGAGCTTGCCGAGGTTCTTCAGCGCCGTCATCAGGCGCGAAACGCCGATGGAGAAGCCCGTGGCCGGCACCGGCTGGCCCATGAAGCGCGAAACGAGCCCGTCATAGCGCCCGCCGCCGCCAACCGAACCGAAGACGACCTTCTC
Organism: Gellertiella hungarica; assembly: GCF_014197145.1. Classification (GTDB taxonomy): domain Bacteria; phylum Pseudomonadota; class Alphaproteobacteria; order Rhizobiales; family Rhizobiaceae; genus Gellertiella; species Gellertiella hungarica. Next base: position 597,484 of record NZ_JACIEZ010000002.1, on the reverse strand, counting down.
GCCCTTCTCGTTGGTGACGTCGAAGGTGAGCTCGGCCTCGTAGACCGGGCCGGTATAGTATTCGAGGCCGCGCACGACGGAGGGATCGATCTTGATGCGGCTGCTGTCATAGCCGGCGCCCGATACCAGCGCGCCGATGAGGTTCAGTTCCTCGACGCCTTCTGCACCCTTCGACGTGCCTGCCACAAGTGCCGCCAGCGCGTCTGCGCTTTCGGCGTAATTCTTGATACCGACGAAGAAGAGAACCTTGCCGATCTGCTCCTCGTTCAGGCCCGCACCCTTGGTGAAGTCGCCGCTTTCGTCCTTGCGGCCCTCGCCGAGCAGCAGGCGCACGCCTTCCTCGCCGAACTTGTCCAGCTTGTCGATGGCGCGCAGCACGTTGAGACGCCGGGCGGCATTCTCCTCGCCGCCGAGGCCGATCGCCTCCATCACGCCGTCGAGAACCTTGCGGTTGTTGACGCGGATCACATAATCGCCGCGCCTGATGCCGAGCGCCTCGAGCGTATCTGCCATCATCATGCACATTTCCGCATCTGACTGGACGCCGGGGGCGCCAACGCTGTCGGCATCGAACTGCATGAACTGGCGGAAGCGGCCGGGGCCGGGCTTTTCATTGCGGAAGACATAGCCCGCACGATAGGTGCGGTAGGGAAGCTGGATCTCGTTGAAGTTCTCGGCCACGTGGCGGGCGAGCGGCGCGGTCAGGTCATAGCGCAGGCTCATCCACTGGTCGTCGTCGTCCTGCAGCGAGAACACGCCCTCGTTCGGCCGGTCGCTGTCGGGCAGGAACTTGCCCAGCGCATCCGTATATTCGAAGAGCGGGGTTTCGACGGGATCGAAGCCGTAGCGCTCGTAGACCGCCTTGATCTTCGCCACCATCTCCTCGACGGCGCGGATGTCGCCGGCATGGCGATCGACAAAACCACGAGGCAAGCGGGCTTTCAGCTTCTGCGGTTTCTTTGACTTTTCGCTCATGTCGGGACTCTTGGTTACCGAGGCTTTCTGTTCGTGCGGTTCCTAGCGGATTGAGCCCGCAGCGGCAAGGGCGGAGGGCGTTTTAGAAGCGCGTGAAAGGCCGCTGGCCTTGCCGCCTTGAGAGGACTATGATCAGGCCATTGCAAGCAGCCGATGCGAGGACCGCATGAGCCAGCCAGTCGATATTCCCGAAGACCTTTTCAAACGGGCCGAAGCCGCCGCCGCCGGGAAGGGCGAGCCGGTGCGCCATTTTATCCTCGATGCCATCCTGGAAGCCGCAGAGGACACGGAAGACCTCAAGGCTGCCGAGGAAGCGCTGGAACGCATCCGCAATGGCGAGGACGAATTCAAAGACGCCAAGAAGTTTTGGAGTGGGCTCGCGCTGGACGATACGGTACCGGAAGTCTACACGAAAATTCGCCGAAAAGCTTGATCCGAAGCAGCGCAGGCGGATCCATGATTTTCTGGAAGTCCGCCTCGCCAACCTCCAGGACGTGCGGAGTATCGGCAAAGCGCTTCAGGGTCCCGACTATGAAGATAAATGGCGATACCGCGTCGGCGACTACCGGATCGTCCGCGAGATCCGCGACAGGCAACCCGTCGTGCTGGTCTTCGAAATCGGGAACAGGAAGAATATCTATCGATGATCCTCGAAGCGCTGAACTATGCGGCAACCTGGCCACTCACGCCGCCCGCCTTTCGTCCGTTCATCCCGTCCTCCGTCAGCTTGTGGTCGCGCGCCAACCGATGCGCGGCGGCGTGGAGGGCGCATGAGGAGAACACCAGGCGGGTGGTTGCGGAGACGGTAAGCGCCCTGCCCGCGCGCCGCAGCTGCGTGATACTCGGCTCCGGGCTGATGCGGGACATGCCGGTTCGCCTGCTGGGGAACGCTTTCGATACGGTGATCCTCGTCGACCTTCTCCATCTTGCGAGCACGCGCGCCCGCCTCTGGCGGCAGGGCGCGCGAAGCTTCCGCCTCATCCACCGGGATGTCTCCGGTTTCCAGGCGATCAGAAGGGGCGACGCGGCAGAACCCCTCGCCTTTCTCGCCCGGGTTCCCTATCTCGATCTGGTGATTTCCGCGAACCTGCTTTCCCAGCTTGCCATCGGTGCCGGGCGGCGGCTGGAGAAGGAGGAGCCGGCCATGGGGGAGGAGGAGCGGGAGGCCCTGCTCGGCAAGGTCGTCGAGGTGCATCTGGAGGGACTTCGGGCGCTGTCCTGCCCTGCTCTTCTGGTCAGCGACATCGGCTTCGAGATCGTCAATCGGGCGGGCGCGGTGGAGGATCGCGTGGATCTCACCCATGGCGCGGCCCTGCCGGAAGCCGGGGAAAGTTGGGACTGGCCCGTTGCTCCGCTTGGCGAAGCCAGCAAGAATTACGCGCTGCGGCATCGGGTTATGGCCCATGTGTTCAATGTCTCGCGGAGAAATGCCCCATGATGAGCCTGCGCAAGATCACCACCATCGGCTTCGATGCGGATGACACGCTCTGGCAGAACGAGCAGTTCTACCGGTTGACGGAGCAGCAGTTCACCGACCTGCTCAGCGATTTTGCCAAGGGCGAGCACATCACGTCGCGGCTGCTGGAGGCCGAGAAGCGGAACCTTGCCTATTACGGTTTCGGCATCAAGGGCTTCACCCTCTCGATGATCGAGACCGCGGTGGAGATCACCGAGGGAAAGGTGCCCGCCTCGGTGATCGGGGACATCCTCGCCATCGGCCGGGAGCTGCTCAAGCACCCGGTGGAAACCATGCCCCATGCGCGCGATGTGCTGGAGGCCCTGCGCGGCCAGTATTACCTCGTGATGATCACCAAGGGCGATCTTTTCGACCAGGAGCGCAAGCTGGCCCAGTCAGGTCTCGGCGATTTCTTCGATGCGGTCGAGATCGTCTCGGACAAGTCCACAACCACCTACCGGCGGATCTTTTCGAAGACGGCGGGCGGGCCGGATTGCGCGGCGATGGTGGGCAACTCGCTGAAATCGGATATCGTTCCGGCGCTGGCAAGCGGTGCCTGGGGCATTTTCGTGCCGCACGAACTCACCTGGGTCTACGAACATGTGGAGGTGCCGCGCGAGGCGCCCCGCTTCCGCGAGATACCCGATCTCGGCCATCTGCTGCCGCTGATCCAGGACATCGCCCGCTGATCACTCGGGAATGATCTCGATGGAATAGGGTGCGCCCGGCCCGCGGCGCGGCGACATGCGCGCGTAATAGGGGCGGATGATCCAGCTGGTATCCGTTTCGGCCTTCAGCACCTTGTCCGCTTCCGTGCCCTGAACGGAGAAGAGCTCCTCCTCGTCCTCCCCCTGCTCGTCGAAGACGACGAGACCCACGAAATTGTTGCGCGGCTTGAACCGGAAGCGGAAGCTCTCGCCCGCCTTGACCGGCAGGCTGTAGACGATGCCGCGCCCTTCCCGCGTCCAGCCGCTCAGCGTCAGCGGTCCCTTGAGCGGCACGGCGATCCCCTGAAGGCGCTCGCCGGGATAGAGCTCGTAGGCGGCGAAGGCCGGGGCGGCAGCCGCAAGCCCCAGCGCAAGCGCAACGAGAGCGGGACGGAAACGGAACGTTTTCGCGGTCATGGTCGCTTGAAATCCCTCCGGAGATCCTCGATCACGGGCCGGCAATGGCAGCCGTCGAGATGGTCGTTGACGAGGCCCATGGCCTGCATGAAGGCGTAGATGGTGGTTGGACCGACGAAGGTCCAGCCGCGCTTCTTCAGATCCTTCGAAAGACGCACCGAGGTGGGGCTTGTCGGATTGACGCGCAGCGTTGCCAGGTCCATCCGGGCGGGCCGCTCGGCCTCATCGGGCTCGAAGCTCCAGAAATAAGCCGCCAGCGAGCCACGCTCGGCAACAAGCTCCACCGCCCGGCGCGCGTTGTTGATGGTCGAGACGATCTTGCCCCGGTGGCGGATGATGCCCGCATCGAGCACCAGACGTTCGACATCCGTCTCGTCGAAGGCGGCGACCCGGTGGAAATCGAAGCCGGCGAAGGCGGAGCGGAAGTTTTCCCGCTTGCGCAGGATGGTGAGCCAGGAAAGGCCCGACTGGAAGCCTTCGAGGCAGATCTTCTCGAACAGACGCCGGTCATCCGCGACGGGGCGGCCCCACTCCTCGTCGTGATAGCGCCGGTAATCCGCAAGACCGCCATACCAGGAGCAGCGGCCCACGCCATGGTCCTCGCGGATGATTCCCTCGATCGCCTCGTCCATTCCAGTTCCTTCCCGCAGCCGCCGGGCCTGTTTCCGGCCCGCTTCGGCTGCATTTACCACCTGCTTACCCTGTTTCCAAACCGGGCGCTAACCCTGACAAAAGGTTTATGCATTCGGTTAAAGGCGAAACTCCACCCGTTAACCATTATCTGGCGGATCATCGCCACCATTGCGGGCAAAGAGCAGCCCATGGATCGAAAACGGGCGCGCTTACGTTTACCGGGTCGCCGGAACCGTTCCGGCTGTTTGTAGCGAGTCTGCCCATGCTGAAGAAAACTGCCGCCGTCCTGCTTGCCCTCTCCTCCCTTGCGGCCCTGCCCGCAGAAGCCCGCGACCGCTACCGGTCGGGCGCACCCGTGATGGTCGATCCGGCGCTGACGGCTCCCTGGGTCATGCAGCTCGGCCAGGGCGGCGCCGTCGTCTATTCGTCCCGCAAGGTGGTTTACCGGCCGATGGTCTTCCAGAACGGCCAGCAGCGCAGCGTGGTGGTCTATCGCCAGAAGCAGCCGCTCTTCGGGATGCCGGCTGCCGCAATGCGGCCGCAGGCAATCAACCCGGCAGCACCGGCAGCCGAGCCCGTCGCTTTCGTGCCCTCGCGCGATCCCGCCCGCCGGCCCATCGATCCCGCCTACCTGCCCCAGACGGTGGCATACGATACCGAGCAGAAGCCCGGGACCATCGTCATCGATACGAATGAACGCTTCCTCTATCTCGTGCTCGGCAATGGGGAAGCCCGGCGCTATGGCGTCGGTGTCGGCAAGCCCGGCTTCGAGTGGCGCGGAACCCACCGCATCACCCGCAAGCAGGAATGGCCCACCTGGAACCCGCCGGCCGAAATGCGGGCCCGCGAGGCCGCAAAGGGCCATATCCTGCCGGCCAGCATGGAAGGCGGGGTGGAAAACCCGCTCGGCGCACGCGCCATGTATCTCGGCTCCACGCTGTACCGCATCCACGGCACCAATGCGCCGTGGACGATCGGCTATGCCGTCTCCTCCGGCTGCATCCGCATGCGCAACGAGGATGTGGTCGATCTCTACGAACGGGTAAAGGTCGGCACGAAGGTCATCGTGCTCTGAAGAACACGGTGACCCGACCATGCAGGCCGGAAGGCAGATTTCCACTTGCGGTTTTGCAATTTGGGTTTAGCGTTTCAGGCGGGATAGACCCGATATTTCCGGGGCTGGGAAGGAAGACGACAATGAAGACGATCAGGATGGGTCTTGCGATGGCAGGACTTGTGGCGGGCATGCTGGCGGCCGACATGGCCGCCGCGCAGGAGCCCGCACTGGCGCGCAATTCGCGGGCCGAACCTACCTACAACACGCATCGCCAGGTGCCTCAGCAGTTCAAGCGGCGCCTCGTGCGGCTTGCGACGGACGAGGCGCCGGGAACGATCATCATCGATACCAACAACAAGTTCCTCTACCTCGTCGAGGGCGGCAACCGGGCGATCCGCTACGGCGTCGGCGTCGGCAAGGAGGGCTTCGGCTGGTCGGGCGTGGTCAAGGTCGGCCGCAAGCAGGAATGGCCGGACTGGACGCCGCCGCCGGAGATGCGCGCACGCGAGGCGGCCAAGGGCCATTTCCTTCCGGTGCACATGAAGGGCGGCGAAGACAATCCGCTGGGCGCGCGCGCCATGTATCTTTACCGCAAGGGACGAGACACCGCCTTCCGCATCCACGGCACCAACCAGCCCTGGAGCATCGGGCTCAACCTCTCCTCCGGCTGCATTCGCATGATGAACAAGGATGTGATCGATCTCTATTCGCGGGTCGCCATCGGGGCGAAGGTCATCGTCATCGGCCCGGGCAACAAGCAGGGCAAGGTGAACTACGAGGACCGCGGTCTCGATTTCTTCCGGACCCTCTTCGGCGGCTGAGCGGATCTCAGCTCCGCCTTTCGAGCCTTTACGACAGGACGCGCGTGCCCTCCGGCCGCGCGTCTTTCCGTTTATTCAGGCGAAGCGAACTATTGCCACTGATGCAGCCCCGCCATGATTGCACCAAATCTGGACGATGCTGACTGATATTTTACGAGCCGTAGTTGCAATTCAGAACCGATAGTGCGAGAACATGGAAGATTCGCCTTTCAACCTGTGCTTCGTCTCAAGGAGAGCCCATGCGCTCGACGCTCCGTCGCCTGAAAACTGCCGGCAAGGTCGGTTTCATTGCCTCCGTCTCAGCTCTGTCCATCGGACTTGCCGGTGCAAGCGCCGACGATTTCGACATCCAGGTTTATGGTGGCCTGCAGGGCGCGCCGCACAGCACCGTATCCACATCCGACGGAACGGAATTCACCGCCGGATGGGAAGGCAACTCCTTCGAGATGCCGCTCTATCTCGGCGCCCGGGGTGTCTGGTGGGGTGCGGTCGACAGCATGCCGGATCTCGGCCTGTCGCTCGATTTCACCCATGCCAAGGTCTATGCGGATGACGAGACGCTGGCATCGACGCCGGGCTGGACCCACTTCGAATTCACCGACGGCCTCAACCTGCTGACGCTGAACGCGCTCTATCGCTTCCCCATCGAGAACACCAGCTTCACACCCTATGTGGGTGCCGGTGCGGGTATCAACGTGCCGCATGTGGAAGTGACCCGCCCGAGCGGCATCACCTCGGAGTACCAGATCGGCGGCGCCACGCTGCAGGCGCAGGCCGGCATCGACTACCGCCTGACGGATCGCTGGTCGGTCTTTGCCGAATACAAGGGCAACTATTCCTTCGTGAATGTGGACATCGACAACAACGCCACGCTGGACACCAACATCTGGACGAATGCCGTCAATTTCGGGGTGTCATTCCGCTTCTGACGGCGGATCTGCGGAAAGCGGATCCCGCGGCGGCTGACGCTGGCAGAACAGGGCCCCTTCCATGTGGAAGCCGGGCCCTTTCTCTTGCCGTTCGCGGATCAGATAGTGGCCCTGGAGCGGGCTGCCCGCCATGCCGGACGCAGCGGCGGCAAGCGTGACGTCGAGGGGAACACGGTCGCTGTCGTCATAGAGCCTCACCATCACGAGACCATCCTCCGCCCAGCTCTGCGCCAGCATCTGGCTGCTGAGGCGGCGGTCCGAAAGCGTGGCGGGTGCGCCCTTTTCGTGCACGGTGAAGCGGCCGGACAGATGCGAGAGGCGACCGCCGAGCTCGTCGGCGAACTCCACGTGGGCAGCGAGCTTGAGGCGGCTGTCCTCCGCCATGCAGCCGAAGCGTTCGTCGGCATCGGCCGCACCGGGCAGCGCAGCGGCCGTGAGGATGGCCGCAGGAAGCAGGAAATTCCGCATGGCACTCTCCTTTAAGGGAGGGCCATCAGGTCGCGGGCACCTCCACAGGTTTTAACATAATACTTTTCTCATTAAGAAATGATGGGTGTTCTCCGCCATAGGCCCAGTCCAGAAGCTGGACGGTGTGCAGGATTGGCACATCCAGTGCGCCTGCAAGCTGGGTCATGCAGCCGATATTGCCGGCAGCGATGATCTGCGCCTTCGTTGCACGGATGTTGTCCGCCTTCCTGTCCCGCAACCGGCTTGCGATCTCCGGCTGGAGAATGTTGTAGGTGCCGGCAGAACCGCAGCAGAGATGGCCTTCCGCCGGTTCGCGCACCGCAAAGCCTGCCTTGCGCAGCAGCGCCTTCGGCTGGAGCGTGATCTTCTGCCCGTGCTGGAGCGAACAGGCCGCGTGATAGGCGACCGAAACGCCATTGGCCTTCAGATCCGGAAGCTCGAGCGTGGCGAGATATTCGGTCACGTCGCGGGCAAGGGCGGCAACGCGCGCCGCCTTCTCGCCATAGGCCGGATCGTCGCGGAAGAGATGGCCGTAATCCTTGATCACCGTACCGCAGCCCGAGGTGGTGATGACGATGGCATCGAGACCCTCGCCCTCGATTTCCGCCATCCAGCCGTCGATGATGCGGCGGGCATGGGCCTTGGCCTCTTCCTCCCGGCCCATGTGATGGGTGAGCGCGCCGCAGCACCCCTCCCCCCTCGGCATGACCACGTCGATGCCGAGCCGGGTCAGCAGCGCGATGGCCGAGCGGTTGATCTCGGGATCGAGCACCGACTGGGCGCAGCCCGCAAGGACTGCCACGCGGCCGCGCCGCGCCGTCTGGGCGGGGAAAAGCCCGTTCTTCGGCTGGTCAAGCCGCCGGGGCAGCGCCTGCGGCGCCAGCGCCAGCATGGCCGAGAGCGGCTTCAGCCCGGCAATCCGGGAGAAGAGGCCGGAGAAAGGGCGGGCAAGCGTCGCCATCCGCACCGCCAGACGAAACCTGCCGGGATAGGGAAGCACGCGGGCAAGAAGGGCACGGATGAAGCGGTCCGCAAGCGGCCTGCGATAGGTTTCCTCCACATGGACCCGCGCCTGGTCGATCAGATGCATGTAATCGACGCCGGAAGGGCAAGTGGTGGTGCAGGCAAGGCAGGACAGGCAGCGGTCGACGTGCAGGGCCACTTCCGCATCCGCCGCGCGGCCGTTTTCCAGCATGTCCTTGATGAGGTAGATCCGCCCGCGCGGACTGTCCAGTTCGTTGCCGAGCGTGACATAGGTCGGGCAGGTGGCCGTGCAGAAGCCGCAATGCACGCATTTTCGGATGATCTTTTCCGCTTCCGCGATGCGCGGGTCGGCAAGCTGTTCGGTCGAGAAACGGGTCTGCATGACGGGCTAGCGCTCGCCTTTCTCCTGGTACATCAGGCCGGGATTGAAGATGCCATCGGGATCGAGCGCCGCCTTGACGCGGGCAGAAAGCGCTGCAACCGCCGGCGCCTGCGGTTCGAAGACCGGGACGCTTGCGCGAACGGCCTCGCTGGCGCGGATCAGCGTCGCATGCCCTCCCCCTGCGGCTTTAATGAGGCGGCGCAGCATGTCGGCCTCCGGATCGGCCTCCATCCGCATCCAGACAAGACCGCCCTGCCAGTCGTAGCAGGCATCCACCCCGGCCTCGAGCCGCAGCGCCGCGACGATCCGGTGGCCGGCCGAGGGCGCAACCGAGATGCGCCAGAGCGCCCGGCTGGTGCCATCCGCATAGGCGCGGCAATCGCGCACTTCCTGCCAGAGCATGCGGCTTTCCGGCGCGGCGATGCGGCTGACGGGACCGAAGCCCGCAAGCGCGCTCACCAGCGTCTGCAGCCGTGCCTTGACCGAAGCCTTCAGCCCCTCGAGACGGAAGATGGTGGCGGCGCCATCCGGCAGCCGGTTTCCGAGAAAACGATGGCGGACCGTGAAGGGAAGATGGGCGGCTGCGGAGACCTCCACCGGCAGGGCCATGGCGGTTGCCATGGCAATCGCCGCCTCCGCCTCGCCGAGCCCGGAGACCAGCACCGTTTCCGTTTCCGCCTGTGCCGGCAGCACCTTGAAGGTGACCTCCGTGAGGAAACCCAGCGTGCCATGGGAGCCGGCCAGCAGCTTCACGAGATCGAGCCCGGTGACGTTCTTCATCACCCGTCCGCCGGCCTTGATCGCCTCGCCACGGCCATTGACGAAGCGGATGCCGAGCAGATGGTCGCGCGCCGCACCGGCGGTCAGCCGCCGCGGGCCCGAACTGTTGACGGCAAAGAGCCCGCCGATGGTGGGCTCGCCCGATGTGCCGAGCACGCCCCGGTGATCCATCGGTTCGAAGGCGAGCATCTGGTTCCGTTCGGCCAGTGCGGCCTCGATCTCGCGGACCGGCGTTCCGGCACGGGCGGTCATGACCATTTCCGCCGGATTGTAGGCAAGAATGCCGGAAAGGCTGGTGCTGCGCAGGCCGTATTCGGCCGCAACAGGATGGCCGATGAGCGCCCGCGTGTTGCCGCCGGCAATCCGGAGCGGCATCTTCGACGCAATATGGGACCGCACGATGTCGGCGGCTTCCGCCTCGGTGCGCGGATAGTAGAACTGCCTCATTCCGGCCTGCCCTCCAGCGGGAAGACCTTGGACCGGTTGAGGAGCCAGCCCGGATCGAAGGCAGCGCGCACCGCCATCTGCTGCTGCAGATCGGCCTCCGCGAACTGGAAGCGCATGAGATCGCGTTTCTCGATGCCGACGCCGTGCTCGCCGGTCAGGCAGCCGCCCGCCTCCACGCAGAGCTTGAGAATGTCGTTGCCTGCAGCCTCGGCCTTCTTCGCCTCCTCGGGATCGTTGATGTCGTAGAGGATCAGCGGATGCATGTTGCCGTCGCCCGCATGGAAGACATTGGCGACCCGAAGTCCATGGCCGGAGACGATCTCGCCCGTGCGCTTCAGCACATGCGACAGCTGCCCGAGGGGCACCGTTCCGTCCATGCAGATGTAATCGGCGATGCGGCCGGTCGCGCCGAAGGCGGATTTCCGCCCCTTCCAGATCGCCGCCGCTTCCATGGCGGACTGGCTTTCCTTCACCGTCTTGACGCCGAAACCGCGGGCGATGGCGATGATCGACTGCAGCATGGCCTCCATTTCGGCCTCCGAACCCTCGACCTCGACGATCAGCAGGGCACCGACATCGAGCGGGTAGCCCGCATGGGCGAAGGCCTCGCAGATGGCGATGGCCTCCCGGTCCATGAATTCGATCGCCACGGGGATGATGCCGGAGGCGATGATGGCGGAAACGCAGGCACCGGCATCCTCCGGCGTTTCGAAGCCGAAGAGCACGGGGCGTGCCCCTTCCGGCCGCGCGAGAATGCGCACGGTCGCCTCGGTGACGATGCCCAGCTGGCCTTCCGAGCCGCAGACGAGGCCGAGGAGATCGTAGCCGCCGCTATCGAGCGCCTTGCCGCCGAGCTCGATCACCTCGCCGTCGGCCAGCACCATCTTCACCCCGAGCAGATTGTTCGTCGTGACACCGTATTTCAGGCAGTGGGCGCCGCCGGAATTCATGCCGATGTTGCCGCCGATGGTGCAGGCAAGCTGCGAGCTGGGGTCGGGCGCATAGAAGAAGCCCTCCGGACCCACCCGGTCGGAGATCGACAGGTTGGTGACGCCGGCCTGCACGGTGGCCGTGCGGTTTGCGGCATCCACTTCCAGGATGCGGTTCATCCGGGACAGGCAGATGACGACCGCATCCTCTTCCGGGATGGCGCCGCCCGAAAGCGACGTTCCCGCCCCGCGCGGCACGACGGGGATCTGGTAGCGGTGGCAGTATTTCAGCAGTGCCGCAACCTCGGCCGTCGTGCCCGGCAGGGCGACGCACAGCGGACGGCGGCGATAGGCGATGAAGCCGTCGGTCTCGAAGGGCACCAGCGCCCGCTCGTCATGCACCAGGCACTCGGCAGGCACCAGCTCCCGCAGGTCGGCAATGATGACGTCCCGCCGCGACAGCACCGGAGCCTTCGGCGTCAGAAACCGGATCGTTTCGCCCATGGGCTTCCCCCTTCATGCATGCTCCCCGCTGTTCTACAGCATTGGTCCTGAAACAGGAATCGATTTATCCGGGATATCCACCCCGGGGACCGCCTTCGCTGCCGAGCGGGCAGCCGGGACCTTCGCAAACGCCCCTTCCTCCTCTAGTAATGGAGGCAGGACGGACATCTGGAAGGCCCCACCGTGAGCCAGCTTGGCGATCTCGAAATCTTTGCCCGCGTGGTGACGGCGGGATCCATGTCGGCGGCGGCGCGCGCGCTCGGACTGCAGCCGGCCGTCGTTTCCAAAAGCGTGAAGCGGCTGGAAGAGCGGCTTGGCGCGCGCCTCTTCCAGCGCACCACGCGGCAGATGTCGCTCACCGAAGCAGGACAGGGTTTTTACGCGCGGGTGCTGGCGATCCTCGCCGGCGTCGAGGAGGCGGAGGCCTTCGTGATGGGCCGTGGCGCGCGCATGCAGGGCGTGCTGAAGGTATCGGCGCCCACCTCCTTCGGGCGGATGCACATTGCGCCGCACCTGAAGGGCTTCATGGACCGCTTCCCCGAGCTTTCCGTGAACCTCATCCTTTCCGACGACTATACCGACATCATCGGCGGCGGGTTCGATCTGGCGATCCGCATCGGCGAGCCGGGCGATTCGAGCCTTGTGGCGCGCAAGCTCGCGCCCGTTCGCCGCGTGCTTTGCGCCACGCCCGACTATATCCGCCGCCATGGCAGGCCCGACAATGTTTCGGACTTGAAGGGCCACGTGTGCCTGAGACCGCACAATGGCGAGGTCTGGCGGCTCGTCGGCCCGGAGGGGCCGCTGGCGATCCGTCCGGAAGGACGGCTGATCACCAATTCCAGCGAGGTGATCCGCGAGGCGGTGCTTGCGGGCATGGGGATTGCGCTGCGCTCCACCTGGGATGTGGGAGAGGAACTGAAGAGCGGCCGCCTGGTGCAGGTGCTGCCGGGCATCGAAGGCTCGCGGCATGTAACCCTTTCGGCCGTCTATCCGAGCCGGCAGTTCCTGCCGGCCAAGGTGCGTGCCTTCATCGATTTTCTCGGCGATCTCTACGGGCCCGTCCCCTACTGGGAACGGTGAGGCCTATTCGCCGGAATGGTGGCGGCGGATGCGCCGCACCATCAGCCAGACGAAGAGCACCACCAGCGGCACCGAAGCCCCCGTGACCAGCGCGGGATCGAGCCCGCCATGGCCATCCTCGCCGTGGGGCAGCGCCTTTGCGAGATAGCCGATCAGCCCGACGATGTAATAGGACACGGCCGCGACCGAAAGGCCTTCCACCGTCTGCTGCAGGCGAAGCTGCAGATTGGCGCGCTTGTCCATCGAGGCGAGCAGGGCGGAATTCTGCCGCTCCAGTTCCACGTCGATCCAGCTGCGCACGAGGCCGGTGGCGCGGGTGAGCTTGCGCGACAGGTTTGCCTGCCGCTCCTCGATCGACTGGCAGGTGCGCATGGCCGGGGCCAGACGCCGGCCGAGGAAGGAGCCCAGCGTCTCGAAGCCCGGGACCGGCGCCTCGTCCAGCGTGCGGATGCGCTCCTGCACGATGCCGTCATAGGCCCGGCTTGCCCCGAAACGGTAGAGGCTGAGCGCGGCATTCGCCTCGAGCTCCGCATGCAGACGGGTGATCTCGCCGAGCATCGCATCGGCCTCCTCGCGGGCATGGGCCTTCATGCGCTGCGTCACCGCCGTCAGCCCGTCCTCGATGCGGCGGATTTCCGGGGAAAGCGTCTGCGCGAGCGGAAGCCCGAGCATGGCAAGGGTGCGGTAGGTCTCGATGTCGAGCAGGCGCTGGGCGAGCGCGCCGGTGCCCGCCTGGGTGAGGCCGCGGTCGATCACCAGGATCTGCGTCAGGCCGTCGCCGTTCTGGCGGAAATCGGTGAGGATCTCGGCCTGCCCGTTCTTGGTGAAGCTCCGGCAGAGGCTGGTCGGATCGAAGACCTGCCGGGCCGCTTCCGTTTCCTGCCCATCGGGGCGGATTTCGAGGCGGATGCCCGATATCAGCGAGCCCGGGGCATGAAAGCCGTCGCCGAAGGGATGGACGGGAATGGGTGCGCCAAACTGCTCCGGCGCGGGGCAATCCCAGAACCAGGTGGAAAATTCCGTGTGCCGCTCCCAGCGCAGCGTTCCCTGCCCCCAGGGAATGGCGTGATGGCGGGCATCCCTGTCCGGCGGGGAAATGCCGCGGGCACGCGACAGCTCCGAAATGACCGAATGATGCACGGCGGAGCCGCCTTCCATGGTGAAGGCCAGCTGGAAGATCACCCGCGGAGCCGTCACCAGCGCATAGGGCCGCGCATGGATTTCGCCGAGCGCCAGCGTTCGATCCGGCGATACCGGAAAGGAAAAGGACCCATTGCCCATGAAAATGCCCCCGCAACTGTTCCGTCCAACGGCCGGTACGATCCGCCAGGAAAGGCCTCGTCCGCGCTTCTGTTTGCGACGGCTTAGCATCCATCAAGCCGCAAGGCCACCGGTTGGTTTGACGCGGCGTCATTGCGTTTCACTTGCCTTCTTTTTCCCGTGATCTGCACCAGCGCCAGACACCATCCCCCCTTTATCAGGACGACGCCGAAAGCCGGGACCCTCAACTGGTGCAACAAGGTGCCGGAAGAGGTTTTCCGCCTGCCGGAGATCCGGAGAACGTGCCCCGTCGTGATCAGCACCCGCAGGACACACGAAGCGGCAGAGCAATCGTTCATCCCTTGTCGGACTGCCGGACAAACCAGAACAACCCGTTACCCTCCGTGCGCCACCCTCTTCTTGGCATTCCTTCAGAAACAGATGCCGGTTCTCAGGGTGTCATCGTTCTTGCGCGCATTGACGAGTGGTCCATATAATTGACCACTTGGCGAACGGGTGCTATGAAGCGCCCATGCACGAACCCTTGATTGCCCTTTTTCCTCCCATCGAGCACGGACGCACCGCTGACGAAGTGGTGCGCCAGGTGGAGCTCCTGATCCTCGAAGGGGTGCTGCGCGACGGGGACAGGCTTCCCGGCGAACGGGACCTGGCAGAACGGCTGGGTGTTTCGCGGCCGATCCTCCGGGAGGCGCTGAAGGAGCTGGAAAACAGGGGGCTTCTCGTCAGCCGCCACGGCGGCGGCACCTTCGTCGCCGATATCATCGGGCAGGTCTTTTCAGCCCCGCTCGCCGCGCTGATCGCCCGGCACGAGCGGGCGACGGCCGATTATCTCGAATACCGCCGCGAACTCGAAGGGCTGACGGCGGAGCTTGCTGCGGCGCGGGCCACGCCGGCGGACAGGGCGCTTCTTGCCCGGATCGTCGACGACATGCGCGCCGCCCACGAAGCGGGGCATTTCGACGACGAGATGGAAGCCGATCTCGAGCTTCACAATGCCATCGGCGAGGCCGCGCACAACATCGTGCTGCTGCACACGCTGCGGGCCTGCTACCGGCTGCTGTCGGAGGGCATCTTCTATCACCGCCGGCTGATCTTCGACCTGCCTGGCGCGCGCGACCGGCTGCTGGCCCAGCATGTGGCGCTGGCCGAGGCAATCATGGCGGGGGATCCCGCCCGCGCCCGACGCGCGGCGGAAGAGCATATCGACTATGTCACCGAGACCAATCGCGAGGCGGCCCGGCAGGACGACCGCAACCGGATCGCGACGCTCCGGCTCCAGCAGAGGCAGGCACGGCCCGCAAACACGCCACGGCGCACCGCATCATCTTCCAGGAATGACCCATGACGACCCCCATCCATGACAATGCCTCCCCCCGCGTGGGGCTTTTCGCCACCTGTCTGGTGGATCTCTTCCGCCCGAGCGTGGGCTTCTCGGCGGTGAAGCTTCTTGAAGAGGCCGGCTGCCGGGTGGACGTGCCGATGGCGCAGACCTGCTGCGGGCAACCGGCCTACAATTCCGGCGACCGAGCCGATGCCCGGCTCCTCGCACGGCAGGTGATCGAGGTCTTCGAGGGTTTCGACTATGTGGTTGCACCGTCCGGCTCCTGCGCCGCCATGCTGAAGAAGCATTATCCGGGGCTTTTCGACGGCGATCCCGCCTGGGAGGCCCGGGCCCGGGCCTTTTCGGAAAAGGTGTTCGAGCTCGTCTCCTTCCTCACGGATATCAGGAAGGTAGAGGCGGTCGCGGCGACGTTTTCCGGTTCCGTCACCTACCACGACAGCTGTTCCGGGCTGCGCGAGCTCGGCATTTCCGCCCAGCCGAGAAAGCTGCTCGCCACAGTCGAGGGGCTGGAGCTGAAGGAAATGAAGGACAGCGACATCTGCTGCGGCTTCGGCGGGACCTTCTGCATCAAGTATTCCGACATCTCGAATGCCATCGTGGCAAAAAAGACCGCCAATATCGAGGCCTCGGGCGCCGATCTGCTGCTTGCCGGTGACATGGGCTGTCTCATGAACATGGCGGGCAAGCTGAGGCGCGAAGGCTCAGCCATCGCCGTGCGCCATGTGGCGGAGGTGCTCGCAGGGATCACCGACAAGCCGCCGATTGCCGGCACCACGGGTGGAAAGGGACGCTGACCATGGAACTCACCTCCCCCGCCTTCAAGCAGAATGCCGTCCGCGCGCTCAACGATCCGCAATTGCAGAAGGCGCTCGGCAATGTGGAGAAGGGCTTCGTCGCCAAGCGAGCGGCTGCCCGGGCCGCCCTGCCGGAGTTCGAGGCGCTGCGCGACCAGGCCCGCGCGATCAAGACCCATGTGCTCGCCAATCTCGATCTCTATCTCGAGGCCTACGAGGCCAGGGTGACGGCGAGCGGCGGCCATGTGCACTGGGCCGAAAGCGCCGAACAGGCCCGCGAGATCATCCTCGGCATCTGCCGCAAGGCCAATGCCAGGACGGTGACCAAGGGCAAGTCGATGATCTCGGAGGAGATCAACCTCAACGACTATCTGGAGAAGAACGGCATCGAGCCGGTCGAGACCGATCTCGGCGAATACATCATCCAGCTCAGGCATGAACATCCGAGCCACATCATCGCCCCCGCGATCCATCTCAACAAGGAGCAGGTGGAGGAAGACTTCCGGCGGGTGCATACCCACCTGCCCGACAGCCGCGATCTCTCCGAGCCGGTGGCCCTTCTCTCCGAAGCCCGGGCGGTGCTGCGCCAGCGCTATTTCGCCGCCGATGTGGGCATCACCGGCGCCAATTTCCTCATCGCCGAAACCGGCTCATCCGTCATCGTCACCAATGAAGGGAACGGGGACCTCACCCAGACACTCGGCAAGGTGCATGTGGTGGTCGCCTCGATCGAGAAGATCGTGCCGACGCTCGAGGATTGCGCCGGCATCCTGAGACTTCTCGCCCGCTCGGCCACCGGTCAGGACATGTCGGTCTACACCACCTTCTCCACCGGCCCGCGGCGGCCGGAGGATCCCGACGGTCCGGGAGAATATCACGTGGTGCTGATCGACAATGGCCGGACGGCCATGCTCGGCTCCGAATTCGAGGACATGCTGCGCTGCATCCGCTGCGGCGCCTGCATGAACCACTGCCCGGTCTATCACGCCGTCGGCGGTCACGCCTACGGATCGGTCTATCCGGGGCCGATGGGGGCGGTGCTCACGCCGTCGCTGAACGGCATCAACGTGTCGGGCCACCTGCCCAATGCATCGACCTTCTGCGGGCGCTGCGAAAGCGTGTGCCCGATGAAGATACCGCTGCCCAAGATGATGCGGCACTGGCGCGAGCGGGAGTTCGAACGCAACCTCGCGCCCGCCGCCAGCCGCTACGGGCTCGGCATCTGGGCCTTTTTCGCCAGGCGGCCGGCGCTCTATCGCTGGGCGTCCGGCATCGGCATGAAGCTCCTCGGGCGCATGGGCGCCCGCAACCACCGCCTTTCCAGCCTTCCCCTGGCCGGCGGCTGGACCGCCCATCGCGACCTGCCCGCGCCGGAGGGCGAAACCTTCGTCGCCGCCTACCACAGGCAGAAGGGAGCCTGACCATGGACAGCCGCAGCGCCATACTCTCGAAGATCCGTGCGACACGCGACACCGGCGACGAAACGGCACGGTGCCTCGCCGTGGAAAGCCGCCTTGCACGACCCGCTTCCGGCATCGTGCCTTCCCGCGGCCAGCTCGACCGGGAGGGCCGGATCGCGCTCTTCCTCGACATGATCGCAAAGGCCGGCGCCACCCATGAGCGCACGCCGCTTCCCCGGGATGTCCCGGCGCTTGCCGCCGCCTATCTTCGTGCCCACAATCTGCCCGCCCGGCTGCGCCGGGGCACCGATCCCCGCCTGGAAGCGCTGGGCTTCGAGCAGGAGCCGGCAATCGAAATGCTCGCGGGCGCGAGCGACGGCTCCGATCTCGCCGCGATCAGCCACGCGGACTTCGGCATTGCCGAAACGGGCACCCTGATGCTGCTTTCCGGTCCGGACAATCCCGTGACTCTCACCTTCCTGCCGGAACATCATCTGGTGGTGGTTCGGGCTGACGACATCGGGGGCGACATGGAGGCGGCAATTGCCCGCCTGCGCATGCTGCAGGGCAAGGATCGGATGCCACGCACCGTCAATTTCGTCAGCGGCCCATCCCGATCGGCGGACATCGAACAGACCATTCTTCTCGGCGCCCACGGCCCCCGTGCTCTTCACGTGATGGTGGTAGGATAAGGCCTTGCACCCAAAGTGAGACCAAAAAGACACACTTTTGGGTGTCTTCAACAAAATCTGTTGCTCGCTTCGATCGAAATTCTCTTGGCTGCCATGGAAAAAGCCAACCCAGCATCCATTTCCGATCTCAGGCCAGCGGGGTTACCCGGGATGGCCGGCACCCGCCATGGGGATGGCTGGGCCGGCAGGAACGGGAAAAACGACAAATCTCCTGTCTCGGTCGCTTCACGGGGGGCACTTGTAACCGACGCGTTTATGAAAAGAAGGAAACGTGACATGTTCAAGCCCATCATTGCTTCGGCGGTCATCGCCTCTGCATTTGCCTTCTCGGCGCACGCCGCCGACATGGTGACACAGACGGAATATGCGCCTGCGCCCGTCGAGCAGACCACCGTGCCGCTCTTCACCTGGTCCGGCGGCTACGTGGGTCTTCAGGGCGGCGGCACCTGGGCCAATGCCGACTTTGCCAGCGGCGGCCTGACCGCCGAGGAAGACTTCAACGGTGGCATCTTCGGCGGTTTCGTCGGTGCCAACATGCAGTCCGGCAACTTCGTCTACGGTATCGAAGGTGACCTGAACTACAACTGGAACAGCAACACCTACACCCTCTTCGGCACGGAAACCGAAGTCGGTACGGATGTCTCCGGCTCGGTTCGCGGTCGTCTCGGTTATGCCTTCGACAACGCCCTGCTCTACGCAACGGGCGGCTGGACCGCGGCCCGCGGCTATGTCGACGTCACCGGCGGCGACAAGGAAACCGAAACCTTCAACGGCTTTACCGTCGGCGCCGGCGTGGACTACGCCTTCACCGACACGCTCTTTGGCCGTGCGGAGTACCGCTACAACAACTACGGCGACCGCGACATCGGCGGCACCAATGTCGACTTCGACCAGCATGCCGTCACCGTCGGTTTCGGTATGAAGTTCTGATCTGGCGTCTTCCGCGTCAACGTACCGAAAACCCCGGTTCGCCGGGGTTTTCTCGTTTCTTGTCACGCCCGGCGCAAGCATGCGGTGGGAAGCTTCGGGCAGGTGGTGCCGACCGTCACAAATCGGTCAAAAAGAACTTGCGTGGATGGAAACTCGGCCTTAGCCATTTCCATTTATGATCTCTCTCGAAAGGAGTCGTGTTCGACATGGCGCTGATCTCCCGACTGGCAGCATGGCTGAAGCTGATGTTCCGGCGCCCGCCGCGCCAGCAATATGCTGCGCTCTGCTACCGGCAGGATCCTGCCGACCGCCATGTCGAGGTGCTTCTCGTGACCAGCCGCGACACCGGCCGCTGGATCATTCCCAAGGGCTGGCCCATGGCCGACAAGCCCGGCCACGGCGTGGCCGCTCAGGAAGCCTTCGAGGAAGCGGGCGTCACCGGCCAGGTCGAGAAGCGGCCGATCGGCTACTATCTCTACGACAAGGTGCTGAAAGACGACTTCGCCGTCGGCTGTCGCGTGCAGGTGCATGCGCTGGCGGTTGACAAGCTGCTCGACGACTACCCGGAAAAGGACCAGCGCAAGCATCGCTGGTTTCCCTACAAGTCGGCCGCCGAGCAGGTCCGGGAGCCGACGCTTCGCTCGCTCATCCTGGATTTCGGCCGCAGCCTGGAACAGCGCGCCGCCTGAAGCCTCCGCATTCGTCGTTTTCGGGCTTGCCCCCGGAGCATCAAGCCTCTACCCACCCTTTTGAGGGTCAGGGGGCCGGGGCAAAGGGAGGACTGGTTCCGCATGGGCGGCACGAAGAAGAAATCGGCGCTGGACAAGGATCTCGACAAGATGACGCTTGTCGAGCATGCCTCCCAGCATGTCTGGAGGCGGCTTGCCGCTCCGAGCGCCGGCATGCTCTTCGTTCTTCTCGCCATGGTCTATGCCGGAACCTATGCGCTCGGCCACGCCAGCCCCGCGGTCCTGATCATCGCGGCAGCGCTGGCCGGCTACATGGCCATGAATATCGGCGCGAACGACGTGACCAACAATACCGGCGCGGCCGTGGGAGCCCGGGCGATCAGCATGCGTTCGGCACTGCTGATGGCGGCCGTCTTCGAAATCCTGGGCGCCGTGATTGCCGGGCGGGACGTGACGGAGACGATCTCGGTTCACGTGGTGCCGCCGGCAGCCCTTCCCGGCGACGGCCATGTGATGGCCGTCATGATGGCGGCGCTCAGTGCCGCCGCGCTCTGGATCAATCTCGCCACCTGGCTTCATGCGCCGGTTTCCACCACCCACTCGATCATCGGGGCGATCATCGGGGCAGGCATAGCGGCCTCCGGTTTCGGCGTGGTGCAATGGGGCGTCATCGGGCAGATCGTGATGAGCTGGGTCGCCTCGCCGCTGATCGGCGGCATTCTGGCTGCGGGCATGCTGTTCTTCATCGAGGAGCGCATCCTCCAGAAGGAGGACAAGATTGCCGCCGCAAGACGGTGGGTCCCGGTGCTGATCGGGCTGATGACCGGTGCCTTCTCCGCCTATCTCGCGCTGCAGTTTGCCGTCCGCGGCCGCTTTCCGGAAGACGCGGTGCTGCCGCTCGGGGGAATGTTCCTGCTCGTCGGGTGGCTTTCCGCAATTCCCTACGTGCGCATCCAGTCGGAGGGGCTCGAGAACCGCAATGCCTCCCTGCGCATCCTCTTTCGCATTCCCCTGATTGCCTCTTCGGCGCTTCTCTGCTTCGCCCATGGCGCAAACGACGTTTCGAACGCAATCGGTCCCCTGGCAGCCATCGTGGCGGTCTCCGACCAGCCGCCGGCGCCCGGTGAAATCGTGCCCTTCTGGGCGCTGACGATCGGCGCCTTCGGCATCTCGACGGGTCTGCTGCTGTTCGGCCCGAGGCTGATCCGTCTCGTGGGCGAGCAGATCACCAAGCTCAACCCCGTCCGCTCCTATTGCGTCGCGCTTTCGGCGGCCCTGACCGTGCTGGCCGCCTCCTGGGCGGGACTTCCGGTTTCGTCCACTCATATCGCCGTGGGATCGGTCTTCGGCGTCGGCTTTTTCCGCGAATGGTATGTCAACAGCTGGCGTCCGGCGGCACAGAAGCCCTCGAAGAAGCGCAAGGCGGTCACGGAGGACAGCGAGGACGATACCGAGGAGCTGCGGCGCAGGCTGCTGGTGCGTCGCTCGCACTTCATGACCATCGCCGGCGCCTGGATGATCACGCTGCCGATTTCAGGCGGGCTTTCGGCCCTGCTGTTCCTGCTGTTTCGCATCATTTTCCTGTGAGGGAGGACACCATGCGTGCCAATTTCCGCATGCAGCGCCTGTTCGTGCGCGAGGACCTCGGCACGGGTGCGGAGATTGCCGCAACCGACGACCAGTTCCATTATCTTGCCCATGTGCTGCGCATGGAAACGGATGCGGAGCTTCTCGTCTTCAATGGCCGCGACGGGGAGTGGCGGGCCCGGCTGACCTATCCGACGAAGAAGCGGATACGGCTTTCCATGCTCGAGCAGACCCGTCCCCAGCCACCACAGCCCGATCTCGTCTATGTCTTCGCGCCCCTGAAGGTCGGCCGCATGGATTACCTCGTCCAGAAGGCGGTGGAGATGGGTGCGGGCGTGCTGCAGCCGGCATTGACCCAGCACACCCAGGGCAAGGCGCCCTCCAGCGACAAGATCGAGGCGAACGTGATCGAGGCGGCCGAACAATGCGGTGTGCTCGCGGTGCCGGCCGTCAAACCGGCGCGAAAGCTCTCCGACATTCTCTCCGACTGGGATGGCGAACGCACGCTGATCTATTGCGACGAGGGGGACGAGGGACAGAACCCTCTGCCGGTGCTCGCGCGGATCGCCACCCAGAAGCTCGGGCTCCTGGTCGGGCCGGAGGGGGGATTTTCCGAGGACGAGCGGCGGCAGCTGCGCAGCCTTCCCTTCGTCACCGCGATTCCGCTCGGCCCGCGCATCCTGCGGGCGGATACGGCCGCCGTCGCGGCCCTTGCCGTCGTGCAGGCCGCGATCGGCGACTGGCGGTAACGGCCATCGCGGGCAGGCAGAAGCGGGAATTCAAGAGGCGACGGCTCAGATTTTTTTCACGCGCACATGAAACAAATTCACTTGCGCGTCACCCGTTTCCAGTTCAATCACCCAGACGGACAGAATGGTGTCCACCTGAATTTCAACCAGGCAAGAGAATTTCTTCATGGCTCGCGATACGACCGACGACACCCCGATTTCCTCCGTTTCCGAACTGGCCGCCTATCTCGCGGCGGGGTCGAAGC
This sequence comes from Gellertiella hungarica, assembly GCF_014197145.1. Classification (GTDB taxonomy): domain Bacteria; phylum Pseudomonadota; class Alphaproteobacteria; order Rhizobiales; family Rhizobiaceae; genus Gellertiella; species Gellertiella hungarica. Next base: position 575,206 of record NZ_JACIEZ010000002.1, on the reverse strand, counting down.
CGGAAGAGGCGTTCCGGATCGGCACCGAGCACGAGAAATTCGCCTTCTTCCGCGCAGACAACAGCCCGGTTCCCTATGAGGGCGAAGCGAGCATCTCCGCGCTCCTGACCGGGATGCAGGACAAGCTTGGCTGGGACCCGATCATGGATGCGGGAAAGATCATCGGTCTTGCCTCGCCGACAGGCATGGGCGCGATCTCGCTGGAGCCCGGCGGCCAGTTCGAGCTTTCCGGTGCCCCGCTTTCCACCATTCACGAGACCTGCAAGGAATCCAACCACCACCTTGCAACCCTGCGCGAGGTGGCCGAGCCGCTCGGCATCCGGTTCCTCGGCCTGGGCGGCAGCCCCAAATGGAGCTTCGCCGACACGCCGCGCATGCCGAAATCCCGCTATGCCATCATGAGCCGCTACATGCCGAAGGTCGGCTCGCGGGGGCTCGACATGATGTACCGCACCTGCACCATCCAGGTGAACCTCGACTTCTCCTCGGAAGCCGACATGCGTCGCAAGATGGTCGTGTCGCTGAAGCTTCAGCCGCTCGCGACTGCGCTCTTTGCATCCTCGCCTTTCACCGAGGGCAAGCCGAACGGTCTTCTCTCCTGGCGCGGCGACATCTGGCGCGACACGGACAACCAGCGCGCCGGCCTGCTGCCCTTTGCCTTCGAGCCGGGCTTCGGCTTCGAGCGCTACGTGGAGTGGGCGCTCGACGTGCCGATGTATTTCGTCGTCCGCGACGGACGCTATCACGACTGCACCCATGTGACCTTCCGCCAGTTCATGAACGGCGCGCTGAAGGGCGAGCTTGCCCAGTGGGAACCCACGATGGGCGACTGGACCAACCATCTCTCCACGCTGTTCCCCGATGTCCGCCTGAAGCGCTTCCTCGAGATGCGCGGTGCGGATGGCGGCCCGTGGCGGCGCATCTGCGCGCTTCCGGCCTTCTGGGTGGGTCTTCTCTATTCCGCAAGCGCGCTCGATGCCGCCGAGCAGGCAACGGCTGCCTGGACCTTCGAAGACGTGCAGAAACTCCGTGACACGGTTCCGGCCGAAGGGCTGCGGGCGACCATCCGTGGGCGTTCGCTGCTGGAGATCGGTCGCGAGATCCTCGCGATCTCCCGGGACGGCCTTCGGGACCGCGCCTGCCGCAACAGCGACGGCGTGAACGAAAGCGTGTTCCTGTCCCCGCTCGAGGAGGCGATTGCCAAGGGTGCCACGCTCGCGGACGAGCTGCTTGCCCTCTATCACGGTCGCTGGAACGGGTCGGTGGAGCCGGTCTTCTCCGAATACCAGTACTGACGCGGCCGCACCTAAGACCTTCGTTGCCTGCCGAAATGTCAGAAAGCGGTTTCCGTTGAGGCATTTGCCGCTATAGTGCTTCGGCGGGCGCCGGCGGCATGTGCCTTCCTTCAGCAGGGAATGGCCGCGGAGCGCCCCTGAACCAGACGGGGAACGGGATGCTGCCACTATTCGACCTGATGATGAAGGCCCAGAACGGCCAGGCGATGGAGGCGCTGGCGCGCCAGTTCAACCTCGCGCAGGAGCAGGCCGCCCAGGCGGTCGCCGCGCTGATGCCCGCCTTTTCCGCGGGCCTCAAGCGCCAGAGCAGCAACCCCTTCGACTTCGCCACCCTGATGGGCAGGGCTGCAAGCGGCAACTACCAGAGCTATTTCGAGGATTTCACCCGCGCCTTTACCCCGCAGGGCATTGCCGACGGCAATGCGGCCCTTGCCCAGATCTTCGGCTCGAAGGAAATCTCCCGCGCCGTGGCGGCACAGGCCGAACAACTGACCGGCATAGGCCAGGACGTTCTGAAGCGGATGATGCCGATCATGGCGGACACCATGATGGGTGGCCTGCTGAAGCAGATGACGGGGCAACTCGGCCAGCAGGCTTCACCGGCCAATCCCTTCACGGCCGAGGGCATGGCGGACATGTCGCGCCAGTGGATGGAGGCGATGGGCTTCCGGAGCCGCGAACCCGCTCCCCAGGCCACCTTCTTCGACAACCCCTTCACGCAGGCGATGCAGGCCTTCTTCACGCCCCAGAAGGCGGAGCAGAAGGCGACCGAAAGCGATCCCTTCGGCTTCAATCCCTACATGAAGGCTTTTCAGGACATGATGGCGAAGGCGGCGGCGCCTGCGGCGCCGTCCAGGGCGGAGGAAGCCCCGCCGGAAGCACCGGCGCCGGATGCCTATGGCACCTTCATCAACCAGATGTTCGACACGGGCCTCGAAGTGCAGAAATCCTACCAGCAGAGCTTGGACGCCATCTTCGACAGCTGGACGAAAAAGAGCGGCGCCTGAGCGCCGCCCCGTTTACCCTGCCATCGGTCAGAACTCTTCCCAGTTCTGATTGTCCTTCGATGTATCCTGCTGCTTGAGGCCGAGCCCTGCGCTGACGCGGCCCAGGAGCTCGCGGGCCGGCGAGGCCACGGGGCGCTTCGGCCGGGTGGCGCTATCCACCGATTCGATGCGCTTGGAGAAGGTGAAGAGCGACGACCTCGGAGGTGCGGGCTTCTTCGGCGGTTCGAAAGCCGGCGGCTGCGGCCGTTCTGGACGGGGCGTCCTCGAAGCGGCCGGAGGACGCGGATTCTGCGGCGGGACCGGCGTTCCGAACTGCTGGGCGGTCGTGCCGCCATCGGGACGCGTCACGGAAGCGGTGCGATACTCCGTGTCGCGGGTGTTGAACTGCGACAACAGCGAGGTCAGGGCCTCCGCATCGCCGGCCAGAAGCCCGACATTCGCATTCGTGTCATTGGTCGCCTGGAGGCTGAGGCGGCTGGCATTTTCCATGCGCGATATGGCGGTGTTGATCTCGCCCAGACTGGACGACTGATCCTTGGCGCCATCGGCGATCGACTGGATGTGGTCGTTGATCTTCACCACCTGCCCGGCGATCGAGGACAGCACCTCGCCCGTCTGCTGGACGAGGCCGACGCCGCTTGCAACCTCCTGGCCCGACTTGGTGATCAGCGCCTTGATGTCCTTCGCCGCCTTTGCGGAGCGCTGGGCGAGTTCCCGGACCTCCTGCGCGACGACGGCAAAGCCCTTGCCCGCCTCCCCCGCGCGCGCCGCCTCGACGCCGGCATTCAGTGCCAGGAGATTGGTCTGGAAGGCGATCTCGTCGATGACGTTGATGATCTGCGAAATCTCGCGCGACGCGCTTTCGATCCGGTGCATGGCATCGACCGCATCGGTGACGATGTTGGCCGACTGGTCCGATTCCCGCCGTGCCGCCTGGGCAAGCTGGGATGCCACCTCGGCCTTTTCGGTCGAGGAGCGGATCGCGGCCATGATGCTGCGGATCGCGGCGGAGGTTTCGTTCAGCGAGGCCTGCTGCTCGCCGGAGCGCTGGGTCAGCTCGTTGGCGGCCTTGCCCACTTCCACCACGCGGCTGTTGATGCCGACCACATTGTTATGGACAGATGCCATGGTCTGCGAAAGACGCTCGAGCGAGGCATTGAAATCGAGCCGAAGCTGATCGAGATGGGCGGAGAAGGGCTTGTGGATCTTGGCGGTCAGATCGCCGGCGGACAGGCGCTCCAGTGCGGCGCCGAGGCTGTCGATCGCGAAGGCCAGCTGGCGCTGTTCCTCGGCCTTGGCCGCTTCCCGCTGACGCTGGGCCTCGTCGGCCTGGCGGCGGGCATCCTCGGATTCGGCCGAAAGCCGCAGCTTCTCGATGGCCGCTTCCCGCAGCACCGCCACCGATCGCGCCATGTCGCCGATCTCGTCCTTCCGCTCCTCGCCCTCGAGCTTCACGGCCGTGTTGCCTCCGGCAAGGCTCTTCATGCTGTCGACGAGGGACGAGATGGGGCGGGTAATCGTGCGCGAGTACAGGATCCCGGCGATGGTGCCGATGATGACCATCAGCAGCGAGACCAGCGCCACGTCGCGGATGCCCCGGAAGAGGCCCGCATTCACCTCCTGGCGGTCGACCAGCGCAACGACGGCTGCCTGCAACCCGCCGATTTCGAGCCTGCTGAGGGCCGCATAGCTCGTCATGCCGCGATATCCCTCGATCATCCCGTGGGAGCGCTCGTTCACGAGCGCCTCCCCGATCAGCGCGCTGTCGATCTGCACCGCGAGCGGATCGGCTTCGGGTGTCTTCACGCTGTCGTTGATGACGAGGCCATTGGCATCGACGAGAAGGGACTCGCCCGTCTGCCCCAGACCCGTCGCGTTGGAGAACATCGGCGTCAGCATCGTGGCGCGAAGACGGTAGGCCACCAGGCCGATCACCTGATCGCTCATCAGCACCGGCGCGACGAGGAAGGCGGAGGCTTCGCCGCCGGCGGCCTGATAGGCCGAGAAACCGGTCATGACGGCCGGTTCGCCGGGCTTCAGGACAAGGGCAGCCGCCACCGCCTGCGACAGGGCGCTGTCCGGGGCTGCACCGCTCTTAAGGTTGGTTCCGAGATCCTCCTGCTTGGCAACGGAATAGATCACGTTGCCCTCGGGATCGATCAGCAGGATATCGGCATAGCCTTCGCTGATCAGGTGATCGCGGAAGAAGGGATGGCTCTGCCGATGGGCCCGGTCGAAGGCATCCTTCTTGGCGGTATCGAAGTTCATTCGCTCGGCGGGGGGATGCGGGTTGCCCGCGATGTAACGCGCCTGGATCTCCGCCTTCGGGTCCGCGCCGAGGAATTTCCACGCGCCTTCAAGACCGTAGAGGGCCTGCTGGGTGATGGCCGAGGCCGCGAGGCTGGTGATGTCGCTGCGGATCGACTGGAGATAGACGCGCGCCTCGTTGCGGCGGCCATCCGCCGTCGCCTCGAGCTTCTCGTATTCCTGTGCCACCAGATTGTTGGCATTCGAATAGAGGCCGACCGCTGCCGTTCCGCTGATGGAGGCAATCGCGAAAAGCGCTGCAACAAGCGGTAACTTCCGGGAAAAACGCATGACTGAAACCCTTCAAACCTGCAGCATGCCGGAGGGAACCGGCGAGGCGACCCGCATCATGCGCGACAAAGGCTGTCCGCCATCTGCGCAAGACTAGCAGGAGCGGAGTTTAACGGGGGTTAACGAATGGCCCGCGGAGCCCGAGGATACGGGACTGAACAGCCCGAAGGTCCTGAAAAACAAGGGTTCCCGGCAACCCAGCGCACCTTGCGCCCGGCTAAGGAAGCTGTGGATAAAAAAACCGGCGAAGCCAATGCTCCGCCGGCGAAGTGGCAGGGCTTCTTGGGATGGGCCCTGCGGGGAAAAGGGAGTAACCGTGAAGCCGGCCGGACAGGGCCGGCTTCACCACGTCACGCGCGTCGGCGGCGCCGCGCGGCCGAGGCGAGCCGGTGGCTCGGATCCTCGAAGAAACGGGATTCGCGAAGGGCATCCTGGATGTCGAGCCGCGTGAGCCCGATATCCATGAGTTCGTGATCGGTCATGCCGTCGAGCCGCAGCACCTTCTTGCGGTGCAGCCTGTTGCGCAGGCTGCGAACAAGGGCAGTCCAGAGCCTTGCAGGACGCCCGGCGACCGCGGGCATGGCACCCGCGCAGGTATCATCCATCACGTGCATGGTCGTTGACCTCTTTACGAAGAATCCGCCACGCCACCGGCAGCGGATGGAGGCGGTCCGCTGGCGGCACGGGGTGGATCAGGGGCTTGGAAACCGTGGGAGGCGGCTTCCGGTGAGATTGCCCTTGAAACTTGTCAAATAACTATTGATCAGTCCAACGCATGTTTTTAATAGTAACCATCAAACATATTCATGGGTGTTCCGATGACTGCGCCACTCGACCTCGACCAGTTGCAGACCTTCATTGCCATCGTGGATACGGGCAGCTTCACGAAAGCGGCGGATCGCGTCTACAAGACCCAGTCCGCCGTTTCGATGCAGATGCGCCGCCTGGAGGAGCGCATCGGCAAGCAGCTCTTCGCCAAGGACGGACGCGGCATCCGCCTGACGAGCGAGGGAGAGAAGCTCCTGAACTACGCCCGTCGCATCATTCGCCTCAACAACGAGGCCATCGCCGCCTTCGACGACAACCGCCTCGAGGGAACGCTGCGTATCGGCACACCCGACGATTATGCCGACCGCTACATGCCCGAGATCATCGGCCGCTTCGCCAAGACCCACCCGAATGTCGAGCTCTACATCGTCTGCGAGCCTTCCGTGGATCTTGCGGAGAAGATGGCGAAGGGCGAGCTGGACATCGCGCTGGTCACGCACAATCCGCGGGAGCGCATGTCGGACGTGGTGAGAACGGAGCCGCTCTGCTGGGTTGGCTCGGCCAACCATCCGCTCCCGGACGACGCGCCGGTGCCGCTTGCGGTCGGGCGACGCGATTGCCAGTGGCGGCAGCTCGCAAGCTCTGCGCTCGACAGCATCGGCCGCGAGTACCAGATCCTGTTCACCAGCTGGTCCTCGACCGTGGTCGCCTCGGCGGTTCTCGCGGGCATGGCGGTTTCGGTGCTGCCGGAATCGGCCCTGCGCACGGGCATGAAGGTGCTGACCCAGGCCGACGGCTTCCCCGCCCTGCCCCCGATGCAGATCGGCATCATGAAGCGCCCCGGCGTCGCCACATCGCTGATGAACGCGATCACCAACCACATCACCGCCTGCCTTGACAACATCACCCCCGCCAACATGAACGACGAGGTGGAAGGCGACGTGAAAAGCTTCGGCCGGTATCTCCGCGCTCGCGGCGGAACCGGTTCGCTTCAGGGGTGGTGAAACCTCAGCCCCTTCGGCCCGCGCCTGCCGGGACGTGGAAAAGCATGTCCCGGATCAGGGTTTTCCAGTCGTTGAGGAGTGTCCGCCCGAGCGGCTCGCCTGCCACCACCGCAAGGCGGATGGCGGAGCCGATCAGATGGCTGAACAGGAAGCTGCGGGTCGACATGTCGACGGGAAAATCCTCGGGCAGCAGATGGCGGACGGAGTTGTAGAACAGCTCTCCGACCTGCCGGCTATCCTCCACATTCAGCATGATCAGGTCCCGATCGGTTTCCGTGGCGATCAGGATCTCGAAATCGGCGGGATTCTCGCGGAACTGCTGATAGTACCAGTCGGTCACCGAGCAGATGATGTCGAGGGCCTCTTCGAGGCTGCCGACGGCATGGAAGCTCGACCGGATCTTTTCCTGAACCGCCTCTGCCGTCCGATCGAACAAGGCCTTGATGATGGCGGCGCGCTCAGGGAAATACTGGTACAGCGAGCCGATGGGGACGCCGGCTTCGGCCGCAATCTCGGTCATCTTGAGGCCCTGCATGCCGTGGCGACCGATCAGGAGGCGTGCCGCCGCGAGGATCTGCTCGACACGCTGGACGCTACGATCCTGCTGAGGCTTTTTCCTGTAGTTGATCCGGTCCGAACCCGATTTCTGCGCCATTCCCTTGAATTCCGATGTTCCGTCCGCCCTGCCGAAGGGCCATGCCGGCAGGCCGTTTGAAAGACAGGGATGTTTAGCCGGTTTCCAACGGCGGTGACAGCAGAAATCTAAAGTATTACCTCAATTCACATGTATTATTTAGATATAAAGCAACTTTAATTTTACAAAACATAACTGCTGCACTTTCGGCATTCGCGGTTCATCCGTGCGTTGCAGAAGGCCGCGTCAAACGGATTTAATTATTTTCTAATTTTCGATTTCTATAACTTAAAGGCAAGGACGATGGGCCGCCTCTACCGCTTACAGCCCAATTCAAGGATGAAACCCATGTTTAATTTAGGCAATTTGAATCTGACCACGAAAATTCTCCTGCCCATCGTCGGCGTTTGCCTGTGCGGATGCCTGGGTCTGGCCGCGCTCGGATATCAGCTGGTGGGCAGCGACATACAATATGCAAAGTTTCTCAACATGAATACAGCGGCCATCTCGAAGCTGATGGAAGCCAGGGCCGAGTTTCGCAGCGCCACCGTCGAGGCGGGCAACATGATCTATGCCACCGATGGTGCGGGCGGCCAGCACGACATGGCGGCGACACGCAAGGAAATCGGCGAACTCTTCAAGGATGCAGGCGAACTGGCTCCCAAGTTCAGCCAGGGCATCAACCAGGCATGGCTCAGGGCGGACAAACTGCTGGAGCAACTGGCCAATGCCGTCGACATGGCAAAAACCGGAAGCCGCTCCTCAGGCCAGACCCTCTTCCTGTCGCTCGACGCGGCCGGGGATCAGATGGACCAGAGCCTGGTGCAACTTGCGCGGTTCGTGAAAACCGAAACCGATACGTCGCGCCAGAAGCTCAGCGACGAGAACCACCGGGCGCTGATCATGACGGTGGGCCTGATGGCCCTCGCCATGACCCTGGCCATCGCCGCCTCCCTGCTGATAGCCCGCCGTGGGGTCATCCGGCCCCTGCTGCGCTCCATCGAACGCATGTCGGCGCTGGCGGCCGGAGACACCCAGACCCCGGTGGATGGCCTCGGCCGCAAGGACGAGATTGGCCACATGGCTCAGGCCGTGGCCGTATTCCGCGCCAATGAAATCAACCGGATAGAGCTTGAGCTGCGCGCCGATGCCGCCCGCCTCGAGAGCGAGGCCGAACGGGAGCTGCGCGACCAGGAGCGCCGGCAGGAGCGCACCAACCTCACCTTCGCCATCGACAATCTCGGCGAGGGGCTTTCGCGCCTCGCCTCCGGCGATCTCGTCTACCGCATCGACCGGCGCTTCTCCGAGGAGCTGGAACCCCTGCGGCAGAACTTCAACGTATCCGCGGAGAAGCTTCTGGATACGCTCCGCGCCGTCGGCATGAATGCCTCGGCGATCAATGCGGCTGCGGTGGAAATGCGGGCTGCGACGGACGATCTCGCGCGGCGCACGAATTCGCAGGCCGCCTCCGTGGAGGAGACGGCAGCCGCCATCGAGGAGATTACCCGTACGGTCTCGGATGCCGCCGTGCGTGCCGAGGATGCCGGACGGCTGGTCGAACAGACTCGCTCGGGTGCCGAGCATTCCGGCGAGATCGTGCGCAAGGCGGTGGAAGCCATCTACGACATCGACAAGTCGTCGGGAGAAATCGCCAGCATCATCGGCGTGATCGACGACATCGCCTTCCAGACCAATCTGCTCGCCCTCAATGCCGGGGTCGAAGCGGCGCGGGCCGGCGATGCGGGCCGGGGCTTTGCGGTCGTGGCGCAGGAAGTGCGGGAGCTGGCGCAACGCTCGGCCACCGCAGCCAAGGAGATCAAGGCGCTGATCCTGAGTTCCCGCGACCAGGTGACCGCCGGCGTATCGCTGGTGGATGCCGCCGGCCAGTCGCTGAAATCCATGGTCTCCGACGTCCGGGATGTCAGCCGGCACGTGGCGGCGATCATCAGCTCCTCGCAGGAGCAATCGAATGCGCTGAAAGAGATCAACCATGCCGTCGCCAGCATGGATCAGGGAACGCAGAAGAACGCGGCCATGGTGGAGCAGACCACGACGACGAGCATCAGCCTTGCCCATGAGGCCGATCAGCTCGACCGCCTGCTCAAGCAGTTCAACCTCGGCGCAGAAGGCCGGATGGCACCCCTTCCCGTGCGTCAGCCGCAGGCACAGCCCACGCCCTCGTTCCGCAGGGTTGCGGGGGGCGCGGCGGTCGAGCGCGCGGAGGAATGGAGCCAGTTCTGATCAGGCGGGCATGACCCGATGGATGCCGGCGCTCACGCGCCGGCATTCGTTTTTCCGGCCTCGCGGAAGAGCGTGAATCGCAGAACCAGAATCAGCGAGATGAAGAACAGCATCGCCTTCGCCCGCGTGGCGAGCGGCAAAAGATCCGTCAGCAGCGCCAGCCGTTCCGGTGCCGGCAGGGCTGGCGGGAAAAGCATCAGGCTCGCAATATTCTCCACATAATCGGCGGCCATGTAGAGAACCGGCATGGCAAGCATGGCCACGAGGCGGATACCTGCCACTGGCTTGTGGAAAACAGTCGCTCCGGGGGCAAAGCGGGCGAGCAGCATGAGGCACAGCAGCCCATAGGCAAGCGGGAAGGCGAGATCGGCTCCCAGATGCATGCCCCGCAGCATTGCCGCCGCTTCCGGCGACTGGGCGAGAGCGGCGATCAGCGCCTTCACATCGGCCGCCTCGTAACCGCCCAGCCGCAGATCGGGAATGGAAAGTCCCGTTAGCGCATGAAAGGCAGGCTCGATGCGGAGCCCCATGACCGCCAGCATGCCGAGCGAAACGGCGGCGAGAAAACCCGCCGCCAGCGGAAACAGGCTGGGCGAGAAACGCGCCATCAGACGCTGCCCGGATAGTTGGGGCTTTCGCGGGTGATGGTCACGTCATGGGCATGGCTTTCGCGCAGGCCTGCACCGGAAATCCGCACGAAGGTGGCCTTCTGCTGGAAATCCTTCAGGTCCTTGCCGCCCACATAGCCCATGGCAGCGCGCAGGCCGCCGGTCAGCTGGTGCAGCACGCCGGAGACCGGTCCCTTGTAGGGCACCTGGCCCTCGATGCCCTCCGGCACCAGTTTCAGCGTGTCGCGCACTTCCGCCTGGAAGTAGCGGTCTGCCGAACCGCGCGCCATGGCACCGACGGAGCCCATGCCGCGATAGGCCTTGAAGGAGCGGCCCTGATAGAGATAGACCTCGCCCGGGCTTTCGTCCGTGCCGGCCAGCAGCGAGCCGATCATGCAGGCGGAGGCGCCGGCGGCAATCGCCTTGGCAAGATCGCCCGAGAACTTGATGCCACCATCGGCAATGACGGGCACGTCATGGGCATTGGCGGCCTCGACAGCCGACATGATGGCCGCCAGCTGCGGCACGCCGACGCCTGCGACGATGCGCGTGGTGCAGATCGAGCCGGGGCCGATGCCGACCTTCACCGCATCGGCGCCCGCATCGATGAGTGCGAGCGTGCCTTCGGCGGTGGCGACGTTGCCGGCGATGACGCGGACGGAATTGGAGAGCTTCTTCACCCGGGAAACGGCATCCAGCACGCGCTGCGAATGGCCGTGGGCGGTATCTACGACGAGCATGTCGACGCCCGCATCGATGAGGCGCTCGGCGCGCTCGAAGCCGTCATCGCCGACGCTGATGGCGGCGGCGGCGCGCAGGCGCCCCTGCGCGTCCTTCGATGCATTCGGGTTCAGCTGCGACTTCTCGATGTCCTTGACGGTGATGAGGCCGACGCAGCGCCCGTCGCCGTCCACCACCAGCAGCTTTTCGATGCGGTGCTTGTGCAGCAGGCGCTTGGCTTCCTGCTGATCGACGTTTTCCTTCACCGTCACCAGGTTTTCCCGCGTCATCAGCTCATAGATGCGCTGGTTCGGGTCGGAGGCAAAGCGCACGTCGCGGTTCGTGAGGATGCCGACGAGGCGGCCGGCCTTGCCGTTCCCGCCATTTTCCACGACCGGGATGCCGGAAATGCCATGGGCCTTCATCAGCCCGAGCGCTTCCGAAAGCGGTGCTTCCGGGCTGATGGTGACCGGGTTGACGACCATGCCGCTTTCGAACTTCTTCACCTGGCGGACCTGCTCGGCCTGCTCGACCGGGGTGAGGTTGCGGTGGATGACGCCGAGACCGCCGGCCTGTGCCATGGCGATGGCGAGACGCGCCTCCGTGACGGTATCCATGGCCGAGGAAAGGATCGGGATGTTGAGCTCGAAATCGCGGGCAATGCGGGTGGCGACATTGACCTGGCCGGGCATGACCTCGGAATGGCCGGGCTGCAAGAGCACGTCGTCGAAGGTAAGCGCTTCCGCGCCGGTTGCCGTTTCAATGATGCGTGCCATGACCAAATCCCTTGAAAATGGAAGATGCCGGTCTAGCCTTTCGGGCCGCCGTTACCTTCGAGGTGTTCCGTGGAGTTGGCGAGGGCTGGTAACATGACTTTTGCCCGAAGGGAATAGCAAAAGCCCGCTGGCGAGGCGGGCTTTTGGATTTTATTCAGATATCAAACTGATAGCTGGCCGGCACGAAACGATAGCCGGGACCAGACTTTTCCACGAAGCCGACGGCCGGGAACGGCATGTGATAGCCGATGAAGGCGATCCGGTCGGTGGCGATCATGTCGAAGACCTTCTTGCGTGTGGCTGCGGCTCCGGCCTTGTCGGCATCGAAGCGCACTTCCCAGTCGGGCCGCTGAAGCGAAAGCACATAGTGATTGCAGGTATCGGCTGTCAGCATCAGCTTGCGGCCCTCCGATTCCAGCCCGAAGATCAGGTGCCCGGGCGTATGGCCGGGCGCCAGCATGGCGGTAATCCCCGGCACCACGGCATCGCCTTCCTTCAGGAAGGTTGCCTTCTCCGCCAGCGGCGCCACCGCCTGCATCACCATGTCGTGGTTCTTTTCCGCCGGCGTGCCCTTGCGGTCGGTGGAGGTCCAGAAGCCGTATTCCGCCTCGCCGATCACATAGCGGGCCTTCGGGAAGGCCGGTTCGCCGCCCTTCATCAGCCCGCCGAAATGGTCGGGGTGAAGGTGGGTCAGCACGACCGTGGTGATGTCTTCCGGCTTCACGCCGGCGGCCGCAAGACCGTCGACCAGGCGCCCTGCCCCGAAAGACTGCCCCATTTCACCCATGCCGGTATCGAAGAGGATCTTCTCGCTGCCGGTTTCGACCAGCACCGGGGAAAAGCTGTTCACGAACTGATCCTCGGGCAGAAAATTCTCCCGAAGCAGCTTGGCGACCTCCTCCTTGGGCTGGTCGGTTCCGAAGGTCTCGTTGATCTTGTCACCGGCGCGGGCCCCGTCGCGGATCACGGTCACGCGGAAGCTGCCGACCTTCAGGGGCCGGATGCCTTCGCCCATCATGCTGCCTGCCGCGTCATCCGCCGCCATTGCTGCCTCCGCCGTACGGCCTCCCGCGATCAGCGCGGGGGCTGCGAGCACGCCCGCAGCCGTTCCTACCATCAGGCTGCGCCTGTTCAATCCCAAGTTCTTCATCTCCGGTCACTCCCTTTATGGCTTCAGACCCGGGACAGAGACTAGGGCGCACGAGCGGCAGGGAAACGAAGCCAGCGGGCCATTCACGCCGATTTGATGGGTTGCCGGTTGCGCCGGCGGCGGGACGCCACGACAGGGCGCCGCTTTTGCTGGACAAATCGCCCCGAACCGCTATCTCCTCCACCGGCGCGTGTCCCTGCCGCCCCGGACCCGCCGGGGCGGCAGGATCGATGCCAAAGCCAGCGCGCCAGCGCTGCATCCCGCATGACCACCGGCCACCGGACATTCTCTTCATGAACCGCATCATTCCGCTCATTCTCGCCGTGGCGCTCTTCATGGAGCAGATGGATGCGACGGTGATTTCGACGGCGCTGCCCGCAATTGCCGCCGATCTCTCCGTGGGGCCGATCACCCTGAAGCTTGCCCTGACGGCCTATATGGTGGCGCTTGCGATCTTCATTCCCGTCAGCGGCTGGATGGCGGACCGGTTCGGCGCCAAATCGGTGTTTCGCGGGGCGATCCTCGTCTTCATGATCGGTTCGGTGCTGTGCGCCATCGCCGGCAGCCTGCTGCAATTCGTGCTCTTCCGCTTCCTGCAGGGAGCAGGCGCGGCCATGATGACGCCGGTCGGACGGCTCGTTCTGCTGCGGACCACCAAGCGCAGCGAACTGGTGGCGGCGATGGCCTATCTGACCATCCCTGCGCTGATCGGTCCGATGGCCGGGCCGCCGCTCGGCGGTTTCATCACCACCTATTTCAGCTGGCACTGGATCTTCCTGATCAACGTGCCGATCGGCCTTCTCGGGATATGGCTGGCAACGGTGCACCTGCCGGAGATCGAAACGCCGAGGCCACCGCCGATGGATGTGTTCGGTTTCGTTCTGGTTGCGGTGTCGGCTTCGGGCGTGGTCTTCGGCCTATCGGTGATCAGCCTGCCCGCCCTGCCGCCTGTCACCGGCTATGCCTCGGTTCTCGCCGGGATTCTCGCGCTTGTCCTCTACCTGCGCCACGCCCGGCGGCATCCCAATCCGATCCTCGATCCGGAGATCTTCCGCAATGCCGGCTTTCGGGCGGCCACGATCGGCGGTTCCATCTTTCGGGTCGCGACGGGCGCCGTGCCCTTCCTCACGCCCCTCATGCTGCAGATCGCCTTTGGCATGTCCCCGTTCCAGTCGGGCATGATCACCTTCACCGGTGCCGTTGGCGCCATCAGCACGAAATTCCTGGCGCAGCGCGTCTTTGCCGCCATCGGCTTCCGCACCACCCTCATCGTCGCCGCCACCGCTTCGGCCCTGACCACGGCTGCCAACGGCTTCTTCGAGGCGACGACACCGGTGGCGGTGATGATCGCCTTCCTGCTGATGGCGGGCTTTACCCGCTCCTTCTTCTTCACCGGCGTGAATGCCCTCGGCTATGCGGAGATCCCCGACGAGCGGGCGAGCCAGGCGACCTCCATGGGCTCGGTGGCGCAACAGGTGAGCCTGGCGCTGGGCGTCGCGCTGGCGGCAGTCATCCTCGAAGGGGGCTCGGCGCTGCGCGGCGGGGAGCTTCAGCTCGCCGACTTCCACATGGCCTTCTTCGTTGTCGCCGGTCTCTCGCTCGCCGCAGTCATCCCCTTCGTCCGGCTGGACAAGCGCGTGGGAGCGGCCGTTTCAGGCCACCGCATACCCGCCTCCCGCGGGCACGACTGATGGCCGGCTATTCCGCCCGTTCGCAGACGGCGGAAAGCTTGTTGCCATCCGGATCCCTGATGTAGCAGGCATAGAAATGGGCGTGATAGGGGCGAAGCCCCGGCGCGCCCTCGTCCGTTCCGCCATGGGCGAGCGCGGCATGATAGAAGGCATCGACGGCAGCGCGGCTTTCCGCCTCGAGAGCGACCATCGAACCATTGCCGATGGTTGCGGGATTACCGTCGAAGGGCTTCGTGACCCAGAAGCGGGTGCGCAGGTCGCCCGTCCGGCCAAAGCCGAACTCCGTCTCGTCCGCGCCCTCGAGCGTCAGGCCGATGGTGGGCATGACCGCTTCGTAGAAGCGCCTTGCGCGTTCGAGATCATTGGTGCCCAGCGTGATGTAGAGCAGCATGATTGGTGTTCCCCTCCCCTTGGGCTTGCCGGTCAGGCAGCCGCCTCGTCCTCTTGCGCCTCTTCCTTCTTCCGGCCCTTGAAGCCCTTGGCGAGCAGGAACATTTCCACCGATTCGGCCCGCGAGGAGGCGGGCTTGATGTGGATGACCTGCCGGAAATTCTGCTTCAGCATGGCGAGGAGCTCCCGCTCGGTACCGCCCTGGAAGGTCTTGGCGAGGAAGTGGCCGCCCTCGGCCAGCACCTCGACGGCGAAATGCGCAGCCACCTCGCAGAGATGCATGGTGCGCAGATGGTCGGTCTTCTGATGGCCGGTGGTGGGGGCCGCCATGTCCGATAGCACCACATTCGGCGCACCGCCGATCGCCTCCATCAGCTTGGCGGGCGCTTCCGGATCGAGAAAGTCGAGCTGCAGGATGTGCACACCCGGCAGGGGCGCCATTTCCAGGAAATCGATGGCCGCGACGCGCACGTCCTCATCGGTGGAATCGGTCACCTTCGCGGCAATCTGGCTCCAGCTGCCCGGAGCGGCGCCGAGATCGATGATGCGCTTCGCGCCCTTGAGGATCTGGTGCTTTTCGTCGATCTCCAGCAGCTTGAAGGCGGCGCGGGCGCGATAGCCCTCCAGCTTCGCGCGCTGAACGTAGGGATCGTTGATGTGGCGCTCGAGCCAGCGGCGTGAAGAGGCCTTCAGCTTGCCCTTCTTCACCTTCTGTCCCAGCTTTCGGCCGGTGCGGTTTCCGCCGACGGGTGGTTTGGTCATACGGGTTTCCTCAGCGGTTCTTCTGGGTGCGGCGGGCGCGGTTGCGGCTCCACACGCCATCGTCGGCCATCATGTCGGTGAGCAGGCCCTCGCGCAGGCCCCGGTCGGCAACCCGCATGCGCTGGCTCGGCCAGCGGCGGCGGATGGCTTCCAGGATGGCGCAGCCCGCCAGCACGAGATCCGCCCGGTCCGGGCCGATGCAGGCATTGGCCGCACGCTCGGCAAAGCCCCAGGACAGAAGCTTGGCCTGCATGGCGGTGACATCGGGATCGCTGAGCCAGAGGCCATCCACCTGCCGGCGGTCGTAGCGCGGCAGGTTGAGATGGACGCCCGCAAGCGTGGTGACCGTGCCCGAAGTGCCGATGAGGTAGAAACCATCGCCCCGGGAGGGCAAGGGCGGGCAATCGAAACGCGCCAGCATGCCCTCGACTTCGCTCACCATGGCGGCGAAGACCTCGGGCGTGACATCCTGCCCGCCATGCCGCTCGGATAGCGTCACCACGCCGACGGGAAGCGATGTCCAGTGGGTGATGTGATGGGCAAGCCGGCTGGAGCGCTGGCCATTGATGTCGAGCACGGCGATTTCCGAAGAGCCGCCGCCGATATCGAATAGCACCACCGAACGCGCCTCGCGTCCGACCAGCGAGGAGCAGCCGGAGACCGCAAGCCGTGCTTCCGTCTCGCGGTTGATGATCTCCAGCTCGAGCCCCGTTTCCTCCGTGACCCGCTTCAGGAAGCTTTCGCCATTTTCGGCTGCGCGGCAGGCTTCGGTCGCGATCAGCCGCATGCGGCGGATATCGCGGTTGCGGATCTTGGCCGCGCAGATGCGCAGCGCCTCCACGGCGCGGTCCATCGCCTCATCGGAAAGCCGGCCGCTGGCGGCAAGGCCTTCGCCGAGGCGAACGATTCGCGAGAAGGCATCCACCACCCGGAACTGGCCCGGCCGCCCAGGCTGCGCGACCAGGAGGCGGCAATTGTTCGTGCCGAGATCGAGTGCGGCGTAAAGATCTTCTTCCCGCGGCCTTGCCACGGGCGGCGAGGCCCGTTCGGGTGCGTGGCGCTGGGGGGGCGGGGCGCCCCGCGGCTGATCGATGCGGGCGTCGCTGCGGGGCTCGGCCCTGTGCCCGACGCTTGCGCCTGGGGCGGCAGGCGGCATGGGGCGGCCCTGCAGGCTGCGCTTGCTGCGGTTCTTGCGCCGGCCGCGGCGCGCCTTTCCGCTGGCCTCGCCCGCAGGAGCTTCGGCCTGGGGAGGCTGTGGCGACTGGGGGCCGCGCGGCTGCAAGGCCTGTTTTTCGGGCGAATGTTCGGGTCTCGACCGCCTGCGTTTCCGCTTGCGGGACGCTTTGGCGTCTCCGGCCTCGTTTGGACGTCCGGCGGCGGGAACAGAGCCCGCTTGGCCTGCGGATACGGCGATGCCGGCGGCATGGGGGCTCCCACTCCGCCGTCTCTTGCCGCGCCGGGAAGGCTTCCCTGCCCTGCGGCCCGCATCAGACGCCCCTGATTTTGGCGCGCTTGCGCCGTTTTCGGGGTCTTTCACGTCTATGGTCCACTTCGCCGCGCAAAGCCGTCAAGAGAGGCATGCCGCTGGCGGTTCATCAGTTTCGTTGCGGCGAGAATAACAGCGGGACGCTTCTTCTCCAAACTGTTTTTTCCCACCGGCCCGCAACGCCCCGCCCGACGGCGGCCGGGAGTACCCGAAGGACTGCCACGCCTGCTTCTGGAAAACTTCCGATTTTTTTCGAAACAGGCCTTTGCATCTTCCAATCTTTTGGTTATAAGCCCGCCACACCAGCGGCGAACACCGCTCGCACTGCTGGGGAATAGTTCAATGGTAGAACAGCGGACTCTGACTCCGTCGATCTTGGTTCGAATCCAGGTTCCCCAGCCAATTCTCCCAAATTTCTGTTATTTCTCAGTTTTCCAGCCGCGCCGGATCCCGTTTTGGCGTCATTGGCGACCTGATGCCCAGAACTGATACCCAAAGGTGATGCCCAGGCCCTAAAGAGGTTACGGCGTCAGCTCTGGCAAGACAGGGCATTCCGTCATGGCCGTTCGCCACGAGGTCGAGAATCTCATCCGCCGCGGAAACATCTTCTACTGGCGGCCGCGCATCCCGGCGCACTTCACCGCCTGTCCGAGCGGCAGCCGGCTTTCACTCAGTCTTCAGGTTTCCGATCATAGAAAGGCGCAGATGGTTGCGCGCCGGCTCAACACCCGGCTCGCGGAACTACGGTTTGTCGAACGGGAACGCATGTCGACACGGGAACAGCTACAAAAGCTCTTCATCCAGGTTCGAGACGAGATGCTCGATCACCTGGAGGACATCAGCGTCGCAGCCAAGCGCAACGGCCGCGCCGACGATATCGAGGAGCTCGAGCATGACCTGGAAATGGGCTGGGCCTACAAGCTGCTCGCCCAGTTCGGGCTTCGTCGCGAACTGACGCTGGAAGACGATTGCAGCGGTACCACCTATCTCCTGAAGAACGGCGTACCGGCCTCCCATATCCCTGCAATCCGGGCAAACTATTTCAACGAGCTCAAGCGCTCCATTCAGCCGAGCTTCGAGCACAGCATCCGCAAGCTGATGGAAGCCTTCGACATCAACGACAATCCGATCAACCGTGAGAAAGCAGCTTCCCGCTTCTTCGAAGGCAAAGCAGAAGCCCTTCTCGACGTCGATGATCGCCATCCCCTCGCCGACCGCTCTCTCAGCGAGTTCACCGGCGGTGGCCGTCCAACACTGAAGCTCGTCCCAAACGCAGCCGAGGAGCCAAAAACCAAGGAAGCGGCGCCCTCGCACGACCCCGTCATCGATGCGGACAATTCAGGTTCACAGGCGACCGAGGTGAAGCCTGGCACCGATCCGCGGCCCGTTGTCGCCCTCGAAGAGTTCGAGAGCGAATGCAATAAATTGATTACAAATATGGGAGAAGAATGGGAGCCGGCGACGGCGCGCGACGTTCTGGCGCTTGTCCGGCTGTTTAAAACCGTGCTTGAGGAACACGACGTCAAGCACTCCGGCCAGATTACCCAATACCACATCGGCAAGCTGCGTCAGCACTTCAACGACATTCCGGCACGTTGGGGCCAGAGCCATCGCATGCGAGGAATGTCGGCGCCTGAGCTTCGGGCCGAAGGCGAAAAGCTGAAGGCTACGCTCGGGGATCAAGCCAAGGTTGGACTTTCAGCAGGAACCATCCGAAAGCACTTCGGCAACCTTCAGCACTTCTTGAAGCACATCCGGGGTCACGGCTTCGAGATCACCGATTGGACCTTCGATGGCTTACGCCCACGAAAACCGAAGAAGGGATCCATCCGGGCGCAACAGTTCAAACCGACGCCCGAAGACATTAAGCCAATCTTTTCTTCTTCGATCTACACGGGCTCGCTGAACAGCGGCCGTGGTCGGAGCAAACCTGGCAAGGAAGTCTACCACGACTCCCTCTACTTCCTGCCGATCATGCTCACCTATCTCGGCGCAAGGCGGAAAGAATTTGCAGCTCTTGAAGTCGATGACATTTACCAGGAGGCCGGCGGGTATGTGATCGATCTCCAGCCAAACTCGCTGCGTCGTCTCAAGAACGAGCAGTCGCAACGCATATTGCCTCTTCCGGACGAACTCGTGCGCCTCGGAATTCTGGATTACCAGAAGGCGATCCGAAAGCTCGGCTATATCCAACTGTTCCCGGACCTGTTTTCAGACAAGTCGAACAATGACCCCGGCGATCGGTTCTATGACGCTTTCACGCCGATCATGAAGAAGGCACTTCAGGACAAAATGTGGAACAGGGCTCTGCACGCGCTTCGGCACGGGATGGCAGACACGCTATATCAGGCCGGCGTGCCCACCGCTGTCATCGACGATATTGCCGGACGTCTTGGCGATGATAGCGAGACGGCAACCCGCTATACCAACGTAGCCGGTCTTCCTCTCATGAGGGAGGCGCTGTCCAAATATCCCATCATCACGTCCGGCGTTGAACCGAAACCAATTCAGCTGTTGCCTTGGGTGGAAAACAAGCTGCCTGCGCCCTGGGCTCGTAGAGGAAAGAAGAGCCAATAGTTAGGAAACAATTTCCGCTCTTAGTGGCATTGGATCACGTAAGCCTATGCGCCTATCCGTTAAGATCTCCGATTCCTCTTCAAACGGCGTTTTACGAAGTAATGGGGGGAGACCGGCTTTCTTGGGGTGGCTTGGCAAACGCAGTTTGATCTGGACAGTCCATCTCGAACGGGAACACGGAAAGCGTTCAGGAACCTCGAGAGCCAGTCCACCGGCTGCTAGAGCGCAGCCTAACGAGGCGATTAATCGTCCTCGTCGTTCTCTAGTAGCGGCCGCCCGTCCGGATAAAGCAGATGGACCTTGCGCCGGAACGGCGGGCCCCCGGTTCGGTACTTGGCGATCAGTTCGTCCAACACGGCGTCGCTCGCCTGATGATCGAACCCCTGCTCGACCAGCATCTCGACCATGCGCTCCTGGAACAGCTCCATCTCATGCGGGGTCCGCTCCGCCATCCGCTTCACAATCCAGAAGAACGCAGTGCGTGCCACATCGTCTCGACCGGGGCGCCGCGCCTTGGCGTCCCTCATGCGCTTCTCCTGCTGGTAGGCCCGTTGCCTCGCCAGCCGCTCATCGTCCGATTGCCGCGCCATTCTGCCCTCTGAAGATGCTCTGACCCCACTCATGCTGCCGGGCCCGGACAGCCGGCGCAACCCGATTTCTCGCTGAATCGGTTTTATCAATCCGGGAATCAGCGCTCTCGAATCTGGAATCGAATGAGCGCAATTTGTCTTGAAGTGCGGACACATTGAGATGATGTGCGCGTTTTCTGTCCGCCACAAACAGCGTTTGAACTGTGCTGCGGAATCGGATTTCCCCAATTCTGAATCGACGGCAAAGAGATCGGAATCATCTGCGTGGGATCTCGAATCGAATGATCGCAACTTGTTTCAATGTGCGGGCGTGTCGAGATGAAGCGCCGATAAGGCGAGACGCTTTACCGGCAAGATTTATCGCTGATGCCCGAGGATCCAGCCTTCCCATTTGAGGATGTCGAGGCTCTGGGAAGGCACGCCCTCGCCTCTTTCGCCCTCGACAACCGCAATCATGCCGAGGAGACCGATCATCGCATCGAACTGGTCCTCGCCTGCAGGACCTGGATCGAAACCAGTCTGGATGGCGGAGCTGACGGCTTGAGCGTCAATCACGGGTCTCGCCGCAATCCAGTCGAGCAGGATCGGGCCGGCTCCCGCGCGATCCGACTGGCGGCGTTTGCTCCAGCCTGCGCGCCTTTTGATGCCGATCCAGTGGTAGACGTCGCCGGGATAGGTTTCCGCGATGATCGTCTCCGACATCTCCGCAACCTCGGTCAGGCTGCCGTCGAATGGCCAAAGCCCGATCCGTGCGAGGTTCGGGATGATGACTTCCTGCCAGCCGGCAATTGCACCCTTGCCAACCTGGTTGCCGCCAAGCGTCCAGAAGAGCGAGCAAGCTGCCTGGCGGTCAGGCGTTGCCCGCTCGCATTCGCGCAGGAGATGCACAAGCTCTTCGAGCCCATGGCCCTTGAGGAGATGGGCCCGGTTCGTGCCACCGGGGCGCATCGGATAGAATGGGCGATGCCGACCGATCTCGGAGTGGTGCCCGGCGACCTTGAACCAATCGGCCCACTGCCCATGGCCGAGGAGCGAAAGGGCCTGCCTGAAGCTCGGCAGTTCCGCTGCCTTCGCATAGGCAGTGGGAAGCCCGATCGGGAAGTCGAAGCCGATCAAGACACTTCCAGCCTCCTTGCGCCGGTCATGAAGACGGTCGATCAACGTGGCGGTGTCGCCGACCAGCTCTGGCCGTGTGATCTGCCAGACGCCTTCTGTTCGAACCGCCGCCGCCATCCACCGCTTTGCAGGATCCCGCCCCCAGTCGCAGTGTGCCAGTAGGGTGTTCGCCACGGTGCTCCTCCGGTCTCATTGCTCTCTTGCCTTGATAGCTTCCTTCAGCGGCTTCGCGCCAGCCTTCTCGAGGATATCAACGACCTCAGGTCCATCGAGTGCCTGGGCACGGACAAGTGCCTCCACCAAAGTATCGAAGGCCGGCCGGTACTCGAGGATGAGATCCCCTGCCCTTTTCTCAGCGCGCTCAAGATGCTCATGCACCCGTTCGGCCAGTTGCGGCTGGGCGTCGAGTACCGAAGTGGGGTTTTGATGCGGACGGTAGAGAAGCGGATGCTCGCTGCCAAGACCGACGGTTCGCTCAAGCGCAAAGGCAAGGCTTGTCGCACGGGCCAGATCACTGTCGTCGCTGCCGCCGGCCCCTGCTCCGGGCAGACCAAAAACCAGCACCTCGGCGGCGCGGCCGGCAAGCAACATCGCAAGCGTATTGTGGAACCAGGTTACATGCTCCATCGCTGTCGGTTCGAATCCGACCAACCCGTAGCCGCGCCCTGAGGGATCATCGATGGTCACGCTCGCGATCGATCCCAGTCCAAGCACATGGTGCACCAGGACATGGCCCGCCTCATGTACCGCGACTGTCCGCAGGCGCTCCATGCTCGGCACTGGCCGCTGACGGCGAATGCCGGCTTCAAGATCGGCGAGCATGAGCGGCCGCTTCTGGCGCCTGGCTTGCGCCCTCGCCTCCTTAACGACGCGCTGGATGTCCGCTCCGGTCATGCCGAGCGCGCGAGCGGCCAGGCGCTGCAGCGCGACGCTGATATCTTCCATCTGCTGGGTCATGGCTGCGCTCCCTCGTTTCGGTCCAGGATATGATCGCGCCGGCTCTCAGCATCTAGCGGTGCGATCGTGGCACTGCCGCCAGGTTGATGTCCCTTCAACAGCTCGATGTCTTCGCCCAGATGGAACCTGAGAATGTCGGCGAGTGCCGGGATATCGGGCCTCGGGATCTCGATGTGTGTTTCGAGCCGGCCTGAACGCCGCAGAGCTTCATCAATCTCCATGGGCCGATTGGTCGCGCCGACGACGATGACACCTTCGGACTTGGCGGCACCATCGAGGAGCTCCAGCGCCCGATTGACGACGGTATTCCAGTAATCGGCATACTCGCGCTCGGCGGGCTGCCGCTTGCCGATGCCGTCGATCTCGTCGACGAAGAGAATGCAAGGTTGGAGTTCGCGCGCTTCCTCGAAGGTCTTCGACATTTTGCGAATGACGTCATTGAGATGCCCACCTTCCAGCCAGGTCGCGACCGAGGTCACGACGAGGGGAACCTGAAGTGTATTGCAGAGCGCACGGGCAAAGGTCGTCTTGCCGGTACCGGGCGGACCGGAGAGAAGCAGCCGTGTGCTCATCTCCGCCCAATCAAGACGATCCGCCAGATAGTCCTGGAGATCGGCCTTCAGATCGAGGGCCCAGTCCCGTGCCCTGCCATAGCCGGCCAGCGTTTCGACCGCCAGGTAATTGCCAAAGTGCAGAGTCGTCGTCCCGGAATTTCGCTGCGGCTGGATGACCTCGGCGCCGCTCGGCTTATCACGCTTGCGAGCTGGTGTTTGTTTCTCGGGATTGTAGGTCACGGGCCGCCCCTCCCCCTGCCCTCCTGATCTAACGACCTTCTTTGGCCCAGGCTTGTCAGAACCTGCATTGGACGTCATGCCTGTTTCCTCGGCCTGACGGTTGTGCGGCTTTACGGCCCCATCCTGTTCATCGTCCCAGCATTCATCGTCAGCGTCGTCCGTCTCGCCGGCCGCTTGACGATTCTGCCGTGCGAGAGCTTCGACAATCCGCATGGCATCTGCCAGCCGCCGGGTCGGACGGAAAGCGAGGATCAGTTCCTCCACCGAGAGCCATCTTGGCGAGAACCGGAGAGGCGACCTCTTCAGCTCCTCCATGGCCGGCACTCCATAGATCGCTTCGATGATATCGACGAGAAGGTCTCGATCCGGCTTCATGATGACCAGCCTCAGATCGGAAGCGAGCAGTACTTGCTCCGGCAGGCGCTCCGGGTCGTCGGCTGTCAGAAGTACAGGAAGATCGCGTGCTGCGGCGTCGACCATCCGCCGGCGAAGCGAAGGGCCGGTAAGGCGGGCGGCATCGCGGCCATCCATGTGCATAACGGGGCGATAGGGCCCACGATCGTCCAGACCGAGATCGCAGTCGCGGAACGGCGCGCCACCATCGATGAGAGAAAGACGATTGCCGGCCAGCAGGCCTGTGTGCTCCAGCAGACGCATCAGATGACGCTCGAAGCCTTCGACGTCGGACTGGATGCAGATGAAGCTGGTGCCGGCGCGGAGAACCCGCATCCAATCTGACACGGTACGGCCCGATTGCGCGAAGGCCCGCGCAAGCAGGATGGCGGTAACTACATGACCCGAAGCAGGCGCCTCACCTGCCGCGGCGACCAGCCGAACCGCGTAAGCGCGGCGTGCCTCATCAGCCACCGGCCAGGCTGCAGTCTCAAGCTTCCGCCGGAACAGCAGTTTGAGGCGGTCAGGCACCGGTGGCAGGACGTCTACCGAGGCACCATGAGATGCATTTGCCACCAGGCTCGCTTCTTGCGCATTCGGTGGTTCGATCAGGAACGAGGCAAAATGCTTCTTGACCCAAGCGACGTCCTCATCGAGATGACCTGAGAGCTGGCTGGTATCGAAGGCCGGGCTGAAGCGTTTCAGCAAATGGCCGTCATGTTCCGCAAGCTTCAATTCGAGCAAGCCGCTGAGAAGCGCGTTGCGCAGGGTGCGACGGCGGACGTCCTGCTGCAGACGCTTGATGAAGAGGCGCGTCAATTTATCCATGGTTCACCTCGCTCGAAACGGAAACAGCTTCCGGCGCAAATGCGGTTGAGGCGGGCTCTCTTGGCCAGCGTGGGCGGATGCGGCCACGCGGTCGGAGGTCGTTAGGCGCAGGGCGAGCAAGCTCTTCCATGACCCGCTGGCGCGGCGAACTCCGGCCTTGCCTCATGCTGTCAGAGTGTGCGTTTTCGGATCCTGGGCTGAGACCAAGTCGAGCATGCCGGCGCGCTAGCCAGTCGAGGACCAGACGTGCGGCAGGGTTGCCATGCCTGACATGGACTCCGAGCCGCACGAGGACCGGTAACGGCACGACGCCTCCGAGGGGAGCATCCTGCCGGACAAAGGCGAGGGCAAGGCCGATGAGCAGCGCCGGATCATCGGTGATCAGAGACGAATGTGGTGTCTCGACCTCGGTTTCACAGGGCAGACAGTTGGATGGCACACCACCGGTCTTGAAAGCCGTTGGTGTTGCGACAGACAGGTGATCTTTGGGGAATTTGGGCATGCAGGATCTCCCGCGCCGGGGCTTTGGACACGCGGCGCCAAAAAAGAAAGGGGGATGGGATTGTTTGCTAAGCGCGACCGGAGCCGGAACAGGTCCCGGCCGGCCTCAGCCTGGATCAGTTGAGCCGCAGGCTGCGGGCGAAGCCTACCTTGAGACGCACCGGGTGAACGTGCATGGGCTCGTCTTCCTCGTCGGCAGGCTCTTGTTCCAGGCCGTCGTCGTCGCCGTATTCAGACCAGTGCTGCGGGTCACCTTCATGAAGGCTCGCAACGGCGTTGAAGTTCAGCTGCCTTTTGACGGAAAGCTCGGTTCCCCCGGCATCTACCTGTGCGCTCGCCGACTTGATGCCGAGCGCCTTCCGCGTCTCCCGTTCGAGAACCTGTTGAACCCGAGCGGCGAGCCTGCGGCGAAGCTCCGCCATGGTCGCGGCGGCACCCGAGATCCCGAGCAAGTCATCGAGCTCGTCTAGGGCCCAGACTCCGTTTTCGTGATCGCTCGGCCGGCTCGCGCCATCGAGGATCGCGACACCCACCGTGTCGATCATCAGCCGCTTGTGATGCTTGTAGAGCCAGTCCGGCAATACCAAGGCCGACGCCATCATCTTGGCCTTCAGCTCTTCGAGCCTGCTCGTATCGCCGTAGCTGGCCAGCGAGCGCTTGACGTCGAGGATGTAGCCGAGCCGGCGCGTGAGGTCGACGATGATGACGTCGGGGGTATAGGTGCCTTTCGCGGGCGCCTCGCAGTCAAGCAGAACTCCATCCAAGTTCGCCCAGTTATTGTTTGCGACCGCTTCAAGAGCGGCCTTGACCAGCGGCAGCCGCAGCGACTTGGTCAGCACGACAAGGTCCGGGCGGACCCTGCTGATCAGCTCGATAGCGAGCTCCAGGAGCTTCCCTTCGCGGAACGAGACGGCTCGAACCAGGGAGGCGATGTGGACGTAGTGACCGAGGATGTCATCCTCGACGATGTCGCCTTCAACGATTGCGGCAATCGCCTGATCGATAAGGGCATCAAGCTCGGCTTCCAACTCGGCATAGCAAACCGAGTACGGATAAGCCGGCGCGGAAGCATCGGCCGTCTCGACGGCTTCGACGCTGCCGTGCGTGGCGTCGCGGCGGAAGCCGAGGCTTGAGCCTCCGAGACCGGCGGCGAGCGCGAAGGACGAGGTGGCAGAGCGGTTGGCAGCAGAGGCGAGCTTGGTCTTGATCGTCTTGGTCATGGGAATGTCTCCGAGATTGATGTGAAGTCGAGGCCGGCTGATCGAGGGACACGTGTATTCACTGGCCGCGGAGGGCGGCACGGAAGACAGCGTGGATCGCATGCAGGCTGGAGCCGGTCGTCAGTGGCTGATCGAGATGCAGCCGAAGAGCGAGACGTCGGCGGCGCGGCCGGCCGAGGCAACGGCGACGAAACCAGTGAAGGCACGGAGAGCTTCCCCAGAGGGGATGATGGGAGTAGTCATGGTCATAGCCCGATTCCTTTTGACGAAGGCTTGAGGGTCAGGCCTTGGTCGGTGTTACCAGCACCGGCCTTGGCCGCTTGTTCCAGCCAATCTGGAACGCCTGCATCCTGGCAGGACCCGAGGTCGGGCTCAAGGACCAAAATCGAAAGATTAGAACAAAGCCGGTACACAGTTAACGCCGGGCTCAGGAGCTCGATAGGACCCGAATGATCGGCCAGGCCGGCAAAAGCAAAAGGGGCCGCAAAGGCCCCAGTTGAGTTTGAATGTGATGCACGATCGAACTTAAGGCACACTCGCTAGCTAGCCGGCAGAAGCCGCATCGTCGGTTTCGGCGCTTCTCGCTTTCTTCCGCGACGAGATCTGTGTCACGACTGAGACCGATGGCGCAGTTTGCCTTGGCAAGGCCTCATCGAGCTCCGACTGTGTTTCGGTGCCTTCGGCTTCTGCTGGATTACCCCCAGCTTCGGCCTCGGCAAGTCCGATATCACCAATTGCCTCTCCCGTTTCCGACGCCGCCTTTTCGGGCTTGGTCGGAACACGGCGATCGCTGGAGGTGGGGAACGGGATGACAGTACGAGTGCGCTCATCTTCCGATGCTAGCAGTTGAAGATTCGAGCCAACGGCAGCAGCCGTCCATTCCGGGTTCTTGGCTCTGCTCGATGCCCACTCCAGAACCGGGATGGCATAGCGGGTCAGCCATTCAGGGAGCTCCTTAGCGTCCGGCCACCCTTCCAGCCCGCCGAGCAGCCTGAGCAGTTTATGAACCTGCCCCCAGCGCGACTCGCCAGTCAGGTCTTTGTTCCAGATGACCTCCGGCACTACGGGGTTTGGCTCAACCGACCACGCCAGACTTTCCAGCTCTTTACCCGCCAAGCGAGCTTTCTTGTAGACGATCCTGATGAGTTCGGCTTTCTTGATGCGCCCTCCGTCCAAAGCCGCTTTGAGCTCTTCGGCAAGCTCTCTGCAGTGCTCGATGAACGAACCCGTCGTACACGAAAGTTTGTAGGCGATTGCCACCCTCAGGCCTGCGAGCCCGCCTTGAGAGTGTGGATCCGACTTCTCGACGGCGGCGTCCTTGCCTTCATCCAGGATGGCGACGACATCCCGCACTTTGAGGTACCCCTGCTCTTTTGCAAGCTCCATGGCCCGCTCGATCTGCTCCGGTTCCGCAGGTGCGAGCTTGAACAGCACCGTGGCGTTGAGACCCAGTTCGATCGCCCGATCCCGGTACCGGCCGAGGTTTCGGGCCACGGCACGGTAGTTCCGCGCATGACGGGCTTCGATGTCACATCGGACCTTCGTCCAGACGCTCATCTCCTTCTCAGGAAGAAGCTCGGCGACCTTCTCGAACAGCTCTCCACGCTGAAAAACCGTTTTGGTGGTCAGCTGGTCGACCGCCTGTAGCTCGCCGGCGATTTTCTCGAGTTGAAGCTGGGTGGGCTTCGCCAGATCCATCTTCACGTACAAGTCGCTTACCGTCGCCTTCAAAGTCTTGAGAATGCTACTCACGTCACGCTCCTAATTGTTGACAATATCGTGAGCACTTTTCAGCAGCTCACACAACAATGGTCCGCGATATTCCAAATCTTGTCAAACGGCTCAATTGTCAACAATTTGAATTCCAAGCGCAATTTCCGAAATTTCCTCAAATTTAAACAGTATCTCTGTCTTATACTTGCATTTATATTTACGTTTTAACCGTTTTATACATTCGTAAAAAAATTTCCACACACATTCTGCACTCAAGTGACATCGCGCATTTCGACCTTGCCGGGACGGCGAAATCACGGGCATTTCATAAACTCTTAAACGCTTACGCTGTGGGAAAGGAAACTTGCCCAGAGCTTTATGCAGAGCCTCCCTGCCGCGGATAGCTGTCGTCGCACCGTTCACCGTCAGTGAGCGTTGGAGCTTTCGTCAACGGTGTACTGGATGTTCGATCGTGAATTGATTTGCGTCAGTGACGACTGCAAACTGTTTGTTGCAGGTGGTAGCGTTCCTGATACCGTCGCACGGCTTATGATTTGGGGCGAAGCCTGCTTGTGCGGGCACGCCCTCACAAGCGGCCACATGAGTTCAGGCACCATCATTAAGAGAAGGTATTTCAAGTGGTGAGGATCCGGAAATAATTTCCGACTATGCCTACATCCATGACACTTGTACGGCCGCATCCACCAAACGAAAAACGGCGGTAATAGACCCCTCATTCGGAATGGAACGTCTCTACGATTAACGTTTCCTCCGGATGTGCCGCCGGCACTTTGTCCATCCGGTTGCATGCACTTGAGTATCAGTCATAGAAGAGAGCGAACCGACAGTCATGCCGGACTCGCTCGCGAGCTCCTCTTCGCTCCCCGTCATCGACGACGTCCATCAGGAAGATGATCCGGCGTCCTCTGTGGATCTTGAGGACCAGCCAAATTTAGATCTCACTACAGTCGCCGAAGCAGCAGCCGCCAACCTCACCCTTGCGTAGCCTTTTTTTCTCCCAGTTGGCTGATACGCTTGTCAAATAAGCCTCATCAGAAATACACAAACGGACGGACAGTAACAATTTTTCAAATGAGTCAGGCGATGTCCGGTGAGTGGAGCCTAGGAGCGCAGATGATCGGGAACCTGAATCAACTTGTCGATGATATTTCTGGCGTGAATAGCAAGCTGATCCTATTGGTCGGTCCCCCGCGGTCAGGGAAAAGCAATATGGTTCGTCAGTTGGCCGAGCTGCGGCAGGCGAGGGTCTTGAGCGTTGGCGCAGTTCTTGGCCGTGAAATGCTTAAGGTGCCGGGCACCCGTAGACACCTGCAGGCCGCTCATTTACTGAAGGAGCTTGCCGATGGATTTGCCAGCAACGGTCTCTTGCTCTTGGATAACATTGAACTCCTTTTCGATCGAACACTTCAACTCAACCCGCTTGATTTAATGAAGCGGCTTGCTCACGCACATCGCGTGGTTGCAGCGTGGCCAGGAGAGCTGCAGGCAGGACGGCTTTCCTATGCCACGACAGGACATCCAGAACATCAGGACTACGGCATCGACGGCCTGGTCCCGTTCAAAATTCATTGAAGGGGGAACTCGGGATGCCGATGCATTATGGCGATCTCATTCAGTTTGAACCGATCGAGTCGGTCATTCAGCTTCTGGACGCCAATCGTCCGGATGAGGCCAAGAAGCTTGTTTCGACCTACGTCATTTCCGACGACATGGCCGAGCGGATCGCCAAGCAAATGATCCCCCAGCTCTCGTTCGACGAGGCTGTAGACCATAAGGGCGTGCTGGTTGTCGGCAACTATGGGACCGGTAAGTCGCACTTGATGTCGGTGCTATCGCTGGTCGCCGAAGACTCCGCATATGTCCCTATGATCCGTCATCCCAAGGTGGCCGAGGCCGCAAGTGTCATTGCCGGAAAATTCAAGGTTCACCGGATCGAGATTTCTAGCCAGATGTCCCTGCGGGACATCATCACGCAACAGCTTGAGGTATTCCTCGACAAGCACGGCGTCAGCTATTCCTTCCCGCCAGCCGACAAGGTCATCAATAACAAGGCCGCCTTCGAAGAGATGATGGCGGCGTTCGCCGAGGTCCACCCCAACCACGGCGTCCTGCTGGTAGTCGACGAGTTTCTCGAATACCTGCGATCCCGCAAGGATCACGACCTGGTCCTTGACCTGTCGTTCCTGCGAGAGATCGGCGAGGTCACAAAGCACCTCCGCTTCCGGTTTGTCGCCGGCGTTCAGGAAGCGATCTTCGACAGCAGCCGCTTCCAGCATGTCGCCGACAGCCTTCGTCGTGTGAAGGATCGCTTCACGCAGATCCTGCTCGCCCGCCAGGACGTCAGTTTCGTCGTGGCCGAACGCCTCTTGAAGAAGACGGCGGATCAGCAGAACAAGATCCGCGCTTACCTGACGCCGTTCGCCAAATTCTATGGCTCGATGAACGAACGCATGGACGAGTACGTCCGGCTGTTCCCGGTGCACCCTGATTACATCGGGACCTTCGAGCGGCTGGTGTTCACCGAGAAGCGCGGGGCGCTGGTGACACTCCGGGATCAGATCCAGGCTATTCTCAGCGAAGAGGTGCCCGACGATCGGCCGGGACTGATCGGCTACGACAAGTTCTGGGAAACGGTCACGTCGAACTCCGTGCTGCGCGCGGATCCGAACATCGGGCCAGTGCTTAAGGTATCCGAAGTCCTGTCCGAGCGCGTAAGGAAGGCTTTCACCCGCCCGGCATATAGGCCGATGGCGATCCGCATCATCGACGGACTTTCGGTTCATCGCCTGACGACGGGCGGCGACATTTATGTTCCCGTGGGACCGACGGCCGAGGAGCTCCGCGACACGCTGTGCCTGTTTCAGCCGGGCATCGAAGACATGGGCGGAGAGCCGGAGGCCGACCTTCTTTCCCTCGTCCAGACAGTCCTGCGGGAGACGCTGAAGACCGTCAACGGCCAGTTCATCTCGAAAGCGCCGGACACCGAACAATACTACCTCGATCTGAAGAAGGACGTCGATTACGACGCCCAGATCGAGAAACGGGCTGAAGCCCTGTCCGATGATGCGCTCGACCGCGCGTACTACAGCGCGATCCGCCAGCTGATGGAGCGGACTGACGAGACCACCTACGTCACCGGCCATTCGATCTGGCAATATCAGATCGAATGGCAGGATAACCGCGTCGAGCGCAGCGGGTATCTCTTCTTCGGCGCCCCGAACGACCGGCCGACGGCGCAGCCCGAGCGGGATTTCTATATCTATTTCATTCAGCCGTTCGAGCCGCCACGGTTTCGTGACGACCACAAGGCCGACGAGGTCTTCTTCCGGCTCAAAGGGCTCGATGAGGCGATCAAGCGTCATCTCTCCTTCTATGCCGCAGCTCAGGATCTCGCGTCCACGGCCAGTGGCGGCGCGAAGTCCATCTACCTCGACAAGGCCAAAGACGCCCTGCGCGACATGAGCAAGTGGCTGCAGGAAAAGCAGATGACAGCCTACGAGGTCACCTATCAGGGCAAGAGCAAGACCCTACAGGAGTGGACCAAAGGCGTCTCGTTGCGCGATAAGGCGCGTCTTGGCCCGGACGAGCGGATCAACTTCCGCGACGTTGTCAACATCATCTCCGGTCTCGCGCTTAACAATCAGTTTGCCGAGGTAGCGCCCGAATACCCGAGGTTCTCCGCACTCGTCACTGAAGCGAACCGGAAGCAGCTTGTCGGCAACGCCCTGCGCGCACTCGCAGGCGGAAACCGGACCAAGGACGCCGTGGTCATCCTCGACGGCCTGGAGATGCTGGACGGCGATCGCATCGACCCCACACGGTCTCGCTACGCGCAGGACGTCTTGGCTCGGCTGAAGGCGAAAGGCCATGGCCAGGTGCTGAACCGCGGCGAGCTGGTCAGCGGAGATGCCGATGTCGAGTATTTCGCGCCGATCAAGTTCCGCCTGGAGCCCGATCTGCT
The DNA here is from genome assembly GCF_014197145.1 of Gellertiella hungarica. Taxonomy (GTDB): domain Bacteria; phylum Pseudomonadota; class Alphaproteobacteria; order Rhizobiales; family Rhizobiaceae; genus Gellertiella; species Gellertiella hungarica. The sequence goes on along the minus strand of NZ_JACIEZ010000002.1, from coordinate 543,405 downwards.
GGTCACCGTTCTGGGCGGGCTGGTCTATGCCGGCGACATCGTCTTGGCGATCACCGGCGACAAGATTGATTCCGGCAAGATCACGCTCCTGGCTGAAAGGCCGCTCGACGAGCTGAAGCAGTTCAAGCACGTTGAGGCGCCGAAGGAGATCAACGTCGCCGTCCTCCGCTCACTGTTCGAGATGTTGGGCTTGCCGCCCGGGCTCGCTCAGCAGGCAACACAGGGCTCGGACGAGCCAGTCAAGCTGCTCCAGGAGGAGGTCGGGAAGCTGACGCGGCGCGTGCTCAGCGCCGCCACGGACATGTCTGGTCGGCTGAGCTTCTGGGGTCAGCCGTTGCTGCGGGAAGAAGAGATCCGGGACTGGCGCACCAAGCTTGATGCGCTCAAAGCCTTTTCGGAGAGCCTGGCCCCCTACAACACAGTCGGGAAGCTCAAGAACCTTCGCATCGGCTCTGACGATATCGCGGCCCAGAAAAAGAACCTCGAGGTTCTGCAGGCTGTCGAGGGGATGCTGGAGCTGGTCGCCGACCTCGGCACCACGGCCAGCTATCTGTCGCAAGCCGAGATGGTTCTGTCGGCAGACCATGCCTGGGTGCGACAGGCGCAAGATGCGCGCAAGCAGGTCCTCGACAAGCTCGCGGCAGATCGGACTGCGCAGCATGCGGCCGAGTACCGGCAGACGCTGGCCAAGCTGAAGAAGGATTACATCACGGCCTATGTCGGGCTGCACAGCAAGGCGCGCCTTGGGGTCACGGAAGAGAAGACGAAATCGGCGCTGCGCAAGGACCCGCGGCTGATCGCCATGCGGGCGCTGGCTGGCATCTCCTTGATGCCGACCAGCCAGTTAACGAGTTTCGAGGAGAAGCTGGACAAGCTGAAGAGCTGTGCATCGCTTGTCGAGTCTGAGCTTTCGGCAAACCCTGTCTGCCCGCATTGCGGCTTCCGGCCGGCGAACGAGCAAGGGGACATGCTTCCTGCGACCAATGTCCTGAAGCAGCTCGATGATGAGCTGGATCGCCTTCTTGACGGCTGGGTGCAGACGCTGGTTGATAACCTCGAAGATCCGATCATTCAGTCGAATTTCGAATTGTTGAAGCAGTCGTCTCGAAAGATCGTCCTTGGCTTCGCGGAAACGAAGACCCTTCCCGAGTTCATCACGCCTGAATTTGTCGCAGCTGTTCAGGAAGCGTTGTCTGGGCTGGAAAAGATCAATGTCAGCAATGCGGACATCAGACAGGCACTCTTGCAAGGCGGTTCACCGGCTACACCCGAGGACCTCCGAAAGAGATTCGAGTCTTTCCTGAACGACCGCTGCAAAGGCAAGGACACCGGAAAGCTCAGATTTGTGATCGAGTGAACACCGGGTGTTCTTGAGCAATATCTGTCTCGTCAATCGCCGCTTAATCAGTAACACGATCCCATAGCGCGAGACGCGAGATTGGCTTCTTCCGAAGGAAACACGTGATGTCGCAGACGACACCCAACTATCCTTACGCGACGGGAACGGCCGAAGCGCCAATTATTGATATGTTGGTAGAAAAGTACGGCACGAAAGCATTGACCTCGCCCATCGTGCTATCCGGACCGTCTGGAGACACACTGGCATATTACTATGAACGAAATGCGCAAAATCAGATCAATTCAAAAGACGACATTAGGCCTGCAAGCCAATCCGGCATACAAACCTTCTTTGTCGACTACATGTCGAATCCACGTTCCGCAACGCCACCGGCTAAGCTCTTCAATCCTTTTTTGTCGGCTTCATTTGACAACAGCTATGACTTTATTTTGCAGCAAGACACTTACTCAACAGTCGATCTGGACTACGTTTGGTTTACCGGAACAGCCTTCAAAGGTTTTGAGCTGACGACGTTCTGGGTACCGTTTTCTACCGAAGCGGAAGCTAGGCGGCTAGTTTCAATGATTAATCGCAGGCCATCGTGGGCTGGTCCCAACGGAGCGCATGCAATGATAAAAATAGCACTCGCTGCCATGGACTTAAATGTAGAATATTATTTTGTCTGCGCGAATACAGTCGGTCGCGTAGGTAGCGCGCTGAATACGAAAGGCAACGTACTATTTTTTCCGTTGACAAGTAATTCGGTCGCCGCCTTAGCGAATGGCCGAGTGCCAGCCGATGCCACGTTCTGCACCTATCAGCAATTTCTATCGCGGCTGTAGGAGGAGGTCCACGACATGAGCGAAAATCGAACATTAAACTTCGACGAACCGGTAGCATCCGGCCCGGTCGACTGCCTCGGACAGCACTTCCCTAGCGACGCGGCTCGACACGAGCAATTCCTGAGGATTTTGGCCGAGAAACTCAAGGCTCCAGAGTATCGCGAGCAGCCTGGCTTTCCGGCAGGGACGGACGAGGCCATTCTCGCCATGTCTAACCCGCCATACTACACCGCTTGCCCGAATCCTTGGCTAGGGGACTTCGTCGCTCAATACAGCGATGCCAGTGATCCAACAAATTCGTATAGCAGAAAGCCATTTATTGCTGATGTAAGCGAAGGAAAGATGGATCCTATTTACAATGCGCACAGCTACCACACCAAGGTGCCGCATAAGGCAATTATGCGTTACATACTGCATTACACAGAACCCGGCGACGTCGTTTACGATCCATTTTGTGGAACTGGGATGACAGGAGTTGCTGCTCAACTATGCGGCGATAAAAAGGTCGTTGAGTCACTCGGATATAGGGTCGACAAAGATGGAGTCATTTATAATAGGGGCGAGGGCTCGGACGAACAAAAATGGCTACCATTTTCGCGGATTGGACGCAGACACGCCATTCTTAACGATCTCTCTCCGGCGGCATCATTCATCGCAGCCAACTACAATACTCCCATAGACGTCCGCGAATTCGAAGAAGAAGCCAAAGCCGCTCTTCAAGCAGTGGAGGACGAATTCGGGTGGATGTATCAAACCGTGCATCAAGCAAGCGAGAGCGCGTTGTCTGAAGCCATCGAGGCCATGCGAGTAAGCGGCCACGTTCGGCTTCCAGCGTCAGCGACGATAGGTCGAATCCATTATACTGTATGGTCCGACGTTTTTACCTGCCCTCATTGTGCTGGTGACATCGTTTTTTGGGAGGCTGCCGCGAACAAGAGCACAGGAAAAGTCAGCGACACGTTTTGTTGCTCTCACTGCAGCGCAGAGTTGACGAAGCGCAATGTCGAGAAAAAGCTAACGCAACTTCGTGATGACGCAATTGATCAGGACATTAAGCAGATCAAACAAGTTCCGGTACTTATTAGCTACTCAGTGGGTAGGCAGCGTTTTGAGAAAAGGCCCGACGCGTTCGACTTGGCGCTGATCGCGCATATCAATGAGATGAAAATTCCTTATTGGTTTCCCCAAGATCGGATGATCGAGGGACGCGAAACAAGGAGGAACGATCCTGTCGGACTCACTCATGTTCATCATTTTTATACAAAACGGAACCTTGCGTATCTCGCCGCTTTAAAATCGCGGTGCCACTCAATGCAGACGCGGCTATGGTTCAATGCCCAGTTGGTCAATGTAAGCAAGTTGAATCGCTATCGACCTGAAGTCTCATTCCCGTACAACCCTCTTAGCGGAACATTTTACGTTGGCTCTCTCGTATCCGAGGCAAATGTGCATACAGCTTATGAGAACAAGCTCAATAGGCTGATTGCTGCATTTTCGCAAGTCAGGCATCAAAACATCGTAACAACGGGTTCCGCCGCCAGTCAGCAGCCGGTGGTCGCGGACTATATATTTACTGATCCGCCGTTTGGCGCAAACATAGATTACTCTGAGCTAAGTTTTCTTTGGGAGGCGTGGCTTGGGGTGAAAACGAATAACCAAGAGGAGGCGATTGTCAGCAAGGCGCAGGAAAAGGGGCTAGACGAATATCGCCGATTGATGACCGAATCTTTTAAGCGCGCCTTCGAAACGCTGAAGCCCGGACGGTGGATGACTGTCGAGTTTTCAAACACCCAAGCTTCAGTATGGAACGCAATACAAACGGCTCTGCAGCAAGCCGGGTTTGTAGTTGCTAACGTATCAGCACTCGATAAACAGCAGGGAAGCTTCAAAGCTGTTACGACGAAAACTGCTGTTAAGCAGGATTTGGTCATTTCTGCCTACAAGCCTAATGGTGGGCTTGAACAGCGCTTTGCGGAGTGTGGGGCCACGGCGGAGTCGGTGTGGGACTTCGTTCAGACGCACTTGAAGCAGCTTCCGGTAATTAAGCTGAAGAGCGGCCGGTTAGAATATGTTGCAGAACGAGACGCGCGTATCTTGTTTGATCGTATGGTTGCTTGGTTTGTTGGTCACAGTGCGCCGGTACCGTTTTCTAGCCAAGAGTTTCAGGACGGGCTACGCAGCCGTTTCCCAGAGCGGGACGGAATGTTTTTCTTGCCCGAACAAGCAGCGGAGTACGATAAGAAGCGCGCTTTAACCTCAGAAGCGCCGCAGATGGAGTTATTCGTTTCGGATGAACGCAGCGCCATCGACTGGATATCTGAGTTCTTGAGAAGGCGGCCATCAACATACCAAGAAATCCACCCTGAGTTCATCGCGCAGCTGGGTGCGGGATGGAAGAAGCACGAGGAACGACCAGAGCTCTCGGCGCTGCTCGCCGACAACTTCCTGCGCTACGATGGCAACGGCGACGTTCCGAGCCAGATCCACAGCTATCTGTCCACCAACTTCAAGGATCTGCGTGGTCTGGAGAAGGATGACCCAAGGCTGAAGGCCAAGGCGAAGGACCGCTGGTACGCGCCCGACCCGAGCAAGGCGAAGGATCTGGAGCAGAAACGCGAGCGAGCGCTGCTGAAGGAGTTCGAGAGCTACAAGTCTGCGCCTGGCCGAAAGCTTAAGGAGTTCCGGCTCGAGGTCCTGCGCGCCGGCTTCAAAACCGCGTGGGCCGCTAAGGACTACAAGACCATCATCGGCATCGCCCAAAAGATCCCCGAGGAGGCGCTGCAGGAGGATGAGAAGCTGCTGCTCTGGTACGACCAGGCGCTCACCCGCATGGAGGCCAATGCGTGACCCATGCGGACGGCGGACATGGCATCGGCGCGTGGTGCTGGCATGAGAGGCATGCCGCACCCTGCCGTGTCGTTGATCGGGAGGAGATCTGGGGCGAGACCGCCTATCGGGTCTGGCTGCCCGGTAAGGACGCTGTCGTCCGCGCCCGTGCGCGCGATCTGAGTCCGCTCGACGCGGTCCAGCCGACGGTCGATCAGATCCTCCACACCGCCGCGGCGGCGAAGCTGCTGGATGCGCTGGAGGACAACCTCCTGCTGGCGCCGATCCAGTCGAGCGTCGTGCCGCTGCCACACCAGCTCTACGCGCTCAACCGCGCCATGAGCCGGGACCGCATCCGATATCTGCTCGCGGACGAGGTGGGGCTCGGCAAGACGATCGAAGCGGGGCTAATCCTGCGCGAGCTCAAGCTGCGCGGCATGGCGAAGCGGATTCTCGTCGTGGCGCCGAAGGGGCTGGTACGACAATGGCAGGCCGAGATGCGGCTGCATTTCGGCGAGAACTTCCAGTTTATCGAACCCGCCGAACTTTCGGCCTTCCGCCAATGGCGAAGCGACGAGGAAAACCTTTGGCGGCTGCATGATCAGGTGATCTGCTCGCTCGACTCGGTGAAGCCGCTCGAAGGCCGCCGCGGCTGGAGCCTTGAGCAGCTCAGCACCTACAACCGGGAGCGTTTCGAGGATCTGATTTCGGCATCCTGGGATCTGGTCATCATCGACGAAGCCCATCGCATGGGTGGCAGCACGGATCAGGTCGCTCGTTACAAGCTGGGTGCCGCTCTAGCGGAGGCGGCACCTTACCTGCTTCTGCTGTCCGCAACCCCGCACCAGGGCAAAACGGACCAGTTCCATCGGCTGATGCAGCTGCTCGACCGGGACTCCTTCCCGGACGAGAGCAGCGTTTCCAGCGAGCGGGTGCGCCCCTTCGTCGTGCGCACGGAGAAGCGCGTCGCGATCGATGCCGAGGGCAAGCCGCTCTTCAAACCGCGCATGACCCGCCTCCATCCGGTGGCATGGCAGGACCGCCACGCGAGCCAGCAGAAGCTCTACGAGGCTGTCACCGACTATGTCCGACACGGCTACAACCAGGCCATGGCCGCGAAGCAGCGGCATATCGGATTCCTGATGATCCTGATGCAACGGCTCGTGACATCCAGCACTGCCGCCATTCGGGCGACCCTCGAAAAACGCCAAGCCTTGCTGGACCAGCCGCAGCTTCAGCCATCCCTCTTCGAAACGGCGGACGTTGACGAATGGGCCGAGCTGGACGGGCAGACCCAGGTGGATCTCGCCATCCAGACCAAGGGGTGGGAGATGGAAAAGGCCGAGGTCGAAACGCTGCTCGACCTGGCCCGCGCCACGGAGGCACAGGGGACGGACGCCAAGGCTGAGGCGCTCTTGGAACTGATCTACAAGCTTCAGCAGGAGGAGAATGATCCTGAGCTGAAGGTGTTGGTCTTCACCGAGTTCGTGCCCACGCAGGCGATGCTTGCGGATTTCCTCGAAAGCCGCGGCTTTTCGGTCGCCACATTGAACGGGAGCATGGATCTCGAAGCGCGCAGCCGCGCCCAGAAGGCATTCGCGCAATCGGTGCGCGTCCTCATCTCAACCGATGCCGGCGGCGAGGGTTTGAACCTCCAATTCTGCCACGTCATCGTGAACTTCGACATGCCATGGAACCCGATGCGGGTCGAACAGCGCATCGGCCGCGTCGACCGTATCGGGCAGCCGCACGTCGTGCGCGCAATCAACTTCGTCCTGGAGGACACGGTCGAGCATCGCGTGCGCGAGGTACTGGAGACGAAGCTCGCGGTCATCGCCGAAGAGTTCGGCGTGGATAAGGCCGCCGACGTGATGGACTCGGTCGAAGCAGAGCCGCTGTTCGATGAGCTCTTCGTTCAAGGGCTTCAAAACCCAGACGCCATCGAAAGCGAATGCGACGCGGTTGTGTCGCAGCTTCGGTCGACCATCGCCGAAGGCCGCAAGAGCAGCGAGCTCTTGTCCGATGGGCACAAGCTTGATGCGGACGATGCCCGCAAATGGAGAGACCACCCGGCACAGTTCTGGCTGGAGCGGGCGATCACAACCGGACTGCCCGCGCGGGGCGGAGACGCCGTCAAGGAAGCCGATTTTTGGCGGGTGCGTTGGGTGGATGGCAGCGAGTCGACCAAGGTCTGCTTCGACGCGAGGACGGCCGAGGAGCGGCCCGATGTCGAATGGGTGACCCTTGAAGATCCTCGCGCTCGGGCAGTGATCAGCGATCTGCCGCGCTGCGTTTCGGGTCAACCGCTTCCTATCGTCCGGATTGCCGGCCTTCCGGAGAGCGTTCGGGGCGTATGGTCGCTGTGGGAGATCAGCCTGTCCGCCGATGATTTCAGCCGACGGCGCTTCCTGTCCGTTTTCGTAAATGATGAAGGGCGAACCTTCCTGCCGACAGCGAAGCGGATCTGGGATCTTCTTCTGACGGAACGGGTCGAGAGTGTCGGAGCCGTTGCCGCCGCAGATGCAAACGGCTGCTTTGAGCGCTCAAAGAACGCTGCTCTCACCCAAGGCGAACGCATCTTTGCGGACATGGTGGAGGAGCACAGGGCCCGCATCCAGGAAGAGCGCGAACGTGCCAAGTACGCCTACGATGCGCGGCATCAGGCCATAGGCCGGATCGGGCTCCAGACGGTCCGCGACTACCGTCGCAAGCGTCTGCGTACGGACCATGAGGCTCGAATGGCGCAGCTGGATGCCGCCGAGGCATACACGCCCGATCTGAACGCCGTTCTCCTGTTGCGTGTCGGCCAACCGGGAATGGCTGCATCATGAGCACCTGGACCGATCGCATCCTGCAAGAGTTTCCTGCCGATCTTTCCCGCTTCTGGATCGCCTGCGACCCGGATGATCTCCTGTTGGATGAGCGCATCTTGCACGGTCTTCGGGAACGGGGTTTCGAAGTGCTGCCCTTCGAGGACCCTGTCGCCTTTAGAACAGAGTATGAAGAGCGCTACCGGGCGGCTTGGGATCGCGGCGACGAAGGAACGTCGAAGGCGCTCGTCCTTCAACTGCGTGGGACTGATCTGAACACGCTGCCATGGGACTATGTCCGCATGGGACGCAAGGTCAGCCTGAGCCTGGCCGACCTGTTTCCGAGGTTGAGCTATGGCGTAATCCGGCAAATGGACTCGGAGCACCACGAAGCCCTCTTTCTGGCGCACAACAAGCACGCCACTCAGCCGCTCGGGGAAGGCGCCACCAAAGACTTCATCCTGACCCACATCTTCCGCATCAGCCCTTACCTGCTGAGCAGGCCCGAGGATTTCTGGCGAGAGGTCTTGCGTCTCCATTACCGCGGTGCAGGGCTGCCGGATCTGCTGGCGAGGCACGTTGCGGCAATCTTGAAGGACACGTCTCTCGGCGATCTGCCCATAGCGGAGCTGCTGGCGTCAAAGAGCTACATGGTGCGCACCGTGCAGGATGCCTGGGGCCGCTTCTTGTCGCAGTATGGGGTTCACAGCGAACGCACTTCGAACGACTTGGTAGAGGTATCGCCGGAGGTTTCATTACCGTTTGAGCATCCCGACGTCAGGGTCATCGTCGACACGATGTTCCTCGAAGGGGCTCTTCAGCCTGTCGGGGCGCATGACTCTCCGACTGACTTGCCAGGGTGGGTCAAGGTAGGGCTGGTTGAGGATCCAGTTGCGCTCGGCAACCTTGTATCCGAAGGTGTAAGGAGAGTCGCCGCCGACCTTCCTGATGCCAACGCGACGCATCGCGACTGGATCGAACTGGCCCGCCGGCTCGGCGAACTAATCTCGCGCTTCAATAGTCTCAGCACAGAGATCGCCGAGCCGATCAAGGAGCATATCTGCAAGCTGCAGCGCGACGCTGACGAGCGGCTGAGGGGCTGGCTAGTTCAGCATTACGCGGATCTACCCTCCCTCCCAGCAGCGAAAGGGCCAGTGATGGTTCATCACGTGCCGCGGTACCTGGCGCTGCGCCGAAGTGCCGGCGAGGAACGGGTTGCTCTCCTTGTGTTCGACGGCTTGGCTCTGGATCAGTGGTTCCAAATCCGAGAGTACTTGGCGGCTCGTCTACCTGGCTTTTCAGCGGAAGAAGGTGGGTGCTTCGCTTGGCTGCCCACTCTCACTTCCGTCTCACGACAAGCTCTTTTTTCAGGTCTAAAGCCCCGCGAGTTCTCGAACTCGATCGAAAGCACAACCCAGGAGCCGTCTCTATGGGCCCGTTTCTGGCAGGAGAACGGCCTTCGAAAGCCAGAGATCGTTTATCAGAAAGGCCTGAAGCGAACGGAGCAAATGGCTGAGCTAGAGGATGCCATCGCCAGGCCGGCAACAAGGGTCGCCGGCATAGTCGTCGATATGGTCGATGAAATCGTTCACGGGGCGATGCTAGGAAAGCGAGGTATCGCCGGACAAATCAATGCCTGGTGCGAAACTGGTTTCGTCGAGAAGCTGTTCTTGCTCCTCGCAGAGCAAGGGTATCAAATTTACCTCACTGCTGACCACGGCAACGTCGACGCGGAGGGCATTGGCCGTCTCAGCCAAGGTGTCGTGTCAGAGCTGAGAGGCGAAAGGGTCCGGACCTATCGCAGTGAAACTCTGGCAGCATCTGTGCCGTCGGAAATCGATGCGTTTAGGTTTGATAGTCCTGGACTACCGCCAGACTTCTTGCCGGTATACGCCGACACGCGGGGAGCATTCGTTCCAATAGGAGACCAAATCGTCGCGCACGGGGGGATCTCCGTTGAGGAGCTCATCGTTCCCTTCATTAAGATAAACATAAAAAGACCAGCATCATGAACTCCTCGTCGCCGCAAATAGGTTTCGACCGCTTCATCCAGCTGGACTGGGCTTTGCTGGCACTCCGCATCCGGGCTGGTAGGGGCACTCTGGATGAGCTCGACGCGGTGTTGGCGTCTTCGCACTCCGGACCAGCAGCCAAGAAAAAGACTAGGACGGTACTCAACCGCCTTTGGCTGGAGCCCCGTGCTGACCTTGTCGACTTTGCCGACCGCGGAGTTGAAATCTTCTGCGATGCGCCCGAGACCACAGTGCCGGCACTGATATGGGGTATGGCGCTCGCTACATACCCTTTCTTCGGAAAGGTGGCGGAGATTGTTGGTCGACTCACAACGCTTCAAGGTGAATGCACATCGGCAGAGGTTCACCGGCGCATGGCCGAAATCTTTGGCGAACGAGAAGGCACTCGTCGGATGACAAACATGGTGCTGCAGTCGCAGGCCAATTGGGGTGCCATCGAACGCACAGACAAAGGCAAGCGGATCGCACGCAAGGAGGCGATGGATCTGAAAGGATCAGCAGTGGCTGCTTGGCTCGCCGAAGCATGCCTTCTGTATAGTGGACGTGCGCTGCCTGTTATGAGTATAGAGTCGAGTCCCACTATCTATCCGTTTATTCTAGGCGGCTCTACGGCTTACCTCCTCTCTAGATCCAGCAGATTTGAAATGCGGATGGACAGTGCCGGTGTTCAGGTCGTGGGCCTAGAAAGCCAACAGAGTAATACAGCGCTTCGTACATGACTTAAGCCACTTCATTCTAAAGCGCGGCCATAAATTTCCTAAATCCTATTATGTAGTGAGTAATCGACTCTAATGCACCTTGACCTGCCACTGATCTTTCATCCGGCGGCGATTAGAGCTTGGGTGGTTGTTGAACCGCCCCGACTTTCTGGACCAGCGGAGGTTGGAGTTTTCCGGCTTCATTCAGGGAGGCGGGCTGGTTTCGCTTCCCGGATTTATCAGCGAGATCGGGACCTTGTTTCCGATCGCGCCATGTGGCCGAACCTCATTGTAGATCCTATGCAAGCTCGCCGCGGAGCTTGATAATCTGCCTCCGCTTTCCAAGGAGGATGATCATGAGCGCCGAACGTGTCAACGATTGTTATGTCGCCCTTGAACTCAGCCAACGCACATGGCTGATCGGCTATCTTCTGCCCGGCTCGGATAAAGTTCAGACTACGGCAGTTGCTGGCGGTGACGCCGAATCTCTTCTGTCGGAGCTCAGAAGGATTGAAAGCCTGGCAGGAATTCGGTCGCCTGCAGAATGCACCATGGTGTTGATGCGGGTCTGCTTCGAGGCCGGTTATGACGGCTTCTGGCTTGCCCGGTATCTTATCGATCGCGGCATCGATACCACAATCCTGGACCCATCCAGCTTTCTGGTTTCGCGACGAGGCCGACGTGTGAAGACAGATCGCATCGATGTCGAAGCGATGGTGTTCACGCTGAAGGCGTATTTGCTTGGCGACAGGTCAGTTTGTCGACCGGTTCGGCTGCCCTCGGTCGCGGAAGAAGACGCGAAACGTCTTGCCCGAGAGCGCACTCAATTAAAGAAGGAGCGCACGCGGCACGTCAATCGTATCCGCGCATTGCTTATTCTCCATGGTATCCGCTCTGTTCCTGGTCTTTGGGGAGGGCGCTGGAAGGAGGCACTTTCGAACATCCGGACCGGCGATGGCAGGGAATTGGGGCGATTCAGTCGAAGGCACCGAGGTCCAGGCTTGCTGTTGGTTTTTAGTCTGCAGTCTTCCTTTCTTGTGTTCTAAAAGCGGACCTTGAAAAACCTCTATCTCCACTGAAGAAAATTTTACTGCCCGCTCTTGAACAGGGAAAATCGAGCAACCAGATCGTTGGTCGCCGGATGCTTGAAAAGGTCCGGTCCCGCCCCGGAACGGTCGTCCGGACCGGGATGGAGGGGTATCAACTGTTGTGTTTGTCCAGGAGGAAAACATGAAGTTCCGACCATTGCATGATCGTATCGTCGTCCGCCGCGTCACGTCCGAAGAAAAGACGAAGGGCGGCATCATCATTCCCGACACTGCCAAGGAAAAGCCGCAGGAAGGCGAGGTCATCGCCGTCGGCCCCGGCGCGCGCAACGAGCAGGGCCAGGTCGTGGCGCTCGACGTCAAGGTCGGCGATCGCGTGCTGTTCGGCAAATGGTCAGGCACCGAGATCAAGATCGACGGCGAGGAGCTGCTGATCATGAAGGAAGCCGACATCATGGGCATCATCGAAGCCCAGGCCGAACAGAAGAAGGCCGCCTGAGCGGTTTCTGCATCCAGTCATCAAAGCTGCCTAAAGAAGGAGTGAATCATGGCTGCCAAGGAAGTCAAATTCCATTCCGATGCACGCGAGAAGATGCTGCGTGGCGTCGATATCCTCGCCAATGCCGTCAAGGTCACGCTCGGCCCCAAGGGCCGCAACGTCGTGATCGACAAGTCTTTCGGCGCACCGCGCATCACCAAGGACGGCGTTTCGGTCGCCAAGGAGATCGAGCTTGAGGACAAGTTCGAGAACATGGGCGCCCAGATGGTGCGCGAGGTTGCCTCCAAGACCAATGATCTGGCCGGTGATGGTACCACCACCGCGACCGTGCTCGCCCAGGCCATCGTCCGCGAAGGTGCAAAGGCCGTCGCCTCCGGCATGAACCCGATGGACCTGAAGCGCGGCATCGATCTTGCCGTCGATGCCGTCGTCGCCGAGCTCAAATCCAATGCTCGCAAGATCTCCAACAATTCTGAAATCGCTCAGGTCGGCACCATTTCCGCCAATGGCGACACCGAGATCGGACGCTATCTTGCGGAAGCCATGGAGAAGGTGGGCAATGACGGGGTGATCACCGTCGAGGAAGCCAAGACTGCCGATACCGAGCTTGAGGTGGTCGAGGGCATGCAGTTCGATCGCGGCTATCTCTCGCCCTACTTCATCACCAACCAGGACAAGATGCGCGTCGAGCTCGAGGATCCTTACATCCTGATCCACGAGAAGAAGCTCTCCAACCTGCAGGCCATGCTTCCGGTTCTGGAAGCCGTCGTGCAGTCCGGCAAGCCGCTCGTCATCATCGCCGAAGACGTGGAAGGCGAAGCGCTGGCGACCCTCGTCGTCAACAAGCTGCGCGGCGGGCTCAAGGTCGCTGCCGTGAAGGCTCCGGGCTTCGGTGATCGCCGCAAGGCCATGCTAGAAGACATCGCCATCCTGTCGGGCGGCACCGTCGTTTCCGAAGACCTCGGCATCAAGCTTGAGAACGTCACCCTCAACATGCTCGGCCGGGCCAAGAAGGTGTCCATCGAGAAGGAGAACACGACGGTCATCAATGGTGCCGGCTCCAAGGCTGAGATCGATGGCCGCATTGCCCAGATCAAGGCGCAGATCGAGGAAACCACCTCGGATTACGACCGTGAGAAGCTGCAGGAACGTCTTGCCAAGCTCGCCGGTGGCGTTGCCGTGATCCGCGTCGGCGGTGCGACCGAAGTCGAGGTCAAGGAGAAGAAGGACCGGGTGGACGATGCACTGCATGCCACCCGCGCTGCAGTGGAAGAAGGTATCCTTCCCGGTGGCGGCGTGGCGCTGCTGCGTGCTGCCAAGGCGCTTGACGGCCTCAAGGCCGCCAATGACGATCAGCGCGTCGGGATCGACATCATCCGCCGTGCCATCGAGGCACCCGTCCGCCAGATCGCGGAGAACGCCGGCAAGGAAGGCTCGATCATCGTCGGCAAACTCCGCGAGAAGAGCGAGTTCGCGTACGGCTGGAACGCTCAAACCGGCGAATATGGTGATCTGTTCGCGCAAGGCGTGATCGACCCGGTGAAAGTAGTGCGTACAGCGCTTCAGGATGCAGCCTCCGTCGCCGGCCTTCTGGTGACCACCGAAGCGATGATCGCCGAAAAGCCGAAAAAGGAAGCGGCACCGGCCATGCCCGCGGGCGGCATGGATTTCTGAGTTGCCACCTCGGCCCGCCCTTCCCTCGGGGGCGGGCCATCCTCGAACAAGCAGATGACTCATCAGCTCGCTGGGAACGAGCCTTGAAAGGGACGTCCGCTTTGAAGGTGCCTTGTTCGTGATGCTTATATCTGGCTTGGAGGCGCAAAACTGCCAGGCAGCTTTATGGCTGCGCCTGCGCAACTGTTAGGGCCGAAAGCGGAAATTATTTCCGCTGACCCCGCCGGTTGACTGATGCCCAAAGCCAGGGCACAAGTGTGGCATCCACGGTCGCTCGCGATGGGAAAACAGAGGAAATCTAAAGGCTGCTTCCATTAAGCCTCTGAAATCATGTGAGAATCCAGGTTCCCCAGCCAATCTTTTTTGCCTCAGCAAATTCAATGACTTATGGCCCAGCGCGTACCTCAGATGGTACCCCGGTATGTACCTCTGACGCCTCTCCTAGCCGTCTCTCTCAAGAGATCGACCGACCGTGAGTGGCACTGTCGCCAAACGCTCCCGGCCGGAACTGAGGCAACACAAGCTGCTCCCAGCAAAAGCACCTGATCCACCCACGACTGCAACTGTCCCACGCGTGGGTTAAATACATGTTTTTGTTGACATAAATCTGATTTTCATTTCTTCTTCGCCTGACCTTCGAAGGACATCACGCCCCTCTGTGGGCCTTATTTGCAACGGGCACAAAGCCCGAAGGAGAAGTCATGCGCTGGAATATCGATGTTTTGGGTTTGAAGCTGTTGGTCGAGGTCGTCGGGACTCACTGGGCCTATGTCAGCACGAACTGGTTCGAGGCCTTTTGGTCGAGACATGAGCGGTTCGAGGGGAAGAATGGCGAGGTCCGACACTGGTGTTTCGACAGGAAAGGCATTGCAGCCTGAGGGCAAGGGCCGATTGCCACCCCTATGGGGAAGAGGCACGAATGCCCCTCACATAGGGAGAGAGAAGGCCGGTCTTTATGACCACTCGACACTTGAGAGTTGGCCTCTGTCCCGCTCACGTTTCCATTGTCAGCTTAGCCCCGTGGTCCTGCGACTGCGGGGTTTCTTTTTGGTCGGTGGTGGAGACGACAACAACAAAACGAACATCATGACAATCAATGGAAACAACGATGACGACCAAGGAACACAATGCGCCCTCATTGGAGGGTTTCGGAACATTACCGGCTGATTTGCCGTGGCGAGATCCTGCCGACATACTGAAGGTGTTGGGGGAGGTGAAAGCTACGGGGCGCGACGATCCCGCCAAGCCAGACAGGATCAACCCTAATGACCTGCTCCACATCGAAGCCCTGTTTCAGGCACGGGGAGCGGGGGAGATCGATAACAGACACGTTGAGAGCCTGCTCTACACCCTGACCACTGGGGACGATCTGAGACCCATCTCTGTTTGGAGATGCGGTGGCTCGATCATCCTCCTTGATGGCCATCATCGCGTGAAGGCCTACAAGCTGTATCGGAGGCGAACCGGGAAGCCGGTGACGATCCCCGTCAGTTGGTTTGAAGGCACACCTCAAGACGCACTAGCTTTCGCCACTGGTTCTCACCTCGACATCAAGCTTCCCCTCACATCGGCACAGAGAAGCAACCACGCATGGATGCTGGTCTGCCTTGGGATCTACTCCAAACAACAGGAGAACAAGCTTACGGGGCTCCCTACTAGCACCATCGGCAACATGCGGAAGGTGAGGAAGGAGTTGTTGAAGGCGGATCAAACGCTGCCTTCGGCTTGGAATGCGGCTCTGTCGTTGGCCAAGGGCCGAACATGCAAGATGGATTTAGATTGGGAGGATGTCGTGGAGCAGAAGGCGAAGGAATACGCTGACAGAATACAACGGGCCGTTGGCCCCCAGTTTTTCAAGAACACGGAGATCATGGCGGCTACCATTGAGAAGCTTTGCCCGGGCAGGGTCGAGGACATCATACGGCTGCTGTCTGAAGGCGATCTGGATGGCTTTACCGACGACGAGGAAGAAGCCGACTTCTGAAGCCAAGGGTGTACATTTCTAGAGGTGTACATCTTGTACACCCTGCCGCCTGACCGGCACCTCTTGCCACCCTTGCCGGTCACCCTTCGTGGCCTCTTGTCGGGTTCCCTCTGCCGCCTTCTTCGAGGTCGAGCCTGACGAGGGGTCACGAATATCTGCAGCAAATTTTCGAGACCCCAATCATAGAAAGAGTTGTGGCCACTTCCCCCCTCTGGGGGTGGTTGGTCATGGCGTCTAAGAAGGAACACCATGGATCATAGCACCACCATCGATCTCCGCTGGGGTGATGACTACGAGGCCAAGACCGACGACCATTGGGGCCAGCACCACCGGCCCCAGAAGATCCACCAACAGTCGGACGACGAGGCAGCACGTAAGACCAAGCTGGAGAAGAGACAGGCAGCGTATCAGGCGAAGCAGAAGCGCAAGCTGGAGCGCATCAAGGAGCGTTACAGGACCGACCCTGTCTTTCGAGCCAAGAGGTTGGAGGTCAGCCGTGAGGCGAACAAGAGGCGCTACCACAGTGCCCCTGAATATCGGCAGCGGGTACTTGAACGGGGCCGCACGGCCAAGAGGCGCTGTAGCACCCCAGAAGGCACACCAGTGCCAATAGACCACGCCCTAGTGATTCCCTCGGAGTGACGTCATCGATAGTGCCACATGAATGGTTATTGACTTTTGGAACTCATAGTGCCACAAGATCTAAAACTCATCTGGCACTTTCGGAGCTTCACCCATGCCCTCTACCATCATCGGCTATGCCCGCACCTCCACCCTCGATCAGACCTATGGCCTTGCTGCCCAGCTTCGCGATCTTGAGGCTGCCGGCTGTGAGAAGGTGTTTCAGGAACAGGTCTCCTCAGTCGACAAGAACCGGCCAGAACTGGAGCGGGCCTTGGAGTATGCCCGAGAGGGAGACGTGTTCGTGGTCACCAAGCTGGACCGCCTTGCCCGTTCCATGCCCGATCTGGTCAGGATCAGGGACACGCTTCAAGCCAAGGGCGTGACGCTGAAAATCCTGGCCCTCGGGATCGACACCTCGACGCCCACCGGCAAGCTGATGATGAACCTGCTGGGGTCCATTGCCGAGTTCGAACGGGACATCATGCTGGAGCGGCAGCGGGAAGGCATTGCCAAGGCCAAGGAAGAGGGCAAGTACAAGGGCCGCGCACCAACAGCCCAGCGCAAGGCAGAGGATGTCAGGCGACTGAAGGCCGAAGGAAAGACTGCGGAAGAGATTGTCGCGGTACTCGGCATCAGCCGTTCGAGCGTGTTCAGGATGCTGCGAGCGAGATAGTCGGCATCACGTCTGTCGCGAGGCGATAATGTGTTTTCGAAAAATCAAACTCGGTCGCGGCTGAACGCTACAGCGTCTTACCTCAGGCGGTCAGAAGCTCGAAACTCTTCGCCTCAGTTAGCGCCCGAGGCTGCCTACCTTGTCTCAATATCCCCGTGACACGAACATATGCACCGGCTGACATATGAGCCTTGTCGGCCTTGAGATAGTCATCAGCGCTCAAAACGGTTCGAGCACGGACTATCTCTCCTTCGGGTAGCAGGAGCGCCAAGACGACTGCCCCCGACCTTCTTCCGTCTTCGCCCATCTCGCCTTCTAGACGTTCGACCGTACCAATAAAGGAGTCAATCTCGTCCCTGTCCTGAGCCTTCAGCTCCCGTCTCACATCCTCCACCCGAGAAAAATAGTCCCGCTGAAAGCGAAGCCTTGGAAGATTATGCGACTTTGGAGCTTCGCGCAGAGATGACCATTCAAAGCCTATGTCCAAAGAGTTGTCGACCTGCTCATCATGCATACCTAGAAGCGCGTCACACAAGTTGGAAGAAATGAGTGGCACATCCGAGGCCTTCAAGTCATCCACCAAGGCCTCCAATGCGTCCCCCTCTATGGCGGTAACCAGTTCCCCAAGCGCTTTCTGAAGGGACAGAGTCACTTTTCGCACGAATGGTGCGTCATCAGCGTCGAACTCAATCCTGCTTTGCGCATCCATTGAGTTAACAGGGCAAGAAACGCTGAGAATAAAACTTCCCTCTTCTGTTTGGTTGAAGCGAGATTTTTCAACGAACTGATTGGCCTCCGTGAGATTCAGCCGGGGATGATTGGTGCGGGGAATTACGACGGTGCAAGCTGAAGCCTTAAGCAGTTTTTCAGTGCTGGCTACAAGCGTTGAAGCGTAGGACAGAGGAAGAGAACGGTCATCACCATCAAAGAACACGCGAAAACGCAGCACGTCATCACGCACCGTCGATAACCGAGACCACAGGGCCTGTATTTTTGTGGAGGTGATGTCAGCAAATTTCTCAAGAATGTGGCCCAGCGTCTCTTCGTAGTCCGCTGTGATATCCATCGGGAACACGAGCTGACGGCGAGGATACAGAGCGCTGGACATCGCATAATAGCGATGCTGCAGAGCTTCCTTATGCAGAGACCAGCCTTGCGCTTTCAAAAAGTCGCGCAGATCCATTGGGGTGATTACAGGTCTATCGCTCAAGGTTCGCTTCCCTTGTAGGATGGCAGTTCAAATCTCGACAGGGAACTCATAAGCTCGGTCAGCCCAGCGGGGTCAAATTTTTGCATCTGCGGTATGTAAACCGTCTGCGCAGTCGCATTAGATGAGGGGTCTGCTCCACGCAAACTGACCCAGTAAGCGCAATTTCTTAGCATCAATGCATCAGTTGAGTGAGAAACCCACTCCTCAGGCCTTGAGGGCAGAAAAAGCACAACCAGTATCCGTGGAGTAGCAACCTCCGTCGACCGCAAATCATCATAACGTGGTATGCCAGCCAAGCTATAAGAAAAGCAGCTCCCCGCTAATGTGGGCGGCTTCACAGTAGCCTTGAGCTGAACCTTTAAATCCACCTCTTGCAGGAGGCCACCCTTAAACGGTCCCCAAGCTGTGATCTTTGCATCGACGCCTGCTGCATCATCATGCCTACCAGCAACCTCACACCCCATACCGGCGCTGGCCGCCACCGCATGGATGTAGGCATAGCTCAGTTCTGATTCGATGTTCTGGGAGGTGAGCGGACGCATAGACAATCCCGTTGAGAAACCCGATGCTAAGCGAAAATAATTAATCGATTTCTTTCCCTAATCCATCCACAAACCGTGCGTTCCTGCGCAATTGTCCCATGTTCAGGCCGATGCGTATGCCAAACTAATTCAGAGAAGTGAATCTTTTGAGGCCTCTGCATTTAGATTGATGTCCGGACATCGGAGCTGGACGCGGAAGGGACCGCTGTCATCGCAAGATACATGGCTGGAACGGCGTCATTCAGTGAGAGCCGACGGCAGCTTCACCGCCTCAACGCATTCAATCATCTGCTCGATGGTAAGCCCTCCAAGGTACACGTTAGCTGCGACGCTCTGCGGCTTGTGCCCGACCACGATCTGAACCACCAGTTCAGGCTGGCCCGCTTGAAGCGCCTTCGTGATGAACCATCGGCGGAACGAGTGGAAGTTGACGCGATCTCTGCGCTTGCCCTCCACCGGATCAACGATGCCCGAGGCCCTGCGGTAGTAGGTGAAGGCTTTGACCGCCGGCATGGACCGTTCCTGCGGCTTGTCAGCGGCCACGGGAGGACATTCGGGGAA
This sequence comes from Gellertiella hungarica, assembly GCF_014197145.1. Lineage (GTDB taxonomy): Bacteria > Pseudomonadota > Alphaproteobacteria > Rhizobiales > Rhizobiaceae > Gellertiella > Gellertiella hungarica. Next base: position 524,044 of record NZ_JACIEZ010000002.1, on the reverse strand, counting down.
TAGATCATCATCGGGCTGCTTGCCCTTCACAAGCCGCTCCATGGTCGATTTCAAGGCGCTATGGATCGGAACCAGACGGGACGCCTTCTCCCGTTTCTGCGGCTTGAAGCGAATGTTTCCGTCCTCGGTGATGTCCTTGCGCTTGAGGCTGATGATCGCGTCGATGCGGGCACCTGTCAGGGCACCGATCAACATCACGTCCTTGAGATAGGGTTGATTGGGTTGGCCGCTGAACAGCTTAAGCATCTCGTCGTCAGTGAACGGTCGTTCCTTCTCGTCCTCCTTCGGCTGGACCTTGGGCAGCGATTGGCGTGACCAAGGAGAGCTATCAAGCTCGACATAGCCACGCTTCTCCAGCCAGAACCAGAACTGTGAAAGGCAGGACAGATATTTGTTGATGGTGCGGTTGGTCAGTGGCCTGTCTGGGTTGGCCGCGAGGTCACCGATGAACTGGCCAGCCCTCTTGCGGGTAATGGCCTCAATGACGAAGGGCACACGCTTGTCCTTGCACCAGTCTTCCAGCGCGTTGATCGCCCTGCCGCTGTCGCTCTTGGTACGCGGCGACCACTTCACCTGTGCATGGAAGAGATCCAGCGGCTCACGAACGGGCGTTTCCTTGCCGAGGGCAACGCGGAGAAACTGGCCAGCCTTCTTCTCGCTGTGCGGGTCGAACACCGGACTGTCCGTCTCCTCATCAACCCCGATCTCAGGCCCCCTGATCCGTTCTGCCACCTGAAAGATGCCTTCTTTCTCCAACTCGAAATCGTCGGTGCCTTCGTGTTGGGACTGGAGATTGCTTCGAAGATCAAGGGCCAGACTGGTAAGCTCCCGGTCGGACATGGAAGGCGCGGCGGCGATCCCCACGACTGTGGCCTTCGGCAGCCTTCCTTCCCGGGCGGCTTGTATCATCGCGAGGAACTCGGCCACGACGGCATGTTTCTTCCGTTCCGCTTCGGCTTGGCTATGCGTCTCAAGGGAACGCTTCAGGCGGGTCTTGCCGATGGCTTTGACGAGTTCTCGGGGGACCGGAACCGACACCCTCCAGCCACCGTTGTTCATCCTCTCAAGGTAGGTCGGCGCACGACTGCGAGACAAAGTATGTACCTCAAAATGCCCTGTTGAATGTACCCTACCTTTATGAAATCGCTGAATGTTTTTCAAGATCAAACGCTTATCTGCGTACCCCATGAGGGTCCAGGTTCCCCAGCCACTTCTCCCAAATTCCTGTTATTCTTGAGTTTTCCAGCCGCGCCGGATCCTGTTTTGGCATCATTGGCGACCTGATGCCCAGAACTGTAGCCCAGAGGTGATGCCCATGCCCGAAAGCGGGCAACGGCTAGAGAGGAAGCAAGCCTTCTCGACGGTCCTGCCCTGCAGGCGTTCAGGAGCAGGCTTGCAGATAAAGGCTCGATCCCCGCCTATAAGACCGGCGAGCGCAGCTATCTTGTCGTGGACCGCTCAGCAGCACCCGCGCTCGACGTAATGCACCGGATGAAGTCGGCGCCCGCAGAAGCCCGTCGTGACTTCATCAGGAACCCTCGGCTCCTGATCTCTGAAGCAATCGAGGCAGACTTGCGCCGGCGCGGGCTTCTTGACGGCCTCTCGGCGGCGCAGGAGCAGGAGCTGATCGACGCCCACGCGGAACCCGTTCTGGTCGAAACGCGGGAATACTCCGAACGCGTTACGGGCAAGGTCGTCTATATGAAGCCTAATCTCGATCTGTTCGAGCCCAGCGGCACCACATGGCTTCCCGAAATTTTTGGCGAAGCGACTGCGAGAATGATCCGCGGTCTGCCCGCGGAAGACCTTGCGGTTCTGGAGCAGGATATCAGGAGCGCCATAGAGGCAAGTCGCCCGGACGTCCCGTTTGCCGGGGAGACCATCGCTGCGACGCCGGCAACCGAGCATGCCGTGCGGCGGCAACGGGAACTCATGGAGGCCGAACAGGCGGAGGCGCCAATCAATGAACGCGAACTGCCAGAGGAAGCAGAGGAAAAGCCTAAAGGGCCGGTCATCCTGGAAACAGAGGACAATTATGAGAGCCTGAAATGGAAGCTCGCGTTCAAGCCCCGCATGGCGTTTCTGCCCGCATCCGTTCCGCCTGTCATCCGAACCGCACTCAAGGAACATCAGATCGAAAGCCTGAAATGGCAAATCGAGGCCTGGCAGTCCGGTTTGCCTGGTATTCTGAACGCAGATGAGCAGGGTCTCGGTAAAACGCTTCAGACGATTGCCTTCCTGTGCTGGTTGCGAGCCAATAGCCCTGTCTCCGGACAAAAGGCTGGGCCAATCCTCGTGGTTGCACCTACGTCTCTCCTCGAAAACTGGGAGATGGAGGTGGCAAACCATGTGGGTCCGGGCGGCCTCGGCCATCTCGTTCGTCTTTATGGAAGCGCAACCGGGGCGGTGAAGAAGGCCGGGGCCCGTGGGATGGACACTGATTTCGGTGATACCCTTCTCGAACTGGGATTCCTCGAAGATGCGATCAGGCAAGGCCGTGGTCATGATTTCTGGGTCCTGACCACCTACACGACGCTGACCAACTATCAGCACTCCCTCGGCGCAATCCCGTTCAGCGCCGTCGTCTTCGACGAGATTCAGGCTCTGAAGAACCCGGTGAGCTTGAGGGCAAAGGCAGGAATGGCGGTCAAGGCGGATTTCCATATCGGCCGGACTGGTACCCCCATCGAAAACTCGACGACGGATCTCTGGGCGATCTACGAACAGTTGGTTCCGGGACGGCTGGGTACACTTCTTGATTTCCGGGCCCGGTTCAGGACGCCGGAGGCGGGAAACATGCAGGAGCTCAATCAGCTCGTATTCAGCAGGCAAAACGGACTTCCTCCCGTCGCTTTGCGCCGACTGAAGGAGGATGTCGCCCGCGACCTGCCGACGAAGACGCGCATCCTTCGGCCTCGGCTCATGCCTGACTATCAGGCCCGCACCTATGAGGATGCCCGCCTTAAGCTCACGACCGGCAGCCGCGGGAGTGCACTCAAAATGCTGCACCATATCCGGACAGTATCGGTACACCCGGCCATCACCGCGTCGGACGAAGCTCAGTCCTTTATCGAAATGTCTGCCCGGCTCTCCGCTTGTTTCGACATTCTCGAAAAGATCCGGGCAAAGAGGGAACGCGCCCTGGTGTTCATCGAGCATCTCCAGATGCAGTACCGGTTTATCGGATTGGTCAAGCAGGTATTCGGGCTGAACAGGGTCGATCTGATCAACGGCTCCACGCCCATCCACAAACGTCAGGAGATCGTCAACCGATTCCAGAATCACCTCAAGGACGATCGGGGTTTTGATCTGCTCGTCTTGGCACCCAAGGCGGCAGGCACTGGCCTAACCCTGACGGCCGCCACGCATGTTATCCACCTGTCACGATGGTGGAATCCTGCTGTTGAAGAGCAATGCAATGACCGTGTTCACCGCATAGGCCAGACAAGACCGGTAACGATCCACCTGCCCATGGCAATTCATCCCGCTTTCCAGGAGCAGTCTTTCGACTGCCTTCTCAACAGCCTCATGACGCGCAAGCGAAACCTTGCCACAACGGTGCTATGGCCCATGGGCGACACGGAAGACGACGCCGATCAACTGCAGGCCATGCTGAAGGATGACCGACGCCGTTCGACGGGCCACCCGGTCGAAGACGCAATGGCGGCAATGTTTGCGCGAGAGGGCGGCGTGTCATACGAGCGTCTGCCGGATGGCGGCTACCGGGTTTAGTTCGAAGCCGAGATAAGAGCGAGAAGGCTTGAGGCAGCGAGGTTTGCTTCGTTTAGCTACGTACAAGCGAATAGCAACTCGTATTGTATACACCTTATGGTTAAGTTGTCGACGTCTCGAGTCCTGCTTTCGACTCAGTCTAACGTTGAAACGGCGCTGTGAAAGCGTCTTATAGAGTCAGGCTGCCAGAATTCGCCGGCGAATGTCGGGGGGAAGAGGTTGTTGGGCCGCTTGGATATTCGCCAGCAGGTTATGGGGCCGCGTGGTTCCTATGATTGCTGCCGTTACATCTTTATTATCGAGAACGAACTGAAGAGCGAGATCGTGGCCGGGGCCGTTTTCCGTCAGGAACCGGTACTTTCGGCCTTTTATTATCTTGTGGCGCATATTCTTCAGTGCACGAGCAAGGTACCAGAAATCCGAAAGTGAACGAACCTTCCAGATTCGGTTTGAGTAAAGCGTCTGCGCAAGTGGTGATTTCACAAGGATACCCACGCCAACCTTCGCCGCATCTTCTGTTAGCTGCTTCTCTTCGTGCCGATGAATGACGTTGTACTCAATCATCAGGACATCAAAGCCGCCTGCCGCCAGCGCCTGCCGTCCACCTTCAACGCTCGTGGAGGTCCCAACAAGTCGGGTGCGTCCCTTTTGTTTTTGCTCGAGCAGAAAGTCCATGGCTTCATTTGTGAGCGGGTCGGGCATTCCGTGGAACTGTAGGAGATCCACGTGGTCTCGGCCGAGCAGACGGAGGCTCTGCTCAAACGATTGCGTCATCTCGGCCCGAGTGTAGCCCTTCACGTGCTTGCCATTGATTAGTCTCGTACCGACCTTCGTGGCCAGAAAGACATCATTGACACGGGAACCCAAAATCCTGCCCAATCGCGGCTCTGCGTTCGCTTGGGAATAATTGGGGCCGGTATCGAAGGCATCAATCCCGCGCTCCAGTGCGATATCGACTAGCGAGCGGGCGACGCCTTCATCGAAAAGGGGCATCCCCCAGAAGCCGCCTGCACCGAAACCGAGTGAGGAAATCGAAATTCCGCTTGCGCCAATCTGCCTTTTCGCCAACAAGTGCCTGAGCCTTCCTTTGCGTTATGTCGCTTCATATAATAATTGTAATGCGACATAACAAGCTAGGCAATCTAGAAACGGACTTTTCGTGATGCAGCATATAAAGGGATTTAATGCCCTTAGAGCCTTTTCTGTAATTCTGGTAATAGTTTCGCATGTTGGAATAGTCGAAGGCGCAACAACAGAAAGCGTGAAGCTCTTTTTCTCTGTTTTCAACGCAAATTATGGCGCCAAGACTTTCTTCGTTCTTTCTGGCTTTTTGATTACGACACTTCTCCTGCGCGAGAATGATAAAACGGGCACAATAAAAATTTTTAATTTCTTCGTAAGGCGCGCGCTACGAATATTCCCACTTTATTTTCTAGTTCTCGCCGTATGCATTGCCCTCGCAGCAGCCGGTATAGCTAAATTCAAGCCTCAAGCGTTTACTTTTTCACTTCTCTTTCTTGGCAATTACACTCCGCCCGATGCCAAACTGAACTATCTCTCCCATTTCTGGAGCTTGGCGGTTGAAGAGCAGTTTTATCTTTTCTGGCCGTTTGTGAGCTTGGCACTACTGCCTCACCGCTACTGGCTCGGTGTGGCAAGCCTGGCGATCATCGGGCTATGTTTACTGGTGCTCAACGGAATTCCCTTCGACTTCCGCGGAATGGGCGTACAGCCCAGCTGGACTATTCCGGCAATTTACCCGATCATCTGCGGCTGCTTCTACGCCTTGATCGTGGACAGGTGTTCAACGGTTTTTCGGTCGAATTTCTTCCTTGGACTTTGTATCGCGATCATCCTATTACCGCTGGCGACGGGGCCAACCGATCTGTCTGTCCAGCTGTCGCCGGTCGGAATTGGAGGTTTCATCTGCTGGGTTTTCCTGCGCCAAGAAAGCTGGCTGGCCAATGCCTTGGAATTCCGACCGCTCGCCTATCTCGGCACCATATCTTACGGACTCTATGTCTGGCAGGGAATTCTGACTGGCAACGGTACGTACCGAGAAACACCGCATTGGCCGCCAGACGTTTATCTGGGCGCCGCGTTGACCCTTCCTGCCGCAATGCTTTCGTTCCATTACTTTGAGCAGCCGATTTCCCGTCTCAGGCGTTACTTTGGCTCGACGGAGGCGGCCTACCAGTCGAGGAAGACGTAACGCATATAGGTGTCCTGCAGGCGCGTTTACCTAACCGCTCATGCAGTGCAGGATCTCGTAGCGCATCGGCTTCCCAAATATTCTGGAGTACCCCCATGAACGACACCGTCCTTTCCCGTTTCCTGCGCTATGTCGCGATCGATACGCAGTCGGATCCCTCCTCCACGTCTCAGCCGACGACGGAGAAGCAGAAGGATCTCGGGCGCCTGCTGGTTGAGGAGCTGCGTTCGATCGGCGTTGCGGATGCGCATCTCGATGAGCATGGCTATGTCTATGGCACCATTCCGGCCAATACCGGCAAGGCCCAGGTACCGGTCATCTGCTTCTGCTCCCACATGGATACGGCTCCCGATTTCTCCGGGACGGGCGTTAAGCCGCAGGTGATAGAGAACTATCGGGGCGGCGATATCGTTTTGCCGGCCGATGCCACGCGCATCATAAGGGTGGCGGAGCATCCGGAGCTCGCCAACCAGATCGGCAACGATATCGTCACCACCGACGGCACGACGCTGCTGGGGGCCGATGACAAGGCAGGCATTGCCGAAATCATGACGGCGGCGGCGGAGCTGATGGCGAATCCGCAGATACCGCACGGCACGATCAAGATCCTTTTCACGCCCGACGAAGAGGTCGGGCGTGGCGTGAACCGCGTGGACCTGCAGAAGCTCGGCGCCGATTTTGCCTATACTCTCGATGGAGAGACGGCCGGGCATATCGAGGACGAGACCTTTTCCGCCGATGGCGTCGACATCGAGATCACCGGCGTGGCCATCCATCCGGGCTTTGCCAAGGGCCGCATGGAAAACGCGATCCGCATCGCCGCTGCCATCATCGACCGGCTGCCGAAGCACATGGCACCGGAAACGACCGAAGGCCGGGAAGGCTTCCTTCACCCGACCGATCTCTCCGGCTCCATGGAGAAGGCCCATATAGGCCTGATCGTCCGGGACTTCACCGTCGAGGGGCTGAAGGAGAAGGAACGCCTCCTGGAGAAGATCGTGCGGGAGGTCATGAAAGATCATCCGGGCTCCAGCTACCGGATGAAGATCACCGAGCAGTATCGCAACATGAAGGAGGTTCTGGAGCGGAGCCCGGCGATCGTGGAAAACGCGCTCGAGGCAATCCGCCGGGCCGGAATGGAGCCGGTGCGGGGCAGCATCCGCGGCGGAACCGATGGTTCGCGACTTTCCTTCATGGGACTTCCCTGCCCCAACCTTTTTGCCGGTGGCCATGCCTTCCATTCGCCGCTCGAATGGGTGAGCCGCCAGGATATGGAAAAGGCGGTTCAAACCATCGTCGAACTCGTCCAGGTCTGGGAAGAGCAAGCCCCGGCATAGGCAGCAGCGCCTGATGCGTGATATGCTTCGCTCCGCTTCGAGATCCCTGAGGAGAGAGACCCCCGTGAAGACCCTTTGCCTTTTGGCGGCCCTTGCCGCCCTTCCCGCCGCGCCGGCCCTTGCCGATGAACTCATCGGCAGCTACCGCGCCTATATCGGCGAGGACGATCTCTACAATTCGAGTGGCGAACGCCTCAGGCAACCGTGGCAGGTGCTGCGCCAGGACCGGGCGAACTTTCACAAGTTCGGCATTGCCCAGCGGGGCGACGAGGACGACGACTTCTTTGCCAGCGCCGAAAACCGGGCAAACATGGAATACATGGTGCAGCACGGCAGCATAGCCCGCTCCGCTGCAAAGGCGCTGGTGCGCGGCGGCGTCATGGTTACCGTGGAAATCTATGGCAATGGCGACGAGGGAGACTTCGTCAACGTGACCGTGGGCAACTGAGCTCCGGCCCTCGCCATCTGTGCCGTCCCCTTCAGGCCGGGTCTGCTCAGCTGTGCAGGCCCGGTGCCTCGTGGCCGGTGCGGGCGACATATTCCGTATAGCCGCCGCCATACTGGTGCACACCCTCCGGCGTGATCTCCAGCACGCGGTTCGAAAGCGCGGCTAGGAAATGCCGGTCATGCGAGACGAACAGCATGGTTCCCTCGAAATCGGAGAGCGCCTTGATCAGCATCTCCTTGGTGTCGAGGTCGAGGTGGTTGGTCGGCTCGTCGAGCACGAGGAAATTCGGCGGATCGAACAGCATGATCGCCATGACCAGGCGCGCCTTTTCCCCGCCCGAAAGCACGCGACAGCGCTTTTCCACATCGTCGCCGGAAAAGCCGAAGCAGCCGGCAAGCGCCCGCAGAGAGCCCTGTCCGGCCTGCGGGAAGTGGTGTTCCAGCTCCTCGAAGATCGTCCTGTCACCATCGATCAGGTCCATGGCGTGCTGGGCGAAATACCCCATCTTGACGCTTGCGCCGATGGAAACGCTGCCTGAATCCGGTTCGGTCGCCCCGGCGACCAGTTTCAGCAGGGTGGACTTGCCCGCCCCGTTCACGCCCATGAGGCACCAGCGCTCCTTGCGGCGGATCATGAAATCGAAGCCGTCATAGATGACGCGCGAGCCATAGGCCTTGGCAACATTCTTCAGGCTTGCCACGTCCTCGCCCGAGCGGGGTGCCGGGCGGAATTCGAAGGCAACCGTCTGGCGGCGCTTCGGCGGCTCCACGCGCTCGATCTTCTCCAGCTTCTTCACGCGGCTCTGCACCTGGGCTGCATGGGAGGCGCGGGCCTTGAACCGCTCGATGAACTTGATCTCCTTGGCCAGCATGGCCTGCTGCCGCTCGAACTGGGCCTGCTGCTGCTTTTCCGCAAGCGCCCGCTGCTCTTCATAGAACTCGTAGTTGCCGGTATAGCTGTTCAGGCTGCCGGCATCGATTTCCAGAACCTTGTTGACGATGCGGTTCATGAATTCCCGGTCGTGGGACGTCATGAGAAGCGCGCCCTCATAGCCCTTCAGGAAGTCCTCGAGCCAGATGAGGCTTTCGAGATCCAGATGGTTGGAGGGCTCGTCGAGCAGCATCACATCGGGACGCATGAGCAGGATGCGGGCCAGAGCCACGCGCATCTTCCAGCCGCCCGAAAGCTTGCCCACATCGCCATCCATCATCTCTTCGGAAAAGGAAAGCCCTGCCAGCACCTCGCGGGCGCGCCCCTCGAGCGCATAGCCGTCCAGTTCCTCGAAGCGGGCCTGCACTTCGCCATAGCGTTCGATGATGGCATCCATCTCGTCCATGCGGTCGGGATCGCTCATGGCGGCTTCGAGCGCGCGCAACTCGGCCGCAACCTCGCTGACGGGGCCTGCGCCCTCCATCACTTCGGCCACGGCGCTCCTGCCGGACATTTCGCCCACATCCTGGTTGAAATAGCCGATCGTGACGCCCCTATCGACGGAGATCTGCCCCTCGTCGGGAAATTCCTGCCCGGTTATCATCCGGAAGATGGTGGTCTTGCCGGCCCCGTTCGGCCCGACAAGGCCGATCTTCTCGCCGCGGTTCAAGGCGGCGGACGCCTCGATGAAAAGGATGCGGTGGCTGAGCTGCTTGGAGATATTCTCGATGCGTATCATGAAAACCGGTCTCGACCTGAAGGCACGGAAGCCGGCCACGCCGGCGCTTGCGAGCGCCTCCTAGCATGCGACGAAAGCGATGTCGCCGGTTTCCTTCAGGATCAGCCGGCAGGGATCGCGGCCGGCACCTCCTGCCCTGCGGCCGGAGGCTCCGGCACCGGCACGAGTACCTTGAGCCCGCGCGGGTGCAGTTGAATATCGAGCCGCGGCGGCAATGGGAGCAATTCCCCGTCCACGGACATCTTGCGGCCGCGCGTCCTTGACAAAATCTCGATTTCCACCCGGTCACCGGATTGGGAGAGAAAGTGTTCGTTGCTGGTCCAGCGCCTCAGGAGCAGGTCGCGTGCCAGCTTCAGGTTCATCACCGGACTAAGGGGGCCGGAGGCATAAACGCCAAGCGTCCCGCCATCGATGGTATCCGCGAAGGGCAGATGACCATCGCCATAAACGTTGTTGGAGACGGCAAGGATAGAATAGGGTCGGACGCTATCCACATCACCGCCCTTCAGCCGCGCGCGAAAGCTTGGGGGCCGCAGGATCGCCCTCAGGGCCGCCTTGACGCTGGCGTTGATTTTGCCGATGCGCGAGCGGTAGGGGATGGCCTTGCGCAGCTCCACCATGCGCGGCTGGACGCCGATCGACACCTGATGCACGAATGGGTGGCCGTTGACGGTACAAATATCTGCCTCGCGCACCTCGGCGCCCGCCAGCGCTTTGGCTGCCTCGGGAAGATCGAGTGGCATGCCAAGCGAGCGGGCAAAGAGATTCATCGTCCCGGCCGGCAAGACGCCGAGGACCTTGTTCTCACGCCAGCACAGCGAAGCTGCGAGGGAAACGGTACCATCCCCACCGCCGACGATCACCGCCTCCACCTCCGGAGCGGCGGCGGCATCCTCGACCGCCTGGGCAATTTCCTTGCCCGCCACGATCTGCACGGATGCCTCGTGCCCGCGCGCCCGCAGTGCATTGCCAAGTTCTTCGGCAAGCGCCTCGATGTCGGCAGTCTTCAGCGTACCGCCATCCCGGTTCAAGACGACCCGAACCCGCATATCTCGCTCCGCTCCCTAGAGAAACCACACCGCATCCAACAGGACCCCGAATGGGCGCCAAGGCCTAAGCTGGTGCGGCAGCCCAAGCTGGGCAAGGGCAGCAGGATGAGATTTATCAGCACGGCTGCGTGGAATGCCGCCGATTACCGGACAGTATTTCTGCGAATCGCGATGCGAAACATGACGATCAAGGTGCAAATCAGCAGACCAAATATAAGCCGATCGCCGCGGACTTTATCGACCGTCCATTGCTTGGCAGGGCTTCGGCCATGGAAGGCTTCTGCCGATCCAGGATCTCTACGCGCTGTGTCTGGAAAAAACGGAAACTGCCTGCTTTAACTTTCGGATTGGCGAGAAACTGCACCGAGGCAACCAGCCGGTTGGCGAGAACGGGCTGCTCCGGATTAGCGGTGTATCCAACCGTGGTCTTCAGCAAATCTGTCGTGCCTTCCGCTATCTCTGCAGCGTCTTTCGCCTGTTCTGTTGCAGCGGCAGAGATAGCGTCCGATGCGGCTTTGAGATCGTTGGCCGTGCCACTGGGAATAGCTATCCGTATGACCCCGCTGTTTGCAGATCCGTCGAATATAAACTGAAAAGTCCTGGCCTCATTTGTAAGGGGTGCCAAAGGTGTCTTGCCGTCGTCAGTCACGTATCCGGCATAACGAAGACCCAGTTTTCCTTCCGGATCAACACGGGCGGCTAAATCCAGCACGAGAGCACCAGCCGTTCTTTGAACCGGATCATCCAAAACCTTTAGAATGAAGGGGACTCGCCCCGTCAGGGGTTCTTCCACTGCTACCAATTCCGGAACCCCAGCGCGCCCAACAAATGGCCAGAGAGCGCCGGCAACCGTCAGCACCAGCAGGGCACCAACGGCTGTCCACTTGATGCTCCAAACCTCGTAAAGAAAATCAAAGAAATCAATGCCGTCGTTCTGTTCGACGTCGTTCATGTGGTTCTCCGGATCAAGAATATACAGCGATTTGGCGGCCCAGCAGACGCCCGACAATATCTTGCCCCTTCTTGGCGATACGGTAACGATTATCCCATGTCGGGAAATCCGTATGATGCCGATTGGGCGCAGTCATGAGGGCGTTAAACTCGTCCCTCGAAATCCTAAGTTTTTTGCAGAAATATGTAATGTCCGTTTCGAGTTCGAACGGATCGTAAAGGGGCTCCTGGAGCTTACTCAAGGCCTCATCACGCGTCATCTGGCCTGACACAATAAGGCTGGATAAATGCGGAATCCGTTTATCGTAGCCAAACTTGGTAGGAAGGTAGTAATTTTGGAAGAGCTTCGTGAATAGCGATTCACCGTGCTTTCGATCGTATGGCTTATAACCGAAAGTATTCTCCATTTCTCTTATGGCATCTGCCTTCACGTATGGCATAAAATTCAGAGGACGCACTGTACGCATCTTCTTGGCAAACGGATACCAGAAGTAATAGTTAAAGAAGCTCACCGTAGGATAAGACTTCAAGGGGTGGCTTCCGTATTTGGCGTGGATCGCTTTCAGATTGATGGCATCCATGGCGCTCCCATGCCAGCTTTTCGGAAAGACTCCCTCCGTTGCCAGATTGCCGCCAGAGAAAATTGTCCGGATGCCGTTCGAGGTAGCAAAGTTATACAGGCTGGCAAAGAAAGCGTGATCTTGTGGAACATCCTGATTGGGGATGCCTGCTTTTAGATAAGCAAGATGGAGGTCGCGCATCTCCTCCCAATCGATTACATGCGTATGGAGGTCATAGCCACAGTATTTCACTACCCGCTCAATGTTGGCGACAGCAAGTTCGCTGTTCCACCCGGCATCCACGTGGACCACAAGTGGACGAAGCCCCCAGTCCTTCATCTTCATGGCCAAATAGGTACTGTCCGCGCCGCCGGACAGTCCAAGGATAGAATCGTATTCCTGCTTGCGGCCTTCTGCCTTCACTCGGTCGAGCATGGCCTGCAACTTTGGCTGGCCCTCAGGCCCGGGAAACCATTTTGTTCCCTTCAAGCTTTCAAACGAATGGCAATGATTGCAAACCCCAGCAGCGTCGAACACGATTTCCGGGTCGGTCGTGTCCATCACGCAGCGTGAACATCTTTGGTACTTCAATGCAGTCATTTTATCAGCTTCCTAGGATATTTTCCGGAGAACGGTGGAACTGATAGTTGAATCAGCCCGCTTTAACAAGCGTAGCCCCTTCCCGACGAACATCGCCCGGGGTGGCATCATGTGCCCTCACTGCTTCCGGAAAGGGTGCGTTCATCACCACCGGACCGAAGCGCCCGTGTCTCGGTTCCATAGGAAAAGAGCATTGCCAGAAAAATACATAAAGCAATACCAGATGTAACCAGCGATGTCGTCCAGACCTGCTCGGAGACCAATACCGAAAAAAGGGCAGCAAGGGCCAGAAAAGCCGGCTTCCGAGTCTTGCCATAAAAAACGTCCAGTGTCAGAAGCACCGAGACCACCCCAACAATTGTAAACAGGTATGAACCGAAACCTCCCTTGGCCAAGGCGTATATAAAGGTGTTCGTGTTTAGATTGGCATCAGGATTACCCATGTAACGATAACCCATGTGGTAAGTTAGATCTGAAAACGCACCTGCAGCACTCCAAGCATTGTTGTCGCTCCCTCTAGACAGCCAGTAATCAAGGTAGAAAGACTGAATCTGTGGCTGAAGCATGGAGATACGCCGGACTAAATAGTCAGCGATGAACAGGTTTCCGGACTGCAGATAAACCAGCAGTCCAGTGAGGTATACTCCGAGAACGGCAATCAGTAGATAAACGACCAAATTTGGCCGCAGGTTTCTGGAAGAAAGCATAAAGCCTAGAGTGCCCAGTCCAGCGAAGTTGATAGCTGGCGACTTCAGACCGATCAGGAAAAACATCAGAAGGATGAATAAAATGCAGAGGAACATGAGGCTTGCACTACGACGGTATCCGGCAATGAAACCCAGGATGGGCAAAGCGCCGTTGGTCGCCATACCCGTAAAATAGGCAGCGGTGAGGTTATCGGAGAAAGCGGCCCTTGCCGCATGGCGTCGTACGTACATCTCTTCCCAGTTGAGACTGCCACCGCCGATGGTCGTGAATGCAAGTGCCGCTCCTGTAATCAACAACAATACGAGTACAAATGGCAGGTACGCCTCCCGCCCCAGCTGGAGGGGCATTACGAACCGGCCAAGAATCCCCAAGGCGGCCCTGCGAGCTGCAACCAGAAAAAGGGCGGGTATGAACATGACGGCAAACAGCATCCATTTTCGATCGCTGGTGCCATAGTCCGTGGCCGACCATGCAACACTCAGCCAGAGGACACTGATAATGCAGTAGAAAAAGAGAAAAAAGTCCGAGGGATGCTTAATCTTGGCCGGGAAGATGCAGCCGAGGCAGCCAATCACAAAGGCATAGAAGCCCCAGAACTCAGTATCCATCTCTAGGGGACGCATGCCCTGATAGGCATAAATCGGCACCAAGCACCATTGATAAGTCAGTGCGTATACAAGGGCGATTGCCCCTAGAAGAAGGGTGTGAGCGCGAAACATGCAGTTCACGACACTGGCAATTCGTGGGGATTGTAATTTATCAAGACAGCACGGTGCTTGCCATGAAAGACAAACATGCTGCCCGCAGCAACAGCGGAGGCACCACCCTCTGACAGGGCACTTCGAAGGTGCTGGATACTCCCCGCCCCACCACATGCCACTACAGGGACGTTAACGGCATCTGCTACTCGCCGGATTAACTTCAAATCAAAACCGGCCATGGTCCCGTCTGCATCCACGTTGTTGATCAAGATTTCACCCGCACCAGCACGCACGAGTTCTCTTGCGTGCTCCTCCAGCTTAAGGGCAGTCTCAACAGTCGCCGAACGGGCTACGACCCGGTACCCCTTTAGCATACTGTGACGTACATCAATTCCACCGACGATAGCCTGACTGCCAAACGCCTGCGATGACTGCGTAATTACTCCCAAATCGCCTGAAGCGGCTGCAGAGTTGATTACCACTTTCTCTACTCCGGAGCGAATTAGTCTCCGGACTTGATCGTAGGACCTCACGCCACCGCCATAAGCCATAGGCATCAAGCACTCGCCCGCTATTTCCTCGATAAGGTCATAGTTGGGCTCTCTACCCTCTTTGGAGGCATCTATATCAAGGATTACTATTTCGTCCGCTTCCTTTTCCGAAAATATCCTCACCGCATTGACGGGATCGCCGACATAGACGGCATCCTTGAACTTCTTGGTTTTTACAAGCCCATGACCCCGTAGGAGGAGGACCGGAATAACGCGCGGCCTGAACATCAGAGTTTCCCTCCTGCAAAATTGCCGAGCAGAACCTTTCCGAAGCGGTGGCTTTTTTCCGGGTGGAACTGCACACCAGCAATGTTTCCAACCGATACACCTGCTGCGAAATCTATACCGTAATGAGCGGAGAGCAAGATCGTCGATTTGTCCGCTGGCGCAAGGTAGTAGCTGTGGACAAAGTAAAAGCGGGCATCATCCTCCAAACCCTGCACAAGGAGATTTTCCGGCTGAGGACGTGAAACCTCAGTCCAGCCCATATGAGGGACCCGCAGGCCTTCCATCTCTGGAAACCGTTTGACCTTTAGATCGAGCCAACCCAAGCCAGGCTCGATACCCTCCTCGCTTCCGCTTCCCAGCATCTGCGCGCCCACGCAAATGCCCAGTAGCGGCTTGCCTGCCTTTACCAGGTCTTCCAGCAAAGGAACCAGACCACTGGCGCGGATATTTCGCATGCACGTATCGAAATGTCCGTTACCCGGCAGAATAATTCGGTCTGCCTTCGAGATGGTTTCGGGATCTGCGGTGATTGTGCTGGCGTGACCAATTCTCCGGAGCATGTTTGCCACGGCCCCCAAGTTGCCGATGTCGTAGTCTATGATGGCGATCATGTGGTCCTGCCTGCACTGTAGCGATATGAAAGGGTAATGTAGATGGCGTAAAGGGCGGCATATCCCATCGCGTAAGCCGTTAGACTTTGATGATAGGTGTCTAAGCTCAACAGGGTAAATAGGGTCATGCCCAGGAGACAGATTTGCCAAGCCAGATCGACCGGCTGCTTTTGCGCTATATAGAAAGTGTAGCTTAGCGGACTGGCGACAAACCTCAAGGCGAAAAGGGGCAGAAGAATGACTGCCGCCCTCCCAGCTTCGGCCCAGCGCTCTCCGAAGGCAAGCACAAAGACAGCCTCGCCGAAAAACCAGAAGAAGATGGTGGCAAATGCCGAGCCGGCTGCTAAAACCAGCAGTGTTTCCAAATACGGCCCCCTGCAAGAGCCCGAGGCGCGCCAGCTCTCCGAAGCCCGGCGCTTGAATACATCGAGCACGGCGGAGCCTAAAAGCGAGATTGGCGCACCCAGCATTCTGAATGCCATTGCTACATACCCCGCGACGTCCGCGCCGAAGCGATGGGCAAGAATGGTCAGCGGCAGTTGAGCCGCCGCAGTGTTGACAGTATCAGCCGGGAGGGAAAACATGGGAAATCGGCGATAGCGCATCCAGAACTTTCTTACGCTTTGGAAGCCGTTTGGCAGCGACACCGGACGGAGTTTTCGTGCTATGAAGGCAACGCCAGTTACAACACCGATAAGATGCGCTGTGGCCAGACCGGCCGCAGACGGCGTTATCAACCCAACGATGATCTGGAGTCCGGTAATCGTGCCTGCTTGTGCGATTCGCATGGCGGAGAGCGACTTGAAGCGACCTTCGGCAGCAGCCCAAGCCTGAAATATGAGCACACATGCAGAGGCGGCCACGGCTGGGGCGTACAATAGCAGCAGCGATACAGGCAGATAGTCCACACGCGCGCGGAAAAATAGATAGAGGACTGCAGCGGGGAGACTCAGCGTCGCAAGAAGCACGAAAGTCGTGTATAAGGCGCAGGTTGCTGCCTCGGCCCTTGGAAGACCGTCTGGCTCAAGTGCGAGGGCCATCTCGAAGCGGCCTGTGACGAATACCGCGCCAATCGAAACGAGCCCGAACCACGTCATAAATGTTCCGAACTCGGCTGGGGCAAAAATACGCGCAATCAGCAAAGAACCCAGAATAGGTATCGCCTGAGCCATGGCTGTTCCGGAAAAGACGAGCGCCACTGCCCTCCAATAACTTGCGCGACCGTTCACTCACTTTTTCCTGTTCGCTTGCGCCGTCCCGGACCCGCCACTTCATGCCTGGGCGACAGTGTACTCAGATGAAGTCCCTAGACGGTTAGCCTCTTCGCCAAACCCGTTCAACAGCTGTTTCGCCGCATGGAGACAGGTCCAACGGTCCAGAGCCCTCTACCCCGACCTCTCTCAGTCCTTCGTTGCTCTGCTCTAGTGACTCACGCCGCTGCGTTGGAGAACCTTGACCCCCGTCAGAAAGAGGATCTTGAGGTCGAATAGAAGCGACTGCATTTCAAGATACTCCCGATCGAACCTGACTTTTTCCTCGACCGATAGCTCATCCCGGCCGTTTACCTGTGCCCAGCCGGTGATGCCCGGCCGCAGGGCCGACACGCCGCAGGCCGTTCTCAGGGCGATGAGATCGTCCTGATTGAACAATGCGGGTCGCGGGCCGACGAAGCTCATGTCGCCGGTAAAGACGCACCATAGCTGGGGAAGTTCATCAAGGCTGGTCGCGCGAATGAATGCGCCGATAGGCGTGAGCGCTGACCGCGGATCCTTGAGAAGGTGGGTCGCAACGGCGGGCGTACCCACGCGCATGCTCCGGAACTTGGGCATCTTGAATATGGCGTTGCCTCTTCCAATCCGGTCGGACCAGTAGAGCACGGGTCCAGGAGAGGTGAGTTTGACTGCAAGTGCCGTAAGAAGCATAGGTAATGCGGCCAGAGCAGCAATGAAACAGGCCAACAGTAAATCGGTTACTCTTTTCAATATCAGATCCAGTCCGTCGGGCTTCAAGCGTCGGCCTTATTGGCGATTGCCTCGTCGAGGATGCGCGAAAAATCATGGCCAAGCTTCTGGTAGTCAAAGTGCTCAATCACGTATTGACGACCGTTACTTCCCCAGGTGCGCAGAATATACGGGTCGGCTTGGACCATTGCCACCATGCCCTTCGAAATGGCATCGACATCATCAGGCGCTACCGTGATACCACATAGAGCATCCTTGACCATATTGTTTTTTGGATTGCCAGCGAACAAAATGGGCCTTGCAGCAGCCATGTATTCAAACATCTTGTTCAGGCTGATGCCGTACCTATACAGTTCGAGATCGCGAAGATTGACAACGAATGCATCCGCTTCCGCAGCGAGAGCGGGAATTGCGCTTTTCGGTACTGGCGGCTCGAAGCTGATGTCTTCGCCCGTGCTTAGCGACTCGGCCAGCTCCCGAAGCGCTGTCTTTTCGGGACCGGAGCCTACCATTCTCAAGCGACAGGCAAGAGCGGGGTATTCTTTGCGGACTTTGGCGAAGGCGCGGATGACCGGAGCCAGGCCATTGGCTACCCCGTGACTGCCAAAATACATAAATGTAAACGGACCGCCGCGGACCTTGTCAGCCGAATGGTTGAAATTTGTTATAACGGCACCGTTGGGGAGCCAGCGCACCTTGCTTGAATCGATGCCCAAGGATCCGATGTATTCGTGCGCTGAAGGCAGGAGGGTAATGATGCGTTGTGCGCGTTTGTAAAGATACTTCTCCCATTGCCTCATGACGACGGCGACCGGGCCGTTCCGGGATATCTTGCCCATGGCAATGATTGTCTCTGGCCAAAGGTCCCGCACTTCAAACACAAAGGCTGCCTTTCTTCGTTTTGCGAGAAAGTATCCTGCTAGAGCAGCAAGGGGATGAAAACTCGATCCGACGACGACATCCGGGCGCGGCAATGTATCTGTAGTTTCGCCCTGCATTACGTTGAAAAAATAGCTGAGCATGTTTCTTATGCGGGCCAAACCGTTTGTTGTATACGAAGGACCTTTGACCCAAAGGAAAGTCACACCACCGATTTCTTCAAGCCGAGTTTTTTCCGCATCGCCCAATCTTTGGCGGCCAGTTCCATGCTCAACGCTTGAGGCGACAATTACTGGTTTCCACCCCAGGGACCTGATACTTTGGCACAGGGAATAGTGACGTGTTCCCCCTGCGCCTCCCCCGCTGGGCTCCTGCGCATAATGGCTAAGAATCCAGACAACCTTCGTCACTGAAGAAGCACCTCAGCGATATGTGCCGCAGCATTTCCCTGGCCGTAAGGCTCAATGTCTGCGCCGACCCTCCCTATCTTATCCAAAATCTGCGAAGCAAGATCGGGGAGGCTCGGTGACAAGAGGGTGTTCCAGCCGGAGGCTACAAGTTCAACCCATTCGGTCTCATCCCGCAGCGTTACACAAGGGACCTTGAAGAAGAAAGCCTCCTTTTGGACTCCACCAGAGTCTGTGGCAATGAGCGTGGCATTCGCTTCCAGGGAGATCATGTCGAGGTATCCCACCGGATCAATTGCCATAACGTTTTTAAACGAAAAGCCTATCTGGGCGAGCTTTTGCCGGGTTCTGGGATGTAGCGGAAGAACTACCTGCATGGAAGCCGCCACAGTTTCGAGACCGTCCACGATATTTAAAAGCCGGATGGAATCGTCCGTGTTTTCCGCACGATGGACGGTCGCAAGTACAAACTCTTTCTCTTTCAGTGCAAGCCGCTCCATTACCGAGCTGCGGCTTCTTGCCACGTCCGCGAAGTGAAGGGAGGCATCGAACATAACGTCCCCAACGAAGTAAATGGTGGAGGGATCCGCTCCTTCGCGCAGCAAGTTTTCACGAGCTGACTCTGTCGACGCAAACAGATAACGCGCCATATGATCCGTGAGTATACGATTTAGCTCTTCGGGCATCTTCTTATTGAATGAACGAAGGCCCGCCTCCACGTGAGCCACGGGAATATGAAGCTTCGCTGCTGCGAGGGCCCCTGCAAGCGTCGAATTTGTGTCCCCGTAGACTAGCACGCACTCTGGCTTAACCTGCAGCAACAATGGCTCGATTTTCTGCAGCATTGCGCCGGTCATCTCACCATGGCCGCCGCCGTGAATTGCGAGATTGTGTTCAGGTGGATCAATACCAAGCTCTTCAAAAAACACATCTGACATATCTGCATCGAAATGTTGGCCGGTATGAACAAGTATCTCGTGAAACTTTGATGTAGCCTTAAGTGCAGCGCTAACCGGAGCTACCTTAATGAACTGCGGTCTTGCCCCGACTATTGTCACAATCTTCTTCATGGATATCTCGACTCGTTCGCTTGACGATCATATCTGAGTATAAAACTTCACGAGCTTCTCAGCTTCGTTAGGCCAGTTGTATCTGTTTTTGGTGGCCTCTTGCCCCCTCCGTCCCATAGCCTCTGCTTCAACCGGATTCATGATGATCCAATCGATGGCACGGGCAATTTCTTCAGGCTTCGCTGGATCCACACACAGCCCACATCCAGACCCCTCAACGACTTCCCGCCACAGAGGAAAATTCGAAGCGATGACGGGAAGTCCGGCTGACATGTATTCGAACATTTTATTCGGCTGGGCTTCTGTATGATTGGGAGCAGGCAGAAAGGTAACAATACCCGCTCGAGAACGCGCCATGATGCTCCGAACACCGATTCGGTCAACAACCCCAGCTTCCTTTACGCGGCTCCATCCCGCATCTTCCTTCATATCGACTCTGAGGCTCGCGTCTTGAACTGGCCCCACAAGGTTCAGGACCACATCTGTCGTTACAAGCCGCATCGCGCTTACAAGTTCCCGACAACCTCTGATCCAGGATATGCCGCCGACGTAGCAAACTTCATTTGCGCGCTTGGGGTTTTTCTCAGGCGCTTCGAGCTCTCCTAATAGGGGGAAATTGTTGATGGCCTCGACACGCTTGGCATAGGCCGAAAGTTTCTTCGTGATGCTCGGCGTTGCTCCGATCAGACCTGACATCATTCGAAACGCCAAGGCTTCACCTCCTTGGACAGCTGCAGAAACAACCGCCTTTTGCCATTCGGAGAGATAGGGTTTCGACTTTATTTGCTTGGGAAGATCTTCATGTGCGTCGAAGATGACCTTAGCGCCCAATGCACGAAGACACAGGCCCCAAGGGATCAGTTCCGGATCGTGAAGATGGTATACGTCAGCCCGAAGCCGTCTGGCTCTCTTGAATACTCTTCGGCTAGAATGCACCATCCGATCAATACGGCTTCCAGCCGAACCCGTATCAAGGATGTGCACTCCTTCAGAAATTTGGTCACCCTTTCCATCTGCCACCACTAGGCTAACGTCGTGCCCCGCCTCAACGAGGCTCCGGCATTCCTTCATGAAGATCCGGATGTCAAAGCGGCCATGTGCCGATGTAAGATGTGCAATTTTCATTCTTAATCCATCGGCTCGGGAAAGAGCTGCGCCTGAGGGATCTCCCCACGAGCTCCAGAGGAGCGACCGTACGTCATCACCCCTTGAGTACACCCACGATCCGCTCCTGATCCGCTTCGGTCAAATAGGGATGCATCGGCAGGCTGAAGACGCAGTCGGCGAGATATTCCGTGTTGGAAAGGTCGCCGGAAACGCGGCAGAGACCGTCATAGGCGGGCTGCCGGTGTAGAGGCGTAGGGTAGTGAATCGCAGTCGGAATATCGGCAGCCTTCAGCGTTGCGAGAAGCTCTTCCCGCCGTTCGGAGATCACCGTGAACTGCGCCCACACGGAGGTGCGACCGGGACGGACCGTAACGGTCTTCACGGCGTTGTTGCCTTCGAGAAGGGAAACATAGCGGTCGCCGATGGCGATCCGGCGCTCCACTTCCCAGTCAAAGCGTTCCAGCTTGGAGAGGACCACCGCGCACTGCAGCGTATCCATGCGTCCGCCGACGCCGATGCGGGTGTGGTAGTAGCGACGTTCCTGACCATGGACCCTGATCTCGCGCATGGCCTTCGCGAGATCGCCGTCGTTGGTGAAGATCGCCCCGCCATCGCCATAGCAGCCGAGCGGCTTGCTGGGGAAGAAGCTGGTGCAGCCAATATGCGACACGTTGCAGGACTTGCGTCCCTGGTAATCGGCACCGAAGCTCTGCGCGGCGTCTTCAATAACGGCGATGTTGCCATGGCGGGCAGCAATCTCGTTGATCGCATCCATGTCCGCAGTCTGGCCATACAGCGAAACCGGGATGATCGCCCGGGTTCGGTCGGTGATCGCTGCCTCGATCTTCGTGGCGTCGATATTGCAGGTGTCACGCTCGACATCGACGAAAACAGGAACGGCGCCGAGAAGCGCGATGACCTCAGCGGTCGCTATGAAGGTGAAGGCTGTGGTGATCACCTCGTCGCCCGGCTTGACGCCCAGCGCCATGAGCGCGATCAGCAGTGCCTCGGTACCCGACGAAACGGTGATGCAATGGGCCGATCCCGTGTAAGCCTCAAGCTTCTCCTCAAGCTCGCGCACTTCCGGACCCATAATATACTGGCCGTGATCGAGAACCTTCTGAATCCGGCTGTCCACGGACTGCTTCAGTTCGGCATACTGCGTCTTGAGGTCGATGAAATCGAGGCGTTTCGCGGTCATAGCGGCTTGCACTCCGTAGCGGTAATTTCAAAGCGGGCCCCACACTCGCAGGTGATGGTGCCCGAGCCCTTCAACTGGGTGCCGCACCGGCACATCCAGCCCTTGCGCTTTGCCGGCACACCCAGCATCAGCGCATAAGCCGGCACGTCGGTATTGACCACCGCGCCCGCGCCGACAAAGGCATGATCCCCGATGGTGTTTCCGCACACGATCGTGCAGTTTGCGCCAAGGGAAACACCCTTGCCCACCACTGTCTGGCGGTACTCCGCCTTGCGGTTGATGGCAGAGCGGGGATTGTAGACATTGGTGAAGACCATGCTCGGGCCGCAGAACACGTCGTCACCGAGGCGAACGGCATCGTAGACCGAAACATTGTTCTGGATCTTCACATTGTCGCCGATGACGACATCGTTGCCGACGAAAACGTTCTGCCCGAAAGAGCAGCCCTTGCCGATCCGGGCACCGCCGCAGATATGCGTCCAGTGCCACACGCGGCTGCCTTCGCCGATCTGCGCACCTTCGTCGACGATGGCCGTGGGATGAATTGTCACCGTCATGTCAGTAATCCAGCGGCAGCGCGATGCGCTTGCCGTCACGCGCCGAGAGATAAGCGGCAATCAGCGTCTCCAGGGACTTCAGGCCTTCGCGGCCATCGGTCTCCGGAATGTCCTCCCCCCTCAGTACGTTGATGACGTTGTCATAGTAGAGAGGGTGCCCGAAGCCATAAACCGAGGTGGTCGCGTACGACGCGTTCTTAACCTCTGCATCATCGGGATGCGGTTCGGCAAACTCCCAGTGCTGGATCTCGTTGACGGCCACGCCGCCGATCCGCACGGTCCCCTTCTCCCCAATCACCGTGATGCTGCCTTCCAGATTCTTCGGGTAGGTCAGCATGGTAACGTTCATGGAGCCAAGAGCGCCGGACCGCCAGCGCACGCTGATGACGGCCGTATCTTCCGTCTCGATGTTGCGGGCGAGCGTGGCCGTATAGGCCTGAAGGCTTTCGATCGGGCCGATCATCCAGTCCAGCAGATCCACGTAGTGGCTTGCCTGGTTCATCAGCGCACCGCCGTCGAACTCCCAGGTGCCGCGCCATGCGGCGCTGTCGTAATATTCCTGCGGGCGAGTCCAGAAAACGTTCAGGTTAACCATGTAGATCCGCCCGAAACGCTTCTGGTCCAGTGCGCGCTTGAGCAGCTGAAGCGTGGCGTTGCGGCGGTTCTGCTTGACAACGAAGAGGCGCACGTTGGCGTCGTCGCAGGCCTTCACCATCCGCAGCCCATCCTGCCAGCGCGTGGCCATCGGCTTTTCCGTCATCACGTGGCGGCCCGTGGCAGCCACTTCGACAGCCTGATCTGCGTGAAGGCCGCTCGGCGTCGTCAACACAACAATATCGGCATCGGTGGTGGACAGCATGTCGGACAACCGAAGGTGCGGCCGCGCACCCGTGAGCTCGGCAGCCTTGTCGAGCGCCACCGGGTCGATGTCGCAGACATCAACGATCTCGGCGCGGTTGCCGTGCTGCTTCATGGCAGCAAAGTGGTTCTGTGCGATGCGGCCGCAGCCGACGAGCGCGAACTTGATCTTCCGATCTGTAATTCCGGGGGCGAAACTGCGCATGGATTATGCCTTGGTGATGTGTTCGAAGGGCTCGAGATAGCGGCCGCGGGAGTCGACGATCAGCTTCGCGTTGTCGCGGATCATGTCATAGTCGAAGCGGTCGTGATCGGTGGCGAGCAGCACACAGTCGAAGGAAGCGAGGCTTTCCGCCGTCAGCGGCACGCTCTTCAGATCAAAGTGGTGCTCGCGCATCTTCGGGAAGGAGGGGATGTGCGGATCGCTGTAGGCGACTTCGGCACCCATGTCGCGCAGCTTCTCCATGAGCATGACCGACGGCGATTCCCGCATGTCGTCCACATTCTTCTTGTAGGCGATGCCGAGTACCAGAATGCGGCTCCCGGCGACGGATTTCCTTGCCGAGTTCAGCGACGACATGATCTTGGCGATCACGTAGTCAGGCATGGAGGAATTGATCTCCCCTGCCAGTTCGATGAAGCGGGTGTGCACTCCATATTCGCGCGCCTTCCAGGTGAGATAGAAGGGGTCGATCGGAATGCAGTGACCGCCAAGGCCGGGGCCTGGATAGTAGGGCACGAAACCGAAGGGCTTGGTTGCAGCCGCGCGGATGACCTCATGAATGTCGATGCCCATCCGGTCCGCCACGATCTTCATTTCGTTGACCAGGCCGATATTTACAGCGCGATGAATGTTTTCCAGAAGCTTGGTCAGTTCCGCTGCCCGTGTGGAGCTGACGGGCACGACGCGATCGATCACCTGGCCATAAAGCGCAACGCCCGCTTCCAGACAGGCCGGGGTGCAGCCGCCGCAGACCTTGGGAATGGTGCGCGTCGTGAAATTGGGATTGCCGGGATCTTCACGCTCGGGGGAAAAGGCCAGGAAATAGTCCGTGCCGACCTTGAAGCCACGCTTCTCGATCCGGGGCAGCAGTTCCTCATCCGTGGTTCCGGGATAGGTGGTGCTTTCCAGCGACATGATCTGCCCCGCACGGATGTGGGGGATAAGGCTGTCCACGGTGTTCAGGACGAAGCTCAGATCGGGCTCGCGATACTTGTTCAGCGGTGTCGGCACGCAGAGGATAAGGGCGTCCACTTCACCCGCGCGGGAAAAATCCGTCGTCGCCTCGAAACCCTGCTTTCTTGCCTCGGCAATGGACGATGCCGCGATATGCTCGATGTAGCTCTCGCCCTTCATCAAACGGTCGACCTTCTGGTCGTCGATGTCGAAACCCAGGACCTTGTAGCCAACCTCGGAATAGCGGAGCATCAGAGGCAGGCCGACATAGCCCAGGCCCACGATGCCGATAACGGCTTCCCTGTTGTTCAGTCTTTGCACAAGCGCAGAGGTCATCTATGCCCTTTCCCGGCCAACACCCGAATCCAAACGCACGCCAGGACCCGCAAAGTTGTTTGCTACAACTGCAAACATGTGCGCAGAAGCGCTTCGGGGCCATGGCATTTCGCCGGTGAATGCACCCTGAACGATGCCCCCGGCGATGAAATGTCTGCTGCGTCATATCGATTTGCGGGGGAAATTTCAACGTACAGAACGTCATTGCCTGGGCGAATCTAACAACAGCCGACATTGGAACATTACAATCTTCCGATGTATTCGCCCCGATCGGTCTGCATGAAGCGATGTCCGGTCCGGTAAGCCTGGAGCGAATCGGAGCGGGTTTCGCTACCCCTCACATCCGCCCGGGGCTTCCTGTCCGCGCAGATTTTCCCCGCAGGCTTTCCGCAACGCAACGGACAAGATAACCTGCCATGGAACGGCAAAAGGAACGGATGATTTGAAGATACTGGTTACAGGCGCTGCCGGCTTCATTGGCATGCATACCTGCCTGAAGCTCCTCGAGCGGGGAAACGAGGTCGTGGGGCTCGACAACATCAATGACTACTATGACCGCAGCCTCAAGGACGCGCGGCTGGCGCTACTCGCAGAGAGGCCCGGATTCCGCTTTCTGCACGCAGACATCGAGAACGCCGCCGAAATGCAGGCCATATTCGGGGAAGGCAGGTTTGACAGGGTCATCCATCTCGCCGCGCAGCCCGGCGTGCGCTACTCGCTCGCAAATCCGCATGCCTATGTGAATGCAAATGTCCAGGGGTTCCTGAACATACTCGAGGGATGCAGACACCATCCGGTGGAAAGTCTGACCTATGCCAGCTCCTCCTCGGTCTATGGCGGTTATGCCACCCTGCCCTTCCATGAGTCACAGAACATCGCCCATCCGATCAGCCTTTACGCGGCCACCAAGAAGGCGAACGAGCTGATGGCGCATACCTACAGCCATCTTTTCCGCATACCAACGACCGGTCTGCGCTTCTTTACCGTTTACGGTCCATGGGGCCGCCCCGACATGGCGCCGATGCTGTTTGCCAAAGCCATATCCGAAGGCCGTGCGATAGACATTTTCAACAACGGGGACATGCTCCGCGACTTCACCTACATCGATGATATCGTGGAGGGTGTGGTGCGTGTCAGCGACAAGCCGGCGACGCCGGACCCGGGCTACGATCCCGCACAGCCGGACCCGTCCATCAGCAACGCGCCTTACCGCATCTTCAACATCGGCAACAGCCAGCCGGTGAAGCTTATGGATTTCATCGCAGCGCTGGAGAAGGCCATGGGGCGGGAGGCGATGAAGAATTTCTTGCCGATGCAGCCTGGCGACGTGCCGGCAACGTCGTCGGACACGACTGCCCTGGAAAGCTGGGTCGGCTTCAACCCGAATACTCCCATCGAAACGGGCGTTGAGCGCTTTGTCGACTGGTACAAGAAGTTCTATCGCATCAATTCGTGAAAGGAAGAGGGGCGCATGAAGCGCCCCTCTCCCCCTCTCAGCCCTTGATGCGGCTCATCGAGGGATCGTAGAGCGGCTTCAGGCTGACCTTGCAGGGGATGCGGGTCATGGCGACGTCGAGTTCGTAGGTGCCGGAAAGGACGAAATCCTCCGTCACGCCCTCGGGATTGCGGACATAGCCGATACCGATCGCCTTTCCGACGGTGTAGCCGAAGCCGCCGCCGGTGAGCCAGCCGACCCGCTTGCCGTCGCGGTAGATCGTCTCGCGCCCGAGCAGGACCGTATCGGGATCATCGGGCACGAAGCAGGCGAGCATCTTCTTCACACCGCCCTTCACCTGCGCCTCGATGGCGGCACGGCCCTTGAAGGGCGTCCCCTTCTTCAGCTTTACCGCCCAGCCGAGACCGGCTTCGACAGGCGTGTGGTCGGGGCCGATATCCGAGCCCCAGGCGCGATAGAATTTTTCCAGGCGGCAGCTTTCGATGGCGCGGTAACCGGCATTGACGAGGCCATCCTCGCGGCCAGCCGCCATCAGGGCTTCGTAGACCGTTGTGGCATATTCCACCGGCAGATGCAGCTCGTAGCCAAGCTCGCCCACATAGGTGACCCGCAGCGCCCGGACAGGGCAACCGGCAATGCCGATGGTCCTGACCGTGCCGAAGGGGAAGGCGGCATTGGAAACGTCAGAGCGCGTCACCTTCTCGAGTATCGTCCGCGCCTTCGGCCCCATCAGCGACAGCACCGACCAGCCGGAGGTGACATCCACCAGCTCCGCATGCAGGCCTTCGGGAATGTTCCTGGCGATCCAGTCGAAATCATGGGTGGCAAAGCCCGTGCCGGTGACGATGTAATATTCGTTCTCGGCAACGCGGGCGACGGTAAGGTCGCATTCGATGCCGCCCTTGTCGTTCAGCATCTGGGTATAGACGAGCGAGCCCACCGGCTTTGCCACATCGTTCGCCGCAATCCAGGAGAGGGCTTCCTGCGCATCCCTCCCCTTCAGCACGAATTTGGCAAAGGAGGTCTGGTCGAAGATGACGGCCGCCTCGCGCACGGCCCTGTGTTCCCGGCCGACGGCGTGGAACCAGTTCTGGCGTTCGTAGGTATAGACATCCTTCGGCTCTTCGCCGGCGGCAAGATCGGCAAACCAGTTCGGCCGTTCCCAGCCGAGCTTTTCGCCGAAGCAGGCGCCCTGCGCCTTCAGCCGGTCATAGAGCGGCGACTTGCGGCAGGGGCGGCCGCTCGAATGTTCCTCATGCGGGAAGGCGAGCGTGTAGTGCTTGCCATAGGCCTCCAGCGTGCGGGTGCGCACCCAGTCCGTATCGAAATGGGGACGACCGAAGCGGCGGATATCGACCGGCCACAGATCGTAGGGCGGTTCGCCCTTCGCCACCCATTCGGCAAGCGCCATGCCCGCGCCGCCGCCGGACGCGATGCCAAAGGCATTGAAGCCCGCGCCGACGAAGAAATTCTTCAGCTCCGGCGCCTCACCGAGAATGAAGTTGCCATCGGGCGTGAAGCTTTCCGGCCCGTTGATAAGCTGCTTGATGCCCGCCGTTTCCAGGGCCGGCACGCGGCCGAGCGAAAGCTCCATGATCTGCTCGAAGTGATCGAAGTTGGAGGAGAGCAGCGTGTAGTGGAAATCCTTCGGGATTCCATCCATGGCCCAGGGGATCGGGTTCGGCTCGTAACCGCCCATCACCAGACCGCCCACCTCTTCCTTGTAATAGGTAAGCCTGTCCGGGTCGCGCAGCGTCGGCAGGTTCGAAGGCACGCCGAAGGCCTCCGTCACCATATACTGGTGCTCGACCGAGACGAGCGGCACGTTGACACCGTAGCGGGCGGCAAAGCTGCGGGTCCACTGGCCGGCGCAGACCACCACCTTCTCGCATTCGATCCGGCCGCGCTCGGTAATCACGGCGCGGATGCGGCCCTTGTCGATCTCGAGATCGAGCACTTCCGTATCCTCGAAGATCGAGGCGCCGGCCATGCGGGCACCCTTGGCGAGCGCCTGGGTGATGTCGGAGGGGTTTGCCTGTCCGTCGGTCGGCAGGAATGCGGCACCGACCAGATCGTCGATGGTCATCAGCGGCCAGAGCTCCTGGGCCTCCTTCGGCGTGAGAAGCTGCATGTCCAGACCGAAGGACTGGGCGGTCGTCGCCTGGCGCTTCACTTCCGTCCAGCGCTCCTGGTTGCAGGCAAGGCGAAGCCCGCCGTTCATCTTCCAGCCGGTGCCTAGGCCCGTTTCGGCCTCCAGCGTCTTGTAGAGATTGACGGAATAGCCGAGCAGCTGGGTGATGTTGGCGCTGGTGCGCAGCTGGCCGACAAGGCCCGCCGCATGGAAGGTCGTGCCTGAAGTCAGTTTCTTGCGCTCCAGCAGCACCGTATCCGTAAAGCCGAGCTTGGCGAGGTGATAGGCCGTGGAGCAGCCGATGATGCCGCCGCCGATGACGACGATCTTGGCCGTAGAGGGAAGTTCCTTCATGGCGGGTCCTTTTACATGTGCGAGAAGGTGTCGTAGGCGCGCTCGAAGCGCTGAAGATTTTCCGCCGTATAGGCGGCGTAGTCGAAATCGAGCGTAGAATGGATCTCGGAGATCATGCTCCACATGGTCTCGCGCAGCAGCGAGGCGCATTTCATCGCCTCGTAGCGGCGGATGAGCTCGTCGGAGACCGGCCGTTCGTAATAGAGCTCCAGCATCCTGCGTTCATCGGCCGGCGAAAGCTCGTTGTTTGAAGCAAGCCCGCCAAGATCGAAAAGCGGCGTGTTGAAGCCTGCATAGTCCCAGTCGATCAGCCAGAGCCGATTGCCGTCATCGAGAAGGTTGGCGGCCAGCAGGTCGTTGTGACCGAACACGATCTCGAAGGGGCCGGCGGCCTTTTCCAGCCGATCCGCCTTGTCCATGAGCTCGGCCAGCAGCGGCCGATGTCGGCTCTGCCGGTCCGCCAGCTCGCCCGCATAATCGCGCACCACATGAAAAACCCAGAAGACGGCGGCGGCCCCGCGGAAATGCTTCGGTATTTCCCGGTGGCAACTGCGGATCAGCGGCACGATGCGTTCCAGCATCGAAGGCGCTCTCACCTCCTTGGGCGTCAGGGCATGCGCATCGATGTAATCCAGCACCAGCAGGCCGGGCTGATGATGCAGGACACGGGGAGAAAGGCCGGCCGCATGGGCCGCGCGGCTGGCGGCCAGCTCGTTGTCCCTGCGGATATGATGCACGGGAATGTCGGCCCCGAGGCGGACGACGGCGCGGCGGCTGCGGTCCTCCACCAGATAATTCCGATTGGTAATGCCGCCGCTCAACGGACGGACGGTGATTTCGCCGTCCCATAGCGGCAGCGCCCTGATCTCCCGGTCAGGCGAGGCACTCATGGCTGTTCCCTTGCTTATGCTTGTTGAAGCGAAAGGTTCCGCGAATACCTGGTTCTGTCAAGAAATATCCACATTACCACTCGTGGATTTGACTTTGTGTGGATTTTTGTTGATTCTTGGGCTGGATGATTGCCTGAATCCACAGGACGCCGCAGGAAAGCCAACAGATGATCGATCCCTCCAGCCCCACGTCCCGAGCGGCCAATCACCGGGAGCGGGAGATTCTCGACGAACTCAGACTGGCCGGCGGCTCCGGCCGCATACCCTTTCTCGCGCAGCGGCTCCGGGTGTCGGAGGAAACGATCCGCCGCAACATCCGCGCGCTGGAGGCGGAAGGGCTTGTGGTGAAGGTTCATGGCGGAGTTCACCTGAAGGAGAGCGGCGGCGAGCAGCCGCTCCATTTCCGCATGGGCGAGAATGCGGATGCCAAGCGTGCGATTGCCGCGCGGGTGGCAGAGCTGGTGGCCGATGGAGACAGCCTCTTCCTCGATATAGGCTCCACGACGGCCTTCATCGCCGTGGCGCTTCAGAAACACCGGGACCTGACGGTCGTCACCAATTCGGTCGCGGTCGCGCATACGCTGGTGGGCCGGAACGGCAACAGGATCTTCCTTGCCGGCGGCGAGCTGCGCCCGCACGACGCGGGTGCCTTTGGCGCCGAGGCCGTTTCCTTCGTCCGGCGCTTTCACCTGAAGCTGGCGATCCTGTCCACGACAGCGGTCAATGCCGCATCCGGCTTCATGCTGGCCGACATGGAAGAGGCAGAGCTTTCGCGGGAGGCGGGAGCGCGCGCGGAGAGGCGCGTTGTCGTGGCCGACAGCGCCAAGTTCGGCCGCAGCGCACCGATCGTGCCGATGGAGGCGTCGGCCTATGACATGCTCGTCACCGACCGTTCTCCCCCGGAGGATATCCTCGCCATGCTCGAAAGAAACGGTGTGAGCCTGGCCATTGCCTGACGTCGCGCGATCTTGACGCTTGACCGGGCAGCAATCTTGGCTACTTACAGGGTTGTGTCCGGTCCGGCGGCTATTTCGCGG
Organism: Gellertiella hungarica; assembly: GCF_014197145.1. Lineage (GTDB taxonomy): Bacteria > Pseudomonadota > Alphaproteobacteria > Rhizobiales > Rhizobiaceae > Gellertiella > Gellertiella hungarica. Next base: position 493,266 of record NZ_JACIEZ010000002.1, on the reverse strand, counting down.
GCGGACGGCCCCTCACCCGGTACCGGGCCCCTCTGGCGGGAAGTTTCGGCGCTCCCGTGATGTCGGTACCTTTGCTTTTCCTGCCGTCAGGGTTTTACCATAACCATGACACAGAACACTCTTCTGCATTACTTCAAGTGGGCGTTCATCGTCACGGCCTTCGGTCTGGTGCTTGGCGCCGTCCTGGGCTGGGTGAATACCGGCACGATCGGCGGCACGGCCACCGTATTCTTCATCTGCCTTGTTCTCGCGGTGCTGGAAATCTCGCTGTCCTTCGACAATGCGATCGTCAACGCCAACAAGCTCAAGGACATGACCCCGGTCTGGCAGCACCGCTTCCTGACATGGGGCATCGTCATCGCCGTCTTCGGCATGCGCATCGTCTTCCCGCTGGCGATCGTGGCCATTGCCGCCCATATCGGCCCGATCGATGCCCTTGTCATGGCCGCGGCGAGACCCGACGACTATGCGCGCATCATGACCGACGCGCATCTGCCGATTGCCGCCTTCGGCGGTACGTTCCTGCTGATGGTGGGCCTAACCTACTTCTTCAACCACGAGAAAGACGTTCACTGGATCGCCTTCATCGAGAAGCGGATGGCGCGGATCGCGACGGTCAAGGGCATCGAGATAGCACTCGTGCTGATCCTTGTGCTCTTGTTCTCCTCGCTGCTCGAGGGCGAGGAATCGGTCGCCTTCGTCTATGCCTCGATCTACGGACTTCTGACCTTCCTCGCGGTCGAGGTGCTGGGCGGTCTGCTCGACTATTCGCAGGAGACGATGTCGGCGGCAGCGCGAGGCGGCCTCGGTGCCTTCATCTATCTCGAGGTGCTGGATGCGAGCTTCTCCTTCGACGGCGTGATCGGCGCCTTTGCACTCACCAACAACCTCTTCATCATCGCCATCGGCCTCGGGATCGGGGCGATGTATGTGCGCTCGATGACCATCATGCTGGTGGAAAAGGGAACGCTTGCGGAATACCGCTATCTCGAGCACGGGGCCTTCTGGGCCATCGTGATCCTCTCCGTGATCATGTATGTGCAGACGCTCTTCCACATCCCGGAGGTCATCACCGGCCTCGCCGGTGCCGGTCTGATCGGCATCTCCTTGCTGGCGTCGATAAGGTACAACAGGCTCCATCCCGAAGGGGAAGGCGAGCAGGAGACGGAAGAAGCACTCCGTCGTATTTAGACCGCCGCTCCGCCGGCAATCCGACTAGAAGTCCTCCCGATACCATCAGGAGGACTTTTTTCATGCAGACCGTAACGCGCCTTGGCGACACCGCAGGCATCGAGCCCGATACCAACGATCTCGAGGGCTGGGTGGTGGTCGACGGCAACCCGTCCATGAAGACCTGGGCACTGCACACCTCGTCGGACGGCACCATGGCCTCGGGGGTATGGGAATGCACCCCCGGCACCTATCACGCCACCTATTCCGCCTATGAATTCGTCCACATGATCGAAGGGCGGATCGTGATCACCCCCGATGGCGGCACGCCCGTCACCGTTCAGGCTGGCGATGCCTTCGTGGTCGAGCATGATTTCAAGGGCACGTGGAAGATCGAGGAAAAGGTGCGCAAGCACTTCGATTTCCGGCTGAAATGACAGCAGGCCCAGGGGGCGGGCATAGGCCGCCCCCTGGGCCGTCATCCCCTGCGTCGGAAAAGAACGCAACCCGGGCAGAGGGGCTCGCCCGCCTCATGGATCCGGCAGCAGCCGCCACGCTGCAGCAGGCCGGTTTCTTCCGCTTCTGGCCAGCGCAGCTGCCGATTGGCAAGCGGTGAGCCCTGCTGCTTCGCGATCCTTTCAAAGAGGTGCCGCGCCTCTTCCAGCCGGCCGGTTCGCCGGCCGCAGTCCAGAAGGCCGAGCGCAATGCCATCGGCGAGAACCCGCCAGAGGCCACCCCTTCCCATGCGCGCCCGCACGGCAAGGCCCGCAACCGGATCACCCAGAACCGACACCACATGCTCCTCCGCGCCCCGTTCCGGAACCTTGAGGTGCAAGCGGACAAGGCCGGCTGACGACGACCCGCCGGGCGGCAGGAGGCGATAGCTTGCGGACCGCGTTTCCGCGCCGCCCACGCCGCGGGGTCCCGCCGTCATCAGCGCAACGCCGATGAAGAATCCCAGCTGGTTCAGGAACATGGCCGCTTCGCCCTTCGGGCCGAGGCCGGGCCAGAGCCTCTGCTGCCAGTCGAGCAGCGCAGCCCATTGCGGGTGAGCCGGATCGGCAAGCGCCGAGAGCGCATGCCCTTCCTCCGGCCCGGAAAGCAGGTCCAGCACGGGATAGTCCTTTTTCAGCGCCACGGGATGTCCTTTGCGCTTGCCTGCAGCAGCCGGAAGGCTCCTGAGATGTCATTGATGCGGCACTTTCGTGCTTTGCCCGGATTCGTGACGGCCAAATGCTTCATTTTCAGTGTTTTCATGCCTTTCACGTTTCCATTGAAAACAATAATTGCATTTGCAGGCGAAGGCGGGCAATCACCCTTTGCAGCATGGTTTCGGGATGGAAATGATGGCGAAGACGGCGCTTGTGCTTGGGGCAGGAATTGTGGGCGTATCGGTCGCGGTGCATCTGCAGCGGCGCGGCTTTGCCGTCACCCTCGTGGACCGCCGCGGGGCGGGCGAGGAAACCTCCTATGGCAATGCCGGCCTGATCCAGCGAGAAGGGGTTGTGCCCTACGGCTTTCCCCGCGAGATCGGCCTGCTGATCCGCTACATGCTGAACAACCGCATCGACGCCCATTACCACGCGACGGCGCTTCCCGCCGCGGCGCCCTTCCTGCTGCGCTACTGGTGGAATTCCGCGCCGGAGCGTCACAAGGCCATCGCCAGAGCCTATGCGCCGCTGATCGAGAACTCCATTTCGGAGCACCGCGACCTGATCGAGGCATCCGGCGCAGAAGCCCTTGTCGGCAAGCGGGGCTGGCAGAAGGCGTTCCGGACGGCGAAGGTGCGCGACGAGGAACTCGCTCAGGCGGAACTCTGGCGGCAGGAATTCGGCGTTTCCTACGAGGCGCTGGATGACAGGGCGCTGGCGGCGGCCGAGCCGCACATCAGGCCCGGCTTCATCGGCGCGTTGCGCTGGACGGATCCCTGGACGGTTCTGAGCCCGCTTTCGCTGACGCAGGCCTATCTGAAGCTCTTCGAAAGCCTTGGCGGCCGCTTCGTCACCGGGGATGCAAGCACCCTGAAAAAGACTGCCACCGGATGGATGATCGATACCGCCGAGGGCAAGGCGGAGGCCGAGCAGGCCGTTGTTGCACTCGGTCCGTGGGCCGAGGCGATCACACGCTCCCTGGGCTACCGCCTGCCGCTGGGCATCAAGCGCGGCTATCACATGCATTATGCGGCCGAAGGCAATGCGGTGCTCAACGACTGGACCATGGACGCGGAGCGCGGCTATTTCCTCGCGCCGATGACACAGGGGATCCGCCTGACGACCGGCGCCGAATTCGCCGATCTCGGCGCGCCGAAATCACCCGTCCAGCTCGACCGCGCGGAAAAGGTCGCGCGCACGGTTTTCCCGCTCGGCCGGCGTCTCGATCCCGAGCCCTGGATGGGCGCCCGCCCCTGCACGCCGGACATGATGCCAGTGATCGGCAAGGCACCGCGTCACGAGGGCCTCTGGTTCTCGTTCGGCCATGCGCATCACGGCCTGACTCTCGGGCCGGTCACCGGCAGGATTCTGGCGGAAATGATGGCCGGCGAGACGCCCTTCATCGATCCCGCGCCCTTCCGTCCGGAGCGTTTCGGAGCCTGAAACGGGCGATTTTCGAAGATTTTTCCCGGCTTCCTTAATCCAAGGGAATCAGCGGCTTACGCTTCGCTCCGCTGCCCCGCGCCGGCGCTCTCTGCCGGAAAATGGCCGTCTGTGGCTGGTTTTTGACGGAATTTTGGTATATTAAACAACCACCGTCACAAAAACCGGGAATCCCGGAACCACCCGCGCAAGGGTGGCCGGGCACAAGAGACGATGATCCGCTTCTTGCATTTCAGCCACGAAAGTGGCGACCGTTAGCGTAGCTCCGGCTTCTTCACACGGACGCGAATTGGCGTCGGTGCGGTCCCGCCCATCCTCCTTTTTCCGGACATTCTTTCCCCGGCTCTCTGAGCCCGGAGTGCGATATCCGGTGCGGTCCGCGTCCTGGCCTGCCGATTCAGGAAAAGATCTATCAATCTGGTGACTTATGGATTTTGCGACTTATGCGCAGGATTTCCTGCGCGACAACCCGGACATCGAGGTCCTGGAGGCTTTCGTCATTGACGTGAACGGCGTGCCGCGCGGCAAATGGATCCCCCGCGAGCGGGCCCTCGACGTCCTGACAAAGGGCATGGCCATTCCCCGTTCCGTCTACGCGCTCGACTGCTGGGGCCGCGACGTGAATGCTGCAGGGCTTGCCGAGGGCACGGGCGATCCCGACGGCCTCTGCTTTCCCGTTCCGGGCACGCTGTCCCGCGTGGACTGGCTGGAGCGCCCGACCGCTCAGGTGATGCTGGGCATGCGCAACGGCGACGGTTCCGGCTATTTTGCCGATCCGAGACAGGTGCTGGCGAATGTGCTGAAACGCTTCGCCGAGGCGAAACTGACGCCCGTCGTGGCGACCGAACTCGAATTCTATCTCATCGATCCCGTGCGCAATGCCCTGGACCCGGTGCGCCCGCCCCATTCGCGCGAGGGGCGGTGGCATGCCAGCCAGACGCAGGTTCTCTCGATTTCGGAGCTGCAGGATCTCGAGCATGTCTTCATGGACGTCGCCCGTGCAGCCAGGGCCCAAGGCGTGCCGGCGGATACCGTGCTGCGCGAGAACGGGCCGGGCCAGTACGAGATCAATCTCAACCATGTGCCGGATGCGCTTCAGGCGGCGGATTTCGCGGTCCTGCTCAAGCGCATCGTCAAGGGCGTGGCGCGCAAGCACGATCTCGACGCCACCTTCATGGCAAAGCCCTATGGCCTTCAGGCGGGATCGGGCATGCATGTGCATTTCTCGGTTCTCGACGAGCATGGCCGCAACATCTATGTGAGCGAGACCGACAAGCCGGCGGACACCCTGATGCATTCGGTCGGCGGGCTTCTGGCCAGCATGGGCGAGAGCATGGCGATCTTCGCGCCCCATGCGAACTCCTACCGGCGGCTCCGGCCTTCCGAACATGCACCCACCTATGCCTCCTGGGGCTTCGACAACCGCTCTGCCGCGGTGCGCGTGATCACCTCGTCCAGGCCCGCGACTCGCATCGAGCATCGCGTCGCCGGTGCAGACACCAATCCCTACCTGGTGCTCGCGATGATCCTGAACGGGGCTCTCACCGGCATGAAGGAGAAGCACAATCCGGGCGGCGCCATTACCGGTGACGACCACGCGATCAATCACGAGCCGCTGCCCACCAACTGGGATTACGCGCTCCAGCGCTTTGCCAAGTCTTCCTTCGCCTATGCGACGCTTTCTCCGGAATACCGGGCGCTCTACACGGCCTGCAAGCAGCAGGAACTCTCGGAATTCTCCCTTCGTGTGACCGACGTCGAATACGACGCCTATATCAGGACTGTCTGATCATGAACGCACATATCTCTTCCATCAGCACCAATCCCGGCCATGCCGCCACCTGGTATGCCGCTTCCGCCAACGACCAGCGCGTGCGTCCCACGCTCAAGGGCGATCTCGAGGCCGATGTCTGCGTGATCGGCGCCGGCTTCACCGGCGTCTCGGCGGCGCTCGAGCTTTCGGAACGGGGCTTCAAGGTCGTGGTTCTCGAAGGCACCCGGATCGGCTTCGGCGCTTCGGGCCGGAACGGCGGCCAGATCGTCAACGGCTACAGCCGCGATCTCGAGACGATCGCGCGCCGCTACGGCCGCGACAAGGCCGTCGAGCTCGGGCGCATGTCGCTCGAGGGCGGCAACATCATCCGCAGCCGCATCGCAAAGTACGACATTGCCTGCGACCTTCGCCATGGCGGGTTCTTCGGCGCCTTCACCGACAAGCAGATCCGCGAGATGGAAGCGGTCAAGGCAAACTGGGAGAAGCACGGCCACACCGGCCTCGAGATGGTCTCGAAAGCCGAAGTCGGCCGCTACGTGAAGACCCATGTCTATGCCGGCGGCATGATCGACAGGCTCGGCGGCCACATCCATCCGCTGAACCTCGTGCTCGGCGAGGCCCGTGCCGTCGAGGCGATGGGCGGACAGATCTTCGAAAATTCCCGCGTCGTCGCGGTCGATCAGGGCCAGCGCCCCCGGGTGCGCACGGCTGAAGGCTCCGTCAGCGCCCGTTACGTGCTGGTATGCGGCAATGCCTATCTCGGCAGCCTGCTCCCCGAGATCGGCGACCGGATGATGCCGGTATCCTCCCAGGTGATGGCAACCGAACCGCTTTCGAAGGACCTCATCGAAAACCTGCTGCCGGCCGACTACTGTGTCGAAGACGCCAATTACGTGCTCGACTACTACCGCCGCACGGCGGACAACCGTCTGCTCTATGGCGGCGGCATCGTCTATGGCGGCCATGATCCCCGGACACTGACCGGCAAGATCCGCCCGAACATGCTGAAGACCTTCCCGGAGCTCGGCAATGTCCGCATCGATTTTGCCTGGAGCGGCAATTTCGCCCTGACCCTGTCGCGCATCCCGCATATGGGACGGCTGTCCGACACCGTCTATTTCAGCCACGGCGACAGCGGCCATGGCGTGACGACGACGCATCTCCTCGGCAAGATCCTCGGCGAGGCGGTCGCCGGCCATGCGGAGCGCTTCGACGTCTGGTCCTCGCTGCCGAACTTCCCCTTCCCCGGCGGCAAGACGTTCCGCGTGCCGCTGACGGCGCTCGGTGCCTGGTATTACGGCCTCAGGGACAGGCTCGGGATCTGAAGCCAGGAGCCGGACCGGCCATGGCCGGTCCGGAGGCTACCGGGGCCTGCCATCCGCTGGGGCAGCGATGCGGTCGATCTGCAGGTGAACCACATTGGCGAATTCCTGCAGCATGGCCTCGCCATCGCGGCCCTCCATGGCGAAGGACATGCGCACCGTGGAACTCGCCAGCTGGAACAGCAGGAACAGTGTCCGCCGGTATTGCGGCCTCGCCGCTTCCGGAAACAGGTGGACGCTTGCCTCGAAAAACTCGCTGACGAGCTTTTCGGTCTCCTCGAGATCCTGGTTCTGCAGCTTCTTGTCGGCGTGGACCGCGTTGACGAGATCGAGAAGCGGCGGGTTCTCGCGCATCATCCGGTTGTATCGCGTCAGCATCTGGTCGACGGCCCGGTGCAGGCGGGCAAGGGAATTGATCTCGATGAGGCATTCCGAGATGAGAATGCCGATCTGCCGGTTGTAGCGCGCGTAAAGCGTGGCGATGATCGCCGACTTGTTGGGGAAATACTGATAGACGGAAGCAATCGGCCCGCCCGAATGCTGGGCGACCTCCTTCATGGTCACCGCATCGATGCCCTTCTCGCCGATGAGGCGCATGGCAACCGCGAGGATTTCGTCCACACGCTCGCGCGACCGCTCCTGCTTGGGAAGCCGCCTGAGAAGCGAACCGCCCACTGCCGTATCTGGCCCGTCCATGTCCTGATCTCCCGCCTTCCTCCGTCGACCCCCGCAACATTCTTTAGAAGCAATTGCCCCGAAAGGAAGAGGCGATTTCGGATTTTGTTCCCGCAAAGCCTGCATTTCTGCGCCAGACTTCGGCTGAAAAAGGTGAAGCGGGAAATTTTGCGGCAGACCGAAAGGAATAGTTGATACTTTATCAGATTTCCGCTTAGCTTGCATCGGGGAGATCAAGGGGAGGACGATCATGACCGAGGCGACCTTTGGAAACGTCGCGAATGCGGCGAGCGGCAGCTTGGCGCGCTGGGCGGCGCTGTGGATCGGATCGGCGGGACTGCTGATCATCGGCCTTCAACCCATCCTTCTCGGCGCGGTCTTCTCCGAGGGACGCCTCACCTTCGACGAACTGGCCATCGCGGCGACGCTGGAAATCATCGCCCTTGGCATGAGCTCCGCGGTCGCGGCCTTCTGGAAGCGGCGGGTGCGCATGCAGGCCGCGCTCTTTCTCTGCGCCGCTGCGCTTTTCAATCTCCTGACCGCCGGAAGCGAAGGCGCTGGCGCGTTCATCCTGTGGCGCACGCTGGCCGGCATCGCCGAAGGGGGGCTCGTCGCCATCGCTGCGGAGATGATCGCCCGCGCCCCGGTGCCGGAGCGGGCGGGCGGCCTCTTCGTCATCCTGCAGACCCTCGCCCAATGCCTTCTCGCCATCGCCTTTTCCCTGAGCATCCTCGCCGATTATGGATCGGCAGGCGGTTTTGAGGTCCTTGCCGCGGTTTCCCTCCTGTCTCTGGCAGCCGTTCCGCTCATCCTCGCGGCCTATCCGCCGCTTGCCAGCCGCTCGGGCGGCGTCGGCTTCCTCAACCGCATCTCGGGCATGGCGCTCCTCGCGATCTTTCTGTTCTTCCTCTTCATCGGAGCGACATGGGCCTTCCTCGAGCCCATGGGGCTTGCGAGCGGCGTCAGCGGACACGATGTCGCGCTGATGGTCTCGACCAGCCTCGCAACGCAGATCGTCGGGGCGATGATCGCGACGGGGCTTTCCGGCGGACGCCTCACGTTCGGTGCGGTCATCGCGTCCGTTCTGGCGAGCATGGCCGTCTGTGTCGTCTTCCTCGCCCAGCCCGGCTGGACGATGTTCGGGGCAGCCATTCTCGGCACGGGTTTCATCTGGCTGTTCGTGACGCCTTTCCAGATAGGCTTGACCGTCATGGCGGATGAAAGCCGCTCGACGGCCCTCCTGGTACCGGCCGCACAGCTCTTCGGCGCGGCGCTCGGTCCGCTGGGGGCATCCCTCTTCATCGACGGGCAGGATGCGCGGCTGGTGCCCGTCTTCGGCCTCGGCTGCCTTGCGCTCAGCCTGCTGTCGCTGTTGCGGTTCAGGACGCTCCTTGTCCGGCGCTCCGCCCGGGAAAAGGCAGAGGCTCTCGCTGCGCCGCGATGGAGCAACTGGTCGGGTTCGGTCAGGGCCAATCCCGAAAACCTCCTTCAGCCGATGGATGTGGACGCGCTCGCCACGGCTATCCGTACGGCCCCGGGACCGATCCGCATTGCCGGTTCCGGCCATTCCTTCACGCCGCTCGTGGAAACGGCAGGCACCCTTCTCGATCTCACGGCCTTCAGCGGTCTCATCCGCCACGATCCGGAAAGGCATACCGCCACAATCGGCGCGCAGACGCGGCTCGGTGCACTGACGCCGCTGCTGGCCGGCATCGGACACGGCCTGCCCAACATGGGCGATATCGACAAGCAGGCCTTTGCCGGCGCGCTCGGCACGGCAACCCACGGCTCCGGCCTCGGCCTCGGCGCCTATCACACGCAGATCCTCGACATGACGCTGGTGGACGGACGCGGTTCGCTGCGTCGGCTGGAGCGCGCCTCCGATCCCGATCTTGTCCACGCGACCGGCGTAACGCTCGGCATGTTCGGCGCGCTGACCGAGGTGACCATCCAGAACATTCCCGCCTACAATCTGCGCCGGCGGCGATGGATCGTGCCGATCGGCGACATCCTCGACGGGTTCGAGGCCTTCATGCGCGGACATCGATCCGCGGAATTCTACTTCATCCCGTTCTCCGGCCATGCCCTCCTCTGCACCATCGACATGACGACAGATGCGGCAACGGAAAGGCCGACCGAGGACGACGAGGAGTCACTCGCCATTCTCAAGGCGCTGCGCACCGGCCTGCTGCGCGCGCCCTGGCTTCGCCGCAAGCTGATCGGGGCTGCGCTTAGGCGCGTTCCCGCGGAGGACTATGTTCAGGCCTGGCAGAACGTCTATACGAGCGACCGGCGGACACGCTTCAACGAAATGGAATACCACCTGCCCTTTGAAGCCGGTGCCACTGCGCTCCGCGAGATCATCACGCTGGCGGAAACCCGCTTTCCGGAAGTGTATTTCCCCATGGAGGTCCGTGCGGTCGCCCCTGACGAGTTCTGGCTGAGCCCCTTCTACCGCCGGGAAACCTGCTCGATCGCCATCCACCATGACGCCGCCGAAGATCCGACCGCCTTCATGCGCGAGGCCGAGGCCATCTTCCGGCGGCATGATGGCCGACCGCACTGGGGCAAGATGCACAACCTCACCGGCGGCGATTTCGCAACGATCTACCCGCGCTTCCGCGACGCGCTGGAGGTCCGCCGCGACTTCGATCCCGACGGCCGTTTCCTCACGCCCTACATGCGCCGGCTGCTGGGCATCAACGGATGACAGAGCGCTATTTCAACGCCCTTTCGGCGGCCCTGAAGTCTGCCGGCTTCTTTCGCCCGACGCTCGTGATCGATCGAAACAGGCTCGACAACAACATCGACCGGATGATGCGGGGAATACCCTCCCATGCGGCGCTGCGGGTGGTGGACAAATCCCTGCCCTCCGTTCCGCTGCTGCGTCATGTGCTGTCACGCACCGGGGCAAGCCGCATCATGACCTTCCACCTGCCGATCACCCGGGCCGTCCTCAATGCCTTCACGGATGTGGACCTGCTCTTCGGCAAACCCATGCCCGCAGCGGCAGCGGAGCAGGCCCTCGCGCAGGCCGAGCCGGCGCTGAGAACGGCACTGGAGCACAGAACCGTGTGGCTGATCGATACGCCGGAGCGGCTTTCGGCCTATGCGTCTGTCGCGGAACGGCAGGACATCACCCTGCGGATCGCCTTCGAGGTGGATGTGGGCGTGTGCCGTGGCGGCGTGGGAACACCGGAAGCGCTCGAGGGACTGGTCAAGGCAGCGCGAGCCCATCCCCGCCTCCGGGTCGAGGGACTGATGGCCTATGAGGCACACATCGCCGAGATCCCGGCGCTGGCGGGCGGCCCGCAGGCAGAGCAGAGGCGAGTGGTGGAGCGCTTTGCCCGCTTCGCCGCGTGCCTCAAACCCGAGGAAAGCCGCATTCTTAATACGGGCGGGAGCAAGACGGCCCTGCTCTACGATGCCGCCCTGAGGGGGAACGACCTGTCGGTCGGCTCCGCCTTCGTGCTGCCCTCGGACTTCGATACGCCGGGCCTTCAGGGTTTCGAGCCCGCGGCCTTCATTGCCACCCCCGTGCTGAAGGTTACCGATGCGAAAGTGCCCGGTCCGCCTGTTCTGACGCGCATCCTCAGCCGCGCGGGTCTCTTTCCCCGCCGGTGCTGCTACATCTATGGCGGAGCCTGGATGGCGCGCCCGATCCACCCGCCCGGCATCCGCGAAAACCGCATCTGGGGCCGCTCCTCCAACCAGCAGTTCATGGAACTGCCGGCCGAAGCGCACCTGCAGCCGGACGACATGGTATTCCTGCGCCCGACCCAGAGCGAGGCGGTGCTGCAGCAGTTCGGGGAAATTGCGGTATATGCAGACGGGCAGATCGTCGACACCTGGGCTGCCCTTCCCACGGGTTGATCCACCCAGAATATGTCGACCTGAGGTGGATTAAGTCCCGGACATCGAGAGTTTTTCCTGCCATGGATGTGCAAACCAACAACCTTGGAAGGATAACCATGCTGAAAGGCACTCTTATCTTCGCGTCGGTTCTTGCCCTGAGCGCACAGGCCGCGCTGGCCGAAAGCGTCAGCGTACCGGCTGGCGAGACCTCCGCCATCATCGACTTCACCAACCTCGACGACGCCTGCCAGACCATAGGCAAGCCGCGCGGCAAGGTGGAGCGGCAGCCGAAGCACGGGAAGGTCACCTTCCAGTGGATCAGCCTGACGCTGGACGAAGATTACGGCTCGTGCAAGGGCAAGCATGCAAAGGCACTGCGCGTTCTCTATACGCCGGACAGCGGCTATCGCGGTGCGGATTCGTTCAAGGTCGGCGCCACCATGCCCGCCTATGAGGACGGATCGGGCAGCCGCTATTACGGCGACGCCTTCGAGCTCACCGTCGAGTAAGCCGGCTCTCGTTCATCCCGGGAGGCCGCCCGGATCATGTCGGCGGCCTTCTCGGCGATCATGATCGTCGGCGCATTGGTATTGCCGCCGATCAATGTCGGCATGATCGAGGCGTCCACGACGCGAAGGCCCTCGACGCCCCGGACCCTCAGTTTCGGATCGACGACCGCGTTTTGATCCGAGCCCATCCGGCAGGTGCCGACCGGATGGTAGATGGTATCGGAGCGCTGGCGGATCGTTTCCAGGAGGCTGTCGTCGTCCCGCCCGGCGGGCTTGAGCTCCTCGCGGATATGCCGTTTCAGCGGCTCGCTCTCCATGATCGAGCGCATGCGCTTTGCACCCTCCAGCAGCACCTGCTGGTCCCGCTCGTCCCAGAGGAACCGCGGGTCGATCACCGGCATGTCGGCGGGGTCGGCGCTCGCGAGCCGCACTTCGCCGCGGGAATGGGGGCGAAGCACGCAGGCATGGCATGAATAGCCATAGCCGAGATGCATCTTGCGGGCATGATCGTCCACCAGTGCGATGAGGAAATGCAGTTGCACGTCGGGACGGTCCAGGTTCGGACGGGTGCGAAAGAAGGCGCCGCTTTCCGCAAATGTCGTCCGCAGCCGCCCGGTGCCATGCCGGCGCCACTCGCCGATCCCGGCGCTCATCGCGGCCATGGACCCCGGCGCCAGCGCCACGAGATCCTTGGTACGCGCGCGGTACCACAAGGTGAAATCCAGATGGTCCTGAAGGTTCCGGCCGACATCGGGGCTGTGGGCGAGCGGCTCGATGCCCCGCGCCTTCAGATACGCAGCAGGACCGATACCGGACAGCATCAGCAGCTGCGGCGACAGAAAGGCTCCCGCAGAGAGGATCACCTCTCTTCCCGCCTCGACCTGATCTTCGACCCGTCCCTTCCGGTAGCGGACGCCGACTGCCCGGCGTCCCTCGAACAGGACGCGCGTCGCATGGGCGCCGGTCACGACCGTGAGGTTCGGGCGATCCAGAACCGGATGAAGATAGGCAGCCGCCGTCGAGCAGCGTTCGCCAAGACGCGGGCCGTGCCAGAACTGGGTGACCTGATAGACACCCGCTCCATCCTGAACGGTGCCGTTGAAATCGTCGTTGCGGGGAATGCCGTTTTCTGCCGCGGCGGCGATGAAATCCTGGTTGATGGAGCGTACCCACGGCGCGTCCGAAACCTGAAGCGGTCCGCCGGTGCCATGAAGCGGCCCGCCGCCCCGCTGATTGTCTTCCGCCTTCAGGAAATAGGGCAGCACCTCCTCGAAACTCCAGCCGGTGCATCCGCGCGCAGCCCAGTCGTCGTAATCCGTCCGGTGACCGCGGACATAGAGCATCGCGTTGACGGAGCTCGATCCTCCGAGGCCCTTGCCCCGGGGCTGGTAGCCACGCCGTCCCCCAAGGCCTCGCTGGGGAACGGTCTCGAAGCCCCAGTTCATCGAGGAGACATGCCCGGGCACGATCGCAGCCGCTGCCATCGGCACGCGCATCAGAATGCTGCGGCCATCGCCACCGGCCTCCAGCAGGCAGACCCGGATTGCCGGGTCCTCGCTCAGACGCGCAGCCAGAACCGCGCCCGCCGAACCGCCTCCGACGATCACATAATCGAACATGGATTGCCCTCCGCCGGATGCGGGCTCCCCTTCCCGCATCTTCCGTAAACGGAAGAATATGGGAGAAACGCGGAATTGTGAAATTCTATTTTGGGGTGTCGGCACCAAGCCGCGAGCGGCAAAGCAAAAGGGCCACGCCTTTCGGCGTGGCCCTTTCGACGCCTGTGACCGCAAAGGTCAGTCCAGCGGGTGATGACAGGCGAACTTGTGGGTTTCGCCACCCGCAAGCGGCGGCATTTCCTGGCGGCAGATGTCGGTTGCCTTCCAGCATCGCGGATTGAAGGGGCACCCCGGCGGGGGCTTCAGCGGAGACGGCAATTCGCCCTGCAGCCGGATGCGGTTTTTCGCCCGCGAGGGATCTGCAATGGGCGTCGCGGAAAGAAGCGCGGCCGTATAGGGATGCTTCGGATTGGAGAAGACCTCTTCTGCGGTTCCCGTTTCGACCGGCTTGCCGAGATACATCACCATCACCTCGTCGGCGATGTGGCGCACGACGGAAAGGCCGTGGCTGATGAAGAGGTAGGCAAGCCCCATTTCCTTCTGCAGGTCCATGAGCAGGTTGAGCACCTGCGCCTGGATCGACAGGTCGAGGGCCGAAACCGGCTCGTCGAGAACAAGCACCTTCGGCCGCAGCATCAGCGCGCGGGCAATGGCGATGCGCTGGCGCTGGCCGCCGGAGAACATGTGCGGATAGCGGTCGTAATGCTCGGGCCGCAGGCCCACCTTCGCCATCATCTCCTCCGCCTTGCGGCGACGGGTGGCGGCATCGTCGGAGGTGTTGATCTTCAGCGGCTCTTCGAGGATGGAGCCGACCTTCTGGCGCGGGTTCAGCGAGCCGTAGGGGTTCTGGAAAACGATCTGCACCTGGCTGCGCAGCGACATGTCGTCGACGCTCGCCGGCTTGCCGTCGATCAGCAGCGTGCCGGCGGACGGGTCCTCGATCATCGTTACCAGACGGGCAAGCGTGGACTTGCCGCAGCCGGATTCACCGACGATGGCCAGCGTCTTGCCGGAATAGAGCTCGAAGGACACGCCGTTCAGCGCCCTGACGGTCGCATCGGGCTTGAAGAGGCCGCGGCGCACCGAATAGTGGCGGGCCAGATCTTTGGCTTCAAGGACAGCCTGGCTCATCCTCATGCTCCTTCCTTGACGGCAAAGGCCGGGTGATCGAGGGGCACGCCCTTGACCAGCGGATAGTTGCAGAGCGCTTCGCCGAGCTCCCTGCCCTGGCGGCGGGCGCCCTGATGGCAATCGGGCTGGACGAAGGCGCAGCGCGGCGCAAACAGACAGCCCGTGGGGCGGTCATGCTGGCCGGGCACGACGCCGGCAATCGACGGCAGCTTCTCGCCCGCCACCGCCCGCTCGGGCAGTGCCGCAAGCAGGGCCGCCGTATAGGGGTGATGAGGGTCGGCAAAGAGCTGGCCGACCGGCTGCTCCTCCACCTTCTGCCCGGCATACTGCACCTGGACGCGATGGGCGGTTTCCGCCACCACGCCCATGTCGTGGGTGATCAGCACCAGCGCCATGCCGTTTTCCTTCTGCAGGCGCACGAGCAGATCGAGGATCTGCGCCTGGATGGTCACGTCAAGGGCGGTGGTCGGTTCGTCGGCAATGAGGAGCTTCGGATTGCAGGCCAGTGCCATGGCGATCATCACGCGCTGGCTCATGCCGCCCGACATCTGGTGCGGGAAGTTCGAGAGCCGCTCTTCCGGTGCCGGGATGCCCACGAGCTTCAGGAGCTCGATGGAGCGCTCGCGGCGCTGCGCGCGGTTCATGCCCATGTGGATGCGCAGCGTCTCGCCAAGCTGGAAGCCGACCGTGAAGCACGGATTGAGGCTGGACATGGGCTCCTGGAAGATCATCGCCATGTCCTTGCCGATGATGTTTCGGCGCTGGCGCGGCGAAAGGCCGATCAGGTCCTTGCCGTCGAAGGCGAGCCTGTCCGCGGTGATCTTCGCCGTCCATGGCAGGAGTCCCATGAGCGCCAGCATCGACACGGATTTGCCGGAGCCGGACTCGCCCACGATGGAAAGGATCTCCCCGCGGTCGCAGGTAAGCGAGACATTGTCCACCGCGCGGAACAGGCCCGAGGCCGTCTGGAACTCGACGGTGAGATTCTGGATTTCGAGAAGTGCCATCACGACCTCTTCAGCTTGGGGTCGAGGGCATCGCGCAGCCCATCGCCCATCAGATTGATGGCCAGAACGGTGATCAGGATCGCCAGGCCCGGGAAGGTCACGACCCAGGGCGCGCGCTGGATGAATTCGCGGGCCTCGGCCAGCATCGTGCCCCATTCGGGCGTCGGCGGCTGGGCGCCCATGCCGAGGAAGCCGAGCGCGGCGGCATCGAGAATCGCCGCAGAGAAGGCGAGTGTCGCCTGCACGATCAGCGGCCCCAGACAGTTCGGCAGGATGGTGAGGAACATGATGCGCATGGTGCCGGCGCCGGCCACCTTGGAGGCGACCACATATTCCTTTTCCCGCTCCGCCAGAACCGAGGCGCGGGTGAGACGCACGAAATGCGGCTGGTTGACGAGCGAAATCGCAATCATCGCATTCAGCAGGCCGGGTCCGAGCACGGCAACGAGCACAAGGGCCAGAAGCAGCGACGGGAAGGCCAGGATGATGTCCATGATGCGCATGATGACGATATCGGTGCGGCCACCGAAGTAACCGGCCACCAGGCCGACCAGCACACCCGATATCACCGACAGCGTCACGACCACGAGACCGATGAAGAGCGAGAATCGCGCGCCGTAGATGAGGCGGGAAAGAATGTCGCGCCCGACGGCATCGGTGCCGAGAAGGTAGCTCGAATTGCCGCCCTCCATCCAGGAGGGAACAAGAAGCAGCGCCTCGCGGTTCTGCTCGCTCGGACTGTGCGGGGCAAAGAGCGGCGCGAGGATCGCCACCACGAGAATGACGATGAAGATCGCGAGGCCGATCACGGCCCCCTTGTTGCGGGAGAAGTAATGCCAGAATTCCGCCAGGGCGGAGGGATGGCCGGTTTTCTTGGGAGAAGCGGTAACGGTGCTCATGGCCATGACCTCAGTGCCGGATACGCGGATTGATGAAGCCATAGGTGATATCCACGGCGAGGTTCACCAGCATGATGACGCCGGCGATGAGAAGCAGGCCGCCCTGCACCACCGCATAATCACGCTTGAAGACCGCATCCACCATCCATTTGCCGATGCCCGGCCAGGAAAAGATGGTTTCGGTGAGGATGGCACCCGCGAGCAGTACGCCCACCTGAAGGCCGATGGTGGTGATGACGGGAATCAGCGCGTTGCGCAGGGCATGGACGCCCACCACCCGCAACGGAGACAGCCCCTTCGACCGGGCGGTGCGGACATAGTCCTCGCCCAGAACTTCCAGCATGGCTGACCGGGTCTGGCGCGCAATCACCGCCAGCGGGATGGTCCCGAGCACGATGGTCGGCAGGATCAGATAGGAGAAGGCCGAGCGGAAGGCCCCCGGCTGTCCGGACAGCAGGCTGTCGATCAGCATGAAACCGGTTACCGGCGGAAAGAAATACATCAGCGAGATGCGTCCCGACACGGGTGTCCACTGAAGATAGCCCGAGAAGAAGATGATGAGGAGCAGCCCCCACCAGAAGATCGGCATGGAGTAGCCCACCAGCGCCACGCCCATGATCGACTGGTCGAACCAGGTGCCACGCTTGACGGCCGCGAAAACCCCTGCCGGAACCCCGAGCACCACGGCAAGGATGATCGCGCAGAGCGAAAGCTCGAGCGTGGCCGGGAAAAGCGACAGGAACTCGCCCAGAACGGGTCTCTTTGTGACGATCGACGTCCCCAGATCGCCCGAGAGGACGTCGGTCAGATAATTCAGGTACTGAACGGGCATGGGCCGGTCCAGGCCGAGATCGTGCATGATGGCGGCGTGGCGTTCTTCCGACATCACCCTTTCGCCCGACATGAGCATCACCGGGTCGCCCGGAAGCATGCGAATGAAGGAAAAGGCGATCAGCGAAACCCCGAGAAATGTCGGTATGAGGATCGCGAGGCGTCCAAGCAGGAAACGTAGCATTGTGGTTGTCCAAAATGGCTCCGGCGATCGGGTTTGAACCGATCGCCGGACGAACCCGGCTTCATTCCGGGTCAGGCTTTGAATGGCTTACTCGGCGATATCAACGCCGTCGAAGCGGTGGATGCCGAGCGGGTCGTTCTGGAAGCCGGTGACCTTCTTGGAAACCGGGATCGAGACGACCGAGTGGTTGATGGTCATCCACGGAGCCTCACGCTTGAAGATGACCTGGGCTTCCTGGTACAGCTTCGTGCGCTCGGCCTGGTCGGAGGTGACCTTGGCGTCCTTCACCAGCTTGTTGAACTCCTCGTTGCACCACTGGGCACGGTTGTTGCCGCCAACGGCATCGCAGCCGAGCAGCGTGTCGAGGAAGTTGTCCGGGTCGCCGTTGTCGCCCGTCCAGCCGAGGATCACGGCACCGTCACGGGCCTTGTCCTTCGACAGCTTCAGATACTCGGCCCACTCGTAGGAGACGATTTCTGCAGTCACGCCAACCTTGGCCAGGTCCGCCTGCATCAGCTCGGCTGCACGGCGTGCATTGAGCATGTAGGGACGGGAAACGGGCATCGCCCAGATCTTCATCTTCAGATCCTTGACGCCAGCGGCTTCCAGAGCCTTCTTGGCTGCTTCCGGATCATAGGTGTCGTCCTGGACGGCATCGTTGTACGACCACATGGTCGGCGGGATCGGGTTCTTCGCAACCTGGCCCGCACCCTGGAAGACCGCGTCGACGATGGCCTGCTTGTTCACGGCCTGGTTCAGGGCGCGACGCACTTCAGCCTTGTCGAAGGGAGCCTGGGTGGTGTTGTAGGCGAGGTAGGACACGTTGAGGCCCGGGCCTTCCAGAACCGTAAGGTTCTCGTCCTTCTTCAGGTCCGGAACATCGGCCGCGTTCGGATAGGGGGCGACATGGCATTCGCCGGCCTTCAGCTTCTGGACGCGAACGGCTGCATCGGTGGTGATGGCGAAGACGAGATCGTCGATCTTCTGCTTGCCGCCGAAATAGTCCGGATGCGCCTTGTAGCGGATGACCGCGTCGGGCTGATAGGCCACGAAGGTGAACGGACCGGTGCCGAGCGGCATCTGGTTCAGCTGGGCCATCTTGCCGTCGGCAGCGAGCTTGTCGGCATATTCCTTGGACATGATGGAGGCGAAGTCCATGCCGAGGTTGGCGATGAACGGAGCTTCCGGACGGTTCAGCACGAACTTGACGGTCAGATCGTCAACCTTCTCCACCGACTTGATCAGCTCGGGGAAGCCCATGCCAGCAGCATATTCCCAGGCTGCGCCCTCGACATACTTGTTCCACGGATTGTCGGCCTTCAGCTGGCGCTCGAAGGAGAAGATCACGTCGTCGGCATTGAGGTCGCGGGTCGGGGTGAAGAAATCGGTCGTCTGGAACTTCACGCCCTTGCGGAGCTTGAACGTGTATTCCTTGCCGTCTTCGGAAACGGTCCAGCTTTCGGCGAGACCGGGTTCGATTTCGGTGCCGCCATGCTTGAATTCAACGAGGCGGCTGTAAACGGTGCGCGAGGCGGCATCGAAGGTCTGGCCGCCGGTGTAGAGGCCGGGATCGAAGCCTTCCGGAGACGCTTCGGAGCAGTAGACCAGGGTTTTGGCCGAGGCTGCGGTGGCCATCACCGAAACCAGTGCGGTCGCGGCGAGCAGAATGGAAAACTTCTTCATGATGTCGGTTCCCAGTTTTTTCTTATTGCGCTTGTTTTTTGACCTCAGAGCGACGCCGTGAGGGTCAGGCGGGGATGGAACGACATTTGATCGACGAAAGCAACACGGCGACTAAAAAAATTATACTGGACACAAAATTTAGCAATTTACCCGTCAAAAATGCTCGCTTGACGAAATAATCGCCATCCAGAAGGGGTATTTTCTGTGGAGAACGCTGCATTTCAACGAAACGGAATATGCGGCCACGGAGGTTTTGCAGGTCCTTTTTTAATTGTCCGGCTGTCTGAAAAGCGACAGGGCGACCTGGCGAAACGCGCTGGTGCCGGCTGGGGGGCGCAATCCGCAGTCCTGCGCCCGGCAAGGGGGCCGGTCAGGCCTGCGGAAGCGGGGGTCTTCGCCGGATTTAGCTTCCAAGTCCCGGAGTGACGATGTCACGCGTCGGATCGATCAGGGGCAGGATGTCGACGAGGGCAGGACTGTCATCCGCATAGAAAGTGTGGAACAGAAGCCGGATCCACTTGCGGGACTCCACGGATGGTTCCTTCCCGCGCACATCGACGATCTGGCTCCGGATATAGGCTTCCAGCAGTTCATCCGTCTGCTGAATGCCCCACTGCCCCAGAAACGTGCCGTCCGTGTTCCCGTTGCGCTTCGATTTCGGCTGGCTCAGGGGCACCATCAGTTCGGCGACGAGCTTGTCGTCATCCTCCAGCAGCCCGTTGATCCGTTCCAGCGTTGCATTGCGCTGCGCTTCATCCCTGGTGAAGACGTAATCGCCCGCAAGATCCAGCAGCAGGGAGACGGTCGTGGTGTCATTGGCGATAACCGGCCCGACCCGGTCATAGAACAGCCCGAGCGCACGGGAGAGCATGTTGATGCGGTCCGCCGCCAACTGCCTGGAATAGGTGCCATCCGCCTTGGTTCCCAGACTCGTGACGCTTGGCCCCATGCAGCCCGTCAGCGCCACCGCGCAGAGGAGCGGGGCGAGTTTGCGGGCGAGGGACGAAAACCGTCTCTTCAGGGGGCTGTTCACGTTGCTACTCCTTTGATCCCAGGCTGGAAGGGCGGTGCGAAAGCGCCGTCCGGCGCTCCTCAGAACCTGTAGGTAAATCCGGATGCGATCCGCACATTGCGGTTTGTGTCATTGCCAAGCCAGGTGCTGGCATTGGCCTGCCATTGCAGGGTGCTCGTGACGTTGTAGAGGACCCCGCCCTTCAGGGTGATCCAGTCCCGGTCCCGCTCAAGGGATCCGGCCGCGGCGTTTTCGGACAGGATCCGCGAATAGGAAGCGCCGCCCTTGATCATGAAATCCGCGGTCACGGGATGGGCCAGCGTCACATCGATGACGCCGAGCGTGCTGGACCAGTCCGTGGAGGGAGGAATGTTCCCGGGATTGTAGGTCTGGCTGCCGCTCGAGCGGACAATGGCGACCGTTCCGCTGAGCATGCCGGCCGATGTCGGCAGCATGACATTGGCGAAGCCGCCAAAACGCCGGCTGTTTCCGCTGGACCCCAGTTCGTTCGCGGGATCAAGGGCAAAGACATAGGTGGCGTCTGCGCTGCCGTAGCCGCCCATCAGACCGACGCTGATGCCCGGCACGAACATGTAGCCCGCCATGACATCGAAGCCCCGGAAGCTGTTGCTGTTGTCCATGTCCAGCGGGAATTCCAGCGGCTGGGTCTCGATGTCCTCGCGCCCGATCTGCCCGCTGATCGCGGCGTACGCATCGCTGCCGATGCGGAAGTTCATCTCGAGCGACAGGTCCCGGGCGCGCCGGTCCAGCGGCTTTGAATCGTCGGTGCGCCAGGTGTGATTGTAGCTCGTCATCACGCTGATCTTGAAATCGTGAAACGGGCCCATCTCGAAACCCGCGGTTCCGACAGGTACCAGCGGCTTTATTCGTGAGAAATCATATGCGGTGCCGGCCTGCGCGGCGCCGGCAAAAGCCATCGTCGCCGTCGCGGCGATGGCGGCCCGTAACCTGTAGCTCGAAATCATGCGAGTCACCCTGTTGTCTCGCCGCAGATTATGGACAGCAACAAGGGATAATAAATAACTGTTATGGACTAGTCCAAATTGCCGTCCGGCATCAGGCGGCCGGCTGCCCGACGTCGAGGCCGGGAATGCCCAGGAGGAAATTGATCTGCGGGCGCGCCTTGACGATGTCATCGATGGTGTATTGCGCGAGCACGTCGAAGAAGGCCTTCAGCGCCTTGCTGAGAACGGAGTTCAGTCCGCAGCTGTCCACCAGCGGACAGTCCACGGCTCCGTTCTCGAAGCATTCCGCCATGGCGAAGCTGTCTTCGGTTACCCTCACCACATCGAAAAGCGTGATCTCGTTGGCGGGCCGCCCGAGTTTCACACCGCCGTTGCGCCCGCGGACCGTATCCACGATTCCTGCCTTGTTGAGCGGCTGGAGGATCTTGAAAAGAAACAGCTCGGACACGCCATAGGCCTTCGCGATTTCCGGAATGCGGCTGAGGTGCCCTTCGTTCGCGGCGCAATACATCAACATGCGGATGGCATAGTTGGTCTGTTTGGTCAGCCGCATGGGGCGCTCCTTCGTCGTTTCTGCGAGAGCCCCTTATATAGGAACGCAGCAGTTTGGAACAATTCCAAAATACATGATTAAACCAATCATATTTTCATCACAAGCGGTCCGGACCGGTTGACAGGGCCCTTTTAAATATGATTTTGCCAATCAAGATTTTTGCAGAGGAGAATGCCATGCCCTGGAATCGTCCCGTTGTCGCAGCCCTGACGCTGGCGGCCGCCACGTCTCACGCACTGCCCGCGCTCGCGGATGGCGAGGTGAACATCTACTCCTACCGTCAGCCGGAGCTGATCCAGCCGCTACTCGATGCCTTCACCAAGGAAACAGGGATCGAGACGAACGTGCTGTTCCTGGACAAGGGTCTCGTGGAGCGCATCCAGGCGGAAGGCGCCAACTCTCCTGCCGACGTCATTCTGACCGTCGACATCAGCCGTCTGACGGAGGCCGTCGAGGCGGGTGTCACCCAGCCAGTGGACGATGCCAAGATCAACGACCACATCCCGGCCCAGTATCGCGACCCCAAGGGCAACTGGTTCGGCCTGACCACCCGCGGCCGCGTCGTCTATGCCTCCAGGGATCGTGTTCCGGAAAACGAGATCACCTACGAAGAGCTTTCCGACCCGAAGTGGAAGGGGCGCATCTGCACCCGCGATGGCCAGCATTCCTACAATATCGGCCTTTTTGCCTCGATGATTGCCCATCACGGGGCCGAGTATACTGAAAAGTGGCTGACCGGCGTCAAGAACAACCTTACCCGCAAGCCCGACGGCAGCGACCGCAGCCAGGCCAAGGCGATCTTCTCCGGGGAATGCGACATCGCGCTCGGCAACAGTTATTATGTCGGCCTGATGATGACCAACGAGAAGGAGCCGGAACAGAAGGAATGGGCCGGCGCCATCAAGGTGCTGTTCCCGAACGCCAAGGATCGCGGCACGCACGTGAACATCTCCGGCGTGTCTCTCGCCAAGAACGCTCCGAACAAGGAGAACGGCATCCGGCTGATGGAATTCCTCGCGTCGCCGGAAGCACAGAAGATCTATGCGGAACAGGTCTTCGAATATCCGGTCGCCCCGGGGGCCGAGCCCTCCGAGATCGTCAAGTCCTTCGGCCCGATCAAGCCGGACCCGCTGCCGCTCGCCGAGATTTCGGCCCATCGCAAGGAAGCGTCCGAGCTGGTCGACAAGGTCGGCTTCAACGACGGCCCGAGCGAATAATCGAGCCTTGAGTGCATAAGCGAATTCTGGTATAGGGTGGAGTGAAGGGCGAGGTTGCCGCCTCGCCCTTCCTTTTATTCAGCGACTAAGAAAACGATCCGGACGGTGAGTGACCACTCCGTCCGGGTTTTCTTTAGCGTAAGCGTAATGCTTATTGGCAACTGCCACATCGCAAAACCTCCACGTTCGAGAGCAAGGCGCATGCCGGCGTCAGGGGAGCCCGTCGTCCCTGATGCGCCTTCGTGGTCCAGAAGGCGCGTCTGCTTTGTGCAACCGAACGCAACCAGCCTATTGTTTTAGATTTTTGTCAGCAAGATTTTTCTTATGCAAAAAGAAAGGCCCCCGTCTCCGGAGGCCTTTCGAACCGTGCTCTAGCGCAAGGCTTACTTCATCGTCGGAATGACGAATTCGGCACCGTCCTTGATGCCGGACGGCCAGCGGGCGGTGATCGTCTTGGTCTTGGTCCAGAACTTGATCGAGTCCGTACCGTGCTGGTTGAGGTCGCCGAAGGAAGAGGCCTTCCAGCCGCCGAAGGAGTGATAGGCCAGCGGAACCGGGATCGGTACGTTGATGCCGATCATGCCGATGTTGACACGCGAGGCGAAATCGCGGGCGGCATCGCCGTCACGGGTAAAGATCGCGACACCATTGCCGTATTCGTGCTTGATGGGCAGCTGGATGGCTTCCTCATAGGTGTTGGCGCGGACGACGGAGAGAACCGGCCCGAAGATTTCGGTCTTGTAGATGTCCATCTCGGGCGTGACGTTGTCGAACAGGCAGCCGCCGACGAAATAGCCGTTCTCATAGCCCTGGAGCTTGAAGTCGCGGCCGTCGACGACCAGCTTTGCACCTTCTTCGACGCCGCGGTTGATCAGACCCATGACGCGGGCCTGGGCTTCCTTGGTAACGAGCGGGCCCATCTCTGCCTTTTCGTCAGTATACGGACCGATGCGGAGCTCCTCGACCTTGGGGGCGAGCTTTTCGATCAGGCGGTCGGCGGTTTCCTGGCCCACCGGCACGGCGACCGAAATCGCCATGCAGCGTTCGCCGGCGGAGCCGTAGCCGGCACCGACGAGTGCGTTCACGGCCTGGTCGAGGTCGGCGTCGGGCATGATGATCATGTGGTTCTTCGCGCCGCCGAAGCACTGGGCGCGCTTGCCGTTCATGGCAGCGGTGCCATAGACGTAGCGGGCGATCGGCGTGGAACCGACGAAGGAGACGGCACCGATATCGGGATCGGTGAGGATGGCATCCACGGCGGCCTTGTCACCGTTGACCACGTTCAGAACACCGGCAGGAAGGCCGGCTTCGATCATCAGTTCGGCAAGGCGGATCGGCAGGGACGGATCGCGCTCGGACGGCTTCAGGATGAAGGCGTTGCCGCAGGCAATGGCGGGCGCGAACATCCACATCGGGATCATGCCCGGGAAGTTGAACGGCGTGATGCCGGCGCCGATGCCGACGGGCTGGCGCATGGAATACATGTCGATGGCAGGGCCGGCGCCTTCGGTGAATTCACCCTTCTGGAGGTGCGGGATGCCGCAGACGAACTCGCAGACTTCGAGGCCGCGGATCACGTCGCCCTTGGCGTCTTCGATGGTCTTGCCGTGCTCGCGGGAGAGCATCTCGGCGAGCTCGTTCATGTTCTTGTTCAGCAGTTCGACGAACTTGAAGAACACGCGGGCGCGGCGCTGCGGGTTGGTCGCTGCCCAGCCGGCCTGAACGGACTTCGCGTTCTCCACGGCTGCGCGCAGTTCCTCGACGCTGGCAAGAGCAACGGTGCCCTGCACTTCGCCGGTCGCGGGGTTGAAGATGTTGGCGGTGCGGCCGCTGTTGCCGGCGACATGCTTGCCGCCGATGAAATGACCCACGTGATACATGGCTGTCTCCCTGTCTTGTGTTCGCTGATGCCGCCATCGCCTGTAGCCAGGGCGGCGGATGAAATCCGTTCGGGTGGCCCATGTCCTCCCGACCCTCGACCGGAAGGATCGCACTTGAATTTGCACAAATCAATCGCCTGAAGTAAGCATCCGTTGTGCAGATTTCGAAAGAGCCTCTCATGAACTGGGATGATGTACGGATGTTCCTGGCGGTCGCGCGAACCGGCCAGTTTCTCGCGGCAGCCCGACGGCTCGGCGTGAACCATGCGACGCTTTCCCGCCGGGTCACCGCGCTCGAGGAGGATCTCGAGACGCGGCTCCTCATCCGCCGCACGAATGGCTGCGAGCTGACGGCGGAAGGCGAGATCTTCCTGCGCGCCGCCGAGCGGATGGAAACGGAGATGCTGGCGGCACAGGCCAAGGTGGGCCGTGTAGACAGCGCCCTTGCGGGCACCGTGCGGATCGGGGCGCCGGACGGTTTCGGCGTCTATTTCCTGGCACCGCGCCTCGGCCAGCTCACCGCACGCTATCCGGAGCTGAAGATCCAGCTGGTGCCCGTGCCCCGCTCTTTCTCGCTCTCGCAGCGGGAAGCCGATATCGCCATCACCATCGAAAGGCCGGAGCAGGGCCGTCTCGTTTCCGCCCGGCTGACGGACTACACGCTCGGTCTCTATGCCGCGCGCGACTACCTTCGCGACCATCCCCTCCCCGAAAACGTGGACTCGCTGAAGGAGCACAGGCGCATCGGCTACGTTGAAGACCTCATCTACTCTCCCTCGCTCAACTACACGGGAGAGATCATGCGCAACTGGGATGCGGGCTTCGAGATATCTTCGGCCATCGGGCAGACCGAGGCGGTGCGGTCCGGTGCCGGGATCGGCATCCTGCACAATTACATTGCCCGCCAGTATCCGGAACTCGTCCGAATCCTGCCGGAGATCAGCATCAGCCGGGCCTACTGGACGATCTATCACGAGAGCGCCCGCGATCTCGTCCGGGTGCGGACGGTCGCGGATTTCGTGCACGAACTGGTGCGGAGCGAACGGCAGATCTTTCTCTGAGCCGCCGCCGCTATCGGCTTCCGAGCGTGCTCTGCGGCAGCGGAATGGCAACGGCTGCCGGCGTCCGGCTGCCGGATGCCGTCGTGGTGGCATCGACGGCGGGAAGCCCGACCGGCGCGGCGGCGGGAGCCCCCGTTGCCGGCAGAGGAATACGGGCCGCATGGCGTATCGTCGTCGGGCCTGCGCCCTGCACATAGAGACTGCCCGCGGGCGGCTGGCGCCTCGTGATGGGCAAAACCACGTCTCCGAGGTCCGCCGGACGATAGGCCTCCACAGGTGCTGCCGATCGGCGACGGACGGGTGCGGCCCTTTCCGGCGTCTCGGCGGGTGCAGCAAGCGGCGGGACAGACGCGACCTCCCCGCTTCCGCTGGCAAATTCGAGCATGGAGAGCGTATCGGCCGAAACGGTCTTGACCCTCAGGCCATCCATCATCGTTCCTATGCGGCCCTCCGGAAGCGAAGGGTGGCAGAAGCGCACCCGAACCTGCAGGCGATAGGCATGCCGACCCGCGGCCATGGCAGAGAGCGGATTGCCGGTCTGCGGCCGGACATGCTGCCACCCGTAGAGGCAGCTGCCGGCGGTCCGGTAGGGACCCGTGGCATAGCCGAAGGGTCCTTGCTGGTTCTCCCCGTAGGCGGAGCGTATCTGCATCGGCACGCCGGGCAGCGCCGCACGCATCTCCGCAACGATCTGGCGTCGCGAAGGCGGGTTGAGGTAGGCGGCATCGAGATCGGGGCGCCCTACCTCCACGGTGATCGCATTCTCCCCGAAGCCATGATCCGGATTTCCGTAGACGATCTGCTGCTGCAGGTAATCCTTGCGCGCCGTCTGGCGCACGGTCCGGATGCCGCCTGCCGTGACCGGCAGGGCCGCGACGGCAAATTGCGGGGCGACTTCGCTTGCAATCGTCGGCGCATCCGGCCGCGTGGATGCCGTGAGAAAGGGATCGGGAACGGTTGCGTTGCATCCGGCGAGAAATACCGGGATGACGCCGAGAATGATGATGGTCCTGTTCATCTTGTCACCTCGTCCATGGCGGCCAGACCCCTCATGATCTCGGGATCGGCGAGCCGCTGGTTGAGTTTCGTGAAAATGGCCTTGGCTTCCTGCCGGTTGCCCAGCTTGTAATGGGCCCATGCGCGCAAGGTGGAGAGGTCCGTGGGCTCCGGAACGATGCCGATCCGCGCGTTCAGCGCGTCGAGCGTGCCCTGGAAGTCCTTGTGATCGAAGGCGGAGCGGGCCCTCTGCCAGTAGATTTCCGCCCGCACTTCCCGGTCCTTCGATGCCTCCAGCGGATAGGCGGTGATCACGGCCTCGGCCTCATCCGTCAGCTTTGCCCGCAACGCGGCAAGCGCCGAGCCATAGGCCGCATCGTGACGCACCTGTCCCTGTCCCTGCAGGGCCAGCCCGAAGGATTGCCGGGCATCGGCAATGCGGTTGAGGCCGAGATAGCACCAGCCGCGGATCAGCTCCGCATCCGGCGGGACGCGCCCCATGGCGTTGATGCCGGCAAGGCACTCCGAATAGCGCTTCGCCTTGAAGGCAGCGAAATAGCCGGAACGCGGCCCCTTTTCGATTCGCGCCGGACGGGCTGC
Source organism: Gellertiella hungarica (assembly GCF_014197145.1). Lineage (GTDB taxonomy): Bacteria > Pseudomonadota > Alphaproteobacteria > Rhizobiales > Rhizobiaceae > Gellertiella > Gellertiella hungarica. The sequence continues at coordinate 465,708 of NZ_JACIEZ010000002.1, read as the reverse complement.
CGGCATGGCGGCGGGTTCAGCCGCGGGCTCGACCGGCTGATAGACAGGCTGAACGGCAGGCGCACTGGCATAAACCACCATGGGCTCGGCCTGCGGCACGGGCTGGACGACCGGCATCGCGGCCGGCTGGACCACCGGCATCGGCTCGGGCTGATAGCTCGCGGGCAGCACGGCCAGCTGCTGGTCGATGGCGCCTGCGGCCTGCACGACCGGCGGCTGGCGATAGACTATGACCGGCTGGCCCGTCGTCGGATGGGTGACGACAACAGGCTGGAGCGCCTGCGCCTGCACCGGCCTGGGGCTGAGCAGTTCTGCCCACATGTCGGGATAAAGATCCCCGAAACGGGCGCGGAGGGCTGCAAATTGTTTTTTCTTGCCCTCGCGCAGGAAGGTCAGAGCGATGCCCTTCAGGCGGTTCGGCTCCTCCTCCCAGTTCCAAGACTGGACGAACCATGCTTCCGCGGCGGGATACTGCATGGAGTTGTAGGCGTACCAGGCGAGGATCTCCGCATGGTCCGCCGATTTCGTCTTCAGTATGGTGGTGGAATAGGCCTCGACGGTGCGGGGATCGATGGCTCCCAGCTCCGGCTTGGCAAAGCGCAGCGACAGCGCATTCATCAGGAATTCCGGATCATCGGTCAGTTCCTTCAGATGCGCGGCGGCGAGCGCATAGGCTTCCTCGTCCCGCTTCTGCTGGGCGAGACTGAGATAGAGGCCCTTGGCAAATTCGGGGGTCGGTTTTTTCTCCAGCGCCCGCTGGAAATAGGGCTCGGCCTCCTTCGGCTGCTTGAGCTTGAGGAAATACCAGCCGAGCAGCGACATATCGGCAAGTTCCCCCCTGGCGGCGACCAGGTCGCGCAGGCGCTGGATGTCCTTTTCCGCCAGCGGCTCCTGCCGCTCCGAGCGATTGTTGAAATCGGCCACGTCCCTGCGGATGAAATCGTCCTGCAGCGGCTTGAGAGCCGGAACGAGGGCCGGGTTCGGCCAGAGGGTGGCGATGGCGCTCCTCACCTCCTCGGGCTCGAAGTCTCGCGTCGCTTTCTGCAGCGTCGTCACGAGAACGGGATCCGGCAACCGGTCAGCCTTCTCGCGGAACAGCATCGCACGATAGACGTCGAGGAGTGCATCCGGCATCGACGCCTCGCGATAGGCATCGATCAGCATCCACAGGAGGTCTGCGTCCTTTTCCTTCCGCAGGCTGATGCCGGCCGCCGCGGAAATCACGCCGACCCAGTCCTTCGAGGCATGGGCGCGGGTGAGCGTGACCCTGAGCTTGCGCCGTTCGAGCTTCTGGCGGAAGTCCTCCGACGGCTCCCAGCCCGCGTTCTGCTCCTTCAGCCGTGCGACCGCCGCGTCTATGCCGGCGAAGTCGTCCTTTTCGTAAAGTTTCCACAGCGGCTGCTCGTCCACGCGCTGGCGCAGGCCTGCGGTGTAGAGATCGTCGGGCAGCTCGAAGCCCGGATACTTGAGGCGCAGCCGCTCGGTCTCTGCGGTGACCCGCTTATCCTGCTTCTCGCGCGCGTAATAATAGAGGGCGGACAGTTCGACCTCGTCCGGCCGGGCTGCGGGCTTTGCCTTCGCAGCCGTTTCACCATCCTCAGCCGGCTCCGGAGCGCTGCCGTTTTCCGACGCAGATGGCAAGGCCGGCGGAAGCGGCTGGGCGAGCGCGGCAGCACCCTGTTCACCGGACGGGGCAGAAGGCTCCGGCGGCAACAGGCGGCTCGCGCGGATGCTGCCGGTCAACAGCTCGACGGAATCTTCCGCCCGTGCCGTGGCGGGTGCCGGCAGGAGAAGGGCAGCCATGGCAAGGCCACCGAGAAGGCGGTTCCGATAGGTCTTGATCATTCTGACCGCACCCCTTTCCTCGGGATGACGTGACCGAGCCACAGCCCGAAGCCCACGAAAAGGGCGATCACGAGCCCGATATAGATCTGGAAATTGTCGGAGAACCACGAGGCGGCAAGCCGGCGGAAGTTGCCGAAGCTCTCATCGGTGATTTCCCGGATGAAGCGCTGGTCCGCCTGATGGGTAACGAGCGCGAGATCGCCGGCGCGAAGAATGGCGCGGGCACCCTCCAGCCGTTCCCAGGCCTGCGGATCGGACAGCGCGTCGAAGCCGCGCGCCAGATCGTCCGGCGATTTGGCGCGGATGGCGGTCAACACACCCTCGCCCCCGGCGAGCGGCGTCTGGCTGATGGAAACCAGTGTATCCTTCTCTTCCGGCATCGGCCCTTCGGGCGCATCCTGATAACGCAGCCAGCTGTTGAAGCGGTTGGAAAGCTGTCCGAGCCATTCCTGCAGGCGCGCGTTCATCGAGCGCTCGCCACCGGTCGAGGTCGACTGGCGGAACGCATCGAGAAGCGCTTCCGATCCTGCCGAGACGATCGCATCGCCATGGCCTGTCGCCGACGTAGTAACCCCATCGATGGCCGGCGCGGTGGCAGCTTCAGGAACCCCGGCGGCTTCGCCGGGTTCTACGGCCGCGGCATGGACCTTCGAGGCGGCATCCGTGGAGATGGCGAGCACGTCGCCTTTCGCTGCGGCATCGACCCCTCCGAAGGCCAGGATGGCCTCGACGGGTTTTCCGGCAGCCAGGGCCAGCCGGGTGACGGTGGTGGCGGCGACCGAAAGGGTTTCTTCCCCCGGGCGGTCGATCATCACCGAGAAGGGCTTGCCCCGGCCATAGGGATATCCCGTCCCGGCGAAGGCGCCGAGATCGGGCAGGCGGCCGATCCGGGCAAGCGAGGGAACCTCGAGCGCGGATTCCTTCAGCATCATGAAGCGGGGCTTGTCGTCCTCGCGCTCGCCCGGGCGGCAGGCCTCGTCCGAGGGCGCGGGGACTTCTGCAAGGAGTTCGACCCGGTTCGTGCCCGGGCGGAAGGCGCGCAGGGGCATCTCGATCGGCTTGTGGCGGAACACCTCGCCATCGGTGTTGCGGAACGGCAGGCTGGTGACGATCCGGTCGTTGACGCGCACCAGGAACTGCGCATTCGGCAGAAGGCCCGGTGCGGTGGCGCCGCTCAGGAAGAACTTCATCGTGTCGTATTCCGCAGGATAGAAATCCGCCGGCATGTCGATCGTGAACCGCGCGCGGGACAGGCGACCCGCAAAGGGCTGCGCCTCATAGCCGGCATCGGCCAGCGTGTGGCGGCTGCCGGGACCGCCCTTGATCCCGCCGGGACGGGGCGCAAGGATCCCCGTCTGCAGGGCTTCGTTCAACGGCCCCCGCAACGCGGCAAGCAATCCCGCCTGCAGCTCGCGGGGAGATGCCCCCCGCAGGACGACTGCCGCACGACCGGAGCCTTCCGCATCGGCCACGGTGAGGCCCGGCGCGGCACCGGAGAGTACCCGCCTCGCGGCCTCCGGCTGACCCTGCTGGCCGGCCTCGCCCACATAGAGATCGATACCGGGACCGGTGCCGGGCTGACCGGCCACGGACACCACGACATCGCGGCGGTTCATGGCGAGGGCCAGCGACTGGATGACCGGCATTGCCTGATTCACCAGCGCCACCCCGCCAGCCGGATCGGCGACAAGGCGGATCTCCGTCTGCTCCTTCCCGTTACGGCCGACGGCAAGCAGGTCTGCCGCACCGGCAAAGCGCACCGGCAGCGCGGTGCGGAAGCCGCTCTCCCCGGCGGAGAGCCGGGTCCAGAGTTCGTAGGTGGCCGGAAGCGAGCAATCCACCCGGTGATGCTGGACCACACGAAGCCGCACCTGGTTGCGCCCGGCCTTCACCTGATCCCCCTTGAGCGGGATGCGGATGGTGGTGAAGCCGTTCGGCGAGCGGACCGGGAACTGCCCGACGGACTGCCCGTTCAGCGCCACGTCGACCCTGGCCGTATCGGGAAGGACCGAGACCGCATTGGTATAGGACAGTTCGAGCACGCCGCCGGCGAGCCGAAGGCGCTCCGGCAGGGAAAAGGTCAGCAGCGTGCTGTCGTCCTCCCCGGTGAGCTTCATCGACGAGGGCGGCTCCTCGAAGGGGATGAGGCTGCCCTTCCGGTCCGCCGGAGCCGGCGCCACGGCAGGCGCGCCGCCGCTCGCGGCCTCCACGTCCGCCACGGGCGGGGCGAGGCGGTTTTCTCCGGCAAGGGCCACCGCAGGCGCGCAGGACACGGAGGCGAAAAGCAGAAGCGTGACAACCTTCATCGTGCGGGACCGATCAGCCATAGACCTGCCCTCCCCTTGCATTCTCGGTGAAATCCTCGACCTCTTCCGGCCGGTATTTCGGCTTCGGCTTGATGGTCATCGGCGCGTCCTCAAGCGATTCGACTGCGCCCTCGCGCACCTGTCCGGCGGCATAGACGAGGGAGCGAACGGTCTCGCGGACGGTCCAGAGGGCGAATTGTGCGGTGCCGGCAAAGAAGCCGATGCTGGTCTGGCGCCGGGTGAGCCTTTCCTGAAGGACGGCCTGATCGGAATACATCAGCTCGGCGATTGCCATGAAGGTCTCTGGCGTGCGTTCGCGATAGGCAAAGCCGTATACCGGTGCCTGCGAGCCCTGGCGCATGTTCCGGCGCTCGACCTCGACGGCGATGACATGGCCGTTGCGGCGAAGCTCCAGCGTGGCGGTAAAGGGACCATCGGCCGGGATCTCCGGATCATGATCAAGGAACTCCACCGTCAGCCCGCCGCTCGAGGCATCGTTCACCACCACGGAATGCAGCGTCTCGCCGATCCGCATCAGGGCGTGGCGCTTGACCGGCAGGCGCTGGTTGCGACGCAGCTCGCGACGCTCGGACACGACGCCCAGCGCGGCACCCGCAAGCCCGAGATTGAGCAGGTTCCATCCCGCGACGATCATCAGCAGGTCCGTGGCAAGCGGTTCGGTGAAGAAGCGCCAGGCCGAATAGAAGGCAGCGGCCAGAAGCACGAAGAAGATCGCGAAATAGGGGCGCGCCAGCGGCGAAAGCATGCTCTTTTCCAGCGTCTGCCCCTTGGCGGTGACGTTGAAGGTCGGCTTGCGGGGGTTGCGCACGACGCTGACGATCGAGCCGAACAGCATCACCGACTGCACATATTCGTAGAGTTCCGACACCCAGGGCCAGCGGACGCGGCCATAGAGATAGCTCTGCATGGCGAAGGAGGACACGAGATAGGTCAGCGCATAGGAGCCGAACTCCATGATGTTCGCCTGATAGATCTCCAGCGAGAAGAAGATGTAGAGCAGCGGCGAGAACATGAAGGCCAGCCGCGACAGCGGAAAGAGCCAGAACAGGTTGATGCCGGCATAGCAGATGCGCTGTGCCACCGAGAGCCCCCGCGCCAGGAAGGGCCGGTTGAGGATCAGGATCTGCAGCATGCCCTGGCACCAGCGCGCGCGCTGGCCGATGAAGGAAACGAAGGTTTCCGGCTGGAGACCCGCAATCAGCGGCTTGTCGACATAATAGCTGTGCCAGCCCTTGGTGTGGAGCGCGAGCGCGGTTTCGCAATCCTCGGTGATCGACTGACCCGCAAAGCCCTTTGTCGTCTCCAGCGCCTTGCGCCTGAGAACGGCCGCCGACCCGCAGAAGAAGGAGGCGTTCCACTTGTCCAGCCCGCGCTGGATGACGGAATAGAACATCTCGTTTTCCGACGGCATGCGCGCGAAGGTATCGAGGTTCTTTTCCAGGGGATCGGGATTGAGGAAATAGTGCGGGGTCTGGACGAGGAAAAGCTTCTCGTCCTCCCGGAAGAAGGGCACGGTTTCGCGCAGGAATTCGCGCACGGGCGCGTGATCGGCATCGAAGACCACGACCAGCTCACCCCTGGAGATGCGCAGACCATCGTTCAGGTTGCCGGCCTTGGCATGGTCGTTCTTCTGGCGCGCGTGATAGACGACACCCATGGCCTCGCAAAGGGACTTCAGCAGCTCGTGGCGGCGCATGGCGGCAAGCGCGACGCGCGGATCCTTGTGGCTGCGCTTGGCTTCGGTGCCGCCGTCATCGAGCAGGTAGATGGTGAGCTTGTCGCGGGGATAGAGCATCGACTTCGCCGCCGCGAGCGTGCCGGCCAGAAGTTCCGGATCCTCGTTGTAGGTCGGAATGAAGACGTCGACCGTCGGCAGTTCGGCCGCATCCCTGATCGCCGGGGCCTTGCGGCTCAGCGGATCCGCCAGCATGAAATAGCTGACCCCCAGCATGACCAGGCAGTACATCTCGGCCAGATAGAGCAGCAGGCCGGGGACGAAGTTCCAGGGTTCCGATATGTCGGGAAGGGTTTCCGTCGTCCGCCAGTAGCCGTAGCGCAGCGCCAGCACGCCCGAGAGCACGAAGGTCATGAGACGGAAAGTCTTGTTGTCGGGCCGGCTCATGGCGATGAACAGCAGGCCAAGCACTGCGAAGCTCAGCACCAGCTGCGCCTGCAGGCTGATCGGCAGCCAGAGAACGAAAAGACCCAATGCGCCGGCAATGATTGCCGGCCATTTGAAGCACGTCATGTGCGAAACCCCACTGAAGCACTGGCCTGAACGTCATGTATGCCAGTCATGCAACGGGGTTAACGTTATTGGGTTATTACTGAATCATTTCCTAATTGTTGACCAAAGCGGGACACCGCAGAGCGGGATGGTAAAGGAAGGGTAAAGGCCGCACGCCAAAGAGTGGCAGGTCATAAACCATCCCGACGCAACCGCGCCGGACGATGACAGCCAGCCGCCTCAAAGCGCCGACAAACAGCCGGAATAGCAAGGGAAACAAGGGAGAATGGTACGGTTGAGTGGGGTCGAACCACTGACCTCAGGTGCCACAAACCTGCGCTCTAACCAACTGAGCTACAACCGCACGAACCGCGTGACCGCGACATGCGGGTCACATACGCAAGGTCTTTTGATATTGCAAGACCTTTTCTGTTCATACCATGAAAAAGGCCGGGCACAAAGGCCCGGCCCCAGCCTTGGGAGGCACTGTGCGGATCAGGCGGCCTTGAAGGTCGAGAGGGCCTTCTCGGCGGCGTCCTTTGCAGGCTTCGAGACGGACTCGGCCAGCTTGCGGGTAGCGTCCTGCATGGTCTTGGCCTGTTCGACGGCCACTTCAGCCTGCTTGCGGATGAAGGAGGTCTGCAGCTCGAAGAATTCGGCAACGGACTTCACGCCCAGCAGGGCTTCCATGTGAGCGAAGGACGATTCGGCATTGGTGCGCAGCGCGTCGATGGCCTTGAGGCCGAGATCGACGGTACCGGCCTGGGCGGACTGAACCGTGGTTTCGACCGTCTTGCTGGCTTCTTCGGCGGCGGCCTTCATGCGGGCAAACGCCTGCTTGGACTGTTCTGCGCCCTTCTCGGCGAAATCGCGCAGGCCTTCGGTGACCTTTGCCGGGTCGAATGCGGATACGGAAAAGACGTCTTCGTTCTTCTTGGCAGCCATGGGATGCACTCCTTGTGCGGGGGCGCGTCAGGATGTGGGGCGCCCGTGTTCATCTATGTCCCGTCATATAGCACGGGATTTTGTGCATTGCAACATAAGCCACAAATTTTTGTGCAGCGCGTCAGCGCGTTAACCTTCTTCTCCAATTTCCCCCGAGGCTTATGGACCTTTCCGGGGCTGTGCACGTATTAAGATTGTGTTAACTTGTGGCTCAAGGCATCCCACGCGGATACAGGATCGGTCATGCCCGCAGTGCAGTATCCTTTCATCGACATCGCCGTTCACGAACGGGTGAAGGATCATTTCGCGCGGGGCGAAGCGCTCGTGCTGTTCTCCGTCGACCTCAAGGATGTCCTCTGGGCCAACGGTGCGGGCGCACGGCTCTTTGGCAAGCCGGTTCTCTATGACCTGATCGAGGATGGCCCCAATTCCAACGACGTCACCTTCCGCCAGGTGGAGACAACGGCACACCAGCTGCGCGCGGAAGGCGACAGCCGCGGGTTCCTGATCCGCATTCCCTCCGGTTTCCAGCGGGTTCCGGTGCAGGCGGTGGTGGAACGCATCCGGCTGACGCGCGATGTGGACGCGCTGCTTTTTGCCGCGCCGGTCAGTGCGTCGCCGCTTAAGATCGAGACCATCGCCGCGGACATGCTGAAGGGCTTCGACGATCCCGACACCCACATGGCGGTGCTTGGCGGTGACGGCGAAGTGCTTGCCGCATCCACGGGCTTCGGCGGGCTGAACCTGACGCCGGCAACCGCGCGCGGCCTGGTGACCATGGTCGGCGCCCATGCGGAACGGCTGGTCAAGCGCCCCATTCCCACCGCAAAGGGCTATCTCCCGGCAGCAATCGGCAAGGTCAGCGATACCCCGCCCATGCATCTGCTGTTTGCTGTGGAGACGATCCTTGGAAACATGGGTCCTGCGAGCGGCTTTCCGGAAGAGGAACATCCTGGCACCGCAGCCGAAGAAACGGCGCCTGCCGCACCGCAGAGCTTCATGGACGACACAGCCGCTTCGGTGACGCCCGATGCGCCGGCCGATGATCCGGTGGCCGACGGTCCGGCCGAAAGCCATGGCAGCGACGCCACTGACATTCCCGGGGAAACAGCGGCCGGGGAAGACACGGCCTCCTTCGAAACGGCAGAGGAATCCCTTGCCGGCGATGAGACAGCCGCACCCGAAGCCCCCGAGCCGGGGGCGGAAGACGATCGCGCAGCCGAATCCGTCGAAACCGACGGAAGCACCAACGATGCGCCCGACAGGCCCGACGAGGCTGCAGCCGGCGAAACGCAGGCAGGCGACCTGCCGTCGGGTGAAGACGCCTTCCGCGTCAACCGCGCCGCTCGGCCAACCCGTTTCGTCTGGAAGATCGATGCGAACGGCCATTTCTCCGAGGTGTCGCCCGAGCTTGCCGATGCGGTCGGGCCGCATGCTTCCTCGCTGTCCGGCGTTGCCTTCACCGATATTGCGAGCCTTCTCGATCTCGATCCGGAAGGAAAGATAGCCGAGCTGCTCGGCCGTCGCGACACGTGGTCCGGCAAGACGATCTACTGGCCGATCGAAGGCACCAGCCTGCGCGCGCCGGTGGATCTGGCAGCACTTCCCACCTACAAGCGCAACCGCGAGTTCGATGGCTTCCGCGGCTTCGGGATCGTCCGTCTTTCGGACGCCATCGAAGATCCGCAGGCCATCGGGCTGACGCTTGGCGATGCGCCGGAAACGGCCGCGCGCGAGGACGAGGCAACCGCCCGCAGCACCCTGCCGGAGACGTCCGAGCCCACCGCCGAGGAGGAAAAGGCATCCGCAGAACTGCTCTTCGGCGACGACGCCAATCCCGAACAGGACCCGGGTGAGCCGGAACAGGGCGCCGATCTCGGCGACGGATCGGCCGGAATCCAGGAAACGGCGACCGCCGGCCCTGCGGAAGACATGGCGGAAATGACGGCAGAGGCGGCGAACGACGCAGAAGCCGTGGCCGGGCCGGAGATGCCGCAACCGGAAGCGGAAGCCCCCCGTCCCGAGCCGCCGGTATTCCGTCGCGTCACCGCCGCACCGGAATCCGACAAGATCATCAAGCTGGAAGAACGCAGGCTTCGCAATCGCGAGGGCCTGACGCCCGGAGAACAGGAAGCCTTCCGCGAAATCGCACGGCAGCTGGAGCCCTTCCGCAGGGAGGACGAGGACGAGCGGCTCGTTGCCGATGAAGCGGATGCCTCTGCCGCCGGAACGCCGGGTCATGGCGCGGAACCGGAAGCCGGACCCGCATCGCCTTTTGCCGAAGCCGGCCCCGCGCCCCTCGATGAAAGAGAGGCGGCAGAGAACGATGGGAATGGGCGGGCCGAGAGCGAGGCCTCCTCCGGCACGGAAGAGGCCGCGGCTTCTGCCGCTGAAGACGAGGCAAGCAGGCGTCATCTCGACGAACAGCTGGAAATTCTGGCGAGCTCCATTCCGGCGCGCACCGCCATGAGCGGGGGCCTGACCGCCGATGTCATCGATGAAATCCCCGTGGCGCTCCTTATCCATGCCGGCGATCGGCTGATCCACGCCAATCCGGAATTCCTGAAGCTGTCCGGCTACGACACTCTTTCGGCCCTCGAAGCGGTCGGCGGGCTCGACTCGCTGCTCCACCACCGCGATCTCGAGGACATGCCGGAGCGGTCCGGCGGTCTTTCGCTGGTCCGGGCGGACGATTCGCTCGTTCCCGTGACGGCGCGCCTCCAGTCGGTGCGCTGGGAAGACGCCAATGCGCTGCTTCTCGCGCTCATTCCCTCCGGCCCCCGTCCGCAGACGGCTCCGGAGACGGACGTGCGGGACCCCGACGAAGAGCGTCTCAATCAGCGGATCGAGGAACTGCAGGTGGAGGTCGACGAGCTGCGCTCGATCCTCGAAACCGCGACCGACGGCGTCGTCATCATCGGCCCGGAAGGCGACATCCGCTCCATGAACCGCTCCGCGAGCGCCCTCTTCGACTATGACGAGGCGGAAACGCGCGGCAAGCCTTTCGTCATGCTCTTTGCCCATGAAAGCCACCGCGCGGTTGCCGACTATCTGTCGGGCATGACCGGCCATGGGGTTGCAAGCGTTCTCAATGACGGACGCGAGGTGATCGGGCGCGAGGCTTCCGGCGGCTTCATCCCGCTGTTCATGACCATCGGCCGCCTCTCGGCCTCCAACGGTTTCTGCGCCGTCATCCGCGACATTACCCAGTGGAAGCGGACGGAAGAGGACCTCAAGAACGCCAAGCGCGCCGCCGAGACCGCGAATGCGCACAAGAGCGAGTTCCTCGCCCGGGTGAGCCATGAAATCCGCACGCCGCTGAACGCGATCATCGGCTTTTCCGACATGATGGCGATCGAGCATTTCGGTCCGATCGGACATCCGCGCTACGTGGAATATGCCAATGACATCGCCCGCTCCGGGCGGCTGGTGCTCGATATCGTGAACGACCTCCTCGACATCTCGAAGATCGAGGCGGGCGAGATGGATCTCGAATTCACCGCCGTCGGGCTCAACGATGCGGTTTCGGAAGCGGTAGCCCTCGTCCAGCCGCAGGCGCAGGCAAGCCGCGTGATCATCCGGACCGCCTTCTCCGAAAGCGTCCCGGACGTGGTGGCGGATCTTCGATCCATCAAGCAGATCGTTCTGAACATCCTGGCCAATGCCATCCGCTTCACGCAGGCCGGAGGCCAGATCGTGGTATCGACGGCCTACGAGCCAAACGGCAGCGTGGTGCTCCGGATACGGGATACCGGCGTGGGCATGACCCGCGCGGAGCTGGAGCAGGCGATGAAGCCGTTCCGCCAGGTGACCCCGGGCACGCGCAAGCGTGGCGACGGAACCGGGCTCGGCCTGCCGCTGACCAAGGCGATGGTGGATGCCAACCGGGCAAACTTCACCATTCAGTCGGCTCCGAACGAAGGCACGCTGGTCGAAATCACCTTCCCCTCGCCGCGCGTCCTTGCGAACTGATCGCCATTTGCTCTAAAGCAGGAACCCGAAACCCCGCTCGCGCGGGATCGAGAACAGCAAAGAGGCCCCCAAGCCCGTGCCCAGGTCCCCTGCCCTTCCGCAAACCGGAGACAGCCGCCAGGCCCGCACCGAACGGTCCGGCCTGAGCCTCCTGTCCGTGGTGATCGCGCTCGCCGTGCTCCTGCCCGTGGCTGCCATCCTGTGGCTGGCGGCAACGGGAGGCATGGATAGCCTTCCCCATCTTTTCGGCGTGGTCTTTCCGCGCGCGGCCGGGCGCACGCTCGAGCTCCTCGTGCTCACGGGCTTCTTCGCCGCCTTCTGGGGAATTGCCACTGCCTGGGTGACGACGGCCTGCGATTTCCCCTTCCGGCGGCTGCTGACGGCGGCGCTGGTGCTGCCGCTTGCAATACCCGGCTACCTCGCGGCCTATGCCTTCGGGGAATTCCTCGACTATACGGGTCCCGTTCAGGCGGGGTTGCGCGCGCTGTTCGGCTTCAAGTCCATGCGCGAATACTGGTTTCCGGATATCCGCTCCATGGGCGGGGCGGTGCTGGTGCTCAGCTCCGTGCTTTATCCCTATGTCTTCCTTGCCTGCCGCGCGATGTTCCTCATGCAGGGGCGCGCCGCAGCCGATGTGGCGCGAACGCTGGGCGCGGGCCCGCTGAAGGTGTTCTTCCGGGTCCAGCTGCCGATGGCTCGGCCGGCCATTGCGGTCGGCCTGTCGCTGGTGATGATGGAAAGCCTCAACGATATCGGGACCGTGGAATATCTCGGCGTGAACACGCTGACCTTCGCAATCTATGACAGCTGGCTGAACCGCGGCAGCCTGGGGGGCGCAGCGCAGCTCGCCTGCCTGCTGCTTCTGGCCGCCGGAGCGCTCATCGCCGTCGAACGGGCTGCCCGGCGGCGCCAGCGCTTCGCCTCCGGCAAGACCACGACGGTGGTGCACGATGCGATCCGAATCCGGCTGAAGGGCGCAAGGGCGCTCCTCGCCACCCTCGTCTGCCTTGTGCCCGTCCTGCTCGGCTTCGTCATTCCGGTCAGCGTGCTCGGAGGCTACGCGCTTCGCCGGCTCGACCACCTGACCGACAGCCGGCTTCTCGATGCCGTGGCGACGTCGATGGTGGTATCCGGACTTACGGCGATCCTTGCCGTGGCGCTGGGCTTCCTGCTGGCCTATTCGGGACGAACGGCGCGGTCGCCCGCCGTGGGATTGTCCGCGCGCGTCGCGTCCCTGGGCTATGGCGTACCGGGCACCGTGCTGGCGCTCGGCGTTCTCCTGCCGTTTGCGGCCTTCGACAATGTGCTCGACCAGAACATGCGGGCACTCTTCGGTGTCTCGACCGGCCTGCTGCTGAGCGGCACGGGCTTTGCGATCATCTATGCGCTGACGGTCCGTTTTCTGACCATGGCGGAGGGGTCCATCGATTCGGGCTTCCAGAAGCTCTCGCCCCACCTCGACATGGCCGCCCGGACGCTGGGGCGCACCCGGGTTCAGGCGCTCGTATCCGTTCTTCTGCCGAACCTGCGTCCGGCGATCCTGACGGCCATTCTCCTGGTCTTCATCGAGTCGCTGAAGGAGCTTTCCGCCACGATCCTGCTGCGGCCCTTCAACTTCAACACGCTGGCGACGCTTGTCTGCGAGGATGCCTCGCGGGCGAAGGTGGAGGATGCCTCCGTCGGAGCGCTGATCATCATCCTGGCAGGGCTCATCCCCGCACTCCTCGTCTCGCGCTCGCTTGACCGCGCCCGCTGACGGCCTCGCATCCAAGCCAAAAAAAAGGCAGCCGAAGCTGCCTTGATAAGTGTGATGCTGTTCAACGAGCGCTCGAGTCGAGTAACATCATGTTTCGGGAGCAACGCGGCTCCAAGTCGGTTCCATCATTGACCGACCCCAAGATGCCTCACTCTTGCCAAACCTTTCCTAAGAAAGTGTTGATGTCCCGCACCTTGGCACAGTTTCCTTGATATCCGTCGGGAAGACGCCGGACGCGCCTTCACTCAGGCGGATTTCAGCTCGGGAAGATCGGCGAAAAGTGCGAGCGCCTCGGGATTGGCAAGGGCCTCCTTGTTCTTCACCGGGCGTCCGTGCACCACCTCGCGCACGGCCAGTTCCACGATCTTGCCGGACTTGGTGCGCGGAATGTCCGCGACGGCGACGATCTTCGCCGGAACATGCCGCGGAGAGGCGCCGGTGCGGATCTTCGTCTTGATTTTGTTGACGAGTTCCGGCGTCAGAGCCTGCCCGGCTGCAAGCCGGACAAAGAGGACAACCCGCACATCGTCGTCCCAGTCCTGGCCGATGCAGAGGGCCTCGACGACCTCCTCCAGCTGCTCCACCTGATTGTAGATTTCGGCCGTTCCGATGCGCACGCCGCCCGGGTTCAGCGTGGCGTCCGAGCGCCCGTGAATGACGAGCCCACCATGGGCGGTCCACTCTGCAAAATCGCCGTGACACCAGATGTTGTCGAAGCGCTCGAAGTAGGCAGCCCGGTACTTCCGGCCCCCCTCGTCGTTCCAGAACATGACAGGCATGGAGGGGAAGGCGCGGGTGCAGACGAGTTCGCCCTTCTCGCCCCGCACCGGCTTTCCGTCATCGTCCCAGACGTCCACGGCAAGGCCGAGGCCCGGGCCCTGGATCTCGCCGCGCCAGACCGGCTTCAGCGGATTGCCGAGGACGAAGCAGGAGACGATGTCCGTGCCGCCAGAGATCGAGGCAAGCTGCACATCCGCCTTTATGCCTTCATAGACGAAGGAGAAGCCTTCCGGCGAAAGCGGCGAACCGGTGGAGGTGACAAGGCGAAGCGCGGAAAGATCATGGGTCTTCGCCGGTTCGATCCCTGCCTTGCGCACGGCATCGATGTATTTTGCGGAGGTGCCGAAGACCGCGAAACCTTCCCGCTCCGCATAGTCGAACAGCACCTTTCCGTCCGGATAGAAGGGCGAGCCGTCATAGAGGCAGAGCGTGGCGCCCACAGCCAGACCCGATACGAGCCAGTTCCACATCATCCAGCCGCAGGTGGTGAAGTAGAAGAGCTTCTCTCCCTGCTTCAGCCCGCAATGAAGGCGATGCTCCTTGAGATGCTGGAGTAGCGTGCCGCCAGCGGAGTGGACGATGCATTTCGGCACCCCGGTCGTGCCGGAGGAGAAGAGGATGTAAAGCGGATGGGAGAAGGGCAGAGCCACATATTCCACCTGCTTTGCAGCATGAGGTGCGATGAAATCGGCAAGCGTGCGTGCATTGCCGATCAGCGAGACCGCCGCGGCGGCATCGCCCGCATAGGGCACCACCAGCGCAGGCACGCCGAGCTTTGCGGTAACCGCAGCCGCCTTGCCGGCAACGTCCTGCTTCTTGCCGTTGTACCAGTAGGCGTCGCAGGTGATGAACAACTTCGGCTCGATCTGGCCGAAGCGGTCGAGCACGCCCTGTTCGCCGAAATCGGGCGAGCAGGAGGACCAGATGGCTCCGATCGAGGCGGCGGCGAGCATCAGCGCCACCGTTTCGGGCATGTTGGGCATCATCGCGGCAATGCGGTCACCCTTGCCGATCCCCATCGCGCGATAGGCCTGCTGCAGGCGCGAGACAAGCCCATGCAGGGCATCGAAGCTCATCCGACCTTGCGCCTTGTCCTCGCCGACGAAGATCATGGCATCGGTGCTGCCGGTGTGGGAGAGCAGGTTTTCGGCGAAGTTCAGCCTCGCATCGGGAAAGAACCGGGCCTCGAGCATCCGCTCGTCGTCGATCAGGAAGCGATCGCCCTTCTCGCCCCTGACGCCCGAGAAATCCCAGACCGCAGACCAGAAGAGGTCGCGCCTGTCGATGGACCACTGATGGAAGGAATCGTAATCGCTGAAGGAAAGAGCATGTGTTTCGCTGACGAAATCCATGAAGGCGCGCATCGGCGTCGCAGCCTTGAATTCCTCCGATGGCACCCACAGCGGCTTGTCGTCGAGCATTCGTCCCTCCTCACGATTGTGCGTCGTTTATATCATGCTGCATTGCATTATAAAGGCACCCTTGCGGCCCGCTTGCGTGCCTGCACCCGCGTCCTGTTCCATGCGCGCCCTCGTCCTCCCGCCCGGGGATTCCTCCGGGCAAGGCAAAAAGAATATGATGAACAACGAATCATCGCTCTGGGGGAGTGAAGGATGCGGCGGATCGTGTGGGGACTGATCAAGCTCGGCCTGGCGTCACTGCTGGCGGGATGGCTGCTGGGCCTCTTCGGCATTACGGCAGACACGCTCCTGGAAGCGGCAAGCCTGTCGCGGCAGCAGGTGGCAGACAGGATGGCGGATGCAGCCGCATGGGCCGCACCGCGGCTGACGCTTGGCGCGCTGATCGTGGTTCCCGTCTGGTTCTTCACCTATCTGTTCCTGCCATCGGCCGAAGACTGAACAGGCAAAAGGGCCGGCACCGGCCGGCCCTCAGTGGTGCCTTGAGACCGGTCAGGGCTGGGCCATGGCCATGCGTTCGTCGCGCTTGCGCTGCACTTCTTGCCGCTTGGTGATGATCGACGCGATCACTACGCCGGTCGCGATGAAGGCGATCATGATCGTCGAGACCGCATTGATCTCCGGCGTCACCCCGAGGCGTACCTGGCTGTAGATCTTCATGGGCAGCGTCGTTGCGCCGGGGCCGGAGGTGAAGCTCGCAATCACGAGGTCGTCGAGCGACAGCGTGAAGGCCAGCATCCAGCCGGACACGACGGCCGGCAGGATCACCGGCAGGGTTACCTGGAAGAAGGTGCCCACCGGTGTCGCGCCCAGATCCATCGCCGCCTCGTCCAGAGAGCGGTCATATGTCACCAGACGGGACTGGACCACCACCGCCACGAAGCACATGGTCAGCGTCACATGGGCGAGCGTCACCGTCCAGAAGCCGCGATCGAAGCCGATGGCGACGAAAAGCAGGAGAAGCGACAGGCCGGTGATGACCTCTGGCATGACGAGCGGTGCATAGACCATGCCCGAAAACAGCATGCGGCCATTGAAGCGGGTGTAGCGGTTGAGCGCCAGCGCCGCGAGCGTGCCGAGCACGGTGGCGATGCTGGCCGAAAGCAGTGCCACGCGGATCGTCACCCAGGCGGCATCCATGATGCCCTGGTTGCTGAACAGCGAGACATACCATTTGGTCGAAAAGCCTCCCCACACCGTGACCAGCTTCGACGCATTGAACGAGAAGATGATCAGGATGAGGATGGGCAGGTAGAGGAAGGAAAAGCCCACCACGACCGACAGGATGTTGAAACGGCTCCAGGTCGTGTTCATCGTCCGGCCTCCTCTGCTTTCGCCTGCGCGTTCTGGAAGAACACGATGGGTATGACAAGGATGAGCAGCAGCACCACAGCCACGGCCGAAGAGACCGGCCAGTCACGGTTGGAGAAGAACTCGTTCCAGAGCGTCTTGCCGATCATCAGCGTTGCCGAGCCGCCAAGCAGGTCCGGGATCACGAACTCGCCGACCGCGGGAATGAAGACCAGGAAGCAGCCCGCGATGACCCCGGGCAGCGAGAGCGGGAAGGTCACCTTCCAGAACGCGCCGGTCGGCGTGCAGCCGAGATCTTCCGCGGCCTCGACGAGCGAGTAGTCCATCTTCTCCAGCGCCGAATAGATCGGCAGCACCATGAAGGGCAGGTAGGAGTAGACGATGCCGATGAAGATGGCGGTGTTGGTGTTCAGGATCTGCAACGGCTCGCTGATGAGCCCGAGGGAGATCAGCAGCTGGCTGAGCAGTCCTTCCGGCTTGAGGATGCCGATCCAGGCATAGACGCGGATCAGGAAGCTGGTCCAGAAGGGCAGAATGACCAGCATCAGCAGCGTCGGGCGGATCGAGGACGGCGCCCGTGCCATGCCATAGGCAACCGGATAGGCCACCAGGAGCGTCAGGACGGTCGAGACCGCCGCGATGATGACCGATGAGATATAGGCCCGGTAATAGAGGGGGTCTTCCGTCAGCCAGACATAGTTGTCGAAGGAAAGCTGCTTGATCTTTTCCCAGGTCCCGGTGCCGTCGAAGACGGGGTCGTAGGGCGGCATCTGGATCGCCGTCGTCGACAGCGAGATCTTGAAGACGATGAAGAAGGGGACGAGGAAGAAGATCAGCAGCCAGGCATAGGGCACCAGGATGACCAGCCGGCTCGTGACCCATTTGAGCGGGTTCATGATGCGTCTCCTCAGCTCGTCAGCACGATACCGGCATTCGCCGGGAAGGACACCCAGGCCTGCTCGTCCCAGCCGAAAGGTTCCTCGGCCTCTCGGGTGGCATTCATCTGGGAAATCTTGATGACCTTGCCCGAGGCAAGGCGCACGTGGAAGACGGTCATGTCGCCGAGATAGGCGATGTCCCAGATCTCCCCTTCGGCAGCATTGACCGACGGGTCCGCGGGGCGGGCCTTGGTGAGGCGGATCTTCTCCGGACGAATGGCGTAATGAACGGTGGCCCCCGGCGTCACGGCAACGGCGCTCTCCGCCCGGATCGGGAATCCGTCCGTGCCGGCAATCTCGATGCGGTTGCCCTCCGCCTTCTCCACCTTGCCCTCGAACAGCGTCACGGAGCCGATGAAATCCGCGACGAAGCGGGAGTTCGGCGCCTCGTAGACTTCCGCAGGCGTTGCCACCTGCTTCACCTGGCCGCGATCCATGATGGCGATGCGGTCGGCCATGGTCATGGCCTCTTCCTGGTCATGGGTCACGACCATGAAGGTGAGGCCGAGCTCCTGCTGAAGATCCATCAGTTCGAACTGGGTTTCCTCGCGCAGCTTCTTGTCGAGCGCGCCGAGCGGTTCGTCGAGCAGCAGCACCTTCGGCCGCTTGGCGATGGAGCGGGCGAGTGCCACGCGCTGACGCTGGCCACCGGAAAGCTGGTGCGGCTTGCGCTTGCCGAACTGCTCGAGCTTCACGAGCTTCAGCATCTGCGCCACGCGATCCTCGATTTCGGATTTGGCCATGCCATCCTGCTTGAGGCCGAAGGCGATGTTCTTCTCCACCGTCATGTGCGGGAAAAGCGCATAGGACTGGAACATCATGTTCACGGGGCGGCGATAGGGCGGGATGCCCGACATTTCCTGCCCGTCGAGCAGGATACGGCCGCTGGTGGGCTGCTCGAAGCCCGCGAGCATGCGCAGCAGCGTGGACTTGCCGCAGCCGGATGCTCCGAGCAGGGCGAAGAATTCGCGCTGGAACACGTGCAGCGTGAGGTCATTGACGGCGATGAAGCTGCCAAAGGCCTTCGTGATGTTCTCGAATGCGATGTAAGGTTTTGCAGAAGGATCATTCCAGGGCGCAAAGGAGCGCCGGATGTTTCCCAACGATTTCATGATTGTCCCCTCGAAGCGATAGGTCGCTCTTTTCGTTAAAAACCCCGGCGCCTTCGAGCGCCGGGGTCTCATCCTTTCCTCACTGACCGGTCACGACCTTCGCCCAGACCCGGGTCACGACCCGTTGCTCCTTCGGATTGGTGGGCGTGGTGGTGAAGAGATTGGCGAGGGTTGCCTCATCCGGATAGACGGCGGGATCGGAGGTGATCGCCTTGTCGATCATCTCCTGGCTGGCCTTGTTGCCGTTGGCATAGACCACGTAGTTGGACGCCTTGGCGGCGACATCGGGGCGCATGATGTAGTTCAGGAACTCGTGCGCCTCTTCCACATGCTGGGCATCGGCCGGGATCGCCATCTGGTCGAACCACATCAGCGCGCCTTCCTTCGGAACGGCATAGCCTACATCGACGCCCTGCTTGGCTTCTGCGGCGCGGTTGCGGGCCTGGAAGATGTCACCCGACCAGCCGACGGCCACGCAGATGTCGCCATTGGCGAGGGCATTGATGTATTCGGAGGAATGGAACTTGCGGACATAGGGGCGGATCGCCAGCATGGCTTCCTCGGCCTTGGCGAGGTCTTCGGCCGACTTGGAATCCGGGTTGAGGCCCAGATACTTCAGCACGCTCGGCAGGATGTCCGTCGGCGAGTCCAGCATGTAGATGCCGCAATCGGCCAGCTTCTTGGCCTGTTCCGGATCGAATACGGTCTTCCAGCTGTCGATCTGGTCGGTGCCGAGCCGCTCCTTCACCTTGGCCTTGTTGTAGCCGATGCCGGTGGTGCCCCACATGTAGTTGATGGAATACTCGTTGCCGGGATCGTAGATCGCGGTGCGCTCGGACACCACATCCCACATGTTCTTGAGGTTCGGAAGCTTCGACTTGTCGAGCTTCTGGAAGACGCCGGCCTGGATCTGGCGGGCAAGGAAGATCGCGGTGGGAACCACCACGTCGTAGCCGGAAGAGCCGGCGAGAAGTTTCGTTTCGAGGATTTCGTTGGAGTCGAAGACGTCGTAGACGACCTTGATGCCGGTCTCCTTCTCGAAGTCCTTGATGATGCTGTCGTCGATGTAATCCGACCAGTTGTAAACATTAACGACACGGTCTTCGGCATGTGCGAATGCAGTCGCGACGAGCGTCGCCAGTGCAAACGTCATTGTCCGGGTAAACTTCATGATTTTCTCCCTTTTCGATGGTCCAGGCCGGTTCTTTTTGCCCGTGAGCCATCGTTGTTGCCTCTGAGGAAGACTATGAAGGAAAACAGTAGGCGGCAAGGGGGGCCGCGCAGAATCTAACTAAGTGTTAATTTCCGGCCCCCAGAGGACCTACTGGAAGTCGAAGGCGCTGAGCCCGGTTACCATCTCGTCGAGGCCGAGAGGCCGGGTGACAGGAGGCTCGGCGCGCGAGAGGCAACCCTGTCTCTCGCAGAGCCGGCAGGCGGTCCCGATCGGAAGAACCGGAACGCCGCCCCGCACCGCCTGGCCGTAAACCGTCTCCTCGGCGAAGGCGGCATCGCAGCCGATCAGGATCGCCGTTCGCCGCACCCGCTCCTGAAATGCCACATGCGGGCCGTCGAGGGTTCTCGCGATCAGCAGGTAACGGGTGCCATCCGGCATGTCCGCCTGATCGACAAGGATCTGCGAAGGTTGCGCGAAGGTGCTGTGGATATTGAGCTTGGGACAGCCGCCCCCGAAGCGGGAATGGGGAAATCCCTGTGCGCCGGCCCGCCGCAGGCGATTGCCCGCATGATCGATTTCCATGGTGAAGAAGGCGATACCGGAGGCACCCGGCCGCTGCAGCGTCGTCAAGCGGTGGGCGGCCTGCTCGAAGGAAACGCCGAAGCGCACCCGCAGGAGATCGAGATCGTAGCGCAGGCGCTGGGCCTGGGCCAGAAACTCCCCGTACGGCATCATCAGCGCATGGGCGGCGTAGCGGGCCAGCTCGAAGCGCGCGATCCGCCGGGCCTCGCTGCCCGAAAGGGCAAGCCCTTCCAGCTGCTCCATGATCTCCTCCCGAAAGGCGAGTAGGCTTGCTTCCTGAGCGATCTCCCGAAGCTGCTCGTGAACGGAAAGGCGCTCGGATATGAAGAGCCGCATGGAATGCCGGTCGAACCGGCGCCTCTGGGTGGGCATGGCGTGAACCGGCAGCGTGCGCACGACGATGCCATGTTCGGCGCGCATCCATTCCTTCAGCGGAATGAGCAGCCCCTCCCCCGCACCGAGCCGGGCGTGAAACCGTTCCGCAGCCTCGTCGATGGCCGCAAAATGATTGGGTCGCCGCTCCAGGGTCTCGCGCACCTCGTCCATGGGAAGCCGCGTTCCGGAAAGGGACGTGTCGTGCCCCTCTCGCGCCAGAAGCTCCGCAAGATCGGTGAGCCGTGCGGCCTGCTCGCGATAGGCACGGTAGAGCTTGACCATGCCGTTGGCAGCATTCGGCGCGGCTTCGGCTATCTCCACCAGTTCCTGGTCTCCGGGCAGCTCGCCCGCCAGAAGCGGATCGGCGAAAACCTCGCGCAGGCCGCCCGCCATGTCCCCGCCCCCGCCGCGGATTTCGTCGAGATCCACCTTGTAGACGGCGGCCAGCTTCAGGAGCAGCTGCACGGTGAGCGGCCGCTGGTTGCGCTCGATCAGGTTGAGATAGGAAGGGGAAATCTCCAGCGCCTCGGCCATGGCGGTCTGGGTGAGGTTCAATCCGTTCCGGATGCGGCGCACCCGGGGGCCGGCAAAGATCTTGTTTTCCGCCATTTGTCACGCCTTTTACAACTTTGGTCGAAACGGAGACTTTACATTTTTTACAAATTTACACAGCCGGCTTGTCAAAGACAAGACATCATAACCCTTTTAACGGGCGGATTTATCGTATTTTTCTGGTGGCTTTTCGCAGTGCAGTGTAAAACCAGTCACATCAAAGGCGGCCACGAGTTCCCAAACTGGCCAATCAACCGGGCAACCGGATCGACCATGGAGAATGGATATGACTGATTTTTACAATCTCATCCCCAGCGCACCGAAGGGCCGTTACGACGGTATCGAGCGCACCTATACCGCCGAGGACGTCAAGCGTCTGCGCGGCTCGGTCAACATCCAGTACACGCTTGCCGAAATGGGCGCGAACCGCCTGTGGAAGCTGATCCATGAAGAGGATTTCGTCAACGCGCTCGGCGCGCTCTCGGGCAACCAGGCCATGCAGATGGTCCGCGCGGGCCTCAAGGCCATCTACCTCTCCGGCTGGCAGGTTGCCGCCGACGCGAACACCGCCTCGGCCATGTATCCGGACCAGTCGCTCTATCCGGCCAACGCCGCTCCGGAGCTTGCCAAGCGCATCAACCGCACGCTGCAGCGTGCCGACCAGATCGAGACCCAGGAAGGCAAGGGCCTTTCGGTCGACACCTGGTTCGCCCCGATCGTCGCCGATGCGGAAGCCGGCTTCGGCGGCCCGCTCAACGCCTTCGAGATCATGAAGGCCTTCATCGAAGCCGGCGCTGCCGGTGTTCACTACGAAGACCAGCTTGCGTCGGAAAAGAAGTGCGGCCATCTCGGCGGCAAGGTTCTGATCCCGACCGCTGCCCACATCCGCAACCTGACCGCCGCGCGCCTCGCCGCTGACGTCATGGGCACGCCGACCCTCATCATCGCCCGCACGGACGCCGAAGCCGCCAAGCTTCTCACCTCCGACATCGATGAGCGCGACCAGCCCTTCGTCGATTACGATGCCGGCCGGACGGTCGAAGGCTTCTATCAGGTTCGCAACGGCATCGAGCCCTGCATCGCCCGCGCCATTGCCTATGCGCCCTACTGCGACCTGATCTGGATGGAAACCTCCAAGCCGGATCTCGAACAGGCCCGCAAGTTCGCCGAAGCCGTACACAAGGCACATCCCGGCAAGAAGCTCGCCTACAACTGCTCGCCGTCCTTCAACTGGAAGAAGAACCTGGATGACGCAACGATCGCCAAGTACCAGAAGGAACTGGGCGCGATGGGCTACAAGTTCCAGTTCATCACCCTGGCCGGCTTCCACCAGCTGAACTACGGCATGTTCGAACTGGCCCGCGGCTACAAGGATCGCCAGATGGCCGCCTATTCCGAGCTGCAGCAGGCGGAATTCGCCGCCGAAGCCAACGGCTACACCGCGACCAAGCACCAGCGCGAAGTCGGCACCGGCTATTTCGATGCGGTCTCGCTCGCCATCTCCGGCGGCAAGTCCTCGACGACCGCCATGAAGGAATCGACCGAGACGGACCAGTTCAAGCCGGCCGCCGAGTAAGTCACCGAGACCGGGGTGGCGGGCCTTCTATCAAGAGCCCAGCCCGCCGCTTCCGCCACCGCCCGAGGGCGATGGCATCCTGCAACGCCAAGCAACAAGGAGTATCCCGATGGCACCGCAGACACGCGTTAAAGAACGGGCCGAGGAACAGGCATCGGCCATGAGCGCAGACCAGCAGGCCATGATCCGCATGGTGGCCAACGACCTGCATCGCCTGAACCAGTCCGTGATGAAGGCGGTGGATGCCGGTGTATCCGTGGAGCTCGTCCGCTCCGCCCGTCACCATGGCGGCGGCGGCAACTGGGGGGATCTCCTGATCCCCGTCATCCTGACCCAGGGCCCGACGGCCTGACAACCCGAGGTCCCGCCCGAAGCGGGACCTTTTCCATAGCCCGGCTACCCTGCTGCCGGGTTATTGCCGCGCAGGTTTTCGGATCACAGGCCACGGGAGGCTGTGCCGGAGACCTGCGCGGATTTCGTTTCTGGTGGAACCGGATCGAGAGAGACCGGAATGCTGGCGTGAACGGCACGGATTGCATCCGGCCGATTACCCGAAGCGGATGTCTGTCTCGTATACGAATGGAAGCTGCCTCCCTCAGCGGAGGCAGGAACTCCCCTGGCAGCGACGCTGCCCGAAATCATCAGCCGACGAGTGCGAAACCCAGGCCGATGGAGAGAATGACGAAACCGGTCATATAGCCCAGTCGGAGCCATGCATCACGGCTGTGCTTTTCAGTGGCGGCGATGGCAATGGCGCGAGCGCGACGACGGTTCTCTTTCATGTCTGGCCTACCCTTCCTGAACGTGAACATCCCGGCCCGAAAAGCGGTTATCGAAGGGGCACATCATCCGATCGCCCGAACGAACCTGCTTCAACAACTGGCCACCAGCGCCAACCTCATGTTCAGGGCGACGCCCCGCTGGCTTATGGGTCAGGATGCCATCCGTTCATTAACAAGCATTAAAGCATGGCCGAATTGCAGCAGTTCATGCTTTTGTCATGAGGGGAGTATGGACCCGCTTCCGCGCCGCTGCAAGTCAGGAATGATACGGAGAGGCGGCCTGCGGCAGAATGTTGCTGGCGGCCTCAGGCCGCTTCGCCCGCCGCATGGCCGGAGGCCCAGGCCCACTGGAAGTTATAGCCGCCGAGCCAGCCCGTGACGTCCACGCATTCGCCGACGAAATAGAGGCCGGGCACGTCCCGCGCCTGCATGGTTCGGGAATCGAGGGCCCGCGTGTCGATCCCTCCCACCGTGACCTCCGCCGTACGGTAGCCCTCCGAGCCGCCGGGAACGATCTCCCAGGACTGAAGGGCGAGCGCCGCCTTCTGGAGGGCCTTGTCCGAGAGGTCCGCCAGCGGACGATCGACCCCCAGCACGTCCGAAACATGCTGGGCAAGCCGCTTCGGATAGTGATCGGCAAGCACCGTCTGCAGCGCCTGCTTGCCGCGAGTGGCCTTGGCAGCCTTGAGCGCCGCGAAAAGATCGAGATCCGGCTCGAGCGACAGGGTGATCCGGTCGCCCTCCCTCCAGTAGGACGAGATCTGCAGGATCGCGGGGCCTGAAAGCCCGCGATGGGTGAAGAGCACCGCCTCGCGAAATGCGGTTTTCCCATGGGAAACCGATGCGGAGACCGACACGCCCGAAAGAGGGGAGAGCCGTTCCAGCAGCATCGGCTCCAGCGTCAGCGGCACCAGACCCGGGCGGGTCTCCACCATCGGCAGGCCGAATTGCGCGGCGATCTGATAGGCGAACCCGGTGGCGCCCATTTTCGGAATGGATTTGCCGCCGGTCGCAACGATCAGGCTTTGCGCCTGCACCTCTCCTTCGCTGCCGAGCCCGACGCGAAAGCCGCTTTCCGTCAGGGCGATCTCGCCGATCTCCGTGCCGAGCCTCAGCTCGCCGCCGGCAGCCTTCAGTTCGTCGAGCAGCATGCGGATGATGTCCGTGGCGCTATTGTCGCAAAAGAGCTGGCCCAGCGTCTTCTCGTGCCAGGCGATCCGGTGGCGATCCACAAGGTCGATGAAATGCTGCGGCGTATAGCGGGCGAGCGCAGATTTCGCGAAATGCGGGTTCTGCGAGAGATAGGCTTTCGGGCCGGCATGAATATTGGTGAAGTTGCAGCGTCCGCCGCCGGAAATGCGGATTTTCTCGGCGGGCTTCGAGGCATGATCGACCACCAGCACGCGGCGTCCGCGCTGGCCGGCGCGAATTGCCGCCATCAGCCCGGCAGCGCCTGCGCCCAGCACCAGAACATCCACTCTTGCCGCCACTTCGGCCCCTTTTCCGTCCAGAAAGCACCCTGTTCCCCCGGAAAAGCGGCAAAGTCAATATACTGCCCCCCTCGCTTATTTGTCGCGAGTGGATATGATGTCTTTCATTATCAACGTCCAACTGGTGGGACATGCCTCTGAAAAAAAGCAAAGCAGACAAATCATCCAAATCGAAAAACGCGGATACCGCTGCCGCCCAGTCGCTCCGGGGAGTGAAGAACTGGAAAGAAGCGGGAGAATGGCTCCGCGCCCGGGGTATCGAGGATATCGAATGCATCACGCCCGACCTTGCGGGTGTTGCGCGCGGCAAGATGATGCTGACCTCGAAATTCAACGAATCCACATCGCTTGCGCTTCCCAATGCCGTCTTCCGGCACACGATATCGGGAGAATATCCCGATGAATCCGGCGGTTTCCGCTATGACGCACGCGACAGCGACCTGAAGCTTCTGCCGGACCTTTCCACGCTCGCCATCGTTCCCTGGGAAGAAGATCCGACCGCGCAGGTGATCTGCGACGTGGTCGACATCGACGGCGAGCAGACGACCTACACGCCGCGCAACGTTCTGCGCAGGGTGGTCGGGCTCTATGCGTCGAAGGGCTGGAAGCCCGTGGTGGCGCCCGAAATCGAATTCTATCTCGTCGCCATGAACGAGGATCCGGATTACCCGCTCCAGCCTCCGAAGGGACGATCGGGACGCACCATCCTCGGCGGCCAGGGGTATTCGATTGCGGGCGTCAACGAGTTCGACGAACTGATCGACGACATCTATGCCTTCTCCGAAAAGCAGGGGCTCGAGATCGACACCCTTATCCACGAGGAGGGACCGGCGCAGCTGGAGATCAACCTCAGCCACGGCGATCCGCTGGAGCTGGCAGACCAGGTCTTCATGTTCAAGCGCACGATCCGCGAGGCGGCCCTGAAGCACGGCATCTACGCCACCTTCATGGCCAAGCCGCTGCAGGGCCAGGCGGGTTCCGCCATGCACATCCACCAGTCCGTGGTGGACCTGAAGACCGGCAAGAACATCTTTTCCGAGCCCGATGGCCAGGAATCCGATCTCTTCCGCCACTTCATCGGCGGCATGCAGCGATACGTGCCGAATGCGCTCGCGATGATGGCGCCCTACGTGAACTCCTATCGTCGCCTGACGCCCGGCATGTCGAGCCCGGTCAACACCGCATGGGGTTATGACAACCGCACCACGGCCTTCCGCATCCCGGTTTCCGGCCCGGCGGCGCGGCGTGTGGAAAACCGGCTGCCCGGCTCCGATGCCAATCCTTACCTGGCGCTCGCGGCCTCGCTGGCCTGCGGCTATCTCGGCATGGTCAACGAGATCGAGCCGACGCCACCGGCGGACGGAACGGTCAATGACGGGCGCATCGATCTGCCCCGCGGCCTTCTCGAGGCGGTGGCGCTGCTCGAGGCGGAACCGAGCCTTGCGGGCTGCCTCAGCGCGGAATTCGTCGGCATGTATGCCGGGCTGAAGCGGGGGGAATTCGAAACCTTCATGCAGGTGATCAGCCCCTGGGAGCGGGAATTCCTGCTTCTCAACGTCTGAAGGGCCGGTCCATCATGTGGCAAAGCCCCATCGCCCCAGGAATTTCCTGGTATCAGGCGAGCGCTGGAGAGCGGCCGGAATATCCGGCCCTCGACGGCTCTCTGAGCACGGACGTCGCCATCATCGGCGGCGGCTATACGGGTCTTCAGGCAGCCTACAACCTTGCAAAAGCCGGCGTTTCCGTAACGCTGATCGAGGCTGCCCGCTTCGGTGACGGTGCTTCGGGCCGCAATGGCGGCCAGATCGGCACCGGCCAGCGCGCATGGCCGGACGAGATGGAACCCGAATTCGGCTTCGAGCGCACCAGGGCGCTCTTCGACATGGCGGAGCGCGCCAAGAAGCATCTGCTCTCCTTTGCGGAAACCCATGCGATCGACATGGAATACATGCCGGGCTACATGAGCGTCTCGCACAAGGCGGGCAAGGATGACGAGTATCGGCGGACCGCCGAGATCATGTCCGGCCGCTATGGCTACCGCCACATCCGCTTCATGGACCGGGCGGAAACGGAGGAGCGGGTCGGTTCCAGGCGCTTCTCCTGCGGCGTCTATGACGGCGGCACCGGCCACATCCATCCGCTGAAGCTGATCATCGGGCTGGCACGGGTCGCAGCCGGGGCTGGCGCTGCTCTCCACGAAATGACCCCGGCAACCGCCATCCGCCAGTCGGGGGGCAAGACCCAGATCGAGACCGCCCGCGGCACGATCACGGCGGATCGGGTACTCATCGCCACCAACGCCTATATCGGCAACCTGGAGCCGGTGACGGCTGCCCATGTCATGCCGATCCGCTCCTTCATCGGCGCCACCGTTCCGCTGGATCGATTCCCGCGGGTGCTGCCGGGCAGCGAGGCGATCGCCGACAGCCGGTTCATGGTGCGCTACTTCCGCAAGTCCCGCGACGGGCGGCTGATCTTCGGCGGGCGCGAGGCCTATACGGCCGCAAATCCCGCCGACATCTCCATTCACATCCGGCGCCAGATTGCGGAAATCTATCCGGAGCTGAGGGATGTCGAAATCACCCATTCCTGGGGCGGTTCGGTGGGGATCACCATGCCGCGCAAGCCCTTCGTGCGGGAGGTGATGCCCGGCGTGACCTCCATCGGCGGATATTCCGGCCATGGCGTGATGCTGTCCAACTATTGCGGAAAGCTCTATGCGGATCACGTGACGGGGAACGAAACCGATCTCGAACTGTTCCGCAACCTGAAGGTTCCGCCCTTCCCGGGAGGCGCTTCCCTGCGGGCACCGCTGCTTTTCCTGGCGCTCTCCTGGTACGCGCTGCTCGACCGGATCTGACCGGCGGCCACGCGCCGCCCCGACAGGCAGAAATGGAATCCTCGGCAACCGGACACGGTTTTCGAGGATTCGCATTCGCACGGACTGGCTTTTTTAAATCGATTAGATTATGTAGTCCCCATCCCGTATTCGAGAGACATGAGCATGACCAGCCAATTCATCCCCGTCGAGCCCTTTGATTGTGTCGTCTTCGGCGGCACAGGCGATCTTGCGGAGCGCAAGCTGCTTCCTGCCCTCTATCACCGGCAGATGGACGAGCAGCTGAGCGAACCCACCCGCATCATCGGCGCATCCCGCGCGCCGATGACCGACGAGGAGTATCGCGCCTATGCCCGAACGGCCCTCAAGGAGCATCTCAAGGGAGACGATTATCGCGAGGATCAGGTCGAGCGCTTCTGCGCGCGCCTCTTCTACGTTTCCGTCGATGCCAAGTCGGAACAGGGGTGGGACAAGCTTCGGGATCTTCTGGAAGAGGGCAAGGAGCGCATCCGCGCCTTCTATCTGGCGGTCGCGCCTTCCCTGTTCGGCCCGATCGCCGAGCAGCTGCGCGACCACAAGATGATCACCCGCCAGTCCCGCATCGTCGTGGAGAAGCCCATCGGCCGCGACCTCGCCTCCGCGCTGGAGCTGAACAACACGATCGGGAAGGTCTTCCGCGAGGAACAGATCTTCCGCATCGACCATTATCTCGGCAAGGAAACCGTGCAGAACCTGATGGCGCTGCGCTTTGCCAACGCGCTTTACGAGCCCCTGTGGAACTCCGCCCATATCGACCATGTGCAGATCACCGTCGCGGAATCGGTCGGGCTTGAAGGCCGCGCCGGCTACTACGACAAGGCAGGCGCGCTGCGCGACATGGTGCAGAACCACATGCTGCAGCTCCTCTGCCTCGTGGCGATGGAAGCCCCCTCCTCGCTCGAGGCGGAAGCCGTGCGCGACGAGAAGCTGAAGGTTCTGCGCGCCCTGAAGCCGATCAACAGCTCCAATGTCGAGAAACTGACGGTGCGCGGCCAGTATCGCGCAGGCGCTTCCGCGGGCGGGCCCGTCAAGGGCTATCTCGAGGAACTCGAAGGCGGGGTTTCCAACACGGAAACCTTCGTGGCGATCAAGGCCGAAATCGGCAACTGGCGCTGGGCGGGCGTGCCCTTCTACCTGCGCACCGGCAAGCGGCTTGCCGCGCGCATGTCGGAAATCGTCATCAGCTTCAAGCCGATCCCTCACTCCATCTTCGACGACGCCGCAGGCCGCATCACCGCCAACCAGCTCGTCATCCGGCTTCAGCCCGACGAGGGCGTGAAGCAGTGGCTGATGATCAAGGATCCGGGTCCCGGCGGCATGCGCCTGCGTCACGTCTCGCTCGACATGACCTTTGCCGAGGCCTTCAGCGTCCGCAATCCCGATGCCTACGAGCGTCTTCTCACCGATGTCATCCGCTCCAACCAGACGCTGTTCATGCGCCGCGACGAGGTGGAGGCGGCATGGAAGTGGGTGGATCCGATCCTCAAGGGCTGGGAAGCGACCGGCCAGGCCGTGCAGGGCTACACCGCCGGCACCTGGGGCCCGAGCCATGCGATCGCGCTCATCGAACGCGATGGCCGCACCTGGCACGAAGTGGGTTGAGACCATGAGCCGTTTCCACGAATTCGCGGGTGCGGAAGCCCTCGCCGAGGCCATGGCAGACCGAGTGGCGGCCACGCTGTCGGAAGCAATCGGCGCACGGGGCCGCGCGTCGATCGCGGTTTCCGGCGGCACCACGCCCGGGCGTTTCTTCGACGCACTCTCCACCCGTCCGCTCGACTGGGACAAGGTGGATGTGACTCTTGTCGACGAGCGCTTCGTTCCGTTCGACAATCCGCGGTCGAACCACGCGCTCGTCGCCGGGCGGCTCTTGAAGAATGCGGCGTCCGCGGCGCATTTCCTGCCTCTCTACCAGCCGGAGCCGACCGCGGAAGCGGCTGCCGCCACCGCATCCAGGACGGCGGGCGCCCTTGCCGCGCCCTTTGACGTGGTTGTGCTGGGCATGGGCGGAGACGGTCACACGGCCTCCTTCTTCCCGGGCGGCAGCCATCTTTCGCAGGCCCTCGACATGGGCACCGACGCCCCCATCCTCAGCATGGAGGCGGACGGCGCCGGCGAGCCGCGCCTCACTTTCTCCTTCCGGCGACTGCAGGATGCGCGCCTGCTGATCCTGCATATCGAAGGCGAGGCCAAGCGTTCCGTGCTGGAAAAGGCACAGGCCGGGCACGAGGAGACGGAGATGCCGGTGCGTGCCGTCCTGCGGCGCGCGGCAACCGAAGTCGATATCTACTGGGCACCCTGACGTGCCCGCCCCGGCCAGGCCGGGACCGCCGACCGGCACCAGGCCGGTCCCATGCAAGCGCCGCCCAAGGCGGCTGACCCTGAACGGCCATTGAACGGAAGGAAAGCCATGTCCTCCCAGACACCGCATGTCACCATCGCTGCCATCACCCGCCGCATCGTCGAGCGTTCCAGACCCACGCGCGAGGCCTATCTCGAGCGGGTAAGATCTGCCGTTTCGAAGAAGCCGCACCGTTCGGTGCTCTCCTGCGGCAACCTCGCCCACGGCTTTGCCGTCTGCGCGCCCGCCGAAAAGCAGGCACTCGCCGGCGACCAGGTGCTGAACCTCGGCATCATCACCGCCTATAACGACATGCTCTCGGCCCACCAGCCCTTCGAGACCTATCCGGCGATCATTCGCGAGGCGGCTCGCGAGGCGGGCGGCGTGGCGCAGGTGGCGGGCGGCGTGCCGGCCATGTGCGACGGGGTGACCCAGGGCCAGCCGGGCATGGAACTCTCCCTCTTCTCCCGCGACGTCATCGCCATGGCGGCGGGCATCGGGCTGTCGCACAACATGTTCGATGCCGCGGTCTATCTCGGCGTCTGCGACAAGATCGTGCCGGGACTGGTGATCGCCGCGCTCACCTTCGGCCATCTGCCCGCCGTCTTCGTGCCCGCAGGGCCGATGACTTCGGGCCTTCCGAACGACGAGAAGTCGCGCATCCGCCAGCTCTATGCAGAGGGCAAGGTAGGACGCGCGGAGCTTCTGGAGGCGGAATCCAAATCCTATCACGGCCCCGGCACCTGCACCTTCTACGGCACCGCCAATTCCAACCAGATGCTGATGGAGATCATGGGTTTCCATCTTCCGGGCGCATCCTTCATCAATCCCGGCACGCCGCTGCGCGAGGCGCTGACGCGGGAGGCGACGAAACGGGCGCTTGCCATTACCGCCAGCGGCAACGAGTTCACGCCGGCCGGCGAGATGATCGACGAGCGCTCGGTGGTGAACGGCGTGGTTGGCCTCCATGCCACGGGCGGCTCCACCAACCACACCCTGCATCTCGTCGCCATGGCGGCGGCAGCGGGCATAAAGCTCACCTGGCAGGATATTTCCGATCTCTCGGATGTGGTCCCGCTCCTTGCCCGCGTCTATCCGAACGGGCTTGCCGACGTGAACCACTTCCATGCGGCAGGCGGCATGGGCTTCCTCATTTCCGAGCTGCTGAAGGGCGGCCTGCTCCATGAGGATGTCAGGACCGTGGCCGGCGAAGGCCTTCAGTCCTATGCCATCGACGTCAAGCTCGGGGACAACAACCGCGTTCTGCGCGAGCCGGCACCGGCCGCAAGCGCCGATCCCAAGGTGCTTGCGCCGATCACCCAGCCATTCCAGCCGAATGGCGGTCTGAAGATGCTGACCGGCAATCTCGGCCGTGCCGTCATCAAGATTTCCGCGGTGAAGCCCGACCGCCACATCATCGAGGCACCGGCCATCGTCTTCCACGACCAGCAGGAACTGCAGGATGCCTTCAAGGCCGGCAAGCTCGACCGCGACTTCATCGCCGTCGTCCGCTTCCAGGGACCGAAGGCCAACGGCATGCCGGAACTGCACCGCCTGACCCCTCCCCTCGGCGTGCTGCAGGACCGCGGCCACCGGGTGGCTCTCGTCACGGATGGGCGCATGTCCGGCGCTTCAGGCAAGGTTCCGGCTGCAATCCACGTGACCCCCGAGGCCAAGGACGGCGGCCCGATCGCACTGATCCGGGACGGCGACATGCTGAGGCTCGATGCGGTTTCCGGAACGCTGGAGCTTCTGGTTGGCGCGGAAGAGCTGGCGGCACGCGCACCCGCAAAGGCCGACCTTGCCGCGAACGAATTCGGCATGGGCCGCGAATTGTTTGCCTCGTTCCGTCTGCTGGCTCGTCCGGCAGATGAAGGGGCGGGGGTGTTTGCCTGAACGCCGACGACCTTGATGCGGATTGCCGACAAAGGGCCGGATTGCTCCGGCCCTTGATCTTTACAAACAATTAACCTCTTAATATGATATTTTCCTTATTTCTTAATTTATGAGGTAAGGAATTGGATTTCGTTTCTGAAACTCTTTCCCGCCGCCGGGCGATCCTGAGGGCTGCGGAGGAGCAATCCTTCGAGCGATTTTCCTGCCACTTCCAGGCTCGCGCCCTTTACACGTCGAAAGGCTGCAGAAACATCCAGGAGTTCACCGTGGATGTCCGGGAGATCTCCCGGCGCGATCTGGTCGTCACAAGCCCGCTCACATCCTTCCTCCCCGATGCCTTCACGCTGATCCTCGGAAGCCGGCAATACGGCCTTGGCTGCGCCGTTACCCTGCGGCGCCGCGACAGGCTGCGCTGTGCCCTCATTCGGCCCGAAAGCACCGATCTCGTGGCCTTCCTCTCCAGCCTCAGCGACCCCGCCGTGACGCTGCGCACGCTCTATCATCCCATGTTTCCGAAGAGCCGGGAGAATGCTGCCATTCAATTGACGCGACAGTTAAAACGCGTGGAATTGCGTTAACCCGAATACTATAAATATTCACTTATCCGAATGATCTTGTATTTCTCAAATAACTATGGTAGTAAATGACCATTGGAGCTCCACCCTGAATATCTTTTCCACCTAGAAAGGACGGAAGAAGATGAAGGAAGAAGGCAGCAATACAAGCCAGGTCGGCAACTATCTTTCCCGGATCAGGCCGCAATACGAGCGGCGGCGGTTCGAACGCAGGAAGTGCAACTTCATGGCCCGCGTGCTGTTCACCGCAAAGGGCACACGGGAAATCACCCAGTATATCGTGCTGACCCAGGACATTTCCGAGGTGGGCGTCCGTCTCCATACGGAATTCGTGAAAGACATCCCGAAGCACTTCTACCTGTTCGTCGGCAAGTACCAGCACGGCATCGGCTGCATCGTCGTCGGTCGCGAGAAGGACATCCTGCGCTGCGAGTTTATCAAGGAGGAGCAAACCAAGCTCGTGGATTTCCTGGCCCGCGTCAGCAATCCGAACCAGACGCTCGGCCTGCTCAAGCATCCGCTGTTCGGCTTCCCGCCCCCGCACTGACCGGGCTTACATCAGGACGTATCCGACAGGTACGGGCAAGGGCGGCAGGTCCGTTTCGCCCATGGCTTCGCGCAGATTGATCTCGATCACGTCGGCAAGGGCGCCGATAGGCAGATCGTTCGGCAGGAGACCGAAGGGCTCCTCCAGCTCGTCCCCCAAGGCATCGAGGCCGAAGAAGGCATAGGCCACCATGGCGGAGGCAAAGGGCGTAGCCCAGCCGAGCGCATCGATGAAGCCGAGAGGCATGGTGAAGCAGAAGAGATAGGCGGTCCGGTGGAGCAGGAGCGTATAGGCGAATGGCACCGGCGTATTGCGGATGCGCTCGCAGGCCGCCTGCACCCCGCCGAGGCCCGCAACGCTGCGATCCAGCGTCTGGTAGAGGATGTCGCTGATGCTGCCCCGGCGGAGAAGTAGCGCGAGCTCGGCGGAAATGGCTCGCAACAGGGCATCGGGCGGATTGCGGCTGGCGAGATAGGACGGGACCACGTCTTCGGGCAGATGCTTCAGCACCCGTTCTCCGTCGCCCCCGCTGCGCAGGTGGATGACCATGGCCTGCGCGAAGGCAATGGTGAGCGACAGCAACCGGCGCCGGCTTTCGGCATCTGCTCCCCCGGCATGGTCCAGGACCTGCGTCTGCCGTGCCAGCTGCCGCGCGGTGTAGACCATCTCGCCCCACACCTTGCGAGCCTCCCACCAGCGGTCGTAGCAGGCGGAATTGCGAAACGAGAGAAAGATGGAAAGGGCGATGCCGACCAGTGCGAAAGGCGCTCCGGCATAGACGGGCACCTCCGCCGGGAAGGCCTTGTGGAGGGTCACGAGAAAGGCCGCGAACACGGCAACGCCGGCAATCTGGGGCAGGATGCGCGGCACCACGGACCCGCGCATGATATAGAACAACTGCAACAGATTGGGGCGTGGCCGAATGATCACGACGATGCAGCCTTCCTGAATGCGACCGGATGAAGCCCGATCCTAGACGGCAAAGGCATGTCGCCATGTTCCGTCAGCGACGGCGGCGTGCCGCAGCCGGCCCACAGGCGCGCGGCTACCAGTTGCGCACGTCAAGCACGCGATCGCGGTGGGCCGGATGGGTGCTGAACACGAAGATGCGGTCCATTTCCTTCTTTGTCAGAAGCTTGAGGAAGCGGGCCTCGATGGTGTTGTTAGGGAAGGTCTTCATCAACACGCAGCCGATCTTCGCAATGCGGGCGTCGGGAATGTCGAGATAGAACTGCTGCGGCACGTAGAACTGGGTCAGCAGGGAGAGAACCGCACCTGACGGCGAAATGCGAATGAGATCGCACCGCCTCGAAGCAAGATGGGTTACCACCCGCTCCTGATACTCGATACGGGCCGCATTGAGCGTCTCCTCCATCCGGTACCGCGCCTCGCGGTCATACATGAAGGACTCTTCCTTGTTCAGGAAATGCTCTCTTGATTGAGACATCATCCCCACGGCCATGCTCCTGTTCTTCTTATGCCAAGAACACTAGCAGCCGACCTTTAACAGAGCGTGTGGAATTCGTCCGCAAATTGCTAGTAATAGATAAAGTTAACAACTAATAACTGTATTATTTACTTAAAAACTGATCAAATCTACGACAGGGCGGTCGCTGAACCGCCCTGTTCCATGAGCCGATATCAGAACTTCGGCGCGGGCTGCCCTGCCGAACGGCAGGCGGCAATCACCGTGTTCGCCATCAGCATGGCGATGGTCATCGGGCCCACGCCACCGGGAACCGGGGTGATGACGCTCGCGACCTTGGCGCATTCATCGAAGGCAACGTCGCCCACCAGCTTGCTCTTGCCCTCGCCCTTTTCCGGCGCTGCAACCCGGTTGATGCCGACATCGATCACGGTTGCGCCCGGCTTTACCCAATCTGCCTTCACCATTTCGGCACGCCCCACGGCGGCCACCAGGATGTCGGCGTTGCGGCAGACGGCCGGCAGGTCCTTCGTGCGTGAATGCGCGATGGTCACCGTGGCGTTTGCTGCCAGGAAGAGCTGACCCATCGGCTTGCCGAACAGGTTGGAGCGCCCGATTACCACGGCGTTGAGGCCGGAAAGGTCCTCGCCATGGGTGCGGCGGACGAAAACCATCGCGCCGGCAGGCGTGCAGGAGACGAGACCCGTGTCCGCATCGCCGGTGGCCAGCTTCCCGGCATTCACCACATGCAGGCCATCGACGTCCTTTTCCGGAAGAATGGACTGGATGATGGGATCCGAGTTGAGATGCTTCGGCAGCGGAAGCTGCACCAGGATACCGTGAATGGACGGATCCTTGTTCAGGGTCGCGACCAGGGCCGCCAGTTCTTCCTGCGTGGTCTCCTCCGGCAGCGTGTGCTGGACCGACTTGAAGCCGCACTCCTTGGCCATCTTGCTCTTGGAATTCACATAGGCATGGCTGGCGGGATCGTTGCCCACGATGATCACCGCAAGGCCGGTCTTGACCCCGGTGTCCTTCTCCAGCTTCGCACTGGCCGCCTTCACGGCGTCGATCACGGAAGCGGCTACCTGCTTGCCATCAATAACTGTCGTCACGCGAATCTCCCTGCCTTCTCTCAAACCTTTTGCGTCATTGCCCGGCCACGCCAACGGGACGCGCAGAACGGGCACGGAACCTCTTCCCCGCGGCCTTGCCCAGGCGGCTGAGGAGGCTCCCGCGCGATCCGCTTCACTCTAGGCGCTGGGGCAAGCAGGTAATAGCCTGACAGCGCCCAAAGCTGTCCGTTTGCGGCAAAGCGACCGGCTTTCCCCAAGGCTCCGCCTTGGTCATTCACATGTTGGAGGAGAATGTCAAATGCGGCGGCCCGCCTTTGCCAGCACGCGATGCCGGAGATCGGCGAGTTCCTGCCGGATCCGCTCGACATCCGGGCCGGCAGCGTCCGCCTCCTCGAAGAGATGCGGGGCGACGCGGCGCAGCTTTTCGATGGTCGGCAGCGGCTGTTCCGGAGGCGGTGGCGTGAGCACGATACGCCGGCTCTCGTCCCGCGGTGCCGTCTTGCCGTTGGCCGGCCAGTGTTGCCGCGCGAGGGCGCGCTGCACCCCTGCGGGCGTCAATTGCTCGGGCTTCGCGCGCATGGGAGCGGCCGCAGATACGGCAGCCATCTGTTCTTTCGGCAGGGCCTCGAGTGCCGGCTCGCGCTTGCCCGCTCCCGGTTCGGCAACCGTGGGCAGGTTCTGCGCAGGTCCGGAGCCTGGACGCCGGGCGAGCACGAAGGCAAGTGCCGCCCCGAGCCCGGCAAGTCCGCCAAGCAGCATCCTGAACCAGAGGCCACCTGCCTGGGGTGCCGCAACCTCTTTCGGAACGGAGGCCTCGTGAATGGGATGGGACGTCGCATCGGCCGGGACACCCGGGTCCCGCAGCCGCGTTCTCGCCGAATCGAGGGCCATGACGAGCGTGTCGTATCGTGCCAGATCTATTCCGGTTGCGGTGAGTTTTGCCCGGAGGTCCGCCTGCTGGCCGTCGAGGGCATCCAGAAGCTTCGTGCGACGCTGGGCTTCGTCGCCGCCGCTTTTCTTCACCGTCAGGAGCCGCGCTTCCACCGCGGCGCGCGCCTTGGCGAGGTCTGCGCGCGCTGCCAGCAGCGTCGGATGTTTCGGACCGAGCGAGACGGAGAGCTTTGCCACTTGCATCTCGGCCTCCGCATAGGCCCTGCGAAGGCTGGACAGCGGACCGTCCGCCCCTTCCGTGCCAGCCCGGCCATCCAGAACGTCCTTCAGTGTGGCGTTTTTCAAGGCCTCGGCGGGGTCGGGTTCGGCGGCGACTTCGGCCCGGTGATTGTCAAGGCCCTTGATGCGGCTGCGCAGAACGAGCGCCTGCGACAGCTTCTCGGGACCCGATGCGCTGCGAAACTCCGCAAGGGCTGCCTCGGCCTGCTCCAGCGCCTTCAGCGCGGAATCGTCAGGGACCGAGCCGGTGGTTTCCGTGGCCGCGATATAGACCATGGCCATGGCCTCCGCGATCTTCATGGCCTTCTCGCGGGAAGAGGCGCGCACGAGGAGCCGCGCCTCGGGCGAGCCGGGCTTCCACTCCACCGCGATCTGCCGGCCGAGCGTTCGTATCGCCCGGTGGCGCGCATCGATACCTTCGCCGCCCTCCCCGGACAGAAGCTCCATGGCAACCGACAGCGGGGTGGTTTCGCCTCCGTTGAATTCGGGATCACGGTCAAGCTGGACGAGATCGACGGCGCGGCCAAGCGCCCGCTCGCCGGAAAGCGCCCGCGCCGAGCCTCCCAGTGCGTCGGGCAGCGGCTTGCCGTTCGCGTCGCGCAGCGTGAGATCGACGCTTGCCAGCCAGGCCTGGGGAGAAAGTCCGGCATTGAGTGCGGGAACCGCCGCGCCGGAGGCGGCCAGCAAGCCGATGAACAGAACGGCATAGCGCTGCCTCGGCGATGGCCCGCCTTGCGGGCCCGACCGGAGCAGCTCCGTTTCTGGCGTTCGTTTGCTTGCAGTCATGGCTGCCCACATCCCTGCACCAGGGTTGCTGGGCCTGGTCCGATCTTCGTTAAGACAGGTTAAACAGGGAGGGTTAACCGAGACTTAACGCCGACCTCGAGGGCTGGCTCGCATCGGGGTCTGCGGGCAGTCACGCCCGCTTCTGCCGCACCCATTCGGCAGCAAGAGCGCCTCCGTAGCGGATGAGGCGCAACGTTCTTCCTGCCGGCCGGATCAGCGTTGTCCGCCGTGTTCCCCGTCCCTCCAGGGAACGCAGGCGCTGGAGCGGCGATCCGGCAAGCGCGGTATCGATGAGACCCACCGCAGAAATGACGAGCGAAGCGTGGGAGTGCCGCACGAGGCGTTCGATCCAGCCGTCGCTGGCGGGGGCATCGAGGGAAACCAGCATCACGTCGAGACCTTCTTCTGGAATGCGGCCGAGCACGATTTCGGCCTCGGCTTCGTCAAACCCGCCCTCCGCCACCGGCACGACGGTGTGCCAGGGCGCATGCCTGCGCAGCGCATCCACCGCCGCGACCAGTTCGGCGGCGCTGCCGCCGACGACACCGATCCGCAGCGGCTCTGTCACATAGGTCAGGAAAGCCGGGACGAAGGTAGCCGCGTCGAAGGTGGCCGGCAGCGCGGTGCCGCTCAGCAGACGGGAAGCGACCTTCATGCCCTCGCCGCTGGCAAGAAGAAGACGGCTGGCAAGGGCGTCGCGATAGGGGGACCGATGGCGCATCGCGCTGACGGTGGCGGCATCGAGGAAGGACATGACCGTAAGCCCGGTGCCGTGGCCGACGAGGCCGCGCACATGGGCCAGCAGGCAATCCCAGTCGCCCACGCTCAGCGGCAGCCCGAACAGGCAAAGCCTCCCAGGCTTCGGCAAGGCTTCGGCCTCAACCTTCGCGTCAAGCACCTGCGGTACGAATTGCACGACCGGCTTCATCGCAGCTCACCTCGTTCGGGAGCAATCCTCTTCCCGGGCAGGCTTCCGCCGGCAG
This sequence comes from Gellertiella hungarica, assembly GCF_014197145.1. Taxonomy (GTDB): domain Bacteria; phylum Pseudomonadota; class Alphaproteobacteria; order Rhizobiales; family Rhizobiaceae; genus Gellertiella; species Gellertiella hungarica. Next base: position 426,868 of record NZ_JACIEZ010000002.1, on the reverse strand, counting down.
GACGCTCTACTCAACCGGTGATGTTTATAGCAGGGGTTTATGAAATCCGGCCTAGCGCGGTGGATGCAAATTTAGCGACAGGATCAACGGATCATTAATGCAGAAAGGCCGGCTTGAAGGCCGGCCTTTGCGTGATGTCGGGACCAACCCGCCTCATTCCGTCTTGGGTGCCGCTTCGGCACTGGGGATCGCTTCCGGAGCCACGATCTTCGTCGGCGGCTCGGCCTTGCCGCCGGACTGGCCGATGCGGATGTCGTCCTTGGACAGATAGTCGAGCTGCTCGACCAGCACATCGGCTATGTATTCCTCGCCCAGACGCTTGTTCAGGTCTTCCTTGACCATCTTCTTGAATTCGTCGAGCTTGAAGGCCTTCGGGTCCGTGATGTCGATCATCGCGTTGCCGACGAGCAGCGAAAAGAGCTCGTCGGTCATGTACTCCGTGAGCGGCAACTCGCCGCCCTTGAGCTTTTCCTTGTCCATCATGAAGGAGATGCGGCTGATGAAATAACCGCTCACCTGGCCGTCCTTGAGGAGCGGAACGGTGATCGACTCGCCCTTCACCACCTCGAGGGACGCCTGCTTGGCCGCGGCCTCATCCACGGGCGGCTTCGTCGCCATCTGGACGGAAAAATAGACCGCCCCGAGGGTGATGATGCAGACCCAGATGCCAGCCGCAACAACCTTGATCATCAAACTTCACCGTAGCGGAACTGTTCCTGGGAATAGGTGCCGTCGGCATCCTCGTCCTGCATGGCGGCCTTCAGGATGTCGGCGACGGCGCGCACGGCTTCCAGATGCGCCTGCACACGGGTGGCATTGGTGGCAAGCTTCTGCCGCAGGGCATGCATCTGGTCGACATAGCCCTTGGCGATCTCGTGCTGGTCCGTGTCGCGGAACAGCATGGTCAGCTCATAGAGGCAGCGGCTCTTGTGGGCATTGGATACCTTCAGATCGAACTGGGGATCCGTGCCGATGCGCTCATTCTCGTTGTCGATGATGAGCTCGAGGCGTCCCAGCACGGACTTGATCCGGTAATCGTTGGAGAGAACTTCCATGGTCTGTGTTCCAATCATGCTCTGCTGGATTTGTCGCTATCGTCATGGGACACGCCGAAGGTGCGGCGTTCCAGATCCCTGACGGCGCTGAGGGCGGCCTGACGGTCATTCTCGTCGGTGGTGGCTTGCAGGCCGCCATGGGCCTGCTGGCGCGCGATAGACTGCGCGAACATCTGCTCGGCAATGCCGACGCCGCGGCCTTGCGCAAGCACCTCGCCGATCTGCTCGCCGGCCATGCTCTTCCACATGTCGCCGGCGACGCCCTTGCCGTAGACATCCTCGCTGTCCGGCAACATCGACTTCACGAAATTCTGCAGGAAGACCGCCTCGTATTCCCGGTAGGGTTTCGGCACGTCGGCGGGGTTGATGCGCGTGCGGCTGACATTGCCAAGGCCTGCATCGAACGAAGGGTTGCGGACCTGGTCGAGCGAGGCGCTGAAACCGGCGCCCGCATCTGCCAGACTCGTGGCCCGGAAGGCGGCGCGGTTGGCCTTCAGCCTGGCCTGCGCTTCCTGCACCTGCTGCGGATCCGCAGCACGAACGACGTCAAGCACCAAATCACTTGGAGGCGAGATAGCCAATGCGTGTTCCTCTCAATCACTTGATGGAGGGAACTATGACTTTTGAACCTTGCTGGAGGCTGGCGTGGAGGCGACCTGCAGGTCGATGAGATCGTAGATGGCGTTGTCGTCGGCCTCGCGGTCTTCATCGCTGCGCGCTTCCACCATGTGCTCCTCGAGGCGCTCGGCCTTGGTGCGCTCCTTCAGCACGCGCCGCTCGTGCAGGTTCTGCATGCCGGCAAGCTGCGCGTCCTGGATGGTGAGGCGGCTGAACCGCTCTGCGTAATGCTGGGCAAACATGCGATGCAGGCTGTCGAGGGAGCCGATGGCGTCGAGGACGACGTCCATGGTCTGGTTGACCTCCTCCCGCTGGCGCGTGGTGGCGGCCAGATCGCTTTCGGCAATCTTTTCCAGGTGGCGCTGAACGGCGACGAGGCGCTTCAGCTTGTCGGAGCGGTTGACCGGGGGCATGGCATCCAGTCCTTTCTACATTCCGAGGAAAATGGTGGGAAAGGCATCGGCGAACTGCTTCAGCATGGCCGCTATCGACAGATAGAGCATGAACAGGCCGCCCGCGATCAGATAGGGTGTCGAGATGAAGAAGATCGGAATCTGCTGGGCCAGCTTGTTGATCATGCCGATCGAGACGTTGAACATCAGCCCGTAGATGATGAACGGGCTCGAAAGCCGAAGCATGATCAGCGTGGTGGCCTGCACGGTGTCGGTCAGCGAAATCAGAAGCTTCTGGACATGCATGTCCCCGCCCACCGGCATCTGCATGTAGGAATCGAGCAGCGCGCGGAAAACCATGTGGTGGAAATCCATGGCAAAGAGAACCATGAGACCGCCGAAGCTGATGAGATTGGTCAGCTGGTTTTCCGCATTGTCTTCCAGGACGTCGGGCGCCGGCGGCGCGTTGAAGCCGATCATCTGGGTGAGCACCGACCCGGTAAACTGCAGGCCGAGCGTGAAGAAGCGGGCGATCATGCCATACATCACGCCGACGGCGCTTTCCGACAGGATGAGGGTGATGTAGGCAAGCTGGTTTCCGCCGCCTACCTTCGGATAGACGATGTCCCACACCATGGGCAGCACCGCCATGGAAAGCCCCAGAGCCGCGAAGAGACGGACCTGGGGCGGAACGCGCGCCGAGGAAAACCCCGGAAGGACCATCACGCATCCGCCGATCCTGCAAAAGGTCAGGAAGAGCGCGAGGATGGTCCCCTGGGGGTCGGTAATCATGAAATGGAACCCAGAATCTTGATTTCGATCCCCTTTGCGAGCTCCACATGGGACAGCACCGGAAGGGTCGCGAACAGACGTTCGATGATCATGCGCACATAGGAGCGCGTTTCCGGCGAGGTGACAAGCACGAATGGCAGGCCGCGGTCCATGAATTCACGGATAACCTTGGTTGCCTGTTCGGAAAACTCCTCGAGGCTGCGCGGATCGATGTCGAACTCCACCACTTCGCCCTTGGCATCGCGCTTCAGGGCCTGGTGGAAGACGAGATCCCACTTGGAGCCGAGGCGCAGCACCCGCAACACCCCATTGTCGGCGAGGTCGCCGCAGAGCTGCTGGGCCATGCGCACGCGCACGTGCTCGACGATCTGCTCGGTCTTGCGCACATGCGGCGCAAGCTCGGCCACCGCTTCCAGGATGAGATGAAGGTTGCGGATCGATACCCGCTCCGCCAGCAGAAGCTTCAGCACCGCCTGCAGGCCCGAATAGGACATGTGCGACGAGCAGATTTCGTCCGCCAGCTTCTTGTACTCGGGGTCGAGGCGATCGATCAGGATCTTCACGTCCTTGTAGGAGAGAAGCTGCGGCAGGTTGTTGCGGATGACTTCCGAGACATGGGTCAGCACCACCGACACGTTGTCGATCGGATGGAAGCCTTCGCGCTTCAGATCCTCCGTAAAGGCCTCGAGAATGGAGACCGCCGGCATGCCGAAGGCGGGTTCGCGGATTTCGTCTCCCGGAACCGTCGGCCGGCGGCCGGAGCCCGTCACCACGAGAACTTCGCCCACGCGCAGGATGTTGGATGCGATCGTCGTGCCATGGATGCGGATCTGGTAGGACTTCTCGGGAATGGCGATGTCGTCCGTGACCTTGATTTCCGGCACCACGAAACCGTACTGGCTGGCGAATTTCTTGCGCATCTTGCCGACGCGGAAGGCCAGTTCCTGATGGGCTCCGAGAAGGCGGGTCGAGACCTGTTTGCCGAGCGCCAGCTCGATTTCCGCGGTCTTGAGCACGGACTTGACGGAATCCTTCTCCTGCTCCTTGGTCTGGATGACCTTCTTTTCCTCCTGCTCGCGGCGCAGCTTGTTGTCGGCCTCGATCTGCTTCGGAATGTACCAGCTGGCAAAGGCCAGCAGCAGGCCGAGCACGAGGAAGGGCAGCATCGGCAGGCCGGGCACCACGGACAGCAGCACCATGAGGCCCGCCGAGACCGACAGTGCACGGGGATAGCCGGACAGCTGGCTGACGACGGCTTGGTCGGTGGACCCCGGCGTGCCGGTGCGCGAGACCAGAAGGCCCGCGGCGAGCGAAACGATGAGGGCGGGAACCTGGGAGACGATACCGTCACCGACGGAGAGCTTCACGAAGACATCCGCCGCCTCGCCGATTTCCATGCCATGCCGGAAATAGCCGATGATGATGCCGCCGAAGACGTTGATGCCGGTGATCAGCAGGCCGGCGACGGCGTCGCCGCGCACGAACTTCGAGGCACCGTCCATGGCGCCGAAGAAGGAGCTTTCCTCCTCCAGCTCGCGGCGGCGGCGCTGCGCTTCCTTCTCGTCGATGATGCCGGCCGAAAGGTCGGCGTCGATCGACATCTGCTTGCCGGGAATGGCATCGAGGGTGAAGCGGGCACCGACTTCCGCGATACGGGTGGCGCCCTTGGTGATGACGATGAAGTTCACCGTGACCAGGATCATGAAGACGATGAGACCGATCACGAAATCGCCCGACATCACGAGCGAGGAGAAGCCCGCGATCACCTTGCCCGCCGCGCCATGCCCCTCGTTGCCATGGGACAGGATGACGCGCGTGGTGGCGATGTTGAGCGCCAGGCGGATCATCGTCGCGATGAGGAGGATGGTCGGAAAGGACGAGAAATCGAGCGGGCGCTGGATCCACAGGGACACCATCAGGATCAGCACGGACAGCGCAATCGAGAAGGCCAGGCCGAGGTCGATCAGGAAGGCCGGAATCGGCAGGAACAGGATGCACAGGATGCAGACGATGCCGAGTGCAAAGCCGATGTCGCGGCTGTTGGGGGATTTCAGCAGGGGTAATGCAGGAGGCTGCGCCATGTCTTTTCCATCTCTTCATGAGAGGGGAATGCGCAGACCCTAGCGGACGCACGCATCCCGTTTGGGCCATGCCTAACGGGTGAAGCTTGCGCGAAGGTGGCTATGGCTGAGATCGGCACGGGGCTTGCGCCATGCGGCGGTCAGAAGCCGGACTGGACGCGGGAAAAGACCATGTTGGTGAAAAGCGAGATCTGTCCCCCGACGAAGGGGGCGGAAATGCCGACAGTGATCATGACGGCGACGATCTTGGGAACGAAGGTCAGCGTGATTTCCTGAACCTGGGTCAGGGCCTGGATGAGGGCGATCACCAGTCCGACCGCCATGGCAGCGCCAACGGCAGGTCCCGCCGATACGAGAACGGTCCAGACCGCAGCCTGGACGATATCGAGTGCATCGGCTTCATTCATGGCGTCATGCCCCTTCCGGTTGTGGCTCCCCCGCAGGGGAAGATCAAAGGCCAGCCTCAGCCTTTGATCTTGATACCTGATTCGATCATGATCTGCTTGCCTTCCGTGGTGGTCGCGACCACCCCGTCGGAGGCAATGCGCACTTCCTTGACCACGCCGCTGACGCTGCCATCGGCACTCGTCACGGTCTTTCCGATGACGGAGCTCGCCTGGGCAAGCCCCTGAGACTGGATGAGATTTTCCAGGTTGGTGTTCATCTTCACGGACTGCTCCACCTGGCTGAAGGTAGCCAGCTGGGCAATCTGCTCCGATGCCTTCATCGGGTCGGTCGGATCCTGGGCCTTGATCTGGGCGATCAGGAGCTTCAGGAAGGAATTGTAGTTTACCGTCGCGGTCTTGCTGGCGGCCGCGGCCTGCGAGTTCGTCGTGTTATTCGTGTTCGTGCTCGAACTGACGACGTTTACCGCCATGGTGCAATCTCCTTGCGGATTTCCTCGATGGTCGCCGGGCTCATTTCCTGGCTGTTCAGGATCTGGTCCTCGATCGGGTAGAGACCGCGGATCGCCTTGAGCGCGTCGAAGGCGCGGCCGGAGGTCACGAGACCGTCGATGCGCTTCAGCTCGGCAAGAACTTCCTCGTTCTTGAAGCAGTTCAGCAGCATGATGACCGACTTGCGGAACATCGCCATGGACTGTTCGGCGCCTTCCGGATTGATGAGCATCATCTGCGCGATGAAATACAGCTGGCGCAGCGGCGTGTTTGCGTCTTCCGGCTGAAGGACGTGGTTCTCGAGAAGGAAGGTCACGTCATTCAGGAACTCGAGCGCCACCTTGCGGTCGACGCGAAGCACGGCACCGTTGATGAAGATGCGTTCGCCGGATTTGAGAGAGATGCGCAGAGTGCTTTTCATTTAAGTCCATCCCTGATGATGGTTGTTATGTCGATGATACCCTGGAAATTTTCGGACTCCCGGCGTCTGATCCGGTCGCATTCCTTCAAGATCCAGATGGCGATTGAGATAAGGTTGGCACGCAGCTCGATATCGAGCTGGTTTTCCGGCTGTTTCAGATCCTCGATGAACCGGATCCAGATTCGCCGCGTGTAGAAGAGTGCATCGATTGCCTCTCGCGAATAACCGCCGACGTCGCGGGCTGCCTCGAGCATTTCGATAGAGCGGCTCAGGACCTGCCGTTCACGATCCTTGGCATCGGCGACGCCGTCTTCCATGATTTCGGCATATGAAAACTGATACATTCATGCATCCTTCATGTTCACGTTAATCCTCGAATCATTAGAGGAAGTTCACGAGGCTCAAATTCTGCAGCTTGCTGGTCAGGCTGTAGGCTGCCTGCAGCATGGTCTCCAAATTCTTCACGCGGGTTGACGCTTCGTACGGGTCCACGCTCACCAGATCGGAAATATGGGTTTCGATGATGGTTCGCTGTGCATCCAGTGATGCATCAGCTTCCTTGACCCGCGCTTGCGACAGGCCAAGCTGGCCGCGCTGAAGATCGATTCCGGCGATGCCGAGGCCGATTGCATTGGTCGCAGCCTTGGCCGCAATCTGACGGACGTCGCCCTTGAGGCCCCGGCTGAGAAGCTCGGTCGAAATCACCATGGCAAGCGCTACCTGGCGCATGCCGTCGGAATTCGTGTTCGTCGAGGTCTCGATGATCTGGCTGCGGTTGATGCGCGTGGTCTGGTTCTGGTCCGTGGCGCTCGACCAGTCCGTTGTCCAGTTGGCACCGGTAAACATCGGGGTCAGCGTGTTGGTGATGAAGTCGTCCATCTGCGCCGCGCTCATCGCTTCCGGCGTCGCCAGCGGCGGCACCTGGGCGGCGAGGAAGCCGTTGAGCGCCGCGTCATAGGCCACCTTTGCGGGCGATGCCGGGTCGGAATAGTCGGTCAGCGGCTTCACGTCGGTATTGATGCCGGAGAAGAGATATTCGCCGTTCAGGGAGATGTTCGCGGCACTGGTGATGGCGTTGAAGGCACTCTTGATGGTGTCCGTCGTGGTCTTGATGCTGGTCGCGTCGATGTTGCCGGAAAGCGAAACCAGCGAATTGAGAATCGTCTGGCTGTTCTTCGAGATCTGGCTCAGCGCTTCCTGCGAGGCTTCAAGCCGCTGTGTGACGATGGAGTTCGTGTCCTTCAGGTTCTGCAGACGGTCGAGTTCGCTGGTGAGATCGACGGTGCGGGTCATGTGGGCACCGAGCGAAACCCCGTAATCGTCGTAGGTTCCCGTCGTCACTTCCCGCCGGGCCTTGTTCACATCGGCCTGGCCGTCCATGACGGTGTAGCGCAGAGCGCTCTGAAGGGACATCGTGGAAACTCTCATCGTCGTCATGACTTAGCCTGCAGCGTTCAGGAGGGATTTGATCATTTCATCGATTGCACTGAGGATCTGGGCGGTGGCCTTGTAGGACTGCTGAAGGTTGAGCATCAGCGACATTTCCTCGTCCAGGCTTACACCCGTGGCATTGGAATAGGCCTCGGCCGAATGGACCTTGAGGGCGCTCTTCTTCGTGGCGGAATCCGTCGCGCTCTGGCGAATGTCTTCCAGCCAGCCGATCGGCTTGGTGGCGTAGGTCATCAGGCTGGCGCTCGAGTCGAGCTGTGCCACCGGATCGAACGGCATCGGCGTGTCGAGGGCGCGACCATAGCCGACGAGCACGGCCGAGAAGCTCGCATTGTTGCCCGTGTTGCGGTTGAACGCAGCACCGTTGATGGAGCCGTCACGCAGCTTCGAGGGATCGCCCCCGAGAGCGGGATCGACCGCCGGGTTGACGCGGATGACCGATGCGAGGTCGGGTACGACCGTACCGGCGACGGGCACGGCGCCCGTGCCGTAGGTGAAGAGGCCTGCCATGATCGTCGGCGGCACGCCGCCATCGGTTTCGGCAAAGGCCGTCACCAGGCCGCGGGCCATTTCGTCGAGCTGGTTCTGGAGCACCGGCGCCACTTCGTCGCGCAGCTGCAGGAGTGCGGAAAGCGTGCCCTGCCCGGTCGTGTTCGCGCCCGTGCCGGGGGTTACCGGCACGCCGTCGATCTTGATGCTGTTGCCGGCGACCGTCGCCCCATAGGCCATGGTGGGCGTGAAGGTCACCGCACGCGGAGAGGATTCGAACAGGGTCGTGCCATCGCTGGTGTAGAGCACCATGTCGTTCGGCTCGCGGCGCAGCACATTGACGCCGACGATCTCGGAGATCTTGTTCAGAACGCCTTCGCGGACGTCCATCTCGTCATTGGCGTCCATGCCGGCCGCACTTGCCGACATCACCGCATCGTTGGCCTCGTGGAACTGCCGGAGCAGATCGTTGAGCTTGTCGACCTGGAGGGAGATCTCGCGGTCGGCATCGGCCCGCACCTTCTGGACCGCGCTGCTCGCATCGTTGAGCGCCCCGGCAAGGCTCTGGGCATTGTTGACGACCGCCGCACCGAGCGTGCGATCGGAGGGCTTGGCCGCGTAATCCGACAGGCTCTTGTAGAGGTTGTTCAGGTAGGTGCTCGGCGCAAAAGGCTGTTCGTTGCCGCCGAAGATGGAGCTCAGCCGGTTGAGCCCCGTGGCCAGCGCCTTCTGGGCACTGTCCTGGCTGGTGGCGGTCAGCGACTGGCGCAGGAGAGCATAGTCCTGCGCCCGCTGGATGGTGACGAATGCCCCTCCGTACAGCGTGCTGGTGGTGACCGCAGTCCGCCGCCCGTAGGCAGTATTCTGCTGGTTGGCAACGTTCTTGGTAATCACGTCGGACTGGGTCCCGTGATTGCCGAACATCGTCTGTACCGTATTGAACGCGGCCGAGAGGGTCATGTGAACCTTACCTTATCCGATCAATTATCTCTTCAGGTTGATCAGCACGTCCATCAGGTCAGCCCCGGTCTGGAAGACCTTGGAGTTGGCCGTATAGCTGCGCTGAGCCTGGATCATTTCCGTGAGTTCCGAGGCCATGTCGACGTTGGAGTCCTCGAGGGCCCCCGAGATCGTCTGGCCGAAATTGCCTTCGCCCGGGAAGCCCGTGCGAACGACGCCCGAGTCGCCGCTCTGGCTGTAGACGTTGCCGTTCTGCAGGATCAGATTGTCGGGGCTCTGGACGGTGGCGAGGGCGATACGGTAGCGCGGATCGCGAGAACCGTCGTCATAAACCGCATAGACCGTACCGTCCTTGTCGATCGCGACGCTCTTGACCGCTGCCGCCTTGTTGCCGTCGACCGTCGCCTTGTTGGAGGTGAAGTCGTAGGCGAGCTGCGTCATGTCCGAGAAGTCGATGGTCATCGTCTGCGCGGGCACGCCGAGGTTGTCGGTGAAGGTCATGCTGGTGGTCGGACCGGTCACCTTGCCGGTTGCGGGATCGAATTCCAGCGTGACCGAGTTGCCGGTCGGTGCCGACGCATAGGGGAATCCGGTGCCCGGATTGGCCTGATCCTTGCGATAGACGGTGATTTCCCACTTGGCGCCGACGGGCGGAGGACCCGCGACCGGATCGGAAACCTTGGTGTAGTAGAAATCGTAGAGCACTTCGCTGCCGACGGCGTTGTAAGCCACGAGCGAGCTCTTGTGCGAATACTGCGCGGTCGCGGCGTTGGCGCTGGGCAGGTTCGCGGCAGCGACCGCCGTCTTGCGGGCATCGAGGTTCGCGGCAAAGGTGCCGTACTGCGAAGCGCGCGCGGTCAGCGTATTGGCCGAAAGGTTGATCGGCTCGAGACCGTCGAAGCCATTCACGACGGCCGCGGGCGCGCCGGAACCGAAGGAATAGCCGAGCAGCGTGTAGCCGGCCGCATTCACCAGGTTGCCTGCGTCGTCGACCACGAAGGAACCGGCACGGGTGAGGAAGGGCGTGCCGGCCGAATTGTTCACCACGAAGAAGCCACCGCCGTTGATCGCGAGGTCCGAAGCCGAGGAGGTAAACTTGAGGTTGCCCTGCTCGGAGACGGCATAACGGACGTTGGAGTTCACGCCACCCGAGGTGTAGGCACCGGCCGTCGAAGGCAGGACCAGGGAGGAGAACTGCACGGAGGCCTTCTTGTAGGCCGTCGTGTCTGCATTGGCGATGTTGTCGCCCACGGTGCCCAACCTGTTGGACTGGGCATTCATGCCGGAAACGGCCGTTTTCATCGTACCAAAGAGGCTCATCTCAATTCCTCGCTTTCCTAATGGAAGCGACACTATGGGACGGGCCTTGCGTGAAGCTGTATGGTATAACTGTAATTTAAATCGAATATGAGCCCAACGGGCGGGGGAAAGACGCGGCCGGCGGCGCTCCATCGGCCCCTCAGGGGCCTCCGGCAAACCGGGGAAAGACGAAGGAATACCGGCATTTAGCCAGACCTTCCTCTTGCTTTCCACCTGTACCGAAAGAGCGCACATTTCTTTAAACCTCATGTTCAAAATCGGCCCTACCGGCCATTATTCAGTTGAAACCCCTGCCGGGGTTCAATTCATGGTGAATCATCGTTTCAGATTGACCAGCACATCCATGAGTTCCGAGCCGGTTTGGAACACCTTGGAGTTGGCCGTGTAGTTGCGCTGGGCCTGGATCATGTCCGTCAGCTCCTCGGACATGTCGACGTTCGACTTCTCGACCATGCCGGAGATGGTCTGGCCGAAGATCCCCTCGCCCGGGAAACCGGTGATGGTGGGGCCGGACTCCAGCGTCTGCTGGAAGACATTGCCGCTCAGAGCCTCCAGCCGGTCCGGGCTCGGTACGTCCGCAAGCGGGATCCGATAACGCGGTTCCCGCGTGCCGTCGGGATAGACGGCATAGACCGTGCCATCCTTGTCGATCGCGGCTTTGACCGCCCACGAAGCCTTGCTTCCGTCGACCTCGTGCTGGCTGGGTGCGAATTCACTCGCCTTGACGTTGAGCTTCGAGAAATCGAAGCGGATGGACTGGGCGGGCACCGTATCGGAGTCGGTGATGTTGATTTCGGTTTCGTCGGAATTGATGTTGCCGTTTGCGTCGAAGGTGAACTCCTTCACATTGTCCGCCGGTACGCTGGTATAGGGAAACCCGCCATCCGTGGCCTTGTCCGCGCGGTAGATGGCGACCTCCCACTTGTGGTCGGCCGGATTCGAGCCGCCAACGGCATCGGCGAGCTTGGTGAAGTACACGTCATACTTCACCTCGCGGCCGAGCGAGTCATAGGCGACGATGGAGGTCTTGTGCGTGAAGGTGGAGTCGGCGTTGTTCTCGCCGGCCGAGTTGGCTGCGTCCACGACGGGCTTGCGTACATCGAGCGCCGTCGTGAAGGTGACCTCCTTGGTGGCTGCCGCATGGGGAGCACCCTGCCGCATGTTGATGGTGCGCATGCCGGTCAGTGCATTGATCTGGGTGGCGGGAGCGCCGTCCTCGAAGGAGTAGCCGAGGAGCTTGAAGCCTGCCGCGTTTACCAGGTCGCCATTCTCGTCGACGGCAAAGTCGCCGGCGCGGGTCAGGAAGTTTGCTCCCTGATCGTCCTGGACCACGAAGAAGCCCCGTCCGTTGACCGCGATCGAGGTGCCCGAGGACACCCGGGTGAGATCGCCCTGGATGCTGACATCCCGCGTGGTGACGGTTTCGACGGAACCGGAATTGTAGCTTCCTTCGTATTGGGAAGCGAGAAAGGACGAAAAATGCACCTTGGAGCGCTTGTAGCCGATGGAATCGGAATTCGCGATATTGTCGCTCACCGTGCTGAGACGGTTGGACTGGGCGTTCATCCCGCTAATGGCGGTGTTCATGGTTCCAAACAAACCCATTTCAATATCTCCTTTTTTTATAATTTAGAGATTTAAATGTATGAGCTTGTGCGAAACTGTTGATGCAGCGGCGCCGCGCGGCATCGGGAAACATCCCGGCGGCCCGCTCCCTGCAGGCGGAGAAAACAGAAAAAGCCGCGCTGGATGCCAGCGCGGCTTTTTGATGGGGGAACCGGTTGCCGGTCCGATCGATCAGTTCCAGTCGATGCAGTATCCGAGGAACCGCTTGGAGTCGACCGGATCGAAGCCAAGCTTCTTGCGCAGCTTCTTGCGCAGCTTGCTGATGTGGCTCTCGACCACGTTCTCTTCGACCTCGTCGTCGAAGATGCCGTAGATCGCGTTGAAGATCTGCGTCTTGGATACGCGCCGGCCGCGATTGGCGACCAAGTATTCCAGGATGCGGCGCTCGCGGCGCGGAAGGGGGAAGACATCGCCGTTGATCTCGGGATCGCGGCCGTCTGAAAAGACGCGGATCGGTCCGATATCGGTGAAGTTGCTGATGGCCTTCAGGCGCCGCCGGATGGCAGCTGCGCGGGCCATGATTTCCCGGGGATGTACCGGCTTGCGAACCACATCGTCGACACCGCTGTCGAAGAGTGCAAGCGTGGTTTCCAGGGAATGCTGATCGGAAACCGCGATCACCGGCGCCATCGAACGGTCGCGAATGGCTCGCGGAAGTTCGAACATCCGGTCGCCCTGACCGATCAGGAAGGCTTCGACGGCTGCGATATCGCTATCGGCTGCCGTGTTGACCCATTCGCCAAACTCCCGCGGGTCGAAACCCGTGGAAGGAATCCCCTCCCGTCCAAATAGAGAAGTATAGCCGTCTTTCACGAGCTCACGCTCATCAACCACTACGATCATTCGTCCGCCTCCGAATCAGTGTGGTGCCTCGATGTGCATAGAGGTACGAATCGGACGAATCTTGAACAACTGGTGGAAGTTAATGGCTGGAATTAACAGTTGATTAAGAAATGAGTGCCGATTTGGGCTATATCTTGTGGCTCCGTTAACCATGAGCCACTAAATTCCAGTGGAAAATTAACCGTTGGGTAACAATTGTCTTGCCAAAAAACTGCGCTCACATTCTGGCCAGAATGTGGCACATGTTTCGCGCAAGCCTCGATTACAACTCCTGATATTTGCTACTGGCAGAATTGCCGCGCATTGGCTGTCCAATTCCCGTAGCCCGTCGCCACCAGATTCGCGATGACGCGGCATACATAGCGCTTCTGCGCCGGATCATTATTCGGACCTGCATGGTACCGGGCGACAGCCATGGTCCAGGTTTCGTGCCGGTCGTGGAGGTTCTTGAGGAACTTCGCGGCATATTCGACATTGAGACGCGGCTCGAGCATCTCCCCTGCCGAGGCGAAATGTTCCCCGTGATAGTGGTGGTTGATCTGCATGCAGCCGAGGTCGATCAGCTTGGCGCCGCTCTGGCTTGCCTTGCGGAATGCAACCAGTGCCTCCTGTTCGGTGCGCGGGTAGAGCACCTTGCCCTCCACGTTGAGGGCGTAGGGGTGCAGAGATCCCTTGCGTCCCGTCTCCGTCAGGCCCACCGAATAGAGGATTCCCTCGGGAACACCGTATTTGGCGGCAGCTGCCTGGATTTCCTGTTCGCAAGCCCCGTTGGAGGCGCTTGCGTCAGAGATAGACATGCCCAGGGCGAGCACCGCCAGCGAGGCCAGAAGCGCTTGTTTCCACACGGTTTTCATCCGCCCCGCCCGAACCATTGCCTGCCCTTTCCTGTTCATTCATCCGCCGCTCGCGGCCTGTCGGCATATCCTGACCGTTTCGCGCCTGCTGCTGTTGCTGGGCGAAGCCGGAGGCCTGACCGTTCTGCTGGTTGCCGGAGGCAGCCGTATCGGAGCGATCGGGCGCGAGTGTGACGGTGACCTGGTCGACGCTGAGGCCCTGCGACTTCAATGCCTCGATGATGCGACTCTGATCTTCCTTGAGGCTGCGATAGGCCGCGCCATTGTCCACCTTCAGCTCCACCGTGAGTTCATCCCCCGCGAGCCGCATCGTGGCGGTAACCAGACCGAGTTCGATCGGATGCATCTGGATCTTAAGCGTGTTGACCACACGGCCGGTGCCTGCCTGGGCAGCGGCGTTGGCCAGCGCCTGATCCGGCTGCATCGCATGGACCCATTCGGCATCACCGGAAATCGAATTGATGATCGCGAGGCTGTTCGTATCCGTCGGCGCCAGATAGCGGCGCTGCTCGAGCACGGTCACCTGGTTGATCGCCGCGTTGAAGGCGCTCTTTGCATCCCCGTCATCGGCTGCCGCCTGCACAGGCAGATCCACCGTGGCGCCCTTTCCATCCGCGCGGGACACGCGATAGACCGCACCGCGGCTGGCTTCGCTGCCCTCGCCGTCCGTGACGGGTGCATCGCCGGCGTCCGCGCGATGGGCAGCCATGTTGCTGGCTCCCGCGTGGCCGGCGCCATCCTTCAGGAGCACCAGTGCATCCTTTGCGGGAGCATCGGACTGCTGTCCGGAATCCGACGACGGGAGATCGGTCGCCTCGTCGCTGTCGTCCGCCGCCTTGCGCGGCTCGTGTCCATGCGCCTTTGCCAGACCCCGGTCCTGCACTTCGGGCGGCGCCTTGGCCGTATCGGGAAGATCCACCTCCTCCCGTTCGGCCTTGCCGGCCGCAGCCCCATGCATCAGGTTTTCGACATCCGCCCGCGCATGCTCGCCGGCCATCGATTCGCCGATACCGTTGCCACCTTTGCGGGAATCGTCGGAAACGTTCTGCCCCGCGTTTTCGGAGCGCATCACCGGTCTGGTGAGGAGGATCACGGGCTTCTTCGGGGTCTTGACCGTCTCGTCGGCCGCCGTCTCATGACCATCGAGGTCAGGCTTCTCCGTCTTCGGAGCAGAATCGTCCCCGGCATCGAGCGACTTTGCGGCATCCGGCCCGACGCGCCCGGGGTGTCCGTTGCCCGGCTTGCCGAGGCGCTCGTCCAGTGTGTTCTTGAAGCTGGATTGACCCTTTGCGTCCGCCTTGTCGGACTTGCCGCCCTGCCGTGGCTGTACCTTCAGGTCCTGAGGTGGCGTGGTGGCGGCAAGCATGGCGTCCATCATGGGGGTGTACTGTCCTTTTCCAGCAATTTGTCGATCTCGCCGAGTTTGCTGCGAGCAGAGGTTATGATCGGATCGATCGCAGTGTCCGGCGCGGACGGTTGAGCGGAATCGGCAGTCGGGGCTGCCGCATCGGCCACCGCAGGTTGCGTGGCGAGCGGATCTTCCTGCCCGGGGGCCGGTTCATCATGACCGGCAGCATCTGCATCAATGCTACTATTGCCTGCGCTTTTATTATCCGGTGTCTCTTGCGTGAGGCTTGCTGGATCCGGTTCCCGGAGAACTTCTTCGGCAATCGCACGGGCGGCGTCGCGCAGCATCTTGTCCTTGGGCGAGAGCATGGCATCCGGCACCATGTCGAGCCCTTCGGCGGCCTTGACCACATTGTCCGAGGGAACGCCTGCCAGCCCGCTGTAGAAATTCGCCAGAACCTCGCGGTCGCGGGTTTCGGTTCCCTTCACCTTGGCGGCTTCGTCGGCCGCCATGCTGGCAAGCTCCATCTCGCCGGCAATGGTCGCCTGACGTGCGATGCGCAGATAGATCGCCTGTCGCCGGTCGGGTTCCATCACCTCGGCCACCTGGCGAATGCGATCCAGGCCGATGACGTGGACATTGTCGACGGCAAGCGCCACGAAGAGATCGGCAAACTGGCTGGCATAGGGGGAGTGCAGGAAGCGGCGCGCATAGAGGCTGGAGAACTTCACGCCCTCCTCCACCAGGCCCGCATTCACGGCGATGGACAGCGAGCGGCGCAGAGCCGCTTCCTCGACAATGGTTCCCGGAGAGGTCAGCCGTGCCCAGCTGTACATCTTCAGCGCCTCTTCGGGCTTCGCGTTCATCAGCGTGTTGCCGGCCACGAGGGCCAGATAGGGACCGATCGGCTTGCTGGCATACTCCTTGGCCATCTCGACCAGGGTCTTGCTCGCCATCTGGCCCTTGCCGTTGAGGTACTTGCGCAGGACTTCCGCCACGCGGTTGTCGAAGTAGCCCTGGACATCCCGGTCGACGAGATATTCGAGGGTCGCCGGGTTGCCGCCGCTCATGGCGTAGATCAGGGTCGCATCCACATTGCGAGGATCTTCGAATATGGAGGAATCGACGGTGCGCAGCCGCTTGTCGATCGCGCCGAGAAGATAGCGCTGCATCTCGCCGGCCGAGTGATCTCCGCGCACGACCGAGTCCTGCACGAACTGCATCGACCGAAGCATCTTGTAGGGCGCCAGCTCCTCCTCCGCGGCACGTGCATGGCCGGAGATCGTCGCCGCCAGCATCGTGCCGGCGAGCAGAAGGAAACTGGTCCTGAAAGCCCTCATGGCTTACCCCTTATCTGCCTTTATCAGGATCTCGATGCGACGGTTCGCATCGTCAAGCGGATTGGCCGCATCCTTGAGGCGGCGATCCGCAAAACCGGAAATCTGCTGCACCCGCTTCTCGTCCAGACCGCCGCGCACGAGCATGAAATAGGCGCTCTGCGCACGGGCGGTGGAAAGCTGCCAGTTGTCGTTGCGGCCGCCCTTGAACTGCCGTCCGTCGGTGTGGCCCCGGATGACGATCTCGCCCGGCCGCTCCTGGAGCACCTTGCCGATCTTTTCCATGGCCAGCACCAGCTCGCGGCTTGGAACGGCCGAACCGACGTTGAACATCTGGCTGGTCACCTGGTCGGAAATCGAGACGAGCATGCCGCCCTCGGAGGGCGTGACGACGAGTCCTTCCGCAAGCTTGCCGGGCACGCCGGTGAGCTCCTTCTCGATGGCCTGCTTCAGCTCGTCCGCCTTCTTGGCCTCCACCGGATCGGCCGTCTTGTCCTCGGTCTTCGTCTTGTCTTCCGATTTGGTCTTGTCTGCCTGTTCGGCCTTGTCTGCGGGCCTTGCCGCGGGCACCGGCGGGTTTTGAACCGCGTCCTCTGCGGGGGCTTCGAGGGAAGCCTGCTCCTGCACCTGCTGGGATTGCTCCGCCTTGTCGTCCTGGGCAACCTTCGGCGTTGCCTCCGAGGTCGACTGGTCCTTGCCGGTCACCTCGACCTGCTGGGTCCAGAAGTCCGGATCGAACGGATCGCGATAGGCTTCGCCTCCGCTTGCGCCGGTCGCCGGGCCGGAATTGGCGGCACCGCCCTCGCCCTTGACGCTGACATTCGCCTGCTGACCCACTTCCTGCGCGATTTCGGCAAGCACGGAATAGGGATTTTCGAAATAGTCGGCTTCGGAATAGTTCTTCTGGTCGCCGGCGGAAGACGACTGGTCCTCACCGGTGGCGGCGGCAGCGCCGTCCTTCGGCTGTTCCTGGGTGGACTGCGACTTGTCCTTCTTCTGTTCGCCCTCGGCCTGCTCGGTGGGCTTTTTCAGCCCCTTCTGCGCGGGCGTCTCGTCCGTCAGCTTGATCGGATTGAAGTAGCTCGCCACCGAAGCCTTCGTCTCTTCGTTTGCGGCGTTCACCAGCCACATCACGAGAAAGAAGGCCATCATCGCGGTCATGAAGTCGGCATAGGCGATTTTCCACGCGCCACCATGATGGCCGTCATCGTGCCCGCCGCCGTGCCGTTTGATGATCAGTATCTCGTTTTTTCCGTGGTGATGGTTTTCGCCTTCACTCATTCCAGAACTTTCTTCAAACTAGCGGCAAAGGCCGACATTCGGGTGACCAACACCGATCCGGCCATTTCCACCGAGAGATCCAGATCAGCCGCCTCGACATGGCGAAGCAGGCTTGCATCTTCTCCCAATTCGGTTGCCAAAATATTGAAAAGCGACAATGGACCTTTAACTATAATTGCGCCCGCCTCGCCTTCGAGGATGGCCTCGCGCACCATCCCGGCCATGGCGGTAACAGACTTTCTGGCAATTTCTTCCTGAAGCACCGGCGCAAGGCAAAGGGCAAGCTCTTCGCTGATGCGGTCGGCGACCGTGTGGGCAATGTTCTTCAGCCCTTCGGAGATTGCAGTGGCGGCGTCTCTTTCAAGGGACTGGCGGATGGCCGCAAGCTCTTCGGCATGAGCCTGGCGCAGCGCCTCCATTTCCTCCGCGTGCCGCACGCCAAGCTCGGCAGAGGCCGTCTCGTAGCCCTCCGCATAGGCCTCCTGCCGGATCAGGTCAGGATCCGGTGCCTCGGGCTGCGGAAAATCGGCAAAGTCGGGCGCGTCAGCCGCAAGCGGTGCGGTTTCGCCGAAATCGGGAAGCTGGGGGGCCGCATGATGGGCCTGCGGTTCGCCGAAGTCCTTCAGGTATCGTGCAAGGAGAGAGCTCATGCGTCACCTCCCTTCATCTCGGAAGTCATTTCCGCGCCGGGGAGGCAGCATGCGCAAGCCCGGGCAAAGCGATGTTTCAATACCTTCGTCATCATGGCATCCGGCGAGAACTGAACTATCCGGGGGATGATCGGTCCCCTCGGTTCATGCCGCATGAAAGCAGCATGCCGGAGCCTAGAGCCTCAAACTTGTGCGAGGATGAAATGGCGTTGGACCGCGCCAGGGCTTTGCGCGGTCCAACTATTCCACCTGATGCCGATGACCGGCGGCACGGTGAAAGGGAAGCGAAGGCAAGAAGGAGGGCGCCTTCGGGTAGGGTGCGTCTGCCATCTGCGGCGCCAGGGCTGCATCCCGTCCGGTCCCGGTCAGGTCAGTTCCGACGCCGGCTCACCCCGGCGGTGATGGCCGTCCGCTTACTGGCGGAACAGCTGCATGATGTTGGCAGCGTTGGTATTGGCGATCGAGAGCGACTGGATGCCGAGCTGCTGCTGGGTCTGCAGCGCCTTGAGGCGGGTCGATTCCTCGTTCATGTCCGCATCCACCAGGCGGCCGACACCCTTGTCGATCACATCCATCAGCGTCGAGACGAATTCGTCCTGCATGTCGATGCGCTTGTTGATGGCACCGAGCGTTGCGGCCGAGTCGGTCAGCACCTGCAGCACGCTTTCCACGGCGCTGATCATGCCGTCGAGGTCGTCGTTGGAGGTGCTGGTGGAGATCTTGATTTCCGAACCCGTCGCGCCAGTTGCAGCACTTGCATTGACGAGGAAGTAGGTTGCCGTCGTGGTGGTGGAACCGCTCGGCTGGGTGATCTGCATGCCCTTGGTCAGGATGCCGCGGCTTGCCTGGGACGTGTCGATGAGGACCGACTTCGTGGTGTCGAAGGCCAGCGTGGTCACCGACACCGTGCCGTTTGCCGCACGGTTGAAGGAGGCAACGATCTGCTTTGTGCCCAGCGCAGTGGTGGAGGCGTTGAAGAGCCAGTTTTCCCCGGAGAAGGAGGCGGACTGGGCAATCGAGGTCAGCTGGTTCTTGAGCTCGGTGAGCTCCTTGTTGATCTTGTCCTTGTCGACGCCGGGTTCACGGGCGGCGACGAGCTTCGCCTTGATCTCCGTGACGACCTTTACCGAGGAATCGAGGCCGGCATAGTAGGTGTCGGTCTTTGCCGCACCGAGACCGAGCGCATCCTTGACGGTCGAGAGAGCCTCGTTGTCGGAGCGCATCGTGGTCGCGATGGACCAGTAGGCGGCGTTGTCGGCTGCAGTGCCCACGCGATAGCCGGAGGAAATGCGGTTCTGCACCGTTTCCATGTTGCTGTCGATTGTGCGCAGGGTCTGGAGTGCCGCCATGGCGGCGGTGTTGGTCAGGATGCTTGTCATGGTCATTGCCCCATAGAGATGTCGGGACATACCGGAGTGCAAAGGGAAATACCGGTAACGATGATCAGCATCATGCAGGTGGCCACGTTTTGCCCTGGTGACCAGCTCATCGTTCTGTTAACGAATAGTTATCAGTTATATGGTTAACAAAAGGTTAACGCAATTAAGAAAAAATTATTCTGTATAAAAAAATTGTAAAAATCCGATGGCCATTTCTCGCATCGAAAGCAGGAGGCATCCCGGAACGCGAAAAGGCCGCGCCCGGGGGCGCGGCCTCTTCTGTTCGGCTAATTGTCCTGCGCTGTTAACGGAACAGCGAGAGGATGTTCTGTGCGTTGCTGTTGGCGATCGAGAGCGCCTGGATGCCCAGCTGCTGCTGCGTCTGAAGCGCCTTCAGGCGGGTCGACTCTTCGTTCATGTCCGCATCCACCAGGCGGCCGACACCCTTGTCGATCACGTCGGTGAGGGAGTTGACGAAGTTGTTCTGCAGCTCGATGCGGCTGTTGGTGGCGCCGAGTGTTGCAGCCGCGTCGGTCATGTTCTTGAGCGTGGTGTCCACGGCCATGATCATGCCTTCGAGGTTGTCGTCCGTGGTGGCCGACGAGATCTTCACTTCCGTGCCCGTTGCGGTGGTGGTCGCGTTCGGGTTGATCAGGTAGTAGGTCGCGGTGGTCGTGGTCGTGCCGCTCGGCTGGGTCACCGTCACGCCGACGGTCAGCAGGCCGCGGTTGGCGTTCTTGGTGTCGATCAGGACCGACTTCGAGGTATCGTAGTCGATGGTCTGGATCGAGACGGAGCCGTTGGAGCCGCGGGTGAAGGAACCAACCATTTCCTTCGTGCCGGCAGCGGTCGTGGAGTCGTTGTACAGCCAGTTTTCGCCGGAGAAGGCGGCCGACTGCGAAACCGAAACCAGCTGGTTCTTGAGTTCGGTCAGTTCCTTGTTGATCTTGTCGCGGTCGACACCCGGTTCGCGGGCGGCAACGAGCTTGGCCTTGATTTCGGAAACGACGTTGATGGCGGTGTTCAGGCCGGAATAGGCCGTGTCGGTCTTGGCTGCTGCCAGACCCAGTGCATCCTGCACGCCCGAAAGCGCCTTGTTGTCAGAGCGCATGGTGGTTGCGATCGACCAGTAGGCAGCATTGTCCTTTGCCGTTTCTACGCGATACCCGGAAGAAACATGGTTCTGCGTCTTTTCCAGGTTCTGGTCGATCGAACGCAGGGTGGCAAGAGCTGCAAGTGCTGCAGAATTGGTCATGATACTCGTCATTGGTACTGCCCCTTTTGGACTAGATAAATGGAAGGGACATACCGGATTTACTTACCGGCAACGGCAGCCAGCGTCATGCAAACTAACCTGTTCTGTACTCGTTGGTTAATCCGCCGTTTGATGGTTACAGTAAATACTATTAACGTTAAAAAATACTGAAGCAAAACATACATTTCTCATAATCAATGCCCGAACGCGGCTCAGGCCCGATCCAGAATGAATATTTTTCTCATATTTTTCAATTGCTTATAGATTTTTTCGTCCCTTCGCCCGCGTTCTGGACCTGCTGAGCGGCGTTAACGCGAAAGGCCCGCGCGTTTCCGCGCGGGCCTTCCCGAAGTGTGATGGGGACCGTCTTTTAACGGAACAGCTGCAGGAGGTTCTGCGCGTTGCCGTTGGCGATCGAGAGCGCCTGGATGCCCAGCTGCTGCTGCGTCTGCAGCGCCTTCAGGCGGGTCGACTCTTCGTTCATGTCCGCATCCACCAGGCGGCCGACACCCTTGTCGATCACGTCGGTGAGGCTCTGGACGAAGTCCTTCTGTAGCGAGATGCGGCTGTTGACGGCGCCGAGCGTTGCGGCCGCGTCGGTCATGTTCTTGAGCGTGGTGTCCACGGCCATGATCATGCCTTCGAGGTTGTCGTCCGTGGTGGCCGACGAGATCTTCACTTCCGTACCGGTCGCGGTCGTGGTCGCGGAGGGGTTGATCAGGTAGTAGGTCGCGGTGGTCGTGGTCGTGCCGCTCGGCTGGGTCACCGTCACGCCGACGGTAAGCAGGCCGCGGTTGGCGTTCTTGCTGTCGATGAGGATCGACTTGGAAGCGTCGAATTCCAGGGTCTGGATCGAGACGGTGCCGTTGGCATTGCGAACGAACGAGCCGACCATTTCCTTCGTGCCGACTGCGGTCGTCGAGTCGTTGTACATCCAGTTTTCACCGGAGAACGAAGCGGACTGCGCGATCGAGTTCAGCTGGTTCTTGAGCTCGGTGAGCTCCTTGTTGATCTTGTCCTTGTCCACGCCGGGTTCGCGGGCGGCGACGAGCTTGGCCTTGATTTCCATCACGACGTTGATGGAGGAGTTCATGGCCGTATAGGCCGTATCGGTCTTTGCCGCGCCGAGGCCGAGAGCGTCTTCGACGCCGGAGAGGGCCTTGTTGTCGGAGCGCATCGTGGTCGCGATCGACCAGTAGGCGGCGTTGTCGGCTGCAGTCTGTACGCGGTACCCCGAAGAAACTCGATTCTGGGTGTTTTCCATCGACTGATCGATCGAACGCAGAGTCTGGAGAGCTGCCATTGCGGCGGTGTTGGTGATAATGCTGGTCATAGGACTTGCCCCTTGGTGCATAGGAGTTTCGAGGGACATTCCGGACTATTTACCGGCAACGGTGAGCGACATCATGCCAATTAATTCGCTTGGTTAATCATTAATTCACCGTTCGAATGATTGGTAGATGACACGATTATGGTTAATAAACGCCTAAGCTCTCCAACGCGATTTTAACCATGTTTGTTAATTTTCGCGGCCGCACGGCCACAGCTATCTCCTTGATATGGTTCCTGTTTTTCCGAACGCACCTTAACAGCCGAAAAAGCGTTAAAAAAAATTTTGGCCGCCTCTCCTAACGGAGGGCGGCCCAAAAGATAAAATTGCGGCGTCGGGAAGGGGCTACTTGAACAGCTGCAGAATGTTCTGCGCATTGGTGTTGGCGATCGAGAGCGCCTGGATGCCGAGCTGCTGCTGGGTCTGCAGCGCCTTGAGACGCGTCGACTCCTCGTTCATGTCCGCATCCACGAGGCGGCCCACGCCCTTCTCGATGGTGGAGACCAGGTTCTTGACGAAGTCCGACTGCGAGTCGATGCGCGTCTTGATGGCGCCGAGCGTCGAGGCGGAGTCGATGACCTTCGCCAGCATTATCTCCACCGCGTCCCGCATGCGCCTGAGGTCGTCAGCGCTTGTCGCGCTGGTGAGCTTGATTTCGTTGCCGTTTGCGCCGGTTGCAGCACCGGGATCGATGAGGAAGAAATCGTTTGTCGTGGTGCCGTCGGGGTCGGTGACCTCGGTATCCATGGTCAGCACGCCGCGCTGGACGTCGCCGATATCGATCAGGATCGACTGGCTGGCATCGTAATCGATGGTCTGGATGCTGGTGCTCCCGCTGTCGGAACGGGTGAACGAGCCGACGAGCTGCTTGACGGGCATCGTATCGCTGTCGGAGTTGTAAACCCAGTTTTCGCCGGAGAAGGATGAGCTGAGCGTCACGCTGAAGATCTGCTTCTTGAGTTCCTCGACTTCCGCAGAGACCTTTTCCTTGTCCACGCCCGGCTGGGATGCGGCGACCAGCTTGCTCTTGATCTTGTCGAGCAGGCTGCGCACCTGATCGAGACCGGCATAGGCCGTATCGGTCTTGGCCGAACCGAGGCCGAGCGCATCGACGGTCGTGGACAGAGCGCCGTGGTCGGAGCGCATGGTGGTGGCGATCGACCAGTAGGCGGCATTGTCGGCTGCATTGCCGACCTTGAAACCGGAGGAAATGCGCTCCTGTGTCGTGTTCAGATTGTTGTCGATCGTGCGAAGGGTCTGCAATGCAGCGAGCGCTGCGGAGTTCGTCAAAAGGCTGCTCATCATTTCGCCCCTGGAGTTGGTAATGTGCGGACAGTCCGGCAACACCGGGGACGGACCTCGACCTCATGTCTGCTGCGCCTTCGAGGACACAGCCGCCGTCTTCATGAGGTCATTTATATTTTTCATTCCTAATTTCGCAACTATTTTTTTAACGGTTTCTTAACCTCTGCAAGCTTCGCGCAAGACAGAAAAGGCGCCGCCGGTCGATCCGGCGGCGCCCCTGGTCAGAGCAGTGCTGATCCGTGGATTAACGGAAGAGCTGCATCACGTTCTGCGCGCTGCTGTTGGCGATGGTCAGCGCCTGGATCGCCAGCTGCTGCTGGGTCTGGAGCGCCTTGAGCTTGGTGGACTCCTCGTTCATATCAGCATCGATCAGGCGGCCGATGCCCTTGGTGAAGGTATCGGCGAGATCCTTGACGAAAGCGCCCTGCGTATCGATGCGCGACTTCACCGCACCCAGCGTACCGGCGGCATTGGTGACTTCGCCGATCATCACCTCGACGGCGGCCTGCATCCCGCTGATCGAATCGGTGGTGGAGGTGGCGTAAACGATTGCTTCGGTACCGTTGGTGGCGTTGGTCGTGGAGCTGATGTTCATCAGGAAGAAGGTGGTGGAGGTGCCGGCTGCGGTGTTGACGCCGATGCCCTTGGTGAGGATGCCGCGGTTGGCATCGCCCTTGTCGAGAATGACGGAGGTGGCGGCATCGAAGGTAATCGTCTGGATGGCGATCGAGTTGCCGGAGCTGCGCGTGAAACCACCCACCATGTTTCGTGCCACCATGGCGCCGGTCGTCGAGTTGTACAGCCAGTTTTCACTCGAGAATGAGGAGGACTGCGCGGTGGTGTTGAGCTGGTTCTTGAGTTCCGAGATCTCGCGGTTGATCTTGGTGCGGTCCACGCCGTTCTCCTGTGCCGTTACCAACTTGCCCTTGATGGCGTTGAGGATGTTGAGCGTGCGCTCCAGACCGGCATAGGCCGTGTCCACCTTGGCCGAAGCAAGGCCCAGCGCATCCTGGACGGTGGCCAGCGCCATATTGTCGGACTTCATGGTGGTGGCAATGGACCAGTAGGCGGCGTTGTCGGCAGCCTGGCCGACGGCAAGGCCGGAGGAGATGCGGGACTGGGTCTGCGACAGGTTGGTGTCGATGCTGCGGAGAGTGGAGAGTGCGCCGAGTGCGGCCGCATTGGTAAGAATGCTAGACATGAAATTGCCCCTTGAAAAACGCAAAACTGAAAGGGACATACGGAATGTTTACCGTCGACTGGGCTGCGGCGTCATGCCTGTCAGTCTTCATCCTCGCTGATGCCCGTCGTATGATTAGGTTCTTACATTAGAATCTTAACATTTTCTTTTACAGATCGATGAGGTGAAGAAAGGGGAGGATTTCTCTGCTCCTCCCCTCAACATGGCCTTCCCGCCGCGCCTTACTGGTGGAAGAGCTGCATGATCGCCTGGGAATTGTTGTTAGCGATGGTGAGGGATTGCACGCCGAGCTGCTGCTGGGTCTGCAACGCCTTCAGCCGCGTCGATTCCTCGTTCATCTCGGCATCGACGAGGCGCCCGACGCCAATGTCGATATTCTCCGTGAGGTTCTTGACGAACTGCTGCTGGGTATCGATCCGTGCCTTGACGGCGCCGAGCGTCGTCGTGACGTCGATGACCGTCTGAAGCATCTGATCGACCGCCTGTGCCATGACCCCAAGCGCATCGTTCGTCGTGGCGTTGCTGATCGAGATCTCCGTCCCGGTCGCGGTTGTGGTCGAGGAGATGTTGACGAGGATGTAGGTATGGGTGGTGTTGGCATCCACGGCAACGCTTGTGGTTCTGGTAAGGACCCCGCGCGTGGCATTGGTCTTGTCCAGCATGACGGATGAGGACGCGTTGAAGTCGATGGTCTGAATGGACACGGCATTGGCTGCACTGCGGGTGAAACCGCCGACCAGATTCTTGGTGCCCGGCGGGTTGGTGCCGGTGTTGTAGAGCCAGTTTTCCGAAGAGAAGCTCGCAGACTGGGAAACCGTGACGATCTGGCCCTTCAGCTCGGCGATCTCCTTGTTCACCTTGGCCTTGTCCACACCCGGCTGGCTCGCCGCAACAAGCTTGCTCTTGATTGAGTCCAGCAGCGTCTTGATCTGATCGAGACCGGCATAGGCTGCATCGGTCTTCGCCGCACCGAAGCCGAGCGCATCCGTCACGGTCGCCAGAGCGTGGGAATCGGTTTTCATTGTGGCTGCAATGGACCAGTAGGCTGCATTGTCTGCGGCCTGCGAAACGCGCATGCCGGAAGAGATGCGCTGCTGCGTGGTGTCCATGTTGTTGTCGATAGTGCGCAGCGTGGAGAGTGCGGCGAGAGCGGCGGTGTTTGTCAGAATGCTGGTCATCGGTGTGCCCCTTCGGCTGAATGTTGTTTTGAGGGACATTACGGACTGGATACCGTGGGCAGCGGGTGCGTCATGCAGGATCTGTCTGTTGAGATTCGGCCGCTGCCGTATGGTCAGGTTCTAGGACAGATATGGTTAATGATCCGTAAATCTCTAATTTATTTTAACCTTTCTTTCTAAATCACTTCCAGGCCTCGATTGCGCTCTCTCCGGAATGAAAAAAGGAGGGCGATCGCTCGCCCTCCCTTTCCTTGCCTGACTGCGGTTCCGCCGGTTTACTGGCGGAACAGCTGCATGATCATCTGCGAGTTGTTGTTGGCGATCGACAGCGACTGGATGCCGAGCTGCTGCTGCGTCTGAAGCGCCTTCAGCCTGGTGGACTCCTCGTTCATATCGGCATCGACGAGGCGGCCGATGCCCTTGTCGATCGTCTGGATCAGATCCTTGACGAACTGGTTCTGCGTGTCCACGCGCGCCTTCACCGCACCCAGCGTGCCGGCAACGTCGATCACGGTCTGCAGCATGGCATCCACTGCGCTCTGCATGCCGGTGATGTTGTCATTGGTCGTGGTGGCATAAAGAATGATTTCGGTGCCTGCGGCGGCCGCCGTCGAGGACGAAATGTTCATCAGGAAGAAGGTGGTCGAGGTGCCTGCAGCGGTGTTCACACCGGTGCCCTTGGTGAGGATACCGCGGCCGGCATCGCCCTTGTCCAGCAGGACCGACGTGGCCGCATCGAAGGTGATCGTCTGCACGGAGATGGTGTTGTTGGTGTTGCGGGTAAAGCCGCCCACCATGTTTCTGGAGCCCATTGCGCCGGTCGTGCCGTTGTAGAGCCAGTTTTCCGTCGAGAAGGACGAAGACTGCGCGGTGGTGAGCAGCTGGTTCTTGAGCTCGGCGATTTCCTTGTTCACCTTGGCCTTGTCGACGCCCGGCTGCATGGAAGCCAGCAGCTTGCTCTTGATCTGGTCGAGCAGGGTCTTGGCCTGGTCGAGGCCGGCATAGGCCGCGTCCACCTTGGCGGCACCGAGACCGAGGGCATCGGTCACGGTGGAAAGCGCATGAGAGTCCGACTTCATCGTCGTCGCAATGGACCAGTAAGCCGCATTGTCCGAGGCCTGGCCGACGCGCTCGCCCGAGGAGATATTGTTCTGGGTGTTTTCCAGATTGGTATCGATGGAGCGCAGCGTGGAGAGTGCGGCAAGCGCGGCGGTATTGGTGAGAATGCTAGACATGTGTTTTGCCCCTTTGGCTAAATAACTGAAATAGAGGGACATTACGGACTGGATACCGTGGGCAGCGGGCGCTTCATGCTGGAACCGTCTCGTGAGGTTCAGCCGGTGCCGTATGACCATGTTCTAAAACGCGTATGGTTAATGTGACGTAAATCGCTAATTTTTTTTATTCTTGTTCTTTAATGTTGAAGGTTCTTGGAAAAGAAACGAAAAGGGCCGCACCTTTCGGTGCGGCCCCTGCTTTTTCGGTCCGGTGTTTCGCTATCAGCGGAACAGGGCCAGAATGTTCTGGGAGTTGCTGTTGGCGATCGAGAGCGCCTGGATGCCCAGCTGCTGCTGCGTCTGAAGCGCCTTCAGGCGGGTCGACTCTTCGTTCATGTCCGCATCCACGAGGCGGCCGACACCCTTGTCGATCACGTCGGAGAGCGACTTCACGAAGTTGTTCTGCAGGTCGATGCGGCTGTTGACGGCACCGAGCGTTGCGGCCGCGTCGGTCATGCTCTTGAGCGTAGAGTCCACGGCCATGATCATGCCTTCGAGGCTGTCGTCCGTGGTGGCCGACGAGATCTTCACTTCCGTGCCCGTTGCGGTGGTGGTCGCATTCGGGTTGATCAGGTAGTAGGTCGCGGTGGTCGTGGTCGTGCCGCTCGGCTGGGTCACCGTCACGCCGACGGTCAGCAGGCCGCGGTTGGCGTTCTTGGTGTCGACGAGAACCGACTTGGAAGCGTCGAAGTCGACGGTCTGAACGGAAACGGAGCCGTTCGAGCCGCGGGTGAACGAGCCAACCATTTCCTTCGTGCCGACGGCAGCGGTCGAGTCGTTGTACAGCCAGTTTTCGCCGGAGAACGAAGCGGACTGCGATACCGAGGTCAGCTGGTTCTTGAGTTCGGCGAGTTCCTTGTTCACCTTGTCGCGGTCAACACCCGGTTCGCGGGCGGCAACGAGCTTGGCCTTGATTTCGGAAACGATGTTGATCGCCGTGTTCAGGCCGGAATAGGCCGTGTCGGTCTTGGCAGAAGCCAGGCCCAGGGCGTCCTGAACCGTGGAGAGCGCCTTGTTGTCCGAACGCATGGTCGTTGCGATCGACCAGTAGGCAGCGTTGTCCTTTGCGGTGTCGACGCGGTAACCCGACGAGATCGCGCTCTGGGTGCGCTCGAGGTTCTGGTCGATCGAACGCAGGGTAGCGAGAGCGGCGAGCGCCGAAGAGTTGGTCATGATGCTTGACATAGGAATTGTCCCTTTTTTACGCAGAACTTGTTGAGGGACATACCGGACTTGATACTTCACCGGTGATGACAGATGGCTTCATGCCTCTCGGCTCCGCATTTTTCCTCGTGAGGAGACCAAACCCGTCATGTAGGGATGATGATGCGGTGAAATTATTTCAAACAACTTAACTCAGACAGAAGCATTCGAACCGTGCACAGCATGGTGAATGTGGCGTTAATGATCACGCAGAAATTCGAATGAAATCATAGGCTGCTCGACGGGCTGCGCCCGTCAGGAAAAGGAGCGGACAAGGCTGCCCACAAGCAGGTTCCAGCCATCGATAAGAACGAAGAACAGGATCTTGAAGGGCAGCGAGATCGAGGTCGGCGGCAGCATCATCATGCCCATGGCCATGGTGATGGTGGCAACGATCAGGTCGATCACGAGGAAAGGCAGGATGATCAGGAAGCCGATTTCGAAGCCGCGCCGGATTTCCGAGATCATGAAGGCCGGTATCAGGACGCGATAGTCGATCTTGTCCGGGGTGCCGACGGACTGGTTGCGCTCGCGCGCGAGGTCGACGAAGAGCTTGAGATCCTTGTCGCGGGTATTGGCGGACATGAAGGTCCGGAACGGCTCGGCGATGCGAACCACCGCTTCCGCTTCCGTGATCCGGTTGTCGAGAAGCGGCTGGGCCCCTTCCTGCCAGGCCTTGTCGATGGTCGGTGCCATCACGTAGAAGGTCATAAACAGCGCCAGACTGAGCATGATCATGTTGGACGGCGTGGTCGACAGGCCGATGCCCGAGCGCAGGATGGAAAAGGCGATGATGAAGCGCGGGAAGCTCGTCACCATGATCAGGATGCCCGGCGCGATCGAAAGCACCGTAAGCAGGCCGAAGGTGCGGATGATCCATGCCGCGGCGGAGCCATCGACGGGCACGTTCAGGATGTTCGTCGGAAGCTGCTGGGCAGCCGCCACCGCGGGAAACAGCAATACGATGCAAACAGCCGTAAAAAATCGAATCATTCGATCACGAAGGTCCTGAACATCACCTTCGATACGCGGCCTTCCGAGCGCAGGTCAACACGCTCCTGTATGTCATCCCGAAGATATTCGAAGCCGCGCGGACCTTCGATCTGCTGCAGCGAAACGGTGCGGAGATAGCCGAGGATATCCTGGTGGATTTCCTCGGCAAGCTTGGGATCCGGCGGGCCGTTGAACATCAGCGCCACGTCGAGCTTGATCCAGTTTTCGGAGGGATAGGCGAGATTGGTGGTGATGGGCTCCAGCTGCACGATGCCGTTGGCCTCGGTCGCGATCTTCGGGAGCCCCTCCTCCTTCTTCTCTTCCTTCTTGCCGCTTTCCGCGGCCGCCTGCTTGGCGGCTTCGGCCTTGGCGGCCGCAACCTGCGGCGCCAGCTTTTCCGCCAGCATCCCGCCGAGGACCCAGCCGCCGCCGCCACCGACGAGCGTCAGCACGGCGAATGCCCCGATGAGGGGAACCAGTCCGCCCTTCTTCTTGGGTGCGTCTTCGGTTTCGGCTTCGTCCGCCATCTCGTCGTCCTTGGTAATGTCTCATGAGGCGCCGGCGCCGAAACGCCGGCTCCAGGATCAGAAGGGTGCGTAGAGGTCGACGGCCTGCTGGCCGACCGGCGGCTGCTGCACCTCGGTGAGGCGACCGCGGCCACCGTAGGAGATGCGGGCCTCGGCAATCCGCTCGTAGGAGATCGTATTGTTGGCATCGACATCCTGCGGCCGGACGATACCGGCCACATTGAGGATGCGCAGTTCATGATTGACGCGCACCTCCTGCGAACCGGAAATGATCAGGTTGCCGTTCTCCAGAATACCGGTGACGACGGCCGCGACCAGAAGCGTCAGCTTCTCGGCGCGTTCGGTGGTGCCCTTGCCCTGGGTGGAGGTATCGGAGCCGTACCCGACCTCGCCATTGGTGGCCGGATCCCAGCCGAGCAGGTCGGTCTTCAGCGACCACTTGCCGCCGCTGTCGTTCTTACGGCTGCGGTCGGTCTTGTTGTCGAAGGAGGCCTTGTCGTTGATCTGGATGTTGACGGTCAGGATGTCGCCCACATTGAGTGCCCGGGCGTCCTTGAAAAGGGCCGCGCGGCTGTCGTTCCAGAGCGAATAGCCTACGGCGGTCCGCTGCGGCTCCTTCGGATAAAGCGCCATCTGCTGCGTGCGGCCATATTGCAGGCCGCTGCCGATGGGGCTCATTTCCGGCGCCCGTCCAATTTCCCGCGCCGCCTGGCTCTGGCACCCGGCCAGCAGGGCGGCGGTCATGATGGCTGCAACACACTTCTTCATGATGGGTCCTTGGAGGTATTGGGATCGGCCGCACTGGTCATCACCGCGGCCACCATGGCGGCCTTGCGCGGATCCATTTCACTGAGGATCAGGCCCGACTGGCGGGCCGGAAGCTTCATGATGATCGAGGCCGCGATCTCCGGGCGCAGTTCCTGCAGCTGGGGGGCTGCGGCATCTGCCTTCATCGTCTTGTAGACGCCGATCAGATTTGCCTCGGTCTGGGCGAGAAAGTCGTTGCGCCGCTTGAGCCAGTCCTCGTATTCCGCCTTGCGCTTCTCGAGAATGGCGATGCGGGCATTGATGTCGCCCTGGAGCTTCTCGAGCTCCTGCTTCTGCAGCAGGTAGCGCCGGTCCTTTGCGGCATCGGCGATGTTCGTGCAGAACCTCTTGATTTCTTCCTCGGACGTGAGCTCGCCGAGCTGGCGCGGCTTCGGATAGGCCTTGATGCCACCGCCTTCGGCAGAAGCCTCGGCCGCCGGCTGTGCGGCCCCCTCGCCTTCGGCGGCGACCGGCTGCTGCTGGGCTTCCTCGGTGAAGGCCGGGCCGGCAAGGCCGAGGCAAAGGAGGCCAAGGGCCGCGGCGGTTGCCGCGAGAGAACGGGTTTTCAGGGATGGTCTGTCAATCATTGCAGAACGAGCTCCGCTTGCAGGGCCCCCGCGGACTTGATGCCCTGGAGGATGGCGATGATGCCGTCAGGCTTCACGCCGATGTTGTTGAGGCCGGCGACGAGGGTCTTGAGGTCGGGACCTTCCAGCATGGCGACCTTGCCGCCGGTCTTCTGGGCGGTGATGTCGGTCTGCGGCTGGAGGGCGGTCTGCCCGCGCGAGAAGGGTTCCGGCTGGATGACCTGCGGCGTCTCGGTCACCTGAACGGTCAGGGTGCCGTAGGAAACGGCCACCTTAGAGACCCGCACGTCGGCGCCGATGACGATGGTACCGGTGCGCTCGTTGACCACGACCTTCGCCGGCGTATCGGTTTCCACCTCGAGATTCTCGATGTCGGCCATAAGCCGGGCGAGATCGACGGTCTTCGGCTTCTCGACGGCGATTTCCTGGCTGTCGCGCGCCTCGGCGATCGGGGCGCCGTATTTCTTGGCCGCATACCGGTTGACCGTATCGGCCACGCCGACGGCAGTCGTGAAATCGGGATTGCGCAGCTGCAGGACGAGGTCGATCCCGTCCTTGAAGCGGGAGGGAAGCTGGCGCTCGATGATCGCCCCGTTGGGAACGCGACCGCCGGTCGTCACGCCTTCGGTCACGCTCGATGCCTGGCCCTGGGCCGTGAAGCCGGAAACCACGACACTGCCCTGTGCAACGGCATAGATCTGGCCATCAGCACCGGAAAGCGAAGTCATGATGAGCGTGCCGCCGCGCAGCGAGGTGGCATCGCCGAGCGAGCTGACATTGACATCGATCCGGCTGCCGGGGCTTGCAAAGGGCGGCAGCGTGGCGGTGACCATCACGGCAGCGGTGTTCTTCGCGCCGGACTGGCCGCCCTGGGTGGAAATGCCGAGGTTCTGCAGCATGGCCCGCATGGACTGCTCGGTGAAGGGCGATGCGCGAAGGCTGTCGCCCGACCCCTGCAGCCCGACGATGAGGCCGTAGCCGATCAGCTGGTTGTCGCGGCCTGCCTGGAGCGAGGCAATATCCTTGATGCGCGAGGTCGCCGCCATGGCCGGCTGGAAGCCGGTCAGCACGAAGGCGGCGGCCATCAGGCTATGAAGAAGGAAACGCAGTTTTTTCATTTGGCCACCACATGGATCGTGCCATCCGCCATGACCGTGCCGCTGACGATCACGCCGGAATCGAGATTGCGGGCCCGGATCACGTCGCCGACTGCGGCATCCACCAGCGGCGAACCCGCAGCAGAGATGGTCATGTTGCCGATGCTGAAGGTCAGGCGCACCGTCGAACCGCGGGTCATCGCATAGGGTTCGCGCAGCGAGGACACCGGAATGGTCCGGCCCGGCAGGAGCGTCGAACGGGCGATCATGCCGATCACCTCGTTGCCGTTGCGGGCATAGTCCCCGGAGAGGTTGGGATTGGTCACGTCGACCACCTGGATCCTGTCGCCGGTGATTTCCTGGCCGGGATAGATGATCGCCGTGGGAATGACGGCCGTGCCGAGTGCACCGGCGAAAGCCCAGGCAGGGCCGAACGCAACCTTTGCAGCAAGGGCTGCCGCCCCCGCGAGGGTCATCGATTTTTGGGAAAACCTCATGTTCACCCTGCCTTTCTTTCCTTACCTCAAGTTCTTGGAGACGACGGCTGCCATTTCATCCGCGGTCTGGATGACCTTGGAATTCATCTCGTAGGCGCGCTGGGCGGAAATCATTTCGGAAATTTCCTTCACCGCATCGACGTTCGAGCTTTCGAGATAGCCCTGCTTGAGCGTGCCGAAGCCCGGATCGCCGGGAGCCGCCACGATCGCCTCGCCGGAAGCCGGCGTCTGACGGAACAGGTTGTCGCCCATGGGCTCGAGGCCGGCCTCGTTGACGAAGTTTGCAAGGGTCAGCTGGCCCACTTCGGTGAACTCGCCGGTATTGCCGGCGCGCACCATGACCTGGCCGGTCTCGTTGATCTTGATCTCGGAGGTATCCTGCGGGATCGTGATGTTCGGGACGACGGAGTAGCCGTCGATGGTCACGAGCTGGCCCTCGCCGTTCTTGTTCAGCGCGCCGGCCCGGCTGTAGACAGTGGTGCCATCCGGCGTCTGGACCTGGATCCAGCCGCGGCCGACGATGGCCACGTCCAGCTCGTTGTTGGTTTCGGTCAGCTCGCCCTGGATATGGATGTTGCGCACCGCGGCTGTCTGCACGCCGAGACCGATGTTGGCGCCTTCCGGCACGATGGCCTGGTTGGCGCGGTTCGGGACGCCCTGCAGGCGCTCGGTCTGATAGAGCAGGTCGGTAAATTCGGCGCGGGCGCGCTTGTATCCTGTCGTGTTGATGTTCGCGATGTTGTTCGCGATCACTTCGAGATTGGTCTGCTGGGCATTCATGCCGGTTGCGGCGATGGAAAGCGCTCTCATGCTGGTTCCCCCGGAAACGCGTTAAATCTGCATCTTGGTGACGTCGAGGAAGGCGGAGACCACCTTGTCGCGGATCGAGATCGCCGTCTGAAGCGACTGCTCGGCCTGCATGACCGCATCGACGACCTCGCGGGTCGATGCCTTGCCCTGGATGCCGGCGAAGGACATGGCCTCCCCCTGGCGGATGTTGTTCATGGCGTCGCTCGCCATCTCGGTGAGAACTTCGCCGAAGCTTGCGCCGGTCGCCTGGCCCGGGGTTGCCCCGGGCGTGGCGGTCGTCTTCGTCTCGAGCAGCGTCTTGCCGACGGCGCCGAGGCCGGAAATGCCACTAATTCCACTCAATGCGTCGATCATTGGGATGCCTTCAGAAGATCCAGCGTCGCGGAGATGAGGTCACGCGACTGTTTGACGGTCTGGAGATTGGCCTCGTAGGTGCGGTTTGCTTCCCGCATGTCGGCCATCTCGACGAGGATGTTGACGTTGGGCATCTTCACCATGCCCTTCTCGTCCGCGGCCGGATTGCCGGGATCGTATTCCTCGATGAATTTCGAACGGTCGAAGCCGAGCTTCTTGACCGTGACGACATCGGCGCCCGAGGCCTTGTCGAGCTCGGAACCGAAGGTGATGGTCTTGCGCCGGTAGGGGTCGGCACCGGGCGTATCGCCGGTGGAGCGCGCATTCGCGATGTTTTCGGAAACGATGCGCAGGCGGGTGGACTGGGCTTCCAGGCCGGTGCCCGCAATCTTGAGGGAGGCTGCCAAGGGATCCATGGTGGTTTATTTCCTTACCGTCATCAACATCATGCGATGGAAGGATTTGACGAGAGCAGCGTTGAGCTCGTACTGGCGCTTGATTTCGCCGCTCTTGGTCATTTCCTCGGCCAGGCCCACGGTATTGCCGGACTCCTGAACGCCGATTTCGTTGACCAGCTCCGCTTCGCGGACATCGACATCCCCGCTGATGCCGGCCGGATTGCCGGTCAGATGCGCGGCATTGGTGCGCGCCATGCGGAAATTGCTGCGGCTGTCCAGAACCGCGTTGAAGGGCGTGACATCCCTGGCGCGGTACTTCGGGGTGTTGGCATTCGCGATGTTGGAGGCCACCACTTCCTGGCGGATGGAAAGCCATTCGGCTTGCCTCGATGCCAGGTCGAAAAGTTGGATAGGCTGCGTCATGCTGTTCTCCGTCTTGTCCTGACTAAACCCTAAGGGGCTAATCTTGCGTCAGACTTACGGAAAACGTGGTGCGGAAAACCCTTTACTCCGGGGCGAAGACGTTGCCCTTGGAGGTGACGATCACCCACTGTCCGTTGCGCTGCTCGAGGGCGGCGAGTCGGCTCTGGTCGGGCAGGATGGAGCCGACGCGCACCATGTACATGCCTGACCTGTCCTCGATCATGGCGCGGCCGTTGGCGACGTGCAGGAGCCGGAAGCCGGTCGGACCGGGGAAGGGCTGCTCCTCCATGGGCACCGGACGGGTGTTCTTGTCCTTGCCGAGGCTGGACACGCTGGCGGTGGTCAGCTGATCCATCGGCAGCGGCTGCGGATTCGGGTTCTTGTTGCGGTTGACCATGGCCATCGGAGAGACGCTGAAGACGTTGCGCGGGCCGGTATGCGGAAGGTCCCGGCTGCGATCGATGGCGGCCACCCGGATCCCGAACTTGTCTTCGTTGAAGAACACGTACCAGGGAAAGAAGGCTGCGGCCGCGGCCATGGTGATGCCGGTCGCGATCAGCACGCGGTCGACCCAGACAGACTTCCTGCGCGGCCCCGCAAGCGGCGGAACGGGCATGTCGTCATCGGTCTCGAGGTCCAGTTCGGTCAAGGCTTTGGTGTCCTTTGTCATGTCATTCAACGGGTCAGCGGACCGCTCCGTTCTTCAGGCCGTTTGCGAGATCCGCGAAGGCATCGTTGGCAGGCTTGTCGCCGGGCGATTGCTTCAGCACCTCGTAGATGATCGGCACCTGCTTGATCGCCATGTCGAGATCCGGATCGCTGCCGGGGCGATACCCCCCGATGAGCCTGAGGTCCCTCGTCTCCTCGAAGCGATGGATCAGCGACTTCAGGCGCCGCACCAGCTTCTCCTGGTCGGGCGTCCAGGCCTTCCGGGCGAGACGGGAAATGGAGGCTAGCGGATTGACGGGCGGATAGCGGCCCTCCTCCGCGAGACTGCGCTCCAGGACGATGTGCCCGTCGAGAATGCCTCGGGTGGAGTCCGCGATGGGGTCGTTGTGGTTGTCGCCGTCGACGAGGATGGAGATGATGGCGGTGATGGTTCCGGCGCCTTCGGCCCCGGGACCCGCCCGCTCCAGAAGACGCGGCAGTTCGGTAAAGACCGAGGCCGGATAGCCGCGCGCGATCGGCGGTTCGCCGGCTGCCACGGCCACCTCGCGGATCGCATGGGCAAAGCGCGTCACGCTGTCGACGATCAGAAGCACGTTGTCGCCCTGGTCGCGGAAATGCTCGGCTATGGTGACGGCGGAAAGCGGCGCCATCTTGCGCAGCATCGGGCTTTCATCCGACGTCGCCACCACGGCGATGGACTTGGCCATGTGCACGCCCAGCGTATCCTCGATGAACTCGCGCACTTCGCGGCCGCGCTCGCCGACCAGCGCGATGACCACCTTGTCGAAGGCATCGGCGCGCGCCAGCATCGACAGGAGCGTCGACTTGCCCACGCCCGAGCCGGCAAAGATGCCCAGTCGCTGGCCGTAGCAGAGCGGCGAGAAGATATCGATGGCACGCACGCCCGTCTTGAAGCCGGTTTCGACGCGCTGGCGCGTCATCGAGGGCGGTGCGGTGTTGGAAATGGGACGGCGGATATGGCCGGGGGTCAGCGGCCCCTGCCCGTCGATGGGCTCGCCGAGGGCGTTGATGGTCCGACCGCACCAGCTGTCGTCGGGGGCGATGCGGAACGCGCCCTTGCGGATGATGGTATCGTGGATGCCGATCGGTTCGCCGGGTTCGATGGGGCACACGTAGACCACATCCGGCTCCACGCGGATCACCTCGCCCAGATGAATGCCCGACGGGCTTCGATGGGCCACGAACTCGCCAAGGCGCACGTGCCGCGAAAGGCCGGAGACGGTGTAATGGCCGGCCGCTATGGTCTCCACGTGACCGCCGTGGGTGACGGCGTGGGCCGGCCGGGCATAACGGTCGACGAGCCCCGCAAGCTGGCTCAGCTTTCTGGAAACAGGAATGTCGTCCAACAATGCCTCGGTCATGCCTTGTCACTCCCTGCGGATTCCGGTCCCGCCTGCAGGCGGGCAGCGCCCGGTCCTCGTTTCGAAAAAAGTCATTCTTCGTGGCGCTCCGGAAGGAGCGACCTGACCGCCCGGCCCTCATGGCAGACGGCTGCAGATGGCATCAGCGGCTGCCGCCGAGGGTCTTGATGGCCTCTTCGAGCGAGCTTTCGCTATCGCGGATCAATGCGGTGATCTGCTCGAAGGCACGGTTGACCTGGATGAGCTGCGTCATTTCGCCGATCCCGTTGACGTTGGACTGCTCCACATAGCCCTGCATCACGCCCACATCGGGCCGATCCACCACCGGCTGCGGCGCCTGGGTGGAGATCACGCCCGAGTTCTCGAAGCGGACGAAGCCCTGGGCGAGATCGGCGGTGAACAGCCCGATCGAACCGACCTGCTTTCCACCCTGATAGATGTTGCCGTCGCGGGCGACCTTGATCGGACCGCCGTCGCGGTTGACCTGGATCGGGGCACCGCCCGCGTCGAGAACGGGATATCCGCGGGTGGACAGGAGCTCGCCGGTATCCGACAGCGTGAAGCGGCCGTCACGGGTCAGCACCTGCCCGACCGGCGTATTGATGGCGAACCAGGCATCGCCGCGGACGGCGAAATCCAGATTGTTGCCGGTCTCCTGCATGTCGCCCTGGCGCTCGGACAGATAGTCGTTGCCCTGGGAGACGAAGGCGACCTTGGCGCCGATGTCGTTCTGGGTGTTGCTCAGAACCTGATCGAACTTCACGTCCGTCGAGCGAAAGCCGACGGTGTTCGAATTGGCCATGTTGTCGGCAATGGTGGTCAGACGCCGCTCGAGGGCGATCTGCGAGGAAAGCGATACATAAAGGCCGGACTGCACGGTCGGGTTTCTCCGCAATGATCCCAGGGATGGACGACTGCTCCGGGCTGCCCTCCGCGTTTCTGTGCCGAACCTGCACAGAAGGAAGCGGGTTGCGTTAACGCGGTCCTCATAGGGTACCGTCATAATGACCCCGGGCATGATCGCCCTGTTCGGCCGAATGTGCGGAACAATGCTTGCGCGAAACTGGCTCATGGGCCTGCCGTCTGCCCGGCCCATAACAAACAGCCTCACGCAAGCCTGGAATCTTATCCAGACCCTGACATTCAATCACCGAGTATGGGCTTGTCATGAACATTATCATTGGACTCGTGATCACCGCCGGCTGCATCATCGGCAGCTTCATGGCCATGGGCGGCCATCTGGAAGTGCTGTTCCAGCCCTTCGAATTCGTGATCATCGGCGGCGCCGGCCTCGGCGGCTTCATCATGGCGAACCCGATGAAGGTCGTGAAGGACACGGGCAAGGCGATCGGCGAGGCCTTCAAGCAGTCGGTACCCAAGGAGCGCGACTATCTCGACGTGCTCGGCGTGCTCTACTCCCTGATGCGCGACCTGCGCACCAAGTCGCGCAACGAGATCGAGGCCCACATCGACAACCCCGAGGAATCCTCCATCTTCCAGGTGGCTCCTTCGGTTCTCAAGAACAAGGACCTCACCGCCTTCATCTGCGACTATGTCCGCCTCATCATCATCGGCAATGCCCGCAGCCACGAGATCGAGGCGCTGATGGACGAGGAAATGAACACGATGCTTTACGACAAGATGAAGCCGTATCATTCCGTCACCTCGATGGGCGACAGCTTCCCGGCCATCGGTATCGTGGCGGCCGTTCTCGGGGTTATCAAGGCAATGGCGCACATCAACGAACCGCCGGAAGTGCTCGGTCACCTCATCGGCTCGGCGCTCGTCGGCACCTTCCTCGGCATCCTGCTCTCCTACTCCGTGTGCAACCCCATCGTGGCCCAGATCAAGGGCGTGCGCACCAAGCAGCACCGGCTCTACGTCGTGGTGAAGCAGACGCTCCTCGCCTACATGAACGGCTCCGTGCCGCAGGTGGCCCTCGAATACGGCCGCAAGACGATCTCCTCCTACGAACGTCCTTCCATCGACGCCGTTGAACAGGAAATGATGAATCCTGGCGGTGAAAACAAGGCAGCGTGACGACTATGACAGAAGCACCCGCAACCACCTCCGCATCGCGCATGGACCCCGCCCTGCTGGCCCGCCTGACGGGTGGGCTCGGCGACCGACGGACCATCGAGAAGATCTGCGCCGACTTCGGTCAGCTCTATTCCGATTTCCTCCCCGACGTCTTCCACAGCGAGACCCATCTCAACGTGCAGGTGGGCTATGCGGGATGCGAGATGGGGTTGATGAGCGATCTCATCGCGGAAATCGGCGACGATTGCGTGGTGGCCGATGCGTCGCTCCGGAACTGGTGCCCCGGCTTTCTGCTGACCTGCGGCAACGCCTTCGTCATCACACTGATGGAGCACATGCTCGGCGCGACCGCCGACACCATCGAGGAGCCGGTCCAGCGGCCGCTGTCGAAAATCGAGATCGACATGGCCGTGATGGTCTTCGAGAAGATTGCCAGCGTGCTGAAGTCGGGGGTGAATGCGCCCGGCGGTTTCGAGGCGATCATCGAACGTCCCGTCAATGCGGAAGACCGGCCGAAGCCGGCCGAAGACGAGCCGGACCAGTATGCCGCAGCCTTCCGCATGAGCATTGCCCTCGGCCCGGTCGAGACCGAGTTCTCGCTGATCGTGCCGCAGCGCGCTCTCCTGAAGACCACGGTCGTCTTCCCGAAGTCCAAGGGCCAGCAGGGCAAGGCGCAGAAGGAATGGGCCGAGCAGATCGGCGAACAGGTGCGGCGCTCCCAGGTCACTCTCGAAGCGCGAATCAAGCTTCAGACCCTGACCCTGCGCACCATCTCGAAACTGGCCGCCGGCGATGTCATCCCCTTCTTCGATACGGAAGACGTGCATGTGGACGTGAGCGCCAACGGCAAGGAAATGTATGTCTGCGAGTTCGGCAAATCCGGCGCAAACTACATGGTCCGCGTGAAGGACAATGTCAGCAGCGACGATGAAATCCTCCGTCACCTGATGAGCTGAGGCCGTCCTCGCGGGCGAAGGCAGTTTGACGCAAGTTTCAGATGGAATAGTATATTCATGGCTACTCAAAAGAACCCACAGGACTCCGACTTTTCGATGGACGCGATCGGCAGCGATGCCGATCTGGAGAACGCCATCGACGACCTTCGCGGCGTTCTGAAAAACGATGCCGAAGGCACGATGCCCGAGCTCGGCGAATTCGGTGGCGACTTCGGCGCCACCGCGGCCGGCGGGACGGACCTTTCCTCCTTCGGCGGCCAGGATTTCTCCGCGAAGGCCCCCGCAGGTGGCGGCTGGCAGGATGCCAGCCCCAGGACGCAGGCACCCGGCAGCGCGCTGAATTCCAATCTGGACCTGATCATGGATATCCCGATCGACGTCCAGATCGTTCTCGGCACAAGCCGCATGCAGGTTTCGGGCCTTATGAATCTCAACGAGGGCGCGACCATCGCGCTCGACAAGAAGATCGGTGAACCCGTCGACATCATGGTCAACGGGCGTCGGATCGCCCGTGGCGAGATCACGGTAATGGAGAATGACGATACGCGATTTGGCGTCCGGCTGATCGAGGTCATGAGTACAAGAAAAGGCTGATCCCCATGACAGGGACAGCGAGGGTGAAAGACCATGATGGACTTTGACGATTTCGGCGGAAATCTCCCAGACAAGCCGCTTTCGCAGGCCGACAAGGCCGCAGCGGTGCTTCTGGCCATGGGCAAGACCGTTGCCGGCCGGCTGCTGAAATATTTCACGCAGGCAGAGCTGCAGGTCATCATTGCCTCCGCCCAGACCCTCCGCACCATCCCGCCGGACGAACTGGCGCAGCTCGTTGCCGAGTTCGAGGACCTGTTCACCGAAGGTGCCGGCCTGATGGACAACGCGAAGGCCATCGAAAGCATCCTCGAGGAAGGCCTGACCCCCGAAGAAGTCGACGGTCTGCTCGGCCGGCGCGCGGCCTTCCAGGCCTACGAATCCTCCATCTGGGACCGCCTGCAGGACGCCGATCCGGCCTTCGTCGGCAAGTTCCTCGTGCGCGAGCATCCGCAGACCATCGCCTATATCCTGTCCATGCTTCCCTCGTCCTTCGGCGCCAAGGTTCTGCTCCAGCTGCCCGACAGCCGTCGTGCGGACATCATGAACCGTACCGTCAACATGAAGGAAGTGAGCCCGAAGGCCGCGCAGATCATCGAGAACCGCGTCATCGAGCTGATCGGCGAGATCGAGGCAGAGAAGAACTCCATCGGCACCAACAAGGTGGCAGAACTGATGAACGAACTCGACAAGCCGCAGGTCGATACCCTGCTGAGCTCGCTCGAATCGATCAGCAAGGAAGCCGTCAACAAGGTCCGCCCGAAGATCTTCCTCTTCGACGACCTGCTCTACATGCCGCAGCGCAGCCGTGTCATGCTGTTCAACGATATCGCCGGCGATATCGTCACGATGGCACTGCGGGGTGCGCCGAACGAGATCCGCGAAGCCGTGCTCTCCGCCATCAGCCCGCGCGCACGCCGCATGATCGAATCCGACCTCGCCTCCGGGACCCAGGGCGTCAATCCGCGCGAGATCGCGATTGCCCGCCGTGCCGTCGCCCAGGAAGCGATCCGTCTGGCCAACGCAGGCCAGATCGAGCTCAAGGAGAAGGAAGCCGAAAAGTCTCAGGAAGCAGCCTGAGCCGTATCGTCTCTCCTTGGGTGATTCGCATCCCCGAGCCCTTCAGGAAGCCGGCACCCGCATCCCGCGGCGGCCGGCTTCGTTCGTTTCGGGCCTGCCGCGGGCCGCGCGGGCGGGAAAGGAGGCGACCGCCCCCCTTTCCACAGGCCTCGAGGGTTTCCCGTTCCGCCGCTTTCCTTTAGATTGGCCTCATCCATCGCCCGGCCTGCCTGGCCCGGCGCGCTTTATCTGAAGGTCCGGTGCCCATGGCTGACGAACAGGACAAGGACAGCAAGACAGAAGACCCCACAGAGAAAAAGATAAGGGACGCTGCCGAGAAAGGTAACGTCCCGTTCTCCCGTGAGGTCACCGTCTTTGCCTCATCCCTCGCCGTCTATGTCTATCTGGTGTTCTTCCTGCCGGGCCGCATATCGGTGACCGCCGAATCGCTGCGCGACTTTTTCGAGCAGCCCGACCAGTGGAAGCTGGAATCCAGCGTCGACGCGCTGTCGCTCTTCACCAATCTCGGCTGGGCAGCCTCGAGCGTCGTCGCCCCGATCCTCATCCTGCTGATCGTTTTCGGAGTGGGCTCGTCCGTGCTGCAGAACATGCCGACCCCGGTTCTGGAACGAATCAGGCCGCAGATATCCCGCATCTCGCCGATGAAGGGCTGGTCGAGGCTGTTCGGCGTGACGGGGCTCGTGGAATTCGCCAAGGCGATCTTCAAGATCGTGGTGGTGTCGGCCATCATGTTCTTCACGCTGCGCGGCGAGTTCTACAGCTCGATCGACGCGATGTTCTCCGACCCGCAGGTGATCTTCGTGAAGCTTGCGACGGTCATG
The DNA here is from genome assembly GCF_014197145.1 of Gellertiella hungarica. GTDB lineage: Bacteria > Pseudomonadota > Alphaproteobacteria > Rhizobiales > Rhizobiaceae > Gellertiella > Gellertiella hungarica. The sequence continues at coordinate 384,296 of NZ_JACIEZ010000002.1, read as the reverse complement.
AAGCACATCATGATCGTTATCCTGCTGTCGACCGCCGTCGTCGCGGCCATCGATTTCTTCTGGACGCGTCATTACTGGTTCACCCAGCTGAAGATGACGAAGCAGGAAGTGAAGGAAGAATTCAAGCAGAGCCAGGGCGATCCGATCGTGAAATCGCGCCAGCGCTCGATAGCTCGCGACCGCGCCCGCCGCCGCATGATCGCCAATGTTCCCCGCGCAACGCTCGTGATTGCCAACCCGACGCACTATGCCGTCGCCCTGCGCTACGTGCGCGAAGAAGATGACGCACCGGTGGTCGTTGCCAAGGGCCAGGACCTTATCGCATTGAAAATTCGCGAGATTGCGGAAGAGAACGGAATTCCCGTCTTCGAAGATCCGCCGCTCGCCCGCTCCATGTTTGCGCAAGTCTCGGTGGATAGCGTCATCCCATCGGTATTTTACAAGGCCGTCGCGGAACTGATTCACAGGGTCTACTCCGCCAAGCCACAGACCAGACGGATCCATTAAGCGAGATGAAGACCTGCGCATTCTCCGCCGCCCGCGAACAGATCATTGCCGAAGCCATCAGCCCCGTCGCGACCGAGCTTCGTCTCGTCGATGCGGCCGACCTGATTTCGATGCTGCGATTCGAGTGTTACGGCAGTCTTGCCGACCTCGTCTCCTCGGCGGCAGAGATGTTCTTCCATCCCGGTACCATCAATTTCGGAGCGGGAGGCGATTACGCCCTCGAATGGAATGGCCGTCCGGAGGTGACGCTTGACCTCGAGATCAAGCCCAAGGGGCTGACGGTCTATGCCCGGCTGCTGCTGAAGGACAAGGAAGCGGGGATCGAGATCAACCATATCGCCTTCCAGGAGCCGTCGGAGGATCCGAACGTCAATACGGCCTTCCTCAAGAAGAGCCTGGAGGACGCCCGCTATACCCGACCGGTAGCCGAGGCTGCCTAACGGCATAACGTCTGGCATGATCTGCCTGCACTCGAGCCGCGCCCGCCAGCGCGGCTTTTTTCATGGCGCGGGAGGCGGTGCGAGATCGCTGCGGCCTGCCCTTTCGGCCAGGAAGGCATGCAGATCTTGTGCGGGCATGGGCGCTCCGAGATGGAAGCCCTGACCGAATTCGATGCCGATCTCCGAGAGAGCCTTCGCCTGCGCCTCGGTCTCGACGCCTTCGCAGACCGTTTCGGCACCCAGCGCCACAGCCATGCGGTCCGTACTCTCGATGATCTGGCGCGCGCGATCCGAGCGGGCGACCGGCTCTGTCAGCACCTTGTCGAGCTTCAGCATGCGAAAGTCGAGCGAGGTCAGGCGCGATACGTTGGAATAGGCCCGTCCGAAATCGTCCACCGCCATCAGGGCGCCGGCGAGCCGGAGGATGCGCAGGTTATCTTCAATCACCTCGGTATCGTGCAGTTCGCCGTCTTCGGTGATCTCCAGGTAAAGGGCTCCGTGCGGCAGGCCGAAATCGTAAAGCAGCGCCGCAACGGCAGGCCCGAACGTCGGGGTCGCAAGAAGGGCCGGTGTCACGTTCACGCACATCGGCACCGCATGTCCGCCGTGGCGAAGCATGTTGTATGTGGCCAGTGCCTGGCGCAGAACGTGCATCGTCAGGGACTGGATGATCTGCCGGCGCACCGCGCTGTCGACGATGTCCATCGCAGGGACCTGGCCGAGGGCCGGGTGGTCCCAGCGCACCAGCGCTTCCACGTACCGGGTTTGCCTGTCCGCCAGCCGCACGACCGGCTGATAGGCAACCGAGAGCAGCCCTTCCGCCACCGCCCGTTCGATGTCGCCATCGAGAATGCGCCGGCGCTCGTAATCGCTGAGCATGTCCGGCACGAAGGTCCGCACGCAGTTTCGCCCCGCACCCTTGGCGCTGTAAAGGGCCACATCGGCCCGCCGCTTCAGGACATCCGGGGTGCCGTCCGCCTCGAGCTGGGCGGCGTGACAGATGCCGGCGCTCGCGGAAACGGAGAGCTTCGGCAGATCCTCCACGTTCTCCCGGGCAATCTCGGCCAGCACGCGCGCGGCAAAGCGTTCCGCCCGCGAGAGATCGCCGGTAAGCAGCACGGCGAATTCGTCGCCTCCGAAGCGGGCAGCCGCATCGTCCTCGCCAAGGCCGGCGCGAAGGATCAGTGCCACATGCCGCAGCAGCGCATCTCCGGCGGCATGCCCATGCTCGTCGTTGACCTTCTTGAAGCCGTCCAGATCGAAGTAGATGACCGAAAAATCCATGAGGCGGCGCCCGAAGCGATCGGCCAGCAGTTCCTCGAAATGAAAGCGGTTGCTGATGCCGGTCAGCTGGTCGGTGCGCAGCAGCCTCTGCTTTTCCGCAACCATCTTGTTCAGCCGGCCATTCAGCCGGCGCGACAGCACCAGCTCCGCCAGCACGTAGAGAATGGCCAGCACGCTCACGGCGCCGAAACCGGTCTGGATCCAGCGCAGCGACTTCACGCTTTCCAGGCTTGTTTCCACGCTCTGGGCCATGCGCATCTGCCGCGCATTCCACGCAAGCTCGCCGAAGACCGTAAGACGCTGGGAATAGCGACGGCGCAGCGCGTCGATTTCGGCGAAGCTCGCGGTATCGCCGTTCCGGAGACGCTGGACACCCCGGTCAAAGGCCGGAAGATCCGCAACGATGTCGGGAATGAGGTTGGGGTCCGGCCGATCCGCGGGCATCGCCTCGCGGAAGGACGGCGTGTTCATGACCGTGGCGCGGCTCCACATCAGGTTGAGCGCCAGATTGACGTCATCCAGGATCACGCCCTGCATGCCCGTGGCGTAAAGCTCGGCAATCTCGAAGAAGCGGTTCACTTCCGTCTCGAAGCGCGCGCTCTCCTCCAGGCGTCCGGAGTAGTGCAGCCGCTGGCTGATGCTCGAGGCGACCTGGCTGAGGCCCATCTCGCTCCACACCAGCATCCCCGCGAGCAGGGCGATGATCACGGGGAAGCGGATGAGCGGCAGCAGGCGACGGAGCGTGTGCCCGGTCATTCGACGATGAGCTCCTTCACCTGCCAGACGCTGCGCGCCTCATAGAGCGCGTCCTTCAGGTCGGCTCGATCGACATTCGGGTAGACGATCCAGGCTGGCCCGCGGTCGCGCACCGAAAGCGGCTTGCCATCCACCCGCGTCGCGGCGATCACGTCGAAATCGGTCATGTCGGACATGGGGATGTCCATCTCGTATCCGTCGAGAGCCTTTGCGACCACCTTGCTGCCTTCGAGGCCGGCCGCCTTCAGGAGATCGCGCACCAGGGGGCCTGAAACCTCCTGCACGGTGCCGGTCCCGCCGGGCAGAACGGCCTTGAAGCGGTGGTTGTCCATCTCGCCAAGCATGGAGGCCGTGACATCGAGCGCATGGCTGCCGTCCTTGCCGTGGATCCTGAAAAGAACATCATCCGCAAGCACGGCGCCCGCCGAATGAATGGCGAAGACAGCGACGGCAAGCAAGGCAAATGCGCGTTTCATGAAACCCTCCAACTCCCGATCCGTCGGGTACTGGACATTGCCTATCATGCACAAAATGAACACCGGCAAAACAGGTATGGAATTAAATGATTTTAGTATGAACAGAGCCTTGAAGGAAAAGGCGCGCCGCAGGGGCCTTCGTCAAGGCAGGGGCGCTTGGAGACCGGGTTTTGCGTTCAATAGAACCGGCCAGAGAGGCTTCAGCTGATGAAGCCGAGGCGAATCGCCTTGGCGATCGCCTGGATGCGGTTCACCGCATCGAGTTTGTCGGTCGCCGAGCCGAGATAGGCATTGACCGTATGCACCGAGAGGCCGAGGTTCTCGGCGATTTCCTCGCTGATGCGGCCGTCCCCGGCCAGTTGCAGGCAGGCGATCTCGCGCTCGCTCAGCGCCTCGGAGGTGTTCTGGCGCCGGTCGTCCAGCGACAGCAGATCGGTCATCAGCTGGCAGGCCTTGCCGTGCAGATCGATGATCGCATCGCCGGTTAGATCGAGATAGGGTGCCGTGAATAGCACATAGCCGTTGCCGACCGCGCCAAGGCGCACCGGAAACGCAATGCCCGAAAAGGGCAGCGTGCGTCCCTTCAGACGGACCGAAAGCAGTGCGAATTCCGGCGCTTCCGCAGTGCTTGCATCATCGCGGCCATTCCACATCAGTGGCAGGAGCGATTGCTCGATGTGCTGCAGCAGCTGCTCGCCGAAGGTTTCGAAGAGCTGCTTGGTGATCGACAGGTTGTTGGGGCCGAAATTCTCGAGTTCGCAGACGAGCTTGCGCTTGTTGACGGCGCCCGAGCCGCCGACCCTCAGAACGGCGAAATGACGGGCATTGATGGATTTCTGCATCAGGACGAGGCGGGGGAAGAGATCGGACCGGCTGGAGAACCGCGACACCCGAAGGGTGGTGACGCCCGCCGCATTGTCCACCCCGTTGTCTTGCGGAAATCCCATGGCTGACCCCTTAAACAAGGTTGTTCCTGACTGCGTAGGCAATAGCTTCGGAGCGGGTCTTTGTCGCCGTCTTGCGCATCACGCTGGTGATATAGTTGTTGATGGTATTGCGCGATATCCCGAGGATAACCGCAATCTCGTCGCTCGTCTTGCCTTCCGCGATCCAGTAGAGGCACTCGATCTCGCGCTCGGTCAGATCGCAATCGCGCTCGCCCTTCTGGACGGAGGCTTCCGCGAAGCTGCGCAGATAGGCCGTCATGAGGCCCACGTCGCGCAGACGGTCAGGCGACAGGATGAAGCCGTCGACATAGATCAGCATCAGGGCAAGGCGCGTGCGACCGACATTGAAATTCACGGTGCAATATTGCCGGCTCGTCTCGGCGGGCAGATCCACCTCGTCGGGGAACAGGGCAAAGTTCGGCTGCAGCAGCGACATGCACTTCTCGAGTTCCGTGCTGCGGGCATAATCGTTGGAAATGACGCCGGAAATGGTGCGGACAAGATCGAACGGCCAGTTCGAGGAAACGACGAAATCGAGGCCCGGGTCCTGAATCAGGTCGCAGCGGATCAGCAGATAGTGGGAAGCGCCCGCATATTCGGCCAGAAGGGCGAGAGCCGCTCCCAGCTGGACCGGCTTGGTCATGCCTGCCAGGCGCGTGATGACCTGCGTGCGGGTCGGCGCCTTCTGGGTGGCACCGCGCCCTGTCTGCGCCCTGCCTCGTGCTGCCTGCTCAGCCTGCAAAATCTCCATCTCCATTCAAGTGCCCCCTCACCGCCCTCGGGAATGCCCCTTCCCCGCACCGGCCGGCTCGAATTCGATGTAATAAAGCAGTGACAACCAATTGCCTGAATATGGAAGAACTGCATAACCAGCAGACCGATACGCAACTCTCGCCTACGGGGACAGGCAGGGCAACGCGCACCGCGACGGCTGATTTTCTGTTACCACGAAGCAGTCGCCCACCAATCCGTCTTGGGAGAATAGTCCAGACCACGATTCGCGGCAACATCCTTTAGCTAAAATTCATTGCCTATTTTAGTATTAAGGACGCAGCAGCAAAAGGTTTTGCGCAATGCAATAGATATGCAGGGAATGGTATTCAGTTCATCCATGATGAGTTTCGAAATGGAATAAACGTGGCAGCCTATTTCTGCGGCACTGAACACAGAAAGACGCGCGCAATACAATTGGACAAAAACAGAAATTCTCGCAAATTGAGCATATGTTAATGCCAATACCAAATGCTGCAAACAAGGTTTAACCATCTGTAAATCTTCGGAAAAACCGAGACACTTTCAGAGAATTACGATCATAAACCCTTTGTATTTCACGGGAGGGGTGGCCCCGTGCAGCCTTCCCCGGCACTGTTGATCCGGAACGGGCCAGCAGCACCTGCGCTGTGCTTGCGCATCGCGGGACGAGACAGCGCACAGTGCGGCGGTAGGCTTTGCGAAACACAGTAACGGCCAGGGGCTGCGAGGCCGTGGCCCAGAATGGGAAAAGGCCGCTTACGCGGCCTTTTCTGCTGCCCATTTGCGGAGGATCTTCGCGGCGCGTTCCTCGCTGATCTCGACCATGCGGGCGAGCCGCTTCTCGGGACCTTCCTTGACCTTCCGGTTGAAGGCATCGCCGTCGTCCAGGCCAAGCACCTCGTCGGCGCTGTCGAAGCCGAAGTCCGAACCGAAGCCGTCCATGAGCCCGCCCCCGGCATTCCCCATGTTGGGGGTAAAGTCCGGCAGTTCCAGCGTGGTCTCCTCGCCCTCGGCACCCACGGTGGCCGGCGGCGTGGCGCTGACGGCGCGGACGATCGGGCGGACACCCATCCAGATGATGATGAAGGCGACACCCAGGAAGGCAAGCGAGTTGATGATGCCGGCGAGGTTACGGCTCAGCATGTCCATGACGCCCGGTCCGGTGGCGGCCTCGTCGAGCAGCTGTTCGTCCAGGAAGTCCATGGCAGTGACGGTCACCACGTCGCCGCGGTTCTTGTCGAGGCCGGCAGCGGAGCTGACGATCTTCTGCATCTCCGCGAGATACGCATCGATCTTGGCCTGATCGGCCGGCTCGCCGACCATCTTGGCAAGACGGCCCTTGTTGACAACGACGGCGACGGAGAGTTTCTCGACGCGGAAGCTGTTGCGGGTCGTGGCGATGGTCTTGCTGTTGATCTCGTAGTTGGTCTGCTCTTCCTTCTTGTCCTGCTGGTCGGACGATTCCGGTCCGCCGCCGCCGCTTGCGGGCGCGCCCTGGGGCACGTTCTGCTCGACGGTGGTGGCGTTGTCGGACTGCTTCGACTGGGACTTCTGCGCTTCCTTGGTGATGCGGACGGAGCGCTCCACGCGCGATTCCGGATCGTAGGTGGTTTCCTGGATCTGCTGCAGGTCCGTGTTCAGCTGCGCCGTCACGCTGGAGCGGAAGTTGTCCATGCCGAGGAAGGGTGCCAGCGCCTTGTCGATGTTGGTTTCGACCTCTTCCTGCACCTGCTGGACCACGCCGAGGTTCTTGGCGATCGTGCCGTTTCCGCCTTCCTCACCGGAGGCGAGAAGCTGCCCGGTCGAATCGAGCACGGTCACGTCGTCGGCCTCGAGGCCGGGGACCGCGGAAGCGACCAGGTGGCGGATGGACGGAGCAGCCTTGCGGCCGGCCTGGCTCGTTGCACGAATCATTACCGAGGCAGTCGGCTTCTGTTCGCCGCGGCGGAAATTGCCGACGTCGGGCAGAACGATATGAACCCGGGCTGCGGAAATACCCTGGATGGTCTGGATCGTGCGGGCGATCTCACCTTCCAGGGCGCGCACGCGGGTCACTTCCTGCATGAAGGACGTGAGGCCGAGGGAGCCGACATTGTCGAAAAGTTCATAACCGGCATTCGAGCTGTTCGGCAGGCCCTTCTCGGCGAGAAGAAGACGCGCACGACCCGTGGTTCCGGCAGCGACCTGAATGCTGGTGCCATCGGTCCCGACCTGGAAATCCATGTTTGCTTCGGAAAGCGCCACGCTGATCTGATTGAGATCGGTGGTTTCCAGCCCCACATAAAGCGTTTCATAGGCTGGCTTGTTGACGTAGAACCCGGCGAAAAGCACGAGGGCGATGGAAACGATGCCCACGCCTATCAGTGCCATCAGCTTGGCCTGTCCCAGCCCCGCTAGGTTCTTTGAAACCTGAATTAATTGATTTAACAGATTCATTCTGTCCCGCACCGTCAATCAGAGGGAATATTCCCGTGACACTGTGTCGGACATTAGGAATCGAAGCTTGCGCGAACGTTTCGCGGAGCGCGTGCACCACAGCCAGGGCGCGGAAGCGAAACGGGGCAGAACCCAGCGGTTCCGCCCCGTTTTCATGCCATGTCCGAGCCGTTCGGCTCAGAAGAAATCGAAATCGCCGGCTGCCTTGCTCAACGGCTGCGAGTGACCGTGCCGTATGCCTCCGGCGAGCGCCTTCTGCATGTCGGCCAGCTTCACCAGGCTGACAGCCGTGCTGACATCCACCATCCAGTCATCGGAAATGCCGCTCGTGACGGTGTCGATGAATTCCGCCAGGCCCCGCGTCTTCTGCACGGCCAGATCGATGCCCTGAAGGACCTTCATGCAATCTGCAGACTGTACCGCGACCTCATCCACGAGGTCGAGGAGTTGTGGCTCGATGCGCTCGATCAGATACGCCACATCGTGCAGTTCCGAGACAATGCGCATCAGAACTTCAGGCAATGCCTCATCCATGCTCTGCTCCATTTTATGCTCCGGCGAACCCATGTGCTCGGCTTTCAAAAGAACTCGATACTGCTTTCGACCGGCTTGGAAACCGGTACGGGGCGCTGCTCCTGCACGACGGTCTTCTGGGTCTCGGCACCCGTGAGCGGATACTGCCGGGCCCGGCCGCTGACCGGCCAGAACTCCAGCTTGCGGCCGAACTCGCCGCCCGTACTCTTGCCCACGATCGGGATTCCTTCGTCGCGGAGAAACTGCTCCGCGAAGAGGGCGTTCTGTTCGCCGACATTCGAGAATGTCGCGATTGTCTTGGCGCCGCCGAAGATCTTCGCTTCGAGCCTGTCGCGCCGCGCGCCCTGCTTGAGCAGCCCGTTGATGAGCAGCTCCATCAGGTGCACGCCGTACCGTGTTGCGTCTCCTCCTCCAGCCATCGAGGTGGCGGAACCCGGCAACAGAAAATGATTCATGCCACCGACCCCGGCAACGGGATCGCGCATGCACGCCGCGACGCAGGACCCAAGGATGGTCGTCAGGACCACGTCAGGATCTTTAGAGACCTTGTATTCGCCCTGAATGATGTTGACCCTCTTGGGTAACCCTGCGTTCGTCATTTCAAGGCTCCAAACACGGCTTCGATGGCCGCCTTCATCTTCTCGATGGTGAAGGGTTTTGCCAGAACGTTGTTCGCCCCGAGCTGTGCCGCCTTCTGCACCAGCGCACGGTCGCCCTGCGCGGTGAGGATGATGAAGGCGGCCTTCTTCGTCGTCGGATTGGATCGCACGGCCTGCAGCAGGCCTATGCCGTCCATCTTCGGCATGTTGAAGTCGGAAATGACGAGATGATGGGGCTGCTGCTCCATGATCTTCATCCCCTGCTCTCCATCGCCGGCGGCGGTGATCTGCTTGAAGCCAAGCTGCGTCAGTGCATCGCTCAGAAGCAGGCGGCTGGTAACCTGATCGTCGACGATCAGAACTTTGATTTTCTCGGCCAGAGACATTTTATTCGCTCCCTTCTTTTCGGGCGGCTGTGATTTTCAGTATTTCTTCCCCGATAGCCCCAAGCGGGAGTTGCTGTTCCACGGCGCCCAGTTCGTAGGCGACGCGCGGCATCCCGTAGACAACGCAGGTTTTTTCGTTCTGCCCAAGCGTGCGCGCACCGGCGTGGCGCATCTTGAGCAATCCCGCAGCACCGTCCCGTCCCATGCCCGTCAGGATCACTCCCACGGCATTGCGACCGGCAAGCTCCGCCACCGAATCGAACAGGACGTCGACGGACGGCCTGTGGCCGTTCACCGGGTCCCGCTCCACAAGGCGGCAGCAGGGCGCTGCAGAATTGGTGACTTGCAAGTGGCGTTCGCCACCGGGTGCAAGATAGATTTTCCCGACCTCGAGCCGCGCGCCGTCCGTTGCCTCCTGGACGACGGGGCGGCAAAGCCGGTTGAGCCGCTCGGCAAAACTGCGGGTAAAGGTGGGCGGCATATGCTGCGTGATCACCGTCGGCGGGCAGTTCTCCGGAAAGTTCTGAAGCACGGTGATGAGGGCCTCGACACCGCCGGTGGACGAACCGATCGCCACGATCTTGCGCCCTACCCGATAGTTCGCGGCCGCCGATACCGGTGCCACGGGCGCAGCCGACATCGCCGTTCCCGGACGACCGGCAGACCGCTCGCGCATGGAGCGGGCCGCAGCCTTCACCTTCTCGGCGAGATCGACGAAGGGGCGGGTGTCGCCCGGCACGGGCTTGCCGACACAATCGAAGGCGCCGATTTCCAGCGCGGCCAGCGTGGCTTCCGCCCCGCGATGGGTAAGGCTCGAGACCATGATAACGGGCATGGGCCTCAGCCGCATGATCCGTTCGAGAAAGTCGAGGCCGTTCATGTTGGGCATTTCGATGTCGAGGGTCACGACATCGGGGTTGAGCTGCTTGATTGCCTCGCGGGCCTCAAGCGCATCGCCGGCCTGGCCGACAACGGACACTTCCGGATCGGACCGCAGCACGGCGGTGATCAGACCGCGCATGGTGGGGGAGTCATCGACGACGAGGACGCGTGCGGGAGCCATCAGCGTTTGCCTCCCTTGCCCAGATACCGGTAGGTCGTGATTCCGATATTGTCGAAGTAGTCCTTGCTGTCGCCCGCGACCCTCTCGGAGTGACCGATATAGAGGTGACCGCCAACGGGCAGGTGCTCGGCGAAGCGCGACCAGATGCGGATCTGCGTCGGTTCGTCGAAATAGATCACGACGTTGCGGCAGAAGATGACGTCGAACGGCCCCTTGAAGGGCCAGTTGCCGAGGAGGTTCAGCTCGTTGAAGGTAATCAGCCGCTTGAGCTTGTCGTCGACCTGCCACTTGTGACGGCCGTTCACCTGCACCTCGGAGAACCACTGCTTGCGCATGGCGGGCGCAACGGTTTCCAGCGCGGCCTCGTCATAGGCGCCGGCGCGTGCCAGAGCCAGGATCTTGGGGTCGATATCGGTGGCGAGGATCTTGAAGTCGTAATCGGCCGCGTTCGGCAGGACCGAGAGCACGGTAAGCGCGATCGAATAGGGCTCCTGCCCGTCGGAACAGGCCGCAGACCAGATGCGCACCCGCCCCCCCGCCTTGGCACGGGCCACTAGATCGGGAAGAACCTCGTTCTTCAGGTGTTCGAAATGGTGGTTTTCCCGGAAGAAGCGGGTGAAGTTCGTCGTCAGGAAGGAGAGCATCTCCTTGCGCTCGGCCGCACCCTGAGGTGAGGACACGAGCTCGCAATACTCGCGGAAGCCCGACAGCCCGAGCTGGCGGATATGCTTCGAAAGCCGTGAATAGACCAGCGACGCCTTGGAGTCGTTGAGGAATATTCCGGCATCGGAATAGATCATGGACGCGATCTGCGAGAGATCGCGGCGCGTGAGGGGATATTCCCCGCTCGCCATGACCTCGTCGGGGTTCTGCCTCAGATCGCTCATGCTCAATGCACTCATGCAGCCTCGCTCTCGGTATCGGCAAACAGCGCTTCCAGTTCGATCAGACAGATCATCCGCTTCTCGATCGCCAGGATGCCCCGGGCGAACTGGCGTTCCAGTTCGGACGAGACTTCCGGCGTCGGCTGGATGTTCTCGTCCGTGACAGTCAGGATGTCGGACACGGCATCCACCAGCAGGCCGACGACCTTGGTCTTCACCTGTGCGACGATGATCACGTGCCGCGCCGTCGGTTCGGCCGGCTTCATTCCGAGCCGGGCCGACAGGTCGAGGATCGGCAGGACGGCGCCGCGAAGGTTGATCACGCCCATCATGTAGGAGGGGGAATGGGGCAGCGCCGTCGCCGGCGTCCAGCCGCGGATTTCCCGGACCGACATGATATTCACGCAGAATTCCTGATCGCCAATGCGGAAGGCGATCAGTTCGCGACTCCCCTGGTGCAGATTCTTTGCTGTGTACGACATGACTTTATCCAGCTGATGCGAATGCCATTTCAGGTTTCAGGGACTGACCGCGCGATGCGGCGACCACCGCATCGACATCGAGGATGAGCGCCACGCGTCCGTCACCCAGAATGGTGGCGGCGGCGATGCCCGGGACATGGGTGTAGTTGGCTTCGAGGCTCTTGATGACCACCTGGCGCTGGCCCTGGATCGCATCGACCATCAGGGCGCGCTGGCCGCCGCCTTCCGATTCCACCAGCAGCGCCACGCCCTCGACGGGGTTGGCCTGGGTGGCGCGGAAGTTCAGGATCCGGCCGACATCCACCAGCGGGCAGAAGGAGTTGCGGATCGAGATCAGGCGCTGGTTGGCACCGAAGGAATGGATCGCGGAGGCTTCCGGCTGCAGCGTCTCGACGATGGCCGTCAGCGGCACGACCAGTGTCTGGCCGGCCACGGTGACCACCATGCCGTCGAGAACGGCGAGCGTCAGCGGAAGGCTCATCGTGAAGACGGAGCCCTGCCCCGGCTTCGAGGAAATGTTGATGCGGCCGCCGAGCGCCTGGATCGAGCGCTTCACCACGTCCATGCCCACGCCACGGCCGGAGATGTCGGACAGCTTTTCGGCGGTCGAGAAGCCCGGCAGGAAGATCAGGTTGTCGATTTCCTCGTCGGACAGGTTGGCATCGGCATTGATCAGATCGTTGTCGATGGCCTTCTGGCGCACGCGTTCGCTGTTGATGCCCGCGCCGTCGTCGGCCAGTTCGATGAGGATGCGCCCCGAACGGTGCTTTGCGGTTAGGCGGACGGTCCCTTCCGGATTCTTGCCGATCGCGGCGCGCTTCTCGGGCGTTTCGATCCCGTGGTCCACGGCATTGCGGATCATGTGGGTGAGCGGCTCGGCCAGCTTGTCGATGACCGTCTTGTCCACCTCGGTGTTCTCACCCTCGGTGATGAGCCGGATGGACTTGCCCGTCATGTCGGCGATTTCGCGGACGATTCGCGACATGCGCTGGAAGACCGGTTTCACCGGCTGCGCGCGGATCGCCATCACGCTGTCCTGGATCTCTCGGGTGAGCTGCTGCAGCTCCTCGAGACCCATGTTGATGGAGGAAGCGCCGTTGTTGTCGTTCTCGATGACGCTCTGCGAGAGCATCGCCTGGTTGATGACAAGCTCGCCGACCAGGTTGATCAGGCGATCGACGCGGTCGAGATCGACGCGGATCGTCTGGGCCATGCCGGCCGCGCTGTTGGCGGCGGCCTGGGCGGCTGCGTTCGCGGCGGCAGGAGCGGGTGCGGCGGCCTCCTTCTTTTCGGCCTTGGCGGCAACAGCGGTGTTCACCGCCTCCATGACGGCGGTCGCAGTCTTGGCGGCAGCAACGGTTTCGGCGGCGGGCGACGCTGCGGGCGCAGGCTCCGCCTTCGGTTCCGGAGCGGCCGGTTCATCATCCAGGATCGACAGGTCGAAGGGAACCGGCACCATCGGCTGGTCTTCGCTGACCGCGGCAACCTCGGTCAGCGGCTTGACCTGCAGGTCGCAATCCCATTCGGCGAATTCGAACATGGTGCGGATCGCGTCCTCACCCTTGTCGGTGGCGATGGAGATCACCCAGTGGAAGTAGGCGGCTTCCGGGTCCAGCTTGTCGAGCGTCGGCAGGCTGTCCGTGTTGCAATAGATGGTCATTTCCCCCAGGCGGGAGAGGTCGCGCAGAAGCAGCGTCGCGTCGTTGCCCTTGGCGTAGAGATCGGAACGGGGCTTGAAGGTGACCTCGAAGTTCGGGGCATCCTTTTCCTCGTCGGCAGAGGCGGGGAAATCGTCAAAGGAGAAGGGGATCGGCTGGAAGCCGCTCGGATCGGTCGGTGCGGGCGCGGCGGCGGCCGGGGCCGCAGCCGGTGCTGCGGCGGCAGGCGCATCGGGAGCAGCGTGGGAGAGCGGCTGTCCGTTTGCGAGTGCTTCGAGTTCCTTCACCAGCGCCCGGCTGCGCGATTCGTCGACGCTGCCGCCGTCACGGGCAGCATTCGTCAGGTCGGCCAGCACGTCGGCCGACTTCAGCATCACCTTCAGCACATCCTGCGTCGGCTCCAGCTTGTTGGAGCGCACGCAGTCCAGCGTCGTTTCGAAAACATGGGCAAAGGCAACCAGATCGTCCAGACCGAAAGCCCCTGCTCCGCCCTTTATGGAGTGAACGGCGCGAAAAACGGCATTGACCGTTTCCGGATCACGATCACCGTCATTCAACTTCAGAAGACCGGATTCCAGTTCGGCGAGCTGTTCCTCGCATTCCTGGAAAAAGATCTCTTTGATTTCGTTCATATCCATAGGAGAAGATCCCGTTAGGCGGTTACACGCTCGATGGCATCGATCAGTTTGGTCGGGTCGAAGGGCTTCACGATCCAGCCGGTGGCTCCAGCCTGACGGGCGCGGTTCTTCTTCTCCGCATCGCTTTCCGTGGTCAGAACCAGGATCGGAATGGCGCGATACTTCTCGTTGCGGCGAACGCCCTCGATGAAGCCGAAGCCGTCGAGGCGCGGCATGTTGATGTCGGTCACGATGACATCGGGATTGGCCTCTTCGAGAACCTCGAGGCCTTCGACGCCGTCTTCCGCCTGGATCGTCTCGAAACCCGCATTGTTGAGGGTCACGAGCAACATGTTGCGGATGGTGCGGCTGTCATCCACGGTTAGGACTTTTTTCTTCATTGCTTAATTCTCCTTGACAAGCAAATGGTCGATGTCGACGCCGATCAGCTGCATCGTCTTGCCGAAAGCATCGGAAACACCGGTGATGCGGTAGCTCTTGTGGTCTTCTTCCCAGGTGCGGGCGGCCGAGATCAGCACCTGCACGCACTGCGTTCCGCATCGCTGGACAGCGGAGGCATCGATAACGAGGTCGCGGCCGCGCATGGCCAGAAGCTGGCCGTGGAGCCCGACGGCCTCGTTCAGATCGAGAACCGGACTGAGTTTGAGGGTATGTGCACTGCCACTCGAGGCCATTGTTCAATCCTTGCCTTGTTCCGTTGCCGTGACCGGCATCCAGGGTCTTCCTGTTCGTCGTTCCGCTCCGCTTTCCTATCGGCCAAGGGCCGAGAGATAGGCGGGAAATTCATGGTCGTCCTCGACAGCCGGTGCCCAGTGCGCATCCGCCACCGGCGCTGCCGGCAGGGACGGGGCGCGTCTGGGTTCGTAATGGAGACCTGCGCGCCGCTCCGCCTCCTGCCGCTCGATGCGGAAGGTGCGGATGGTTTCGCCAAGTTCCAGAATGACGTTGTGAAGGTGGTCGGCCTCGCTGCCGGAGGCCTGCGCGGCGGCCGCCTGATGGCCAAGCCGCTCCCCGATGCCCCCGATGGACCGGCTGAGATCCTCGAGCCCGCGGGCCTGCTCCGCCGTCTCGACCGCAATACCTGCGATCGCGCCGTTGATCCCCGTAACCTGGATTGCGATGGTGGCGATGGCTTCCTGGGTGCGGGCCACCATCTGCACGCCCGAATCCACCTGCGCCTTGGTGCCTGTCACCAGCGTCTTGATTTCGCGGGCCGCATCGGCCGAACGCTGGGCAAGCGCCCGGACCTCCTGCGCAACGACGGCAAAGCCGCGGCCGCTGTCGCCGGCCCGTGCCGCCTCGATGCCCGCATTGAGCGCGAGCAGGTTCGTCTGGAAGGCAATTTCGTCGATGACGCCGATGATCTGGCCGATCTGTTCCGCAGAATTCTCGATGCCCGCCATGGCCTCGATGGCACGGCCGACGATCTGGCTGCTTTCCTCTGCGGCCGAGCGGGTCGCCGCAGACGCGGTTTCGGCAGAGCGCGTGGCTTCGGCATTTCCACGGACGCGGTCGACGAGACCCGCGAGATCGGAAACCGTCGCGCGCAGTTCGGCCGCTCCGTCGCTGGTGGCGTGAAGCTCCGCCTGGACCTTCTCGTTCAGGCGCCGGACGCCAAAGCCGGCCTCACCGGATTGGCGCGCCATGGCCGTGAAGGTTTCCCTCAGCGACTCGATGGCCTCCTTGAGCCCGCCGGCAAGGCTGGCATAGGCATCGGGGATATCGTCGGGGAGCCGCGAGGTCAGGTCGCGGTCGCGCAGGGCGGCGATGCTGTCGGAGAAGACGCGGTAAACCTCGCGCTGCTCGGTTTCCTGCGCGGCAAGAAGATCGTCGCGATGGTCGCGCCGGAGAGCGTTGAAGCGCAGCGACATGGCGATTTCGGCATCGACCATCGCCAGCCGGGTCACGACGGCGATGAGGTCGCGCATGTCCCGGGCACGTCTGCGGCTTGCGGGAAGCCAGCCGCTGCCGGCCTCCGCCATCAGGCCGACGACGAGATGTTCGAGCACGACGGCGTGGCTCGCCATGTGCCAGCGCGGATCAAGCCCCATCTTCGACTGGGCATCGGACAGCACCTTGACGCGCTCGGCATAGAGGCTGTCGAAACGGGCATCGGTCAGCACATCCCAGTGGGACGCGTAGAGATCGTGGAGACGGTCGAGCTGCCGGTCGCTGGCAAAATTCTGCGCGGCATCGGCATGGGACTGGAAGCGTTCGAAGAGATCACGCAGGCCGTTGCGCACCAGAGGCTGGAGCAGCGCACGGTGCTGCCGGACGAGGTTGCACTGGTCTTCGGCAAGCCCGGCAAAGCGCAAGCGGTCGCGCAGGCTGCCCGCCTGTGCCCTCCTGGCCTGATCGGATGTCGTATCGTGCCCCAAGACCGACCTCAAAACCACCCCGGCAGCCACATGGCATGCCGAAACAACGGATATCCGGAACCTCGCCGCCGACGGGCGCGCCAGAGCCGCAAAGGGCGGCATGACCCCTGTCGGGGTTCCGGGACTGAACTGTGAGGAAGAATACCGGGTCGCTACCGGTACGGCGGGCCGGCATTCATGCCCTGGGAGCTTCGCGCAACATCCCATTCCGCCGTCTGCTTAAATGTTTATGGTTAATTCCTTGCCTGAAGGTTAATGGTCCTGTCAATGCGGCTCAAATGAAACAAATCCCCTGTGGCAAACGGGATTCGGGCGGGAGCAAACATACCGCCGATTGCATTGCCTGGCGGCATGCATCCTTATTTCTCGACCATTCCGTTCACCTCCGCCAGCAGGTTCTTCAGCGAGACTTAACCAAGACAAGGCTCACGCAAGGATGAAGGACTACTTCTGGAGGTGCAGATGGAATGGACCGTCGAGAGGGGCCGAACAATGATTGTTCTCGGAATGAGCGTCGCGCTGATCACCAGCCTCACCCTGCTGGCCATGACCTTGCTGCTGAACATAGAATGGAAAGGGCGCTCGGCCCTGATGAAGGTGTTCTGACCCAAGACGGAACGCTCCCATCGCCCGGGCACA
Organism: Gellertiella hungarica; assembly: GCF_014197145.1. Lineage (GTDB taxonomy): Bacteria > Pseudomonadota > Alphaproteobacteria > Rhizobiales > Rhizobiaceae > Gellertiella > Gellertiella hungarica. The sequence goes on along the minus strand of NZ_JACIEZ010000002.1, from coordinate 367,436 downwards.
TCCTGCGGGACCTTGCGGCAATCTCTGCGGCACGGCCGGCATGCGGCGGACCTGACATGCATGCACGAGGAAAATGCACCGGCCTGCCGGTGCATTTTTCGTTTCGTGCTCAGCCCTCCCGGGTAAAGCCGAGGCGGCCGTTTGCCTGCGCATCCGCCATCAGCACCGCCAGCGCCGCCGATCCGATGCGGGAGGCCGTTCCGTCCGACCTGCTTGTGAGGATGATGGGCAGGCGCGCGCCCAGCACGAGCCCGGCGGAGACCGCGCCACCGAGCAGGATCAGCTGCTTGGCCAGCATGTTGCCCGACTCCAGATCCGGCATCAGCAGGACATCCGCATCGCCGGCGACGACCGAGACGATGCCCTTGGTGCGCGCGGCATCGCGGCTCATCGCATTGTCGAAGGCCAGCGGCCCATCCACGAGCGCACGCTGGATCTGGCCGCGATCCGCCATCTTGGAAAGGCAGGCGGCATCCACCGTGGAGACCATCGACGGGTTGACCGTCTCGACCGCGGAAAGCACCGCCACCTTGGGGGTCATCGGCTTGTCGGCAATGCCGATCAGGAAATCGACGGCGTTCTGGAGGATGTCCCGCTTGGTCATCAGGTCGGGCGCGATGTTGATTGCGGCATCCGTGATGATGAACGGCTTGTGGTAGCTGTCGTCGGCCATGGCGAAGATATGGCTGATGCGCCGTTCGGTGCGCAGGCCGTTTTCCTTCTTCACCACCTCGCCCATCAGCTCGTCCGTATGAAGGCTGCCCTTCATCAGCGCCTGCGCCTCGCCGGTGCGGGCGAGTTCCATCGAAAGCGCGGCGGCCGCATGGCTGTGGGGCGCATCGACGATCCTGAACCCGGCGACGGAAAGGTGCGCAGCCTCCGCGGTTTCCCGGATCTTCGCTTCGGGACCGACGAGGATCGGCTCGATCAGCCCGAGGCCGGCAGCCTCGATCGCGCCGCCGAGTGCATCGGCACTGCAGGGATGGACCACCGCCGTGCGGATCCCCGGCTTGGCCTTTGCCCGCTCCAGCAGACCGGCGGCAACCCGAACCGTATCGAACCTGATCTTCATCCGCCGCTCCTTTTTCTGCGCATGGGCATGCCCGCTGATGGCGGAGATGGAAACGGCACGCCTTGATCCCCGTCAAGGCTCCGGATGGAAAAAGAAGACAGCCGCGCTAGAGCCTGCGAGGCAGCGCATCCTCCATTTCCTCCAGTTCGGTTTCGGACAGCGACAGAACCTTGCGCGCCACATCGGAAGAAAAACCGTTGCGCGCGAAGGCGGAGAACTCCTTGAGCTTGCGCTTTTCGTCGAGTTCCACCTTGCGAAAGGGCCCGAAGGCGCGCTTGCGGGCGAAGGCGATGGCGGAGCCGAGATCGTCCACCTCCTCCAGCGTTTCCTCGATCAGCGGCCGGGCAACGCCTTTGATGCCCAGGTCGCGGGCGATGCGCCGCCGGGAGCGCCCGCTCCTCGCCCCGTTCGCAGCCTTGATCTCCGCATAGTGCCGGTCGTCGAGAAAACCATGCTCCCGGCAGAAGGCGACGCCGTGCTCGGCAAGCTTGCGTGCGCCCTCCTCCCCCACATCCTCGAATTTGGAAAGCGCCTTTCGCCGCAGCGCCTCGAAAAGCTCGTGCTCGGACATCATGCGCCGGTTGAGACGGTAGAGGCTGGAGTTTTTCGCCCATGCAAACATCCGCGGTGTCAGCGTTCCGGCCCCCGCCGCACTATCCTGAGCAATATTGTCGTCCGGCTCTTCCATGCCAATCCCGAACACGGTTCCAGTGATGGCCGACGCACACGCGCGCCAGCGTCGTTCATCGATATCATTTAGGGGAGGAAGACTGGTGCTGCTAGAGAGATTTGAACTCTCGGCCTCTCCCTTACCAAGGGAGTGCTCTACCCCTGAGCTATAGCAGCATCCTGATCGGCGTTGAAGCATGGCTTCGTGCCGGAGCGAGGCGGCTAATGCCACAGGATTCGGACGAGCGCAAGCCGCATTTTCAACTTCTTTGCGGAGCGATGTTGAAAAACGGTCTTCGCTTGCATCCGCAATTGCGCTAACGAAAAGCCGTGGCATGGCGCGGTCGAAACCCGGTTTTCCCGCGCAATCCGCCGCCAGCAGCGCATGCGGAACGCCATTCCCTATCCTGGAGACAAAGGCCATCCGGACGATGTCGGAAGACGAAGAAAAAAAGGCGGCGGAAAGCGCCGGTATCAGCGAACGCCGGGCAAACCGGCAGCTGGAGGCGGACCGGCGCAAGGCGCGGGCCGCCGAAAAGCTGCGCGAGAACCTGATGCGCCGCAAGCAGCAGGTGCGCGCCCGTCGTCAGGGAGAGGCGGAAACGGGCCTGGGTCTGCCGGCAAGCACCGGCCCCGATGAACCAGGCGACGCCTGACAGCCACACGGCGATCGATTTCCCCTTTCGCCTGCCTGCCATAAAAAAAGCATCAAGCGGCGCCAGTCAGTCGAGCGCAACCGGCCATCAGGCTTTCTGAATTGAAGCCGCGCTTTTTTTGCTCTAAGACCCGCGCTTTGAAGTCATGCGGGAAAACCGGGGAATTCCATGGATCGTATCAGGATTGTCGGCGGCAACGAACTCAAGGGCGTGATCCCGATCTCGGGCGCCAAGAATGCGGCCCTGCCGTTGATGATCGCCTCGCTGATGACGAGCGATACCCTGACGCTGGAAAACGTGCCGCATCTGGCCGATGTGGAGCAGCTCATCCGCATCCTCGGCAATCACGGCGTCGACATCTCCGTCAATGGCCGGCGCGAGAGCCAGGGCGAAGGCTATTCCCGCACCGTGCATTTCACCTGCCGCACGATCGTCGACACGACCGCACCCTACGAGCTGGTTTCGAAGATGCGTGCGAGCTTCTGGGTGATCGGGCCGCTTCTCGCCCGCGAGGGCCATGCCCGTGTCTCGCTTCCCGGCGGCTGCGCCATCGGAACCCGCCCGGTCGATCTCTTCATCGAAGGCCTGACCGCGCTCGGCGCCACGATGGAGATCGACGGCGGTTACATCAATGCGAAAGCCCCCAAGGGCGGCCTCATCGGCGCGCGCTACACCTTCCCCAAGGTGTCGGTCGGCGCCACCCATGTGCTGATGATGGCGGCCGCGCTTGCCCGCGGCACCACCGTGATCGGCAATGCGGCCCGCGAGCCGGAGGTGGTGGACCTCGCCGACTGCCTCAATGCCATGGGCGCCCGGATCTCCGGTGCCGGCACGGCGACCATCACCATCGAGGGCGTGACCTCGCTCTCCGGCGCCCGCCACCGCGTTCTGCCCGACCGCATCGAAACCGGCACCTATGCCATGGCCGTTGCCATGACCGGCGGCGACGTGACGCTCGAAGGCACCCGTGCGGACCTTCTCGAGACGGCACTCGAAGCCATCCGCCGTTCCGGCGCGGAAATCACGTCCACTGCGTCGGGCATCCGCGTGGTCCGGTCCGGCGGCGTCATCAAGCCGGTGGATGTGGTGACGGATCCCTTTCCCGGCTTCCCGACCGATCTCCAGGCGCAGTTCATGGCGCTCATGACCCGGTCGAACGGCGTGTCCCACATTACCGAAACCATTTTCGAGAACCGGTTCATGCATGTGCAGGAGCTGGCACGTCTCGGCGCGAAGATCTCGCTCTCCGGCCAGACGGCGAAGATCGAGGGCGTGGAACGGCTGCGCGGCGCGCCGGTGATGGCAACGGATCTGCGCGCTTCCGTTTCCCTCGTCATCGCCGGCCTTGCCGCCGAGGGCGAAACCATGGTCAACCGCGTCTACCATCTGGACCGCGGCTTCGAACGGCTGGAAGAAAAACTGACCCGCTGCGGGGCCATCGTGGAGCGCGTCAGCGACTGACGCACCGAAACCGGACGGCAAAGCGAAATAGCCGGAGAACAAGGCTGGTTTTTTGCGCTGCAACATCCTATTTCGGGGTGGAGGCGGGCCACGGGTGGCCCGCAAGGCCATCAGGTGACGTGAAATGAGCGCATTGAAGCTTCTGGCTCTCGATACGGACGATCTCTCCATTCTCTCGGCGCATCTGCAGGACAGCGTGCTGAAGGTGGGCGACCTCACCTATTCGCCCCGCACCGGCGTCTTCGCGGCAGCCGTCAACCGCTTTGCCTGGGAAACGGCCGGCACGTCCGCAAGCGGCTTCGAGCGCCGGCGTGCAGCGCTCAGCTTCAAGCGCGTGAAGGCCGTGCGCAGCATGGGTTTCGACAGGACCGACCGCGAGGCCGTGCTGGCGCTTCTCGCCATTCGCTTCGAACAGAGGGGCGATGGCCCCGAGGGCACGGTTGAACTGGTGCTCGCCGGTGGTGGCGCGATCGCCCTCGATGTGGAATGTATCGAAGGACAGCTTGCGGATACGGGCGGAGCGTGGGAAACCAAAACCATGCCCCAACATCCGCTGGACGGCTGATTCCGCGCGGGGGGCGCGGGGCATATCGATTTGAAATGGCATGCAAGGGGACTGAGGGCACGTGGCGATCTGGCTTGATCACGCAGCGGACGATTTCGAAGCGCGTTTCGCGGAATTCCTGACCACCAAGCGGGAGGTCTCGGAAGACGTCAACGCGACGGTCAAGGCCATCATCGACGATGTGCGCGCGAGGGGTGACGCGGCGCTGGCCGATTATACCCGCCGCTTCGACGGTCTCGATTTCAACGACAAGCCGATGCGGGTCACAGAGGCGGAGCTCGACGAGGCGCTGGCCTCGGTCGACCCGCAGATCGTCGACGCATTGCGGCTCGCGGCACAGCGCATCGAATCCCATCATGCCCGGCAGATGCCGAAGGACGATATCTACGAAGACGCGATCGGCGTCGGCCTCGGCTCCCGCTGGACGGCGATCGACGCGGTCGGCATCTACGTGCCCGGTGGCACGGCGAGCTATCCGAGCTCGGTGCTGATGAATGCGGTGCCGGCAAAGGTTGCGGGCGTCGAACGCATCGTCATGGTCGTGCCCGCACTCAAAGGCGCCATCAATCCCGCGGTTCTGGCGGCGGCGAAGATCGCCGGCGTGACCGAAATCTACCGCATCGGCGGTGCGCAGGCGGTGGCTGCCCTGGCCTACGGCACACGGACCATCGCCCCGGTCTACAAGATCACCGGCCCGGGCAATGCCTATGTGGCGGCCGCAAAGCGGCAGGTCTTCGGAACCGTCGGCATCGACATGATCGCCGGACCTTCCGAGGTGCTGGTCATAGCCGATGGCGAGAACGATCCGGACTGGATCGCCGCCGATCTGCTGGCCCAGGCCGAGCATGACGAGGGAGCGCAGTCGATCCTCCTCACCGACGATGCCGCCTTCGGGAAGGCCGTCGAGGACGCCGTCGAGCGCCAGCTGAAGACGCTGTCGCGCAACCAGACGGCTGCCGCAAGCTGGCGCGACTTCGGTGCGGTCATCCTGGTGCGTGACCTGAAGGATGGCATGCCCATTGCCAACCGCATCGCGGCCGAGCATCTCGAGCTTGCCATGGCCGATCCCGAGCCCTTCATCCGCGGCATCCGCAATGCGGGCGCGATTTTCGTCGGGCGCCATACGCCCGAAGTGATCGGCGATTACGTGGGCGGCTCCAACCATGTGCTGCCGACGGCCCGGTCCGCCCGCTTTTCCTCGGGGCTTTCGGTGCTCGACTTCGTGAAGCGCACCTCCATTCTGAGGCTTGGGCCGGAACAGCTGCGGCAGCTTGCGCCGGCGGCGATCACGCTTGCCCGCTGCGAGGGACTGGACGCCCATGCCCGCTCCGTTGCCATCCGGACCAACGAAGGGAACTGAGGATGAACGCGAAGGGTGCCCATCGGCTTTGCGATGTCATCCTCGATGAAACCATCGGCCGTTCCACGCCTGATGTGGAGCATGAGCGCGCGGTTGCGATCTTCGACCTCATCGAGGAAAACAGCTTCGAGCCGGTCGGCCATGCGGGCGGGCCCTACAAGCTTTACCTCTCGCTCGTGGATTCCAAGCTCGTCTTCTCCATCAAGACGGAAACCGGCGACGACGTGGCGACCCACATTCTCTCGCTGACGCCCTTCCGGCGGATCATCAAGGACTACTTCATGATCTGCGAGAGCTATTACGAGGCGATCCGGTCTTCGACGCCCAGCCAGATCGAGGCCATCGACATGGGTCGCCGCGGGATTCACAACGAAGGCTCGCAGACGCTGATGGACCGGCTGGAAGGCAAGATCCGCATCGATTTCGATACGGCGCGGCGTCTTTTCACGCTCGTCTGCGTACTTTACTGGCGCGGATAGGCTGCCCATGGATCAAGCGGATGGCGCCAGCGATCGCCAGAGGGTTCCCGGTGCCATTCTGTTCATGTGCGCCATGAATGCGATCCGCTCGCCCATGGCGGAAGCCATTGCGAAATCGCTGCTGCCGCAGGTCTACATCGCATCTGCAGGCGTCCGGCGCGGAGACCGCGATCCCTTCGTCGATGCGGTGCTGGAGGAAATCGGTCTGTCGCTCGGAAAGCGCGAGCCCCAGACCCTGGAGGATCTCGAGGACGACTACTTCGATCTCGTGATCACCCTGTCTCCGGAGGCCCACCACCAGGCGCTGGAACTGACGCGATCGAGCGCCGTTGAGGTGATCTACTGGCCCGCAGCCGATCCGAGCGCCGTCTCGGGAAGCCGGGAGCAGGTTCTTTCCGCCTATCGCGACGTTCGCGACAGCCTGGAAAGGATGATCCGGGACCGTTTTCTCGCCCGCCGCCCCGCCCCGCAGGGGCCCGGCTGACGGTTACGCCCGCATTTCATGGCAGAAAGGCAAACAGCAAGGTTCACAAAGCCCTGCCGATTGTGTAGTTTCCGCCAAAATTTTTACCGAGGCCAATGCGACACCCGCAGGCCCATCCAAAGGAAGACACCGACTGCATGGCAAAGGAAGAAGTCCTCGAATTCCCCGGCATCGTCACCGAACTCCTGCCCAACGCGACCTTCCGCGTCAAGCTTGAGAACGACCACGAGATCATCGCCCACACCGCCGGCCGCATGCGCAAGAACCGCATCCGCGTTCTCGCCGGCGACAAGGTGCTGGTCGAAATGACGCCCTACGACCTGACCAAGGGCCGCATCACCTACCGCTTCAAGTGACCGTCTGGCTCCGCTACCCAGGATAACGCCCGTGCTGAAACAGAAGCTGATCCTGGCCTCAGGTTCGCCGCGCCGCCTCGATCTCCTGAAGCAGATCGGGATCGAACCCGCGCGGCTGATGCCCATGGATGTGGACGAAACGCCGAAGCGGGCCGAGCATCCGCGCTCGCTCGCCCGGCGGCTCAGCGGCGAAAAGGCCGCAGCCGCTCTCGGCGCGATCAAGGGCGACCCGGCCTGGCAGGGCAGTTTCATTCTTGCGGCCGATACGGTCGTGGCCGTCGGCCGGCGTATTCTGGGCAAGGCGGAGTTTTCGGAAGATGCCCGCGCGGCACTGCATCTGCTGTCAGGGCGCAGCCACTGGGTCTATACCGGGGTCTGCGTGGTGACGGCGTCTGGCCAGTACCGGCAGAAGGTCGTCGAAACGAAGGTGCGCTTCAAGCGCCTGTCCCGCAAGGAAATCGACACCTATGTCGCCTCCAACCAGTGGCAGGGCAAGGCCGGTGCCTATGGCATCCAGGGCATTGCCGGTGTCTTCGTCCAGAAAATGTCCGGTTCCTATACGAATGTCGTCGGACTGCCCCTCTTCGAAACCGCACAGATGCTTGCCGGAGAGGGTTTCGACGTCATGACCGGCTGGCTGGACGCCTGATACCATGTCCGATGGAAAGACCGGTTCCGCCAAGGTGGAACCCTTGCGAAAACCCCGCCCCTGCCCCGAATGCAGCCGCCCCTCCACGCGGGAGAGCTACCCCTTCTGCTCGGAACGCTGCCGCAACGTGGATCTCTCGCGCTGGCTTTCCGGCTCCTATGCCATCCCGGTGGTGGAGGACGAAACAAAGGCCGGAGGCGAGGACGAGCGCTGACGCGCACGCCCCGCCACCTGTCGCCCCTCGGCCGCTTTCTTCTTGTTTCCCAAGACGATAGGGCGCCAGAGACATTAAATGCAGCCCGCATGTTTTTTCTTTGAAAAAAGTGTCATGAGGTGCTGGACATCGCCGGTGGGGATGCTATAACCCCGCTCGCTTCCGGGGGAAACACACCCCCGCCGGTCACCGGACCGGAAGGCGAAAGCCAGGATGCCCGGATAGCTCAGTTGGTAGAGCAGCGGATTGAAAATCCGCGTGTCGGTGGTTCGAATCCGCCTCCGGGCACCATTTTTGTTCAAGAAATACAGTTACTTACAGAGTGGTGCGGTAGCTAAGGCGCTGTAATTTCACTCTTGTTGCGCCGACTATACCGTTTCCATACCGTTTTTGGTTTGATCAGGCACCATCAGGGTTTGTCCACAAAATTGATAAAGGAGCCTTATACCGTTTTCATACCGTCTCCCACCTTCGCCCTTCCGGCTGCAAGATTCGATACGTCGTTCGGGGTTGCTTAGGGTGTCGCCGCAGTCGCCGCGCGAAGAGCCGCGGCAAGATCCTCGACCGGGATGCACGGCTTCTGGGAGTGGATGATCCGGTGGCATGAAGCGCATACGACGGACATCTCCTCGACACGCGTGACACTGTCGGGCTGAAGCTGCTCGATCGGGATCTTGTGATGGGCTTCCAGGCAGCGCTCTCCGTTGGCTCCGTACTTGGCAACCGGGTCGAGGCCGCAGACCTCGCATACGAGCTTTCCGCCGTTCTTCGTCTTGTAGTACTTTTTCACGCGCAGCGCGAAGCCCTTGTCCCGCTCCTTGTATACGTGAATGCGCGCGAGCAGTCTCCCCTCGACCCCAAAGACCTCCTCCTCCTCGACCGGTGGCTCGGCTTCTGCTTTCTCCATCTCCGTAGCGGAAGCCGCGTTGGTGAGGCCGAAGATGGCCTCCTGCAGTTCGTTCACTTGGTCGGCCGTCTCACGGATGAGGGACGAGTTCTCCTGCGCTGCCAGAGCCGCACCGTGTGCTTCGATGGCGGCGGCGAGAGCAGGGTGCTTTGCGCGGATCTCGGCGAGGTTGCTCAGGTCGGCGGCTATCGCCTTGATGCGGTCCTGCAGGTTGATGCTGTAGTCCGAGTTCCGCACCGACACGCGCAGCGGCTCCAGCGTGGCTGTCATGCCGTCGTCGGCGATGATCTCGAAATCCATGACGTCCATCACGAAGGAGCCGGAGCGAAGCGGAAACGTGACGGTATGCGTGAGGTCTTCGCGTGCGGGAGAAGGCAGCCGGGCTATTGCCATGACCAGCTGCGGCAGGTGGAGCTTCGAGCGGTTGTTGCTGTCCTGCTTCCGGAGGCGTGGCTTGCCCTGCGCCTTCATGCCGTACACTTCGGCCGGGATCGTCAGGTTCATGTCCTCAAGAAAGATCTCGATCTGGCGATCAAGCAGGCTGTCGGCCGGAACGTATTCGAACTCGCCGCGGCCACCGGACGACCGCCACCGGACAGAACATGTCGCCATCTATTTCCCTTATCCCCATCGAATCGCCCACGATGGCGTAGACACTGACACATTTCGAGTGTCTGATCACCATTGACGGAATCGGCTTTTAAGCTTAAGCCGTTCTCATTCTGTTCCGCATTTATTAGGTGCCTCCTTGAGCTATAAAGTCGCGTCATTCTTCAGTGGTATCGGGGGACTGGACCTCGGGCTGGAGCGTGCGGGCTTCAAGGTCGTCTTCCAGTGCGAAGTGAAGCCGTTCTGCAGGGAGATCCTCGAGCAGCACTGGCCGGGACTTCCTCTCGACAAGGACATCAGGACTCTCGATGACGCAAAAATCCCTGAATCTGACGTTTGGGCAGCCGGGTTCCCCTGCCAGGATCTCAGCCTTGCGCGCATGGGGCCAAGATCTGGGCTTCGAGGGGCACAATCTGGACTCTTTCACGACTTTATGCGTCTCGTACGAGCGCGCAACCCGAGGGGAATTATCCTCGAAAACGTCCACGGCCTTCTCAGTTCCCACGGAGGAAGAGACTTCGCAATCGTTCTCCAGGCGCTGGACGAGTGCGGGTATGACGTCGCGTGGCGTGTGCTTGACAGTAAGTTCTTCGGAGTCCCCCAACAGCGCCGTCGAGTCTACATTGTTGCCATGCATCGAGGCTGGGGAAGTCCAGCAGAAGTACTTTTTGAGCCCGAACGCGGCGACTGGGATCCTGCGCCGCGTCGACAGGATGGGAAGAAATCTCCCTCCCTCTTTCAGACAATCCTTGGAGATCCTGAGCGGGGACCCCTCGTAAAGTCGATTGCTCACTGCATCTACGCCGAGTCTGCCCGGCACACGGGAACGGACTGGTCGCGGAACTACGTCTGGTACCCAGACGGCCGGGTCCGGCGGTTCCTGCCGACGGAGACAGAACTCGCGCAGGGCTTTCCGGCCGACTGGACGCGGCCGCGTCATTTCGACGAGCGGCAGGCCGACAAGATCGACAGTCTGCGCTACCACGCCGTAGGCAACTCGGTAACGCCGCCGGTCGCCGAATGGGTAGGCCACAGGCTGATGGCGGCGCTGAAGGCGCAGGAAGCCAAGTCGCTTTCGGATCTTGCTGCCGCCGAGTAGGCCTGACAAATGTTGACAAGAACGTTCTTGTTCTGTTCTCATACGCGGCATGCAGCACCGCCGTTCCATTGACCTGATTCCTCACTCCCGGACGTCGCCGAAGGCGCTGCCGATCACCGACGTCGTGCTCGCCGATCTCCCGAGCTGGTGCATCCTCGTCGCCACCTGCCCAGTCTGTAGCCACCGCGCGGAGGTAAACCGTCACCTAGTGACTAAGAAACTCGGCGGCACCGTGTCTCTGTTCAATATCCAGAAGGCGCTGAGATGCACTGGGTGTCAGAATCGGCACGGCAACAGGCTCGACTACCAATCTCTTCCAAGATGAGGCCGCGTTGCGGCCGGCGGCGCGACGTCACATGATTTCCCTGAAACGGGAGCGGCGACATGCAGACGATGGTAGCGGGACATAGAAGGTGGACGGCAGAAGAAGATCAGCTCATTCGTGACCAGCTTGCAGCTGGAAAGAAGACAACCGAAATCTGGCTGCCTCACCGCTCGTCGTCGTCTATCCAGACACGCGCCTGCCGTCTCAAGCTCACCGACAAGCAGCATCCACGGAAGTCCTCCAGCTACCACCCGAACCCACGCGCCTGGAGTCAGTCCGAACTCGCGCTCCTCGTCGCCGGGATCGCCGCGGGCGTTCCGGTGAGAGACATCGAGATCGCGGGACGGTCTCATCGCTCGCTCGAGACAATGGCATCGCGCCTTGGCGTGCGGACTGCCAGCAATACTACCACCGTGAAGACGCGTCCTTGCATCACATGCCGCCGTCCGATCCGCTCAGAGCATGCCGGGCATCGCATGTGCGACCGCTGCCGTCATACCTCCGAGCAGTACGCTTGCATCTGATTTCCACTGATCAATCAGTGAAACGTTAACCCCGCCCTCAGATATTTCTCGCAGCGAGATTGACGTCGACTCTCGGTCCCGATCGTATGCACCTCCGTTGTTCAGGAGGTATCGAGTATGGGCATGACGATTTTCGACAGCCGTGATCCGGCGATGCGAGCCGGTGGCGAACTCGGTCTGATCGCAGCTTACCTTGTCTCGTCTTTCGCGGAAGCGGCGGCGGCTGGTCGCCAAGCCGCGGATGCGCGCCGTGAGGAGCGTGCGGCTTACAAATATGCGTGTGAACTCAACGAAGCGAGGGGCCGCGCGGACGAACTGGGGCGTGTCGCCATCCGCGCGGTTCGCCATGTCGCATCGCTCGAAGCCGAGGTCCGTCGGCTGAAGACTGCGCTGGCTCAGCGACAGGCGCACATCGACCGCATGCGCAGCCAGAAAGCGACGGCATGAGCGACCAACTCGATCTCAGTGACGAAGGACTGGTCGCTCGCTTCGGCGACATCCTGCATGAAGAACCCCAGCTCTTCGTGGCCATCCGTATGCGTGAATACAAAAGCCGCCAGATCGCTCCTGGCGGCTTCCGGTTGTCATGCCCGGCAACGCGGCTTCAGTACCGGTCCACCGCCGCCACCTCCGACTAGGTGAGGATAGCGCTCCCGGATCACATCCGAGATGTGTCTCCACTTGTCTTCGTCCCTATCTTGATACGTGATCCGCAGAAGGGGTGCCCGATTTTTCATATCGGCTTCCTGTCGCTCCCGCAGTCGCCGAATGTTTACCGTCACCTTCCTCGCGTCGAGTGACTTCCTGCACGCTTCCACGCTTGAAGCCCCGAGCATCGCGAGGTCGCCGTCGGATAGTCCGAGCAGCCAGTCCTGCTCTTCCGGCGATAGCGGACTCAGGTCGATGGCCGCGCGTGTGTCACTGGGTGAAATCGCGTACTCGTGCACGACGGACTCCGGTGCGCGCAGGACTGACAGCAGATCGGCGGCTGCGGCGTCCGAGCGTGCCTCGGCTTCGGCGGCGGCGACGTCGGCCTTGCTCAGGTCGTCATGATGATCCTGCGGCGGACGTCTCTTCATGAAGCCGAAGAAGACGAGAATGCCTTCAAGCGTCTCGCCTAACGCCTGGAGCAACAGTTTCAAGAATTTCCTCATGTGATCTCCTCCTGAATTCGACTTTCAGGATCTCGCCGGCGGCCGCGAGTGACAAATCCGCCGACGATTTCACGAAATTCTCAGTGAAAATATGTTTACGGCGCTCGTGAAATTCTAGCTAACTAATTGTTGACAATAGATTTTTTGAAATAGGGGGTTGCGGTGCTTGTGAAAAGTACACATCATTATTTTGTCAGCAGCGAGCTGACGGGAAGACAAAGCAAAAGGAAGCTCACATGTCTAAGGCAATCGAAAATACCGCCCTCGTTACCGTAGTACTCATCAACGACTCCACGGGAATTGAATTCGTGGAAGGCCGCGGCATCGACAAGAAGGCCGCCATCGACGCGGCCGTGTCCGAACTCGGAAAGATCGGTGGCACCACTTACACCTGGGAAGAGGAATACGCCGGGTACAGCAAGAGCGAAGGCGACTGGCTCTTCCGAGTGCAGGAAGGCGAAGGCGACGAGGCTCCGGTGACCGGTCGCATCATCGTTCAGGAAGCTGCCATCGACGAGGAGGAGGCCGCCTGAGGCGGTCTCTGAAGAGGGAGGAGGATATCATGTACTACGCATATGCATTCAATCGCGAGGGCGAGATCGTCGGCCAGGCTGAAGGGCAGAATGGCGGCAAGATCGTCATGTCCCTGTTCCGCACGCTCAGGAACGACGCCACGAAGCGCACGGGCTGGATCTACGACCTCACAGAGGTCGACGAGGCCACCGAGCACACGCTCGACGTCTACATCAGCGCACGTCCCTACGATGGCGATTTAGCCGCGTGGCTGTCGGAAGATACGGATCTCCTTGGGCCAGTCCTGCTTAAGCCAGCGGAACACTGCATGGCTTGGCAGCGCCATCTTCGTCGGTGTGAGAGCGAGTTTTGGAGAAGCGCGTTCACGGACGACGAGATCTTTGAAGCCCAGCTTAACACCCAATGCGAACACGTCACGCTTTGAGCCGCCTGATGAGGCCGCCGTGGCTGGCGGCGAAACCCCCAGTAGGAGGGGGTCGCGGTAGCCAAATCCGCTTACAGATAAAGATGGAGCGCAGATATGAGTGCAAGGATGGAAGCAGCATTGGCCGAGCTGAAGGCCGCGATCGAAGAAGAAGGGCACGCACCTACTGGAGCACTGCTCGGCATTATAACGGATGCCTACGGTACGCATGCGCTCGGATGGGTCGGGCCGGAAGACGTGATCGAAGCCATCCAGTACGAGGATGGACTTAACTGGGACTGTCCTGAGTGGTCTGCCTGGGCGAAGGAGACGGCTAAAGAAATCGCGGCGGATGTCGCATGGCGGTACGAAGTGGACTGGTCCGAACTCAACCGCGAGATCGTTTCACGCTTTGATGATGCCGCCATAGAAAAGGGAATGCCGTCCATCGAATCCGCCTGATGATGCCGCCGTGGCTGGCGGCGAAACCCCCAGTAGGAGGGGGTCGCGGTAGCCGAGCTATCCAAACGAGGAGGATTACTATGTATCAGCTTACTGTTGGCGACATTCACGCCACCATACATTCCGGACGTTCTGTCGCCACGGATTTCATGATCGACATCGAGACACTCGGAACACGCGCGGGATGCGCGATCCTGTCTATCGGTGCCGTCTCTTTCGACCCGCGGGCGCCGTTCTCGCTCGAACATCAGGAGATGTCGCTTGAAACTCAGTTCTTCGCTCGCATCGACCTTCAGACCTGCGTCGATCGTGGCCTGTTCGTCGATCCGAAGACGGAAGCATGGTGGCAGCAGCAGTCGGATGAAGCGAGAGCGGAAGCATTCGGCGGTAAAGCGGATCTGCGTGATGCACTCACTGCCCTTTCGAGCTGGATGTCTACGGCGGCTCCCGGTGACGAGTGCGGTACGACGAGCGCGCGAGTGTGGTCGCACGGCATGGACTTCGACCAGCCGATCCTGAATCACGCGTACGCCGCATGCGGACTGCAGAAGCCGTGGGCATACAACGCGGGTCGCGATACTCGAACCGTGCTCGATCTCGGCGGCGTGCAGCACAAAGGTGTCCTGCATCGCGCCGTCGATGACTGCCTCGCTCAGATCTCTGCCGTTCGCCGCGCGTTCGACAACCTTGGCCTTTCCGAAATGAAGAAGGTGGCCGCGTGATGGATACTAGGTCAGATGAACTTTACGACGACATCGCGGTTCGCGTCCGCGATGTCGTCAGGACGCTGAGGCGCTGCGGTATCAGCCACGCGGTGACCGCTTCGGCTATCGGTGTCTCGGAGCGAACGCTCAAAGCGTACTGGTCGCGCGGCCAGAACCGTCGCCACATCGGCCCGGATCGTCTCACGAAGCTGAACCGAATGGCCGACGAAGCGATCCGTCGGCACGCCGCGCTCGTCGAAGGACTCGCAGCATGAGAACGACGTCGAAAGATCGGCAGCAGCGATACGAATCCGCCCGGCCTCAGACCTCCGCCAACACCCGCCAGCCCCAATGGGTTCGCTGGCGGTGGGATGAACAACGCGGCGAACTCGTCCGCGACGAGAGACAGTTCCTGAAGGGTCTTGGCCCTGACTGGAGCCGCCCCGGTTCCGTCGAGGAACACATCCAAAGGGAACTCGCCGGACAGAGGCAGCTCCTTTAACACAAGGCCGGGATCATCTCCCGGCCTTGTCGTTTACGGCTTCCAACCACACATCGCGGCACCGGTCCGGTTATGCTCGAGCAGCTGCCGGGCCGTTCCGTCTGACATCGTCTCGACATCGGCCGCGGTCGGCCGGATCGGGCGATTGACGGCGCACCAGTCAGCGGTCGTCGCGCACCCAGTCACGAAGCTCGCGACGAACATCAGCATCAGGCATCTGCGAAACCCCATCTCGAATCCTTTCCCGTTCGCGCACGGCGTCCATCTGCTTCGCTACCTGCTTGGCACGTTCGGCAGCCTGACCGTCGGCGTAGATTTTCCAGTAGACTGCGATGGCGACCGCGGCGAACGACGTCCACTTCATGACGGTCTTCCCGATCGACGACGTGAACCAGATGAGGAGCGTGATCATTCGGAACCCTTCTTCGTTGACAGCTGTCCTGACTTCCTCTTCTCGTAGATCGACCAAGCGATACCCGCCACCGTGACAACGACACCCGCGAGCTGGGTGGTGAAGTCGGCGACCGCGGTGTCGGTCATGTTCTCGAAGAGGATGCCCGTGCCGACCGCGGTTAGCGAGTGACGGATGATGATAGCGAGGATCGTGACGAGAGGTCCGTAAAGTGCGTTCATTCGGATGCTCCTTCCGCGAGTGAGGCGTAAGCAGCCGCCCTCTCGCGGTGGATCCGGCTGCGGTGAATGAGATAGACCGCCAGTCCAGCGAGTGCGGCAGCGGCGACTGCCATCAGGATTAGCTGGGTGTCTGAAAGATTCGAGACCGCGGTGGATGCAGCGGATCCCGTTGCGGCCGTGCCGGTCGCCTTCGCGACACCATTCGTCACTGCACTGTCTTCAGATGCTCGGCGAGACTCCAAGGACAGCGCAATCGGTAGAGATGCCTTAGAGATGCCGCGGGCTTGCATGGCCATCGAAACGCCCTCGGCCTCGACACGGGCGACGCGCGACGTCCACCCTTTACCAAAAGTGCTGAAGGTTCCGAGGCCGCGCAGGAACGACAGTCTCTTCGAGCAGATGGCCTTCACGGTCTTGATCGCGTCGGCCTTCGCGGCGGCAGCTACGGTACCGTCGCCGACTTTTCCATCGGAAGTGACACCCAGTGACGACTGGAGCCACTTCGCGCCCCGGCTGACACCGCTGTTTACAGCCGCGTCGAAGGTGGCGTAGTCCACTCCGGCCGGGAGATCGTCGTAGCGGATGGGGTCGGCGTAGAGCGTGCGGTAGATGTCGGCGACTTCCGCGTCCGTGATCAGGCGGATGTCGCGTTTGGCAACGTGCTTCTTCGTCCGGTAGGCATCGTAAGTGGCCTGTGTGACACCGCGGTTGGTGCCCTTTCCGGGATCCTTGGGGTGGTTGACGTAGCCTCCTTCGGAGACGGAGAGACAGCTCATAGCGCGGGGAAAAGTAGATTTCACGGGGTGACCTCAATGTTGACACGGAGGCCGACGGCTTCTGTGAGAGCGGAGAGCATTCGAAAACCAAGCATGTCGCCGCGTTGGAGCTTGGCGATGTGGCCGGATCGGATTGATGGGTATCGGCGGCTGATCTCGGCGGCAGTCAGGCCGCGCTGCTCGATGCGGTCGAGGATCGCCGCGGCCATAGCGTCCTCGATTTCGGACGCTGTCACGCATTTGTACGGTTCGGGGATGTAGGTGGCTGCCATTCATGAACTCCGAAAAGCGTTCATGAAATGTAATAACATAACGTTGCAAATCTCCAGCCGCCGGCAGCGCTGAAAGAAACAAGAAGGGCGGCTAATGCCGCCCTGTCTTCGTGATCACGCCCGGTACTTGTCGCCGACCAGCAGCCCCAGCTGCCTATTTCCGTCCGCATGTCCGAGACACCATGCTCCAACCCACGACGTCGGGCCGGTGGCGTAGTCGGCCGAGTGGATGAGATTGCCCATGCTCACGCAGTCATCGACCCATGCGATCGTGTGGTCATGCGCTTTCGAGATCTTGAGACCAAGTTTCGCCAGCCCCGCTGTCGATCCACGCGAGCCGTTCGGCCCCTTGTCGCCGTGAAATTCATACCTCACGCCGTAGACGTCGAGCGGCGTGTCGGCATTCACGATCTCGAACGCTGCGTTCGAATTCGCGCGTCTCAGCAGCCACTCGAAGACGTCGAACTTTTCACCCTTGTCGATAGCTTCGCGCCACTCGAAGTTGGCCAAGTGCCAGATCTTCTGGTTCTCAACCGCGATCTCGGTCGACGGCCGCTGGAGCCACCGAGCGACGAAGTCATCGTGATTGGAGTAGGTGACGTAGGTCTTGCAGAAGGGGCGCGACGTCTCGATCAGGAAGTCGGCTGCTTGCTTCAGCTCTTCCTCGAGATGCTGATCCTGCCGTGCATGGCGCTTGTAGACGAGGATTGGCGTTTTGTCCTCGTGGTGATTGATTGCCTTCCCGTCGAGAAGGTCGTTGAAAGCCTGACCCTTAGGCTTCGCGAGGTCGATCAGGGGGATGTCGTTCTCAGGGTTTCCGCCGTAACCCCAGTAGGCACGGGCGTAGGGGGCGTGGATGTCTTTCCGGTGTGTGCAAGGAATACCGAGGAAGGGGCGATCCACTTGTCCTTCGGATATCTCGATCACTTCGTCGACGGTGTAGACGTTTCCGGCGCTGACGAAGAGGTCGAGGTCGAAGAAGTTACCTGTCTCTGGATCCGCATCAATGTTTCGGATGAAGACCCTATCCTGGTCGTCGATCTCGACAATCAGGAAACCGATCGTGTGCCTCTGGAGGGCTTTCAATCCGGCTTCGCGGAGTACGTAGTTCGGCACCGTGCATGCGCCAGTTGTCCAGAGCGTCACTGGGTCTGAGGTCTGCGGCCGCGGAACCGACTGAACGGCGCGGCGGGGATGCGCGAAGATGCTGGTCTTGCCACGGACGTAGCTGTTCAGGCCTGTGAGAGGATTCGCCTTCGTCGGGCTCATGTTCATCTCGAAGCACGCCTGGACGTCTTTCGCAAGATGGCGGCGGCTGCGCGTCACGATATCAGTCAGCAGAGATGACCAGTCGGCGACCTCGACGAGATCTTTCTTCTTTCCGCTCGCGAACAGCCCTTTGCCGTAGGTGAAAACTCCGGCTTCGATGTAGTCGTAGCCGCGGGCGCTTGCCAACGCACACATGTTAATCAGGAGAGGCCCGTGCGCGGGGGTCTTGTCCTGCATGCCAGTGAGCAAATACCCGGTCTTCAGTGTGCTGCGAGGCTTCGGAACGTCGGGGGAGATGCAAATTTCCTCGAGTGTCTTCGCTCCGTGCCACCCCTCCGGCCACATCACGCCGGGATCGAGCTTCACGCCTACCAGCACCTGTTCGCCTTCTTCGTCGGTCTCGTAGACCTCCTGCGGATCTGCGCATTCGCGGATCCAGCCGTCGCCGATCCAGTTGGAGTACGGCACCGTCAGCTCGGCGGTCGCGATGCGCTCTTTGATATCGTCCTTTTCGGAGGGGGATGCGACCGTGTCGGTGTCGCTGGAGATGAAAGAGGCTTCTTCGATGAGCCTTCTAATGCGCTTGACGCGATCTTTTGAGATGGACAGTTTCTCGGCGATCGCGCGATGGCCAAGGCCTTGCTCAAGGAGTTCTTTGACTGCGGAATAGTCTTCAACGAGCGGTCTGCCGGACGTCGCGAGCTTCGCATTTCGGATGATTTTCTGCATGTACGCTTCCCTAAAAAACCCCAAGTTTAGTCTTGGGTAATTCAAGGATTGCTGTCGGCGGAGCCGGGCGCAAGTCGCTAAGTCTCTGTTTGTAAACGGCTATTGCCAATTTCGTTGACAAACACAGAGTGTGTCCGCAGTTCGGACGCATCAAATTCCGAAGAATTTTTTCATGAGGGGGTCGAGAAACTGACTTGCCACCCACGAGATGCCGCCGGCGACGGCGGCGATTCCCGCGAGATAGGATTTTGTCGCCCGGCGCTGGGACTTGATTTCGGCGACGTCGGACTTGACCGCAGCGATATCGGTCTTCATTCCGTCGATCTCGGTTTTCATCGTCGTCTGCGCGGCAAAAAATGCATCCAATTTCGCTTCAAGACGAGCCTGCCCTTCGACCAATTTCAGGAACTGATCGCTGGAGGGAAAGATGGAATGATCGGGCATACGGATACTCGTGCGCTGGAGGTGTCAACAACACGAGCAGACATGACGACGGTGCAAGATTCGAGTGCGAGATCTAACTTTAGATGTTCATGAAAAGCATCAAATTAGTGTCGAAGAAAGACATCTAATTAGTGTCATGCTGACCCCGCCGGAGGCGTATACGAGACGTCCGTCTGCACCACGCACGACGTCGCGTCGACCGCCGCCTCGCTGCCGATCACCAGCCCGTTTTCGCTGTCCACGTCCCAACGCGCCATCACGTCGACCGATACCAATGTCGGGGCCTGCTGACTTCCGATAATAGATTTCTGGACGAATGCCGTGAGCGCGGTCTGGATTTTTCTCGACATCATGCACCTCCCATGTCCGGACGCAGGTTGATCTGCCGCGGCAGCGCGAGCGGCTCGCACGTGACCGACATCCTGCGCGTCAGGATGTCCTCTTCACGAAGCGGCGTGAATGCGATTTTGAGCCTCGTCGGCATCGAGCCGATTACGGCGATGGGATCCGGCTGACCGCTCGCGGCGAGCAGCTGCTCCGACCAGACGTTCTCGAATGCGTAGACGCGCGGGGCGGCGACGGACAGCGCGGCTGCGTTCACGGGAGTGCGGACACCAGCGTAGCTCGTGGAGTAGACGACAGACCCGGTCTGCGACTGTCCGGCACCGGGCGTGGGTACCGCCGCGTTCGTGCCGGGGATCGACGCGAGCGTGACGCGTGCACTGCGCTTACCGCCTTCTTCGATGAGCAGTTCCAGACCGACGACCTTGCCGACCAGCTCACCACCCGGCAGACGGCGGTGCGCGATCCTGACACTGTCAGCACAGGTCATCTCGCGACCCAGCAGCCACGGAATGTCGAACGTGACCTCCCCGCACTGGCTGCGCTCGAGGTTCGTGCGGGCGAGGCGCAGGATCGCGTGCCGGACAGACCGGATGCCGCGTGCAGAATCGAAGTAGCGCGACGACGCGGAGTCGCGCATCGGCGCTCGCTTCTCACGGATCTGCCAGAGCTGCACGTCCGTAGCTGGATCGCGCGGTGTGAAATTCTCGGTCGCGGTGTGCGCCACAAGGCATGTCCACGCCTTTCCGTTCGCGAGGACTTCGTCTCCGATAGCGTAGGTCTTTGGCTCGAGCGTGGTCTCGTCTTCGTAGATCCACTCGGCTGTCGAGCTGTCGATGTTGAGCGAAGACAGGTTAAGCGTTTCCACAACCTCGACTTCGTCGTCCTCTGCAGGCAGGTCTTGAAGACCAGACGGCATCGAGATCGTCAGGATCTCCTGCCTTTGCTGCTGATAGTCGTATGCCGCGCGGAGGGTGAAGTCGATGAGTTTCGGACGCACCTGCAGCTTTCCGCCGCTCGCGGCGCCGAATTTCGACCCGGACACCGTCAGCCAACTCGAGCTGCCGTCGCTTACGGAATTGATCTTGGCCTCATCAAGCGTCCAGCCTGTGTTCGCACCGATAGCCGTGCCGGGCTTGGGGAACGAATTGAGGAAGTCCTCAAAGGTGAACGTCTCCACGCTGTCGTTGTTGGCGACGCTCTGCTTGCCTTTCGCGACCTGCGTCCACGCCGCGGTCACGCGTACCTTGCTGATCGGCCGCGGCGGCTGGCTGATGCTCAGCGACGGCGGCTCGCCGATGCCCTCATAGCCTACGTCATGCGTGATCGCGCTGTCGACGAGATGCGTACGGCTGACCGTGAGCGTGCGGCGATCCCAGTGCCAGACCTCGGGCCGTGCGGAAAGAGCGGTTTCGGGGTCGTCTTCCGCTCCGGCACCGTAGAAAACGGGATCGTAGTATTCGGCATCGAGACGGTCGGCGAGCGGAGAGTCGGGATCGTAATCGACGGCTTCGCCGGTCCGCAGGAAGTTGGCGGCGGCTTTGAGGATATCGTCGGCGTTCGGCGGCAAGCATCGGAAGGTCAGCTCGATCGTGCTTCCGGCCATGCCTGTCGGCAGCGGAACGAGACGGCCACGGGCGAGCAGGATCGGCTGCGTGTCTTCGGCCCGCTTCTCCCATAGGATCGCATATCTGTTGGCCGTCGGCATCCACCCGGAGACACCAGGGTTCTCTACGGTGACTTTGAAATAGGGTTCGATGCGCTTGCCGACGCGGCTCTCATAGATGCCGCCGGAGAGCACGAAGAAGGCACTATCGGCAGCCGCCGCTGGATCAAAAGCTGCGTCGTAGGTCGGGATGAACTGGAGTCCGAGCATCAGTAGAGCCCCCCCAGTTCTTCAGTCGATAGCTGCCACTGGCTGTCCGCGGTGGCTTCTTGGTACGTCTCGCTCCATGGCTCGGTCACCATCACGGTGTATTCGAGCCGTGCGTAGACCCGCACAGGAACGATGGCGGGAGCCGACAGGGTGACAGTTTTGCCGGAGACCGTATGACCGACGTCGTCGAAAGCCATGGTCAGTGCTCGGGCTTCGTGGACATTGCGCGGAAACACGGCGGTCGTGCCGCCGACCGGGATGATCACACAGACTTCGTTCGGCGGCACCAGGCTGAAGACGGTACCAGGCCACATGTTCGCGAGCGCGGGTGGCCTGAAGTCCGCGTTGCTGTTGATCTTGATCGCGAAGAGCCGGAACTCCTCCTCGGCCAAGTTCTTCGCGACACCGTTCCAGTTGCGGATGATGTTTGCTGACTGCGCGATCGGCGACATCTCGACAGACAGCTCGAAGCCCGTTTGCCATCCGATGCCGAGATCGGGAGCGAGGATTT
Organism: Gellertiella hungarica; assembly: GCF_014197145.1. Taxonomy (GTDB): domain Bacteria; phylum Pseudomonadota; class Alphaproteobacteria; order Rhizobiales; family Rhizobiaceae; genus Gellertiella; species Gellertiella hungarica. The sequence goes on along the minus strand of NZ_JACIEZ010000002.1, from coordinate 345,396 downwards.
TCGTGGGTGCTTCGTACGTCATCACGGATTCCTGTTCAATTGATCAAGCGCACGTGCGACGTCAGGGCCGCCGGTAGCCGTGGCCTTCGTGCCGTTGATGTTGATGTCGTAGCGGATGGTCGCCTGCGGCTTCTGTGTCTGAGCCGCTTGCTGCGGATAGTACTTGCGGTAGTACGCCTCGTCGTCCTTCCGATACTTTTCGATCATCGCAGCTTTTTCTTCGTCGGATTCCGGCTGATAGTTTTCATCCCATCCGAGGAAACGATTGATAGCGCGGCGGCCGCTTGTGTATCTCTGCTCGGGCGTGAGCTGGTGAATCTGGATGCCTTGTGCTTTCCGAATTTTCTGCTGGTATTCGAGCCATCTCCCCGAGCGGTCGTTAAGAGCCTTGTCGGCCGCCTCGTTCCCCTGCGCCGCGATCAGCTGTGCCTGCGCCTTGAAGAGTTCGTCGTAGGCTTTCTGTGTGTTTTCGTACATGTACTCTGCGGCTTTCTGCCCAGCCTCGAATGCGGCTGCGAGCGTCACGCCAAGCAGTGCGGCTCCTTTGATCACCGTGGAAATTACCGTTCCAACACGGATCAGGGACGCCGCCAGACCGGAGGCGGTCGCAGCGGCACCAGCTGCGGCTCCTCCGGCAGCTCCTGCGGCCTCAGCGGCTCCGGCAGCGGCAGCACCAGCAGCTCCTGCGGCACCGCCTCCAAGGGAGAAGACCTTCGTCAGAGTACCGAACAGGCCGCCGGCAGCCGTCGTCAGGAGCTTGAAAACGCCAAGCATGCGAGCCATGCCGACCGCCATCCCGAGGGTCATGATGTCCACGCCCCATTTGGAAAGGATGGGATCGAGCATCTCGCTGATGATCTTGAGGCCCGACTTCACGAGTTCGAACGCTTTGCTGAAATGCTCTGCGAACGCCACGACTCCATCGCGCAGCTTGTTGAGCCACGGATAGTCCGTGTCGCGTCCGGCCGCGAGGGCGGAGATCTGCTTGACGACGTCGACCACGACGGATCGGACGACGAGGAACCCGTCGCGGATCGCGTTGATCCAGCCGTAGTCGCTATCCTTGCCGTCGGACAGCAGCTGGTACTGTTTCTGCACGTCCTCCCAGAGCGCGACGAGGTAGTCCCGCGCGGCGATTGCCTTGTGGATGAACTTGTCGAACCACTTCGTCTTGATCTCGGACAGGTCGCCGTTGAAGGCGGCGTAGACATCCTTCACGAGCTGCTCGGTCGCGAGGTAGACTTCCGAAACGTACCTTGCGATCGCGTCACGATTTCTCATCAGGAAGTCGGCGAGCTGGTCGGAAGATCGCGTCATGTCGGGCCATAGCGTGCGCGAGACCGTGAGCTTCACGCCGTCGAACGCCAGCTTGAGCCGTTGGATAGAGAGCGTGTACTGCTCGGCAGCCTTGATGTCTTCGGGCGACGCGATGGCACCGGATTCACGGAGTGCCGCACGGTATTTCTCGATCGCTTCGCGGCCACCGTTGAGCAGCGGAATCATTTTCGGGCCCGCGTCCTCGCCGAACAACTTGGCCGCGATACGTGCCTTCTGGCTCTCGTTCTGAACGCGTTTGAAAGCGTCGGAGATCGCGAGCAGAGATTCGATGCCTCCCTTCGACGCGGCCTCCTGATCCAGGCCGAAGCTCTGCAGCTCGAAGAAAGCCTGCCCCTGCGGCGACTGGCTGGCCACGATCTGCTTCCGCGCTTCCTGAAGGTCGTAGATCTCCTGCGCCAGCTTCTGATCCTGCACACGCTTCACGAGCTCAGAGGCGCGGTTGGACACGCCACCAGAGGCTTCGATCCGGTTGGCATTCGCTTCGATCTGTGCAAGTCGCGCGTCGATAGCTGAGATCGACTTCATGCGCTCGGCTGAAATGTCGTCCCTCATGCCGTTGTACGTGGCCCAGAAAGCAGCGCCGTCTCCGGCATCTCTCGCGAGCGTGAGATCTGCGGCCTTGCGGCTGAGGAAGCGTTGAAAGTTCTTGTCGGCCGCGGCGATGTTCTCCTTGAGCGTCAGGAATTCGCTAGACAGCGTGGAGATCTGCGTGACGAGTTCGTCGCGGTCGGTGCCCATCTGGTCCGCAGCAAAGCCAAGGACGGAGACATCTTCGGTGCTGCCGCCGATGCGCTGCGCGTCGAGGCTGAGACCCTTGAGAGCACTGGCGGTCTCTTTTGCGGTGCTAAGAGCGGCTGCCGACATAGCCGAAAATTTCGCTGTCAGGCCGCCGACGGCAACGCTCGCGCCGAGTGCGCCGAGCCGAATTCCGTGGAATGCCGTCTTGCCGCCGACGGTGGCGGCAGTCTTCCCGACTGACTTCAACTTGTTTTCGACGGCGTCGAGCGAGCGCTTCATGGGATCGAAGACGGGTCGCGTCTTCTTCTTCACTTCCTCGAAGCTGGAGTTCAGTCTCTGGGCAAAGCCGCGCAGGCCCGCGGCGGCTTCCTTAATGCCGCCGAGCGTAAACCGGGTTTTGATTTCTGCCTGCACGCCTGCCATCACATCACTCCAGTGTCTTCCACGCTTTCTCGTCACCGCTCATTCCGACAGCGACGGCTCGCGCCGTGCTGAAAGTGGCGAGCTTCTCGCGCTCCGCGATCACCCTTGTCCGCCACACCAACTCGGTCGGGGTGAAGTCCATGCCGCTCCTCCCGGTGACGACCTCGTATTCCAGGGCCAGCTTCACCAGCGCCGCGAGGTTGCCGTCAACTGCGAGGCCGTCGGCACAGTGCGTCACGCGGCCTCGGTCTCCGGAGCCGCTTTGAACAGCCCGAGAGCCTCCAGACGCGCCACGAGCTTGAGAAAAAAAACGGACGGGTCCTCGTCGCGGAAAGTCATGCGAACAGCGAACTTCATCAGATCGAGGACGACGTCGTCCGGTGCGGTCAGAAGCCACGCATAAAATTCAGTGTCGTCTTCGGCATCCGCAGAGCACGCGATCACGGCAGCAACGGCGGCATCACCCGCTTCGACGATCGTCTGCATCAGGCCCTTCTCGCCGCCGTCGAAAATGGCCAGCAGCTGCGGGAAGCGTCGGCAAAGACGGAGCATCTGAAACACAGTGATGGCCCGCATTGGGACGATGATCTGCTCACCTTCATGGTCGAAGATGAAATCTTCGTACTGGTGGCCGGCGGCGGCCATCAGTGCCTTCACGCCGGAAAACGGTGCGGTTTTGTTAGGGGTAGCCATTCATTTCCTCCTTGGATGGCGTGGGTGGGAGGAGCCGGAGAGATCCGGCTCCGAAAGATGGGTTAGGCGGACAGTTCGGTGACGCAGCCAAAGCGGAAGCGGGCGTCGCGGGACAGGTCGGCGTAGACGCGGCCAGTGAGCTGAACCTCGGTGTAGTCGTCACCACCCTGCAGCGCGACTTCGCCAGACGGCGTGAGCTTGACGTCCCAGAATTCGATGTGCATCGGCACTCCGATTTCGTTCGAACCGAAAAGGTCGAGCTTTCCGCGGAGGCCGTTGCCAGCCATCAGGCCGAACTGCTGCTTCCCGGATGTCACGGTGATCGCGGCACCGGAGACGTCGAGTTCGCCGCCGGTGGCGACGGTGTCTCCGATCCACTCGATGTGGCCGGTCTCCGAGATCACGCGGAAGTGCGTGCCTTCAACGAAAGTGACGGCGTCGCCTTCGAAGCTGGTGACAGTGATGTCCTTGAGACCAGTGGCGTAGACGCGGCCCTTCACGAGCTTCGCGAAGGTCACGGTCTTCGTGGTAGCGGACTGGGTCAGATACTGCTCGGGGTCGTCCATGAAGAGCGCGGCCCGGACGAGCGACGTGATCGACTTGAGCGTGAGGTTGAGCGTGGCGTCCTTCTGAATGACATCGGTGCGTGCCAGCGTCTTCTCCGGCGTTTCCTTCGTGTAGCGCTCGATCTCGGTCAGGTTCGGCGTATAGCCGAGCGCTTCGATGTCGCCCAGGTTGATGCCGCCTTCTTCGCCGTGCGGGGTGAACACGCCCTGGAGCGACCATTTGGCATAGTTGTCATTCGTAAGTCCGCGAAGTTTGTTCGCCATTTGTTCTCTCCAAAATTACTGGTGTTGGTTGACGGAAGGCTGACCTTCCGGGGTTGTGACTGTGCCTCGGAAGACGACCTTGGCGACGGCAAAGCCGTACTCCTCTACGGTTGCGGGATCCGGCCACTCGGTTGCCACGTACGACCAGTCGAGCACTTTACCGAATGTCATTGTGGTCGGATCTGACAGGGCAATTTCAACCTTCGCCGCGAGAGCGTCGAGCGTCTCATCCAGCCTCTCCGGGTCGTCGATCGATCCGATGGATACGGTGACCGTCAGGCTGCGCTGCAGCGGGCGGCTGCCGGGCGGGTTGCGGCCGACAGGTGTTCCGGCATCAGAAACAGATACGAAGGCGACCGGGTAATGGTCATCCTGAAAGCCGCGCAGGATGCGCAGCGCGGGCTCAACCAGACCAAAACCACCGACATCGCGCAGTCTCTCGACTACGGCGTTGCGAACGGTTGTCCGGATGTGGCTCATGATTTCTTCCTGTAAAGCGAGATCTCGCACATACCGTACCCATCGACGCTGCAAGATTCGATCTCGTACTCCGTGCTGTCGACGACGAGCTGGTCGCGGCCGTTGTCCTTGAAAAGCGAGTCCAGGTTCGCAGCGCGGGAAGGTTCCAGAGCAAGTGCGTCGGCTACCGCGCAGCGTGCACGGATGCCGCCCATCGTCGTCTCGAGTCCGTCGGAACTGACAGTCAGAGTTGCGGCATTGAACAGCACTTTCAGCTCATCCGAAGCCGTCGTCCCGTCGTCCCGGTGCCGGATCCAGATAGCAGGAGACGGCACCGCGAACGTGCGGGTCAGGATGCGCGGGATGGGCTGGAAAACGCGGGCTAGGGTCATCTGACAAGCCACTCCTCTACGGCTTCGCTCACATCAACGAGCTTGATCCAGCGCGATCCGGTCGGCTGGCCCTTGTGGATGCGCAGCCGACCGGTAAGGCCGACAGGCGACCATTCGCGACGGTTCTCGCGCGGCACGTATTCGCTAGCGGGATCGTAGGCAGGGTTCAGGATCGAGTTGCCATCGGCACCCTTGACTTCACGACCGAAGTCGTCGCGGAGGTACTTGCCCTGCCACGAATTCCACGCTGCGTTGCCAAGGACGGAGGGAGATGCCGAGATGACACCGACAGCATCTTCGCCGGGCAAAGCGAGACGGATCTTCTCACCGACAAGGACGACGCTGCGGCCGACGCGGTCTTCGGCATCCGGATTGCCGTCAGCCCACTCGAACAGCTCGGCATAGTCCGCGCCATTGGCATTCCATGCGAGATCGGCGTAGCCGTTGCCGTCCCCGCGCAAATTAAACTCGGTGTCCATCGTGGCACCAGCGTTTGAACGTGCGACGAAGAACGCGTAGGCACTGTTCGCCGCACGGTTGACCTCGATCTGGTGTACGAGACCGGAGTAGTCGCTGGCGGTAGCTTTCGCGTAGAAGCCTGGCACTGCCGACTCCGTGATGTGAGCATGCAGCTTGGCAACGGCATCGGCAGCACCGACAGAGAAGCCGACGCCGTTGAGGCGGTATTCCATCGTCGCCGAACCGTTGACATATTCGAACCCGAACTTGCCGTCGGTTCTGCCGAACAGCCGCATGAACTGCGAGACCGCAGGCTGCTCGATCTTGATGACCGTATTTTTGTAGCCGCCGCCGTTCAGCGCCTGCGTCGTGAAGACGGTCGAGAAATCCGTTTGGAAGCGGACGGTGCGGTAGTCACCGGGCGCGATGGTGATCGGGAAGTTCGTGCCAATACCAGTCGCGACAGATGCGAGTCGGTACTCTCCGGCCTTCTTCGAGATGAGGCAGAAGCGCTGCTCGTAGCTGCCGTTCTTGTGCTGCAGGGCGAGTGATGCCGTGTCCTCACCCATGATGTTCTCCGGCTCGCCGGAAGGACACAGCGCCAGTCTGTTGGCGCGGTTCGCGACATTCGGATAAGACGCGATCGAGCCTTCGTCATAGTGAGAATAGAAGCCCTCATGGCGGTAGCGCACACCAGTCTTGCCGCCGATGACGATACCGCCACCGTTGCTGATGTAGTTGCCGTTGCCGTCGTCGGACATGCGCCCGGCATAGATGTAGTGGCCTTCGATGTTGCCCGCGGCGTCGTACTTGACGGTGGAGGGATCAGCACTGCCAGCGGGGCCTTGGATACCCTGCGGCCCTTGCGGACCTTGAGGGCCGACAGGGCCAGGAACTCCCTGCGGCCCCTGAGGGCCTACTGGTCCCTGAATGCCCTGAGGCCCTTGCGGGCCAGTAGGACCCGCCGGGCCTTCGAGAGACGCAAGCCACTCCTCGACAGTGCCCGAGAACCCGTTCTGGACGGCCACCTGATATGCCGACAGTCCTGGCGCTCCCTGACCGCCGGGACCGTAGCCGCTGCCGCCGATGATGAGGCTCGGATTAAGCATTCGACGACTCCTGCGCGGCGAGTGCCGCATTCACGTAGGTTCCATGTTCCGGCGACCAGACGAACTCGTTCTGCTGAACATCCGGGTCGTGTCCTGTAAGCGCGGGTGCTCTCGGGTCGACGAATGCGTCATGCGCAGGATCGTAGACCCACCCGATGCCGACCCGCACCAGTTCCGGCGTCTGAGGAATGCAGGCGTAGCCTGGAATGCTGACACTTCCGACGATGATGTTTTCGACCACGCCGTCCGGATCAATGAGAAAATGCGTATCGCTCATGCCACCCACTCCCTGATGATGAACTGAATCTTGATGGCTCCAGCGCCACCCTTACTGGCGTTGAAGGAGGTTGGGTCGTTGAACGAAGCTCCACCGCCGCCACCGGGGAATCCGCCATTGCCGCCATAGCTGCCACCTCCGGCTCCGCCGCCGCCGCCACCCCATGAGTCGAAGTACAGCGCGTTGTGGTTGGCAGCGGTCTTGGTTGCTTCGTTGGCGCTTGGGTAGCCTCCCGCAGTCAGGTCGGAGATGGATCCGCGCGATCCGACACCCCCGTATCCACGAGTTGTTGCAGATGGTCCGCCGCCGCCTGGACCGAACCATGCACTCTGCCTGTCGAGGGCTGTAAACGAGGCTGGTACGTACGCGTGCATACGGTATGTCGTCGGATCCATGCCGCGGCTAAGGCAGTACTCGTGTGAGCCTGCCTGCGTCGCTGTATCCGCTCCGCCGGCAGAGCCTGAAAGGGCGAAAGTCCAATAAGGTGCACCAAGGTCCGATCCAACTGTCCCGAACTGGGTCGAGCCACCTGCACCGCCTGCTACACCGCCTGCTCCAACGGTGTAGGAGATATCGGTGTCCGGAAAATCGGACAACATGCATTCCCGCACTTGAAGAGACCCCGGAAACCCTCCATACGCGTTTCTCGATCCGTACGCGCCACCTCCACCACCACCACAGCAGGCAATCCGCAGCTTGATGTTTTCGGCGAACACCTTAGTCGGGTCGACGACGTTGAAAGACGACTTGACGAGAGCCAGAAGCGTCGCCTTGTTCGTGGTGCCAGAGGTCGTGAACATGACATGGTTCGCACCCGTAGACGTGTTCTTGAGGACGCGCTCCCTGATCTTCACGGTCGATGTTGCCGGATTGAAATCGACACCAGCCGGGCCTTGTGGTCCAGTCGCCCCTGCAGCACCTGCAGGCCCTTGCTCCCCCGTGTCACCCTTCGCGCCCTTAAGACTGGCGATCCACGCGGCTTCAGTGCCGACGAACCCACCGTCGACAGCCGACTGGTAGGCGGACTTTCCGGCAGCACCGTTCGACCCGGCCGGGCCTGTCGCTCCGGCCGGGCCTTGAATGCCCTGAGGACCCTGCGGCCCCTGGACTCCGGCATCTCCCTTTGCGCCCTTCAGGCTCGCAAGCCAAGCGCTCTCGGTGCCGACGAAGCCATTGTCGACGGCATGCTGGTACGCAGATTTGCCGGGATTTCCTTGTGCACCCTGCGCACCTGCGGGACCGGTGGCACCCTGAGGTCCAGCAACGCCCTGAATGCCCTGCGGCCCCTGTGGACCCGCAGGGCCAGTTGCGCCAACCGGGCCCTGCGGACCCTGTTCGCCTGTGTCTCCCTTTGCGCCCTTCAGGCTCGCAAGCCAAGCGCTCTCGGTGCCGACGAATCCATTGTCGATGGCATGCTGATACGCAGATTTTCCGGCAGCACCTGCGGCTCCGGTGTCGCCTTTCGCCCCAGCGGGGCCGGTGGCACCAGCAGGGCCGATATCTCCCTTGTCGCCCTTCAGTCCCTGAGGCCCCTGAGGACCGGTGGCACCCGGAGGACCGACGAGCGAAGCCAGCCACTCCTCAAGAGTGCCGACGAAACCATCGAGTACGGCAAGCTGGTATGCGCTCTTGCCGGGAGGCCCGGCTTCACCCGAACCTGTCCCGCCGCTACCTCCGCCAATGATGAGAGACGGGCCGAGCATCTCAGTTCTCCATGATCTTGACGGTCGTCAGCTCGTCGACGGCGCGGAAACGCAGCGTGCGGCTGCCGCCGGGTACGTTGAATGGATGGTCTCCGGGGCGGAGATGCCAGCTCTTGGAGGTCGTGAAAGCATCGCCGCGGTAGACGAGCACGCCGGATCCTTCGGTGCCAACCGAGATCATGATGAGCGTGGTGTCCTCCGCTAGATCGTGCAGCGTATCCGAAGAAAGAGAGGCGACGGAGTGCGTGGAAACTTTTGCGCTATCGAGCGTGAGAGCCTGGAAGGCGTCGCCCACGGTGCTGACAGCGGTGTCAATGGTATTGGTCATGGGAGCGCTCCGAGATGGAAGGAATAGGGGAGCCAGCGGGAGGAGAAGGAGGCAAACCTCCCGCTGGCTATGCTCTCCTCGGTTACGAGAAGAGGATGCGGACGATGGCGCGGGGCTTCTCGGCGTAGGCGATGAAGTTCGTCTCGGCGGCGAGTTCGACACCCTTGCCGAACGGCATCGGTTCGGACATCGCGTAGTACGGAAGACCGATGGTGTTCGCGGCTTCCATGGTGTCGGCCGGAGCGTAGTTGACCTTCAGGAGGCCGTTTGCGTCGGGGATCATGTAGCCTTCATCGTCCGGAATGGTCGTCAGGCCGTTGCCGAGGTCGGTGATGTCGACGCTCTTGATCTCGATGTTGTCGGCGATCATGAAGCCCTTGCGGTTGTCGGCACGGAGGAAGGCACCGTCCTGCCAACGATCGTAGGCCTCCTTCAGGGAGACATGCGACACGAAGGCGTCGAAAACACCAGCCGGAAGAGCGACGGTGAACTTGCTGAAAGTGTAACCGCCGAGTTCCTTCTCAGCCTGGCGCTTCGCTTTGATCATCTCGTCGCGAAGGTTGAGGTTCGGGTTCGTGAGATCGATCGAGATCTCGTTGCGGGCAACTCCGAATTCGGAGTGCCAGTCGTAGAGAACCGAGCCATCAGCATCGTAGAGAACGCCTGCGATGGCACCCCACTTGCCCATGTTGATCGTGTTGTTCAGGTCGGCGAGCATGTCGCCGCGCTTCTCGGCCAGCTTGGCCTCGACCGTTTCCATCTGGTTGTCGCTGCCGAAGGCGCGAACGCCCTGGATCTCGGAAGCGAGGATCTGGTCATAGGTCGGATAGTGCGGCACGGTGAAAGCGCGTGCGCGGCGCTGCTTGGAGGAGATGCCACGGCCGACGGAGCCGCGTGGAGCGGACTTCACGATGCCGATACGGCCATCCTTCTCTTCGACGGTCACGGTCAGCGTGTTCACGCCGGACTCAGCGAAAGTCGCGAAGCCGTCAACCGAAGTCGGCTGCGGGGGCACCATGTTGATGGCGGCAGTCAGCGAAGTGAAGCTGAAGATGTCGCTCTTGAAGACGTTTGCGAGGCTCATTTTTGAACTCCTGTTCGTGTTTTGTTCTCGCAACGCTTAGACGGCGTGGCGGATCTTGATCTTGGACTTGGCGAGAAGCGGCTTCACTTCCGCGACGGTGAGACCGGCACCGAGCACCAGTTCCGAATCCTTGACCGCGGCAACGTCGGCGAGGACGGCAGCGTCAAAGGCAGAAGTGCCGGAGCATGCGCGGAGGACGACCGCATAGGTCGCGTCGCCGTCTACGTCCGCATCGACAAGGGTCTGCGTGGCAAGGACGTAGTTGCCGCCTTCGTCGGACATCACGACGGATCCGGGTGCGTAGCTGCCAGCTGCCAGCTTGACGGTTTCACGGCTCAGGCCGTGTTCGAGCTGTCCGACGATGAAGCCTTCGTCAGCCTTGCCCTGGGTGAGTACAGTAGCCATGTGATTTCTCCTGGGTTTGAGCGCCGCTTAGCGCTTGTTTCTGGCCGCGTAGACGGCGGATGGGTTGAAGGCTTCGACTGCCGACCGAACCGGGGTCTTGACGACGACGGGATCGGAAGCCGCCGGGGCGCCGCGCTCGGCGATGGACTTCGAGACGGCTGCGCGGATCTGAGCTGGCTTGGCACCCAGTGCTCGGAGATCGCTGACGAGACCGTCGAGGCCGTAGCCCTTGGCGATGCTGCGGACGTTTTCGACGTCTTTCTTCTCTTCGTCGGTCATCTCGGCATCGTCGGCACGCTCGCCCTCTGCGGCGGTGTCTTCCGGCTTCGGCTTCTGCTCGTCTTCTGCAGCGGCAGCGGTGTCTTCCTCGGTACGCTTGCCTCGCAGAGCCTTGACGCGCTCAACCAGCTCTTCTGCAGTGCCGTCGGCGCCGACTGCTTCTTCAGCGGCTTCGAGGGCGGCGTCGGCAGCGGCTGCCGCCTCTTCTGCAGCGGCGATGATTTCTTCGATGTCCATGGGTTTCTCCTCACTGGGGGCTGCCGCTTCAGGAGCAGCTCGGGAGCCAAGGCTCCGGATGAAAGCGTTGGGATCGGCGGCGACGGGAACTGCGGAGGCTTCGGTAAGCGTCCAGCGCTTCACCAACAGGAGCGGCATGCCGCCGTCGGGCTGCTCGACAAGTTCGGTGTCCTTGTCGTCGTAGAAGTACCCGGCGGAGATCTGACCGTAGAAACCGTCGACGATGTCCGGCAGCAGGTCGGCACGCTTTCGGGTCAGCGTCACGCGGCCGACAATGGCAGTGCCTTCGACACGGATGTCGTCCACTTTGCCGAGAATCTTGTCGATGCTCGTATACGTGTCGTGACAGTCGACAAACGGCATGCGCGGAGCACGGCTCAGGTCGATGCCTGCCGCTACCAGAACCTCGCCGACTTCGATGTACGTGCCGGAGAAGGGGTCGGAAGAACGCGGAACACGGGGATCCGGAATGCAGCGCACAACGGGTGTCTCGGTCGTGATCACGATGTCAAAACTGCGCGTGGCTTCGTCGACGGAGGTCGGCGCACCCGCAAACGCGCGGACGTGGCCAGGTGCGGTGGCACGCTGGTCAGTCTTCTGCGATGTCGTGGCGGATCGTGGCATACGTCGTCTCGTTTTGGATGCTGAGACGAGCCTGCGGCAGGTGTCTGCAAGATTCGAGACGACACCCGGAAAAAGAAGAAGCCCCCGGTGTGGGGGCTTCTTGGGAGGCTTAGCCGTGCACGGCGGCAGCGATTTTAAAGAACTGGTCAGCCCATTCGCGGGTCTCCAAGAAGTCCGCGATGTGAAAAAGAGACGACCGCTCGCGAACGTCGTGCCTGTACACGACATCGCTGATCTCGTCGGCGCGCTGCTGGTGGCAGACGGTCATCTCGACCCACAACATGCCCTCGCTCGCTTCACGCGCGGAGACGAAGATGGACAACTGCCCCGTGCAGATCCGCTCTCCTTCAGCGACATCGCGGTCAAGAAGGAAATCGCTCAGGCAGAGCGAGAGCTTGCGCAGGACGTCATCGTCGACCTTCCCGATCAGGACGTGGACACCGACGAACGGCTTGGACTTAGAGTGCATAGCCATTACGCGGCCTCCTTCTTGGCGGTCATGTTGTAGAAGTCCGCGAGCATGCCGCCGTAGTGCAGCAGCGCCATGTTTTCGCAGATGCTCGTCCAGCGCTCGCCCTGCAGGAGGACAACGATATCGACCAAGTCTCCGTCGAAAGCGGTGCCGCGGACGAGATCCATAACGTCGAACCGGACTGCGGCGCGGTGCAAGACGACCCCCTGACGTCCGAGATCTCCGGGCGCTTCTTCGAAGTGAACCTCCGGAAAACTCGGGCTGGTGTCCGACCAGTCGATCACCAGCGCCGCCTGCTTGGCGTAGTCGAACAGGGGTCCGTCGCCGCCATCGTCGACGAGTTCCTGGAGGTACTGAATGAGATCGGCGGTGCTCGCTTTGACGGCATCCGAAAGAGACTGAGCGTGGCTGATGGTGTCGAGGACAGGCAGGTAGTCGAGAGGGATCAAAGCCATTTTAACTCCGTACTTGGCGTTGATGACGGCCGACGATGACGCGTGAAATCGTGCGTTGTCAACAGGCTTTGCCATTGAAAATGCTTACTAAAACGTCAAAACTAGGAATCCCATTTCCACTGAAAATTTCGTGTAAATCGATTATTTAAGGATTCCAAGAAGAAGCGGACCGGTGCCCTTTTGCTCCGGTCCGCAAACTTTTTTTGAAGAAACTTTGGGATTATCCAGCCGACATGATCGAGCCGGGGTCGGAAGCGCCACTGGTATCGAGTTCTTCGAGCGTGTCCTCGATCAGTGTCGACTGCAGGATGGCATTGAAGTCCATCCCTTCGAGTGCGCTATACACGTCGTAACGAAGACCCAGCTTCATAGCTCTCTGCTGGTCGAGCGCGTTCTCTTCGTCGATGTCCTCGACGTCGTCGCCGTACATGGAAGCAACTCGCTTGCGGCTCAGTACTCCGATCCGAATTGCCTCCCTGAGGGCGGCGACTTCTTGAACTGGATGAATGTGACCGCGTGCCGGTGGCATGTATTCGATGTCGTAGTAGTCGGCGACGGTCTTGCCAGCCTCTGGCTGCCAGAGTTCTGCGAGGTAGCAGGCTTCGACGAACCGCTGCCAGATCGGGCGGTAGAACTGCGAGATCGCAATCTCCTGATAGGACTCGATGGCGCGCGTCACTTCGAGATTGTTGGCACGCCACTGGCGGTCATTAAGCTTCTCGAAGTTGAGCGTGACGTGCTCGACGGACAGGCCGAAGCTAACGGCGACCTCGGTCATGCCCTCCCTGCGGAAAAGGGGGTAGTTGGCATCGTTTCCCTGTGGCTGCGACAGCGTGATCTGATATCCGGCAGGCGTGATCGTCCACGTGCCCGGTGACATACCGTGGAAATCAATGCCTGCAGCGTCCTGGCCGTCGACCGACATGACAGCCTTGCCGTCTTCGCCGACCGGAGGCGTGATGAAGCCGCCATGCATGGCCTGCCCCTTTTTCCGCTCGACCTCTGCCTCATCGTACGTCTTCAGGGATTCGGCTTTGTTGAGGGCTGGAGCACCCCAAGGCACGCCGCGCATAGCTTCAAAGCGGTCGGGACGGTATACATGCAGAACGTCGTTCGCCGGAACCCGCTTCGGAAGCAGACTGCGCTTGTCGAGACGCGCGAAATCCTTGGGGTGATAGTCGTACATCCAGTAAGCCTGCACCCGGTCGATCTGGTCTTTTTCGATTCCGGAGATGATCAGGTTCCCGTTTGGAGCGACTTCGTTCTTCTCGATCGGGACGTAGTCCGCTTCAAGGATCTGAAGCTGGAACGGCACGCCGGACTTCATGTCTTCCTTGCGGCGTGGACGAACGCGAACGAAGACTTCGCCGTCGCGCGGCGTCGAAACCCAGAGCGCGTGGGCCATGAGGTGAAGGTCGAGCACGCCGCGCGCGTCTGCTTCCTTCTCCCATTTCCGCCACAGCTTGCGGAGAACCGGATCCTTGATCCGCGGCTTGATACCGTAGCCGATCACATTGTTCGCGATCTGACGGCATGCGTTGGCATAGAAGCCGTCGTTGGCGAACGTCCAGCGGGACCGGCGGCGGATCTTCTCCAGCTCGCCGTTAGCGGAGTTCGGGCCGTAGTCGGGTGCAAACTCGAAGGATGGGCTGTTGCTGGCGGCTTCGTAGTAGGAGCGGGAGGCTCCGAAGCCTCCGTAGCCGAGATCGTACCTCACTTGCTTCATCGACCCGATGCGAGCAGGTGATACAGTCGGCGAGCGCTTGGCGATCTTCGGGGTCTTGACGGGACGTGGCGTCGAGCGGGTAGCCATGATCAGTACCCTCTCTTCGAGATCTGACGGAACTGGGTAAGGGCGGGCTTGGTGTCGGCGCCGTTCTTGCGATCCCACGCCGCGTAGAGTTCATCAAGCAGCGCGTTGTAGTTCTCTCGCGACGTCCACGTTACCGAGCCGCCGCCGGGGCCTTGTGTCGATACCGATGCTGCTCCGGTGGAGATGCCCTGCTCGAGAGCGATGATCGCCTCCCGGATCTCCAGCGCACTCCAGAACTCAAATTTCCTGCTCGCCATGTTTCCCTCGTTACCGCCGCGGCCACTGCGCCTTGATCTGTTTCATGACCCGGCGAGGCTGTACCTCGACAGGCGTACTCTTAGGCGGCTGCGCGACCGGAGCCTGAGGCGGATCAACCACTCGATCCGCGGCTTGCGCTTTCGCCGATCGCGCGGGTGAGGACTTCGGAAGCGGTGCGCCTACGGCAGCTTTCGAAAGAGCGACACCTGCGCTCAGCAGCTCGATCGCGTGGGCGGAAAGATCCGGGCCTGTATAGTCCTCGTAGATTTCGCCCGTCTCAGGATCGTGCGGCACTTCCGGGATTCCGAGCTGCTTGGCTGCAAGATTCAAATCACGCCAGCGGAGATAAGACGTCTGCAGTCCCTTCAGAGCAGCAACGCCGTAAGCCAAACACATCCACTCTTCCTCGGCTCTTCGTTTCGGCTTCGGCTTCCACCACAGCCCTCCGTTGATGCGCTTGCGCTCCTCGCAGAACAACTTGGTGTGATAATCCAGCGGCATGGACTGCGGGATCCACATGGCCTTATCGCCACGCATCATCAGCAATCGAAATGCGGCGTCGCGAGCACCATGGGAGTCGATGGTGTAATGCTCGGCAGCAGTCGCGGTATTCTTCGAAACCTTCTTCGGCCAAACGGTTGCCTTGCGGGTACCTTTGACACCGTTGTTGCCCTTGATCGCCCATACGTTCATGCTGCGTGGGAAGCTGTTACAGAACTTCCGGATCTCATCCGGATAGTCTCCGCCCATGTCAAAAACCTTCGCGATGAAGCCCCACTCACTTCCGTCGCGCTTTTTAAACTTCCGGGTCATGAGCTTGGTAACTTCAGCATCTGCCGCCGGATCGCCTGGCTCTCCGGGAATGATCCAGTGTCCAATGATCCTGACCTGCCCGTAGCGGTTGAAGCCCATGCCCGTGCATTCCCTGGATGCGACGGTCTCGAGATGGGAGCCTTCCTTGTTCGTCTGAGTGTCTCCCGCAAGAATGAGCAGCACGACGTCGTCCGGTACTTCTGCCGGATAAGGCCGGATCATGTCGGCGGCTGCGGAGGCATCCATTGAGGAAGTCGTGAAGTCATCGTAGGCCACGCCCTTAGCGTTGTTGACCCACGTCTTCATCTCGTCGGGATTGTTTCTCTTCGCGAGAAACTCTTCAGCGATGACTTTCCAAGTAGCGCGACCATTCGGCGAAAACCATTGGGGGATGTACATCCCTCTGCGACCCTTCTTCTTCCAAGGTGTCGACGGCTTGTAGTGAAGCGTGGCGTCCAGATAGTCTTTGTGAGACAGACAGATCTTGTCGCCCACAGTCACCGGCTCGGGGAACTGCGTGTGTTCATAGATCGGCTCGTGGCAGTTGACGCACTCGTAGTAGACCTTGTCGACGAAGCCATGGGCATCGCGAATGATCTTGAAACCGTACGGCGTGTCCTTGTCTCCCCATTCGAAGATCTGGGCATGGTTGCAGTGGGGGCAGCATGCGTGCGGATCCTGCTGGTCGGACTCGGCATAGCGTGCCGTGGTACGGCAGTTGTCCTTGCCGAGAGGCGACGAAATAAGGACGAGCTTGGGGTTGGTGAACTCGCCTCCACGCTCCTTGAACAGTTCCGCCTTCTCACCTTGGGACTTCGCGGTAGGCGCCCATCCTTCCGCAGAGTACTCGTCCCCCCAGTTGTGCTTCGAGCCATAGCGGCGGAAGTTGTCGTCAGAGGCCGCTCCGACGAGGCGGAGTACAGCGCCGTTGCTGAATTCGATAAGATCCCATGTATCCTGTCTCTCTCCACGGCGTGGTTTCCTTCGGAGAGCCCCGAGAGCCTCACACATCTCGAACAGCGGCTCGATGCGCTCCTTGTAATACTGCTCTGCGTCCTTCTCCGTCGGCTGCGCAATCGTGACGGATTCGCCGAGGTAGCAGATGATGTAGGCGGCCATCGCAGACAGGAGCAGCGACATCCCCACGCGGGTGCCCTTCGTGACCACGATTTCGGTGGTTTCCTCTTCGAAATACAGACGAACGAATTCGCGCTGGTACCCCGTAAGGATAAGTTCTCCCTGCTTCTCGGTCTTCGATTTCGGAAGATCGATGTTCTTGCGGATCCAGGTCACCGGATCCATAGCCGCGGGAGGCTGCAGGATGTTCGCGCGCAAGTCGGCGACACCCGAATACAGAGCCACGATGCCGTCCTCTAGGTCTACGAGGACGTCTCCGGCGATGATGGAGTGATCGAGTTGGAGCATCGGCTCACTTCCACTTCAGGATCGTGTCCTTCGTCTTCAGCTTTTCGAGGACGGCGCGGCAGTGCTTGTCGGCAAGTACGCGCACTGCACCGGCGATCGATGGATCCACGTTCACGGCCAGAATTTCAGGAAGGCTCATCACCTTCGCGCGTACCTCGTTGTAGTCCTTCGACCACAGCTCAAGCACAGACGAGACCGGAACCACTGACTTCAGCCGCTCGAGCATGTCCAGCTCTGCCATGACCGCGGCAGCAACCGACTTGCGGCGATCTCCCTCTTCCTTGGACGTCTTGTCGTTCGGATCACCAAATTTCTCGGCAACGCTCTTGGCAGCACGTTCCTCCAACCATTTCACGACGTCGGCGACGTCCAGTTCCCATGCAATGCCGCGGTCGCGGTCAGCCTTGGTTACGAATGGACAGCCCTGGTCGAGCCATTTCTGGATGGTGTTCCGGTCTCGGTTGAGCAGCATTGCACACTGCTTTACAGAAACGAGCCGGAGCTTCGCCGCTTCGCTTTTCGACGTCAGGGGTGCTGTGTCATCCGGGGGGATGCTGACGATGTCTTCGCTTTCCTGCTCGCTTTTCGCATCCTGCAGGATCGGATCCTTTGATTTTCTACGCGCCATGAAACGCAAAACTCCCAATGATTCCAAGGTCATTGGAAGGCCGTCGTCTGCAAGATTCAATTCAGTAGCTGAGGGGGTGCTGATGTTGAAGCTTTGGAAAAATTTTCGCACCGAGAGACAGCCTGCGGTCGCAAATTACCCGCACGCCGCCAACCCCCTCAGGAGCCTCCGGCGGCGCTATTCTGTTGACGGCGAGGAATAGTTTTCTACGAACGTGCAGAAATCATCGTCTCCGAGCCTTTCGGCGTCGTGTATCAGTGTCACTACACGCAGGTCTTCCCATACCTCCTCGCCGAGGAGGTGGTTGGCCGCATCTGCCGCACGACGTTCAATATTCAGGAACTTTCCTCTGCCCCAGGACTGCTCGATCTTCTTCATTTCTTCGATCATCCACAGCTCAGGTGTCATGCCCTACCTCCCTTGATGTCTCCCCACGCGCCCATCCAGCGCACGTTGTCCTCGTTGACCTCGTCGCTGTCCGCGAAAGCCTCGGGATCCAGCAGCCAGCGCGCGAGACGTTCGCGGTCTTCCTTCTCCCAGATGAAGAAGCGAGCGTTCTTTTCCCACATGCCGTCACGCCCCCATCCGCTCGGATGCGTCATGACCAGATCGGGGTCATCTGAACCGCCTACTGGGACATCCATTACCGCGTAAGCGTCGTAGATGCCGGGCAGAAGAGAGGTCTCGTGAAAGTCCTGCGTATCGAGCGTGTCGCCCTTGATCCGCAGATCCTCGATGTCAATGCTCGCTCGGCTGTAGACCGTTCCGGCTGGCATGGAGATGAATTCGTGCCATGTTACGAGCTTCATACATCACCTGCCGGGCCGCATTTGCTCACAGGATTCATCCACTGCTCCCACGTCCCGGCGTATCTCTGCGCTCTGGCACTAGCGAATGCCGAGCTTCTACGCAGCACCGAATTCTCCTCCCTGAGACGCTCGTTCTCAGCCTCCAGACGCGCGACGTCTTCGTACCGTGCGATAAGGTGATCCATTCGCTTGAGGTAGGTCTCGTGCAGAGTGGCGTACCGCCTGTTGGCGTATTCTATCTCCTTCTTCAGATCCTCGTTGCTCTGCTTGAGTGCGTCGACTTTCTGCTCGAGATAGCCCATCGCCATGACCTCTTCGCCGTACTCTGCGAGAGCGTCTCTCGCTGCATCGAGATCTTCCTGCGAAGCGAGACCTGCCTCCTCCATCCAGTCATAAAGAATGTCTTCGGCTCGGCTCTTGCCGTCTTCCACACTGTCACAGAGGAGCCACCCGTCCCCGAACTCCACCCTGTCTCTGGGGAACTCGGTTTCGATTATCAGACGGAAAATGCGGTTGTGTGCAGGCCTTTCGCCGAAATTCACGACTTTGCAGATCCTGCGTGCGCCGAGGTAACCCTCAACCTCCACCTTACGTCCAACACTAAGATCCACCCACCTGATCACACCCATCGCCGCCTCCCAACGAATTCCTACAATTCCTACTCAGCATGCCTGCCGGCGGCGCACCCTCAAAACGCCGGCAGCGCTCGGGCACGAAAAAGCCGCCCGGAGAGGCGGCTGTGATCCATTTGGTGGACTGATCGATCCCGTTTTTGGATCGGCGACGTCAGGAGATGCGTTCGAACGTGCCGTCCGGGTACTTTCTGATGAGACTGAGTGCGTACTTTCCAGGCATGCCTTTGGGTCCAGTGTCACCGCTGAGACCAGTAACACCTGCATTCTTGCTGCCCGCGGCATCGCCCTCGTCCGGAAGCACTTTCCAGATCAGCCCTGTGATCTCGGCCTCATGGCTTGTGATCTCGTATCCTGGAGGAGTGACGATCTCGGTCACTGGCGAGCCGTTTGGAAGATCACAACCTTCCGGCAGGGTAGTCACCGTCGTCGGCTGAAGCTCATTGCCATCGTCACCCTGCGGGATGCTCCAGCCGCGCTCTGGGGTATAGTCAACCCCTTCGAACAGATTGTCGTCGTTTACCGTCGACGCTCCGCGCGGCTGCTGATCCCGCAGCGCTTCAGCCGCCTGGCACTCCGCAACGATCATCTGCGCGACGACGGTACGCCTGATCGCTTCCTCTTTTGTGATCTCAGACATCAAATCCTCCTTCTGATGGTGTCTAAGAGCAAGCGTGCCTGCCGGCGGCGCATCTTCCAATCCGCATGCGATTTCGCGGTTGATGTGCATCCTGCCGCTAGCTACGGTGGTGAGGAAGCGGATACCAAATGTGAGGAGCCGATGACCGATATCCACGTAACGGCTACCACCGCCGAAAAAATCGCGCACCTCCACGCCCTTGGCTACCTGGACGTCTCGCCGATCCCACCACCGCGGCTTATCGCGCATCCGATCGGAGAGCCTGTCGACTTCTTCGACGTCGCACGCGATGCCGGGATGAAGATCGTCGTGTCCCTACACAGCCCTCCTGACATCCGCATCTTCGCGGGAAGCGGCGACTTCAAGGCGGTGAGGCCAGGGCTGGTGTCATACTGCATCGGCGAAGACAACCTCCCTGCCGAAGGGCGAGAGCGCAGCCGCGAGATCATGCGGCGGCTGGCCTACTCGTTCCATGACTGGGCGGCACGCGAGATTGTGGCGCGGTATCACCGGGATCTGAAGCGCGGATCGGCGTTTTAACATTTCGTTGACTGGGTGACACTATTCTGTCACCCAGTGACAGAACGGAATGGAGGCGGCACATGGTCAAGCGGGTGTGGAACAACGCGGATTTCCATCGGTGGCTCTCTGCGTCCGGGCTTTCGGCGCCGCAAGCTGCTGCCGTGCTCGGCATCTCCGAGAGAACCGTCAAGCGCATCCGGACAGAAGAAGTCGGCGTGAAAGACGGCATCGCCGAACGTGCTCAAGCGTGGATCCGGTCGACGCGGGTCACCGGCGGCGAAGATGCGCTGAACTTGGACTCGTATGCTGCCCAGGCCGACTTCGCCGCCATCTGCGAGGCATTCCCGCTAGCCCACATCACGTGCATGTCTTCCGCGATCGCGCGCGGCTGGACGAGCGCTAACTCCAACGGATTCCGCCAGCTCGCACAGCCTACACGGCTCCAGAAGCCGAAGAAGTGGGAAAACTTTGACTTGGAGTGGTTCGAGACCGACGGACTGCCCTGGGGTGTTGAGTGCCGGATCGATGCTGACGGCAGACCATACCGCATCGCATCTCCGGAGCGGACGCTGATCGAGCTCGCCGTGCACTCACTGCACGCAGGATACGGAGACGACGTCTCGGAGGCTTTTCAAGGTGCCGTAGACCTGTCCGAGACACCTCCGGATATGACGGTCGTCCGGCAGCGAGCCAGCGCGCGTAGTCCCGCCGCTCTCGACGAGATCAGGCATCATCTGTCGGATCGCGCTCGAGCAGACGTAGCCGAACTGCGCGCCGATAACGAAGACGACTGACCGCCGCCGGCCGGCGGCTTTGTCCCATGCAAGCCGCCGACGAAACATCCTCTCACGATCACTACGGGATCGCTTGGGAGGAGAAACGTCATGTCGCACGAAGTCGCACTTGGAGATCGAATAGCGGAGAAGGTCAAGGCAAAGGCCAAGGCACGCGGACAGGACGTCCCGCAGGCGCTGCAGAAGCTCGCACAGGAGCGGATCGCATGCCGTCTTTATGCATACGAAGAGTCCGAACACCTAGTCGTCACCGGGGGCTGCCTCTATCACTGGTGCCCAAACATGGCGGACATGAACCGCCCCACGGCCGACATCGACCTGCATTCCTATGAGGGCGAGACGCACGACGAGATCCTGTCTCTCTTCCGGAAGGCATTCCAGATCGAGGACAACGACGGCTGGGTCTTCGAAGTCTCGAAGACTTCCGTCCTCGAGCATGAACACGGAGAGCACAACGGGCTGCGCGTTCACATCGTCGGCCATCTCGGCAAGGTGCGCGTGTCGACGTATGCAGACGTCGGCATCGGCGGAGAGCCTCCGGTCGGGCTGCGCGAGCTTCGTATCCGCCCCCAGATCGAGGGGCAGTCGTCGCAGACGATCAAGGCACAGCCGTTCGAATACTCCATGGCCGAGAAGTTGCACTCCATCGTCGTACGCGGCCTCACGAACACGCGCCTGAAGGACTACCGAGACCTCCTCGTCCTGTCCCGCCGCGGCTTCGACCGGGAGACGATCCGGGCTGCCATCGAGCATACTTTCCGTCAGCGCTCCACCGACCTTCCTGAAGGACTTCCGGTAGGTCTTTCTAGCGAATACGCGGACATGCGGCAGGTCGACTGGCAGCGCCACCTGACGAAGAACAGGATCACCGGAATGCCACAGGATCTGGGCGAGGTCGTCGACGAGCTGGCCGACTTCTACGGTCCGCTGCTCGAGCGCGAACCTGCTTTCACATACACGCCGTAAGCCTCTTCCGCGGCCTCGATCTCATACCCCATCCTCACCGCCTCCATCGCCCGCAGCACAACCTCGCCGCGGGCGTTTCCGCGTTCACGCTGCCACACGCCCCACCGCGCGGGATCCGGAACCAGCACGCCAATGCCGCCGTCGGCCAGCAGAATGCCGCGCACGCGCTCTTCGACCAGGAACGGCTCCTCGGTCGTCTCAAGAACGGGATCGCGCTGGAGCGGCGGTAGCCGCATGCCTAGAAGGCCGCTATAGACAAGATAAGCGACGTCGCCGTCGATCACCGAGCCTGACGGCAGCGCACGAACCTGCGCCGCGTTGTCGGCCGGGACGGTCGGGAGGTATGCCTGACGGACTAGCGTAGCCACTAGGCGCTTCCGCTGGCGGTAGCCGTCTTTCTCCCGCTGGAAGGCTTCGACGCGCTGGGTCAGGTCGGCATCGGAAGCAGGGCCGAGATACGTCCTCGTGCCTTTGTCATCGAGATACCAGTATTTCGCTCCGCGGACGGTCACCGGCACCACGCGCGATGACAGCGGCCAGTTCGTGGGGGCGACGTCGGCGAGCTGCTGACCGAGTTCCGCGAGGAGGGTCTGAAACATGAAATCGAGCGGCTTCATGAAAGCCGTTATACTACATTCGCGAAAATAGTATAGCCGCCTCGTGGGCGGCTACGCGTTGCTACAAGGTTGGCAGACTGTGAGCAGCTACGATGCCCGCTCGACGATCTGGGCGTCGCACCGCACACGGATGCGTCCGCCGTCAGTCTGATACGCAAGCGAGATGGGAAGCTCGACCGCATACAGCTGATCGATCTCCTGCATGCTGAATCCTTCTGCCTGCTTCTCTTGGATGAATTCTCCAACAGACGCTTCGACGGCCAGCAAACGTGAACGTACGGCATCGCGCAGCGCGATCTCCGCGCGCGTCTTCGGAGTGCTCAGGAGCGTGGCCACCGGCGAAGGGAGATAGGTCGTCTCCGGAGCTGGGGCGGCTTCGACTGGGGCTGGTACGGTTTTCGTGCTTCTCTTCGCCATGGTCACACTCTCTTCTGGAATTTGATCACGTTCTCGGCCGCGACTTCGCGGATACCCTCTATCGTCGGGATCACCCTTCTCGCATCATCGAGATCGGTCACCGGCTGCTCGTCGCTCACACGCACGTAGTCGCCGACATCGCGGCACCAGACGTACCGATGGTCGCCATGTTCGTCGGTGATGTAGTCCAGGAGCCAATCAGCCTGATCGCGCAGCTCTCGCAGATGACGGCGGTCGATCTGGAGCATGCCGTCGACGACGCGAACGGTGTCTCGGCGGTAGCCCTGGAGCAGGACGTCGGCCAGATCCCAGGCTATGCTGTCAGAATCAGGGATCTCCCACAGGCGGCTCTGCATGACGCGCGACCACAACTGGATAAGCAGCGCGACGTCGTACGATGAGCCGACTGTCACCCAGTCAGTGCGGCGAGGCCGCGGGGCGGGTGTCGTATCCCATATCGGGAAGGATTCGATGTTAGGTATGGACTGCAACGGCGGCCTCCACGCGGTTTGTAACCACAAGGATCCGCGCCGGCGGCGCATGTCTCAAGTTTTCGGCTTCGCTTTGTTCCGGCTGCCGGGTGGACGACCGCGCTTCGTGCCCTTGCGCCTCAACTTCCCGTTTCTGATCTCATATCCATCATCGTCTGCGTAGACGTCGTCGATATCGTCCTCCGGTGTCGATGATGAACTGAGGAGACGATTAAAGTTCAGTGGCTTGCCAGGCTCGCGCGGCGGAGGCGGAGGGATGAAGCGTTCACTAAATGAGAATGAATACCAGCTGGGCGCCATGCGACGCTTAGGTTTCTGTCCTGCCGGAGGCGGCGGATCTTTTCGGTCAGATGGATGCTGGCTTTCCCACAATCGACGATCCCACCTCAAAGCCGACTTGTAGTCCGACATGACAGAAGGTGAGATCGACTTCAGCTTCGGCGGCGGCGGGTCTTGCTTTTCGAACCACGCGTTGAACTCGACGACAGCGGCTTCCAGCACCTCTTCTTCGTCCGATTCCCGATGATATGTGCGGCCGCGCAGCAAATCGCGCCCGTTTCTCAGGCGTGAAAAGAAATTCGCGAGCGTTCTGTCCGTGATGTCCCTCGGCTTTCCTTCCGACTTGGCCAGAGTCTCAGCTATGAAGCCGTCATAGGTGGCGCGATCCGGCAATGGCATGTCGACACCATCGTGTCGGGCGATGACAATCTGGGAGATCTGATATGGCAGCATCGTAGGGCATGCACTTTCAACGACAGCCAGTTCGGATTCAGTCCGCTGAAGGGAAATGCCTCTCGGAAGGCCCTTTCGCGCCGCTATGCGTTCAACGGACGATGCATGGAGCAGGTGCGGAGGCAACTTTACCGGATCCTTTGTCTGCCTCCGAAGCAGGCTGTCGAGCAGCGACTGGTCGCGGTCGAGCTGTCTAGCGATCGTGATATCGTATTCTCCACCGTCACCGGATCCGTATGCAGTAGCGCGGCAGCGGAGCGACGTCACGCCGTAGCCGTACTGCCATAGCCAAGGGCTGATGTCGGACACACGTCGGGCAGGCGAGATCGCGATGATCCACTCTGTGCGCGTCATGCCTGCAAGGTATAAGAGATCCGATGCTTGGCGCTCCGTCAGCAGATACCCGGCGACGACGTCTGCTCTCGCGAGACGCACGGTATCCGCCACGGTACTCAGGCTCGCGAAGTCTTGGACTTCGACACCGGAGCGCAGCAGGATGTCCCGCGTGAGGCCGACATCGAATCCTTGGATAACCCGCATGCCACCCGCGGCAAGCCCGATGCCGAGACCCAGTCCGGAGTAGACTTCGACGACGCGCATGGCTGGCGGCTTCGGTGTCGGTTCCTTCGGAGCGGGATCACGGCGCCAACCCAACCATCTGCCTTCGACTAGCGGCATGGTATGTCTCCCACTGTTGTATCAGTGAGAGACATATCTCGTGTGGCATTAGGGATCGGTAAACGCTAAGAGATCGTCTTCAGCGCTCTCGCCAGCTCAGCATCAAACAGCTTGGTTGTGTTCTGTATCCTGATCGACTTCATGATCTCGTCGTTCCACGCGAAAGTCGGACGATACTTCGCGTCGTCGGAGAACGCGACCAGCAACTTGATCTTGTAGTCTCCGTCATGCATTCGCGCACGCTCCCAGTAGCCTCGCTTGGCTCCGATCTTGCCGAAGAAGATGCCCGGCTTGCCCGAAGGGTTGTTGTTCATCCACCGGGCCGGTGCCGTGGACAGTCCCTTTTTTCGGAGGTTTTCACGCTTTTTGGCAAGCCGCGCTCGTTTTGTCTTCTCAGTCTTCGCCTTCCGAGCCACCTGACGCAGGTAGTTCTTCTTCATGTTGCCGAATGAGTTTAGGCCGTCTTTCGCGCCCTCGACGCGGACGTCGAATTTCGTCGCACCCGGATCTCCGGCATGCCGGGTGCCGCCACTGATCAGGTAGGTCATGTACGCGGCCTGCTGCGGCTGGATACGTACCGCGGCCTCAGGAGCCTTGCCCGGCACGGCCTTGTCGACGACGAATCCTTTCTTCGTCCACGGGGTAGGTTTTCCTTCGATGGTCTTGTCGGCGTGCGACAGCAGCTGTTTGCGAGCCGCGAAGGCAATGCCGTTCAGGAAACCTGCCTGTGCAGCGGGAAGTGCTTTCTTCTCCAGCTTCGTGAAAGCGAACTGCAGCTGTCGTGTATCGAACGTAAATTCCATGTGCGTACTCCCTAGAAAAAAGATAGCCCCCGGAGCGCTTGGGGTCGCTCGACGGGGGCAGTTCGGAAGCGCACAAGGACTTTGTGCCTTCTGATGATTGCTGTCGGCGCTCACCGGCGCAAGCACATTCTCAAACTCGCGTCGTTTTCCGTGTCGGACGACTCCGGATGAGATCCGGCAGAGCAGTGACAGCGTCGGTCGAGACCAAGAAATCCTCGAGCAGCGTTTGCTGGTGCAGCAGTTCGGTCGCGAGCTCGCCGAAGGCTTTCGCGTTCATGGGGTCGTCTACCGCGTCGAATGCGAGATCGGTTACCTCGTCGTACGCCGCGACCAGCTGCGCAACGGCAGCGCGCAGGACGAACGGGTCGAGCGCTTCGCCGCCGAGGTACGCGTCTACTGCCTGTCTGGGCGTGAAGTCGCTCATCAGTGCAGGCTCCCTTTGTCGTCGGTTCCGAAGATGTCACTTAGGCCGCGCATGAGGAACCTGGACTCGAGCATGTCTTCTAGGCGGCGGCGCGATGAGGCCTCGTACTCGAGCTGCACGGCCAGCTGACGGAGAGCCGACGTCGCGGCGGTGCGGAGCATGTGCTCACGGGCATAAAGAGCAAGCAGGACCGCACAGACAGCCGGAACCACGCCGTAGGCAACGAGGAGCGCGGCGGCGGCGACGGACGTCGAGATGATGAGAGTGCGGTCAGTGCGGTTCATGTCAGTGCATTCCGCTGATCGCATTGTCGAGACGTTCGATCTCGGCTTCCATACTGTTCGCAAGCTGCTCAAGGTCGGCGCGAAGGGCTTCGATCCGGCCGATGATGGTCGAGGGACGGTCGGATCCGAGCATCGAGGCGTCGTCGTGCCAGATTGATCGGCTGAGAGATACTCCAGCGGATCGGAAGCTGCCAACGTCGGGGCCGCCGTAATAGATGTCTTCGACCAGAGGTCGGAAACCGAGCGCGGATGGAGACCACTCCGGCGAGATGAGTCCGAAAATCTTGCCGTACATGCCGTAGCCATCTTGGCAGGCCTGCGCATTCTGGGAACCGTATACCGCCCCGAAAACAGTCATGTGCAGCGAGCCGACCGTTTCCGGATCGTAGAGCGGCGGGTCATTCCACGGCGTTTCTGAGAAAGAGCCGTCCGTCGTGGCGCCGAGCAGCGTGGCTTTCCAGAGTTTTTCGAGCAGCGGCGAAGGATCCGTGCCACCGTCGCCGCCGGAACGCGAAGCAAGATAGTCGACTTTGTCTTCGAGATACCCGAGACGTGGTGCGATCGTGTGCGGCTCTGCGGATTTGATAGTCATGTGAATCCTCCTGCGATGATTTCAGGAGGATCTGGTGAAAGATTCAATCGCCGGCGGCGGAGAGAGTGGAAGGGCTGAATCGGATGTACGCAACTTGAGACGATTTACCCGCACGTTACAGCAGCGTTCCTTGACCAACGCGACTGGCTTGCCGTCGGTAGCGCGCGGCGAGGCGGAGAACGTCGGACGTGAGCGTGTCCGATGAGAGGACTTGCTCAGGGCTGAGCTGCGCGAAGCTGTGACCTTTCGGAGAGTCGGACTTGCTGAAACCAACGCCGTTCTGTGCCTTAGCATAATCCGCATCTTCCGCGGCGACCATCGCAAGGACGTGTAGTGCTTCTACGACGGCTGGGTGCCGAGGATCGACGGAGCGGCGAATTGCGAAAGGGTTATACCTCATCACGCTTCCTCCCCGTCACTACGTGAATCGTCAGAAATTCGTTTCTCAAGTAAGAAGTAATGCGGAGAGACGTCCGTTGATTCAGGTTTCGTAGAGAAGCGCTTGAGCTTGCCGGACACTGCCGACACGAGCGCGGAACGGTCGCGACGTGCGAGTAGACGTCTCATCGCGGCTTTGGTGGAAAGTCCGCTGTCATAGCCGCGGGACTTGAGGAGCTTGAGCGCGTCTGCGATCACGCACTTGAGCGCGGCAGGAACGTCGTGTCCTTCGGACTGGGCCTTTGCCAGTGCCACGGCAACCGCAGCCGCAACGGCCGTATCGACGTGACACGCTTCAGGAGCACCACGCGCGCGCAGACCCTTCCTCCACCGCTCCGTCGCGGCACGTCCAGTCTCGTTCCTCTCGTCTGCACGTCTTGGCATGATCCACCTCCCATCACTACGGGAAGTCTCGCGTACGGCGATGCAAGAGACAAAAGAGATGCGCCGGCGGCACGCTCGACGGTCGAGGTGAAGCTGCGGCAGCTGATCGAGCGGAGCAGCGCGTAGCGTATCACGTCTCCGCAAGGAGAAAGAAAAAACACCAGCCACGGTGTCGCCGCTTCGGCTCAAGACGCGCCTTTTCAGCACCCTTTCTATTCTCTTAGAATTCCATGAGCCGTCGTCGCCGGGAGACCAGACGGCACCTGCCGCCGTCAACTTGTCTTTACTACACTTTGACCGCCAAACGGCACGTCTTAGCTACACTTTGACCTTTCAGCTACATTTTGTCCGCCGTGCGTCCGAAACACCGTTCATCCCCCGCGTCACCGTCACTACGGGATCCACCGGACCACCACGTTCATCACTACGTGAGCGGCAGCATCCTTTCTATTCCTTTAGTATTCCATCGGCCTCCGGAGCCGAGCGGCCTTACGCCAACTGCGCTCGTCAACTTGTCTTGCCTACATTTTGACCGCTCACAGCCACGTCTCAGCTACATTTTGACCTTTGAGCTACACGGCGGCCGATCTGTAGCCGAGTGACTCTGTCACACTTTGTCATGCCGACCCCGCTCCTCTCGATGTCTCGGCTACGCGTCGGACAAAATGTAGCGAAGACCTTGTCCCTGTTTCCGCCGGCAGGCAGCATTGAATGAACGAAAGGGGAACTCAATGTCTTCAACCTACTTCAAACAACGCGTCGAGCGATCCGAGGGACAGAAAGCGGTCACACACTTTCGTTCCCGTGAAGAAAGCTACGGGCTACAGCGCCGCGGCGTCCGTGGCGATCTCAAAAAGGTACTCGCAACCGAGCGTCCTGACATCCGCGAAGAGCCTATGGTCGAGAAGCCAGCAGAGCTGATTACGTCCGTAAAATACTACGGCGACCGCGAAGCCGATACGCCTGCAGACGCTATGACAGCAAACGCGGCGGCTCTCTATGAATACGCGATGGCGCACGCACGGCTCGAAATGAAAGAGCGCGACGAGCACCTGATCTCTTTCGCAGACGTGAAGGCCTATCTCGGCGTCGAGAAATCCTCGCGCATCCGCGAATACGTCGACGCTCTTTCCTCTACCTGGGTCAGCTACGACTTCCTCGATCAAGGGGTTCAGCGCATCGGACGACGCATCCAGCTGATGCAGTGTGAGGAAGTCGTGCTGCAAGACGGCAGCCGCCACCTGTCTTTTGTGATGCATCCTTCCGTCCGGAAAGTGATCGCGGCAGCCCGGCAGTACACGCATCTGGAGCTGGGTGCGTTCCCGCGCTTCAGCTCGAAATACACGGCCAGAATCTACCCGAAGCTCGCGCTCTACGCCGGGCGCGACGTCCGTCATCCGCTGGTCTACACTCCTGAGCAACTCGCCGACGAACTCGGGTGGAAGCCGTCGGGTGCGTTCCGCTTCTCCAACTTCGAGAGCCGCTGCCTGCGTCCAGTTATTGATGACATTAAAGCTCACGTTCGCCGCTTCGGGATCGAAATCGAATACCGCCATGCGCCGACGCGTGGACGGCCGGTGACCGCTATCGTGATCACGGTCGGTGAGATGCGCCGTGTCATCGAGGAAGCTGCTCTTGCGCCGATGTCGAAGTCAGATCGTACGAAGCTGCGCCGCCGCGCCAAGGACAGGACGGTCGACATCGCCGACGAGATGCCAGGCGACAGTGCGCTGCGTCAAGCCGCGACGGCCAGCGGGATCTCGGTCACCGTTCTCGCCGCGCAGTGGATCGATGCCGTCTCGACAGACACCGAAGTCCAGAAGCGCATTCGCGAGGTCGGAGCCACCGAAGCGTTCCTTGAATGGTCGCAGACGGCTGAAGAAGAGATCGACTTCGACAGAGTGGCAGTGATCCGGATGCGTCTTACGGACGAGACTGACCCGGCGTTCGTAAAGAAGGACGTGATCCCATTCCTGAAGCGGACGGTCGGCTGGACCGGATCGGTCGAGAAGGTCTTCCGACTGGAGTGGAAGGAAGGCACCTCGGTTGTGAGCCAGGACTTCCGCGTGCCGTGCTCGCAGTCCGACGTTGAGATGCTGTTCTCGCACTACAGCCAGATTTTTGAAGAAGCGGAGTTCCTGAAATGAAGATCACGAAGAAAGCACTTGCCGCCGCCATCGCTTCGCAAGCCAAGGCAGAGAGCGCGTATGATCTCGACGACTACCGCGCCCGTCTTGAAGTCCTCAAGGAGAGACTGGCGAGCTACATCAACAACATGAAAGAGCCTCCAAGCTCACACGTCATCTATTTCTATAGACAGGAAATCGCCGAGATGACCGGAATCATGCACAAGTGCTTAGGCTACTCGAAGGAGCAGATGAACGCGATCATGCTGCCGATGAGAAATTGCTTCGTGCGGATCATCGAGGACTCGCCAATCGGTCTCTACACGCGGCGTGAAGGGGACCCCTTTGCCGCTGTCTTCGGACGCACGGAACCTGCGATGGGGTACCACCTGTTCACTCATGAAGAGGCGCTGTCGTGGATCATCGACGTTGGGCACCGCCTCATGGGGTACACGGTCGGGGACGTCCGCGCAGCGCAACAGGAGCTGAAAGAGATACGCAGAGCCAAGTTCACTGTCTGATCAGTGAAATACTATCTGCACCGCTCCGATCATCATGACCCTTTAACTATCCAAGCCCCGGCAACACCGGGGATTTTCGCATCGATCGCGTCCTGTTAACCGCGACGTCAATTTCCAGAATTCCGGGGCTCTCAAGCGACTCCGCATGGTGTAGAACGTGCCACCGTTTCCATCTGAGAGAGCGATCCCGATGCAGATTTTCCACTCGATAGCACGAATAGCCTGACCGCCGCCGGCCGGCGGCAAGCAGCGCATTCGTCTTATCCAGTGGAGAAATCGCATCATGAAGGACTCCGTCTTCATCAAGCTCTTGTCCGAGCACGGCATCGACCTGCCGGACGTCGACCGCATCCGTATTCCCGCTCACATGCTGCCTGTCTTGTCGTCGTTGCTGCGCACGATGCGGAAGCTCGGGTTGCACCGTGAGATCCGCGTTACCGGGATCTCGCTCACCGACGAACGCGTTCGCCTCGATTTCGAGATGCGAAGTCCGGTCGGACACAGCCGCGCGCGGGATCTGCATCTCATCATGTGTCGCGCCGAGGCCGAGTTCCTGACGATTGCCGACGACTTCACGGAGGTGCTCCGCAATGTATCCTGACTATATCCCTACCTACAAAGTCTCCGACCTCATCCTCCGCTTCCCGAATTTCAATCCGGACGGCGACATCCGCATCCGGGAAGGATGGCTCGCTCTCGTCGAAGAGATGCTCCTCGAGCTGAAATATCTCTTCCCGGAAGTCCGCGTCCTGAACATCGCGGCGCGGTCGTGGCTCTGCGTTGTCTATGACGGCGAAAACGTCCTTGATCTCAAGCGGCGTAAGCGACTGCAGGACGTCGTCCAGGGCTACGTGACCCGCAGCCTGAGCACCTGCGAGCACTGCGGCAGCCAGAACGGGGTCACGCTCTGGGAAGCCGAGCAGCTCCACCCGCGCTTCCGCCGGGAAAAATGGAAGTGGGACCGGCCGATCTGCCAGGAGTGCGTCCCGGCTCTGAATCACGCCGCGCTGAGGACCATGGAAGCGATGGGGGTGACAAATGTCCAGCACTAAAATCCCGACGCTGAAACGCGACGACCTCTGCGAGGAGTTTCCCAGCGTATTCGAAAGCGCCGAATACGTCGACGTCGGAATCGGCTGGCTCGACATCATCCGGCGCTTCATCACCGACGCGCTGCCGCTCGATCCCGCTCTTCAGGTCGTCGAGCTGAAAGAAAAGTTCGGTGCCCTCCGGATCCTGCACGACTCCGACGTCGACGAGGTCGTCCTGCTCCAGCGGCTGGCCGAGAGCCGGAGCGCTTACGCGTGCGAAATCTGCGGCCGTGACGGCGAGATCCGGTTGCCGCCGCCGGGGCAGGCTGGATGGCGCAAATGCCTGTGCCCGGACCACATGCCCGATCTCATGCGCGACTGGCTACCGCCGCGACGTCCACCGGCATGGCCGATGAGAGGACGCTGGTACGAGTACGATCGCGAGAGCGACAGCCTGAAAGAGGTAGATGTCCCGGAGAGGTGGAAGCGATGACGCTGAAAGAGCTGAATGAGAAGTATAAGCGGCTGTTCGGGAAACACGGCATGTATTTCGAGCACGGCGAGGGGTGGGCCGACATCCTGGACGCATATTTCGCGGTCGTCGACCACTATGTGAAACGGGCATCGACCTACGACATCCGTCAGGTGAAGGAAAAATTCGGCGGTCTCCGCATCTACGACAGCGTCCAGACAAACGACAAAGCCGTTCTCGCCGCCATCGACGAAGCCCGCGAGCTAGCGGAAGCTCGGTCGTTTTTCGTCTGTGAAAAGTGCGGACAGCCAGGTCTACTGCGCGGCCGCGGCTGGTACTACGTCGCATGCGACGAGCACGCCACTGCGAAAGACGGCACTATCGAGCCGCCGACGGATCCACCGGTCCGCGTTCAGATCGGCAGCGCGGAGGGGACAGGATGGGAAGCGTATGATCCTGACCTCGACACCTTCGTGCCGTACGACCCCGATGCCGAGGAGGGCTAATCATGCTGAAGATTGTCACCCAGTGCCACTCGTACCCGGAACCGACAGCGTGGAAGGTGGCATCCCGGCTTCCGGATCCGGAGGAGATGTCACTCGAACTGGCGGTTTCGGTAGCGTATCGGGATCTGCGTGGATTTTTCGAACGCGCTGGCCTCGGCGATCCGCGCCGGCGGCGCATCACGAAAGACGACGCCGCGTTTGCGGGGCGGCTGCTCGTGCAGCGGGTCGGATGGCATTTTCGGGTTGGAAAACGGCTGCTGGATCTGGCGTATCCAGAAGGGTTGTGGCCGCATCCTTCGTACAGACTGTCACCCAGTGCCACTCTGACTGACGACGAGATGATGTCGGCTACGGTGCTGGTCGACTGGGATGTCCTGCTGGTTCAGGAAGGGGATGCTCCGGCACATTGGATACTGTCCGGAGACGTTCCTGACTGCGATCACGTGCGGCCGGATTCGGATCGCGTGTGGCATCGGCTGCTGCGGGTGACGTCGGATCGGCAGTATGCGTATGCGCAGGACGTCGGGTGGTGCTATCTGTGGGGGCGGCGATGGCACGAACAGACAAGGTGGTGGGATGAAAATTGACGTCGGCCGCGGATGGTATCCGCTCGTGCTAGACGCGGTCTTAAAGATCTCGCAGCTGCCAGATGCATGGAACGCGCGGCTCCGGCGTGCAGATCGGATGCACGGACTTCTCCGGGTCGACGTCGCGGTGAACCTCCCTGACAGTTCCGAAGAACTCGGGGACCAGACGTCGACAATCGGAGCGATCCAGCGTATCGCGCGGGTCGTCAGCATGATGACCTGCGAAGCCTGTGGACGGGATGGACGGCTTCGGATCGGTGTGAGGCGGTCGCGCATGCTTTGCGAAGATCATGCCTGTCTGGTCGGAGAGCGGCATCCAATGGACGGTCTGGTGAGCGAGATTGACCGCGATCGACACCCGGAGCTGTATTTTCGTGCCGAAGACGCTGATGTCGAGAAGGCCGAGATCTTCCGGATGTGGAGCGAAGGCATCGTGCCTATGCGTGTCGTGACGGACTTTCTCCGGATCGGTCGCACGGACGTCTATCACGCAGCACTGGAGGCGGGTCACGGCACCGGGCTGCGTGAGGCTGACCCGGAGGAAGTCCGGATTGTGATCGAGATGCTGGATCCAAGCAGGCGGCACTAAGCCGCCTGCTGTTGTTCCTTCTCGGCTTTCTGCCGCTCGTACTCGTCGAGAATGACGTCGCACCAGATGCGCATCGCCTCTTTCTTAAGAGAGATGTACTGACTGCCGCCGTAAGCCATTTTGGTGATGCGTGCCGTCCTCAACTTCACGAAGTTCTCCCGCTCGCGCTCGGTCGCTCCGACGGCCAGTGCCTCTTTTTCATGGATATCATGAGCGAGGATGACGGTTGCCCCTCCGGGAATGCCGTGTTCGTCTAGCGTAGCGGTCAGCGACCGCCGGAGGTCGTGCGGTGACCACCACGGAATACCTGCCTCGGTAAGCAGGTCGCGGCGTTCGGTACGCACAGGGGGCTTCTTCCCTTTCGGGGGTTGCTCCAACGCGTCGCGTGCGCCTAGTCGAGACAGGATCCGGTATACGCCGGAAGACGTGGCATGGACGTCGGACTTTCTCTCGCTCGGGAAGGCCCACTCCTGAGATCCCGCGTGCCGACCCTGATCCCGAAAGCGATTGATATGCTGCCATGCACGGATCGGAATCGGCAGAACGTGTGCTTGTCCGGCTTTCATCACGTCTTCTGCCCACGCCGCGACCATGAAATCCTCCGACTGGGTGTCAGGAACGACGTCGTGCGCCAGCAGAGACATGCCAGCCGTCGCTCGCTGGCACGTCAGAACGAGCCACCAAAGTCCGGCGAGAGTACCGGGATTTACGCCGGGCTTCGTGACTGCGCGGCCGGGCAGCGGCCGCGTCAGATATTCTTCGGCGAGTATGAGTGTCTTCACGATATCCTGAACCTCGGGTCGCCGGTTGCGCGGCTGGACAGCGTAGGGCGCATTCAGGAACTGCCACCATGGATCCACGCGATCCAATCCGGACTGCCCGGCGTGGTTTTTCGCGCAGTAATCTAGGACGGCCCGCGTATAGGCAATGATCTTGATCGCCGGGCTGGTGCCGATGTGCTTCTTGACGTAATCGCGGACGCTCTCGATGTCACCGCGCGTGATGAGTGCGGCTGGCTTCTCCATGATCTTCGCGAAACATTCGCGCGAGAAAGTGCCGCGGTAGTCCTTGACCGTGTTCGCAGTAATCTTCGCTTTCGCGTGGGCCGACGTCTTACCCTCGATCGTGGCCTCGACGCATTCGCGCAGCGTCCAGGTGTCGGCTTTCTTGTGAACGGCTTTAAGAGCGTCTTCCTTCTTCTGTCCCGACCAGTGGGCGTCGAGAAACGGCTTCACTTTGGAACCGTCTTCTTTCATGAGGCTCAGCACGGTCGCAGCCAGCTCGCGTACCGTCTTCGGAGCTGTCATCGTCCGGTCACCGACCGGATGGACATAGCCGATGGTCACGGTGACGTCTTTCCACTTCACGACCCAGCTGGCTCGCTTCCCCTGCACCCGCAGGCCGAGGCCGGTGAACTTGGTGTCCGTGAAAATGAACACCTTACCGTCGGGTGTCTCGCCCGTTTCTGCCATCTTCCTCGCCCGGATAATCTCCCTCTCCGTGATCACCAGCCTCTCAGTCGCCATATCGCTTCTCCATACGCTTCATACCGTCGTCGGGGTCTATACCGTCTCCATACCGTTTGCAAATTGGTTGACAAAGGCAGGTAGGAACTAGCGTGACCGAGATCCGCGAAACATGCAAGAGGGGCGTAATTGTTGACAACGTATTGAGAATGTTGGAGTTTGTGGAGGTGATGCCTAGTGTCTGCTAGGTTTGTAAACAAAGTTGGCTGAGTGGTGAAGAACAGGCTTTAGGATTGAAAATCCGCGTGTCGGTGGTTCGAATCCGCCTCCGGGCACCATTTTTCCCAAGACTTCACGAGTTGAGTTTGCCAGTCAGGCCGGATTGCGGGCTGATGACGGTTTCTACCGCCGTTCTGCGTTCAACGCGAGCAAAGGCCTGCAAGCGGCCCGCTGTGCCTGTGACATCAGGAAAAGGTCGAGAGAGCCCTCTTCCGCGCCTCGTGAGCCGCTTACCCATCAGGGGCGATCTTCTCGTACTCGACCGCTGCCGCCATGGAAATCAGCGCGAACGCCCCCGCGCCCGCCAGTCCGGCAGCCACGATGACCCACAAGGAAAACGGCACCCCCATCCCGGCCATCGAGGCCGACATCGCGAATGGCGCCAGCGCAGACGTCACCTGCTTTGCGGAGGTTGACCACCCGAGCCGCGCCCCGTAGCCCCGCCGGCCAAACAATTCCAGCGGGAGCGTCCCGCCCACGATGCTCGTCAGTCCCGAACCGAGGCCCGTGAGGACGGCGAAAACGACCGCGCCTGCAAACGACGGCGTGGTGAAGAGGAGGACGACGCCCCCAACCGGCATGAGCAGGGCGGCGATGACGGCAAGCCAGACCTGCGGGAGGTCGGCACCGAAAAGGAGATTGACCAGGCGGCTCGCCACCTGCGCCGGACCGAAGAGCGAGGCCACCGCCAGGCCCGCAGCGCCAAGTCCCAGAGCCTTTGTCAGGGGCACCATGTGAACCAGCATCGCCGAAAGCGCGTAGCCCTCGATGGCAAAGCCAAGAAGCATGAGCAGGAAGACGGCGCTGCCATTGGCGCGGGCGACCGCCTCTTCCACAGGCGCTTCGCCGCGCCGCCCGGCAATGGCGGCGCCGGAGGTCAGCCGCGACAGAGCCCCGTGGACGGGGAGACAGACCATGACATGGAGCGCCGCATAGATCAGCAGCACATCGCGCCACGACATGGCCGCATGCAGCCATGTCGTCAGCGGCCAGAACAGCGACGAGGCGAAACCCGCGATCAGCGTCAGATGGACGATCGACGTCTGCGCGCTTCGTCCACCTGCCTGAACGATGGCCGTGAAGGCCATCGGGTAAAGGACGGCCGCGGAAACCGCCTGCATCAGTCCAAGTGCCCCCGCGAAGAACCAGGGCCCCGGCGCCAGCGCCGCCAACAGCAGTGTTGCGGCTGCACCGATCGAGCCCAAGGTCATGACCCGCCCGGCACCCCATCGGTCGGCACACCTGCCCGATAGCGGGGCCGCAAGCGCTCCGGCCAGCAGCGCCAGGGAGAAGGATCCGAAGACCCACTGCTCCGACACCGCGAACTGGCGCGCGATGTCGGGCACGAGGATGCTCAGGCAGTAGTAGAGGCTGCCGTAGCCGACGATCTGGGTCGCGCCCAGTCCGGCCAGCGCCCATGCGGGCAGTTTTCCATCCGGCATGGTTATGCGCGCTCCACGGCCTTTTCCGGCGCGGCCTTCGAGCCGCAGCCGCAACCGGATTTCCCCTCGTCCTTGGCGACCGCGTCGGCGACGCAGCAGGCGTCGGACCGAGTCGTTGCCGGGCCGCCGCAGCATCCTGCCGATGAGCCGGAGGAAAGGGTGACCGAGCAGACCCCGGTTTCCGGCAGAACGAGCTCCACCCGGCGCGCCGCCTCATGATCGCCTGCGATGTCGGCGACGACCGAACGCACCTGCTCGTATCCGGTCTTCATCAGGAAGGTTGGCGCGCGTCCGTAGGACTTCATGCCGACGATGTAGAAGTCCTTCTCCGGATGGGAAAGCTCCAAGACGCCGTGCGGCGGCACCGTCCCGCAGGAATGGAGGTTGGGATCGATGAGCGGCGCGAGCGCCGGCGGGGCTTCGACGATCGGATCGACCGCGATGCGCAACTCGCGCAGGAAGGAGAAGTCGGGACGAAACCCGGTGGCGACGACGATCTGATCAACATGCAGCCGGATTGCCTCGCCATTCGCAGTCGCCAGCACAGCAGGGCCGCCATCAGCCGTGATCGCGTCCGCGGAGAAGGATGTCAGCAGGGTCAGCCGGCCCTCGGCTATCGCCTTCTTCGCCGCCAGGCCGAGGGCTCCGCGCGCAGGCAGCCGGTCGTTCAGACCCCCGCCCAGGAGGCGTTCGACACCGTCGTGCCGGAGCGCCCAGAAGATCTTCGTGGCAGGATCGGCATTCTGCAGCTCCATCAGCGCCATGACGACATTGATGGCCGAGTGGCCGCTGCCGACGACCAGAGTCCGCCTGCCGATGAACTCCGCACGGCGCGCGCCGGTGACATCGGGAATGCCGTAGGAAAGATGGCTGGACCACCCCTCGCCAGGGATCGGCAGGCCGTCGATACCGAGCGGGTTCGGCTGGTCCCAGGTGCCTGACGCGTCGATGACGGCCCCGACAAGCACGTTCTCCGTGATGCCGTCCCTCTCGTAGCGGATGACGAAGGGGGCGCCATCGCGGCCTTTCGAACCCACTTTGCTCAGCCCCCTGCGGGTGATCGCCGTGACGGTCGAGCCGAGCTTCAGGCCGCTGGCGATCTGCGGGACCCTTGAGAGGGGAGCGAGGTATTGCTCGACGATCTCTCTCCCGGTCGGAAGCACGTCGGCGTCAGGCGCTTTCCAGCCTCGGGTCTCGAGCAACCGCCGGGCGGCATCGTCGATGTTGTACATCCATGGCGAGAACACCCGGACATGCCCCCACTCGAGAACGGCGGCTCCGACCGATGTTCCCTTTTCCAGGATGAGCGGCTGCAGGCCGCGTTCGACGAGATGCGCCGCCGCGGCCAGACCGACCGGACCGGCTCCTATGACGGCGACGGGAAGCTTCAGATCTTGCATGGCACTCTCCTTTTGTGATTCTAGAAATATCGAAATATAACGTTAAAAAAAGGGGCGGCCAGGCCGCCGCCTCGCTTTAGCGGCTGCTCGCCACGCAGCCCTCCTCGGCACAGCATTCGTCCGACAGAAACCCGATCAGCGCGCGCATGCTCCGATAGTCTGCCCGGCAGATGAGCGTCGTTGCCTGCCGCTCCTGCGAGGCCAGGCCCGCATCCACCAGTCGCTTCAGATGATGCGAGAGGGTCGATGCCGGGATGCCGACGCGCTCCTGCAGCTGACCGACAGGGATGCCCGTCTGGCCTGCCCTCACGAGCACGCGATAGATCTTCAGCCGGGACTCGTTGCCCAGCGCCTCGAGCTGAGAGGCCGCTTCTTCGATAACCATGGAAATAACATGCCGGATATCGCGCACCGCGTCAACCGCTATTTCCATACCTTTGGAAATAGCGGGCGAAAAGGTCAGGATGCGGTCGCGCGGCGGATCGTGCCAGTCAGTTCGAGTGCGCCGGCGACCGTATTGGATATGGTGCCGTATTTCCTGACATTCTTGTGAAGAAGCTCGAGGCGCTGGTCCGTCTCGTCCGTGTCGACGATCAGCTCGTAGTCGATGGATATCATCTTGGGCGGGCTGTCCTGTCGAACGCCGTGCAGCTTGACGCTCACACCCTTGAGTTCGAACTTCAGAAGGGGCGTGACCCGTTCGATTCCCTTGATCATGCAGGCGGCGACCGAGGCGAGAAGCAGTTCTGCCGGATTGAAGGCGTCGGGGCGCCCCGCCATGTCGGTGTCGAGAACGACTTCCGCCTGCTTGGCAAAGGCGACGCTTCCATGCCCGTCGATCCGGCGGGCGCTGACATTGTATTCCAGCATGACGACACTCCTTCCGATGCGGCAGAGGGGAAAGGGGCAAACTGCCCCCCTCGCCGGCATGTCTTTCACCTTCGGGGCAAGTGTGCCTTGACTTCGGTCAAATGCGCGCGAGCGGCTGGTTGCGGGGGATGTCAGGCTGCCCCGCCCACCCGCTGTTTTGCTTTCGCCTTCCGCTCGCCGTGGAGGGCGGGACGAGATCGGCGGGCGATCTGGCGCTGATGGCGCGGCCCGGCAGCAGGAAGACTCTCCGGATCAGCCAAGGCGCTTGCCCTGCGGGTCGAGAACGGGCTCGCCGTCTTCCTTGACGAAGGCGCTGCTGAAGGCATCGGCCGGCAGGATGTCGAGAACGGCTTCCGACGGCCGGCAGAGCCGCGTACCCATGGGCGTGACGACGAAGGGACGGTTGATCAGGATGGGGGTCTTGACCATGGCCTCCAGCAGCTGCTCGTCCGAGAGATCAGGATCGGCGAGCCCGAGTTCGGCATAGGGCGTTCCCTTCTCGCGGATCGCCTCGCGGACCGTCAGGCCAGCATCCGCGATCATCGTCTTCAGCTCCGCCACCGAAGGCGGATGTGCCAGATAGTCGATGACAACCGGTTCGATCCCCGCATGGCGAAGGAGCGCCAGCGTGTTGCGCGAGGTGCCACAGGCGGGATTGTGGTAGATGGTGACGTCCATGTCAGGCATTCCTTGAGTGAGCGGAGTTGCGAGCAACGGCTGGAGCGCTTTCGTACCAGCCCTTCGAGCGGTTCACGATCAAGACGACGGAGAGCATGACCGGCACCTCGATGAGCACGCCGACGACGGTTGCGAGCGCTGCGCCCGAGTTGAAGCCGAAGAGCGAGATCGCGGCGGCGACAGCGAGTTCGAAGAAGTTCGAGGCGCCGATGAGCGCCGATGGTCCGGCCACGCAATGCTGTTCGCCAGAGATGCGGTTCAGCAGATAGGCGAGCCCCGAGTTGAAGTACACCTGGATCAGGATCGGCACGGCGAGAAGGGCGATCACGCCGGGCTGGGCGATGATCTGCTCTCCCTGGAAGCCGAACAGCATGACCAGCGTTGCCAGCAGCGCGACAAGCGAAAGCGGCTGGAGCCGGGCCAGCAGGGCGTCCAGACGTGCGGTAGATCCGCCAGATATCAGCGACCGCCGCATGATCTGGGACACGATCACCGGGATGACGATGTAGAGGATGACCGAGAGCACCAGCGTATCCCATGGCACGGTGATGGCCGAGAGACCCAGCAGGAGCGCCACGATGGGCGCGAAGGCGACCACCATGATGGCGTCGTTCAGCGCCACCTGCGAGAGCGTGAAGTGCGGCTCGCCCTTGGTGAGGTTCGACCAGACGAAGACCATGGCCGTGCAGGGCGCGGCCGCCAGAATGATCAGGCCCGCGATGTAGCTGTCGATCTGCGTTGCCGGCAGATAGGGCCGGAACAGCCAGCCGATGAAGAGCCAGCCCAGCAGGGCCATCGAGAAGGGCTTCACCGCCCAGTTCACGAAAAGCGTCACTCCGATACCACGCCAGTGCCGCCCGACTTCGGCGAGCGCCGAGAAGTCGATCTTCAGGAGCATGGGCACGATCATCAGCCAGATGAGGACGGCGACGGGGATATTGACCCTGGAGACTTCCATGGCTCCGACGGCATGGAAGAAGCCTGGGAAGACATGACCGAGGGCGATGCCGACGACGATGCAGAGACCGACCCACAGGGTGAGGTAGCGTTCGAAGGTCGACATCACGCCGCCCTCCCTTCGGTGGATGCCGCACCCTGCATGACCGCGATCTGCCGCGGCTTCGCCTGCCTTGCGAGCTTGTCGATGGATCGGAGGGGAAGGCTGAGGAAGGCCGGGTTGCGGTTCCTGGTCATGGCGCGATCTTTCGTCGGTTCAGCTTTGGGCCGGAACGGCCTGTTTGGGAGGGCAGCAGGGGATGAGGTCGGCCAGGAGTGGCGCGCAGAGACGGGCATTGCCGCCGCAACAGTCCCGCAGCAGGTAGAGCATGACGGAGCGGAAACCTTCGAGATCCGCGCGATAGAGGATGGAGCGGCTCTGGCGCTCGCCCGAGATCAGGCCTGCGTTCGAGAGAATGGTCAGGTGCGCGGACATGGTGTTCTGCGGAACGCCGACAATGCGCGCCAGCTCTCCGGCCGGAACGCCCTCGGGTTCCCGTTCCACAAGGAGACGGAAGGTCTGGAGCCGTGTCGGCTGGGCAAGGGCGGCAAGGGCCGCGATGGCGCTATTCTCATCCATATATCCAGAATAATGGATGCTTTGTGCCTGTCAAGACCGGCGGGTGAGGCCGCAATTACCAAGAGATCCGATGATCCTCCCCGTTGCCGCACTCCCCTTGAAGGAAGCACACGGCCACCGGGAGCACCAGAGCGGGAACGGAACCGCCTGACCCGGCAGCGGCCCCGTTCGCTTCAAATCCACTCCTTCCGGCAGTCGCTGGCAACCGCAGCGATCGCCGCGGTAACCGATCCCTGGCCTTCACACCCGTTCGAGCGCGACGGCAATGCCCTGGCCCACACCGATACACATGGTGGAGAGCGCGTATCGTCCGCCCGAGAGCTGCAGTTCCAGCGCTGCCGTGCCGGTGATGCGTGCACCCGACATCCCCAGCGGATGACCGAGTGCAATTGCTCCGCCATTGCGGTTCACACGCGGGTCATCGTCGGCTATCCCCAGCAGGCGAAGCGTGGCAAGACCCTGGCTGGCAAAAGCCTCGTTGAGTTCGATGACATCGAACTGTTTCTCCGTCATTCCAAGTCTTGCCATCAGCTTCTGCGATGCGGGTGCGGGACCGATGCCCATGATGCGCGGCTCGACGCCGGCGGTCGTGCCGCCGAGGATCCGGGCAATCGGGGTCAGGCCATGGACCCGTGCCGCCGCTTCCGAGGCGATGATCAGGGCTGCGGCACCGTCGTTCACGCCGGATGCATTGCCGGCGGTCACCGTCCCGCCGTCCTTCCGGAAGGGCGTGCCGAGCCTGGCGAGCGCTTCCATGGTCGTTGCACGCGGATGCTCGTCGCGGTCGATGACGACGGGATCGCCCTTGCGGACCGGAATGGTCACGGGGACGATTTCCCGGGCAAGTCGTCCGTTTTCCTGCGCGGCCGCGGCCTTTGCCTGGGAGCGCAGCGCGAAAGCGTCCTGGTCTTCACGGCTGACCTTGAACTGCTCGGCGACATTTTCCCCCGTCTCCGGCATGGAATCGACACCATACTGCTTCTTCATCAGCGGGTTGATGAAGCGCCAGCCGATGGTCGTGTCGTGAATTTCGGCCGCTCGGGAAAAGGCCGCTTCGGCCTTCGGCATGACGAAGGGCGCACGGCTCATGCTTTCCACGCCGCCGGCAATGACGAGATCGGCCTCACCGGCGCGGATGGCACGGGCTGCGGTGATGACGGCATCCATGCCAGAGCCGCACAGCCGGTTGATCGTCGTTCCGGGAACGGAAAGCGGCAGTCCCGCGAGCAGCAGGGACATGCGCGCGACGTTGCGATTGTCCTCGCCCGCCTGGTTGGCGCAACCGAAGACGACCTCGTCAACGGCGGCGAAGTCGAGCCCGGGATGCCGCGCCATCAGCGCCTTGAGCGGGATCGCCCCGAGATCGTCTGCCCGCACGGACGAAAGCGATCCGCCGAAGCGGCCGATGGGCGTGCGCACGTAATCACAGATGAAGGCGTCGGTCATGATCAGAGCTCCGGGACGATGAGGTCGGTGACAGGGCCGGGAACATGAAGCTCTCCGCCGGTCAGGGATTGCAGGGCGTCAAGCGACAGCGAGGGCAACTTTTCCCGCAGGACAAAGCGGCCGCCCTCGATGTCGATCACAGCCAGGCTCGTATAGACCCGCGTGACGCAGGCGACGCCGGTGAGCGGCAGCGTGCAGCGGGAGAGAAGCTTCGGTTCGCCCTTCTTGGTCACATGTTCGGTGATGACGGCGACGCGCTTTGCGCCATGGACCAGATCCATTGCCCCGCCTACGGCCGGAACGCCGCCCGCGCCGACGCTCCAGTTCGCGAGATCGCCGTTCTCGGCCACCTGATAGGCGCCCAGGATCGCCACATCCAGATGCCCGCCGCGCACCATGGCGAAGCTGTCGGCATGATGGAAGAAGGCAGCACCCGGCTTCAGCGTCACCGCCTTCTTGCCGGCATTGATCAGGTCCCAGTCCTCGGTGCCCTCGGCCGGCGGTTCACCGAAATTCAGGATGCCGTTCTCCGTGTGGAAGATCGCCTCGCGGCCCTCCGGCTGATAGCGGGCGACCATTTCGGGAAAGCCGATGCCGAGATTGACATAGGCGCCGTCCTCGATGTCCTGCGCGGCACGCCAGGCGATCTGGGCGTTGGAAAGCTTCGGTATCATGGATGGTGGGCTCCCTGGCGGTTGAGGTCTTCTTCCTGCTGCGGATCGGTGACGCACACGACGGACTGGACGAAAATGCCGGGCGTGACGACGACTTCCGGATCGATGCCGCCCGGCTCGACGATCTCCTCGACCTGTACGATGGTGTGGGCGGCCGCCATGCACATCAGCGGATTGAAGTTTCGGGCGGCCTTCGAATAGACGAGGTTGCCGTGCCGGTCTGCCCGATACGCCTTGACGATGGCGACATCGGCCTTCAGCCACCGCTCCTGCACATAGGGACGCCCGTCGAATTCCTCGATCTTCTTGCCCCTGGCGAGGTCGGTGCCATAGGCGGTCGGCGTGTAGAAGGCCGGAATGCCCGCCCCGCCCGCACGAATGCGCTCGGCAAGCGTCCCCTGCGGCACGAGTTCCAGCTCGATCTCGCCGGCGAGATAAAGGTCGGTGAAGACCTTCGGATCGGCCGAGCGCGGGAAGGAGCAGATCAGCTTCTTCACCATCCGCTGTTCGATCAGCGCCGCAAGGCCCACATGGCCGTTGCCCGCATTGTTGTTGATGACCGTCAGGTCCTTCGGGTGACCGGTCGCGCGATAGCGATCGATCAGCGCGTGGATGAGTTCGATCGGCGCGCCGGAGCCGCCGAAGCCGCCGATCATCACATGCGCTCCGTCGCCGATGCGGGACACGGCCTCGGCGAGGCTGCCAACCGTCTTGTCCATGAGCTTCTCCTTCTTGTATCGGGGCGCCTGCCTCGCAAGGCAGGACAGCCCGCAGTCTCAGTTGTTCGCGGGATGACCGACCGGCTGATCCGGGATGCAGGACGCCGCGCCGACGCAGCCGCGCAGGAAGGCCAGAACCGCGGAATTGAAGGCATCAGCCGCTTCGATGTTGACGATATGCCTGCCGGGAAGCGCCATGCTGCGCCCGTCGCGGACACCCAGGGCAAGGCTTTCCAGGTCGGCAGGCGGGCAGACCGGATCGCTCTCCCCTGCAATGGCAAGGAGCGGATGCGGTATGGTCGTCAGCGCTTGCGTGAAATCCGCATCTGAGAGAGCGGCACAGCAACCAGCGTAACCGGCTACGGACGTCTTGACGAAGGCATCGAGCACGGGGGCGACGAGATCGCCATTGGCTGCGGCAAAGGCGGGAGAAAACCAGCGTTCGAGGGTCGCTGCCCGGAGCGGCTCCAAGCCGTCCCTTTCGACGGACTCCCGGCGCGCCTGCCAGCCTTCGGCCGTGCCGATGCGGGACGCGGTTGCGGCAAGCACGATGCGATCGAGACGGTGGGGCGCGTTGATCGCGAGCCACTGGCCGACGAGCCCGCCGATCGAGAGGCCGCAGAAGTGCGTTCTTTCGATCCCGAGGCTGTCCAGAAGCTTCAGGACATCCTCGCCAAGGTCCGAAAGCGCGAAGGGTCGCGGCGGCGAAGTTGAAAGGCCATGTCCGCGGCGGTCGTAGCGCAGGATCCGGAAATATCGGCCGAGCGCCTCGACCTGGTGATCCCACATCTCGAGCGTGGTTCCCAGCGAATTGCAGAACAGGAGCCAAGGCCGTCCCGGGCCGGCGCCATCGATCCGGTAATGCAGGCTGTGCTCTGGCAGGGTCAGTATCGGCATGGCGTCTGTCTCCGGAAGAGACGGCCCGCGCCGGTCGCGGGCCGTCCTGGCGGTGGATCGGGTTCAGGCAGCGGCAAGTCCGGGCTCTGGCTCTGCGCGCGGACGCGCCAGCGCAAAGACCAGCATGGCCAGGGTGGATATCACTGCAGGAATGGCGAAGATCGCGAAGTTCTGCTGGAGCGGCAGTTCCTGCGCGAGCA
This sequence comes from Gellertiella hungarica, assembly GCF_014197145.1. Lineage (GTDB taxonomy): Bacteria > Pseudomonadota > Alphaproteobacteria > Rhizobiales > Rhizobiaceae > Gellertiella > Gellertiella hungarica. Next base: position 300,452 of record NZ_JACIEZ010000002.1, on the reverse strand, counting down.
GGAACCCGCCGAACGTCGGCCCGACGATGGCGCCGATGCGGCCAACCCCGGAGGCCCAGCCAAGACCGGTGGAGCGGATCGACAGCGTGTAGAGCTGCGCGACGCTGGCATAGAGAAGGATCTGCGTGCCGATGGTGGTCGCACCCGCCACGAAGACCGCGAGGAAGAGCAGCAAGGCGGGAAGGCCCGTACCGACGAGCGCGATCGAGATGGCGGCGGCGGCGAAGAAGCAGACCACGACCTTCGGCAGGCCGAAGCGGTCACCCAGCCAGCCGCCGGCGATGGCCCCCACCATGCCGCCGAAATTCAGCGAGAAGAGGCTGAGCAGGCTCGCTCGTTCGGCATAACCGGCTTCCTGAAGCACCTTCGGCAGCCACGAAGACAGCAGGTAGACGAGCAGCAGGCAGCAGAAGAAGGCGAGCCACAGCATGGCGGTGCGCAGGCCCCGCTGGTTGCGGAACAGTTCGAGGACCGTGGTGGAGGCGGGCTTCTTTTCCACGAAGACCAGCTGGTCGTCCCCCGCGAGCGGAGCCTCGGGCAGCAGCCGGGCGTAAACGGCGCGGGCTTCTCCCTCGCGCCCCTGACGGATGAGGAAACCGAGCGATTCCGGCAGATGCCAGAGAATGACCGGCAGCATGGCGAGCGGCAGCGCGGCGATGAAGAACATCCACTGCCAGCCGAGCGCAGGAATGATGGCGATCCCGAGGCCGGCAGCAACCATGCCCCCGATCGAATAGCCGGAGAACATCAGGGCGACCATGGTGCCGCGCAGGCGCTTCGGGGCATATTCGTTCATCAGCGCCACGGCATTGGGCATCAGACCGCCGCAGCCGAGACCGGCGATGAAGCGGAAGATCTTGAATTCGTCGGGCGAGCGGGCAAAACCCGTCATCACGGTGGAGAGGGTGAAAAGCATGAAGCTGATGGCGATGCCCCTTTTGCGGCCGATCCGATCGGCAAGGGGGCCGAAGACGAGCGCTCCGAACATCATTCCGAACAGGGCCCAGGCCTGCAGCGTGCCCGCCTGAGGCTTGGTGAGGCCCCATTCCGCAATCAGCTTGGGCAGAACCGTTCCCGCCACGAAGACATCGTAGCCGTCGACGATCAGCAGCAGGCCGCACAGGCCCACCACCATCCACTGGAAGCGGCCGAAGGGGCCGCTGTCTATTGCCTCACTCACATCGATCTTGCGCATTGTCACTCCTCCCGTTTGTCGGATGGGCACGGTCAGCCGAGGTCGCCTCCCGCGACCGGCAGAACGGACCCGGTGATGTAGGATGCCTCGTCGGAGGCGAGAAAAAGGATCGGAGCCACCTGTTCGGCGATGCTGCCGTAGCGCTTCATGAAGCTCGACTGCTTCACCTGCGCCACGACCTCCTGCATCCAGGCCCTTTCTTCCGTCGTATCCCCTTCGGCATTGCGGGGAATGCGGCGCGGCGGGGCTTCCGTGCCACCAGGTGCGGTGGCCACGACGCGGATGTTGCGCTCCGCAAGCTCCATGGCAAGCGACTGGGTCAGCGCATTGACGCCGCCCTTCGCCGCGGAATAGGGCACGCGATGGATGCCGCGCGTCGCATTGGACGACACGTTGACGATGGTGCCCCCGCCCCGCGCCAGAAGATGCGGGATGACGGCGTGGCAGCCATAAAGCGTCGGCATCAGCGAGCGACGGACCTCGGCATCGATCTGCGCGGGCTCGAAGGCCTCGAACGGACGCATGCGGATCGCGCCGCCGACATTGTTGATCAGAATGTCGATCCCGCCGAACCGGTCGGCAGCCTGCTGCATGGCGGCAGCGGCCCCCGCATGATTTTCGAGATCGACCGCACAGGCATCCGCACGGTCTTTCGGCCCGGCGGCGGCGGCGGCCTCATGGACGAAGTCCGCCCGGTCGACGAAAAGCACCCGTCCGCCCTCCGCCACGGCGCGGGCTGCAACGGCAAGGCCGATGCCCTGCGCCGCGCCGGTGACAACAAGCACCTTGCCGGCAAACCGTCCTTCGAAGACCGCGTCGCTCATGCGCTTTCCTTCAGGATCAGGTTCGGCGTGAACTTCTCGTAATGGAAGCTGCGCGGCGTGATGGACTTCTCGCCGAGCCAGCTGCGCACGGCATCGACCATCGGCGGCGGGCCGCAGAGATAGATGTCGATCGTGCCGTCCCCGAGCAGGGTCTCGGGCATGTGGTCGGTTACCCAGCCCGTGCGGGGATGGGCGGAAGTGCTGTCGGCAACGACGGTCGTGTAGCGGAAGCCCGGAAGACGTGCGACATAGGCGTCAAGGGCATCGACAAGCACGAGATCGAGATCCCGGGTTACCCCGTAGACGAGATGGATCGGCTGGGTCGACCCCTTGCGGGCCAGGACCTCAAGCATGGACAGGAACGGGGCAAGGCCCGTCCCGCCGGCCAGGAAGAGCAGCGGGCCGTCCGTATCGCGCAGGTAGAAGCTTCCCATCGGCCCGGTCAGCGTCAGGCGGTCGCCTGTCTTGGCGTGCGACAGCCAGCTGCTCATCAGCCCGCCCGGCTGCTTCTTGATCAGGAAACCGAGGCGGTTTTCGCCCGGCGCGGTGGTGAAGGAATAGGAGCGGCTGGCGCCACTGCCCGGCACGTCGATGTTGACATACTGGCCGGGGAGGAAAGCGAGGCCAGACCCTTCCATATCGAGTTCCAGCACGACGGCGGCGTCATGGTGCTGGGCAACACCGGCGACGGCGGCGGCAATCCTCTGCTGGCCCGTCTTGCAGACGGCCGACGTGGTCGGCACCGAGACGATGCAGTCGCTCGTGGGCTTCATCTGGCAGGTGAGGACGAGACCGCTGGCCGCCTCGTCGGCGGTGAGCGCATCCTCGATATAGTCGTCGCCAAGGTCGTAGCTGCCGGTTTCGGCGCGGCACTTGCAGGTGCCGCACACGCCATCCGAACAGTCCATCGGCAGGTTGATCTGGTGGCGGAAGGCTGCGTCCAGCAGCTTCTCGCCCGCCCGGCATTCGACGAAGCGGGTGATGCCGTCCTCGAAGTTCAATGCGATCCGGTAGCTCGTCATGTGCGCCTCTCCCGATGGTTTTCCCTTGCCCTGCCGGGCGGTCAGATGTGGTAGATGTCGATGACCTGGCGGATGTAGTCGTTCTTGAGGACGATCTTCTTGGCCGCGATCAGGAATCCCTCGCCCTGGCGCCGAAGCGTGAGGAACACCGTTCCGAAGAAGTGATCGGTGATCTTGTAGCGATGGTTCAGCGTATGGAAATTGTAGCGGAGATCGACCTCGGTCCCGCGATCGTCCAGGATCTCCAGATTGGCGATCATGTGGCTGGTGCGGGGCTCCGGCGTGGAGGCGCCGGAGCGTTCGGTCTTGATGCGGAAGACCCGGTCTTCCAGACCGCTCCGGTCCGGATAGTAGATGAGCGAGATCTCGCTCTGCGGATCCTCGGTCAGCTGGTCGTCGTCGTCCCAGGCCGGCATCCAGTAGGTGGCGTCCTCGGCATAGCAGGTCAGCCATTCGTCCCACTGGCGATCATCCAGAAGCCTGGCCTCGCGGTAGACGAAGGCAGAGATGGTGTCGTGAACGGCGCTCATGCGACGGCTCCTTCGGTTTCGGCGGCAAGCGCCTCGCGCATCACGCGCGCCCAGTATTCGTGCTGGCGGACGAAGAGGCCCTCGTCCTCGCTGCGCTCGCCTGACAGAAGCGGGTTGAGCCCCATGCGGCGGGCATTGTCATCGGGCCCGTCGATCCAGAGCGGTGCGCCGCGGGACAGATCGTTCCAGAGCGCCGCTGTGCCGGCATAGCCGGTCTGGCAGGCGCGGAATTCCTCGAGATCGTCGGCCGTGCCCATGCCGGACACGTTGAAGAAATCCTCGTACTGGCGGATGCGGACGGCGCGGTCGGCAGCGCTTTCGCCATTCGGCGCGAAGCAGAAGATGCTCACTTCCGTCTTGTCCACGCTGATCGGGCGGGTAACCCGGATCTGCGTGCTGAACTGGTCCATGAGGAAGACATTCGGATAGATGCAGAGATTGCGGGTCTGGTTGACGATGAAGTCCGCCTTTTCCGCGCCGACGCGTCCGACGATCTCCTCGCGCCGGTTGAAGACCGGGCGAACCTCCGGGTTCATCGTGTTGGTCCAGAGGAGGATATGGCCGTTCTCGAAGCCATAGACGCCTGCGACCGAGCGGCTCCAGCTGTTGGCGTCGACCGCCTTGGTGCCCTCTTCCTTGCGGCGGCCCATGGTGGCGGCATAATTCCAGTGGACGGAGCTGACATGGTAGCCATCGCAGCCGTTCTCCATCTGGAGCTTCCAGTTCCCGTCATAGATGTAGGAGGAATTGCCGCGCAGCACCTCGAGGCCATCGGGCGCCTGGTCGACGATCTGGTCGATGATCACCTTCGTTTCGCCGAGGAAGTCCTCCAGCGGCTCGACATCGGGATTGAGGCTGCCGAACAGGAAACCGCGATAGTTTTCGAAGCGGGCGACGCGGGTCAGGTCATGCGACCCGTCCTTGGCGAAGCCGGCGGGATATTCCGTCGTCTTCTCGTCCTTCACCTTCAGCAGCTTGCCCGTATTGGAGAAGGTCCAGCCATGGAAGGGGCAGGTGAAGCTGCCCTTGTTGCCGTGCTTGCGCCGGCAGAGCATCGCGCCGCGATGGGCGCAGGCATTGATCACCGCATGAAGCGCGCCGGTCTTGTCGCGGGTGATGACCACCGGCTGGCGGCCGATGGAGGTCGTGTAATAGTCGTTGACGGCGGGGATCTGGCTTTCATGCGCCAGGTACACCCAGTTCGCCTCGAAGATGTACTTCATCTCGAGATCGAAGAGATCCGGATTGGTGAAGATGTCGCGGCGGCAACGGAAGACACCGGCTTCCTTGTCGTCCTCCACCGCATTGGCGAGCAGCTCGCGAAGCGCCTCTGCCTTGTTGATGATCTTGGACATGGTTTCTCTCCCGCCCCGGCGGGGGCTCAGCCGCCCGGCCGTTGCAACGATGTCGATGGGAAATGGAACGAGGGATGGTCAGGCGGGACGCGGCAGGCCGCCTCCCGCCATTCCGGATCAGGCCGCGGCGCGCTTGCGCTGGGCGTTGACCTGATTGTCGACGCCGTTGACGAGCGCGGTCAGCCTTATGTCGAAGGTGATTTCGGCGAAGGGGCCGGCAAGACCGTTGGCCTTGATGCTCGCCTCGTCGGTACGCTCTACCAGATCCGGCACCAGGCCTTCGCGCGTCGCATAGGCGAAGTCGTCATTGATCAGCGGGTCGCCGGCAATATTAATCTGGGTGGTCAGCTTGCGGTGGCCTTCGGCGCTGACGAAGAAGTGGATGTGCGCGGGGCGCTGGCCATGACGGCCAAGGGCAGACAGCAGCTTTTCGGTCGGGCTGCCCGGCGGTACGCCGTAGCCATGGGGCACGATGCTGCGGAACTTGTAGCGGCCGTTTTCGTCCGTGATGATCGTCCGGCGCATGTTGAAGGGTGCCTGCTTGCCGGTCGGATCGAAATGCGAATAGAAGCCGCGCGTGTCGCAGTGCCATACTTCGACCTTCGCACCCGCCGCGGGCTTGCCATCGGAGCCATAGACGGTGCCATGCATGATCAGCGGATGACCGTCCGCATCGGTACCGTCATCGAGACGGGCAAAGCCCTTGCTTTCCGGAGCGCCGGCCACGTAGAGCGGCCCTTCGATGGTGCGCGGCGTCTCGTTCTTGATACCCAGCGCCTCGTCGATCGCATCAAGGCGCTCGTCGAGGAAGTGGTCGAGGCCGAGGCCGGGCGAGATCAGCCCGGCCTGGCCTGCCGCGCCGAGTTCGTTCAGCCATGCAATGCCGGTCCGGTATTCGTCCGGGGTGATGTCGAGATCGTCGATCGCCTTGAACAGGTCGGAAACGATGCGATGGATGATCTGCTTGACGCGGGGATTCCCGCCGTTCTGGTCAAGGCCGCTCAGCACCTTCAGGAAGTCCTGGATGTCGGGGCGGTTGAAAATCTTGACTGTCATGTCATGTCCTCCTCTGGATCGCGGATCGGGGCGCCTCGGCCCCGTCGCTGGGTTCAGCTGTCGTCGCCACGGACAGCGGAAGGATGCCGGACGAGCGGCATGACCTCGATGTCCATGAATTTGAAAAGGGGAAGGCCCGAGAGTATCTCGTGCAGCTCGGCATTGTCGGTCACATCGAAGATGCTGACATTCGCGTACTGGCCGGCAATCCGCCAGATATGGCGCCACTTGCCGCTCTTCTGCAGGTCCTGCGAATAGGCCTTTTCCCGGGCAAGGATCTCGACCGCCTCCTCGGCAGAGAGATCGCGGGGCAGTTTCACATCCATCCTGACGTGGAAAAGCATCCTTCTGTCTCCTCAATCCTTGATGCCGGTGATCTTGCGGGTGCCCTCGCGCACGAAAGCCGAGACCTTGTCCTCGTCGAGATCGATGCCCAGTCCGGGACCGGCGGGTACGGCAAGCGAAAAGTCGCTGTAGTCGAGCGGGGTTTCGAGGATTTCCTGGGTCAGCAGCAGCGGGCCGAAGAGCTCCGTGCCCCATTGCAGATGGGCGAAGGTGGAGAAGACGTGCGCCGAGGCAATCGTCCCGAAGGCACCTTCGAGCATGGTTCCCCCGTAGAGCTCGATGCCGGCCGCATCCGCGATGGCCGCAACCCGCAGCGCGTTGTAGAGGCCACCGCTCTGCTCGACCTTGACGGCAAAGACGTCCGCACCGTGGATGCGCGCAATCTCGAAGGCGCTTTCGGGGCCGTGCAGGGATTCATCCGCCATGAGTGCGACGGGGAAGCGGCGGGCGAGCCGCGACAGTGCTCTCGCCGAGGCGACCGGCTGCTCCACCAGCTCGCATCCCGCCTCCGCGAGAGCGGCCATGCCATAGCCGGCCTCGGTTTCGGTCCAGGCCATGTTGACATCGACGCGGACGGCCGCGCGTTCCCCGAGCGCGCGCTTGATCGCGGCCACATGGGCTACGTCTTCCCGCACGGGACGGGCGCCGATCTTCAGCTTGAAGATGCGGTGACGCCGGAGATCCAGCATTGTCTCCGCCTCCGCGATATCGCGCGCCGTATCGCCGGAAGCCAGCGTCCAGGCCACCGGCAGACGATCGCGGCGACGGCCACCGAGGAGTTCGCTGACCGGCAGTCCGAGGCGTTTGCCATGGGCGTCGAGAAGCGCCGTCTCCACCGCGCTCTTGGCGAAGCGGTTTTCCTTCACCATCTTGCCGATCCGGGCCATGAGCGCCTGCACGCGGGTTGCGTCCTGTGCGATCATCACGGGCGCGAAATAGCGGTCGATGGCGAGCTTCATGCTCTCCGGGCTTTCGCCGCCATAGGCCAGCCCGCCGATCGTCGTTCCCTCGCCGATGCCGACGGCGCCGTCGCTGCAATGGATCTTGACCAGCATGAGGGTCTGCCCGTTCATCGTCGCAACGGACAGCTTGTGCGGACGGATCGTCGGCAGGTCGACCAGCATGGTCTCGATCCGTTCGACGACGGGGGCGGGCGAAAGCGCCGGAAGAGTGGGAGCGGGGTTCGTGTTCATGACCGCATGATTGCGTTCGTCAGGCCCGACCGTCCAACACCATTTACATTTCGTATGATACCGCTAGGGTATAGTGATTGAAAACTCTTCCGGAATCTCCGGATTTGTGACGGAAATAATCGTTCATTATGCTCAGAATGCGGGGTTGTCGGCGATGACCGGGATGGATCTCAGGCAGTTGCGCTATTTCGTGGCAGTGGCAAGGGAGCGCAACTTCACCCGCGCCGCCGAGCTTCTGCACATCGCCCAGCCTCCCCTGAGCCGCCAGATCCAGCTTCTGGAGGAAGAGCTCGGTGTGGAATTGCTGATCCGCACCAGCCGCCCTGTCCGGCTGACGGAAGCGGGCCGGGTCTTCTACGAGCAGGCGCTGCAAATCCTCGGCCGGGTGGAGCAGATGCGCAACGCCACCCGCCGTGTCGGGCTGAACCAGAACAGCGTGCTGTCCATCGGCTTCGTCGCATCGACGCTTTACGGCGGGCTTCCGGCACTGGTGCGCAAGCTGCGCCAGCACGCGCCCGAGGTGGATATCCAGCTTCTGGAAATGATGTCTGTCCAGCAGCTTCCCGCTCTCAAGGAGGGCCGGATCGACCTGGGCTTCGGGCGGTTGCGCCACAGTGACCCGAATGTGGTGAGCACGGTGCTGCGCGAGGAGCGCCTGGCAGTCGCCATTCCCGAGGGAACCGCGCTTGCCGCCAGCAGCGATCCGCTTCCGGTCGAGGCGCTGGCGGGGGAGAAGCTGATCGTCTATCCGCGCGAGCCGCGGCCGAGCTTTGCCGATCAGGTCCTTGGCGTCCTGCTCGATCACGACGTCCGGGCAGGAGAGGTCCAGGAGGTGAGCGAGATCCAGACAGCCCTGGGTCTCGTTGCAGCCGAAGCCGGCCTCTGCGTGGTGCCTTCATCCGCACGCAAGCTGCGGTCGGACGTGCATTACCGGTTGCTCGCCGGCGAACGCACCACCTCCCCGGTCGTGCTCAGCCACCGCACCGGCGACAATTCTCCCCATATCGAACTGGTCAAGCAGCTCATCCAGGACATGTATGCGGAAAATCCGCCCTGGCTCGGACTGGAGCACAATCTGCCGATCCGCACGAGCTTTTCCAAGAGTTAAGCGCCGGGGAGATTCGGGGAGCCCCGACCGTCGGCTGTATCAGTCAGTGCTGACGCCGCAGCCGGGGCCATGGGTTCCGCCGGTCTGTCCGGTGGCACCTCGCCTCGACGCCGGCCAGCGACTGCGGTCCAAAATGTCGCAGCCCCGAGGGGCCGGACTTCCGCTTCCGGAACTTGTCTTTTCGAAAGGCCCGAACATCTTTCGTCGGAACGGGCGCGCCCTCCGGAGCAAACGGAGCGGGCACGCCCGATCAAGAACCTCGTCATGCCGTCCTGAAATCCCTTTCGATTGCTTTGGTCGCAGCACAATGGAAACCGGTTTTCCCCTCAACCGCGCGGATGCGCTCCATCGTCTCAAGTCCTTTCTCCCGCAGGCCGGCAGCGCCTATGCGCGGCTTCGCAATCGGGACGAAGGGCCGGGAGGACATCGGCATGTCTCGCGCCTGTCGGCTTCCCTGCGCCGGCGGCTGGTGAGCGAGGAAGAAGTGGTCCGGGCGGTCCTTGGCCATCACGATCTTGCCTCCGCGGAAAAGTTCGTGAGCGAGGTCTTCTGGCGGAGCTACTGGAAGGGCTGGCTCGAGCAGCGCCCCTCGATGTGGCAGGGGTATCGCACCGCCCTGTCCCGGGCGCGCGCGCGTCTCGACGACAAGCCGGAACTCAAGGCGCGGCATGAGATGGCGGTTCAGGGTCGCACGGGTATCGACTATTTCGATGCCTGCATCACGGAACTGGCCGAGACCGGCTATCTCCACAACTGGTCGCGGATGCAGATCGCCTCGATCTGGATCTTTACGCTGAACCTTCCCTGGGAGCTCGGCGCGGACCTCTTTTTCGAGAGGCTCCTCGATGCGGATCCGGCATCGAATACCCTGTCCTGGCGCTGGGTGGCCGGGCTGCATACGGTCGGAAAGGCCTATCTGGCCGATCCGGAACGCATTCGTGCCATGACGGACGGCCGTTTTGCACCGAAGGGTCTGGCGCGGTCGGCGGTCATTCCGGCAGACAGCATCTCCACGCCCCCGCCTTCCGGGATCCGTGAAAGAAGGTCTCCCGACAGGGCAGCGCCGACCCTGCTCCTCGTGACCACCGAAGACCTGTCGATGGAAGAAATTCCGGCGTTGCGCGCGCTTCCTGTCAGGGCAATCGCTTGTGTTGACGGCAAGAACCGCTGGGATGGGGCACCGCTGGCAGACGGGATGGAGAGGGCGCGTCAGGCCTGGCCGGGCGCAAGGGATCTTGGCGCTCTCGATCCCGCCGGCGTGTTCGAGGCCGCGGCAGAGGCCGGCTGCACGCAGGTCACGAGCACCTTTATTCCCGCCGGGCCGGTGGCCGATGCCCTGCTGCCGAGGTTGCAGGAGCCCAAGAGCCACGGCATCGTGTTTACCGAACACCTGCGCGACTGGGATCGGCGAACCTGGCCCCATTGCCGGAAGGGCTTCTTCGCGCTGAAGGAGAAGATCCCGGGGATCGTGGAAGGGGGAAGAGCCTGAGATGTCGTCCGCCCTGACCGTATACTTCGATGGCGGCTGCCCTCTTTGCCGCCGCGAGATTGCGCTGATCCGCCGGCTGGATCGCCGGGGAGCGATCCGATTCATCGATGTTTCCGATGCCGCCCAGGCCTGCCCCATCGACCGGGCCGAACTGCTTGCCCGCTTTCACGCCTCCGAAAACGGCCGCCTGTTTTCCGGGGCGCGTGCCTTTGCAGCTATGTGGAGGGCAATCCCGCTCCTCAGACCGCTCGGCGTGGTGGCGGATCTGCCCCTCACGCGTCCGATCCTTGAACTGGCCTATAGGGGCTTCCTCCGGCTTCGCCCCCGGCTGCAGAGATGGCTTTCATGACAGACCGCGATCGTTTCCGCGCGGTTCCGCAGGGACGCCTGAGCAGGCTCGGCGCGCTCGGGCAGATTGTCGGCGGCATCGCATCCGGCGTGGTGTCCGAAGGGCTGAACCGCCTGGCGCAGGGGGAAAGACCGCATCTGCGCGATCTTCTGCTGACCCCGTCCAACGCACTCAAGACGGCGGAGCACCTCTCGCGCATGCGCGGCGCGGCCATGAAGCTCGGTCAGATGATCGCGCTCGAACCCGGAGAGCTGCTGACGCCGGAGCTGCAGGCGATCTTCTCGAGCCTCGGTTCTTCGGCGCATTTCATGCCGCAGGCCCAGCTTGGGCGGTGCCTGGCAGAGGCCTGGGGTCCCGACTGGCGTCGGCACTTCCGCCATTTCGACATGACGCCCATCGCAGCGGCCTCCATCGGGCAGGTGCATCGCGGCGTGCTCTCTTCCGGGCGGCCGGTGGCGGTCAAGGTTCAGTATCCTGGGGTCGCCAGAAGCATCGATTCCGATATCGACAACGTCGCGACCTTGCTCCGGCTGTCCGGCCTCGTGCCTCGCCATCTCGATCTTTCCGCCCATCTTGCAGAGGCCAAGCGGCAGTTGCGCGAAGAGGCCGATTACCTGCGGGAAGCCGATGAAATGCGTCGGTTCCACCTGCTCCTGAAAGACGATCCCCGCTTTGTCGTTCCCCTCCCCGTCGACGAGCTGCTTCGGCCTGGCGTCCTGCCGATGGACTTTGTCGAGGGCGTGCCGCTCGAGCGGCTGGGAACCGCGCCGCAGGCCGAGCGGGACAGGGCTATGCAGGCGCTCGCCGAGCTGGCGCTTCGCGAACTCTTCCTGTTCGGCGCCATGCAGACCGATCCCAATCTGGGCAACTATCTCTGGCAGCGGGAAAGCGGCCGCATCGCCCTTCTCGATTTCGGGGCCGTGCGTCCGGTCCTGCCCGAAAGCGCCGCAGCCTATCGTGCCCTGCTTCGTGCGACCCTGAGCGGCGAGATCGAGCGGGTGCGCGGGGCGCTTCTCGACATGCGCTACCTTTCCCCGGCGCAGGTCGCACGCCATGGCAAGGCGCTGGACGAGATGATCTCGACCGTGCTCGACCACGTTCTGAAGGCGCCCGGCGGGCAGGTGGATTTCAGCGATCGCGGCCCGCTGGTTGCGGTGCAAGCCCGCGCCCAGCCGATCTTCCTGGACCGTTCGCTCTGGGCGTTGCCGTCGCCGGATAAGATGTTTCTGCAGCGCAAGATAACCGGGATGGCCCTTCTTGCCCTGAAGCTGCGCGTCCGGCTATCCCTTGTCGACATGCTCGAACCCCATGCCTGAGCGGGAGGGAGAGCCGGTCCTGAACGACGTTGACCTGGCACGTGAGCCAGGATGGAGGTGGAAGTGGTTCTTGCAAGACGCGCCCTGACATTCATCGGGCTCCTGATCGCGCTCCTCGGTCTCATCTGGATCGGACAGGGAACGGGCGTGTTTCCCTATCCGGCTTCCAGCTTCATGATCAACCAGTCGCCGTGGATCTGGCGGGGCGCAATTGCCCTTGTCGCAGGGCTGCTCGTCGCCGGCGCGGCAAGACGTTTCGTCCGCTGACGCTCGCCCGTTTCGCCCGGGCACCGGATTTCAGGCGCCCGGGCAGTTCGCTCACCCCTGACTGAGATGCGGACCGAGGAGTACCCGGTCGGCGGCGCCCAGCCGGTCCCGCGCGGTGTTCAGCTGATGCCAGTAGGGATAGAGGATCGGCGGCGCGCTGACCTTGTCCAGCCGGGCGCGTTCCTCATCGCTGAGCTTCAGCTCGGCAGCGGCGAGATTATCCGCGAACTGCTCGGGCGTTCTGCCGCCGACGATGACGGATGTGATGCCGGGACGGCCGAGAAGCCAGGCAAGCGCAACGCGCGCGGCCGAAACATTGCGCTCGTTACCGATCTCGACCAGCGTATCGACGATGTTCCAGAGCCGGTCCTCGTCGCGGATCGGCGGCTCCGTCCAGCCGGCGAACTGGCGGGTGCCCGCAGGCGCTTCCTGGTTGCGGCGATGCTTGCCCGAAAGCAGCCCCCCGGCGATGGGGCTCCAGACGAGGACGCCGAGACCCTGATCGACCGTGATCGGCAACAGTTCGTATTCCGCTTCCCGCGCCTCGAGCGTGTAGTGGATCTGCTGGCTGATGAACCGGGGCAGCCGGTCGCGTTCGCTGATGCCGAGCGCCTTCATGATGTGCCAGCCGGAAAAGTTGGAGCAGCCCACATAGCGGATCTTGCCCTGCCGGACGAGGAGATCGAGCGCCTCGAGGGTTTCCTCGAGCGGCGTCTGGCCGTCCCATTCATGAAGCTGGTAGAGGTCGATGACATCCGTCTTCATCCGGCGCAGGCTGGCTTCGCAGGCGCGGACCAGATGGTAGCGGGAAGAACCCACGTCATTGGGATCGCTGCCCATCGGGAAACGGGCCTTGGTCGCCACCAGCAGCCCATTGCGGCGAGGCCCGCCGATGATCTCGCCGAGGACTTCCTCGCAAACCCCTTCGGAATAGACATCCGCGGTATCTATGAGGTTCACACCGGCATCGAGGCACATGTCGACGAGGCGGCGGGCTTCGGCGACGCCGAGGTCGCCCACAGTCCGGGCCCAGCCCTTGCCGCCGATGGTCATGGTGCCCATGGTGATGGTCGAGACCTTGAGGCCGGAACGGCCAAGGAGACGATACTCCATTGTCTTCAATCCTTTCGCTGACGATCGGCCGGGCCCTTGCGAGGGTGCGGCCTTCCGCACCCATTGGCATCAAAGCGCGTTCTCCTTGTCAAGCGCGCGAGGGATGCAGCCGCCGCTCGCCTTCCCGTAACAGGACGGGCGGCATCAGCCGGAGATCAGGTCGCCGCGCCGCCAGCCGGTCCGCCCCCAGTTCCGCAACCGCAGGCGGGGGAAGAAGGCCTTGGAGAGGAACGGCGCAAGACCGAAACTCGCCACGACCACGAGCGGCAACAGGAGCGCAGCGCGCTCGGCGAGCGCGGGAACCGAAAGAACGGTGATGGCACCCGCACCGAAGAGTACGGCATTCAACTGCATGGAAACGATGATGCGCAGCCAGGTGTCGGTTGAAAACATGGGTTTCTCCTTCCGTCATTGAAGGTTCAACCCGGCAGGGCGCGGTGGGGTTCCCCATCCGGAGACGGAAGGCAGGCGCGTTCAGATCCAGACCATGACGCCGAGCACGGCGAAAAACAGGCCCGCTGCCGCCCAGAAAGCGATGACGAACAATGCGATGACGGCAAGAAGTGCGTTAGTCGGGCTTTCCATCCAGCGGCTTTTGAGAAGCGTTCATGCGCTATTTTCTCAATAATGGCCGTGAATCCTTAATTGTCCGGCAATGGAGCGCTGTTCCGCAGGGGGCGACGCTCCATTTCGCGACGTTTTCTTCAGGCGTGGCTCCGCGCCTTGCGCTCCAGGTGAAGCGATGCGCCAAAGACGAAGAGGCCGAAGAAGGAGAGGATGGCACCGACATAGCCGGTTGCCGCATAACCATAGCCATGGGCGATCACGAGACCGCCGAGCCAGGCGCCGAGGGCATTGGCGATGTTGAAGGCCGAATGCATCGAGGCCGCGGCGAGGGTCTGGCCGTCGGAGGCAACGTCCATCAGGCGCGTCTGGACCGCCGGGCCGGCCGCAAAGGTGCAGCCCACGAGGAAGACCGAGATGCACAGCATGACCGGGCTTTCCGCCGTCAGGCCGAAGAGGGTCATGATGGCTATGTTGAACACCAGCATTCCGCCGATCGTCCCCATCAGCGACATGTCGGCAAGCTTCGAGCCCACGACATTGCCCACGTTCATCCCGATCCCGAAGAGGATCATGATCAACGGTATGAGGGATACCGGCATGGAGGCCACCTCGGTCGCAGTGCCGGCGATATAGCTGAAGATCGAGAACATCCCGCCAAAGCCGGTGGCCGCAAGCGTAAGCGTCAGGAGTACCTGCGGATGGGTGAAGGCGACGAGTTCGCGCATCACGCCGGCTCCCTCCGGTGCGCGATCGCGCGGCAGGTAGATCCAGATCAGGAGCACGGTCAGCGCGCCGATGCCGCCGACGGCGAAGAACATGACCCGCCAGCTCAGAAACTGCCCGAAGAGCGCCATCACCGGCGTGCCGGCAAGCGTTGCGACCGTCAGGCCGAGCATCACATGGCCGACGGCGCGGGCGCGGCGGTGGGCCGGCACCAGCGATGCCGCCACCAGCGCCGAAACGCCGAAATAGGCACCATGCGGCAGGCCGGAGAGGAACCGCAGCAGCGTGAAGCTCCAGAAATCCGGCGCTACGGCGCTTGCCAGATTGCCGAGCGCGAAGACCGTCATGAGCACGAGCAGCAGGTTCCGGCGCGAGGCCCTGGCCCCCGCAATGGCGATGAGCGGCGCTCCCACCACCACGCCGAGTGCATAGGCGCTGATGACATAGCCGGCCTGGGGCGTGGTAACGGCAAAGCTGCGCGCCACATCGGGCAGGAGGCCCATGATGGCGAACTCGCCCGTTCCGATGCCGAAGCCGCCACAGGCAAGGGCGAGAATGACGAGGGTCAGTTCCAGCACCGTCAGCGGGCGGGCGTTGGAATCGTCGAAGGTCTCGGTGCAGACGGCATCGGTCACGGTCGGGGATCCGTTCGGGAATGGGCGGGTCCGCAGGGGCGGCACCCGTTGAATGTCGGGAGGGGCATAAGCCGGAAAATCAGTCGCCCGGACTATAGGAGCCGCTGCACCGGGCGGTAAAGGTGATATATCTCAAGAAGGTTTGAGCATTTATCAAGTCTGCCATGCACGGGGCTCATAGGCCTCCCCTGCAGCCGCAGCAACAGCCAAGGAGACGCCCATGCTTGCCGCCTGGTACGAGAAGAACGGTTCGGCCCGCGAGGTCCTGCAGGTGGGGACGCTTCCCGACCCGCTGCCGGGCCCGGGCGAGGTACGGGTGCGCGTTGCCGTGTCGGGCGTCAATCCGTCCGATGTGAAGTCGCGCGCCGGCCGGCCCCTTGCCGGGCCACAGGTGGTGCCGCACAGCGACGGCGCCGGCGTCATCGACGATGTGGGTCCGGGCGTATCCTCCTCCCGGCTCGGCGAGCGCGTCTGGATCTGGAACGGCCAGTGGAAACGGCCTTTCGGCACCGCGGCGGAGCACATCGTGCTGCCGGCGGATCAGGCCGTGCGGCTTCCCGATGCGACGCGCTTCGAGGAAGGCGCATGCCTGGGAATTCCCGCGCTGACAGCCCTCCGCGCCATGACGGTCGATGGCGATGTTGCGGGCCGGACGGTCCTGGTTTCCGGCGGCGCGGGTGCCGTCGGCGCCTATGCCCTGCAGTTTGCCCGCCTGATGGGCGCGGGACGGATCATCACGACGGTCAGCTCGCCCGAGAAGGCGCAGATCGCCCGCAGCTTCGGGGCGGACGAGGTGATCGACTACCGCCAGGAGGATGTGGTTTCCCGGATAAGGGATATCACCGACGGACAGGGCGTGGACCGGATCGTGGAGGTGGATGCCGCCGCCAACGCCGCCCTGCTGCCCCAGATCGTGGCACGCGACGGTCTCTGCGTGGTCTATGGCTCGGGCAGGCCGCAGGTTCCGCTGGATTTCGGCCCGATGATCCTGATCGGCGCGGCGGTGCGCTTCTTCATCGTGTACGAACTCGTGCCGGCGGTGAGACGCAACATGATCCGCAGCCTCAGCGCCTATCTGGAGGCGGGGCTTCTGAAACATCACCTTGGGCCGGCGTTCACGCTTGACCGCGTTGCCGAAGCGCACGAGGCCGTGGAAGGCGGCAAGGCAATCGGCAACGTCACGATCCGCTTCTAGCGCAGTGCCCTCAGCGCATTCAGGATGACGGCGACATCGATGGCCTCCTGCAGCAGTGCGCCCTCGACGGGCTCCAGATAGCCGAATGCCGCCGCGACCATGCCTGCAACCGAAAGCCCGAGGCCGGCGATCACGCTTTCGAGCGCGATGCGCCGGCTGCGACGGGCAACGGCCATTGCCTTCACGAGGGGCTCGAGCTGGTCGAGCAAGAGCACCACGCCTGCAGCCTCGGAGGAAGAGACCGTGCCGCGCGCGCCCATGGCCACCCCCACATCCGCCGCAGCCAGTGCCGGCGCGTCATTGACGCCGTCGCCCACCATCATGACAGGCCCGCGCGCTGCAGCCTCCCGGACAGCCGCGACCTTGGCCTCGGGCGTCAGCTCCGCCAGCACCCGGTCGAGACCGAGCGTTGCGCCGACTTCCTCGGCGACCGCCTTCCGGTCCCCCGAGGCGAGAATGACCTCCGCCACGCCGCCCCGGCGCAACTGATCGACAACCGCATCCGCATCTCCCCGGATGCGGTCCTTGAGTTCGATGATGCCGGCAAGCACCTCGTCCACGGCGACAGCCACCCGCAGTCCCGGAAAATCCGGGGCAAGGGGCATCGGTGCGGCCTCGTGGCAGCCTGCCCGCACGTAATCCATGCCGCCGATCCGCACCCGCCGGCCGAAGACGACGCCTTCGAGGCCGGTGCCGGCCTCCTCCGTCACGGCCTCCGGCATGGCAAGTGTGAGGCCCCGTTCGCGGGCGCCCCGGATCAGCGCATCGGCGACCACATGCCCCGACGCCTGATCGAGGCTTGCGGCAAGAGAAAGCACCTCGTCGGCGGTAAAGCCCGGTGCGGCATGCACCGCGACGATGTCCGCCTGGCCGTGGGTCAGTGTTCCGGTCTTGTCGAGAATGACGGTGCGTACCCGCGACAATGCCTCGAGAACCGCCCCGCCCTTCACCAGCACGCCCATGCCGGCAGAACGGGACATGCCGGCAATCCATGCCACGGGAACGGCGAGGATCAGCGGACAGGGGGTTGCCACCACCAGCACCGCGAGCACGCGGCGCACGTCCTGCGTCATCCACCAGGCTGCACCGGCAATTGCCAGCGTCAGCAGCAGAAACCAGATGGCATAGCGGTCAGCAAGCCTGACCATCGGCGCCTTGCTGGCCTCGGCAGCGGCGACCAGCCGGACGATCCCCGCATAGGTGCTTTCCGCCGCCGGGCGGACCGCCCGGAGTACGAAGGCAGACCCGACGGAGGTCGCCCCGCTCAGGGCTTCGCCCGCATCGCCCACGGCGACGGGCACGGATTCGCCCGTGAGCGCCGAAAGGTCCAGCCGGGCGCCCTCGCCCTCCACCACGCCATCGACCGGCAGGACCTCGCCCTGGCGGATCATCAGCCGGTCACCGGGTCTGATCGTCTCGATGGGCACCTCGACAAGCGCATCCGCCTCCAGCCGGAGGGCAGTGCGGGCGACGCGACCCATCAGCGCCGTCATTTCCCGTCGGGCCCGGCCCGCGGCAAAGGCTTCGAGCCCCTGCCCGCCGGCATACATCAGGGCGACCACATTGGCCGCGAGGGGCTCTCCGAAGGCAAGTCCCGCCGTCATCGAAAGCGCCGCCACGATGTCGAGCCCGACCTCCCCGCGCAGAAGCGAGGAGACGATCTCCACCACGAGGGCCGCGAGAACGGGTATCGTCGCGGCCATGAAGGCGATGGTGGCGAGATCCGGCCGGCCATTCCAGAACAGGATGCCGCCTGTCGTGAGGCCGGCTGCGGCGATTGCCACCAGAGCCTTCTGCCGATGCGCCATGAGGCGGTCTCCCATACGCGATGCCATGCAAGGTCCCTTTCGGATCAGGCGAGGAGGCCGGTATTGCCCTCGACAATCCGCCCGTCGACGATCTGGATGATCCTGTCCGTCTGCCGGGCGAGATCCAGATTGTGGGTGACGATGAGGAAGGCGGTCTTCTGCTCCCGGTTGACGCGCCGCATCAGCTGAAAGGCGTCTTCGGCGGATCGGGTGTCGAGGTTGCCGGTCGGCTCGTCGGCGAGGATGAGCGATGGCTGCATGGCAAGCGCCCTGGCAATCGCCACGCGCTGCTGCTGCCCGCCCGACATGTGGCTGGAGAGATTGTCCTTCCAGCGCAGCAGGCCGACCTGATCGAGAAGCTCTTCCGCCCTTTGGCGCATTGCAGCCGAGGGCCATCCCTTGTCCACCAGCATGGGCATCATGACATTTTCGGCGGCAGTGAAGGCGGGGATCAGGTGGTGATACTGGAAGACGAAGCCGATGCTGTGCCCCCTCAGCCGGGTCTGTCCCGCATCGTCGAGGAGGGAGGTGTCCTGTCCCTCGATATCCATGCGGCCGGCGGTCGGCCGGTCGAGCAGACCGATGATGTTCAGCAGCGTGCTCTTGCCCGAGCCGGAGGGTCCGATGAGGGCGCAGAACTCGCCGCGCTCCAGAACCAGGTCGACGCCATGCAGAACCTCGGTTTCGGCGGGCGTGCCGATGCCGAAACTCTTGCGCACGCCTTCGAGGCGCAGGACGGGGGAGATATCGCTAGCCACGGATCGCATCCACCGGGTTGAGCCGCGCCGCGCTCAGCGCCGGAAGGAGGGCGGTAATCACACCCGTCACCGTCGCTGCGAGAATCGTGCGGATGAAAAGGGACGGCTCCATGGTCACGGGGAAGAATTCCGTGCCGTCGGGATTGCGGGCAAAGGTGCGCCACAGGAGAACGAAGAAGATCCCGAGGATCGAGCCGGCAAGGGAACCGAGGAAGCCGATCGAAGCACCCTGGGTGAGAAAGATGCGCAGGATCCGTCCCCGCGAGGCCCCCATGGCGCGCAGGATGCCGATCTCCCGCGAGCGCTGCACCACCGAGACCACAAGGACGCTCGATATGCCGAGCGCCACCGCGACGGCGACGAAGAACTGGATGGTGTAGTTCGCGACCGACTGGGTGCTGAGCGCGGTGAAGACCTGCTCGAAGGTTTTCACCCAGCTTTCCGCGTTGACCCCCAGCGCAGAGCGGAGCTCGTCCGCGACCGTCTCGGCCGCATAGGGATCGCTGATGTCCACACTCAGGCTGGTGATGCCGCCCGGCAGATTGAGAAGCGATTGCGCCGAACGGAGCGGGACATAGACGCTGCGCTCGTTGGCGTCCTTGTTGCCGAGATCGAAGATGCCGTCGATGGTGAAGGTCTGGTCGCCGCCAGCGGTGGAGCTGCGGTTGGTGCGGATGCGGATCTTTTCGCCGATGCCGAGCCCGAGGTCGCTGGCGAGCGCGGTGCCGATCAGGATGCCTCCCGGCGCAAGATCGGCGGAACCGTGCACGATCTTCTCGCGGAGATCGATGATGCGGTAGAAGGCGTCCGGCAGAATGCCGTTGAGCGTCACGGGATTGGCGACGTCGCCCTTGACCGCGAAGGCGGCGCCTGCCGCTGCCGGAGAGACGGCGGTCACGTCGGGGCGCGACAGAAGGCGGGCGGAAATCGCCTGCCACTGGTCGATGGAGCGCAGCCGCTGGGCAGGCTTCTGCACCGTCGCCATTTCGCGGGGTCCATCCTCCGCGCGCAGAGGCCGCGAGACCTCCTCCGGCGGAGAGATGACGATATGCGCCTGGGTCGACAGAACGCGGTTGAAGATGTTCGACTGCACGCCATGCAGCAGGGACGTCATGAAGAGGATGACCGAGACGCCGACTGCGGCGCCGATCACCGTCAGCAGCGTCTGCCGCCGGCCGTCGAGCAGGAAGCGCACCGCCGCGATCACCTCGAAGGGCAGGAAAGGCTTCATGGCGCGTCCTTTCCGCCCTCGAGACGGACCTTCTGGCCGATCGCAATCGCCCCGGCCGCCGCCGGAATGACCGCCTCACCCTCCTTCAGGCCGGAGAGCACCTCCACCATCTCTGCATCGCGGGCACCGAGGGTGACCGGGCGCTCCGCTGCCCGTCCCTCTTCGACGACGAGGACATGCGGCCTGGTACTGGCCGCATCGCGCACGGCAGAGACCGGCAGAAGAAGCGTCTGCTGGCGCCGCGCGATCTCCACATCGACGGAAACGGTCATGTTTTCCTTGAGGAAGGCGGGCTCCTTCGGCAGCGAGAACTTCACCTCCACCGAACCGCGGTCCGCGTCGATGGTCGAATCGATCGAGGCGAGAACTGCATCGAACGTGGCAGCCGGATCGGCATCGGCAGAGGCGACGGCCTTCTGGCCGGGGCGGATGCGGGCGAGGTTGCGTTCGTCTACCTGCACCACCAGCTCCTTGGCCAGATTGGGCGCGATATGGATGAGCGCCTTTCCGGGCTGGGCGATGGTGCCCTCTTCCACATCGCGATGGGTAACAAGACCGTCGATGGGCGAGACCACGCGCGTCAGCGCCAGTTGCGCTTCGGCAACCCGAAGCTTGGCGCTGGATTCGGCAAAGGCGGCCTCTGCCAGCGCGCTTTCGCCACCGCCGGGAGAGGCGCTCTTCACCGCCAGTTCGGCCGCGCGCCACTGGGCATCGGCCACGTCGAAGGCTCGCTGCAGCGCCTCGACCGAAGCGCCGCTCGCGACGGAGCGATCCGCAAGCTTCAGCGCGCGATCCAGCTGCGCGCGGGCATTGATACGGGTCGCTTCGGCCTGGATCAGCGTCTGCCTGGCGACAGGCAGCGTGAGGTCGACAAGCTGACGGCGCCTGATTTCCGCCTGGCTGAGAGCGGCTTGCGCCTGCTCCACACCCGCCCGGGCCTGCCGGTCGTCGAGCGAAACCAGCACGTCGCCCGCCCTCACCCGATCGCCCTCGCGCACATGCACCCGCGCAACCGTGCCGATCACCTGGCTCGCCACGTCGACGCCGGACGGCGTTTCGGCGCGTCCGCTGGCCACGATGGTCTCGACGATGTCCCCACGGCTGACCAGCACCGGCCTGACCGGTGTTCCGAACAGCCTTGGCATCGCAACAAGATAACCGCCATAAACCAGGGCAGCCGCCAGGAGCAGCAGGAAGCCGTTGCGCAGGGGATGCTTCATTCCGATGCTCCTTCCGCGTTGCCGCTGAACCCCGGAACGGGAGCAAGAAGGGCGGGTATCTGCAACATGGTCTACTCCAGCTGGCGGCAGGCGGGGCCGGTTATCGGCATGACCGGACAATTTCCGCAAAAGGTCGCCTCCGCCTTGATCCCGGTCAAGTGCGGCAAAGCGCTTTTCCGCAAAGGTGGCCCCGATCGGAAGGGTCTTCCGATACTCCCGGCGGGAGGTTAAACCGGTGATCCCGCGAACCGGAGCCAATCTCTCATGGAAACAACCCTTTCGGAACCCGTGAAGCGCTTTCTGGAGCAGGCGGGCTATGAGGTCAAAGGCGAGATCGGCGGATGCGATCTCGTGGGCCTCATCGAGGGAGAACCGCCGGTGCTGGTGGTGTGCGAGCTGAAGATGAGCTTCAACCTCGAGCTCGTCCTGCAGGCGGTGGATCGCGCTGCCATGGCCGACGAGGTGTGGATTGCCGCGCGCGTTTCCGCAAAGGGACGGGGCCGGGAAGCCGATCAGCGCTTCCGCAATCTCTGCCGGCGGCTTGGGGTGGGCATGCTGGGCGTTTCGGATACGGGCGATGTCAGCATCATCGTCAGCTCCGCCGCACCCATGCCGCGGCAGAATGCCAAGCGCCGCACCCGTCTGGTCCGGGAACACCGGAACCGCTTCGGCGATCCTGTGAAGGGCGGCTCCACACGCGCTCCGATCATGACCGCCTATCGGCAGCGTGCGCTCCTGTGTGCGGCAGCACTCCGCCACGGCTTCTCGCGGCCGCGGGAGATGAAGAGCTTTGCCCCCAATGCAGGCCGCATTCTGCTGGACAATGTCTACGGATGGTTCGAACGGCAGGGCAAAGGTGTCTATGGCCTGACCGCCGAAGGCATGGCCGCCCTGGAACGATGGCCGCAGGTTATGGATTTTTCTCCGCGGGCAGAGGCAGTATCCGACACTACATGACGTTCTACGGCTTGAAATTGTCGCAAATACGAGATTGAACTCCGCTACACATCGAAGCCTGTCATCCATAACCCGGGAGGGAAGTTCATGGTCTTTCGTCTGAAGCAGTTCATCAGCCGCAAGTTCGACGAGGAGGTCCGCTTCTTCAAGGGCTGGCAAAGGGACATGAAGGGCGTCGGCGCCATCCTTCCGACGTCAGGCGTCGCAGCCCGGAGAATGGCCAGCGTGATCGACACGGCTTCGGGCCGGCCGGTGCTGGAACTCGGTGCCGGCACCGGGGTCATCACGAAGGCGATCCTCGAAACCGGCATCGATCCGCACAAGCTCGTCTCCGTGGAATACTCACCCGCCTTTCATGAAACGCTGGTGCAGCGTTTCCCGGGCGTCGACTTCCGGCTGGGCGATGCCTTCGATCTCAGGACCACCCTTGGCGAGCGCTACGGCGAAACCTTCGACTGCGTGATTTCGGCAGTGCCGATGCTCAGCTTCCCTCCGGAACGGCGCGTGGCGCTCCTGGAAGAGCTGCTCGGCATGATCGGCCCGGGCCGCCCGGTCATCCAGATCACCTATGGCGCGCTGTCTCCGATCCCGCCGATGCGCGACCGTTTCACCGTTTCCCATTACGACTTCGTGGTGCGCAACGTGCCGCCGGCCCAGCTCTGGGTCTACAGGTCGGTCAACGCCTGAGGACAGAATGGCTGACATCGTTCTCTTCCACTCCGTCCTCGGCCTGCGCGATCTGGAACGCGAGGCTGCCGGCAGGCTTGCCGCGGCGGGCCACAGGGTGACCGTGCCGGATCTGTTCGAAGGCGAGACGGCCGCGACCTTCGAGGAAGGCTTCGCGCTCAAGGACCGCATCGGCCGCGAAACGGTCATGGTACGGGCTCGCGAAGCGACCGCGGATGTGGCGGCGGAGGCTGTGCTTGCCGGCTTTTCCTTCGGCGGCGCGGTTGCGGCATCCTTGCTTTCGGAGCGAAGGAACGCGTCGGGCCTGCTGCTCCTCCACGGCATTGCCGGAATTCCCGCGGGCATCCGGACGGACCTGCCGGTTGCGGTGCATCTGGCCGATCCCGATCCCTTCGAGCCCGCAGACGAGGTCGAGGGCTGGCGCCACTTTCTGCAGGGCATGGGGCTGAAGCCCGAGATGCATGTCTATCCGGGTGGCGGCCACCTCTTCACGGATGCCTCGCTGCCGGGATACCGCGCCGACCATGCGGAACGGCTTTGGCAGCGCGTGCTCGCGTTTCTCGACCGCCTCTAGGGCTTAGGCGACCCGGCGCAACTCGTCTTCCGGCATCATGTGAAGGCGCTCGCCGGCGGGGTGGCTCTTGCGCAGAGCGGGCATCTGCACGCTCGGCTGACGCTGTTCGCGCGTTTCCTGCGGCGAGATGCCGTGGAACTGGCGGTAGCACTTGGAGAAATGCGAGGCGGAGACGAAACCGCAGGCAACCGCGATCTCGACGATCTGCATGGCGGACTGGGTGACCAGCAGCCGCGCCCTTTCCAGCCGCAGCTGGAGATAGTAGCGCGACGGGGACGTCTCGAGTTCGGTCTGGAACAGCCGCTCCACCTGGCGGCGCGACAGACAGACCGCAGCGGCGATCTCCTCCATCGGCAGGCGGTCGGAGAGATGCTCCTCCATCAGCTCGATGGCCTTAAGGATCTTGGGGTTCAGCGAATTGAGCTTGACCGTCAGCGGCATGCGCTGGCGTTCGGTCGGTGCCCGCACGCGGTCGACCATGGCCTGATCCATCACCGCCGATACCACTTTAGGCCCGAAATCGCGTCCGATCAGGTGCATCATCATGTCGAAGCAGGCAGCCCCGCCGGCGCAGGAATGGATGCCGCCATCGCTTTCCATGAGGCCGGTATGGCAGTTGATGCCGCCGAAATTCTCCGCAAAGACCGGCAGGTTCTCCCAGTGGATGGTGCAGCGCTTGCCTTCGAGAAGATGGGCATCCGCAAGGATGTAGGCGCCGGTGCAGACGCCGGCGAGCTCGATGCCGCGCTTGCGGCTTTCCCGCAGCCAGGCCGCGGTGCTCTTGCTGACATGCTTCTCGACGTTCCAGCCCGAGCAGACCACGATCATCGAGGGGCGGCGCTCGGTGAGCAGCAGGGCGCGCTCGACGGTGACGGAATTGTCCGGCGTGATCGTCAGCCCGCAGCTTGCCCGCACCGGCAGTCCGTCGGCAGAGGCAATGCGCCAGCTGTAGACCTCCTGCCCCAGCACGGCATTGGCAAGCCTGAGCGCCTCGATTGCGGAAGTGAAGGCCAGCATGGTGAAATCCGGCACGATGTAGAAGACAAACGAGCGCGGCGAGGAAAACGGTGCGGTCATGCTCATCCCCTTGTTCAACTGCGGGTTCATGTTTTTGAGTATTGATAAAGTCCGCGCTTTCGAAAAGAATGAAAGGGACAGGTTCTCAGAAGAAACGAGACAGACATGACCATTGCCCGACCTTTGCGTGCCCAGCCGCGACAGGAGCGTGGAACCGCCCGCCTCAGCGTCGGCTTCGTCCTGCTGCCGAATTTCACCCTCTGCGCCTTTGCCAACTTCATCGACGTGCTGCGCCTTGCCGCCGACGAGGGTGACCGGAGCCGGCAGATCAAGTGCCGGTGGGAGGTCCTCGGGGATGCCCGTGCGCCGGTGCGATCGAGCTGCGGCATTCTCATCCATCCCACGGCGCCCTTCGACGATCCGGCGCGCTTCGATTACATCGTGGTGGTGGGCGGGCTTCTCGGCGCGCTGGCGCGGCGCAGCGAGACGGTCGATGCCTATCTCAAGAACGCCGCACGCCTCGGCGTGCCGCTCGTCGGGCTCTGCACCGGATCGCTTGCGCTCCACCGGGCCGGCCTGATGGACGGCTACCAGTGCTGCGTCAGCTGGTATCATCACGACGATTTCCTCGCCCAGTTCGAAGGGCTGCGGCCGGTTTCGGACCGCATCTTCGTGGTCGACAGGGATCGGCTGACCTGCTCGGGCGGTGCAAGCTCCGCCCATCTCGCGGCCTTTCTGGTGGAGCGCCACCTGGGGCGCGCACCGGCCACCAAGAGCCTGCACATCATGATGATCGACGAGGCCGCCATGGGACACACGCCCCAGCCGGTGGGCGCCATGGAATTCAAGGCCAAGGACCCCATCGTGCGCCGTGCGCTTCAGCTGATGTCGGAAAACCTGGATGTGCCGCTTCCGGTGACGGAGCTTGCGCGCCTGCTGAAGACGAACAAGAAAACTATGGAGCGCCGGTTTCAGGCGGAACTCGGCGTCAGTCCGCTCAATGCCTATCTCGACGTAAGGCTCGACCATGCGCTCTATCTGCTGCGCAGCACGGAGCGATCCATCGCCTCGATTGCCGCCGAATGCGGCTTTTGCGATTCCTCGCACCTGAGCCGGATGCTGAAGCGCAAGACGGGGCTGACGCCGCTTGCGGTGCGGGAGGAAGCGCTGCCGGAAGCGGCCTGACACGAATATTTTGTTTGTGCGGTGGGGCCCTGCGCCCTACCTATGATGCCGGGAGGACCAACAGGCCCTCAGGAGCATGACCTTGCCCAGAGCAAAGAGCGAAACCACCGAGACCGAAGGCAGCCTTCGGGAAATACCGCGGTTCGGTACCAATCCAGGCCAGCTGAAGGCCTGGCTTTATCTTCCATCCGATCTTCCCTCCGGCGCCCCGCTCGTCGTGGCGCTGCATGGCTGCGGCCAGACGGCGGAGGACTTTGCCCGGGGAACCGGATGGAACCGCCTCGCCGACCGGCACGGATTTGCGGTGCTCTACCCGGAGCAGCAGAGGCGGAACAATGGCGGACGCTGCTTCAACTGGTTCCAGCCGGAAGATTTTGCCGCCGCCGGCGGCGAGGTGGACTCCATCCGGCAGATGATCCTGCATGTGGTGGAATGCCAGGGCCTCGACGGACAGCGCGTCTTCATCATGGGTCTTTCCGCCGGCGCGGCGATGGCCCATGCCATGCTGGCAACCCATCCGGACCTGTTCTGTGGCGGCGGCATCGTCGCCGGCCTGCCCTATGGGGTGACCCGCACGATGGGCGATGCGCTCCAGCTGATGCGGGGCCGCAACCTGCCAAGACCGCAGGTGCTTGCCGACGCGATGCCGGCAGCTCCGGCAAACCGCCACCGCTGGCCGCGCATCACCGTCTGGCAGGGCGGGGCCGACCGGACCGTTCGGGCCGTCAATGCCGAGATGGTGCTGTCGCAGTGGCGCGGGGCGATGGGTCTTTCCGCCGGCGGCGAGACATCCCGCATCAGGGGCGCGCGCCGAACCCTCTTCAAGGGAGCAGGCAAGAACGGCCCCCTGCTGGAATCCGTGACCCTCGATGCCCTGGGACACGGTTTGCCGCTTGCCGCGGGCGCAAGCGCGCCCCTGGGGGTCGCCGGGCAGTTCTTCCTGGATTGCGATCTCTCGGCGGTGGCCCGGATGGCCCTGTTCTGGGGCCTTATCGAGGAGCGCGACCTTCCCGCCTACGAGCGGGCGGGCGAGCGCCCTTACAGATCCGCCTCCACGGAAGAGACAGACCCGGCACTGCCATCAGGGTCGCTCGGCCGCATGCTGGAGAAGGCCATGAAGGTGACAGGCTTCATGCGCTAGCCATGGGCGTCCCGGCGCGCTATCTAGTCCGGGACAAGGAGGATCCGTGATCGATCGACCGACCATGCAGGTTCCGGCAATTGCCGGCAGAAAGGACGTGGCGCGCCTTGCCGCCGCGCTTCTGTGCATGGTCGCGCTTCTGCTTGCGGGGCTGATGCCGCGGGCGGCAGCGGAATTTCGCATCGCCGTCCTCGAGGACAGCACCGAAGGCGGTGGCCTCTCCGGCCAGTCGCGGCGTCCTGCCGATCTTCTTCCGAATGCCCAGGAACCGCTGCGCAAGGCGCAGTCGCAGCGCCCGGAACTGCCGAAATGGTCTGCAGGCAGCGACGGACCGCTGGCCATCCTGGTGCAGGCGGCTCTTCTCGGGGTGCCCGGGCGCATTGGCCCGATCGCCCTTCCCCGGATCTCGCACTGCGGCTTCAGCCTTTCGCGGGCCAATCGGGCCCGGGCGCCACCGTTCCTGTCTGCCTTTTCCTGACCCCCACGAAACGGCACTGGCCGGCGCCTTCCCGCGCGGCCACAAGACAGGATTCTAGACATGCGCACCTCCCGCTGGCTGGTGACCACCTATGTGGTCATCATCCTCCTTGGCATACTCACTGCCCTACCCAACGTCCTTCCGGCACGCGTGCTGGCCGGGTGGCCCTCCTTCCTTCCGCACAACCAGGTTTCCCTCGGGCTCGACCTGCGGGGAGGCGCCCATCTCGTTCTCGAGGTGGACGAAACCGACCTGATGAAGGAAAGGCTGCAGGGCATCCTGCGCGATGCCCGGCGCCTCCTGCGCGACAAGGACATCGGCACCGCCTCCATCGTCCAGTCGGGCCAGACCGTGGAAGTCCGGCTTCAGCCCGGAGACGATGGCAATGCGGCGCGCGAGGCGCTGCGAACGCTTGCCTCGCCGGTGGCGTCAGGCCTTTCCGCCGGCCAGCCGGATCTCGACGTGGAAAGGGCCGATGGCATGATCCGCCTTTCGATTTCCGAGGCGGGCAAGGCGCAGGCGCTCGACCATGCGGTGGAGCAAAGCCTCGAGGTGATCCGCCAGCGCGTCGACCAGGTGGGCGTCGCCGAACCGACCATCCAGCGCATCGGCGCCAACCGCATCCTTGTCCAGCTTCCCGGCGCTCAGGACCCGTCGCGGCTTCGGCAGCTGCTCGGATCGACCGCCAAGCTCACCTTCCACATGCTGTCGGACGACGGTGTGGCCCGTGCCGGCGTGACCATGATGAAGGATGAGGAAGGCCGAACCTACCCCGTGCTGGACCGCGTCGAGCTGTCGGGAGACAGGCTCGCCGACGCCCGGGTGGCCTTCGAGCCGCAAACCAACGAACCCGTCGTTTCCTTCCGCTTCGACAATGCGGGCGCAACCCGCTTTGCCGACATCACCCGCCAGAATGTCGGGCGCCCCTTCGCCATCGTGCTCGACGGAAAGGTGCTGAGCGCACCGGTCATCCGGGAACCGATCACCGGCGGTTCCGGCCAGATCTCCGGCAGCTTCACTGCGGAAAGCGCAACCACCCTCTCGGCCATGCTGCGGGCCGGTGCGCTGCCGGCCAAGCTCACCGTGATCGAGGAACGGACGGTCGGGGCCGATCTCGGCGCGGATGCGATTGCCCGCGGCATCGAGACGGGCCTCATCGGCTTTGCACTCGTCGTCGGCTTCATCTTGCTGCTCTACGGGCCGTGGGGCATCCTTGCCAATCTGGCGCTCGGGCTCAACGTCATCCTCACCTTTGCGGGACTGACGCTGGTGGGCGCGACGCTGACCCTCCCCGGCATCGCCGGCATCGTCCTCGGCATCGGTCTCGCCGTCGACGCCAACGTCCTGATCAACGAGCGCATCCGCGAGGAAACCGCCAAGGGCAAGACGGCCTTTGCCGCCATCGATGCCGGCTTCAGCCGCGCCTATGCCACCATCGTCGACAGCAACATGACCGCGCTGATCGCCACCACGCTGCTCTTCTATTTCGGCAGCGGTCCGGTCCGTGGCTTTGCCGTCACCATGGGCATCGGCATCCTGATCTCGATGTTCACGGCGGTGTCGATCGTGCGGGTGCTGATGGTCGCCATTGCCCGTCGCCGCAAGCTGAAGACCATCGAGATCAAGCCGCTCTTCCCCGTGCGGCTCATTCCCGACGGAACGAAGATCCGGTTCATGAACGCGCGTTTCATCGGTCTCGCCCTGTCGGCGTTTCTGTCCATCGCCTCCGTCATCCTGTTCTTCAAGCCCGGCCTCAACTATGGCGTGGACTTCAAGGGCGGCATCCAGATCGAGGTGAAGACGCAGAAGCCCGCCGATCTCGCGGGGCTGCGCGCGCGGCTGGAGGGCCTGAAGCTCGGGGAAATCACGCTTCAGGGCGTCGGCGACAACAGCCAGGTGCTGGTTCGCGCCGAGCGGCAGCCGGGCGGCGAGGAAGCCCAGACGGCGGCACTCAACACGCTGAAAACCGCAATCCTCGAAACCGAGAAGGGCGCAACCATCGCCTCGACCGAAGTGGTCGGCCCGAAGGTCAGCGGTGAGCTCGCAACCGCCGGCATCCTGTCGGTCATCCTCGCCTCGCTGGCGATGCTCGTCTATATCTGGGCGCGCTTCGAATGGCCCTTCGCGGTCGGCGCCATCGCGACGCTGATCCTCGACGTGACCAAGTCCCTCGGCTTCTTCGCGCTCACGGGGCTGGACTTCAACCTCACCGCCATCGCCGCCCTGCTGACGCTCGTCGGCTACTCGGTGAACGACAAGGTGGTGGTCTACGACCGCATGCGGGAGAACATGCGGCTCTACAAGTCGAAGCCCCTGCGCGACATCATCGACATCTCGATCAACGAGACGCTGGCGCGCAGCATCTATACTTCCGCGACCGCCTTCCTTGCCATGTTGCCCATGGCGATCTGGGGCGGCAGCGCCGTCGCGAGCTTCGCCATCCCGATGGTGTTCGGCATCCTCGTCGCGGCCATCTCCTCGGTCTTCATCGCCGCCCCCATCCTGCTCTTCCTCGGCGACTGGCGGCGCTCCAAGCGCAAGCCGGAAGATGAGGCAGAAGGGACGGCCGGCGAAGGCGGGGCGCTCGCCTGATACCAACCGCACACGGGAAGGCCGGGCCGACAACCCGGCCTTCCTGCCATTCAGCGCTCGATACGGGTCGACAAGATGACCGAGGACAGCGTGCGCTCCACGCCCTTGATCTCGCCGATGAAGTCGATCACCCGGTCGAGCTCGGAAATCGAATCCGCCGCCACCACGACGATCAGGTCGAAATTGCCGCTCACCGAATGCAGGGCGCGCACCTCCTTGAGGTCGGAGAGCTCGGCGGTGATTCTGGGCAGTGTCTTCGGGGCGATGGTCACGAGGATATGCGCCTTCACCAGCCCCTTCTCGTAATCGTCGGAGAGCCGGAGCCCGTATCCCTTGATCACCCCGCCCTGCTCGAGCCGGTCGATCTTGGCCTGAACCGTGGTCCGCGACAGGCCCAGCTTGCGGGCAATCGAGGCGGTGTGCTCGCGGGCATTCTCCGACAGGAGGGCGATTAGTTCCCGGTCCTTGTCGGTTATCGTCACTCTGCTCATACTGACGCTCCGATTTGACGAATATTAGCCTCCATTCTGATGGATTTGACGCTTCATTTCAACTTCGCTTCGTCCGACACTTGACATATGAGAGATTCAGTGGAGACACCCATGAAAAAGATCGTCGTCGTCGGCGCCGGCAAGATCGGCGCAACCATTGCCCGCCTTCTTTCCCACAGCGGGGACTACCAGGTGGTCGTGACCGACGCCTCGGCTGCCAACCTTTCCGCCATCGAGAAGCACCCGGCCGTTTCCACGCTGGAGCTGGACATCCGCGCGCCGAGCAAGCTCGCCGAAGTGCTGAAGGGCTCGTTTGCGGTTCTGAGCGCCGTGCCGTTCCACCTGACCGTGACCATCGCCGAAGCCGCTGCCGCTGCCGGCGTGCACTACCTCGATCTCACCGAAGACGTTGCCTCCACCCGCGAAGTGAAGCGCATTGCCGCCAGCGCAAAGACCGCCTTCATTCCCCAGTGCGGCCTTGCGCCGGGCTTCATCTCGATCGTGGCGAACGATCTCTGCAAGAAGTTCGACAAGCTCGACACGGTCCGCATGCGTGTCGGCGCGCTGCCGGTCTATCCGTCGAATGCACTGAACTATAACCTGACCTGGAGCACCGACGGCGTCATCAACGAGTATATCGAGCCCTGCGAAGCGGTGGTGAACGGCGTCATCACCGAGGTTCCGGCCATGGAAGAGCGCGAAGAGTTCTCCATCGACGGCGTGACATACGAGGCCTTCAACACCTCCGGCGGTCTCGGCACGCTCTGCGAAACGCTGAAGGGCAAGGTTCGCACCCTCAACTACCGCACCATCCGCTATCCCGGCCACGCCGCGATCATGAAGGCGCTTCTCAACGACCTCGGCCTGCGCAACCGGCGCGAAGTGCTGAAGGACATCCTGGAAAACGCCCTGCCCGCCACCGTTCAGGACGTGGTCATCATCTTCGTCACCGTGACCGGCTGGAAGGACGGCCGCCTGGTGCAGGAGACCTATGCCCGCAAGGTCTACGGCGAGGAAATCGCCGGCATGATGCACAGCGCCATCCAGATCACCACGGCCGGCAGCATCTGCGCCGTTCTCGACATGCTTGCCGACGGCACGCTGAAGGCCGAGGGCTTCGTTCACCAGGAAGAGATCGACCTCGACATGTTCCTGAAAAACCGCTTCGGCCGCTACTATGCCGCGCCGCAGGTGGAAAACGTTCGCGCAGCCTGAGGCTTCGTCGCGAACCACTCCGGGGGCCGGGCGCAAGTCCGGCCCTTTTTTTTGTTGGGAATGCAAGTCCGCATGCCTTGTCTTTCCCCGTGGCTCGGCCATTCTCCCGCTAAAGACCAAGGGAGAGGATGAACGGCATGCAGAAGCAGCTCGAGGGAAAGATTGCCATCGTCACCGGTGGAACGCAGGGGCTCGGGGCGGCGACTGCCGATCTCTTCGCCGAACGCGGCATTGCCGGGCTGGTGATCTGCGGACGTTCCACCGCCAAGGGCGAGGCGGAAGCGGCAAAACTCGCGGCACGCGGGGTTAAGACCCGTTTCGTGACCGCCGACCTCGGCAAGGTCGAGGATTGCCGCGCTGTCGTGGCCGAAGCCGACAAGGCGTTCGGGCGCGTCGACATTCTGGTCAATGTCGCGGCCCTCACCAACCGCGGCACCATCATCGACACTTCTCCCGAGCTTTTCGACATGCTCTTTGCCGTCAATGTGCGCGGGCCGTTCTTCCTGATGCAGGAAACCGTCAAGCTGATGCGGCGGGAGAAGACGGAAGGCGCGATCGTCAACATCTCCTCGATGTCCTCCATGGGCGGCCAGCCTTTCCTGTCGGCCTATTCCGCAACCAAGGGCGCGCTGGATACCCTCACGCGCAACACTGCCTTTGCGCTCCTGCGCAACCGTATCCGCGTGAACAGCCTGAACATCGGCTGGATGGCCTCGGACGGGGAAGACCGCATCCAGCGGGAGGAAGACGGAAAGCCCGCCGACTGGCTGGAGAAGGCCGCCGCCGCCCAGCCTTTCGGCCGGCTCGTCGATCCGCGCGAGGTTGCCCGCGCCATCGCCTTCCTCGCCTCCGCAGAATCGGGGCTGATGACCGGATCCATCGTCAATTTCGACCAGGCGACCTGGGGTGCCTATGACGAGACGCCCCATCCCAAGGCACCGCTCTGAGGCTCAATCGGTGTCGCCGGGAGCCGCCAGCGCCGCCTCGATGCGGGGCGGCGTCTTCAGCGTATTGCTGACGGTGCAGATCTCCTCGGCGATTAAGAGAATGCGGGCTTTCATTTCCTCGTCCACATCGCCCTCCACATGAAGCGTCAGGGAGAGCTTCTCCACGCGGCTTGGCTCCGGCTCATGCTTGTCGCCCGCGACCTCCACCGCGATGGAGCGGATGTTGGCCATCACGCCGAGCCGGTTTGCCGCGATCCGCGCGCTCATCGCCATGCAGGCGGATAGCGAGGCATAGAGAAGATCGATGGGGTTGAAGCCCGGCTCCGACGCGCCGGTCGCAATCTGGAGGGTGCCGCCGGTTCTGGAGCGGATCGCGGGATACCCCGTCCGGCCGACGGTTGCCGTCGCGCCCAATGGCCGGCTCCTTATACTGCCCTTCTCTGCCATCGGTTCTCCCTCCGCTTCAGGCGCTATCCCTGCTTCGCACTCCGCAGGAGGCGGCGCAAGAGCTGGCAACGGCCATGAAAAAGGCCGGTCGCCCGGCCTTTTTCACTGTATTGTCAGGCAGCGACCCGCAATTGTCCGCGCCTGATCTGCTCGCGCATCTCGTCCGTATAGACGGGTGCGTTGGGGTCACGCTGGCGGTTGCGTCGGTTCAGCTTGAAGGTGTTGACGAGCTCCGCCAGCAGCTTCGCCTGCGCGGCAAGATCATGCGTGGCGGCAGTGGTTTCCTCCACCATCGCGGCATTCTTCTGGGTGATCTGGTCCATCTGGTTGATGGACTGGCTGACCTCCATCAGTCCGGTCGACTGTTCGGCGCTGGCCACGGCGATCGCCTCCACGTCGCTCGCGATCTGGACGACCTTCATCTCGAACTTCTCGAGGGCCGAACCCGTCTCGCGCACGAGGCCCACGCCATCATGCACCTCGACATTCGACTGCTGGATGAGGTCGCTGATCTCGCGGGCCGCCATGGCGGAGCGCTGGGCAAGTTCACGCACCTCCTGCGCCACCACGGCAAAACCCCGGCCGGCCTCGCCCGCACGCGCCGCCTCGATGCCGGCATTCAGGGCCAGCAGATTGGTCTGGAAGGCGATCTCGTCGATCACTCCGGTGATGGACGAAATCTTGGCCGAGGCCTGCTCGATGCGCTCCATCGCTGTGACGGCACGGCGCACCACATCGGCGGACTCCTTCACCTCCCGACGCATGACGGCGGTGTGCTGGCGGGTGGTTTCCGTACGCTCGGCGGCGGAGCGGAGATTGGCGTTGATCTCTTCGACGGCGGCGGCCGTTTCCTCCAGCGACGCAGCCTGCTGCTCGGTGCGGGCGGCCAGCTGATCCGCCTGCTGGGAGAGGTCGCGGCAATTGCCGTCGAAGGTGCGGGTCTTCTGCAGCACCTCCTCCAGCACCTTCTGGAACATGGCCATCGAGACATTGAAATTGGCGCGCAGCCGCTCGAACTCGCCCTCGAACGGCGAATCGATCGTTTCGCGGATGTCGCAGACCGAAAGGCGATCGAGGCCCGCGCCCAGCTGGTCGATGACCACCTGCAGGCTTTCGGCGCGCTGCAGACGCTCCTCGTCCACGGCACGCTGCTGGCGCTCGATCTCGAGGCGCTGTGCCTCGGCCTGCCGCAACCGCTTCTGGACCCGGTCGTTAACGGAATCCCGCAGCAACACGAGCTGGCGGGCCATGTCGCCGATCTCGTCGCGGCGGCTGACCTCGGTCACATCCGCAGAGAAGTTTTCTTCCGCGATCTCGTGCATGACGGAGCCCAGGCGGCGAAGCGGGCCGGTGACGCTGCGGATGATCGAGACCGCGCCCAGCGTGAGGAGCAGTGCCGCAGCACCGGCGATGGCCAGCACCTGCCGGTTGCCGCTCCAGAAGCGGGCTTCCAGATCGTCGATGTAGACGCCGTTGCCGATCACCCAGCCCCAGGGCTGGAAGGCCGTGACGTAGGACAGCTTGGCGACGGGGGTTTCGACGCCCGGCTTCGGCCAGGCATATTCCAGATAGCCGCCGCCCTGGCGG
Organism: Gellertiella hungarica; assembly: GCF_014197145.1. Classification (GTDB taxonomy): domain Bacteria; phylum Pseudomonadota; class Alphaproteobacteria; order Rhizobiales; family Rhizobiaceae; genus Gellertiella; species Gellertiella hungarica. The sequence continues at coordinate 265,835 of NZ_JACIEZ010000002.1, read as the reverse complement.
GCGACCTTCACAAACTCGACGAAGATTGCCAGCCCGTCCGGGTCCTTCATGTCGGAAAGATCCTTGCCGTTCAGCTCCGGCTTGAAGGGATGCATCAGCATCACCCGGTTCATGTCGTTGACCCAGACATAACCGTTCTCGCCATAACGCAGGCGGGAGAGCTGGGCCAGAGCCTCCTTCTGTGCGGTGTCGCGGCTTATCGCGCCGCTGCGCTCCTGTTCTTCATAGAAGGAGAGGACGGAAAGCGCGCTGTCATCCACGGCCTTGAGAACCGCCTCGCGCTCCGCGAGGATCTGGGCATGGCTTTCGTAGAAAGCAAAGACGAGCGCTGCTCCCATGGCGAGCAGGGAGAAGCCGATGAGGCCGTAAAGCCGGGCGGAAATCTTCAGGAATGTCACGGGAAAATGCCTCCGAAGCGTCCCCGCGAGCATCCGCGGCCATTGCTTCAAACTGTTGTCAGACTTCATATCTATGCAGATGAAAACAATTTTTTATAAACTAAAACTTAATGCTGACCGGTTCCTGCACCGCTTTTTTGATTTTTGTCGAGGTCGCTGACATTTATCTAGGGTGTTCTGCCGGAAGCCGCAGCCCCTTTTGCCCTTGCCTTGGGCAGGGGTGCAGGCGGTATGCGCAAGATGCGGGCATTTAATACCAAAGTATAATGCCAGTTTTGCCGAAAGCACGGTCCAGACCGGCGGATCGCGTTGCCTCGGGCAAGCCCCCTCGCTAGCCTCCCATCAAGAAAAGGTCCGTCCGCCTTTCGGAAGCCGGATCGAACAAGGGGAAAGAGTGATGGCTCATGACGAGTTCCGCCCGATTTCGGGCGTCGATCTTCCGCGTTTTGCCGGTATTCCCACCTTCATGCGGCTGCCCCATGTCAGTCTGGACGATCCGAGAATCGATCAGGTCGACATCGGCATCATCGGCGCTCCCTGGGATGGCGGCACGACCAACCGGCCGGGTCCGCGCCATGCTCCGCGCCAGTTGCGCGACCACTCCACCATGATCCGCCACCAGAACAGCGTCACCGGCATCCGCCCCTTCGACCTCATGCGCTGCGCCGATCTCGGCGACGTGCCCCCGAACCCGGCGGACCTGATGGACAGCATGGAGCGCATGACGCACTTTTTCGACCGGGTGCGCGACAGGAACATCACGCCGCTGACGGCGGGCGGCGACCACCTCTGCTCCCTGCCGATCCTCAGGGCGCTGGCCCGTCACAGGCCGCTCGGCATGATCCATTTCGACAGCCACACCGACCTGTTCCACAGCTATTTCGGCGGGTTTCGCTATACCCATGGCACGCCCTTCCGCAGGGCCGTGGAAGAAGGCCTGCTGGATCCGAAGCGGGTGGTGATGATCGGCATCCGGGGCCCTGCCTATGACTTCGAGGACCGGGACTTTGCGCGCTCGGTCGGCATCACGGTGATCCCCATCGAGGACTTCCACCGCCGCGGCGTGGAGGACGTGATGGAGGAGGCGCGCGCGATCGCGGGGACGGGCGAAACCTATGTGAGCTACGACATCGATTTCATCGACCCTGCCTTCGCGCCCGGAACCGGCACGCCGGAAATCGGCGGCCCGAACAGCTATCAGGCGCTCCAGGTGGTCCGCCTCTTGCATGGCGTGAACGTGGTGGGTGCGGACATGGTGGAAGTCTCTCCGCCCTTCGACCAGAGCGGGGGCACCGCTTTCCTCGGGGTGACCGTGATGTTCGAGCTGCTGTGCATACTGGCCGCCTGCCGGGCGGAAAGAACCGGTGCGCGCACATCTTGACCGCATCGGCGGGGGAAGGAGAAATTTTGTTGTCCGGTCGGCGTGCCCCATGGACAATCGTGCCTTTCGAATGTCTTATGATCGGGCAATGCTGATATAAAAGCAAATGAGAACCGGAATAACCGGTCCAAGAGCGGAACAGTTGCAATAGGAAAAATGGGAGCGAATACAATGAAAATCATTCATGCCTCCTTCAACAGGAGGTCTTTCCTCAAGACTTCGATTGCCGGTGCCGGCCTGCTCGCCGCTCCGACGATCATCTCCAGCCGCGCGCTGGCATCTTCCGGTGAACTGAACTTCACCGGATGGTCCGGCTATCCCGGCATGGCGGAAAAGGTCTTCCCGGCCTTCACCGCCGCGACCGGCATCAAGGTGAACTTCACCGAGCAGCCCGACCAGGACACCATGTTCGCGCAGGCCAAGCTTTCGCTCCAGACGGCGACGACCGACGTGATCGAACCGACGCTGGACCGCGTGGCCGCCTGGGCCTCGAACGGCCTGCTGCAGGGCTGGGACGAGGGCAAGCTCGCCGTCGGCAACTACCTGCCCGGTCTCGCCGATGGCTCCGCCGGCGAACGCGCGCGCATCGACGGCAAGCTGATGTTCGTTCCCTCCGTCTGGGGCACGGAAGGCCTCGTCTACAACAAGACGGAAAATCCGACCGAATACGGCAAGGCAAGCCTCGGCGACCTCTTCAGCGAGGCCAACGAGGGCAAGGTGGTCGTGCGTCCGCATTCGGCGCTGGCCGCCATGGGCCGCTGGCTCGACGCGGAAGGCAAGCTGCCGAAGCCGTGGCTGGACAGCTACAAGGACGAGGCCACCATGCGCGAGCTGTGGGACATCGCCCTTGCCGAGGCCATCAAGCGCAAGGCCAACATCGTGCAGTTCTGGAGCGGCGAGAACGAGGCGCAGGCCGGCTTCCGCACCAATGGCGCGACCATCGGCCTGTGCTGGGATTCGACCGGCTACAACCTGCGCAACGACGGCTACGGCTATATCGCACCCAAGGAAGGCGCCTTTGCGTGGAACCAGGGCCTCGTGCTCATGTCCAACGCGAAGAACGTCGAACAGGCGCATGAATTCGCCAAGTGGGTTTCCACCGCGGAAGGCTCCTCGCTCTGGGCAACCGCCTTCTCGGCCAACCCGGTCGGCAAGGGCGGCGTCGAGAAGATGAGCGCCGACGTGGCCAAGTTCTACAACGACAGCTTCCCCGGCGATGCGCTGCAGAAGCTGTGGTGGTGGCCGGACCAGGCCGCCTGGTTCCTGGCGCTGCGCGGCGAATATGCCGACAAGTTCAAGGGCGCCTGATCCAGCATCGGAGCGATACTTCCGCCGGGCCTCAGCCCGGCGGTTCCATCGAAGCATGACCCATCACCCGACCGGCGGCGCGAAAGCGGCGGACGCATCCTCATGCGCCGCGGCGGGCTGAGACCAGCAAGAACGAGAACGGCCAAAGGCCACCAGGGGAATCAATAGGTCCAATGAGCGCAAGTGTAGAACTGGAGAATGTCTGCGCGGATTTCGGAAGCTTCCGGGCCGTCGACAATGTGTCTGTCACCATCAATGCGGGCGAGTTCTTTTCCTTCCTCGGCCCTTCGGGCTGCGGCAAGACGACGATCCTGCGCATGGTGTCCGGCTTCATTTCGCCGTCGCAGGGCGTGATCCGCATCGGCGGCGAAGACATGCGGAATTCCCGCCCGAACCAGCGCCCGACGGCGCTGATCTTCCAGAATCTCGCGCTCTTCCCGCTGATGCCGATCTGGGAAAACATCGCCTTCGGGCTCGAGGTCCGCGGCGTCGACAAGAAGAAGCGGCGCGAGCGTGCGGAGGAGCTCCTGCGCCTCGTCGACCTGCCCGATGCCGCCGACAAGGCGGTGAGCCAGCTTTCCGGCGGCCAGAAGCAGCGCGTGGCGATCGCCCGGGCGCTTGCGGTGGAACCTGCCGTGATGCTGCTCGACGAGCCGCTGTCGGCGCTCGACCTGAAGCTGCGCCAGCACATGCGCGCCGAGCTTCGCGCCATCCAGAAACGCACCAACGTTACCTTCATCTACATCACCCACGACCAGGGCGAGGCACTGGCCATGTCCGACAAGGTCGCAGTCATGTCGCACGGCAAGCTGCAGCAGGTGGCAAGCCCGCGCGAAATCTACGACAGGCCCGCCAACGGCTTCGTCGCGTCCTTCGTCGGCGAGAACAACGTGCTGACCGGCACCATAACCGGCGAGAGCGGCGGCAGCGCCTCGTTCGAAACGGCACTCGGCACCTTCGCCGCAAGGCTTGGCCCGGGAGCCGGCAAGGAGTCCAAGCTCTACCTGCGTCCCGAGCACCTGCGCCTGACGGCTGAGCCCACCGCCGCGAACCGCATTCCGGTGGAGGTGACGGATGTCGCCTTCGAGGGCAATTTCATCTCGATCCACACCCGCGACGCCACGGGCAAGGCGCTGGTCTCGGAGGCCCGCAACGACGGGCGCAGCCAGATACCCGAACGGGGCGCCCGCCTGTTCGCCGAATTCGATGCGGACCAGGCGGTGATCCTCGCCGACGGCACCCCCGCACGGAAGGGCGAACCCGCATGAGCGACATGATCCGCCGTTACGGTTTCACGCTCACCTCCACCTTCTGCCTGCTGACGGCCTTCTGGCTGCTGGTGCTGGTGATCCTGCCGAACCTCTATCTCTTCGAGAACTCCTTCCGTCCCTACCTGCCCGTGGTCGATATCGGCGGGCCGAAGGATGTCTATACGCTGAAGAACTACCTGACCTTCTTCGACAGCCCGATCCACATCAGCGTCTTCATCTGGACGGTGGTCTATTCGAGCATCGTCACCTTCATCTGCTTCGTCATCGCCTATCCGCTGGCCTACTATCTCTCCAAGGTCGCCCATCCGCGGAGCCTGCCGACGCTCTTCCTGATCCTCACCATCCCGCTGTGGGTGAGCGAGATCATGCGCTCCTTCGCGTGGTTCATCATCCTGTCGTTGAAGGGGCCGCTGAACATCCTGCTCATCGATGCCTCGGTGATCGAGAAGCCGATCCGCTGGATGACCGGCTTCCGCAGCGTGCTGATCGGCCTTGTCTACACCTATGTGCTCTTCATGCTGTTCCCGATCTTCAACGCGATCCAGTCGCTGGACACGAATCAGATCGAGGCGGCGGAGGATCTGGGCTCGCCCTGGTGGCGCACCCACTGGCGGGTCATCCTGCCCCATTCGAAGCCCGGCATCGCCTCGGGCTCGGTGATGGTCTTCATGCTCTCGGCGGGCTCGATCCTGGTGCCGACGCTGCTCGCCTCCACCAGCTCGCGCTGGTTCACCGAGATCATCCAGCAGTGGATGTTCGAGTCGAACGACTGGAACACCGGGTCGGCCTATGCCTTCCTGCTGCTCATCCTCTGCACCCTGTTCGTGACGGCCGTCATGCGGACCTTCCGCGTGAAGCTGTCCGACATCGCACGGTAAGGGAGGGGTGCCATGAACCGCAAGTCCGACTGGCTCTTCCGCGCCTATCTCGTCATCTTCCTCGGCTACATGCTGCTGCCGCTGCTCGTCATGGGCGGCGCGGCCTTCAACGACAGCCGCTTCCCTTCCGTCTTTCCCTGGGTGGGCTTTACCGGACAGTGGTTCGTCGAGCTCTGGAACGACCCGCGCCTGCTGAATTCGTTCAAGAACACCATTCTGGTTGCGCTTGCGGTGGTGGCGCTTTCCGTGCCCATCGGTACGGCGGCCGCAATCCTGATCAACAGCCTCGGTGGCTGGGCCCGCTCGACCCTCTACAGCCTGATGGTCGCACCGATCCTGACCCCCGGTGCCGTCATCGGCATCTCGACGCTGCTTTTCTGGAACCGGTTCTCGGTGCCGTCGGGCCTGCATCTCTCGGTGCTCGGCCAGGTCTCCTACATCTCGGCCTTCGTCATGCTGCTGGTGCTCGCCCGCCTGCAGAGCTTCGACCGGTCGCTGGAGGAGGCAGCGCTCGATCTCGGCGCGAACCATCCGACCGTGCTGCGGCGCATCCTCCTGCCGCATCTCTATCCGGCGCTGGGGGCGGGTGCGGCCATTGCCTTCTTCCAGTCCATCGAGAACTTCAACGTCACGCTCTTTACGCGCGGTCCCTACGACACGATGACGGTCTATGTCTTCTCGAAGGTTCGAAGCGGCATCACGCCCACCATCAATGCGCTTGCCGTGATCCTGATTGCGGTCACCCTGACCGGGGCGATCGCCTACGAAATCGCCCGCCGGCGCAAGCAGGCGCGACTCGATGCCCTCGGGCCACCGCCCTCCGACGACGAGTAGATTCCGGAAAGCCGCCTGCGGGCGGCTTTTCTTCAGGCCGCTTGCGCGCCGAGCGCCTTCACCGCACGGCAGAGCACCCGCTCCTCGTCGGCCACGATGCGCCAGGCGGAAACCGGCGAACCGGCTTCGGTCAGGCGGGCGGCGGAATTGCTGCGGTTTGCCGCCCCGTCCGGCCGGAGGCCGAGCCAGAGAAGCTCCGCCATCACCCGCTCGCGGATGAGGGCGGCGCCACTGCCGATCCCGCCCGTGAAGACAAGGGCATCGATGCCGCCCGCGGCAGCAGTCGCCACCGCCACCTCGCGCGCCACGCGATCCACGAACATGTCGAGGGCGAGCGCCGCATCCGGCCGGGTGCTCGCAAGCAGCGTGCGCATGTCGGAGCTTTCGCCGGAAAGGCCGAGCAGGCCGGACTTCCGGTTGAGGAGAGCCGAGACGGCGGCCGTGTCGCCCTTCATGTCGTCAACCAGCCACAGCACGGCGCCGGGATCGAGATGGCCGGAGCGCTGGCCCATGATCAGGCCGTCGATCGGCGTGAAGCCCATGGAGTTGTAGACGGAGCGGCCATCCACCACGCCCGTCACGCTGGCGCCATTGCCAAGATGGGCAATGGCGAGCCGGCGCGGCAGCGGGTTGCCGGTGACTGCTTCGAAGCGGTCGACCACATGGGTGCAGGAAAGGCCGTGAAAACCGAAGGCCCTCAGCCCCCGCTGCGCATAGGCGGGCGGCAGGCCGTAGCGCTGGCGCTTTTCCGGAATGGTGCGGTGGAAGCCCGTATCGAAGCAGGCGACCTGCGGCAGGTTCGCAAAGCGTGCCCCCATGAGGCGGATGCCGGAAAGATTGTGCGGCTGGTGCAGCGGCGCCAGAACCGAAAGGGCTTCCATCTCTGCCATCAGCCGGTCGTCGATCCGCCTCGGTTCGGACAGGCTCTCCCCGCCATGCACCACCCGGTGACCAATGCCGGCAAGCCGCGCGCCCGCGAGCGTCGAAACCGCTTCGGCCAGATGATCGATGGCATCCGCATGGGTGGAGCCTGCGGGTAGGCTTTCCTCGTCGCGCGCCGGAAAACCGGAGAAGCGCAGCTGCACCGGTTCGGCGGTGTTGATCCGCGAGGCCTCCGCCTCCGCAAAGCGCCTCAGGTCATCGTCGAAGAGCGCGACCTTCACCGAGGACGAGCCACTGTTGACGGCGAGATAGACGGCGCCCCCGGTCGGGGCGTGGGTGGCGGGATTGTCAGTCGGCATGGCGCTTTCCAGTGGTCTCGGTGTCTGGCGGTCGGGCGGGTTTCGAGGCAGAAGCTTTGGCGGGTGACGCTGCCGCTGGCAAGCCCCGGCCCCAACGGACCGTCCGGTCGTCCCCTCCCGCCGACGGCTTCGCTTCTGGGGATAGTGTGGCTTCGCCCTTGCTGGACATAGGACCAGATGATTGATTTAGTGGTGCCAGCCAGCCCCGGAGAAAATCCCCTTGCGCGAACTGATCTTCGACATCGACCGCACGCAGCAGGCAACGCTGCAGAGCCAGATCCGCGCGACGCTGGTGAATGCCATTCTTTCCGGCCAGTTGCCGCCCGGTTCGCCGACCCCTTCGACCCGCGATCTCGCCCGTCGGCTGATGGTCTCGCGCAACACGGTGACGCTTGCCTATCTCTCCATGGTGGATGACGGCTATCTGGAGGCCCGCGACCGTTCGGGTTTCTATGTGGCGGGGGATGCTGCGATGCTCGCCCGCCCCGCCCCTCCGCCCCGCAGGGGACCGAGCACAGACCGGCCGGACTTTTCCCGCCTTTTCGCAGTCAGGCCGAGCCGCCAGCGCAACATCGACAAGCCGCTGAACTGGCACGACTATCCCTATCCCTTCATCTACGGGCAGGCCGATCCCGCGCTCTTTCCTATCGCCGAGTGGCGCGAATGCACCCGGCAATCCATGAACCGCAAGTGGCTCGATGCCTGGACGGACGATCGCTACACCGAAGACGATCCGATGCTGATCGACCAGATCCGGCAGCGGCTTCTGCCGCGGCGCGGCATCCAGGCCGGGCGCGACGAGATTCTCGTGACCATGGGGGCGCAGAACGCGCTTTACCTGCTCGCCAAGCTGTTCTGCGGCCCGGACAGCGTCGTCGGCATCGAAGATCCCGGCTATCCCGATGCCCGCAACATCTTCTCGCTGCATGCGGGCTCCGTGCTGCCGCTTTCCGTGGATGGCGGCGGGCTGGTGCTGGATTCGGCGCTCGAGCGCTGCGGCATCGTCTTCACCACGCCGAGCCACCAGTTCCCGACCGGCGTGACCATGGGCATCGAGCGCCGGCGCACGCTTCTCGACTGGGCACGGCGCAACAACCGCCTGATCATCGAGGACGATTACGAATTCGAGGCGAACTACCTTTCCGAACCGACCCCGGCGCTGAAGGCGCTGGATGGCAACGATCCCGTGATCTACGTGGGCAGCCTGTCGAAATCGCTGATGCCGGGCCTGAGACTGGGCTATCTGGTGGCCGCACCCGAAATCATCGCCGAAGCCCGGGCGCTGAGACGGCTGATCCTCAGGCATCCGCCCGGCAACAACCAGAGGGTCGCGGCCCTCTTTCTCGCGCTCGGCTATCACGACCGGCTGATCGGCCGGCTTCACCGCACCTACCGGGAGCGGCAGGCGATCCTGTCGCGGGCGCTTTCCGAGCATTTTCCCGGCTGGACGCCGGAAAGCCGCTTCGGCGGCACCTCCTGCTGGCTGACGGGGCCGAAGACACTGGACGGGCAGCGCCTGGCCGCGACCGCCCTGCAGAAGGGCGTTCTGATCGAGCCCGGAGACATCTTCTTTGCCGAGCCCGAGGGGCACGACAATCATTTTCGGATGGGTTTTTCCTCCATCCCGACCGACCGTATCGAGCGCGGGGTGGAAATTCTGGGCGGCCTGGTGCGCGAACTCAGGCTGGACTCATGAGATGGCCTGCGCGGCCCGATGATTGGCCGCATCTGGCACTACGCGCCACGGCCGGCTGCGGCTTAGCTCTTGCTCAAACATCATCATGCCGGAGGGAGTGCATCCATGAAAATGACCACTGAGGAAGCGTTCGTAAAGGTGCTGCAGATGCACGGGATCGACAATGCCTTCGGCATCATCGGTTCGGCCTTCATGCCCATTTCCGATCTCTTCCCGCGGGCCGGCATCAAGTTCTGGGACACCGCGCACGAGTGCAATGCCGGCATGATGGCCGACGGCTATTCCCGCGCATCGGGCAAGATGGCCATGTGCATCGCCCAGAACGGCCCGGGCATCACCAATTTCGTCACGCCGATCAAGACCGCCTACTGGAACCACACGCCCATGCTGCTCGTCACGCCGCAGGCGGCGAACCGCACCATCGGTCAGGGCGGTTTCCAGGAAATCCCGCAGATGAACCTCTTCGCGGACATGGTCTGCTATCAGGAAGAAGTGCGCGATCCCTCCCGCATCGCCGAAGTGCTGAACCGGGTGATCGAAAAGGCCTGGCGCGGATCGGCGCCGGCACAGATCAACGTGCCGCGCGACATGTGGACCCAGGTGATCGACATCGAACTGCCGCAGCTGATCCGCTTCGAGCGCCCCTCGGGCGGCCAGCAGGCCCTGGACGAGGCCGCCGCGCTGCTGACGGAAGCAAAGTTCCCCGTGATCCTCAACGGCGCGGGCGTGGTGCTTTCGGGCGGGATCGACGCCTCGCGCCTGCTTGCCGAACGGCTCGGCGCGCCCGTCTGCTGCAATTACCAGCACAATGACGCCTTCCCCGGCAGCCATCCGCTGTCCGTCGGCCCGCTCGGCTACAACGGCTCGCGCGCGGCCATGGAGCTGGTATCGAAGGCCGACGTGGTGCTGGCGCTCGGCACCCGCCTCAACCCCTTCTCGACGCTTCCCGCCTACGGGCTCGACTACTGGCCGAAGCAGGCGAAGATCATTCAGGTGGACATCAATGCCGACCGCATCGGCCTCACCAAGCGGGTGAGCGTCGGTATCCAGGGCGATGCAAAGGCGGTCGCGGAGCAGATCCTCGCCCGGCTCGGCGAGAAGGCCGGCAGCCATGACCGCGAGGCACGCGCGGCCCTCATCCACCAGACCCGCTCTGCCTGGCTGCAGCAGCTCGCATCCATGGATCACGAGGACGACGATCCGGGCACCACCTGGAACGAGCGCGCCCGCGGCGCCCATCCGGACCGCATGTCGCCGCGCATGGCCTGGCGTGCGGTGCAGGCGGCGCTGCCGAAGGAGGCGATCATTTCCTCCGACATCGGCAACAACTGCGCCATCGGCAACGCCTACCCTACCTTCGAGAAGGGCCGGAAATATCTGGCGCCCGGCCTGTTCGGCCCCTGCGGCTACGGCTTCCCGGCCATCCTCGGCGCCAAGATCGGCTGCCCGGATACCCCGGTTGTCGGCTTTGCCGGCGACGGCGCCTTCGGCATCTCCATGAACGAGATGACCGCCTGCGGCCGCGACGACTGGCCGGCGATCACCATGGTGATCTTCCGCAACTATCAGTGGGGTGCCGAAAAGCGCAATTCCACGCTCTGGTATGACGACAATTTCGTCGGCACGGAACTCGATCTCGACGTCTCCTACGCCGGAATTGCCCGGGCCTGCGGCATCGAGGGCATCCAGGTCACCTCCATGGCGGCCCTCACCTCGGAGCTCTCCAAGGCCATCGACCGGCAGATGAAGGAGAAGAAGACCACCTTCATCGAGGTCATCCTCAACCAGGAACTCGGCGAACCCTTCCGCCGCGACGCCATGAAGAAACCCGTATCCATCGCCGGCATCGATGCCGCCGACATGCGGCCCCAGCGGGTGGTTCAGTAAGCGGACAGCGGTGGCGGTAAGCCTGGCGCGCCGCCCCCCTCTCTATCCAGCAAGGCGTGGGGTTTGAGGCACAGCACCCCCCTCTGCCCTGCACGGCGTGGAGTTTGTGGTACCGCACCCCCCCTCTGCCCTGCGCGGCGTTGCGTTTGCCGCACGGCACCCCCCTCTGCCCTGCCGGGCATCTCCCCCTCAAGGGGGGAGATCGGGATGGGGATTCTTGGGGCAGTCCCCAGCCACCGTTTCTGCAAAATGAGACGCTGGTTGTTTGAGGAAACCAAAAAACCCACGGTCGATCTCCCCCCTTGAGGGGGAGATGTCCCGGCAGGGACAGAGGGGGGTGCAGCACGGCAAACGCAACGCCCCGGCAGGGGCAGAGGTGGGTGCGGTGCCTCAAACTCCGCGCCGTGCAGAGGGGGGTGCCGTGCGGCAAACGCCACGCCGTGCGAGGCACGGTCGCGCATCGTCGCACCCCGCTTACGGCATCAGCTGCCCGCCGTTCACCTCGATGGTCTGGCCGATGATGTAACCGGAAAGGTGCGCCGAGGCCAGGAAGAGGTAGGTGCCGACGCATTCTTCCGCCGTGCCGAGGCGGCCCATGGGGATCATGGCGACGGCCGTGGCGATCTGGGCCTCGTTGGAGTAGCGTTCCTGGAACGGGGTGTCGATGACGCCGGGGGAAACGGCATTGACGCGGATGCCGAAGGGGATCAGCTCCTTGGCCATGCCGCGCGTGACGTTGGACACGAAGGCCTTGGCGGAGCCGTAGATGCCGGCGCCGAGGCTGGCTCCGTTGCGGGCGGCAACGGAGGTGGTGTTGATGATGAAGCCGCCCTCCTTCTTCAGATGCGGGATCGCGGCCTGCGAGGCGATCACCACCGAGCGGGCATTGAGATCCATGACGCTGTCATAGAAGGCGTCGTCCATCTCCTCGTAGCGGCGGCGGCCCACCATGGCGCCGGCATTGTTGATCAGGCCGTGGAGGCCACCGGCGTCTTCGGCAAAGACCGAGACCATGCGGCGAACCTCCTCGCTGTCGGTGACGTCGGCATGGCAGAGCAGCGCCTTGCCGCCTGCTTCGGTGATCTCGGTGAGAAGCGCGTTTGCGGCTCCCATGCTGGCATTGAAGTGCAGCCCGACGGTTGCGCCCTGCGTGGCAAAGGCGCGGGCAAGCGCTGCGCCGATGCCTGTGGAGGCGCCCGTGATCAGCACGCACTTGCCGGCAAGATCGGGGATGAAGAGGGAAGTCTGGGCCATGGTTCTCGGGTCCTGTGAAGAGCGTTCGTTTGTCAGCGATCCTGCCATGGCTCGGCGCTTTGTCCAGCACCTCCAGTGGGAGAAAGCGCATCGCGCTCGCCAGCCGAAAGCCGGCCCGCAAGCGCCACCATGGCCTCGAAGCCCGCTTGTTCGCGCGCCCGCGCCTCCGGATCGGGCAGGCGCAGCAGATAGGACGGGTGGACGGTGACGACGAGAACCGCCTCATCGCCCAACGGAACCTGCCGGCCCTTCAGCGCGGAAAAGACATCCGCCCGTCCGGTCAGCGCTTCGACGGCGGTTGCACCCATGGCGAGGATAACCTTCGGGCGGATCGCCTCCACCTCCCGCTCCAGCCACCAGCGGCAATGGGCGATCTCGCCGGAATTCGGGCGCTGGTGAATGCGGCGCTTGCCGCGGGGCTCATACTTGAAGTGCTTGACCGCATTGGTGAGATAGGCCTGCCGGCGGTCTAGACCCGCCTTTTCCAGCGCTGCATCCAGCACCTTGCCGGCAGGTCCGACGAAGGGGCGGCCCGCAAGGTCTTCCGTATCCCCCGGCTGCTCGCCGAGAATCAGCAGCCGGGCATCGGCGGGCCCCTCGCCGAACACCGTCTGCGTCGCATGGGCATGGAGCGGGCAGCGGGTGCAGCCGGAGGCCTCGCGGGAAAGGGCGCCGAAAACGCCCTCCGCCATCGCCCGCTCCTCGGCCGGCGAGAGCCTGCGGCGCTCGTGCCGCACGGGAGCAGGCTTCAGCTCGGCGCGGATCATGCCCTGCATGCGGGCCTCGGCACTGGCGATCAGCTCGGGAATGAGCTCCGCCTCCGGCAGGTTCTTCCAGTATTTCTTCGGCATTTCCGATTGCATTGCCTTCACCTTCAGCCGTGCCGGATTGAAGATGTTGCGGAAATAGGTGCGCCAGAGGTCGTCCGTCTGGTCGTCGAGATCGGGGCGCTTCGCTGCCGTGTCGGTGACCGTGAGGGCCTTCCCGTCCCAGGCGGCGGTCCCCTTCGGCGTCAGGATCAGCCAGTCCATGTCGGTGAAGCGCCGCTGGAAGAAGGGTGCGGTGCGCGCGACGATGAAGTGATCGGGCTCGAACCACGCCACGAAGCGTCGCCGGCCGTCGGTGGCAGGCTCGGCTTCCTTGAAGCGCAGGAAGGCTTTCATCTTGTGGCTGTCGCGGCGCACGGACTTCTCCATGAGCCTTGTGACGGCGACATCCGCATCGCCGGCGTTGGAGATGAGGGTCCGGTTTTCCTGCAGGCGCCAGAGCAGACGGTAGAGCAGACCGAAGCGGCGCGGATCGGAATGACAGATGACACTGCCCGCCAGATCGACGAAGGCGCGCGGCACGGTCAGCGGCCCTTGCGGATCCGCAGGCAGTTCGGGGGAGGTTTCGGCAAAGAGGCCTCCCTCCCCGTCGCGGATGCGCCAGTCGACCGCTCCCGGTTCCACCCCGGCCGCGAGCAGCGCCCGGGCGGCGAGCCGCCACTCCTCGAAATCGCCCCGCCCCTCGAGCGTCACCGTGCGCATGTCAGAAAAGCGAAAGCTGTTCGGGCTGCGGCGCAAACATGGCGCGCAGGTCGCTGCGGTCGAGAAGCCGGACCGGGCTCCAGTCGAGGGTGGTGACGAAGGGCTTCACCTTGCGCAGCGACACGCCGAGGCGGACAAGGTGCTCCAGCCGGATGCCGCCGGCCTTGCGGGACTGGACGATCGCCTTCACCGTCTTGGTGCCGAAGCCCGGGACCCTCAGGAGCATTGCCTTGTCGGCGCGGTTGACGTCGACGGGAAAGCGGTCGCGGTTTGCCAGCGCCCAGGCGAGCTTGGGGTCGAGATCGAGGTCCAGCATCCCGTCCTTCAGCCCGGAGGTGATCTCGCCGATGTCGAAGCCGTAGAAACGGTAGAGCCAGTCGGCCTGATAGAGCCGGTGCTCGCGCACCAGCGGCGGCTTGACCAGCGGCAGCACGCGCGAGGCTTCCGGGATCGGGCTGAAGGCCGAGTAGTAGACGCGCTTCAGCTCGTAGCTGGAATAGAGCCGGGCGCTGGAGGAGAGGATGGTGGCATCGCTGGCGCCATCGGCACCGACGATCATCTGCGTGCTCTGGCCGGCGGGCACGAAGGTGCGCACGCGCTTCTTCACCAGCGTCGGTTCGGCCATTTCCTGCATCTTGAGGCGCAGCTCTCCCATGGATCGGCGGATGCGGTCGGGCTGCTTCTCCGGCGCCAGCTGGGTCAGGCCGGTATCGGTCGGAAGCTCGATGTTGATCGACAGGCGGTCCGCATAGAGCCCCGCCTGCTCGATGAGTTCGGGCGAGGCTTCGGGAATGGTTTTCAGGTGGATATAGCCGCGGAACCGGTGCTCCTCGCGCAGCGTGCGGGCGACCCGCACCATCTCCTCCATCGTATAGTCGGAGTTGCGGATGATGCCGGAGGAGAGGAACAGCCCCTCGATATAGTTGCGGCGGTAGAACTCGGTCGTCAGCCAGACGATCTCCTCGACGCTGAAGCGGGCACGCTCCACATTGCTCGATGAGCGGTTGATGCAATAGGCGCAGTCATAGATGCAGAAATTGGTCATCAGGATCTTGAGCAGCGAGATGCAGCGGCCATCCGGCGCATAGGCGTGACAGATCCCCGACCCCTCCGTCGAGCCGAGCCCGCCCGACTGGCCGGAATGGCGTTTCGAGGTGCCGCTCGAGGCACAGGATGCATCATACTTGGCCGCATCCGAAAGGATGGCCAGCCTTTCACGCAGCGATTTCTTCATGCTGTTCACATTATGTTCCGGCTTGGGATTCGTCAAATCCACAAGTGTCAGATGGGCGTGCGGCCGAGCGTCGCAAGGATGGCGGCGCTCAGCCCCGCTGCCTCATAGGGTTTCGGCACCACAGTCACCGGGCCCAGGCTGAGCGGTATCAGGGGCGTGTCGCCATAACCGCTTGCAAAGACGAAGGGCACGCTGCGGCGGTGCAGCTCTTCGGCGACCGGAATGGAGGTCTCCGGCCCGAGATTGATGTCGAGCACGGCAAAATCCGGCCGGCGGCTGCGCAGTTGCGCCATGGCCTGGCGCACCGAATTTGCCACCACCACGTCTGCCACACCCTCCTGCAGCAGCATGGCTTCCAGGTCCATGGCGATCAGCATCTGGTCCTCGACGACGAGCACGCGGGCGATCCCGGCAAGGCTTCCCTCTTCCGGCATGGGGTCGAGCGAGCGCGTCTCGGGGGCAAGCCGCGCGGCATCCGGGGCGGTCAGCACGTGACGGGCCGGCACGACCAGCCGGGCGCGAAGACCGTCCCGACCGAAGCGCAGGCTCGACTGCCCGCCAAGATCGTAGGTCACGCTCCGCTCGATGAGCGCCGTACCGAAACCCTTGCGCGCAGGCGGGCTGAGGGGACTTTCGGTCCACTCCTGCCACTCGATCTCGCAATCGCCGGCCTCGTTCATCGACCAGCCGATGTCGAGCCGGCCGGAAGCCTGGGACAGGGCGCCATACTTGGCGGCGTTGGTGGCCAGTTCGTGCAGCACCAGCGCGAGCACGGAGAAGGCGCGGCTGTCGAGAAGAAGCCGCGGACCGCTGATGCGGATCGTGTTGCCCGGACCGCGATAGGGGGAGACTTCCGCCTCCATCAGATCGTTGAGCACGCCGCCGCCGTCGCTGCGAACCACCTGGTCATGGGCGAAGGAAAGAGCCCTGAGCCGGCCTTTCAGCGTATCCACGTAATCGGCGAGCGGGCGTTCCTCCCGGTTGGAATGGGCAACCAGCGACTTGATGATCGCAAGGACGTTCTTGACGCGATGGTTGAGCTCCTCGTTGAGCATCCGCTGGCGAACCTCGGCCTTGTCGCGCTCCTCCGACATCAGCTCGTTGTGGCGCAGCACCACCTCGACAATGGCGGCACGGGCGGCATCTGCGGTCTCGAGATCGGATTCCGTCCAGGGCTGGGCCTGCTCGCGCACGGTTTCCTTCCAGATGGCGAAGCTCTTTCGCGGCGTGAGGCGATCACCGTGCGGCCCGGTGGAATAGGACTTGTCCGGATTGCCCGCCCAGTTCAGCGTATGGACGAGCTCGTTGCGGAAAAACATGAGGTGATCGCTGGAGACCTGCGAGACCGGCACGATCAGCGCGCCTGCCGTCTTTCCGAGGAGCGGCTGGAGGCCGGGCAGATCGCGGCTGAGCGCGTGACTGGACCACACGCGGCCGCGCTCCTCGACCATCTGATGGCGGGAAAGCTGGATAGCCACCTCCTCCGCCGGCACATCTCCGACGGCGGACCAGCTGCCCTCCATCCACAGGCCGATGCCATCGCAGGGCATCAGCCGGGCGAATTCGGGCAGGGTATCCTTCAGAAGCTGGCGCAGGTCCTGGTGATGGGCGGCCAGACGCAGGAACTGGTCCAGCGAGCGCCGCGCGTTGTTGGCCGTCTCCAGCGTACGCTTCTGCTTCAGCGTCTGGAGCTTCAGCGAGAAGAAGGAGCCGAACATCTCGGCCGCAACCCGCTCGGCCATGGTCAGCCGCTTCGGCTGATAATGGTGGCAGGCGATCAGCCCCCACAACTCGCCGTCCAGAATGATGGAAATGGACATCGAGGCAGAGACGCCCATGTTCTGCAGATACTCGCAGTGAATGGGCGAGACGCTGCGCAGATGCGCATAGGACATGTCCAGCGGGGCGGCCCGTTCCGCAGCATCCGGCAGCAGCGCGACCCGCTCGTAGCGGACATCCGAGATGGTGCGGATGGTGTTGCGCACATAAAGCGCCCGGGCCTGCCTGGGGATGTCGGAGGCCGGGAAATACTGGCCGAGGAAGCTCTCGAGATCCGGCCGCTTTGCCTCGCTCAGAACCTTTCCCGCACCATCCTGCTCGAAGCGGTAGATCATCACCCGGTCATAGCCCAGGAGCCCCGCGACAAGCCGGGTGGCCGTGTTGACCAGTTGATCCACCGTCTCCAGCCGGTTGATGCGATCGGTCAGGTCGCGCACCAGCCGGATCGGCTGATCCCCCGCGACGGTCGGCTCGAACTCCACGATCACGGCATCGAGATAGCGGTGGACGGTGATGTCCACCAGCCGGCCGCTGGGCAGGGCCTGGGCAAAGAGCAGGCCGGGCCGCGCGGGATCGGCAGAGATGCCGAGCGCGTTGCGCAGCGAATGCATGATTTCCGGACCGACGACCTCATGAAGCGGCTGGCCGGCCACGGGTTCGGGCAGGCCGGTCATGGCGGCAAAGTTCGCCGAATGGCGCACCACGGCGCTGAAATCGCCGGAAAGGGCCACAAGGCAGCCGTGGGGCTGGATGGTGCCGGGAATATGTATGGGTTCCCGATCGCAATTGGTGAGATCGACGCCACCGGCCGTCATGCATGCTTTCCTTCGAAGGCAGCCCGGGCGAAGCGGAAGGCCGTTCGCGCCGCGTCTGCAACGCGTTCCATGTCAAGCGCCGGGGCGCTGTCGAGAAGGGCGAAATAGCCCTTCCAGTTGCCGACGGCGGTGGCGGTGCCGGCCAGATGCGCGGCACCGTTTGCCACGCCAAGTCCGAGGCCGGCAGCCCGGCGGCCGATAAGCTGGCTGCCGAGGCTTGCCCCCTCGAGCGTGTAGAGAATGCCGAGAAGACCTTCCCCTGCCGGTCCGGCTTCCGGGCCGGCGAAATCCAGCGCCGGAGGCCGTGCAAGACCCAGGGCCGAAAGGTCGTTTTCCAGCAGGTGGCGGATGGCCGTGGGCCGCCAGTCGTTCCAGGCCGAAGGGGCTGGCCTTTCCCCTATCCAGGCCTCGACAGGCGCACGGAAACCGTAAAGGGCCTGCACATACGCATCATAGGAGGGACGGTCCGCAAGCGGACCGACAGCCTCGTCAAGGCGGCGGTGATCTTCAGCCGTGGCATCGCGGAGGAAAAAGCGGCGGCTCGGGGAGGCAAGAGAGGCGTGGCAAGACATCCGGGAGATATAAAGCGCGCCGCCCCTTCGGCAAGACCGTCAAAATCCGGGTAGCGTCAGTTGGACACCAGCAGCAGAACATAGGCAATCACGGTCACCATCAGCGCCCGGAAGGCATAGGTGACGAAGCGGTACTTCCGGCGCGCGATCAGCGAGAGCACGTCGGCATTGTCGAGATACTGGCGGAAGAGATAGTCCTGGTCGCAGCGATGGGCTGCCTCTTCCAGCATGACACGATGCTGGTTCCAGGTGCCCCAGAACAGGGATGTGGATTTCTTCACATGCTGCGGCAGCACAACCATGATGGCCGCCAGCATCGATACCAGCGAGGACAGCGCAAGCAGTGCCGAGAAGAAAACGCCGTGCAACGTGCCGTTGGCGTAACGCGCCCAGGTAAAGACCTCGCGCCCCTCGCTCGACGTGACCAGGAAGGCCAGCATGAACGTAAAGATGTAGGCGGCCTTCTGGTCGGAAATGACGATCTGGTCGTAAAAGACGTCGTTCACCTTGCGGACATGATCCATATACTCGGCCTTGACCGGCGGCTTTGCGCCGCTTTCTACCCGTGCTTCAGCGGTCACTGCCTGATCTTCCATCGATACCCCCATGCAAACGAACTCCGCTGATAATACATCTCGGGGCAAATAAAAATGCCCAGATTAGAACGCTTGACATTTAAAGAGGCGTTGGACACACCCTTTGTTATGAGGGACAATTTTAATTTCCTACCGTCATGCGGAACTGCGCTGGCCATCGGCCTCGGCACGCTTGCCTCGGCGGCGGTCGCGGAGCCGGTGAAGCGCGCGGCCCCGGCTGCCGGTGCCGTCATCGACCGCAAGTCGGGTGAAGAGGTTCGCTTCGTCGATCTCACCGACTGGCGCAATGTGGAGTTGAAGCAGGACCTGCTCGGCGGCGACGTCCTGCGCACCAATGCGCTGGGCCAGCTCGCCATCCTGTTTGCCGACCATACGCAAGTACGCCTCGGGCGAAACTCCGCCCTCCAGGTGAAGCAGATGGGGACGACCGAGGATACGGTTCTCAATCTCCAGTCCGGCACCATGTGGGCCCGTGCCCAGCGCGGCGGACAGGGCCTGACCGTCGAGACGCCGGCGGCCGCAGCCGCCATCCGCGGCACGGACTGGACGCTGACGGTCAAGGGCGACCAGACTTCTCTCATCGTTCTGGAAGGCAAGATCGAATTCAAGAATGCCTATGGCTCCGTGGAGGTCCGCGAGGGCGAGGCCGCGGTGGCGAGCATCGGACAGGCACCGCGCAAGCTGGTGATCGTGACGCCCAAGGACCGGCAGCAGATGCTGTTTTACCTGACGCTGCGCTCGGGTTTCACCTTCATGCCGGCGACGCCGCTTCCCGCCCGCCGCATGCGCGAGGAGTTCCGGCGGATCGAGGCGATGGCGCCGGAGGCCCGCAGCACCGAGGACTGGCTGACGCTTGCCGAAACCCGCATGGCTCTGGATGGCCAGAAGCGTGCGGCCGAGGCGCTGGAGGCAATCCGCAACCGCCCGCTCAGCGCCGCCCAGAAGGCCCGCGTCTCCCTCATCGACGCTCTCATTGCCGGGTCCAACCGCCGCTATGACGAATCCGCCGCGCTCTTCCGCAAGGCGGAGCGCGGCCTTGATCCGCAGCGGCGCGCCATTGCCGCCTATGGCGGCTATTTCGCCCGTTCGCTGGCCGATCCGGACCGGATCGAGCAGCCGCCGCGCACCGCATCCGGCCCCTATGCCGACATCATGCAGGCGCTGACGCAGGGCTTTCTCAAGGACATACCGGCGGCCATTGCCGTCATCGAACGCTCGGAAGCCCGGCATCCCGACGACCCGACGCTGCCCGCGGTCCGCGCCCTTCTCCACGGCCTCAACGGCGAGAAGGAGAAGATGCAGGAGGCCGCCGACCGGGCGCTTTCGATCGATCCCGAGGATCCGACCGCGCTGCAGGCACGCGGCACCCTGCGCGGAGACTATCTCGGCGATACCCGCGGCGCGATCAGCGATTTCAAGGCGGCCATTGCCTCCGCTCCGGGCGATTCCTCCTCCTGGAACAGCCTTGGCCTTGCCTACGAGGATCTCGGCGCCAGCCGCGAGGCGGAAGAAGCCCTGCTGAAGGCCATCGCGCTCGATCCGGAAGATCCTGTCGGCTATGCGAACCTTGCGATCCTCTATCTCGACCAGTCGCGCGTCAAGGAAGCCAAGGCGCTGATCGACCGGGCGCTTTCGGTCGATCCCGCCTTCGATATCGCCCTCGTGGCACGCGGACGCTATTACCTGCAGACCGGCGAGACCGACAAGGCGCTCGAGGACCTGCTGGCCGGGGCGACCGCCAATCCGAGCTATGCACAGGCGCAGATCCTGCTGGGCATGGGCCATTACATCAAGGGCGACCGCGACCCGTCCAACCAGGCGATCGACAATGCGGACCGGCTGGACCGGAACGATCCCGTTGCGCCTTCCCTGCGGACAACGCTTGCCATCGACGACTACGATGCCGAAGGCGCCATTCGCAATGCGCAGGACTTCATGCGCCGCTCGCGCGCTCAAGGGGGCGATTTTGCCCGGCTCGGCGCCAACCAGGATGCCGGCTCGACCCTCAACAACGCCTTCCGGCTTCAGGGACTGGATGCATGGGGCCGCTACTACGGCGACGTGACCTTCGATCCCTTCGCCGGTGCCGGCTACATCGACCAGGCGGTGCGCGGGCAGGTCAATCCCTATGTGAACTCCTACCTTTACGGCCAGTCGAGCGTGACGAATACCGACAGTGCCGAAGGCTTCTCCTCGCAACTGCAGGGGCTTCTCCTCGACCCGCACATGCTGGCCGGACGCTCCCGGACCGCAACGCTCCTGCGCTCGCCCTTCCTCGACATATCGCTCGGCGGCGGGATTGCCCATTCCGGTGGAGAGAGCAAGCGGATCGGCGAGGTGGAGGTGCAGGGCTATTCCAATACGCCGCTGCCGACGAGCTTCCTCGGGAACTTCACCTTCACGGACCTGCCGATCTCCGGATCCTATCGGGATTTCGGCGGCTTCGACGCGGACACGAAGCTGCTCGATGCGAGCGGCTACCTGACGATGAGCCCAACCGGCAACGACCGCATCGTCATCTATGGTACCCATAGCCGTGCGGGGCTCGATGCGGATGCCCTGGGCATCGGCACCGATCTCGGCATTCCGCTGCCGCAGACACGCCAGCGCAACGACGACAACACGATGACCAATGCCGGGGTGGGCTGGAGCCACACCTTCAGCTACCACAACGTGATGAATGCGGCGCTGCTCTACAGCGGCATCGAGGCGAATGTGGATCGCCGCTACATCTATGACCTGCCGTTCCCCTTCGGCAGCGACGACCTCTACGAGGAGACCGGCAACCAGAAGACCTATATCGCCGCCGTCAACCATGCGGTCGGCGTCGAGGATTTCACCTTCCGCTACGGTCTGGAAGCGGGCTGGGCCGACAGCACGGCAAGCTTCACGGCCAATGGCGTGCCGCTGCTTTCGTCCAGCGAACGCTCCCGCCTCGGCCGCGCCTATGTGGATGTGCTGCAGGACGTGGCACCCGACCTCAAGCTCGAATATGCGCTGTTTGGCAGCGTGATCGACAACGACCGCGAAACGACGCGCCGCTTCGAGCCGCGCTTCGGCGTCGCCTGGTCGCCGGTGGAAAATCACTGGCTGCGCGCCGCATACATGCGAAACGGCTTCGACCTGTCGACGCCGACCCTTTCGCCCATCGGCGTCCTCGGGCTGCTGCCCAACAGGTTCGATCTGAACGGCGGCTATGTGGATACCGCCGCGCTGCAATGGGATGCGGAGTGGACCGACCGCTTCTTCACCTCGCTGGAATACCAGCACCAGGACCTCAACCAGGTGACGATCGGCTATCCGCTGACGGCGCTTCCCAGCGTCGACGGGATGGAGCTGGAGCGGGGCACCATCGATCGTGCGGCCTTTACCACCAATACCGTTCTCGGCGGCGGCTTCGGCCTCTCGACGACACTTGCGCTCGCCCGCTCGGACAACCGCGATCCGCGCAGCGCAAGCTTCGGGGGCGATCTGTCCTATGTCCCCGATACGGCAGGACAGGTTGCGCTCACCTGGGTGAACGAAGCCCATGTGAAGGCGACGCTGGCCGCCAACTACATCGGCGAACGCAGCGGCAACGACAGCGGCGACCGGCTCGACGACTACTGGACGCTCGATGCCTCCCTGACCTGGGAGCCGCTGGACAAGCAGATCGCGCTCGAGGCCTCCGCCTACAACCTACTGGACCAGGATTTCGAGCTGGCCCCGGGTGTTCCGGGATGGGGACCGAGCTTCAAGTGCATGCTGAAGGTCCGCTTCTGAGGCGGCATCGGCCAACAGCGGTGGCGAAAGGGTTCGATGAACGAGCCGAGCGGCAGGTCTGAGGTGAGGCGGGCGGTTTTCGGATCGGCGGGCTACCGGCCCGGCTGGCCGTTCAGCAGCCGGCCCGTGCGCGTCGTGGTGCTGGCGCTGGCCGCTCTTGCCATCCTGTCGCTGCTCACGCGATTGCCGGCCTGGAAGCTCGGCGACCTGCGCGCCTTCGATTACATTTCCACCATCGACAGCCCCGAACCGCCGGCGGGCGGGCCCGTCATCGTCGCCATCGACGAACCTTCTCTGGCCGAAATCAATGCACAGTGGCCCTGGCCCCGGCAGCTGCACGGGCGGCTGATCGAGGCGCTGCGGGCAGCCGGCGCCCGCGCCATCGGCCTCGACATCATCATGGCCGAACCCTCCACGCCCGAGAACGACGCGGCCATCGCCGCCGCCGTCGGGCCCGACGTGGTGCTGGCGGGCGACGAGACGCTGATCAAGACCCCTCAGGCGGATCAGCTGATCCGCACCACGCCCATGCCGCAGCTGACAGAGGCCGGGGCCCGCACGGGCATCGCCTCCATCGAGCTCGGCGGCGACGGCATCTTCCGCAACATCCCGCGCTACGGGGACGGGTTTGCCGCCATGCTCGCCGTCGCCGCGGGCCTGACGCCGAAAGCCCTGCCCGCGGATGCGCTGATCCAGTCCTACGGCCCGGCGCGCAGCTATCCGACGGTGTCCTACTATCAGGCGCTCGACCCGGCGAACTTCCTGCCACCGGGCTTCTTCAAGGATCGGGTCGTGCTGGTCGGGCTCAGCCTGCAGAATGCGCCCGAGATCGACAAGGGCGGTGCGGATGCCTTCGCGACGCCCTTTACCGTCCATACGGGACGGCTGGTGCCCGGCGTGGAAATCCAGGCGACGATCTTCGACAACCTCCGCCTCGGCTCGGCCATCGACCCCGCCGATCCGCTGCTGAACGGCGCCTGCATTCTCGCCGCGGTGCTGGTGGCCTCGCTCGCCGTCTGGCGCACGACGGGCTGGCACACCTTCGGCTTCTGCCTGCTCTCGCTGCTGTTCTTCTCCGCCGTCAGCTATGCGGGCATCCGCCTGACCAGCACCTATGTTTCGCCGCTCGGCCCCACGCTCGGCTTCATCGGCCTCGCCTTCGGGCAGACCGCCTTCGACTATGCCGAGGAGCGGCGCAACAAGCGGCAGATCACGCGGGCCTTCTCCCAGTACATCTCCCCCGAACTGGTGCGGCGCCTCTCCGACGATCCCTCGCAGCTGCAGCTCGGCGGCGAGACCCGGACGCTCTCGATCCTCTTCTCCGACGTGCGCGGCTTCACCACGATCGCCGAAACGATGAAGGATGACCCGCAGGCCCTCACGGCCCTCATCAACCGTCTTCTCACACCCCTCTCCGACGTGGTGATGGATCACGGCGGCACCATCGACAAATATATCGGCGACTGCATCATGGCCTTCTGGAACGCACCGCTCGATGACCCCGACCATGCAATCCACGCGGTCGAGGCGGCGATCGCCATGCAGAAGGCGCTGGCCGAGCTGAACGACCATCTGGAGGAGGAAAGCAAGCTTCGCGGGCGGCCGCATCACGTTCTGCGCATGGGTATCGGCATCAATACCGGAGACTGTGTCGTCGGCAACATGGGCTCCACCCGGCGCTTCGACTATTCCTGCCTCGGCGATTCCGTCAATCTCGCCTCGCGCCTGGAAGGCGTTTCGAAGAATTACGGCGTGGCTCTTCTTCTCGGCGAGGAGACCGCACGGCGGGTCGCCGGGCGTTTCACGACCGTCGAGCTCGACCGCATCACGGTCAAGGGGCGCACGCTCCCCTCGCCCGTCTTCACCCTGGTAAAGGCCGCAGGTGCCGATGTGCTGGCAGAGCACGAGGCGTTTCTCGCAAGGCGCTACGCGCGGACGCTCTCCCCGCTGGACCCCGCCTTCGAAAGGCTTCCCGCCGCCATGCCGGAGCTGGATGGCTACTACCGCATCATGCGGCAACAGCTCACGGGGGATCCCGACGCATAAATCACATACAATCCGACAATTCGTATCTCTGACTTTAATAATTCATAAAAGTTCGACGGCTACAGTCGCCTTGTCTCGACTGCCGGGGCCGCCATGACAGCCGCCCATCTCCCGCATTTTCTCCAGTTTTTCGGTGGAGTTTGCCGCCTTCGCGGCCGCAGCCGACACAGTTTCCCTTTCGGCCCAGACTTGACCCCGGCTTCAACCGGGGTTCTTTTTTGTTGCAACCTTGGATGAGAGAACGCCGGAGAACAGCCCCTCTCCCCGTTCCTGAAGTAGCGTGCGGGACGTGTAGTCGATGATCGACAGGCCACCATCCACAACCAGGGTCTGGCCTGTGACGAAGGAGGCAGCGTCACTGGCGAGGAAGGCCACGGCGGCGGCGATCTCCCGCGGCTGGCCCATGCGGTCGAAGAGGTTCGGCGGCACTTCCCAGCCGTCGGCGCTGCCGCTGGCCGGGTTCTCGCCATCCTGCTCGGTTTCGATCCAGCCGGGGCTGACGGCATTTGCCCGGATGCCATGGGCCGCGCCCTCGACGGCGAGAGCCCGCGTGAGGGCCTCCACGCCCGCCTTTGCGACGCAGTAGAGCCCCCAGTTGCCATGCAGCGTGGCGGTCGAGGAAATGTTCACGATGGCGGGCGATGCGCTTTCGGCGAGCAGCGGCAGCGCATGGGCGGAGGTCAGGTAGGCAGCCTCGAGGTTCGGGCCGACCAGCTTGTCCCAGCGCACGCCTGGACCATCTTCGGGCACGACGCCGGAGCGGCGCGAGCCGACCCCTGCATTGTTGACCAGGATGTCCAGCCGGCCATGCTGGCGGATCGTTTCGAACAGGGCGGAAACCGCGGCCTCGTCCGCGTGGTCGCAGGCCAGGAAACGCGCGGGATAACCGAGCGAAAGGCTTTCCTCCTCCACCTTCCGCCCCTTTTCGACATTGCGCCCGGTGAAGAGCACTTCGGCGCCCGCCTCGACGAAGAAATGGACGATGCCGCGCCCGATGCCGGAATTTCCGCCGGTGACGAGCACGGTCATGCCGTCGAAGCGCGGGGTCTGCCGTTGTTCCATGGATTGCTGCTCCCTGATGCCGGATGGCTGTGCCGGCAGTTTACCGGAGGCGGGCGAAGCGCACCACCGGCGCCCAACAAAAAAGCCGCAGCCGGCCGGTCGGGACTCCGGCGGGCTGCGGCTCTTTGGCATGGTCTCGGGCAAAGCCCGTAGCCGCCCAGGGAGCGGAAGGTTTGCCAAACTCGCGTTGCGGATAAAACATGCAAGCGTCATCGCAACGGACCATGCGGGTGAACGCGGTACCGCCGACCGCAGGGGACGGGTGAACGGCGGTATCTTGCGTTCCAGGCGCCATTGCCGGCTGCAGTCGGGGGGCAGACCGGAGCCGGCGGCGCCAGCTCGTCACCGCCCGGACCTTGCGGCCCGGGCGGGTATTCCTCAGTAGATGCAGCGGCGGCGCGGACCGTAATTGGGCTGATAGGTATCGTCCCAGGCCCGGTAGCTGCGGTAGCGCTGCATGCAGTATTCGATGTGCTCGCGCGTCAGGCCCGGACGGACCCGCACACGCGGCTGGCTGGCGATGGCCCCGCCGATGATCACGCCGGTGGCAAATGCCGCGCCGGGGAACCAGTAGCCACGATGGTGGCGATATCCGTGGCGCCAGTGGCGGTAGCCACGGTGACCATTGTAATAGGGGCGGCCATTCCGCCAGTTGTATTCGTCGCCGTGGCGATTGCGCACGGGGGTGACATCCGTCGAAGCATCCACCGCGATGACGGGGCGCAGCGGGGCAGCTTCGGCCTGCGGCAGCGACGTGCCGAAGGTAATGAGGGCGAGCGCCGCGGCTCCGATGGAAACAAATGACTTTCGCATGTTCTATCCCTTCAACTGCGAAGGCATCGGACCGGCGGGAGGAAACCGGCTTCAACCCTCTCGACAAGAAGACCCGCCACCTCCTTTCGGAAAGGCGGGCGGACAGACTCATAGAATAGGGCAGGCCGGGGCACCGGTAGAGGATCGGAAAATACCTATATTCGCGCCGCGCCGCGGAAGGTCCCCCGCCTCACCCGCAAATCCGGGCATGGCCCGCGCTTCCCGCAGCCGCCCCACTTGCGCTAGAAGGAGGGCCGTTCCGTTCCTCCCGATTCCAGGATCCCTCCATGCAGCTCATCTTCGACGGCCACAATGACGTGCTCTACCGGCTTCATTCCCATGCCAAGGCCGGGCGCGATCCGGTGGCGGAATTCGTGGAGGGAACGACGGAGGGCCATATCGACGGCCCGCGGGCGCAGACAGGCGGACTCGCCGGCGGTTTCTGCGCCATCTATCTCTCCTCGCCCGATCTCGGCCACCGCGAGCCCGACGAGCGCGGACATTACGAGATCCCCCTGCCGGCTCCGCTCTCCCACCTGCCGTCGCTTGCCAGCGCCATGGAAATTGCCGCGATAGCCCAGCGGCTTGACCGCGCCGGCGCCTGGGCGCTCTGCCGCAGCGTTGCCGACATTCGCAAGGCCATGGAGGCCGGACGGTTCGCGGCCGTGCTCCATATGGAGGGCTGCGAGGCCATCAATTCGGATCTCGACGAGCTGGAGACCTTCTATGCCGCGGGCCTTCGCTCCCTGGGGCCGGTCTGGAGCCGGGAGACCATCTTCGGCCACGGCGTGCCCTTTGCCTATCCCCGCGACCCCGATACCGGCGCCGGCCTGACCGAGGCGGGGTTCCGCCTGGTGAAGGCGTGCAACGAACTCGGCATCGTCATCGATCTCGCGCATCTCAACGAGAAGGGCTTCTGGGACGTGGCGCGCACCAGCCGGCACCCGCTGGTCGCCAGCCATTCGAATGCCCATGCCCTCACCCCCGTGGCCCGCAACCTCACCGAACGGCAGATGGATGCGATCCGCGACAGCCGCGGCATTGCCGGCCTGAATTTCGCCGTCACCATGCTGCGCGCCGACGGACGGGAGGATGCAGAGACGCCGATGGAAGACCTGGTCCGCCATATCGATTTCATGGTGGAGCGCATGGGCATCGACTGCGTGGGCATCGGCTCGGATTACGACGGGGCCACTATCCCTGCCGCGATCGGCGACGCTTCGGGAAGCCAGGCGCTTGTGGAGGCGCTGCGCAAGGCCGGATACGGCGAGGCGGAGCTCGCGAAGCTTTGCCGGGAAAACTGGCTGCGGGTGGCCGGCGAGACCTGGGGAGCCTGATTATTTTAGCACAGCCTCGCGCAAGGCGGGCTTCCTAGCATTGGCTCAGGCCGGACCGGTACGCGCACGTCGACATTGCTGATCGAGCGTTACCTTTACCCGGCAGTATCCCATGCGAGGAGATCCGTCTGCCGATGACCACATTATCGATCTGCATCCCCGTCGAGCCCGGCATGAAGCCACCGCTTTACCTCTGCGAGCGCCTTCTGTCCGACGCTGCGGCCGACATCGAGGTGATCGTTGCACCCTATGGCGAAGCCTACGGGGACGACCACCCGCTGCTGGCGCTGGCAGGCCGCGACGCACGGCTGCGCATCCTGCCGCCAGCCCCCGAAAACATCTCCCTCTCCAATCTGTGGATGGGCACCGTCGCCGCCATGACCGCCCGCTGGGTGACTGTGGTTCGGCCGGACGACATGCTCGAGCCGGGCATCGACTACCTGTTGCGGCACGTGGAGGAAACCATGCCGGATGCGGATGCCTGCGGCTGGAACACCTTCACGATCGACCCCAACGCCGACCGCAATATTCCCACGGCTGTTGCCGTTCCGATCCAGCACCATGTCACCGAATTCGGGAAGACGGAAATGCTCGAGGCCTTCTTCCACTGGAAGGACAGCCTCAACGTGCCGAAAATGCCCTTCGGCCTCTATCATTGCGCCATCAGCCGTTCGCTGCTGGAGGCGGTGCTGGTGCATTCGGGCGAGCTGAGCTGGCTGACGCCGGTGCCCCAGTATGAATGGTCGGCTCGCGTTGTGCTTCACGCAAACCGCTTTGCCTTCGCCTCACGCCCGCTCTCGGCGATCAGCCAGGAAACCTACAAGCCGGTTTCCATGCCGCGCGTGATCACCAATTTCCCCTTCACGCCCGCCCTCGGCATCACCGCGGCTATCGCCGAAATCCAGTGCCGTGTTCTGCACGATATCGGCAGCGC
Organism: Gellertiella hungarica; assembly: GCF_014197145.1. Lineage (GTDB taxonomy): Bacteria > Pseudomonadota > Alphaproteobacteria > Rhizobiales > Rhizobiaceae > Gellertiella > Gellertiella hungarica. The sequence continues at coordinate 237,208 of NZ_JACIEZ010000002.1, read as the reverse complement.
ATGGGATGGATACGGAGACGATTTCGTCCGCGCCTGCATGATCGACTGCATGCTGGAACACCGGGAACAGGAATTCGAGTCCAAGTGCCAGGCCTATCATGCCGCAATGCGGGAGATGGGCGACCAGCGGCTGGCGGCGAGCTTCCACCCGCCCTACATGCCCGAGCCCAAGGCGGACCGCCGCCGCGGCCTGCACGGGCGCGTCCTTTTGGTGGATCGTTTCCTCGGAAACGCCACGACGGCCCAGGATTTCTACGAATTCGCGCGGTTCATGCTGACCCCGCTTCCCATCGCGACATCCATGTCGATGACTCAGCACTGACGGGCGATGGCGGGGCAACCCGCCATTTTCCTTCGCGGCGAGACACACGGAAAAAGGGCCAGCCGTTGCAACGGCTGGCCCTTTTTCCGATGCCTTGGCTGCCTCTGCCGTCAGGCCGCCCGATCCTGAAGCCCCAGAAGGGTTCCCGACCAGCCGAGCTGGTTCAGCCGCGCCTCGATCTCCGCGTGATAATTCGGGTTCATGACCACGATGGATCGCACCCCGCGAGCCAGCGCCTCCTCTGGCGGCAGGATCGGGGTGGCGCTGACAGGCATGTAACATCCCTGTTTCGCGGGATTGAGATCGATCGCCATGTCGACGCCCGGCACGAGGAGCGAGAAGGTCACGCCCTTGGAGGCCCCGCCCCAGATCGCCACCGGCCCATCCCGCCTGAGGTCCGAAAGCCGGTTTTCCCAGTAGGCAAGCACCTCGCTTATGCCGTCATGCGCCGGAATGTCCGCAGGGGCCGGCGGCAGAACGTCCTTTACCTCCTCCGCCGGCCAGGCTTCGACCCACATGTACTGGCCGCCATAGACCGCCTCCACCCGGCAATCCAGGCCATAGCGTTTCAGCAGCAGCGTCATGGAGCGCGGCGAGAAAAGCGAGCAGTGCTCGTAGAAGAAGTCCTCGAACGCCTTGTTCCTCAGGATCCAGTCGACATCCGGCGTTTCAAGGTAGAGCGGCAGGTTGCGGGCGCGCACATAGCCGGCGATGGCCTCGATGAAGGGAGCCGGCTCGGGAATGTGCTCGATGGTATGGCGCGAGCAGACCACATGGATGTCGTCCGGCAGGGCGCGGGCCGTCTCTTCGGTAAAATAATGGGTCCTGACGCTGACCGCCGGATGCATCCCCGGGTGCCCCTTGAAGGCGGGATCGAAGCCGATTGCCTTGCCCACCCGGCCCGAGCGGGCGAGCTCCTCCAGAAACTCGCCCTCGCCGCAGCCGATGTCCACGCAGTTGAAGGTGCCGGGACGCGCCAGGATCTTCTCCGCCATGGCCGACTGATGCGCCCGGTAGACACCGGATGCCTGCACCGAATTGTTATAGCTGCTGTCATACCGGATGACGTCGGCATCGAAATCGGCGTTCCAGACGAAATCGCAGTTCCGGCACTGGCAGATGCGCAGGCGTGCAACGGGAAAGGCGCGCGCTTCTTCCTCGGTCTTAACGATGACATTCTGAAGAACGGGAACATTGCTGCGGGTCAGGATCACATTATGCTCGGTCCCATCGCAGGCTGGGCAGTTCGTCATGCAAATGGCTCCTGTCAAAGACATGAATTTAAATATGCATTGTTCGTTCTTTTCGTTGCGCGAAGCTTGCCGTCGCGCTTGCGGAAGCGGCGCAGTCCGTCGTGCGAGGCCGGGGAGCTTGCCCCGTCACCCACCGGGCCGGATCAGATTGGGGATGCCGACGACGGCTGCGGGATCGGAGGGATGGATGGCGGCCGTGCCGAATTCCAGAAGATCGCGCCGGCCATATTCGTCGGCAATGCTCTCGACGAGGGCGCGGATGGTCACCGCCTTGCCGGAACAGATGTTGATCGCACCGGTCTGCCCTGTCTCGACAACGGTGGCAATCTGCCGACCTGCTTCCGCAACGTCGAGATAATCGCGCAGCTGTGTTCCCGCAGAGAGCTTCACGGTCTCTCCCTTTTCAAGCTGTGCCCGGACATAGGGCACCAGACGGGCGGCATACTCGCCTTCGCCATAGAGATAGAAAAGCCGGCACCAGCTGAAGGTCGTGGCGGTTCCCGGCAGGAAATGCCCGAGCATATGGTAAAGCGCGAGCTTGGCAGCCGCATAGAGCGTGGCGGGTTCGAGCGGCGAGTCCACCGCCAGCCGGTCGCCCGGAAGGCGATACTCCATGCAGGTGCCGATGCCGATGAAATGGCCGGCACCGGCTGCAACCGCAGCCTTGGCCAGGGCGATCGACCCGGCAACGCAATCCAGATTGCGCGGATTGTCGAGGTATTTTCCCGGTTCGACATACCAGGCCGAATGGATCACGCAATCGATGCCGCCGAGCCGCTCCCGCCACCACGCTTCGTCTTCCGAAAACAGGTCCGGCGTGACGACGGCCGCATCAGCTTCATAGCCGGCGGGAAGCTGCTGGCCGGGCCTCAGCACGGCCGTGACCCGATGGCCTTTTCCCTTGAGGGCCTTGAGAACCTGCCGGCCGACGAAGCCGCCGGCACCGGTGATGAGGATATGTTTCATGACAAGCTCCGGGAAAGGTGGTTTCCGCAGAATGGAGGAAAGGACCAGAAATGGGTTTCGGACGAATCGCTGTGGCCATCCTAGCGCAGGGCCGGGCTTGAAGGCATGCCCTTCGAGGGGCCCCGGCCGGGGCCGGAGCACAGCGACCCAAGGCAAGGAGCAGGCATGGATCCCGTCACAGAATTTCGCCAGCAGGTGGCCCGCAACATCGAGGACATCGGCAAGGATGCCGGCTTCCAGGCGTTGTCCAACACCTGGCTGCAGGAAGCCACGAAGTACTTCTATTCCTACAATTTCTCCTGGCTCGGCCGACCGGTCATCCAGATGCCGCAGGATCTCTACGCCACCCAGGAGCTCATCTGGGCCGTGCGCCCCGATCTCGTCATCGAGACCGGCATCGCCCATGGCGGCTCTCTGATCCTCTCCGCCTCCATGCTGGCTCTCCTCGACTATTGCGACGCCATGCAGTCGGGCGAGCCGCTCGACGTGCGCAAGGCCCCGCGCCGGGTGCTCGGCATCGACATCGACATCCGCGAGCACAACCGCAAGGCCATCGAGGCCCATCCGCTCGGCGGCAAGATCTCCATGATCCAGGGCTCCTCCATCGCACCCGAAACCATCGCGCAGGTGAAGGAAATCGCCAGGAACCACAAGACGGTGATGGTCTTCCTCGATTCCAACCACACCCACGCCCATGTGCTCGAAGAGCTGGAACTCTATGCGCCTCTGACCTCGAAGGGCAGCTACTGCGTCGTCTTCGACACCATGGTCGAGGACCTGCCCAACGAATTCTGGAACAACCGCCCCTGGGGCAAGGGCGACAATCCGAAGACGGCCGTCTGGGAATACATGCGCCGTCTGAAGGAGGACGGGCGAACCGCAGCCGACGGCCAGCCGCTCGCCTTCCAGTACGACAAGACCATCGAGACAAAGCTCGCCTTCACCGCCGCTCCAGACGGCTTCCTCAAGCGCGTCTGAAACAGGCGCGCAAGGCTTCCCGAACAACCGCACCAATTCCAGAAAGAGTGTCGATCCATGCGCGTGCTGATAACCGGAAACATGGGCTATGTCGGACCGGTCCTGGTTCGCCTTCTGAAGAAAACCATCCCCGAGGCGCAGATCATCGGGTTTGACGCCGGCTTCTTCGGACACTCGCTCACAGGCCCGGAAAACCTGCCCGAATCCCTGCTCGAACGGCAGGTCTTCGGCGATGTGCGGGACTTTCCCGCCGAGCTCCTGGAAGGCGTGGATGCCGTCGTTCACCTCGCGGCGGTTTCGAACGATCCGATGGGCAACCAGTTCGAAAAGGTGACGGAAGAGATCAACCGCGATTCCAGCGTCCGGATTGCGACCCTTGCCGCTGCGGCCGGCGTGAAGAACTTCGTCTTCGCCTCCAGCTGCAGCATGTATGGCTTTGCCGAAGGCGATGCGCGCCGGGAAACGGACCCGACCAACCCGCTGACGGCCTATGCCCGCTCGAAGATCGGCACGGAAAACAGCCTCAAGCAGCTCGATCTCGGCGAGATGGTCGTCACCTGCCTGCGCTTTGCCACCGCCTGCGGAGCGTCCGACCGCATCCGGCTCGATCTCGTCCTGAACGATTTCGTCGCCGGAGCCCTCACCTCGGGCAAGATCACGGTTCTGAGCGACGGGACGCCCTGGCGCCCGATGATCGACGTGGAAGACATGGCCCGTGCCATCCTCTGGGGCATTTCCCGCGAGGCCGGAAACGGCGGCCGTTTCCTTGCCGTCAATGCGGGATCGGACCAGAACAACTACCAGGTCCGGGACATGGCCGAAGCGGTCGCACGCAAGGTCTCCGGAACCGAGATCAGCATCAACACCAATGCCCCCAGCGACAACCGCTCCTACCGGGTGGATTTCTCGCTGTTCAAATCGCTTGCGCCCGATCATCTGCCGCAGGTGTCGCTTGACGAATCCATCGAGCGCCTGCTGGCAACGTTCGAACGCATGAAATTCAACGAACCGGACTTCCGGAACTCGCAATATGTGCGCCTGAAGACGCTGCAGAAGCACATCGACAGCGGCAAGCTGGATCGCGAGCTGCGCTGGCGCGCCTGACCCGACATCCGGGCCGCTGGCTTCACGAACGGACCGAGCCATGGATTTCATCGATTGTGTTGTCGCAGGCGGCGGGGTCGTGGGCGTCGCCATTGCCCGCGCGCTTGCCCTGCGCGGGGTCGGGGTCGTTGTCCTGGAGAAGAATGCGCGTCCGGGACAGGAAACCAGCGCCCGCAATTCCGAGGTGATCCATGCGGGCCTCTACTACCCGACCGGCTCGCTGAAAGCCCGCCTCTGCATCTCGGGGCGCGAGATGCTGCTGGATTATCTTGCTGGCAACGGCATTGCCCATGCCCTGACCGGCAAGCTCGTTGTCGCGGCAGAGGCGCAGCGGGCCCAACTCGAGGCCATTGGCGCCCGGGCGCAGGCCAACGGCGTCACGGATCTCGTCCGCCTCGCGAGACGGGATATAGAAGACCTGGAAAACGAGGTCCGCGCCGAATACGGTCTCCTGTCACCCCGGACGGGCATCTTCGATTCCGGCGCCTTCCTTCTGTCACTCGTCTCCGACATCGAGGCCAATGGCGGCATGATCGTCACCAACACCCGCGTCTGCAGCATTGCGCGATCCGGGAATGACCTCGCCGTCACGACGCAAGGCGCCGATGGCGAGGACTACACGATTGCATGCCGCTATTTCATCAACGCCGCAGGGCACGGCGCCGAGGCGGTGGCAAGGGCGGCCCCATGCGACTCGTCCTGGCGTGCTCCCCGCATCCGCTTTGCGCGCGGTCTCTATTTCGGCATCACCGGGCCGGCACCGTTCCGTCGGCTGGTCTATCCCGTCCCGGAGCCCGGCGGGCTCGGCATTCACTCGACCCTCGGCCTCGACGGCACCACACGCTTCGGCCCGGACGTGGAGTGGATCGACGCCCCGTCCTACAGCATGGACGCCTCCCGGGCAGAGCGTTTCGCCCGCGCGATCAGTGCCTACTGGCCAGCGGTGGCGGAAAGGGAACTGCATCCGCTGTTTGCCGGAGTTCGGCCGAAGCTTTCGGCCCCGGGGGAACCGGACGCTGATTTCCTCATCGCCGGGCCGCAGCTTCATCGCACCGACGGGATCGTGCATCTGCTGGGCATCGAAAGCCCCGGCCTCACCTCCAGCCTCGCCATTGCGGACGAGGTCGTCCGGCAGCTGGGGCTCTGAGGCGCCTCGATGACCGCTGCCAGCGGCGCCGTTCCCGCCGGTGACGCGGCGCCGGAAAGGCGCGGCCAGCTCCGGGAAAGGTGGTTTCCGCAGAATGGAGGAAAGGACCAGAAATGGGTTTCGGACGAATCGCTGTGGCCATCCTAGCGCAGGGCCGGGCTTGAAGGCATGCCCTTCGAGGGGCCCCGGCCGGAGCCGGAGCACAGCGACCCAAGGCAAGGAGCAGGCATGGATCCCGTCACAGAATTTCGCCAGCAGGTGGCCCGCAACATCGAGGACATCGGCAAGGATGCCGGCTTCCAGGCGTTGTCCAACACCTGGCTGCAGGAAGCCACGAAGTACTTCTATTCCTACAATTTCTCCTGGCTCGGCCGGCCGGTCATCCAGATGCCGCAGGATCTCTACGCCACCCAGGAGCTCATCTGGGCCGTGCGCCCCGATCTCGTCATCGAGACCGGCATCGCCCATGGCGGCTCGCTGATCCTGTCCGCCTCCATGCTGGCGCTCCTCGACTATTGCGACGCCATGCAGTCGGGCGAGCCGCTCGACGTGCGCAAGGCCCCGCGCCGGGTGCTCGGCATCGACATCGACATCCGCGAGCACAACCGCAAGGCCATCGAGGCCCATCCGCTCGGCGGCAAGATCTCCATGATCCAGGGCTCCTCCATCGCACCCGAAACCATCGCGCAGGTGAAGGAAATCGCCAGGAACCACAAGACGGTGATGGTCTTCCTCGATTCCAACCACACCCACGCCCATGTGCTCGAAGAGCTGGAGCTCTATGCGCCGCTGACCTCGAAGGGCAGCTACTGCGTCGTCTTCGACACCATGGTCGAGGACCTGCCCAACGAGTTCTGGAACAACCGCCCCTGGGGCAAGGGCGACAATCCGAAGACGGCCGTCTGGGAATACATGCGCCGTCTGAAGGAGGACGGGCGAACCGCAGCCGACGGCCAGCCGCTCGCCTTCCAGTACGACAAGACAATCGAGACAAAGCTCGCCTTCACCGCCGCTCCAGACGGCTTCCTCAAGCGCGTCTGAAACAGGCGGGCTGCGCGCCGGTCGAAAGGGCTGCCCTGCCGGGCGGCCCTTTTTTACGTGTGGGTTCCGGCGATCCCCGGCAACGAAAAAAGCCGGGGCATGCCCCGGCTTTCCATGACCATCCGCAGCGCCGGAGCCGTTCAAGCCCGCAGCATCTTGGCGATCTTGTCCTCTGTCTCCCAGGCGTGCTTCAAGCCGCCGGGACCGATATCGAGCATGTCGATGGGGGGGCACATGGCGTTGACCACCGCGTACATTTCCGCCGAATTCTTGACCGGGAGCTCCTGATCGATGATCACGCCCGTGTCGGTAAAGCCTGCGGGAACGATGTTCTTGCCCTGTGACCGCGCTTCGTCGAAGACGGGGTTGAAGTGCTTCAGGTAACGGCCGTTCTCCCACAGCTCGAAGCTCTTCCTGTAACCGGCAGTCGCTGCATCGAAGGCATCCCGGTCGAAGTAGAACTGGCAGTCCATCGCACAGGCCTTGGCGAAGTTTTCACCCCAGTTCTCGAAGGAGATGTTGTATTTCGACTTGAACCAGTGCTGCGCCACGCCGATGGTCGCGGTGGTGCCTTGCGCAGGTACGAACGGGAACTCGCGGAAAAGCGGGTCGTTCTCGAAATCCTGGCCGGCCTCTTCGGCGAAGGTCGCCATCTTCCGACGCAGGTCCTCCAGCTTGCCGACGCTGAAGGAGTTCGAGGCCGGGCAGCTGCCCATGATGCCGAAGGGGCGCGAGGTCGCCACGAATTTCGAGCCGAGGCAGATGACCTTGAACGCATTGTCGTAATCCACGACGGGATGTTCGAAATACTTGCCGCCGTAAAGGAGCTTGATCCGCTCCAGCAGCCGGCGGGAGATGGCATGGTGGTAGATGGAGAAACCGGAGGTGGGAACGTGCCGGCTGTCGTGCCAGCCGAACATGCGCTTGAACAGTTCCGCCTGCTCGATCTTGACGATGGAGCTGTCGTAGGGAACCGGGACGGAGAAACTGCCGCGGCCCGGATAGGGCCAGGTGTAGCCGATCGCGCGCCAGCCAAAGGCTTCCACGCCGGGATTGTACTCGAGCACACGGCGGATGAATTCTGCCAGTTCCGGATCGACGAAGTCGTCGTCGCCGATGAAGACCACATACTCTCCGGTCGCCACCTCCATCGTGCGTTCCCAGTTGTCGACCATGGAAAGCGTCTTTTCCGGCGACGGCAGGTAGACGATGCGCGGATCGCCGACGAGATCGCGCATGTATTCGTTCATGACGGACGGGTCGTCGGAATTGTCCGCGAAGACGAACTGGACGTCGGTGCGTGGCGAAAGGCGCAGGCCGTCGATGGTCTGCTGGAAATAGACCTGGCGGTTTCTGGAAGGAACGCAAATCGAGAGAATGGGATTAATCGACATATTTTTCTCCGCACGGGCCCACGGGCCGGGAATAATCGCTACTTTATCGCCTGAGCCTTGAGCGGGGCCTGCTGCTCGTCTTCGGCAAGCGCGGCGCGCAGCGCCATCGCCGCAAGAACGAGTGGCGGTTCCGCCCGGTCAGGATGGCCGATGGGCAGGATCAGGGGTGCACCGTCAGTCTCGGCACCGCCGTCACGAATTTCCCACCCCAGTCGCTGATATATGAAAGTTGAGCCTTGATCTCGCTTTGAAGATTCCATGGCAGGATGACCACCCTTTCCGGTTTGAGATCTTTCAGGGATTGTTCGTCGGTGATCGGAATGCGGCTGCCGGGCATCAGCATCCCCTGCTTGGCGGGGTTGCGGTCGACGACCAGCGACAGGAGATCCGGCTTGACGCCGGCGAAGTTCATCAGCGTGTTGCCCTTGGCCGCGGCACCGTAGGCGGCGACCTTCAGGCCTTCCCGCTGGCACCCGATCAGGAAGGAAAGGAAATCGTTGCGCACCCGCTGGGCCTCCTTCTGGAAGGCGGTGTAGTAACGGGGTTCGCGCATGCCGGCAGCGATTTCCCGTTCCAGCATGGCAGCGACGCGGGGGCTTTCGGCATGGGTCTTCGTGTCCGCGCGCTGGGCGAAGACCCTGAGGCTGCCGCCATGCCAGGGCGTGGTTTCCACATCGAAGACATGGAGCCCGTTGGCGGCAAAGATCCGCGTGACCGCAAGCAGCGACAGATAGGAATAGTGCTCGTGATACGCGGTGTCGAACTGGGCCTCCGCCACCATGTTGAGCAGGTGCGGGAACTCGAAGGTCGCCACCCCTGACGGCTTCAGGACGGTGGCGAAGCCGGCGACGAAATCGTTGATGTCGGGCACATGGGCAAGCACGTTGTTGGCGGCGGTGAGATCGGCCGACCAGCCCTCCTCGACCAGCGCCCTTGCCAGCGCGACACCGAAGAAATCCTCGCGGATCTCGATGCCCTTCTGCCGCGCGGCGGCGGCCGTCGAGGCCGTCGGCTCGACGCCGAGGCAGGCAATGCCCCGCTCCTTCACATACTGCAGGAGATAGCCGTCATTTGCGGCGACCTCGACCACGCGGGAGGCTTCGCCAAGGCCGAAGCGCGCCGTCATGTCGGCCACGTAGGTGCGCGCATGGTTCAGCCACGAGCTGGAGAACGAGCTGAAATAAGCGTAGTTTTCGGAGAAGAAGACCTCGCGCTCGGCGAAGTCCTCCGTCTGGACCAGAAGGCAGTCCATGCAGGCGCGGATGACCAGCGGATACCACAGTTCCGGCTTGTCGCGGTCGGCCTGGCTGACGTAGGAATTCGACGGCGGCGACGATCCGAGATCGAGGAAGGGAACGAGATGCTCTCCCTGGCAATGGCGGCATTTCATGCGGCTACTCCGGCAAAATCGGACGTGATGGGCGGGTGGGCGAGATCGCGCGGCGAAAGCCCGTGGACGGCAAGCGGCCAGGCGATGCCGAGTGCCGGGTCCTCTGGGTGAAGCCCGGCTTCGGCGTCGGGCTGATGGCTGGCCGAATGGACGTAGACAAGGCGCACGTCGTCGGTCAGCGCCTGGAAGCCATGGGCAAACCCGCGCGGGATCAGAAGCGAGCGGGCATTGTCCGCCGAAAGCTCCACGGCAACGTGGCGCAGGAAGGTGGGCGAGCCACGCCTGACATCCACGGCGACATCGAGGATACGGCCTGCGGTGCAGGTGACGAGCTTGATCTCCGCGTGGGGCGGATGCTGGAAGTGCATGCCGCGCACGATCCCGGCCTTGAGCGTGCCGGTCTCGTTCACCTGCATCACCGGGCCATCCCATCCGAAGGCTGCGAGATCGAGCGGGTCGAAGAGGCGCGTGAGATAGCCGCGATCGTCCGAGAAGCGGCGCCTTTCCAGGAGCACGGGTCCCTCGAGCGGCAGGGCAACGGGGGTGAAGCGGGCGCTCATGCCGCCCCCCTTCGCAACGGCGGCTGCCGCAGGCGCAGCGCTGCACGGTTCCGATCTGGAGCTGACAGCACCATCCGGCCGGGAATGGCCGCGTGCCTGGCGTTCCGGAAGAATGCCTTGTCCATCCTACCAGCTCTTCCAGGGCGCGTGGCCGCTGCCCCACAGCGTTTCCAGATGGGTCTTGTCGCGCAGCGTATCCATCGGCTGCCAGAAGCCCTCGTGGAAGAAGGCCTTCAGCTCGCCGTCGCTGGCAAGGCTGGCCAGCGGCTCCTGTTCCCACACGGTCGCGTCGTCGCCGATCCTGTCGATCACCTTCGGGGAAAGAACGAAGAAGCCGCCATTGATGAAGCCGCCCTCGCCCTCCGGCTTCTCGACGAAGCCGCGCACGGTGTCGTCCTCGAGCGACAGCGCGCCAAAGCGGGCCGGCGGACGCACCGCCGTGACGGTAGCAAGCTTGCCATGGCTGTGGTGGTAGCGGATCGTATCGGAGATATTGACGCTGGAGACACCGTCGCCGTAGGTGAAGCAGAAGGCCTCCTCGTCCCTGAGGTAATCGGCCACGCGCCGCAGACGGCCGCCGGTCATCGAATTCTCGCCCGTATCCACCAGCGTCACCCGCCAGTTCTCGGCGCTCTTCTTGTGGAACTGCAGCCGGTTCTCCGCCAGGTCGAAGGTCATGTCCGACATGTAGAGGCCGTAATTGGCGAAGTATTCCTTGATCACGTAGCCGCGAAAGCCGCAGCACACGATGAAGTCACGGATGCCGTGGCTGTGGTAGATCTTCATGATGTGCCAGAGGATCGGCCGCCCGCCGATCTCGATCATCGGCTTGGGACGCAGATGGGTTTCCTCGGCGATGCGCGAGCCGAGCCCGCCGGCGAGAATGACGCATTTCATCAGCGCCTCCCCTCGCCCCAGAGGGCGATGCGCGGGAGGACGGAGCCAAGGGCCGAAGGGACGGAAAGTCTCATGCGATGTATCCGGGTCTTTGCCTGCATACATCGATACCTAATGAACGAAACTGACCTCAAACTGGAGCGGGCGGCATCCGGAGATGCCGCCCGCGATCAGAAGGGATGCCCGACGGTTGCGGTCAGAAGGTCAGCGAGGCGAGCCGCTGCTGCAGACCGGAGACACTCAGCGAGTTGCGGCGCGAGAGCAGAAGCTCCCATTCGAGCGAGGTGCGGACGATCTCGTTGATGCCGTCGTGGCGCGGCATCCAGTTCAGCTTGCGCCGGAGCAGCGTGGAGTCGGCGATCACGCTTGCCATGTCGCCCTCGCGGCGCGGCAGGTAGTTGACCTCGAAGCGGCGGCCGCTTTCCTCCATCACCGCGCTCAGCACGTCCAGCACGGAATAACCGGTTCCATAGCCGCAGTTGGCCACCAGCGGCTGCCCCCCCTTGCGCAGGTAGCGCAGCGCGGAAAGATGGGCCTGGGCGAGGTCGGCCACATGGATGAAGTCCCGCACGCCGGTGCCGTCATGGGTGGGATAGTCCGTGCCGTAGACGTCCATCTTGCGCCGCTTGCCGAGCGCGGTCTCGACGGCAGCCTTGATGAGATGGGTGGCGTTCAGGGTAGACTGTCCGGTGCGCAGCTCCGGGTCGGCGCCCGCGACGTTGAAGTAGCGCAGCGCGACGTAACGCAGGTCATGGGCGGTCGAGGCGTCCTGCAGCATCATTTCCGACATCAGCTTCGAAAGGCCGTAGGGCGTCTGCGGGGAAAGCGGATCGCTTTCCACGATCGGCCGGTCGATGCCGTTCGCACCATAGACGGCGGCGGTCGAGGAGAAGATGAAGTTGCGGATGCCGGCACCGAGCGTGGCCGCGATCAGCGTCCGCGTCTTTCCGGTGTTGTTTTCGTAATAGGAAAGCGGCTGGCGGATGGATTCCGGCACGACGACCGAACCGGCGAAGTGGATGACCGCGTCGATGTCGTTCTCGCTGAAGATCTGGGAGAGGATCTCGGTATCGCCGACATCGCCGAGATAGAAGCGGGCCTCGGGTGCGACGGCCCAGCGGAATCCGGTCGAGAGCCGGTCGAGCACGACGACATCCTCGCCCGAATCCAGCAAGGCCCAAACCATGTGGCTACCGATATAGCCTGCACCGCCTGTCACCAGAACTGCCATGTCCCTGTCTTCCCTGTTCTTGTTTTGGGAAGATCAAGCCGTCAATTGCCTATCGAAATGGTTATCAGGGACAGTTTTCCGGGCCTGGGCGGCGGCTCTTCTGGGATCGTGGTAAGAGCCGCCTTTCGGCAATCGTTCGAATTTTATGCAATGGCCATCACAGCCGGCGGATATAGTCCTGGAGGCGCTCGGCGGCGGTGGCGACGAGGGCGGGATCGCGCAGGAAGCAGGCGCGCATGAAGGGTCCGCCACCCGGCCCGAAAGCGGTGCCCGGCGCCAGGCCGACACCGGTCTTGTCGACGATGTCGATGGCAGCGAGACGGGTATCGGCGATCCCGTCGATGCGCAGGAAGGTGTAGAGCGCGCCATCGGGCTTCAGCGTCTCCACCCGGTTCGTGGCCGTCAGTGCCTCGCACAGCAGATCGCGCGAGCGGCGCGCCTTGTCTATGTTGCGATTGACGAAGTCATCGCCGTCGTTGAGCGCCGCCACCGCGCCCTGCTGGATGAACTGGGCGACACCGGAGGTGGAATATTGCACGAGGTTCTCGATCACCTGGCCGATCTCCGGCGGTGCGACGATCCAGCCGATGCGCCAGCCGGTCATCGACCAGTTCTTGGAGAAGGAATTGACGAAGAGCACCCGGTCGCCCTCCTCCATCACGTCGAGGAAGGAAGGTGCGCGCGTGGCGGCACCGTAGAAGTAGCGGGCATAGATCTCGTCCGCCATGATCCAGATCCCGTGCCGGCGGGCAAGGGCGAGAAGGGCCGCGAGATCCTCGCGCGTCGCCGTCCACCCGGTCGGATTGGACGGCGTGTTGATGAACAGAAGCTTCGTCCTCGGATTGATGGCCCGCTCGAGCCGCTCGAAATCGAGCTGCCAGCGGCCGCCGCCATAGGCCAGTTCCACTGGCACCGTGCGGGCGCCGGCGATTTCTGCGGCCGCAGCGAAATTCGGCCAGGCGGGAGTGAGATAGACCACCTCGTCGCCCGGCGAGGTGAGGGCCTGGAGGCCAAGCTGGATGGCCTGCATGCCGGAGCCGACGGCGTAGAAATGCTCTGCCGGCAGCGAGACGCCGAAATGACGGGTGTAGTAATCGGCCAGCGCCTGGCGCAGGCTGGGGATACCGCGCTGCCACGTGTAGAAGGTCTCGCCGTTGTCGAGCGAGGCGACGGCGGCGCGATTGATGAAGTCGGGCGTCGTGCTGTCGCCCTCCCCGACCCAGAGCGGGATCAGGCCCTCGCGGCCGCGCGCATAGTTCACCACCTCGACGATGCCGCTTTCCGGCGCCTGGACTGCACGGGGGCTCAAGGTTTCAAGCACGGTCATTCCTGTCTTTCTCCCGCTTCGCGTTTCCGGCAACTGTAGCGAAGGGAGATCGGGAAATCCCATGACTTCGATTGAGGTTTGGATCGGTTTTCTTGATGGCCGCGCCCCGGCCCGCTCTGACGTGGCGCGGCTTTCAGCCGAGATCGGGAGACGTCAGCCGCGCGATTTCAGCAGGTCGCGGATCTCGGTCAGCAGCTGGATGTCGGCCGGCGCTGCTGCCGGTTCGGGCGGGGCCGCGGGCTCTTCGCGGCGCAGCTTGGAGATGCCCTTGACCATCAGGAAGATGATCCAGGCAAGGATCAGGAAGTTGATGACGATGGTGAGGAAGCTGCCATAGGCAATCACCGCGCCCTGCTCGCGCGCTGCGGCAAGCGTCGTTGCCGTTACCTTGCTGGAGAGGGGGAGGAAATAGTTGGAAAAATCCACGCTGCCGGCCACGAGACTGACAATCGGCGTGATGATGTCGTTGACGAGCGACGTAACGATGCCGCCGAATGCACCGCCGATCATCACACCCACCGCGAGATCCACCACATTGCCCCGCGCGATGAACGCCTTGAATTCCTCGATCATGCCCCTGCTCCTTCTGATGAGACGCTAGTTAATTATTATATACAACATTTAGCACTATTGCCCGCTTCGTGTTAACCCTGAATGTCATCCGCCTCCCGGAAATTCACCCATTCCGTGCAGCGGCTCGGCGCCAGGCACGTCCTTGGACTTTGGTTGCAGGCAGGCTCCATTTTCACATCGGGCGTTTTGACCTAGACTTGACCATCCGGCGAACCCTGTCGCCGGCGCGGGGTCTTCATGCTGCCAGGCTGGATCATCTTTGTCTCGTCGATCGGCTATCTGCTGCTTCTTTTTGCAGTGGCGAGCTACGGCGACCGGCTGCGAAGACGCCGGGGAGCACCGCCCCGCGGCCGTCCCGTGGTCTATGCGCTGAGCCTCGCGGTCTACTGCACCTCCTGGACCTATTTCGGCAGCGTCGGTCTTGCAGCCGTGCGCGGCTTCGAGTTCTTCGGCATCTATATCGGCGCCATCGTGATGTTCACCCTGGGGATGCCGCTGGTGCGGCGCATCACCGAGATCGCCAAATCGGAGAAGATCACCTCCATTCCCGATTTCATGGGCGCCCGCTACGGCAAGAACTCCTCGGTCGCGGGCATCGTCGCGCTGATCTCGCTGATGAGCGCGATCCCCTACATCGCACTGCAGCTGAAGGCGGTGTCCAGCACCGTCGGCGTGATGGTCGACCCTTCCGCCTACGGCATCGGGGCCGGCAATCTCTATTTCATCGACATGCCGCTGATCGTCACGCTGCTGCTCGCCTGCTTTGCGGTCATCTTCGGCACCCGACACACGGATGCGACGGAGCATCAGGACGGGCTGATCCTGGCGATCGCCATGGAATCGATGGTGAAGCTCGTCGCCTTCCTGACCGTCGGCTTTACGGTCGTGTACCTGCTTTTCGACGGACCGGCGCATCTGTGGGAAAAGGCCTCCGCCAATTCGCTCGTCATCGAGGCCATGAGCCACGAAACGCCGATCTCGCGCTGGCTGGTGCTGATCCTCACATCGGCCTTCGCCATCCTGTTCCTGCCGCGCCAGTTCCACGTGACGGTGGTGGAGAACCGGCACCCCGACGAGCTGAAGACGGCGCGCTACCTGTTCCCGGCCTATCTGATCGCCATCAACATCTTCGTCATTCCGGTGGCCGCCGCCGGACTGATGACCTTCGGCGGGGCGGGCGATGCGGATGTCTACGTGCTGACACTGCCGCTCTCTTCCGGCTACAGCGCCATTTCGCTGCTCACCTTCATCGGCGGCTTTTCGGCCGCGACCGCCATGGTCGTGATGGAAAGCGTGGCCATGTCGATCATGATCTCGAACGACATCATCATGCCCGCCTTCCTGCAGCGCAGCCTCTTTGCGCGCGCGAGCGAGCGGCGCGACTTCGCCAAGGTCATCCTGCGCATCCGCCGCATCGCCATCTTCGCGGTGATGCTTCTCGGCTATGCCTATTACCGGTCGACCGATACCAGCTCGAGCCTCGTCTCCATCGGGCTTTTGGCCTTCACCTGCATCAGCCAGATCGCCCCGGCGCTGCTCGGCGGCATGGTCTGGCGCCGGGCGAATGCGCGCGGGGCACTGGCCGGAATGGTGACGGGCTTCGTCATCTGGGCCTATCTGCTGTTCCTGCCGAGCCTCGGCGGACCGGATTACTCCTCCGCCTCGGCGGCCATCCTCTCCTTCCTGTTCCCCGGCGTCACGATGTTTTCGGACAACCCGGACCTGCTGGTGAACGCGACGGTGCTGAGCCTGCTCGCCAACAGCGCTGCCTTCATCCTCGGTTCGCTGAGCCGCAATCCGAAGCCGGTGGAGCGCATCCAGTCCGGCATCTTCGTCAAGCGGCATTCGCGCTCGCAGTTTGCCACCCGCAGCTGGAAGACGCGGGTTTCGGTGGGAGACTTGAAGACCGCCATCGCCCGGTATCTGGGCGAGGAGCGCATGCGCCGGTCCATGCAGACCTTCGAGCGGCAGGCAGGGCGAACCCTCGAGGACAACCAGCCGGCGGACATGGCGCTGATCCACTATTCGGAGCAGCTGCTCGGCAGCGCCATCGGCTCATCCTCCGCCCGCCTCGTGCTCTCGCTCATCCTGCAGAAGGTCGAGGACGCCTCCGCCGATACGGCCTGGCTGCTCGACCAAGCTTCGGAGGCGCTGCAATACAACCAGGACATGCTGCAGACCGCGCTTTCGCAGATGGACCAGGGGATCGCCGTTTTCGACAGCCAGAACCAGCTGACCATCTGGAACCGCCGCTTCCGCAGCCTGCTGGATCTCGACGAAACCGCCGGTCAGGTCGGTTTCCCGCTGGCCGCCATCGTTGCGATGATCTCCGAGCGCGGCGACATTCCCGCCTGGCAACAGGGCGAGATCATCCGCAACTTCACCACCGGCGACAGGCCCTTCCGGCTGGAGCTGTCCGGCGGCAAGTCGATCATCGAGGTGCGCTCCAACGTGCTGCCCGACAAGGGCATCGTCGCCACCTTCACCGACATCACCGCCCAGGTGGCGGCCGACCAGGCGCTGAAGCAGGCGAACGAGACGCTGGAACAGCGCGTTGCCGAGCGCACCGCCGAGCTCACCCGCGTGAACCGCGAACTGGGCGAGGCGCGCGCCTCCGCCGACGAGGCCAATCTCGGCAAGACCCGCTTCTTTGCCGCGGCCGGCCACGACATTCTCCAGCCGCTGAATGCCGCCAGGCTCTACTCCTCCGCGCTAGTGGAGCGGATGGCCGAGAGCGAGAACGGCGCGCTGGTCCGCAACATCGATTCCGCGCTGGAATCGGTGGAAACCATCCTCGGCGCCGTGCTCGACATCTCGCGGCTGGATACGGGCGCCATGAAGCCGCGCTTCACCACGGTGCCGCTTGCGGACCTGCTGTCGCGCATCGAGACGGATTTCGCCCCCATAGCCCGGGAGAAGAACCTGAAGCTCAGGGTCATGCCGTCGAAGCTCGTGGTGCGCTCCGACCCGAACCTGCTGCGACGCCTGGTGCAGAATCTCGTTTCGAACGCAATCAAGTACACCGTGACAGGCAAGGTGCTGGTCGGCGCCCGCAGCCGCGGCGACCGGGTGGTGATCGAGGTGCTGGACAGCGGCATCGGCATTCCCTCATCGAAATTCCGCACCATCTTCAAGGAATTCGCCCGCCTCGACGAGGGCGCGAAGACCGCATCGGGGCTCGGGCTCGGGCTTTCCATCGTCGATCGCATCGCGCGGGTGCTGAACACGCCGGTGGATCTCTCGTCGACCCCCGGCCGCGGCACGACCTTCCGCGTCAGCCTGCCGAAGGTCGCGGCCCTGCCCGCCGAGCAGGCGGTCGCCGCCCCCGGCCCGGCACCCGCCGCCTACCAGCCGCTCTCGGGCGTCCGGGTGCTCTGCATCGACAACGAGCCCCGCATCATCGAAGGCATGAAGCTGCTGATCTCCGGATGGGGATGCACGGTTACCACCGCAAGCTCGATGGCCGACATTCTCGCCCTTTCCGCGGAAGGTCCCGTGCCGGATCTCGTCATCGCCGACTATCATCTGGACGATGGCGACGGGATCGAGGCGATCCTCGAGCTCCGGTCCATCTACCGCAGCCAGATCCCCGGGCTGCTGGTCACCGCCGACCGCACGCCCGAGGTGCGCGCCGAGGCCGAAAAGCACGGCATCGGCCTGCAGAACAAGCCGGTGAAACCCGCAGCACTCCGCGCCTATCTGACCCAGGTGATGAGCCTGAAGGCGGCTGCCGAGTAAGGAAACCGGTGTCATCCGGGCCGTCCTGCGTCTCCGGAGGGAGCAGGAGACGGCAATATGCTGACGATCGTCAATTCTGCACGGCCCTTACCCAATTTCTAAATCGTTATTTATGACAGGCAAAAATTAGCCCTCCGTGGAGGCTTAGGGCTCTAGGGTTGTACCCGATGGCATGGGGGACACCTTTTTGGAATTTCGGAAACCGATCCTCTGGACGGGAATGCTGCTGCTGCTGATGGCGGCGGGCTTCCTCTTGCCGCAGGGTGACAGGATGCTCGTCATCGGTCACCCCGGCATGTCGGAGCGCCACATGATGTCGATCGTTGAGGCAGCGGATGGCCGGCTGGTGGCCGGCACCCGGCTGCCCTGGATCGTCGTGGCGGAAGGATCGTCCGAACGGTTTACCCTTGCCCTTTGGAAAGCCGGTGCCCTGGCGGTTGCCAATGATTTCATCGGCTATGGATGCATGAGGGAAAACGATCGTGGATAAGCTGGAGCAACTGCGTTTGCGGGCCTCCTACGGAGCCACCTGGCTCCTGTGGATCAATGTGGCGGTCATCGCCGGGGGCGGTTATTTCGCCCATGACAGCGTGCCTGTCATGATGGCGGTGCTCGCGGCCGTAGCCGCGCTGATCGGCACGGGGGCGTGGTGGAGCGACAAGACGGGACTTTCCACCCGTGTCGTCAATTCCGTGGCCCTTGCCGTACAGGTTGCGCTGCTGGTGAATGCCTTTGCCGGCGGTCACTACCAGATCGACATGCACATGTACTTCTTCGCGACCCTGGCGATCACCGCGGGCTGGGTGGACTGGCGCGCGATCCTTGCCAATGCCGGCACGGTGGCGGTGCACCATCTGGTGCTGAACTTCGCCCTGCCCGCCGCCGTCTTCCCCGGCGATCCGGGGATCGTGCGCGTCATGGTGCATGCCGTCATCCTCATCATGCAGTCGGCGGTGCTGATCTTCATCGTCTCCGCCATTGCCAGAGCCTTCGAGGAGGCAGCAAAGGCCTCCAGCGATGCCTATGAGGCAGCCCGGGAAGTCTCCGCCAAGAGCGACGAGCTGCGTGCCACCACCGCCCGTGCGGACGAGGCCCGCGCCGAGGCAGACCGCATCAAGGCGGAAAACGATGCCGAGATCGATTTTGCCGTGCGCGTTATCGGCGACGGTCTTGCGGCGCTGGCCGAGGGCGATCTCACCCGGTCCATCGACGAGCCCTTCGCTCCGGCACTGGAACGGCTGCGCCTGGATTACAACAGGACTCTCTCCCAGATGCGCGCCACCATCCAGGAGCTGAAGGAGCGGGCCAAGGGCATCCGCAACGGGTCGACCGAAATCCGCAGCGCCTCCGACAACCTGTCGAAACGGACCGAACAGCAGGCCGCCTCGGTTGAAGAGACTGCCGCCGCGCTGGAGGAGATCACCACCACCGTCACCGTCTCCAACGAACGGGCCCAGCAGGCGGGCAAGCTCGTTTCCGATGCGCGGGCGAGTGCCGAACAGTCCGGCAGTGTCGTCACCGCCGCCATCACCGCCATGGACGAGATCGAGAAATCCTCTCATTCCATCTCGGCAATCATCGGCGTCATCGATTCCATCGCCTTCCAGACCAACCTTTTAGCGCTCAACGCCGGCGTCGAGGCCGCACGCGCCGGGGAAGCCGGCAAGGGCTTTGCCGTCGTCGCAACCGAGGTGCGCGAACTTGCCCAGCGTTCGGCCAACGCCGCCCGCGAGATCAAGGAACTCATCGGCCGTTCCGACGAAAAGGTTCAGCAGGGCGTGGAACTCGTTTCCCGCGCCGGCTCGGCACTGCAGAGCATTGCCGATCAGGTCAAGCAGATCGACACGCTGGTCCGCGCCATCGCCGATGCCAGCCGCGAGCAGACCTCGGGCCTCCGGGAAATCAACAGCGCCATCAGCCAGATCGACCACGCGACGCAACACAACGCCGCCATGGTCGAGGAAGCCAACGCTGCCACCTTCGGCCTCGCCCGCGAAGCCGAGGGCCTCGATGCCCTCATCCAGCGCTTCCGCGACACCGACGCAAGCCGTCCGCAACTGCGCTACGCCAGCTGAGCGGGCCACGGGCGACGCGCGGCACCCTCTGTCCCTGAACGCCGTAGCGTTTGCGGACGCGCACCCCCTCTGCCCTGCACGGCGTTGAGTTTGCCGATGCGTACCACCCCCTCTGGCCTGCAAACCGTCGAGTTTGACGCACCGCACCCCCCTCTGCCCTGCCGGGCATCTCCCCCTCAAGGGGGGGAGATCGGGATGGGGATTCTTGGGGAAGTCCCTCGCCAACGCTTCTGCGGATGAGACGCTTGTTATTTGGGGAAACCCTAAACCCACGGTCGATCTCCCCCCTTGAGGGGGAGATGCCCCGGCAGGGGCAGAGGGGGGTGCGGCCCCGCAAACTCGACGCCGTGCGGGACAGAGGCAAAGAGCCCACCGGCAAGATCTCACTTTTCATGATTTATTTCTTATTTTCTTATTTTATGAATTCTTGAAACTCAAAACCCACACTCGCGCTGGTAGTGTGGCAAAGCCTCCGGACAACGCGAATTCCATCCTCTGGATTGCATGGCTGTCCTGGCTGACGGGTCGTCCGGATGCTTTCCCCTTGTCTTGACGAACGACGGTACCTTCGCGGTTGCCGGGATGTCATCGGCTATGGATGCATGAGGGTGAAGGGTCATGGATCAACTTGAACAGTTCAGGCTTAAAGTCTCTTACGGGGCGACGCGCCTCCTCTGGGCAAATGTCGTCGTCATCATGGCCGGCGGCTATCTTGCCCAGCACGCGGTCTCGCTCCTCCTGTCGGGTCTCGCGGCCGTGGCCGCACTGATCGGCACCGGCGTCTGGTGGGGCGACCGGACGGGTGCGACCACCCGCATCGTCAATTCGGTGGCGCTTGCAGTTCAGGTGGCTCTGCTGGTGAGCAGCTTCGCCGATACGCCCTATCAGATCGACATGCACATGTATTTCTTCGCGACGCTGGCGATCACCGCGGGCTGGGTGGACTGGCGCGCGATCCTTGCCAATGCCACCACCGTTGCCGTGCATCACCTCGTGCTGAACTTCGCCTTGCCCGCCGCCGTCTTTCCCGGCGATCCCGGTATGGCCCGCGTGCTTCTGCATGCGGTGATCCTCGTTGCCCAGTCCACGGTGCTGATCGTCATCACCTCGGCCATCGCGCGCGCTTTCATGGAGGCGGAGAAAGCCTCCAGCGATGCCTATGCGGCAGCACGCGAAATCGGGGCACAAAGTGAAGCGCTCCACGCCACCACCCGGGCTGAAGAGGCCCGCGCCGAGGCGGACCGTATCAAGGCGGAGAACGATGCCCAGATCGAACTGGCCGTGACCGCCATCGGCAAGGGGCTCGATGCGCTGGCCGAGAGCGATCTCACCCGGTCCATCGACGAGCCCTTCGCACCGGCACTGGAACGGCTGCGCCAGGATTACAACAGGACGCTCTCCCGGATGCGCGCCACCATCCAGGAGCTGAAGGAGCGGGCCATGGGTATCCGCACCAGCACCGCTGAGATCCGAAGCGCCTCCGAAAACCTGTCGAAGCGGACCGAACGCCAGGCGGCTTCGGTGGAGCAAACGGCAACGGCGCTCGAGCAGATCACCACCACCGTCACCGTCTCCAACGAACGGGCCCAGCAGGCGGGCAAGCTCGTTTCCGATGCGCGGGCGAGTGCCGAACAGTCCGGCAGTGTCGTCACCGCCGCCATCACCGCCATGGACGAGATCGAGAAATCCTCCCATTCCATCTCGGCAATCATCGGCGTCATCGATTCCATCGCCTTCCAGACCAACCTTTTGGCGCTCAACGCCGGGGTAGAAGCCGCCCGCGCCGGGGAAGCCGGCAAGGGCTTTGCCGTCGTCGCAACCGAGGTGCGCGAACTTGCCCAGCGCTCGGCCAACGCCGCGCGCGAAATCAAGGACCTTATCGGCCGCTCGGATCAGAGGGTGCAGCAGGGCGTGGAACTCGTTTCCCGCGCCGGCTCGGCTCTGCAGAGCATTGCCGATCAGGTCACGCAGATCGACACGCTGGTCGGTGCGATCGCCGATGCCAGCCGCGAACAGGCCGCAGGCCTCCGGGAAATCAACGACGCCATCGGGCAGATCGACCAGGCGACGCAACACAACGCCGCCATGGTCGAGGAAGCCAACGCTGCCACCTTCGGCCTCGCCCGCGAAGCCGAAGCCCTCGACGCCATCATCCAGCGCTTCCGAGACAGCGACGCAAGCCGTCCGCAACTGCGCCACGCGAGCTGAGCGAGCGCCGCGTTTGCCGCGCTGCACCCTCCCCTGCCCTGCGAACTGTCGAGTTTGCGGATGTGCACCCCCCTCTGGCCTGCACGGCGTCGAGTTTGACGTGCCGCACCCCCCTCTGCCCTGCCGGGCATCTCCCCCTCAAGGGGGGAGATCGGGATGGGGTTTATGAGGGCAGTCCCCAGCCACCGTTTCAGCGGATGAGACGTTCATTGTTTGAGGAAACCAAGAACCGCAATGTCGATCTCCCCCCTTGAGGGGGAGATGCCCGGCAGGGCAGAGGGGGGTGCGGCACCGCAATCTCGACGCCGTACGGGCAGAGGGGCGGGTGCGATACGGCACTCTAAACGCCGCCCGAGGCACCGCAGGTCCGCAGGCGCCCGCACTGGGAAAGCGGCCGGCAAGAAAAACCCCTGCCCGCGGGAGCGGACAGGGGTCGATCGTGGAGCGGACCGGTCAGGCGGCCTTGGCTTCGGCCGGGTACGGGTTGAAGCGCTGGTAGAAGGTTTCGCCCTTCTCCGCCAGATCCTTGAGCAGCGGCGTCGGCTGGAAGTGGTCGCCGTAGGACTTGGCGAGCTTCTCGCACTGGGCGACGAACGCCTTGGCACCCATGCCGTCGATGTAGGAGATGGCACCGCCCGTGTAGGGCGCGAAACCGAAGCCGAGGATGGAGCCCACATCGGCCTCGCGCGGATCGGTGACAATGCCCTCTTCCATGGTGCGGGCCGCTTCGAGCGCGATGGTCGTGAGCAGGCGCTCGCGAATGATCGCGGGATCGACGTCTTCCGCCTTCTGCTGCGGGAAGAGCTCCTTCAGGCCCGGCCACAGGAACTTCTTGGCGGGCTTGGCCGGATATTCGTAGAAGCCGCGGCCGTTCTTGCGGCCCTTGCGGTCGAGTTCATCGACCATCTTGTTGACGAGCGCCATGTGCTTCGGATCGACGGCACCCTCGCCGAGATCGGCGATGGAGGCCTTGAGGATCTTCTGCGACAGGTCGATCGCCACCTCGTCGTTGAGCGAGAGCGGGCCGACCGGCATGCCGGACTGCTTGGCGACATTCTCGATCATGGCCGCCGGCACGCCTTCGAACAGCATGTCGTAGGCCTCGTGAATGTAGCGGAAGACGCAGCGGTTGACGTAGAAGCCGCGGGTGTCGTTGACGACGATCGGCGTCTTCTTGATCGCGGCGACGTAATCCAGCGCGACGGCGAGCGCCTTGTCGCCGGTTTCCTTGCCGAGGATCACTTCGGTCAGCATCATCTTCTCGACGGGGGAGAAGAAGTGCACGCCGATGAAATCCGCCGGGCGCTTGGAATTCTTGGCAAGGCCGGTGATCGGCAGCGTCGAGGTGTTGGAGGCGAAGATCGCGCCTTCCTTCATGTGCGCCTCGACCTTCTCGATTACCTCCTTCTTGACCTGACGGTCCTCGAAGACGGCCTCGATCACCAGATCCGCATCCTTGACCGCCGAATAATCGGCGGTGGGGGTGATGAGGGAAAGCAGCTTCTCGCCCTCTTCCTTGGTCATGCGGCCCTTCTGGACCGAGCCCTGGACGAGGCCTTCGGAAACGGTCTTGCCCTTGTCGGCGGCGGCCTGGTCGCGGTCGATGAGCGTCACCGGAATGCCGGCAGCGGCGGTGACATAGCCGATGGAGGCGCCCATGAAGCCGGCGCCGACGACGGCGACGCGGGTAAACTCGCTCTTCGGAACGCCTGCCGGGCGGCGCGCGCCCTTGCCCAGTTCCTGCATGGAGATGAACAGCGAGCGGATCATCGAGAAGGCTTCGGTCGTCTGGAGGATCTGCGTGAAATAGCGCTGCTCGATGCGAAGCGCGGTATCGAAGGGCACCTGGAGGCCCTCATAGACGCATTTCAGGATCGCCAGGGCGCCCGGATAGTTGCCCCCGGTCTCGCGGCGGAGGATGGCGGTGGCTGCCGGCCAGAGCTGGGCGGCCGCCGGCGTCCAGATGCCGCCGCCGGGTGCCTTGAAGCCCTTCTCGTCCCAGGGCTGGACGGGCTTCAGTCCGTCCTTGATCATCTGCTTGGCGGCCGGGATCAGCTGATCCGGCTCGACCGCCTGATGGACGAGGCCCATAGCCTTGGCGCGGGAGGCGGTCAGCGAAGAGCCGGTCGTCATCATCTGCAGCGCGTCCTGCGCATTGGTGAGACGCGGAACGCGCTGGGTGCCGCCGGCGCCCGGGAAGATGCCGACCTTCACTTCGGGAAGGGCGATCTTGACCGACTTGGCATTGGAGGCGACGCGGCCGTGGCAGGCGAGCGACAGCTCGAAGGCGCCGCCCATGCAGGTGCCGTTGATGGCCGAAACCCAGGGCTTGCCCGCGGTTTCGATCTTGCGGAAGAGGCCGGACATCTTGCCGACCAGATCGAAGAGCTTCTGCGCAGCGGTCGAGGCGTCCTTCGCCTTTTCCGCCTGGTAGAAGGAGAACATCCCCTTGATCATGGAGAGATCGGCGCCGCCGGAGAAGGAGGACTTGCCCGACGTGAAGACCACGCCCTTGACGGCGGCATCGGCGGTCACTTCGTCGGTGATCGCGTTCAGCTCGACCATCACCTCCTCGGTGAAGACGTTCATCGACTTGTCCGGCATGTTCCAGGTGACGAGGGCAATGCCGTCGGCGTCGGTTTCAACGGTGAAATTCTTGTAAGCCATGGAGTTATTCTCCCGAAATCAGACGCGTTCGATGATCGTTGCGGTGCCCATGCCGGCGCCGATGCAGAGCGTGACAAGCGCGGTCGAGAGATCGCGGCGCTCCAGCTCGTCGAGCACGGTGCCGAGGATCATCGCGCCGGTGGCGCCGAGCGGATGGCCCATGGCGATCGCGCCGCCATTGACGTTGATCTTGTCATGCGGGATCTCGAAGGCCTGCATGTAGCGGAGCACGACGGCGGCAAAGGCCTCGTTGAGCTCGAAGAGGTCGATATCGGCAAGCGACATGCCGGAGCGCTTGAGCAGCTTCTCGGTGACGTCGACCGGGCCGGTCAGCATGAGGGCCGGATCGGAGCCGATATTGGCGAAGTTGCGGATGCGGGCGCGGGGCTTGAGGCCCATCGCCTCGCCGCCTTCCTTCGAGCCGAGAAGGACGCCGGCCGCGCCATCGACGATGCCCGACGAATTGCCGGCATGATGGACGTAGTTGATGCGCTCGACATCGGGATGGGCCTGGATGGCAACGGCCTCGAAGCCGCCCATCTCGCCGGGCATCTGGAAGGAGGCATTGAGGCTTGCGAGCGACTGCATGTCCGTGCCGGGGCGCATGTGCTCGTCCCGGTCGAGGATGACGATGCCGTTCTGGTCCTTCACCGGGATCACCGATTTGGCAAAGCGGCCCTCGGCCCAGGCTTCGGCCGCGCGGCGCTGGCTTTCCACCGCATAGGCGTCCACGTCGTCGCGGGAGAAACCATACTTGGTGGCGATGAGATCGGCGGACACGCCCTGTGGCATGAAGTAGGCCGGGAAGTTGACCGACGGATCCATGTACCAGGAGCCGCCCGCCATGCCCATGCCGACGCGGGACATGCTTTCGACGCCGCCGGCGATGACGATGTCATCGGCTCCTTGCGCGATCTTCGAGGCAGCAAGGTTCACCGCATCGAGGCCGGAAGCGCAGAAGCGGCTGATCTGCATGCCCGGCGCACGGTTGGCATAGCCCGCCTCGAAAGCGGAGGACTTGGCAATGACGGCGCCCGCTTCCATGACGGGATCGACGCAACCGAAGATGATGTCGTCGACCTTCGACGTGTCGAGCCCGTTGCGGTCGCGCAGGGCCTCCAGCACCTTCGCGCCGAGGCGGGGGGTCGGCACCTCATGCAGCGCGCCGTCCTTCTTGCCGCGCCCGCGGGGGGTGCGCACGTGGTCGAAAATATAGGCTTCGGTCATGTCCTTGGATCTCCTTCAAGAGCCACCCGCTCCCGGTGGAGGGGTGGCAGCGGCCTCCCGAGCCGCATGCGGAATGAGCGGAGCCCGGCGTCCCTCCGGAAACCGGGCCTTGCGATGTTAGAACGCTTCGGCGGCGAGCGCCATCATGCTGTCGGCACCGGTTTCGATGCGGGCCTTGCGAAGCGCCGTTTCCGGCATGATCCGCTCCATGTAGAAGCGGGCCGTGGCGAGCTTTGCCTGATAGAATGCGGCTTTCGAGCCGTCGCCGGAAGCCAGACCTTCGTTGGCGGCCTTGGCCATCAGGCCCCACATGTAGCCGAGCACCACGAGGCCGAAGAGATGCATGTAGTCGGTCGAACCGGCACCGGCATTGTCGGGCTTGGCCATGGCGTTCTGCATGAACCACATGGTGGAGGCCTGCAGGTCGTTCAAGCCCTTCTTGATGCCCTTGGTGTAGAGGGAGAGCGTCTCGTCGTTGCGGTTCGCCTCGCAGAAATCGCCCACTTCCTTGAAGAGGGCCATGACGGCGCGGCCACCATTGGCGGCGAGCTTCCGGCCGACGAGGTCGAGCGCCTGGATGCCGTTTGCACCCTCATAGATCATGGCAATGCGGGCATCGCGCACATACTGGCTCATGCCCCATTCCTCGATATAGCCGTGGCCACCATAGACCTGCTGGGCCATGACCGCATGCTCGAAGCCCTTGTCGGTCATCACGCCCTTGAGGATCGGGGTCGCGAGGCCGAGCAGGTCTTCCGCCGTCTGGCGGTCTGCCGCATCGGGCGAGCGGTGGGCGATGTCGGATTTCAGCGCAGTCCAGAGCGTGAAGGCACGGCCGGCCTCGTTGAAGGCGCGGATCGTCATCAGCGTGCGGCGGATGTCCGGATGTACGATGATCGGATCGGCCTTCTTGTCCGGTGCCTTGACGCCGGAGAGCGAGCGGCCCTGGATGCGATCCTTGGCGTAGTTCACCGCGTTCTGGTAGGCGATTTCGGCAATCGAGAGACCCTGCAGGCCGACGCCGAGGCGGGCCTCGTTCATCATGACGAACATGGCGTTGAGGCCCTTGTTCTCCTGGCCGATGAGATAGCCGGTCGCCTCGTCATAATTCATCACGCAGGTGGCGTTGCCGTGAATGCCCATCTTGTGCTCGATGGCGCCGCAGGACACGCCGTTCTTCGTGCCCGGCGTCCCGTCCGCATTCAGCACGAATTTCGGCACGATGAAGAGCGAGATGCCCTTGGTGCCCTCAGGCGCGCCCTCGATGCGGGCGAGCACCAGATGGATGATGTTCTCCGACATGTCGTGATCGCCGGCGGAGATGAAGATCTTCTGGCCGGTAATCCTGTAGGTGCCGTCGCCGTTCGGAACCGCCTTGGTGCGGAGCAGGCCGAGATCGGTGCCGCAATGGGGCTCGGTGAGGTTCATGGTGCCGGTCCAGGTTCCCTCGACCATCTTCGGCAGATAGGTGGCCTTCTGCTCTTCCGAGCCATGCACGAGGATCGCCGCAATGGCGCCCTGGGTGAGGCCCGGATACATCATCAGCGCCATGTTGGCAGAAGACATGTATTCGCCGACAGCGGTATGCAGCGTGTAGGGCAGCCCCTGGCCGCCATGCTCCTGCGGCACGGCAAGGCCGAGCCAGCCGCCTTCGCGGTAGAGGTCGTAGGCCTGCTTGAAGCCCTTCGGCACGGTGACCGTGCCGTCATCGGCGCGATGGCAGCCTTCCTGGTCGCCGGAAAGATTGAGAGGGAAGAGAACCTCTTCCGCAAGCTTCGCGGCCTCTCCGGTGATTGCGTCCAGCATGTCCGGGGTCGCGTCCTCGAAACCCGGCAGATTGTTGTAGCGTTCGAGGCCCAGCACCTCGTTCAGGATGAAAAGCGTTTCGTTTACCGGGGCCTTGTAGATCGGCATCGTTCCTGTCCCTTCGCCTCTTGTCCGGATCCTCCTCCGGAATTGTTCATTACTCTACAATTATTTGACGTGCGCGTAAACGTCATACTTGTCACACCGGGTGATTTTTTTGCGACGCCTTCACAGAAAATCACCGCAAATCCGTCTTCGAGGGGAGGCCCTCGTCCTCGTTCGGCTACAGATTAGGGACGCAACTCTTAACAGCGCGCTTCGCCCAAGCGGGACAAGACCGCGGCACGCAGGCGAAGTTCATGGAAAAGGTTAAATTTTTTCCACCGTGGTTAACGGGTTGTTTACCATAATTAGGGAATGGTGACGAAAGGGAATGCGGTGGACAGAGCTTTGTCAACACGCATTTTTTCGAGGAATACGCGAAGTTTTCGTCAGGTCCGCGAAAGAATGCCGCGCTAGACCGGCCAGGCTGCGATGGCTGCCTGCCGGGTGGATGCAGCAAGGGACGTCCTTCATTTCCCGTCCTGGCCCGAATGCACGGGCGCAACCGTCGAAGCGAGCATTGAAGATGAATGGATCCCGGTCGACTTCCCAACGCCTTGGCGAACGCTCCTCGCTGGATGCGCTGAGCCGCACGATCGAAGGGCTGGAAGCACGCATCGAAGGCCTGGTGGGCGGACAGCGCCCTCGCCAGCCCGAGCGCGATCCCCGCGAGGTGCGTCCCGATCCGCTCGCCGAGATCCGCGAGCGCCAGCGCATGCTGGAGGAAAGCCGCAACCGCGCGCTTTCCGGTGCTGCCCGACCGCCCATTCCCCAGCCGCAGCAGCGCGACGAATTCCGCCGCGAGCCGGAGCGCCGCGCGCCCGAGCCCTACCGGGCCCGCGAGACGCGCTCGCCCGCGAGCGCCGGCGAGACCGATCTCAGGGAGATCGCCCAGGCGCTCGTCTCCCTCCGCGAGGAGCTGAAGCGCGACATCAGCGAGGGCGTTGCCCGCGAAGTGAATGCGCTGCGCACCGAAATGCACGACATCAAGACCGTGGCGACCGACCGCCGCGGCAGCACCGACGACCTGCGGGCCGAACTTGCCCGCCTTGGCGAAAGCATCGACCTGCTTGGCCACCAGACGCGCGCCCGCGGCGGCAGCGACGCCCTGAGGGCCGAATTCGAGGATCTGCGCGCGCTGATGGACGGGCTTGCCCGGGAAGAATCCGTCCAGGTCATGGAAAAGCGCTGGAGGGGCATGGAGCGCCGGCTGGAGGAGTTCGATCCCCAGCCGATGCGCGAGGAAATCGTTTCGCTCGCCTACCGCCTGGACGACATCAAGGGCCAGCTGGGGGCGCTGAACCCGAGCCCCGCAATCCGCGCGCTGGAAGACCGGCTTCTGGCCGTCGCCGAGGCGCTGGAGCAGATCGGCCGGCAGATGAAGCCGAACGATCACCTGATCGCCGAGCAGTTTGCGGGCCTCGACCTGCGCCTCGACGAAATCAGCCGCGCGATCGCGGCCGGTGCGCGCAATGCCGCCGCTCAGGAGCCGGAGCATTTCGGGCGTCTGGAACGCCGCCTTGCCGGCCTTGCCGAACAGATCGAGATGATGGGCGAGGAGAACCGTCACCGCCCGAACCCGGCGGACGATCTCGCACGCCGGATCGAAGGGCTTGCTGCCCGCGTCGAGGAACTGGCCGCTGCCGATGCCGGCGCCGAGGCGGCAAGCCGCCTGGAAGAGCGCCTCGACCAGCTGTCGCGCCTTCTCGAGCGCAACCAGAAGGCACCGCCCGCGCCCGAGCTCACGGGCTTCCTCTCGGACATCTCGCGCAAGATCGACGCCCTCGACAACGGTTCGGTCAACGACCGGCTGACCGAGCGGCTGGAATATCTCGCCCGCCGGATCGACGAACTGGAATATGCGCCGGTGACGGCTCCGCAGCAGGACGATGCCGCAATCGGCCGGCTGGAAAGCCGGCTTGCCGACATTGCCCGACGGCTGGACGAGACGGCTTCCACGCCGCCGCAGGACAACCGGGCGCTGGAAAGCCTCGAAAGCCAGATCGCCAATCTGGCCGCGCTCATCAACCGTCCCGCGCCGGTCGCCGCCGCTGCCCTGCCCGCCGAATTCGAAAGCCGCATGGCCTCCATCGAGGAGTACATGGCGACCAGCGACGAATACATCATCGAAGCCGCACGCCAGGCGGCGGAAGCGGTCATGGAGGCCTATGGCCGCAATGCCGGCAGCGCCCCGAACCAGGTGGACCTGTCCGCGCTTTCCGCTCTCGCGGGCGATCTGCGGCATCTCGAGGAGCTGGCTCATTCCTCCGAGGAGCGCACTCACCGCACCTTCGAGGCCCTGCACGACACGCTGGTGCAGATCGCGACCCGGCTCGACGATCTCGACCATCGGCTCTACGAAACCCGCGAACAGCAGCCGGCCGCCGAAGAGCGGGCTTTCGGCCGCCGCGGACCGTTGGCCATGGCCGATGCCCAGCCGGCCCCCTATCAGGAAGCGCGCCAGCCCGCGGCAGCCTTTGCCGGTGACGAGGACGAGGCCTTCGATCCCTTTGCCGACAGCGACCCCGTATCCGCCTTTTCGGGCCCCGTGATCCGCACCGTCGAGCCCGAGGTTGCGGAAGCGGTGGAAGAAACCGCCCGCGAATTTGTCGCCCCCCGCCCGGCCGAGCCGGTCGAACCCAAGGTGACGAAGGGCTTTCTGGCCGGACTGAAGTCCAAGCTCCTGCGCAAGGGCCCGGCACCGGCCGCACCACGCAAGGCCGCCGGCCCGACGGAGCGTGCCGTGGTGGATCCGGCGCCGCCGATCGTGCCCGAAGACGAGGCGCTTGCCAGCGTCGAGACCGAGCTTTTGGAGCCGGGCTCGGGCGCCCCCGACATCAAGAAGATCCTGGAGCGCGTCCGGGCCGGCCAGAGCCGCCCCGGCAGCATTCCGACCGAGGCCGACCGCGCCGACCTGATCGCTGCCGCGCGCCGTGCGGCGCAGGCCGCCGCGCAGGAAGCAAAGGCCAGCGCCAAGCCCGTGAAGGAAACCGCCTCCGCCAGGTTGAAGCCGCCGGTTTCCCCCTCCGGCTCCGTATTCTCGCGCCATCGCCGCCCGATCCTGATGGCCGTCGGCGCCGTGCTGCTTGTCATCATGACCATGCCGCTCGTCAGCACCTTCCTGAACGGATCGGATGCGCCCGAAGTGGTGGAGACGGCGGATGTCGAGCAGGCAGCCCCGATTGCGCCGCCCGCAACGCCGAAGCCCGCCGCCAAGGCTGAAGCCCCGAAGACCGAGGCCGCAAAGCCTGCAAAGCCCGCGCCGAAGCCCGCCGCGGAGGCTGCAGCCAAGCCGGCAGCGCCGAAGCCGGCTGAGTCGCCAAAGGCCCCGAAGCCGGTGAGCCAGGCCGCGCCCGCCGCAACGCCCGTTGCTGCCGCGGCCGTCCCGGCCGCTGCTGCCGATCCGGCCCGCCTGACCAATACGGCGCCCGTAGCAGGTGCGCAGGCCGCCCAGCCCCTCTCCACGGCGCCCGCCCCGCAGGCAGCCGCCATGGCAGCACCCGCCGCCCCTGCGATTGCGCTTCCTGCCAATCTCGAGCCGAAGGCGCTTGCCGATGCCGCCAGCGCCGGCGATCCGCTGGCGCTCTTCGAGATCGGTGCACGCTTTACCGAAGGCCGCGGCGTCAAGGCCGATCTCGCCGAGGCAGCGCGCTGGTACCAGCTGGCCGCCGACAAGGGCTTTGCCCCGGCGGAATACCGGATCGCCAATCTCTACGAGAAGGGCAACGGCGTCGAGCGGGACCTGTCGAAGGCCGTGCGCTACTACGAGCGCGCCGCCAAGGCCGGCAATGCCAGCGCCATGCACAATCTGGCCGTGCTCTATGCCACCGGCGCCGACGGCAAGCCCGACATCGCGAAGGCGGTCGACTGGTTCAAGCAGGCTGCCGATTACGGCGTCTCCGACAGCCAGTTCAACCTTGCAATCCTCTATGCCCGCGGCAACGGCATCGCGCAGGACCTCGAGGAATCCTACAAGTGGTTCGCCATCGCGGCCAAGGGTGGCGACAAGGATGCGGCCCAGAAGCGCGACGACGTGGCAAATGCCATGCGACCGGACCAGCTGACCAATGCCAAGGCCAAGGTCGAGCTGTGGAAGGCCAAGCCCGTCGACCCCAAGGTGAACCAGACCGACATTCCGGACGAATGGGCCGGCAAGGGCCTGAAAACCGCCAGCGTCGACATGAAGAAGGCCATACGCAACATCCAGGCCATTCTGAACAACAACGGCTTCGACGCAGGCAAGCCGGACGGCGAGCTGGGCGCCCGCACCATCTCCGCCATCAAGGCGTTCCAGAAATCCGTCGGCATGCCCGAGGACGGCAAGATCACCGACCGGCTGGTCAAGGAGCTGCTGGCGCGGAACAAATGAGGCGGGCGGCGCAATTGCGCAGCCGGAAGCCGCAGGACCGGTTGACAGGGGCCCGGCGGCCCGGCAGAAACGGTGAGCAAATGCCTTGCTGAAGAGCATTGTTTCACCGACTTTCCGGCTGGCGCTCCACAGGAGCCGCCGGCTGTGGAAAGCGGCCCTTCTGCAGTCACGGGTCCTTAATTCCGGCGCGATTTGAGGATTCCTTCGGTCAAGACCCGCCCCGCTTGCCGGATCGGGTCCTTGTCCTGTTTTTCATCCTTCGGCGCGGAGCTTCTCGGAGCGTGCGCCATTCATCCTATCAGGCGCTTTGCCGGCGGTGGCCGGCAGGGCCGAACGCGTTCAAGGGACCGGCCCGTGACGATTTACCTGCCCATTGCCGAGCTTTCGGTGAACATCTTCGTGATCCTGGGGATGGGTGCGGCCGTGGGCTTCCTGTCGGGCATGTTCGGGGTGGGCGGCGGCTTCCTCATCACCCCGCTGCTGATCTTCTACAACGTGCCGCCCGTGGTGGCGGTGGCCACGGGGGCAAACCAGGTGGTCGCCTCCTCGGTTTCCGGCGCGATCTCCCATTTCAGGCGCGGGACGCTCGACATCAAGCTGGGGCTCATGCTGCTGGCAGGCGGCCTTGCCGGCGCGACCGTCGGCATATGGATCTTTTCCTTCCTGCGCCGGCTCGGCCAGCTCGATCTGGTCATCTCGCTGCTCTACGTCATCTTCCTCGGCTTTGTCGGCGGGCTGATGCTGATCGAGAGCATCAATGCGATCCGCAAGACACGCAAGGGCGTCGTGCCGGTGAAGGCGCCGGGCCAGCATCCCTGGATCCACCGCCTGCCCTTCAAGATGCGGTTCAAGAAGTCGAAGATCTATCTGAGCGTCATTCCCGTGATCGGGATCGGCTTCGGCATCGGCGTGCTGACCTCCGTCATGGGCGTCGGCGGCGGCTTCATCATGGTTCCGGCCATGATCTATCTGCTGCGGGTGCCGACCAACGTGGTGGTGGGGACCTCGCTCTTCCAGATCATCTTCACCACCGCCTACACCACCGTCGTCCAGGCGGCGACGAACTATTCGGTCGATATCGTCCTGGCCTTCATCCTGATGGTGGCGGGCGTCGTGGGCGCGCAATACGGCGTGCGCGTCGGGCAGAAGCTGCGCGGCGAACAGCTGCGCGCGCTGCTTGCACTGCTCGTGCTGGCGGTCGGCATCCGCCTCGCCCTGCAACTGGTCATCACCCCGGCGGACGTCTATTCGCTGGCCATCGGCGGGGTGCACGGATGAAGCGCGCTCTTCTCGCAACGCTCACCCTTCTCGGCCTTGTCGCCGCCTCGCCCGCACCGGCCTTCGCCCAGGCGCTGAGCCCGCCGGCCCAGGGCAGCGTGGTCGAACGGCTGGAAATCGGCATGAACACCAGCCAGATCGCCATCACGCCGGATTTTGCCGGTGCGGATCTCGCGATCTTCGGCGCCGTGGTGAATGCGGACGAGCTTCTGAACTCCATCGGCCAATACGATATCGTCGTGACGCTGGAAGGCCCGAAGGACTTCGCCACCGTGCGCCGCAAGGAGCGGGTCTTCGGCATCTGGATCAACCGGCATTCGGTGACCTTCAAGGAAGCGCCGATGTCCTACACGCTCTCCTCGACCCGCAAGATCGAGGGAGAACCGGGCGTGCCCCCGCTCGATGCGCCCGGCATCGGCATCCAGCACATCGATCTGACGCCGACCGACTTCCTGCGGGGCGGCAGGCTGCTGGAGGATTTCCGCGATGCCTATCGCCGGCTGAAGATGGAAAGCGGCCTCTACCAGCCGGATCCGGGCGGCGTGCGCTTCATCAGCTCGACGCTCTTCCAGGCCAATCTCAAGCTGCCCGCCAACATTCCGAGCGGGACCCATACCGTCCGGGCCGCCCTTTTCAAGAGCGGCAAGTTCATCATGGAAAAGACGTTGCCGCTCCGGGTGGTGAAGACCGGCCTCGAGCAGGCCATCACCGATGCGGCGCACCAGCAGCCGCTGCTGTATGGCATGGCCTCCGTATTCCTGGCGCTTCTGACCGGCTGGGGCGCAAGCGTGCTCTTCCGCCGCGACTGAGGTCCCTCAGCCGCGCAGGTTGCTGTAGCGGACGGAATAGACGCGATCCTTGCCGAGCAGGTGGGCAATCAGCGACGCGCGATCGAAATAGGGCTGGAAGATGCGGTGCGAAAGATCCATCCCGCCGGTGAGCACCCCGAAGGCCGGCATGACCATGCGCGTGCCGTCGGTCGCAAAGCAGGGCCGGCGGACGGATTTCTCCCGCCTGCGGACCGTTGCCGCCGGATGCAGGTGGCCGGCGATTTCGCCGACGGCGCTTCCCGCGACCGGCTCGTGCCGGAAAACGAGCCCGTCCACATGCAGCACGTCCGCCGACTGGCCCGGCAGGTTGACCGCGCCATCCGGATCGTGATTGCCCGAAATCCAGATCCATTCGCGCCCGCGGGCAAGCGTGCCGATCATCGCCCGGAAGGGCTCGGCCATTTCCGCCGAACCGCGCCGGTCGTGAAAGCTGTCCCCCAGGCTGACCACGAGGCGGGGATCGTGCCGCGCTATCACCAACTCGAGCAGCTTCAGGGTCGCCAGCGTGTCGTAGGGCGGGAGCATCTGCCCGCGGCGTGCATAGGCGGCTCCCTTTTCCAGATGCAGGTCGGAGACGACGAGCACGCGCGGACCCGGCAGATAGAGGGCACCCAGGGGATCGCAGAGGGCCGCGACGCCCGCGACCGAGATTTCGGCATAGGTTTCCTGCCCGCCGGAAGCGGGGGCATTCGCCATGGCAATGCGGGTCAGCACGGTGATCTCGTCGTCCTCGGCAGCGGGTTGGCGGGTCACATCATGGCTTCCGCAATCAGGTCCTCGGCGGCTTCTGCCAGCAGGGAATCCTGCGCCTCGCCCGCCACCGGTTCGCGCCCGATCTCCAGCATGACCGGCACGGCAAGCGGCGAGATGTGCTCCAAGGCCTGATGGGTGATATGCCCCTTGATTCGTTTCAGCATATCGCCAAGACGGCCGATATCCAAAAGCCCCGTTGCCGCATCCCGCCGGGTGGCCTCCAGCAGGATGTGATCCGGCTCGTGGCTGCGCAGCACGTCATAGATGAGATCGGCGGAGACCGTGACCTGCCGCCCGCTCTTTTCCTTTCCGGGGTGGCGCCTTTCGATGAGCCCGGCGATGACGGCACAGTTACGGAAGGTGCGCTTCAGCATGAAGCTTTCGGCAAGCCATGCCTCCAGATCGTCGCCGAGCATGTCCTCCTCGAACAGCTCGCCGAGCGGCAGCCGGCCGGAGCGGATCATCCGCCCCATGTCCTCCAGTCCCCAGACCGCGAGTGCGTAATCGGTGGCGACGAAGCCGAGCGGCTTTGCCCCTGAGCGCTCCAGCCGGCGGGTCAGCAGCATGCCGAGCGTCTGGTGCGCAAGCCTGCCCTCGAAGGGGTAGAGCACCATGAAATGCCGGTTGCCGCGCGGGAAGGTTTCGACCAGAAGCTCGCCGCGCCCGGGCAGGACGGATTTCTCCTTCTGCAGCGACAGCCAGTCGCGCACCTGGTCGGGCAGGCTCTGCCAGCGGTCTGGATCGGCCAGCATGGCCCGCACCTGATCGGCGAGATAGGTGGAGAGCGGAAACTTGCCCCCCGCATAGGCGGGGATCTTCGGATCGAGATGGAAGGCCTGGCTTGCAAGGCACTCGTTCTCGCGGATGCCCTCGAAGCGGAGCACCTTGCCGGCAAAGAGGAAGGTGTCGCCCTGGGTAAGGGATTCCAGGAAGCTCTCCTCCACCTTGCCGAGCGAGGCCCCGCCCCGCCCGATGGTGCCTCTCGCATTGCGCTTGACGAGCCGGATGTTGAGCATCGGGCTTTCGATGATGGTGCCGACATTCAGCCGGTATTGCTGCGCCACCTGCGGATTGGAGATGCGCCAGAGCCCGTCCTTCGTCTTCCGGATGCGGGCATAGCGCTCGTAGCTTCTGAGCGCATAGCCGCCGGTCGCGACGAAATCGACGATCTTCTCGAAGGTTTCCCAGGCGAGCATCCGGTAGGGATAGGCCGAGCGCACCTCCTCGTGCAGCGCAACGGCATCGAAGGGGCCGGCGCAGGCAATGCCGAGCACATGCTGGGCAAGCACGTCGAGCGCCCCCTCCCCGATCGGCGGCGTATCCTGCGCGCCGATATAATTGGCATCGAGGGCCGCCTGGCACTCCATCACCTCGAAGCGGTTGGCGGGCACGAGGATCGCCCGGCTCGGCTCGTCCATGCGGTGGTTCGAGCGGCCGATGCGCTGGGCAAGCCGGCTCGCCCCCTTCGGCGCGCCCACATGGATGACGAGGTCCACGTCGCCCCAGTCGATGCCGAGGTCGAGCGTCGAGGTGGCAACGACCGCGCGCAGCCGGTTTTCCGCCATCGCCGCCTCCACCCGACGGCGCTGGCTGACATCGAGCGAGCCGTGATGGAGCGCGATCGGCAGGTTGTCGTCGTTGATCGTCCAGAGCTCCTGAAAGAGCATTTCCGCCTGCGAACGGGTGTTGACGAAAAGCAGCGTCGTCTTGAAATCCTTCAGCGTCTCGTAGACGTCGCGCATCGCATAGCGGGCCGAATGGCCGGACCAGGGAACGCGCTCTTCCGTGCCGAGGATGGTGATATCAGGCTTTGCCCCACCCGCCACCGTGACCATGCCGGCGCGGCGCGCCTCGCCCTCGGCCTGTGGCACCAGCCAGCCGCACAGCTCCTCCGGCTCGGCGACCGTTGCCGACAGCCCGATGGTGCGCAGCCCCGGCGCGAGCCTGTGCAGTCGTGCCAGCCCCAGCGAAAGCAGGTGCCCGCGCTTCGATGTCACCAGCGAATGAAGCTCGTCCAGCACCACGAAGCGGAGATCCCTGAAGAACCGCTCCGCATCCTTCGACGCAATCAGCAGCGCCAGCTGCTCCGGCGTGGTGAGCAATATGTCCGGCGGATTGAGCTTCTGGCGCTGGCGCTTGCCCGTCGGCGTATCGCCGGTGCGGTTCTCGATGTTAACGGGAAGGCCCATGTCCGTAACGGGCCGCGACAGGTTGCGCTCGATATCGACGGCCAGCGCCTTCAGCGGCGAGATGTAGAGCGTGTGCACCCCATGAAAACCGGTCCCCGGCTTCGGCCTGCCGCGGGCCGCAAGCTCGGTGAGCGCCGGCAGGAAGCCGGCAAGTGTCTTGCCCGCACCCGTCGGCGCGATCAGCAGCGTGCTTTCCCCGTCGCGCGCACGCCGCAGCAGCTCCAGCTGATGCGCACGCGGCTGCCAGCCCTTTTCCGCGAACCAGCGGAGAAAGACGGGGGGCAACAGGGCAAGGGCGGCATCGTGTTCGGTCACATCGGCCAAGGTAGTGATGGGGAAGGAAAAGGGAAAGGGGGAACGGAGGTGCGAAGAGACCGGGGCAGATGCAGGCGCCGGCCTTTCCCTGCAAGCCGTCGAGTTTGAGGCACGGCACCCCCCTCTGCCCTGCCGGGCATCTCCCCCTCAAGGGGGGAGATCGGGATGGGTTCATGTGGGCAGTCCCTCGCAAACGTATCTGCAAATGAGACGCTTGTTATTTGGGGAAATCAAAAACCACGAAGTCGATCTCCCCCCTTGAGGGGGAGATGCCCCGGCAGGGGCAGAGGGGGGTGCGGGGCCTCAAACTCGGCGCTTCAGGCCGCTGCCAGGAACAGGATGCCATGCACCGGAGCGCCGGCATCCATGCGGATGACGGTGCGCTCCAGATGGGTGAGGCTGAAGCCGTGGGCGGCGAGCGTGGTGCGGACATAGGCTTCGGTATGGGCGTAGCGCATGGACTGGACGAGACGGAAGCCGTCACCATCGCCGGCGTCCTCGACGGAGAAGGCGAAGAGGCCGGCCGGAGCCAGCAGGTCGCGGGCGAGACGGAAGGGCTGGCCGAGATCGCCGAGATACATGAGCACGTCGGCGGCACTGACGAGATCGGCGCGGAAGAGACCGCGATCATCCGAAAACAGGCCGGAGGCCTCGGCGTCGAGGGAGAGATCCGCCTGGCCGAGATGATCGTAGACCGCCTTGGCCTCCGCTTCGCGCAGCATGTTGCGGGAGAGATCGTAGCCCTCGAGCCAGTTGACGCCGGACCGGATTTCCACCCCGAAAAGCCCCGTGCCGCAGCCGAGATCGATCGCCGTTGCGAAATGGCGGCCCTGCGTGTCGACAAGCGCCTTCAGCTTCTGCGGCACGCTGTAGCCGAGGCGTTCGACGAGCGCCTTGTCGAAGCGGGCGGCATAATCGTCGAAGAGCTGCTCCACATAGCGGCTCGGCGGATGGTCGGGCACCCCTGCCCGGCCGAGCAGGGCGAGCTTCAGCGGCGCGCCGAACACGCCTTCGGGATCGAGCGAGGCGGTGCGGGCATAGGCGTCGGCCGCCTGATCGGGAAGCCCGGCCTTTTCCCGATACTCGCCGAGGCGGAACCAGCCTGCCGCCCAGCCGGGGGCGAGCTCCAGCGCCTGCTCGATCAGTTCGGCGGCGCCCGTAAAATCGCCACCTTCGGCCATCATGCGGGCATAATCGGCGCGCCTGTCGGCAAGCACATCGCCGGAGGAAAGCTGGTTGGGTGCCATCGAGAATAACTCCGCCTTGAATTCCGAAGCGACGCCTTCTCGCCCCGGCGCGGCAAAAAGGCAAGAAGCCACCGCCTGCCTGCCGCGCAAAAAGGCTTGCGGGCGCAAAATCCGCGGCCTATCCAGAGCCAAACAGGAGAACGACCATGCCGGACTCAGTCAACCGGTTTCTTGGAGACACCCCCGCCCGCACCATCATCAAGCTGCTGGTGGTGTCGCTGATCGTCGGCTTCTTCATGAAGATCTTCGACATCATGCCGCTGGATATCGTCGACAATATCCGCTTCTTCCTCATCGATCTCTGGGAAACGGGCTTTCAGGCGCTCGGGCGCTTCGGCACCTATCTGGTGCTGGGTGGCTCGGTCGTCATCCCGGTCTTCATCCTCATCCGCATCCTGAGCTACAAGCGCTGACGCCATGACTTCGAACATTCTCGATCGCCGCAGCATTCTCGCCGGCGCCGCCCTTTCCATTGCCGCCCTCCTTGCCGGCTGCGCAACGCCACCGCCGCCTTCAAAGCCCAGCAATGCGCGGGATTATTCCGCCGCGGCCGTCGCTTCGGTCAACGCGCTCCGCGCCCGGAAGGGGCTGGCCCCGGTCGCCGCCGATCCGGCTGCCGCCGGTGCAGCCGTGGCGCAGGCCAGGCGCATGGTGTCCTACCGGAAGATGGCGCACCTGCTCGGACCCGGAGACGATTTCAAGGCGCGGATGAAGGGCGGCGGTGTCGCCCTCCCCGCAGCGGAAAACGTCGCGGCCGGCCAGGGAAGCCTGGAGGAAGCCATCGACGCCTGGGTGAAGTCGCCGAAGCATCTGCACAACATGCTGGGCGATTATTCCGGCATGGGTGTCGCGGTGGCCTATGACGCCTCCAACGGCAACCGGCCCTACTGGGCCATGGTGCTTTCCAACCCGCGCTGAACAGCAACGAAGGCAGTGAACCGATGAGCGACAACACCGCCGGCGGACCCTTTACCGTCACGCACCGGCTGGTGCTTTCCATCGCCGTGCCGATGACGCTCGCCTTCGTGACGACGCCGCTCCTCGGCTTCACCGATACCGCCGTGGTGGGTCGCATGGGCAGTGCCGCCGCCCTTGCCGGCCTCACCATCGGCGCGGTGCTCTTCGACTTCCTCTATTCGATCTTCAATTTCCTGCGCTCCTCGACGACCGGCCTTGTCGCCCAGGCCTATGGGCGGGGCGATCTCGAAGGGCAGCGGCACGTCTTCTGGCGAGCGCTGCTGCTCTCGCTCGTCTGTGGCGCGGCGATGCTTCTGATCTCGCCCGCCGTGCTGAAAGCCGGCCTGTTCCTGATGGGGGCGACGGGAGAGGCGGCGGAGGTCACCTCCACCTATTTCTCGATCCGGATCCTTGCCGGACCCATGGCGCTCGCCAATTTCGCGATCCTCGGCTTCCTCCTCGGGCGCGGGCAGGCCACGGCAGGTCTTGTCATCCAGATCGTCATCAACCTCATCAACATCGTGCTGGCCATCTGGCTCGGGCTCTCGCTGAAGATGGGGGTCGCAGGCGTCGCCTGGGGGACGGTTGCCGGCGAAACCATCGGCATGCTCGCGGGGCTGGCGCTATCGGTCAAGGGGCTGGGCGGGCTCAGGATGCCCCCGCTTTCCGTGCTGCTCGACGCGGCGCGGCTCAAGGAAATGTTCGCGCTGAACCGGGATCTTCTCATCCGCACCTTCGTGCTGCTCGCGGCCTACATGCTGATGACGCGGATCGGCGCGTCCTTCGGGCCGGTCACGCTGGCCGCCAATGCCGTGCTGATGAATTTCGTGATGATCTCCGCCTTCTATCTCGACGGGCTCGCCAATGCCGCCGAGCAGCTGACGGGACGCGCGATCGGTGCCGGCTATCGGCCGGCCTTCGACCGGGCGGTAAAGCTGACGACGCTGTGGTCGATGGCGCTGGCCGGAGCGGCGGCGCTCTTCTTCACCGGCTTCGGCACACCGATCATCGCCTTTCTCACGACCGTGCCCGAGGTGCAGGATGCTGCGCGGGAGGTGATGATCTATGCCGCGCTTTCCGGCCTCACCGGGGCGCTTGCCTTCCTGATGGACGGGGTCTTCATCGGCGCCACCTGGTCGCGCGACATGCGCAACCAGATGCTGCTTTCCTTCCTCGCCTTCCTCGCGGCCCTTGCGCTGCTGGTGCCGCTCCTCGGCAATCACGGGCTCTGGATCGCCTTCAATCTCTTCCTGCTCGCGCGCGGGCTCTTCCTCTACCGTCTGCTGCCGGGCAAGGCGGCTCAGGCCTTTGCGGCCCAGTAATCGAGCTTCGTGTCGCGCAGATCGCGGATCGAGGCTGCCTTCTCCCGGTCGAGGATGCCAGAAAGGCCGCTGACGATCCGTCCCGGCAGCCCCGGCCCTTCATAGACCATGCAGGAATAGAGCTGCACGAGATCGGCCCCGGCACGGATCTTCTCCGCCGCTGTTTCCGCCGAGGAAACCCCGCCGACGCCGATGATCGGCAGGCCGGCGCCCACCCGCTTGCGCATCGCGGCCAGGACGGCGGTGGATTTCTCGAAGAGCGGTGCGCCGGAAAGGCCGCCCGCCTCGCCCTTCTGCGGGTCGGAGAGACCGTCGCGCGCGAGCGTCGTGTTGGAGACGATCAGCCCGTCGAGATCGTGGGCGAACACCTCGGCCGCGATGTCGTCCATGCCTTCGGGCGTCAGATCGGGCGCGATCTTCAGGAAGACCGGCACGCGGCGGCCGGATGTCGCGGCCTCCTCGGCGCGGACGGCAAGCACGGCACCGAGGAGGGCGGCAAGGCTTTCGCGCGCCTGCAGGTCGCGCAGGCCGGGCGTGTTGGGCGACGAGATGTTGGCGGTGAAATAGGTCGCGACGCCATAGAAAGCGCGGATGCCCTTCACATAGTCGTCGATCCGGTCGGCACTGTCCTTGTTGGCGCCGATATTGACGCCGACGATGCCGCTGCCGGTGCGGGCCTTCAGCCGGGCAAGCGCGGCCCGATGCCCCTCGTTGTTGAAGCCGAGCCGGTTGATGACGGCGCGCTCCCGCTCCAGCCGGAACATGCGCGGCTTCGGATTGCCGGGCTGCGCAAGCGGGGTGAGCGTGCCCACTTCGGCAAAACCGAAGCCGAGCTTCAGGAGCTGGTCCGGCACTTCGGCATTCTTGTCATAGCCGGCTGCCATGCCGATCGGGTTCGGGAAGCGGATGCCGGCCACCGTCTGCGCGAGCCGCTGATCGGCGGGCGCGGCGCAGGCGGGCACGAGGCCGGTCTTGAGCCCGGCAATCGAAAGCCCGTGGGCCGTCTCGGGATCAAAGAGAAAGAGGCCCTTGCGGCCAAGGCGGTCGAACAATGCGGACATCATGCCATCTCCGGAAACTGGTGGCGGCCGTCGGGGCCGAGCGGCAGGGGCTTTTCCCAGAGCACCGCGCCCATGGGAAGATGGGCGTAGAGATGCGGGAAGAGATCGCCGCCACGGGAGGGCTCGTATTTCAGCGCATCGCCGAGCGCAGCACCCTCGACGGCGACAAGAAGCAGGCCCTTCTGGCCCGCGAAATGGCGATCCGCCGTTTCCCGCGCCTGGGCGGCGGTGGAGAAGTGGATATAGCCATCGGTGAGATCGATCGCAGCGCCGCGGAAGAGGCCCTCCGCCCGCGCCTCGGCCCAGAGGCTCTCCGGTACAATCTTGTAAATGACGCCGCCTGCCATGGAATGCTCTCCCGCTTGCCTGATGCCCCCGCATTTGCCGGAAGCGGGCGAATTTGTCCACGGTTTCGGCAAAGCTATCGCGAAATGCATGGCTGCAATTCCCCGAGAGGCGGGAAATGGCCCTTTCTCTTGGCTACCGAGGTGTTATAAACATCTGAAATGCCAAGCAGGCAGGCAGCCCCGGTAGCGGGACGACCGGAGCGGCTCTTGGGAGGGAGCACGGCATGTCAGCACTTTCGATCATCATCGCGGACGATCATCCATTGTTCCGCGGAGCGCTTCGCCAGGCCATCGCCGGGATGGAGGGCGAACACGACATCACCGAAGCCGGGGATTTCGCCGCCGCACACCATGCCGCAGAAAACAATCCGAGTGCGGATCTGATGCTGCTCGATCTCGCCATGCCGGGCGTGAGCGGCTTTTCGGGCCTGATGGCGCTTCGGGCCGAGTTTCCGAACCTGC
Organism: Gellertiella hungarica; assembly: GCF_014197145.1. GTDB lineage: Bacteria > Pseudomonadota > Alphaproteobacteria > Rhizobiales > Rhizobiaceae > Gellertiella > Gellertiella hungarica. The sequence goes on along the minus strand of NZ_JACIEZ010000002.1, from coordinate 194,072 downwards.
CTGTGGTCATCGTGTCGGCCAGCGACGACAGCGCGACCGTGCACCGGGCGCTGCAGCTTGGCGCATCCGGCTTCATCTCCAAATCCTCCGGCATCGAGGACATAAGGCTGGCGATCAAGGCGGTGCTCGACGGCGACATCGCCACCCCGCCGGGATACCAGGGTGCCGTGGAGAGCGATCCGGAATCCGCCGATCTCATCAACCGCCTGCGCACGCTGACCCCGCAGCAGAGCCGCGTGCTCGGCATGCTTGCCGAAGGCCTGCTCAACAAGCAGATCGCCTACGAGCTCGGCGTTTCGGAAGCAACGATCAAGGCCCATGTGTCGGCGATCCTTCTCAAGCTGAACGTCGACAGCCGCACGCAGGCCGTCATCCAGCTCGGCAAGATCAACACGACAATGGTTGCGTAAATCCGTTTCGCCTTACAAGGATTATTTTCCTTATAAACCCTTTACGGTTCCCGCCGCTTCGTCTATTGTCCGGGCATTGACCGAGGCGGTTATCGCCGATGCGATGGAATGCTGCCCATGTTTTCACATGACCGAATCTGGAATGCGATAGACCGCATTGCCGAGAAGAACCATCTGACCCCCTCGGGCCTTGCACGCAGGGCGGGCCTCGATCCGACCGCCTTCAACAAGTCGAAGCGCGTGGGCGCGGATGGCCGGCAGCGCTGGCCCTCCACGGAATCCGTTTCCAAGGTGCTCGAGGCAACCGGGGCGACGCTGGACGAGTTTCTCGCCTTCGTGCAGGGCAAGCCGCCGGCAAAGACGGTGCCGGAAGGCGCTTTCCCCCCGCAGATCGACAGCATCCCGCTTCTTGGCTTCGCACAGGCCGGCTCCGGCGGCTATTTCGATGACGGCGGCTTTCCGGCCGGCGAAGGCTGGGACGTGGTGGATTTTCCCACCAATGCGGAGCGCCGCGCGGGCGTCTATGCCCTCGAGGTCCAGGGCGACAGCATGATGCCCGTCTATCGGGAAGGCGACGTGCTGATCGTCGAGCCGGGCGCGCAGATCCGCCGGGGCGACCGTGTCGTGGTCAAGACCCGGGATGGCGAGGTGATGGCGAAGGTGCTGCTGCGCCAGACACCGCGGGCGCTGGAACTGATGTCGCTGAACCAGGACCACCCCAACAGAACGCTGGACTCCGGAGACGTGGAGTGGGTGGCGCGGATCATCTGGGCAAGCCAGTAAGGGCTTGACCGCCCGCGACGCTGCACTCCGGGCTTGCAATGGTGCGCTGCGTTTCCTAAGTCTCGTGTCACGAGCATTACAGGGCAGGAACCGATGTCAGCATCCGTCAGCGTCGAAGAGGCGCTCATCTTCACCATGGTCATCGCGTCCGCCGTGGACAACCAGATGAGCGATCCGGAACTGGGGCACATCGGCAAGCTGGTGAAGTCGCTTCCGGTCTTTTCCAGGTTCGAGGCCACACGGCTTCTCGACGTCTCGCAGGAATGCACCCTGCTGGTGTCGGGCCCGCTCGGTCTGGACGGCGTGCTGCTGGTCATCCGGGATGCGCTGCCCGAGCGGCTTTACGACACGGCCTATGCGCTGGCCGTCGAGGTTGCCTCCGCCGACCTGAAGGTGCGCCCCGAGGAACTGCGCCTCCTGTCACGGCTGCGCGATACCTTCGGGCTCGACAAGCTCACCTGCGCCGCCATCGAACGCAGCGCCATCGCGCGCTACCGCAAGGGCTGAGCCCAGCGTCCCGGCCTCAGTAAAGGCCGTAGGGGAAATAGCGCAGGTAAAGCTCCTTGAGCCGCCCCTCGCGCGAAAGCGTCAGAAGCGCGTGGTCCATGGCCTGGGTCAGAACGCTGTCCTCGGGCCGCATCATGATCGTCAGCCCCTCCCCCAGATAGCGGGTCGAATAGTAAGGCCCGTCGAAGAGGCTGCAGCATTTGTCGGCTTCCGGTCCGGCTGCCCAGAAGGCGAGCTGGACACCATCGGCGAAAACTGCATCCACCTTCCGCTCCTTGAGCGCCTTCAGCATGGCTTCCTGGTCCGGGAAGAGCACCGGCCTTGCGTCCGGGAAATAAGCCCGGGCCATGGCCTCGTGAACACTCTTGCCGACGACGCCCAGAGGCCGGCCCTTCAGCGCCGCCGCGCCCTCGCCCTTCAGCTCTGCGGCGCGGTTCCTCAGAAAGCGGGCCGGCAGGGTCATGAACGGGCGGGAAAAAAGATAATTGGCCCGCAATTCGTCGGTGATCGCCACCCCGGCGATGATGGCGTCGCCCTCGCCGCGATCGAGCGCCGGGCGCAACTCCTCAAAGGGCATGGCCTGAATCTGGCAGCGGGCGGTGATATCCAGTTCGGCACAGATCTCGCGCGCCAGATCCACATGGAATCCGGCCGGCCTGCCGGTCGAATCCGCGAAGTTGAAGGGCGGAAAGTCCAGCGAGGTCAGGAATCGCAACCGCGCGACGCCGGAGAGATCCGGCTTTGCCAGCCGCTCGCGCGCATCGAAAAGCAGCGGAAAGGCGGTACCGCCCGTCCTCGCCTCCTGTGCCCGGCCCTGCACGGGGCCTGCGGCGGCAAGGACCAGCAGCGCCAGGAGCGCAGAACGGAAATTTAACCCTATCTTTTTTAGCATGTTTAAATATGATGTCTCCATGCCGAGCGCACCGCCGGTGCGCCACCGAGAGAACCGCACTTTCCGGATGAAAAAGCAAGAGGATGACGGGGGCTTTTCTGCCCCGGACGACATGCCCGAACGACACGGAGAAGAGTCCGATCCGCGGATCGAACTGCTTGCCTCGCTATCCCTCAGCGTCGACGCGATCATCGCCGCCTATCGCTTTGCCCGCGAAAGGGGCACGAGCCTCGAAGCGGAGCTGATCGGCGAGGGAATGGTGGAGGAAGTGGCGCTCTACCGCGCCATCGCGCTGCGTCTCGACCTGCCCTTCATGGAGGAGATCGATCCGGCGCTGGTGGAGCCGCATCCGGCGCTCCACGGGCTTTTCGTCCGCCCGACGGCCCTGCGCCTGAAGCGCAGCGCGCGCAGCTCCACCGTGGCGAGCGCGCCGCTCCTCGAAAGCCTGCCATCGCTGATCGGGGCCATGGGCCGTTCGCCGCGCCTGCGCGAGCGCATCGTCATCACCACGCCCTCGGCCATTCGCCGGTGCGTGTGGCAGGTCGGCGTCAGGCGTCATGCAAGGCGGGCGGTAGCCGGGCTGTTCGACCTGGCGCCCCAGTTCAGCGCGCGAATGACGCTCATGCCCTGGCAGGCCTTTCTGCTGGGGCTTGCGGTGGCGGCTCTCTTCATCACCGCGCTCTTCTTTCCGATGATGCTGCTGCACACGCTGCATGCCGCCCTGGGCATCATCTATGTGCTGGCAATCGGCCTGCGGCTCCGGGCCCTGCTCTGGCGCCGGAAGCGGCCGGAGCCGGCGCCTCCGCCGGAACCTGCCGGGCCATTGCCGGTCTACACGGTTCTGGTTGCCCTCTATCGCGAGGCGGAGGTGGTGGACCAGCTGCTGGACGCCCTTCTGGCCCTCGACTGGCCGGCCTCCCGCCTCGACATCAAGCTCGTCTGCGAGGAAGACGACCGCTCGACCCTCGGCGCACTCGCCGTCAGGACGCTGCCACCCCATGTGGAGGTGGTGCGGGTGCCGGCCACCGGTCCCCGTACGAAACCGAAGGCGCTCACCTATGCGCTGGCCGGGAGCCGGGGCGACTACGTGACCATCTATGATGCGGAGGACAGGCCGCATCCGCTCCAGCTGCGCGAGGCGCATGCGCGGTTTGCGGCCGGTGACGAATGGCTGGCATGCCTGCAGGCGCCTCTGGTGGTGGACAACAGCCATGCGAGCTGGCTCTCGGATCTGTTCAGCATCGAATACTTCGCCCAGTTCCACTGCTTCCTGCCGATGCTTGCCGCGCGCGGCCGGCCGCTGCCGCTGGGCGGCACCTCCAATCATTTCCGCAGGAATGCCTTGCTGGCAGTCGGTGCCTGGGACCCCTACAACGTGACCGAGGATGCCGATCTCGGGCTCAGGCTCGCCCGGCGGGGCTATCGAACGGGCCTCATCGAGCGGCCCACCTGGGAGGACGCACCCGAAACGGTGCCAGTGTGGCTGCACCAGCGCAGCCGGTGGCTGAAGGGATGGCTTCAGACGTTCCTCGTGGCCATGCGCAACCCGCGCCGGCTGTTGGGCGAAATCGGCCCGGCGAGCATGGCCGTTTCGCTGCTGACCTGTGCCGGAATGGTTCTGTCAGCCCTGCTCTACCCGTTCTTTTTCGTCAGCCTCGGCATCCTCTCCTGGCGCTTTGCAAGCGGCAGCCTGCCCGGGATCGCTTCGGCCGAGGCGATGTTCTACCTGATCGACGGCATGGCCATGGCCGGCGGGCTGGCCTACACGCTTGCCGCAGCCCGCCTGCGCCGCCAGACGACCGGCGAAAGACTGGCCCCTTACCGCGCGCTGCTGATCCCCGTCCTGTGGCTGCTCCTCACGCTCGCTGCGTGGAAGGCAATCGGCGACCTCATCCGCAACCCGCATGGATGGAACAAGACACCGCACCAGCCATCGCGGCGGAAGACGGGATTGACGACGGAATGGGGAGAAAAGTGGAGCGGGTGAAGGGAATCGAACCCTCGTATTCAGCTTGGGAAGCTGCTGCTCTACCATTGAGCTACACCCGCACGCCAACCCTTTTGTCCGGTTTCGGGGCTGCTTGTCAAGCAGCGCCGCGCATCAGCCGCGCTGCTGCGGCGGACGGAAATGCTTGGAGAGCTTCAGCCCCTGCGCCTGGTAGTTGGAGCCCTGCTGCCCATAGAGCCCCTCGGGCCGGGTGAGCATGTGCTCGTAAACCAGCCGGCCGACGATCTGGCCGTGCTCGAGGATGAAGGGCACCTCGTGGCTGCGAACCTCGAGAACGGCGCGGCTGCCCGCACCGCCCGCGCCGGCATGGCCGAAGCCCGGGTCGAAGAAGCCCGCGTAATGGACGCGAAATTCCCCGACGAGCGGATCGAAGGGCGTCATCTCCGCCGCAAAGAGGGGCGGCACATGCACCGCCTCCCGCGAGACGAGGATGTAGAACTCATCGGGGTCGAGGATCAGCTCGCCGCTGCCGCGGGCATAGAGCGGCTCCCAGAAATCCAGCACCTCGTGAGCCGCCTTGCGGTCCACGTCGATCAGGCCGGTGTGGTGCTTGCCGCGATAGCCGACGAGCCCGTCGGGACCGGTGCCCTTGAGATCGATCGAGAGCGCGATGGCCCCGCCCGAAACGTTGGGCGCCTCGCTGGCCACCAGCGTTTCGGCGCCATGCAGCGCGAGCAGCTCGCTCTCGCCCAGGATGGAGTGGCCGATGCGGAACCGGATCTGCGACAGGCGCGAGCCGCGCCGCACCACGATGGGGAAGGTGCGCGGCGAGATTTCCAGATAGAGCGGCCCGCTGTAGCCTGCCGGGATCTTGTCGAATTCCTGCGCCCGGTCGGTGATGACGCGGGTGAAGATATCGAGCCGCCCGGTCGAGCTCTTGGGGTTCGCCGAAGCCGACATGCCGGCCGGCAGGTCGAGGCTTTCCATCAGGGGCACGATGTAGACGCAGCCTGTTTCCAGCACGGCGCCCTCTTCGAGGCTGATCTCGTGCAGGGTCAGGCGCTCGAGCTTTTCCGACACCAGCGCTCCCGGTCCCGGCATGAAACTCGCCCTGACCCGCATGGCCCGCGAGCCGAGCCTCAGGTCCAGGCTGGCGGGCTGGATCTGGTCGGCATCGAGCGGCGCCTCGCTCTTCAGCCTGCCTTCGGCGAACAGGGCGCGGATGGCGCCATCCGCAAGAATACCCGTGGTCCGTGCCATTTCCTGCTCCAATACACTCAAGGTCGCAACGGCCTGCCGGGCGACTTGTCCTCGCGACATTTCTTTCCGCCCACGCCAATTGACGCAAGCCTTAATCAGCGATAAGGCACCGTTATCCCGTGGTGATTTGGCCGGTCGGCTTGCAGCCACGTAAAACAAGTGGCTAAAGGACCGGGTTTCGACGAGACCGGTCCCCATTGGGCGACCGGTTTTTTTGTTATGGAAAGCAGATTGGCATGAGCAAGACCTGGCGACCCGCAACACAGCTCGTCCATGGCGGCACCACCCGCTCCCACCACGGCGAGACCTCCGAGGCGATCTTCCTGACGCAAGGCTTCGTCTACGAAACCTCGGAAGCCGCCGAGGCGCGCTTCAAGGGCGAGACGGACGGCTTCATCTATGCCCGATACGGCAGCCCCACCAACGACATGTTCGAAAAGCGCATGTGCATGCTGGAGGGCGCCGAGGACGCGCGCGCCACCGCATCGGGCATGGCTGCGGTTTCCGCCGCCATCCTCTGCCAGCTGAAGGCCGGCGATCACATCGTGGCCGCCCGCGCCCTCTTCGGATCCTGCCGCTGGGTGGTCGAGACGCTGGCGCCGAAATACGGCATCGAATGCACGCTGATCGACGGCCGCGATCTCGCAAACTGGGAGAAGGCAATCCGCCCGAACACCAAGGTGTTCTTCCTCGAAAGCCCCACCAACCCGACGTTGGAGGTGATCGACATCGCCGGCGTCGCCAGGCTCGCCAACCAGATCGGGGCGAAGGTGGTGGTGGACAACGTGTTTGCCACCCCGCTCTTCCAGAAGCCGCTGGAACTCGGCGCCCATGTGGTCGTCTACTCCGCCACCAAGCACATCGACGGCCAGGGCCGGTGCCTCGGCGGCATCGTGCTCTCGGACAAGAAGTGGATCGACGAAAACCTGCACGACTATTTCCGCCATACCGGACCGGCGATGTCGCCGTTCAACGCCTGGACGCTGCTGAAGGGCATCGAAACCCTGCCGTTGCGCGTCAGGCAGCAGACGGAGAATGCCGCCCGCGTGGCGGATTTTTTGGCCGAGCAGCCGCAGGTGGCCCGCGTGATCTACCCCGGCCGCAAGGACCACCCGCAGGCCGATATCGTCGCCAAGCAGATGAAGGGCGGTTCGACGCTGGTCTGCTTCGAGCTGAAGGGCGGCAAGGAAGCGGCATTTGCCTTCCAGAACGCGCTGGAGGTCGTGCGCATCTCCAACAATCTCGGCGATGCCAAGAGCCTGATCACCCATCCGGCGACGACCACCCACAAGAACCTCACCGACGAGGCCCGCGCGGAGCTCGGCATTTCCGCCGGCACGGTGCGCTATTCCGCCGGCATCGAGGATTCCGACGACCTCATCGAGGATTTTGCCGCCGCCCTCTCGCGGATCGGCAAGTGATCCCGTCACCCCATGCCGGGGCGGCTTGCGCCGCCCCGCACCTCCGTCCCGAAGACGGTGTTTTTCGTTTATGTTTAACTTTTTCTCTCTAAGGTTCCGGCGTTGATCCGGAATCGCCCATCATCCATATTCCGGCGCGGCCCAGTTGATGTAGAGTGCCAGTGACGGTCATATCGAAGGTTGAACCCATGTACAGGGCCCTGACGAGGGGTATCGAAGTCGTCATAGAACCCTATTATCTGGAGGAGCAATCCGATCCGGACGACGACCGCTATGTCTGGGGCTACCGGATCGTCATTTCCAACTTTTCCGAGGAGCCGGTGCGGCTGATCAGCCGCTACTGGCACATCACCGACCAGAACGGACAGGTGGACGAGGTCACGGGGCCGGGCGTCATCGGCGAGCAGCCGCATCTCGGGCCGGGCGACACCTATGAATATTCCTCGGGCTGCCCGCTCGACACGCCGTCGGGCGTGATGTTCGGCCGCTACCAGATGGAAACGGACCGCGGCGTCATCTTCGACGTCGACATCCCGGCCTTCTCGCTCGACGTGCCGGGACTGGTGCGCGTTCTGAACTGAGGCGCCGCCGCGCGCGGCGCCAGCCCTTCCCGGCCTCAGGCCGGCAACACTTCCGAAGCCTCGTAGCGATAGGTGGTGGAGCAGAACTCGCAGGTCACCGAGATCGCGCCGTCTTCCGTCGAATGCTCGATCTCTTCGCGGGTAAAGCCTTCCAGCACCGACTTGATCTTCTCGCGCGAGCAGCTGCAGCGGTCCTCGACCACCTGCGGCGCATAGACGCGAACGCCCCGCTCGTGGAAGAGCCGGTAGAGCAGCCGTTCAGCGCCGACCTGGGGGTCGGTGAGCTCCGCAGCGTCCACCGTCTCGAGCAGCGTGCGGGCTTCGGTCCAGCTGTCGTCTTCGGTCACCTGATGGGTCTGCGGATCGCCATCGCCACCGGGCAGGTCTGCCTGGCGCATGCGCTCCGGCGCTTCCGGAAGGAACTGGGCAATGATGCCGCCGGCCCGCCAGTGGTGCCTCGGCCTGCCATCGGGGCCGCGGTCGTAGAATTCCGCGGCACTCAGGCGGACCCGCGTCGGGATCTGTTCCGACTGGCGGAAGTAGACGCCGGCGATATCCTCCAGCGAGGTGCCATCGAGGGCGACGATGCCCTGGTAGGGCTGCGTGAAACGACCCTGATCGATGGTGAAGGCGAGCACGCCGCGGCCGAGCAGGTCCTGAGGCGCTGCCTGGCCTGCCGCAATCGCCTGTTCCAGCCGTTCCTCGTCGAAGCGCGCATAGGCGCGCACGCTGGACGGCGTGGTGAAATCGACCACCAGGAGGTCGACCGGACCATCGCCCTTGGTCTGCACCGTGAACTTGCCCTCGAACTTCAGGGAGGTGCCGATGAGCACCGTCAGCACCGAAACTTCCGCCAGAAGCCGGGCGACCGCCGGCGGATAGTTGTGCCGGCCCATGATGGCGTCGAGGATGGGGCCCAGCTGGACGGCGCGGCCGCGCACATCCATGCCTTCCACCTGGAAGGGGACGACGTGATCGTCACCGGCGAAACCGAATTCGCCGAGCTTGGCTGCGTTGTCTGCCATGGGATACTCCTGAAACGGCCTGAAAGCGCCCTATATGGGTGATCTTTCCGGTTACACCAGACCGAAACACCAGGCGAGGACGGATTTCTGCGCATGCAGCCGGTTCTCGGCCTCGTCGAAGACCACCGACTGCGGGCCGTCGATGACCTCGTCGGTCACTTCCTCGCCGCGATGGGCCGGCAGGCAGTGCATGAAGAGCGCGTCCGGCTTTGCCCTTTTCATCAGCGCCTCGTTGACCTGGAAGGGCTGGAAGATGTTGTGGCCGCGCGCCTTGTGCTCCTGGTTCATGGAAACCCAGGTATCGGTGACGACGCAATCGGCACCCTCCACGGCGCGCTCCGCATCATGGCAGAGCATGATGTCGCCGCCATTGTTGCGGGCCCAGTTGAGGAACTTGTCCTGCGGCTCGGAGCCCAGCGGCACGGCCATGTTCATGCGGTAGCCGAACTGGGCCGCACCTTCCACCAGCGAATGCAGGATGTTGTTGCCGTCGCCCGTCCAGGCGATGGTCTTGCCCTTTACCGGGCCCCGATGCTCCTCGAAGGTGAGGATGTCGGCCATGATCTGGCAGGGATGCGTATCGTCCGTGAGGCCGTTGATGACAGGCACGGTCGCGGCTTCGGCAAGCTCCAGAAGCCGGCGGTGATCGGTGGTGCGGATCATGATCGCGTCCACGTAGCGCGAGAGCACCTTGGCCGTATCGGCGATCGTCTCGGCGCGGCCGAGCTGCATTTCGGTGCCGGAGAGGAACAGCGTTTCTCCGCCAAGCTGGCGCATGCCGACGTCGAAGGACACGCGGGTGCGGGTGGAGGGCTTCTCGAAGATCATCGCCAGCATCTTTCCGGCAAGCGGCTTGTCTGCCGTTCCGGCCTTGGTCGCCGCCTTTCGCGTCTTGGCATCCTCGAGGATGTTGCGCAGTTCGGGAGCGGCTACGGTGGAAAGATCGATGAAATGCTTGGGCGATGCCATGGAGAGTGTCCTGTCGTCTATCAGGCGGTCTTGAGGGCGTCTTTTTCGCGCACGGCAAGGGCGGCGCGCTCGATGCGGGCAATGCCTTCGCGCACGTCTTCCGCGGTTACCGTGAGGGGCGGCAACAGGCGGATCACGTTTTCACCGGCGGGGACGCCGAGAAGATGTTCGGCGCGCATGGCCGTGAGCAGATCGGCAGAGGGGCCCTTGGCCTTGATGCCGAGCATCAGGCCCTGTCCGCGGATTTCCGCGATCACGTCCGGGAAGCGGTCTGCGAGCGAGGCGAGGCCCTGGCGGAAGAGAAGCGCCATGTCGCGGACATGGTCGAGGAAGCCGTCGGCGAGCACCACGTCGAGCACCGCCTGACCGACGGCCATCGCCAGCGGATTGCCGCCATAGGTGGAGCCGTGGGTACCGGCAACCATGCCAGACGCGGCCTCCTCCGTCGCAAGGCAGGCGCCGAGCGGGAAACCGCCGCCGATACCCTTGGCCACGGCCATGATGTCGGGGGTAATGCCCGCCCACTCATGGGCAAAGAGCTTGCCGGTACGCCCGACACCGCACTGCACCTCGTCGAGGATCAGCAGCAGGCCGTGCTCGTCGCAGAGCTGGCGCAGCGCCCGCAGGAATTCCGGTTCGGCCGGACGGATGCCGCCCTCGCCCTGCACGGGCTCCACGAGGATTGCTGCGGTTTCCGGCGTGATCGCCGCCTTCACCGCCTCGATGTCGCCGAAGGGTACGGGATCGAAGCCGGGCGCCTTGGGGCCGAAGCCTTCGATGTATTTCTCGTTGCCGCCGGCCGCGATGGTCGCGATCGTGCGCCCGTGAAACGCGCCTTCGAAGGTGATGATGTGGAACTTCTCGGGATGACCCTTGGAGAAGTGATAGCGGCGCGCCGTCTTGATCGCGCATTCCAGGGCTTCGGCACCGGAATTGGTGAAGAACACCTTCTCCGCGAAGGTTGCCTCCATCAGCCGTCGTCCGAGCGCCTCCTGGCCGGGTATCTCGTAGAGATTGGAGAGCTGCCAGACCTTGCTGGCCTGTTCCGTGAGCGCTGCCACCAGGTGCGGATGCGCGTGGCCCAGAGAATTGACCGCGACGCCTGCCGCAAAATCCAGATATCGCTCGCCGTTCTCGGTGGTCAGCCAGGCGCCCTCGCCATGGGTGAACCGGAGCGGGGTCCTGTTGTAGGTGTTGTAAAGCGGCGTGGCTGCGACCATGACGCACCTCTGCTTGCGATATGCGGCTTCGAAAGGATTGCCGAATGCAACCCGGAAAAATCAAAAATGCCGCCTTTCGGCGGCGGCGCACTATCCCCATTTCGCAATGCAATGTCAACAAAACCGGCGGATTTCTTGGGCGCGACATGGTGCGCCCGGCTTCACCGCAGCGGGCCGCGGCAAGCGAAGCGCAAGGGGAAGCAAGTTGGGGAAAAGTCGAAAATCGAATCACGATGATTCCGGCGACTCTTGTCACGGAGTCAGGCTCACACTAGGTTAAATCTCAATTACTAGACTGCATGCGGCGGAACTAGTCACGACAATGGTGAGGCGTTTGGCGTCGGATTTTCGTCCGGCGCAGGGTGACGGATTCTATCTATCACAGGCGCGACAGCGGAGAATGTGCATGAACTGGACAGACGAGCGCGTTGAGAAACTGAAGAAGCTGTGGTCCGAAGGTCTGAGCGCAAGCCAGATTGCAGCGCAGCTGGGCGGCGTCAGCCGCAATGCCGTCATCGGCAAGGTTCACCGCCTCAGTCTGCCGGGCCGTGCAAAGGCCGGCGGCACCGCGCCTGCCACTGCCTCCCGCGCACCGAAGCGCACAACCTCCGCACCCCGTGCCCCGAACTATGCGGCCCGCGCCACCACCCGCACCGTGACCCGCGCCCAGGGCGCGACCGTCGTGCGCGAGGAGGTCGAGATCGACACCGTGGAGGAAATGGAATTCGTGCCGGCCAGCAATGTGGTCGTTCCGATCTCCCGCCGCCTCGAACTCACCCAGCTCACGGAGCGCACCTGCAAGTGGCCGGTGGGCGACCCGCTGAAGGACGATTTCCACTTCTGCGGCAATGACAGCCCGGACAGCTCCCCCTACTGCAACTATCACCAGAAGCTGGCCTACCAGCCGGTTTCCGACCGCCGCCGCGCCGCCCGCTGAGGCAGGCCCGGCTCCAAGGGACAGCAAAAACCCCGGTTCGATGAACCGGGGTTTTTCTTTTGGCAGCGCCGCAAGGCTTTCGGCAACAGAAGACGAGAGGGCAATCAGCCCTCGATCGAATAACCCGCTCCACGCACCGTGCGGATGACATCCGACATGCCCGGCAGGTTGACGGCCTTGCGAAGGCGGCCGATATGCACGTCCACGGTGCGCTCGTCGACATAGATGTCGTGGCCCCAGACGCCATCGAGAAGCTGCGAGCGCGAGAAGACGCGTGCGGGCGAGGACATCAGGAATTCCAGCAGCTTGAACTCGGTCGGGCCGAGGCGCACCTCGCGGCCCTTGCGGTGCACGCGGTGGGTTTCGCGGTCGAGTTCCAGCTCCCCGCAGCGGAGCACGCTTGCCAGAACCTCGGGCTTTGCGCGGCGCAGCATGGCCTTCACGCGCGCCATCAGCTCCGGGGTGGAGAAAGGCTTGACCACATAGTCGTCGGCACCGGTCGAAAGGCCGCGCACGCGCTCGCTTTCCTCGCCGCGGGCCGTCAGCATGATGATCGGCAGGCGCTCGGTCTCGGAGCGCTGGCGCAGGCGCCGGCACAGCTCGATGCCGGACACGCCGGGCAGCATCCAGTCCAGGATCAGGAGATCCGGCACGCGCTCCTTGAGCCGCGTTTCCGCCTCGTCGCCGCGCATGATCGCATCGACCTCGAAGCCCTCTGCCTCGAGATTGTACCGGAGGAGCTCGGAAATGGCTTCCTCGTCCTCGACAACTGCTACTCTGGGCGTCATTTGGGATTATCCTTCTGCCGCTTGTGCGCGATCACTCGGTCACGCTGGCCGTGACCGTATTGGCGGTATCGTCCTTCGGGCGGTCGCCCTCCGGCTGGGCTCCGGTCGCCATGTAGTAGATCGTCTCGGCAATGTTGGTCGCATGGTCGCCGATGCGCTCGATGTTCTTGGCGCAGAAGAGCAGGTGCGTGCAGGGCGTGATGTTGCGCGGATCTTCCATCATGTAGGTCAGAAGCTCGCGGAAGATCGAGGTGTACATGGCATCGATCTCCTCGTCGCGCTCGCGGATCGACTTCGCCTTTTCGGCAGAGCGGGTCGTGTAGACGTCGAGCACTTCCTTGAGTTGCATCAGCGCGAGTTCGGAAAGGTGCTCCAGACCGCGTGCGAGCTTGCGCGGCACGCCCTGAGCCTGCACGGCAATCACCCGCTTGGCGGTGTTCTTGCCGAGATCGCCCACGCGCTCCAGATCGGCCGCGATGCGGATCGAGCCCATAATCTCGCGCAGGTCCGCTGCAACCGGCTGGCGCCTTGCGATGATGATGACGGCCTTGTCGCCGACTTCGCGCTCGGCGGCATCCAGCGTGGCGTCGTCGGAAATCACCTTCTGCGCCAGGGCGGTGTTGGAGGTCACCAGCGCCTGCACGGACTCGCTGACCATCTGTTCCGCAAGCCCCCCCATCTCGGAGATGCGGCGGGCCAGGAATTTCAGTTCTTCGTCGAATGCCGAATAGATGTGGGAGGAAGCCATGGAAATGTGTCCTTGATCGGGGAAGACGGATGCAGGCAGACCGGGCTCAGCCGAAGCGGCCCATGATGTAGTCCTGCGTCCGGCTCTCATCCGGATTTGTGAAGATCTTGTCGGTGTCGTTCTCCTCGACGAGGTTGCCGAGGTGGAACATGGCGGTGCGCTGCGAAACGCGCGCGGCCTGCTGCATGGAATGGGTCACGATCACGATGGTGAAGTTGAGGCGCAGCTCGTGGATGAGCTCCTCGACCTTGGCGGTCGCGATGGGATCGAGTGCCGAGCAGGGTTCGTCCATCAGGATGACCTCAGGCGAGACGGCCACCGCGCGGGCGATGCACAGGCGCTGCTGCTGACCGCCCGAAAGGCCGGTTCCGGCCTCGTTGAGCCGGTCCTTCACCTCGTTCCATAGGCCGGCCTTCATGAGGCTGGTCTCGACGATCTGGTCGAGTTCCGCCTTGTTGCGGGCAAGGCCATGGATGCGCGGCCCGTAGGCGACGTTCTCGTAGATCGACTTGGGGAAGGGGTTCGGCTTCTGGAACACCATGCCGACGCGGGCGCGCAGCTCGACCACGTCGATGGACGGATCGTAGATGTCCTGTCCGTCCAGGGTGATCTCTCCGCCGACGCGGCAGTTGTCGATCGTGTCGTTCATGCGGTTCAGGCAGCGCAGGAAGGTGGACTTGCCGCAGCCCGAAGGGCCGATCAGCGCCGTCACCGTGTTCTGGCGGATCGGCAGGTTGACGTCGAAGAGCGCCTGCTTGGTGCCGTAATGCACCGTGACGTTCTTGCCCATCATCTTGATCGCGGGATCGCTCATGGTCTGGCCCTGTTTCGGTTCGGTCGTGGTTTCAGCCATCATGTTCATGTTTCTTGCTCCTTACCAGCGGCGTTCGAAGCGCTGTCTGAGGAAGATCGCGATGCCGTTCATCAGCACGAGGAAGGCGAGAAGCACGAGGATCGCGGCGGAGGTGCGGGCGACGAAGCCACGTTCCGGGCTGTCCGACCAGATGTAGATCTGGGTGGGAAGCGCGGTGGAGGCGTCGAAGATGCCGTGGGCGGCGCTGGTCATGAAGGCATTCATGCCGATGAGAAGGAGCGGCGCCGTCTCGCCGAGCGCACGCGCCAGGCTGATGATGGTGCCGGTCATCACCGTGGGCATGGCCAGCGGCAGGATGTGGTGGAAAATCGCCTCGTGTTTGGACGCACCGATGCCGAGCGCGGCTTCGCGGATCGAACCGGGCACCGCCTTCAGCGACACGCGGGTCACGATGATCAGCGTCGGCAGCGTCATCAGCGCGAGCACCAGGCCGCCGACGAGCGGGGCCGAGCGCGGCAGGCCGAACCAGCCGAGGAAAACGGCGAGGCCAAGCAGACCGAAGACCACGGAAGGAACGGCCGCCAGATTGTTGATGTTGATCTCGATGAGATCCGTCCAGCGGTTCTTCGGTGCGAATTCCTCGAGATAGATGGCGGCGGCGATGCCGACGGGGAAACTGATCGCGAAGCAGACGACGATGGACCAGAAGGAGCCCGAAATTGCGCCAGCCAGGCCGGCGAGCTCGGGGAACCGGCTGTCGGCATTGAAGAGCAGGCCCCAGTTGAAGGGCTTCGCGATCACGCCCTTGGCGACGAGCGCGTCGAAGGCGGCGATATCCTTGTCGCTGACGCGGCGCTGCGCTTCCGGGGTCTGGCGGGAGACCTCGCCCTTGGCGAGCTGGTCGAAGGGATCGGAAAGCGGAATGACGAAGGTCGACTTGCCCTCGAGCCGGGAGGGATCCGCGATCACCGCGTCGCGCACCAGATAGGCGGCGGAGTCGGTGAAGATATCGAGATACTTCTTCTGCTCGCGCTTCGGCAGGGATTTCGCATCCCCGAGATCAAGCAGCGCCTGCTTGACGATCCCCTTCCAGTTAGCGTCGGCGATCTTCGCCTTGTCCACTCCGGCGGCAGACAGGTCGATCTCGACCGAAGCGACGGTCTGCACGAAGGCCTTGTGGCCGCTGTAGATCAGCGAACCGATGAGGATGGCGAGGAAGCCGAGTGCGAAGACGATGGCGATGAGGCCATAGGCCTTCAGCCGCGCCTCCGCCGCATAGCGGCTCTTGCGCCGGGCTTCGATGGCCGGCGAATGCCAGTCCACGGTCTGCACCTGGGAAATGGCGGCGCTCATCAGTATTTCTCCCGGAACTTGCGAACGGTGCTCAGCGCGATGAGGTTGAGGCCGAGCGTGATGATGAAGAGGACGAGGCCGAGCGCGAAGGCGGCGAGCGTCTTCGGATTGTCGAACTCGGCGTCACCGATGAGCAGCGTGACGATCTGCACGGTAACGGTCGTGACCGACGAGAAGGGATTGAGCGTCATGGTGGCGATGAGGCCGGCGGCCATGACGACGATCATGGTTTCACCGATGGCGCGGGAGAGCGCCAGCAGCACGCCGCCGATGATGCCCGGCAGGGCCGCAGGCAGCAGCACCTTGCGGATCGTCTCGCCCTTGGTGGCGCCGAGGGCGAGCGAACCGTCGCGCAGCGCACGGGGCACCGCCGCGAAGGCGTCGTCTGCGAGCGAGGAGATGAAGGGGATGATCATGACGCCCATCACCAGGCCGGCGGCCAGTGCGCTGTTCGGCTCGGAAGGCAGGCCGAGCGCTGCGCCGAGATCGCGCACCGCCGGAGCGACGGTCAGCACGGCGAAGAAGCCGTAGACGACGGTCGGAATGCCCGCGAGGATCTCGAGCAGCGGCTTTACCACGGCGCGGAAGGTGGGCGGCGAATATTCGGTGAGGTAGATGGCGGAATAGATGCCGGTCGGAACCGCAACGATCATGGCGATGACCGAGATCACCACGGTGCCGAAGATGACGGGGATGACACCGAAGGCACCCTGCCCCGCCACCTGATCGGCGCGGATGGCAATCTGGGGCTCCCAGCGCAGGCCGAACAGGAATTCCTGCACCGGAACCATGGCGAAGAAGCGCATGGCCTCGAAGAGCAGCGAAGCGATGATGCCGAGCGTGGTGACGATGGCCGCCAGCGAGGAAAGCAGCATGAAGATGGAAACGGCGCGCTCCACGCTGTGGCGGGCGCGGGCCCGCTTGCTGACGAAGCGCCAGGCGAGATAGGCGCCGACCGCAGCCGCGGCAAAGGCGACGGTGGCGATGATCCAGGCGGAGATGGACTGCAGCGACTTGAAGTGCTCGACCGCCGCCAGCACCTCCGGCGTCGGTTCCTTGAAGATGTTGCCGGCGACGACCTGGCGGATTTCCGAAATCGCGATCGAACGGGCGGAGGCATCCATCGCTTCCACGCCCGGATAGCGCGCGAGCACCAGATGATCGATGACCGTATCCTGGAGGAAGAGCCAGAGCAGCAGCAGGACGAAGGCGGGAATGCCGGTCCAGATTGCCGCATTGAGGCCGTGATAGATGGCCCGAGAATGGGTTTTTCCGCTCGACGCCTCCGCCGTGCGGCGGGCCTTTGCGGCGCTGAGGAAACCCATCAGCGCGGCCGCGGCCACCAGAAACAACAAAATGTAACCCGCCATCATGGACCCCCGGGTAGAGACAGACGAGAGCCGCCCGCACGCGCGTGCGGACGGCTCCTGTTTTCAGAGCTTACTTGGCAGCCAGCTTGGTGGCTTCCTCGACGGCCTTGCGGGTCGCGTCGCGGAGATCCTGGGCAAGCGGGGTCAGACCGCGCTCGACCATGTAGCCCTCGTCACCCATGGCTTCTTCCGAGGTGGCTTCCTTGAGGAAGTCCTTCAGGCCTGGGATAACGTCGCGATGGGCGTTCTTGACGTAGAAGAACAGCGGGCGGGCAACCGGGTAGGAGCCGTCGGCAATGGTTTCTTCGGTCGGATCGACGCCCTCGATCTTCGCAGCCTTCAGCTTGTCGCTGTTTTCATAGAGGAAGGAGTAGCCGAAGATGCCGACGGCGTTCTTGTCGGCTTCCAGGCGCTGCACGATCAGGTTGTCGTTTTCACCGGCTTCGACGAACGGCCCGTCCTGACGCATGCGCGAGCAGACTTCCTTGAACTTCTTCTCGTCCGACTTCTTCAGCTCTTCCATGCCGGCCTGCTTGAGGCAGCCTGCATCCATGACGAGCTCGACGAAGGCGTCACGGGTACCGGAGGTCGGCGGCGGGCCGAAAACGGTAATGGCGATGTTCGGCAGCGACGGGTCGATGTCGGACCAGTTCTTGTTCGGGTTGGCAACGAAGCCGCCCTTGCCATCCGGAAGCTCGGCGGCGAGCGCCTTGTAGAGCTGCTCCTTGGTGAGGTTCAGGTCGCCGGCCTGCTGGTCCATGGCGATGGTGAGACCGTCATAACCGATCTTGGCTTCGGTGATGTCGACCACGCCGTTATCGGCGCAGAGCTTCACTTCGCTGTCCTTGATGGCGCGCGAGGCGTTGGAGATATCCGGGAAGTCCGGGCCGATGCCGCCGCAGAACACCTTGAAGCCGCCACCGGTGCCGGTGGACTCCACGACCGGAGCCGGCTTGCCGGACTTGTTGGCGAACTCTTCGGCTGCGGCCTGCATGTAGGGGAATACGGTGGAGGAACCGACGATCTTGATCTGGTCGCGCGCATGGGCAGCGCCCGCAAAGGCTGCCGAGGCAATCAGCGCTGCAGCAGTGAGGTGAAGAGCTTTCATAGGAATTCTCCCGAAACGGAACCGTGTTTGTGGCGGGCCTTGCCTGGCCCCCTGGACCCCTCACTCATGTGAAGGCAGGGCTGATGTAGCCTTTGACGGCTCACCTTTTATGTCACTTCGATGAAACTATTGTGACAGCCCATCCCGTTGTTTCAAAAGGGAAATCCGGAGCGATCGAAATTTGTGACCGGCCAATGTGTCAGAAACGCACGGTAAAGCGGCTGCCCTTGCCGGGCTCGGACTGGATCAGAAGGCGCGCGCGGTGCCGGGTTAGGATGTGCTTGACGATGGCAAGTCCGAGGCCGGTGCCCTTCTTGGAACGGCTCGCCTCCACATTGACCCGGTAGAAGCGCTCGGTGAGACGGGGCACGTGCTCCGCCTCTATCCCGGGTCCGTGGTCGGTCACGCTGACCTCCGCGCCGCCCCCGGCGAGGCTTGAAAGCTCCACCGCCACGCTCTTGCCCTCCTGACCGTATTTGCAGGCGTTCTCCACGAGGTTCTCGAAGACCTGCACCAGCTCGTCGCGATCCCCCGGGACGATGACGGGGCCATCGGGCACGGACAGGCTGATCGTGACGCCGAGGCTCTCGCCGAGCGGCATGAGGGAATCGCGCACATGCGACAGGACGGGAACGAGATCGACCCGCTCGCCGGGGGCGATATGGGATTTCAACTCGAGGCGGGAGAGCGAGAGGAGATCGTCGACCAGCCGGCTCATGCGGTTCACCTGATCCAGCATGATGCCGAGAAAGCGCTCCTGGGCCTTAGGATCGGCGCGGGCCGGCCCCTGAAGGGTTTCGATGAAGCCACGCAGCGATGCGAGCGGCGTTCGCAATTCATGGCTGGCATTGGCGACGAAATCGGTGCGCATCTGGTCGATGCGGTGCAGACCGGACACGTCGTTGAAGACGATCAGGAACTGACCGTCGCCCACCGGGGACACCCGGACCCGGTAGGCGCGCGCGGACGGCACGCGCTCCACATAATCCTTCTGCTGGGGATGACCGGTCTTCAGCCCCTCGCGGACCATGTCGAGAAGGCCGGGCGCCCGAAGCCGTGCCGAGATATGCGCCCGATCCGGCAGGCTGCCGAAGACCTCGAGCGCCGCCTGGTTCTGCAGGAGGATTTCCTCCTCCTGGCTGATCAGCAGAACGGGAAAGTCCAGTGCCTCGATCATCTGCGATGCATCCCGACCGGCCGGGACTGCAACGGGATCCGGGCGAACGGCAGGCAGGGGGGGCGCAAGGGGTGCCGGCGAGCGCATCAGGGCGACCAGAGAGAGCAGAAGCCACACCCCGACCACCGGAACCGCCGGGAGATCGGCTGCAAGGGCCGCGGCGGCGGCCAGCAAAAGCGCCGCAAGCATCAGTCCGTTCGCCTTCAGCCGGCCCGCGATATCCAGTCCGTCCTCACCTGCCAAAGCACTGCCTCCCCTCTGCGAAGCACCTGAGATATCGGCGCTTCATGACAGTCATGTCTCAAATGCCCCCTCCAGCGCAATCGGCTGTTGAAATCGATCACCGGTCGCCGGCGCCATCGCGACAGAAGATGCTTGTCATCCTTTGTTGTTTGAACCACCTTTCCAGGATCGAACAGGAGGGTCTTCATGACGGATGGCACGGAAAGCAGGGCGGTAGAGCTGAAGATCGGCAAGGATACCCGCGTCTTCGACGTGGACGATCCCGAGCTGCCGGACTGGGTGAAGGACAAGGCGCTCGAATCCGGAGGCTTTCCCTATGACAAGAAGATGAAGACCGACGATTACGAGAAGGAGCTGAAGGCGCTGCAGATCGAGCTGGTCAAGGTGCAGTTCTGGCTCCAGAAGACCGGTCAGAGGGTCATGGCACTCTTCGAGGGCCGGGACGCGGCAGGCAAGGGCGGCGCGATCTCCGCCACCCGGGAATACATGAACCCCCGTTCGGCCCGCACCGTGGCGCTTTCGAAGCCGACCGAGACCGAGCGCGGACAATGGTATTTCCAGCGCTACATCACCCACTTCCCGGCGGCGGGTGAATTCGTGCTCTTCGACCGGTCCTGGTACAACCGCGCCGGGGTGGAACCGGTGATGGGGTTCTGCACGCCGGAGCAGTACGAGCAGTTCCTCGATCACGTGCCGCGCTTCGAAAAGATGGTGGCGGACGAGAAGATCCACTTCTTCAAGTTCTGGCTGGATATCGGGCGCGAGATGCAGCTGAAGCGCTTCCACGACCGGCGGCACGATCCGCTGCATGTGTGGAAGCTCTCGCCGATGGACATAGCGGCGCTGAACAAGTGGGACGATTACACCGCCAAGCGCAACCGCATGCTTGCGGAGACCCATACCGACAAGGCTCCCTGGACGGTGGTGCTGGCCAACGACAAGCGCCGCGCCCGCACCAACATCATCCGGCACCTGCTGCAGTCGCTCGACTACGAGGGCAAGGACGAGAAGGCGATCGGCAGCATCGACCGGGACATCCTCATGACCGATCCGAAGAAGGTCATCGACAGGAAGTAAGGCCCGCACGCGGCGGGCCTCGCAAAGCATTTCCGGCGGGACGGTTCAGGGAACCGGCAGCAGGCGAACGGCGAGCAGGTCCACCCCGCCGCCTTCGCCGGTCACGTCACTGTTGAGGACCAGTGCCGGCGTGCCGCCCGCCTCCGAACCTTCTTCGCGCACGACCTGGATCAGGGCGTCCGAGCGCTGGGAGGTGACCGTGAAGCGATGGCGCTCGCAGCTTCCCTGTCCGGCCAGATCGCAATCGACCGTCACCTGCACCGGCTTGTCGTTGGACGAGCGCAGGCTGATGGCGATCGTCGCCTCGGCGCCCTCGGCCTGGCTGAGGCTTTCCGCGGGCAAGAGGATGCGCACCGCCCCGTCGGCCCCGCTCGAGGTGGAGGTGATGCGGATCACGGGTCCATCGCCCGTGGACACCAGCTTCGCATTGGCAAGGCTTCCGGCAGAGACGCGATCCACGTCGCCCGGCTTGAAGATCTCGATCCAGTCCTTCGAGAAGTTGTTGCTGTCCAGCGCAGGACCGGTATTGCCACCGGGTTCCGGCAGGTCTTCCTCGCTGACGGCAGCCGGCGGGTTGGCCACCGACGTGTCGCGCTCCGCCGCGGTGAGAAAGAGACCCGACACATAGGCCCACCACGCCCCCATCAGGATGAAGGCGAGCAGCATCACCCATATGAACAGACGGGCGAAAAAGCCCCGGCTCTTCTTCTTCGGACGCGCCGCTGCCGACGGCCGGCCGCTTGCCCGGCCCGAAGGCCGGCCGGACGGCATGCCCGAGAGAACGGACGGATCGTCGGCTGCCCGCGGCGCGGGATCGGCCGCCGGCTCGCCGAGCCTTTCGGCACGCAGCGCACCGAAGTCGCTGTCGTCGGTGGAGCGGTCTTCTGCGGGGCGGGCATCGTCGAGGCTCGCCATGTCGTCCTCAAAATCCCCGTAGGCGATCTCCACCTGGGGATCGGCAACGGCAATGCCGAGGCGCTGGCGCTCTTCCGTCTCGATGGCCTTGATGGCCGCTTCCAGCCGATGCCGCTGGGCGGCGACGGTGGCGGGATCCGTGACATCCTGCTTGCGCAAACCGGTTTCAAGCGCCTGGCGTGCAGACTGGTAGATCCTTGCCCGGACTTCCGGGTTGGACCGCTCCGCGCGCTCGAGCGCATTCCTGATGGCCGTTTCCAAACCGCTCAAATAGGTCTTCCTTCCGCTGCTGCAGGGCGACGCGACCGCGCCGCGCAAAGCATGATGAGAATCGATAGAGAGAACACCATCGAACCGCAAGTGTTTCACCCGGCAAGGGCCATGCGGCTGCGGCAAAAACCCCCGTCGCCTTGCCTGCAGGCTGCGCTTGCGGAATGATGACTGCGACCCGAACTTTCACCTTTTCGATCAGAAAAGGCCGTGCTAGCAATATTGACGTTATCGTAAACGTAAGACGGAACCTGCCGCCATGGCGCTGCCGCCCATCCTGAAAGACAAGCTGAGGCTGCCCGCGATCGCCTCGCCGCTGTTCATCATTTCCCACCCTGCCCTCGTCCTCGCGGAATGCAAGGCCGGCATCGTCGGGGCCTTTCCGGCACTGAACGCACGACCCGAGAGCCAGCTGGACGAGTGGCTGGCGGAGATCACCGAGGAGCTGGCCCGGCACGATGCCGCCCATCCGGACCGCCCCGCAGCGCCCTTTGCGGTCAACCAGATCGTCCACACGTCGAACCGGCGCCTCGAGCACGATCTGCGGCTTTGCGTGAAATACAAGGTGCCGATCGTCATCTCCTCGCTGGGCGCGGTGCCGGAGGTGAACGATGCCGTGCATTCCTACGGCGGCATCGTCCTGCATGACGTGATCAACAATCGCCACGCCCAATCGGCGATCCGCAAGGGCGCGGACGGGCTGATCGCGGTTGCCACCGGTGCCGGCGGCCATGCGGGCACGCTGTCGCCCTTCGCGCTGGTTCAGGAAATCCGCCAGTGGTTCGACGGGCCGCTGGCGCTCGCAGGTGCCATTTCCACCGGCGGCGGCATCCTCGCAGCCCAGGCCATGGGGGCCGATCTCGCCTACATGGGCTCGCTGTTCATCGCCACCGAGGAGGCCCGCGCGGCCGACGCCTACAAGCAGTGCATCGTCGACAGCACGGCGGCGGACATCGTCTACAGCAATTACTTCACCGGCATTCACGGCAACTATCTGAAGCCCTCCATCAAGGCGGCCGGGATGGATCCGGACAACCTGCCGGTCGCCGATCCCTCGAAGATGGATTTCGGCAAGGAGCAGACGGGCGCCAAGGCCTGGAAGGACATCTGGGGCTGCGGCCAGGGCATCGCCAACATCAAGGCAGTCGAACCGGTCTCCGCCGTGGTCGACCGGCTCGCCCGCGAATATGCCGAGGCCCGCCAGCGCCTCGCGCTCTGACTCCTTCCGGACGCGGAAGCCCTCTTCCGCGTCCGGAAGCGAATTTACCGAAACCGCAATTGATGGCTTGAATTTCCATCCGCTTCCCTGTATCAGCCCGCTCAGACATCGCCATGCGATGCTTCGCAAAGGGCCGCTTTAGCTCAGTCGGTAGAGCACATCATTCGTAATGATGGGGTCACGTGTTCGAGTCACGTAAGCGGCACCATTTCCCGGACCTTCCTCCTGAAAACTCCCTTTCGCCTCAACTGCCGGTCTGGCTGTCGGGCGCATCGACCGGCTTCGATTCCGGTGAGCCACGGTAGCGCAGGAAGATCGAGAGCACGACGATCACCGCCGTCGACAGGAATTCCGACTGCCAGTTCTGAAAGGACTCGAACCAGAACTGGGCGCTGGCGATATGGTCGAGCAGGGTGGCACCGGCATCTCCGTGCATCGCTGCCTCGTTGCTTTCGGCCCGCGCACTGCCGACGAGGTGCAGGACGAAGCTGACGACGAAGAGCGCGGCGAGCACGAGGCCGAGCGAATGCTCGTAGAGCCAGCGCCCGGCGCCGACCGCCGGCCTTTTCTTGCCGCGCCCCATGGGCGCTTCCTCCTGCTCCTTCTCGTCTTCGTCGGGGTCTTTCGATTCGGCCGACCCCTTCTGGTAGAGATAGGCCGTCAGGACAACATAGGCCGACATCTGCAGGAATTCGCTCTCCCAGTTCTCGAACAAGGCCGAGAGAAACGCGCCCGACCCCATGTAGGACAGTAGCGGCAGGCTTGCCTGTCCATGCCGGCGCAGGTCCTCGTTCTCGACCTGCCAGCCCGAAAGCAGCATGCCCAGTATGGTCAGCGCCGAGGCGAGCAGGAGAACGATGGTCAGACCGTTGTTGCGCAGGAATTGCTTCATGTCATGGCTCCACAGACCGCGCCTCGGGAGAGGCTCCGTCAGGAAACACTTCGGCTGGCTTGGGAGTTCCGGTCCGGTGGATACGGCGCGGCGCGCTGCCTTCGCAGGCGCCTGCCCTCAGGCTCGCTTGCGCCCGTTTTCCGGACGGCTTTCGTGTGCAAGGGCAAAGGCGAGAAAATCGGCAGCCCGCATGGGTCGGGCAAAGGCATAGCCTTGCAGGGTCTGGCAGCCCATGTCGCTGAGAAGCGCGGCATGGTCCATGGTTTCCACCCCCTCGGCAACGATGCCGATGCCGCAGGTCCGGCCGATATCGATGATCGAGGACACGAGCTGGCGCTCGCGCTGGGAGTCGAGAATGGGCGTGATCAGCTGCCGGTCGATCTTCAGCTTGCGGGGCGTCAGCTTGAGAAGGTTGACGATCGAGGCATGGCCGGTGCCGAAATCGTCGATCTCGATATCGACGCCCAGCGCCTTAAGCCGTTCGATGGTGTTGAGAACCGCATCGTCGTCATCCTCGAAGGAGATCGATTCCAGCAACTCGAAGCAGAGGCTTCCGGGATCGAAACGCAGGTCCTCGATCTTCTCGAGAAGACCGCCTTCGAGCAGGCGCTGTGCGGAAATGTTCACCGAGACCCTTGGAATGGCAAGGCCTGCCGCCTGCCACTGGCGCAGGTGGAACAGCGCCTGGTCGAGGACGATCTCGTCGATCCGGTGCATGACATTGAGGCTTTCGGCAATCCGGAGGAAGGCGTCGGGAGCCAGCAGCCCGCGCTCGGGATGCTCCCAGCGCACCAGCGCCTCCACCCCGTCGATATCACGCGTGCGGGCATCGAACTGCGGCTGGAAGAAGGCGACGAACTCGCCCTGCTCCAGCGCCCGCAGGATGTCGTCCGCCGTCTGCTTGGTTTCGACCACCTGGGCACGCAGGCCGTCCGTGAAGAACTCGACGCGGCCCCTGCCCCGCTTCTTGGCTTCGTAGAGGGCGATGTCGGCATTGACGAGCAGCTCGCCGGGGCTTTCGTCCTCCCGGGTCCAGGTGGCGATGCCGATGCTGGCGCCGGCGCGGCATTCCTGCCCCTCGAAGAACACCGGCTCCGTGAGCGCGGCGATGATGCGGCCCGCCAGACGCTCCAGATCGGCAGTGTCCCGGCTTTCGCGGCGCACGATGACGAACTCGTCGCCGCCGAACCGCGCGACGAAATCGTCGGCCCCTGCACAGGCGGCAATCACCGATGCCGCATGGCGAAGGATGCTGTCACCCGCCGCATGGCCCAGCGTATCGTTGATATCCTTGAACCGGTCGAGATCGAGATGAAGGATGGACAGCGGCGCACCGTCGGCCGGTCCGAGATCGGCGAGGAACTGGTCCAGATAGCGGCGGTTGGGAAGTCCGGTCAGCGCGTCATGAAGGGCGTTGAATTCCATCTGCCGGTGCGCCTGCTCCAGGGCCCGGTTCTTTTCCTCGGCCATCTCGCGGGCAGCCAGCAATGCCTCCTCGCGCCGAACGTCGGCGGTAATGTCCCATTCGACGCCGAGGAAACGCTCGCGCCCGGGTGTCGAATCCACCAGGCGCCCGAAGGCCCGGATGTGCTTGACCTCGCTGGAACCGGGGATCTGGATGCGATACTGACCCACATAGGCGGATCGTGCGGCCAGCGCATCCGCGAAGGCCTTCTCCGCCGCTGCCACGTCGTCGGGATGAACCACACGCTTCCAGTCGGCGAATTCGTAGTAATCGCGGATTTCCGTCATCCCGAGATGACCGCGCACCCGATCGTCCCAGACCTGGCGGCCGGAATGGACGTCGTGCTCCCAGATGCCCACCTGCGAGGTGGCAAGGGCAAGTTCGAGGCGGCTGGAGAGGGCGGTCAGGCGCTCCCCGTTGCGCTCGAGATGTTCCATCGTCCGGTATCGCTCCGCCATCAGCCGGATGACCCACAGCATCGGCAGGAGGATGGCGGCCGCAGCCAGCAAGAGAAAGATGCGGAAGGGCAGAAGCTGTGCCGGCCCCACACCCCAGCCCTCCTTGGGCGCGGCGGCAAGCAGCCAGTAATCCTGGCCGATATTGACGGTCATTCTGACCGGATCGAAGGAAAAGACGTCATCCCGGCCGAAGAAGGGCTTGCCGAACATGCCATGGGCATCGCCCCGCGAAATGGCGAAGAAGATCGGCAGGTCCTCGTCCATCAGCCCGCTTTCCTGGAAGAGCTGACCGAGATCGATGGTGGCCGAGAGAATACCCCAGAGATCGGGCTTCGCTCCCTTGCGCTCCACCAGCACGGGGTAGTTGACGACCAGCCCCTTTCCGCCGTTGTCGAGATCGACCGGGCCGGAGATGTTGACCTTGCGCGATTGCGCCGCGAGGAAGGCGGCACCGTGCTCCCGGTTGCGCTTGCGGAAATCGAAGCCGATGCGGGAGGACTGCGAGAGCGGATAGACCATGGTGACGACCATTTCGGGCGCTGCGCTGACAAAGGCGATGTTGCCTTCCGTGGCCAGCGTTCCCCGGGCGAGCGCGTCGAAGCGCTCCGGTGTCATCTTCGGTTCGGTCTGCAGCGCCGCGACCAGCCCCTTCAGAAGAAGAACATTGCCGTTGATGCGTCCCTCGATTGCCGAGCGCATGACGCTCAGCTGCTCGGTCACCATGTTGCGGCTGTTCTCTTCCTGGTAAAGCGCACGCTGCTGATCGGCAAAAAGCAGCGCAAAGAGCGTGGCCAGCGCCACGACGGAAAACAGCATGAAGGCTTGCAGCCGCACGAAGCGGGCATTCGTCTTGCGCACAACTGCTGTATCAAGCGCCGGAAACATGGCGCGCAGCGCGCTTTAATTTGATTATAAAACAATTACGACGAATTGTTATTTCTGCCCCGTCCGCAGCCCGTTTTTTTGCTTGCCCCATCGCGCAGGGGACGAGAACGTGCGGGGGCTTGCCAATCGCCGCCGGTTTATTTTACGTTTACGTCAAGGTACGTTCAGTCGGCCTTGATAACGGGTTGGAATGGCATAATCTGGCAGCGGGACGAGGAATGGGAGCCTCGGGACTGCCGGTGACAAAGCGGGCCTTCTATGGCCATGGGGAGGAGACGGACAGGATGACGACACCGACGCATATGCTGAGCGGCAGGGCCGAAGAGAAGATCTGGCTGGGTTCGTACCCGGTGCGGGTGCCCTCGAGGCTGGGAGACCTCAAGGAGAGCTCGCTTGCGGAACTCTTGAGCCGCAGCTGCGCCGCCTATGCCGACAGGCCGGCCTTCGAGAGCATGGGCAAGGTGCTGACCTATCGCGAGCTCGACAGCGCAACCCGCAGCATCGCCGCATGGCTGCAGCAGATGGGCCTCGAAAAGGGCGACCGTGTGGCGGTGATGATGCCGAACATCCTGCAGAATCCGGTGACCGTCTATGGCATCCTCCGGGCCGGCATGGTGGTGGTGAACGTCAACCCTCTCTATACGCCGCGCGAGCTGCAACACCAGCTTCAGGATGCCGGTGCGAAGGCGATCTTCGTTCTCGAAAACTTTGCCCATACCGTGGAGCAGGTTCTGGCGGAAACGGAGCTGAAGCACGTCGTCGTGGCCAGCATGGGCGACATGCTGGGCGCCAAGGGTCTCCTCGTGAACCTCGTGGTGCGGCACGTCAAGAAGCTCGTTCCGGCCTATAACCTTCCGAAGGCCATCGCCTTCAAGCAGGTCATGGCGGAGGCCAATGCGCGCGCGATGAAACCGGTGGCGATCTCCGGCAACGACATCGCCTTCCTCCAGTATACCGGCGGGACCACCGGGGTATCGAAGGGTGCGACGCTTACCCACGCCAACCTGCTGTCCAACAAGGAACAGCTGATTCTCTGGCTCGAGGCGGTATTCGAGCGCCGCAAGCGCCCCCAGCAGCTGAACTTCCTCTGCGCACTGCCGCTCTACCACATCTTTGCACTGACGGTGAATTCGCTGATGGGCCTGTCGATGGGCGGGTGCAACCTGCTCATTGCCAACCCGCGCGACATTCCGGCCTTCGTCAAGGAATGGAAGAAACACCAAATCCACATCTTCCCGGGCCTCAACACGCTGTTCAATGCGTTGATGAACAATCCGGACTTCAACGCCATCGACTTCTCGCAGCTGCTGCTCGTGCTCGGCGGCGGCATGGCGGTGCAGCGTCCCGTGGCAGAGCGCTGGCAGAAGATGACCGGCTGCGCCATCACCGAGGGCTACGGCCTCTCCGAAACCTCCCCGGTCGCGACCGCCAACCGGCTCGACCGCGCGGAGTTTACCGGCACCGTCGGGCTTCCGCTTCCCTCCACCGACATCGAGATCCGCGACGACATGGGCCAGACGCTGCCGATCGGCGAGGTCGGCGAGATCTGCATCCGCGGTCCGCAGGTCATGCTCGGCTACTGGCAGCGGCCGGCGGAGACCGCGCAGGTGATCAGCCCCGACGGCTTCTTCCGCACGGGCGACATCGGGGTGATGGACGAGCACGGCTATACCAAGATCGTGGACCGCAAGAAGGACATGATCCTCGTCTCCGGGTTCAACGTCTATCCGAACGAGATCGAGGAGGTGGCGGCCATGCATCCGGGCGTGCTGGAGGCAGCGGCCGTGGGCGTTCCGGACGAGCATTCCGGCGAGGCCGTCAAGCTCTTCGTGGTGCGCAAGGATCCGACGCTGACGGAAGAGGAGCTGAAGCACCACTGCGCCGAGAATCTCACCGGCTACAAGCGGCCGCGCCACATCGAGTTCCGCGACGATCTGCCGAAGACGAATGTGGGCAAGATCCTGCGCAAGGAATTGCGCGCCCAGGCCTGAGACCACCGCCAGACCCGCCGGCGGCCCTTGGCCGCTGGCTCTTTTGCGTCATGGGCGGCGAAAAGCCGAAATCGTGGATTTCGATCCGTGCACGAATGCAGTAAGGTGCGGGCGATTTTTGACGATTAGGAATCGCTGCCGATGCAAGCCCTTGTTGAACAACTGAAATCCGCCGTCGCCTCGACCCGCGCAACCGACATCAGGGCAGCCTTTGCGGCCGATGGCGATCGGTTCGGCAAATTCAGCGCCGCCTTCGACGATCTCCTGATGGACTACTCCAAATGCGCCGTGAACGACGAGATCATGGCCCTGCTGGAAAGGCTCGCCGCGGAAGGCGGGGTCGCCGAGAAGCGGGATCAGATGGTCTCCGGCGCGCCGATCAATTTCACGGAAGGCCGTTCTGTGCTGCATACGGCACTGCGCAACCGCTCCAATCGTCCTGTCATGGTCGATGGCAGGGATGTCATGCCTGACGTCAACGGCGTGCTCTCGGCCATGGGCGTCTTCGCGGATGCAATCCGCAGCGGCGCCTTGCGCGGCGCAACGGGAAAGCCGATCACGGATGTCGTGAACATCGGCATCGGCGGCTCCGATCTCGGCCCGGTCATGGCGACACTGGCGCTGGCCCCCTTCCATGACGGCCCGCGCCTGCATTTCGTCTCGAATGTCGACGGGGCCCACGTCGCCGACACGCTGAAGGTGCTGTCTGCGGAAACGACGCTCTTCATCGTCGCCTCCAAGACCTTCACCACCATCGAGACGATGACCAATGCCCAGACGGCGCGGCGCTTCATCGCCGAGGCGCTGGGGGAGGCAGCCGTTCGCCACCATTTCGCTGCCGTTTCCACGGCATTGTCCAAGGTTGCGGATTTCGGCATCGAGGAAGACCGCGTTTTCGGCTTCTGGGACTGGGTCGGCGGGCGCTACTCCATCTGGTCGGCCATCGGCCTGCCGCTGATGATTGCCATCGGACCCGAGGATTTCGGCCGTTTTCTCGATGGCGCCCATGCCATGGACCGGCATTTCGAGACGGCCCCCTTCCGCGAGAACCTGCCGATGCTGCTCGGCCTGCTGGGCTACTATCAGCGCAACGTGCTCGGCTATCCCTCCCGCGCGATCCTGCCCTATGATCAGCGGCTTTCCCGTTTTCCGGCCTACCTGCAGCAGCTCGACATGGAATCGAACGGCAAAAGCGTGACCATCGACGGCAAGCCGGTCGAGGGACGGTCTGGCCCGATCGTCTGGGGCGAGCCCGGCACCAACGGTCAGCATGCCTTCTATCAGCTCATCCACCAGGGCACCGACATCATCCCGGCGGAGTTTCTCATCGCCCGGCGCGGCTTCGAGCCGGATCTTGCCCACCAGCATCGCCTGCTGATCGCCAACTGCCTCGCGCAGTCGCAGGCGCTGCTCAAGGGGCGCACGCTCGAGGAAGCTCGGGCACAGCTGGACCGGCAAGGCATGGATGCAACGAGGGCCGACCATATCGCACCGCATCGCGTCTTCACCGGCAACCGTCCGTCGATCACCTTCATGCATGACCAGCTGACGCCCTTTGCGCTGGGACGCCTGATCGCGCTCTACGAACACAGGGTTTTCGTCGAAGGCGTGCTCTTCCGCATCAACTCCTTCGACCAGTGGGGCGTGGAACTCGGCAAGGAGCTGGCGACCGGCCTTCTTCCCGTCGTGGAAGGCAAGGCCGGGACGGAGGGACTGGACAGCTCCACCGCCGGCCTTGTGGCCTCGCTCAGGCAGTGAAGACGCTCACTGCGCTGCATCGGGGGTCGCGGGCGCAGTGACCATGCCGGCCAGGCCGTCCTCGCAGGCGGGAACCTCCCTGAGGCCGGCCGTTTTCAGCACGCCCATCAGGTCCATG
Source organism: Gellertiella hungarica (assembly GCF_014197145.1). GTDB lineage: Bacteria > Pseudomonadota > Alphaproteobacteria > Rhizobiales > Rhizobiaceae > Gellertiella > Gellertiella hungarica. The sequence goes on along the minus strand of NZ_JACIEZ010000002.1, from coordinate 163,470 downwards.
TCGGCAAAGACCGGGATGTATCCGGATTCCCCATCGGGCCGCAGCAGGACGCTCGTCCTGACGGGCCCCGACTTCAGCGAGGGATCGGCGGTGCAGCCGCCGGCAAACCCGACCGAGAGCGAGCCGGTGCCTTCCGCACCGGCACTCCTCGCCTTCAGGACTTCGGCCTGCATCTCCTGGAAGCGCTCCGCATCCGCCGCGTTGAGCATGAGCAGGTAAAGGCGCTCGTCCTCGCGCAACATGCGGCCGATCTTCGGCGCCACGGCATTGCCTGTTACCAGTTCCAACGCGAAGTGCCGCTTCGTTTCCGCGCCGGTCTCGGCATTTTTCCAGACGATATCCATCACCACATCGCCCTGCTTCAAGCGGATGCCATCCGGAAAGGTCACCACGACTCGGATATCCGCAGGCTTCATGGTCAGCGGGTCGAGAAGCGCGAGCTGCGCCATGGCGGACGGCGGAATCGAGGTGCAGGCAACGGTGCAGAGACCCAGAGAAGCGGCCAAAAGGGGGCCAAGGAACGGGCGCATAAACAGACTCCTGAGTGATTGACGTTTATTTTTTATCGTATTACAATAATTTTTAGTTGCAATACAGGATTCTGAAAAAGATGCGAGACGATGCTTTGGCTGCCATCAGGACCATCAGCAGGCGCGCAAAGGCGCTGCTGGCCATCATTTCCGCCGGCCTTGTGGGGGGCGCTATCTATCTTGTGTGGAAGGTGAGTGCGGACCTGCCGGGGTTCACCGGCGAGATCAAGGCCTGGCTCGGAACAGAGGCCCCCGCCATCACGCTGAGCGGGCGGGCAATTGCCGGCCTTGCGGCTCTCGGGATCATCAACGCGGCAATCGCCGCGGCGGCCATCTGGACCGTGTGGCGGCTATTCGACAGGCTGGAAAAAGGCAGGGTCTTCACCCGCCAGAGCGGAGAATTGCTGCGGCTTGCAGGGGCGCTTGCCCTCACCGGCGCGATCAGCACGGTGGTGTCCCGCACCCTTGCGACGCTGATTGCCACCTACGACAATCCGCCGGGGGAGAAAATCCTGTTGATCGGCTTCGGCAGCAGCGAGGGCATGCTTCTTCTGCTTTCCGCGCTGCTTTACGCAATGGGCCATGTCATTGCGCTGGCCTCGGACATCGAGCGTGAAAACAGGAGCTTCGTCTGACCATGCCCATTGTCGTTACGCTTGACGTCATGCTGGCCCGGCGCAAGATGCGCTCGCGCGAACTGTCCGAGCGGATCGGCATCACGGAGCAGAATGTTTCGCTGCTGAAGTCGGGAAAGGTGAGTGGGATCCGGTTCGACACGCTGAACCGGATCTGCGAGGCGCTTCAATGCCAGCCGGGAGACATTCTCGAATACCGGCCCGAAGAACCGGCCGAAGAAGGACGCTGAGGTTCAGAAACCGATTTCGGCCGCGGTCGGCGGGTTGGCGCCTGCGCGCGACACGGTAACGGCTGCCGCCTTCACCCCCCAGGTCAGCGCGTCCTCGATATCGGGTGCGGTGAGCGCCCCGATGGCGCCCTTGGTCAGGAGGCCCTTGCGATCCAGCGCGGCAAGAACACCCGCATCGAACGTGTCGCCGGCGCCGACCGTATCGACCACTTCGACCTTTACCACGGGAACGCTGACCTTGTGACGCACCGTATAGCCGGTTGCGCCTTCGGCTCCCCGGGTCACCAGCACCAGCTTGGCGCCGCGCGCAATCCACTTGCGGGCGAGCGTTTCCTCGTCGCCCTCCTCGCCGAACCAGGCGAGGTCCTCGTCGGAAAACTTCACGATGTCGGATTTTGCCGCCATGCGGCGGATGCGGGCCTCATGGGCGTCCGCATCCCGGATGAAGCCGGGGCGAATGTTCGGATCGAGCGAGATCACCCGCGCATCGGCCTCACGCATGAGAAGCGTCTCGTAAGCCGTTCCACAGGGTTCGGGAATGAGGCTGATCGCGCCGAAGTGCAGGGCGTTTACCTCCGGACCGAAGCTCGGCAGATCGTCGATGTCGAGCATCCGGCCGGCCGTATTCTCGTCATAGAAGGCGTAGCTGGCCTGGCCATTCACCAGCTTCACCAGCGCAATCGTGGTCGGGCGGGAGGAAATGGCCGCAAAGCGGGGATCGACGCCGCTTTTCTCGAGCGTTTCCCTGAGAATGTCGCCCAGCATGTCGTCGGAAAGGCCGCTGAAGAAACCCGTCTCGATCCCGAGCCGGCCGAGCGCAATCGCCGTGTTGAAGATGGCACCGCCTGCATAGGGCGCAAAGGCGCGCTCGCCAAGCGTCGTCTCACGCGGCAACATGTCGATCAACGCTTCCCCACAGCAGACGATCATAGGCTTGGCCTCCCCGGCATGGAATAAATCACTTGAATCGATTTATTCCATTTCCGGATGGAAAGCCAGAGCGAACTACGAGCATTTGCCTTTGAGGGAGGCAAATGCCCATCATGCCGTGGGTAGAGAACCGACGCCCCCGTGCGCTTCGGACCAGGCGAGCGGCGCATCGAGGAAGGATTCCACGCTCGCCAGCGTTTGCGGGTCGAAGAGCGCCTTGTCCCGCGCCACCGCCAGCACGTCGCGCCAGGTGGCGATGTGATGGAGGGACACCTTTCCATTGGCAAAGCGGGCTTCGGCATCGGCAAAGATGCCGTAATAAAAGAGTGCCATGCCGTGATCGACAGTGCCGCCGGCGGCGCGGATCGCATCGATGAACTTGAACATGGAACCGCCTGCCGTGGTCAGGTCCTCGATGACGAGCACGCGCGCACCCTCGGGCATGTGACCCTCGATCTGCGCGTTGCGCCCATGGCCCTTCGGCTGCTTGCGGACATAGATCATCGGCAGGCCGAGACGCTCGGCAAGGAAGGCAGCAAAGGGAATGCCCGCCGTCTCTCCCCCGGCCACGCAGTCGAACTGCTCGTATCCTGCCTCGCGCAGGACGGTCGCGGCGGCGAAATCCATGACCGCGGAGCGGATGCGGGGGTAGGAGATGAGCTTGCGGCAATCGATGTAGACCGGGCTCATCATGCCGGATGCAAGCTTGTAGGGCTTGTCCGCGGAGAAATGGACGGCCTTTATCTCCCAGAGCATTTTCGCCATCTCGGACGCCATCACGGCGGGTTCGGCAAAGGTGGTCTGGAACATGGGGCGACTCCTCGGGCTTGGAGAATGAATGAGCTTCCCCGCTTCTAGCCACGCACCGGGCCGCATTCAAGCGGCAAGCGCCGGGCCTAGCCCGGCGCTTGCCCGAATGTCACTTCTCCGGCGGGAAACCGAAGCGGTTCTCGCCGACGGAGCCCTTGGTGCAGAACCAGATGAGCAGGAGGATGAAGCCGATGAGCGGGATCAACGCGATGAGCAGCCACCAGCCGGCCTTGTCGATGTCGTGCAAGCGCCGGACGCTGACGGCGAGACCCGGGAGGAAAAGGGCAAGCGACACCACCGCCGCCGCCAGATTGAGCACAAGGCTGTCCCCGCCTCCCGCCTGAACCACGACGTTCAGAACCACCGATACGATGATGTTGAAAAGCGCAAACCACCAGTATTCGGACCGCGTGGCCCGGCCGGAGAAGGTGGCGTATTTCTGGAAGCAGGTCGTGACGGATTCTGCAAAAGTCATGAAGAGGCCCCTCGCTGTGATTCGTCTTTGGCGACAATCACATGTTGTTCGTTACACCGGTAACAAACAACCAAACGAGCCATTTCGCAAGTGGTCAGGCGACGTCCCAGTAAAGGGGGAACATGGGGTCGAAGACCGTGACCGGCCCTGCTCCTGTTTCGATCTTCGCGGGGAAGGAAACCTGCTCTGCCCGCTTCACCAGTGTCATGCGTTCCTCGTTTGCGGGAAGCCCATACCAGGCAGGACCATTCAGCGAGGTGAAGGCCTCCAGCCGGTCCAGAGCGCCCTCCTCTTCGAAGACATGGGCAAGGCAGCTCATGGTGTTGATCGAGGTATAGATGCCGGCGCAGCCGCAGGCGCATTCCTTCAGCGGATCCACATGCGGTGCGCTGTCGGTGCCCAGGAAGAACCGGGCATCGCCGGATGTCGCGGCCGCCCGCAGCGCCAGCCGATGATGCTCGCGCTTGGCAACCGGCAGGCAATAGTAATGGGGCTTGATGCCGCCGACGAGGATGGCATTGCGGTTGATGATGAGGTGGTGGGTGGTGATGGAACCGGCGAGGTTCTTCCCGGCGGAACGGATATAGTCGATCCCGTCCTTCGTGGTCACGTGTTCCATGGTGACCTTGAGTTCCGGCAGGCGCTTGCGAAGGGGATCGAGCACCGTTTCGATGAAGACCGCCTCGCGGTCGAAGATGTCGACGGCGGGGTCTGTCACCTCCCCATGCACGCAGAGCGGCAGGCCGATCTCCGCCATGCGCTCGAGCACGGGCATGGCCTTGTTCATGTCGCGCACACCGCCGTGGGAATTGGTGGTAGCGCCCGCCGGATAAAGCTTGACCGCGGTGATCAGGCCGCTTTCCTTGCCGCGCGCCACATCGTCGGGCGCGGTATGTTCGGTGAGGTAGAGCGTCATCAGCGGCTGGAAGCGATGGCCTTCCGGAAGCGCGGCCATGATGCGGCTGCGATAGGCCTCCGCATCGGCGGTGGTTACCACCGGCGGAACGAGATTGGGCATGATGATCGCCCGGGCAAAGGTACGACTGGTATCGCCGATCACCCCTTCGAGCATGGCCCCGTCTCGCAGGTGGAGGTGCCAGTCGTCGGGACGGCGAAGGGTGAGCGTTTGGGTCATGGTGGGAACACTCCGGCGATGGTCTCTCTGCCAGAGCCCATATCACCGGCGGACGGGAGCGAACAGGTCTTTCCGCATCGTCCGGAAAAAATCAGGCTGCGGAATTGGCCGCCATTTCCTCTGCCAGTTCCTGCGCCCGCTGCTGGCGGTCCATCTCCATGATCTCCTGGATGCGTGGCAATGCCCGCTTGAACGCGGCCACGCAGACCGGATCGAACTGGGTGCCTGCCCGGTCGAGAATATGGGCTACCGTCTGCTCGTAGGACCAGGCCGGCTTGTAGGGGCGCTCGGTGGTGAGCGCATCGAAATTGTCGGCGATGCAGACGATGCGGCCGGAAAGGGGAATATCCTCGCCGGCGAGGCGGTTGGGATATCCCTGGCCGTCCCAGCGCTCGTGATGGCTGCCGGCGATCTCGGCGGCCAGCTGCAGCAGGGAGGAATGGCTTTTGGCCAGGATGTCCGAGCCGATCTGGGCGTGGCGCTGCATCTGGCGGAATTCGCTTTCCGTCAGCTTGCCCTGCTTGAGCAGGACCGTATCGGGAATGCCGACCTTGCCGATGTCGTGCATGGGTGCGGCAAGCCGGATGTCGTGACAGCGGTCGTCGGAAAGACCGAGCTGCTTTGCGATGGCCTCGGAATAGAGGGCGACGCGCATGGTGTGGCGGGCCGTATCGGGATCCTTGTAACCGGCGGCCAGCGTCAGGCGGTGGATGATTTCCTCCTCGCGCTCGCGCAGCTCCTTGACCGCCTTGTCCACCTCCCGGCGCAGCCATTCCGCGCGCTCGGCAAGCTGTCTGCGGGCTTCCGCCAGGCTGACGATGTTCTGCATCCGCGCCATGAACTCGACCGGATTGACCGGCTTCGTCAGGAAGTCGATCGCACCTGCGTTCAGCGCGGCCATGCGGGTGGTCATGTCCTTGTCCGCGGTGACGAAGACGACCGGGACCGCGGCATAGCGTTCGAAGCGGACGATCTCGGTATAGAGTTCGACGCCGTTGTAGACCGGCATCTGGTAGTCGATGATCGCCACGTCGAAATCGAGGTCCGGCAGCGCGGCCAGCACCTGGTCCGGCGACGAGAAAGGCAGGGCCTCGCAGTTCTTCAGGCGGGCGACGAGCTTCGTCAGAAGCTTCAGGTTGGTATTGTTGTCATCGACCACGAGGATTTTCATCGTCATCCATCCTTTCAGGCAACAAGAAGTCGCCGATGCGCATTGATCCGGTCATTCAGGATTTCCACCCCTGCAATCGTGGGCTTGCTGTCCCGCATGGAATGGGCAAGGTCGGCCACGTCGTTCAGCCCCACATTGATGGCGGCGCCCTTCAGCGTGTGAAGGAGCCGGTCGATGAGGATTGCATCCTCGCCGCCGAGCGCATGCTGCAGCGATTCCATGATCTGGCCCGCATCCTCGAAGAAGGTCTCGACGAGCTCGTTGAACACATCCTCGCCGAGCGCCTCGATGAGCTCGTTGCGCCGGGCCTCGCTGAAGCCATCCGCCTCCTCGACGGGTGCAGGCGTGGCGGCGGCAATCTCCTCCACCGCTGCGGGGAGATCCCCCGGCTTGAGATGCGTTTCGAGCACGTGGCGCAGGCGCTTGAGCGTGATCGGCTTCGACTCGAAGCCGACCATGCCTGCTTCGATGCAGCGCCGGCGGTCGTCGTCGGATGCGTTGGCCGTCATGGCAATGATGGGGGCGACGTCCGGCACCTCGGCGCGGATGCGGCGCGTGGCCTGGATCCCGTCCATCTCCGGCATCTGCATGTCCATGAGAATGATGTCGAAGCGCTCCCGCCGCGCGATCTCGACAGCCTCGACACCATTGTTGGCAATGGTGATCTTCTGCCCGAGCCGCTCCAGGAAACGGGTCGCGACCTGCTGGTTGACCGCGTTGTCCTCCACCAGAAGCACATGGCCCGAGGGAAGGTTTGCGAGCTCGTTGGGCGAGCGGGCGGCGGGGGGCTGGTCGGAAATGACTTCCGCAATCTTGGTGGGGATTTCGAGCCAGAAGGTGCTGCCGGCGCCGAGTTCGCTCCGGACCCCGAGCTCGCCCTCGAGCTTGTCGATGATCTGCTTGCAGATGGTCAGGCCGAGGCCGGTGCCGCCATACTTGCGGCTGATGGAGGCATCCACCTGGGTGAAGGGCTGGAAGAGCTTCGCGATCCCCGCCTCGTCGATGCCGATGCCGGTATCCTGCACCTCGAAGCGAACGATGAGCACGTCGTCGCGGACGAATTCCCTGAGCCGGAGCGTGACCGTGCCGTTGCGGGTGAACTTCACGGCATTGCTGAGCAGGTTCAGCAGCACCTGACGCAGGCGCGTGGGGTCGGTGCGGACATAGGGCACCATCAGTTCTTCCGGCACATCGAGCACGATGCGGTTGCCGTGTTCCTCCGCCCGGCCGCGGACGATTTCGAGCGTGCTCTTCGAGAGCGCCTTCAGATTGACGCTGCGCAGCTCCAGTTCCAGCTTGCCGTTCTCGATCTTCGAGTAATCGAGAATTTCGTTGATGATCTCGAGGAGCGCCTCGCCGGAGGAATGAATGGTGCGGACGAGCGAGGCCGCATCGGCGGGCAGGTCGGACAGCTCGAGCAGCTCGGCCGTTCCGAGGATGGCGTTGAGAGGTGTTCTGATCTCATGGCTCATCGTCGCCATGAACTGCGACTTCGCGCGGTTGCCGGCGTCGGCAGCCTTGTAGGCGTCCGAAAGCTCCTCCGCCATGAGCTCGAAGTTCCGGCCGGCCTCGCGGACGACCTTCAGCTGGCGGCGGAGATTGACCACAAGGAAGACGACGCTGGCGAGAAGCAGCGACAGGAACAGCGCCGTGGTGCCCTCCAGGCGTATGATCATGTCGCGGTTGTCGGCACGCGCGGTGCTGAAATGATTGTTCGCGCTGATCAGGAAGTCACCGGTGTCGCGCACGAGTGTCTCGACCTGGTCGTTGAGCCCCAGAAGGTCGGCATCCGTCGGCTTGTAGCCGCTCTGGATGCGGTCGAACAGGCTCGCATAGCCGATGATCTTGTCGCGGACCTCGAGCAGCGCCTCGCGGACAGCCGGATCGTGTTCGAACGTCTCGTCGAACCGGCTGTCCTTGAGCATGTTGATGCGGGAATAGAGGATATCGTAGCGAAGGCTGAGATCCTTGATCTTCTTCGGACCCGGCTCGACGTCGCGGACGATATCCTTCAGCTGGAACGACAGGGTTCTGGCCTCCCGGTCCAGCTGGAAGACAGACCAGAGGGCATTCTCGCGGATCCCGTCCTCGAGCAACCGATACCGGCGGGCGAGATCGGTGAAGAGCAGGACGAGTATGCAGGTGAGAACGACTGCAAACCCCTGAAGGATCACGGTCTTCTTGCCTGCATCCCGCAGGAATGAGCCATCCGGGCTGAATCCCATCGTCACGGCAGGACCTCGATTTCCTTGATCTGCCAGACGGAGCGGCCGAAATACTTCTCGTTGTAGAGACCCTTGTCCTGGTCGAAGGGATAGACCAGCATCAACGGACCCTTGTCGCGGACGGACATCGGCTTGCCGTCCAGTTTCGTGGCAAGGATGGTGTCGAGTTCGGCGTCCTCGGCGGGCACATCGGCGGCATAATCATTCAGCGCCTTTACCTTCAGATGCGCGCCCCGGGCGCCCGCTGCCTTCAGGACTTCGCGAAGGAAGGGTCCGGAAAATTCCGCGGCACCGGTTGTCCAGGGCGTCTCCATCTTCGCCGAGCGGCCGGGCAGTGCCTCGAGCATGGACATGTCGAAAACGGCATTGCCGCCGTCATTGGTCTGGCTGACTGCGCCCGTGACGGTGAGGACGGGCTCACCCGCGGGCTTGTCGAGTGCCGAGGCGGGTGCGGCGATCAGTGCCGCGCACAACAGGGCGGCACCGGCGATAAGCTTCATGTCGAATTCCTTTCCTTGCCTTCCGGGACCTCGTGCGGTCCTTCGTGTTCCAGGTTCACCACCAGCGCTGCCAGAGACCGCCATGCTTCTGCGCCACGCGGAGACACCTGTGCCACGCCGCCTCAAGAGCGCGTGACAAGGTTAAATTCCCCATTTTGGAACAGATCCGGCCATCCGGTTCAGCGCGTACGCATCATGCCGTGCCCGTGAAGGGCATTCGCGCTGGCTTTGAATGGTTTTATAACATGAAGGCTCTTCGATATATTGAATCAATAATATAAAGTTTTAGCTTCTTACGGAATGGTGAATCAGGAATGAATCCACAGGAAGATCGAAGGGGATCTTAATCCTTTCTTAAGCCCGGATGCGTGTCGAAACGGCACAGATCGGATGGCTGCGAGAAAGGAACCGCGACAGGAGCCCGCCCGGGGGCGGTTCATACTGCCTGCCGCGCGGGAAAAGGCGGGATGCGGGGGGAAATCAGCGCGCGGAGGAGCCGAGCGTAGGGGCCGCGCTCTCCTCGAGCACGAGACGGGCATTGACCAGATCGTTGCCGTAAACCTTGGCGCGGATGGTTTCTTCCGGATAACCGAAGCCGTTCCAGCGCGCGAGAAGCCGGCGCTCGAGCTCCTCGATGGGTTCGACGAGGAGCACGGTCTCATCGAACAGCGGCCGGAGACCGGACCAGGGCGCCCGGTCGAGCAGAAGGTAGTTCCCTTCCGCGATGATGATGCGATCGTCCCGCGCAATGCGGCGGGCCGATGCGATGGCGATTTCGCGGGAGCGGTCGAAGACCGGAACCAGCACATCCTCCTCGGCGCCCCGGACGGCCGCCAGGATATCGCGCAGTCCCCGGACGTCGAAGGTCTCGGGAGCGCCCTTGCGTGCAAGAAGGCCGGCCTCTTCGAGCAGGCCGTTGTCGAGGTGGAAGCCGTCCATGGGAAGCACGACGGCCCGTTCGCCGGCGGCGACAAGCCGGGCGGCAAGGGCATCGGCAAGCGTCGACTTGCCCGAGCCGGGTGGTCCCGCCACCGCAACGATGAAGCGGGACCGGCCCGAGGCCGCGGCAGCGATCCGCCGGGCCAGATCCTCGACTTCAAGGCTCATGCGGCAACCAGTTCCTTCGGCGGTTCCTTGGCACCCGTCATGAGAGCCACCGCATCCGACATGGAGTATTCCTTCGGATTGATGACGCAGAGACGCTTGCCGAGCCGGTGGACGTGAATGCGGTCCGCCACCTCGAAGACATGCGGCATGTTGTGCGAGATGAGCACGATCGGCAACCCGCGGGAACGCACGTCGAGGATCAGCTCGAGAACGCGGCGGCTTTCCTTCACCCCGAGCGCAGCCGTCGGTTCGTCCATGATGACGACCTTGGAGCCGAAGGCGGCGGCACGGGCCACCGCAACCCCCTGGCGCTGGCCGCCCGAGAGCGTTTCCACCGCCTGATTGATGTTCTGGATCGTCATCAGGCCAAGCTCGGAGAGCTTGTCGCGGGCAATCTTTTCCATCTTCTTCCGGTCGAGCATCCGAAAGAGCGAGCCCATGGGCCCCTGCTTGCGGATCTCGCGTCCGAGGAACATGTTGTCGGCGATCGAAAGCGCCGGCGAAAGGGCGAGGTTCTGGTACACTGTCTCGATGCCGGCGTCGCGGGCCTGCATCGGGTTGGTGAAGTGCACGGGCTGTCCCTCGAGACGGATCTCGCCTTCATCCGGAACGATGGCGCCGGAGATGGCCTTGATCAGCGACGACTTGCCGGCGCCGTTGTCGCCGATGACAGCCAGGATTTCGCCCGGATAGAGATCGAAGTCGGCCTGGTCGAGGGCGGTCACGCGGCCGTAGCGCTTGACGAGACCGCGAGCGGTAAGAATGGGTTCCATGGTTTGTCCTCCCTCAGCCCGAAACCTTGCGGATCCACTGGTCGATGGCAACGGCGCCGATGATCAGCACGCCCGTCAGCAGCACCTTCCATTGCGGATCGGCATTCAGCATGTTCAGTCCCATGCTCATCACGCCGACGATCAGCGTTCCGAACAGCACGCCCAGGATCGATCCGCGCCCGCCGAAGAGCGAGATGCCGCCGATCACGGCCGCGGTGATGGCCTGCAGGTTGAAGTCCGTCACCACCGTCGAGGGCGAGATGGAGCCATTGCGGCCGATGGATACCCAGGCGGCAAGGCCGGCAATCGCACCCGCGAGGGCATAGGTCTTCAAGAGCACGTTCTTGGTGCGGATACCCGCGAGGTCGGCCGCATCCGGATCGTCGCCGACCGCATAGATGTGCCGGCCGAAGGCGGTGTAGTTCAGCATGTACCAGAGGGCGATGTAGAGCAGAATCATGGCCACGACGCCGAGCGTCACGACGGCGCCGCCGATCTTGAAGCTGTTGCCGAAGACATGAAGCATCGATGTGACTGCCGTCAGATCCGCCTCGCGCAGCGTCGCGTTCTCGGAGTAGATCAGGCACACCGCCATGATGATATTCCAGGTGCCGAGCGTCACGATGAAGGGTGGCAGCTTCAATCGTGAAACCAGAAACCCGTTGACCCAGCCGCAAAGCCCGGCAATGCCGAAGCCCGCAAGGATCGCGAGCGGCGCCGGAAGGCCGTAGGTCAGCACTGCATTGCCCGTCACGACGAAGGAGAAGACCATGACCACGCCGATGGAAAGGTCGATGCCTGCCGTGAGCACGACGAGCGTCTGCGCGGCGGCGAGGATGCCCACCACGGCCACCTGCTGCATGATCAGCGTCAGCGTGTAGGCCGAAAAGAACTTCGGACCGCGCGCGATGCCGAAGAACACGACCAAGGCGACCAGCACGATGAGCGGCACCATGGCCGGATTGGAGTGCAGGAAGTGCTGCAGGCGGCGCAGGCCGCTTTTCGGTTCCTCGAAATGCGCGACATTCGACGCGCTTCCGGTCAGAACCTTTTCGAATTCCTGAGGCTGGCTCATATTCCCTCCCATGACATTCCCTGCCGGCCGGGCCGGCAAGCCCCACTTACAAGAAAGGCGGCTGGAGAGCCGCCCTTCTCAACTCCCAAGGGGATCATGCAGGGGCCGGAGCCCCTGCGCAATCCTCAGTGCATCAGCCCCAGCACTTGTCCGTGCCTTCCTTGACGCTGATCGACGGAACGCCATCGACCGGCTTGTCGGTGACGAGGTTCACGCCGGTGTCGAAGAAGGCCTTGCCTTCGGTCGGCTTCGGCTTGGTGCCGTCCTTGGCGAAGTTGGCGATGGCTTCGATGCCGTAGGCGGCCATCATCAGCGGATACTGCTGCGAGGTCGCACCGATGACGCCTTCGGCAACCGACTTCACGCCCGGGCAACCGCCGTCGACGGAAACGATCAGGACGTCCTTTTCCTTGCCGACGGCCTTCAGGGCCTGGTAGGCGCCAACGGCAGCCGGCTCGTTGATGGTGTGGATGACGTTGATGTCGGGATCCTTCTGGAGAAGGTTTTCCATGGCCTTGCGGCCGCCTTCCTCGTTGCCGTTGGTCACGTCGTGGCCGACGATGCGCGGATCATCTTCGTCGCCGATCTTGTTGGCGTCCTTCGGGTCGATGCCGAAGCCGATCATGAAGCCCTGGTCACGCATGACGTCGACCGAAGGCTGCGAGGGGGTCAGGTCGAGGAAGCCGATCTTGGCATCCTTGGCCTTGTCGCCCATGGTCTTGGCAGCCCAGGCGCCGATCAGCTTGCCGGCTTCGAGGTTGTCCGTTGCAAAGGTTGCGTCAGCCGCATCGATCGGATCGAGGGGCGTGTCGAGCGCGATGACCAGCAGGCCGGCGTCGCGGGCCTTCTTCACCGGATCGACGATTGCCTTGGTGTCGGAAGCGGCGATCAGGATGCCCTTTGCGCCATCGGCGATGCAGCTTTCGATGGCAGCCACCTGGCTGTCATGGTCGCCGTCGATCTTGCCGGCATAGGCCTTCAGGGTGATGCCGAGTTCCTTGGCCTTGGCTTCTGCACCTTCCTTCATCTTGACGAAGAAGGGGTTGGTGTCGGTCTTGGTGATCAGGCAGGCGGAAACGTCTGCGGCGCTTGCAGGTGCAGCAAAGACCACGCCCATCGCGAGAGCGGCGAACGAGGCGGCAAAAAGCGTTTTCTTCATGAAGTCTTCCTCCCAAGGAATTGTTGACCCGGCTTGAGCCGGATGGCCGGACAAAAGCGTCTGAAAGCTCCAGAGGCTCCCCCCTTCGACGGCCGCCAGACGCTGAGCCTGCACATTTACAACATCATCATTGCAGGCTTGTCAATAAATAAATCCAATTGAATTATTAATTCGATGTGGCATTCTGTGTGAAAGGTGCGCGCCGCTTTCCTTCGGCGGGAGAGAGGGGAAGAGTGATGGCGGCCTTGCACCGGGGGAATCATTCATGCTTGTAGCAGCTGCCCCGCTGGCGGCGCTTCAAGGGGAGGAAACGCATGACGACTACGGAGGAGATGCACGCCCTCACGGCGGCACAGGCCGTGCTCGATCCGGGGGGTGGGGCAAACCAGGTGCGCGTTCGCGCCTACAACGAGCGTCTCGTGCTATCCCTCGTGCGGCGCCACGGCAGCCAGGCCAAATCGGAAATCGCCAAACGCACCGGCCTGTCGGCACAGACCGTTTCGGTCATCATGCGATCGCTCGAGAAGGACGGGCTGCTGATCCGGGGAGAACCCGTCAGGGGCCGGGTGGGCCAGCCATCCGTTCCCATGCATCTCAATCCCGATGCCGCCTATTCCTTCGGGGTCAAGATCGGCCGCCGGAGCGCCGATCTGGTGCTGATGGATTTTGTCGGCACCATCCGCCATCAGGTCCACCGCACCTATCGCTATCCGCTGCCCGACAAGATCATGCAACTGCTGAAGGAAGGCATTGCCGAAATCACCGCCCGGATGACCGCACAGGAGCTTTCGCGCGTGGCCGGGGTGGGGATCGCTGCACCCTTCGAGCTCTGGAACTGGGCGGACGAGGTGGGCGCACCCGAGGGTGCGATGGATGTCTGGCGCAGCTTCGATCTGCATGCCGAGGCCGAGGCCGCCCTCCCCTACCCCGTCTTCCTGCAGAACGATGCGACCAGCGCCTGCGGCGCGGAGCTCGTCTTCGGCGCGGGATCCAATTATCCGGATTTCGTCTATTTCTTCATCGGCTCCTTCATCGGGGGCGGCATCGTACTCAATTCCGCCGTCTTTGCCGGACGCACGGGAACCGCCGGCGCGATCGGTCCGCTGCCGGTGCGCGACCGCAGCGGCACGACCCGCCAGCTGCTGGACATCGCCTCGATCTTCGTTCTGGAGAACCTGCTCAGCGAACGCGGGATCGATCCGGAGCCGCTCTGGTATTCGGCGGACGACTGGGTGGACTTCGGCGAACCGCTGGAAACCTGGATCCGCGATACGGCAGGCGCGCTGGCACAGGCGATCGTCGCGGCCTCCTCCATCATCGACTTTTCCGCAGCCGTGATCGAAGGCGGCTTCCCCGGCTGGGTGAAGACGCGGTTGGTGCAGGCTACCATCGAGGAGGTGGACCGGCTGGACCTCCAGGGCATCATCCGGCCGGAGATCGTCGAAGGGCGGGTCGGGCCGCAGGCGCGCGCCATCGGCGGTGCAAGCCTGCCGATCTTTGACCGTTACCTGCTGGACCAGAACGTTCTCTTCAAGGAGACGCGCACCAGCGAACTGGCCTGAGAAAGGGCGCGCGCGAATATCGCCGTCCGCCGGATAATTAATTCGATGTGAATTAATTATCCGGCGGACTTGATGCAGAAGCACCCTCTCCCCGAAGGAGAGACGGGAACGAATGGGAGAACATACGCATGCTGAGGGGAATTGACCCGTTGCTGAGCCCGGCCCTTCTGGCCTGCCTGCGCGAAATGGGACATGGAGACGAGATTGCGCTGGTCGACGGCAATTATCCGGGGCTCGAGCATGGGCGGCGGCTGATCCGCATGGATGGCCACGGCGTCATCCCCGTGCTCAATGCGATCCTCAGCGTGATGCCCGTGGACGATTTCGTGCCGGCGGCAATCTTCCGGGCCACCGTCCGCGACAATCCCGATCTGCTCGACCCGGTGCACCGGGACATGGTGGACACCTGCGCGCGCCACGCGCCGGGCTTTGCGGTGACGCCGCTCCTCGGCAAGGATTTCTACCCGCGCGTGAGGGCGGCCCATGCGGTCGTGCAGACCAGCGAGCCGCGCCTCTACGGCAACATCATCCTGCGCAAGGGCGTCGTCTATCCGGCAGGCTGATCAGCCTGCCGTCCTGCTTCGGGCGATACCGGCCGCAGCCTCGCCCCAGACATCGGTCAGTGCAAAGCCTTCGCCAAGCGGATCGAAGGGATCGAGCGCCACCTGATGCAGGCCGAAGGTGAAGCCGCGGCCGGAAATGGTGGGGATGATCGCGGGCTTGCCGGCGACCGTCGTTTCCGCGGCGATCGACGCCTCGAATTCGGAGCCGATGATGGAGCGCGACTTGAAGACATCGCCCACCTTCGCCAGGCCCCGGGCGTGGAGTGCGGCGAGATTGGCCGAGCTTCCCGTGCCGCAGGGCGACCGGTCCGCGCGGCCCGGCCACATGGTGGTGCAGGTCCGCACCGCGCCATCCTCGTCCTTGCTGCGGAACATGACATAGGCGACGCCGGATATTTCCGGGATTTCGGGATGCACGACCGGCATTTCGCGGTTGATCTGCTCCTTGATCTCCATCCCCGCCTCGACCAGCGCGCGCGCCTGACCCGGCTCTATGCGCAGGCCCAGCGGCTCTGCGTCGACCAGGGCGTAGAAGATGCCGCCATAGCAGAGGTCCAGCGTGATGCGCCCCCAGCGGGCCGTCTCGAGCGCCACGTCGAGTTCGTGGACGAAGGAGGGAACGAGCGTCAGCTTGACCCGTTCGCAGCGCCCGTCCCGGCAGGTGGCGACGGCCCGGACGAGACCGGCAGCCGTATCCAGCGTGACGACCGTCTCCGGCTCCTTCATCTCGACGATGCCGCTTTCGAGCAGCGCCGTCGTGACGCAGATGGAATTGGATCCGGAAGAGGCATGGGCCTGATCCGGCTGGAGAATGACGAAGCCCCAGTCCGCCTCCGGATGCTTGGCGGGCAGAAGCAGGTTCACCGAACCGATGGGCGCGCCGCGCGGCTCGAGGCACAGGAAGCGGCGCAGGCTGTCGTCCTTGGTGTTGAGATAGTTCATCTGCTCGGCAATGGTGTTGCCCGGGATCTTGGGCACGCCACCGATGGCGACCTTGCCGATCTCCCCCTCGCAATGGACATCCAGCAGCTGGATCGTGCGTTTCCATCTCATGGTTCAGGTCTCCTGAAGAAGAATGCTCGGGCTGGGCGCATCACGCTCCGGCCCCTTCGAATGCGGCATAGTTTCGGGTGATCATCCGGACTGCGCGCCGGAGCGCCGAGAAGGCGCGGGACTCCTCGCGGAGTGCCTCGATGGCCTCTTCCCGGCTGATCGGCCGGAAGCGGATGGGGTCGCCGGGCTTCAGCTGCCCCAGCCGCCAGAGATCGGCTTCCACCACATGGGCAATCTTTGCATAGCCGCCGCAGGTGTTGGCCTCCGCAAGCTGGATGATGGGCTGCCCGTTAGGCGGCACCTGAACGGTGCCGGGCATGATTCCATGCGAGAAAAGCTCCCGCTTGCTCTCGGGCTGCAGCTCGGGGCCCAGAAGGCGGTAGCCCTGACGGTTGGCTTTCTTGCCGACCTGCCACGGGGTTTCGCACAGCAGGCGCTGGCCCGCCTCGCCGAAGGCTGCCCATTCCGCGCCGGGCAGCACGCGCAAGTGCCCCGGATGGTCCATGCTGCCCCTGAGGGCCGTGACATCAAGGCCGAAGCCGGCCGGAAGGTGGTTGCGGTCGGGGCGATTTGCGACAGGAAGCAGGTTGAGGCGGTCGCCGCGATGAAGGCCCCTTCCCTCGTGGCCGCCCCAGCCGCTTTTCAGATCGGTGGAGCGCGATCCGAGGACGAGAGGCACGTCCAGCCCCCCCTCGAAGGCCAGATAGACGCGGGCGCCGGCTGTGGGCGGTTCGATGCGCAGTTCGTCCCGCGCCCTGGCAGGGGCAGACCAGAGGGACGGCAGGGCGCGCCCCGCGAGCGTCACAGGGGAGTCCGCGCCGGCAAAGGCCACCTGGCAATCGGCGTGAAAGCGCAGCCGGAAGGGGAAGACGGAAATTTCGATCCCGGCCGCATCCGCCCCGTTCCCGGCCATGAGATTGGCGATGTCGAGAGCCAGGCGATCCATGGCGCCGGAGCGTCCGACGCCGGCATCGAGATAGCCGTAACGGCCGCGATCCTGCACGGAATTGCCGTGCCCGGTGGTGAGGATCTCGATCATCGGAGGATCTCCCTCGCCACGAAACGGATCCGGTCGCCGGGCCGGAAGGCCGCAGGCGGTTCGGCCAGCGGGTCGAAAAGGGAAAGCGCGGTATGCCCCAGGATATGCCAGCCCGAAGGCGCCGTGACGGGCATGATGCCGGCCTGGCTGCCGCCGACGATGACGGCGCCCTTCGGCACCGCCATGCGGGGCTGAGCGCGGCGCGGCATGGAAAGCGCGGGGTCGAGGCCCGAGAGATAGACGAAGCCGGGCATGGCCCCCACCGCGGCAACGCCGTAGATCGGCGCCGTATGGCGCGCCACCACCTCTTCGGGTGTCAGGTCCTTGGCGGCAGAGAACGCGAGGAGATCCTCGCCGGCGCTCCCGCCATAGGAGACGGGCACCTCGATCAGCCGGCCTTCCGCGCGCCCGGTCACGGGCTCTTTCCAGCGCCTGGCGACGATGGCCTCCAGCGACGCCGGATCGAGGCGCAGCGGATCGAAGACAACCATCAGGTTGTTCATTCCCGGAACCGCTTCCTCGACGCCCGGCTCTTCCCGGAGCCGATCCGCGAGCGCCCAGATCCGCTGCTGACAGGCATCGCTGAAGACAGGGCCAGCCGCATCCGCCAGCAGGGCGCCCGCACCCTCCATGCTTATTGTCAGCGACGGAATGGAATCGCTCGTCATGTCACTTCCCGGTTCGACCACGTGCCTGATATATCAGTTGCACCGCTTTGACCATCCCCGTGCCGGTGCCGCGCGAAGGGAATGATCGGGTGAATTGACGCGAGGCGGGCCTCCGTGATGAATAGGGCCCGAGAATGAAGGGGAGTGCAAGCGTGCGAGTGGATCTGAATTCCGACATGGGCGAGGGCTTCGGCCCCTGGAAGATGGGAGACGACGCCGCCATGCTGTCGATCGTCACCTCCGCGAACGTGGCCTGCGGCCTTCACGCCGGCGATCCCGAGGTGATGGTGGAAACCTTCCGCACCGCCAGGGAAAAGGGCGTTGCCGTGGGCGCGCATCCGGGTTTCCCCGATCTCTGGGGGTTCGGGCGGCGGATCATCCCCTTTTCGGCCGGGGAGATCGAACGGCTGGTCGCCTATCAGATCGGCGCGGCGCAGGCGCTGGCCGCCTATGCCGGCCACCGGATCACCCATGTGAAGGCCCATGGCGCGCTAGGCAACCTGACGCAGCAGGACGCGGAGGTTGCCATGGCCGTCAATCGCGCCATCCGGGCCGTCGATCCCACGCTTGTCTGCCTGACCATTGCGCTCGGCCATCAGGAACGGCAGGCGCGGGAGATGGGCCTCAGCTGCCGTTCGGAGATCTTTGCCGACCGGGCCTATACGGCCGAGGGGCATCTGGTGAACCGGAAATTGCCGGGCGCGGTGCTGCACGATCCGGCGGAAACCGCGGCGCGCGCCGTGCGGATGGTAAAGCAGGGTGCCATCGAAACCATCGACGGCAAGCTGCTCGAAACGCCGATCGATTCCATCTGCGTGCACAGCGATACGCCCGAGGCGGTCGGCATCGCACGCGCCGTGCGCGAGGGGCTGGAGGCGGCAGGCATTGCCGTCCGGCCCTTCCATGAGGGGGAATGAGGCCCGTGGATCTCAAGCTTATCGAAAGACTGCTGGAGCTGATGGACCGCTCGACCGCCGAGGAACTGACGGTTCAGGAAAACGGCGTGACGATCCGCATCGCCAGGCACGGGGCCGCGCGGGCGGCTGTCGCCCCCATGCCTGCCGCCCCCATGCCTGTCGTCCCCGCGCCTGCGGCCGTTGCCGGGGCGGGGACGGATGCAAGCCCTCACCCGGAGCAGACCCGACCTGCCGCACCGGCCGCCGGCAAAGCAGCCGAACGGATCATCCGGGCGGGCATGACCGGCGCCTTCTACCGTTCGCCCACCCCCGGTGCTCCGCCTTTCGTGGAGGCTGGCGCCGCTGTACGGGACGGACAGACGCTCGCGCTCCTCGAGGCAATGAAGACCTTCAATCCCGTCGAATGCGACGGGGATGGCACGATCAGCGCGGTCCATGCCGAGGATGGTGCGATGGTTGAGGCCGGGGATCCGCTGTTTTCGCTGAGGCCGGCATGACGGAGGGCGCGCGCAAGGACGGCGACACGGCCGATCTCGCCGACAGGCTGATCCGGCTTCTCGAACGGCATGACATCGCGGAATTCAGCTATCAGGACGCGGAGCGGAAAATCGATCTCGTGCTCGCTCGCTCCGTTGCGGCTCAGGCGGCACCCGTGCTCCCGCCTGCCGCTGGCGGATCGCAGCCCGCACGCTTCGTCACATCGCCCGGCGTCGGCCGCTTCCGGGCCGCACCCGGAGCCCTTCCGCGGCGTGTCGCAAAGGGCGAGATCGTCGGATTCGTGACGAGCGGTCTGGCCCGCCAGCCGGTGCTTTCCCCGGGGGACGGCTCGATCGGCCAGGCCTGTCAAGCGGATGACACGGGTGTCGGCTATGGCGAGGCGCTCTTTACCTTCGAACAGGACTGATCATGGCGAAGCTTCTCGTATTCACCGACCTCCACATGCTCCCGGAGGGCAAGACCATCATCGGGCTCGACCCGGTGCAGCGGTTTTCCGCCGGCCTCGCCCATGCGCTGCGGCTTCATCCGGATGCGGACCGGCTGATCATCACCGGCGACCTGACCCATCACGGCGACAGGGAGTCCTATCTGCGCCTGAAGGCGCTGCTGGACGGGCTGCCGGTGCCGGTTTCCATTACGATCGGCAATCATGACGAGCGGGAGACCTTCCTGTCGGTCTTCTCGCAGGCCGCGCGGGACGAGAACGGCTTCGTTCAGGAGACGGTGGATCTGCCCGACGCGCGGCTGGTCATCCTCGACACCTACATTCCGACCCGGAGGGGAGAGGCCGATTATGCCTCCGGCCTGCTGTGCGAGAAGCGGCTGGACTGGCTCGACCGCCAGCTCCTCGACGCCGGCGAGCGGCCGGTGCTGATCTTCATGCATCATCCGCCGCACGATACCGGCTTCAAGGGCATGGATGCGATCAAGCTTCGCAACGGAGATGCCTTCTACGACCTGGTCGGCCGCCACGGAAACGTGCGCCACCTCTTTGCCGGCCATGTGCACCGCACGATCGGCGGGTCTCACAGAGGCATTCCGTTCTCGATCTTCAAGAGCCCGCTTCACCAGCAGCCGATGCCATTCGATATCGACGACACGTCGAGTTCCGTCGACGAGCCGGGTGCCTACGGCATCGTGGTCACGACGCCGCACGGCCTGCAGGTTCATACCGAGGACTTCGAGATTGCCGCGCGGGCGCGCACCGCCCTTGACCGGGCGGAAGGCGGTCTCAGCGGTTGATGCCGCGATCCGCGTTCCGCTTGCCCTGCCCCTTCTTCAGGTGGAAGGAATTGCGCGATACCGGATCGAAGACCGCGATCGGAACACGCACCGCAATGCTGGCAACATCGCCCACGGTGGTCGCGGTGTTCATGGCGACGAGCCCGACGCCGTCTCCCAGTCCGACCCGCTGATCGGTGATCGTCTGCCCTTCGAGCAGGCGCTCCCCGATGAGGCGGACGACCTCGGGACTGTCGGCAAACTTGTTGTGCCCAAGACCGTCCTGTCCCTTCAGCCGCGTGAGATCGATGACACGGATGCCGGCATTCATGAAGGCAGTGCGATAGGGTTCGACGGTGGGGTCCACCTGTCCGAGGCGATCCACATTGCCGGAAATGCGGCGGGAGAGATCGAGGGCGCGATCGTCGCTGGAGACGAAGACCGTGAACTGGGGCTTCTGCGGCCCGAGGCTCCGGATCTGCTGCGCAAAGACGTCGACATCGAGGTCCGGGGAGGCCAGCAGCACCTGCGTGATCTTCGGCGATACCCTGCCGTCGCGGATCGCCATCTGGCGGATTGCCTCCACGGCAAGCCAGGAGCCCATGGAATGGGCCATGATCGTCACCTCGCCGACGGAGGAATCGTCCGCGACCCGCTGCAGCAGCTCTTCGAGCGCATCGCGGGAATAGTTGGTGCTTTCCCGGTCATAGGCATAGTCGAAGACGGAGGCACGCGAGGGCCAGGTGAAGACGACAGGCGCCACGTCGGCGCGCGAATCATGGACGATCTGCGCAAACCGATAGACGGAATCCTCGTATGTATTGTTGAAGCCGTGGACGAAGATCATCACCCGCCTGTTGCGGCCGCCGTGCGCGCGCATCCACTGGCGCTGCTCGTCCACCTTTTCCACCGGCTCGACCCCGAGGGTCGCAAATTCACGGGAGGGATCGGCAGGCACTTTCTTCGGCCATTGCACCTGCCCGGCCTGGCGCATCCTGTCCGGCGGAATGGAGATGGTGACGGCATCGACCTTGAGGTCGGTGCCGCGCTCGCCGCTGAAGAGCGTTGCAGGGTCTCCGGAAGGGGCCCGTGTCGTCGCCACCAGCATGTCGACGCGGCTTGCCCCCGCGGCCTTTTCCGAAACCGGGACCATGACGCCGCTCGCCCGGCTGACACAGCCTGTCCCGAGCGACAGCACGAGACCCAGGACAAGAGCGATACGGCCGAGCGGCGGCCTGACGGAGGATGCGGACAACGGATACACTCTGAACAGCATGAAGACTGACCTTCATACCTATTCCATCCGCACTGGATATCCAGCCGAAAAATCACAATATGGAGGGTTGGCCGGCAGAATCCCCATTGTCGGCCGGCCCCGACTGTGAAATGCATCCCTGACAAGCCAGAGCCCAAGCCCGACGCACCATGACCATCGATCCGATGCAGACCGCCGCCGACGAGGCCAGCGAACTCCTGAAGTCCATGGCGAACCGCCATCGCCTTCTCATTCTTTGCCGGCTGATCGAAGGCGAACATTCGGTCGGGCAGCTCGCGGAATTCCTCGGCATTCGCGATTCCACCGTATCCCAGCACCTGGCGCTGCTGCGCCGCGACCGGCTGATCGCCGGCCGCCGCGATGGCCAGACGATCTGGTACCGTCTGGAAAGCGGACCGGCCGAGAATGTGGTCCGGGCCCTCTACGAATCCTTCTGCCCGAAAGACTGAGGCCTCAGCGCAGGCCCGCCTGGGCCAGCAGCGGCAGCACGCGATCGCAGAAGAAGGGCAGTTCCTGCGTGTAGTTCACGAAGGACAGGGCAATCCCCTGATAGCCCCTGGCGGAGATCGCCGCCATTTCCGAAGCGATCTTCTCCGGCGTTCCGATCAGCGGATAGGTGCCGGCGCCGCCTGCAAAGCGCTGGCGATAGCGCTCGTAGGCAGCCGGATCATGCGAGCCGGAGAACTCCTTCTTGCCGGCCATGTGATCGTCGACGGCGGCATGATCGGCAAGCTCCAGCGCATAGCGCCGATAATACTCATCCGCCTCCTTCTGCGTTTCGCGGCAGACGACGTGGCAGACCGTATAGACGCCGACCTCCCGCCCGACCGCGGCTGCGCGCCTGCCGATATCGTCGATGGCGTTACCCGCATCGTTGATGTCCGTGAAGGTGGTGAAGAGATAATCGCAGGAGCGCGCCGCGAAATCGCGACCTGGACCGCCGAAGGCGGCATTCATGGTCACCGGCCGCGGCGTCTGCAGGCTTGCGGGGCGGCTGACCGCCTGCTTGAGATGATAATAGGTGCCTTCGTGGTCGATCGGCTCGTCGCTGCCATAGACCTTCTCGATGATCTCGATCCATTCGGACGCCTGGTCGTAGCCCTTCTCGACCAGCGGCACGCCGAACATGCCGAACTCCTTCGGGTTCCAGCCGCAGACGATGTTGAGGCCGGCGCGACCGCGCGAGATGTGATCGACGGTCGCCAGCGCCTTGGCCGCATAGAGCGGGTGGACAAGCGGAACATGCACCGTCATGAACAGGCCGATCTGCTCGGTCGCCGCGGCGAGCCCTGCTGCCCAGGTGAAGGTTTCGAAGGACCATTCGCGCACGCGGTTCTTGCCGCCAAAGCCGCGCCAGCGGGCAATCGGAAGAAAGAACTCCAGCCCGGCGCGATCCGCGATCTGCGCGGCGGTCAGGTTGTCGTCCCACCCGGCCCGCCAGCGCTCCGGCACGTCGGTGATCGCCAGACCGCCATCGGCATTCGCCGAGAAGACGCCGAGCTTCAGCTTGCGTCCGTTGCGCAAGGGATGGGGTTTCAGCATGCTCTTCCTCCGCCAAAAGACCGCCTCCGCCTGCGGTCATCCGCCGTCGCAGCGCGCCGGCGGCCCATTCAACACGCGAGAAGGGAGGCCGACAAGAGGAATTTCAAGCTTAAAGCAATCAATTGCACCGGCGCTGCGGCTTGCAGCCTGCGTTTTTGCCTGGTCGCGGCGGGGAAGGATCAGGACAGCCAGTGACGCCGCGGCCCTCGCCGGACAGCGAAACCGGTCTCCCGTGTACCGGCCGCAAATTCCGTCCGTGGCTTACCGCGAAAGTGCAGGTTTCTGCACTGCAAGCCAGCTCAGCCGCTTTTCCAGCTCGCGGCGGATTTCGCCGGCGACGAGGACGGCGTGCTCGTTCACCTGGGGCAGCCCCATGAGTTCGCCGAACGTGCCGCGCGCCAGCGGTCCGGCAATGTAGAGACCGGGCACCGGAGCACCCCACAGATCCAGCGCACGGGAATTGTCGCTGCAGGCGAGCCCAAGGCCCGTGTCGTCGAGGCGCAGCAGGCCAAGACCGTTGAGGCTCTGCAAGTAGGGTTGCCCGGCAAGGACACTGCGATGCGCCGGCCCCGTGGTGACGACGATGGCGTCGTAATCCGCCTCGTCGATCGCGCCTCCGTTTCTCAGCCTGAGACCGACCGATATGGGGGATTGCGGGCCCGCGTAATCGACATGGGCCAGCGAGGCGGCCAGAAAGCGCAGCCGCCCCTCTTCCGTCAGCCTGTCTGCAACGGCCCTGACCTGCGGCGCGATACGAAAGCGATGGACATCCCAGAAGGGCCTGAGATGCCGGACGAACCGCTGGCGTTCGGCGAGCGGGAGCGCGCGCCATATCTGCCCGCCCTGAGCCCTCAGGGCATCGAACACCGCCTGCCAGCCGATCCCCTCGGCTGCAGCGGCCCTCACCTCGGTACGTACCCGGCGAACGAGCGCCGCCGCCGTTGTCGCAGGCCGGCTGACGAAATCGCCTCGCGGCGCCTGTGTTTCCAGCGCATGCCCCCGCGACCGGAGCCCGCGGCGGGAAAAGACGGTGATGGCGCCCCTGTGGCCGGCTGCATCCAGCGACGCGATCACATCGGCCGCGGTCAGCCCGGAGCCGACGACGAGCACCCGGTCTTCGGGGCCGATGCCGTCAAGGGCGTCGGGGCGGGTTGGATCCGCGATGAAGCGTCCGTCGCCGCCCAGCACGGACAGGCGCGCCGGGGGGCTGGGCGGAGGATGACTGGTGGCAACCACCAGGACATCCGCCCTCTGTTCGCCGCCGTCGACGGTTCCGAGAACATAGTGGCCGCTTTCGAAGCCCACGCGTTCCACCCGCTGCTGCACGTGGCGGATGCGGCCGGCACGAAGATGGGGAAGCAGCCTGGCGTGCACGTAGCGGCCAAAGGCCTCCCGGCGCGGATAGGTGCGGCCATCTTCCGCCAGCGCCCCCGGGTCTGCCCGATCTTCGCCCTCGGCAAAAAACCAGCGTTCGAAGGCGCCTTCGTCCTGCGGATCGAGGCTCATCTTGCCGACGGGCACGTTTACCCTGTGGGCGCCGTCGGTGGTGTCATAGGCAAGACCGCGACCGATCTCGGCACGCGGCTCGTAGACCAGGATCTCGAGGGCGTCCTGAGGGCGCTTCCAGCTGTTGCGGAGATGGAGCGCCACGGCGGCCCCGGTCAGCCCGCCCCCGACGATCGCAACCGTGAGGACCACCGTCCCGTTTCTTTCGCTGATGGTCATGGCCATCTCCTGCCTGAGGGAGAACGGATTGCCGGCGGCCGGTGTCTATTCGGCGGCAGCCGGCCTTTCGAGCGCCCCATAGGCGCCATTGCCGTAAAGAAGGGCGCGGCCTTCGCGCACGTCCACCGACACCACGCGCCCCACGAAGATCGCATGGCTGAACTTGCGGATTTCATCCTCCAGCACGCAGTCGATGGACAGAAGGGCGTCCTCGAGGACAGGCGCGCCTGACGCCCGCACCGTCCAGGAACGGCCCTGATATCGCTCCGCGCCCTTTATGCCGCCAAACCCGGCGAAGCGGTTTGCCACATCCTCCTGGCCTTCCGCCAGCACGTTGACGCAGAAGTGGCCGAACCGGCGTATGGTCTGGTAACTGGAGGAATCCCGGTTGATCGCCACGATCATCGCTGCCGGATCGACCGAGAGGCCGTAGGCCGAGGTGACCGTCGCCCCGGTCCTCTCCGCACCCTCGCCTGACGTGACCACGGACACGCTGCCCACCAGATGGCGCAGGGCCGCCTTGAGGGCCGCCGGCTCCACGGAGGGAGGCGCGGGGACATCGAGGCCGACGGGGAAAATGCCGGCTCCGAATGCGGAAACGATGGGAAACATGGTGTCGAACCCTTTCTGCTCTCTCAACATGCGCGGCGATCGGTCTCTGGTGACCGCCCTTGCGATGGCAGATTATAATTTCTATATATTTTGTAGAGTTATGATTTTGCGTTCCGGGGGCAGCTCGGGAAAAAATCGTCCCCCTGCCGATGGCGTCGTGCGGGGAGCCCGGGGTCGCAGAAACGTCTGGACCACGTGCGATGACACAGGAAAAACATAGAATTCATATGCTTTGCCGATTAGGATCGGTGCGAAGCGCGGCTGAGGAGATGGCATGCTGACGAAAAAGGGAAAATACGGGCTGAAGGCCCTGGTTCATCTGGCGCAGCTGCCCGTCGGGGAGTCCAGCGTGGTGTCCGACATTGCGGCGCGCAACAACATTCCCAAGAAGTTCCTCGACGCGATCCTTCTGGAGCTTCGCAACAACGGCATCCTGAAATCGAAGAAGGGCGCCGGCGGTGGCTACAGCCTGGCCAAGCCGGCCTCCGAAATCCGGATCGGGGAAGCCATCCGCGCGCTGGACGGGCCTCTGGCGCCCATCCTCTGCGCCAGCCGGACGGCCTACCAGCCCTGTGACGATTGCGATGACCCCGAGGCCTGTCAGGTGCGCCTGTCGATGACCACGGTGCGCGACGCGATCTCCGACATTCTGGACAACATGTCGCTCGAACAGTTCACCCGGGCCGAAGCACTCCGCTCCACGCCGTCCATCTCGGTGCTCGGCTAGGCCTCAGGCAGCCTTTTCCGGCCGTTGTTCCGGGGCGTCATCGAGACGCTGGCCGGCAAGATCGAACCGGTGCAGGTGCTCCGTGCGCCACGAGACGCGGACGCTCTGGCCGGCCTGCCAGGGAGATCCGGCCGGCTGCTTGGCGACGATCTTCTCGTCGGCTTCCGTCAGCAGGTGGATCAGGCGCACGTCCCCCAGTTCCTCGACGAATTCCACCCGTGCCGCGAGGCCGCCCGGATGGGTGGCATCTTCCAGCAGCAAATGCTCGGGCCGGATGCCGACGGTCGCGGCCCCCGGCAGGCCCATACGCGCCGCCCCGAAAAGGTTGATCGCCGGCGTTCCGAGGAAGCGCGCGACAAACAGCGTTGCCGGCCGCTCGTAAAGATCGAGCGGCGTGCCCGCCTGTTCGATCCGCCCGTTGTTCATGAGCACGATACGGTCCGCCAGTGTCATGGCCTCCACCTGGTCATGGGTTACATAGAGGATCGTGGCCTTCAGCGCCTTGTGCAGGCGTGCGATCTCGACCCTGGTTTCCTGCCGAAGCGCCGCATCGAGATTGGACAGCGGCTCGTCGAACAGCAGCACCTTGGGTTGGCGGGCGAGTGCCCGGGCGATCGCCACGCGCTGGCGCTGGCCGCCCGAAAGGGCACGCGGATAGCGATCGAGAAGGCCCTCCAGCTTGACCGTTGCTGCCGCAGCCCGCACCCGCCGGTCGATTTCGGCGCGCGGCAGCCCTGCGATCCGCAGTGCAAAACCGATGTTTCCGGCCACGGTCATGTGCGGGTAGAGGGCGTATGACTGGAACACCATGGCGAGCTCGCGCTCGGCCGGCGCCAGATCCACCACCGAGCGGCCGGCAATGCGAATGTCGCCGGCGCTGAGCTCCTCAAGGCCGGCGATCATCTTCAGGAGCGTGGACTTGCCGCAACCCGAGGGACCTACGAGCACGACGAATTCGCCCTCGGCGATATCGAGGTCCACACCCTTCACCACCGGAACATCCCGGTAGGATTTGGCAAGACCGGAAAGAGAAATGGCACTCATGTCAGATCCTCACTTGATGCCGCCATGGGCGAGGCCCTGGACGAGGAAGCGTTGCAGGAAGAGCGCGACCAGATAGACGGGAACGATGCCGGTCAGCGATGCGGCGGCCATCTGGCCGAAATTGACCAGCCGGTCGCCCTGAAACAGGGAGATGCCGACCGGGAGGGTGCGGGTTTCGTTGCCGAAGGTGAAGACCGAGGCGAACAGGAACTCGTTGTAGGCAAGGATGGTCACGATCAGTCCCGTGGCGGCGAGGCCGGGCGCAATCAGCGGAAGAACGATCGAGACGAGGCGGCGCAGCGGTCCGGCTCCATCGAGCTCGGCAGCCTGCTCGAGCTCCACCGGAACCCGGCGCAGGAAGGGCGTGATCAGCCAGTAGGCAACGGGCACGTTGACCATGCCATAGACGAGGACCAGCCCGGCCACGGTGTTCAGCAGGCCCGCGCCCTTGAGGAGATAGAAAAGCGGTATGATGGCGACGATCGGCGGCGCCATAAAGCTGGACAGCGTCACATCGGAGAGCCGTTGCCAGCCGTACCGCAGCCGCAGCACCGCATAGGCTGCGGGAACGGTGATCAGCACCGTGAGCAAGCCCGACAGGAGGGCGACGGTGACCGAGTTCACGGTAAAGGTCGAAAGCGGCGCGGCCTCGAAGGCCTGAGCCCAGTTGGCGAGCGTCACCGTGCCGGGCAGGAAGGCACCCGACAGCACGTCGTCCTTCGTCTTGAAGGACAGCGACGCGAGATAGAGGATCGGCAGGGCAAAGAAGGCCAGGGCAATGGCGGCCAGGGGCAGACGGTGATCGAACCTGCGTCGCATCGCTCATGCCTCCCGCCGTTCGAGAGCGCGGTGAAGCCGCACCACCGGAAGTGTCACCAGGCCGATGAGCGCTGCGAAGATCAGCGTCTCGGCCGCTGCGCGCGCCACCTCGAACTGCTGCATGGAGAGGCGGAAGATCGAAAAGCCCGTGGTGGTGGTCGCAAAGCCCGGCCCGCCATAGGTGAGGATGTAGGTGAGATCGAAGAGCTTGAAGGCAAAGATCAGCTTGATCAGGAAGATGGCGGCCAGGGGAGCGGCAATCAGAGGCAGGGTAATGTACCAAAACCGCTCAAACGGCCCTGCTCCGTCAAGCCGTGCCGCATCGTCCACGCCCTCCGGCAGCGAGGAGAGGGCCGCAAAGCAGAGAATGGCGACGAAGGGTGTCCACTGCCAGAGATCGGCAAGGGCGATGGAGGCCCATGCCAGGGCCGCCGACCCCAGGAAGGACACGGGCTCATCGACCAGCCCGAGGCGCAGGAGCGTGCCGTTCAGCAGCCCGCCGGCGGGGGCGAGGATGAGCTTCCACGCGACGCCCACCATGACCGGTGGCGTCATGAGCGGCAGCAGGAACAGGCTGAGGAGAAACCGGCCCCCCTTCAGGAGCGTGAACAGCAAGAGCGCCAGGGCCAGCCCTGCCGCCACCTGTATCGCCGAGGACAGCAAGGCATAGGCGACCGTTCTGAGGAGAGAGGCGATGAACTCCCCGTCGCCAAGGGCGAGAGCATAGTTCTTCAGCCCGGCAAAGGCGCGGAACGGCTTGCCCAGCGAGCTTTTCGACAGCGACAGCGCCACAAGGAAGACGAACGGGTAGAGGGTCGTCACGATGAGCGCGCAGGCCACCGGCGCCAGCCAGAGCGGGCGCAGGAGAAACCGGCCCAGCCTGCGGAAGCCGTCGGCGTCAAATTCCGGGGTGGTCAGGGCATCTGCTGCATAACCGAGGGCCATGGTCGTCTCCTTGAGGATGAACCCCTCCCCGGCATCCCGGGGAGAGGAAAAGGCATGCCGCTCACGCATTGGCATCGATGATCTCGGACCAGGCGGCATGGGCGTCGCGAATGGCCTGCTCGGCGCTCTTCGTACCGGCCAGGGCCAGGGCCAGTTCGTCTGTCAGCGCGTTTTCGAGCTTGGGCGCATAGGCGGCGGTGGGCCAGGCGAGGCTGTTTTCCAGCGCCCCGCCATCGAGCAGTGGCTGCACCAGCGGCTGGAACGCCTTGTACTTTTCCGACGCAAGCCCGGAATAGCGGTCGGGATCGATGCCCGATCCGGTCAGCGCCAGCAGCTCCTCGTGATAGGCCTGGCTGGTGGCGAACTTGATCAGCTCCCAGCCGATGTCCTTGTTCTTCGAGCCGGCGGTGATGGCGAAGCCGAAGCCGGCGTTGAAGGCAAGGCGCGGCGTCCTGTTCTTGCCGCCGACGGGAATGCGGGTGACCCCCCACTTGTCGACGATCTGCGAGCCCTTGGGATCCTGCGCATAGCCACCGAGATCGGTCCAGAAGTCGATCTGCGCCGCCTTGCCGCCGAGAAAGGCGGGCAGGCCCTCTTCGAACCGGGTTTCGAGCGGCGTGGGCAAGGCGTAAGGGGCGGACTTCAGGAGGCTTTCCAGCGCCGCCACCGCTTCTTCGCTGTCGAGGGCGGAGCTGCCGTCGGCCTTGAGGAAGTTGCCACCGAAACCGGTAAGCCGGTTCGCATAGGTGGACAGGATGATGACCGGGATCTTCGCACCCAGCACCGCTGCGCCATAGATGCCGTTCTTCTTCTCCGCCTCGGTGATCACCCTGGCGTTTTCGGTATATTCGTCCCAGGTCGTGGCGGGCTTCAGGCCGTGCCGGTCGAACAGCTCCTTGTTGTAGAACAGCACATGGCTGTCGCCATCATAGGGCAGGCCGTAGCGGCGGCCGTCATGCAGCGTGTACTGGTCGTAGATGGACTTGATGAAGTCCTCCGGCTTGATCTCCGCCTTGTCGCGCTCGATGAGGTCGGTCACGTCATCGATCACGCCATCCTCGGCAAGCTGGCCCTTGTAGGTGTAGAAATAATCGATCACGTCGAACTCGTTGGCGCCGGACTGGAAGTCGAGCGTCGCCTTGACGCTGACCTGATCATAGGGAACGGCGGTCACCTTCACCTTTGCCCCGGTGAGCTTCTCGAAGTCCTCCGCAATCTTGTTGCCGGTCACCACATGCGGCTGGATGATGAGAAGGTTCACGGTTCGACCGGCGAACCTGTTCTCCGCCGCATGGGCGGCAAGAGCGCCATAACGGGCGGCGAGCGGCAAGGCCGCACCGGTGGCGAGGGTTTTCAGCAGGGAGCGGCGGTTGAAGAAGAACTGGCTCATAGGGGATCTCCGTTGGAAGCGACGATATATCTATTAAATCCATAGATATTGTATATTTAAAGAAAGGGTCTTTCTTCCGATCGTCGGGGAAGCGGAAACCTTTTTCGAAGATCGGCGCAAAAGGGGCATGAAAAAAGCCACCGTCCCGGGGGCGGTGGCTTTCGGTTTCGCGGCCCGGCAGATGCTCAGCCCCTCCCCCGCCAGGGCACCAGCAGCCGTTCGGCGAGGCGCACCGCATGGGCAAAGGAAAAGGCGCAGACGGAGATGATGGCGATCCCGACAAAGACCACGTCCGTCGCCAGGAACTGGGCCGCGGACATGATGAGGAAGCCGATGCCGCGCGTCGAGGCGATCAGCTCCGCAGCCACCAGCGTGCCCCAGCCGACCCCCAGCGCAATGCGGATACCGGTGAGGATCTCAGGCAAGGCACCGGGCAGCACGATATGGGCGAAGAGCTGCAGCCTGGTCGCCCCGAGCGT
Organism: Gellertiella hungarica; assembly: GCF_014197145.1. GTDB lineage: Bacteria > Pseudomonadota > Alphaproteobacteria > Rhizobiales > Rhizobiaceae > Gellertiella > Gellertiella hungarica. The sequence goes on along the minus strand of NZ_JACIEZ010000002.1, from coordinate 132,635 downwards.
TCTTGCCGCCTGCGCCCGTTCCACCGGCAGCGAGCGCACGCCCGATTGCGCGGCCAGGCAGATCGGCGCGAACATCGCGAGGAACAGCAGCGTCACCTTCGAGGTTTCCCCGATCCCCAGCCAGATGATCATCAGCGGCAGGTAGGACAGCGGCGGCAGCGGCCAGTAGAATTCGATCGGCGTGTCGAGAATGCCCTTGGCAAAGCGGTTGAGGCCCATCAGAAGGCCAAGCGGAATGCCGGCAAGGATGGCAAGCGCCGCGGCAAGCCCGATGCGGAACAGGCTTGCGCCCACATGATCGATCAGGGGAGCGCCCGCATAGCCGTCCCGTGCGACCACCACGAACTGGTGCAGCACTTCGGCCGGACGGGGAAGAAACAGGCTGGACACCAGTCCGTATTCCGTGACGAACCACCAGGCGCCGACAAGCAGGCTTGCCGTCACCAGGCTGATCAGCGTCGTCGGCTGTCCCGAAATGCCGAAAGCGGGCATCCGGACCGTGCGGGGCCCCGTTGCCCCGGAAGAAGGAACCTCGCCCTCGAAGGCGGCAAGCTTGTCGATCACGGTCATGCGGCTTCCTCTTTCGGTTCGGGGTCCCGGTGCAGGATGTCGCGGATCTCTTCGCGCAGGGGGCCGAAGGAGTCCGAGAGGCGGATCTCCTTAAGGGACGCGCCTTCTGCCAGCCTCCGGACGAAATCCGCCCGGTAACGGGCCACGATACGGCCGGGCCGCGGCGACATCACGATGATGTGCGTGCCCAGCACAAGCGCTTCCTCGATGGAGTGGGTGATGAAGAAGATCCGCTTGCCCGTCCGATGCCACACATCGACCAGCAGTTGCTGCATCTGTTCGCGGGTCATGGAATCGAGCGCACCGAAGGGCTCGTCCATCAGCAGGATGTCCGGATCGGTGGCAAGCGCGCGGGCAATACCCACACGCTGGCGCATGCCCCCGGAGAGTTCATGGGGAAAGCTGCGCCCGAAGTCCCTGAGCCCGACCAGGTCGAGCAGGCCTTCCGCCTTTTCGCGTCTTGCCTTCCTTGCCAGCCCGGCAAAGCGCAGGCCGAGCGCGACGTTGTCCGCCACATCCAGCCAGGGCATCAGCGTGTCCTTCTGGAAAACCACGCCCCGATCCGCGCCGGGCCCCGCAATTGCGCGGCCATCGAGCGTAATCCTTCCCTCGGACAGCGGCAGGAAGCCGGCAATGGCATTCAGCAGCGTGGACTTTCCGCATCCCGACGTGCCGAGCGCCACCACGAAATCGCCGTCGGCAATGTCCAGATTGAGCCTGTCCAGCGCGTGGACGATGCGCCCGCGGCCCTCGAAGAAGACGGAGGCATTTTCGATCTTCAGCATAGCATCATTCCCTTCATGGAAAATCCCGCCGGGGGAGAAGCCCGGCGGGAGGATGGTCACAACGCTCGGGAGGATCAGTTGGTGACCTGAAGGGCGTCAGGGGTGACGAAGGCCGCATAGCTCGGCTGGACCTCGGAGACCTTGCCCTGGGCCTTGAGGAACTCGGCGGTGGCTTTCAGGATCTTTGCCGCACCGGAACCTTCGCCGCCGCCAAGCCACTCGCGGGAGGCCTGAACCTCTGGGGTCAGCAGGTTGAGGTTGCCGAGCGCATTGGCCTGCTGCTCCGGCGTCCCGCCGAGAAGGCCGGCCAGCGCCTTGGCATTCTCGCTGTCCGGGCCCCAGGCCGCCTTGTCGTTCCGGAAGGAAGCATAATACTTGTTGATGACGCCCGCGAACTTGGTCAGGAATTCCGGGTTATCCTTGGCAAAACCACCGGCGGCCACCCAGGCGGAGAAGGTCGGCGCGCCCTTTTCGGCGACCTCCTTCGAGGTGACCAGCACCTTGCCGTTCTTCTTCAGCTCGGTCAGTGCCGGATCCCAGACGAAGCCGCCATCGATATCGCCGCGATTATAGGCGGCAACGATTTCCGGCTGCGGAATGGCCAGCACCTGCACATCCTGCTCGGTGAGGCCCAGCGACTTGATCAGCGCCAGCAGCTGGTAGTGATCGGTGGAGACAGGCGCGGCGGCGAGCTTCTTGCCCTTGAGGTCTTCGAGCTTCTCGATGCCGGAGCCGTTGCGCACGACCAGCGCTTCGTCGATGCCGGAGATGGAGGCGAGATAGAAGGCCTTCACGTCGAGCCCGCGGGAGGTTGCGGCGGCAAAGGGGCTGGAGCCTACATAGCCCACCTGCACGTCACCCGAGGCGATGGCGGCGAAGATCTCCGCACCGGAATTGAACTTTCGGAAATCGATCTCGTAGCCGGTTTCCTTGGCAAAGTCGCCATTGGCGATGGCGACCGACGAGGGCAACGCGTCGGTCTGGTAGGCGACGACGACCTTCTTGTCCGCCGCTCCGGCGCTCACGGCGCCAAGCGCGACGGCAACGGTTGCAGCCAGTGCTGCGATTGCATTTTTGATATTCATGACAACACCTTGTGGTTTTTCGGGGTCCACCGCTCTTCTGCGATGGATCAAAGCTACAGGGCGGTGCGGCGCTTTATCAGGTATGTCTATCTATTTTATAGACATTATAGGAAAAGCTTTTGCCGCCCGCTGCGTTTCGCTGGATTCAGGGCACGGCCTTCAGGCCGGCAGAGGCCTTCCGGGCCTCCGCTTCCCGGGCCTTCCAGGCCTCGATGTCGCGATACCGGTCGGCCGGGTGGGTCGCTGGCAGGAGCCGCCCCTCCCCGAACAGCTTCTCGCGCAGCGTGCCCGGCCGGTAGGCGGTCGGATAGACGCCACGTTTCTGCAATTCGGGAACCAGCAGGTCGACGGCCTGCTCGAAGCTTTCCGGCGTGACGGCATAGGCGAGGTTGAAGCCGTCCACGTCGGTTTCCTCCTGCCAGTCCTGCAGGATATCGGCCACCGTCGAGGGCGACCCGACAAAGACCGGGCCAAGCCCGCCGATGCCGCCCCATTTTGCCAGCTCCTCGACAGTCCATTGCTTGTCCTTGCCGGCGAAATGTTCGACGACGGAGACAATGGCATTGGTTTCCACCTTCTTCAGCAGGTCGGTGGGCGCATACTGGCCGAAATCGATGCCGCTCCAGCCGGAAATGAAGGTGAGTGAGCCGTCATAGGACGTGTAGCTCGCATAGTCCTCGAAGCGCTTCTCCGCCTTGGCATCGGTCTCGTCGAGGATCAGCGTGGTGAGATTGTAGATCAGGATCTTCTTCGGGTCGCGCCCGGCCGCGGCGGCCAGCGTGCGGATCTCCTTCACATACTGCTTCAGCAGCGACTTGGTGGGTGCGGCCACGAAGACGCATTCCGCATGCAGCGCCGCGAAGGCCTTGCCCGGCCCGGAAGCGCCGGCCTGGTAGAGCACGGGCGTTCGCTGCGGGGAAGGTTCGGAAAGGTGATAGCCGGGCACCTCGAAATAGGTGCCCTTGTGGCCGATCTCGTGCACCTTGGCAGGATCGGTGAAGATACGCCGGTTGCGATCGCGGATGACCGCTCCCTCCTCCCAGCTTCCTTCCAGAAGCTTGTAGAGGACTTCCACATATTCGGCTGCCACCTCGTAGCGGTTGTCGTGGCGGCGAAGCCCGCCCTGCGAAATGTTCTTCGCGCCGCTTTCCAGATAGGAGGTCACGATGTTCCAGCCGATCCGGCCCTTCGTGTGGTGGTCCGCCGTCGCGAGCCGCCGGGCGAAGGTGTAGGGATGTTCGAAGGAGGTGGAGGCGGTTATGCCGATCCCCAGATGCTCGGTTGCGAGCGCGATCGGCGCGGCAAGCTGCAGCGGATCGTTGACCGGGATCTGCGCCGCCTCGCGGATCGCGTTTTCATTGCCGCCCTTGTAGACGTCGTAATAGCCGATGACATCGGCGATGAAGATGCCGTCGAAGATGCCGCGCTCCAGCGTGCGGGCGAGATCCTGCCAGTAGTCCAGGTCCTTGTAGGCATGGGACCGGTCGTTCGGATGCCGCCACAGGCCCGGGGACTGGTGGGCGACGCAGTTCATGTCGAAGGCATTGAAACGGATGTGACGGCTCATGGCGTCCGGCTCCTCTTACTGGTGACGATGCCGGATCAACCGGCTCCACAGGCAGAATAGAGGGGCGGGCCCCATAATACAGTTATTCTATCATTTTTATAGATTTATGGGCGGAATATTTTTCCGTCCGTGCGGTTGGCACAGGTGTCAGCACTGTCCCGGGGCAAGGGTTGCAAGGTGTTCGAAGCGCCCTTCGTGCCCGGTCAGATCGGCGGCGAAGAGCGCGGCGTCCCGGCAGAGGCTGTCAGCCTGGCCGAGGCTGTCGACGGACGGGGCGACCTGTGCATGATCCAGTGCGGCGGCAGCTTCCTGCACCAGGGCGAGCAGGGCCCGGCGTGCCAGCGAAAGCCGGAGGGCCGCCTGCGGCGAGGCGCCACCGCCCGCAAGATCCAGCTGCACGCTCGCCCGTGCCGCCTCGAGAAGGTGGTCCAGCGCAACGGCTGTCCGCAGGCGGGGGCGGGCGCGCGCCCAAAGCCCGTGCGCAACGGGCGCCGATCGGAACCGGGCGACCAGATGCTCGCGGCCTTCGCCATCCACCCGTGTTTCAAGGGTGGCGGCACGCACGGGCACCAGCGCCGATCCCTCCACCAGATGACCCGCCGCATCGTTGATGGCCGGAAGCCAGAGCCAGTCGGCAAAAAGGGCAGCCTGCGGAAGCAGGACCTCACCGCTCGCGGTGGACTGGAAATCCTCCTGCCGCACGTCGAGCGTTCCCCGCGCTGCATCGGCTTCGCCCATCAGCAGATCGCCGGCAAGGCTTTGCTCGGCAAGCTGCCCGTAGAAGCGCTCGTCCCCCTCCTCGCGGAACATGTCGATGAGAACGAAGTGCCGGTGCAGTGCCTCCGCGGCGCCGGGATCGACGGACTCGATCTGCCGCACCACCCGGGCCAGAAGGGCCGTCGAGCAATCAAGGCCGCCCGCTTCGGCGCAGAGGCTGATCGCGGTCAAGCCGCTCAGCTTCAGGGCTTCGCGACGCTGGGCAAGGCTGGGCTCCGCCCCCTGCCAGCCGTCAACGAGGGCGGCAAGCGCGGCTTCCGCCTCCCGGTCCGAGCCGAGGCGGACGGGCTGCGGACGGTCCCGGCGTGGCAGATGAGAGATGGTTCCCATGGCACAGTCTCCTTGTCCGACTTGTTGCAGAACGGCGGGCCTGCCGGAAGAAATGGTCTTCTACCGGCAGGCGGAAACGCGAACGCATCATCCGGGGAACGACGCGGGACCGCCGCTTACGAACCCGAGGCCAGCTTCACGTTGCCCCCATGGCCGCCGCCACCGAACACCTGGCGTTCGCCGAAGGAATGCCGAATCTGGTGGCGCGGGCTTTCGAGCCCCAGCTCGGGAAACAGAAGTTCCGATACGCGGTAGGCTTCCTCCAGATGCGGGTAGCCCGAGGCGACCACCGTATCGATGCCGAGCGCCTGATACTCCCGCAGGCGAGCGGCAACGGTCTTCGGTGATCCCACCAGTGCCGTGCCCGCACCGGAGCGCACCAGCCCGATGCCGGCCCACAGATTGGGCGAAACCTCGAGCCTGTCGCGCCGGCCATTGTGAAGCGCCACCATGCGCGCCTGGCCGACGGAATCGGACTGCTTGCGGAACACGTCCTGCGCAGCCTCGATCGCCTCGTCGGAGAGCTTCGAGATCAGCTCGTCCGCGGCCGCCCAGGCCGCCTCGTCCGTCTCGCGCACGATGAAATGCAGGCGAATGCCGAAGTTGACGCTGCGGCCCCGGGCAGCAGCGGCCTTGCGCACCGCAGCAACCTTTTCCGCGACCTGCGCCGGCGGCTCCCCCCAGGTCAGGTAGGTATCGACAAGGCCACCGGCAAAATCGATGGCCGCATCGGAGGAGCCGCCGAAATAGAGCGGCGGGCGCGGTGCCTGCACGGGCGGAAAGCCGAGCCGTGCATCGTGCGCCTTGATATACTTTCCGTCGAGATGACCATGCCCCTTCTCCAGCAGATCGTTGAAGACCTGGAAGAATTCCTGCGCATGATCGTAACGCTCGTCATGGGGCAGGAACACACCATCGCCTGCGAGTTCCTGCGCGCTGCCGCCCACGACGATATTGAGGAGCAGCCGTCCGTTGGACACCCGGTCGAGTGTGGCCGCCAGACGCGCATAATAGGCTGGCGAGGCCGTGCCGGGGCGGATCGCGACCAGGAACTTCAGTTTCTCCGTGTATGCCGCGAGATGGCCGGCCAGGACGAAGCTTTCCTCGCAGGCCACACCGACGGGAATGAGGACGCCGGAATAGCCGAGCCGGTCGGCCGCAACCGCGATTTCCTTGAGATAGGCGGGATCCGCCGGTCGGGACTGATCGTCCGAGCCCAGGTAACGCCCATCCCCGGAGGAGGGTATGAACCAGAGAAAATCGAGGGGCTTTGGTGCTGATGTCATCGATTTGATCCTTTTTCGCACGTCCCTCAAAGGGCGCCGTGACGGGGCGGCAGCGTTCCGTTGAGATAGAAATTGCCGATGTGGTGATACTTCCAGCGCACGGGATCGTGCAGGGAATGGGTGCGGGCGTTGCGCCAGTACCGATCGAGGCCATAGCCTTCCAGCGTGGAGCGGGCACCGCCAAGCTCGATCAGCTTGTTGGCCGCCAGCTGCGCGGCCTCCGTGCCATAGGCCTTCACTTCCGCAACCGCGATGGAAGCCGCGGCGACCGTGGCTTCGTCGGGAGCTGCTGTCGCCCTGTCCAGGAAGGCGCCGGCGCGTGCCAGAAGCGCCTCCGCCGCATGAACCCGGATTGCGACGTCGCCCAGGGCATGGATGGAATGAGGATCCTCATAGCCGTGCTCGATGTCGAGCTCGAAGAAGGGCCGCGCATGCGCCCGGACATAGGCGACCGTCTCTTCCAGAGCACCGCGGGCAATCCCGACCTGGACCGCCGCATGGATGATCTGTGCCAGCGGCCCCATCGGCGTCGGCCGTTCGAAGACACCGTCGTGATCCACTACCTGGAAGGGTTCGATCTCCACCTCGTCGAAGGTGACGGTGCCGCTTCCCGTCGAACGCTGGCCGAAGGACGACCAGTCGTCGACGAGGTCAAGTCCGGGCGTCTGCCGGTCGATGAAGACGATGTGGACACGGTCTGCGGCGTCCTTGGCGACGGCCACGACGACATGCGCAAAGAGCGAGCCGGTGGCATAGAACTTCTGCCCGTTGAGCAGCAGCCGCCCATCCCTCTCCGCGAAGCGGGTGCGAAAATCCACCGGTGTCCGGGTGCCAATTTCGGTGAAGGCGTTGCCCAGCCGGTCGCCCTTGAGGATCCGCTTGAAATAGTGCCGCTTCTGTTCCTCGCTCCCCGCCAGACGGAGGGCTTCCACCATGTAGAAATGGTTCTGCGGGATCTGCCCGATCGAGCTGTCCGCCGCCGATATGATCGCCGTCACCTCGGCCAGTGTCGCCGCCGAGACCCCCGCCCCGCCATATTCTTTCGGCACGGTGATGGCCCACAGTCCCGATTGCGAGAAGCGCTCGATTTCGTCGAGCGGCAGGCGACGTTCCCGGTCGCGTTCAACGGCACCCGCGGCAAAGTCGCGGGCAAGCTCCCTGGCAATGGCGATGGCCTCCGCATCGTCGCGGATGCGATGCGCCTCCTTCTGGCGTGGCGCGATGTGCGGCGCCGGCCGCCCCTTGACCAGGGCGGCCTGTCGGTGGAGCCTGCGGTCGTTTTCCGTCATGGCAGCCCCCTCAGTTCCACGCATGGCGCGGCGGATGCGTGCCGTTCAGGTACCAGTTGCCCACATGGAAGAATTTCCAGCGGACCGGATCATGCAAGGTGTGGACCCGGGCGTTGCGCCAGTGCCGGTCGAGACCATGTTCGGCGAGCGTCGAGCGGGTGCCGGCAAGCTCGAAGAGCTTGTTGGTGGCGAGGATGGCGATCTCCGTGGTGAGAACCTTGGATTCCGCCGTCCGGACGGTCGCATTGGAGACTTTCTCGAGGGTCGAGTCCGCCCGCGCCGCATCGATGGCCCGACCGGCGATATCGAGCAGTGCCTCCGCCGCATGCAGCCGGATCTTCAGATCGCCGATGGCGGCGATGGTGAACAGATCTTCGCCGGCCTTGTCCTTGCCGCTGTCGATCCAGGGGCGGCTGAGCGTCGAGACGAAGGCGATGGTGTCATCGATGGCACCGCGGGCAATGCCCGCATCGATGGCAGACTGGATGATCTGCGAGACCGGTCCACCCACCGTCGGATGGTCGAAGGACGTGACCTTGAGCGCCCGCACCTTCGGCACCCGCACATTCTCGATGCGCACCGAACCGGACGCGGTGGTGCGCTGCCCGAAGCTCGACCAGTTGTTGGTGACCGTCAGCCCGGGCTGATCCCGATCGGCAAAGACAAGCCAGCCTTGGCCAGCCTCGTCCACGCCGACGATGGGCACGATGTGGGAAAGAAGCGCACCGGTGGTGTAGAATTTCTCTCCGTTCACCACGGCCTCATCGCCATCGAAATGCACCTTCGTCTCGAAGGCGGCGACCGTCTTGCTCTTCAGCTCGGAGAAGGCATTGCCATAGCGCAGCCCGGCCAGCGCCTGGCCGAAAAACAACCTCTTCTGCTCTTCCGTCCCGTCGAGATCGACCGTCGCGACGATGGCGAGGTGGTTCTGGGTGATCTGCGCAATCGCCGGGTCGGCGGCAGCGATGATGGCGATGACACGGGCGAGGGTCGCATAGGATACTTCCGGGCCGCCATAGGCCTTCGGCACGTTGATGCTCCACAGGCCCGACTGGGAATAGGCATCCAGCTCGGCGATGGGAAGAAGCCCTTCCCGATCCCGAAGCGCTGCGCCTTCCCGGAAGCGGGCGGCCAGCCCTTCGGCAACCTCGATCGCTTCCTGATCGGAGGAGATGACATGTGCGGGTACCGACGGGCGCGGCCGCGGCGGAACCGGATCGGTCGAATTCACTCGGGGATGGACGGAATAATCAATCCTGGTTTCGTTCAGGCTTCCCATGGATATCCTCGCTAGCAACGGGTGACCGGCGTCACCGGGTTTCGATGCCAGCAGAATGGCAGAACGGGACTGGAATTACAGTTTTTCTATCTTTTTTATAGACATTAATGGAAAAGATTTTTCCGCATGTCCTGGAGGACGGAGATCAATCCACCCGGATTCTGATGCGTGCGCCCCGCGCCTCCATCCGCGACAGAAGGATCGGGCATTTCGTCCGGGATCGCGTGACCGTCAGACGGGGCGACGGCTCGCCCTGCGCCGGCTGCTTCCCGCAATACCGGCATGCAGACGCCAGCTGTGGAAGCGAGCTGAGACAAGAAGCCTCAAGCGCACCATGCAGCGAATTATGAAAGAGGGGAAATGGCGCACCCGAAGAGATTCGAACTCCTGACCCCCAGATTCGTAGTCTGGTGCTCTATCCAGCTGAGCTACGGGTGCGTGCCGTGCGGCGGAACCGCTTGCGTGGCGATCCTCTAAATCGGTTACCCCCCGAATGCAAGAGACTTTCTTCAAAAAAGTGCCATTTTGACCGCGAGATTTTCGAAGGGAGGAAATTTGCTTTTATTTTACAACCGGTTACCCTCAGCCAGAAATTAGGCGCCGGGCCTGTCCGGGATGTAGATGCTGAATCGGGTGCCCCGGCTGTCCTTCTCCACCAGGCCGATGGTGCCGCCATGGGCGATCACCAGATCCCGCGCGATGGCGAGGCCGAGACCGGTTCCCCCGCTGCGAGCCGCCCCCCGGAAGGCGAGGAAGAGATTCTCGCGCGCTTTCGCCGGCATTCCCGGTCCGGTGTCGTCGATGATCAGCCGGACGCCCTGCCCATCCCGGCTTGCCGAGACCTCGATCACGAGATCCGAGCCGCCGCCCATTGAGGCCAGGGCCTGATGCGCATTGCGGCAGAGATTGTGCAGGACCCGGAACAGCTGCTCGCCATCGGCATCGATCTCGAGCGCGGGGTCAATCGAATCGACGAAGCGGATGGGACCTTGCGGATCCAGGCCGAGATTGTCCCGGACCTCCTGCACAAGCGGGAGCAGGGCAAGGCGCGTCCGGCGCGGCACCGATTCCGCCATCTGGCCATAGGCGAGAACCTCGCTCGTGTAGCCCACAGCCCTGTCGAGGGTCCGGATCAGCTTCGGCGCGAAGGATTTCACCATCGGGTCGTCCACATCCGTCAGCCGGTCGGACAGAAGCTGCGCGGTCGCCAGAATGTTGCGCATGTCATGATTGATCTTGGAGACGGCAAGCCCGAGTTCGGCCAGAGTCTTCTGTTGCGAAAGCGTCGCCTGCATGTCCGACTGCATGCTGGCGAGATGACGGCCGGCAAGAGCAAGCTCGTCCGCACCCGTCTCGGGCACCAGCACGGCGGACGGATCGGAGGGGTTGCGGGCGAAGGTCTGCATGTTCAGCGTCAGCCGCCGGATGCGCCTGATCATGAGGCGGTCGATGGCGAAGAAGATCAGCGTCGAGGTAATCAGCGAGATCAGGATGGAGAGCAGCGCCACGTTGCGGGAATAGACGAGCATCGCCTGTCGCAGCGCGGTTTCGTCGAGCACCATGTCGATGATCATGTGGCTATCCCCGACGGGCCCGAAGGCGCGGATCAGACGGTTCCCGCCGAAAAGCAGCGTCCACACCGCCTCCCCCATGGCATCGAATGGCTGGGTATTGCCAAGATCGAAAACCCCTTCGATCGGCTGGTCTATGGGGCTTGCCGCGAGAAGCTGGGACTGACCCTGGCGGCGAAGCGCGATCGCCCGCGCACCGGCCGCCATCAGCGTTTCGTTCCGGGCCTTCTCGGGCAGGTCTGCCGGCTGAAGGGCATCGATGACGATGCCCGCGGCAGCGGCGGCACTCAGCCGGTCGTTCAGCCAACGCAGACGCATCGTGGAGACGGACGGCACGAAGATCAGCACTTCGGCCAGAAGCACGAAGAGGATGGTGAGCCCCAGAAGCTTGGCGGAAAGGCTGCGGAAAGCCTTCCGGCGCGGCGCACCTGCCGCAACTCCCGCTGACTCTCGCCCATCCATGCCCGAACCAGATCCCTTTGTCATGCAGCACCCCTCCCGCGCAGTTGCGCGAGGGTCACATCCGACGGTATAGGCGCCCTGCCGGAGAGGCAATGCCGGACATCGCGAAGGAGAGACCGAATCTGCGACAGGGCCGGGCGCGATTGACTTTTGCCCGCTCCTCCCTTAAGAGCCCGGCCACGTCAAGTTCAGCCGTCCAAGGACAGCGAAACAGGCTTGATGAATATCCGAAACGCTCCTTGTTCCCCAGGGAACAGATTCAAGAAGGGCCGCACTCCGCGGTAATCAAATAAATGAAGCGTACCTACCAACCCTCCAAGCTTGTTCGCAAGCGTCGTCATGGCTTCCGCGCCCGCATGGCAACCAAGGGCGGCCGTCTGGTCCTCTCTGCTCGCCGCGCCCGTGGCCGCAAGCGTCTTTCGGCCTAAGGCCGGATTGCCCGGTCGCGATGGCGGGCGATGACGCAAAGCGTAACGAAAAGACTGTCGGGCGGCTGAAAAGCCGGCCGCAGTTTCTCGCCGTTCAGAAGGGCGAGAAACGGAAAGGGCGGACCTTCCTGCTGGAAGTGCTGGACCGCCAGGAACCCGAGACGGCCGCGAGGGCCGGATTCACCGTTACCAAGAAACAGGGCAATGCCGTGGAGCGCAACCGGATGCGCCGCCGGCTCAGAGAGGCCGTACGCCTCAAGGCAGGGTTTGCAATGCAGCCCGGCCACGATTATGTAATCGTCGCCCGCCGGGACGTCCTCGACGTCTCCTTCGAGCAATTGACGGCCCAGTTGTTAGAGCGCATCCAGTCGAAGCCTCAGCCGAAGCGGCCGGGCGAAAGCCGCTCCAGGAAAGTATGATGGAAAACAAACGCAATTCACTCGTGGCAATCGTGCTGTCCGTGCTGATCGTGATGGCATGGCAGTTCTTCTACATGAACCCGCGATTGGAAGCCCAGCGCAAGGCTGAACTTGCCGCCAAGGCGCAGCAGACCACCAGCCAGACCGCCGCCAAGCCCGCCGATGCAGCAGGCGCGCCCGCCGCGGCTCCTGCGGCCGGAAACACCGCCCAGGCCGCCCCCTCGGGCACGGCAGACGCTGCTGCACCCTCGCCCCGCCTGGCGATCGACACGCCGGCCCTGCAGGGTTCGATCCGTCTCGTCGGCGCTCGCCTCGACGACCTGAAGCTCAAGAACTACCGCGAGACCGTCGATCCGAAGAGCCCGCTGATCACGCTTTTCAGCCCGTCCAACACCAAGGATGGCTACTTTGCCGAACTCGGCTACATCGAGACGCCAGAAAGCGGCAAGGTGCCGGGCCCCGACACCGCCTGGACCGTCTCCGGCAACGACAAGCTGACGGACAAGACGCCGGTCACGCTCACCTTCACCAACGAGAAGGGTGTGACCTTTGCACGCACCTTTGCCGTTGACGACCGCTACATGTTCACAGTCACGGACAAGATCACCAATGGCTCCGGCGCGCCGGTGGCCGCCTCGCTCTATGGCCGCGTGACGCGCTACAACAAGCCGCAGGGCGCATCGGTCTACGTGCTCCACGAGGGCTTCCTCGGGGTTCTCGAGGACCAGAAGCTCACCGAGAGCAAGTATTCCGACATCGAGAAGGAAAATGTCGAGCACGCCAAGACCACGACCGGCTGGCTTGGCATCACCGACAAATACTGGGCCGCGGCGCTCATTCCCCCGCAGGATGTGGCCTTCTCGTCGCGTTTCGTGCACCTGAATGCGGCGCAGCCCTCCTTCCAGGCGGATTTCCGCGCAGATCCGGTTACGGTCGCGCCCGGCCAGAGCGCAGAGGTGAAGAACATGATCTTCGCCGGCGCGAAGGAAGTGCCTGTCGTCGACGGCTACTTCGCCAAGTTCGAGGTGCCGAAGTTCGACCGCCTGATCGACTGGGGCTGGTTCTATTTCATCACCAAGCCGATGTTCAAGCTGATGGATTTCTTCTATCGCTACTTCGGCAATTTCGGCATCGCCATCCTGGCGACGACCATCGTCGTCAAGGCTCTCTTCTATCCGCTGGCCAACAAGCAGTATGCGTCCATGGCCAAGATGAAGATGGTGCAGCCCAAGATGCAGGCGCTGAAGGAAAAGTTCGGCGACGACCGCATGGGCCTGCAGCAGGCCACCATGGAGCTCTACAAGACCGAGAAGATCAATCCGCTGGCGGGCTGCTGGCCCATTGCCTTCCAGATTCCGATCTTCTTCTCGCTGTACAAGGTCATCTACGTCACCATCGAGATGCGCCACGCGCCCTTCTTCGGCTGGATTCATGACCTTTCCGCGCCGGATCCGACGAGCATCATCAACCTCTTCGGCCTCCTGCCCTTCACCGCACCCACCTTCCTGCATATCGGCGTCTGGCCGCTGATCATGGGCGTCACCATGTTCCTGCAGATGCGGATGAACCCCACACCGCCGGATCCGGCGCAGGCCATGGTGTTCAACTGGATGCCGGTCATCTTCACCTTCATGATGGCCACCTTCCCGGCCGGCCTCATCATCTACTGGGCATGGAACAACACCCTTTCCATCATCCAGCAGGGCATCATCATGAAGCGCAACGGCGCCAAGATCGAGCTCTTCGACAATCTGGCAGGGCTCTTCCGGCGAAAGCCCAAGCCAGCCGAGTAAACGTGAAAACCCCGGGCCCGGCCCGGGGTTTTTCGTTGAAACCCCGCGTTTTCAGGAATTTGCGGCAAGGAATTGTTCACCTGCGGCGTGGAAATGTCGCCGCCGGTCCCGTTTTCGGCGTGTCGGCTGCTAGTCTGCCGGAAGGATGAGGAGAGGCCAAGCATGTCCCAGGTGATGCCGGCAGCAGCCGGGCAGTTCGGAGCGCAGGAAAAGACAGGCGCGCTCCTCGTCTTCGGTTCGGCCTTCTTCTGGAGCTTCGGCGGCGCCATCGCCCGCTTCCTTGCCATGGACGACAGCTGGGCCGTCATCTTCTGGCGATGCCTGTTCGCCGCGGTCTTCCTGCTCTTCTTCATGCTGTTCCGCGACGGACTGCGCGGCACGCTGACGCTCTTTCGCAACATGGGATGGCCCGGTGCCGTCGTTGCCTCGAGCTTCACGATCGCGACGACCTGCTTCATCGTGGCGATCCAGTACACCACGGTTGCCAACGTGGTGCTCATCCAGGCGGGCGTGCCGCTCTTTGCGGCGCTGCTCAGCCGGATCGTCTACAAGGAGCGGATTTCTGCGCTGACCTGGGCCGCGATCGCTGCCGTGATCGCCGGAGTGGCGATCATGATGTCGAAATCCTTCGACGGGTCGATTTCGCCGAAGGGTGACGCGCTGGCCCTCGCCATCGCGCTCGTCTTCGCAGCAACCACCGTGCTGACCCGGCGCTATCCCGATGTGCGGATGACGCCGGCGGCCTGTACGGGCGGTTTCATCGCCAGCATCATCGCCTCTACCCAGGCCGTCAGTCTGGCGGTCTCGCCGGAACAGTTCGCGATCCTCTACGGTTTCGGCGTCTTCAATCTCGGCCTCGGCATGGCGCTCTTCGTCACGGGAGCGCGCCTGGTGCCCTCCGCGCTCGCCGCTCTCCTCGGCACGGCGGAAACCATGCTCAGCCCGGTCTGGGTCGCGATCTTCAACGGCGAGGTCCCGGATATCCGCGCGATCATCGGCGGCACGCTCATCCTCGCCGCCCTCCTCAGCTATCTCGGGGCGGAATATCTGCGGCAGCAGCGAATGCTGAAGGGCCATTGATCCTTGACTTTGCCGGCCAAAACCGTGAAGCCGGTGGCAAGAACGCCGGACATGGAAAGTGACTGCCGATGGCCAATGATGCGGAGCAGGGCGAAAAGCCGCTCTTCGGAAACCCGTGGATCTTCATCCGCGGCGTGCCTTCCCTCAAATTCCTTCCCCCGGAAGGCCCGATGGAAGTGGCCTTTGCCGGCCGCTCGAATGTCGGCAAGTCCTCGCTCATCAATGCGCTGACGGGCCAGAAGGGCCTTGCCCGCACCTCGAACACGCCGGGCCGGACGCAGGAACTGAACTACTTCGTACCGGATGGCTATTCCGGCGAGGGTGACGACCTGCCGCCGATGGCGCTGGTGGACATGCCCGGCTATGGCTATGCGCAGGCGCCCAAGGAACAGGTGGACGCCTGGACAAAGCTCGTCTTCGATTACCTGAGGGGTCGTGCGACGCTGAAGCGCGTCTATGTGCTGATCGACAGCCGGCACGGGATCAAGAAAAACGACGAGGACGTGCTGACGCTCCTCGACAAGGCGGCCGTATCCTACCAGATCGTGCTCACCAAGACGGACAAGATCAAGGAAGCCGGCGTGCCGCGCCTGATCGCGGAGACCATGGACAAGATCAAGAAGCGGCCGGCGGCCTATCCCGCCGTGATCGCCACGTCGTCGGAAAAAGGAAAGGGGCTCGACGACCTCCGGGCCGCGATCCTCGAAACGATCGGACACTGAAGGATGGCCGCCCGCGCAGGTGCAGCGGGCGGCCTCCTCGCTTACATCTTCGGCAGGATGACCTTGTCGATGACGTCAATGACGCCGTTCGACTGCTTGACATCGGCGATGGTCACGGTGGCAACGCCGCCGTTCTCGTCGGTCAGGGTGATCTTCCCGTCCTTCTCTTCCGCCGTCAGCGTGCAGCCGCCGAGCGTCTTGACCGGGTGCTTGCCGCCATCATCCTTGATCATCTTGCCGATCGCGTCGGACATGGCTTCCGCACCGACCACATGGCAGGTCAGCACCTTCGTCAGCTGTTCCTTGTTCTCCGGCTTCAGGAGAGTCTCGACCGTGCCGGCCGGCAAGGCTTCAAAGGCGGCATTGGTGGGCGCAAAGACCGTGAACGGACCCTTGCCCTGCAGCGTTTCGACAAGGCCCGCAGCCTTCACCGCCGCGACCAGCGTGGTGTGGTCCTTTGAGTTGACGGCATTTTCCACGATGTTCTTGTCTTCGTACATCGGTGCGCCGCCCACCTCGGGATTGGCGGCCTGGACGGCGGTCATGGCCGAACCGGCGAGAGCAACGGCAAGAATTGCGCGCAGGAATACCTTCTTCATGGCACGTCTCCATAAGTAATGATTGGGGTTCACGCGCCATGGACCTCCCTATGGCGCATGTCTTGATCCGGATATTCTGTTGTGCCGGATACTGGATATACGGGATGCGCTCAAAATTAGTTTCAATGATCAAAATTTTTTCTGCAAAAAATTAAGGGGCCGTTAAGCCCCCTTTTCGTATACGTCTTTCCTGTCCGTTACTTCTTGACCTTGGCAGGACCAACCGCCAGTACGGGTCCCTGTGCCTTGCCGGTGGGCGACCCGCCGAAGGCTTCCAGACTGATGGCAAAGAGATCGCCTTCCTTGATCTTGTCACGCCACTCGGCCGGTACCATGAGCTCGCCCTCCCCCGTCTGCGGCAGAACGCCGAGCGAGATGGCGGGATTGCTGCCCTGGATCAGCCAGAGTTCCAGCGACTTCTCCTTCTCCGGGCCGGCGGCGACCGGCGTCATCCGGAACAGGCCCGTCTGGGGGTCGTAGGACGAGGCATAGCTGACGGCATTTCCCTCACCCACCAGCGATGCCACAAGCTCGCTGTCGCTTGCACCGCCGAGCTTGAGCTGGCTGAGGCCGATACCGACGGCCACCACGAGAGACAGGGCGGTGACGGTCCGCCAGAAGGCCAGCGACTGCCACAGCCCCACCGGGGGTTTTGCGGCAGGCGCCCCGTAAAGGCGCTGTTCTATGCGGGGATAGATCCATGCGGGCGGCGCTTCGGTACCATATTCCGCCTCGAAGGAGGCGAGGTTCTCCTGCCAGCGCTGGACGATGGCGGCGAAGTTCTGGTCGAGCACCATCCGCGCCTCGACCTTTCGCCGGTCGATGGCCGACAGGACGCCGAGCACATATTCGCCGGCGAGGACTTCGTCGCGGGAACGGTCTCCACTGCTGCGATCGGGCGTTGTCATCGGTCCAGACACTCTCTCAGTTTGATAAGGCTGCGCCTGAGCCAGGTCCTCATCGTATTCAGCGGCACGCGGAACTGGTCGGCCAGTTCCTGGTAACTCAGGCCTTCCACATAGGCCCGGCGGACGGCCGTGGCGCGGTCCGGATCGAGCTCGTTCATGCAGCGATCGATGCGGCGCCCCTCGGCAGACAGCTCTGCCTCGCGCTCGGGATCGGGCGACGGATCGGCGAGGTCGTATTCCTCCTCGATCTGGTCGGCGATCGGCTTGCGCGTGCGGATGAGGTCGATGGAATGGTTGCGCGCGATGGCGGTGAGCCACCCCGACGCGTTTCTGCCTTCGGAGGCGAACCGGTCGGCGCGTTGCCAGACCTTGATGAATACCTCCTGGAGCGCTTCCTCAGCCTCTGTCCTGTCCTTCAATATACGAAGACAGACGGCAAAAAGTTTCGGACTGGATCGCTGATATAACAGCGAAAAGGCCGCTCGGTCGCGAAGCGCGACACGCGAAATGAGTTCAGACAGGTCGTCGACGGCCATGCGCCCTTCCAGAATGCTTGTGCCGGGCCTTCCCCGATGCCTTGCGAACGGGTCTCCCGGGCGGCGATTTGCGTAGAAATTACAAGTCGGCAAGGGCAACCTAGAGGAAAGAATGCAGCGTGAGAAGGCCCCCTCTGCCGACGAGGCGAGCCGGCAAAGTTTTTCCATGGATTATTCCCACTGTCAGAAACTTGCGATAAAAGGCGCGCTCGACGCGGCCGAAGCGGAGGCCGCCAGGCGCGAAGGGTTTTGAGGCGATGACGACTTCCGAAAGCGAAATGCAGGCACGGCTTCTGGCGCAGGCGCTGCCGTTCATGCAGCGTTACGAAAACACCACCATCGTGGTGAAGTATGGCGGCCATGCCATGGGCAACCCGGAACTCGGCCGGGCCTTTGCCGCCGACATCGCACTGCTCAAGCAGTCGGGCGTCAACCCCATCGTCGTGCACGGCGGCGGCCCGCAGATCGGCGCCATGCTGACCAAGCTCGGCATCGAATCGAAATTCGAAGGGGGTCTGCGCGTCACCGACCAGAAGACGGTCGAGATCGTGGAGATGGTACTCGCCGGCTCGATCAACAAGGAGATCGTGGCTCTCATCAACCAGACGGGCGAATGGGCCATCGGCCTCTGCGGCAAGGACGGCAACATGGTGTTTGCCGAAAAGGCCACCAAGACCGTGACCGATCCGGACAGCAACATTGAGCGCGTGCTCGATCTCGGCTTCGTTGGCGAGGTGGTGGAAGTGGACCGGACGCTTCTCGATCTTCTGGCCCGTTCGGAAATGATCCCGGTCATTGCGCCCGTAGCCCCCGGCCGCGACGGCCACACCTACAATATCAATGCCGATACCTTTGCGGGCGCCATTGCCGGGGCGCTCAACGCGACCCGTCTCCTCTTCCTCACCGACGTTCCGGGCGTGCTGAACAAGAACGGCGAGCTGATCAAGGAACTGTCGGTGGCCGAGGCGCGGGCGCTGATCAAGGACGGAACGATTTCCGGCGGCATGATCCCCAAGGTCGAGACCTGCATCGAGGCGATCAAGGCCGGCGTGCAGGGCGTCGTGATCCTCAATGGCAAGACGGCTCACGCGGTGCTGCTCGAACTCTTCACCGAGGGCGGCGCGGGCACGCTTCTGGTGCCCTGACTGCTTTCCCCTTCCCTCTTTCTTCTTTCTGAACCCGGCCCCGCGGCCGGGTTTTTCACAGCAGGAAGAGAAGCAGAATGCCGGAGACGATGAGCGCGCAGCCGACGACCTCCAGCCGGTTCACCCGCTCCTTGAAGACGAGCGCCGTGGAGGCGAAGGTGAAGACCATCTCGATCTGGGCGAGAGAACGGACGAGCGCCGCCTGCTGCAGTGTCATGGCCGTGAACCAGCCGAAGGAAGCGGTGGCGCCGACGAAGCCCGTGGCCAGCGAGACCCGCCAGGCCGACCGTATACGCCTGATTTCGCCGGGCTCGCGCCAGGCGAGCCACCCCAGCATCACCGCTGTCTGGAGCAGGATGACATAGACGAGCGTGAAGCCCGCCTGCATGGCGGCATCCCGCGCAGGCAGGCCCGCGGCCAGCGATCCCGAAGCGGAACTGTAGGCCACGGCGGACAGGCCGAAGAGCAGGCCGGACAGAAGGCCGATGCGCGCCGTGCGGCTGAAGGTGGATTCCAGCAGCGAACGGGGGCTGATATCGGTACGCGCAACCGAGATGAGCATCACGCCCGCCATGGACAGGCAGAGCGCAACGAGATCGTTGGCGTTGAGCCGCTCTCCGAGAAAGAGATAGGCGATGAGGGCCGCCTGCATCGGCTCCGTGCGGGAATAGGCCGTGCCCACGGCGAAATTCCGGAAGGAAAAGAGATGCACGAGCAGGAAGGTGGCGCCGATCTGCGCCAGCCCGCCGATGACCCCCCAGGCGAAGAAGGCGCCGTTCGGCACGGGCAGCGGATGGCCGAGGCCGAGATGCAGGATCGCCAGGTAGAGGATCGCGAAAGGCACCCCGAAGCCGAAGCGCACGAAGGTCGCTGCCGTCGTGCCCATCTGCCCCTTGAGATGTTTCTGGAAGACCGAGCGCATGTTCTGGAGAAATGCGCTGGCGATGGTGATGACGACCCAGAGTTCCATGGTGAGGCCGTGCTAGCACCGTGGCCGCAACCGTGTCACGTCAGAAATATTGACACCACCGGCAGCAGGGCATTTCCATCCCGCCCGCGACAGTGCATAAGACCGGCATGACCAGGATCAAGAACACCCCCGCCAAATCCGATTTCGAAACCGTCCGCGACTGGGTTTTCGATCTCGACAACACGCTCTACCCCCACCACGTCGACCTGTTCGCGCAGATCGACAAGAACATGACCGGCTTCGTCTCGGAGCTCCTGCAGCTCGACCCCGTCGAGGCGAAGAAGCTGCAGAAGCGCTACTATCACGATCACGGGACGACGCTGGCGGGGCTGATGCTGCACCATGGCATCGATCCGCAGGCATTCCTGGAACGGGCGCATGCGATCGACTACAGCGCACTGCTGCCGCATCCGGAGCTCGGCGAGGCGATCAAGGCCCTGCCGGGTCGCAAGTTCATCCTGACGAACGGCACCGTCGCCCATGCGGAAAAGGCTGCCGGGGCGCTCGGCATCCTCGAGCATTTCGACGACATCTTCGACATCGTCGCTGCCGATTACACGCCGAAGCCCGCAAGCAGCACCTATGACAAGTTCATGAGCCTCAACCGCGTGGACACGGCCCATGCCGCCATGTTCGAGGATCTGCCGCGCAACCTCGTGGTGCCGAAGGCGCTGGGCATGCGCACCGTTCTGCTGGTGCCGCGCAATCTCGAGGAAGTCGTGACAGAAAGCTGGGAGCGGCTGACCGACGAGGACGACTACATCGATTACGCGACCGCCGACCTGCGGGCCTTCCTCGCGGAGATCATGGCCTGAGGGCAAACGCCCAACATGACGCAGATTTAATCTGCCTTACCGATCGTTAAGTTGGCCGGAACGAAGCCCGGCCTTAGGTTTTCTCCGTGGGCTAACGAATAACCCGAGGAGAAACAACATGACGCGGAAACTCATTCTGGCTGCTCTTTCGGCCTCCCTGGTGGCAGGCGCCTTCGGCACCGCCGCCCTTGCTGCACGCCAGAACGCCGATCGCCCCCTGCCGCCGATGGCGCGTCCGGCGGCCTTCGTCTTCATGCTGAAGAACTTCGACGCCGACAAGAACGGCACGATCACCGCAGACGAAGCCAAGGCGGGTGCGGATACCCTGTTCGCCAAGATCGATACCGACAAGGACGGCGCCGTCACGCCGAAGGAACTTCGCGCGTGGCGCGAGGCCCGTCGTGCGGAGATGAAGGCCGCCATGAAGGGCGGGTCCGATGCGCCGGACGATGCCATGGGCGGCCCGGATGGCGGTGACGGTCCGGACAGCATGGCCGGTCCCGACGGACAGCCGATGAAGCACGGCTGGGGCAAGGGCATGCGCCACCACGGCAAGGGCCATCACGGCATGATGGGACCGGGCATGATGCGCGCCCTCGATACGGACGAAAACGGCCAGATCAGCAAGGCGGAGGCGGAAGCCGGCGCAGCCAATCTGGTGAAGCGCATGGACACCAACCAGGACGGCTCGGTCTCCATCGACGATTTCCCGGGCTGATGCCGCCACCCCGAGGACAGGCCCGCCCTGCCCTTTCGCGACGGACCCCATCCGTCGAAGCCCGGAAGAGAGCCCGCCCCCGCAAGGGAGGCGGGCTTTTCCGTGGATGGCATCATTCCTCTATGATCTCGTAGAAGTCCTGGATGATGCGCCAGGCATCCGCCGCCGTATCCACGAAGTTCAGCAGCTCGATATCCTCCGGCGCGATGGTGCCGAAATCGGCGAGCGAGTCGAAATCGATGATCTCGCGCCAGAAGCGCTCACCGAAGAGGATGAGCGGAATGCGCGCCATGCGGCGGGTCTGGATCAGCGTCAGCGTCTCGAAGAGCTCGTCCATCGTTCCGAAGCCGCCGGGAAAAACCGTGACGGCCTTTGCCCGCATCATGAAATGCATCTTGCGGATCGCAAAATAGTGGAAGTTGAAGCTGAATTCCGGAGTCACGTAGGCATTCGGCGCCTGCTCGTGCGGGAGCACGATGTTGAGGCCGATCGAGGGGGCGCCGACATCGGCCGCACCCCGGTTGCCCGCTTCCATGACGCCGGGACCGCCGCCGGTCACGACAACATATTCCTGAAAGCCGGAGCGCGCGGCGTGGATGGAGCACAGCCGCGCAAATTCCCGCGCCTCGTTGTAATAGACCGCAGCACGGGTGAGGTTGGCACGCTGGACGTCGTTTCGGGCAGCCCATGGCTCCTTTCCCGGCTCCGGAATGCGGGCGCCGCCGAACATGACGACCGTCGATTTCACGCCGCGCTCGGTCAGGATCATCTCGGGCTTGAGAAGTTCGAGCTGGAGGCGGATCGGCCTCAGCTCCTCGCGGCACAGGAAATCCTCATCCGCATAGGCCAGGCGATAGGAGGGCGATTCCGACTGCGGCGTGCGCGGCACGCCGGCCGCGCCGCGCTTGTCGGCGGAGCTGTCCTTCAGCGGATCCCACACCCCGTCCTTGCGCCGCAACTTCCCTGATTTCAGTTTTGCCATGTCGGATTCCCTGTCGGACCTGTCGGCGATACGCGTTGACGCGAACAGGCCTGTACCTTAGAGCATTTGCACGAAAAGTCCGGCGACGGACCTTGCCTGGAACCCCTTCACGATAGAGCCCGAAGTTTAAGGAATTCCCATGAGCGCTCCCGATCTCGCATCCCTGGAAAAGGTCATCGACGCCGCTTTCGAGAACCGCGACACCATTAACGCCGCTACCAAGGGCGAAGTTCGAGATGCCGTGGAAACGGCGTTGAACCTCCTCGATTCCGGCCTGGTTCGCGTTGCGAACCGCGGCTCTGACGGCGCATGGACCGTCAACCAGTGGCTGAAGAAGGCGGTGCTCCTGTCCTTCCGCCTGACGCCGATGGAGATCATCAAGGGCGGTCCCGGCAATTCCAGCTGGTGGGACAAGGTGCCGTCCAAGTTCGACGGCTGGAATGCGAGCGAATTCGAGCAGGCCGGCTTCCGTGCGGTACCGAACTGCGTCGTGCGCCGCTCCGCCTACATCGCCCCCGGCGCGGTGCTGATGCCGTCCTTCGTCAACCTCGGCGCCTATGTCGGCGAAAACACCATGGTCGACACCTGGGCGACCGTCGGTTCCTGCGCCCAGATCGGCAAGAACGTCCACCTGTCCGGCGGCGTCGGCATCGGTGGCGTGCTGGAGCCGATGCAGGCCGGACCGACCATCATCGAGGACAACTGCTTCATCGGCGCCCGCTCGGAGGTGGTCGAAGGCTGCATCGTGCGCGAGGGCTCGGTGCTGGGCATGGGCGTCTTCATCGGCAAGTCCACCAAGATCGTCGACCGCGCCACCGGCGAAGTGATGTATGGCGAAGTGCCGCCCTACTCCGTCGTCGTTGCGGGCTCGATGCCGTCGGGCAACGCGCTCATGGCCAACGGCCAGCCGGCGCCGAACCTCTACTGCGCCGTGATCGTCAAGCGCGTGGACGAAAAGACCCGTTCCAAGACCGGGATCAACGAGCTTCTGCGCGACTGATCGGCCCGAAACGCCGCACGGCTTCCGGGGTGCGGCGATTCATCAATGAAATTCAATGAAGTGTGGACGGCGGGGGCTTGTGGAAAGCCGCCCGCCGTTGCATTTTCGCGGGCATTGGGTGCTCTCGCCGCAATGCGAGGCGGGCAGCGCCCCTCCAGAGCAAGCCCCGGCATCTCCGGCCGGAGCGCCAGAACCCGTGGACCGCGCCCGACATGATTTCCAAAGACCCCGTAGCCAACCTTCAGGCGCTCGTGCGCTGCCCCTCCGTGACGCCTGCGGAAGGCGGCGCCTTGACGGCGCTCTCCGTCATGCTTGCGCCTCTGGGCTTCAAGGTGGAGCGCATGACGGCAACGGAAGAGGGAACCCCCGACATCGAGAACCTCTATGCGCGGATCGGCACCGCCGGCCCGCACCTGATGTTTGCCGGCCACACGGATGTCGTGCCTGTTGGGGACGAGAAGGCCTGGACGCATCCGCCCTTCTCCGGGGAGATCGCGGACGGCATTCTCTACGGTCGCGGCGCAGTGGACATGAAGGGCGGCATTGCCTGTTTCGTGGCGGCCACAGCCCGCTACATCGAAAAGCACGGCGAATTCCCCGGCTCGGTTTCCTACCTCATCACCGGTGACGAGGAGGGGCCGGCGGTAAACGGCACCATCAAGCTGCTCGAATGGGCTGCAGCGCGGGGCGAGCGCTGGGATGCATGCCTCGTCGGAGAACCCACCAATCCGGAACGGCTGGGCGACATGATCAAGATCGGCCGGCGCGGCTCGCTGTCCGGCAGGATCACCGTGCATGGCGTGCAGGGACATGCGGCCTATCCGCACCTGGCCGACAATCCGGTCCGGGGCATCCTGCAGCTCACAGCCGCGCTCATGGACCCGCCCTTCGACCACGGCACGGACGAGTTCCAGCCTTCGAACCTCGAGGTCACGACCATCGACGTCGGCAACGCGGCCACCAATGTCATTCCGGCCAGGGCGACCGCCAGCTTCAACATCCGCTTCAACGACACCTGGAGCGCCGAGACGTTGCAGGCGGAGATCATCCGCCGGCTGGATGCGGCCGCCGCCGAGGGCTCTCTCCGTCCGGGCCGCAATCCGGTGCGCTACGACATCGCCTGGTCGGAACGGCCAAGCCACGTTTTCCTCACCCGCAACAACGGCCTCATCGCCGCGCTGTCGGGAGCCATCCAGACGGTAACGGGCCGGGAGCCCAAGCTGTCGACGACAGGCGGCACCTCCGACGCGCGCTTCATCAAGGATTATTGCCCGGTCGTCGAATTCGGCCTTGTCGGGCAGACCATGCACATGGTCGACGAGCGTGTTCCGGTGCAGGAGCTGGAGGAACTGACCCGCATCTATTTCACCTTCCTGGAGCAGTGGTTCGGCAATGCCGGGGTTTGAGGAGGTCAAGTTCTATCTTCAAGGCCTCTGGCTGATGATCCTGGGCAATCCGGCCGGGGTGACGCGGCTGGATACCAGCCCGCGCGGAAGCCTGCGTTCCTTCTGGGCCATCCTGTGGTGCCTGCCCCCGATCCTGCTGTCCTGGATATCCACGCGCATGGCCTTCATCGCCGCCATGCCGCCGGGAACGGAAGCGGGCGGCCTGTTCTTCTTCCGGCTGGCGCTCTCCGAGTTCTTCGGCTGGATCGTCCCGGTGCTGCTGGCCGGGGTGCTGCTCGCCATTGCCGGCTTCGGTGACCGGTTCAACGGTGTGGTGGCTGCCACCAACTGGCTGTCGATCCCCTTTGCCTATGCCAACGGCTTCCTGATCCTGCTGATCCTTCTCGTTCCGGGCCTTCCCGGACTGATCGCCTTTCTCTGGCTGATCCTGGTCTCGATGTTCCTGATATCGCTGGAGCGCATCTACCGCATGCTGTGCGGCGGCAACACGCCCCTCATCGTGGCGCTGGTGCTGATGCAGATCGTGCCGGTGCTGTTTCTCTCGGACTGGATCAACGGCTTCCTTGGCGTCGCCGTGCCTTAGCCGGCGGCCTCGGCATCCCTGTAATCGACCTGCAGGAAATAGAGCCCTTCCGGCGGCGCAACCGGACCGCAGGCCTTGCGATCGCGCGCTTCCAGGACGGCCTGCACGTCGTCGGGCGTCCATTTTCCCTCGCCGGCAAGCTTGAGGGTTCCGGCAAAGGAGCGGATCTGGTTGTGCAGGAAGCTCTGCGCGGTGGCGCGGATCTCGATGAGATCGCCCGCGCGGCTCACATCCAGCCGGTCGAGCGTGCGCACGGGGCTCGTGGCTTGGCAGTGGGCGGACCGGAAGCTCGTGAAATCGTGGTGACCGACAAGCCGTTGCGCGGCCGCATGCATGGCCTCAGCGTCGAGCGCCTTCGGCACCCACCACGCCCGCCCCGCCTCTATGGCGAGCGGCGCGGGACGCGAGATGATGCGATAGAGATAGTGGCGGCGGATGGCGGAAAAGCGGGCGTCGAAACTGTCGGGCACCTGGCGTGCATCGAGGACCGCAACCCGCTCGCCGGCCATGGTGAGATGCGCATTGAGTGCATTGCGCAGCTTGTGATCCGGCCAGTCCCGGCCGAGATCGACATGGGCGACCTGTCCCATCGCATGCACGCCGGAATCCGTGCGTCCGGCGCCGCGGATCGAGACCGTCTCCCCCGTCAGCGACAGAACCGCCTGTTCGAGTGCGCCCTGGACGGACTGGCCGTTCTCCTGTCGCTGCCAGCCGACATAGGGCGTCCCGTCATATTCCACGAGGAGGCGGTAGCGGGGCATCAGAAAAGCCTCGTGCCCTTGGGAAGTGGTGTGCCGCGCAGGAATTCCGCGATGTCGAGCGGCTTGCCGCCTGCCTTCTGAAGGCGCTTCAGGCGGATGGCCCCGGTGCCGCAGGCAATGGTGCCCTCGTCGTCGAGCAGGGTTCCGGGCGCACCGGCACCCGTTTCCCGCAGCTCGGACTTCAGCACCTTCACGCGCTCGGCCCGGTCTACTGCCGGAAGCTCGAACCATGCACCGGGGAACGGGGAAAGGCCGCGAATGCGATTGTGCACGTCCCTTGCCGGCTGGGCAAAGTCGATGCGGGCTTCGGCCTTGTCGATCTTGGCGGCATAGAGCACGCCGTCTTCGGGCTGCGGCACGAGAGGGAGGTCGCCGGCTTCGAGGCGGTCCATGGCGTCCGCCATCAGCGCGGCGCCCGCCTGCATCAGCGCATCGTGCAGTTCGCCGGCGGTCATGTCGGCACCGATTGGCACCCGGACCGTCAGGGCAACGGGCCCGGTGTCCAGCCCCTTGTCCATCTTCATGACCATGACCCCGGTCTCGGTGTCTCCGGCCATGATCGCCCGCTGGATGGGTGCGGCACCGCGCCAGCGCGGCAGAAGCGAGGCATGGCCGTTGTAGCACCCGAACTTCGGTGCATCGAGAATGGCCTGCGGCAGGAGCAGCCCGTAGGCGACCACCACAGCCACGTCGGCTTCATGGCTGGCGAAGCGGGCGCGGTCCTCCTCGTTCCTGAAATTCAGCGGCGTGAAGACCGGCAGGGAAAGCGCCTCGGCGGCCTGATGCACCGGCGACTTCACCAGCTCCAGACCGCGCCGGCCCGCCGGCCGGGGCGGCTGGGAATAGACGGCAACGATCTCGTGGCCGGCAGCGTGCAGCGCCTTCAGCGTCGCGACGGCGAAATCGGGCGTTCCCATGAAGACGATGCGCAATGCCATGAAAGGCTCTTCCCCTTGCGGAGGCTTTCCAGGGCGCTCAGATGCGGCCCTTGGCGGCCTTGGTGAACCTGCGAATGACCATGTCCCGCTTCAGGCGCGAGATATGATCGATGAACAGCGTGCCGTTGAGGTGATCGATCTCGTGCTGGAGGCAGGTGGCGAGCAGTCCGTCTGCCTGCATTTCCTGCTGCTTGCCATCGCGGTCGACGAACTTCACCGTGACGGCCGCCGGCCGTTCGACTTCGGCATAGTAGTCGGGAATGGACAGGCAGCCCTCCTCGTAGGCGCTGCGCTCCTCGGCAGAGGCGACGATCTCCGGATTGAAGAAGACCAGCGGCTTCTTCTCCTCGCCGTCCTTCGACACATCGATGACCACAAGCCGGCGCGGAACGCCGATCTGGATCGCGGCAAGGCCGATGCCTGGAGCGTCATACATGGTTTCCAGCATGTCGTCGGCAAGGCGCAGGCTTTCGGCATCGATGCGCTCGACCGGAGCGGACACCTGGCGCAGGAGGGGATCGGGAAGGATGATAAGGGGCTTGATCGTCATGGCACTCCCATAACCGATCTTTCCGCCGGAGGGAATTATCGCGGGATGCCGCAGGCGGTTTTTTCTTCGCCTGCGGTGCTTCCGGATGGCGCTCAGGCGGAGCGGCGCAGCTCCTCGGCGGCAGCGCCGCTGAAGGCACCGCCCTTGAGGCGGTTCTCGCTGCGGGTGCGGAACCCGCGCAGGGCGGATACCAGCCGCTCGACTTCCTGGCGCAGCGTCGTCGTCTGGTGCGAGCTGTGCTCCACCATCCCGGCATTCTGCTGGGTGATCTGGTCCATGTTGATGATCGCGGCGCTGACTTCGCGCAGTCCGCCGGACTGGCTCTCCGCCGCCGATGCGATGCCCGAAACGATGCTGTTGATCTCCACGATGCGCTGGATGATCTTGTCCAGTGCACCGCCCGCCTCATTGACCAGGCTGACACCGGTCTGCACCTGATCCGAACTCTGCGAGATGAGCGACTTGATTTCCCGTGCGGCACTCGCGCAGCGCTGCGCCAGTTCCCGCACCTCCTGGGCCACCACCGCGAAACCGCGCCCGGCCTCGCCGGCGCGGGCGGCCTCGACACCCGCGTTCAGCGCGAGAAGGTTGGTCTGGAAGGCGATTTCATCGATGACGCCGATGATCTTGGAAATTTCGTCCGAGGATTTCTCGATCGCGCCCATGGCGCCGACCGCCTTGGTCACCACGGCACCGGATACCTGTGCTTCCGAGAGTGCCTGCCCGACGACATCGGAGGCCTTCTTCGCACCGCTCGCCGTGGCAGTCACGTTGTTCGTCAGTTCCTGCAACGCCGCCGTGCTTTCCTCCAGACCTGCCGCCTGCTGTTCGGTCCGGCGGGCGAGATCGTCGGTTGCCTCCGCGATCGAGGAGGTGCTGCCGAGGATCTTCTCCGCCGCGTGACGGACGGTCGACAGGGCCTCGCGCAGGTTTTCCGCAGCACCGTTGTAATCGTGAACCATGCTCTGGAAGCTCTCCGGCAGGTCGTCGGGCATGCGGCGCTCCAGATCGCCCTTGGAGAGGGCCTCCAGAACCGATGTCAGAGCGGCAAGCGCCTCGTTCTGCTGGTCCTCGACGGTCTTGCGGGCGTGTTCGGCCTCCTTGCGCTGCGCCTCGAGGATCTCGAGATAGACCGAGATCGAATAGTCCATGTCCAGGATGGCGGCCTTGACGATCGCCGAGATTTCCGTGGCAAGCCGGCCGGATTTTCCGCGGCCGAAGCGGGAGGGCCAGCGCTTGGCAACGACGGCGTGGATCATCTGCTCCAGCAGCAGGCCGTAGCCGCCGATATACCAGCGGGGCTCGAGACCGATGCGCGCATGGGTCGCGCCGATCTTCTGAACGCCCTGCACATAACGGGTGTTGTACTCGCCACTGGAAACCACGCCCCAATGCTCCATCTGGCGCGACTTGGCGCTCTTCATGTGGGCATCATTGCGGAAGAAGGCAGCGGTCTCCGGGACCGAGGCGACCTTGGCATAGAAGGCGTCCAGGCCGGCATCCATGGCCTCGCGGATCACGGGGCTCAGCTCCCGGAGGATTCCGCGGGCATTGTCATCGAGGCCTATGAATCCGAGACGGGTTTCGAGATCGCGCCGCGCATCAGTTTCGCTCATGGTCATCTCCTGCTGCATTGCGGGATAGTCTCGCAACATGAAAGTATTTGCATATAATTATCAAAACCTTCTGGTAAAAATTGATTTAAGTTCATACTGCAACTTTTCAGCAAAGGTTTGATAGTTGACCCGTTAGGGTCCGAACGGGCCGCACCGACGGCGCAAAAACGTGCCTTGAAGGGCTTGCAATTCAAGGCTTGTTCATGGTTTGATCCGCATCCGGCAGAATGGCAGGGCGGACATCGCACGATGCGCGAATTTTTTTCTCAGACCGGCCTGACCGGTACCAACCCAGCACTTCTGCTCGGGGCCGTTTTGTTACTTGCCCTGTTGATCCTCCTTCTCGCGATCATCTTTCGCCGCCCTCGACAGCCCGCGGAACAGGAGCAGGCCATGGCTGCGATTCTTCGCGCGCAGGCGGAACTTCAAGGAAGAGTACAGTCTATGGCTGAAATCCTTGGCCATCGGCAGTCGGAGCTCAACCGCATCGTCGGCGAGCGAATCGACGGCATGACGGGCCGGATCGGTTCCACCCTGCAGGCCCAGGCCGAGGCGACGCATGTCAACCTCAAGCACCTGCAGGAGCGGCTTGCGGTCATCGACGCGGCGCAGGCCAATATCCAGACCCTGGCTCGGGACATGGCCGGGCTGCAGGCCATCCTCTCCAACAAGCAGACGCGCGGTGCCTTCGGCCAGGGGCGCATGGAGGCGATCATCGCCGACGGAATGCCGATTGGGGCCTATTCCTTCCAGGCGACGCTGTCCAACGGCAACCGGCCCGATTGCCTGATTGCCATGCCGAATGGCGCGCCCGGCCTGGTCGTCGATGCAAAATTTCCGCTGGAGGGCTGGAACGCCTATCGGCAGGCACCCGATGCGGAGCGCCGGCATGCGGCCGCACAGGCTTTCCGCCGGGACATGGACGTGCATATCCGGGCCATTGCGGAGAAATACCTGATCCCCGGCGAAACGCAGGAAACGGCCTTTCTCTTCGTGCCGTCGGAATCGATCTTCGCCGATCTTCACGAGAGTTTCGAGGCGGTGATCCAGCGCGCGCAGAAACTGCGCATCATGATCGTTTCTCCCTCCCTGCTGATGCTGTCGGTGCAGCTCATGCAGGCGCTTCTGAAGGATCAGCGCATGCGCGAGCAGGCCCATCTGATCCAGGCGGAGGTCGCGGCCCTCATGCAGGATCTCGGCCGGCTCGATGACCGCGTGCTCAAGCTCCAGAGCCACTTTGCCCAGAGCCAGAAGGATGTGGAGGCCATCCTCACCTCCACCTCGAAGATCAGCCGGAGAGGCGAGCGCATCGCGGGGCTCGAACTCTCCGCACCGGGTGGGGAGGCGGCGAATGACGGGGATAACCGCGCGGGCCAGCGCTTTGCGGAAAGCGTGACGGGCAAATTGCGGCTCAGAGTGGTTGACGAGGAGTGAAACGGTCGGGCAGTGTCAGGCCGAACAACCATTCCGGAATGATACGATGATCACAGTCCTCGGCTCCATCAACATGGACCTCGTCGCCACCACCGCCCGGCTGCCGAAGCCCGGCGAAACCGTATCCGGCAACAGCTTTTCCACCGCCGCGGGCGGCAAGGGCGCGAACCAGGCGCTGGCCGCCCAGCGTGCCGGGGCCAAGGTGCGGATGGTGGGGGCCGTCGGCGATGATCCCTTCGCGGCGCAGGCAACGGCCATGATGCACGTGGCTGCCGTGGACATGCAGGGTGTCAAGACCTCCCCGCATCCCACCGGCACGGCGGTCATTCTCGTCGGGGGCGACGGCGAGAACATGATCGCGGTCGTTCCCGGTGCCAATGGCACCGTCTCTGCCGAGGACGCGCGGGCGGCGGTGTCCTCCATGAAGCGCGGCGATTACCTGCTCGTCCAGCTGGAAGTTCCCCCGGAAGCGGTGGACGCTGCGCTCGACGCAGCCCATGCCAAGGGCGTGGTCACGGTGATCAACATCGCGCCGCTGACGGACCGGGCGGCAGAGCTCGGCCGCAAGGCGCATATCGTGATTGCCAACGAGACCGAGTTCGAACGCCTGGCAGGGCAGGACAGGCTGTCGCCCGATGACCGGATTGCCGCCCTGAAGCGTCTTCATGCGGAAAACGGGCAGACCATCATCGTCACGCTCGGCGCCGAAGGCGTGATCGCCATCCGCGACGGGAAGCTCCACAAGGCGAACGGCCTGAAGATCGAACCCGTCGACACCGTCGGGGCCGGAGACACCTTCTGCGGCTACTTTGCCGCCTCCCTCGAAAGCGGCATGCCTTTCGAGAAGGCACTGCGGCGCGCAGCCGTCGCGGGTTCCCTCGCCTGCCTGAAGCATGGCGCACAGCCATCCATCCCCATGGCAGAAGACGTCGACAGGGCCGTCTGAGGCCCGCCTGCCGGCGTTCACGCCGGGCCGCTTTTCACTCGCCCCGGGGTCGCCATTGCACGCCTTTATCGGCCTCTCGAACCCTCCCGATTTTTCGGGAGGAGCCGGCCCGCGTGTGGCTTGTGTTCATTTGTAACATTTATGGTTGATTAATAACGATCATGTTACCTCAGGGGACGGATGGCGCGATGGGTGCGGTTCTGGCCGCCAGCGTTCGAAAGCTCCATGAAAGAGCGGACCCCGCTTTGCAGTTTGTGGAGGACGAACTGCGAAACAGCAGAGGCACCATGCTCAAATCCCGTTTCAAGACCATTGCGATCAAACTCATTGCCGTCAGCGGCGTGGCCATTGCCGCGGTTCTTCTGACGACAAATGCCGTGATGATCGCCGAAACCCGCTCCCGGGTGGAAACCATGACGCTGGACCAGGCGCAGGCCGAGGCCAAGGCCATTGCCAACGGCATCGCGGCCGATGTCTCGCAGCTTGCCGGGGCGGCGCATTCGATGTCCGGCGTCATCGGCCGTTCGCATCAGGGAAAGCTGATCGACCGCAAGGGGCTGATCGACATCCTGAAGGCCAATGTCGAGGAATACGACTTCGCTTTCGGCAGCTGGATGCAGGAAGAGCCGAATGCGCTCGACGGGCAGCAGGAGGCGGCAAAGGGCCAGCTCGCGCTCGGCGGCAACAAGAATGGCGTCTTCACGCCCTACTGGACCAAATCCAGGGACGGCAGCATCAAGCTCTCCACCTTCGAGGAAGCCTATAACGACGCCTGGCATGCACTTGCGGCGAAATCGCTCAAGGGCGCCATGACGGATCCCTACACCACGCAGGAGGTGAAGGAGGTCATCACCTCCATCGCCTATCCGGTGCAGTCCAACGGAAAGCTCATCGGCGTTTCCGGGATCGACATCTCGCTTTCCTCGATTGCCAAGCGCCTGCAGGCGCTGCGCCCCCTGGAAACCGGCCGCGTCCTTCTGCTGTCCCAGAGCAGCAAGTGGATCGTCCCCCCGACCGAAAAGCAGCTGGTGAAGCCGTTCGAGGGTGAAGGCAAGGCATCCGTGGATGCAGCCCTGAAAACGGGCACGCCGTCGGTCCTGAGCGACCTGACCGATAACGAAGGCCGCAGCATCTATCGCGTTCTCTATCCCTTCGACCTGCCCGATCTGAACGCCCGCTGGGTGGTGATCGTCGATGTGCCCGTCAGCGCAATTTCCGCCGCCGTCGATTCCCAGACCTGGCTGATGGCGGCCGGCGGCCTGATCATGCTGCTTGCGGTGATGGCTGCCCTCTATTTTGCGGTGCGGGCCTTCGTGAAGAAGCCGCTCGACGCGCTCGTGGCCGATGTCGGCACCCTGTCTGCGGGCCATTACGACCGCCCGGTCTCCGGCCAGGACCGCACCGACGAGATCGGATCGGTCGCGACAGCGCTCGAAAGCTTCCGCCACGCCCTTGCCGACGCAAGGCAGCTGGAGCTGGACAGCGCGACCCAGCGCGCCGCCGCCGAGGAAGAGCGCTCGCGCAATGACAGCGAACGCACGGAATCGGCCAACCTGCAGCGTCATGTGGTGCAGTCGCTCGGCAGGGCGCTCGCGGAACTTTCCCGCGGCAATCTCGCCTATCGCATCGAAGACAACTTCCCGGGCAACTATGCGGCCCTGAAGCAGGACTTCAACAGCGCGCTGGTCAGCCTCGAGGAAACCATCCTGACGCTGCACGGCACCGTTCACAACATCAACAGCGGAACGAACGAGATCAGCCGCAGCACCAACGATCTCTCGCACCGCACGGAGCAGCAGGCGGCAAGCCTGGAAGAAACCGCGGCGGCCCTCAACGAAATCACCGAGCAGGTGAATTCGAGCGCCGACAACGCCCGCGTGGCTGCAACCACCGTCAACACTGCCTGCTCCGATGCGGAGCGTTCCGGTGAAATCGTCCAGAAGGCGATCGACTCGATGCGCGGCATCGAAGAGTCCTCCCTTCAGGTATCGCGCATCATCGGCGTCATCGACGAGATCGCCTTCCAGACCAACCTTCTGGCACTCAATGCCGGGGTCGAAGCAGCGCGTGCAGGCGAAGCCGGCAAGGGCTTTGCGGTCGTGGCGCAGGAAGTGCGCGAGC
The DNA here is from genome assembly GCF_014197145.1 of Gellertiella hungarica. GTDB lineage: Bacteria > Pseudomonadota > Alphaproteobacteria > Rhizobiales > Rhizobiaceae > Gellertiella > Gellertiella hungarica. The sequence goes on along the minus strand of NZ_JACIEZ010000002.1, from coordinate 99,164 downwards.
TTGCCCAGCGCTCCGCCAGTGCCGCGAAGGAGATCAAGGGCCTCATCAATGCTTCCGGCGAGCAGGTGAAGGAGGGCGTCGATCTGGTAGCCCAGGCGGGGACGGCGCTCGGCCGGATTTCGGATCAGGTGATGCAGATCAACAGCCTCATCCGCCAGATCTCCTCCTCCGCAAGCGAGCAGGCCGTCGGCCTGAAGGAGATCAACGCGGCCGTGAACCAGATGGATCAGGTCACCCAGCAGAATGCGGCCATGGTCGAGGAAACCACGGCGGCGAGCCTGGTCCTGAACGACGAGGCCAACACGCTGAAACAGGTGGTGAGCCGTTTCACCGTCTCAGGGGCACCGCGTCAGGCCGCGCCCGTGCCGAACGCCCAGCCGGTTGCGGCCCAGCGCCCGGCCCCTGCGCCGCGCCAGCCGCAGGCCTCCGCACCGGCCGCGCCGCCGCCGCGCCGTGCCGCACCCTCCCTGCCCCGCACGGGTGGCGCCAATGCGCTCGCGCCTGCGGCCGACTGGGAAGAGTTCTGATCGCCAGCCCCTCACACGACAAAAGCCCCGCAACCGCGTTGCGGGGCTTTCGTTTTCCCGGGACAGGGCCCGTTCAGATGCGGGCGAAGCGCTCGATCAGCAGGTCGAAGAAGCCATCGGCATCCACCGAACGCATCACCTTCACGTTACGCTTCCGGTCCGTCACGTGCCACCAGTCGACCACCGTCATGCCTGCCGTCAGTTCAGACTCCGTCTCGATCTCGACATTGCAAAGCCGTCCATTGAAGAGCTCGGGCTTGAGAAGGTAAGCCACAACGGTCGGATCATGCAGCGGCCCGCCGTCCGAACCGTATTTCTCCACGTCGAACCGCTCGAAGAACTCCAGCATCTCCACCATGGCGATCGCCGGCGGGGTGCCGATGGCCCGCATCCTGTTGACGCGGTCCTTGCGGGTGAGAAGCTGATGGGTGACATCCAGCGGCATCATCACCATCGGAATTCCGGCCTCGAAGACGATCTTTGCCGCTTCCGGATCCACATAGATGTTGAACTCGGCGGCAGGCGTGATGTTGCCGCCTTCCGAGAAGCCGCCACCCATCATCACCAGTTCCCGGATCTTCGGAGCGATATCGGGCGCGCGGGTCAGGGCGGTTGCAATGTTGGTGAGCGGACCGAGCGTGCAGAGCGTCACGGTGCAGGACGGCTCGTTGCGCAGTGTCTCGATGATGAAATCCACCGCATGCTGCGGCTGCAGCGCGAGCGTCGGCTCCGAAAGCTCCGGACCATCGAGGCCGGTCTTGCCATGGACATGTTCGGCCGTCACCAGCGGGCGCTTCAGCGGGCGGTCGGCGCCGGCGAAGACCTTCACGTCACGGCGATTGCACAGCTCGCACAGGATGAGCGCGTTGCGCGCGGTGTAGCTGAGCGGAACATTGCCGGCGACGGTGGTGATGCCGAGAAGTTCCAGTTCATCAGGACTGCCGAAGGCGAGGAAAATGGCGGCCGCATCGTCCTGGCCAGGATCGGTATCGATGATGATCTTTCGTTTCTCGGTCATGCTCTCACACTCGTTTTCTCAAGCGGTCTTTGCTGGTCGGGCCAGCACCTGACGCCGGGCCGGTGGCGTTGTCAAGAAGCACCATTTACCAATCAGTAAAATTTCCGGAACCGGCCCCGGCAGCTGTGCGCTGCGCTGGCCGGGAAGCGGCTTGCAAGCATCCGCGGCTCTCCCCATATTGAGTTCGGCCGGATGCCCGCGCAGAGGGGTCCGGATGGGTCGCTTGAACGCAAGGACTTGAAGACGATGAGCCGCATGCCCCCCTTTGCCAGCCCGCTGCTGCTGGGCTTCGATGCCATGGAAAAAACGCTCGAACGCATTGCCAAGGCGAGCGATGGCTATCCCCCCTACAATATCGAACGCCTCTGCGGCGACCGCGACCGCAACATTCCCGAGCGGCTGAGGATCACGCTGGCGGTGGCCGGCTTTTCCGAAGACGAGCTCGAGGTGACGACGGAAGAGAACCAGCTGGTCATCCGCGGACGGCAGCAGGAACAGGCGGAGCGGGACTATCTCTACCGCGGGATCGCCGCCCGGCAGTTCCAGCGGATGTTCGTGCTGGCGGACGGCATGCAGGTGCTGGGCGCAAGCCTTCGCAACGGCCTGCTTTCGGTCGATCTCATTCGCCCGGAACCCGAGCGCATGGTGAGGAAAATTAACATTTCGGTTTCAAACTGAACCAACGGCGAGAATTGCCGAAACCCTTATTCAGGAGGGACCGGAATGTTGAAAGATGTCCACGCACGCCTGACTCAGTCCGAGCTCGCCCATCTCGGGGCGGGTGAAGTCGGCTATATCAGGAAGATGCGCTCGGAAGAGGTTTCCCGTTGCTTCCCGGAAGCACCGGAGATCGATCCGTCGCTCGATCTGTGGGCCCTGTTCGGTGCGGATGGCACGCCCATCCTGCTCACGGACAATCGCTCGAGCACCTTTTTCAAGGCTGCCGAGGATGACCTGAAGACGGTCAGCCTGCACTGACGAAAGGCCGGCGCGTTCAGACGCGCCGGAATGTGAGATAGGCGGAAGAACGCCCCTCGCGCCGCGCCTTGGCCTCGTATCGCGTACCCGGCCAGGTGGGGAAAGGCTGCAGCCAGTCGCTGGCATTGCGCGCCGTCCAGGCAAAGCCGCCATGATCCCGGCAATGGATCAGCGTCCAGTTCACATAGGTATCGATGTCCGAGGCAAAGCAGAAATGCCCGCCCGGCTTCAGCACGCGGTGAAAGCGTGACAGGTTGACCTGCGAGACGAAACGCCGCTTCCAGTGCTTCTTCTTCGGCCACGGGTCGGGATAGAGCAGATCGATCTGGTCGATGCTCGCCTCGGGCAGCCAGTCGAGGAGCTGCGTGGCGTCATCGTCGTAAAGACGGAGGTTCTTCAGCCCCCGCTCCTCTACCTTGGCCAGCATCTTCGCCATGGAATTGACGAAAGGCTCGACGCCGATGAAGCCGGTTTCCGGCTGTTCTCCGGCGCGGTGGGCGAGATGTTCTCCCCCACCGAAGCCGATTTCCAGGCGGATACGGGTTACCGGCACCGGAAAGAGCGTTGCCAGATCGGCGGGCGCAGCCGCCTTCAGATGGATCTTCAGCTCCGGCAGGGCCGTTGCCATGGCTTCCGCCTGCGCCTCGCGCAAGGGCTTTCCCTTGCGCCGGCCGAAGAAGGCTTCCGTGGCGCGCTGGCGGCGTTCGCTCTCACTCATCAGACCGGCCCTTATGCCGCAGCCTTGACGGCATCCTTGAGGGCCTTGACCAGATCCAGCTTCTCCCAGGAGAAGGATCCGTCACGGCCCGCCTTGCGTCCGAAATGGCCATAGGCCGCCGTCTTGGCATAGATGGGGCGGTTGAGGTCGAGATGCCGGCGGATACCCGACGGCGAGAGATCCATGACCTTGCGGATCGCGTGTTCCACCTGCTCGTCGGATACTTTGCCGGTGCCATGCAGATCGACATAGACCGACAGCGGCTGGGCGACGCCGATGGCATAGGAAAGCTGGATGGTGCAGCGGTCGGCGAGACCGGCGGCAACCACGTTCTTCGCGAGATAGCGCGCGGCATAGGCTGCGGAGCGATCCACCTTGGTGGTGTCCTTGCCGGAGAAGGCGCCGCCACCATGGGGCGCGGCACCGCCATAGGTATCGACGATGATCTTCCGGCCGGTCAGGCCCGCGTCGCCATCCGGTCCGCCGATCACGAACTTGCCCGTGGGGTTGATGTACCACTTGCAGTCGTCGGCAATCTTCAGGTCGCCAAGGGCTTCGCGGATATAGGGCTCGACCACGGAACGAACCTTGGCGGAATCCCAGCTTTCGTCGAGATGCTGGGTGGAGAGCACGATCGAAACCACATCGGAGGGCTTTCCATCGACGTAGCGCACGGTCACCTGGCTCTTGGCATCGGGGCCGAGCTTGCCGGCATCGCCTTCGCCCTTCTTCCGGGCCGCAGCCAGCAGCTGCAGGATCCGGTGGGAATAATAGAGCGGGGCCGGCATCAGGTCGGGCGTCTCGCGGCAGGCATAGCCGAACATGATGCCCTGGTCGCCGGCACCCTCGTCGCCCTGGCGGTCGGCTGCATTGTCCACGCCCTGGGCGATGTCCGCCGACTGGGAGTGCAGGAGCACGTCGATCTTCGCCGTCTTCCAGTGGAAACCGTCCTGCTCGTAGCCGATGTCGCGGATCGCGCGCCGGGCGGCGGCCTTGAACTTCGACGGGTTGATCACGTCGTGACCGTTCTTGTCCTTCTTGAGCAGGCTCGGCGGCAGGCGTACCTCGCCCGCGATCACCACACGGTTCGTCGTCGCCAGGGTTTCACATGCGATGCGGACGCTCCAGGGATCGACACCGGTCTTGGCTGCTTCGCGATAGACGAGATCGACGATTTCGTCAGAGATGCGGTCGCAGACCTTGTCCGGATGGCCTTCGGCGACGGATTCGCTGGTGAAGAGGTAGTTGCTGCGCATGCGGGATTCCCCTCAAAGAAAAAGACGATGACTGTGTTAGTCAGATCGGGCCGAAATGACAAGCACAGAAGGATATACATATATCTTTATGTGCCCGTTATCACAGCGCACTTGCGCCGCCCTTGCGGCATAAAAAAAGCGGCCCGGAGGCCGCCTCTCTCATTCACCTGCCAGAGGTTTCACTCCATGTCCGCTTCGGCGGCCAGCGCCTTGACGAGATCGACGAGACGGCGGCGAACCTTCGGATCCGTGATTTTCACGAATGCGCGGTTGAGTTGCAGCCCCTCGGAAGAGGAAAGGAAGTCGACGACATAGTTCGAACTGGAGGATTCACTCATGCCGCCGGCGGCGGAATGGGCCTCACCCGGCGCATCTTCGAAGAAGAACGACACCGGCACGTTCAGTATGTTCGAAATATTCTGCAGACGGCTGGCACCGACCCGATTGGTGCCCTTCTCGTATTTCTGGATCTGCTGGAAGGTAATGCCAAGACTTTCGCCCAGCTTTTCCTGACTCATTCCCAGCATCGTCCGGCGCAACCGGATCCGGCTGCCGACATGAATGTCGATCGGATTCGGTTTCTTCTTGTTCTCAATCATTTCGCGGTCCTAATTATCGGTTCGAAAAGTCCCCTGCGGGTACCGCCAACGACCCTCACGCCGAGTTCACTCAACACAGCGCCTTCAGCCGCAGCTGATGGCCATTGCCCCCAAGCGCGACACTATGCAATTTTGGGGGTTTTCGGTCAATTCGTTCTGCTTTTAAAACCAGCGCGTGAGAAAGCTGCCCATAATGTCAGAGAAAGTTCAATCAACCAGAAGTGAAGATTTCTGTCTTCATGGGACCAGTTTTTTTGAACCGAACTACCCAAGGTCGCCTGAATGACCCCCTTGGCATTCAAAGCAAGTCCAGAAATAATTTCTCCGCGATTGTTAATAAGTGCGGATATACCGTTATTCGCATCTCGAATCATGGGCAGGCCGGTTTCCACGGCGCGAATCCGGGCCTGGTGGAAGTGCTGATAGGGGCCCGGCGAATTGCCGAACCATCCATCATTCGTGAGGTTGATCAGCGCTGTAGCGCCATCGACCGATGCGCCGATCTCGTCGGGGAAGATGGCCTCATAGCAGATGAGCGGATAGAGCTTCAGGCCGCCCGGCAACGCCAGAAGCTGCGGCGCCGGCGCCGCCGAAAAGCCGCCGGGCATTTCCGCAACCGCCTTTACACCCATTCCGAGCAGGAACTCCTCGAAGGGCACGTATTCGCCGAATGGCACCAGATGCACCTTGTCGGCGGCGCCGATGATGTTGCCGCGCCCGTCTATGACGAGCATCGAGTTGTAATAGCGCGGCACCGAGCCTGCCGCGCCTTCCTCCTCCCGAACGGCACCCGCGATGAGGATCTGGTCGTCATCCAGCACATCGGCGATCCGCGTCAGGGCATCCCTGTTGTCGGTCAGGATGAAGGGAATCGAGGTCTCGGGCCAAACGACGATGTCCGGCTTCGCCTCGTTACCCCTGACCGGTTCGGCGGTGAGCTTCAGGTGCTCCTCGAAGACGGCCGACTTCTCCCGGTCGTCCATCTTCTTGGCCTGGTCGATCACGGGCTGAACGAGGCGGATCACCGGCGAGGAGGAGGCCTGCGGATCCGGGGGCAGGTTCATCCGGTACAGTCCATAGCCGGCATGCGCCGCAATCAGAAGCAGTGCAAGCCCGACGCCGGGAACCGCACCCTTGCGGGTTCCGAACAGGGACGGCGCCGCGAAGACGAAGACGGCAGCGGCGGTGACGCCGAAGATGCCGGCAAAATGGGCCGACTGCATGAGAAGCGGCATCGGCATGGCGCCATAGCCGATCGCATTCCAGGGAAAGCCGGTTGCCAGCCAGCCCCTCAGCCACTCCGCAAAGGCAAAGGAGGCGGCAAGGGAGGCGATCCGCCCCGCGCCGTCGGACCAGAAGAGCCGCGCAAGTGCAGCGGCAAGCCCATAGTAAAGGGCAAGGAAGGCCGGCAGTCCGAGGATGGCGAAAGGCAGCGCCCAGGCAAATTCGTCGGCCTCCACCATCAGCGCATTGCCGATCCACCAGAGCCCGCCGACGAAATAGCCGAGCCCGAACAGCCAGCCGAGGAAGAAGGCGGCCCGAAGCTTTGCGAAGATACCCGTTCCGGGCGCGCCTGCCAGCCCATCCATCAGCCAGACCAGCAGCGTGAAGGAGAAGAAGAGGGCAAGGGGAACACTGACCGGCGCCATTGCCAGATTTCCGGCGGCACCGGCGAGAAGGCCGATCAGCGCACGCTTCCAGCCCCATTGAAGCATCACCCAGCTCGCCAGTCTTTCCACGCCATCCCCCGCCTGCATCCGCGAATCAATCGGGGAACAGTGTTTCAAAAACCGGGGGATTTGTCCCTAGTCATGGAGGGGGCCCGCCTGAGGCAGATGCGGCTTGCGCTGTCTGCCCCGAGGCTGGCGTTGCTCCGCCTAATGCTCGGCGCCTTCGGCGGATGGCTCGCCCGTGCCGGCGGGCGCACCGTTCTCGTTGGCCGCCCCCTCGCCCTCGCCCCGGACGGCACGGCGGCGAACGGCGGCCTTGCGGCGGGTGATGCGCACACGCTTGATGCGCCGGGGATCCGCATCGAGGATGTGGCATTCGAAGCCCGGCAGTGCCTGCACCACCTCCCCGCGCACCGGAATGCGGCCGAGCGCGGAGAAGATCAGGCCACCCAGGGTGTCGATGTCGTCGAGCCGGTCGGCCACCTCGAAATCGGGCCCGATGGCTTCCGCAAGCTCCTCCAGCTCGACGCGCGCATCGGCCACGAAGACATCCTCGGATGTCTGCGTGAACATGGCTTCCTCGTCGTCATGCTCGTCCTCGATGTCGCCGACGACCATCTCGACAATGTCCTCGTGCGAGGCAAGGCCGTCGGTCCCGCCATATTCGTCGATCACGAGCGCCATCTGCGTGCGGTTCGCCTGCATGCGCTCCAGAAGGTCGGAGGCGAGCATCGACGGCGGCACGAAGAGCACCTTGCGCAGGATGCCGGCCTCGCCGATGGTCTTGTTGAGATCCACGCGGCCGAGATCCATGGCGGGCTTCGGGGCGGATTTCGTTTCGCTTCTTTCGCCGTTCTGGCCGGCGGCCTGGGTTTTGGAAGAGCCGTTGCGCCGCTTGTTGCGGGCCTGTTTCGTCACGTAGGACAGCAGGTCGCGGATGTGGACCATGCCGCGGGGATCGTCCAGCGTCTCGCTGTAGACGGGCATGCGCGAGCGGCCGGACTCCTCGAAAATGACCATCAGCTCGCCGATGGTCGTGTTGATGTCGACGGCCTCGATGTCGGCGCGCGGAACCATCACATCCTCTACCCGCACCTCGCGGAAGCGCAGGATGTTGTGCAGCATGGCCCGTTCTTCCGGGGAGAAGGCATTGCCGAAGGTTTCGCCGGTCAGGAGGGCATCGGCAAGATCCTGCCGGATCCTGGAGCCGGGGACGGGCCGCCAGATGCGGGCTGCGCGGGACCAGAAGGAGGATTTTGCGCCTGCCTCGGCCCTGGGCGTACTCGAAGGATCGTCCGTGTTCGCCGATTCTTTGGCCGCGGGGGCCGGATTGGGTGTCAAATCGTTCATCGTACCAATATGTCAGACCGGTTCCTGCCCGGCGTAAGGATCAGATATCCCAAGTTCTGCCAAAATGCGAGTCTCGAGGCCTTCCATTTCCTCGGCCTCCTCGGCATCCATGTGATCATAGCCGAAGAGATGCAGGAAACCATGAACCAGCAGATGGGTCAAATGTTCCTCGACCGGCTTTCCGAGGTCCGCCGCTTCCCGCTCGATCGTCTCGCGGGCGAGCACGATGTCCCCGAGCATCGGCCCGGGCTTGCCGCCGGGCTCCAGCGGAAAGGCGGGGAAGGACAGCACGTTCGTCGGCTTGTCCTGCGCGCGCCATTCGCTGTTTATCTCGCGGATCGAGGCGTCGTCCGTGAAGACAAGCGAGACTTCGATGGGCGCAGGTCCGAAGGGCTGGCCTTCCCGGGTCGCCAGGTAGCCTGCGGCATGTTCGAGGATACGGGTCGAGAAGGCTTCGAGCGCCGCCTCGTCCTGCCAGTTGCCTTCCTCCACGCTCGCCTGGATGTCGAGACGCGGGCCATTCTTCTCCGGGCGTGCCATCAGCGGTCGATCTGCTCGCTCTCGTCCACGATCGCGGTATCGGCGTCATAGGCCCGCACGATGCGGGCCACAAGCGGATGGCGCACGACATCGACATCCTTGAAGCGCACGATGGAAATCCCCTCGATGCCCGGCAGGATCTGCAGGGCCTCCACCAGACCGGATTTGACACCGCGCGGGAGGTCGACCTGACTTGGATCGCCGGTGATGATCATCCGCGAGTTTTCGCCGAGACGGGTCAGGAACATCTTCATCTGCATGGACGTGGTGTTTTGCGCCTCGTCGAGAATGACGGCCGCATTGGCAAGGGTGCGTCCGCGCATGAAGGCAAGCGGCGCGATCTCGATCACGCCTGCGGTAATCGCCCGTTCGACCTTGTCGCCCGGCATCATGTCGTAGAGGGCATCATAGAGAGGCCGCAGGTAGGGATCGACCTTCTCCTTCATGTCCCCCGGAAGGAAGCCGAGCCGCTCTCCCGCCTCGACAGCGGGGCGCGACAGGATGATGCGGTCAACGGCACCGCGCTCGAGCAGCTGCGCCGCATGCGCGACCGCCAGATAGGTCTTGCCCGTACCGGCCGGACCGACACCGAAGACCAGCTCGCTGCGCTCCAGCGCCCGCATGTAGGCGTCCTGCGTCGGCGTGCGGGCTGCTATCGTCTTCTTGCGCGTGGAGATCTGCGCCATGGACAGTTTTGCCTTTCGCTCCATCGTCGGCAGCGTCAGCTGGTCGTCGGAGGCAACCGCCATGCGGATTGCACCCTCCACGTCGGAGGCTTCGACGGAGCCGCCGCGCTGCAGTCGCTCGTAGAGGAAATCCAACGCGCGCCGCGCCTGGTTCGTTGCCATGAGCTCGCCCGTGATCGACACGGAATTTCCGCGGGCCGTGGCATCGATGCGAAGGTGCTTCTCGAGAAGCTTCAGATTCTGATCGAACTGACCGAAGAGCTCGCTTGCAAGCCGGTTGTTCTCGAACGTAAGGACGAAGTGATTGACGTCGGTCTCGGAGGTGCGGGACTGGCGCGGCGAGGATGTAACCAGTTCGTGGCCGTTCAAGCGATCGGGCTCCTGTGCTTGGTGTCCATGACACAAGCTAGTGCGGAACGACCGATTTGTGAAGGGAGAGAAAAATCCCTCAACAGGCTTCGCGCAATCTTCGGGCGCAACCGGCCGGCCCTAGACCCGCTCCCCGAAGAGGCTGTTCACCCCCGTATCGGTGATCCTGACCCTGACCAGCGAGCCGATTTCATCCGGATGACCGGCCACATTGACCGACTGAAGCCAGGGCGAACGGCCGATGAGCTGGCCGTCGAGGCGGCCCGGCTTCTCCAGAAGGATGTCGAATTCCAGGCCGACGCGGCTCTCGTTGAACTGCTGCTGCTGGCTGAAAAGCAGGGCCTGCAGCTTCTCGAGCCGCTCGGTCTTCACCGCCTCGTCCACCTGCCCGCCGAGCTCGGCACCCGGCGTGCCGGGCCGGATGGAATACTTGAAGGAAAAGGCCTGGGCATAGCCGACCGTCTCGATGAGACGCATCGTCTCGGCGAAGTCTTCCTCGGTCTCGCCGGGGAAACCGACGATGAAATCGCCGGAGAGGGCAATATCGGGCCGCGCGCTGCGAATTCTTTCGATCAGCGCCACATAATCCTTCGCCGTATGGCGCCGGTTCATGGCCTTGAGGATCCGGTCGGATCCCGACTGCACGGGCAGATGCAGATAGGGCATGAGCATCCGCAGGTTCCGATGGGCGTCGATCAGCCGCTCGTCCATGTCACGCGGGTGGCTGGTCGTGTAGCGCAGCCGCAGCAGGCCGGGGATTTCCGAAAGGCGGTTCAGCAGGTCACCGAGCGTCAGCTCGCGGCCATCCGCATCCTTGCCGTGCCAGGCATTGACGTTCTGGCCGAGCAGGGTCAGCTCGCGCACGCCGGCGGATACGAGGTTGCGCGCCTCCTCCATGACCTGCGCCAGCGGGCGCGAGACCTCGGAGCCACGGGTATAGGGAACCACGCAGAAGGTGCAGAACTTGTCGCAGCCTTCCTGCACCGTCAGGAAGGCGGTCACGCCGCGGCTGCGGGTCTTTGCCTTTTCGGCCTGCGGCAGGTGGGAGAACTTGTCTTCCAGGGCATATTCGGTGTCGACGACGCGCTCGCCGGCCTTGGCGCGCTTCAGCGCTTCGGGAAGGCGGTGATAGGTCTGCGGGCCGATGACCACATCGACCGCCGGCGCCCGGCGAAGGATTTCCTCGCCCTCCGCCTGGGCGACGCATCCGGTGACGCCGATCATCAGCTCCCGCCCCCTGGCTGCCCGCGCCTTCTTCATCTCCCGCAGGCGGCCAAGCTGGGAATAGACCTTTTCGGCTGCCTTCTCGCGGATATGACACGTGTTGATGAGAACGAGATCCGCCTCCTGCATGTCGTCGGTCGCGACATAGCCGTCCCGCGACAGGGCATCCGTCATCCGGTCGCTGTCATAGACGTTCATCTGGCAGCCATAGGTCTTCACGAAGACCTTGCGCTGGGCGCCGGTGGTCGTTGCGTCGGTTTCGGCTGGAAGGGCGATATCGTTGCTCATGGCAGGGCTATGTAGTGACTTTTGCGGCCTTTGAAAATCGCTAAATGCGCGAATTGCGGGCGTTTCAGTGCGGCAGCCGGCCGCGAAGGCTGTCTTCCAGCATCTTGCGGATGCGATCCTGGATCAGCGCGCTCTGGCGCTTGCGGTTGCTCTCGGCGTCGAAGGTGACGGTTTCTCCGAAGCTCACGTCCACCTCGATGGCGCCCGTCTTCAGGATGCCGCCGAGATGGGGCACAAGCTCGATGTCTCCGGGCCAGGCGGCGATCGGCCGGTGGAACCGGCCCATGGGCATGCCGTGAACGCCGGTATAGGCAATGGTGACGGGCTGGACATACACATGGCCGTTCGGGCTGTAGGGCACCGCGGAGGCGGCCGCCCCGAAGAGAGACGACTTGATGTCCATCAGCCGGTTGCCATCAGACGTCGTGCCCTCCGGAAAGAGCACCACGACCTCGCCGCCGGCGAGACGGGCGGCGATCTCGTTGGCCTGCTTGCCGACCTTGCGGGTTTCCTCGCGCTTGACGAAGATCGACCGCTGAAGCCTGGCCAAAGTGCCGAAGACCGGCCAGTCGCGCACTTCCGCCTTGGCGATGAAGACGACATCCATGATCGAGCCGAGCACCAGAATATCCTTCCACGAGATGTGGTTGGAGGCGATCATCAGCGGCCGGCTTTTCTCGACACGCCCGTGGATGCGCACGCGGATTCCGAGAAGGGCACAGGCGGCACGATGCCAGAGGCGCGGGATGCGGCGCCAGAGCGGGATGTTGAGCGCCAGGCAGAGCAGATGCGGCGGCAGCAGCACCAGCGTCACCAGGCTGATGCCGATGAAGACACCGACGATCCGCACGCGGCTGACGATCCCCGGTCCGCGTTCGTTTGCCAGCATTTCAGCGCTCGTCTTTTTTGAGCGGAACGCCATAAAGTTCGAGGCGATGATCCACGAGGCGGAAGCCGTGCTCCCGGGCGATGCGCTCCTGAAGCGCCTCGATTTCGGGGGAACGGAATTCGATGACACGGCCCGACTTGAGATCGATCAGATGATCGTGATGCTCGGCAGGCACGGTTTCATAGCGGGAGCGGCCATCACGGAAGGCGTGGCGGGCGATGACACCCGTATCCTCGAGCAGCTTGACCGTGCGGTAGACGGTGGAGATGGAAATGCGCGGATCGACGCTCGACGCGCGGCGATAGAGCTCGTCCACATCCGGGTGATCCTCGGACTCGTCGAGGATGCGCGCGATCACGCGTCGCTGGCCGGTCATCCGCATGCCACGCGCCGCGCAAAGCTCCTCCAATGTCTTGGACAGATTGCCCATCGCTCAAGCCATACCCCGGTCAACGACATCGCTTCCGATAAGGACCTAGCCAAGAACGCGGCGCATGACAAGCGCCGTCGAACGGCGGCCGTCCGCAGCCGTGTAGTAGGCCGGCCGTTCACCGACCTTCTCGAAGCCCAGCTTCCGGTAGAGGCCAAGCGCGGCGTGGTTGCCGTCGTCGACCTCCAGAAAGAGGGTGGAGCCACCCCGGCTGCCCGCCTCGCGCATCACCGCCTGCATGAGCCGCCATCCGAGGCCGGAGCGCTGCAGCTTGTGGCTGACCGCGATGGTGAGGATCTCCGCTTCGCCCGCCGCCTCCCGCGAGAGCACGAAGCCGGCGAGCGGCGTCTTGAAGAGACCCGTCGTCTGGCGGGCCACGAAGCCGAAGACGCTCGGCTGGGACAGAAGGCTGTGAAACTCCCCGTCCCCCCAGCGCTGCGAAAAGCGCTCGCCATGAAGGCGCGACACGGCCGGGCAATCATCCGCCCGCATCGGCATTATCTCGAATTCATGCTTGCGAGTGAGATAGTTGTCGAGCACGGCGATCAGGTCCGGGAAAGGGCGAACCCGGCCTGTGGCTTGGCATCGGGCGCGCGGAGATAAAGGGGTTTCGGCTTGTGGGCAACGGGGGCTGCATGCGCCAGCCGCGCCAGCACGGACGGGGGAAAGCGATCGGGCTCGGCCTCGGGACCGGCCGCGGCGAGAAGGGAAGCGGCAGAACCGGCAACGGCTCCGCCATGGCGTGCGGCAAGCTGGCGAAACGCTTCCACGTCCAGCGCGACCGGCGCATCGACCGGGCTGCCGTCGCCGGCAAAGGCCTGGGCATAGACCTCGCCGCGCTTGGCGTCGATGGCGGCCACCACAGGCTTTCCGGGATGGCGCGAGGCCCAGTCGGCGGCGAGAACCTCGAGAGTGGTGATGCCGACAGCCGGCACGCCAAGGGCCAGGGCAAAGCCCCTTGCCGCGGCGACGCCGGTGCGGATGCCGGTAAAGGACCCGGGGCCGACGGTCACGCCGATCCGTTCGACGGCATCGAGGGCAAGGCCCGCTTCGGAAAGCACCTCCTGCACCATGTCGGTCAGGCGTTCGGCGTGCCCCTTGCCCAGCCGCTCCGTGCGCTCGGCAAGGATGCGGTTCTTCGCGCCGTCATAAAGGGCTGCGGAACAATCCACCCCGGCCGTATCCAGTGCCAGAACGATCATGGCTCAGCGCGTGCCCCCCGGCCTTCAAAACAATCAGACGGCTTCGACTTCCTGAACTTCCGGAATGAAGTGGCGCAGCAGGTTCTGCACGCCGTGCTTCAGGGTCGCGGTCGAGGACGGGCAACCGGCACAGGCGCCCTTCATGTTGAGGAAGACCTTGCCGCCGCGGAAACCCTTGAAGGTGATGTCGCCACCATCCTGGGCAACGGCCGGGCGGACACGGGTTTCCAGGAGCTCCTTGATGGTCGCGACGATCGATTCGTCGCCGGGTTCGAAGAACTCGCCCTCGTCGGCAGCGTCACCCTGGCGGGTACCCGCACCGCCCATGACAGGAGCGCCGGACATGAAGTGCTCCATGATGGTGCCGAGGATGGCCGGCTTCAGATGCTGCCATTCGGCATCGTTCTTGGTCACCGTGATGAAGTCGTAGCCGAAGAAAACGCCGGTGACGCCGGGAACCGAAAACAGCGCGGAGGCAAGCGGCGAGGCCTCGGCATCGTCGGCGCTGCGGAAATCCGCCGTCCCCTGACCCAGGACGACCTTGCCCGGCAGGAACTTCAGCGTGGCGGGATTGGGGGTGGCTTCGGTCTGGATGAACATGGGCTTCTCCTCCGGGGAGTGCGACGTGACTTTAGAATTCTTCAAAAGAGATAGGCGCTTTCATCACCGCTTACAAGTCATAAACCGGTGAAGGAAAGTCAGGTTCCGACAGCGCCCCGTTCAGCAGAGCGCGTCGATATCCTCGTTGCTGAGATTGTCCGGCAGCACCGTGACGGGGATCGGGAAGGCGGCGCTGCGCCCTGCAATCGATGCGATCAGGGGGCCGGGACCGTCCTTTGCCGATCCGGCGGCCAGCACCAGGATGGCTATGTCCCGGTCCTCCTCGATGAGGGCGTGGATCTGCTCGGTCACGCTGCCTTCGCGAATCGCCACTTCCGGCTCGAGCCCGATCATCTCGCGGACGGTCTGGGCGGTGCGGGCAAGAACCGCTTCCGCTTCCTCGCGCGCCTCGGCCCGCATGATGGCCTCGACGCCGATCCACTGGGAGAAATCGCCGTCCGGTATGACGTAGAGCAGAACGAGCCCGCCGTTGGAATTCTTGGCGCGGCGGCCCGCATAATAGACCGCGCGCTGGCATTCGGGCGTTCCATCGATGACGGCCAGAAACTTGCGGCGATGCCCTTCGAGCCTGGACAGACGTTTTGAAACCATGCCGCGCCTTTCGCCTCCTCGCTTGAAAGTACAGGGACGAGCTTGTCGTCCCGGACACTCTTAACGCAGGAAACCGATAATGTCGCGCACGTCATTCATCACTTTTTCCGCGCGCGCACCGGCACGCTCGCCGCCATCGCGCAGGATCGCGTCGATATGGCTGGTGTCGTCCATCAGGCGGCGCATCTCGCCGTTGATGGGCGCAAGCACCTCCACGGCAAGATCGGCCAGCGCCGGCTTGAACTCGGAAAACTGGCGACCGCCGAACTCCTTCAGCACATCGGCCTTGGACTTGTCCGAGAGCGCGGCGAAGATGCCGACGAGATTGTCCGCCTCGGGACGGCCGGCAAGACCTTCGGTCTCGGACGGCAGCGCATCGGGATCGGTCTTGGCCTTGCGGATCTTCTTCAGGATGGTGTCCTGATCGTCCATCAGGTTGATGCGCGAGAGATCGGAGGGATCGGACTTCGACATCTTCTTCGTGCCGTCGCGCAGGCTCATGACCCGCGGCGCCGGCCCGTCGATCAGCGGCTCGACCAGCGGGAAATAGCCATGGATCGGCTCCTCGCCGACCACCATGTCGACGCCCTGGCCGGTGGCGCGGATCTTGTCCTGATAGTCGATGTTGAACTTCTGGGCGATGTCGCGGGCCAGCTCCAGATGCTGCTTCTGGTCGTCGCCGACAGGCACATGGGTGGCGCGGTAGACGAGGATATCGGCCGCCATCAGGCTCGGATAGGCGAGCAGGCCGAGCGAGGCATTCTCGCGATCCTTGCCGGCCTTGTCCTTGAACTGGGTCATCCGGTTCATCCAGCCGATGCGGGCGACGCAGTTGAACACCCAGGCCAGTTCCGCATGCTGCGGCACGGCCGACTGGTTGAAGACGATGTGCTTCACCGGATCGATGCCTGATGCAATGAAGGCGGCGGCGATCGAGCGGATCTGACCCTTCAGGTCCTCATGCACCAGCTGGGCGGTGATGGCATGGAGATCGACGACGCAATAGATGCAGTCGTTGTTTTCCTGCAGCGCCACGAACTTTCTGATGGCGCCGAGATAGTTTCCGAGATGCAGGTTGCCCGTCGGCTGCACACCGGAAAACACGAGCGGCTGGAACTGGTTCATGGCAATCCCCGGATAGGAAGTCGGTCAATTTGAGCGCTTATGCAATGCCACCCCTTGCCAATCAAGGGATTTCACGCGGCGTGCTCGATCAGATCCCAGGTGTTGCCGAAGGGATCGGCAAAAACCGCCACCTTGCCGTAGATCTCCGTGCGGGGTGCCTCCCGGAATTCCACCCCGGCCTCCTGCATCCGCCTGTGGTCCCGGTCGAAATCGTCGGTTTCGAGAAAGAACCCGACGCGCCCGCCCGTCTGGTTGCCGATCGCGGCCTGCTGTTCCTCGCCATCGGCCTTGGCGAGCAGCAGCGCGGCACCCGTTCCGCCCGGCGGCTTCACCACCACCCAGCGCTTTCCAGCGTCCAGAATCTCGTCCCGCAGGCATTCAAAGCCGAGCGCATCGCAATAGAACCGCTTTGCCCGGTCGTAATCGTCCACCACCAGCGTGACCAGAAAGAGGGACAGGCGCATCAGGCGGCATCCTTCGAAGCGCCGCGCTTCAGGTTTCGGCGGATCATCGAGAGGTTCGCCCCGCCGATCAGGAAGACGAGAACGAAATAGACGACCATGGCGAGCGCGATCAGAACGCCGAGCGCGCCTGCCTGATACAGGAGCGGCGTATGCGGCTGCAACCAGGCGCCCAGATAGGTCTTGGCGTAGACAAGCACGCCCGCCATCACCAGCGCGGCAACCACCATCATGACCGCGCGCCGGATCAGCGCCACTTCCGGCACCAGATGCTTGCGCCAGATGAGGGTCGAGCCGAGGAGCAGCGTGTTGATCCAGCCGGAGGCGACTTCCGCCGTGGCGATGCCACGCTCGGCGATCAGCGGAAAGAGGGTGACGGCAAGGGTGCAGTTCACGACGACCGAAACGATGGTGAAGCGCATCGGGGTCTTCGTATCCTCGCGGGCGTAGAAGCCGGGCTGCAGTGCCTTGATGAGCACGAAACCCGGCAGACCCACCCCGTAGATTGCCAGGATCGAGGCGACGACCGCGGTGTTCTGCTCCGAGAAGGCGCCGCGCTCGTAAAGCACGCGGATGATTTCGTCGGAAAGCACCCACAGCGCCGCCGCCGCCGGCAGGGTCAGGAACAGCACGAACTCGATCGACCGGTTCTGGGTATTCCCGGCCTCCTTCATGTGGCCTGCCTTGAGCGCGCGGGCGAGCTCGGGAAGGAGAACGACGCCCACCGCAATGCCGACAACGCCGAGCGGCAGCTGGTAGATCCGGTCTGCATACTGGAGCGCGGCAATCGCCCCTTCCTTGCCCGAGGCAATGGCCTGGCCGATGATCTGGTTGATCTGGGTAATGCCGCCTGTCACGGCTGCGGGAACGGCGAGCCACAGGAGGCGCTTGACGTTGGGCGTGATGCGCGGGCGCTTGAAGGTGAGGGCAATGCCCGCATGACGCACGCCCGCATAGACGACCGCCATCTGCAACAGGCCGGCGATCAGCACGCCATAGGAGAGATACCAGGCGGTATCGCGCGGTTCTGCGCCGGTCCACAGGGCATAGCCGAGGGCGGCAATCATCACGGCGTTCAGAAAGATCGGCGCGACCGCCGCGGCAAAGAAGTGATGCAGCGAGTTGAGCATGCCCGACAGCATGGCTGTCAGAGACATGCACATGAGATAGGGGAACATGATCGCCGCAAGCTTTACCGTCGTCCAGTATTTGTCGGCATCGTCGGAAAAGCCGGGAGCGATGATGAACTGCACGATGAGCGGCATCGCCAGTTCCATGGCGATGGTCAGCAGCAAGAGCACGGTGAACAGCACGCCGAAGACTTCTTCCGAGAAGCGCTTGGCGCCATCGATGCCGTTTGCCTCGATCTCCTTGGAGAAAAGCGGCACGAAGGCGGCGTTGAACGCACCCTCGGCAAAGAGACGGCGGAAGAGGTTCGGGAAGCGGAAGGCGGCATAGAACACGTCCGCCATGGGGCCGGTGCCGAGTGCTGCCGCCATCAGCGTCTCGCGGGCAAAACCGAAAAGGCGGCTGCCCAGCGTTGCCCCGCCGACCGTCGCAAACTTCTTGACCAGGCTCATGCTTCGCTCCGCGCCTTCTTCTGGATTTCCTGGCGCGGGCTTTCCGGGACGCGGGCCCCTCCCGCATCCTTCTCCGTTTCCCCCTCGCTCATGACCGCTTTCAAGCGCTGAATGATGGCGGAACTGCGGTTCTCGTTGGTGATCTTCTGCCCGACGAGATCGGTGACGTAGAAGGTATCGATGACCTTCTCGCCGAAGGTGGTGATGCGGGCGGAGGCGATGTCGAGCGAGAGGTCGGCAAGCGCGCCCGTGATCTCCGACAGAAGGCCGGTCCGGTCCAGGCACTCGATCTCGATGACGGTGAACTTGTTGGAGAGCGAATTGGAAATGGTGACGCCCGGCGGGATGACGAAGGCGCGGCTCTTCTTCTTGCCTTTGGTTCGTGTCGCGATCACCTCCGGCAGGCGCTTCTTGCCCGAGAGCACGTCCTCGATCATCTTTCCGATGGTGCCGGCACGGCGAAGCTCGTCCTCGTCCTTCTCGAAGGCGCGGTTGATGTGGATCGTATCGAGCGCCCGGCCGTCCGTCGTCGTGAAGATTTCCGCATCCGCGATATTCGCGCCCGCCGCCGCGCAGGCGCCCGTGATGACGGCGAGCAGGCGCGGGTGGTCGGGCGAGAGCACGGTGATTTCGGTGATCGCGTGGAAGGAGTGGGTGCGCACCATGGTGGCGAGCGCCTGGCCGGCCTTGTCCGCCTGGCGGATGAACTGGGCGTGGCGCACCTGGTCCTCGAGCGGCACCGACAGAAGATAGGGCTGGTAGTGCAGCCGGGAGTAATGCCGGCGGTCCTTCTGCGACCACTCGGAAAGGGCGTCGGCCAGTGCATGCTCCGCCTGCTCGGCGCGCTCCTTGCGCGAAACCTCCGAGAAGCCGCCGGAGAGCAGCAGCTCGGTTTCGTAATAGAGCGTGCGCAGCAGCTGCCCCTTCCAGCCGTTCCAGACGCCCGGACCCACGGCGCGGATGTCGCAGACGGTGAGGATCAGCAGCAGCTTGAGCCGCTCGAGCGACTGTACCCGTTCGGCAAAATCGGTGATCGTCTTGCGGTCGTTGAGGTCGCGGGTCTGGGCGACCATCGACATCAGCAGATGTTCCTCGATCAGCCAGGCGACGAGATCGGTCTGGCGCGGCGAAAGACCGAGACGGGGGCAGAGCTTGCGCGCGACCTTGGCGCCGGCGATCGAGTGATCCTCCTGCCGCCCCTTGGCGATGTCGTGAAGCAGCACCGCCACATAGAGGGCCTCGCGGTCGGCGATGCCCGGCATGACAGTGGCGGCCAGCGGATGGACCTCGCCTGCCCTGCCCTGGTCGATTTCCGCGAGAACATCGAGCGAGCGGATCAGATGCTCGTCCACCGTATAGTGGTGATACATGTTGAACTGCATCATCGAGACGATCTTGCCGAAATCGGGAATGAACCGCCCGAGCACGCCCGCCTCGTTCATGCGCCGGAGAATGAGGGCCGGGTCACGCTTGGAGGTGACGATCGAGAGGAAAAGCCGGTTCGCCTCCTCGTTTTCCCGGAGATCCTGGTTGATCAGCGAAAGCGACCGGGTGACGCGCTTCAGCGCATCCGGGTGAAACTCCAGCTTGTTGATGTCCGCCATGTGGAAGAAGCGGATGATGTTGACCGGATCCCGCTTGAAGACGTCGGGATGGGCAAGCGCGATGCGGCCCCGGTCGACGACGAAATCGAGGGTGCCGGCGATCTTCCGCTTGCGGTTGGAGAAGCGGCGGAACATGCCGGTGATCCCCGGCGCTTCCTTGGCCTGCTGGTCCTCGAGGGCGGCGCAGAAGATGCGGGTGAGATCGCCCACGTCCTTGGCGACGAGGAAGTAGTGCTTCATGAAGCGCTCGACATCCGAAAGGCCGGGACGCGACTGGTAGCCGAGGCTCTGGGCGATATCGCGCTGCACGTCGAAGGAGAGCCGCTCCTCCGCCTTGCCTGTCAGGAAATGCAGGAAGCAGCGCACGGCCCAGAGGAAATCCTCGGCCTTCTGGAAGAGCTGCCATTCGTGGCGGGAGAGCACGCCGAGCTTGACGAGGTCGCCCGGCTCCTTGACGCGGTAGTAATATTTCGAGATCCAGAAGAGCGTGTGGAGGTCGCGAAGCCCGCCCTTGCCTTCCTTCACGTTCGGTTCGACCAGATAGCGGGTATCGCCCGACTTGCGATGGCGCTCGTCGCGTTCTTCGAGCTTGGCAGCCACGAATTCCGCGCCGGTGTTCAGCACCACCTCCCAGTCGAAACGGTTGGCAAGCGATTCCGCCAGCGGTTCCGAACCGCTGACGAGACGCGCCTCCAGCAGCGCGGTGCGGATCGTCATGTCGCCCTTGGCGCTCACCAGGCATTGCTCGACGGTGCGGGTGGCGTGCCCCACCTTGAAGCCGAGATCCCAGAGAAGCAGCAGGATGTATTCGATGACCGGGGCGTTCCAGGCCGCGGGCTTCTGCGGCAGCAGGAAGAGAAGGTCGATGTCAGAGCCGGGCGCCAGCGTGCCGCGCCCGTAGCCGCCGACGGCCATCACCGCAATGCGGGCATCGGCTGCGGCATTCGCCGCCCCGAAAACGTGGTTGACGGCAAAATCGTGCAGGGCCGCGATCATGTCGTCCATCATCCGGGAAATGCGCCTGGCGCAGACGATCCCCAGCCGGTCCGCATCGAGCCGGGCACGTGCCTCGGCAAGCCCTTCGGCCTTCACCTTCTTGAGAAGCTGCAGCACGGCGGTGCGCATGCCTGCCGCACTCTCGGCCTGGGTGCTTGCGATCAGCGAAAGGGCCTTGCGCAGCGCCTCGCCGTCGATGAGCCTCTCCGGATCGGTGGAACGGATGTCGTTAAGGGCTGCGCTCATCGTCGCGGGGTGCTCCCGGCCAAATCGGTTCAAAGGACGGCACCCTGTTTAGCCCCTCGGCCCGCACCGCGCCAGAGCCCTTTCGTCTCAGGAAGAGGGGCCGGAAGAGCCGAGCTTCTTCTTCAGCGCATACAGCGCCTCAAGCGCCTCCCGCGGCGTCATGTCATCGGGATTGAGGGCGGCAAGCTCCGCCTCGACCTTCGACGGTCCCGCGCGCCTTGCCTCCTCGCGGCGAATGGCAACCTGAAAGAGCGGCAGATCGTCGATCAGCTGGCTTGCCGGGTTCTTGCGGTCCGCATCCTCGAGCTTGGCCAGAACGTCCCGCGCGCGCTCGACCACGGAGGACGGCAGGCCGGCCAGCCGGGCGACCTGGATGCCATAGGAGCGGTCTGCCGCTCCGGGCCCCACCTCGTGCAAGAAGATCACGTCGCCATCCCATTCCTTCACCCGCATCGTGGCATTGGACAGCCGGGGAAGCTTCTCCGAGAGCACCGTCAGCTCGTGGAAATGGGTGGCAAAGAGCCCGCGGCAGCAGTTTACCTCGTGAAGGTGCTCGACGGCCGCCCAGGCGATCGAGAGACCGTCGAAGGTTGCCGTACCGCGGCCGATTTCATCGAGGATCACCAGCGAACGGTCCGTCGCCTGATTGAGGATCGCCGCCGTTTCCACCATTTCCACCATGAAGGTGGACCGGCCGCGGGCGAGATCGTCCGATGCGCCGACACGGGAAAACAGCCGGTCGACGACGCCGATATGGGCGCTTTCCGCCGGCACATAGGAGCCCATCTGGGCCATGATGGCGATCAGCGCATTCTGGCGCAGGAAGGTGGATTTACCCCCCATGTTGGGACCTGTCAGCAGCCAGATGGCCCCGAGTTTCGCCCCCGATGGCGGCGAGAGATCGCAGCTGTTCGCAACGAAGGCGGTTCCCGCCTGGCGGCGGAGCGCCTGCTCCACGACCGGATGGCGCCCGCCCGATATGGCGAAGGTCACAGACGCATCGACCGTCGGACGGCAGTAATTCTGCTCCTCGGCGAGATGGGCAAGCCCCTGCGCCACGTCGAGAACGGCAAGCGCCCGCGCGCCCCGCTTGAGGGCTTCCGCCGCATCGACCACATCGGCGCGCATGGCCTCGAAGGCCTCGAGTTCCAGCTCCAGCGCCTGCCCGGCCGCATTGGCGATCCGGCTTTCCAGATCGGCAAGTTCCGGCGTGGTGAAGCGCATGGCATTGGCCATGGTCTGGCGATGGATGAAGCGGCTTTTCGCCTCGTCGCTGTCGGTCATGGTGCCGGCATTGCCGGCCGTTACCTCGATGAAATAGCCGAGCACGTTGTTGTGCTTGATCTTCAGCGACTTGATGCCGGTTTCCTCGGCATATTGCAGCTGCAGGCCGGCGATCACCCGGCGCGACTGGTCGCGCAGGGCCCTGAGTTCGTCCAGCTCGCTGCTTGCTCCCTCGCGCACGAATCCGCCGTCCCGCTTCAGGAGAGGCAGGTCCTCGCCCAGCCAGTGGCCAAGCTGGAGCGCGAGCGTGGACGGCAGGGCCTTCAGGTCCCCGAGGGCCTCACCGAGCTCGCGCGGCAGATGCCGGTTCTCCAGCAGGCCGGCAATGAGGGCTGCGGTTTCGAGCCCCTGCCGGATGGCGCCGAGATCGCGCGGGCCGCCGCGGTCGAGCGCGAGACGGGACAAGGCCCTCGGCATGTCCGGCATCTGCTTAAGCCCTTCCTTCAGCGCCTGGCGGAGCGAGGGTTCGGCGAGAAGGGCCTCCAGCGAATCCAGCCGGTCGTGGATTGCCTGCGGGTCGGTCAGCGGCGACATCAGCCGTTCTGCGAGAAGCCGTGCGCCGCCGCCGGTCACGGTGCGGTCGAGGGCCTTCAGGAGCGACCCGTTGCGGTCGCCCGAAAGCGTCTTGGTCAGCTCCAGATTGGCCCGCGTCGCGGGATCGATGAAGAGCGTGGAGGCACTGCTTTCCCGCTCGGGGCGTCCGAGAGGCGGACGCTCGGCGATCTGGGTCTTTTCCACATAGGCAACGGCGGCGGAGGCGGCCGCGAGTTCCGCGCGCGAATAGGTGCCGAAGCCATCGAGCGTGGTGACCCCGTAATACTGCGCGATGCGCCGCTCCGCCGTGGCGCTGTCGAACAGCACGGCCGGCTGGGGCATGACGATCCGGCCGAGCACGTCGAGCGCGGGCTTCAGCTCCGGGTCGGCAAAGAGCGTGTCGGGCAGGATGAGTTCGCGCGGCTCGATGCGCATGACATCGGCGAGCAGGCGGCTTGCCTCGGTTTCGGCGAGACGGAAGATGCCGGTCGAAATGTCGATCCAGGCGAGCGCAAGCTGCGGCTCGGACCCGCCCTTGATGCGGGCAAGCGCCATCAGGTAATTCGCCTCGCCCGGCGAAAGCAGCTTTTCCTCGGTGATGGTGCCGGGCGTGACGAGGCGCACCACGTCGCGCCGGACGACGGACTTGGAGCCGCGCTTCTTGGCTTCCGCCGGATCTTCCACCTGTTCGCAGACCGCCACGCGGTAATCGAGACCGATCAGCTTCTGCAGGTAATCGTCGGCGGCATGAACCGGCACGCCGCACATGGGAATGTCGTGGCCCATATGCTGGCCGCGTTTCGTCAGCGTGATGCCAAGCGCGCGGGACGCCTCCACCGCATCGTCGAAGAACAGCTCGTAGAAATCGCCCATGCGGTAAAACAGGAGCGAATCCGGATTGCTGGCCTTGATCTCGATGTACTGCTCCATCATCGGCGTCGCCGACTGGCGGCTGGCGTCCGAGACGAGCACGTCTTTGGTCAGGGCTTCGGCTGTGGGCGAGAGGCTGATTGTCACGGCTTTTATATTTGCAGGATCGAAAAGTCGTGCAACAGTAGCCCTCCCCCGGCCCCCGGCACAACCCGAAAGGCCGCCACGAGGGCGACTGCCCACAGGCGAAGCGGCCATCGGACCCCGGGAACGGGCCATTCAAACGACAAGCCGGCGCGCGAGGGGCGAAGACCGGCGCAGCAGTACCGGGAGGATTGCAGGTGAACGACAAGACCGGCCGCATCAAGGCGAGCGTGACGGAGCAGGAGGCGCTGGACTTCCATGCGCGGGGACGACCCGGCAAGCTGGAGATCAATCCGACCAAGCCCATGGCGACGCAGCGCGATCTCTCGCTTGCCTATTCGCCGGGCGTGGCCGTTCCGGTAAAGGCCATCGCCGCCGATCCCGCAACCGCCTATGATTACACCGCACGCGGCAACATGGTCGCCGTCATCTCGAACGGGACCGCCATCCTCGGCCTCGGCAATCTCGGCGCGCTGGCCTCGAAGCCGGTCATGGAGGGCAAGGCCGTGCTCTTCAAGCGCTTCGCCGACGTCGATTCCATCGATCTCGAGGTCGCGACCGAGGATGTGGACGAATTCATCAATTGCGTTCGCTTCCTCGGCCCTTCCTTCGGCGGCATCAACCTGGAGGACATCAAGGCGCCGGACTGCTTCATCATCGAGCAGAAGCTCCGGGAGATCATGGACATACCGGTCTTCCACGACGACCAGCACGGCACCGCGATCATTGCGGCGGCGGGCCTCATCAACGCGCTCGAACTGACCGGTCGCGACTTCAAGACCACGAAGCTCGTCTGCAACGGCGCGGGTGCGGCGGCGATTGCCTGCATCGAGCTGATCAAGGCGATGGGCTTCGCGCCTGAGAACATCACCCTCTGCGATACGAAGGGCGTGATCTGGCAGGGCCGCACCGAGGGCATGAACCAGTGGAAATCCGCCCATGCGGTAAAGACCGACAACCGGACGCTTGCCGAAGCCATGAAGGGCGCGGACGTGGTTTTCGGCCTTTCCCAGAAGGGCGCCTTCACCGACGACATGATCCGCTCCATGGCGCCGAAGCCGATCATCTTCGCCATGGCCAATCCCGATCCGGAAATCACGCCGGAGGCGGTGGCCGAGATCCGCAGCGACGCGATCATGGCCACGGGCCGCTCGGACTACCCGAACCAGGTCAACAACGTCCTGGGCTTTCCCTACATCTTCCGCGGGGCGCTCGACGTGCGGGCCTCGACCATCAACGACGCCATGAAGATTGCCGCCGTGCGGGCGCTCGCGGAGCTCGCCCGCGAGGACGTGCCGGACGATGTGGCCGCGGCCTATCAGGGCAACAGGCCCCGCTTCGGGCCGCGCTACATCATCCCCGTGCCGTTCGATCCCCGGCTGATCTCCGCGATACCGGTCGCCGTTGCGCGGGCCGCCATGGAAACGGGTGTCGCACGCCGCGACATTGCCGACCTCGACGCCTATGCGCGCGAGCTGTCCGCAAGACGGGACCCGATCGCCTCCACGCTTCAGCGGCTCTACGAACGGGTGCGCGCCAATCCGAAGCGCGTCGTCTTCGCCGAGGCGGAGGAAGAGCAGGTCATGCGCGCCGCGATCTCCTATGCCAACCAGGGCCTCGGCACCGCCATTCTTCTCGGGCGAGACGAGCCGATGCATGCGACCGCGGAGAAGCACGGCATCGACCTCAACCGTCCGGGGATCGAGGTGGTCAATGCCCGCATTTCGGATCGGGTCGACGCCTATACGGATTTCCTCTACTCGCGCCTCCAGCGGAAGGGCTATCTCTACCGGGACTGCCAGCGCCTGGTGAAGACGGACCGCAACCACTTCGCCGCCTGCATGGTGGCGCTCGGCGATGCGGATGCGATGGTAACAGGCACGACGCGCAACTACTCGACCGCCTTCGAGGACATCCGCCGCTGCATCGACCCGAAGCCGGGCCGCCGGGTGATCGGCGTGTCGCTGGCCCTTGCCCGCGGCCGCACGGTCTTCGTGGCCGATACGGCGGTGCACGACATGCCGACCGCCGAGGAACTGGCGGATATCGCCGAGGAGGCCGCCCGCACCGCTCGCCGCATGGGCTACGAGCCGCGCGTCGCCATGCTGGCCTACTCCACCTTCGGTCATCCCACCGGCGAACGTTCCGAGCGGGTGCGCGAGGCGGTCAAGATCCTCGACCGCCGGCACGTGGATTTCGAATATGACGGAGAGATGGGGGCGGATGTGGCGCTCAACCACGAGCGGATGGAACAGTATCCCTTCTGCCGCCTGTCCGGAACGGCGAACGTGCTCGTCATGCCGGCGATCCACTCCGCGTCTATTTCGACCAAGATGCTGCAGGAACTCGGCGGCTCCACCGTCGTCGGCCCCCTGCTGGTCGGTCTCGACAAGTCCGTCCAGATCACCCAGATGGGCGCCAAGGACAGCGACATCGTCAACATGGCGGCGATTGCAGCCTACAATGCCGGCGGCTGAGGCCCAGCGGGCGGCATGTGCCGGTCCAGGCTGGCCATGCTGTCCGCAAGCTCGTCCTTCAGCCAGCGGACGAAGGCGGCGACCGCCGGCCGCTGGCGCTGGCCCGGAGCGGTGACGAGATAGTGGCCGAAACCGGTCCTGACGCGCAGGCCGAAGGGCGCCACCAGCCGACCCTGCCGGATGGCGTCGCCCGCCAGCGTCTGCCAGGCAAGCATCACGCCCTGACCGGCCATGACGGCATCGAGGCAAAGCGACGCCTCGTTGAGGCGATGGCCGATGCGACAGGCAAGGTCCGGCACCCCGGCCGCGCGGAGCCAGAGATCCCAGGAAAACATCGAACGATCGTCGATCACCAGGGGAATGGCCGCGAGATCGGCCGGATGGTGCAAGCGTTCGGCAAGCGCCGGCGAAGCCACGGGAAAGATCTCCTGTTGAAGCAGGAGCTCGCTTTTCACATGCGGCCACTCACCCCGACCGACACGGATGCCGAGGTCCACGTCCGATGCCCCGAGGTCGATCAGGCGCGTCGTGGCATCGATCCTCAGATGCAGCTCGGGATGGGTGGCGGTGAAGCGGTCGAGACGGTGGACCAGCCATCGCGCGGCGAAGACGGGCGCAACCGAAATGGTGAGGATAGAGGGATCGCGCTGCCCGGCCAGACGGACGGCCTCGGAAAGGGACCGGAAGGCATCCGCCAGGCGAAAGAGCACGGGGGCTGCCTGTTCGGTCGGCACCAGCCCGCGCGGCTGACGGTCGAAGAGCACCATGCCCAGCTGCGCCTCGGCCTTGGTTATCTGCTGGCTGACCGCGCCCGGCGACACGCCGAATTCCTCGGCGACCGCCTGGAGCGTTCCCAGACGAGCAGCCGCTTCCACCGCGCGCAGGCCGTTCAGATGGACGAGATTGAGGTTTCGCATTCAGAAAAGCTAAACCCATCGGCCGAAACACTCAATTGATTTCGAACATGGCGTGAAGAAATACTTCATCGGATCGATGATCGGGAGAACGGCCATGATCGCGCTGATGAAACGGATTCTCGTCTGGCTCCAGGAACGGGATTGCCCTTGGGCAGGCCGGGCTGAAGGCGATCCCCTTCAGCATCCGGAGCTCCGGGCGCTTTCGCTGCGGGAAATTGCGGACCTGCCGATGCCCCGGCAGGCGGATCACGCCCGCTGCGGCTGCACCTGCTGACCGGAAGCCTGCGTCAGGCCGAAAAGCGCCCCGCATCGGCACCGTAGTGGCTGATGTAGCGGTCCGAAATGCTGGAGATCGGCAGGACGATCAGCACATCGGTGGTGTTGAAGGCCTGATCGACAACGGCGCCGTTGCCCACCATGGCGCCGAGGCGCAGATAGCCCTTGATGAGCGGCGGCATCGTGGCGAGCGCCTTGCGGGTGTCGGCGGGATCGAAGGGCTTGCGGTCCATCGGCTGGAAAAGCTCTGGCCGGGCGCTCACCGCCCACTCGTCGCGGGCCAGCACGGAATGATGCAGGAAGCCCAGCGCCAGCGCATGGTCGTCGGGAGACGTTCCGGGGAAGGAGGCGCAGCCGAACATGGTGTGCATGCCATGCCGGAGCGCATAGGCCCAGTTGCCCTGCCAGAGAAGCTCCACGGTGCGCTTGGTGCGATAGGCGGGCAGCACGCAGGAGCGGCCGAGCTCCATGAACCGCTTGTCGGGATGACGGGCCACGAGCGCATCGATCTCGAACTCGGAGGCCGAATAGAAGCCGCCCCGCTTCATCGCCACATCCTGGCGCAGAATGCGATAGGTGCCGACGATCTGGTCTTCGGTGTCGCCCTCGATCGAGCGGTCGAGAACCAGGAGATGGTCGCAGATGGCGTCCCAGGCATCGGTATCGCGCTTGCGCCGCATGGAGTCCGGCGAGAGCGTCGCCTTCATCTCCTCCACGAAAACCTGATAGCGCACCCGCTGTGCCGCATCGATCTCGAAGCCGTTGCGGGCGAGGCGCGTCTCCAGCGATCCGATCCGGCCGAGCACCGGCTGGTCGTCTGCCTGGAATGCGGGCAGGTGCGCGGAAACCTCGACCTCTTCAAACTGGCCATTCGGCGCCTGTTCCATGGTCATGGCGATTCTCCCCCGTCTGTCGATGGGAGATTTTAAAACATGGCACTGCGACAGGATAGTGACGAAGATCGGGGTAGCGGAATCCGCCCCTCAGCCCTCGCGGCGCTTGCGGCATCCTTCCAGCGCGGCGTTGATTTCGTTGACGAGATCGAGCGGCGGGACGGGCTTGGTGAGGAAGCGGTCCGCGCCGCGCCGCAGCGCATTCTGCCGGATCTCCTCGGCGCTCTCGCCCGAAAGCACGATGACCGGAACATGCTGGTGGCCGGTGGCATCGAGCTGCGCGCGCAGCTCCGCCACCACGTCGCGGTCCGCCACGCCCGGCATGCCGAGGTCTGTCAGCACGGCATCCGGACGCCATCCGTCGCTGCCCGAAAGCATGTCCATCAGGGCGTCGAAATCGCCCGCGTGATGCACGCTGAAGCCGGCCCGCTCCAGCGCGGTGCGGATCATCAGGGCATTGACCGGGTCGTCCTCGCCGAGGAAAATGCGGCCACGGCTGTTTCCGGCGGGGGTCGGCGCCGGCAGGCGGGCCGGACGGTTGTCGTTGGTGGCGCCGCGCTTCTCCAGACCGCGAAGGCGGCCGCCCAGCACGTCGATCAGCGACTGCTCGCGGATCGGGCGGATCAGCCAGGCATCGTAGGGCCCGGCGATGCGCGCCTGGCGCTGCTCGGGATTGACGAGGAAGATGCGGCGCAGGCGCAGCTTTTCCGCCCTTTCGGAACAGGGTCCGATGAAGTCGTCCTCGAGCCGGTGATCGACGATGATGTCGGTGATCCGGCGGCCATTGATCTCGCCCTTGTCCAGCGCCTCCAGCACGTCGATGCCGCTGCGGCAAAGCCTGCATTCGCCACCCAGCGCCCGGATCGTCCGGTCGATGGCCGCACCGGCCGGTCCGTCGGGCACGAGGACGAGGGCCACGGAATTGCGAACCAGCCCGCTGCGGCTCTGGCGCGTTTCGGGCCGGATATCCGATGTGACGGGAATGCGGATCGTGAAGGTACTGCCGACCCCCTTCTCGCTGTCCACCGTCATGGAGCCGCCGAAGGCATCGACGATGCGGGCGGAAATGGAAAGGCCGAGGCCCTTGCCGGCGCTGCGCGAGCGCGACGGGCCGACCTGGATGAACTCCTCGAAGATGCGGGCCTTCTCCGCCGCCGTCATGCCCGGCCCGGTATCGCCCACGCGAATGACCAGATCATCGCGCTCGATCTCGGCCGAGACGCTGACGCCACCGCGGCGGGTAAACTTCACCGCATTGCCGACGACGTTGAAAAGCACCTGGCGCAGGCGACCCGGATCGAGCTCCAGATATTCCGGCACGTCGGGCGCGACGAAGGAGGCGATCTCCAGCCCCTTGAAATGGGCGCGGGGGGCGAGCATCTCGACGATGCCTTCGATCAGGTTGCGGGGCGATTCCGGAACGGGGCGCAGCTCGAAACGCCCCGCCTCCATGGTGGCGAAGTCGAGGAGATCCTCGACGAGATAGGCCAGAACCTGACCCGACTGCCGCAGGCCGGCCACATAATTGCGCTGGTCCGGACCGAGTTTCGACCGCTCCAGAAGGTCTGCCATGCCGAGAAGGCCGGTCAGCGGGGTGCGGATATCGTGGGCGACGGTGGCAAGGAGACGGGATTTCGCCGCGCTCACCTGCTCGGCCTTGCGCCGCGCCGCATCGGCGTCCGCGGTCGATCGGGTTTCCTCGGTGATGTCGCGCGCCACGCTTTCGGTCAGCAGCTCGCCCGTGTCGGGATGCCGGATGATCGTGTCGCCCCAGGCGAAGATCCGCTCACCGGCAGGGGTGGCGATCCGGGCAACGAGACGCCCCGGCCGCGAGCCCGGCTCGAACCGGAAGCCCAGCTCCTCGCAACGAGACCCGGCAGGCTCCATCTCCCCGGTCACCTCCGAGAAGATCCGGTTCGCGACGCGGATGGTGCCCTTGAGGTCGCGCACGACGGCAAGATCGCCGAAGCTCTCGTGGATGGAGGAGACGAGCGCCTTGCGCTCCTCCGCAGCCCATTCCCGGTCGGCGGCTGCCTCGGCGATCTGCTTGACCGCATGCACGTGACGGCTGCGACGAAGGCGTTCGGCAATGTGGTAGACCGCAAAAAGAAGCGCCATGGCGAAAAATGCGAGCGCGAAGGCCACATGGGTCTCGAGCGTACCGAAGGACAGCACGCCGGCAGCAAGCAGAAGCCCGGCCCCCGCCATCCACAGCGAAAGCGATGCGGGATCGGCTTCCGCTTCGCTTTCCCGTATCTGCGGCTCGGGCTCCTCGGCATCGTGCAGGAGGCTGAACGGATCGCGCAGGGTGTCGTGAGGGGCCTTGCT
This sequence comes from Gellertiella hungarica, assembly GCF_014197145.1. Taxonomy (GTDB): domain Bacteria; phylum Pseudomonadota; class Alphaproteobacteria; order Rhizobiales; family Rhizobiaceae; genus Gellertiella; species Gellertiella hungarica. Next base: position 68,473 of record NZ_JACIEZ010000002.1, on the reverse strand, counting down.
CCTATGATCGGGCACCTCGAAGGCTGCGGACAGTCGCTTTCTCAGCTGTTGAAGATCGCTCATGCCCCGAGACTAGGCCGGGAGCCGTTCTTCTTCGCTTCAGGAAATGGCTCGCATTTTAACGATCGGTGCTTTTCTTGCCCACGAGCTCGTCCAGGATCACCAGACCGGCGCCGATGGTTATGAAGCTGTCTGCGAGATTGAAGACCGCGAAGGACCAGGCCGGCGTGTGAAACAGGATGAAATCCACAACGTGACCGTAGAGGAACCGGTCGATCAGGTTGCCGGCCGCTCCGGCAATGATCAACGCATAGCCCGGATGGGCAAAGAGCCGGTCGGGCGGCGTGCGTCGCCAGAGCCAGAGCACGAAGCCGACGATGGCAAGCCGCATCCCGACGATGAACCACCCGTCCGCATCCGACAGCATGGAGAAGGCGACGCCGAGATTATAGGTCCGGTAGAAGGCCAGGAAGGGTAGGACGGGTACGCCCACCTCTTGCGGCAGCAGCTGTTCGACGGCGATTTTCGACGCCTGATCGAGAAGGATGGCGGCAGCCACCAGAACAAGGATCGGCAGCGGCCGGGCAAAGGGTGACGTGCGTTCGCTCATCCGCGCTGATCCAGCGTGAGGAGATGGCGCCGCGCCTCGAAGAGCATGACGGCGGTTGCCACGGCGAGGTTCAGCGAATCCGCCCTTCCCTGCTGCGGAATGCGCGCCAGCGCATCCGCCTGCGCGGCGAGCTCATCGGGAAGGCCGGACTGTTCGTTGCCCATCAGCAGGACGGTCGGCTTGGCCCGGTAGTCGATCATGCGGTAGTCGACGGCTCCGGCGAGATGGGTTGCGACCACCCTTGCACCGGACCTCTTCTTCCACTCCAGGAATTCCGCGACGCTTGCCCGCGCAAGCGGCACGGCGAACAGGGAGCCCATGGTGGCCCGCACCGTTTCGAGAGAAAAGGGATCGGTGGTATCGCCGACGAGGATCACGCCGGATGCGCCTGCCGCATCCGCCGTGCGGATGATGGTGCCGAGATTGCCGGGATCGCGCACCCGGTCGAGCGCGACATAGGTTTCGCCGTCCTTCGGCTTCAGGCTCGCAAGCGGCGCCCAGCGCTGCTCGAAGACGGCGGAGACCATCTGCGGGTTTTCGCGGCGGGTGATGGAGCCCATCACCTTTTCGCTGACCTCGAGCACCAGCCCGCCCGAGGCGACGGTGCGGGCGGCGGCCTGCTCCACCGCCGGCTTGCCACGGCCGGCCTTGGAATAGATGAGTGTGCGGATCTTCCAGCCCAGTTCCTGCGCGTCGATGACGAGCTTGAGGCCTTCCGCCAGGAAGGTGCGGGTTTCGTCGCGGTGCTTCTTGAGCGAAAGCGCCTTGATGTCCTTGATGATGGGATTGGAAAGGCTGGTGACTTCCTTCACCTGCCCCACGCGGCGCGGACCCGCTTCCTGATCGTGACGCCTGTTGTCGCTCATTTCGGTACCCAGCGGCTGAAGAGGGAGGTGGAAAGCGCGCGGCCGGTTTCCTTGCCGGAAAGGCCGCTCTCGCGGATGACCAGTTCGCCCGATTCCACCACGCCGCCGCGGCCGCGCATGGTTTCGCGCATCAGCTCGTGGATGGAATAGAAACTGGCCCGGATGGAATAGGCCGTCAGGACGAGGCCGCGTGCATCCCGGCTGAGAAGCTCGCGGCAGATGTCGAGCATCAGCGGCAGGTGATCGAAGAGCTGCCAGACCTCCCCGTTCGGTCCCCGCCCGAATTTGGGCGGGTCGGTCAGGATGATGTCGTAGCGGTTCCCGCGGCGCTCCTCGCGCTGGATGAACTTCATCGCGTCCTCGCAGATCCAGCGGATCGGCGCGCGGTCGAGCCGGCTCAGCGACTGGTTCTCGCGGCCCCAGCCGATCGCCTTCTTGGATGCATCCACATGGGTGACCTCCGCACCGGCGCGGGCGGCAACGAGCGAGGCGACGCCGGTATAGCCGAAGAGATTGAGCACCTTGAGCGGACGCTTCGCGGCCTCGATCTCGTTCTTCATCCAGGTCCAGTGGACGATCTGTTCCGGGAACACGCCGACATGGCGGAAGGACGTGAAGCGCCCGTGGAAATCCACGTCCAGCAATTGCAGCGGCCAGGTTTCCCCGAGGGCCTCCCGGGGGAAGCGCCAACGCCCGGCCCCTTCCTCGTCGATGTCGCCGGTGAAGACGGCATCCACCTTTTCCCAGACATGGGCGGGAAGAGAGGGTTTCCAGAGCGCCTGTCCCTCCGGCCGCACGATGCGGTAGGGGCCGTATTGCTCGAGCTTCAGCTGGTTGCCGCTGTCGATGAGATGAAAATCGCCGGCGCCGGGGGTTTCGAGGATGACGGGCACCCGCTCCGCCGGCCGCTCGCCGCTGCGCTCGATCAGCGCACGGGCGGGCTGCGCTTCGGCCTGTGCGGCGGCGCGGGGGGCCTCGGCGGCAGGACGCTCCCTGCCCTTCGCGGATTCCGCCCGGGCGGGCGCGTCCTCGAAACGGCGCTGCCCGGCGGCGGGCCGGGAGGAGCTGCGATTGTTGCCGGAGGCGGGCGCTTTCCGCGTGGCACCGGGCCTGCGTTCCTTGTTCTTCACGGGCGGGTCTTCTCTTTCAGCTGTACTGCCGGGCGGCATAGCATTGCGGGAAGGCCTTGGCAAAGCCCCCGGCCGCAGACGCGCCGGAGGGGATGCGGCTTCAGGCGCCGATCTGGCGCGGCGCGGGCTGGGTCCTCGATGCGGACGCCGTCTGCTGCCATTTCAGGCTTTCTTCCCGCAGCAGCCGGGCCCGCTTGCGGTACTTGCCCTGGGCAAACCAGGTTGCCAGCGAGCCGACGATCATGCCGAGGATGAGCGCAGCGAACAGGAAGACGAAGAACGGCGCCTCGAAGCGCAGGACCGTGTCTTCCGGGCGGAAGGGGTTGAGGGCCATGGCGACCGTCTGGCGATTTGCCACGGACAGCACGATGAGGACGATTGCAAGGGGAAGCAGGATCAGGACGTTCAAAGCCTTGCGGACCATCGCAATTCTCCTCGAAGGGGCGTCGGAAGGGGCAAGCGCCGCGCGCACCCCGATGCCGCCCTTGATATAATGCCGGCCGCGGGAGCCTCAAGCCTTTGCCGGCCCGTTTCGTATCCCGCGAGCGACCGGGTCAGTCGGAATCGCCGAGATCCGGCTGGCCGGGATTGAGCCGCTCGCGCAGCTCCTTGCCGGTCTTGAAGAAGGGAACCCACTTTTCCTCGACGAAGACGCTGTCGCCGGTGCGGGGGTTGCGGCCCGACCGGGACGGACGGTTCTTGACCGAGAAGGCGCCGAAACCGCGCAGCTCCACCCGGTTACCGGCCGCCAGCGCGTCGGTGATTTCATCCAGCACCGCATTGACGATGTTTTCCACGTCGCGGTGATAGAGATGCGGGTTACGGGCTGCAACGATCTGCACCAGTTCCGATTTGATCACGTTTTCCCCCCAAGGAAACAGGTTGTGGTCATTTCTCAGTCAACCTGCCAAACGGAGACCAGACCGTCAAGGAACAACTTGCCCCGCAGGAAACCGGCCAGATCGGCAGGCATGGCGGCGGCATCCACGCCAAGCGCGCCGAGCACGGCGCGGGCAAGACCCTGCATTCCGAACAGCCCGCTGTCCGAGGTTGCCTTCCATTCCTCGATCTCGAGGTCGCCGGAAACCCCGCGGCTCTTGAAGTAATCGAGGATCTCGCGATCGCCGCCGAGCTTGTCGACCAGCTTCTCCTTGAGCGCCTGCCGCCCGGTAAGTATACGGCCGTCCGCCAGGCGCAGCGCCTCTTCCTTCGGCAGCTTGCGCCGCTCGGCAACCAGGTTGACGAACCAGTCATAGCTGTCGGCAACCATCGACCGGATCATGGTCTTGGCCTCCTCCGGCGGAGTATGGAAGGGCGAGGGCTCGGCCTTCAGCGGCGAGGACTTGATCTCCTCCAGCGAGACGCCGATCTTGTCCAGAAGCGGCTTTGCCTGCGGATATTCGAAGATCACGCCGATGGAGCCGGTGATCGAGGTTTCGCCGGCAACGATGACGTCGCCGGCAGTCGCCACCATGTAGCCGGCGGAAGCGGCAAGCGTGCGCACGTCGGAGACGACGGGTTTCTTCGCCGCCACGGCGCGGATCGCCTTGAACAGGCGCTCCCCGCCATAGGTCGTGCCCCCGGGAGAGGAGATCGAGACCACGAGACCCTTGGCCGCATCCGATTCCTCGATCGTCTTCAGCCGCTCGAGAAGCTCGGTATCGTCCTGGATGATGCCTTCGATCGTGATCCGGGCGATATGGGGACGGGCGTAGTCCATCTCCGATCCCGCGAACCGGAAGAGGGAAAAGCCGATCGCTGCCACCAGCAGCACCGCCACCACTCTCCAGAACGTCACCTTGCGCCTCAGTCTGCGCCGGTCGGCAAGCATCATAGCGTCCATGAATTCGAAACTCCGTTGGCCTCGCAAACGCGACCCATCAATTTTGCGGTCAGCCGTTTCTTAGAGCGCATCGTTCTGGTAGCATAGTCATTCGACGACCTGTTGCTTTAATTTTTCCATATTGGGGCGTCATGAACGGCACGCAGCCGGAAGAACGGCGATGCCGGCCTCTCCTTTCCGGGGGAGGAACAACCTAAGGAAGTGTCTGTGAATGTCTTGACGCCTGTCCAGGGGGCAGACCGCAAAACGCCCTTTGCACAAAGCTATGCCAACGCGATGGCCCATTCGCGCCGCGTGAAGCGCCTGAAGGTGCTGCTGCCTCTGGCAGCGCTGCTGATCTCGCTCGCCTTCATCGCCGTTTCCGTCGTCCGCACCTATCTGCCCGAGGACATCTCGGTGGGCGGGGTGAAGATCGAGGACGGCAAGATCGTGATGGAGAAGCCCGCCGTATCCGGCCGCAACAGCGAGGGCATCAGCTACACCATGCTGGCGGAGCGCGCCCTTCAGGACATAAAGAACCCGGATCTCATCACGCTGCAGACGATCAAGGCGTCCGTGCCCGTGACGAAGGACGTGCTGGCCAGCGTGACCGCCATCGAAGCCCTTTACAACAGGGCCAAGGACGACCTGGCGATGACGGCACCCTTCTCGATCAATCTCAGCTCGGGCATCCAGGCCGAGTTTCAGGCGGCGCAGCTCGACGTCAAGGCCGGGCGGATGGAAACCGCCAAGCCCGTGGCCATCACGACAAAATCCGCTTCGATTCTTGCCGAAAGCATGAAGATGACGGATAAGGGGCGAACCATTCTGTTCAAGGGCAAGGTCAAGGTTTCCATCGAAGCCGCTGCCGTGCACAAGTTGCAAAATTAAAGGTTCACCCATGCTGGTTAAAATGCCGCGCGCCCGATCCCTGTCTGCACTGCTGGTGGCCTCCTGCCTGATGATGCCGCTTACGGCCATGGCGCAGTCGACGAGCAGCCAGATGGAGGGTCTGAAGCTCTCCAATGACCAGCCGATCCAGATCGAGAGCGATCAGCTCGAGATCAAGGAGCAGGAGAAGACCGCCATCTTCAAGGGCAATGTCAGCGTCATCCAGGGCACGACCTCGCTGAAGGCGGGCCATATGGTCGTCCATTACAAGAGCGGCGGCAAGTCGATGACGGCCGGCAATACCGACATCGAGAAGATCGATCTTGCGGGCGGCGTGCTCCTGAATTCCGGCACGCAGCAGGCCACCGGCGACACCGGTTCCTTCGAGATGGCGAGCCAGGTGTTCATTCTGGAAGGCAAGCAGGTGGTGCTGAGCGACCAGCAGAACGTGTTCGTGGGCTGCAAGCTGACGGTGCATGCCAATACCGGGGAGGCCCATCTGGAAGCCTGCGGCGGCCGTGTCCGTATCCAGCTCGACCCCAAGAGCCAGAAGCCGAAGCAGTAAGGGTATCTTGTCCTCGTGAACGCATCCCCGTCCGGTAACCCGCAGACACAGGCCCAGCCTGCGACGCCCGCCGATCTTGCCCGTTACGACGGCACGCTGATCGCGCGCGGCCTGACGAAGACCTACCGCGCCCGGCGCGTGGTGAACGGCGCCTCGCTCGTGGTGCGCCGGGGCGAGGCTGTCGGCCTGCTCGGCCCGAACGGTGCGGGCAAGACCACCTGCTTCTACATGATCACCGGCCTGGTGCCGGTGGATCAGGGCACGATCCATCTCAACGGTCGCGACGTCACGAAGATGCCGATGTACCGCCGCGCACGCCTCGGCGTCGGCTATCTTCCGCAGGAAGCCTCGATTTTCCGCGGCCTCACGGTGGAGCAGAACATCAATGCGGTGCTCGAGGTGCATGTCTCGAACCGCAAGGAGCGGGAGCGCAAGCTGTCCGAACTCCTCGAGGAGTTCCACATCGAGCGGCTGCGCAAGTCGCCCGCGGTCGCGCTGTCGGGCGGCGAACGCCGGCGCCTCGAAATTGCCCGGGCGCTTGCCAGCGATCCGGCCTTCATGCTGCTCGACGAGCCCTTCGCGGGCGTCGACCCGATTTCGGTCGCCGACATCCAGAACCTCGTGCGCCACCTGACCGCGCGCGGCATCGGCGTGCTCATCACCGATCACAATGTGCGCGAGACCCTCGGCCTCATCGACCGAGCCTACATCATCCATGCGGGTGAGGTGCTGACCCACGGCCGGGCGGACGAGATCATCAACAATCCGGATGTGCGCCGCCTCTATCTCGGTGACAATTTCAGCCTCTGAAGCCAGGCGCGACCCCGTCCGGCCGACGCCCTCCGGCTCAAGAAGGTTTCGCTTTTTTACCATTTCTTCCGGGACGGATTGACCGGAAGAGAAAAACAAGCAATTTTCGGGCCAGTTCAGGTTTTTCGTAGGCCGGAAGGGCGATGCCACGCCTTGCGGCAAGGAGTGACGGCGCCCATCATGGCTCTCTCTGCCAGCCTTTTCCAGCGCCAGAGCCAGTCGCTGGTCATGACACCGCAGCTCATGCAGTCGATCCAGTTGCTGCAGATGCCGCATGCGGAGCTGTTGCAGTTCATCGGGCTGGAGGTGGAGAAGAACCCGTTGCTCGAACTCGCCTCCGGCGACGATGGCGAGGACGACGCCCCCGAGGCCCGGGAGGATGCCTCCGAGCGCACCGTCCTCAACGAAGCGGGCGACCTGTCCTCCGAATGGTACGAGAGCGAGAACACCGGCGCCGCCGCTGGCCTCAGCCGGGAAATGGATGCCAATTTCGACGACAGCTATGCGGGCGGCGAAGGCTCCGGGCCGGATGCCGCGACAGCCCCGCTCGGCGAGGGCTGGACCTCGACCGGCGCCGGCGGCGAGGGCTTCGAGCCCGACGATCTCGGCGGCGGGCCGCCGTCGCTTCTCGACCACATTCAGGCCCAGATCCCCTTCCTGTTCGACAATGCGCGAGACCGGCTTGCAGCGGAGGCCATGGCCGGGCTGCTGGAAGACAGCGGTTACGTGGACGGGGCGGCCGTGGAAGAGCTCGGCGCACGGCTGGGGCTTTCCGCAGCGGACCGCGCCCGCATTCTTGCCGGGCTGCAGACGCTCGAACCGCCGGGCGTCTTCGCGCGCTCGCTGAAGGAGTGCCTCGCGATCCAGCTCAGGCAGCTCGACCGGCTCGACCCGATGATGGAAACCCTGCTCGACCATCTCGACCTGCTCGCCAAGAGGGATTTCCAGAGCCTGAAGCGCCTGTGCAAGGCCACGGAGGAGGACCTGCTGGCCATGCTGGCGGATATCCGCCGGCTGAACCCCAAGCCCGGCAGCGGCTTTGGCGGCGGCGCGGCCGAAAGCGTCGTCGCGGACGTGATCGTGCGGCCGGGCCCGCATGCGAGCTGGCTCGTGGACCTCAACCCGGCGACCCAGCCCAGGGTTCTGATCAACCAGACCTATCATCGCCGCGTGACCGCCGGGCGGCTTCGGCCCGACGAGGACCAGAACTTCCTCGGCAACTGCCTGCAATCGGCCAACTGGCTGGTGCGCAGCCTGGACCAGCGCGCCCGGACCATCCTGAAGGTGGCGGAAGAGATCGTGCGCCAGCAGGACGCCTTCCTCCTCAAGGGAATCGACCACCTGCGCCCGCTGACGCTGAAGGCGGTGGCGGATGCCATCGGCGTGCATGAATCGACTGTCAGCCGCGTGACCTCGAACAAGTACATGGAAACGCCACGGGGCGTGTTCGAGCTGAAATACTTCTTCACGGTCTCGATTGCGGCGGTGGAAGGCGGCGATGCCCATTCGGCGGAGGCCGTGCGAAACCGCATCCGTTCGCTGATTGCCGAGGAAAGCCCGGCGGCGGTGCTTTCCGACGACGACATCGTGGAGGCCCTCGGAAAGGCGGGAATCCAGCTCGCCCGCCGCACGGTCGCGAAGTACCGGGAAGCGATGAACATCCCCTCCTCCGTCCAGCGCCGGCGCGAGAAGCAGGCGAAGGCGAGGGCCGGCGCAACGGCCTGACGACCGGGCGGGAGCCGGTGTGCACCCGTTAACAAAGGATTGACAATCACTCCCTGTGAAGAGTAGAAGCCCCGCCCATCGGGTTACGACGTTCACATCGATACACGGACCGCGGGCGACAGGGGGACCATTACCCAAAATTGACATCGTCGCGCGAAATGCTTGGATGGTCTTCAGGGTTGGCGTAGACTGACCCTTGCAAATCACCAGGTAGAAGGGGAGTTCCATGAGCGTTCGTATAGCCGGCAAGCATATGGATATTGGCGATGCCTTCCGTGTCCGTATCGAGAGCCAGATTGCCGATGCCATCAACAAGTATTTCGATGGCGGCTACTCCGGCCAGGTGATCGTCGACAAGTCGGGTTCCCGTTTCGCCGCCGATTGCCGCCTGCATCTGGATTCGGGTGCCAACCTGCATGCCGCAGGCGAGGCAAACGATCCGCAGCTGGCCTTCGACATGGCGTTCGACCGCATCGAGAAGCGGCTTCGCCGTTACAAGCGCAAGCTGAAGGACCACCATCTGGGCACCGGCAACGGTCAGGTGGAAGTCGCCTATACCGTGATGGATACCGGCGTCGACGAGGACGAGGAAATCCCGGATAACTTCGCGCCCGCGATCGTCGCGGAAAGCACGAAGAAGCTGAAGACCATGTCTGTCGCGTCCGCCGTGATGGCGCTCGACATGACGGACGAGCCGGTGCTGATGTTCCGCAAGCCGGGCAGCGAGCACCTCAACATCGTATACCGTCGCCAGGACGGCAATATCGGCTGGATTGATGCCTCGAACATCAAGGGCTGATGCGGTTTTCGGCAGGGGGCGTGCACAGGCCCGCCCCCTCGCCTGAACCCTGCCGGGCGGCACGAAGGACCAAAAGAATGACGTTGGCAGATTTGCTGCAAGACGGTGCGATCATCCCTGCCCTCCGGGTCAACTCCAAGAAACAGGTGCTGCAGGAACTGGCGGCGAAGGCCGCCAAGCTGACCGGCATTCCCGAGCGGGAGATCTTCGACGTCATCCTCCAGCGCGAGCGCCTGGGTTCCACGGGCGTGGGCAACGGCATCGCCATCCCGCATGGCAAGCTCAAGCAGATCCACTCCATCGCCGGCGTGTTTGCCCGGCTGGAAACGCCCGTCGACTTCGAGGCGCTGGACGATCAGCCCGTCGACCTCGTCTTCCTGCTGCTCGCGCCCGAGGGTGCCGGCGCCGATCACCTCAAGGCGCTGTCGCGCATCGCACGCCTCTTCCGCGATCAGGACCTGGTGACGAAACTGCGCTCCACCGAATCCGCCTCCGCCCTTTATGCCTGCCTGACCCAGGAGCCGACCGTCAATCCGGCGTGAGGGTCCCCTTCCCGTCCTGTCGCGCTGCGTCCCGCGCGGGATGATCGGGGCTGTTCTTTCTCCGTCTTTCCGTACAGAATGCCCTGAACCGGAAGCACTTGCGGCACCCACGGTCCGCAAGAGGTCTCCTGCGGCATGCCGAGCGTCGAGACATCCGGCATTGAGTGCCCGATGGCCGATGGCGCCCGACACCCCCCGGGACGGCTGACCGGCACAACGACGTCCGTTCGCGCTTGTGATCGGGCGCAACGTGAGAAGGGGAACCCCATGGGGGAAGAGGCCAAGGATGAAGGCATGTCGGCCGGTCTAGCGCCGGTCGAACGGACAGGCGACCGCTCGCTTCGGGTGACCCGGACTTTCGATGCCGAGCCCGGCACGGTTTTCAGAGCATGGAGTGACGCCGGGCTCTTTCGCCGGTGGTGGATGCCGCGGAGCATGACGGGCGTTTCCCTCGTCGATTGCGACATCGACGCGCGCACCGGTGGCACCTACCGTCTGGCATTCCAGGCAGGCGATTCGGACAAGGCTGTCTTCTACGGCACTTACATCGAGGTCAGGGATGGCGCGCGCATGGTCTGGACCAATGACGAGGGCGAGGATGGCGCAGTCACGACCGTCACCTTCGACGCGCTGCCGGGTGGAAAGACAGCCCTTTCCTATCATGAGACCCATGCCTCTGCCGAAGCGCTCGAGGAGGCCATCGCCGGCTCTGCCGCTGCCTTGCCGGTACAGCTGGAACAGCTGGATGAACTTCTCTCGGAACTCAAGCGAACATGAGGACTTTCTCCAGGGAGCCGCATCGCGGCCATAAGGGGCATGGTTTGGGCAGTTCCGCTCGGTGTGACACACCCTCGAACGCGGCAACCGGGCGGCACGATCTCCGATGAGCTACTTCACCCATGAGTTCACGGGTCCCATCTCCCGCCTCGACGTGGGCCGGGCGCGGGTCATCCGCTACAAGGTGCTCTTCTTGCCTCCGGCCCTGGAGGCAGAACTGCCCTTCGGCGATTATCCCAGACTGCGGGTCGAAGGAGAGATTGCAGGCGTTCCGGTTCGGGGAGCCTGGATGCCGGTGGGCGACGGCCGCCGGTACTTCATCGTATCACCGGCGATCAAGGCGGCGACCGGTTTCGATCTCGGAGAAGATGTCGAGATGCGCTTCAGGGTGGACGATCAGGATCATGTCGATGTGCCGGAGGCTTTCGAGAGGGCTCTCGGCGCGGAGCCGGTCGTCCTGGCACTCTGGAGCGAGCTGACACCCGGCAAGAAGCGGATGTACGCGGCCCATGTGGCATCGGCAAGAACGCCCGCCACGGAAAGGCGGCGGGTGGACGAGGCATTGCAGGCGCTTCGCGAGGGCTCTTCCCTTCGCGACTTCCTGCGGAGCAAGCGGTGACGGCGAGCGGTTTCCGCGTCTGAAGGGGCGCTGGGCACGGCCCCCGTCCCTGCCACCGGTTGTCTCGGCCGGACAGGCGAACCTCGCTTGCTCCGGCCATCCACTCTCGCCCGCATCTGCCGCAAAAGAAACATCCCGCAGCCTTGCGGCCACGCGATGCGGGAACTTTCTGATCGTGCCGGCGGAGGCCGCTCAGCCCTGCTGGCTGCTGGCCTCGGCATTGGCGGGGGCCTCCTTCGGACCGCCCTTGGCAACGCCCACCATGGCGGGGCGGAGCACCCGCTCGCCGATGGTGAAGCCGGCCTGAACCACCTGCACCACCGTATTGTTCGGCACGTTCGGGTTCGGCACCTCGAACATGGCCTGGTGGAAGTTCGGGTCGAACTTCTCGCCTTCGGCCTCGATCTTCTTCACGCCGTGACGTTCCAGCGCGGACAGCATGGAGCGCTCGGTCATCTCCACGCCTTCGATCAGGGCGGAAAGGCCCTGGTCGGCGGCGGCGCGGGCTTCTGCCGGGATGGCCTCCAGCGCACGGCGCAGGTTGTCCGAAACCGCCAGCATGTCGCGGGCGAAACCGGCGACGGAATAGGACTTCGCGTCCTTCACGTCGCGCTCGGTGCGGCGGCGCAGGTTGTCCATTTCCGCTGCAAGGCGCAGGAAGCGGTCCTTCAGCTCGGCGTTCTCGGCCTTCAGCGTCTCGATGGGATCAGAGGAGGCCTCGGTTGCGGGTGCCTCGGTCGACTGAGCGGTATCCGTGGCTTGCGCTTCTGCCGCGGCGGCCGCTGCATCCGGTCCGTTCTTGTTCGTCTCTTCGGTCATGCCGTTCTCCGGTTACTCTTCAGGCTGGGGCGGCGCGGGCGAAGGGCCGGCCGCCAAGGGGATAGGTCCGTCATCTCCCGATGGCAGACCCTGTCAGCGCCGATATCGAGGTTCCCTGTCCAAAAATCAAGGCTTTCCAGCCCGATTTCGTCCGATGCCCGGCGCAGCGCGGGTGCCAGGGCCCCGCCGTTTCAGATCGTCTTGCGGGACAGCTTTGCCAGAACCTGCGCCGTGTAATCCACCATGGGCACGATCCGGGAATAGTTGAGCCGCGTCGGCCCGATCACGCCGACCGCGCCGACGATCCGGTCTTCCGTGTCGCGATAGGGCGCGACGATCAGCGACGAGCCGGAGAGCGAGAAAAGCTTGTTTTCCGAGCCGATGAAGATGCGAACGCCCGAGCCGCTTTCGGCAAGATTGAGGATCTCGATCAGGCTGTCCTTCTTCTCGAGGTCGTCGAAAAGCATGCGCAGGCGGTCGATGTCCTCCGCGCCGGCCACCCCTTCCAGCAGGTTCGCCCGTCCCCGGACGATGAGCTGGGCGGGCTTGTCGTCCTCGAAGCCGCCGGACCACACCGCAAGTCCCCGCTCCACCAGGCTTTGCGAAAGCGCGTCCAGTTCGTGGCGCACGGCGATCCTCAGCTTTTCCAGCTGCTGGCGCAGGGCCGGCAGCGTCTGCCCCGTCATATGGGCATTGATGAAGTTCGCGGCCTCGATGAGCTGCGAGGAGGTGGTGCCGGCCGGCAGCTCGATGATGCGGTTTTCCACCTGGTCATGTTCGCCCACCAGCACGGCCAGCGCCTTGGTCGGCTCCAGCCGGATGAACTCCACATGCTTCAGCACCGTGTCGCTCTTCGAGGTGATGACGAGGCCCGCGCCGCCGGAGATGCCGGACAGGATGCGGCTTGCCTCCGACATCATGGTCTCGACGGGCTGGTCCCGGTCGGGAGAACGGATCTGCCGGTCGATGTTGGCGCGCTCCTCGCCGGAGAGATCGCTCACCTGCATGAAGGCATCGACGAAGAAGCGCAGCCCCGTCTGGGTCGGCAGGCGTCCGGCGCTCACATGCGGGGAATAGATGAGGCCGAGCTCTTCGAGATCGCTCATCACGTTGCGCACGGAGGCGGGAGAGAGCGACATCGGCAGCAGGCGGGAGAGGCTGCGCGAGCCGAGCGGTTCGCCCGTTTCCAGATAGCCTTCCACGATCCGGCGGAAGATTTCCCTCGACCGTTCGTCCAGCTGCGTTGCCGCCTCTATGTCCTTGCGCGTCGCCAGCCCCATGGCCCTTCCAGCAAAGTTCCAACCAGTACCCCTGAATATAATGAAGGTAGTGCGCTTGGCAAAAGGAAAAAGCCTTGGAAATCAGGCCGCCGTCCCGCCTGCCATGATTTCCTTTTGCAAAATGCGAGGGGGAGCCTTAAGACGCGGGAACCAGATTTTCAGGAGTATTCCATGCGGCCATCCGGCAGAAAAACCGACGCCATGCGCGCCGTCAGCTTCGAGCGCAACTTCTCCAAGCATGCGGAGGGGTCGTGCCTCGTGAAGTTCGGCGATACGCATGTCCTTTGCACCGCGAGCCTCGAGGACAAGACGCCGCCGTGGCTGCGCAACAGCGGCAAGGGTTGGGTCACTGCCGAATACGGCATGCTGCCGCGCGCCACCGGCGAGCGCATGCGCCGCGAGGCATCGAGCGGCAAGCAGAGCGGCCGCACCCAGGAAATCCAGCGCCTCATCGGCCGGAGCCTGCGCGCCGTGGTCGATCTCGAAGCGCTCGGCGAACGGCAGATCTCCATCGACTGCGACGTCATCCAGGCGGATGGCGGCACCCGCACCGCCTCCATCACCGGCGCGTGGATCGCCCTGCACGACTGCCTGAAGTGGATGGAAGCCCGCGGCATGATCAAGGTGGAGCGGGTGCTCAAGGACCACGTTGCCGCTATTTCCTGCGGCATCTTCGCAAGCCAGCCGGTGATCGACCTCGATTATCTCGAAGACAGCGCTGCCGAGACGGATGCGAATTTCGTCATGACCGGCTCGGGCGGTATCGTCGAGATCCAGGGCACCGCCGAAGGCACCCCCTTCAGCGAAACCGAATTCCTGACGCTGCTCGGGCTTGCCCGCAACGGGATCGCCGAGCTCGTCACCCTGCAGAAGCAGGCGATCGCCTGATCCGGCAGGCCGGAGAGAGGACGACAGGCCCATGACGGACACGCCCATCGAAGGCATTCTCGAAACCGCGCTCTATGTCGACGACATCGACCGTGCCGAGGCCTTCTACGGCGGCGTCCTCGGGCTGAAGACCGTTCTCCGTGCCGGCAACCGGCATGTATTCTTCTCGCTCGGACACTCGATCCTGCTGATCTTCAATCCGGCGGAAACGGAAAAGCCCCCGGCTGCGGATGCGCTTCCCGTGCCGCCGCACGGGGCACGCGGGCCGGGCCACGCCTGTTTCCGCCTGTCCGCCGCGGGTCTGGATGCGATGGCCGAACGGCTGAAGGCGGCCGGCATTGCCATCGAGGCGGATTTCCGCTGGCCGGGCGGCGCCCGCTCCCTCTATTTCCGCGACCCGGCCGGCAACAGCCTGGAATGCGCCGAACCTGCCCTCTGGGGGCTCGAGACAAGGACCTGATTGCGATGCGCAAGCTCGACACCAAGACCATCGTGGTCGCCAGCCACAACCAGGGCAAGATCCGCGAGATCGCCGATCTCATCGGCCCCTTCGGCTTCTCCGCGAAATCGGCAGCGGAGCTGAACTTCATCGAGCCGGACGAAACGGGCACCACCTTCGAGGAGAACGCCCGTATCAAGGCGCTTGCCTCGGCGAAGGCCGCGGGCCTGCCGGCGCTTTCCGACGACAGCGGCCTTGCCATCGACGCCCTCGACGGCGCACCGGGCGTCTACACCGCCAACTGGGCGGAAAAGGAAGACGGCACCCGCGATTTCGCAATGGCGATGGAAAAGGTGGAGAAGGCGCTTGGCGAGCGCGGCGCCACTTCGGCAGACCGGCGCACCGCCCGGTTCGTGAGCGTGCTCTGCCTTGCCTGGCCGGACGGCCACACGGAAGTGTTCCGCGGCGAGGTGGAAGGCCATGTGGTCTGGCCGCCGCGCGGAACGAGCGGCTTCGGCTACGACCCGATCTTCCAGCCCGAAGGGCACGAGCGCACCTTCGGCGAGATGACGGCCGAGGAGAAGCACGGCTGGAAGCCGGGCGATCCGGAGGCGCTGTCGCACCGGGCGCGCGCCTTCAAGCTCTTCGTCGAAACCTGCCTGGAAGGCTGAGACCGATGTCGGAGCGATCCTCCCTGATCCTGCCGGATACGGGCGAGCCCGGCTTCGGGCTCTACGTGCACTGGCCCTTCTGCGCGGCCAAGTGCCCCTATTGCGATTTCAACAGCCATGTGCGCCACCAGCCGGTGGATCAGGCCCGGTTCACCGCCGCTTTCCTGCGCGAGATGGAGCACATGCGGACGCTTTCCGGTCCGCGTACCGTCACCAGCATCTTCATGGGGGGCGGCACGCCCTCGCTGATGGCGCCCGAAACGGTCGGCGCCATTCTCGACGGCATCGCCCGGCACTGGCATGTGCCTGATGGCATCGAGATCACCATGGAAGCCAACCCGTCGAGCGTCGAGGCCGATCGTTTCCGAGGCTACCGGGCGGCAGGCGTCAACCGGCTGTCGCTCGGCGTGCAGGCGCTGAACGACGCCGACCTGAAATTCCTCGGCCGCCTGCATGACGTGGACCAGGCACTGGGCGCGATCCGGCTTGCGCGCGAGATCTTTCCGCGCATGTCCTTCGACCTCATCTATGCGCGGCCCGGCCAGACGGTGGATGCCTGGGAAGCGGAGCTGAAGCAGGCCATCTCCTATGCGGTCGACCATCTCTCGCTCTACCAGCTGACCATCGAGGAGGGCACGCCCTTCTTCGGCCTGCACAAGGCCCGGAAGTTCACGCTCCCCGACGGGGAGGAATCCGCGCTGCTCTACGAGGCGACGCAGGAGATCACCGAGGCGCACGGGCTGCCGGCCTACGAGGTGTCCAACCATGCCCGCCCCGGCGCCGAAAGCCGGCACAACCTCACCTACTGGCGCTATGGCGATTACGTGGGCATCGGCCCCGGCGCCCATGGCCGGCTGACCCTGGGCCGCGAAAAGCTCGCGACCGCCACCGAGAGGCACCCCGAAACCTGGCTCGGGCTCGTGGAGAGCCAGGGCCACGGCATGACCGACGAGGAGCGACTGGGCTACGAGGAGCAGGCCGACGAGCTGCTGCTGATGGGGCTGCGGCTCAAGGAAGGCATCGACCTCGTGCGCTGGCAGCAACTGTCCGGCCGCGAGCCCGACCCGGACCGGGAAGCCTTCCTGATCTCCCATGGCTTCATCGAGCGCCTCGGCAATTCGAGGCTGCGCTGCACGCCGTCGGGCATGCTGATCCTCGACAGCGTCGTTGCCGATCTCGCCTGCTGACCTCTTGCCTTCGGTCATTTTGGCGCTACTCTGCCCTGCATGATCCACAGCGCGCATCCCGTCTGCCTTACGGTGCTTCGCCCCAGCGGGCGGAGCGGCTTGTGCGCGGCTTGATCTGACGCGGCATCCCTCCCCCGGACATCTGCCGGGACGCGGAGGGACAAGAGCGCTCCCGGCTTCGAAGAGCAGGAGCAAGCATGAGAGACGACATCCTGATACGCGCCGCGCGGCTCGACGATGCAGAGGGCATCTGCGCGCTGCAATCCATGCCCGGCTACAGGCACGGAACCCTTCGCCTTCCCCATCCGACCCTGGAATCGGTGCGCAGCCGCCTGTCGAAGCCCGATCCGGACCAGACGCTCCTGGTGGCGGAGGCAGGCGGGCTGATCCTCGGCAATGCTGGATTGCGCCGGCTTTCCGGCCGGCGTGCCCATGCGGGAGAGATCGGCATGGGCGTCCGCGACGATCGTCGGGGACAGGGCATCGGCACGCGCCTGCTTGAGGCATTGCTGGATCTCGCCGACAACTGGCTCGATCTGCGGCGCCTCGAGCTCACCGTCTTCACCGACAACGAGGCCGCGATCGGGCTGTACCGCAAGGCCGGCTTCGAGGAGGAAGGGATATTGAGAGACTATGCCTTCCGCGCCGGGCGGCACGCGGACGTGCTGGCCATGGCCCGGCTCCGGCGGCCCTGAACGGCAGAAGGCGGGACTTGCGGCCCCGCCTTCGCCCTGGCCGGGATGCAATCCGGCCTATTCGTTGATCAGGCGCTTCAGAAGCTCGATCTCGTGGGAGAGCTTGCTGTCCTCCGAGATCATTTCCTCGATCTTGCGCACCGCATGCAGCACGGTGGTGTGGTCGCGCCCGCCGAAACGGCGGCCGATCTCGGGGAAGGAGCGCGGCGTCAGCGTCTTCGACAGATACATGGCGATCTGGCGCGGCTTGACGATGACCCGGGTGCGGCGGTTCGAGACCAGTTCCTGCCGGGAAACATTGTAGTGCCGGGCGACGATGCGCTGGATGTCTTCGATGCGCACGCGCTTCGGCTCGCCCGAGCCGACGAGGTGCGACAGAAGCTCGTCCACGCGCTCGATCGAGAGGTTCGGCTCGAAGGAGCGGCGGAAGACCAGCTGGTTGAAGGCGCCTTCCAGCTCGCGGCCGCTTGCGGTCACGTGGCGGGCGACATGCGACAGGATCTCCATGGGGATGTCGAGGCCCGGATCCTCCTGGCGTGCCTGGTTGAGGCGCGAGACCAGCATGTCGAGACGCATGTCGTAATCGGGCGCTTCCATCTCGATGGCGACGCCGCCCTGCAGGCGCGAGCGCACGCGGGGATCGAGCGATTCCAGCTCCCACGGCGCGCGGTCGGCAGCAACGACCACCTGCTTGGCGCTGTCGAGCAGCATGTTCAGCAGATGGCAGAACTCGTGCTGGATCATCTTGCCCTGCAGGAACTGCATGTCGTCGATGATAAGCAGGTCGATGTGACGGAGCGAGTCCTTCAGCGTCAGGGCATCGTTATCGCGGATGGCGGTGGCGAAACGCCACATGAAATACTCCGCGGTGAGATAGACCACGCGCGGCGCGCGCGGGCTCTGCACGGCTGCATTGGCAATGGCCTGCAGCAGATGGGTCTTGCCGAGCCCGACCGTCGAATGGACGAAGAGCGGGTTGAAGCGCACGGCGCTGGCGCCGGCTTCGGCAATGGTCCGGGCAGCGGCAAGCGCAACCCGGTTCGACGCGCCCTCGATGAAGGTATCGAAGGTGTAGCGCGGATCGAGCGGGGAGCCGAAGAGCGGCGAGGCCGCGGTCGGCTGCGCGGGGCGCTGGGCCTGAACGGCGGCTGCTGCCACCTGACCGGCCTGCTGCACCGGCTGGCGGCGCGGTGCCGGCTGCGCGGCGGGTGCCGGCGCGGCGGCCGCCTGTTCCTCGGCCATGGCAGGCCGGGCGCTGCGGGTCGCCGTGCGGACGAGGATCTCCACCTTCAGGATTTCCGGATCCTCGGCCTGGAACAGGCTGGTGATCAGGTCCAGATAGCGGTTGTTGATCCAGGATTTGAGAAATGTGGTCGGCACCGTGAGCCGGACCACGCTCTTCGAAAGAGAATGCAGCTTCAACCGGGCGAACCAGCTGGCATAGACATCGGGCCCTACCTGGGCCTTCAGCCGGGCGCTGACGCGTTCGAACAGCACCGCCTGCTTGGCGTTTGCCCCGCTTGTCGCAGCACCGGCGCCTTCTGCACCGCCATCGGCCGCATGGTCCCCGAAACCCAATGCGTCGGATGTTCTAACATTCATTTGCATTTTGCCGCCTTCCAAATTCCAAGTCTGTTCCCGGCGATGATCGCCGGTCATGTCCCTCGAGCCAAGACCGCCCCTTTTCCGCAAGGGCGGCATTACCCACTCCGTGTTGGAGACCCGCCCGGCCCCAAAGACCGGGCGACCGCCACCGGAAACGCATGGAAACGCTACTCAGCACCCCCACCCCGGCCGTCCTTTCGGAACGGCCGTCATTCCTGCAGTCGCCTTCTCCAAACGCTCAATCGAGATTGGAACATGTCCTTTCCCTGCCGGATCCATCCGGTCTCGTTGTCAGACACCCATCCTCGTCAGGTGCCCCGTTGCCCTACTCCTCTTCCCGTGCCGTGGCCGGGAAGCATGCTTTTTCGCGCACAAACCGTCCGATTGGAATCCGGGTGGAATCCAGCTTATCGGTCCGGCGCTTGGTGAAAAAACGGAGCAGAGCGCTCCGTGGCGAGCAAGGTACGGTGGCCGCTGGACCGCCTGGGGATCCTGTCCCCCGCGTCTGTTCCAGGTCGCCGCCCCCTCTCGCTGGGGGCCATTTACGCAGGATCATTTTGCAAGATCAACGACGATTTTTGCGCAGGAATCGAACGAGGCCATTGACTCTTGCGCCGCTTTTCGCATCGCCGGACTGGCCCAAAAAAGAATCCTAGTTGAATCAAAGGGATTCAAAAACGAGGGGATGGCGGGGGGCCGAAAAACAAAAAAACAAAAAAATGTCTTGACTCTGCCTTGATGTCATCCAGCCCCCTCCGGGGGGCGGAGGCGCGCCGGAGACCCCCAACAAGTTATTGATAAGAAATAGTTTTTATTGTCACCGGACTGACATGAGCGCCCGGCTCGCCGCGGCAATTGTGGCAGGCCGGAGCCAGAATCGCGAAAGCCCGGCCAGAGGCCGGGCTGACATCGGTGTCTCGTGACACGAAATATTAAGCGGACAGTGCCTTCACGCGGCTTGCCAGGCGCGAAACCTTGCGGGACGCGGTGTTGGCATGCATGACGCCCTTGGTGGCGGCGCGCATCAGTTCCGGCTGGGCAGCCTGCAGAGCGGCCTTGGCGACGGCGGCGTCACCGGCTGCAATCGCTTCTTCAACCTTGCGGATGAAGGTGCGGATGCGCGAACGGCGTGCCTTGTTGACTGCGGTGCGGCGAGCGATCTTGCGGGTCGCCTTCTTCGCCGAAGTGGTATTGGCCATGGATGCCTCTCTTCGAATTCAAACCAAACTCCGCTCAAGCCGCGGTCAGAAGCGACCTCTTGCAACAGCTTTTCGGGAGCAATAGCGGAAAACCAGAGCGGCTTTCCCATCTGTGGCCGGGCATATAGCGGGAAAGCGGGGGCGCGTCAACGCGCTTTTTGCCTCTTTCTTCCCGCAATGCCCGGCTTGTCCACGCTTCCGGCGGCGTGCGCGGCGCCTATTTCTGGCAGGACGGACAATAGAAGGTGGAGCGCCCGGACTGGACGATCCGTTCCACCGTTCCCCCGCATCCCTCGGTCCGGCACGGCTTTCCCTCCTGGTCGTAGACGGCGAAGCTGTGCTGGAAATAGCCGAGCGAGCCATCGGTCTGGATGTGGTCGCGCAGCGACGAGCCTCCGGCCTCGATGGCCTCCGCTATCACGGCGCGGATCGCCTCCACGAGGGTCTCGAGCTGCGGCGCGGGACGGCCGCTCTTGCGCACCAGCGTCCCCGCCTTGCGCAGCGGCGAGAGATGGGAGCGCCAGAGCGCCTCGCAGACATAGATGTTGCCGAGCCCCGCGATCAGCCGCTGGTCGAGGAGCGCGCCCTTCAGCGGCTGGCTCTTGCCGGCAAGCCGGGCCGCAAGGCCGCCTGCCTGAAGCGCGTTGCCGAGCGGTTCGGGCCCCAGGTCCCGGAAGGCGGGGTGGCTTTCCATCTCCCGCCGCTCGAAGAGATCCATGAAGCCGAACCGGCGCGGATCGTTGTAGACCACCCGGACCGGGCCCTGCCCGGTCACGAGATGGAAGACCACGTGGTCGTGCTTCTCGTCCTTGGAGCGCGCATGGTGGAATTCGCCGGGCATCTCCGATTGCCCGCCCTCCTCTATCCGAAACGAGCCGGACATGCCGAGGTGGGAAAGAAGGGTCCAGCCATTGTCGAGATCGATGAGCAGGTACTTGGCCCGGCGCGACAGGCCGAGGATGCGCCGGCCGGAGACCCGTTCGGAAAGCGCGTCCGGCAAGGGAAAGCGCAGGTCCGGGCGGCGCAGCTCCAGCCTCTCGATCAGCGCGCCGGCCATCACGGGTTCCAGCCCGCGCCTGACCGTTTCCACCTCTGGCAATTCTGGCATGGCACTCCATCTTCCTGTTTCAACCGCCCCGGATCCGGTCTATAGACCAGCGCCAGCATGCCGCAGCTTCGCCCGATACATCCGATAGCGTGAAGGCGGTCTTTTCGATATGGTTCCGCCGGCCGGCGGGCAAGTCCAATTTGTGATGGGAGTTCTCGGATGGGTGAACAGCGCACCACTGCCAATGGCGGCATGGCAACCTCTTACGGCTTCCGCGACGTTCCGGAAGGCGAGAAGCAGCCTCTGGTGAACGAGGTCTTTCACAAGGTCGCTAAGCGCTACGACATCATGAACGACGTGATGTCGGCGGGCCTGCACCGGGTCTGGAAGGATGCCATGGTGGCCGCGCTCAATCCGCGCAAGTCGTCCGATTACCGCGTGCTCGACGTGGCAGGCGGCACCGGCGACATCGCGTTTCGCATCGTCGAGGCCTCCGGCCGTCAGGCCCATGCGACCGTGCTCGACATCAACGGCTCCATGCTGGGCGTCGGCGCCGAGCGGGCGGAGAAGAAGGGGCTCACCGACAACCTCACCTTCGTGGAAGCCAATGCGGAAGACCTGCCCTTCGAGGACAACAGCTTCGATGCCTACACGATCGCCTTCGGCATCCGCAACGTGCCGCGCATCGACGTGGCGCTGAAGGAAGCCCACCGCGTGCTGAAGCGCGGCGGCCGCCTGCTGGTGCTGGAATTCTCCGAAGTCCACATGCCGCTTCTCGACAGCTTCTACGAACAGTGGTCGTTCAAGGCCATTCCGCAATTCGGCAAGATGATCACCGGCGATGCCGAGCCCTACCAGTATCTGGTGGAATCGATCCGCAAGTTCCCCAACCAGGAGGATTTCGCGGCGATGATCCGGGATGCCGGCTTCTCGCGCGTGACCTACACCAATTATACCGGCGGCATCGCGGCGCTGCATTCCGGCTGGAAGATCTGACCGGATGAGCACACCGGCAGCCTATTTCCGCATCATGAGGGTCGGCTATGTGCTCGTGCGCGAAGGCGTGCTGACCAGCCTTCCCGATGACGACATTCCCCCGCCGCTCAGGCTTGCCAAGCGCGTGCTTGCGCCGCTGGCGCGCCGGCCCGCCCGCGGCGAGGCGCGGAGCGACCGGGTGGCCCGTGCCGTCGAAAGGCTCGGCCCTTCCTACGTGAAGATCGGCCAGTTCCTTGCGACCCGCCCCGACGTCGTCGGTGTCGAGCTGGCAAACGATCTCGCCAAGCTCCAGGACCGCATGGCCTTCTTCCCGGAGGGCGCTGCCCGCGCCTCGGTGGAAGGCTCGCTCGGCCGGCCGCTCGAGACACTCTACACCCGCTTCGATCCGCCGATTGCGGCCGCATCGATCGCGCAGGTGCATCCGGCCGAGATCGAGACGCCGGAAGGCAGGCGCAAGGTCGCCGTGAAGGTTGCCCGTCCCGGCGTTCGCCAGCGTTTTGCCCGGGATCTCGAGGCCATGTATCTCGTCTCGCGGATGCAGGAGAAATTCATCCCCTCCCACCGGCGCCTGAAGCCGACGGAGGTGACGCGCACGCTCGAGCAGACGACCCGGATCGAGATGGACCTGCGCCTGGAGGCGGCGGCCCTTTCCGAGATCGCGGAAAACACGAAGGACGATCCGGGCTTCAGGGTGCCCAGGGTGGACTGGGAGCGCACCGGCCGCGACGTGCTGACCATGGAATGGATCGACGGCATCAAGATGTCGGACGTGGAGGCGCTGAGGGCTGCCGGGCACGATCTCGACGGGCTCGCCGACACGCTGATCCAGTCGTTCCTGCGCCATACATTGCGGGATGGCTTCTTCCATGCGGACATGCATCCCGGCAATCTCTTCGTCGATCCCGCCGGCATGATCGTCGCGGTCGACATGGGCATAGTCGGGCGGCTCGGCAAGAAGGAGCGCCGCTTCCTCGCCGAGATCCTCTACGGTTTCATCACCCGCGATTACCGCCGGGTGGCGGAGGTGCATTTCGAGGCCGGTTACGTGCCGCAGCACCATGACGTGGCGAGCTTTGCCCAGGCGATCCGCGCCATCGGCGAGCCGATCCACGGCCAGCCCGCCGAAACCATTTCCATGGGCAAGCTGCTCACGCTGCTTTTCGAGGTGACCGAGCTTTTCGACATGGAGACGCGTCCGGAGCTGGTCATGCTGCAGAAGACCATGGTGGTGGTCGAAGGCGTGGCGCGCATGCTCAATCCGCGCTTCAACATGTGGAAGGCCTCCGAGCCGGTGGTCGGCGGCTGGATCCGCGACAATCTCGGGCCGAAGCGGGTGCTGACCGACCTCAAGGACGGCCTTTATGCGGCGCTGAAGCTTGCCGAGGCCGCGCCCGAAATCGCCGCCAGGACGGAGAAGTTCCATGCGGAGCTCATCCACATGAGCGAGCACGGCCTGCGCTTCGACAAGCGCACCGCCGAGGATATCGGCAGGGCCGAGGCACGCCATACCCGTTCGGGCCGGATCGCGCTCTGGATCATCGCCGCGACGCTTCTCACCATCGCCTGGCACGTCATCTGACGGCCGGGCCTCCGGCGAGCGCCAGCACCTGCGCCACCAGCCCGTGATCGCCCCGGCCCTTGGGCCAGGCGGCATAGAGCGGCATGGCCGTCTCCACCGGAAGGCCGAGCGCGGCAAGCCGCCCGCCTCCCGCCGGCAGCGAGGCCGCCGGCAGGAAGGAGACGAAACCGTGATCCTCGACGAGCCTGAGGATCACCGGGATGCTGTCCACCTCGACGGGATCGATCCGCCCCCGCCATGCGGCAAACACCTCGCTTTCCAGCATCCGGTCGACGATCTGGCGCAGACCGCTTCGCGCGCTCGGCACCGCGAGCGGCGAGGTGAGCAGCAGGCTGTCGAGCGTTCCGCCCGCCCGCTCCGCCGTTTCCTGCGAGGCGACGAGCACCAGCGGCGACGTGGACAGAAGCCTGCCGTCGAGATCGTCCGGAAGGCCCGCGAGATCGAGCAGCACCAGATCGAAGATGCCACGGCGCACGCCGTTCAGCAGCTCCTCCGCGATCATCGAGGTGATGAACAGCGGCTGGCGCGGGTGGCGCAGCCGCCAGCGGGCCGAAAGGCTCGCCAGCAGCCCGGCAATGCTGCTTTCCGCCCCGAGCGGAAAGACCGCGCCCAGACGGACCGTGGCGGCCATGCGCCGGAACTTCTCGCCCGAACTTGCCGACATTTCCCGCCAGAGATCCTCGATCCGCCGCGCCGCATCGATGGCGAGCAGCCCCTCCGGCGTCGGGACCGCGCCTTCGGCGCTGCGGGCGAAGAGCGCGTAACCGGTCTTTGCCTCCACATGGGCGATCTGGCGGGTGAGCTGCGGCTGGCCCATGCCGAGTTCGCGCGCGGCGGCGCGAATGCTGCCCTTGCGTGCCACGGTGAGGATGCGGTGGAGCGCCTCGAGCCCCAGCATCGGCACCGCTTCCGTCTCTTGCCGGCGAAACAGCCTGCGGGTTTCTCCGGCCAGCGCAGCAAAGAGCGGCTGGAGACGCTCGCCGTCGAGCGTCCGCATCAGGCCCTGCGCGCCCGGCTGGAACAGGCGGACGGCAAGCGCCTTTTCGGTCCGCTTCAGCGCCGCCGCGATGCTGGAGGGCGGGCAGCCGAGAAGACGGGCGACGTCCCGGATCGCCGGACGCGCGAGCAGCTGGTCGGTCACGACGAGGGCTGCGGTATCCATGGGCGTGCCCTTCTCTGCATCATGTGTTCATCTTTTGGGATATGCCACAAATCAGGATTATCGCCTAGTCTTCCCGGGAGAGAATGAGGGGCACGCATGAACACGGCATCGGCAACGGTGGAACTCAACGGCCAACCCATCGGCTTTTCGAAGATGGTGGAGATCGGCGCGGGCCGGATGAGCGTCCGCGCAAGCGGCGAAGGGATGGGGCGCGTGGTTGCGGCCCGCGAGGTGCTGGAGGCGGCGATTGCCGCCGGCCAGCCCGTCTATGGCGCGACGACCGGGGTCGGCGCCATGAAGGACGTGGAATGGTCGGCGGATGCGATCAACGCCTTCAATCTCGGGCTCGTCCGCGCCCATCATTTCGGCACCGGCCCGGCCTTTCCGACATCCGTGGTGCGCAATGCCATGGCCATCCGCATCAACACGGCGCTGACCGGCCATGTGGGCTGCTCGCCGGAGCTGGTCGGGGCCTTCCTCACGCTCCTCGAACACGATCTCATTCCGGTCGTGCGCAAGACCGGTTCGATCGGCTGCGGCGATATCGGGCTCATGGGGCAGATCGGCGCGGTCCTCGTCGGCGACGGCGAGGCGGTCTATCGCGGCCGGCGCATGCAGGCCTCCGAAGCGCTGGCCGCGGCCGGCCTGAAGCCGCTCACCATGGCGCCGCGCGATGCGCTTGCCGCGCTGGGCGTCAATGCGGTGAGCTTTGCCAATGCGGCGGAGACCCTGCGCCATGCCGTGACATCGATCCGCGTGCTGCTGGCAACGGGGCTTCTCGCCTGCGGCGCCCTCGGCGCATCCCGGGCCCCGTGGGAGGCGGTCACCGCGGTCGGCACGCCGCGCGAGGCGCAGACGGGCGCCTGGCTGCTGGAGGCGGCGAAACCCTGGGACTGGAGCATCACCACCCATATTCAGGATCCCCTGAGCGTCCGCATGATCGCGCAGGTCTTCGGCGCCGTCTTCGAAAGCCTCATGGCCTCCGGCTTCCGCATCGTCTCCGCGACCGCGCGCCCCGACGACAACCCCGTCATTGCCGGCGGCAAGATCCTCACCTCGGGCGGCTCGCTGCCGCTCGACGTGACGCTGCTTCTGGAATCCTCCGCGCTCTGCATGGCGCATGCCGCGCGCAACACCTTCAACCGCTGCGTCCTGCTCGGGAATGGCATGCGGGCGGACCTGCCGGTGAACCTGGTGCCGAAGGGCGCGATCGCCACCGGTTTCGGACCGATGATCAAGCTCGCGGGCGAGATCTTCTCCCGCGTCTTGTCCATGTCGAACCCGGTTTCGGCCCAATCGCTCGTCGTGGCGGGCGGGCTGGAGGACGAGGCGGCCTTCCTGCCGCTCGTCATCGACCGGCTCGACCGGCAGATGGAGGCGCTGAAGCGTCTGGCCGCCATCGAGGCGATGCTGGCGGCCCAGGCGCTCGACATTCTCGGCATGGCTCCGGAAGGCACGGCCGCGGAACTTTACCGCGTGGTGCGCAAGCATGCCGCCTTCCTCACCGTCGACCGGGCGCTCTCCTGCGAGATCGAGGCCATCGAGATGGAGCTCGCCTCCGAAGCCTTCATGCGCCGGCTGATGGATGTGGCGCCGCTTCCCGCCGTCGACGATTTCTTCGCGCTCGGCCCCACCGCCGCCAGCAGCACGGAACGCAAGGTCGCCTGAGGAGGACCGGACATGGCTGATTTCGATCTCGTACTTTCCGGCAAGGTCGTCCTCCCGGACCGCATCATCGAGAAGGGCTATGTTGCCGTTCGCGACGGGCTGATTGCCCATGTGGGCGAAGGCCCCGCCCCTGCCGCAGGCGAAAGGCAGGACTTCGGCCAGGGCCTCATCCTGCCCGGCGCCATCGATGCGCAGGTGCATTCGCTCTCGCAGAAGAACCAGGAAGACTTCATCTGGTCGACCAACGCGGCGGCGGCCGGCGGCGTCACCACCATTGTCGACATGCCCTATGACGAGGGCAATCTCGTCTGCTCGGCGGAAGCGGTGAAATGGAAGATCGACCATGCGAGCCCGCAGGCCCGCGTCGATTTCGCGCTCTACGGCACCATCGACCCGCTGGAAGGCGCGGCCCGCATCGCCGAACAGGCGGAAGCCGGCGTGGCCGCCTTCAAGTTCTCCACCTTCGGCACCGACCCCAAGCGCTTTCCCCGCATCACGCCGCCGATGCTCGCCGATGCCTTTTCGGAGATCGCCAAGACCGGGCTGACCGCCGGCGTCCACAACGAGGACGACGAGACGGTGCGGATCTACATGGAGCGGGTGAAGGCCTCGGGCATCACGGACTGGCGGGCGCATGGGCTCTCCCGTCCGCCGCTTTCCGAGCTGCTTGCGATGCACACCATCTTCGAGACGGGCGCCCAGACCGGCTGCCCCGCCCATGTGGTGCATTGCTCGCTCGCCCGGGGTTACGACATTGCGGCCGCCTATCGCCTCGACGGTTTCGAGGCGACGGTGGAATGCTGCATCCATTACCTGACGCTCGACGAGGACAATGATGTCGCCCGCCTCGGCGGCAAGGCGAAGATCAACCCGCCGCTCCGCCCCCGAAAGGAGGTGGAAGCCGTCTGGGACCGGGTACGCAACGGTCTCGTCTGGCTCGTCTCGACCGATCACGTCGCCTGGTCCGAGAATCGCAAGACCAATCCCGACATGCTCGCCAATTCCTCCGGCGTGCCGGGGCTTGAGGTGATGATCCCGCTCTTCGTCAAGGGTGCCATTGAGCGGGACATCTCGCTCACCTGGGCGGCCCGGCTGATGGCGGAGAATCCGGCGAAGCATTTCCGCCTCGATCACGTGAAGGGCGCGCTGAAGGTGGGCCGCGATGCCGATATCACCGTGCTTGTACCCGAGGAAAAGGTCTATTCCGCATCGGAATCCGGCCACACGGTGGTGGACTGGAGCCCCTATGACGGAATCCGGCTTCCCTACACCGTGGGCGGCACCTGGCTTCGCGGCGCCCTTGCCTTCGACGGCAGCCGCGTGACCGCCAAACCCGGAACCGGCCGCTTCGTCCGCCCACCGGTCAACCGCTGATATCCGAAAGTCTCTCCATGAACCGCAATCTCTCCGTCAACGCCGCCCGTATCGAGCGCGACATTGCCGAACTCGCCGCCATTACCGAACCCGGGCGTCCCTGGACGCGCCGCTCCTTCACGCCGCTGTTCCTGGAAGGCCGCGCCCTCATTGAAAAACGGATGCGGGAAGCAGGCCTCGAAACCCGCATCGATGCCGCGGGCAACCTGCTGGGACTTCGCAAGGGCAAGTCGTCGCGCAAGGCGATCATGCTCGGCTCCCATTCGGACACGGTGCCGGATGGCGGCAGGTTCGACGGGATTGCCGGTGTGGTCGTCGGGCTCGAAGTCGCCCGCGCGCTCGCCGACCGGGGGATCGAGCTGGAGCACGATCTGGTCGTCGTGGATTTCCTGGCGGAAGAGGTTTCGGCCTTCGGCGTTTCCTGCGTCGGCAGCCGCGGGTTGACCGGCCAGTTTCCGGACGGATGGCTGGAGCGGGTGGAAGGCGGGCGCACGCTTGCCGAGGCGATCCGCGAGGTGGGCGGCGATCCATCGACGCTGCGTTCGCTCACGGTCCCCGAGATCAAGGGCTTTCTCGAGCTGCATATCGAGCAGGGCCCGGTGCTGGAGCGCGAAGGCATCGACATCGGGATTGTCGGGGCGATCTCCGGCATTACCCGCATCGAGCTCACCTTCAACGGCCAGCCCGGCCATGCGGGTACGACGCCGATGGGCGCTCGGGCCGATGCGCTGGTTGCCGCATCCCGTTTCGTCCAGAAGGTGGACGAGGCGGCCCGCGTGCTGGCGAGCCAGCCCCGCCATTTTGCCGCGACCGTCGGCGAGTTCCGCATGGAGCCGAATGCCGCAAACGTGGTGCCGGCAAAGGTCCGGCTCCTCATCGACGCCCGCGCCGAGCATCGGCCGGACATGGAGGCCTTCCTGGCCTGGGTGAAGGCGGAAGCCGCCCGCATGGATGGCGCGGAAGGGGTCTCGGTGCCCGAACCGGTCGTGATTTCCGACAATGCGGCGGTGCCTTCCGATGCGAACCTTCTCGATCTGCTGCGCGGCGCCTGCGACCGGATCGGCGCGACGCACCGGCCGCTCGCCTCGGGGGCTGGCCACGATGCCGCCTGGGTGGCGCGCAAGGCGCCTGCCGCGATGATCTTCGTCGCCAGCAAGGACGGCCTCAGCCACGCGCCGGAGGAATGGACGGAAAACGATGCCATCGCGCTTGGCGCGGAAGTGCTCTTCGAGGCGGTGATCGCCCTCGACAAACAGGCTTGAGACAAAGGGAAGAAAGATGGGACGGATACTGGTCGAGAAGGATGTGGAAGCAGCGGTGAAGGGCGGT
The DNA here is from genome assembly GCF_014197145.1 of Gellertiella hungarica. GTDB lineage: Bacteria > Pseudomonadota > Alphaproteobacteria > Rhizobiales > Rhizobiaceae > Gellertiella > Gellertiella hungarica. Next base: position 39,378 of record NZ_JACIEZ010000002.1, on the reverse strand, counting down.
TCCGTCTATGCCGCGGGCGGCGGCGGCTGGGCCGATCACGGCCGGATGCTGGGCTATGCGGCCGTTTCCATCGGCAAGCCGGAACTGGTGTCCATCGACGAACTCGACGAGAACGACTGGGTCGCGACCGCCGCCGCCATCGGCGCTCCGGCCTCCACCACGCCCTGGGAAATGCGCGGCGTCGATTATGTCCGCGCCGTCTCCCTCCTGCAGGAGGCGCTGGGCGAGAAGATCACCGGTCTCATCATCGGCCAGAACGGCAAGTCCTCGACGCTGAACGCCTGGCTGCCGTCCGCCATCCTCGGCACCAAGGTGGTGGATGCGGTGGGCGATATCCGCGCCCATCCGACCGGCGACATGGGTTCGATCGGCATGGCGGGCTCGCCGGAACAGATGATCCAGACGGCAGCCGGCGGCAATCGCGACGAAAACCGCTATATCGAGCTCGTGGTGCGCGGCGCCACCGCAAAGATCTCGCCCGTGCTGCGCGCAGCCTCCGACCAGTCCGGCGGCTTCATCGCGTCGGCCCGCAATCCCTTGCGCGCATCCTATGTGAAGAAGAACGCGGCGCTCGGCGGCATTTCCATGGCGCTTGACCTCGGCGAGGCGATCATCGAGGCCGAGAAGAAGAATGCCACCGCCGTCATCGACGCGATCTGCAAGGTCACCGGCGGGCATATTCTCACCTCAGGGGTGATCACGAAGAAGGACGTGGTCTATACGAAGGAAGCCTTCGACATCGGCACGGTGACGATCGGCACGGGCGCTTCCGCCCGCACGCTGCACGTCATGAACGAATACATGGCCGTGGACGATGCGGACGGCGCGCGGCTTGCCACCTTCCCCTCCGTCATCACCACGCTGTCCGAGGAAGCCGAGCCCTTGAGCGTCGGCCAGCTGAGGGAGGGCATGACCGTGCATGTGCTGCATGTGCCGATGGATATCATTCCGCTTTCGGCAAGCGTGCTCGACCCGAGCGTCTATCCCGTCTGCGAAAAGGCCATGGGCATCGAGATCGCCCGCTATGCGCTGTCTGCCAAGGCCTGAGGAGAGAAAATCATGAATGCCCGCCCCTCCCGTCATGCAAACTTTCCCGTTCCCGGCGGCCCCACGCTGCGCGCCAAGGGCTGGCGCCAGGAAGCGCTGCTGCGCCTGCTCGAAAACGTGCTCTCGGTCGGGGAAGACCCCGACAACCTGATCGTCTATGCCGCGCTCGGCAAGGCCGCGCGCAACTGGAAGGCCCATGCGGCCATCGTGAAGACGCTTCTCGAGATGGACGAGGACCAGACGCTCCTGATCCAGTCCGGCAAGCCGGTGGGCCTCGTGAAAACCCATGCGAAGGCCCCGCTCGTCATCATGGCCAATTGCAACATGGTCGGCCAGTGGGCGAAGGCGGAGGTCTTCTACGAGCTGCAGAAGAAGGGGCTCATCTGCTGGGGCGGTCTCACCGCCGGCGCCTGGCAGTATATCGGCAGCCAGGGCGTGATCCAGGGCACCTACGAGATCTTCATGCGCATTGCCGAAAAGCGCTTCGGCGGCTCGCTGAAGGGCCGTTTCATCCTGACGGCGGGTCTCGGCGGCATGGGCGGCGCGCAGCCGCTCGCCGGCCGGATGGCGGAAGCCGCGATCCTCTGCGTCGACGTCGATCCGGACCGGGCGCAGAAGCGCAGGGAGATCGGCTATCTCGACATGATCGCCGACAATCTCGACCATGCGCTCTCCCTCATCGACGGGGCGGTGAAGGAAGGCAAGGCGCTGTCCGTCGGTCTCGTCGGCAATGCGGCGGAGATCTATCCGGATATCGTCGCCCGCCGCATCACGCCGGATATCGTGACGGACCAGACATCCGCCCATGACCTCGTCTACGGTTACGTGCCGAAGACGCGGACGCTTGCAGAAGCCCGGCGGATGCGCGAGGAGGCGCCGGAACAGCTGATGGCCGAAAGCCGCGCCTCGATCGTCGATCATGTGAAGGCCATGCTCGCCTTCCAGAAGGCGGGCGCGGAAGTCTTCGACAACGGCAATCTCATCCGCACCCAGGCGCGGGAGGGCGGCGTTGCCGATGCCTTCGACATCCCGATCTTCACCGAGGCCTATCTGCGGCCGCTCTTCTGCCGGGCGATCGGTCCCTATCGCTGGATGGCGCTTTCGGGCGAGGAGAGCGACATCGCCCGGATCGACGACCTGCTGCTGGAGATGTTCCCCGACAACCGCATCGTCACCAACTGGGTGAAGCTCGCGCGCGAAAACATTCCCTTCGAGGGCCTGCCCGCCCGCATCGCCTGGCTCGGCCACGGGGAGCGCACCGCACTGGCCCGCCGCGTCAATGCGCTCGTTGCCTCCCGCGAGCTGAAGGGGCCGGTCGCCTTCTCGCGCGACCATCTGGATGCCGGGGCGATGGCCCATCCGAACATCATGACCGAGGGCATGAAGGACGGATCGGACGCGATTGCCGACTGGCCGCTGATCGATGCCATGATGCTCTCGGCCTCCATGGCGGATCTGGTCGTCGTCCATTCCGGCGGCGGCGGCTATTCCGGCTACATGACGAGCTGCGGCGTGACCGTCATTGCCGACGGCACGCCCGAGGGCGACGAACGGCTGGACCACGCCATGACCAACGACACGACCCTCGGCGTCATCCGCTATGCGGATGCGGGCTATGAGGAGGCGCTCGACGAGGTGGCGAAGAAGGATGTGCCCTATATCCGCCTCTGAACCTTGAGGGAAAGGCCGGGCCTATTCCCCCGCGGGGGCGGCCCGGTTCCTCACCACGGTCACCGTGCAGGGCGCATGGGCCGCCACTTCGCCCGACACGCTGCCGAGCAGCGAGCGCATGGTGGAGGCGGCGCGTGCGCCCATGACGATATGGTCGACATAGTTCTGCCGGGCATAATCGAGGATCGCATCCGCCGGCGAGACGGCTTCGAGCACGTGGAAGGTCACCGCGCCTTCCGGTGCCTTCAGCGCTTCCGCCCAGCTCTTCAGCTCCACAAGCCGCTGCACATGCTTGTTCTGCCCCTCCTCGTCCAGCGTGCTGTCGAGCGCGAGGCGGTTGATTTTCAGAATGTTGATGCAGGCAACGCGGGCTTCCGGCGATTTCTCGAGGATGCGCTGCGTGGTCACGCGCAGCGATTCCTTCAGGTCCTCCGAACTGTCGCTAAGGTCGAGTGCCACGGCAACGATCGGTGCATTGGACCACTGGCGCTCCTCGTCCTTGGCCTTGGGCGGCTGGAATTCTTCCTGGTTGAAGCGGCGGCGGACCACCTCCAGGCAGGGGTCGCGCTTCATCTTGGTGGCGCGCGGCGTGATCGGCACCTGCGAGAGATCCTTGAGCGCCGCCGCCATCTGCGCCGCCGTCGGGAAGCGGCGGTTGGGGTTCACCTCCAGCGCCCTCAGGATCACCTCCTGCAGGGCCGGCGGGATGTCCCGCTTCAGCGCGCGGGGCGGCATGGGATCGCGCCAGAGGCGCTTCTTCAGCCCCTTCAGCCGCTGCGGATCGCCGAAGGGCCGCTCGCCGGTGGCGAAGAAATAGAGAAGGCAGCCGAGCGCAAAGAGATCCGAGCGGTAATCGCTGCGGATGCGCATGATCTGTTCCGGTGCCATGTAGGGCGCCGTGCCATAGGGCAGGCGGAATTCCTCCTCCATCAGGTCCGGCAGCAGATTGTGCCGCGCCAGACCGAAATCGACCAGCACCGCCTCGCCGCTCTCCCGGAAGAGGATGTTGGACGGCTTGAGGTCCAGATGCACCACATGCTGGCGGTGGAGGGCATCGAGGGCGGTGGCGATCTTCACGCCGATTTCCGTTACCTCTTTCCACGGAAGAGGCAGCTCCTTCAGCCGCGGATAGAGCGATTTGCCGGGCAGGCGTTCCATGACGATGTAGGGATGGACGGCGAAATCGCCATTGGCGACGTGCTTCGGCACATGAGGCCCGGAAAGGCGCGGAAGGATCATCTGCTCCATCTCGAAGCTGACGATGGCGGCGGGATCATCCCCCTCGCCGATCATCGGCACCTTCATGAGGAGTTCGCCCTCGTGGTCGGGATGGGTGACGATCCAGAGCCTCGCCATGCCGCCCGTATGGGCGAGTTCCTTCAGCGTGAAGCCGTCGAGCTCCATGCCCGGTTGAAGCTTGCCTGCCATGGCCTTCAGTGCCCCCTTGCCAGCCGGCTCGCCAGGCTTTCGGGAAGCCCGGCGGCACGGATCTTCTCCTGCGCCTTCTCCACGTCATAGGGTGCCCGGCGGTAGCGGATTTCCCGCCGCACCGTATCGAGCACCGCATAGGCCGCCGCCGGATTGCCGTCGCGGGGCTGGCCGACAGCCCCCATCACCGCCAGCCACCGCCTCTGGGAGAGAAGCGGAATGGGCGTATCGGAGTTCGGCACGAACTTCGTCACCTTGCCGATCTGCGGCAGGCAGTAGAGCGAGGGAAGATGGATGTGGCCGCAGAAGGAGATGCGCGCACTGGTGCCGGAAAAATGCGCGCCCGCATCCTCCACGTCGGTCACATACATCCAGCGGGCGGGATCGCTTCCCTCCGCATGGACATAGAGCCGGTCCTCGTCCGTCACCGACAGCGGCAGGGTCGCCAGATAGGCCTTCTGCTCGGCCGACAGCATGGCCCGGGTCCATTCGATGGCGATGCGGGCCGTCGGGTTCATGTCCGCGCCGCCGGCCACGGCGGCCTGGTCGTGATTGCCGCGGATGACCACGCCGCCGGAGGCCTCGATCTCGCGGGCCTTGTCCGTGCACCAGCCGGGATCGGCGCCATAGCCGACGATATCGCCGAGGATGACGATCCTGTCGACATCGCGCGTGGCCGCAAGGCAGGCTTCGAAGGCCTCGCGGTTGGCATGGATGTCGGAAAGGAATGCAATGCGCATGAAAACCCGCCTCCCAGGGGTTGAGCCTGCCTTGTCTCCTATAGAGGGGATCGGCGCAAGCGGCCATTCATCCTAAGTATCAGCCTTGAGAAGCATCAATTTCCTAATTTCGGCCCGGTATTCGCCCTGCGAAGGGCAGATCTTACCAAAAAGCGTGGGTCGGCGCTGTACAAAGCGCGAATATTCGCGTACTGAGCGCCCAACTTGGGCGGCGATAGGGCCGCATGAAAGGTCGGGATAAGCCGTTTGCCGCACGAGGCGGAATGGGGCAACCGGCTTCCAGAACCCGAAAGAAACATCATGACTCATTTTGAAGGCGTCGTTCCGGCGATTGCCGAAGCAATGCTCAAGCGCGGCTATACCGGCCTGACGCCCGTCCAGCAGTCCGTTCTCGATCCCGCGCTCGAAGGCCGCGATGCGCTGGTTTCCGCCCGCACCGGCTCCGGCAAGACCGTCGCCTTCGGGCTGGCGCTTGCCCCCGACCTGCTCTCCGGCCGCGACCGGTTCGACCGGGCTGCCGAGCCGCTGGCGCTCGTCGTCGCCCCTACCCGCGAACTGGCACTCCAGGTGCAGCGCGAGCTGGAATGGCTCTACGAGCTCACCGGGGCGGTCGTCGCCTCCTGCGTCGGCGGCATGGACATGCGCACCGAGCGCCGCACCCTAGAACGTGGCGCCCATATCGTCGTCGGGACGCCCGGCCGCCTGCGCGACCACATCACCCGCGGTGCACTCGTGCTCGACCATCTGGCTGCCGTCGTCCTCGACGAGGCCGACGAAATGCTCGATCTCGGCTTCCGCGAAGACCTGGAATTCATTCTCGAATCCTCGCCCGACGAGCGCCGCACGCTGATGTTCTCGGCCACCGTGCCAAAAACCATCGCCACGCTTGCCAAGAACTACCAGCGCGATGCAGTCCGCATTGCCGCTGCCGGCGATACCGAGCAGCACCACGACATCGAATACCGCGCCCTTCTCGTCGCCCCCGCCGACAAGGAAAATGCCATCATCAACGCGCTGCGCTTCTATGAAGCGAAGAACGCGATCGTCTTCTGCTCCACCCGCGCCGCCGTCAATCACATGACGGCGCGGCTGCACAACCGCGGCTTCTCGGTCGTGGCACTGTCCGGCGAGCTGTCGCAGAACGAGCGCAGCCACGCGCTGCAGGCCATGCGCGACGGTCGCGCCCGCGTGTGCATTGCCACCGACGTTGCCGCCCGCGGCATCGACCTGCCGGGCCTCGAACTCGTCATCCATGCGGACCTGCCGACCAACCGCGAAACCCTGCTGCACCGCTCCGGCCGTACCGGCCGCGCCGGCCAGAAGGGGGTGAGCGCGCTCATCGTGCCCGTCAGCGCCCGTCGCCGCGCCGAGCGCGTGCTGGGCGACGCCGGCATCACTCCGGCCTGGGTGAAGGCACCGTCCGCCGACGAGATCCGCGCCCGCGACGCCGAACGCATGCTGGCCGATCCCCTGCTGACGGATCCCATCCAGGAAGACGAAGCCGATGCAATCGCATCGCTCATCGGCGCTCATGGCGCCGAACAGGTTGCGGCTGCATTCCTGCGCGCCTATCGCGCCGGCCGTTCGGCTCCCGAGGAGCTGATCGAGATCGAGATCTTCGACAAGCGTAAGCGGGAACGCACGGACCGTCCCGACCGCCCGAAGTTCGAGAAGGACGAGCGCGCACCCGGCCCGCGCGCCGATTTCGGCGACAGCGTGTGGTACTCGCTTTCCGTCGGCCGCAAGCAGAATGCGGAGCCGCGCTGGCTGATCCCCATGCTCTGCCGCAACGGCAATATCGCCAAGCGCGACATCGGCCAGATCAAGATGCAGCCGACCGAAACCTATGTGGAGATCGCCGCCGACAGCGTCGATGCCTTCGAAACCGCGCTCGGTCCGAAGCGGATGCTGGAAAACTCGATCCGCGTGCAGGCCCTGCCGGGCAAGCCCGACATGGACGGCGGCCGCAAGTCCGCCCCGCGCGACTTCGACGGCGAACGCGCGCCCCGCAAGGACTGGAACCGCGACCGCACCGACGACAAGCCGCGCGCCGCCAAGCGCCCCCGCCCCGACGATGCCGCCGCCCGCGATTTCGACCGCCCGGCCGGCAAGGCCCGCTTCGGCAACAAGCCCGCCTTCGACAAGCCGCGCCAGAAGCCCGAGGGCGCCTGGACCGGCAAGAAGCGCGCCAAGGGCTGAGGCTGACGGGGGTAAGGCGTGGCGTCTGCCGCACCGCACCCCCCTCTGCCCCTGCCGGGGCATCTCCCCCTCAAGGGGGGAGATTGAGCGCCGCGTCTGACGCACCGCACCCCCCTCTGCCCTGCCGGGCATCTCCCCCTCAAGGGGGGAGATCGACCGTAGTCTTTTGGTTTCCCCAAATAAGAAGCGTCTCAATTGCAGAAACGTCTGCTGGGAACTGCCATCATAAACCCCATCCCGATCTCCCCCCTTGAGGGGGAGATGCCGGGCAGGGCAGAGGGGGGTGCAGCACGGCAAACTCCACGCCTTGCGAGGCACAGGGGTGTGCGGTGCGTCACACTCAACCCCATGCAACGCAGAGGGGGTGCGCATCCGCAAACGCAACCCCGCGACCTGCAAAGCGGGAAGCGCCAAGGCCGATCTTCCCCACCGCATTGCAACACAAGCGATCACCGATTAGGGTCCCGGTCATCTGAAACCGATCGGGACTGCCCATGTCGCTTACCGGCAAACGTCTGCTGCTCGTCATTTCCGGCGGGATTGCCGCCTACAAGAGCCTGGACCTCATCCGCCGCCTGCGGGAACGGGGGGCCGTGGTGACGCCCGTGATGACGGCAGGGGCGCAGGAATTCGTCACGCCGCTGGCCGTCGGCGCGCTGTCGGCGACGCCGGTCTACACCGATCTGTTCTCCCGCGAGGACGAGCAGGATGTCGGCCACATCCGCCTGGCGCGGGACTGCGATCTCGTCGTCGTCGCGCCGGCAACGGCCAATATCCTGGCGAAGATGGCCCATGGCATTGCCGATGATCTCGCCTCCACGGTGCTGCTGGCCACCGACCGGCCCGTGCTGGTGGCGCCGGCCATGAACCCCGTGATGTGGGCGAACCCCGCCACGCAGCGGAATGCGGAACGGCTGAAGGCGGACGGCATCCGCTTCGTCGGTCCGATGGCCGGCGAGATGGCGGAGAAGGGGGAAGCGGGCATCGGACGGATGGCGGAGCCGCTCGACATCGTGGCGAGCGCCGAGGCACTGCTTTTCCCGGCCGCAAGGCCGCTTGCCGGGCGGCGGATCGTCATGACCTCGGGCCCGACGCACGAGCCCATCGACCCCGTCCGCTATATCGCCAACCGCTCCTCCGGGCGGCAGGGTCATGCGATAGCGGCAGCCCTTGCCCGTCTGGGCGCCGAGGTGACGCTGGTTTCCGGTCCCGTCACCATTCCCGATCCGCAAGGGGTGAAGGTGATCCATGTGGAGCGCGCCGAGGAGATGCGCGATGCGGTGCTGGCGGCGCTTCCCGCCGATGCGGCCGTGATGGTGGCCGCCGTCGCCGACTGGCGCGTGGCGAGCCAGGCCGGCCAGAAGATCAAAAAGCAGGAGGGCGAAGGCCCCGCGCCGCTGCACCTTACCGAAAATCCCGATATCCTGAAGACCGTCGGCCACCATCCGCTTCGCCCCCGGCTCGTGGTCGGCTTTGCCGCCGAAACCCAGGACGTGGAGGAAAACGGCCGCGCCAAGCTTGCCCGCAAGGGCGCCGACCTGATCGTTGCCAATGACGTTTCGCCGGAAACCGGCATCATGGGCGGCACGCGCAATCGCGTGAAGATCATCTCCAGGGATGGCATCGACGACTGGCCGGATCTGGCAAAGGACGAGGTGGCGGCGCGCCTTGCGGCGCTGATCGCCGAGCGGCTTCAGGGGTCGGGCGCATGAACCTCTTCCGGCAGGCCGATTTCGACGGTTTCGTGCAGACGCTGCCGGGAACGCGGCTGGTGGACCAGTGGGAAAGCCGGGTCGCCAAGGTGGGCGACAAGGTGTTTGCGCTGATGCGTCCGGACCGCCAGCCGAACCGGCTGGTGGTGAAGGTGACGGAAGAGAGCTTCGAGATCCTGACCGCGCTCGACGGCATCGAACAGGCCCCCTATTTCGCGAAGCGCAAATGGGTTTCGATCGGGGAAGGAGCACCGCTGCCGGAGGAGGATCTCCGCTATTACGTCACCCGCTCCCATCAGCTGGTGGCGGCGGGCCTGACGAAGAAGCTGCGGACGGAGCTCGGCATCCCCGTCTGAGGTGTCAGATGGCCTCGCGCGCGGGATGAAGCGCAATCGAATTGCCCGGTTCGAACATGACGAAATCCAGGCCCTCCTCGCCGATGGAGACCGCGCTGCCATCGGGAATTTCCACCCAGGTATCGACATCGTCGTTGAGCGGTTCGGAAACCAGGCAGTATCCCTGCCCGCGTCCCATCGGCGCTGCATAGAGGGTTGGCGCGCGCCGGTCCGTTGCATAGCGGATTGCGTACAGCGTCCGGCCATTGGAGAAGGCCGCGGTGAAGCGCACCAGCGCCGATCCCGTCATGTGAAAGGACAGCCGCTCGATGAAGCCGATCGTATCGGCAAAGGCGCTCAGCGGATCCTCCCTCAGGCCGAAGTGAAACGCGAGAAGAAAGATCAGCTCGCTGTCCGTCGTGCCGTTGCGCGCGGCATAGAGATCGTCGCCCAGCATGGTTTCCATGGGGCGGCGCACCTTTTCGAAATCGCCGATCTGGCCGTTGTGCATGAAGGACCAGTTCTCGTGCACGAAGGGGTGGCAATTGTCCCGGCGCGTGCCGCCGCCGGTCGCGGCCCGGACATGGGCAAGGAACAGCGGCGAGCGGATCTGGCGGGCGATGCTTTTCAGGTTGCAGTCGGCCCAGGCCGGCAGGATGTCGCGGTAGCGCCCCGGCTCCGGCCTGTCGCCATACCAGGCAACCCCGAAGCCATCGCCATTCGTCGGCGTCTTCGCGCGGGTGGCATGGTGGGACTGCTCGATCAGCGAGTGGGCGGGCGAGGTCACCAGCTCCTCGAGATAGAGGGGTTCTCCCCGATAGGCAGCCCAGCGGCACATGACGGACGCTCCTCATCGACAGCGGGAAAAGGCTTTCCCTCAAGCTTTGATTCTTTTGGCTAATAATTGGTTAACTTGCGCTTTGCCACCCCGGGTTCGGCGCTTTTTGCCTGCAAGGGCAGCTCCGGTGAACACTGCGTTCCGCGCCGCTCCCTTAGCAAAGGGCAAAAAAGCGATATATTCGGCGCCAGGCAACCCCGTTTCCGAAAGGACTTCTCCATGTCCATCCGCCCCGTCAAGCACGAGAGCATTGCCCGGCCCACCATGGAGGGCGCCGGCGTCCACCTGCACCGCGTCTTCGGTTTCGGCGATCCGTCGCTGACCGATCCCTTCCTGATGATGGACGACTTCCGCAATGACGAGCCGCAGAAATATCTGCGCGGCTTCCCCTGGCATCCCCATCGCGGCATCGAGACCATCACCTATGTGCTCGCCGGAACCGTCGAGCATGGCGACAGCCTCGGCAATCGCGGCCTTCTCGGCGCCGGCGACGTGCAGTGGATGACGGCCGGCTCCGGCATCCTGCACCAGGAAATGCCGCAGGGCGATTTCGCCGGCCGCATGCACGGTTTCCAGCTCTGGGCGAACCTGCCCTCCTCGCTGAAGATGACCGCGCCGCGCTATCAGGACGTGAAGTCGGCCGATATCCCCGTGGCGATCGATGACGACGGCACGGCGGTCCGGGTCATCTGCGGCAGCTTCTGGGGCAAGTCCGGCCCGGTCGACGGCATTGCCGCCGAACCCGTCTATCTCGACGTCTCCGTGCCGCCGGGCAAGAAGAAGGTGCTGCCGGTCGATACCTACCGCAAGGCCTTCGCCTATATCTTCGCCGGCTCCGGCACCTTCCGCGACGCATCGAAGCCCTTCGGCGTGCGGGTGGAGAAGGAAGTCAACGGCGAGGAGCTGAACATCCGCGACATGTCCGGCAACCGCACCCTCGTCGTCTTCGACACCGGCGACCAGGTGACGGTGCAGGCCGGCGACCAGGGCATCCGCTTCCTGCTGGTCTCGGGCAAGCCCATCGAGGAACCCGTCGCCTGGCACGGCCCCATCGTCATGAATACCCGCGAGGAAATCATGCAGGCCATGCGCGAACTCCAGAACGGAACCTTCATCAAGTCGGGCCATTGACGGCGGGGCGGGGGAACACGTTTGCTTCGCGGGGCGTGGAGTTTGACGCACCGCATCCCCCTCTGTCGGCTTCGCCGACATCTCCCCAGGCGGACGAGCTTCGCTCGCCGCGAGGGGGAGATCGCGGCTGCCTCGCATCGCGTCGAGTTTGACGCACCGCACCCCCCTCTGCCCTGCCGGGCATCTCCCCCTCAAGGGGGGAGATTGACCGTGGGTTTTGTGGTTTCCCCAATAAACAAGCGTCTCATTTGCCGATACGTTGGCTGGGGACTGCCCCAAGAATCCCCATCCCGATCTCCCCCCTTGAGGGGGAGATGCCCGGCAGGGCAGAGGGGGGTGCGCATCCGCAAACTCGACGCCGTGCAGGCCAGAGGGGGGCTGCACCTCGTCAAACTCCACGCAGTGCAAGGCAGCACGGGGTACGCATCGCCCCTCCCCCCGCATTGCCACTCACCCCCCGTGGGGCAGATGCCCCGGAACCCTCGCGCCCCTGTCTCCATTTACCTCCCGGTTGACGGAGGTAGGCATGCATATCGACGGAGAATGTTTCTGCCGGGCGGTCGCCTACGAGGCGGACCTTGTTTCGCCCGAGATCGGGCTTTGCCATTGCAGCGATTGCCAGGCCTTTTCCGGCTCGCCCTACCGGGCAACCGTGGAGGCGCGCTCAAGCGATTTCCGGGTCACGCGCGGCGAGGCCAGGGCCTATGTGAAGACCGGCGCTTCCAGCGGAAGGAGCGCGCAGTATTTCTGCGCGACCTGCGGCTCCAACCTCTACCGGATCGCGGAGGGCGAGGAGACGGTGGGCATCCGCATCGGCACGATCCGGCAGCGGCATCAACTCACCCCTGCCCGCCAGACCTGGATCGCCTCGGGCCTCGGCTGGGCCCAGGACATCCGGGCCCTCAAGGTCACGCCGCCGAGCTGAGCCTCACGCCGCCTTGACGGCGTGATATTCCTTGATCGCCACCATCTTGATGGCCGGCGCGCGCTCGGACTCGTAGCGGAGCGAAAAGCTGTCCTGCGCGAGGAAGACCGGGTCGCCGTCGAGATCGCGGGCGATGTCGCCGCGGCGGTTGGTGATGAATTTCTCGAGATCCGCATTGTTGTCGGCCGAAATCCAGCGGCAGACGGAGAAACGCGACATCTCGAAGGAGACCGGCAGGCCATATTCCGCCTGCAGGCGTTCCTTCAGCACGTCGAGCTGCAGCGCGCCGACCACGCCGACGATGGCGGGCGAACCGTCTTCCGGCGAGAAGAGCTGCACGACGCCCTCTTCGGCCATCTGCTGCAGCGCTTCCTTCAGCTTCTTTGCCTTCATGGCATCTTCCAGCCGCACGCGGCGCAGGATTTCAGGCGCAAAGTTCGGCACGCCCTGGAAGACGAGGCTCTCGCCTTCCGTCAGCGTATCGCCGATGCGCAGCGTCCCGTGGTTCGGAATGCCCACGACATCGCCCGCATAGGCGGTATCGGCGAGCTGCCGCTGCGAGGCGAAGAAGAATTGCGGGGCGGACAGGCCCATCTGCTTGCCGGTGCGGGAAAGCCGCGCCTTCATGCCGCGCTCCAGCTTGCCGGAGCAGACGCGGACGAAGGCGATGCGGTCGCGGTGGTTGGGGTCCATGTTCGCCTGGATCTTGAAGACGAAGGCGGTCATCTTCTCGTCGGTCGCGTGCACGGTGCGCACGTCGGCCACCTGGTCGCGCGGCGGCGGGGCATAGTCGGCCAGCGCGTTGATGAGATCGCGGACACCGTAATTGCGCAGCGCCGAGCCGAAGAAGACGGGTGTCAGATGCCCCTCGAGGAAGCTTTCCCGGTCAAAGGGGCGGCAGGCTTCGATGGCAAGCTCCATCTCGTCGATGAAGGCCTGGCGCTCGTTCTCGGGCAGCCGCTCGGCCACCGCCTGCGGACCGTTGACAGGCGTGGTCTTTTCTTCCGTATCGGAACCGCGCACCTCGTTTTTCGCCAGGTGATAGGAGCCGCAGAAGCTCTTCGCCCGGCCGATCGGCCAGGTGACGGGGGCCGTATCCAGCGCCAGCTTCTGCTCGACCTCGTCGAGGATCTCGAAGGGGTCGCGGCTTTCGCGGTCCATCTTGTTGACGAAGGTGATGATCGGGATGTCGCGCATGCGGCAGACTTCGAAAAGCTTCAGCGTGCGCGGCTCGATGCCCTTGGCGGCGTCGATCACCATCACGGCCGCATCCACCGCCGTCAGCGTGCGGTAGGTGTCGTCGGCAAAGTCCTCGTGGCCGGGCGTGTCGAGCAGGTTGAAGACCGTGTCGTTGTACTCGAAGGTCATCACCGAGGTGACGACCGAGATGCCGCGCTCGCGCTCGATCTTCATCCAGTCCGACCGGGTCTGGATCCGGTCCTTCTTGGCCTTCACCTCGCCGGCAAGCTGGATGGCACCGCCGAACAGCAGCAGCTTTTCCGTCAACGTCGTCTTACCGGCGTCCGGGTGGGAAATGATCGCGAAGGTGCGGCGGCGTGATACCGCCTCGGCAAGGGATTCGGCCATCGGGGTGAAATTCCTGTTGAATGGCCGGTCTTCTAGCGGCTAGAGGGGCAGGATGCAACGCAAACCGACGCAAAAGGGGGTCCTGATGAGCGGCACGGCGGAGAAGAAACCTGTGATCGGCATCGTGCGCCTGCCCCATGGCGCGGGACTGGAGCTTCCGGCCTACGAGACGGAAGGCTCCGCCGGCATGGATCTGCGCGCCGCCATTCCCGAGGGCGAGCGGCTGACGCTGAAGCCCGGCAAGCGGGCACTGGTGCCGACCGGTCTCATCTTCGAGATCCCGCAGGGCTTCGAGGCACAGATCCGCCCCCGCTCCGGCCTTGCCTACAAGAACGGCGTGACCTGCCTCAACACGCCCGGCACCATCGACAGCGACTATCGCGGCGAGGTGCAGGTGCTGCTTGTCAATCTCGGCGAGGAGAAATTCGTCGTCGAACGCGGCATGCGCATCGCCCAGATGGTGATTGCCCCCGTGGTGCAGGCGGTCCTCACCGAAACCGCGCTCGCCACCGTCACCGACCGCGGCGCCGGCGGATTTGGCTCGACGGGGCTGAACTGAGGAGATTTGCGCCTCTTGAAGGAATATCGCATAGTCTGCATATTCACTTCAAGTGGATTGGGGGTTTGTTCCCGGTCGGCGTCAGGGCCTCGGATTACCGGGGCCTTTCGCTTTACGGGCTGCGGGGTAGCCCTTGCATTCACCCTCTGAATTAGGCATTCCAGAAGGAATGTATTGCCGCCGCCAGAGGGTGCCATGTCCGCAACCGAATTCTTCAGCTACAGCTTTGCCCTCTTCATCGCGGCTGCCATTCCGGGTCCCGGCATCACGGCCGTTGTGGCGCGGGCGCTGGGGCAGGGGTTTCGCACCGCCTATCCCATGGCCTTCGGGCTCATCCTCGGCGATATCGTCTATCTGACGGCGGTGATCCTGGGGCTGGCCTATGTGGCGCAGACCTTCGGCTATGTCTTCATGGCGATCAAGTATGCGGGCGCGGCCTATCTGATCTATCTCGCCTGGGGCCTCTGGAAGTCCGGCATGAAGATCGATGTGAACGGCGAGAAGAAGCCGCTCGACGGCTTCAAGTGCTTCCTTTCCGACCTGACGCTGACGCTCGGCAACCCGAAGACCATGCTCTTCTATCTCGGCATCGTCCCGGCGGTGATCGATCTGACCAAGGTGGGGCTGCCGCAGTTTGCCGAGCTTTCCGTCGTTACCTTCATCGTGCTGCTTGCCGTGATCACGCCCTACATGATGCTCGCGGGCAAGGCGCGCGACTGGCTCGGCGAGCCGAAGAAGATGCAGATGCTGAACCGCACCGCGGCGGGCTTCATGGCCGGTGCGGCGACGATGATCCTCGCCCGAGGCTGATTTTCCACGAAGCGGGCCCGTTCGGGAAGGACATTCTCCGCTTTGTCAGGGCGGCCCGCTCGAGATGACTGGATTGCCGCGCGCCTCTCGCCTATCCTGTCCTCAACAGGAAAAGGGAGACCCACAGAATGTCTGAAGCGCGCAAGCCCGGCCGCGGCCGGATCTATTCCTCGATCACCGAAACCATCGGCGATACGCCCATCGTCCGGCTGGACAAGCTGGCGAAGGAAAAGGGCGTGAAGGCAAACCTGCTTGCCAAGCTCGAATTCTTCAACCCGATCGCCTCGGTGAAGGACCGCATCGGCGTGGCGATGATCGAGGCGCTGGAAGCGCAGGGCAAGATCACCCCCGGCAAGACCACGCTGATCGAGCCGACCTCGGGCAATACGGGGATCGCGCTTGCCTTCGCGGCGGCCGCCAAGGGCTACAAGCTGATCCTCACCATGCCGGAAACCATGTCCATCGAGCGCCGCAAGATGCTGGCGCTGCTGGGCGCCGAGCTGGTGCTGACGGAAGGCCCGAAGGGCATGAAGGGCGCGATTGCCAAGGCCGAGGAACTCGCCGCCGCCAATCCCGACGCGATCATTCCCCAGCAGTTCGAGAACCCGGCCAACCCGGAAATCCACCGCAAGACGACGGCGGAAGAAATCTGGAACGATACGGACGGCAAGATCGACATCTTCGTGTCCGGCATCGGCACGGGCGGCACCATCACCGGCACCGGCCAGGTGCTGAAGGCGCGCAAGCCGGGCCTGAAGGTCATCGCCGTCGAGCCGAACGACAGCCCGGTTCTCTCCGGCGGCAATCCCGGCCCGCACAAGATCCAGGGCATCGGCGCAGGCTTTGCCCCCGCCATCCTCGACCGCGAGATCTATGACGAGGTCGTCACCGTCACCAATGACGAGGCCTTCGAGAATGCCCGCCTCGTCGCCCGCCTCGAGGGCGTGCCGGTCGGCATTTCCTCCGGCGCCGCGCTGACGGCGGCGATCAAGGTCGGCCAGCGCGCCGAGAACGAGGGCAAGACCATCGTCGTCATCATTCCCTCCTTTGCCGAGCGCTATCTCTCGACCGCCCTCTTCGACGGGCTCGGCGGCTGATCCGCCCTGGCCGATCCATCGCACGGAGGGAGGGGGTGCCTGTGGCGCCCCCTTCCTCGTTTCAGGTCCTGAGCAGGTCCGGGAAGCAGACGGGAATGCCTGGCGCGATATCGAGGCCGCGCACGAAGAGCGCCGCCTCCGGGTCGGGCGCGGGCACGAAATCCGCAGGCAGCCAGGCGGGTGGCGGCACGAAGCCGAACTCCACCGTCCCCGCGGCCTTCGTCGCGAGCCCGCAGAGGACGGGCCGGATATCCGCCGGACGCGCGCCGAGCCATTCGCGGATGTGAAGCCTGCCCTCCTCCTCCTCGAGAAACACCAGTGCCCTGAGGGCGGGCACCAGCACCGCCCGGCACGGCGTGTTGAACAGGTACCAGGTGAGGATCGAGGCATCCGGCCGCGCCGAAAGGCCGCCGCCGTGGGATGCATTGCCCGCCAGCATGGCCTGAAGGAGATGCCGGTCGCGGACGGATGCAGGATCGAGCACCCGCTGCTCGAGGCCCGGCTGCGGCAGGATCGTAAGCGGCAGGCGGTAGCGCACGCTCGCCACGGGGCGGAAACCGAAGCGCGGATAATAGGTCTCGGCCCCGCTGCCGGAAAAGAGAATGACGGGACGCGCCTTGCGCGTGGCCTCGGCCAGCACGTGATCCATCAGCAAACGGCCGAGGCCCCTGCCCTGCCGGTCCGGAACGGTGGCCACGCTGCCGAGCTGGACGGCTTCCGCCAGGCGGCGGAAGTCGCGCCCCAGCCCGGGATCGGCGACGGAGAGCGCCATGCGCGTGCAGCCGATGCTGGAGAGAACCCGCCCGCCTTCGACGATGGCGGCAACCTCGTAGCCGGGGCCCCAGCCGTGATGGCGCGCCCAGCGCCGGAAATCGACGGAAAAGGCCGCTGCCGCATGGGCGAAGAAGGGCTCGTGCCATTCCTCGCGCTCGCGCGTGATGCGGATGATCCGGCCCCTGCTGCCCATGTGTTCGCTCTCCCGGGCCATCCGCCCCCTTGCCGCCCTCAGGCGGCGCTCGTCAGCCTCTCGCCGGCGATCCGGTAGGAAATCGCCTCTGCCAGATGGATGCGCCCGACCCGCTCCTGTCCGTCGAGATCCGCCAGCGTGCGGGCGACCTTCAGCACCCGGTGATAGGCGCGGGCGGAGAACCTCAGCTTTTCTGCCGCGTCGCGCAAGAGCTGCAGGCCCGCGGCATCGGGCTCGGCGAGCTTCTCGATCAGGGCGGCCGGCGCCCGTGCGTTGCAGGAGGTCCCGCGCTCCCCGGCAGCCTCCAGCCGTGCCTGCTGCAGCGCCCGCGCCCGGACGACGCGCGCCGCCACATCCGCGCTCGTCTCGGAAGATTGCGGGCGGATGAGATCGGTGGCGGCAACGGCCGGCACCTCGATGCGGATGTCGATGCGGTCCATGAGCGGCCCGGAAACACGGGCCTGATAATCGCCGACGCAGCGGGGCTGGCGGGCGCAGCCCCGCCCCGGTTCCCCCGCAAGGCCGCAGCGGCAGGGATTCATGGCCGCGACCAGCTGGATCTCGGCCGGATAGGCGACGCGATGATTGGCCCGCGCGATGATGCATTCCCCCGTTTCCAGCGGCTGGCGGAGGGCATCGAGCACCTGGGGCGAAAATTCGGGCAGTTCGTCGAGAAAAAGCACGCCGTGATGGGCAAGCGAGGCCTCCCCCGGCCGCGCGCGAAGCCCCCCGCCCACGAGCGCCGCCATGGTGGCGGAGTGATGCGGCGCCCGGAAAGGCCGGCGGTCGGAGAGCTTGCCGCCCGGCAATTGCCCCGCGAGCGAATGCACCATCGACACCTCCAGCAGCTCCGCCGGGGAGAGCGGCGGCAGGATCGAGGGAAGACGCGCCGCGAGCATCGACTTTCCCGAGCCGGGCGGGCCGACCATCAGCAGGTTGTGCCCGCCAGCCGCTGCCACCTCGAGCGCGCGCCGCGCGCTTTCCTGGCCCTTGATGTCGGACAGGTCGGGAAGCTCTCCCTGGCCGGGGCGCACCGCCGGCCGGGGGCGGGAGAGCACCTGAGTTCCGCGGAAATGATTGGCAAGCGCGATCAGGCTGCGGGGAGCGAGGATGTCCACCCCCTCGCCCGCCCAGGCAGCCTCGGGACCGCATTCGGCGGGGCAGATCAGCCCCTTGCCGAGAGCGTTGGCGCCGATGGCGGCGGGAAGCGCGCCGGCCGTCGGGGCAAGCGTGCCGTCGAGGTTCAGTTCGCCGAGCGCCACGTAACCGGCCAGCGCATCGCCGGGGATCGCCCCGAGCGCCGCCATCAGCCCCAGCGCGATCGGAAGGTCGAAATGGCTGCCTTCCTTCGGCAGGTCCGCCGGCGCCAGATTGATGGTGATCTTCTTGCCGGGCATGGCAAGGCCGGAGGCATGAAGCGCCGCCTGCACGCGCTCGCGGCTTTCCGCCACCGCCTTGTCGGGCAGGCCGACGATCTGCATCCCGATCTTGCCGGGACCGATCAGGGCCTGGACCTCGACCGGCACGCCCTCGATGCCCTGAAACGCGATTGTGCTGACCCGTGCGACCACCCTGCCCCCGATCCGGCCGACTGGGCATGGCATCGTCGCAACCCGTCACAGCCTTCAGACGGTCATATTGTCACATTCGAATATGCAGAACAAGAACGTCACGCGAACATTTGCGCCGAAGGGATGCATCCGGGATGTACCCGGTTGCATTCCGGAACAAAGCGGGACCGCGATCCGGCCGCTCAGCGGCGCTTGGCCTCGATGGCATCCCAGAGGAGAGCCGCGATATCGGCGCCGCCGAAGCGCTTCACCTCGCGCAGGCCGGTCGGCGAGGTCACGTTGATCTCGGTCATGTAGTCGCCGATCACGTCGATGCCGACGAGCAGGAAGCCGCGGGCCTTCAGCGCCGGGCCGATGCGGGCGCAGATCTCCTTCTCGCGGGGGGTGAGCTCGGTCGGCTCGGCGCGGCCGCCCACATGCATGTTGGAGCGGCTGTCGTGCTCGGCCGGCACGCGGTTGATGGCGCCCACCGGCTCGCCGTCGACGAGCAGGATGCGCTTGTCGCCCTTGCGCACGTCGGGAAGATACTGCTGCGCGATGTAGGGCTCGCGGAACATCTGGCCGAACATCTCGAGCAGCGAGGAGAAGTTGCGGTCGTCGCGCGAGGAGTGGAAGACGCCCGCGCCGCCATTGCCGTAGAGCGGCTTGAGGATGATGTCGCCCATTTCCTGACGGAACCGCGCGATCTCGCCCACGTCGCGGGTGATCAGCGTCTGCGGCATCAGGTCGGCGAATTCGGTGACGAAGATCTTCTCCGGCGAGTTGCGCACCCAGTTGGGATCGTTGACGACGAGCGTCTTCGGATGGATGCGCTCCAGCAGATGGGTGGAGGTGATGTAGGCCATGTCGAAGGGCGGGTCCTGGCGCAGCAGCACCACGTCCATGGTCGAGAGATCCACCTTTTCCGGCGTGCCGAGCGTGTAGTGGTTGCCCTTTTCGTCGCGCAGCTCCATGGGCTCGACGGTGGCGTAGACGCGGCCGTCGCGGAGCGAAAGCTGGTTGGGCGTGTAGTGGAACAGACGATAGCCCCGGGCCTGCGCCTCGAGGCTCATGGCGAAGGTCGAATCCCCCGCGATGTTGATGGAGGATACATGGTCCATCTGGACCGCGACATTCTTGATGGCTGCCATTTCCGCCCCGATCCTTGCTCAAGCCGTGGCCCCATCATGTAGGACGGGGCCTCTCGAAACGCAACGGGCGGAGGAAGCGCTTTTTGCGGGCTCAGCCGCCGAGACCGGTGCCGCGCCCGGCCCCGCGAAGCGACTTGATCACCCGCCAGGCATTGGCCACCACCATGGGGAAGGGACGGCGCAGGAAGGCGATCTTCTTCACGTAGGTATCGATCTGCCAGGTCGCCCAGGTTCCGGCTCGGAAGAGGGCGATGTCGCCTGCCCTGAGCAGCCGCTGGTTCCCGTCCGCGTCGGTCACGTGGACCGAGCCTTCGAGAATGACGACCGTTTCGTCCCAGGCGAAATACCAGCGGAAATGGCCTGCCGTGCAGTCCCAGATGGCCGTGGCGCCCGCGCCGTCGGCCCCGCGGGAATGTTCCGCAACCCGCGCCTTCGGCTCGCCGGAGATGATCCAGGACGGCTCGATCCGGGCCTCCTTCATCTCCAGGCCCGAGGGATTTCCCGCCACCAGCGGCGGCAATCGCGGCGTCGAGGCGATGGTAGAGATGTCCCGTGCCGCAACGGCAAGGGTGCTGAACGCGAACAGTTTCCAGACCACGTGCTACTCCCGAATCGTTATGCCGAAGACATAACCACCCCGGATTGAATTCCGGTTAGTCCGACCGGTAAAATGCAACCGATCCGGCAGATCAGAAGGCGTCGGGATAATGGGTCGGCCAGGCCAGCGGACGCACCGCCACGATGTCGTAGCGGCTGGACAGCCGGGCGGCGTCCGGCTGGTGCGAGAGCCAGATTTCGGAGGCCGCGCGGATGCGGCGCGCGGCGGCGGCGCCGACGGCATCGAGCGCCTCGCGTTCGCCCGCCCGGGCCTTCACCTCGACGAAGACGGCGAGATCTCCCTTGCGGGCGATCAGGTCGATCTCGCCGAGCGGCGTGCGATGGCGCATGGCAAGTATCCGGTAGCCGCGGCAGAGCAGCATCAGGGCGGCGAGCCATTCGGCCAGCCGTCCGCGCCGCTCCGCCCTCTGCCGCCGGTCACGCCCTCTCGCCGCCATCGCCTCCCCTGAGCTCCAGCAACCGCTGATAGAGTTCCTTGCGCGGCAGACCGGTGATGCGCGCCACCTCGGCCGCCGCCTTGCCCGTCGAGAGGGTGCGGGCCTCGGCCAGAAGCATGGCGTCCACATCGGCGGGAGCGGTGTGCGCGGCCGCGCCTGCCGGCCCGACGACGAGCACGATCTCCCCCTTCACGCTGCGCTCGGCAAAGGCTTCCGCGAGATCGCCGAGCGGCCCGCGGCTGAATTCCTCATAGGCCTTGGTCAGCTCCCGGCAGACGGCCGCCGGCCGGTCCCTGCCGAAGACATCGGCCGCGGCCTTAAGCGTCGAGGCGATCCGGTGCGGGGATTCGAAGAAGATCAGCGTTGCCGGGAGGCTTGCGAGCTCGCCGAGCCGGTCGCGCCGGGCCTTGTCCTTTGCCGGCAGGAAGCCCGCAAACAGGAAGCTGTCGTTCGGCAGCCCGGAGCCGACCAGCGCGGCCAGCGGCGCGGATGCCCCGGGGATCGGCACCACCCGCAGCCCTTCGGCGAGCGCCAGCTGCGCCAGCCGGTAACCCGGATCGGAGACCAGCGGCGTTCCCGCATCGGAGACGAGGGCGACCGAGCGTCCCTCCCTGAGCGCCGCGATCAGCTTCGGCCCCGCCTCGCTGGCATTGTGCTCGTGGTAGGGATGCGGACGCCCCGCGATCCCGAAACGGTCCAGCAGCACGCGGGTGACGCGGGTGTCCTCGCAGGCCAGCACGTCGGCACCGGCCAGCACCTCGAGCGCCCGCAGGGTGATGTCGCCCAGATTGCCGATGGGGGTCGCGACGAGGTAGAGCGCGGGCTCCAGCGGCCGGGCGGGTATGCTGGCATTGTGGAGGCGGTAGGTCTTTGCCGCCTTGCCGGCGACCGGCTCATGATCGGGTTCTGACATCAAGGGGTCCTGCTTCATTCTCTGCCTCTTCCTTATGGGCGAGCAAAGCGGCCGCGACAAGCGCCGCGGCCGGTGTGGAAAACGGTGGAAAAGGCCGCCTCGCCCGCCCGCTTCCGTTCTTCGCTTGCATTCGCAGATGAATTTCTGCCATTTTGCCCGTCCACTATCTTCCGGTTCCCGCCGGATGGCGAAACCTATCCCAAAGGCCGCATTCGCCGGCAGTCGATGATCGAAAGAGTATCACTCCATGCGTATCACTCTCGAGCGTTCCAATCTCCTGAAGTCGCTGAACCACGTGCACCGCGTGGTGGAACGCCGCAACACGATCCCGATCCTTTCCAACGTGCTGCTCCGGGCGAACGGCACCAGCCTTGAGATGAAGGCGACCGACCTCGACCTAGAGATCACCGAGGCAACGCCTGCCAATGTGGAACAGGCCGGCGCCACCACCGTTCCCGCCCATCTTCTCTATGACATCGTGCGCAAGCTCTCCGATGGCGCGGAAGTGCTGCTCGCCACCAATCCGGACGGCTCGACGATGACGGTGGCCTCCGGCCGCTCCAAGTTCTCGCTGCAATGCCTGCCGGAAGCGGACTTCCCGGACCTGACCGCCGGCAGCTTCAGCCACTCCTTCAGCCTGAAGGCCCAGGATCTGAAGATGCTGATCGACCGCACCCAGTTCGCGATTTCCACGGAAGAGACGCGCTACTACCTGAACGGCATCTTCCTGCACACCATCGAGGCCGGCGGCGAGCTGAAGATCCGCGCGGTGGCCACCGACGGCCATCGCCTGGCGCGCGCCGACGTCATCGCGCCCTCGGGCTCCGAAGGCATGCCGGGCATCATCATTCCGCGCAAGACCGTGGGCGAGCTCCAGAAGCTGGTCGACCAGCCGGATGCCATGGTCGGCATGGAGGTTTCGGATGCCAAGATCCGCATCACCATCGGCTCCATCGTGCTGACCTCGAAGCTGATCGACGGCACCTTCCCCGATTACCAGCGGGTGATCCCGGCCAACAACGACCGGGAAATGCGGGTGGACTGCTCCACCTTCGCCCAGGCCGTCGACCGCGTCTCCACCATCTCCTCCGAGCGCGGCCGCGCCGTGAAGCTCGCCATCAACGACGGTCAGCTCACGCTCACGGTCAACAATCCGGATTCCGGCAGCGCGACCGAAGAAGTGGCCGTCAGCTACGACAGCGACCCGATGGAAATCGGCTTCAATGCCCGCTACCTGCTCGACATCACCGCGCAGCTTTCCGGCACGGACGCCATCTTCATGCTGGCGGATGCCGGTTCGCCGACGCTGATCCGCGACCTGGCGGGCGACGACGCGCTCTACGTGCTGATGCCGATGCGCGTCTGAGGTTCGCCATTAACGATTTGTGAAGAAACTGTTGCCGTCCGCCTCGCTCGGGGGGACAGCGTCACGAAAATGGCTTATTCATTGCCCGATGTTGCGGAACGGGTGCGATGACTGCACCCGCCACGGCAAAGCGGGGGCTGGCCAATGGCATTGCGTATCAAGGAACGGATCGAGCGGAAATTCGGCGAGGAGATCCGTTTCATCCGCGGCATGATGGACAAGCCGAAGACGGTGGGGGCGATCGTGCCCACCTCCAGCGTGACCGCGCGGAAGATGGCGAGCGTCATCAACCCCGCCTCGGGCCTGCCCGTGCTGGAACTCGGGCCCGGCACCGGCGTCATCACCAGGGCGATCCTCGAGCGGGGCGTGCCGCCGGAAAAGCTCCACGCAATCGAATATTCCGAGGATTTCCTTCCGCCGCTGATCGACCGCTTTCCGGGCGTGGATTTCATACACGGGGACGCCTTCCACCTCGAGCGCACGCTTGCCCATCTGGGCGACCAGAAGTTCGATGCGGTGATCTCCGGCCTGCCGCTCCTCAATTTTCCCATGCACCAGCGGGTGAGCCTGCTCGAATCCCTGCTCGACCGCCTGCCGGAAGGACGCCCCGTGGTGCAGTTCAGCTATGGCCCGGTCTCGCCCATCGTGGCGCAGCCCGACCGCTACCGCATCCAGCATTTCGATTTCATCGTCCGCAACATTCCGCCGGCCCAGATCTGGCTCTACCGCCGCCCCTGAGGCTTTTTGGGGTGGAGCAAGCGGGTTTCCGGCTTGCGATGCGCCGCCCGGCATGGCACTCAGCCTGCAAGACGGATTGAGAGGACCGATTGCCATGACCCCGCGCGAAAGACTGATCGTCGGCCTGGACGTGCCGACCGTGAAGGAAGCCGAAAGCCTCGTGGCGCGGCTGGGCGACGATGTCCTCTTCTACAAGATCGGCTACCAGCTCGTCTTTGCCGGCGGGCTCGAGCTTGCCCGCGACCTTGCCGCAACCGGCAAGAAGATCTTCCTCGACATGAAGCTTCTCGACATCGACAACACGGTTGCCTCGGGTGTCGAGAACATCGTGAAGATGGGCATGAGCATGCTGACGCTGCATGCCTATCCGAAGGCTATGCGGGCGGCCGTTGCCGCCGCGCGCGGCTCCGATCTCTGCCTGCTCGGCGTGACGGTGCTGACCTCCATGGACGGCGCCGACATGGCGGAGGCGGGCTACCAGGACGATCCCCGCACGCTGGTGATGCGCCGCGCCGCCCAGGCGCGCGAGGCCGGCATGGGCGGCATCGTCTGCTCGGCGGAAGAGGCCGGCGCCGTCCGCGCGATCCTCGGCCCCGGCATGGCGATCGTCACGCCCGGCATTCGCCCCGCAGGCGCTGATGCGGGCGACCAGAAGCGGGTGATGACGCCGGCCGATGCGCTGCGCGCGGGTTCGAGCCACCTGGTCGTCGCCCGGCCCATCGTCAAGGCACCCGATCCGCGGGAGGCAGCGCGCGCGATCCTGGCCGAGATGGCCGGCGCCTGACCCCGCACCATTCACATCAGGAGGAAAGAAGATGCGCAAGGGATACTGGATTGCCCGCGTCGACGTGCGCGACGCCGAGAACTACAAGGATTACGTCGCCGCCGCCAAGCCGGCCTTCGAGAAATACGGCGCGAACTTCCTCGCCCGCGGCGGCGCCTTCGTCGAGCTGGAAGGCAAGGCCCGCGGCCGCAACGTGGTGATCGAGTTCCCGTCGCTGCAGCATGCGGTGGACTGCTACAACTCGCCCGAATACCAGATCGCCGCGAAGATCCGCCAGAAGGTGGCGGATGCCGAAATGGTGGTCGTCGAGGGAATCTGAAATCCCGGGGCACGGCCCGCCTGACATCCGTCAAGCGGCGTTCGGACGCGCGCGAAGAGCGGGTCCGAAGCCCTTCACCTTGCCGCGCTTTTCCGCTAATAGAGCGGCAACGACACCCGCTGCCGCAGAGAGTCTGTGCGGCACGCCGACCGACAAGACTACCCCGACCGACAAGCCAAGGAGCACGAGATGACCCTGTCCAACCTTCCCCCGCTGGTAACCGTATTTGGCGGGTCGGGCTTCATCGGGCGTCACGTGGTGCGCGCGCTGGCACGGCGCGGCTACCGCATCCGCGTGGCCGTGCGCCGCCCGGATCTCGCCGGTTTCCTCCAGCCGCTCGGCAATGTCGGACAGATCTCCTTCGTCCAGGCGAACCTGCGCTACCGCTGGTCGGTCGATGCCGCCGTGAAGGATGCGGATCACGTGGTCAACTGCGTCGGTCTTCTGGCCAACAAGGGCCGCAACACCTTCGAGGCCGTGCAGGAATTCGGCGCCCGCGCGATTGCCGAAGCCGCCCGCGCCGCGGGCGCGACGCTGACCCATGTCTCCGCCATCGGCGCCGACCAGAAGTCGCCCTCCGCCTATGCCCGCACCAAGGGCAATGCCGAAGCCGCCGTGCTGGCGATCAAGCCGGACGCGATCATCCTGCGCCCGTCGATCGTCTTCGGCCCGGAAGACGATTTCTTCAACCGCTTCGCCGCCATGGCCCGCACCATGCCCTTCCTGCCGCTCGTCGGCGGCGGGCAGACCCGGTTCCAGCCCGTCTATGTGGAAGACGTCGCCGAGGCGGTTGCCCGCGCGGTGGAAGGCCGGCTGCAGGCCGGCACCGTCTACGAGCTCGGCGGTCCGGAGGTGCTGTCCTTCCGCGAATGCATGGAGCTGATGCTGGAAGTTACCGGCCGCCAGCGTCCGCTGGTCTCGCTGCCCTTCGGCATCGCATCGCTGATCGGCTCGGTCGCCAGCCTGATCCCCCTCGTGGATGCGCCGATCACGCCCGACCAGGTCACGCTGCTGAAGTCGGACAACGTGGTGTCCGAGGCTGCCGAGAAGGACGGACGCACGCTGAAGGGCATGGGGATCACCCCCGCGATCCCGAGCGCCATCCTGCCGTCCTATCTGGTTCAGTATCGTCCGGAAGGCCAGTTCACCGGTTCCGGCAAGGCAGCCTGATCTTAACGATTGCCGCGGGGCGCCCGGCCCCGCAACTGTGGCAGAAAAGCCTCAGGATTCAGACGTTTGCGGCCGCGGAGGAACCTCCGCGGCCGCACTCGCATTGAATTGCTGCAATCCGGCCACAATCGAATTGTCAGTTTTGCATTAACCGTAGGTTTAGCAAACTCTTCTATTGATGTCGGAAACATCTAATACTACTAACCGCGCGCGTCCTTCCGGGAATCGGCATCGCGCCACCCCCTAAAACCGTTCAAGAGGCTATTCATGGGCAAGTCCATCGCACTGTTTTTTGCGTGTGCGGCACTCGTCGTCATCGCAGGTTCCTTCCTTGCCCCCGGCACCGTCGCAGCCGGCAAAGCGGAATGCAGCCCAGCCTATGGCGTCGATCCGTGCACGACCGCATCGATCCCGGTCAAGGTCGCCGAATAATCCGTTCCCGGAACACCTGCGGCAGGATGCGGCCCCACCGCAAGCCCTTGCTGCTTCCATGAAAAAAGGCCGGCTTTCGCCGGCCTTTTTCTTTGCATCGGCACGGGCCCTCAGCCGACGAGCCACAGCCCCGCAAGGCCAAGCAGGCCCACCGCGATGCGCCACCAGGCAAAGACGGCATAGCCGCGCTTCGAGACGAAATCGAGCAGCGAGCGCACCACGAAGAGAGCCGAGACGAAGGCCATGACGAAGCCGACCGCAATCAGCGAGGCGCCGTCGAGCGTCATCACGTCGCGGTTCTTGTAGAGATCGAGCACGAAAGCGCCGAGCATGGTGGGCATGGCGAGGAAGAAGGAGAATTCCGCCGCCGAGCGCTTGTCGGCGCCCATCAGCAGCGCGCCGACGATGGTCGCGCCGGAGCGCGAGGTGCCGGGAATCATGGCGATGCACTGGAACAGGCCGATCTTGAGCGCCAGCATCGGCGGATAGTCCATGATGTTGCGGTATTTCGGCTTGAAGGTCATCCGGTCGACGGCGAGCAGGATCACCCCGCCGACGATGAGCACCACGCAGATGAGGGCGGGCGTCTCGAAGAGCACCTTCTTGATGAAGCCGTGGGCTGCGGCGCCGATGACGGCCGCGGGCAGGAAGGCGATCAGCACGGTCAGCACGAAGCGCCGGGCGGTGGGGCTCGACGGCAGCGCGGTGGCGATTTCCCACAGCTTGCGGAAATAGACGAGCAGGATGGCCAGGATCGCCCCCAGCTGGATCAGCACGGGAAAGGTATTGCCCGGCGAGGAGAAGCCCAGGAAATGCTCGGCCAGCAGCACATGCGCCGTCGAGGAAACCGGAATGAACTCGGTCAGCCCCTCGATGAGGCCAAGCACGAGCGCGCTGACGATGGATTGGTCGGCCATGCATTTTCCTTTTGAAACATGGTGAAAACGGCTGATTCGCTTGTGTTGCGAGATGCAACGACCTATAGCTTTGCTGAACCCGTGATGACCAGAGGCCCCGCTTCGTGCCGCGCCTCCTGTGACAAACAGATTTTTCGAGTATCCATGCCCACGCTCTATCACCACCCGATGTCATCCGCATCGCGCTTCGTGCGCCTGATCTTGACGGAATACAATTACCAGGTGGATCTGATCGAGGAGCAGCCCTGGGAGAAGCGCCGCGACTTTCTGGCGCTCAATCCGGCCGGCACCCTGCCGGTCTACGTGGACGACAGCATGCGCGCGCTGTGCGGCGCCACCGTCATCTCCGAATATCTCGACGAAACCCATGGCGTACTGAAGCGCGACCGGCGGCTTCTGGCGGAAGATCCCTTCCAGCGGGCGGAGATCCGCCGGCTGACGGAATGGTTCCTCGTCAAGATGGAGCAGGACGTGACCCGTCCGCTGGCGCGCGAGCGCGCCTTCAAGCTGCAGATGACCGCCGATCAGGGCGGCGGCGCACCCGATTCGAAGGTGCTGCGCACGGCGCGCGCCAATATCCGCCAGCACATGAAATACATCACCTGGCTTGCGGGCTCGCGCCAGTGGCTGGCCGGCGAGCGGATGAGCTATGCCGATCTTGCGGCAGCCGCCGCGCTGTCCGTCCTCGATTATCTCGGCGAGATCGACTGGAACGAAAGCCCGATCGCCAAGGACTGGTACCAGCGGGTAAAGTCGCGGCCCTCCTTCCGGCCGCTCCTCAACGATCGCGTGCGCGGGCTGACGCCGGTTTCGCATTACGCCGACCTGGATTTCTGAGGGCGCGCGCCGGTGGCCGCGCCCGCACGGGACAGGGACGCCGCCCGGCGCGGCAAGCTGACCGCCTTCATGAAGGCGGAGGCCGCTGCCGCGGGCTTCGATCTCTGCCGCATCGCCAGCCCCGACAGCATTCCCGAGGCGCCGGCACGCCTTGCCGCCTTTCTCGAGGCGGGGCGTCACGGCACCATGGAGTGGATGGCCGAAACCGCCGCCCGCCGCGCCGATCCCGCGGTGCTGTGGCCGGAGGTGAAATCCATTGTCATGCTGGGCATGAATTACGGCCCGGACCACGACCCCCGCCTCCTGCAGCAGCATCCGGAAAAGGCCCATGTGTCCGTCTATGCCCGCCACCGGGACTATCACGACCTGATCAAGGGCCGGCTGAAGGAAATCGCCACCCGCTTCGCCGCGCGCGCGGGAGCGGACGTGAAGGTCTTCGTGGATACCGCGCCGGTGATGGAAAAGCCGCTGGCGGCGGCAGCCGGGCTCGGCTGGCAGGGCAAGCATACCAACCTCGTCTCGCGCGAATTCGGCTCCTGGCTCTTCCTCGGCTCCATCTTCACCACCGCCGACCTCGACAGGGATGCGCCGGAGACGGACCACTGCGGCAATTGCCGCGCCTGCCTTGCGGCCTGTCCGACGGATGCCTTTCCCGCGCCCTACCAGATCGATGCGCGGCGCTGCATCTCCTATCTCACCATCGAGCACAAGGGCCCGATCGATCCGGCGCTGCGCCCGCTTTTCGGCAACCGCATCTATGGCTGCGACGACTGTCTTGCCGCCTGCCCGTGGAACAAGTTTGCCAGCGAGGCGCGCGAGGCGAAGCTGCGGGCGCGGGAGGATCTGCGCGACCCCGACATCGAAACGCTTCTGACGCTGGACGATGCCGCCTTCCGGAGCCTCTTTTCCGGCTCGCCGGTCAAGCGCATCGGGCGCGACCGCTTCATCCGCAACGTGCTGATCGCGGCGGGAAATTCCGGGCGGACGGCGCTTGCCGCGCCTTGCGCGGCGCTGCTTTCGGACCCCTCTCCGGTGGTGCGGGCCATGGCGGTCTGGGCGCTTTCCCGCCTGGCGGGGGCTGGCGGGCTTGCCCGCTTTGCGGCAGAAAGGGCCATCGAAACCGATGCGTCGGTCATCGAGGAATGGGAAAGGGCAGGAGCGACGGCATGAACCTGATGATCTTTGGCGCCGGCTACTCCGGAAAGGCAATCGCACGGGAATTCGCCGGCGCCGGCTTTGCCGTCACGGGCACAACCCGCAGCCCCGAAAAGGCCGCGGCGCTGAAGCAGGCGGGCATCGCACC
Source organism: Gellertiella hungarica (assembly GCF_014197145.1). Lineage (GTDB taxonomy): Bacteria > Pseudomonadota > Alphaproteobacteria > Rhizobiales > Rhizobiaceae > Gellertiella > Gellertiella hungarica. The sequence goes on along the minus strand of NZ_JACIEZ010000002.1, from coordinate 9,797 downwards.
GCTTCTCTATGACGGCCAGACGCTGACACCGGATCTCGAGCAGGCGCTTGCGGCCGCAACCCACCTCGTGCAGTCGGTCTCGCCCGGGCCGGAGGGCGATGCCCTGCCCGGCCTTCTCGGCGACGACCTCCGCCGGCTTGCCCCGCGCCTCACCTGGATTGCCTATCTCTCGACCGTCGGCGTCTATGGCGACCACGGCGGCGGCTGGGTGACGGAAGAAACCGAATGCCGGCCGGAAGCGGCCCGCGGCGCCGAACGGCTCGTGGCGGAACGGGACTGGCTTGCGCTCGGCGCGCGCCACGGCCTGCCCGTCGGCGTTCTCCGGCTTTCCGGCATCTACGGTCCCGGCCGCAACACCTTCGTCAACCTCGCGCAGGGCACCGCCCGGCGGCTGATCAAGCCGGGCCAGGTCTTCAACCGCATCCGGGTGGAAGATATCGGCCGCGCCACCCTGCATCTTGCCAGTGCCGGCCTCGGCGGCATCTACAACGTCACCGACGACGAACCCGCCCCGCCCCAGGACGTGGTGACGGAAGCCGCCCGCCTGATGGGCGTCGCGCCGCCCCCGGAACAGGATTTCGCCACCGCCGAACTGTCGCCCATGGCGCGCTCCTTCTATGGCAAGAACCAGCGGGTCTCGAATGCGAAGCTGAAGGCCACGGGCTTTTCCTTCGCCTTTCCCGAATACCGCGCCTCGCTTGCCGATCTCTGGCGGAACGAACGCTGGAAGGGGTGACGGAGCGGCCCCGCCTCGGCGGATCCGAGCGGAGCGGACAGCGGACTCGATAGCCGGATTCCGCCCCTCCTGAGTCAGAATTACCCCAAAACCATGCCTAACGAATTCTTAATTTCGACGATTTCGGCGTTTCATGGGGTGCTATTGGAAAAATATTTCACGCAACTTCGTGAACGGCACAGTTCATTGTTGCCGAAAGCACCGAAAAATGAAATTTCGTTGATTCTATTGAATGTTTGAGCGCAGCGCACATGAATCGCGGCTGTTTAAGCGCGCCATTAACCACAAGGAATGTTACAGCCTGTAACATTCCGTGAACGGATTTTGCACTTTTTCGCCATTTTTCGCCGTCCCTTAACCATCCCCGTACACGAGCAACAACGCCTCCTGGCGAGAGAACAAGGGATCACCCGTATTGCTTAAGTTTCGGATCTCCTTCGCTGCCTGCGCGCTTGCCGCGAGCACCTTCCTGCTTCCGATGACGGCGGAAGCTGCCGGTTGCGGCGGTGCCTCCTGGTATGCCCTCGGCTCCCGTACCGCCTCCGGCGAACGGATGAATGCTGCAAAGCTGACCGCGGCCCATCGCTCGCTGCGGTTCGGAACCAAGGTGAAGGTCACCAACCGGCGCAACGGCAAGAGCGTCGTCGTCCGGATCAACGATCGCGGTCCCTTCGTGCGGGGCCGGGTGCTCGACGTCTCCAAGGCAGCGGCCCGCAACCTCGGCATGATTTCCTCCGGAACGGCCAAGGTCTGCTACGAAATCGTCGGCTGAGGCGCTGCCCGCGCCATCAAGCCTTGCTCTTGAAGCCGTCACCCGCTACCACCCGAACGGATAACGTGGAGAGCAAAGAATGCGACTGGGTGGACGGCTCGCGGGAGCCATCGAGGTTCTGGCCGATATCGAGACCCGCAAGCGTCCGGTGGCGGACGCCCTGAAGGACTGGGGCCTGAACCATCGCTTTGCCGGTTCCGGCGACCGCGCCGCCATCGGCAACATCGTCTACGACGCCCTGCGCATGCGGCTTTCCCACGCCTGGCTGATGGACGACGACGGACCGGTGGCGCTGGCCTATGCGGTGCTGCTGCGCCAGTGGGGCATGACCCCCGAGGGCCTTGCCGCCGAGCTTGACGGCGACCGTTTCGCCCCGCCGCCGCTTTCCGCCCATTCCCTCTCCGCCTTTGCGAGCCGCCCGCTGACGGAGGCACCTCTCCATGTCCAGGGCGACATTCCCGAATGGGTCGTGCCCGCCTTTGCCGAGGCATTTGGCGATGCCTGGCTGGAGGAGGCCGTCGCCCTTGCGGGACGCCCGACGCTGGACCTGCGCGCCAACACGCTGAAGGCCGGTCGCGACAAGGTGGTGAAGGCGCTGGAGCGCGCCGGAGCGCAGCCCGCCCGCATCGCCCGCCACGGCATCCGGATACCCGCCGGCGAAGGCCCTTCACGCCTACCCAACGTCACAGCCGAGCTTTCGTTCCAGAAAGGCTGGTTCGAGGTGCAGGACGAAGGGTCGCAGATCGTGGCCGATCTGGCCATGCCGCAGGAGGGCGAGCAGGTGCTGGATTATTGCGCCGGCGGCGGCGGCAAGACCCTGGCCATGGCCGCGACCATGAACAACAAGGGCCAGGTCCATGCCTATGATGCGGACCGCAAGCGCCTTGCCCCGATCATCGAGCGGCTGAAGCGCGCCGGCACCCGCAACGTCCAGGTGCATGACGACAGGAAGGATCTCGAGGCGCTGACGGGCAAGCTCGACCGCGTGCTCGTCGATGCGCCCTGCACCGGCACCGGCACCTGGCGCCGCCGGCCAGATACCAAGTGGCGCCTGACCGAGAAGAACCTCGAGGAACGCCTCGTCCAGCAGCTCGACGCGCTCACCCAGGCCTCAACCTTCGTGCGGCCGGGCGGCAGCCTCGTCTACATCACCTGTTCCGTGCTCCCGCAGGAGAACGAGCACCAGGTGAAGGGCTTCTGCGCGAGGAACCCGGATTTCGCGATCCAGCCGGCGCTTCCCCTCTGGGAGCGGCTCTTCGGCACCTCCGGCGCCCGCCCCCACAGCCGGGACGGCGAGACGCTGACGCTCACCCCCGCCTCCACCGATACGGACGGTTTCTTCTTCTGCCTGATGCAGCGCAGGGGCTGAATCCTCGAAGCGTTCTAAACTAGAGTGTTTGACACCAGTTTGATTTTCCGCCATGTGTGCGACCGGACAGAGGGCCAACCCCTTCAGGAGCGCAGAATGAGACGGACGATCACTTCCCTTGCCGGCAGCCTGGCCTTGGCAGCCAGCCTTCTTGTTTCGGTTTCGGCCACGGCCATGGCTGCGGCGACCGACGAAAAGGCGGTTGCGGAGCATTTCGCGGCGGTGGGACTGGCGAAGTTCGAGGATGCCGCCGCAACGGCGCGGGACCTTGACGCCGCGATCGGCGCCTTTCTCGCAGCGCCCAGCGAAGAGGGCCTGAAGGCCGCCCGCGAGGCCTGGAAGAAGGCGCGCGTGCCTTACCTGCGCACCGAGGTCTATCGCTTCGGCAATCCCGTCGTCGACGACTGGGAGGGCCGGGTCAACGCCTGGCCGCTGGACGAGGGCCTCATCGATTACGTGGACGAAAGCTATGGCTCGGAGAGCGACGAGAACGCGCTCTTCATCGCCAATGTCATTGCCAGCAAGACCGTCAAGATCGACGGCAAGGATGTCGATGCCTCCACGATCACGCCGGAGCTGATCGCCGGCAAGCTGCACAGCGCCGGCGGGGTCGATGCCAATGTGGCGAGCGGCTATCATGCGATCGAGTTCCTGCTCTGGGGACAGGACCTGAACGGCACCGGCCCCGGCGCCGGCAACCGCCCCTACACCGATTACGACCCGAAGAACTGCACCGGCGGCAATTGCGACCGACGCGCCGCCTATCTGAAGGCGGCCTCCGCCCTTCTGGTGGCCGACCTTCAGGAAATGGCCGACAAGTGGAAGCCGGGCGGCGAAGCGGCGAAGGTCATCACCGACGATCCGAGGAAGGGGGTCGCGGCCCTGCTGACCGGCATGGGCTCGCTCTCCTACGGCGAACTGGCCGGGGAGCGGATGAAGCTCGGCCTTCTGCTGCACGATCCGGAGGAAGAGCAGGACTGCTTCTCCGACAACACCCACAACTCCCACCTCAACGATGCGCGCGGCCTTCAGGAGGCCTATACGGGCACCTATGAGCGGGTCGACGGCACCAAGATGGCAGGTCCGTCGCTTTCCGAACTGGTGGCGGCCAGGGACAAGGCGCTCGATGCGGAGCTCTCGGCCAAGCTTCAAAAAACCGTGAGCGCCATGGAAGCCATTGCCAAGCGCGCCGAAGGCGGCGAAGCCTATGACCAGATGCTGGCCGAGGGCAACACCGAGGGCAACGCGCTGATCCAGACGGCGGTGGACGATCTCGTCGACCAGACCAAGTCCATCCAGCGGGTGATCTCGGTGCTCGGCCTTTCCGGCATCACGCTCGAAGGGTCGGACAGCCTGGACAATCCAGGCGCCGTCGCCCAGTAAGGCGTCTTCGAAACCAGAAGGCCGCGGGGGCCGAGACGCCCGTGGCCGAAACCGCACGGTAGCCGATGCGTCCCCTCGCCCGCGCCCTGTCGATCGCAGCGCTTCTCCTCCTTGCCGCCCGCGGCGAGGCGGCGGATGCGGGCCCTGCGGCAGCGGCTTACGAGGAGGGGGAGACGCTGTCGGGCGGTGCGGCGACCTCGATTGCCCCGCCCGGCCGGGAAGCCTTCCGCCAGATGAGCGGCAACCTGCCCGAAGCCGATGCCATGCGCTTCCATCTCGGGCGCGCCCTCTTCCGCAAGCTGTGGGTTGCCGCCCCCTCCTCGACCCAGGCCTCCGACGGGCTCGGACCGCTCTTCAACGCCCGCTCCTGCGAAAGCTGTCATGTGCGCGACGGACGCGGGCGCTCGCCGGAGCCGGGCGAGAGCGGCACCGGCTTCCTCCTTCGCCTCGCGCGCAATCCGCAGACGGCGCAGGAAAGGCAGATGGTCGCGACGGGAAGCGTGCCGAATTTCCCCGATCCCGTGTATGGAACCCAGCTGCAGGACAGGGCAATCCCCGGCCTTGCCGCGGAGGGACAGGTCGCGATCGCCCGCGAGGACCGTGCCGAAACGCTTTACGACGGGACCGTGGTGCGCCTGTCGCGGCCTTCCTATGCGGTTGCCGAACCCGCCTACGGGGCGCTTGCCGCCGGAACCGTGCTGTCCCCGCGCATCGCCCCGCCGATGATCGGGCTCGGGCTGATCGAGGCCATCCCGGATGCGGACATCCTCGCCCATGCCGATCCCGGCGACCGGGACGGTGACGGCATTTCCGGCCGTCCGGCCCTGGCCGTGGCGGGCGAAACGGGCATCCGCCCCCTCGGTCGCTTCGGCTGGAAGGGGCAGCACGCCACCGTCGCCGCCCAGACGGCCGCCGCCCTTGCGCACGACATCGGCATTGCCTCGCCTGCGGCCGATCTTCCCTTCGGCGACTGCACCGGCGCGCAGACGGACTGTCTCTCCCGGCCGACAGGCGTGCAGCCCCGCCTCGGCCCGCAGGAAATCTCCGCCGAGGCCTTCGACGCGCTCGTCTTCTATGCGGCCAATCTGGCCGTGCCGGCCCGGCGCAAGGCAAGCTTTCGGGCGGTGCTCGCCGGCAAGGCGGTGTTTCGCGAGCTCGGTTGCGCCGCCTGCCACGTCCCCGCCTTCACCACCGGGGCGGATGCGACAATTCCCGCCCTTGGCGGCCAGCGCATCTGGCCCTATTCGGATTTCCTGTTGCACGACATGGGCGAGGGCCTTGCCGACGGGCAGACCGTGGGCGAAGCCTCCGGCACCGAATGGCGGACCCCGCCGCTCTGGGGCCTCGGGCTTGCCGGCACCGTCAACGGCAACAGAGTCTACCTGCATGACGGCAGGGCCCGGAGCCTCGCGGAAGCCATCCTCTGGCATGGCGGCGAGGCGGAGGCGGCGCGCGAGCGCTTCCGCCGGGCCACGGCCGAAGACCGACAGTCCCTCATCCGCTTCCTGGAGTCCCTCTGATGCGTTCGACGATCACCCTTTTCGCCTTCGGCCTCGGTCTTCTCGCAACGCCGGCACTTGCGGCGGTAAGCGGCAAGGCGCCGGCCGTCCTCGCCAGCGCCGTGGACGAGGTGATCCTGCCCGGCTACCGCGCCTTCGACGACCGGACCGGCAGGCTGGAGGAGGCCATGAAGGCGCTGTGCACCGACCCTTCGGCAGAGGCGGAAGCGGCAGCGCGCGAGGCCTTTGCCGACACGCTGAAGGCCTGGGGGCCGGTCGAGATCATCCGCAGCGGCCCGGCGCTCGAGAAGAACCGCTTCGAGCGGGTGCTCTACCACCCGGACCGCAAGGGCATCGCGCTGAAGCAGATCCAGGCGATCCTGTCGAAAAAGGACGAAAGCGCCACCGCCGTCGAGACGCTCTCCGGCAAGAGCGTCGGCGTGCAGGGGCTCGGCGCGCTGGAATTCGTGCTCTATGGCAAGGGCCACGAGACGCTCCAGGCGGAGAAGGCCTCCCATCGCTGCCGCTATGGCGCGGCCATTGCCGGCAATCTCCACGCCATTGCCGGCGAGTTCGTCGCCGCATGGCAGGCGCCCGGCGGCATTGCCACGAGCTGGAAGACGCCCGGCCCGCAGAACCCCGCCTTCCGCACCGAGGAAGAGGCCGTGGTCGAGCTTCTCGGCATCATGGTGCACGGGGCGGAGATGGTGCGCGACCAGCGCATCCGCGCCTTTGCCGGCGAGAAGGACGCGAAGGCCAACCCGAAACAGGCGATCTTCTGGCGCTCCGGCAATACCTGGACGATGATCGGCGCCGATATCGACGGGCTGATCGGCTTCTGGAAGAAGGCGGGGATGGAAGACCTGCTCGCCGACGACCAGCGCTCGGTCGGCACCTCCATCGCCTTCGTCATGAAGGCCATGGCCCGCACGGCAAGATCCGTCTCGCCGGACATCGAGCTTGCCCTTTCCGAACCCGAAGAGCGCGCCCGGATCGACTTCCTGATGCTGAACGGCCGCGACCTCATCACCCGCCTCAGCGACGATTACGGGCGGGCGCTGGGGCTCGGCGCCGGCTTCTCCTTCTCGGACGGAGACTGATCTTGAGCGGCGCCACCCCTCTCTTCGACCGGCGGCAGTTCCTGAAGGCGAGCGGGGCTGCCTTTCTCGCCGGCCTTTCGCCCGCCGGGGCGCGGGCCGCGCTTTCCGCCGATGCGCTCTTTGCCTCCGCCTATCGCGGGGAGGACGGCCGCTTCGGCATCGCGACGCTGACCGAACGGGGCGAGCTGGTCGACCGTGCCCTCCTGCCCGACCGCGCCCACGGGCTCGCCTATTCGCCCGCCACGGACCGGCTCGTTGCCTTCGCCCGCCGGCCCGGCACCTACATGATGGCGCTCTCGCGCCGGGGGCTTGCCGAGCCGGTGGTCGTCACGGCGGCGGAGGGGCGGCATTTCTACGGCCACGGCTGCTTCTCCCCCGACGGGCGCCTCCTCTATGCCTGCGAGAACGACTTCGACGCCCGGCGCGGTGTCATCGGGGTTTATGACGCGACCGACGGCTTCCGGCGCAAGGGCGAATTTTCCTCCTTCGGCGTCGGGCCGCACGATCTGTCCATCTCGGATGACGGGCGCCTCCTGATCGTTGCCAATGGCGGCATCGAGACCCATCCGGATTTCGGCCGCACCAAACTGAACCTTGACCGCATGGAGCCCTCGCTCGCGCTGATCGGCGCGACGGACGGCCGGCTTGTGGAGAAGCATGGGCTGCCGGCCCATCTCTCGCACCTCTCCACCCGGCACATCGACACCGACGGCAAGGGCCGCATCTGGTTTGCCTGCCAGTACGAGGGCGCGCGCGACGACCGCCCGCCGCTTGCCGGCTCCTTCGCACCCGGCGAGGAGATCCGCTTCCTCGCCCTGCCCGAGGATGTGACGGAAGGGCTCGCCCTCTATGTGGGGGCGATTGCCGTGAACCGCAGCGAGGGGCTCGTCGGGCTTGCCTCGCCCAAGGGCGGCTTTGCGGTGACGGTGGACATGGACAGCGGGCGGGTGGTGGATCGCCGGCGCCTTGCCAGTGCGGCGGGCATCGCGCCGGCACCCGGCGGCTTCGCGCTCTCCTCCTATGACGGGCACTTCCGCGACAAAAAGCTCGCCCTGACCTTTGACCAGCACATTGCCGCCCTATCTACCCGTCATCTCTGACGCACCGGACAGGGGGAACTCTGAATGACGGCAACACGAAGCCCCTGGGCAACCGCCCTTCTCTTCATCCTGCTGACGCTCGGCGGCGGGCTGCTGATCGGCTCGGTCAGCATGCCGGATGCCTGGTTCGCGTCGCTGGTGAAACCCTCCTTCCAGCCGCCGAACTGGCTGTTCGGTCCGGTCTGGTCTGTGCTCTACATCCTGATCGGCATTGCCGGCGCGCGGCTCTTCATGAAGGCCTCCTCCTCGCCGGCCATGAAGCTGTGGTGGATGCAGCTGGTGCTGAACTTCCTGTGGTCTCCCGCCTTCTTCGCGCTGCACATGCCGGGAACCGCGCTCGCCATCGTCGCCCTGCTCTGGATCACGCTCGTGGCGCTGATCCGCGCCGCCTTCCCGGTCGATCGCCCCGCCGCCCTGCTGCTCGTTCCCTATCTGCTGTGGGTCAGTTTCGCGACGCTTCTCAACGGCGCGATCGTCATGCTCAATTGAGGCCTTGCCCGCACGCCGTCCCTCATGCAACTGTCCGCCCGGACGAGGGCACCGGACGGAACGCATGACGGACATTGACGATTTTCGAGGCAGGATCGCCGCCAGCTATGCACGGCAGAAGGCGATGGAGACGATCGGCGCGGTGCTGACGCGGGTGGAGCACGGCTCCATCGAGATCGAGATGCCCTTCGACGAGAAGCTCACCCAGCAGCACGGCTTCCTGCATGCCGGCATCATCTCCGCCGCACTGGACACCGCCTGCGGCTATGCCGCCTACACCGTCACCGATCCCGAGGCCTCGATCCTCACCATCGAGTTCAAGGTCAACCTCCTGTCGCCGGGGCGCGGCGAGCGCTTTCTCTTTCGCGGCGACGTGACCAAGCCCGGCTCCACCATCATCGTCGCCGATGGCCGCGCCTATGCGGTGGGCGACGGGCCGGCCAAGCTGATCGCCTCCATGACCGGCACCATGATGGTCATTCGCGGGCGCGGGGACATCGCCGGATGACGCCGCCGCTGAAGATCGTCGCGGGCCGGCGCCTGCTCTTCGTCATGGCCGTGGATGCGGAATATGGCGTGCATCTGCGGGAACGGATCGAACCCCTCTTCACCGGTATCGGACCGGTCGAGGCCGCCATCGGCGTCACCCATGCGCTGGCGGAGCTTGCAGCGGCCGGTCATCTGCCGGATCTCGTCGTCTGCCTGGGTTCGGCGGGATCGGCCGTTCTCGAGCATACGGGCGTCTACCAGATCGTCTCGGCGAGCTACCGCGACATGGACGCCAGCCCGCTCGGCTTCGAAAAGGGCCGCACGCCCCTCCTCGACCTTCCGGCCGAGGTGCCGCTTCCCCTGCGCATTCCCGGCGTGCCGGAAGCGCGGCTTTCGACAGGCGCCGGCGTCATCTCCGGCGCGGCCTATGCCGGCATCGATGCCGACCTGGTGGAGATGGAAACCTTCGCCGTGCTGCGCGCCTGCCAGCGCTTCGGCGTCCCCCTGATCGGCCTGCGCGGCATCTCCGACGGCTGCCACGACCTCTCCGGCCTGCACGACTGGACGGCCTATCTCCACATCGTCGACGAAAAACTCGCCGCCGCCCTCGATCTCCTCTTCACCACCCTCGAAACCGGCCACCTCTGACGGCGCTGCCCGGACGGGAAGGGTTTTATCGGGGGGCACCTTCGTGTGCCTGGCGTGGCGTGGCGTTTGACGAGGTGCACCCCCATCTGCCTCGCGCGGCGTGGAGTTTGCCGATGTGCACCCCCCTCTGCCCTGCCGGGCATCTCCCCCTCAAGGGGGGAGATCGGGATGGGGATTCTTGGGGCAGTCCCCCGCAAACGTCTCTGCAAATG
>NZ_JACIEZ010000001.1 GCF_014197145.1 Gellertiella hungarica | reverse complement strand
GGCTACAATGCCACGATAAAAGGCCGGACACATGACTGAACCTGACCGATCCCATCGATACAGAGTCTTGCATTCCACGGGCCGTCCACACATGGTGAGAACCTGCTGGATCTGGATGCGGTCGACGAGCACGTATTCGGCGCCCGGCTGGAAGTCGAAGATGGTCCGCACACCTTTTTCCCGCGAGCCGGCAAGGGCCAGGGCCCCGGCCTCCTCGACCAGGGTCCGGATGTTTTCCGGCCCGCGCTCCGTCTCGCCCTTCGTCACGAACTCGCGCAGGTGCTTGATGATCTGCCCGGCCCTCAGGGACTGCCTGGCCGTCTCTTCCAGCGCCTCGCGCATGCGCGAGGCGACCGCATCGTCCAGGTCTCTCAGCAGGCGCGAACAGCCGTGAACATAATTTGCGATGGCGGAAAGCGGCTGGTTCAGCTCATGGGCCAGCGTCGAGGCCATTTCGCCCATTTCATTGAGGCGCGCCAGCCGTGCAAGCTGCCCCTGGATTTCCTGGAGGCGGGTTGCCGATTCCTCGCGCTCCGTCAGGTCCCGGATGAAACCGGTAAAGAAGGTCTGGCCGCGGGTGCGGGTTTCGCCGACAGCGAGCTTCATCGGAAAGGTCGAGCCATCCTTGCGCCGTCCGACGACCACCCGGTCGACCCCGATGATCCGCTTCTCGCCGGTGCGCAGATAGCGTTGCATGTAGCCGTCATGTTCGCCGCGATAGGGCTCCGGCATGAGGATCCGAAGGTTCTGCCCCACGACCTCCTCCTCCGTATAGCCGAACTGACGCACTGCCGCGGCATTGAAGGAAACGATCGTCCCGTCCGCGGTGCTGACGACGGTCGCATCGAGAACCGTATCGAGAATGGAGCGAAGATGGGCTTCGCGCACATCCAGGTCGCCACGGCTGGCCGTGATCGCGTCGCGGGCATTGCGCAGCGCCTCGCCGATGAAGGCAATCACGACGCCCACCCCGGCAAAGACCAGCGCCTCGGCACCGTTGAAGGTACCGCTGGTGCTCGAGCTCAGGTAGGTGGCCGCAATCGTGGAAAGGCCAACCGCCAGCAGCGACGCACCGAGCCCGGCGACAATCGCCACCAGCAGGATGGGAAGGATGAAGAGGGTAAAGACCGCACGGTCTTCCAGAAGGCCCGACAACGCCAGCCGCAGGAAGAAGGCGATGCCTACCGCGACGAAGGCAACCGCCAGCGCCGGAAGACCGGAGACCTGCCGATGCAGGAGCGTCTGGCTGATATAGGCCTTTATGTCCGTGACCAGACCTGGCTGCATGGGCAATCACCGGAGAAACGACTGGACTCCCGCTGCAAAACCCGGCTGAAGCCGGGCTCGCCGCGAGCCTTCATTCTCCTTGCATAGAAGAAAATTTGACGAATGACAATTTGCGATAAGTATAGATTTTGAAAACGAAATATAGGAAATGACCGGTGGCGCCGCCCGGTCTGCCGGGCTCACCGTCCACCGGAATTGGCGAACCGGCAGGCTCTTTTCCGAAACGCCTTTCTTCGTGTCTTCAGCCGGTCAGACGGGGCGTGGTGACGATGCGCAGGAACAGGGCGTTCATGGCCTCGGCAATGCCCTGCGTTGGGCTCACCTCGAAGAACAGGCCCTCGCTGGCGCAGGCTCGCATGTTCGTGGAGATCTGGTTCTGGAACGGCGCGATCCAGGTGTTGTACCAGCCGTTGGTCGGCAGCGGCAGATAGGTGGTATAGAGCACGGCAATCTTGATGCCGTTCGCCTTCAGCGCATCGCAGTATTTCAGATCGATGGGTTCCTGGCACCGCGTGCTCGAATAGAGCGGTTTGGTGCAGCCCACCGGCTTCTTGCTGTCGCCGACGCCATCCGACACGAAAAACACCACCTTCTCCGGGTTGAGCGCGGAAGCGCCCGTGCCCTGCGAACCGATGATGGATTTCATCTGGGTCAGGGCGGTATCGAAGCTGGTCTGCTGGTCCATGTTGTATCCCTGATAGGGGATGGTCATCAGCTGGATCTTGTTGGCCTTGGTCTTGATGTTCGCGAGATCGCTGGTCATGGAAGCGACTTCCAGCGGCTTCACATCCTCCGCCTTCTCGCCGAAGGTATAGACGGACATGCTGTACTGGTCGCCGGTGCTTCGGGTCCTGATTGCCGTGTCCATCAGGCTTGCCACGGCCTGGGCCACGACATCGATGCGGATGGTGACGCCGAGCTTCTTCGCCAGATTGTAGTAGTCGCCGGTGTTCTCGACCCCATTGTCGACGATGTGGCAGGCAAAGGCACACTTGTCGGACGTGTTCGCGACCATCTTGTTGATGTCGGCCGTGGTGGCCCCGACGCCCATGGAAGGGGTATTGTCGAGGAGCACGTAGAACTGCCGGAAGGTCTGCGTCGAATACTCGGCCGTGGCCGTGCCTTTGAAGGTAATCGTGTTCTTGCCGATGATCTGCGAGAAGATCGTCTTGACCTCCGCACGATAGGTGAGCGTCGATTTCAGCAGGTTGCCCGTCTTCGTGACCGAGGCATTGGTGGATACGAGCTTGAGGTCGGAGCGCGGCTGGACCTGGGCCGTGAACAACTTGACCGCATCGCGCTCTGCCGCCCCGACGGCGCCGTTGTCCTGCCAGTAGGAGGCCGTCACGCCCGTGGATTTCTCGGAGATCGCCCCCACGACTGCGGCATCCGCTGCGTTCTGCAGGTCGTTGCGAAGGACATAGGCGTTGCCAAAATCGAGCGCAATGCCAGCCATGGCCATCAGCGGTGCCATCAGAAAGGCGGTCGTAAGGCCGAAATTGCCTTGCTTGTTCTTGAAGATGCGCTTCAACATTGCCGGAACCTCGTCGTCTCCGGCGCTGATTATATGTAAAAAATGCTATAAACTAATAACGGGATTAGTAAAGTTATATATAACATAATCCAGTTAACGAATGGGTGAGTTCTGCTGCAACCGGCCCCAGCCGGCGCTCCGGTGACGGGAGCATGAAGCCAGCGCTTCCTCCGGCAGCGTCCGAGCCCTGGCGGATGAGGAAAAACAGGTCGAAGCCGCCAATTTCTCCTCACCTTGACGGACCGCAAATGCTATGGACAGCATCATGTGCAGCGCCTCACCCAGGGGCCTGCGGCAACGCTTCCCATTTTGGGACTGGAACCTCGCCGGACGACCCTCTTCAATGACATCAGTTCATGCCCTTCCCATTCCCGACGGCCAGGATCCGCTGGCGCCGGCCTTCGATTCGGACACCGCCTTCAAGGCCTATGAGGCAGTCCGCGGGCTGCTGCCGGAGGCCCGATTCAAGGGGGCCGGCGCGGCAAGGACTGACCTCGGAGCGCTGGTGGATGAGTTCGACATGTTCGTCTTCGATGCGTTCGGCGTGCTGAATGTGGGCGATACGCCGATTCCCGGCGCGGTCGAGCGCGTACGCATGCTGCGCGCACGCGGCAAGACCTGCGTGGTGGTCACCAATGCGGCGAGCTACGATCCGGCCGCCTCGCTCGCGAAGTTCACTCGCCTCGGCTTCGACTTTCCCTCGACGGACATTGCGACCAGCAGGCAGGCGGCGGAGGAAGCCGCCATCGCACGGGGAGCAAACGAAAACTGGGCGGTCCTGGGGATGGATGCGGGCGAGGCCGGCGCCCTGCCCTTCCAGCCGCTTCATCCCGGGGATGATGCCGAACTCTACGACCGCGCCGAAGGCTTTCTCTTTCTCTCGAACCTGCGCTGGACGGCCCATCGCCAGGCCCTGCTCGAGGCTACGCTGACGCGGCGCTCCCGCCCCGTCATCATAGCCAATCCCGACATCATCGCCCCGCGCGAGGGCGGGTTGAGCACCGAGCCCGGCTATTTCGGCTACCGTCTGGCAAAGCTCGGACTCGGATCGGTGGAATTCCACGGCAAGCCCTTCCCGTCGGTCTACGATCTGGTGCGCAGGACGCACCCGGCTGCCAGGGACGGAAGGATCTGCATGGTCGGCGACACCCTGCACACCGACGTACTCGGCGGTGCGGCGGCGGGCTGGGGAACCGTTCTCGTGTCCGATCACGGCCTCTTCAAGGGCGTGGACGTGCGCGAGAAGATCGCCGCCTGCGGCATCGTCCCCGACTACATCGTGCCGGCCATCTGAAGATCACGCCGTCAGGTGATAGCGGTCCCAGGCGGGAGCCAGCGGACGATTGGCCGTTACGGCGGCGATGATCGAGCGCGCAAGGGGAACGGCCGATTCCGGCAGTCTGCCTGCAGCTGCCAGTGCCGCCAGGGGCCCTGCAAGCGTCTGTGCGACCAGCGTTCCCTCCACGGTCTCGCCCTTGAGGGGACCGCCCATGGCATCCGCATAGGAGGAGCCCGCGCCCATCAACCGCCCCAGCCGCGAGTTCCGCCCCGCCTGGCAGGTGACGTGCAGGTCTCCGAGACCCGCGAGGCCCTGTGCCGTCGACGGATTGCCGCCGGAGGCGGCAACGATGGCGGACAGCTCGTTGACGGCCTGGTTGAACAGGCTGGCGGTCGCGTTGTGCAGCCCCGCCCCGTTCGATGCCGGGCGAATCTCGGCCTGCCCCTGCGGCACGGAAACGCCGATGGCGTAGAAGTTCTTCAGCGCCGCGCAGATCTCGAGGCCGACCAGATCCTCCGTGTGTCGCAGTGTGTAATAGGGCGTGGCGATGGCCGCCGCCCAGGTTGCCGCAAGCCCCGGCTCCCTGAAGCCGATGATGGCCGTCGTGTCCCGCCGCACCGCCAGCTCCCCCGCAATGCAGGGACCGCCCACGGCGCCGATCGGCCCATGGCCGATCCCCTGCCGGGCGAAGGCGCGCGCCATGGTGTCGGGCAGGATCTCGATTCCGCCTTCCCCTTCCGCTATGCCCTTCGTCAGCAGCACGATCGCCGGCTTGCCCCTCATGTGACGGGAAAGCTTCTCGATGGCGTAGGAAACCCCGGGCGTGGACACGCCGACAACGACGAGATCGGCGGGCTCGGCGAAGGCCCGTTCGATATCGGTATCGTCATAGAGGGAGAAGCGCTCGCCGATGGGCGCGCGCAATCTCGGATGCACACCGTCCTGCTTCATGCCGGCCACCAGCTGGCGGTCGAGATGGGTGCCCACAAGGCGCACCTCCATGCCCCGATCCGACAGGGGAAGGCCGAAGGATGTGCCCATCACGCCGGCACCCAGAATGATCGCGCGCGTCATGCCTGTTCTCCCTGAAGCGACTGACGGGAAAGCCCTGCCTCGCGGGCAGCAAAATTGGCCAGAATGCCGCCGTCATCGGCGACATCGAGAACGGAGAACCGGTTGCGGATGTCGCGCGCGTGAAGCAGCGCCTCCGCATAGACGGGTGCCGGGAGGCCCGAGGACATGGCCGTCACATAGCCACCGCAGTCGCGCAGCGCCTTGACCAGAACCTCCGTCGGCAGCATGACCTCCAGCAGAGGTTCCCGGAAGCGGTCCCAGTCTTCGAAAGCCGCGTTGATGCGGGCGACCGTTTCGTCATCCATGGCCTTCGCCCTTGCTTCCGCAAGGCAGTAGGCACCGTTCGACGGCCCGTAGCGCCGCATCATCCAGGCTTCATCGATGCGCGTCGGCTTCAGCACCGGCGGCACCGGAGACCGGAAGATCGCGTTCTGCAGCCGCGACATGGAGACGGCGGCATAGCCCACCTGATGGCCGTGCAGCGTCCCCGGGTGGTCGTCCCCGGCAAACATGTCGATCCAGTGGCTGATCATGTGTTCAGACATCGATCCGTGATGGCTCGTTCCGGTAAAGACCGTTCCGAGCCCTACCCAGGTCAGTACCTTGTAGAGGGTCCGGATGGCCGCATGGTCGCCCTTGTCCACGCCCGCCGCCCGCTTCAGCAGATCCCGTTCGTCATCCATCTGGATGGTGAAGGGCGCTTCGAAATAGGTCGTGCCGAACAGGGCATTCGACAGCCGCCAGTCCACCTGCGCCGTCGAGCGGCAAAGGCAATCGCCGAGACCAGCGCGGGCCAGAAAGGCCGGCGCCCGGGCGGCGACCTCGACATCCATGAAGATCCCCTGAGAGGCATGGGATTTCAGCGACTGCTTGAAGCCGTTCGCCGCGGTGATGGATGCCGTGACCGAGGTGTAGCCGTTCATCGAGGCTGCCGTTGCGAAGGTCGCAAACTTCCGGCCGTCGAGGAAGGTCGCGTGTTTCACGAGGTCCTGCAGCGTTCCGGAGCCCACGGCAACAACGCCATCGGCGTGGCGGGTCCGCTCCTTGACCTCCTCCACATGCGCCTCCGTCGCCTCATCGACGTCGATCACCACCTCGTCCACGGTCGCAATGGCGCGCAGCGCACGGGCAACGCGCGCCCCCATGGCGTCGTTGGTGTTCGGATCGGACACGACGGCGAGCCGCTTGCCGAGCCCGAGGGGTGCGATGAGATCCGCCTCCGCCCCATCCGTCGTGTCGAGAATGCGGACATCCTTGAACGGAAGGCGCGCTCCGGGCTTGCCCGTATCGGGGTTGATCCATGTGCCATTCAGCATGGCGTCGAGCGTTGGATCTCCTGAATGGGTCATGCCTGCACTCCCTGAAAGCGGTCGAGGCGGGCAAAAGTCTCGCGCAGCCGACCGTATATGTCTGCATAGATGTCGAACAGTTCGCCGTAGCGACGATGCCGCCCCGCATCCGGTTCCGACCGTTCGATGATGCGGCCAGACATGGCGTCCGAGGCCGCTTCGAATGAGGAAAACCATCCGGCACCGACAGCGGCGCACATGGCGGCGCCGAGCGACGAGGCCTCGACGGTTTCGGAGCGTTCCACGACCTTGCCGGTAACGTCGGCGAAGATCTGCCGCCATACGGCAGAGGCCGCGCCGCCGCCGATCCCGACGAAGCGGTCGACGGGCGCCCCGAGCTCACGTTCGACGGCGGAGGTGGAAAGATGCTGCTCGAAGGCAAGCCCCTCCATCAGCGCCCTGTACATGTGGCCGCGACCATGCGCGCCGGACAGGCCGATGAAGGTTCCGCGCGCCGAGGAATCCCAGTAGGGGTTCATCACGCCCTGCCAGTAGGGCAGCATGACGAGCCCGCCCGCGCCAAGCGGCACGTCCGCCGCCTCTCTCTCCAGCTGCCGGAAGAGATCGGCGCGGGGCATCGTCTCGCTCTTGCAGATCGTGTCGGCAAACCAGGTCACCGTGAAGGTGCCGCCCCGGAGGCAGGACTCGTAATAGTAGCCCTCCCCGGTCGGGCTTCCCATGGTGCGCCAGGCAAGCGAATTGCGAAACGCGCGGCCATAGACACCGGAGACGAGTGCCGTGCCGATATTGAGATAGGCCACCTCGGGCGAGAGTGCTCCCGCGCCCAGACCGGCGAGCTGTCCGTCGCCTCCACCGGCAATGACGGGGGTGCCAGCCCGCAGACCGGTCACCGCAGCGGCAGCCTCGCTGACGAGGGAAAGCACGCTTCCCGGCTTTTCCGCATCCGGCAGCCTGTCATCGGCGATGCCGACAGCGGCCAGGATCTCCGGCGACCAGATCTTCCGGTCGTTGTCGAAGATGCCGAGCGGATCGGCGCTTGCCCAGCTGGTGGCGTAGCGCCCGGTCAGGCGGTGGACAAGGAAGCCGTGCACGTCGGCAAACATCGCGGTCGCCGCATGTTTTTCCGGTTCGACCTGCTTCATCCAGTAGATGCGGTTCGAGACCGGAATGATATCGACCGGCTTGCCGGAAATGCGATGGATCGCGGCAAGGCCATCCTTCTCAACGCCCACCGCAGCCGCAAGCTCCTGCACCAGATGCCGTGCGCGTTCATCGAGCCAGACCATGCCAGCCCGCACAGCGCGTCCGTTGGCGTCGAGCGGCGCAAAGGTTTCCCGCTGGTTGGAAATCGCGATGCCTGCCACCCGCCCCGGATCGATCCTGGCCGTCAGCGATTTCAGTGCGGCAACGGCGGAAGACCACCATTCCTCCGGGTCCTGCTCGTAATAATTCGGCAGCGGGCTGGAAAGGCTGACGGGTGCCCGACCCTCCGCCACCGGCTCTCCGTCGCGGCTCCAGGCAATCGCCTTGGTGGCCGTCGTCGAGGCGTCGATGCCGATGACGAGATCCTTGTCCATTCAGCTCTCCCCTTGCCTTCCGGCGACGATTTCGGCGGTCTTCTCATCGGTCACCAGCGTGTGCACCACCCCCCTGCGCAGCGCCGCGCGAATGACGGCAGCGCGGTCGATCCCTCCCGTGACGAGAATGACATTCTTGATGGACACGAGATCGGCTGGCGGAAGCGCAAGAACGCGGCGGTTCAGTGGATGGTCCACCACCTCCCCATTCTCGTCCACCCAGTAGCTCAGGAGGTCTCCGACGGCGCCCGCGCGTGCCAGTGTCTCGATGTCGTCGGCCCCGATCAGCCCGAGCTGGGCCATGGTGGTGTTGAGGTTCAGGCCGCCGACGGAGATATAGGCGATGTCGGCATGGCGGGCGTGGTCCAGCGCATCCATCAGCATGGGCTGGCGAAGCAGCATGTCGAGGGTTTCCTCGGTATCCGTGAAGGCCGGCCCGACGATGTAGGAGCAGCGTGCACCATACATGTCGGAAAGCCGCATTGCCGTTTCATGGCTGTTCATCACCGAGCCGCGCGTCAGGCCACCGGTCAGTGACACGACCTCCATGCCGGGGATCGGACGGCGCTCCATCGCCTGAAGTCCGAGCCGAAGGGTTCGCCCCCATCCGACCGCCACCACCACATTCTCATGCAGACGGTCCGAAAGGATGCGCCCGCCCTCGTGACCGACGACGCGGCGGACGTCGCTCGCCTCTTCCGGCGTCGGTACGACGAAGGCTTCGCGCAGCCCATACTGTTCGCAGAGTGCCTTTTCGAGATCGAGGCAGGAGGCAAGACGGGAATTGATGCGGACCTGCACGAGCCCGCTTTCGCGCGCGGCGGCGAGGATGCGGTTGACGCGGATGCGGTTTATCCCGAGGGTCCGGGCAATATGCTCCTGCGTCTGGCCCTCCATGTAGTAGAGCCAGCTCGCCCGCACGGCCAGCTGCTCCTGCTGGCCGGTGAGGTCATGGATGGACACGGGGCCGAGATCGTCCCCCTTCGCCTCTCCGCCGGCCTTGCCGCTGGTCTTGTCGCTCATCGCCCGCACTCCCGCTGATGCGGGGGCCTCCCCTACCGAATGGCCTTCCCGCTGGCCTGATCGAAGAGATGGATGCGATCCGCATCAAGCCGCAGACGGATCGGGTCCCCCGGCTTCACGCCGGTGCGTTCGCGGGTTACCGCACAGATGTCCCGCCCGTCGAGTTCAAAATAGATGTGCGTTTCCGGTCCGGTCGGCTCGACCACGCCCACCCGTGCCTCGAGCGCTCCGGCGGGATCGGGATGGGTATGCTCCGGGCGGATGCCGAGTACCACCGCCTGCCCCTCGCCCGCCTTGCAGCCGGCGGGAAGGGCAATCGCCGTGCCGCCCTTCGAGACGAAGCGCCCGCCCTCGACGCGGCCTTCGATCAGGTTCATCGAGGGAGAGCCGATGAATTCGGCAACGAAGAGATTGTCGGGATTGTCGTAGACCTCCAGGGGGCTGCCCGCCTGCTCGATATAGCCATTGCGCATGATGACGATCTTGTCCGCCATGGTCATGGCTTCGATCTGGTCGTGGGTAACGTAGATCGTCGTGGTCTTCAGTCGCTGGTGGAGCTCCTTGATCTCGGTCCGCATCTGCACGCGCAGCTTGGCATCGAGGTTGGAAAGGGGCTCGTCGAAGAGGAACACTTCCGGATTGCGCACGATGGCGCGGCCCATGGCGACGCGCTGCCGCTGGCCGCCGGAAAGCTGCTTCGGGTAGCGGTCGAGATAGGGTTCGAGATTGAGGATCGACGCCGCCCAGGCGATCTTGCGCTCGATCTCGTCCTTCGGCGCCTTGCGCAGGTCGAGGGCGAAGGACATGTTTTCCCGCACGGTCATGTGCGCGTAGAGCGCGTAATTCTGGAAGACCATGGCGATGTTGCGGTCCTTCGGGTGAACGTCGTTCACTACCCGGTCACCGATCAGAACATCGCCCTCCGATATGGGTTCGAGGCCGGCAATCATCCGCAGCAGGGTCGACTTGCCGCAACCGGAGGGGCCGAGCAACACCACGAACGAGCCCTCGGCAATCGAGAGGTTGATCCCGTGGATCACCTTCAGCTCGCCATATTTCTTCACCACGTCCCGTACGGTAACGGTTGCCATGCCTGTCCCCGGTCATTTTCCTGATTGGCTGGGTGGCAGGGCAGCCGGATGGCCGCCCTGCCCTGTCTTGTACGATATCAACGCAGACCTGCGGCCGCGACCTTCTCGTCGATGGTCTTGGCAAGCGCATTCATGCAGGCTTCCGCACTGCCGTCGTAGGCTTCGCCGGTCAGCAGCTTGCCGAGCTCGATCGGGATGTCGTTGTTCGACAGTTCTGCCCAGATCGGCATGTCGGGTTCGGAGCCCATCGCGTTGTTGATGGTCCAGTTGACCACGTCGAAGTGACGGGTCGTGCCGGGGCCGACGACGGCCTTCTCCTTGACGCGCGGGTCGGAGAAGGAGGACAGGCGCATCGGCGATGCACCGCCGCCAAGGGTCGACACGCGGGCCATGACATCCTTGGAGCAAGCCCACTGCATGAAGATCCACGCAGCTTCCTTGTTCTTGGAATACTGGCTGAGCGCGATGACCGAGCCGCCCTGATGGCCGATGGCGGGAATTTCGCCGAACCCGGCCTCGGAAGGCGCGCGGCGGCCGGGGTTTTCCTTCGGCGGCTTGGCAGCCTGCATGAGGCCCTTGACCTTCGAGGCGTCGCTGTCGAAGCCGGGGAAGAATTCGCCCCAGGACAGCAGCAGCGCCGCCTGACCCTGCTGCACGGACTGGCCTTCGCCGTCCCAGGTCCAGGTGGTTGCGGCCGGCGGAGCGTTCTTCACCAGTTCCTGATAGTATTTCAGGCCGGCGATGCCGCGCTCGTCGTTGCCCGAGAACATCTTGTCCTTGTTGAAGATCGAGCCGCCATTGCCCCACAGGAAAGCCGTCCAGTCGCATTCCAGCGAATAGTGGCCGGACTTGGCCTGCACGGTGGTGCCGTAGATGCCGTTGCCCTTCTCCGCCTCGGTGATCGCCTTCACGGCGTTCATGTAGTCATCCATCGTTTCCGGCACCTTGATGCCGTGCTTGTCGAGGAGGTCCTGGCGGTACATCATGATGAAGATCGGGATGTCGAAGGGAATGCCGACCATCTTGCCGTCGTACATGGCAATGCCCTCGACGAGCGGCTTGGAGAAGTCATCCCAGTCGAAGCCCGGCATGGCGAGCTCGGCATTGTCCTTGTAGTACTGGGTGGGATCGACGGTATCGGGCGCGAAGGTCGCCATCCAGGACTGATCGAGATAGTAGAGGTCGTAGGTGCCGAGCTGGCCCTGCACGTCCTGCGTCGCCTTGGCAAGCACCTGCTCCAGAGGCACGATTTCCACCTCGACCTCGATGCCCGTCAGCTTGGTGAACTCCTCCTTCGCCAGCTGGTTGGCCACGATCGACGGCGGGGTTGCCTCGGTCGAATAGCGGATCTTGGTGCCCTTGTACTTGCCGCCCACTTCCTTCAGCCACTTTTCGACATCCGGCGGGGTCTGCGCCTCGGCATAGCCCGAGCCGAAGCCGAGCATCTTGCCGACCGGACGCCCGACACCGAGCATCTGCGACGAGAAGGCGCTGAAGCCGAGACCGGCAAGGGCCATCTTGCGCAGGAAGTCGCGCTTTGTGATGCGCTTCTGCGTGAAGGCGTTGCAGGTATCGACGACGAATTTATGCTTGTCGTAATCCTTGAAACTCATGTCATTCTCCTCCCATGAAGACTGTTTCGGCGCTCCCGGCGCCGATCCGCCCGGGGTCAGTCCTTGAGTGAACCAAGGGTGAGACCACGGACCAGATGCCGTTGAACCAGTAGAATGAAGATAAAGGACGGGACGATCGCCGACGTGCCGAGCGCCGTGATGAAGCCCCATTCCGTGCCGGTCGAGGTCACGAAGGTGGATATCTTGACCGGAAGCGTGCGGATCGAGGTCGTCAGGTAGAGCGACAACAGGAACTCGGTCCACGAGACGATGAAGCAGAGCACCGCGGTTGCGGCCACCCCGCCCTTGATCATGGGCAGGATGATGCGGCGGAAGGTCTGCAGGCGGGTTGCCCCGTCGATCATCGCTGCCTCGTCGATTTCCTTCGGCACATCGTCCAGGAAGGATTTGAGGAGGAGAACGGCGATCGGTATGTTGATGAGCGTATGGGCAATGATCAGCCCCGTCAGCGTGTCGAGCAGCGCCATGTCGCGGAACATGAACATGATCGGGATCACGGCCGCGATCGGCGGCATGAAGCGCTGCGACAGGATCCAGAACAGGAAATGCTGCTTGCCCCGCATCGGCAGGCGCGACAGCGCGTAGGAAGCGAGCGTCGACAGGACGATGGTCAGAATGGTCGAGCCGACCGCGACGATGATCGACTGCAGGATGGTTTCGCGGCTGTCATAGGAACTGCCGCCACCGGCCCCCGACGTACCGCCGCTTTCCAGATTGCTTTCGATGCGCGACTTGCCGAGCAGCGTGACCTCGTAGTTCTGCAGGGTCGGCTGGAAGTCGAAATAGACCGGCCCGTCCTTGTTGAAGATCGCCGTGTAGGGCTTGATGGAAGA
This sequence comes from Gellertiella hungarica, assembly GCF_014197145.1. Taxonomy (GTDB): domain Bacteria; phylum Pseudomonadota; class Alphaproteobacteria; order Rhizobiales; family Rhizobiaceae; genus Gellertiella; species Gellertiella hungarica. The sequence goes on along the minus strand of NZ_JACIEZ010000001.1, from coordinate 918,247 downwards.
CAGGCTCCACCAGAAGATCGGGAACATGAAGACGATCACGATCAGCGTCGCGAGAATGTCCTTGAGGATCTGAACCGGGCGCGACGTCTGCATCAGAACCTCACCTTGAAGAGCCGGACGAACAGGTTCGCGATGATGATGACGACGATCATGGTCATCAGCGACAGCGTGGCGGCATAGGGGAAATTGCCGGTCATGAAGATGCGGCCGGCATAGGCCGAGAGGCTTTCCGTGGCGGTGCCGGGCCCGCCCGACGTCATCACGTAGATGTAGTCGAAGATGCGGAAGAGATCGACGCCGCGGATCAGCACCGCCACCGCCATCACCCGCGACAGCATCGGCAGGGTCAGGCGCCGGAAGGTCTGGAAGGCATTGGCTCCGTCGATGGCCGCGGCTTCGTATGGCTCCTTCGGCAGCGAGCGCAGGCCGGCCATCATGATCAGCACCATGAAGGGCGTCCATTGCCAGATATCGGCCAGCAGCACGCCCATCAGCGCCGTCGATCCGGTGGCCAGGATCGGATGCTCCGGCGACAGAAGCCCGGTCATGTAGAGGTTCTGGCTGAGCCAGCCGAAGGACCCGTCCTCCAGCAGCAGGAACATCATGCCCGTTACCGCCGGGGGCACCACGAGCGGCAGCGTCATCAGCGCCCGCATCAGGCCGTAGCCCTTGCGGTCCTGGTCGAGCAGCAGCGCGATCAGCAGGCCAAGCGCGAGCTCGATGACGATCGCGACGAAGGCATAGGTGAGCGTGACCGAAAGAGCATTCCAGACGCGGTCGTCGTTGACCAGCTGGATCCAGTTCTTCAGCCCGACGAATTCGTCCACGCGCTTGATGCGGTTGCGCTGCTGGAACGACAGCACGAAGGCATAGATCAGCGGATAGAGACCGAAGACGGCCAGCATCGCTGCCAGTGGCGCCAGCCACGGAAATGGATGTTCGGATGTGAGCCATCGCGGCATGCGGGTGACGCCCGCACGACCGGTCGCGATGACCGCGGTACCCTGAGTCACTGGCTCCTCCCTGCCGTTCCCCATGACCTTGCGGAAGAAATTTTGTATTCCGCAGATATCATCTGTTCACGATGATTGCTTTTGTCCTTGCGGCTTGTCAATATCGATTTTGAAAAGATCGACAGCGTCAGACCGGGTTCCACCAGCACGTGCGCATCTGCGAATGTCCGGTCGCGTCAGGGTTGGGAGGCCCGCAATGAAGGCATTGGTGCTTGAAAGAAAACATGTTTTGTCGCTGCGCCCGTTCGAGACGAACCAGGTGGTCGGGCCGCATGACGTGAAGATTGCCGTCCATACCGTCGGCGTCTGCGGCTCCGACGTGCACTACTACGAGGAGGGCCAGATCGGACCCTTCGTGGTGAAGGAACCGATGATCCTGGGCCACGAGGCCTCGGGCACGGTGATCGAGGTGGGGCATGCCGTCACGCATCTGAAGGTCGGCGATCGTGTGGCCGCGGAGCCTGGAATTCCCGACCCGAACTCCCGCGCCTCGAAGCTCGGCCTCTACAATCTCGATCCCGCCGTTCGCTTCTGGGCGACGCCGCCGATCCACGGATGCCTGATCGGCCACGTGGTGCATCCCGCCGCCTTCACCTACCGGCTGCCGGACAATGTCAGCTTTGCGGAAGGCGCGATGGTGGAACCCTTTGCCATCGGGATGCAATCGGCAGCCAAGGCGCGAATCAAGCCGGGCGATGTCGCGGTGGTGATCGGCGCGGGGCCCATCGGCATCATGATCGCGCTTGCGGCCCTCGCCGGCGGATGTGCGCGCGTCATCGTCGCCGACCTCGCGCGTCCCAAGCTCGATATCGCCGCGCAATATGCCGGAATTGCGCCGGTGGACGTCACCAAGACCGACCTCGTGGAGCACTTGCTGCGCGAAACCGGCGGATGGGGTGCGGACATCGTCTTCGAGGCGACCGGCGCGGCACCGGCCTACAGAAACCTTGCCGAACTCGCCTGCCCGGGCGGCGCCATCGTTCTCGTCGGCATGCCTGCGAAAGGGACGGCGGAACTGGATATCGTCCGCATCCAGACCAAGGAACTCAGGCTGGAAAGCATCTTCCGCTACGCCAACATGTACGATCGGGCCATCGAGCTGATCGCATCGGGCAAGGTGGACCTGAAGCCCCTGATCTCGGGTACCTTCCCCTTCGAAGAGTCGATTGCCGTCTTCGAGCGCGCGGCCGAGCATCGTCCCACGGACGTGAAGCTTCAGATCGTGGTGAACGGGTAAGAAAAAGGGCGGCCCGGGGCCGCCCTTCCTTCCTTCGTCAGATCACTGCCTTGAGCTCGGCCAGATCCAGCATGTGCCCGGCGCGGATCGTCTTCGTCCGGAGGTAATTGGCATTCTCCGCCGTGACCCTCCCGGTCACCGCCTCCCGCGCATCGACCAGAATGCCGCCCGCGCGGAGCGCGGCGATCTTCGTGGGATTGTTGGTATAGACGGCAACGCTGTCTATGCCGAGCAGTTGCAGCATGGCGATGGCCGATTCATAGCGGCGGTGATCTTCGGCCAGACCGAGCTCCGCATCCGCATCGATCGTGTCGAGGCCCCGGTGCTGGTAGCCGTAGGCCCTCATCTTGGCCCCGATGCCGGTACCGCGGCCTTCCTGGTCCAGATAGAGCAGCACGCCGCCGCCTGCCCGCTTCAGCCGCTTGAGGCCGTTGCGCAGTTGATCGCCGCAATCGCATTTCAGGGATCCGCACAGATCGCCGGTTATGCAGGACGAGTGGATGCGGATCGGCACGGGGCGGCTGTAGTCCGGTTCGCCGACGATGATGGCCACCTGGTCCTTCTGGGACAGCCCGCCGCGGAACACCACGAACTCGGCCATGCCAAGTCCGGTCAGCGGCACGGGCGTACGCACCACGATCTCGAAACGCTGGCGCGCAGGCGTGCTCTGGGAAAGCCGTGTGGCGTCGAGAACCGCGCAGGCGGCAAAACGGCTCGCCCTCACCGTCACGTCGGAATGGATCATGGCCGGCAGCAGCAGGGCAAGGCGGGCAAGTTCGGTCGAAAGGCTCGCCAGCGGATCCGCCGGCTGCCAGACCGAAGGCGCCTCGGCGCCCAGTGCATAGGAAAGCCGGGATGCGGCATCGAAGGACATACCCTTCAGGGGCACGGAAACGTCGCCCACATGCTTCACCCCGAGGCGCGCAGCCCGCGGCGCGGTGAGCAGCAGTCGATGTTCGTCGCCCGTCGCGCGCGCAAACTGTTCGTAGACCCCCGGTGCCACGCAGTCCAGCGACAGCACGGCAAGGCGCCTTTCGCCTTCGGCCAGCAGCACGGGCCGGCCATGCCGAAGTTCGGAGACGGCGCGCTCCACTTCGACCGCAGGATCAAGGCCTGCAAAATCAAACCCCTCATAAGAAGACATAGGCACTCCTTGCGACCAGATTATCATTTTTCAATTTCGATATAGGGCGCTTCGCTGCGATGATCAGAGCCTGCTGATATGAATTTGTCGTGACCGGGCTGACAGAATGCCGCAGGCGCGGAGACCGGCGACCCTCTCAGGCCTCTTCGGGAAGCCGTGCCATCAGGGAGGGGCACGGTTGTCCCCCGCCGGCGCCGGCGAGATCACAATCGAAGAGGACATCGCCGCCGAGACCGTACACCTCGATGGGCGGGCGAAGCGCAGACGACAGGCGCTCGATGGGCGGCAGTTGCAGGCCCGGCCGGCCTGACCCGATGATCAGCGGCGCGATGCAGACATGCAGCCGATCCACCAGGTTGCGCGCCATGAAACGGGCTATGGTGCGGGCCCCGCCTTCCACGAGCACGCGATCGAGGCCGCGCGCCGAAAGCACATCCAGGATGTCGCGGGGATCCAGCCCCTCGCCGGTCTCCCGCAGGCGCAGAACCTCGCAGCCGGAAAGGCTGCGAAGAGCAGCACTCTCTCCCTGAAGCACAAGCACAGGCGAGCCGCCGTCCCGCAGGAGCCTTTCCCGTCCGGTCAGCTCGCCGCGCCGGTCGATGACGACGCGGACGGGATCGGGTCCGGTCACTTCGCGCACCGAAAGCCTTGGATCGTCGGCAATCACAGTGCCCGAGCCGACCAGCACCGCATCCATCAGCGCGCGGCAACGATGCAGGTGGCGAATGCCTTCAGGACCGGAAATGTCGCGCGCGTCGCCGCTCGGCGTGGCAACGCGTCCATCGAGCGATTGTCCGACCTGTGCCATCACGAAGGAGCGCGCGGCCCCGGCAAGCGGACCGTAAAGCCTTTCCGCCGCAGTCCCGCCGCCGTCGTGCGGAACCCGCCGGTTCCGCCTCGAAAGAAGCTCGCTCCATACCGCATCGGACATTTCGACGATTTGCATCACGGACCCCCAAAGGCAGCGAGGGCTCGGGATCGTCCACGCTCATCCTAAAGTCCGCCTCGCCTCTCAGGGCCTTAATTAGGCGACGTGCGGGCAAGGGCCATAGGTGCGGGATCATTATTTTTTTCGCGCGCGCGGACAAACCACAAACTGCCGGTAATGACCGAATAGGTTCTGGATTTATGGACGGCTCCTCCCGTAGATTTGAAGAAGAAGCGCCTGCCAAGTCTCAGCCCGGAAAGACTTTCCATGGAATATGATTATTCGAATGTCGTTGGTCCTGGTTTGCCCGACTTTGACGCCATTCTTGCTGCATTGAAACGTCAGATCGATCCTGGAAAACTGGCCGAAGCAGAAAGACAAGGCATCGCCGATACCGTTTCCGAGGGCGATCGATACTCGATCATCCGGTTTCTGCTGTCCTCAGGCGCCGATCCCGGAAAGTTCGGCTGGACCGATATCTTCCTGGCCGTGGCCTATGGAACCCTCGACGATCTTGAGGAGGCACTGACCGGGAGAAGCGATCTGGAGGCCGTCGATGGCCGGGAGCGGACCGCATTCCTCTTCTCCATTCAGGTGGGCGATATCGGCAAAACGAGGCTTCTGATCGAAGCGGGCGCAAACACTCTGGCCTCCGGGCACTGCGGCAAGACCGCCATCGGCTATGCCATCGAGCAAGACAATGTTTCCATGCTGGAATGGCTGCTGGAACAGGGATTTGATCCGGAGGAGGAGAACGGCTTTGGCGAAACGGCCATCTTCTCCGCTTCGGCATGGGGCGCGGTCGGATGTCTGAAAAGGCTGATCGCGCGCGGGGCAGATATCGGAAAGCCGAGATACTCGGCCCTGACACCCATTCAAGTGGCGCATGATCGGCAGGTGATCGAAATCCTTCTGGATGCCGGTGCAGATCCGCGGAGCCTCGAGCCGGAACAGCTTGCAGCCTTGCTGGGGTACAAGGTGGATGAACCGCCGGAGAGCTCGCTGGAAGATTATCTTGCGTTCCGGTCCCGGGTCTTTGGCCGCTCCAATCCCGAACGGGTCCATAACCCCTTCTGGACGGCCATGGTTCACGGCGGATGTTCCGCCTCGCTGGCTGAAGCGAAATACACGGCAAAGCTGAGGGCCCTGCACAAGGCCAAGCCATCCGCGCCTCCGAAGAAGACCAGGACCGAATGGAAAGATCCGCGTGGGAAGCCGCAGGCCGAACCCGCTCGAGAACAGGGCTACCCGATCTGGTGCTACCGGCGGTTCGGCAAATCGATCAACCGGCTACCGGATGGCCGCTTCATCGAAATTGCCGGTGAACACGAGGATTTCTACGATCTGAACTTCTGCATCTACAACGATGTCATCGTGCATGATGGCCAGGGTCGCTGCGAGATCTATGCCTATCCGCGCGAGGTTTTCCCGCCCACCGATTCCCATTCGGCAACGCTTGTCGGCGATTTCATCTACATCATCGGAAACATCGGCTACGGACCGGACCGTCAGCCGGGATATACGCCCGTCTATCGCCTCAACATCCATTCCTACAGGATCGAAGCGGTTGAAACGAAAGGCGACATGCCCGGCTGGATCAACCGACACGAAGCACGGCTTGTTGCCGAAGATCGAATCCGCATTTTCGGTGGCAGATGTGCCGTCCGGGAGAGCGGAAACCTGGGCTTTGTCGACAATCAGGGTGTCTTCGAACTCGACCTGAAGACCCTGATTTGGAGAAAGACCGGCTGACCTGGCGGCCGGCGGAAAGAAAACCCCGCGATAGGCCCGGCCCGTGCTCCCTTCCGACACCCGTGGGAACGCGGCTGGAGGTTTGCAAGACCATCGATCCGGTCTATGAGGGCAGCATCCATGACGCTTGACCGAAAGCAAAAGCCGATGATCTTCAACGCCGCTTTTCCCCGAAGCTACGACGCAGTGATGTTCGACATGGACGGAACCCTGTTGAGCTCCATTGCTGTCATCGAACGGGTTTGGGGGCGCTGGTTCACCCGGCACGGACTGGATCCCGAGGAATGGATCCCGCGCATCCACGGCATCAAGGCAATCGATGTCATCGCCTCGCTGGCTCTTCCCGGCGTCGATGCACGCACGGAAGCCCTGCTGATCGAAGCCGAGGAGATGGAAGATACGGATGGCATCATGCAGATCGACGGTGCCTCGGACTTTCTTTCCACGCTGCCTGCGGACCGCTGGGCCATCGTGACCTCAGCGCCTGCAAGACTTGCACGGCTGAGAATAGAAGCGGCCGGCCTTCCCATGCCCGCCGTCATCGTGACGGCCGAAGACGTGGAGAGAGGCAAGCCGGGCCCTGCCTGCTATCTGCTCGGCGCCCGGAAGATGGGTGTCGATCCGTCTGCATGCCTTGTCTTCGAGGATGCGGTTGCCGGCATCGCGGCAGGTTCTGCGGCGGGCTGCGACGTCGCGGTGATCGCGGCCACACACCGCCACGCGGTCGAGACGGATTTTCCCCGGTTTCAGGACTATCGCGGTTTTCTGGCCGGAGGCGGGCGCGCCTGATCGGCGGCGGAGCCGGGATCAGCCTTGCGACCCATCCGGGACGGGCGGCGGCTCGGGGCCAAACACCGACATGCCCCCGAATTCCGCGGAGTGCCGGAATTCGCCGGCGATGATTTCCTTCAGGTCGGGGCCCGTTACGTATTGCTCCAGGCGGCGGGCCTGTTCGTCGAGGCGGCGGATGGCAGCAAGCTCCTCGCCATATCCAAGTCTGGCCTTGGAAACGGCGCTCTTCATCACGCGGATCGTCTCGTCATAGACCTTCAGCGGCACCGGATACGGATGCCGGTCCTTTCCGCCATGGGCAAGCGAGAAACGTGCGGGATCGGAGAAGCGGCAAGGCGCGCCGTGAACCACTTCGGCCACCAGCGCCAGTGCGCTGACGGTGCGTGCGCCGACCTTCGGCGTCAGCAAGAGCTCGGCAAAGTCTTTGGGTCCGTTCTCTGCCGCCGCGGCGAGATTTCCATGAATTCGGCCGAGGTTGACGTCCTCTTCGCGGACATCGTGGTGACCGGGCATGACGAGGTGGGGCAGGTCCATCTGTAACTGCATCTGCGACTGTGGCCGGACAGGACCCGTGTCGGCCGACGTCAGCTTCCGATACTCGGAAGCAATCCTGTCCGGCCCCATGTCGCTCAGAAGCTCCAGCTGCGCGCTTCTGGAGAAGGCGGCGCGGGTATCGGCAAGGTTCAGGATCTCCCCCTGTTCCCGGCCTTCAATCGCGGCGTGGGGGGACGCCAGGAAATCCGTGATGTTCTCCGACAGCCAATGATAGCGCCGGGCCTGCCGCAGGTCACCGTTCATGCCCTGCTGCACGACCGCCCACTTCCCGTCGCTGGTGGCGATGAAACCGTGAAGATATAGTTCGAAGCCGTCCTGCACCGCTGCGCTGTCGATTTTCGCCACGAGACGGCTTGCCGTCGCCAGTGCCGCACCGTCCAGCCCGGTGCGGTCTGCCACGGCCAGGAGCTCGGATGGCGTCTTCCTGGATTGCGCGCCCCTGCCGCCACAGACATAGATGCCGAGATCGTTGTTGCGCCTCGCCATGCCCCGCTTCAGCGCTCCCAGCACGCTGGTGGTGATGCCGGACGAATGCCAGTCCATGCCCATGACAGCGCCGAAAGACTGGAACCAGAAGGGGTGGGAAAGCCGGCGCAGGAATTCGTCGCGCCCGTAGTGCATGACGATGGCCTCCGCCATGACGCAGCCGAGCTTCGTCATGCGCTCGCCGAGCCAGGCTGGAACGCGGCCGCCGTGGAGCGGCAGGTCTGCGCTTCCCGTCCGTTTGCTCATGTCCGATCTCTCCCCGCACGCATGGACTGGATGGAGTGGCAGGCGCTGCCGGCCACAGCCGGCCCGATAAAGCACCTTTCATCGGCTTGCGCGACCGGCTCCGGTGTATCCCATTCCGTCGGTTACGAGAACCGCGATGGAGGCTAGCGCGGGCCGCTTCCGTTTGTTTCCGCATCCGGCTTGCTCTGGTCCGGCAGGACGTGGGGGATGACAGCCAGGATGACGAGGACAATCGCGGTGGACAGAACGGCGGTCAATTCCAGCCCCAGACCCGCGATCACCCCTATCCCGGCGGTCGTCCAGATATTGGCGGCCGTCGTCAGGCCTTCCACCTCGCGCTGCGCCGAGCGTACGATGATGGCACCGGCGCCCAGAAAGCCGATGCCCTGCACGACACCTTGCAGCACGCGTGACAGGTCTCCTATCTGCATGCCGCTCTGAAGCGGGCCCAGCACGAAGAGAGCCGCCCCCACGGCAACCAGCATGTGGGTTCTGAGACCGGCGCTCCGGCCCTTTCGCTCCCGCTCGTATCCGAGAATGCCGCCAAGCACGGCAGCAATGATCAGACGCACGGTGATGCGCGTTATGGTGGAGAGGTCCGGAACATCGGAAAACTCATGCACAAGCGTCGACCAGATCTCTTCTACCACCTTTGCACCTTCCTGCCTTCCGGAGCTGAACCTGCGAAACGAACTGTCATGAGGAAGATGTGCAGGCAAAGGCCGTCGGCAAGGGCAGCGGGTGCCAAGTCGACAAAGATCAGTACCGGCCGAGGGAGATTTCTTGCCATGCCAGATGCACGATATCCGCCCCCGCGCCTGTGCGAGGCCGAGGCCGGTCCGATCTCACCCTGCCGAATCCAGGCCCTCGCGCGGGGGCCCTCGGCGCTTGCGTCATGGCTGAATCGCATCGATCCCCGAGCAATGCTCCGGGAGCCCGCAAGCCGTTCACGTGACCCGTACGGGCGCGTAAATGCAGCCAGCAATATGCTCTGGTTCCGGAAGTGGCTTTGGAGGAGTGGCGATCTCTCCGCGCTATCATTCTTTGAAGCGCAATGCCTTGATATTCAAGGAGAAAATGGTGGGTGATGTAGGGCTCGAACCTACGACCCGCTGATTAAGAGTAATCAAGTTATATCGACATAGCCCGGAACTCATGAAGAGTGGTTTCCAAGCTCCCTCTGAGTTTAACCGTAGACCCCGTGAACAGAAGGTGAATTGGGAACTCAAAATTACAGGCTTCACTCAACTAATGTGGAGAAATCAGCGCGGAAAACATACTTTGAGGGTGCGTAAGGAATGGACGTCGCGAGGGGTATTCTCGGATCGCGGGAGATGGGGACATAGAATACACTCGACCTCATGCGGATGAGCGCGAGGTCCTTCATTATGGAGATGTCGAAGGGCTCACCCCAGTATTCTTTCTCCTCGGGTGTGTACTCTAGAGGGCCGCTGCCCATGAAAGCAAACTGGCAGGCTTTGGGAACCTGATTCAGGAAATCTCGAGGATTGAAGAACTGCTGGCGGCAGAGAGCGCCTGCCTTTGTCAATGCCACCTGGTACCCATAACGTCGATAAAGCGCCAAATATCCGAGGATGAAGAGCGCTACTTGGTGGCCCGTGTGAAGCTTCCTAACCCTTGTGTGTGGCTGAACTTGCTCCTCAAGGTACTTGTCGAAATGGCGTCCCTTCCAACTATTACAACCCTTTGCAGATATTTGCTTTCCTTTGTAGGAGAGCATCTTCCCACACAGTAGTGTCAGCCCGCTACGCTGATTTATCGAATAGACCTCGCTGACGGTTCGGTGGTCAGACTTTAGGGCTCGTTTCGGCAGTATATGCTCTACTGTCATTTCCTCGAATGACATCGGTCGGCAACAGGTTGGGCAAAGTACCTTCTCACGATCTCTAAAATACGGGACCAGCGCACATAGATCCCGACGCATATCGGTCCATAACAAGCGCTTGGCATCAGGTAGATCGATGTTGCTCATTTCAAGCTGGTGGCCTTAGTTTTCTCGGCGCTGGCGACAATGTTCACGGAATGGCATCTTGATGGGAATCGCTTGCGACCGATCGTCCATGACTATTCCTTCGAGGTCCAGAATGTGCAACCTCTACAACGTGACAACAAGCCATGAAGCGATGCGGCAACTTGCGGGAGTAGTCTCGGATCTGACGAACCGGATGGACCCGGCAGCCAACATCTACCCTGACCGGTCGGCGCCGATTGTGCGCAATGGCAGCGAGGGCCGCGAACTTGCGATGGCGACATGGGGCATGCCGACCCCGCCGAGCATCTTGAAGGGAAAGCCGGATACCGGCGTCACCAATATCCGCAACGTCGCCTCCCCGCACTGGCGGCGCTGGCTGGGGCCAGATAACCGCTGCCTCGTGCCATGGACGAGGTTTTCCGAATGGGAAGACACGAAGCCGAAGAAAACGCTCCGGTGGTTCGCTCTGGACGAAAGCGAGCCCTTGGCATTCTTCGCCGGGATCTGGACCGGCTGGCATGGCGTGCGCGGCTCGATGAAGACGCCTCGAGAGGGTGACCACGAGCTGTTCGGCTTCCTCACCTCTGAGCCCAACTCTGTGGTCGCGCCGATTCATCCCAAAGCCATGCCGGTCATTCTGACGACCGCGGAGGAGCGCGATGTTTGGATGCGGGCGCCATGGGACGAGGCAAAGGCTCTGCAACGGCCACTACCTGAGAAGCAGCTACTGCTTCTTCCGGTAGGTTGAACGAATCAGGGGAGTTGAGGATTAAGGCCATGCGCAAGCGGCGGCGCAGGCAATCAGGGGAAACGATGCTCGAGGAGTGCCCTGATGGAAAATGGAAAAGCTGCAATCGAACTAAAATACAAATGGCGAAAAACGTGGCCGGAACACCCCGACGACTACGTTGGCTATGATCCAAACTGCATTGGTGCCGATGGGAAGCCGGAGGTTATCGGTCGCTTCTATATCAGCCACCTACCAGAGGGGATGGGATGGCGCTGGTTCTCGCAGTGGCGGCCGCTGGAGTTCAAGAGTGGGATGCCTAGCGGAGTGGAGCGGACCGAGCGCGAGGCCGCAAAGGCGGTCGAGGAAGCCTACGAGTATCTGTAGAGCATTGTGGGCGACAGCGCACCCGAGGCACCTTAAACGCAGAAAGAGCCCCTACGCCACGAGGGCGCAGGGGCATTGAGCAGGGACTTCAGTTCATTCCGATTTTTACCGCGATCCATTTCCAGAAGTAGACCATCAGGCCGCCTACGGCAGCAGCCTGCATCATCAGCATCATCTGCATCCCATTGAACCGCTCTTTCCATCTGGTGATCTCGGAGAGAGTGGGTTCAGCCTTGTCGAGCCGCGCTTTCACCTCCGCCATGTCTCGGCGGCTCTGCGCTTGTTCTACCCGGATATTTTCAAGCTCCTCATAGGTGCGGGTCCCTCGCTGATCCGCCTTCTCCGTCTGTGCCCGAACCGCGTCCGCCAAAGACGCGATCTGTGCCTTCATCTCCCCGAGGAGCATTGATGTGTCATGGGTTCCGGTCACCGCGCCCGCCTATCTTGATTCACAGAGTGATGCACCCGGCCTATCGCCGGGAGCCGTTTGGTGGGAGGAATATTCCGGTCAGGCCGGACCGGTTGATATTCAGCCAGAACTTGATGGCCTTGTCAGCGAACAGGAATGCGCCGGCCATGGTCGCGGCGGACTGAGGCGAGAGCCCCAGCCCGGACCAGTCGAAGGCGAGCATGCTGGCGATGAAGAGCCCGATCACGTTGACGACGTTGTGAGCCGTGTTGGTGTCCCATTTGGCGAAGAGGCCGCCGGGGCCGTCGACGGTGAGGTTGATGGCGAGCTTCAGGATCTTGTCGATCAGGAAGACATAGGCGGCGATGGTGGCCGCCATGGCCGGATTGAAGCCGAGGCTGGTCCAGTCGTAAACGACCATGGCTCCGAAGAGCAGGCCGAAGAAGTCCAGGAGCCGGTGGATAACCGTGCTGTTCATAGCGTTTTTCCTTTGTGGTGAAGTGCTGTAGGGAAGTGCAGGCTGCTAAAGACGAGCGGCCTGAACATGCATCCAATCGAAATTGCGGGAGCGCCCGAGGGACAGCCATCCTTCAGCCTCCCAGATCGTCCAGAAGGGGATCGCGTCGTCCTGCGCGAGGCGCGCCTTGTCTCGACCCCACTTGAGTTGGTTGCGTTCCGGGTCGAAATCGATCGCGATGCCCCAACTGTGCATGGAGTAGGCTGTTCCGCCCCGCATCCGGCGGACGTTGAGCGAGCCCCCGAAGATGTCGATCCCGATCTTCGCCCGCTCGACAAGGGTGTAGGTTTGAGCGACATCCTGCAGAGCCTTTTCGGCAGACTTCGCCACTTTCTCGTGGACGGCCATCTTGCGGACGCGGGTGGATTTGTCCCAGGCGAGGTACATGTCGAACGGGATTTCGATCGACGTCTGGCTGGTCCCGACAGGGCCGAAGAAGCTGAGGCAATCAGATTGCCGCGGCCAACCATTGGCGGGCGCAGCCACCAGTGGAGCAGCGCCGCGATCTGGAATAGTTTCCCCCGGAGACGGCAGCACCACGCTTGCAGGAGCCCGCAGAAGCGCAACGGTATGACCATCTGCCTTGCCGGTCGGCTCGAGGCCGTGCGACGTCTGGAATGCCTTGATAGCACGGATGGTAACTGGGCCAATCTGCCCGTCGATAAGACCCACCGGGAATCGGTGAGCCGTCAGCCGGCTTTGCAGCCACTGTTCAATCGTCATGGTACTCTCCTGGATTGGCGCCTTTATCGCTTGTCTGGACTGGTACGACCCTCCTGCTGTCCAAGGCTAGGCGAAGCTTGGACACGCCCGAGCATTTGAGGGGCGTGGAGGCCATCCGATGCACATTTTCGATCACCGGCCGCTTAGGGCAATCGGACAGGTGGCGGCTTGCTGCGTAAAAGGAGTGGATTTGCGTAATCAGGTTCCATTACGTTATTGCGAAACCTTGCACGCGCGTCTTGGGAAGCGCACCAAACGCCCTGTCCAAATAGCCATCTCAGTCGGCAAGGACGCCGAAAAGCCAAATGTTGCCCGTCGTTGACCAGACCTTGTTCGGGTTCGCCTTGGCGTATCCACGGCTGAACGATACCCAATGTCGGTCGGTACGGGTTTTCCTCTTTGCGAGAGAGGCAGCCCGAAGAAAAGTCAACGTGCAGGAGCTATCCGGTGTGGTGACCACCGACCCAGCCGCGTTCAGAAACTGCCCCGTGAAGCCCGTCGTGGTTTTTGTGAGCATCTGAAACCGATAACCCTCGGAACTCAGGATCAGGTCATCGGCCATGGTTGCCGCAGGGTGCGCCACGGTCAATGTCCCAGCGGAGAACGTCGCGCTGAATGTCCCCTCGAAGTCTGTGTCAACTGTGAAGGCTGTCCCAGAGGTCCACCGGGCCCGAGCGGTCATGGGGGCGACGTACTCAACGCCAAACTTCGTTTCGTTCCCCACCCCACCGAATCCGCCGGAAACTGGAATGCCAGGGATCGGCGGGCTAGACCCAGATTGCCTGATACCATTTACGATGGGTGCAACCCCAATATCGTATACCGCTGGGTGTGTGATGGTCATGGTGCCGGCGCTGTGGGCGACGGCAAATTGATCGACGGTCCAAGCGGGATCGCCTATCACCTCAGTCACGACATCGGCTGATGTCTCCATCCGGAGCGCCACCGAGAGCGGAAGTCCAAGCCAAAGAACTGACGAAGACAGCCCGACAGATGCTCCAACAGCCAGGCCGCGCACAGCAAAAGTTTCGTCTGGGACGGCAAGGAGAGAGCGAACCTTGGTTCCGGTGAATCCGTGCGACAACGTGATGCCATTCGCGTCCTGTGAGACGGACGCGAAGCCGATCCGCGCGTGGTCCGTGTCATCCAGAAAGGCCCATCCGCTGCCTTCCGAATTCTGCCTCAGCACGCCCAGAAGTACCCGCTCTCCCGATCCCTGCTTTGTGCCCAAGCCACCGATCTTTTTGAGCAGTGCGGCCTGCTCTAAGCTGTCAGCGGATATAGCATCCCCACCGACCGATCCGGTTCCTGCCTTGGCTCTGATCTGCTCGACGGTGAGAAAGCTGGTTGCTCCGTCTTTGCTCGCCGGAATTCTGTGCGCCAGCTCAGCTTCGGCAACTGCAGGAAGGTCGCCAATTTTCATACCCATGGATTTTCCCTCAAGCTGTTGCAGCCCACGCGACATAGGCGCCAGATGGATCAGTGGTGCGTTGATAAATCGCCTTCAACTGGTACCGGCTGAGCGACTGGACAACGACGTTCACTTCCTTGATGACCGCGGCACTCCCAAACTGCACAGTCACGTCTGTGAAGCCCGTGAGAAACGCGATAGGTCTCCGAGCCCAGTTTATGTTGACAATCGCACCATCCAGCGCGGTCATCGTGGATGGCACGGCATCGTTCTGCCAGGTGGTGTTCTCCTGGAGCACTTCGCCAGTGCTCTTGAGATCGGCCTTATTCGCAAGGTTCGTAATGCTGACCACGTTTGAAGAGTTCGTAACGACCCTAGCCACAAGCATGTCGTCATAACTGCTGTCGAATGCCACATTGGTCTCTGCGGCGGTGGTGGGGTTGTATGTGAGGTCAGAAAGGTCCTTGAGAACAAACCCACCGGCCGGCGACCATCGAAGGTGATAGGTTTTGCTTGCCACCGTGCTTAGATTCGTCAGCGAGGTGGTGTAGGGGCGGATACCGCGATGAAGGATCGTGGCGCCTGCCGCAATGCGCACCGTCCCGGTAGACGGGGACGTTACGGTGAGGCGTCCGTCACTGGTCTGCACTTCCGGGAAGATAGGAAGGCGGGACTGCGCTTGTGCGAACAGCACGAAGTTGCTGACGTCCCCACCACCAGTGGCCGCCGAAATCAGTGCCTGAATGGCCTGAAGAACGGTCGTGTCGTCGGTCTCGGTGCCGGTGATGCCGCCGGCGGTTTGGATTGCCTTCAACTCAGCCTCAATGCGGCCGAACAGCCGATTGAAGAGCGTGAGGTCGAGTGGACCGCACGTAAAGCCGCCTGCCTGCTCATCGATCGTGGGGGAGCGGTTCACGCCGCCAAGCGACGCAAACGGGGGATTGAACTTTGCCATTTTGAATTCCTCAGCAGGAATAGGGTTTCAGGTCGATCCGGCAGAGCCAGTCGGCGTCTCGATAAAGCGGTCCTGTTAGAAGTTCCTCGCCCCCATCCGATATGATGGAGACACCAGCCTCAGTGCTGAGAACAAGGCCGTCCATTTCCCATGGCTCGCAGAAGCCACCCCAGCCGTCGCCAAATCCGGCGACCGCAAAAGTGCCAAGATGCCAGCGGGTGGAAATGCCCGGGGCAACTGGAAGGGCTCTCGGTATGACTTGCAGGACTGCGATTTCTAGTTCCGACAACGGCCGGAATGGGGCGAGAATAACTGACCCGAAACTTGTGTCCATGATCCGGGCCTGCTCACCGAACAGAGCATGCATCGCGCTCGTCAGCCCGTCCCAGCTGTAGTTCGCCTGCATTTGGTAGGAGCGGGCGATCAGTAAACGCCGATAGAGGTCATCATCGAGAATGCAAATTTCGGAAAGGCCATCCGTTTCGCATCCAAGCCAAATTCCACCCTCGCAGAAGCCCACCATAGGTCTCGCACCTATAGTCGTGCCCTCGCATTTGAAACCTATTACGGGCTGCACGTCGCACACACAGTGGCAACGTGGGAACCCCATCCATTTCCCGATGATGGTGAGCTGGTCACCCGTCGCGGTGTCGAGGTCAAAATGGTTCGGAAGATCGCAGATTGCCGCGGCAGCCAGATGTGCTTGCCTGAGATAGGTTCGGATGAGATGCAGTAGCTTAGGGCTTTCGCGATACTGGGTTAGTATCCTGTCCGCTCCAGCCTCCACAAACTCCTGCTCATCAACACATGTCATGGCTGCACCTCGATACTCACCTGGGCCGCGGCAAACGTGGCCCTCTCGATAAAGCCAATCTCGACAGGCGTGTTCGTGGTCTGCGATATTCCATCACGCATGCCTAAAATCGACACCACCTCCACGTTTGAGAACGTGCTTTCGATAACGGATCTGATCCGATAGAACGTCACATCCTCGCCATTCAGCATGTAGAGACCGGACAGAAGGGCATTTTTGATGGCGATGGAGGAAGGCGGTGGACATCCGAGACCATCGCGAAACGTTCTCACTTTGACCGTGATCTGCACCGGTACATCAATTGGACGAAGGATGCGGAACGTGCGGCAGTAGCCGTCAAGGGTGCTCTCGATCACGGTCGAGCCGAACTGGTTTACCCCTGGAACGACGAATCGCCTGATGGTTTCAGCGATGCTGTCATCGTCTCCACCAGTAACCGCGATGCAAATGGACCCTGCCGGCATCCCGTTGTCATCGACATCACCAGTGTCATTGATCCAAACATGCGAATAGATGACCCCCTCAAGTTCAGCGATCGCTCGGCTGATGTCCTGCACGTCAATTCTGGCTTGACCCACATTTGTGATCGCCCGTCGGAAGCTTGAATCGTTCTCCCCCACAGCTCGAGCGACACGACGCACGCGACCAAGAATGTCCAGCCGGATACCTTCGGCCTGGTCGGGGTCGAGCGACTGATAGACATCCTCATCAAGCTCCCACAGCTTTGCGACCGCCTCGGCGAAGATGCCGTTAATCTGGCCAAGGGGGCTCTGGGCGGTCTGGATCACCTGTGGGCCGAACTCGGTTATCAGCGAGGCTTCGATCTCGGCGAGGATCAGGGACAGAGGCTTGCGCACAAATCCGGTAGGCTGGATGCCATAGTCGGTCATACCTTCACCTCTTCATCATACTCTGTGAGGACCGCGATACTGTCGATGATCAGGCCCCGAGTGGCCCGGTCGAACCGGACTGCGAAGCTCGTGATCTCCGTCACGCCGTCGGTATCGAGCAATTCTGCTTTCACGACGCTTTCGGCCAGCGCCGGGTCATAGGAAGAACCCAATATGCCATCGAGCCAAGGAACCCCCGCCTCTGTGTCAAGAAACCACTCTCCGGCGAACGTGCCGAGCCTCTGTCTTGCGTGCTGGCCCACTGCTTCCGCGGAAGTGACCGTCGCAATGTTTCCATCTGCACTGAGAAAAAGGTCGTTAGTCTCGGGATCAATGGCCAGTGCTATACGGTCCGTCATAGTGCCATCGCCCTCACCTTAGCAGCCAACTCCATCAGCTCCGCTCTGTTCTGCAGCTGATGTCCCGTCCCGGCAGACGAGCCGTAAGCGATTATCAGTTGGTCACTCGCGACCAACTCCATGAAGGTCGCGATGATGTCGTAGAGGTTCCCTTCGGATCCATCGATCCGGAACTTGCCGTCTGGGCTTCCCTTGATGCCGAAAGCCCCATCGGGAGAGAACCGAAGATGCGTGTTGTCAGCGTCTACATTCGGCATGGGATCAGAGAGACTGTCACCGCCCGCGATCGATGCCCGCATATCCGCCAAATGGAAGGATCGGCCATCGAAGGGCTCGCCGCCCTCCCCGGCCTCATAGTTGTCCATGGAGCGCATTGCAGGCGTCAGCATGACCTTTGTGCCGGCCGGGATTGGAAAGGTCATCCCTGCACTGCCGGTGCGTGGCAGATCCACGGGAACTTCATACAGCTCCGGCATATCCACCGCATTACCGTTGTGGACAGGCTTGTAGAGCGGCTTCACAGTCGCCGTGCCGGCCGCAGCGTCATAGGAGACAATCTCGCCGGGTATCGGGCCCCACTGGTTTTCCTGCTTGTTCTGGATCTGGCGGCCGACAACATCACGATCCTGGTTGGTCCGCTTTCCCAGATACCCTGTCATTTTGGCAGTCCCTCGTTAACCTTCCCACCGCTCAGCGCCTCGCCCTCGATGTCCATTTCGAACGGCCCGGTCATGTTGTCGCCGGTGAAAGTGACCGACGAAACGCGATACATCCCGTCAGCACCATTCATCTGAAGGGTCTGGCTCTGGAC
Source organism: Gellertiella hungarica (assembly GCF_014197145.1). Lineage (GTDB taxonomy): Bacteria > Pseudomonadota > Alphaproteobacteria > Rhizobiales > Rhizobiaceae > Gellertiella > Gellertiella hungarica. The sequence continues at coordinate 900,098 of NZ_JACIEZ010000001.1, read as the reverse complement.
TTGCACGCGGCGCCCGGGCCGAACCTCCGGGTTCAGCAGGGCCTTCACAGTCACGCCGTTGTCGGTAATGGCAGGCGTGCCGATCATGCCCGTTTCAGGCGTGATCAGAACCACGCCTCCGATGAAGCCGTCGCCTGGGACGATCTCCAAGGTCTCGTTCTGAAGGGACCAGTAAAACTTCTGACCCCGGCCGATGGTGTCGAGCTCGTCCCGGCAAAGGCCGCACACAGCGTAGGGGCGCTTGAACTTCTCCGGCATTTGATCCGGAAACTTCCACTCGCCTCGCTTCACCCCCTGTTTTTCCATTTCCTTCTGGATTTCCTCGATCACATCCTTGATCGGCGTGCCCTTGGGAAAGGACTTGGAGATGGTGGCCTTCCGAAGCGCCCTGGCCCCATCGCCACAGCGGATTGTGGTTTTGATGTCGGGCCCTTCCCGTGTGTGCTCGACATCCCGCACCGCTCCCTTGAAGATGACGCCCACGTTTCCGGCGCCACCGGGCGGGATGTAGCCGGCCTCCATCGTGATCTCGTCAAACACCTTCCCGACCGCGTTGCGGTGATCCTCGTTCAAGTTCCACAGCGTGATCTCCGCGCTGTTTGCGGAGGACGACAGGTCCTTGGTGATGGAGAACTCGATCATGAGATCGTGCTTGTTGATCCCGCCCGGGTTGACCACAAAGCCGCCCGAGAACGAGGCCCGCACTTTCCGAAGATACTGGAGCATCACGCCGCCCTTGCTTCTGTCGCCTCTGCCTCTGTGGCGCTGAAGAGCCCAACCGTCCCACCTGCCAGCCCTGCACGGTCCGGAACAGCTCCGGGCGTTAGTGCGGCCGCAAACAGGAGGCCGATGCCCAGGCCAAACGGCGCCAACAGATCGACACCCGTCACAACCCGCCGCCCATGCAGAACAGGCAGATCATCTAGCGAGAGGTCAAACGACCATCGGGACGACGTGAGATTGAACCTGAGCCGGATTGTCACCCGGCGGCCGGAAATGATCGTGGAGAACTGCTGGTCGGCATGGTTAGCTATTCGAAACCGGTTCATTCCAGCAGCCCCTTCAGAATTGACTGATCAGGATAGGTCGAGGTCGGGTTGTCGCCCATCTGAACTGTCCCTGTTGACCTCCCGGCCGTTGCTGCATCGCCCGACCGTTCGGGCGTGGGCGGCGCGGCGCGTGTGGAGCCCGCTCCCCCTGGCCTCCCTCGCTCAGATGCGCCAGTGGGCTCGCCGTTCGGGTCGGCGGCATATGCGGTACCGACGAGGATGATCTCCTGAAGCTCCACGCGAGCCTTGAGAACGGTGGAGAAGTCAGCGGTCCGGTCGGCGTCAATCCGCTTCACCAGCATGTTCTGATAGACCTTCAGGCCAGTAACCAGGACGAAGGGCACCCGGCTTTCCTGAAACCGCACCAGCGCGGCAAACGTGGCGGCAGCGTTCTGGCCGCCGACATCAAGCATAACGGTCTTGGGCTTCACCACAGCGTGGTCTGTGATGTTGGCGCCCGTTTCGATCGGTATCTCCGTGATGTCCAGGCTGGACGAGTGCCGCTCCGAGACGAAACACGAGAGCGGCACTGGTCCAATGGCGCGAGAGAAGGCGATGACGCTCATCAGAATTTCTCACCCTGTTCCCACCACGTAGACCGTTTGGCCGATTTCGCCGCGCTATTGCCGACTGCCTGGCCGACCGCCGCACCGACGGCGCCGGAGACGTTCGGTACACCGTTCACGGTCACGCCGCCGACATTCACCGTCGTCGACTTGTCGCTCGAGTCGTTCAGCGTGTTGTTGACCGTCGAATTGACCGATTGTGCAGCCTGTGCCGCACCGGTCTTGCCGAAGTTTCCTTGAGCATTTTCGATCATGTCGGAGCGGATGTAGTCGCCCCCCAACCGCTCGAAGGCCGTTGGCCTTCTGGGCGCCGCCTTGTCTGCGCCGACGCGACGGGCCTCTTCCTCGATCAGGCGCTGCTTTTCAGCCTCAAAGTCAGCCGAGAAGTCGCTCGGCTTGAGATATCCGTTCGGGTTGTCGCTGTTGAAGCCGGTGCGGTCTTCACCGGATCCCTCCACGTAGCCGGGTTTAGTCCTCGGGTTCTCGACTGCCTTGATCCCGGCCGCCTTCTTGTCCATTTCGTCGAAGAAGGATTTGGCGAGGAAGTATCCGCCGGCGACCGCGCCAAGCGCTGCGGCAAGCGGCCACAACGAAGCGGTGAAGCTACCGACAGCGACACTCGCCGCGGCCAGACCGCCAGCGGCGAGTGCAATGCCCGTCAGCGCGTCCGCCACCCCCTGCGGGTCGGCCCCCAGAAGGTTGCCGATGGCCTCAGTGAAGTCACCGATAACGGAATCTCCACCCCTCAGGTAGGTCAGAAAATCATCGATCGCCAAGGCGGCGGCGGCAATGATAGATGCCGTCGGGAAGAGGTAAATCGCCAAGCCAGCCAACGCCCACTTGAACGTCTCGAAGGCGCCCTTGTTGCGCTCAATGATCCCGGCGATTGTTTCGAAGTGCCTGCCCATGCGGACGGCAAAGCTGGCTACTCCGTCGGCGACTGCTGTGAATGCGGTGCTGAGGTTCTTCGACCACCGATCCAGCGTGCCGTTCTCCGACAGCCGGTTGAAGTAATCGAGCAGCTGACCGAGCTTGCCCTTCACGGCGTCGAAAAAACCGCCTTCTCCGATCTTCAGCAGGAACGCGGTCCACGCGTCCCCTAGGTTCGACATCATGCCGTTCCAGGTTTTCGACTGGCGGAGCATTGCGCCATTGAACCGGTCGCCTAGTTGGTCGAGAACGAACTTGCGAACCTCCTCGCTGTTCTTCTTGATCGTCTTCGAGAGCTGCTTCCCGTTCTCGGTCCACGAGAAGGTTACCTCGTCCCCCTTCTGCTGCGCTCGAAGCCCGAACTCCTTCAGGCGCTCGAACTCGAAGCTGGTGGCATCCGCCAGCGCCTCGACGGCCTGGTTGAGAGGCTTGTTCATCGCCGACGCGGTGTCGCCCAGCGTTTTCAGGGCATCATCGGCAAGCGGATCAATGCCATAGCTCTTCAGCTTGATGAACGCATCCGTGATGGAGCCGACCTCATAGGGCGTATCTCGAGCAAACTGCTTGATCCAGTCCATGGAGGATCGCGCCTGTTCGACACTCCCGGTGACGGTGGTGAGCGATGCCTCAAGGCTTTCGAACTGGGCCGAAACACTAATGACCTCTCCCGGCAGAGAGCCAATGCTGTCTGCAAGGCGAGAGAACGCCTGCGCGGCGATCGTGCCGACGAAGGTGCCGGCCGCTACCCCGAGGGCCCCGATTTGCCGAGTGGCTGTGTCGAGGTTCCCCTGAAAACGGCGCAACTCGCCCTCGCCCCGGGTCTCATAACCGAGGATAGCGATCAGTTCATCGACAATCATGACTTGAAAACCTCTAAGTGCCGGGACACCTTAGGAGGAAACCGGAGCTCCCCGATGAAACGACTGCTCGTTGCCTGCCTTGCGCTTACCGCCGGCCCCGCCATTGCGGGCGAAAGCGATGACATTTTTCTTGCCCGCGAGATCGGCCAAGTGATCAGTTCCGCCGACACCTGTGGCTATGGCTTGGAGGCGGAAAAGGTGAAGGCATTGATCCGTGACAAGGTTGGGCCGATGTCGACCAACGCAAGGGCCATGGTGCAGGCAAGCGGGAACCTCCAGAAGAACCGTTTTGCCAGCATGAGTGACATCGAAAAGACCGCCGCATGCGCGCTCCTCGAAGAAACGGCCAAGCGGTTCGGCCTACTGAAGTAAGCCCTAGCTCTCCCGTGCACGTTCCGTCATTGCCGCCTTCAGATCGAGCGCTTCATGGGCGTCAAGAACGTCCGAGAGCGTCACCCACTCCCGAAGGTCCACCATGGAATACAGCGGTGGGTCCGCGAGAATGGGCCGCCACAGGAAGAGGTTCAGGTTCGGCGCGACCCTAGCAATTTCTCGATCGCTTAAGCCTTTGCCCTGGTCGTTGGGCGTCCATTCGCCAGGGCGCCGGAGAAAAAATCCCCGAACTGCGTTGCCAGCACGAACACCACGGTTGGAATGACATCCCCGAGGCGACCGGTAAAATCGAGGTCGAAATCTACCGGCTCATAAACCCCTGAGGGACGTTGAACCATTGCGACCTCGACAACGTCCTTGACCAGTTCCGCGATCTCATGCGGCGGGCACCGCGAGAAGATCTCGGTGACAGCCGAAACCGCGTCTGCATCGGCCTGGGCCTTCTGCTCGTCGCTGGCGCCTTCCTTGCGTGATGCGAGGATGCCCGGAAGCTTCGAAATAGCGGGCCCGATGACGCGAGCAAGGCGCGCCTGCAGGATGATCGCCTGCGTGGCCAGCATGGGCTCGACCTTATAGACCGAGCCCCCGATCTTCTTCTCAGCCATTCGGCACCTCCGGATTCCATTCGCCGGTCACCAGCACCCACTCACGGACGCTGGCGTTCTTTCCCTTGCCGTCGGCGGGAGCGGCCTGGATATAGCACTTGTCCGCGGAGCCACCTTCGCCCGAGGTGGAATCGATGAAGGCAAACGGGAACGCCGTGCCGGCGCCGCCGAGCTGCTTCTGCCGCTTCCACTTCTGGATAAGCTGCCGATGCGTCGGGCTGGTATGCATCAGCTTGAGACTGATGCGCGCCGAACTGTCCGCAGACTGCGAGAACAGCGAAGAACCATCGGCGCCGATCATCATCGTGCCGACATCGGCACCGGGCGTGACGACGATGGTATCGTCGCCGTCCCAGAGCCCGAGGACCTGGCGACCGTCCAGCGTGGCCGAGACGTTCACCATAGAATATGCGCTTGAAACACCCATGGATCAGGTCTCCCGTCAGAAGGTCATGTTGTAGTTGATGGTGGTGTAGTGGACCGCGCCGGCGTACCGGAACCGGACGGAGATCGCAGGAGCGATCCGGGCCTTGCGCTGGCTCTCGGGGACATCGAAGACCGAGGGGACCGTGATCTCATAGGCCGGCCGGTATTCATTCGTCTCCGGATCGATGTCCTTGGCGATCAGGCCGGCGCGGGTCGCAACCTGCATCACTTGGCGGGCAGCGCCGGCAATCTGCTGCAGGCCCTGGTCCGTGAAGGGGACGCGGGCATTGTTCAGCAGGATCCCGAGCGCGGCTTCTTCCGTGCGGGCGATGATCCAGTCGGACGCATGGATTTCGTCGAGGAAGACGTTCGCCGTGAGCGTCGAGCCCTCGACCACGAAGTTCCGGCCGCCGATGTCGATGTAGGTATTCGCGCAATGTCCAGATGCGCTGGCCTGTCCGACGCCGGAAACGAAGCCGGTAATCGCAGTGATCTTGTCCGAGGCGAGGTTGACCGGGTTGACACCGCGCAGGGTCTTGAACTTGGCAGTGTAGGCGCTTTCGGCATCGTCGAAGACGCGGGTTGCCATGTAGGCGGCAAGCGCCATCGCGGGCCACTGCAGGGCGCTTGTGTGGTAGAAGACCGCCGAGCGCTCGACCGTGCCCTTCTTGCGCGCCGCAAGGCAGGTCGTGTTGGCGGGGTTCTCGGTGCCGGTGTCGTTCGAATCGATGATGGCGAGCTTGCTATTCGCTTCGATCCACTCCACCAGCCCATCAACGGACGCGATGTCGCGCAGGGTGCTGGCGACCGTCACGACATACCAGTCCGCATCGTAGGCATAGAGCGCATCGAGTTCCGTCTTCAGCTCGGCCGCCGTCGGCGTGCCGTCCAGCGCCACATAGCCGGCCTTGATCTGCGTCGGGCGCGGGTTCTGCGAGAATGCCACCTCGGCGGCCTTGTAGAAGTCGTCGGATGCCGACCAGTCAGCAGCGACCTCATCGATGGAGGCGTAGGCCTTGGTGCGGCTGGTCGCGTCGACCTTGCCGGTCTTGGCGACGGTGGAGAGGAAGAGAGGCGTCCCAAAGCCGCGGCGGCTGGGGAACGCATCGTTGCGCGTGAGCGTGACGTTCACGACGCGGCTGTAGGGGAGCACGGCCATGCCTGTTTCCTTTCAGTGGATGGTGGTTGGCCGTTCAGGCCATGGGTTGAGCGTCAAAGCTCGTGGTGTCGACTACATCGACAGCGAATGCGTCTCGGATCACTGCGCGCGCAAACAAATCGACCTGGGCGCGCGGCTCCCACTGGTTGTTCACCCACTCGGGAATTGAGCGGATTGCCGACGCGTCGAAGAAGATGAGTCCGGGCATGGCCGGCTCCATAACTTGGGCGAGCTTCATGGCCGACAGGACCGGGCGGAGCATGGAAGCCGGGTTCGGGCCGTATGCATGAACCGAAAAGCGCCACTCAATCTCAATGACCGGAGCCGCATTGATGATGTTCTTCCCCGAGGTATTGGGCTGGCCGGTGTCGGTGAACTCGACATCCGTCGGATGCTCCCTAATCTCGGACATCCCGATCAGGTTGACCATGACATACGGTAAGGCAGGAGCTTGTCCGCCTTCATGCGCCCGGATGGCCTTAACCCCGGTGACCCGGGCGACAAAGCGCACGACGGCGCTGATTACCTGATCCTCGGTCATCGCGTTTCCCTGCCTAGCGCTGCGCGAAAGAAGCCGCCTTCGGCGCGAGGCCAGACATAGACGACCCGGTAGCTGACCGAGCTGCTGATGATGCGATCATCAACGGCGATCGGTGAACGGCTCCAGATCATCCAGTTGGCTTCTGTCCTGATGCCCTCGGGGAGATCCCGCAGCTGGTTCCCTCCGGCTGGCTGAATGACCGCCTTGATTGGTTCACTGGTCTCCGATCCATCGATGAACCGGCCGTCTAGGTCATAGGCGCCAGCTGAGCGCCGCCGAAGCGTAACCGAGACTGCCCGCCTCTCGATTGCAGCAGCCGCTTTCATTCGTCCACCTTCCATGTGACAGAGGCCCGCATCTCACCCGTGTCGATTAGGGGCTTGCTCGAACCCTTGCGCTCCACCGTCACCGGACTGTTCGCTGGAGATGTCAGGGCAGTAATCTCGCCCTGGATGTCGCTCTGCGCGAGAATGCCTAGCTTTGAAAGCGTCTGGCGCAGTGTCGACTTCCCAAGAAGGATCGGTGCGGCGCTGGACTTCATTGCATTACGGTATTTCGACAGATTGTCCCGCATGGCGTTGCGCATGAATGGCCGCTCGGGGATCGGGCCGCCCCATCCACCGCCAGAAGCACCGCCACGTGTACCGAACTCATTCCAGACCGCGCGATTAATGACGTCGCCGTCGGCCGCGCCCGCTGGAAACCCGACCTTCACCTGCCTCGGACCCGTGAGCGCCCGGGCGAGCTTTTGAACCGCTCCCGGGTTCTTGCGCTTGACCGATATGGTGAACATCGTCCGCCTCCACGCGCAGGAGCCCGGCAGATAGCCAAGCCTGAATGAGTGAATTGCCGCTGATCGCCTCCCATCGCTCGACGCGCGCCGTGGCGCCTGGCCGGATGATGGGACCTCCCGGGAGCGGAAGCGGGGCGTCGTGGTTGGATGTCACGCGGGCCATTTTCTATCCTTTCGGGTTGTTGCGGCGGATGTTGATGGCCCGCAGCAGATCCTGCGCTGAGGTCCGCGCGACGAATGCAGCTTCCTTTTTCAGGGAAGTCACCGTTTTCGCAGCGATGGCGCGGCGGATCGCTTCCCGGCGCTCTTGACAGCGGCAAGCCATTGGCATTCACCTTTCATGATGACAGACGATCAATATCGCGAGCTGAAGCGCCTGATCCTCGACGTTGCCCAGCAGGTCGAAGAGGTGAAACAGCACCTCAAGCGTCAGGACAAGGAATCGATGGAGATCCTTGCAGCCTCTCGCCGCCTCATGTTCGCGATTGAAGCCATAGATGATGGCGAAGAGGTTTCCGACACCCTTCAAAACTGAACGACGGCCTTGGCGATGCACCGGCATCGGATCGGCCGCCCTGGAGCCAGTCCATCCTCTGCACCAGTCGGCTCCCCGTACCGGTAGACCTTCCCCTCGAGCGCACGGTGGCGCGCCCGCACGCGCTCATCTCGACTGGTTGTCCAGACGTACTCGTTGATCCCCGCCTGCTTGTGGCGGAACTCGTTTAGCTCGCTGTTCAGCTTTGCCATCTGGTCCTGCGCGATCAGCTTCGCCCGGCTGTCGGCGATCCCCAACTGGTCAGTCAGTGCCCTTCGAAGCGTTTCCCGGGAGTTGCCTGCGATCAGGTTGTCGTAGACCGCCTGCTCAACTCGCTTCACGGTATCGTCGGAAAGGTTCTTGATCAGGGACGCATTCCGGGCGGCGACCAGGCGCAAGAACTCCGCTAGGTCCTCCTGCCTGACCACCCCACTCAGGTCGATGCCGAGGGCACGCCGAGCGCTGTTGACGAAGGTGTCCGTATGCCGCTGAGCCTCGAGGTTGAGGATCCGGTTCACCGTCTGCTCCGCGGTGCTCACGAGCGACAGCGCAAGCCGTGCGAGGCTTTCCAGATCGAACCGACCCCGCGCCTGACGCGCCGCTCCGCCCAGTTCCCGAAGCATCTTCCGAAGGGCCTTGAGGTAGGCGGCCTTTCCACCTGCACTCTCCTCGATGCCGGGCAAGGTGATCTGCGTGCCTTTCCCGCGCCGGACGAGCTTCCGAATGTCATAGTCTGTCATGCGCGCACTGCCCGCCCGCTGTAGGCCGCTGCCCCGCCGGTTATCAGCCCCACGAGGAGCAGATCAATCGCCGGGAATTCGTCGTGGGCACCGGCGGCGCCCCTCACAAACTCAGTCTCGACGTCGCCGACCTTGTCGCGTTTAATCTTCGTCGCTGGCGCATCGGGAGACAATGCGCCCGGGCTCGACAATTCCCGCCATGCAGCCTCGCACAGAGCCGCGCGGAGGCGATCCGGGATTTCGTGGGACCCGATGACCGTCTGGCGATACCGGACACCTGCGCGTGGCCACTGGAGCGCCTGCGTGCTGCTCGTGCAGCAACCGAGGAACCGGGCGCCGTAACGGCCGTCGAGCCATATCGTTGCCCGGCGAAGGGCCTGTTCAAGCTTCTTGTCATCGTCAATGGCGACCAAGTCGAGGCCGACCTTGAGGCCATAGGCTCGAAAGCCAGATGCTGTCTCGTAGCTCTCGGCATTCGGGAGGCCGGTACCGTCCTCAACGATCAACGTCATTTCGGTAGCCCCCTCGTCTCATCGAACGCTTGCATGAGCGCCTGAACTATCGCCTGCATGGAATAGGCTTCGAGCTCCGCGGACGGCTTTCCTTCCCCGATGCTCTCGATAATGAATTGCCATACGTGGGTCGCTTCATGGACCAACAGGCCGGCCACCTCGACCAATGAATGGTCGCGCTCCGCCCCATCTCGCAACGTGACGATGATGCACTCGGAATTGGACTTGGACGCCTCGAACCGGGTACAACGTCCGTCGGATGACGGATAGGCCTCGCCCTTGCAGCCGAGCCGCTTCATCTCACGGCGCCACGCTTTTTCAGAAGGGCAGAAGCCGATGGAAACGGGCTGCCAACCGCGATCCAGCCAGACAACCCGGTTCTTCATGATCACTCACCCTTCTGGGCTTCCTGCAGCTTCTTGATCAGCGTCTCGCGCTTGGCGTTCGGATGCGGAGCGGTCCCGGTCGCCTCGGTGACGGCCGCGCGCAGTTCGTCGTCAGACTTGGACGACAGATCGTCGGCGTCACCGGTCCCGGTCTGGTCTTCGCAGATCCGCCAGCCAAACGCCTGCATGTGTTCGACTTCATCGGGATGAATGTCGCCAGTCTTGCCATCATCGAGGCGCACCATACGCACGGTCTGGATCGGGGCGACCTGTTCCTGTTCGTCTTCGGACATATCTGCTTTCCGTGGTTTGAAGTGGAGCAGCCGGGGGTCGAAACCCCCGGTCATGGATCAGGATCAGCCGAGCACGGTTGCGGAGAATTCCCCGTTCACCGACTGGAAGCCCCAGGCAAGGTGAATTTCCCAAGTCCTCTGGCCGTACTGGGCGATGTCCAGCATGAGGTAGGTCATGCCGAACTGGTCGCTGATCAGCATCTGCTGGATCGTCGGATTGGCGGGCATGATCGGCGGGCGCAAAACACCCACGACCGCCGATCGCTCGAATGCGAGGTTGGCGGTGTAGTTGTTGCCGACGGTGACCGTGGCATTGTCGGCGGCCGCCTGTCGCAGGCCAGGAGCCTGGATGGTAACGACACCGCCTGCAAGCGCCTGGTTGACCACATACTTGTTCGGGTCGGAGCCGATGGTGATGACGTCGCCAGCGACGATCGTGCCGGTACCGGTGTCAAGCGTCAGCTGGGTCGCCCCGATCGGATAGCCAGCAGCGTTGTTGATCAGGTAGCCAGAGCCGGTGCCCTTGGTGTGAATGCCGATGCCGGCACTCTCGGACAGCCGGAAGCCCATCTGCGGGAGGAACTCGCCCGTGCGGCGCTCCTGGTCGCTGCCCGCCTGATAGGCATTCTGCAGCACACCGAGGTTGCGGAGGTTGAGGCCAGCGTTGGTGTCGAACACCATCTGCATGTCCGCCTTGGGAGCGCCGTTGTCGACGAGGATCTTGCGGGCGTTGGTCAGCGCCTGCAGATCGGTGGCGAACGGCGTGGTGCCTGCGGTGCCGTATGCGCGCGAGGCACCGAGCTTCACCGCGATAGCCGCATCGACTTCGGCCTCATTACGCAGAGTGCGCATGCCTTGGGCGATCAGCTGCTTCACCCAGTCCTGGTTGATCCCGCCGTTCTCCAGAGAGCGCTGCTGTTCGCCGGTAAGGTGCCAGTCGACCTTGCGTGACTTGGAGATGGTCACGTCGATCTTCGAGCCAGTGGAATCCCCGCCCGTCGAGGAAACGTTGGCGGGGGTAAAGTCGGAAGCCGCACGGACCGGGGCCACGTCGACCGAGACCTTGTCCCCCTTGGCAACGCCCTTGTCGTCGAAGGTGGTGTTGATCGCACCGACCACGCCGAAGGGCTCATTGGCCACTTCCTTTGCAGCGGAGAAGAGTGTGGGTGCGAGGGAGGTAAGCGTATTCGCCATCTCAGTTTACCTTTCGTGGATGGGATGGAATTGTCTTTGGGTTGGGTGGGCCATCCAGCCCGTGACACCGCCACCCATCCGGGCGCGGCAGATATGCGGCGATCAATCGACCAGCGTGCCGCCCTTTTCCATGAAGGCCGCGCGGTCCTTGGGAGCGAGCGCCTGAAACTCGCTCGTCTTCATGCTGCGGCCGCTGCCGGTACCATCGGAGCCAGGCTGTTTGCCGGTGCCGTTGTGGCCGGTGCTCTTCAGGATGTGATCCTTGAAGGCATAGCTGTCGACCAGGCTCTCGACGATCTCGTCGAAGTCGGCGACCTCACCGGGTCGGGCCTTGGAGTAAATCTTCTGGCCGTTCTGGTCGTAGCCGATGGGCTTGCCGTCCTCGACCTTGATGCGATCAGCGTAGAGCGTGCGGATCAGGTCGACGCCGGCCGGGGTCAGCTTCTCCGAGGCGAACTTGGAGCGGCCGAATGCGTTGCCGATGACTTCCCGGTTAAGGGAGGAGGTGAGCGTTTCCTTGTCCTTGATCGCGGCTGCCAGCTGCTCCTGCACAGGTTTGAGTGCGGTCTGGATGGCGGCGTCCATGTCGCCGGCGTCCACCAGCTTCTTGGCATCGATCCGCGAGAGCTTGTCGAGGGCGTCACGAGCGGTGGTGGCGTCCAGACCTTCGAAGGCCTTAAGCTTGCCCTCTGCGGCTTCCTTGGCCTCGCGGTGGGTCTTGGCCTCGTTGTTGAGGCGGGTGATGGTTGCGACGGTACCGGGCGCATCGAAGGCCACGGTCTTGCCGTCGTCGGTCTCGTATACCGGCTTGCCGTCCTGCACCTCGGCATAGGTGACGCCATTCATTTCAACGAGCTTGAGCTTCATCGGGGTAGTCTTTCCGGGCATCCGCCCTTGCTATGCGGCATCCGCCGCGTTTCGCCCGCGGCATCCGCACGACAGGCACAGGTCATTGAGCCGGGCGCCGGAGCGCCCGGTTCTGCGCAACTCCCGATCGAGTTGGGGGTTCTGGAGATATCTCCGGGAAAACCCGGAGAGGGACCTCCACAATAGACAGTTCGTCTCCGCGGCCGCTAACTGCGCGGACTATCAGCTTTCGCACCAAGAGCCTGAAATTGAACGCGCATTCGAAGTCTACCTCGACATCATCCTTGCTGACGCAAAGGGCGTGAGCAGGCGGTCAGGGCAGTTCTCGCGCAACGTGCGAGCATGCCTTTCCAATGCAGTGGCACTCATCGAGCCAACATCGGCAGTTGTCGCGCTGTGCGATGTGGTTGTCTTCCAGGCAGACAAACTGGCAACCCTCCTGGTGACCTCGCCGGAGAACTCCGAGGGCCATTGGAGCGGCTACCTCTTACTTCAGGGCTTCATCGACGAACTGAGGGCCGAGATGGCGAAATGCCCCGTCTCGGAGAAGGCTAAGGCGCTCGGGCTGGGCTAAGCCACAACCGGATCGAGTTGCCCCTCAGGGTCAAATGGCGGGTTTTCGATCGCCAGCCGTTCCTTCTCCGCCTCCCGGTCGAACTGTGGGCCGAGAACACCCCGGCGCTGCATCTCATCCCAGAAGGTCTCCTGGCTGATCTGAGCCTCCTTGCGAGCCTCGAGCAGCGCGTTCACCTCTTGGGCCCCATAGAGGCCGACAGCGAAATCGGTATGGACCATGACGCTCGGCGCCTGCCCTTCCGATTTCATCCATTTGGCAGTGAAGACGAATGCCTGCTCGAGCGCATCCTTCAAACCGAGGGCCCAGGACTGGAGAACCGTGAAGCTCTTCTCGCCGTCGAACTGGAACGCCAGCGCCGGGGTATTGCCTGACTTCTGGGTCATAGGCTGCATGCCGATGCGGCGCATGTCCTCGATGATCTCGCGGATGTCCTCCCGGATCTCCTTCAGGTTGGCCGCGTTCGGCTGGATGTAGTCCCAGCTGGCGTTCACACCCTCACCGCCGGGAGCATAAAGCACCCTGCCCGGCCCGGTTTCGATTGCAGAATCGTCATCGGGCGCCGCCATGCCATTCGCAGTCAGCATCGGCGATGCGGCGATGGTAAAGGTCTGCTCTTTCTTCGACAGCGCGTTGTAGAGCTCGATCTGAATGTCAGCCAGGTCGAGAAGCGGCGGGCGCACGTACTGGTCGCCCTCCTTGTCTGCGGTGGCGAAGAAGACGAACGGCACCTCGTCGAGTGTCATGGCGCCTTCACTGTCGAGCACCCACTCGGTCTTGTCGGCCCTCTTCTCCTCCCTCCAGACACGGAAAGCGCCTGGCTCGATCTCGCGAATGAGCGGCACCCGTCTCTGTTCGAAGCCCGTCTTTTCGATCCGGCTTTCCTTGATCCGGAGGTACGTCACCACGCGGCTGGCTCCCCGCTGCTCGGTGGTCACCTCGAGGATATCGTCGGCATTGATCGGCACCCAATAAGGGCGCACGCCTTGCGCCCGCTCTTGGGCGAGCGTGACCGCTCCGGTACCCGTCGGGAAGTCGACGAGGATGCCATGGGCACCCATGGACACCGCGCCCTCGAAAACATCCTTGGCGAAGACGTGCAGGTTATTCCCCTGCCCGTCGATGTTTTGGGCGATATCCTCGAACGCCGGGGTTGCGTCCTCCGCCAGCTTCACCTCCTTGGTGAAGGGCTTGGCGCTGAGGGTCTGGAGCGAATCCATGAACTCCGGCCGCCAAGGGGAGGATTTCAAGCGGCGGGAGTACTCCTCCTTGCTTTCCGATGGAAACTTGAGGAGGTACTTCTCCCCCGCCTCCCGAATAGCGGCTGCGCCGCGCCGGATCGCCCGGATCATGGCCCAGCACTCGGACAGGGCCTGATGGGCAAGGCTCGGAGTGCTGGGATCGTTGCTCTTGTCCATCTCAGTTCCTGCGAGTTGCGCCAGTCGCGGCAACCGGTGCCCGTGGCTTCAGAAGGCGCCCGAAGGCACCGGATGTTGCGTCCACCTGGTCCTTGAAAGCTCCGCCGGGGAAGAGGCAGAGCTCATCGAGGTAGCTCTCGTTCCACTCCCCCTTGACGATGTAGACGTTGCCCGCCTCGCACTGACTGGAGAATGGCTCGGCACGGGTTACCTTGTCCCCGGTTTCCGGTTGAGCCTTTACCTTCCAGCCGGCGAGCAGAAGAACCATGTCCTGCGCCTGGACCTTGCCGGCTTGGCCCGGGTCCTGAGGAAGGCTGATCTCGACGTCTTTGCCGTCGATCTCGGCGGTGCCTTTGATCAGAGCGCGGACCCTTGCGCCTTCCTCTTGGGTCTTGACGACGTGCCCGACGATGAAAGACCCATCCGGCGCGCGGCCGAGCTTCACGCCAGCAGTGCGCGCCGCCTTTGCATCTTTGGTGGCGGCCAAGTCCCAATGGCGAACCCATACAGTCCCCGGCGGTGCAGAGTTGATCATCTTGCCGTCGAACCATTCCCGTTTGAACAGACCGCCCTCGCGGGGCGTCGGTCGCTGCTGGTACTGGCCGGCATAGGCGTATTCACCCTTGGCCTTCTTCAGGCCCTCGACGGCCTCGCGACTAAAGCGCTCTGGCAGGAGGAGCTCGCCCTCGGAGGACCGGGGGTCGACAAAGCCGATGGCGTTCGGCGACTCCGGGTCAATGATCCTTCCATCCCGCTTAAACGGCCCAGCCTCGTACTCCATCGGCAGGCAAAGGTGCACATACGGCAAGCCGAGCTTGATGATGGTGCCCGATACATCGCCCTCGTGCAGGCGCTGCATGATCACCACGATTGCAGACCGTTCGGGATCATTCAGTCGGTCGGAGATGGATTCCCGGAAGATGCGGATGGTGTTCTTGCGCTCGGTCTCGCTCTCTGCAGTTTCGGTCGAATGAGGGTCGTCGATGATCACCCGATCACCGCGACCGCCGGTCATCGAGGCGAAGGGCCTGCCTTCGCGGGCGCCCGACTTCGTGTTCTCGAACTTCCCCTTGGCGTTCTGATCCGGAGACATCCGGACTTCCGGCCAAAGCGACTGGAACCACTGGCTCTCCACCAGCCGGCGCATCTTCGTGTTGTCGCGCAGCACGTTTTCCTGACTGTAGGACGATGTCAGGTACCGCATGTGTGGGAGACCGGCGGGGCCCCACTCCCATGCCGGCCAGAAGACCGAGTGCAGAAGCGACTTCATCAAGCCCGGAGGGCAATTCGTCAGCAGCCGGGTGATGTCCCCTCGCGTCACCGCCTCGAGGTGCTCGGCCATCGCCTGCAGGGGCCAGCCCCATACGAGCTTTGCCTTCGGCTCGAGTATCGGCCACGCCTCGGAAACAAAGCCGGCCAGGGTCTTGCAGCGCTCGCGGATGCGCTCGGCATCTCTGGCTACGCGCTCTCGTTCCGCCTCTGCTGCGCGCCTAGCCCTCTCCGCCCGGATCTCCGCCAGTGACGGCAATTGGACCGATGATAGCTTCAAGCCTGTCGAGGTCTTCATCGCTCATCTTCGATAAATCTACGGTTTGGATGGGGCCTCCCCGCGGCCCGGTATGCTGGGTGCTGGCAAGCTTCGGATGGACATAGGGCGCGGCGGCCTTGGCCATTTCATCGCGCCGCGACGGGTCAGCCTTGCTGTCGCGCATTACCTTCAGCATGTAATCAAGCGGGGTGATGCCCGTGGATGCAACCTTCTTCTGCCGCTCTTGCGTGGCCTTGTTCGGCGTCCCGGCCTTGCGACCCGCGCCGTCTCGCTTACCACCTCTGGACATGTTTGATTTCCTGATGCAGGCTTTGATTGTTTTTCAAAGAAGCTGGGATGAGCCAGTTTCAGAAAGCGTAAAGGGAGCAAGCGACATGGCAATTAAGATCGGGGATATCGTACAGTTGAAGTCGGGCGGACCAAAAATGACCGTTATTTTGATCACCGGCGACACCGTTCACACGTCGTGGTTTGCGGGTCAAAAGAACGAGAAGGCGATGTTCCACAGGGATGCTGTGATCCCTGCAGAGGATGAAAAGAAATGACCGTCCAAGCGGCGGCGAGGTGGATGGCTTCGGAACTCCAAAAAGATGGCACTCTTTATCAAGAGCACGCGGTAGGACATATCCACGACCTAGACGAAGCGTTGACCATTACTAACAGCAA
Organism: Gellertiella hungarica; assembly: GCF_014197145.1. GTDB lineage: Bacteria > Pseudomonadota > Alphaproteobacteria > Rhizobiales > Rhizobiaceae > Gellertiella > Gellertiella hungarica. Next base: position 884,042 of record NZ_JACIEZ010000001.1, on the reverse strand, counting down.
CGGGAACCTGGGCATTAGGCCGGATGTGCTGAAGGCTTTCAACAAGCTGACACCTGATGCTGTATGGAGCCGTAGCGGCCGTTATTGGCGCAAGCGAGAAGACTACGACATTCCCGGAAGGCAGCAACCGTGACGACTGGAACGGGACCTTTCGGCCCCGTCCCCCTTTCAGGCAAGCGGGATCAGCATCGCATTCGGTAGCGACTGAGCGAGTAATCGCTGGCGCTGTCCGGCGGGCTGGTCTCGGTGGAGGCGGCATTCATGGTCTGGCCAGCATAGGCGATACTTCGACCCATGGCGGGCAGCTGCAGCTTCTGCGCATCGGGCGCGATGGCCACGATCTGGAGATGCTCGACGGCGGTCGCCGGGGCCTGCCGGTCCGCGCTGGCGTTCAGCGCCATGCTGATACCTGGATCGATGGGCACGGCGGCGGCCGGCATGGCGGCACAGACTGAGAGCGCCATCATTGCGAGGGCGCCGAAGATACTTCGGATCATGCGCATGTCGCTTCCTTTCGGGCTAAGAAGGCTGACCATCTGGCCAGCGAAGATGGAGACAACCATCTCGATGGTACTGATTCGAACGGGCGATGTGCCCGGATAGAATCGAAAGGTCTTCACAATGACGCCGACGAAAGTCACGATGGGCTACACGATCAGAGGCCACTGGGTTGCGGTATGGGAAGCCGACAAGCACAAGCTCATCGGCCCATTCAGCACTCATGCTGAAGCGAACATCGTCGCTCAGCAGCAAGCCAATAAACTCGGTCTACACGGCATGTATCATGGGGTTGCCTCTTAACAATGTGCCCGCCACTGGCTTCGGCTGGTGGCGGGCACCGCATCTCCTGGGAGGAGCTTTGATCGGGTTTATCCGCGGGTAGCGGGTTTCTGCTATAAATGGTGCCAGCAGCAGGAATTGAACCCACGGCATCCTGCTTACAAGGCAGGCGCTCTACCTACTGAGCTATGCTGGCGAAACTTCGAGGCTGGGGCTTCCCCACTCCGCGCCGTAGACCGGTATGTTGACCCGTTCCGCGCCTCGCTATCAGGCTTTCGTCCTGCGGCATCGCCGTAGCAGCAACTTGCCTGCCGGTCTTTCGTCTCGCCACATGCCCGGTTGACCGGAAGCGTTCATGTGGCCAGCCCCATCTCTAGGGCGCTGGGAATGCTCCGGGAGGGCATATCACCAATCGGCAACAACGCGATGCTGCCGCAACTCCCGATCTGAACTGGCGGATGGTGTAGGATTTGAACCTACGGGACCGCGAAGGCCCGGCGATTTAGCAAACCGCTGCATTAAGCCGCTCTGCCAACCATCCTAATGATGCCGCCTTCTCCCTCCGCCCGCGTTGATCCCGTGGCCCCTGATACCCGTAGGATAGGGCTGCCCGCACATCCCGTGCTTCCGGCGCGTCCCGTGCACCCTTCGAAGGCGGTCACACGGCCTGTCTGGGGCGCATGGCCCCGAAATCAAAAACCCGCCGCGGCGAACCGGGCGGGTTTGATGCGTCCTTTCGAAGGTGATGCCACCCACCTGCCCCTACGCCGGGCCACCCTGATCACCATCTTTCAGCGCTTGCCCTCATGGTACCGGGGTCGCTCTCTCGATGCCCATTCGGGCGAATACTGCCGACGCCTAGCACCCTCGGCGCCGGAGCGGATGAGGCCCAAGACCACATCTCAATGGGCTTCCAGCCTTGCGGCCTTCGGTGCGCCCTCTCCGGGGTGTATCCCTTTAACGCGCTGCGGCTTCCCGCTTGCGCCTCATTTCGTTCCGCTGTTCGGCCCAGGAGAAGTCTCTTGCCTCGGGCACCGCCTCTGCGGTGAAGGCTCCGGGAGCCCTCCAGCTCCATTCTCGCGGTTCGTTCATGTTGGCAGATTTATCGCTGATTTCAGGCTCGTTTTGCAACGCCTCTTTTTGCAGCTTTCGTATATCTGCCAATGTGTTACGAAGAAAAATTGCAGCAATACATGCAATTGCCACCTTCTGGCGGTGCGAACCCGTGTTCCGGTGGATGCCCTCCACCTTATCGCACCAGCGCGAGAAGCTCAGTCTTTCTCCGCTGGCAGGGTCGCGCAGTGTGCCCGCTTCTCCCATAGCCCACGCCCACAGGCAGCGCCGATCGCGCTCTCTCGGGACAAATCGCATGAGCTCGTTGCAGAGTTCCCAGTGGGAGACTTCACGGGGTCGGAGCGACCGCCCTGGCTTTGCCTCACCCTCGGGAAGCATGAAAGGGATGGCCTGCGCCTTGAGCCTCGCCGGCCGCTCACCCATTGGCGGAAGCTTGCGCTCGATTTCGGCGGCCGTCACGAAGAGCTTTTCGATCTGTTCCGGGGTCATGTCATTCCTCCAATAGGTCTGGCTGTCCGAAGACGCGGCGCAACCGCTCGTAGATCATAGCAGCAAGTGCATCCCGCTGCCTCACCCATCCGCGCATTTCCAATGTCCTGCTTTGAAGGAAGCCGACAGGGAGCCGGTCCCAGACTTCCAACCAGAAGGTCGAATCCTGCTCGATCTCCGACCGGAACTTTCGGACCAAGTCAGAAGTCGCCCAGAGGCAATGCTCGTCGAGGCAGGCCTTGTTGTTCGCCGTGTCGGCGAGCGTGACAAGGACGAGGCGAGCGTGCGCCTCCCCGTATTTCTTGACGATCCGTCTGATCGTGCGATGAGCCCGCGTCTGCCCCAGCTTGGGATAGGCGGTGCCCTCGATGCACTCGATGCCGACCTCCGCACACAGGGAAATGACCGCAGGATCAATCGCCATCCCTACCCCTCCTTCGGCTCGAGGCGACCGGTCAGGGGGTTCGGCACCTCGCCGGCGTCGATGGCAGCCTGGAACTTGTGGACGCCGTGCATCACGGTCGTATGGTCGAGGCCTCCAAAGCGAATAGCCATGTCGGTGTAGGAGAGATGGAACTTCATCCGCAGCTCCCACCAGATCTGATGCCTGAGGCGAACAAGAGGACGAGAGCGGGAGCGCATCTTGAGAATGTCCACGGTAACATCCAGATCCTCGCACCGCCGCTTCAGGTACTGTTTCACCCGACCGACGGCGAGCGCCGGTTGGAAATTCACTTCTGATGGCGTCACAACATGGACGGTCGCTGGTGGAGGCGGATCTACTTTCTTGACCTCGACTGGCTCCGGCCGGGCATCCTCAACCGTGGACTCCTTGACGGATCGGCGATTGCCGACAAGGCCAAGCCTAGCGCGGCGTTTGCGGATTTCCGCCTGCTGCTCTGCGAGGCTGGAATAGGTGCGGGCGTGGAACTCAAGGTTCATGCCGCACCTCCCTTCCGCTCCACCTGAATTCGACGGGACTTGCCACGCTGCTTGACGAAGGGCTTGAGATTGAACACCGCGTCGGCCTCAGATCGAGCCTGAAGCTTCTCCCCGTCACGCACCAGCGACCCGTTAATGTAGGCGCACAGGCGCTCCCCCGCCGCGGCCTTCGCTTCCGCCTTCGTGGCGTAGATGATGGGCTGTCCGCCCTTGCCCAGAAGGATCTCGTTGTCCGCCTTGTGGACCCGACGGAACCACGCGATGTAACCGCCGGCGACAGCCTGCGCTCCGATGCTGAACTGGTTCATTCCGCTGCCTCCCGGAAGACTGCCATGTGGCCGCAGTTCGCTGCGATCAGTGCCCGGGCAACGGGCGGCGAGACGCTGTTGCCGACACAGGAGACTTGGACTGATTTCGGGAACACGGTGCCGTCCGGCGCGCGCTCGATCTCGTAGTCCGGCGGGAAGCCCTGCGCGTTATAGAGCTCGCGGGGCGTGAGCATCCGCATGCCGATATCGACGATGACGAAGGTGCTGCCGCCGATCTGGATCGTGGCGAACTCCCGCTCGTCCCAGAAGCCCTGAGCGCGCAGGAAGTCGGCAACCTCCCGGGCGCGGCCGGCCTGCGCTTCGGTGAAAGGCGGGGCGTCGAGCGCCGCCTCGACGTGGCCGTGGCGGTCCTTCGTCGTGATCGTCCGGGCGGGCTGGTCTTCTTCACCACCATCGCCAGTGCCGTAATAGGCCTGGAGGAACGGGGCGACGAGCTGGGACTTGCCAGCGCCGTCTGCCATGACAGTCGCGGACGGGCTGTCGATTGCATGCCCGGTCGAGGTTCCAAACTGCCGAGCGATGAAAGCCGCCACGGCTCTCTGCTGCGCACCGGTCGCGGTCACGGTCGAGAGCGGTTCATCAGCCGGACGGCCCGGGTTGACGCCGCCGATCCGCCGACTGTCGTTGTTGTGCTGCGCGATGAAAGCGGTCGCCACACAGGAATCGGCCTTGGCCGTGATAGTCGCCGCCGGTTCATCCCCGGCGCGCGGGCGGCTCTGCCCGGCCCGGCCGCCGCAGCCGACCAGCGTTGGGACGATGACCGAGTTCTGATCCTTCGGGCTAGCGCAGATCGTGTGGTGCGGGTCTTCGACCGATCGATTGCCGCCGCCCTGCTGTGCATAGGACAGAACCGGCGCGACAAGAGATAGGCCAGCGCCTCCAGCGGTGATCGTGTGCGCCGGTTCATCTGCGCCGTTGAAGGGCTTGCCCGCGTTGCGCATCGTCATCAGGTGAGGAGCGAGGACGCCGAGCGGGGCCGCGCCGCCGGGCCGTTTGATGAAGCTGTTCGCCGTGACCGTCGGCATGGGCTCATCCGCGCCGCTGCCGGTCGCGCCGGTGTTGAAGCGCTGGATGGAGGGGGCGATAACCGCATGCGACACTCCGCCAGCCGTGACGACACCATAGGGATCGTCCAGCGGGTATTCCCGGCGTCCACCGCTGTCGCCGTGGGCAACCGAGATGAGGGAAGGCGAAACGATCGCCTTCTCTCCCCGGTTAGCCCCCGTGATCGTGTTGAAGGGCTGGTCGAGGTCTTCGAGCCGCGCGCCGTGCGTCAGGTTGACGATGAAGGGCCGCTCCGCATCCAGCACGTAACGCTTCATGCCGCGGGCGACTCGAGCAAGGGTGTTGTCGGCCAGCGGGCGAACAGCGCGCAGGCCGTGCTTTTCCCAGATCTGAGCCGAGGTGTCGAAGATCGACGGGCACGGCAAGGACCAGTCGATGCATTCGGCAGCCGTGCGCCAGGGCAGCTTCTTGCCGCTGATCACGTCAGGGTCGGTCGGGGCGCCATGGGAAGGCTCCGGCCAGACAATCGGCTCCCCGTCGAAGCGGATAATGACGAACAGCCGCTTGCGGATCGTCGGGGCGCCAAAGTCGCAAGCGCGCAGCTCGCGCCACTCGATCTTGCCGCCGAGCTTCTTGATCGCTTTGCACCACTGCTTGAAGGTCTGGCCCTTGCGATCCGGGCACGGATAGAGCCCGCGCTCAGTTTCGACGAGCGGCCCCCAGTCCTTCCATTCCTCGACGTTCTCCATGGCGACGACGTCGACCTTGCCGCCGCTCTGCTGGATGCGCTCGATCCAGCCGGGGATGATCCAGGCGAGGTCGCGGATGTTGCGCTCGACTGGCTTGCCGCCCTTCGCCTTGGAGAAGTGCTTGCAATTATGAACAACGATTCCATCTGCGACATAGGTTTCGTCTTCTTCAACTGAGATGTTGAAGACCTGAACGACTTCGGTCGGTTCACCAACCCGCTGTACACGAGACCAATTGTGAAGGTGATCGCGCACCGTCTGTGATCGTGAAGCAACCTCGCGCCAACGAACCAGGTATGACGGTCTTGTGGTTGCCGTGCGACCTTCGATCGACAAGGGATTCTTGCGCGGCTGAGCCACCGTTGCAGTGTATCCCAGACTTTCGACGAGCGCTTTTGTTGAAAGAGCAAGGGCCTTCGACACCGTCACCGTCTCTGTGACTATGTTGGCGCCCGTATCGACTTTGCTGCCATTTCCGGAAGCATAGCCCCTCAGAAGGGCCCGACGATATGCTTCCGGCGCTGAGAATACCCATGCGGGGAAGCTTTTTTCTGAACTGCCGTGCCCAAATTCATTTCGAAGCCACTCGACCAATCCACGATTGTTTGTCGAGAACTGGTGGGCGGTCGCCGTGTCACGCCTGTGCCAGGTAAGCTCTCCCGCGGCGGCACGGTCACCCGTCTTCGGCCAAGATGAAAGCTCGGAGGCAAGATCGTCTGCGATGTGCTTGCCACAGACCAATACAAGCTCTGCGCGGTTTATTGAGAGCCGTGTCCACCCATTCGCGACGTAGCGGCCAGCAAGCCACATCAGTCGCTCATCGATGGCGATGCCGCGCCCTCCCACCTCGGGAATGGCGATGTGCTCGAAGGAGCACGGCGTTGCGCAGAAATGCCGGTCACCGCCGGCGGCATTCATTGGCGCAGCTCCAGTTCGGAGATCCTTCGCAAGTACCCAGGCGGCTGGTGCGAGGGTACGCTGGTAGCGCCGGTTCGCATTGTCCCAAACGTTGTGCATTGCCCGAGCGTAGAACGGGTGCTCATCGCTCACGGTGATCGTCGGAACACCTTGCACATCGATATTGCGTACGGCTTTCTCCGACCGCATCGTGGCGTAGACCCGGCGATAGCGCCCCGCGTGGGTCAGAACGCGATCACCCTCTTGAATGGTCTCAATGGGGCGGTATCCGCGATCCGTCAGGATCATAGTGCCCGATGGGAAACAATCCGGTGAGAACCACATCAGGCCGACATGCCGGCCGCGCAGATGGTCCAGAGGATCGACCTTGTAGACGTTTTCGGACAGGTGAAGCGTCTGCGGGTGGTTCGCTTCATGCAGCGCCAGTGCCGCCGGATTGTGGTTGATCGCGATATCCGGCGAACGGCCGAGGGCCATTTCGATGCCGGTCGAAGCGCCGCCGCCGCCGGCGAAGCTGTCGACGATCAGCCGAAGGTGCGGCGGCTCGCCCTGGTATGTGGCGCAATTCTCGGACGGAGGAAAAAGGGAAAGGATCGACATCAGAGGCTTTGCTCCTCAGAACTTTTGATTTTCGGATTTGTTGATGGCGCAGCTGCTTGAGAGATGAAGCGGTGCCTGTTGTGGAGGCGGTATCCCTCGAACCTTTTTCCAGTGATCTTGACGCCGAACGGCGCCACCCGCTTGCGAAGTTTGCTCATGTGGGATTCCACCAGCTGCGGTGGGTAATCGTGTCCGTCGAACCGGTCGCCATAGAGCGCGAGATGGAGCGTTTGTTTGGGCACCACATCGCGGGTCGTGAGCATGGCGAATATGCGGGCCTCGCAGCGCGGCAGGCCCCATTCCAGCGGGATTGCAACGGTGGAAGGCATCAGCTCTTCCTCAAGCTCGCGCACGCGGCATTCGAGCTCGTAGATCCGCTTCTGCTGCTGTTCGATCAGATCATCCATTTCGACGAGCCTTGCGGTTCATGAAGATGACCGAGGCATAGGCTCGCCAGAACGGCACCTTGCGCTCTACGGCAAAGCGCTGCGCCTCATTGTCGAGCGAAGCGCCCTTGGCAACGATGACAGAACTGATCCGGTCGGGATCGATCTCGCCTTGGTATTCCTTTGCATGCATCAGGTGCTCGACGGCCTTGATCATATGCGCCGGGACAGGGGCGGCATTGGTGGCCGCGCACACGTCGAGCACCTTGCGGGCGCCCGCGGCATGGCGGCGGTTCACAAGCATGTTGATGGTGCTGACAGCGAGTGTCTCTCCGGGCTGGAACTTGCCCATCGCGGGAGGATTGCGAAGAATCTTTATGCCGGCCCGCTCGCATACCTGGAAGACGGTCACAGCATCCTCATCGCCAGCGGCTACCATGGCGTTGTGGAGCTGGGTGGCCGTGACTTGGATTCGGTCTCGGTTGTGTCGCACGAAGGCGCTCGCTCGGGTCTCTTGGCTGGCAGCCTGCACAACCAGAACAGGGATCGTCTCGATTCCACCATGCGTCACTGCCGCTATGGCCGTGTGCTGACCGTCAATGACATCGAGGCGACCATCGACCTCGACCACTACCGGCGGCTTAAATGCGGTCCAGCTCCATTCCGAAACGATCTTGCGAATAAGCTTGATCGAGCGCTCGGAAAGCCCGCGCTGATAGCTGTCGTCAACGCTCAACGCTGTCGGTGCTACCAGGCGAAGTTCCGGGGGGCTGGTAGTGACCTGACAGGGGATGACGTCAGGGAGGGTCAGGGGCGCGATGGCCCGCGTTGCTGTCGTAGACATCAGAAATCGAACTCCTCTGCTCGAGCAGGCTTCATGGGGGCGTAGCGGGTAAATTCGGCCTCGAATTTGAGGCGTTCTTTGATGGTGGGATCGCCGAACCGGACCTTCACGGAGCCGATCTCGGCTATTCCCTCGACATCCTCTCCGAAGACCTTGTTGATCTTCTTCCAGTCGGCGTCAGTGGCGGCCGTGGCCATTCGCTCCGCCTTGTATTTCTCCGGGCGGTACAGGTAGACGATAGCGTCGAAGTCAGCCTTCGCCCCCTCGCCGCCATAAAGGTCGGCAGCGATGGGCCTCGGGTTATCCCGACGGGTGCCGAAGCTATTGCGCTGTGTGAGGATCAGGACCGCGCTGTCGGTCTCGTTGGCTAAAGCTTTTAGCTCAGCCGTCACCTCACCGGAGATGCGATCAGGAGACAGTTTCGGGTCTCGCGGCTTCACCTTGCCGATGTGGTCAATGACGATGAAGGGCGTGTTCCCATTGCGGCGCTGCTTGATGAACCGGCGGGCATACGCCACCAGCTGGGCGACACCTTCGCGCTGACAGCGGATGATTTCGAATGGACGGCTGTCCATATCCATCGCGAACTTGACGCACTGGTCACGCTCCTGCTGGGTCATCATTCGCATCGGGTCGCGCTGCTGGCGGACACTGATGCCGAGGTTCTGGGCAATCATCTGGCGCATGCATTGCGCCGCGGACTGGTCGTAGGAGAGGAAGAGAACAGGATGGCCGGCCATTAGCGGCTTGTGGATCAACTGCATCGTGAGCGATGACTTGCCTTCGCCGGAGCTCGACAGAAGGCCATAGAGGTTCCCGGCTTCGAAAACCGGCTCGGAGAGAACGTGGGCGATCTCCTGCAGAGCGATCGGAACGCCGACAACGCCATCCCGGTTGGATGAATGGCTAAACATTTGAAGGTAGGCGGAGCCAGGCGAAACAGTCGACCGGAGCGAGGAGAGCCGACCAGAGACATCCTTGATGCGCGACTGCAGATGGTCGATTTCGTCCAGAAGGGTGAGAAGCCCATGCCCTTCCCTCGACAGCTCGGTGACCGTATCGGCCTCACGCGCGAGATATCGGGCGAGCGCAACGCCCTTGATGATCTGGATGGAACCTTCGAGCCTGTCTCGCAGCGTCGGGTCTGCCCCCGCCATCGCAAGGCGAGAGAGGTACTGGGCCGGCGTGCAGTCCATGCGTTCCAGATGCTTCGGGAGGAATGGCTTCAGGGCGACTGGATTTACGTTCTGGGTGGTACGGTATAGCTCAAGGGCGCGATCGTAGATGACCTGGTGAATCCATTCCCCGAAGTCCTCGGCGGCCAGGCCCGCATCCTTCAGCACATCGTTGTTGGCAAACATGCAGGCGAAGAACACCTCGGCGGCCGCGAATGCATCGTCTTCCGTGATGCGGTCCATGTTGGACCGGTCAATGGACATGGCGTTCATGCTGCTTCACCTCCCCGTTCGAAGATGTCGAACATGGTGGGGGTGGAAATCTCGCGCTCCATCGCCTCGAGGTATTTGATCCCGTCGAGGAAGTAGCCGGGATTGAGTTCGACGGCGCGCCCGCGGCGCTTCAACCTGAGCGCCCGATATGGGACGGTGAACAGCCCACCAAAGGGGTCGAAGACAAGCTCGCCCTCATTCGAGAAGCGCTTGATCAGCCTGTCGACGATATCGAACTGCAGAGGGCAGATGTGGTTCTCCAACCCCTTCTTCGTCTGGTCCCCGTTGAGGGTGCGCATGCGGTTGACGTCATGCCAGGTGAACGGGTCGTGGGCGCCCGGGGCGAGGCTCATGAATGTTGATGGCAAGGCCCCGCGCTTCTCCAGCGCCTCACCGATGCGGATGTGTGTCTCGTAGTCATAAACGTTGTTGAGCGTCCACTCGGTGAAAGCCTTGGCGAGCAGGTCTGGGCCAAGGGTTGCCAGCTCCTCGGGGGTTGGGAGCCGGTCGCCGGAGGACCGCCAGAATGCATGCGCGTCGACCTGCCAGCGGGCGCGTGTGTAGTCTTCCTTCTGTTTGGTCACACGCTCGTCGGCGTAGGCTTTCGAGGTGTCCGAAGGCAACTTCCGGAAGAGGAGGATGTACTCTGGCGAGCCCACACCCATCTTGGTCCCGTCCTTGCAGTTCTCGGTCCATCCGAGCCGATAGGTCTGGTTGTTCTCGCGCACGACGTCCGTGTTGACCGTGATCATCCCCATGTAGGCGAAGCCGTGGCTGGTCGTGTGGAACAGGGTGCGGGCGTGAAACGGGTTGACCGTGGGCATACCCATGCCAGTCACATTGCCAAAGAGGATCCGGTCCTTCGTGTGGCAGGCATAGACACGGCCTGGCTTGAGGATCCTCAGGAGCTCAGGCGTCAGGAAGTCCATTTGCTGGAAGAAGTGGTCATCGCTGTCCGTGTGACCGAAGTCGTTGTAGCTCGGGGTGTACTCGTAGTGGTTCGAGAACGGTATCGAGGTCACGATCAGATCGACGGAGTTGTCAGCCATTGCCCGGGCTTCCTCGACGCAATCGTTATTCGCCACCAGCCAACCCTCTCCTCTCGCCTCGATGCGCTCAACGCCAATGGTTCGGGTCAGGACCTCGGCCGCTGACAGTTTGTCGAGCCCATGCTCGCGAATGATCTCGCTCATGTTCGCCACCATGTGATTGTGCGCTTCCCATTTGCCCTGCAGCGTGCGGAGAACCTCGCGCTCGCTCTCGGCGTAGATGATGTGAATGGATACGGGCGCCGACTGTAGGAAGCGGTAGACCCGGTGAATGGCTTGGATTGTGTCGTTGAACTTGAAGGTGATCCCGGAGAAGATCATCCTGCTGCATTGCTGCAGATTGACACCGGACCCATACATGGTCGGCTTGGACAGAAACACGGTGGTCCGACCGGCTTTCCAGTCGTCTAGCAGCTTTTCCCGCTCATCAAGCGTCTGTGAGCCGTAAAGCGAAGATACCGTTATGCCGGCAGCAATGAGCTCTCGCTCGATGGCTTGCTGTTCGTCGTTGAGATCGCACCAGATAACACACTGTTGATTTCGCGCCGCCGATGAATACTCAGGTACTCGATCGCTCGCTCCAGGTTGTCCGTGTTCTCTTCCAGAAGCCCGATCGCGGCGTTGCACTTCCGGCAGAGCACTCCTCGCACCACGCCTGTCTGATGGGAGTGGTCGATCGATGGTGTCACTGGATAGGCAAGGAACTTCAGGCAGATCGGGCACTGATGCTCCTGGTGCTCCAGAAGCGCCGTCAACTGCTCCTGCACAAGCCCGTACGTTTTCAGCTTTGCCGCATGCCTGTGCTTCGCCCTGTTCTTCTTCACGTACGCGGCCATGTAAGCCTTCCGCGCCGGCGTTTCCCGATATTCCTTCACCTGCTCCTTGACGCGATGATACCGCTCGCGCTGGTAGTTCCGCTGATACTCGCGATACTCCTTGGTCTGCCTGCGCCGCGCATTGCGTTCCCGCTCCGATTCCTTCGACATTCAGGATCTCCATTACCTTTGCGACACGCGCTTTCAGCGTCTCGCGCTTCTCTTTCGAAGCCGACACAACACCTATGGCAGCGTCCTTGAAAAGTACTGTCTGCCCGTCTCTATCAACGCCACCGTCTGCGATGTCGGATTGCACCTCGTGATAGATCACGCTCATGGGAGGCAGATCATATCCATCATCAGAGTATCCGAGATCTGATGGTCGCTGCAGAAAAATCGCCCAGCTGTTGAGCCAGAGCCAGAACTCGCGCTCCTTGTGAGGATATAGCGTGAGGTTGTTGGCCTGGGTGCTGTCGCGCTGGAAGAAGCGGGTCAGGGCCTGCCCTGTGTCCATGATGCCGAGGAAGCCGGCATAGTGGATCAGCTCCTTGTAGCGGTTCGGGCTGGGAGTTGCTGTAGCGACGAACCTGTACCGGACGCCGTCGAACATCGAGAGGAACGTCTGATAGGTCTTGGAGCCATAGGAGCGAAGAACCGAAGCCTCGTCGAGTGAGGCCGCGTCAAATGCGTTCGGGTCGATCTTGCCGTCGCGGACGGTTTCATAGTTGGTCATGTAGATGCCGGTCGACCCAGCCTCTTCTATCGACCTGATGAACTTGATCTCGACGCCGAGCATACGGCCGTCGCGACGGAACTCCTGGCGAACACCGAGAGGGAGAACTATAAGTCCACGGCCGCCAATAGCTTGCGTGATGATGCGAAGGATCTCGATCTGAATTACCGACTTGCCAAGGCCGAAGGCGGCGAAGATGGCACGCTTTCCACCTCGGACGCCCCATACGACGAGATCGCGCTGGTGCGGCTTGAGGATCGGGTTGACCTGATGCGCCCCGATATCGATGCCGGAGGCCGGCGCGAGCCGCACCTTCTCCCGAAGGAATGAACCGTAATCGCTCATGCCACCCTCCGCTTCTGCTCGAAGGCTCCGGTACGGAGAGCGATGAACCGATCCTGCATCCACTCGATTTTCGGGATGTCGCACCGGGCCCAGCAGGTGCAGATACCCACTGCCTCGGCGGCATCACGCTGTTCGGCCTTGGTCTTGGGGAGCTTGATCTTCTCGCGCTCGCAGGTGGCGATGGCGAGGTCCTTCCAGTCTTCTCCCTCACCTGGCTTCACGCCCTTCCCATAATAAATCGGGCGCCATGAGGTGGCTGCGATGGTACCGAAGGGGATCTTCATCATCATGCAGATGGCAGTGATGGCGCCGGCGATGCCGGTAAGCTGGAGCGCGGCAGGGTTGATGGTCGAAACGATCTCCTCCTTGCCCGTCAAGTCCGCCTTGCCCTTCTTCTTGAACTGGCGGACGCCATGCTCCGGCCGCTCAATGGCGACAAAATGCGGCTGGTGCTCCTTCACGAGCCGATAGAAGAGGTTTGCTGCGACGGGGTACTTCTCCTCCCAGGCATAGTCCTGAACCGAGAACGTTCCGCACTGGATGGTCGAGCGGTGCTTTTCGCTGTCCCTCACGGCCCATCCGGACCGGGTGGCAAGGTCAAGACCCATGACGATCATTGATTTCCTCACTTGTTCAGCTGATCCACCGCTGCCTGATGGCCTTCGCCACCAGCGCCGCGATGTTCGGGGTGTCGGTTGATTTCCGGGCGACATCGATGTGTCGCTCCACGGTCCTGATGCTGATGCCCAGCAGACGGGCGATCTCCTTGACCGAGTTGCCGTCTGACAGGAGCGTGACGATCGTTGACTGGCGCTGGGTCAGTCGGCTCTCGCCTCTGCTGGTGCTGTCGACGTGAATTCTCATTCTTTTCTTCGCTGCGAGAGGGTCCCGAGGCATTCGCGCCCCGGGCAGGTGCCCGGCTGGCTTGGGAGGAGGATCGTCAACCGGGTCTGGGGAACTTCTGGTAGTCAGTCGGCATCATCTTCGAAGGGGTCGCCTTCCGGAGGCTCCTCACTGTCCTGAGACGACTGGATGCGGGCGAGGATGTCGGGAATATCGGTTTCGTACTCCGTGCGGCCGGCGTCGTAACTCTCGAGCCAGAGCTTGTCGTCGACGCTCCCGGCGTCGTATCCGGACACCCGGTCCATGCCGAGCAGCCCAGCCTTGTAGCCCTTCGCCCTGGTCATTCCCTCACGGTCAACACGGTCTGCCTGTGCCAGCAGATCACCGCCGCTCGTGGAAGGGATGAGGCCAAGCCACTCGAGGTTCTCCCGGTCGGACCGAAGCCTGTCGACGGGCTTCTGGTCATCCTCTCCGAAATGGGCCTTCAGGTAGTGGTCGAACTTCTGGGCGGTAAAGGTCGGGTCCGCTGCTTTTGCCAGCTTCCTGTTCGCCGCTTTCTCGGCGACCGCCATACGTCGTGCATTCTCGGCGGCGAGTTCCTTGCGGAAGTGGTGCGCAAATAGCTTCTGCCGATCCTCCGCACTCAGCTTTGTGTTGTCACCCGTGGTCATGTCCCTTGTCCCTTGGTTGTCGGAATTTTCCGACGGCTGAGGTGTTGAAAAAACCTGTGGCGCCGGAGCGTCACAGGTCCGGTGGCAATTCAGGTGCGATGAAGCGCGCTAATGACCGCGCGGAAGCCAGTAACCAGAGGGCGATAGAAATCCGCCTCAGGGCCAGCCAGGAGAGCTTCCGCCTCGGCAATGAGCTCATCGATTGAGTGGAATTGTTCGCGCGCGTATCTGACACGTGCTGCATCCTCGATTGCCCGCAACTCGTCGGCGTCGATTGATACGCGCGGGTCGGCGTACCAGACGTCTTTGGTTCTGGAGAAAGACCAGCCGAGCTTCCGGGCCGCGATCCGGATGCGCTCTTTCACGGAATCAGCACAATCGCGCGGCGCCACATGCCGCTTGAGTGCTGTTGATGCGAATTCGACGCTCGACATTTCGGATTTCTCCAATCGATTTTCGGACATTTCCGACGTTCCCTGTGCTTTTTTCCCTGTGCACAGAGGGACGCCGGCCAAGGCCGAAGTTCGAAGTTACCGAGCAGGCGCTCGGCGGGTTTCCCCTTTGGTTGAAGTGATGAAGTACGTGCTATGAGGTTCCCCTCCGCTCCGCCGGATCGCCAAACCACAGGGAGCGAGGGCCTCATTGGCCCGGTTGAAATGAAGACAGAGAGCCGCGAAGGCATTGCCAGTCAGCGGGTCCTGGAAGACTTCCTGGGCAAGCTGCTTGCCCGTGATCTGCGCTGGATAGACAGCAACCAATTTCCGCACGATGCGGGCGGCCGGGCTGTAATCCGTCTCGGCGAAAGGAACCGATGCAAATCGATGCAGAACCTCGTCACGAAGTGCCGCGCTCATTTGCGTTCACCTCGATCATCGTCAGCATCGAAGAAACACCAGGACAGGTCTCCTTCGGGAGCTGCTACGTCGGCATCGTTCACTTCGTCGCCGCGCTTGCCCGCTTGAATGACCGTCAGGATCATGAAGGCCAGCACCATAAGGGCGAGAACCGTCAGCGATAGCGCAGTCCAGTAGACCGGGTTCATGCTCCGGACCCCACGTCGTCGAGGAAGATGTGATGGTGAAGGATGATGGGGGCAGTGCTCGGGCCCGAAGCGGCACCGCTGACGCGGCCGGTTTCACGGGGCGCATCCCCTTCCCGAGCAATTTGACCCTGCTCCGCAGCAACAGGTGCGCGCAAATCATCACCCGCCGTATCTGCGGCACCGGCGGGATCAGCTGTGAAGGGATGCTCCGGCCAAGCCATCCAGGCCACCGGGTCGTTCTTGTGGCTCAGCATGCACCAATGCGCCGGTTCACCTTTCGGCTCGCACCAGTATGAGCGGAGTACCTGTTTGTTCGACAGAGCGAGGATCACATGCGAGCCATCTCGTGGCGCCATGGACATGTCGTGGTTCCAGCTCATTTCGCCGGCCTCCCGATCTGCTTTCGATTGTCATGGGTGCGATGCTCAATGGCTCGCTGTGCAATGGCGTCCAGGTCGGCGCTCATTCGGATGCCTCCGCCATCGCCTGGCTCTCATGGTCTGCCAGAAGCCGGTCGATGAGCTTGAGGACAGGCCCTGACGGGTTTGCCTTGCCGTTGATCCACTTGGACACAGTGCCTTGGTCAACACCCAGTTCATCGGCGAAGCGTGGCTGGTTGAGACCCAATGTCGCCATCGCGGTCCGGATGGTTTCGGAGTGTGTAGGTTCGTGCGTCATGCACATAAGATGCATTTCGCATTCTTTCTTGTCAATGCCTATCGCATTTTTATTTTGTGCAGACTGTGCGCATGGCAGAATCAGTTGAAATTGGTAAGCGGCTCAAGGCCGCGCGTGAGCGAGCTGGGTTCAAGACCGCGAGAGCGGCCGCGGAATCCCTGGGCGTCACCTATTCGACCTATGCGCAGCACGAGAACGGTACACGCGGGATCACACGGGAGGCGGAGCTGTATGCCCGCCGATTCAAGGTCTCGCTGGACTGGTTGCTCCGTGGCAAGGGCAGCGATGCCGACACTGAGGACGAAGACGATCGTGAAGAGCCCGCGGCGTTCCGTTCTCGACCGAACGCCAGCTTCCCGCCGCGTTACGAGAGCTTCACGAGCGACGGCTACATCCCGCTGCTGGGACAGTCCGTGACCGGCCCGAACGGGCGCTTCATCCTCAATGGTGCCGAGGTGGGCCGACTATTCGTTCCGCCGATGCTCGAGGGCGTCGAGGGCGCTTACGCGGTGCGCGTTTACGGCACGTCTATGGAGCCGCGGTTCAAGGCTGGCGAAACCGTTTGGATTAATCCCAATGAGCCGGTTCGGACTGGTGACGATGTCGTCGTGCAGATCGTCACCGACGAAGAGAACGGCCGCGAGAGCTACATCAAGGAATTCCGCTCGCAGTCATCGAAAGTCACCAGGCTATGGCAGCACAACCCCGAAGAGGGCGAAGCGAACGAACTCACCTTCGACACCAAGCAGGTGTTCTCGGTGCACAAGATCGTGTTTCACGCCACAGTGTAGACTGACTCGGCCACCCAAGTCGGGCGGATCGTCAAGTTTCTGGCTGACACCGGCACCTTCGGGCACTCGCTGCAGCGGATTTTCCGGCAGAGCTGCATGTAGTTGTGGACGCCCAGCGCAGCGGCTTTCTTCAGGCTGTTCAGGTCCAGGACGCGGGAATGGCCGCAATCATCACACGCCACGTATAGGCTCGCAAGCTCGACAACCAGGCGCATAGCGTTTGGGTGATCGACTGGAGCACGCGACATGATCATCTCCTGTTTGTTCTCATTCCGTTCACGGATTTAAAAGCAGGAGTCACGGTTAGAGTCGAGTCGGTTTTTTTGGTTCGGTTGCAATTTCAACCATTGACAAAACTGATGCCATTGAAATCACAGATATTTCTTATCGAGAATTACCACCTCAAGAAGAGTATTAAACCTCTATTGAAATTCAGGTTATGAACCCGAGAAAAGGGAGGGAGACAAGCAAAGCTCCCCCTACCCCTCAGGACAACCTGAAAGGCAGGAGGAGCGTTTGCATTCGGCTTGAACCGTCGGTCGGTCGGTCGAATTAGCAGGTCCGCCTCTCGGTCGTCCCGTCCTCATTTTCTGGCAGCACAGTAGGACTTTCGCTCCCCGCGCCTCGGGCTTCACCAGCTCGGGGATTGCACCCGGTCGCCCGTCGATTTGCAATCCATAATATCGCCTCGTGACGCCGGTCAAACAAAAAGAATGCTTTTTGCATCTTTTTCTTCTTGACGCATAAGAATGCATAATGCATCTTACCTCCATCAGCCAAGCAGATCGCCCACGGGCTGAAGACGCAAGGCGAGGCGGGACAGGTTCAGCATTCCCGCCATTTCAAGGGGATTTCCGATGCACTCGCATGAAAAGCTCAAGATCGAAGCGCTCGCCGAGACGATCAAGGATCTGAACGAGATCATCGTGAAGGTCCGCAATCTGCACGCGGCCGGCAAGGCGGCGCCGAACGCATCGGCCCGTTACCTTGGCTACCTGCGCCACGCGGCCGCTCTTCGTGAAGCTCTCGCTCAGGCCGGCCACCCCGACGTGCTGGCATCTTCACTTTCCCCAATCCCGTTCCGCAACCAGCTTGTCGGCATCACCGACGAGCAGCGGAAATCTCTGGAATGGAAAGGCGTGTTCGACGGCTTCCCGTTCCCCGCCCCTGTTCAATTCCTCGAAGCTGCGGAGTGATCGCGATGCAGAAGGAAGTCAATTTCACCGAGGTCGAGATCCACGCGACGGAAATCGCGAAGCGGTCATTCGCCATGGGCTGGGTCGATCCGTCCGACGCCCGGCACATGAACGACGAGATCGACCAGCGTTTTCGCCGGCTGGCATCGGCGCTCGGCTACAGCGTCCAGCGCCGCGAGCTCGTCAAGGCCTCGGCAGTGTCGGAGGCCGCGTGATGACAAAGCACCACGAACGCGCCTTCCCGCTTCACCCCGGGATTCTTCCTGAATGGCAGGATAACGCCGGCATGACAAAGCGCGAATATTTCGCGGGTCTGGCTATGCAGGGGCTGCTCGGGTCCAACGGCAATGACGGCACGTACATGCGAGCGAACGAGATCGTCCGCGAGGCAGTCTGGTACGCCGACGCCCTCATTGCCGAGCTGGCGAAAGGCGGTGAGGCATGAGCCGCCCGAAGCTTTCCGGCGGGGAAACCGTTCGGGTTCAAGTCAAGATCTCTGACGCGCAGCTCGAAGCAATAAACGACTGGCGCTTCCAGAACCGTATCTCGACGCTTTCCGAGGCGATCCGCAAGCTGTGCGAAATCGGCGTGCAGACCGGCGGTGACGCATGACCGCCACCCTCCGCAGCACCGCCCTATTCACCCTCATTTCCGCTCTGTCCCTCGCCGCTGTTCTCGCACGCGCCGAGGCCATTCAGAAGCGCGCAGACATCATCGACCAAGAGGCCCGCATCACATGGAGCCGTTGATCGAAATCCCCGGAAACGAACAGCACATCGGCGAACTGAGCAACTCGGTTCTGGCCGCAGCGAAACGCAACATGGAGGCACATCGAATGGGAAACGCAGTCGAAATCCAAGCCCCTTCGCAAACTGCAGTAGCACCTGCGGTCAACGACAGCGCCGCCGTAATTCATATGATCGAGCGTGCTGCATTGGACCCTAATGTGGACATCGACAAGATGGAGCGCCTTCTGCAGATGCAGGAGCGGATCATGGCGAGAAACGCTAAGGCTGCCTTCGATGCTGCATTTGCAGACATGCAGAAGGAGCTGCCCGTTATCAACGAGCGCGGCGGCATCAAGGACCGCAACGGGAATGTGCAGAGCAAGTATGCGCTCTGGGAAGACATCAACGAGGCGATAAAGCCAATCTTGGCCAGGCATGGCTTCGGCATCAGCTTCCGAACTGGGAAACGTGATGGGCACATTGTCGTAACCGGTGTCCTGGCCCACAGGGAAGGCCACCGGGAAGAAACCGAGATGGAATTGCCCGCTGATACCAGCGGCAGCAAGAATGCTGTTCAAGCGGTCGGATCATCCACCAGCTACGGCAAGCGATACACGGCAGGCGCACTGCTGAATCTCACAAGCCGCGGTGAAGACGATGATGGGCATGCAGCTGGAGTAGCCAACGTTCAGGTGATCAATGAGGAGCAGTTCTTGGCCCTCAACCAGTTGATCGAAGAGGCAGACCTAGACAAGGTTGCTTTTTGCGAGCACTGGCGCATCGATAGCGTGAAGGAACTGCCGGCCGGAAAGTTCAACGACGCTGTTGCATCCCTCCGCCGCCGTATTGCCTACCGGGCGCAGCAGAGCGCTGTGAGGTCGGCCAATGCTTGAGACCGTCCAGCGCACCGACGAATGGTTCCGCGTGAGGCTCGGAAAGGTAACTGCCTCTCGCATCGCAGACGCCACAGCCCGCACTAAGACGGGCTGGGGCGCAAGCCGGGCGAACTACATGGCCGAGCTGCTTTGCGAGCGCCTGACTGGAGAGCCACGCGAAAGCTTCACCAATGCGGCCATGCAGTGGGGAACTGACATGGAGCCAGAAGCTCGGAGGCTCTACGAGTTCATGACCGGCCAGGATGTTGTCGAGGTAGGTTTTGTCGACCACCCGCGCATTGCGATGTCTGGCGCTTCGCCG
The DNA here is from genome assembly GCF_014197145.1 of Gellertiella hungarica. Lineage (GTDB taxonomy): Bacteria > Pseudomonadota > Alphaproteobacteria > Rhizobiales > Rhizobiaceae > Gellertiella > Gellertiella hungarica. Next base: position 864,390 of record NZ_JACIEZ010000001.1, on the reverse strand, counting down.
GATGGCCTTGTCGGTGAACTCGGGCTTGTCGAGATCAAATGCCCGAACACCGCAACCCACATAGAGACGCTTCTCGGAGCAGAGATCGACGGGAAGTACCTCAAGCAGATGCAATGGCAGATGGCCTGCACAAAGCGCGGCTGGTGCGATTTCGTGTCTTATGACCCGAGGCTGCCGGAGAGCATGCAGATCCACATCCAGCGCGTCACGGCAGACCACGCTTTCATCTCCAAGCTGGAAATCGATGTCTCAGACTTCCTGATCGAGTTGGAAGACAAGGAGGCTGCGCTCCGGGCCAAGTATGGGGATGCCGCGTAATGGACCGCGCTCTTTTTGTGCTGAACAGTCACGAAGACAAGGCCGCAGCCATCCGCATAATCCAAGGCGCGTCCAAGGGCTGCCGAGTCGAAATCAAGGCAACGAAGCGCAGCCTTCCGCAAAACGATTTGATGTGGGCGCTGCTGACAGAGGTTTCCAGGCAGCTTGACCATGCGGGCCGGAAGTACGAGCCGGCAGAATGGAAGGCAATATTTCTGCACGCCTTCGGCCGGGAGATCACCTTCCTGCCGAGCCTCGACAAGAAGACCTTTCTGCCAATCGAGCTGTCATCGTCAGACCTGTCGAAGGACGAGATGACCGAGTTTCTGGAATTCATCATCAAGGAAGGCACCGAGCGCGGCGTGGTGTTCAACCTGAACGCAGATACCAAAACGGACGAGAGTGAACCCTGCACCTCGTCCGGGGAGGCCGAAGATCCGCCCCCGTCTTCGGCCTCCAACCTTACAAGCAGCGACCGCATCCACCTGGTGGATCTTGCCCGCAAGGGCCTGTCTACGGCGCGGGAGAAGAGCCTCCCGCCTGGCGATCGGTTGGCACTCGTCGGGCAGATGTCGGCAAACCTTGTTTCACACCTGTCGCGGGCTGCCGAGGGACAACTGAAATCAGCCGTGGCGGCGATCAGGGCCGTTATCAACGAGCAGCGGACGGAAGAACAGGCCATCGCATGGTTCGCAGAGGTTCTCGACTGCTCTCCGGAGCATCTGAAGCCGAGGAGCGCACAATGACCTGCCCTGCCCGCCAGTTTGATTGCGGCTGCCCGGATGGGTGCTGCCAGATACCCATATATGAAATCCTTGAGGCCTCGCGTGTGGCAAGCACGGCGCGGGTTCTCATCCTCTCCATCATCGCCGGTCTTGTTGTCTGGGCTGCCAGCTTTGGCGCGATCAGCATGGCACGGCTCGATCAGCAGGAAACGCAGGAGGCTGCACGATGACACAGGTTAAGTCCTGCAGAACATGTGTGCATAGAACATGGGACGGACGATGCGAGCGCGTCGGTTGGTTTTGCAAAGTTGAGCTAATGTTCGGCGGGAATTGTTGCCGTGTAGGAGAACTTAGGCTGTGGCAGCGCCGCCCGACCCTGGCTGAGAAGGTTCTGTCGTTCTTTGGCTTATCCAAGGCGGAAGGCGGTGAACCATGAGATGGCTCGACCGCATCACCTTCGAAATCTGCACATGGTGGACCGGCGTACGCATGCGACGGGCCAACCCGCGCATACGGTCGCTTGAGACCCAGATTGCAGCCGCACGCCGCGCACACAAGCCGCGCCGTCACCTCATCAAGGAACTGCGCGATATCAAGACGCAGATGATCAGGGAGGGCGCGTGAATGGCCCGGAAGGAGTTCTCCAAGCACACCAAGCGAGAGGCCCTGAAACGCTCTGGGATGGCCTGTGAGGCCGTTGGCAAGATGTACGGGTTGCCAGATGGACAGCGCTGCTGCGCCCCGCTCGGCTCAGGCGTGCAGTTCGACCACATCATCATGGATGCTAACTCCAAGGACAACAGCCTGGAGAACTGCGCGGCAGTTTGCATCCGTTGCCACAAGCACAAGACCACCAAGCACGACATCCCGATGGCCGCAAAGACGGTGCGGATGCAGGACAAGGCGCTCGGCATCAAGAAGCCGTCCAGCTTTCGCAAGCCACCGGCAGACATGAAATTCAATTGGGCCAAAGGCCGATATGAAAGGGTCGAGCAATGACCGTGACTGATGAAATCAAGTGCTGCGCCTGCGAAGATAACCCGAAGGCACCGAACATTCCATGCGCCATTTGTGGTTCCGCCGCCCTATCCGCGCAGCCTGCCGGCATCAGCCGTGCGCTGATGGGTAAAATCATCGACGAGGTTTTTGATGGCGCGCTGGAAGACGCCTCGGTGATCGAGGATATCTATCGCGTCATCGTGCGAGAGGCAGCCCTATCCGTGCAGCCTGCCGAGGCGGTAAAGCCGCTGGAGTGGAAAGAAGGCGCTTCTGGAACCTACACGGAAGTAGCTGAAAGCGTGTTCGGGCACTATTCTGTTTGGGAGATCGATGGGACTGGATGTTGGGCACCTTGGAAGCAAGGATCAGGAATTCTCGTTGACGGTGGGATTGCAGGAGCCAAAGCCGCCGCCCAAGCCGATTACGAGCGTCGCATCCTGTCCGCCCTCACCACCCCGCCCACCGATCTCCGGGAGGAGAACGAGCGGCTGACGGAATCTTTGCGCATTGCTCAGGGCATCACCGATGCGGCTATCGAGGATTACAACGACACGCTCTCTCGCGCCACCACCGCAGAGCAGCGCGTGAAGGCGCTGGAGGAGGAGAACGAGCGGCTTCGGCAGCAGGTTGCCGAACTTGACGGAGAGGCGAAAGAGGAGAGCCTGTGGCGGTTCTGGAACGGGAAGGCTCGCAACCTTGCAGACGCACTCACAACGGCTCGATCTGAAATCACCCGCCTCGAAACCGCATCCAATGCAGCAAACAGGGAGGCACGTATGCTTGCGCAAGCCATGCATGAGCAGTCGTATCCACATGTTGCGGAATGGCAGATGCTTGATGATACGGCTGGCATCATCACTCAAATCAGCAACATGGCTGCCGGCATACGAGACCGCGCCACCGCCGCCGAAGCCTCCCTCTCCCAAGCAATCAAGGAACGGGATAAGGCGGTGGAGGAGACGCGCGAAGAATGCGCCGCGCTCATTGATGTCATGCTCTCCGAGACGCTGTGGAAAACGCGTGATTGGGCACGCGGAGCGTTAACGATAGCCGCTCGCGCTATCCGTCGTGGCCGTCACCTGACGGTGCAGGAGAAGGCAAAGAATGCTCTCGAATGGATCGAAGGCGGTGAGGCATGAGCGGGACGCCGGAAAACCACTGGACAGACCAGCGCGAAGTAAGGACGTACGGAGACAACCACCCCCTGCACAGTCAAGAAGCCGCATGGGATGGGCATCGTTCCGTTCGGCTGGCAGTCGATGACATTGGCCTCGCCACAACAGCATACTCCTACAAGCTGAGCTACGAGGAACTGAGGGAAGCAGCAGAACGTATCGCTTTGTTGTGGAACTTACATCGCGACAAAACTAACGCCGAATTGCGTCTAGCCGCCCTGAAGGGAGGTGAGGCGTGAGCGGCGGTGGGAACATAATCGAGAAGCTGGCAATGACGCTGGAGGATGGCCGGCAGGTCGTTCGCTATCACGTCATCTCTCAATATCGCCCAGGCTGGTTTGACGAAACATACGTCTACGCAGAGCCATCAGAGGATGAACCGCAGCTCGGAGAGGCTCTTTGGTGGGGCGGCGAGCAGACCATCTATTTCGGAGCCAACGACAGCAAGAGGCTGACAAAGGTCGGGTATTCGTTCAGCCCAGACGCCCGAGCCGCCCTGAAGGGAGGTGAGGCCAATGACTGACCGCTACAGGGAGGCCACAACGCTTTATCAGAACGCGCTCGATGCCGATCACCGCACCTCCACGGACGCGGCGATAACACTCATCGCCACCGCCCTCTCCGACGCATACGAGGCAGGACGGCGGGAAGAGCGGGAGGCGTGTGCGGAGGTGGCCGACAACGAAAAAGCGGCATGGGATGGAGACTTATCGATTATGGCATTTTCGGCGCGGAAAGCCGCCGAAGATATCGCCGCAGCTATCCATGCCCGTGCCATTGAGGATGTGAAGAAATGAGCAAGCGCAAGATTGAAGCGGCGCTTCGTCGCAAGGGTTTGTCATGTTCTGTGCTCGCGTATGGGCAGCATATTTGCCCCGGCGAAGTGGTGGCAGCATGGACCATAGAGCTTGATGGAGAAAGCGAAGAGTTGATCTACGCCGTTGACCCGGATTTCGATGATTACGAACCAGACTGCTTCAACACTGAAGAAGCATTGGAGTGGGTAGGCACACTCCCAGATTGCCGCGCCGCCGCCATCCGCAGCAGGGAGGGCAGGGAGTGAGCACGCGTCGATCTCCAACGTTCCCCGCCGGTAGCTGGCCGCCCCGCATGAACGCAGAAATGGCAGCTGGCTATTGCGGAGAGAAGCATGTCGAGGATTTCCTCGAGCGTGTCGGAAGTGTCTACCCGCTCCCCCGGGTCGTTGACAGCACTCGCCGGAAGTTTTGGTATCGAGACGACCTCGATAGGGCGATGAAACTGCATGTCGTGGAAGTCTCATCAGGAATAGGAGCAAGGTTCCGTGACAAGATCAGGGAAAAGCGGAACAGTAGCGCTGCCTAGGCATGTTCACCGGGTCACAAAGCGCTCGAAGCGCGGCTCGGTGACCGTGTACACGTTCTATACCAGAAACCGGAACACGGCCGCTGCTTGGCCGTCCATTGCCCTTCCTGAGCCATTGGAGCCCACCTTCACCCCGCGCCTAGCGGTCTGCGAGGCGCTGGATCGTGATTCCAAGGGTTTCGTTCTGGACGGGAAAAGACTTCCGGATCACAGGGACAAGGCATTCTGGCCGGCGGCCGAGAAGGCATTCTCCGCCTTCGTCAAGCGCGGCCGCGAAGGCATCCGCGATTTCAAATCGCTGGTGGAGGCGTTCCAAGATGAAACCAACCCTCATTGGTCGAGCCTGTCCGCATCCACCAAGCGCGGATACAAGGCGTCGGGCAAAATGATAATCGAATTGGTTGGAGATGAGCTGCCGTCCGATCTGACGACGGTAGACGCACAGTTGATGATCGATGAGCTTGGCGACACGCCGGCGACCGCAAACCAGTTCCGTGCCTTCCTTTCGCGCCTGATGGCCTGGGGCGTCCCGAGAGGATACTGCACGAGCAACCCGGTTGAACATACAGAGAAGATCCCGGGGACTGAGCCCTGGGTGCCGTGGCCCAACTGGGCGTTCGAGCTCCTTCTAGAGCACGCGCCGTTCCACCTCCAGATGATCGCCATGTCAGCCTTCTTCACCGGCCAGCGCCAAGGCGATGTTCTGGCGATGGTGAAGCCGAAGGCCGGCGAGAACACGATTGCGGTGCGGGCCCAGAAGACAAAGAAGACGGTCTGGATACCAATACATTCCGCCTACCGGCAGTGGATCGATCGTGTTCCGACGAACGACAGCGTTATGCTCCACGCCGGCGCCCGCGCAACGCACTACAAGACTGCGGACGGATTTCGGACAGAATGGCAGAAGCTCATGGAGCGTGACGAGTTCAAGCCGTTCCGGGAGAACCGAATCGTCTTCCATGGCCTGCGGAAGAATGCCGTGATCAATTTGCTGGAAGTGGGCTGCACCGAAAATCAGGTGGGAGCGATCTGCAACATGTCAGCGCAGATGGTGCAGCATTATGGGCGAGAGGTGGCTTTGCGCAGCCTTGCCCGAGACGCGATGAAGCTGATGGAAGCCCGCTGGAGCGAGATCGAACCGGAAGCTTTCAAGAACAAGAACGGAAAGTGAATTGGAAACGGTTTCCAATCTAGACAAACCGCGATGGGCGAAAGCCCCAAAGGGGCTCAAATAATGTCAACTATTTCAGAGAGTTAATGGTGGGTGATGTAGGGCTCGAACCTACGACCCGCTGATTAAGAGTCAGCTGCTCTACCAACTGAGCTAATCACCCGTCCGCCCGTCGCCGTGGCGTGATGGGGCGTATAAACAGGATGAGCGGGCTTGTCCAGCGCATCGTCGAAAAAAATTCGTCACAAACTGAACTTTTTACCGAACATCCTGTTTTTGCTCACCTTTTCTCAGAGATGCAGCTGACCCTCGGCAATGCACACCGCATGTCCGCCGATCCGCGCGTTCTCCACCTTGCCCTGCGCGGCATCGATGTGAAGATGGATGTAGGAGGGCCGGCCCATTTCCACGCCCTGCTCTATCAGCGTGCTGTGATGACCGTCCGGAAGGGCGTCGAAGCGGTGTATGGCCCCCGAGAGTGCTGCCGCCGCAGAACCCGTGGCAGGATCTTCGGAAATCCCCATGTCCGTGGTGAACATGCGCGCATGGAAGCGGGCAGCATGATAAATGCCGCCACGGCAGTAGATATAGGCGGAAGCGAGGTGGCCTTCGGCAAAGGGCGCCACCTTCTCCCACAGCTGCGGATCGAACTCGATGCGTTCCGCGACCCCCACGTCATGCACGGGAACGAGAAGGAAGGGCACGCCGGCGCTCCACAGCGACGGCAGGTGATTCTCGAAGCCGATTTCCGTGCTCTTGATCCCCAGCGCGTCGGCCAGCCCTTCGCGAGGCGGCCCTCCTCCCAGCTGCACCGAACGCCGCGGCAGATCGAATTCGGCGAAACTGGCGCCCCCGCTGGAAAGACGCACCGCACAACGCACCGGCCCGACCTGTTCCTCCAGAACACTGACCATGCCGACCGCAGGCACTGCCCCTGCCCGCTCGGCAATGGCAATGGCGGCTCCGACCGTGGGGTGACCGGCAAACGGCAGTTCCCGGGCCGGCGTGAAGATCCGGAGGCTGGCGCTGTGCAGCGGATTTTCCGGCGTTCGCACGAAGACCGTCTCCGACAGGTTGAATTCGCGCGCCACGGATTGCATGGCCTGATCGCTCAGTCCGTCGCTGTCAAAGACGACCGCCAGGGGATTTCCCTCAAGCCGCCGTTCCGTGAAGACGTCGTAGATGCGATAGGACCGGGTCATGCACTTCTCCTTGATCATGTCGGGGCACAAGGTGCCCGACCGCAGGAGCGAGTTCAAGAGCAGCCGGTGTCAACTGCGGTGGAACACCATATCGAGCAACGGCAGCATGAACTGGCTGTAGCGATGGGTCTGCGGATCCGCGCTGCGGATCGCAAGGATGTCGTCGATTTCCTGCTCGCTGTCCTGGGCCATGTGGGCACGCACCCGGGCCTCCAGGTCGGCGGCCGTTTCCCGAAAACGGTAGAACCGGAACATCATCAGCGTGTTGAGGCGAAACGCGCCGAACATGCACGGGTCTTCTTCCGCCTCCGAGAGATCGAGCCCCGTTTCCTCGCGAACCTCGCGATGCATGTTGCCGCGCAGGTCGACGATGCCGTCACGCACGTCTTCCGCCTCCAGCGATCCGGCGGCACAATAGACGAGACCGGGATTGGCGGTCTTCGGCCCCATGCGGATGGCCATCAGAGCGCCGTCTGCCGTCAGCGGCACGGCCCAGGAAAAGGCATGGAACCCGCCGGCCCTGTCAGGCTGCTTCCTCCACCAGAGATGCGTGGCATAGGGCACGCAATGACCAAGCGCTTCAAGCCTGTCACCGGAAAGAGACATGCTGCGCAGCAGGATCATTTCGCCATTGTAGAGAAAGGGATTGCGGGCCACCTCGGCCTGCCAGTTGGCGACGATCTCCTCCCGCCGTTCGACATAGAGGGGATGAGGATCCGGGGAAACACGAATGCTTGCGGAGGCGAGCGGAAAGACCGAGCCGTCGGCGGGAAAACCCGTTGCGAGCCTTTCGAGCAGCATCTGGTTCATGAAAGATCGATCTCCATCACCACGGGGCAATGATCGGACGCCTTCGGCCTGTCCCATCCGATGCGGGGGTAACGCTCCACTTCCTGCCCGGGCGGAAACACGGTGCGATGCGGCTGGCCACCCCGGACGATCTCCGGCAGCCGGCCCGCATTGATCCTAGCAAGCGCGGGCGACAGCCAGATGTAATCCAGCTGGCAGAGGTGCCGGTCCTCGGGACCGCGGGCGTGGTAATGGGTCCACCGGTCGAGCGGAGCACGGCGCTCCACCACATTCTCGGCGAAACCGCCGGCGGCCAGAACCGTCAGCGCAGAACCGGGCACCGCTTCCGGCGTGAATCTGTAGCCGCTCCGCCGATCGCCGGTCACGGTGACCTGCTCCATGAAATCGTTCATGTCGCCGCAGATGGCAAAATTCGCCCGTTTCACCCCATCCGGACCAAAGCGCTTCTCGATGATTCCCCGGACCGCTGCCGCCTCCGCCCGCCGGACGGGAAGGGTCGGGTCGCTTCCTGCCGCACCCGGTGGCAGACCGCGGGTGCCTCCCTTCGATTTGAAGTGCACCACGTAGACGGTTAGCGGCCGGCCGCCCACCTTGATGTCGATTTCCAGACAATCCCGGCGGAAGATGCGGTTCTCGGGCTTTTCGAGCGGAGCGAGATCGGAGGAAAAGAGGTTTGCCTCCTCGTAGGTCAGATGGGCATGGCTGCGGATGGTGACGAACTCGATGGCCTCGCCGTCCGCTGTGCGGTCCCGCATCATGACCGCGACGTCGATGCCCCGGCTGTCATTGCCTTCGATCAGATACTTGTGCTGGTAGCCATTGCCGACCATGCGAAACAGGTAGTTTGCTTCGAAGGCCGTCAGCGCATCGAGGCTCTCCACCTCCTGGAGGCAGATCATGTCGGAAAAGGTATCGGCGATGGCCAGTGCGGTCTGCTGGCGGGTGTCGTCGGTGGCGGCCACGACGCGGGCCACCTCCATTTCGCGGTAGACCGCCTCGTTTCTGATATCGAGGAGACGCAAGGTCCTGTCCTGCCGCAGTTCGTTGCGGAAGCCGGAGAAATCGAACCGCGTCAGCAGGTTCTCAACGTTGAATGTCGCCAGTCTGAAGGCCATAGCGCGATTCTCTCCCTGTCAGGCGCACCATCGATAAGGAGAAAATCATGAAGAACAATAAAAATCAGCCTGCCGCCTTCATGGCCAGGCTGGCGGCATCGAGGATCACGCTCCGCAATAGCCGACCGAGACGCGCCATGCCTTCCTCGATCATGTCGGGGCTCGCGCAGGAGAAGCTGAGGCGCAGCGTGTTTGCCCCGGAACCATCCGCGTGGAAGGCCTGGCCGGGCACGAAGGCAACCTTCTCCGTTTCGAGAGAGCGGGCGAGAAGCGCCGCCCCGTCAAGCCCTTCCGGCAAGGTGACCCAGACGAACATGCCGCCCTCCGGCCTTGTCCAGCGCACGCCCTGCGGCATGTGTTTCTCGAGCGCTGCCAGCAGCAGGTCGCGACGGGCGCGATAGGCCGTGCGGATCTTGGCCACCTGCTCCTCGAAGATGTCGGGCACGACCTCGGCAATCGCCATCTGGTTGATGGTGGACGAATGCAGATCGGCGGCCTGCTTCACCAGTACCAGCTTGCGGATGACGGGCTTTGCCGCCACCACGAAGCCGACGCGCAGCCCGGGGGCAAGGGTCTTGGAAAAACTGCCGCTGTAAAGCGTGCGGGTGTTCTCGATGTCGCCGCCGTTGCGGGCGATGTCGAGGGCCAGGATGGGCAGTACCGGCTCGCCGTCGTAGCGGAGCGACTGATAGGCCGCATCCTCGATGACCGCGATGTCCATCTCGGCGGCGAGATCGAGCAGGTGCAGGCGAGCCTGCCGGCTGAGCGTCTCTCCGGTCGGGTTGGAAAAGTCCGCCGTGACATAGGCGAACTTCACGCGCCCGCCATCCCGGACGGCGGCAGCCTGGCGCTGATAGTCCTCCGGCGTGCGGTTGCCCATCGGGATCAAGCGGTCATAGACGGGTTCGTAGGCATTGAAAGCCTGAAGCGCGCCGAAATAGGTCGGCCAGGTGACCAGCGCCGTATCGCCCGGCGAGAGGAACAGTTTGCCGAGGTAATCCAGAACCTGCTGGGAACCGGAGGTGATCAGGATGTTGTCGACGGTGCAGGGAATGCCGATCTTTGCCATTTCCCCCACAAGCCATTCCCGAAGGGGACGGTAGCCCTCGCTGACGGAATATTGCAGTGCGGAGGACGCGGCACCGCCATTCATGATCTTTGCGTAAGCAGCACTGACCTTTTCAGCTGGAAACAGTGCGGGGTCGGGAATTCCACCGGCGAAGGAAATGATGTCTGGACGCTCGAGAAGCTTCAGAAGCTCCCGGATTTCCGAGGCTTTCATGCGCGAGGCGCGGCTTGCGAAGATGTTTTCCCATTGCAGCATGATGCGGCTCCTCTTCCCCGTGATGGGAAAAGTTGATCACGCAGAGGTCGATATGTCAACAATGCTGACCTATTTTAGAACCGACTCCTTCATCGCGCCGGGCTGCGGCCCTGCAGCCGCGCACTCCAGTCCTCGACGACGCCGCTCTCCAGTCGTTTGCGGGCCAGCGCACGCCAGCTATCTGCCAAAAGCGGCAGCGAGGCTATGCCTTCCAGCCCCTCCCGGTTCAGGCGGTCGACATAGAAGAGATGCCAGAGCCGGTGGATGGTCCAGTCGGGCGCCTGCCGGTCCAGCAGCCGGAGCTCGGCCTCCGGAGCAACGCGCCCCGGCTCCCGGACCCGGTAGTACCAGCCGGTGCGTCCGCTCTTCTGCACCCCGACGGCCATGTCGTCACGCCCGAAACGCTCGTTGAGCTTGAAGCAGGGCTGGCGCCCCTGGCTGACCTCGACAACCGCCTCGCCCAGACGGAAGACATCGCCGATGGCCACGTCGGTTTCGGTGATACCGGCAGTGGACAGGTTCTCCCCGAAGGCACCGGGCGCGCCCATGAGCGGGTGCTCGCCGATCTCCCGGATCCAGGCCGCGTGATGGTCGAAGGGATAGTGATGAACCGCCTTTTCCGGCCCGCCGTGCTTCACGGTATCGCCCTGCCCGTCACCCTCGAAGCCGGTCAGCGTCAACATCAGCGGTCGCCGGACCGCTTCCTTCACGATACCGCTCGGTATGCCCCGGGCGCCGAGGGGCCGGACATCGCCGATCAGCAGAGCCTTCAGGGGGATGGTGCGCGCATTTTGCGTTGCGTCAGGGTTGTTGCCGGCGTTAATCATCATCCTGTTCTGTCTTTCCATTTGCCTGGAGGGAGGAACAGCCGGCCCGGCGATGGCAGTCACCGGGCCGGCACGGGCCGCAGGTCAGTCGGCCGGCATGATGCGCCCCGGAAGGCTCAGGTCACCGGAAGCAACCTTGAAGACATCGGCCACGCAGAGCAAGGGCTGGTGCAGGTTCGCATCGATGCGGAGCCCGGCAGTGACGCCATCGAACGAAGCGCCTTCAAGCCCCTTGCCGCCGATGGCCGCAAGCGGCACCGTCACGTCCACCGAATCGCCCGCCAGCGTCGTCGGATAGGACGGGCTGTCGATCAGCAGCGGCACCTTCGGCCAGGTCGGCGGCACTTTCGGCGTCGTTCCCTCGGGAATGTCCACCACCTTCAAGCCGCCGCCACAGGCCCCGTCCTTGGCCAGCACGACCCAGTGCGGATGCCAGACGGTGCGATTGGCGGCCCCGCCCGCCCCGTCATCGAAATCCGGATGGAAGGTGACGGCCAGGGCCACGATCCCCTTGTCGGCCTCGAACCCCACATCCGCACTGTTCAGCGATGTCGGCCAGACATAGGCATAGACGGACGAGTCTTCGAACTTGCCTGTGGCATCCGGCTTGCGGCTGCCGGCTTCTCCGCGCAGGCGCGAGGAAAACACGGCCTCATCGCCCCGGATCGTCACGCGCGTCTCGATGATGTCGAACGCCGCCTCGGTCTTCTCGGAGGGCGAGGCCTTGATGTCGTGGGCGCCGGCTGAAATCGGGCACAGCAGTGCCGCTCCGGCGAGCAGCCCGCCGGCCAGTGATTGGAAATGCATGATTGTTCTCCTTCTTTCTCTGTTGCCTGGAGGGGTTCATCCCTTGGTGAATGCGCGCCAGGTGGCAGCCTGTTGCGCGGGATCGGGGGAACGGTGATCGCGACAATCCACGCGCAGCTCCGGATCGCCGAAGGCGGCATCCACGAGCGCGCAATGGTGGGGTTGGCGGGGATCGGCGTGGTGATGCGGGCGGAAATACTGGCAGGTCGGGCACATGCGTTGCACCGGGATGGCCCCCGCCTCCTGCAGCGTCCTTATGAGCGTGATGACGGTGACAAGAAGCGCCTCCTTGCGCGCTTCGGGCAGCTGCGAGACGGCGTTCGTCAGCGCCCCCGCAACGGCGACGCCGGCGCTTGTGGATTGCCTGCCCTCCACGGTCAGCCGAACGATGCTCGCCCGGCGGTCACCGACGGGTGACACCTTCTCGACCAGCCCCTTTCGCTCCAGTGCAATGATCGAATCCGTCGCGCTTGGCTGTGTCACCGCAAGGTGACGGGCAATCTCGCCCACGCCGACACCTTCGGGCCGGCCGGCAAGGAGCTCGATCACCGACAGCTGCGTGGCGGTCAGCCCAAGCGCCTTCGCCCGCGCCCGGTCATCCGCGCCGAGCACGGTGGCCAGCCGGGAGAGCCCCTCGCTCAAGCGGAATTCGATGCTGTTTTCGTCCAGGGGTGTTTCCATGGAAGAAACAATATATAGGATTCCTATTTATGTCAATTGCTCTCTTCAAACAGAAACGGCCCCCGCCATTCAGGATGGCGGAGGCCGCATTCGGTAGGGAAGTGCCGGCATCGGCAAGCCCCGATCAGTTGCGGGTCTTGTCGACCGGCTTGTTCTTGACGATCCCCCGCAGGGCGACAGCCCTGCAGGATCAGATGACCGGGATCGGCAAGCCCCGATCAGTTGCGGGTCTTGTCGACCAGCTTGTTCTTGCCGATCCAGGGCATCATGCCGCGCAGGCGGGCGCCCACTTCCTCGATCTGGTGGGCGTCGTTGTTGCGGCGGATACCCTTGAAGCGGGCAGCACCGGCCTTCCATTCCTGCATCCACTCGGAGGTGAACTTGCCGGTCTGGATGTCGTGCAGGACGCGCTTCATCTCGGCCTTGGTTTCGGCAGTGATGATGCGCGGGCCGGTCACGTATTCGCCCCACTCGGCCGTGTTGGAGATCGAGTAGTTCATGTTGGCGATGCCGCCTTCATAGATCAGGTCGACGATCAGCTTCACTTCGTGCAGGCACTCGAAATAGGCCATTTCCGGAGCGTAGCCGGCTTCGACCAGGGTTTCGAAACCGGCGCGGATGAGCTCGACGAGACCGCCGCAGAGAACGACCTGTTCACCGAAGAGGTCGGTTTCGCACTCTTCCTTGAAGTTGGTCTCGATGATGCCCGAGCGACCGCCGCCCACGCCGCAGGCGTAGGAGAGAGCGAGTTCGAGAGCATTGCCCGATGCGTTCTGGTGAACGGCCACGAGGCAGGGAACGCCGCCGCCCTTCTGGTATTCGCCGCGAACCGTGTGGCCCGGGCCCTTCGGCGCGATCATCACGACGTCGACGGAAGCCTTCGGCTCGATGAGGCCGAAGTGGATGTTGAGACCGTGAGCGAAGGCAATGGCAGCGCCGTCACGGATGTTGGCAGCGATGTCGGCCTTGTAGATGTCGGCCTGCAGCTCGTCCGGGGTTGCCATCATCAGCAGATCGCCCCACTTGGCGGCTTCGGCAACGGTCATGACCTTGAAGCCGTCGGCTTCGGCCTTCTTCACGGTCGGCGAACCGGCCTTGAGGGCGATCACGACGTTCTGGGCGCCGGAATCCTTCAGGTTCAGCGCGTGCGCGCGGCCCTGCGAGCCGTAGCCCACGATAACGACGTTCTTCGATTTGATCAGGTTGAGATCGGCATCACGATCATAATAGACGCGCATGTGACTATGTCCTTCCCTTGGCTCGTCTTGTTGTCTTCACCGCATCCCGCCCGCCTGTGGCGCGGCGGGATGCTGATTCCTTTTCCCGGCAGGCGGGTCAGCCTGCCAAAACCTTGTCCGTTCCATAGAGCTTGAGGAAGGCGGAGACCGCCTTCTCAGCCCGCTTTTCCCCGTCGCGCACAGGCGCTTCGCCGAGCAGCATGCGCACATGCAGATCGGTCACGATCAGGCCGTAGAGCGTGCGGTAAGCCTCTTCCGCGTCACCGAAGAAGAGCAGCCCGGCGCGCTGACCGGCATCCAGGAGCGCCCTCGCCCGCCGGTCGATCTGCCGCCGGCCGCGCTCGCGCAGCAGTTCGCCGAGCTTGGCGCTTTCGCGGCTGACCTGACCGATCGCCAGACGGTTCAGCGCCAGCGAGACATCGCCCGAAAGCACCGCCAGAAGATCCCGCGCAAAGGTCTCGAGCCGCTCCCGCAGGCTCACCGCGGTCAGCCGCTCGCCCTCGGTTTCCAGCGTGCGCACCTTGCTCGCCTGATAGGCGATCATGGCGGAGAGCAGGCCGTCCCGATCGCCGAACCACTTGTAGAGGCTTTCCTTGGAGCAATTCGCTGCCCGGGCAACGCCGGCGGTGGTAAGGGCCTTTTCCCCGCCCGCGACGAGCAGACGCAGCGCTTCCTCCAGCACCGCGCTCTGGCGGGGCGAAAACTCTGGCTGTCTCCTCGGATCACCGGTCATGGCGGGGCTCGATCAGGCTTTTCGATTAAGTACCGTACGGTACGGTTCATCGCTTTATGCTCCTTTTGCCGGGCCGGGTCAAGGGGTCATTCGATGGGGAGGAACGTGCCTGCCGAAGCGGATGCCGCGGCGGTCGAAGCAGCCGGAAATCCCCAAAGTTTGTTGCACAAGAATGGTTGGGGACGACTAGGATGAGGCTCTGCAATTTGCGCGGGCGGGACACGCGGAATTGACGAGCCCGTGCTATTCCAGAGGCAGTGTGACCAGAACGCAAAGACAAGGATTGTCCATGAAAGCCCTGCGTATCGCTGCCCTTATCGCCGCCCCTCTCCTCGTTTCGCCCTGCCTTGCCGCCATGCCCGCGCTGGCGGATGACGACATGGCCGTCCACGACCGGATCGAACAGGTCCTCGGCTTTGCCGACGATCTGGACGAACCCATGCTGAGCGCACGCGAAGCCATCGTGAATGGCGATGCCGCGGCGCTTGCGGAGGTAACGGAGTTTCCGCTGCGTACCTCCAATGGCGAGATCGCGGATGCGGACGAGCTGGCGGAGCGCATGGACGAGGTCGTCACCCCCGCTGTCCGCAAGGCCATCAAATCCATGACCTATGGAGACCTGATCGTCTCCAGCGATGGTGTTGGCATGGGCAATGGCGCGGTCTGGATGAACCTCATCTGTGATGACAGCGCCTGCAACGAAGCGCACTGGGCCGTCATCAGCATCAACAACTGAAAGGAAATGCCTGCATGAAGACGATACGTCTCGCTCTCGCCGCCCTTATCGGCCTCGGTGCCTCCAGCGCCCTGGCGGCACCGGAAAACCGTTGCGGCTGGGTCATGAACCCCACGCCCGGCAACTGGTACCTGCTGGACCGGGACGGAGACTGGACCCTTTCCGAACAGGGCTCGGAGAACGAGGCGCTCGGCATGGAGAATATCGGCGACATCTCCGCCGGCGATTACGTGGCCAGCAACGGCAACTACGGTTATGCCTGCGGCTGCATGAAGGTGGAAGCCGATCACGCCGCCAAGCGGATTACCGCCGTCTACAGCTTCAGCCAGAAGAAGATCTCCCAGTGCAGCAAGGACAAGTCGCTTCCGAAACCGGAATGATGGACGCATTCTTCCTGGCGGGGCCGGACCGGCCTCGCCGCCTGCCCGACCGAAAGCACTGGTCACGGGCGAATGCCTTGTTATAGATAGGGCGATCCGTCCCTTTCGCGTCCCGGAGACGCGCCCGTTCCGGAGCCACGACGTGTTCCTCAACCTGCTGATCGGCACCATCGTCATCACGGCGACGGTTTTCATCCACACTTTCGGCCTGATTTTCGTCAGCCGCGCCATCGGCTGGCTCACCGCGCGGTTTCGCCTGCATGGTCACCGCAGCCGCATCCTTGCCATGAACAGCGTGGTTCTTGGCCTGCTGCTGGTCCTGTCGGTCGAAGTCTGGCTCTGGGCCGCCTTCTATCTGGTGGTCGGTGTCGTGGATACGTTTCCCACAGCGCTTTATCTGTCCACCATCACCTTCTCGACCGTTGGCTATGGAGATGTGGTGCCCGCGCATGAATGGCGCCTGCTTGCGGCCATGGAAGGCGTGAACGGATTCCTGCTGATCGGGTGGTCGACGGCCTATCTCGTTGCGGCTGGCGTGCGTTTCGGCCCCTTCCGGTCGGGCGAGCATTTCTGAGAACCCTCAGCGGGCATAGCCCGCCGGAAGCTCCAGCCCCTCCTTCATCCGCTCCATGGAAATGGAGGCGGAGACGTCGAAGAGCTCGATCCGCCGGACGATCTGCTTGTAGATCACGTCGTAATGTTCGACGGACGGGAGCACCAGTTTCAGGATGTAGTCATAGGTGCCTGTCAGCCGATGCGCCTCGACGATCTCGGGGATGTCGGCGATGACCTTCTTGAACTGCTCGATCCAGCCATCTGCATGATGTGCGGTCTTGATCAGCGCAAAGAGCGTGGTGGGCACGCCCATCCGCCCCCGGTTCAGCACGGCGATCCGCCGCTCGATGTACCCTTCCTCCTCGAGCCGCTGGATTCGCCGCGAGCAGGCGGAAACCGAAAGCGCCACCTTCTCGGCGAGCGCACTCACCGGGAGGCTCGCGTCCCGCTGCAACAACAACAGCAACTTCTGATCACGGTCATCCAGCACGCAGGCGCTCCTGTTTTGCGCATCCTGTCGATAATGCGCATCGTTTCGGCGCGATGATGCCAAGAGGCGCGCAAATTTGCAAACACTTTGCATGGCTGACGCCTCATACTTGTCGCATCAATCAACACGGCCTGCGGGGAGACTGGCAACATGAAGACGATCGGCCTTATCGGCGGCATGAGCTTCGAAAGCTCGGCGGTGTATTACCGCGCAATCAACGAGGCTGTCCGCGAGCGGCTTGGCGGCCTTTCCTCGGCGGAAGTCCTCATGCATTCGGTCAACTTCGCCGATATTGTCGCCCTCCAGAAGGCCGGCCGGTGGGATGACGCCGCGCGGCGCCTCGGCGATGTGGCGGTCAATCTGGAGCGGGGCGGTGCAGCCTGCGTGCTGATCTGCACCAACACCATGCATCTGGTCGCCGATGCCGTGGCATCCCGCCTGTCGGTTCCGCTGATTCACATCATCGACGAGACGGCGGCCAGCCTGAAGGCGGCAGGACGCCGCCGTCCCCTGCTGCTTGCCACCCGCTATACGATGGAGCACGGCTTCTATGCCGAGCGCATGAAGGGCCTCGGCATCGACGTCATGGTCCCCGATGCGGACGGGCGAACGCTCGCGCATGACATCATCTTCGGCGAACTGTGCTGCGGCGTGGTGAGCGATGCTTCCCGCGGCAGGATGATGGGTCTGATCGAAACCGCACGGGACGCCGGCGCAGACAGCGTCATCCTCGGCTGCACGGAGATCTGCCTTCTCATCGACCCGGACCGGCTCCCGCTGCCGGGCTTCGATTCGACCGCCATCCATGCCCGTGCGGCGGTGGATTTCGCTCTTCGGGATAGCGCCAGGGATCGCGCGGCCTGAGGCCGGGCGCTTCCTCTCTCCCCTCTTCCGCGCTAGTGATCGTCAGCAGCATTCGCGGAGGAACATGTTCATGAGCGACGAAGCGACCTCTACCCCCTCGCCCACCGAAGGAGAGATCGGTATCCTGGCCCGCCGGCGCATAGAGGCCGGGATCATCAAGCCGATTTATGAGGAGATGGTGGAAGCGATCGGCCAGCAGCAGGCCGAGGCCATCCTGGATGCCGCCATCCGCAAGGCGGCCATCCGGGCGGGAGAGGATTTTGCAGCACGCACCCCCGGCGGCACCAATCTGAGGACGTTTCAGGAACTGCAGACACTCTGGACCCAGGACGATGCCCTCGTCATCGACGTCGTAAAGGCCACCGATACCGAATTTCATTACACGGTGAAGCGCTGCCGCTATGCCGAGACCTACCGGGAGATGGGTCTCGGCAAGATCGGTCATCTCTTGTCGTGCAACAGGGATGGCGTCTTCTGCACCGGCTATGATCCGCGGATCAAGCTATCCCGCACCAAGACGCTGATGCAGGGCGATGACTGCTGCAACTTCGAGTACCATCTCGAAGAATAGCGGCGATCTCCCTCAGACGGTCTCGCCGCAGGCCCGGCGGAAACGCCGGACGGTTTCCGCCATTCCGTATTCCAGCGCATCGGCCGTGAGGCCATGGCCGATGGACACTTCCGCCAGATAGGGGATCCGCTTCACCAGTGCCGGCAGGTTGGCAACGGTCAGGTCATGGCCGGCATTCACGCCGAGACCGATGGCATGGGCCGCATCGGCGGTCGCGCCCAGCCGGGCAATTTCCTCGATGGCCTTGTCGGGGTGATCGTAGGTTCCGCCATAGGGTCCGGTGTAGAGCTCGATGCGGTCGGCGCCCGTTTCGCGCGCAAGGGCAACCGCCTCCGCGTCGCCGTCGCCGTCCGCGAACAGCGAGACCCGCATGCCACCGCTCTTGAGGCGCTTCACCACGGGCTTGAGCACGTCGAGGCTCTGGCGGAAGTTCCAGCCATGATCCGAGGTCGCCTGGGACGGGTCGTCGGGCACCAGCGTCACCTGCTCCGGCTGGTTCTTCTCACACAGCGCCAGGAACTCCTCTGTGGGATAGCCTTCCATGTTGAATTCGGCGTGCGGGAACTCGTCATCGATCAGGGCGCGAATGTCCGGCAGGTCGCTGAAGCGGATATGCCGCTGGTCCGGCCGCGGATGCACCGTCAATCCGGCTGCCCCCGCCTGCAGCGCGATCCGGCCCAGACCCGTCACGCTCGGCCATGGAAGGTCGCGGCGATTGCGCAGCATGGCGATGGCGTTCAGGTTCACGGACAGTTTTGCAGGCATGGCAGCATTCCGGTTGAAGATACGCGTCCGACTGTGCATCGGACCACCCTGTGTGTTGTAAGCGAAGGCAACGGGCGACGCCAACGCCTTTGCGAAATAAATCCATCAATCCCGTTGATCCGGAAGCATTTCCCGGCTTCCCGGCTCCGGTACCGTTCCGGCAGGCTTACAGACGAAGTGGCGAATAAAAAGGGATAATAAATAACACTTACCCAGCACAGTTTTCTGACTAAGATGTTCCTAATCGGCACAGGCGTAACTCGGATGAATCGAGACTTGTATCCTTGACCGGGCTGTCCAGAGCAACACGTAAGGTATCTGGCGGTTACCGCTGCCCCGCCCCCAGGCTGCGGAACCATTCATTGGGACCCGCATCGGCTTCGAAAGACCGGCGCGATTGGAGGTAAAGCATGAGGGAAATCTACGCGCGGTCGGAGGATCGCGAGAATACCCCCGAAGCAAAGCCGGGGCGCGCCCGCTTCTTGCCGGCCGTTCGCCTTCCGGAAGGACTGCCCGAAGGCCCCGTTGCCATCGCCGACATGGCCAACGCCTTCGGCGTCACCCACCGAACCCTGCATTTCTACGAGGAGAAGAATCTCATCAAGGCCGGTCGCATTGGCCTGATGCGGGTCTACCATGCCCATGACGTGCACCTGATGGCCATCATCACGCTGGCGCGGGAAGTGGGCATGCCCATCGCCACGATCCAGGAACTGATGGCCGAACTGGAACAGGCCGACAGCCAGGAAGAGGCGGATGCCCTCTTCATGGAGGCGCTGATGGTGCGCAAGCGGGAGCTGATGGCGTCGCTGTCGACCGTGCACCGGCAGATGCAGCAGATCACCCATCTGGTGGACCGGCCGGAGGATCCCCATGCGGCCGGCAACGACAACGAGGGCGACGGCGCGCTGTCTCCGCTCGAAATCCAGTGCCTGGAGCTGATGGCAGAGGGCCTCACTCCGGTACGGCTCGCCCGGTCCATGGCAATGGAGGTTCGGGAGGTTCAGGCACTGGAAGCCGGCATCATCCAGAAATTCAACGCGCACAACCGCTTCCAGGCGGTCGCCAAGGCAGTCCTTCTCGGAATCATCAAGTAATTCCGACGAGGCGCAGAGGGGGAGACGGCGGACCCTCCCCCTCTGCCTAGTCCTCTTTGCATGAAACGAGACGCAAGGGCGGCTCAACGCACGATGATGAGTTCCTTCGCGGCCCTCGTGATCGCGGTATAGAGCCAGCGCTCCCGGCTGTCGCGGAAGGCCCAGCTTTCATCGAACAGCACGACCTTGTTCCACTGCGAACCCTGCGCCTTGTGCACCGTCAGTGCATAGCCGTAATCGAACTCGTCATAGCGCTTGCGGGTGGTCCAGGGGATTTCCGTGTCGCTCTCCTCGAAGGCGGCCTTGAGCAGCTTGATCTTGGCCGCACCGCGATCCATGTCGTCGTCTTCGGGGCGGATCATGAGGTTGATGCCGGGCTTCACCGTCTCGCGCGAGGAGCTCATGACCTGCCACAGCGATCCGTTCAGCAGGCCCTTGGCCGGGTCGTTGCGCAGGCAGACCAGCTTGTCGCCGGACTGCGGATACTCGGATGTGAAGCCCTTCAGCTGGCGAAGCCGCTGGTTGTAGCGGCGGCGGGTCTTGTTGGTGCCGACCAGAACCTGATCGGCCGAAAGCACCATGTCCTGGTTGACGTCGGACCGCCCGATGATCTGCACGGTGCCGTAATCGCCATACATCAGCTCCTTGCCCTCGCGGACATCCATCGCGACCGTGATGATCGGGTTGTCCCGCGCCTGACGATGGATTTCCGTCAGCAGGAAATCCGGCTCCTGGTTGGTGAAGAAGCCGCCCCCTGAGACGGGCGGAAGCTGGCCGGGATCGCCGAGCACCAGGATCGGCGTGCCGAAGCTCATCAGGTCGCGCCCAAGCTGCTCGTCCACCATCGAGCATTCGTCGATCACGATCAGCGCCGCCTTGGCCAGCGGGCTTTGCCGGTTGATCGAGAACATCGGTGCAATGGAGGTCTTGCCGGTTTCCTCGTCCTCCACCTCTTCCTCCCCGCGCGGACGGTAGATCAGGGAGTGGATGGTCTTGGCATTCGTCGCGCCGCGCGAGCGCAGCACCTGTGCGGCCTTGCCGGTGAAGGCGGCAAACAGCACGTCCCCATCGACATGCTCGGCAAAATGGCGCGCAAGCGTCGTCTTGCCCGTTCCGGCATAGCCGAAAAGGCGGAATACTGGCTGCCGACCCTCCTTCAGCCAACGGGAGACCGCCTTGAGGGCTTCATCTTGCTGCGGTGCGAATTGCATGGGCGGGACGTGACAGGATTCGGCTCGCGGACGCAAGCGGTTTTCCCGTTTTGTACTCATTTTCGGAGACGGGTGCGAAACTATGTAGTGTTTATATTTACTCGCTGTTACAACTTTCAATGTCAGTCTGCCGCAAAAGCGTGACCTGGGCCGACCATTGAAGAACCTACTGAAGCAAGCTGCCATCATCGGTGGGCTGGAGGCGATATCGGCGCTCCGGCTTGGCAAGCTCATGCCAGCGGCAGCAGGACGCGGTCTGATCTTCACGCTGCACCATGTCCGCCCCCGAACCCCGCAGGCTTTCGAGCCGAATGGCCATCTGGAGGTCACGCCGGAGTTCCTGCAAGCAGTGGTGGAGGAATGCCTCGCGGCAGGATTGACCCCGATCGCCCTGGAAGACCTGCCGCACCGCCTGGCGGACCCCGGCGACAGGCGCCGCTTCGTGGCTTTCACGCTGGACGACGGCTACCGCAACAACCGCGTCCATGCAGCCCCGATCTTCCGACGCCACGCGATCCCTTACACCATCTTCGTCACCCCCGGCTTTGTCGACCGCAAGGTTACCCTGTGGTGGGAGACGGCGGGCGCCCTGCTCAACAGGGTGGACCGGCTGGAGATCGACCTCGGCAAGGGGCGGGAGCGCCTGCCTGCGGAGAGCCACGCGCAAAAGGTGGATGCCTTCAACCGGCTGTGCGCGGCCGTCAATGGCGGAGACCAGACGCGCGTCACCGAACGTCTGGACGAAGCGGCCCTTCGGGCGGGTGTCGACCCCACGGGCATCGTCGACCGGGAGGTCATGACCGAAACCGAGCTGCGGGAGCTGGCAGAGCAGGACCCCCTCGTCCGCTACGGGGGCCACACGCTCACCCATCCGGTTCTTTCCCGCGTGCCGGAGGCCCAGCTCTCTCACGAGATCGAGGCGTCGATGGAGATGGCGGGCCGTTATGGCGGGCGAAAGGCCACCTGCCTTGCCTATCCCTACGGCACCGCCTGCTCCGTGGGAACGCGCGAATTCGATGCCGCGACAAAAGCCGGCGTATCGCTTGCCGTCACCACCCGGCCGGGGGTGCTGACTGCCGAAACGATGAAGCGCCCGACCGCGGTCAGCCGTGTCTCCCTGAACGGTCTCTACCAGAAGCGCCGCTATGTCGGCGCCCTCATCTCCGGCATTCCCTTCAGGCTGAAGGGTTGACCCTCAACCGGTAAGCCGCCGCATCAGCATTTCCAGAGGGCCCGCCGGAAAACGCGCCATCCACGACGTGGCGAAGGCAACGGACAGCGTGACGAAGACCGCCGTCGCGACCAGGGACACGCCGGCCTCACCGCTGTTTTCGTAGCCGAGCAGGACGAGGACCAGCATTCCGATCAGGATGTGGCCGACATAGAGGCTGAGCGTCATTCGCCCCGTTGCCAGAAATGGCGCAAGCAGGAAGCGAAAGCGGCTGCCGGCAAGGTCGGCGACCAGAAGGCAAAGGCCAATCACCACGGATGCCGTCCCGAGCCCGGACAGCACATAGAGCGGGCCAGGTGGCATCGGCTTGATGTGAACAACGTCCACCAGTCCGGCGGCCTTGATGAAGGGTGCGGAGGCAAGCAGGTTCGAAGCAAAGGCTGCGGCACCCGCGGTGACGAGACCGAGCAGGATCATCCGGACCTGCATTCGGCGGTTCGCAAGGGGCAGCCGGGCGAGCAAGAACCCGAACAGCATGAAACCGAACCAGGGAAGGACCGGATGAAATCCGTTGAACATGAGGTTGCGGAGAAAGCCCTGCGCAGACCAGAAGTCCGCATAGGAGTAGTCGGACCAGTTCCATCCAGCCTCGTAGTCCACGACGAAGAGGGCTGCCGTCGCGAAGACGACGCAAAGGCAAAGCGCGACCGTGAGCGCCGAAGACGGCAGGCGGATGAAGGCCAGACCAAGCAGGAAGTAGACCGCGTAGAGGTGCAGGATATCGGCCGGAAAGACGAGCATGTTGAGCAACCCTGCCGCCATGAGAAAACCCGCCCTCTTCAGGAGTGGCCCGAAGGCATCGGACTTCTCCCCATCATGCGTCATGAGGGAAAAGCCGATCCCGGCAAGCACCACAAAGGTCGCCGCAGCCCTGCCCTCGAAGAGGGATATGAAGGAGCCGGCAGCACCATGCGCCCCGCCATCCGCCGCAAGGACCAGGCCGAAATTCACGATCACCATGCCGGCGAAGGCGATAAAGCGCGCGAGATCCAGCCCCTCGAGCCTGCCTCTCGTGACCGCTTGCGGGTTTTGCTTGCCCGAATGGCTTGCAGGCGCATATGCCTGAGGGACAGAAACTGACATGCGGGCCACCCTTAAATGAATGAACGATCGTTCATTCATTTAAGGGTTGGTTCCTGAGCTTGCAAGAGGCACGGTGGTGGACGAAGCGAAAAACCGCACGCTGCGCACAGATGAGCGCCGAAGGCTGATCATCGAGGTGGCGGCAGCCCTTTTCCTGGAGAAAGGCTTTCACCAGACCAGCATCCGCGACATTGCGGAGCGGGCAGGCATCAGCCTCGGCAACCTCTACAATCACTTCTCGGGAAAACCGGAGCTGATCGCCGCCATCGCCACGCTGGAGGCAGAGGAGAACGACGCCCTGATTGGCCTGCTGACGCAAGGCGAAGGCGAGGCCCCGGTGATGGCCTTCGCGAAAGAATGCTTCAGCCTGTACTGCCGGCCGGAAAACGGCGTTTTGGCGGCAGAGATCCTGTCGGAATCCTTTCGCAATCCTGCCGTCAGGGAGGGGTTTGTCGCCAACCGGCAGCGGCTTGCGAGCGCGCTTCGCGACGCCATCGCAAAAGCCTCGCCGTCCGCTGCCGCCGGGCCGGAACGCGCGGACATGATCATCGATCTCGTGGAAGGCGCGGCCATCAGGCAGTTACTGGGCGGCCCCGGCACCATCGATGAAACCGCCCTGATGGCGGCGATCCGCCGCCTGGCCTTCGACTGACCCGTTACAGGGATTGCCGCTGTGGATCGTTTTCGAGGCGGATCGGCGTGCCATGAGGCGTAGCCTCGGCGGCGCGCTGCCAGCTCTTCTGCAGGTCGAGAAGGCCGGCGGCATCGGCAACGCCCTTGGAAGCAAGCAGCGCGGAGAGCGCTTCCACCCAGGCATCGAAATAGTCGCTCCCGTCCTGCGCCCGCCCCGGCTTCTTCACTTCCCGAGACAGGGTCTCTGCCCACTCGGACCATGCGAACAGGCCCTTCTGGTGGAGGAGAACCGTGAGCGCGAAGGCCGTGGCATGCCAGGGTTCGGCAAAAACCGGATCGCCTTCCGCGGATTTCGGCAGGCCGGGAGACTGCACCAGTGGCGATGCCGTTTCACACACGCTCAAGATAGGCCTCCCACGCATCGATGGAGACGGTCTGCAACGGATCGGCGCCCTCGCCCCACAATTCCGGCGCGGTGAACACGACGGTGTAGACCCATTGCGGCTGCTCGCCGCCGCCATGGGCATTCGTATCCGGATAGACGAACCCGCCTTGCACGGCCTCCACCACGCCCACCTTGCCCTTGGCGTAGCGCGGCAGGCGGTTGTGGCCGGACGGGTGCATGTTCCGCGTCCTTACGCGGTCGCCCGGAGCGAAAGCCGGTCCGCGATCGACAGGCCGGTCGCAGGGCCCGCCCCTTGCGAGCACCGCCGGCACCATGTCCGCCTTCAGCACCCGCTTGGGCGACGTGCCGTCCTGAAGCTTCACGCCCAGATCCATCTCCTCGCGGGTCGCGAAACCGTGGCGCTCCAGAAGCACTTCCAGCGCGCGGATCCATATTTCATAGTAGCTCGCCGACAGATAATCCGCCGGCGGAATGTTTTCGCGGGCGTGGCGGCTTTCGTCGATGGTCCAGTGGCCCATGGCACCGGCAGACAGCACGACGCCCAGGGCCCGTTTTTCCCACTCCGCATGGAAGTAAGGCTCGTCCTTTTCAGGATTGACCGGGCCGAAGCCCTGGAAGCCGCCGAGATCATGGGGTCCGTTCATGCCGAAGCCTCCGGGGAAAGCGCAAGACCCGTTCCGATCATGCTGTCGCGGGTGACGAGATCGGCCAGTTGCGCCTCGCTCCAGCCTTCCGTACCGGAAGGTCTGACCGGCACGACGAGATAACGCAGCTCGGCCGTCGAATCCCATACCCTTACGGCGGTTCCCTCCGGCAGAGTCACGCCGAATTCGGCAAGCACGCCCTTCGGGTCCATGACCGCGCGCGAGCGGTAGGCGGGGGCCTTGTACCAGACCGGCGGAAGCCCGAGCACGGCCCAGGGGTAGCAGGAGCACAGCGTGCAGACGACCAGATTGTGAACATCGGGCGTGTTGAACACGGCGCGCATGTGCTCGCCCTGCCGGCCGGTGAAGCCGAGACTTGCAATCGCTGCCGTCGCGTCCTTCCTCAGCCAGTCCGCAAAGGCAGGATCGCTCCATGCCTTCGCAACCACCCGCGCTCCATTGCGCGGACCGACCCGCGTCTCGTAGGTCTCGACGATCGCATCGATGGCTGCAGGATCGATCAGGCCCTTTTCGGTCAGAACGGTCTCCAGCGCCCTCACCCGTGCTTCCATGTCGGAATAGCGGTTGTCGTGATGATGGTCGTGGTCATGATCGTGGTGGTGATGGTGATGCGACAAGGCAGGCCTCATTTCAGGAGCGGCCACAGGCTGACGACGAGCAGCAGGGCCATGGTGATGTTGAACCACTTTAACCGGACGGGATCGGAAAGCCAGCCGCGCAGAACCGATCCGAAGCCAGCCCAGGTGGACACGCTCGGGACGTTCACGATGGCGAAAACCAGCCCGATGAGCAACACCCGCTGATAGGGGTGAACGCTGTCGCCATAGGTCGACATCGCGGTGATGGCCATGACCCATGCCTTTGGGTTGACCCACTGGAAAGCGGCCGCCTGCAGGAAAGTCATCGGCTTCAGCCCGGCCTCCTTCGCTTCGCCGAGGCTGCGGGACATGCCGATCTTCCAGGCGATGTAGAGAAGATAGGCCCCGCCTGCCACCTTCAGAAACAGGTGAAGGGCCGGAAACCCGGTGATAAGGGCACCGAGGCCAAGGCCGACACCGATGAGCAGGGTAAAGAACCCAGCGCCTATGCCGAGCATGTGCGGGATGGTGCGCACGAAGCCGAAATTGACGCCGGACGCGAGCAGCATGGTGTTGTTCGGGCCGGGCGTGATCGATGTTGCCAGCGCAAACAGGCAAAGGGCCGTGAATATGTCCCAGGTCATCAAAGGGGATCCAAAGGAAGAGAGTCCGGAAAAGGCCGACAGAATAGACATGCGGCAGGCACTGTCCACCGGGGAATTGTCAGGAGGACAAAAGCGAAGCGGACGGTCGCTGAATCACTTTGTGAAGAGAATGAATCGGCCTGTGAGGATCACCCCGCAAGAGACTCTTTTTCCTGCATGAACCGCAACGAAAACGGGCGCCCGAAGGCGCCCGCCGAACGCGCGGGAAGGGCTAATTACATGCCCTGCGGGCCGCGGTTCATGGCCGCGATGCCGGTGCGGCACACCTCGATGAGACCGAGCGGCTTCATGATCGCGATGAACTGGTCGATCTTCGACACCTTGCCGGTGATCTCGAAGACGAAATGCTCGATGTTCGCGTCGATGACATTGGCGCGGAAGGCATCGGCAAGGCGAAGCGCCTCGACGCGGCTTTCGCCCACGCCGGAGACCTTGACCAGCGCCAGCTCGCGCTCGAGCGGACGCTCGTGTCCGAGGTCCCGGGCGCGGACCGTGAGATCCACCACCCGGTGAACCGGCACGATGCGCTCCAGCTGCGCCTTGATCTGCTCGAGAACGTGCGGCGTGCCGCGCGTGACGATGGTGATGCGCGACAGATGCGCCTGGTGCTCCGTCTCCGAGACCGTCAGGCTCTCGATGTTGTAACCGCGGCCGGAGAAGAGGCCGATGACACGGGCGAGGACACCGGGCTCGTTGTCCACGAGGACGGACAGCGTGTGGCTTTCGACGGTCTGGGTTTCCTTCGAGATGAAGTAGGCCGAACCCGTGGGTTGAAGATGTGCGTTCATGATCTTGCTCCTTCAGGTTCTCGGTCAGACCAGCTGGCGGCCCTTGGCATCGATGGCATTGGCGACGGCTTCGTCGGTTGCCTCGTCCGGCAGCAGCATTTCGTTGTGCGCCTTGCCCGACGGTATCATCGGGAAGCAGTTGGCAAGGTTCGCGACGCGGCAATCGAAGATGACCGGCTTCTTGACGTTGATCATCTCGAGGATGGCGTCATCCAGCTCGTCCGGCTTTTCGCAGCGGATGCCGACTGCGCCATAGGCTTCGGCCAGCTTCACGAAGTCGGGCATGGCTTCGGTATAGGAGTTGGACAGACGGTTTCCGTGCAGCAGCTGCTGCCACTGGCGCACCATGCCCATGTACTGGTTGTTCAGGATGAAGATCTTGATCGGCGCGTTGTACTGGATGGCCGCAGACATTTCCTGGATGCACATCTGGATGGAGGCATCGCCGGCGATATCGATGACGAGGCTTTCCGGATGGGCGATCTGCACGCCGAGCGCTGCCGGCAGGCCGTAGCCCATGGTGCCGAGGCCGCCCGAGGTCATCCAGCGGTTCGGCTGCTCGAAGCCGAAATACTGGGCCGCCCACATCTGGTGCTGGCCGACTTCGGTGGTGATGTAGGTGTCGCGATCCTTCGTCAGCTCATAGAGCCGCTCGATGGCATATTGCGGCATGATCACATCGTTGCTCTTCGTATAGGCGAAGGACTTGCGCGCACGCCACTTGTCGATCTGGCTCCACCAGTCGGCCAGCTGGCCGGCTTCCGGCTTCTTCGGCAGGGCGCGCCACAGGCGGACCATGTCTTCGAGAACATGGGTGATGTCGCCGACGACGCCGACATCGACGCGGACGTTCTTGTTGATCGAGGACGGATCGATGTCGATGTGGATCTTCTTAGAGTTCGGCGAAAATGCATTCAGGCGGCCGGTGATGCGGTCGTCGAAGCGGGCGCCGATGCAGACCATCACATCGCAATCATGCATGGTCATGTTGGCTTCGTAGGAACCGTGCATGCCGAGCATGCCGAGCCAGTTCTTGCCCGAGGCCGGATAGCAGCCGAGGCCCATCAGCGTGGAGGTGATCGGGAAGCCGGTGAGTTCCACCAGCTCGCGCAGCAGCTTGGACGCTTCCGGACCGGAATTGACCACGCCGCCGCCGGAATAGATGACCGGGCGACGGGCCGTCGCCATCAGCTCGACGGCAGCCTTGATCGCATTCAGATCGCCCTGGACCTTCGGCTGGTAGCTCTTCTGCGCGACATGATCCGCAGGCGGCGTGTAGGTGCCGGTGGCGAACTGGATGTCCTTCGGGATATCGACGACGACGGGGCCCGGGCGGCCGGTCTGGGCGATGCGGAAGGCTTCATGGATGATGCGGGCGAGATCGTTGACGTCCTTGACCAGCCAGTTGTGCTTGGTGCAGGGGCGCGTGATGCCGACCGTGTCGCATTCCTGGAAGGCGTCCGATCCGATGAGCGTGGTGGGCACCTGGCCGGACAGGCAGACGAGCGGCACGCTGTCCATCAGCGCGTCCTGGAGGGGCGTGACCGCGTTGGTCGCACCCGGGCCCGAGGTTACCAGCATGACGCCGACCTTGCCGGTGGAGCGCGCATAGCCTTCCGCGGCATGACCTGCGCCCTGCTCGTGACGGACGAGAATGTGCTGGATGTCGTCCTGCTGGAAGATCTCGTCATAGATCGGGAGCACGGCCCCGCCCGGATAGCCGAAGATGTGCTCGACCCCGTTGTCCTTCAGCGCCTGGAGAACGATTTCCGCGCCGGTCATCTGATTGTCTTTGCCCGTCATGCCTGGTTCCGCTTGTTCAAGGGTTATGGGCTCGCTCGGCCCGTCCGTTGTGGGCCTATTAGCCCGGATTGAGACATAAAAAAAGGCTCCTTTAGGAGCCTGTCGTTTCGCGCATGGGTGGCTGACGCCGGATGGTTACACCATCCTGCCCATGCGCGGTCCCACCACAATAAGAGTAACAAAGTTGTTCATGGCCGGCATTGATAGACAGAATCTTGCGGGGCGTCAACCAAGCGCGGACGGGTTTTATCGCCCTCGCATGCGAAAATTCGAAAGTAGACCCACTTCCGGTTGGTTGCTACACCAGTTGTTAAGGCTCCCCAATCTACCTTTCCGGCGAGAGCGGGATCACCCCGCGCGGGCGCCTGCAGGTCGCGCCCGTCATCCCATGACCGGGAGAAGCGAATGCCGATGCCCCTTCGATCCGATGCTGGCCCCATGACAGATGATGACCGCAGAGACATTTTGAAGCCGGGGAACCGGTTTCTCGGCCGCGTGGTGTCGTGCAACGGCTCGCGCGCCACCATCTCTGCCGTCGCGGAACAGGGCGGAACGGATCTGACCGAGCTTTGGTCCGTGGGGCGCCTGATCTCCATCAGCGTCGGCCAGAACCGCGTCGTTGCCATGGCCTATTCCATGCAGATGGAAGACCAGCACTGGGGCGAGAACGGCGACAACAATTTCTTCGTGGAAGTGGAGCTGCTCGGCGAGGTGCGCGTCTACGACGACGGACGCGAGGAATTCTCGACCGGCATCTCCTGCTATCCTTACCTCGGCTCTATTGCCCACCGCATCCGCGGCTCCGACCTGGAGCGCATCTATGCCAGCCGGGCGCAGGAAAACCAGCAGATCGGGACGCTTTCGCAGGACGAGAGCGTCTCGGCGACGATCCACATTCCCTCGATGCTGTCCAAGCACTTTGCCGTGGTCGGCTCGACGGGCGTCGGCAAGTCGACGGCCGTTTCCCTTCTTCTGCACAAGGCGATCGCCTCGGACCCCAAGCTGCGCGTTCTGATCCTCGATCCGCACAACGAATTTGCGGCCGCCTTCCCCAATGACGCGGTGGTCATCGATACAGACACGCTCGACCTGCCCTTCTGGCTGATGCGGCTGGAGGAGTTCGCCGAGGTGGTGTTCCGCGGCCGGCCGCCGGTGCCGGAGGAGCTGGACATCCTGCGCGACCTCATCCCCGAGGCGAAGCGCAGCTTCCGCGGCGGCGGCGAAGGCGGGCTGATGCGGCGCCAGACCGAAAAGAGCTCGATGACCGCGGATACGCCCGTGCCCTACCGCATGGCAGACCTGCTGGCGCTCATCGACGAGCGCATCGGCCGGCTGGAAGGGCGCAATGAAAAGCCCGTGCTGCGCTCGCTGAAGATGCGCGTTCTCGCCGCGATCAACGATCCGCGCTACCATTTCATGTTCTCCAGCAACACGATCACCGACACGATCATGGAGACCATCGCCCATATTTTCCGCATTCCCGGAAATGGCAGGCCGATCAGCACCTTCCAGCTGGCGGGCATCCCGTCGGAAGTGGTGAATTCGGTCGCCTCGGTTCTGTGCCGCATGGCCTTCGAAATCGCGCTGTGGAGCAATGGCGGCCTGCACATGCTGGTGGTGTGCGAAGAGGCGCACCGCTACGTGCCCGCCGATCCCAATCTCGGCTTCTTCCCCACCCGAAGCGCCATCGCCCGCATCGCGAAGGAAGGCCGCAAATACGGCGTTTCGCTCGGCATCATCACGCAGCGCCCGGGCGAGCTGGACCAGACGATCCTCTCCCAGTGCTCCACCCTTTTTGCCATGCGCCTCGCCAACGAGAAGGACAAGGAGATCATCCGCTCGGCCATCCCGAATTCCTCGGTCTCCATCACCAATTTCATTTCGTCCATCGGCAACGGTGAGGCCATTGCCTTCGGCGAGGCCATCGCGGTGCCGATGCGGATGCGTTTCGAGCGCGTGGATGCGTCCATCCTGCCAAAGGCAGGCAGCGTGACGGAGAGCTCGCGCGACGAGGAGACGGCAGACAGCGTCGATCTGCGCACGGTGGTGACCCGCATGCGCGCGGTCTCGCCGATCGATATCGGCAATCTGAAGCACTCCTATACGGGACCGCAGTCCTTCGGTGCGCAGGATACCGACATGGA
The DNA here is from genome assembly GCF_014197145.1 of Gellertiella hungarica. GTDB lineage: Bacteria > Pseudomonadota > Alphaproteobacteria > Rhizobiales > Rhizobiaceae > Gellertiella > Gellertiella hungarica. The sequence goes on along the minus strand of NZ_JACIEZ010000001.1, from coordinate 833,256 downwards.
AGACGAGGATCTCGACCAGTTCGAGCCGCACCAGCAGCTTGCCGAGGCCGGCTTCAGCTGGGCGACGGCAGGCGCGACCGACGAGCCGTACCGGCCCGACATGCTGCCGAAAGGCCCCGCGGAACCCGCACCCTATGCCCGCGCGGACGTTTTCCGCGAACCGCCGCAGCAGCAGCCGACCGTCTTCCGCACCACCATGCCTCCGACCGGCGAGCCGCCGGAACCACCGCCGCTGCGCTACGGCCAGGGCACCGGCGCACAGCCGCAGGGGGCAGGCCAGGCAGAACGTTCTGCCACGGCGACGGAGCCGCCGCGCGAGCGGCTTTCCTTGCGCGAAAGCATCCTCAGGAAGCCGCTGAGCAGCCTCCGGCGCGACTGATCGAGAAATGGCCAGAAAGAGAGGGCCCTGCCGCGGCCCCCTCCTCCGGCAAAGCCCTTACACGATCAGGAAATCGGCGGCGGTGAGTGCAAGATAGGGGGCTATCTTGGCGAAGCAGTTCAGCCCCCCGCCCCCGGTTCCGTTGACGTCATAATAGAGATAGCCGCTGTCACGATCGTAGATGATGCGGTCGCCCGCGTCGGCAGCGGCGCTTACCGTGGAGATGGTGAAGGCGTCGCTCCTGAGCCAGCCGGAACTCTGGCCGAGCGCGCTGAACACGTTGTGGTCGAGGCGTATCGTGTCGTCGGCCACCGAGAAATCCGTGATCACGTCATAGCGCCCGACATCGGCGGAAAACAGGAAGCTGTCGCGTCCCGCACCGCCCGTCAGCGTGTCGTAGCCCGCCCCGCCATTGATGACATCGTCGCCGGCCCAGCCGAAGAGCTGGTTCGCCATGCTGTTACCGGTCATGACATTGCCGGAGGCATTGCCGTCGCCGCGCACGGCACTGCCCGTGAGAACAAGGTTCTCCACAAGGCCGAGCACCTGCGAGGTGGCGTTCATGTTGAAATTGACGGAGGCGTAGACCGTATCGGTCCCCGCACCGGCATTGGCCTGTTCGTTGACGAGATCGCGCAGGTTGTCGACGACGTAGACATCATTTCCGGCACCACCGATCATCACATCGGCGCCCGCGCCGCCATCGAGCGTATTGCCATAGGCATTTCCCGTGATGGTATTGTCTATGCCGTTGCCGGTTCCGTTCAGCGCCGTCCCGGTCAGGACCAGGTTCTCGACCGCGCCGGCATCCACATTGTTGAGAATGTAGCTCACGGCGCTGTAGACCGTATCGGTTCCCCCGGCCGCACTGAAGTCGTTCTCGATGACGCGATCCAGGGCGGAGTCTACGTAATAGGTGTCGGAGCCACCATCCCCGGACATGCTATCGCCACCTGAACCGCCATTGAGAGAGTCGCTTCCACTGCCTCCATAGAGACGGTCATTACCGCTTCCCCCATCAACCACGTCGTCGCCATCGCCGCCGGACACGCCATCATCGCCGTCTTCCCCGTACAGCCTGTCATTACCACCGTTGCCAACGAGCTCGTCATTCCCGGCGGCGCCATAGATCGAGTTGGCTGCATCGTTTCCAGCGATCGCGTTATTCAACGCATTACCCCTACCGTTGATTTCGCTTAAAGCGGTAAGGAGCAAGTTCTCAACTTGCGACAATCCAAAATCGGCCGAAAGGTCAAGGCTTACTCGAGATATAACTCGGTCATTGCCTGCCCCTCCGGTTTCATCGACACGGTCCCGAGCATCGTCTACATAATAGATATCATTGCCGGCACCGCCGCGCATCAGGTCGGCTCCTTCGCGCCCGTCGAGAATGTTGTCGCCCTCGTTACCGATGAGAACATTGTCTAACTGATTGCCGAAAGCGGTGAGATGCAGCGCCCCGAGCAAGGTTACGTTTTCGATAGAACCCTTGATATTGCTTCCATTCAGATCGACGTTGACGGAGCTTTCGATGCTGTCGAGGCCGCCCGCCCCCTCCTCATCGACAATGTCGCCGACATTATCCAGCACGTAAGTGTCGTTCCCTCCTCCCCCGGCGAGATAATCGGCACCCGCCCCTCCGTCGAGCCGGTTCGCAAACTCATTGCCGGTCAGCCTGTTTGCAAGGGAGTTACCGGTCGCGCTGAGGTTTCCCGCACCTTCGAGGATAACGTTTTCCACATCGCCGATAATGGTGCGTGCATTGAGATCTATGTCGATCCGGGCGCGGATCGTATCGATCCAGTTCTGCCCGCCTGTCTCGTCGACCATGTCTCGAGCGTCGTCCACGATATAGGTATCGGCACCATCGCCACCCTGCATGATATCGGCGCCGGCGCCCCCATCGAGCAGATCCTGCCCCTTCCCGCCCACGAGCTGGTCGCGACCGGCATATCCGTACAGCGTGTTTCCGGCATTGTTGGCAAAGATCATGTTATCGAGATCGTTGCCGGCGCCGGTGAGTTTCCGGTCTCCTTCGAGGACCAGGTTCTCGACATTGGCAGAGAGCGTATAGCTGATCGCAGTGCGTACGGTATCGTCGCCTTCGCCTGCGGCCTCGGTCACCGTATCGGCAGGATTGTCCACGACGTAGGTATCGTTCCCCATGCCTCCGGCCATCCTGTCGGCACCGGCTCCGCCCTCGAGGCGATCGTTGCCGCTGCCGCCCGAGAGGACGTCGTCCCCGCTTCCGCCGTCAAGCACATCGTTCCCGCCGCCGCCGTCTATGGTGTCATTTTCGTCGGCGGCATAGATTTTGTCGTCGCCGTCGGTTCCAAGCACACGCTCGATACCGGAGAGCCTGTGGGAAATGAATTCCACTATGCCCGGCTCCTTGAGACGGAGCGTATCGAAGCCGCCGCCACCATCTATGGTTTCCACACCGTTTAGGCGCTCCTGCGTGACGACAAGCGTGTCATCCCCATCCGACAGACGGATATGGTCGATTTTCTCGAATACCTGGGGAAGGGTGATATCGAGCGTAGCCGGCCCATCCAGAACGAGCGTGTTGTCGCCACCGCGGCCATCGATGTAATCCCCCGCATTGAGGCCGCCGGGAGAAACGTGGATATCATCGGCGCCTACCGTGCCCAAAACATAGTCGCGCCCCGCTCCCATCGCCACAAGATCGCTCTCTGCCGAGAGGGTCATTGTCTTGTATAGGCGCGCTCCTTTTTCGTCCAAATCCGACCAGATTGCCGTGAGGCTGCCATCAGCGCCGACCAGCAAGTACTTATCAGGAACAAAATTTTTGTTCATGGGTGCCAGTTTAAGCCATTTAACAACTTCGCTCGCGGATTCCGACAGATAAATAAATCCAACCCAAAAACGCGCGTCTTCGTCAAAAGCCTTTGTAATTTGAATGGAACTGCCATCTGGATACCAGACCGCATCGTGATTTCTCTGGTTTAGCAAAGATGCCTTGAGACTTTCGAACTCGGTTGCGGAGATCAGCCGCTCGTCGCCTATCGCGCGAAATCGGGGAGCATTCGTATGGCCTACAAGATCAGATGAACCGTTAACACCCATAACAGCCTCCTTGGATCACAAATTAGCATCCGTGGATTTATGATAGAGCATTAGAAGATAAATACAATCTAATTTATTGCACGCTGTTTTTCGTCATTGGGCTGCCGAAATTCGCTCCCACCCATCATCCATCTGGTTCCGGAACCAGGTCATCTGGCGCTTGGCATATTGCCGGGTGGCGGCGGCGCCCCTTTCGCGCACCGCGTCGAAACCCAGCCGGCCGGCAAGGTGCTCGCGGATTTCGGGGACGCCGATGGCGCGCATCACCGGGAGCGTGTCCGGCAGAGAAAGCCGAAGCAGCGCCTCCACTTCGGCAATGGCCTCTCCTGCAAGCATGCGCTCGAAGCGGCGATTGATGCGGTCTGCCAGAATGGCCCTGTCCGGCAGGATGACCATCTTGAGGGCTCGGGCGGGATCGACCAGCGGCGGCGCGCTGGCGCGCTGCAGACCGGTGAGGGTCTGTCCCGAGGCTTCGAACACCTCGATCGCCCGGGCGATCCTCTGCCCGTCCTGCCGGCCGATCCTTTCCGCCGCGGGCGAATCGATATCTGCAAGTTCTGCGTGCAGGGCTTCCGGCCCGAGCGCTTCCAGGCGCGCCCTCACCCTCTCCCTGACGGCGGGCGGAATGGCGGGCATCTCGGAAAGCCCTTCCGTCAGCGCCTTGAAGTAAAGCCCGGTTCCGCCGACGATGACGGGCATGCGCCCCTCGCTTCGCAGCCGCGCGAGAACGGCTTCCATGTCGCGAAGCCAGGCGCCGGTCGAATAGGCACGGGAAGCGGGAACATGGCCATAGAGCAGGTGGTCGATGCCTTCCATTTCCTCTTCAGATGGCCGGGCCGTGAGAACGCGGAGCGTATCGTAGACCTGCATGCTGTCGGCATTCACCACCGCGCCGCCGGTCTTGCGCGCCCATTCCAGCGCATGCTGAGACTTGCCGCTGGCGGTCGGCCCGGTTATCAGGATCGCATCGATATCGCTCACGTAAAGGGTTCTCCCCCATGGCCTTGGTCGCCACGTTGATTGCCAATCCGCTCAACCCTGTACTCTCTCCCGCCCTCGGCGAAAAGGCCGCAGATGCCTTGAAGGCATCCGGACTTTACTGGCTGGCGGATGGCGTGGCCTGCGATCTGGTGCTGCGGGATGGTGCGGATGCGAGCGAAGCCCGCGCGGCGCTCGCGGCCCTTGTGGACGGCGCGCCCGTGGATGTGGTGGTGCAGGATGCCGATGCGCGGCGCAAGCAGATGCTGATCGCCGACATGGATTCCACCATGATCGGCCAGGAATGCATCGATGAACTGGCCGCGGAAGTGGGGCTGAAGGAAGAGGTTTCGCTGATCACAGCCCGCGCCATGAATGGCGAGATTGCCTTCGAGCCGGCGCTTCGCGAGCGCGTGGCGCTGCTCAAGGGCTTGCCGCTTTCGGTCATCGACGATGTCATCCGCAGCCGCATCACGCTGACGCCGGGCGGGCGGGAGCTGGTGGCCACCATGCGGGCGCGCGGCGCCTATACCGCCCTGGTCTCGGGCGGCTTCACCCTGTTCACCGGCCCCGTCGCGGCCATGCTCGGCTTCGACGAGAACCAGGCCAACGAACTGCTGCATGAGGGCGGCGTGCTGACCGGCGTGGTCGCCGAACCCATTCTCGGCAAGGAAGCGAAGGCGCAGGCGCTGCTGCGCCTCACGGGGCGCCGCGGCATCACCTCTGCCGACGTGCTCGCGGTCGGGGATGGCGCAAACGACCTCGCCATGCTCCAGCTTGCCGGCAGCGGCGTTGCGCTTCATGCAAAGCCCGCCGTTGCGGCGCAGGCCCGCATCCGCATCGATCACGGCGACCTCACGGCGCTCCTCTACATCCAGGGCTATCGGCGGCACGAATTCGTGGCGTAAGCGCTCCTCAGGCCGTCAGCTGGAAATCCAGATAGGTAAGCTGCAGCTTGGAAGACAGCTGCGCGAACTGGAGGGCCGCTCCCTTCCCGTTGCCATCGGCATCGTAGAAGAGCTTGCCGTTCGCGCTGTTGTAGACGATGTAATCGTCCCGATCGAGCGCGCTGCCCGTCACCGAAAGGAAGGTCTTGAGAAAGGTCTTCGCCGGCTTGAGACTGGTAAAGACCGATCGGCTGAGCGCCAGCGTATCGTCAAGCACGCTGAAATCCATGATCGTATCGATGTTGCCCGGTGCCCGGAACAGGCTGTCGAAGCAGAAGAGATCCCGCCCGAGGCCCCCGGCCAAACGGTCGGCACCCAAGCCGCCCGAAAGGCGGTCGTCCCCCTGATCGCCGGACAGATAATCGATGCCGTTGCCGCCGAACAGGCTGTCGTTTCCCGCCAGACCTTTCAGCGTATCCGCGCCGTCGAGACCGGACAGGCTGTTGTTGCCGCCATTGCCGGTCAGGATATTGGCGAGCGCATTGCCGGTGCCGTTGATGGATGCGGTGCCCAGAAGCGTGAGGTTCTCCACGGATCCGATCATCTGCCGGCCGGCCGTCAGGCTCCAGGCGACGGAGGAATAGACGACGTCCATCCCGTCGCCGGCGGTTTCGTCGACCGTGTCGAGAAGGTTGTCCACAGAGTAGATGTCGTTGCCCGCGCCGCCCTTCATGAGATCGGCCCCGACGCCGCCGTCGAGCCGGTCGGCACCGGCACCGCCCTCGAGGATGTCCTTGCCCGCGAGACCGTAGAGCGTGTCGGCCCCGCCATTTCCGACCAGCCGGTTGTTCGCGACATTGCCGCTGATCGTGTCGTTTCCCGAGCCGCCGAGCGCATTTTCAATCAGCGAGGCCGGGTTATCCTTGAAAAGGAAGGCATTATAGATATTGCCGCGCGCCTTGTTCTGGCGTCCGAGATCGACGGTCTGCACCTCGCTGAACTTCGATGCCCCGCCCGGTGCGAGATCGATCTGCAGGGGCGTGGAATAGGCCGAGAGATCGTAGGTGTCGATGCCGCCGCCGTCCCAGATGGTGGCGAAGATCCTGTTGTCACCGGGCGTGATCGCTGCCTTTCCATTGACGAGGGTGGTGCCGTCGACGGGGTTCCACCGGTAGGTCGTGTTTCCGCTGTTGACCGTATAGTTTGCACCGTAGAGATGCTGGAGCGCGTAAATGTCGAGTGCCATGAAGGTCTGGGGCGCACCGAAATTCTCGTAGGCGTATCCTCCCGAGGTCGGCGATCCCACATAGGTCCGGTAGGTCATGATGGTGTATTCGAGCGTGTCCCACTCGAGAGGGAGCGGCTCCCACATTCCGTCCTGCTCATGGCCGTGCTTGAGGCCGAGCGCGTGCCCGATCTCGTGCATGACCGTATGCCATTCGTAATTGCCCGCCACCGGCCTCGAGTAATCGTGGTTGATGCCCATCCACACATCCCCCGCATCGGACGTTGAATCGGGCAGATAGGCATAGGCTGTGCGCGGGAGCGAAGACTGGGCGATCCGGACGGTTGCGCTGGTCTCGTCGCCCCGGGACATGTTCAGCGACGTAAATCCTTCGACCGAGAAGCCGTCGTCGGCCGTGTTGTCATTGTCGAGTTCGAGCGAAAAGAGCGCAACCTTGCGCTGCTCTTCCGTCGTGGGAATGAAATTCCAGCCGGCCTCCTTGCTGTCCGGGTAGGAGTCGGTGCTCTCGGGAAAGGAATAGGTGATGTTCCAGCTATCCCATTTCGCGCCGGAAAGAAGGCCATTCAACCGGGGGTCATCGGTCCGGTCGAGCCAGATGCTGGGCGTCTTCAATCCCGCCATGGGAAGCACGGTCCTTCAAAAAGAATAATAAAAACAGATGTCCCGACTGGTCACGCAATGAGGTTGAAGTCGGCCGCCGTCAGCTTGAGGTTCTTGCCGATGTCCGCGATCTGCACCGCGGCCCCTCGCCCGTTGCCGTCGGCATCGTACCAGAGGGTCCCGTCTTTGGGATTGTAGATGATGTGGTCGTTGGCATCGGCGGCCTTGCTGCCGATCGCCAGATAATCCTTGGTGAAACTCTTCGCCCCCTTCAGCTTGGTGAAGATCGACCTGCCGAGGTCGATGGTATCGTCCGCCACGACGAAATCCGCGATCCGGTCGAGGTTGAGCCCCGTCGGCGCCACCGAGAACTGAAAGTGATCCATCCCCTTGCCGCCCGTCAGCGCATCGCGGCCGAGCCCGCCGGACAGGGTGTCGTTGCCGTCGCCGCCATTCAGCCGGTCGGCGCCTTCGCCTCCGAACAGGCGATCGTTGCCGATCCCGCCCTGCAGGTCGTCCTCCGCCGCTCCCCCGTCGAGCATGTCGTTGCCGGCATCGCCGGAGAGGAAATCCATCCCGTCATCACCGAAAAGGGAATCGTCGTTTTCATTGCCGCGAAGGGTATCGTTGTCGCCATCGCCATGCAGAATGTCATTGCCGATGCCGCCATTTGCGACATCGTTGCCCGCTCCACCGCTGATCCGGTCATTCCCGCCGCCGCCGTTCAGCGTATCGAGGCCGCCTCCGCCCTGGAGCATATCATTGCCATCGTCGCCGTTGAGCGTGTCGTCCTCGGTTCCGCCGTCGAGGTTATCGTTGCCAGTGCCGCCGGACAGGGTATCGTTGCCCATTCCACCGAGCAGGGTGTCATTTCCGTCGTCGCCGCCGAGGGTATCGCTGTCGGCCCCGCCCTCCAGGCGGTCGTCTCCTTCGCCGCCATAGAGGCGGTCGGCGCCTTCCTCACCCTTGAGCGCGTCATTGCCGGAATCGCCATAGACGATATCCGCGCCGCCCCGACCGAAGACCCGATCCGCGCCCTCGTTTCCCCGGATGGTATTCTCCCCGTCGCTGCCGGTGATGATGTCGTCGAGCTTGGAGCCGGCGACATTCTCGATCGAAATCAGCGTATCCAGGAACCCGAATCCGTCGATGGCCTGCCCCATCGAAAGGTCCACCACCGCTCCCTTGCCGGCACCCCGATCCGTTTCGGGCCGATAGTTCACCGTGTCGGTGCCATTGCCGCCCTCGAACCGGTCCCGGCCGGCGAAGCCGACGAACGACTCGTCCGCATCGCTGCCGACGATCTTGTCGGCAAAGGCGGACCCCCTGAAGGTCTCCACGCCGTCAAAGCTTTCCGTGTTTCCCCAGGGGTCGATGACGGTTCCGCGGGCCACATCGAGATCGATTCCCTGCCTCGCTCCTTCCGTCCAGGATGCATCCTCGTAGCTGATCGTGTCGTTCCCGGCACCGCCATGGAATTCATCCCTCCCGGCACCGCCGCTCAGATAGTCGTCGCCGCCACCGCCCGTAAGCACGTCGTTGCCGCCAAAGGACAGCAGGTCGTCGTCGGCGTCACCACCATTCATGGTGTCGTTGCCTTCCATCAGCCAGCGCAGGAAGTCCCAGGGATTGCCGAAGCCGAGAAAGGCCGATGCGAAGTCGGCGGCGTTCCGGGAGATGTCCTCCAGCTTCGCGACGACTGTCGTCCCGTCGGGCGCGTAGAGCGTGAAGCCCGTAACGGTTCCGCCATCGGGCAGCTGGTCCGTGCTGTTGCGCGTGAAGCCCGTGCCGTTGACGGTCAAGGTCACGTTGTTGATGTCCCGGAGCGACCAGGAGGTTTCGGTTGGGGTGCCGATGGTTTGCGCGCTGGCGAAATCCAGAAGCTCTGCCAGCGCCGGCACGTAATCTGCCCGGTCGGGAAGCGGGGGCGTGGCGATGAAAACGGTATACTTGGCCATGAACTTCTGCCTCTGGAAATTTCTCTGGCCAGGCGCCGCCGGCCTTTCAATAAGTGGAGGCCGTCCGATGACGCCCGCGTGCGGAAAGGCTGAAATGCACAGGGCCACGCGTCAGGGAGCAACCTGAAGAAATACTAATATTAGGAACTACAGAAAGGCAAGCGTCTTCACGGCGTTTTTTCCCGGACGAAGACAAACAGGGCTGACCCGACGGTCCGCATCATTCGATGGCGAGGGCGACGGTCCTGAGATCGCCATTGGGCGATGCGACGAGAAGCAGGGCGTTGCGGCGCCCTTCCCGCTTGAGTTCGGCGATCTTCTCGGCCACCGTGCCGGCGCCCTTCACTGCGGTCTGCGCCACTTCCACCAGGGTGTCGCCCCTGACGATGCCCTTGCCCGCGGCAGCCGATCCCTCGACCACATCTTCGACGACGACGCCGTTCACGGTCTTTGCAATGCCGAATTCCTTCCGCGCGGCCTCGTCCAGCGGCCCGAGAATCATGCCGAGAACATCGCCGGCGATCTCCTCGCCATCGGTTGCCCCTTCGCCGGATGCCCCATCCTTGAGCTCCGGCAGGGGCTGCATCTCTTCCTGCGGCGCCGGCATCGGTTGCTCGTCGGGCTGCATGATGTCGCCATCCTCGCCCTGCCCGCCATCCGGCAGGGACTCGCCCGGATCCGAAGGCGTGGCCGGATCGGCCTTGTCGTCCAGACGGCCGAGCTTGACGGTCACCGTCAGCGGCTTGCCGTCGCGGATCAGCTCCACGGCGACTTCCTTGCCTGTCGGGCTTTCGGCAACGAGACGCAGAAGGTCGCGCATTTCGGCAACGGGCTTGCCGTCGAATGTCATGATGATGTCGCCCGTCCGGATGGGGCCATTCTCGACGGGGCCGCCCTTTACGATGCCGGAAACCAGCGCGCCGGCGATCTTGTCGAGGCCGAGGCTGGCCGCGATGTCTTCGGTGACGGGCTGGACGCGAACGCCGAGCCAGCCCCGGCGCGTTTCGCCATACTGCTTGAGCTGGTCGATGACGGTCGAGGCGATTTCGGAGGGCACAGAGAAGCCGATGCCGATCGACCCGCCGCTCGGCGAGATGATTGCCGTATTGATGCCGATGACCTCGCCATACATGTTGAACAGCGGGCCGCCGGAATTGCCCTTGTTGATAGCGGCATCGGTCTGGATGAAATTGTCGTAGGGGCCCGCATTGATGTTGCGCCCGCGGGCGGACACAATACCGATCGAGACGGACCCTCCGAGACCGAAGGGATTGCCGATCGCCATCACCCAGTCTCCGATCCGGATCTTGCGGGAATCGCCGAAGGAAACGGCTTTCAGCGGGACCTTTGATTCGACCTTGAGCAGCGAAAGATCGGTCTTCACATCGGTTCCGATCAGCTTCGCCTTGAGCTTGTTGCCTTTCGGGAAGATGACCTCGATATCGTCCGCCCCTTCGATCACATGGTTGTTCGTGACAATGTATCCGGCGGGATCGATCACGAAGCCGGAACCAAGCGAGCTCACGGTGTGGCTCCGGGAATCCTTGCCTTCGCCCTTGTAATAGTCGTCGAAGAGATCCTGGAAGGGTGCCCCCTCCTGCACCTGCGGCGCCGGCGCGCCCTCATCGTCCTTCACGTTCTGCGAGGTGGAGATGTTGACCACTGCGTCCAGCAGTCCCTCCGCAAGATCGGCCACCGATTTCGGACCGGCAGGCGTTGCGGCAATCGCGGCAGCGGAGGCGGCGCGGGCGGCAGAAGGCGCGCCCGTTGCCGCGACGGACAGGGACAGGACAGCACAGGAAACCGTTGCCAGCAGGCGGCGGATCGAAGGGAAAAGGCGTGCGGTCATGTCTCTAGCATCCTCTGCGGTAACGCAAACTCTCATGCCGAATCGGCATGCCGCCGGGGCGGACCGGAGCTGACCTTATCAGCGTCGCTCCGCCCACAACAACCGCCGTCGGCTCCCTGAAAACACGAGAGGCGCGGCCTTTTCATGGCCGCGCCTCCCTCACATCCGTTTCCTGTCTTCCGGGCGCCCGCTCAGGGTGCCGGCGCTGCAGCCGGAACCTGCCCGGCGGGCGCCGCTGGCGGCGCAGCCGGTGGCGTGCCGTCGGCGCTGTTGAAGTAGCGGAAGAATTCGGAGTTCGGCCCGATCACCATGGTCGTACCCGCCTGCCCCACAGAGCTGCCATAGGCGCGCATGGACCGGTAGAACTCGAAGAAGGCCTGGTCCTTGCCATAGGCATCGCCGAGGATGCGGTTGCGCTCCGCATCGCCCTGACCGCGCAGGATTTCGGCCTCGCGGTTGGAGTCTGCGAGAAGCTCGACCACCTGGCGATCGGCCTTGGCGCGGCGCCGCTGGCCCTCTTCCTTGCCTCGGGCACGGATGAACTCGGCTTCCGCCAGGCGTTCCGCGGTCATGCGGTCATAGGTCTGCTGCGAGACCTCCTGCGTCAGATCGGTCCGGCGGATGCGGACGTCCTCGACGGCGATCCCGAGCGACTGGGCGTCGGCAGCGATGTCCTTGCGCACCTCGGTCATCATCGAAACGCGCGCATCCGAAAGCGCCGCATCGAAATCACGCAGACCGTAGACACGGCGCAGCGATGCATCGAGACGGGTGCGAAGCCGCGCCTCGGCAGCCTCGCGGTCGGCGGAAACCGTTTCGCGGAAACGGCGGGCATCGGTCACGCGGTAGACCACGAAGGCATCGACCTCGTAGAACTTGCCGCCCTTAACCTGGACGCGGATATTGTCCAGGACGAAACGAAGCGCCTGCATGGGAATGTACTGTACCCGGTCCGCATCCATGAAGGCGAAGGGCAGCTTGAAATAGATGCCCGGCTCCTTCTTCACGTCGCGGATCTGGCCGAAGCGCAGCACCAGCGCCTGTTCGCGGGCATTGACCACGAAGAAGGACGAATAGAAGACCACGAAAAGCGCGGCGATGACGCCGATGATCACGGGAAGACGATTGGCGTTCATCAGTTGCCTCCCTGCGCCTGGCCCTGTGCCTGGCCGGTTGCCGGCTTGGCCAGCTCCGTCAGGGGCAGATAGGGCACGACACCCTGCTGCTGGCCATCAATCATGATGCGCTTCGAATTCTTCAGGACACCCTCCATGGTTTCGAGATAGAGCCGCTTGCGGGTCACCTCGGGTGCGTTCTTGTACTGCTCGTAGACGGCGGTGAAGCGGGCGGCTTCACCCATGGCTTCCTTCACGACGCGGTCCTTGTAGGCGGCAGCCTCTTCGATGTTCTGCGCCGCCTGGCCGCGTGCCTGGCCGAGCTGCTGGTTCGTGTACTGGTTGGCAAGTTCGATGAAGCGGCTCTCGTCCTGTTCGGCGCGCTGCACTTCGTCGAAGGCGTTCGAAACTTCGCGCGGCGGTGCCGCATCCTCGATCGCGACCGCATTGACAGAAATCCCGGACCGGTAATGGTCCATGGTCGTCTGGATGGTGTTCTTCACCTCCTGGGCGATCTGCTGACGGTTGTCGCGGAAGATGTCCTGCGCCGGACGCCGGCCAACCACCTCGCGCATGGCGCTTTCCGAAACCTGCTGAAGGGTCTCGACCGGCTCTTCAAGATTGAAGAGGAAGGCCTTCGGGTCGCTGACGGTGAAGAGAACCGAGAACTGCACGTTGACGATGTTCTGGTCGCCCGACAGCATCAGGCCGGTCGCCGAGCCGGAATTGGCCTTCGAACCCACATTCTGCTGCTGCTCGGTGATCTTGACGACCTCGACGCTTTCGAAGGGCCAGACATGGAAATGCAGGCCGGGAAGCGAAACCTCGTCCTTCGGGCGTCCGAAGCGAAGCTCGACGCCGCGTTCGTCCGGCTGGACCGTATAGATGCACTGGATGAGCCAGAAAATTGCGACGGCCGCAATCACGATCAGGATCATGCCGCCGTTGAAGCCGCCGGGAACCACGTCGCGCAACCGGTCCTGACTGCGCCGGATGATGTCGTCCAGGTCGGGCGGACCGCCATTGCCGCCCCGAGGCCGGTTCGGCCCCTGCCCCCAGGGTCCCTTGTCGTTACCACCACCGCCGCCGCCCCATGGGCCGCCGCCGCCATTCTGATTGCTCCAGGGCATCAAAACCTCTTAGCCGTTGTATCTCGCACCGCGCCCGGCAGGACCGGCGCAGCTCCTCATCCGTTATAGGTATCGCACGGCACGCTTTCAACGCGCAGGCCGCAACTTATCGCCGCAGCCGGCCGCCCCGAGCGAAAATAGGTGCCGGAAAGTCAGGTTTTCAGCGTTTCAGGCGCCGTTCCGCCGCCTGTAGCTGACGAAACGGGTCGGATAGATATCCTTCGGACCGACGGGAATGTGCTCTTCGTCGCCCGATTGCCAGATGTCCGGGTCGATGCGCGGAAAGCGGGTATCGCCCTCGAGCTCGCTCTCCACATGGGTCACGTGCAGCACCGTGGCACGATCGAGGGTCTGGGCGTAGATCTGCCCGCCCCCGATGACGGCCACCTCGTGGCCGCCATCGCGCCGGGCAAGTCGCTCGCCGAGCTCCAGCGCCTCTTCGACCGACCCCACGACATGCACCCCCTCCGCCCGGAAGGACCTGTCGCGGGTGATGACGATGTTCTCGCGGCCCGGCAACGGCTTGCCGATGGACTGATAGGTCTTGCGACCCATGACAACCGGTTTCCCGAGCGTCAGCGCCTTGAACCGCTTCAGATCGGAAGAGAGCTTCCAGGGCAGGTCGCCCTCATGGCCGATGATGCCGTTCTGCGCGATTGCGACGACGAAGCTGATGGCCAGCGGCGGCAGTTTTTCGGTCGTGGGCTCGGTCATGGCAATCTCCTGTAAGGGGCGGCGTTCAGCCGGCTTGGCTGTCTGGGGGCGGGCAACCGTCGTGAGAAGATGAAGGCGCCGCCCGTGTCCTTTCAAGCGGCGCGGCGGAATTTCGTCCGGATGGCATCAAACCGCGACCGGCGCATCGATCCGGTCATGCGAGACATAGCCCGAAACCTCGAAATCCTCGATGCGGTAAGCATCGATGCTGTCGGGCTTGCGCGCCAGCCGGACCTTCGGAAACGGGTATGGCCTGCGGGAAACCTGCTCGCGCGCCTGTTCGAGGTGATTGAGGTAGAGATGCACGTCCCCGCCCGCCCAGATCAGCTCTCCCGGCTCCATGTCGACCTGCTGTGCCACCATCGCAAGCAGTGCCGCCTGCTGGCAGATGTTGAAGGGAGCGCCCAGAAGAATGTCGCAGGAGCGCTGAAGGACCATCAGCGACAGCCGCGGTCTGCGATCGTCCTGGCCCAGGCCGGCAACGTGGAACTGATAGGTCATGTGGCACGGATGCAGCGCCATCTGGTCCAGCTCGGCCACGTTCCACGCATGGAAAAGCATCCGCCGGCTGGAGGGATTCGTCTTCAGCGTGTCGATGATGCCGGCCACCTGATCATGTTCGCGGCCTTCGGCATCGCGCCAGCGCCGCCACTGCTTGCCGTAGACGGGGCCCAGATCGCCCCATGTTTCGGCAAACGCGTCGTCCGCCAGGATCCGTGCCTCGAAATCCTCCTGCGATATCGCCTCGCCGGTTGCCTTGCGGTATTTGTCGAGCGGCCAGTCCGTCCAGATGCGGATGTTTTCCCGCAGCAGCGACTGGATGTTGGTTTGCCCGGTGAGAAACCAGAGCATCTCCTTGACGGCGGTCTTCCAGAACACCTTCTTCGTGGTGAACACCGGAAAATCCCCGGCAGACAGATCGAAGCGCATCATCGCGCCGAACATGGAGAGCGTTCCGACACCGGTGCGGTCGATGCGTCTGTCGCCCTTTTCCAGAAGATGCCTGACGATGTCGAGATACTGCTCCTCGGGATGTCTCATCGCGCGTCTCCTCAATGCTCGCCCGAAGCCTTACATCCCGCAGGCCCTCCGGCCAATGGCCCGCGCCGACATTTCCATAGCTTTCGGTCGGGCTTTTGTGACGGGGCCTCTTTTCAGCAGCGCCGGGAGCGCCTATATGTGCCTTGCCGGTCTTCGGATCGGCTATGGCAATAAACTGGCGATGAAATAAGCCTATTGGACCCGGGGGCGGTACCCGGCGCCTCCACCACAAACCGCCGCTCGGGGCGGCTTGTGATGGGGGCGAAATAGGATCGACAAGGGTGTAAAGATCGTTCTTTTGCTCGGCATGATACCGCCGTTATCGGGTCAAAAAGTGTAGTTGCAAACGACAACAACGCTAAGGGTTATGCTCTCGCTGCCTAATGGCGGTGCGGGAAACCCGACCTAAGTCCTCTCGGTTAGCACCCTGAGGCGGGGTCCGAAGGCACCTGGCAACAGAAGCCTTCACCTACCCTCCTCCGCCATCATTTTTTTCGAACATCTTGGCCCGGCCGCTCCGCAAGGGGTTTTTTCCCGTTGCGACAAGTGGCATAAAGGCGCTTGGGCGTCCGGCCGTCGCCGCATTGCTGCGGCGATTCACTTTGACGCAATCCGCATTCATTTTCTTAAAGGGATTGCCCTTAGGATGGCGGCGCTCTACCAGACTTGGCAGAAGGACCGTTCGGCATCGAGAACGGCAAGAATGGAAAGACAGGAAGCGATGGGGCAGGATCATATCCGTTACGATATTCTGGCACAGGACGCATTGCGCGGCGTCATCCGCAAGGTGCTCTCCGAAGTTGCCGCTACCGGCCGCCTGCCCGGCGATCATCACTTCTACATCACCTTCCTGACCGGCGCGCCGGGCGTGCGCCTCTCCCAGCATCTGAAGGCCAAGTATGCCGAGCAGATGACCATCGTCATCCAGCACCAGTTCTGGGATCTCAAGGTCACCGACACCAGCTTCGAGATCGGGCTTTCCTTCTCCGACACCCCGGAAAAGCTGGTCATCCCCTTCAATGCCATCCGCGGCTTCTACGATCCTTCCGTGAACTTCGAGATGGAATTCGACGTCCCGGCTGCGGGCGAGGAGCAGGTCGAATCGGCCGAGATCACCGCTTACCCGGTCGAGAAGGTGGAAACCGAAGCAAAGCCCGCTGCCGCCGACGAGGAGAAGAAGGCGGGCTCCGTCATCTCGCTCGATTCCTTCCGCAAGAAGCAGTGACATCACCATGGCCGGCGAGATCATCAATCTCCGCATGGCCCGCAAGGCCAGGGCGCGGTCCGAGAAGGAAAAACAGGCGGAGCAGAACCGCCTGACCTTCGGCCGCACCAAGGCCGAGAAGACGCTGACCCGGGCGCTCAACGAGCAGGCGGACAAGCGGCTCGATCAGGGCCGCCTCTCCTCCCGGGACGATACCGGCGACACAAAATAGCTCCGTCGGTTCAAGCCCTTGCACGATATTTCGGAATCAGTTCGTGATCTCCTTCGCACAGCGGTCGAAGCGGGGCTCAGCCGATGATCCGGAAATACTCCACCACCCTTCACGGTCACCGCACCAGCTTCTCGCTCGAGGAAGCCTTCTTCGAGGAGCTGAAGGCGCTCGCCGCCAGGCGCGGGATCGCGCTTGCCGCGCTGATCGCGGAGATAGACGACGGGCGGACGGGAGGAAACCTGTCCTCGGCCTTGCGGCTGCACGTGCTTGAAACGCTGAAGGCAGAACGCGGCTGATCAGGGCGACGGCGGTGGCAGATCCGTCCCGCGGATGACTTCCTGGCCGGGCATGACCGGCATGGCGGGACCGATGGCGCCCGGGGCCGAGGGCCCTTCGAACTCCAGGTTCGGAGGGGTGTCCAGCGGGCGATTGAGCCGCTGACGCTGACGATCCGCCTCCTGTTCCGCCTCTGCCCTGGCTTTCTGCTCAGCTTCGGCGCGCGCCCTGGCGGCTTCCTCCGCTTCGGCCTTGCGCCTGGCCTCCTCTTCCTTGCGGATACGCTCGCGCTCCTCAGCCCGGGCCTGATAGTAGGCCGCCTCCCTCCGAAGGCGGAGCTTCTCGAGAGCGATCGCCTGCAGACGCTCTACCCGGTGCCGTTCCCGCTCGAATGCGCGCAGGGAGAGGAAGTTGGTCAGGGCAAGGGTGTCGACGCTCATGGATGGAGCGTCAAGCGGGCCGTTGAAATCGAGCCTCAGTTGCGGATCGGCCCCCTCCACCGCATTCGCTCCCGGTGCCAGCGCCACCGTCAGCGACGAGCGCAGGCTACCCTCGGCGACATCGATCTCGCCCTCGCCGGTGAGTGCCGCTTCGGGTGTGTTCACCGTGACCGGCTGGACAACCAGACTGCCGCCGCCCAGCGAGAAGGGCAGCGTCACGTCGCCGAGCTTTGCCGTGCCGCTGGTCAGCAGGCTGCGCGCCAGCGCCTCGACCCGCGCGGTATCGATCTCGCCCTCCGTCTTGTCCATCTCTGCCAGCACCGGCGGCAAGAGGCCAAGGTTGAGGCCATTGATGGCAAGTCCGTTCAGGCGCAGTTCACCCGATCCGCCGAGGCCCTTTGCCAGCTCCGCCATGCTCTTGCCGGCCGCCTCGCCCGAGATCTTGAGCGCGAAGCGTCCATCTGCCACGGGGGTAATGCCCCTGTACCAGGTCAAGGCCGGTATGACGCCGTTCTCGGCATTGATGTTGACCTGCAGGTAACCCGAGCCACCCGTATTGCCGAGCCGCGCCGAGCCTGCAAGGCTGCCGCCCGCCCATTCTCCGGAAACATCGCCCAGAACGAGTTCCCCGTCGGAGGCGGTCAACCTGCTCTTCCAGTTGCGGATGGGCGGCGCGAAGTCGGGGTCGAAGGTCTGCGCCGAAAGATCGACGGACAGCTTCATGCCCGAGAGGATGCTGTCGCCGAAGGTATCCGCGGACAGCCCCCCTTCCGCGTCGAAGACCGGGCCGTAGACCGTTTCCGCAATCCAGCCAAGATCGGCATCGGTGAGCGCAAGCGCACCGCTCGCCTTCAGGCTCTCGCTTTTCCGGTCGATCGAGAACCGCCCCGAAAGAGCATTCCCGCCAACCTGCCCCTGCAGGTCTGCCATCTCGATGGTATCGGGACCGACCGAGAGATTGGCCGCGAGCTTTCCCGGCAGCCCAAGCCCCATGCGGGGCAAGGCGATGCCGGTCATCAGCAGATAGGGCGTGGCATCGTCGCTTTCGACGGCGGTCACGAACTGGCCGGTCAGGCCCGGATCGGCGGCATAGTTTGCCTTGCCCTTCAGCGAAAAGGACGTCTTGCCCGCATTGAAGGCGAGCTGAACGTCATTGTCGCCCTCCTTGGTTTCGGCGAGCCGCAGCGACAGCACGCCCTTTTCCGTCGCATCGAAGGGCAAGGGTTCGAGACCCGCCTGGCCCAGCAGGACGTTTGCCCTGGGGTTTTCCAGCGTGGCCTGCAGGTTCAGCCCGGCGCCCTTCGGATAGGAGGCGGGATTGGCGAGGCCGAGATCGAGATCGAGACGGCTGCCATTGCTCGTCCCCGCAAGCTTGACCGATAGGCCCGTCTGGTCCTTCCCTCCGGCAGCGAGCGTCACCTTCAGCTCCGTGTCGGCAAACCAGGCGGCGTGACGCAGGAGGTGACCGAGCAGGGGATCGGCGGGCAGTTTCTGCGCGATCATCGCCAGGAACGGCGCTGGATCTGCGGCCTTGAAGCCAAGGCGGCCATTGGCATCGAAACCGTCCTTGCCGAAATCGGCCCTGCCGATGGCGTTGATCTGCGCACCGGCGAGATCCTTGGTGCTGAAGCGCTCGATGGAGAGGGCGCTGTTTGCCAGGGTGAAGACGGTTTCCGTCTGGCGGGCTTCCATGCCGAAGGCGGCGAAGCGCTCTGCCTTCAGCTCGGCGGCGATGGCGTGGCCACTCAGATCGGCTTTTCCGTCCTTGCCGAAAAGGGTGGCAAGACCCCTCAATCCGTCCAGATCGATGCGGTTGCCCGATAGAACCACCGTCAGCGACGGTGGCTGGCCGCCGACGGACTGGCGCTCCACCTTGCCCTTCAGCGTGGCATCCCCCATCTGCAGTTCCAGCCGGTCGAAACGCTGCAGCTCCGGAGTCAGCCGCACGTCCGCCTCGAAGCCGAGCGCCTGCATGTCGCGAATGACGGGATCGACCTGCCCCGACATCCAGGTGGAGAGGCCGGAAGGCTGCCGTGACGCAACCGTCATGTGCCCGTTGAAGCTCGTCGCGCCCTTGAGGCCGAGCACACCCTTGGCCTCCAGCATGGTGCGCCCGGGCAGCGTTGCGATGGCATTGTCCACCACCCAGCCGCCGGATGTGGGCCGCACGTCGAGCCGCACGTCCCGTATCGACGTTTCGCCGATCACGATGGCGGGGAGCTTGAGGCTTGCCCGTCCTGGCACGGAAGGAATGGGAATGCTGGCGGCTATCTCGGCAAAATGCTCGAAGCGCTTGCGCACCGTATCGCCGGGGTCGCGTCCGGTCTTGCCGGAGGATCCGCTGTAGTCGATGCGCGCGACGTCGATCTGCTGTCCGTCGGCCAGCAGCAGGAATTCCTGGTCCTTGCCCGTATCGAGCGTCGCCTCCCCGGTCACCACATAGGGGTCGGCGACATCGCCCACCTCGAGCCGGTACTCGGGAATGCGGATCTTCTCGTTGGTCAGCTCGAACGAGCCCTTGAGGCGGGGCGCGGGCCTTGCGGGGTCCGCCTTCTGGCTTTCCTCGCTCTGCTGCAGAAAGGCGAGAAAGCTGCCCTTGTAGCGGGGCTTTCCGTCGACAAGGGCGAGTTGCCCCTCCAGCTCGGCCCCCACCGGCCGGTTGGTCGGCATCACACGGGCGCGAAGATAGATCCCCTCGTCCTTCTCTTCCGTCAGATTGGTGGAAATCGAGAAGCGTCCGGGTTCACCGTCGAGCACCGCGTCACCGACCGCCTTCCAGGGGCCGGCGAGCGATTTCGCCGACATGGCGGCATTGACCGCCGTCAGCTTGCGGGTGCGGCCGGACTGCTCGTCGATGAAGGTGATGTTGCCGTTGCGCAGGCGCACGTTCTCCAGGACGATGCTGCGGGCCGGAATGACAGGACGGCTGCCCCGCATCCAGTCCAGGGTGCCGTCGGGCAGCAGGCGGATACGCGCTTCCATGTCTTCGATGCGCATGTCGAAAATCAGCGCTTCGCCCGAGAGAACCGGTGCGAGCTCGGCATCCATCGAGAAACGCGCGACCCGCACCTGCGGCTTTCCGTCGGGCTCGCTTCCCACCCAGACGTCGTTCATCGTTATCGACGGGAACGGCAGGATCCGCGCGTCGACCGAGCCGTGCACCACGACCTTTTTGCCGATGATGCGGCTCGCTTGATCCTCGAACTGCTGGCGAAAACCGGTCCAGTCCACGAAGAGCGGCGCCAGCAATGCCGCAAAAAGCAGCAGGACCAACAGTCCACCGAGGAAAACCAGAATTCGACCTAGCACCGAAAAATCACCCAGAAATCTGGAGGGAAGGAGCCCCACCGCTTTACCGTCGCGAGGACCCTAGAACAATGAAAACCGAAAGGGAACAACAGGCGTTGCTCCGCGTGCCGGGAAGATGGGCGCAGCCGCCGGATGCCTGTGGATTGCCGCCGACGACCGGCCGAACAAGGTGCCCGCCGCGCGACGCGCGTCAGAAGATCTTGCCCGGATTGAAGATGCCCTCCGGATCGAGCGCCTGCTTGACCTGCCGCATCAGATCGACGGTGCCGCCCAGCTCGGCTGCGAGGAAGGATTTCTTGCCCTGCCCGATGCCATGTTCGCCGGTGCAGGTGCCGTCCATCGCGAGCGCACGATCGTTGAGCCGGAGGAGAAACGCCTCCGCCCTTTCCACCTCCTCGGCAGACTTGCCGTCGAAGAGCAGCAGCACATGGAAATTCCCGTCGCCGGCGTGACCGACGATGGGGGCCAGAAACCCGTGTTCGGCGATATCCGCGCGGGTCTGCGACACGCAGTCCGCCAGCCTCGATATGGGGACGCAGACATCGGTGGAGACGGCATCGAGATGGGGCGCAAGCGCACGGGCTGCCCAGTAGGCATTGTGACGCGCCTTCCAGAGCCTCGCCCTCTCCGCAGCGTCGACCGTCCATTCGAAGGGCGATCCGCCGAATTCGGTGACGATGGCGGAAAACTCCGCCGACTGCAGGTCGACCGATGCCTTGCTGCCGTGAAACTCGACGAAGAGGGTTGGCAACTCCGCATGGGCAAGGCCCGAATAGAGATTGCACGCCCTGATCTGGACCGGATCGAGCAACTCGATGCGCGCCACCGGAATCCCCAGCTGAATGGTCGTCATCACCGCGTTGCAAGCCGCTTCCAGATCTTCGAACTGGCAGACACCGCCTGCGATGACCTCCGGAATGCCCTGAAGGCGAAGCGTGACCGACGTGATGATGCCGAGCGTTCCTTCTGCCCCGACGAACAGCCGTGTCATGTCATAGCCGGCGGAAGACTTGCGCGCCCGCCGCGCCGTGCGGATCTCCTCGCCATCGGCGGTGACGACGGTCAGGGAAAGGACGTTGTCCTTCATGGTGCCGTATCGCACCGCATTGGTGCCGGAAGCCCGGGTGGAGACCATGCCGCCGATGGAGGCATTGGCGCCGGGATCGATCGGGAAGAACAGGCCCGTGTCGCGCAGCGCGACGTTGAGCGCCTCGCGGGTAATGCCGGGCTCGACAGTACAGTCGAGATCGCCGGGACTGACCGAAAGCACCCGCGCCATGCCGGAGAAATCGAGCGATATACCGCCGGAGGGCGCGTTGACCTGCCCTTCAAGCGAAGAGCCGGTACCGAAGGGAACGAGAGGAACCCCATGTCGCGCGGCCAGGCGCACGGCATCGATGACATCCTCCCGGCTTTCCACGAAGACCACGCCGTCCGGCAGCTGCGCGGGAAGATAGGTGGTGGTGTGCGCGTGGTGGGCGCGCACCGCCTCGCCCGTCTGCAATCGCCCGCCGAAGCGGGCGGAAAGCTCCGGAAGCAGGGCCCTGAGCCCCGCTTCGTTTCGCAGCCCGGGTTTGGCGTCGGCCTTCATGCGCACTCCTCTCCCGGCTGTTGCGTATGCCGGATCAGCCGGCGTTGATCGGTGCGATCAGGATTTCCACGCGCCGGTTCTGGGCGCGTCCTGCTTCCGATGCGTTGGACGCGATCGGGCGGGAGGCCCCGAAGCCGACGGCAGAGATGCGGCGCTGCTCGATGCCCTGGCCGCCGAGATAGCTTGCGACCGCAAGCGCGCGGCGCTCCGACAGATCCTGGTTGTGGGCCGCGCTGCCGGTGGAGTCCGTGTGGCCGTTGATGTCGATCAGCGTCTTGTCGAATTTCCTCAGCACCAGAGCCACCGAATTCAGCGTCGGGAAGAAGCCGGGCTTCAGGCCGTCCTGATCCACGTTGAAGGTGATGTTGGAGGGCATGTTGAGAATGATGCGGTCGCCGGCACGGGTGACGGAGATGCCGGTACCCTGAAGCTGCGCCCGCAGCTCGGCCTCCTGGTTGTCCATGTAGTTGCCGATCGCGCCGCCGGCGAGACCGCCCAGAGCCGCGCCGATGAGCGCACCGTTGCGGCGCTCCACGGCGTTGCCGCCGACCGCAAGGCCGGCCAGCGCGCCAACGCCCGCGCCCAACATGGCGCCGCCAGCGGTGTTCGACATCTTCTGCTCACCCGTATAGGGGTCGGTGGTGGTGCAGCCCGCGAGATAGGTGGCGGCAAGAGCAACAAGGGCAATGCGCTTCAGCATGGAATCAGGCTCCGTGAAAGTGTTTGCTGAAGCCCATAGCACAAATCGCGGCATTTTCATGAGCAATGCGTGAATTTGGGTGGGGGGAACCCGTGCGGAGTTCCAGGCGACGCTCAGCCGCGCACCTGCCTCAGCCAGTCGTTCACATTGTAGTAGTTCGTGACCCGGGCGATCTTGCCGTTGCGGATCTCGAAGAATGCCCCCACGAGAAGCTTGTAGGTCTGTCCGTGCGCTTCCGGAAACCCTTCCGAGGTTTCGGTATAGGTGCCGGTAAGCTGGAATTCCGCAGCTGCCCGGGTGCCGTCCTCGTTGGTGAAGATAACCATGTCGTGCAGCTCTTCCTTGTAGGCGGCATTCATGTTGCCCATGAAGCGGCGGAAGGCCTCCTTGCCGATTTCCCGTCCGCCCTGGTTCACGTCATGGATCACGTTGTCATCGAGCAGATCGAAGAACGCATCCATGTCGCGCCGGTTGAAGGCATCGTAATAGGCACGGATAATCTCGGTTGCGTTCATGACTTCCTCCATGTCAATTTCGACGTGCGGGGACTGCCCCGCTTAAAGCTATACCGGCCGCAAAAACCGATGAAAACGCCCTTCGCATGAATATCCAGACCTTCGTGGGCAAGGACATCGCGCCCTGCATCCCCCATCTCGCCCGGCTCCGGATGACGGTGTTTCGCGCATTTCCGTATCTGTACGAAGGGTCGGCGGATTACGAGGAAACCTATCTGGCCACCTACGCGGCCTCGCCTGACAGCGTATTCGTTCTGGCCTTTGAGGGCGGGGAGATCGTCGGCGCTTCCACCGGCCTGCCCATGGCAGACGAGACGGACGAGGTGAAGGCGCCGTTCCTCGCCTCGGGGCGCGATCCTGCCGGGATTTTCTATTTCGGGGAAAGCGTGCTTCTCGAAAGCTATCGGGGACGGGGCATCGGCGTGCGTTTCTTCGAGGAGCGCGAGGCCCATGCCCGGCGCCTCGGCCGGTTTTCGACGCTCGCCTTCTGCGCCGTCGAGCGTCCGCCGCATCACCCTGCGCGACCGGCGGATTATGTGCCCCTGCATGCCTTCTGGGGCAGGCGCGGATTCGTGCATCACCCCGAGCTCGTCGCCGAGTTTCGCTGGCGCGACATCGGCGATGCGCAGGAAACCGGAAAACCCCTTTCCTTCTGGCTTAAGGACCTCTCATGACCCTTCGCGTTGCAGCCTGCCAATATTCGATCGATCTCATCGAAACCTGGGACGCCTATGCCCACAGCCTGATGACGCTCTGCCGCGACGCTGCCGACAAGGGGGCACAGCTGCTCGTCCTGCCGGAATATTCCGCCATGGTTCTCACCGGGCAGCTTCCGCCCGACCTGCGCTCCGACCTGCACGGATCGCTCAAGGCCATGCAGCCGCTGATCCCCCGCTTCGTCGAGCTTTCGGAGGAAATCGCCCGGAACCTCGGCGTCTACCTGGTCAACGGATCCGCACCCGTGCTCGACGGGGACGGTCTCTATCGCAACCGTGCATGGTTCTTCGGGCCGGATGGTCTCATCGGCACGCAGGACAAGCTCATGATGACCCGCTTCGAGCGCGAGCAGTGGAACATCTCCGGCGGCAAGGGACTGACGCTCTTCGAGACCCCCATCGGCCGGTTCGGCATCCTCATCTGCTACGACAACGAATTTCCGATGCTGGCGCGCACCCTGTCCGAAGGCGGCGCGGACATGATCCTCGCCCCCTCCTGCACCGACAAGGAGGCCGGCTATTTCCGGGTTCGCGTGGGCGCGCAGGCCCGCGCGCTGGAAAACCAGATCGCCGTTCTGGTCTCGCCCACGGTAGGCTCAGCGCCCTGGTCTCCCGCCGTCGACGAGAATGTGGGCCGCGCGGCGTTGTACGTGCCGTCCGACTACGGCATGCCGGCAAGCGGCGTCTTTGCGGAAAGCGCCGAGCTGCAGCCCCGCGAAAGCCGCTGGCTGATCACCGACATCGACCTCTCCGAGGTGCGCCGCCTGCGACACGAGGGCCAGGTCGCGACGAATCGCGACTGGCCGGAGCAGTTCGAACGCATTTGATCAGATGCCGGCGCCGCCGGTCACCGGAAGCGCGGAGGCCTGCTGCATCTCTTCCGAGAGCCGCCGCTCCTCATCCGCATGAGGCTTGGAGAAGCGGGCGAGCAGGAGATAGGCCACGGGCGTGACATAGAGCGTTACGATGACCGCGAGACCCAGCCCGCCCACGATGACCCATCCCAGCGCCACGCGCGCTTCCGCCCCGGCCCCGGTGGCAAGCACGAGCGGCACGCCCCCGAGGATGGTGCAGATCATCGTCATCATGACAGGCCGCAAGCGCAGCCGGCAGGCCTCCTCGATCGCCTCCCTCACGCTGCGCCCGTGGTCGCGCAGCTGGTTGGCGAACTCGACGATCAGGATGCCGTTCTTCGCCATTACGCCCACCAGAAGCACGAGGCCGATCTGGCTGTAGATGTTGAGGCTGGTGCCCGTCAGAACGAGTGCAAAGGCGGCGCAGGCGAGCCCGAGCGGTACTGTCGTCATGATCACCAGCGCGCTGATGCCGCTTTCGAACTGGGCGGCCAGCACGAGGAAGATGATCAGGATCGCAAAGCCGAAGGTGGTGAACATGCCGCTGGAGTTTTCCTGCAGCGTTGCCGCCTCCGACAGCGGGATCATCCGCACCCCCTGCGGCAGGAGGCTCTCCGCCAGCGCGTTCGTTCGCGCCACCGCCTGGCCAAGGGTGACCCCCTCCTTGAGGCCCGCGGTGATGGAGACGCTCGCCAGCTGCTGCTCGCGGGTGAGCTGCGGCGGCACGGACTTCTCCTCGAAGCTGGCAATGGCCGAAAGCGGCACCACCCGGCCATCGCCTGCCCGCAGGAAGACGTTCTCGAGATCGCCGGGATCGTTCACGGGGCGGCTCTCCGCAGTGAGGCGGATCGGATAGAGCTTGCCGCCGGTATGGACCTCGCCGGTCTTGTACCCTGCAAGAAGCGCCTGAAGCGTCAGCGAGACCGTGCTGGTGGAAACGCCGAGGCTCGCCGCACGGTCGCGGTCGATGTCGACCGTGATCTGCGGCCGCGCCGCATCGTTCGACAGGCGCGGTGCCTCGAAAAGGCCGGTGTCGTCGAGGGCTGCCACAAGCTTGGTGGCCGTCTCGTTGAGAACCCCGCGGTCGTTGCCGAGAAGCGCGACCTGCAGGCCGCTGCCGGCGCCGCGAATGCGCAGGCTGTTCGACTGGAAGGCCGTCACACGGACGCCGGGGATGGTGGAAGTCAGGCGGCTGATGTCGCTCGCGATGTCGTTCTGGGTGCGCGTGCGCGCCTCCCACGGGCTGAGGGTCAGCACCACAAACCCGCTGTTGGCACTGCCACCCTGCCCCGAGATGGAGAAGGTGTTGGCGATTTCCCCCGATTTGCGCAACGGCAGGAGGTTTTCCTCGATGCGGCGGATCTGGTCGCGCATGTAATCGAGGCTCACCCCTTCCGGCGCCTGTACCCGGAGCATGACCATCGAGCGGTCTTCGCGCGGCGTCAGTTCCTGCGGAACACGGGTAAAGGCCACATAGGCGAAGGCTGCGAAGACGACGGAGACGGCAATGACGACGGCAGGCGCACCGAGGCAGGCGCGGACACTGCGCATGTAGAGATTGGAGAAGGCATCGCCGATGGCACTCGGCTTTTCCCCCTCGTCCCGGCCGCCTTTCAGCATCCGCGATGCCAGCATCGGGCAGAGCGTCAGCGACACGATCGAGGAGAGGAGCACCGAGAAGGCCAGCACGAAGCCGAACTCCTTGAACAACCCGCCCACCTGGCCTGGCAGGAAGGACAGCGGCACGAAAACAGAGGCGAGCGTCAGCGTCGTGGCAATCACGGCGAAGAACACCTGCCGCGTGCCGATCACCGCCGCCGCCCGCGCGCTCATGCCTTCGTGCATCCGGCGCACGATGTTTTCCAGGACGACGATGGCGTCGTCCACCACCATGCCGGTTGCCAGAACCACCGCCAGCAGCGTGAGAATGTTGATAGAGAAGCCGGCAAGCCAGACGGCAGCCAGCGTCCCCACCAGCGCCACCGGCAATGTGACCGCCGGAATGATCGTCGCGCGCCAGTCGCGGAGGAAAAGATAGAGGACCACCACCACGATGACGCAGGCCAGCACCAGCGCATTCACCACTTCATGGATGGAGCCGCGGATGAAGGCCGCGTCGTCACTGGTAATTGCGAGAGTGGTTCCCTTGGGCAGGGATGCCTGCAGATCCGCAACGACCTGCTTCACGCCATTCGAGATATCGAGCGTGTTCGACTGTGCCTGCCGGATGATGCCAAGACCGATGCCGGCGCGTCCATTCGCCCGAAGAGCAGAGCTGCCGTCTTCCGGGCCGACCGTGATTGTCGCGACATCGCCCAGCGTGACCCGGTCCTTGACCACAAGCCGGCGGAAGGCTTCCGGATCGGTGAGATCCACCGCGGCGCGCACCACAAGCTCCTGCTTGCCGCCGGAAAGCGAGCCCGCCGGTACATCGAGCGCCACGTCGGACAGCGCGCTCTGCAGATCCGAAAAGGTCAGCCCGCGACTTGCCAGTGCCGCCTGATCCACATCGATGCGATAGACCTTCTCGGCATTGCCGTAGGTTTCCACGTCCGCCACGCCCTGAACCGCGGCCAGGCGATCCGAAATCTCGTCCTCGACGAGCTGGGTCAGATCGTCCATCCCCAGCGTGTCGGAGGTGATCGCAAGCCGCATGACCGGCTGGCTGTCGGCATCGGCCTTGACCACCTGCGGCTCTTCGGCCTCTTCGGGCAATTGCCCGGCAGCGCGGGAAAGCGCGTTGCGCACATCCGTCGAGGCCACGTTGATGTCTGTTCCGGTCACGAATTCCAGCGTCACGCGGCTCGATCCGTAGGACGATGAGGACGAAATGGATTTCAGACCGGACACGCGGGACACCGCGCTTTCGATGACGCGGCTGAGGCGGTCGTCCACGGTCTCGGGGGAGGCACCGGAAAAGGTCGTGTTGACCGTTATGACGGGGCGGTCGACATCGGGCAGCTCGCGCACTTCTATACCGAAATAGGCGGCGAGGCCCGCCACCACCATCAGCGCGTTGAATACAAGCGCCAGTACGGGCCGGCGCACGAAGAGCGCGGTGAAGCTGTCGGTGGCGGAAGGAGCTGCTGCCGGTTCCGGGCGGGCGGGCTCCGCCCGGTCGTGGGGTTCCTTGCTCTCGCTCGTCATGCACCGGCTCCGCCATTGTCGACACGGACGGCCATTCCCGGACGAAGGCGCTGCACGCCCTCGGTGACCAGACGGTCGCCCGGCTTGATGTCCGCCTTGAACAGGACGCGGTCCGCATCCCGCTGGACCACCGATCCCCTCACCTTCTCCGCCTTGTCTCCCTCGCCGAGACGCCAGACATAAGCGCCTTCGCCATCCCACTGGACAGCCAGAGGATCGACTGCCGGATAACGCTCGCCCTCGAAGCGAAGCGTGACGGTGAAGGACATGCCGCCGCGCAGGCGATCGTCTCCATTGTCGATCCGCGCCCGCACGCGGATGGTGCGGCTGACGGCATCCATCTGGTTGTCGAGCGCCGCGATCTCGCCCTTGAACACTTCGCCGGGGAAGGCAATCGTCCGCGCCTCCAGTGCCATGCCGGGCTTCAGAAAGGAGACGAAATGCTCCGGCACATAGAAATCGACGAGCAGGGAGGAGCGGTCGTCTATCACGACAATCGGTGTCGAGGGCGTCACATAGGCGCCCATGCTGACCTGCACGATCCCGGCCACGCCGTCGGCCGGCGCCAGGATGTCACGGCGCTTGAGGTTCGTTTCCGCGATGTTCAGCTCCAGCTGCGCTTCCTCCGCGGTCACACCGGCGGTGAACTGCTGCAGCCGGGTGATGGAGGCATTGGAGCCTTCATAGGTCTTCTTGGTTTCGAGCGAGCCCTTCAGGGTCACCGCCGCCTTGTCGCGGGCAAGAAGCTCCGCCTGGTTGTCGAGCTGGCCGAGCAGCTGGCCCGCCTTTACCTTGTCGCCCGGCTTGACGTCGAGGCGGGTGACGACACCGCTGCCCTGCGGCATCACGGTCACCGAATTCAGCGCCTGACCGGTGCCGATGGCGTCGAGCCGCGCATTGGCGACCCCTTCCGTCACCGCTGCGACCACGACCAGCGGCGGCCCGTCCGCACGACGGCCCTGCCCCTGTCCCTGTCCGCCCGCGCCCTGCCCCCGTCCTGCCGCAGCTCCCTCGCCCTGCCCGGCTGCCGGCTTGCCGCTGGCGCGCGCCAGAAGCGCAGCCCCTTCCGGCGTGTACCAGACCGCCACGGCTCCGCCCACGACCAGAACGGCCAGGCTCAGCGCCAGCTGCTTTGCGATTCTCATGCGTCACTCCGGTATTGATGGCCGGCCCGGCGGCTCCGGGCGGCCGGATCGATCCCTGTAATAGCGGATCCAATATGGTTTTTTTGACGTAGGGGGCAAGCAGCGAAGCGCTGGCGGAAGATGAAGATTTCGTAAGGTTTGTTGACTTCCCGTCCAAAGCCTGTAGGCCATCCGGCGGAATGAAAGGCGAACATTGATTCTGGCCTTTCCCGGGATAATCGCTACATTACCGCCCATGACAAATATATACGACGACATTCCCTTCTTCGATGAGGATCAGGCGCCGCAGCCGGCAAAGCCCGCGCAGCCGCAGCCGTCCGGCATCGCGGCCCGTGCGCTCGCCGCGCGTGGGGCGAGCCCGGCTGCGCCCGATTACCTCGCGACGCTGAACCCGGAACAGCGGGAAGCGGTGGAAAGCGTCGATGGCCCGGTTCTGGTGCTTGCCGGCGCCGGAACCGGCAAGACCCGCGTGCTCACCACCCGCATCGCCCACATTCTCGCCACCGGCCGTGCCTGGCCGAGCCAGATCCTTGCTGTGACCTTCACCAACAAGGCCGCCCGCGAGATGAAGGAGCGCATCGGAGTGTTTGCCGGCCATGCGGTGGAAGGCATGCCCTGGCTGGGCACCTTCCACTCGATCGGCGTGAAGCTCCTGCGCCGTCACGCGGAACTGGCGGGTCTGCGCTCCGATTTCACCATTCTCGATACGGACGACGTCATCCGCCTCATCAAGCAGCTGATCCAGGCGGAAGGGCTCGATGACAAGCGCTGGCCTGCCCGCCAGTTTGCCGGCATGATTGATGGCTGGAAGAACAAGGGGCTTCTCCCGGCCGATATTCCCGAGGGGGACGCGCGGGCCTTTGCCAACGGCAAGGGCCGCCAGCTCTACGCCGCCTACCAGAACCGGCTCAAGACGCTGAATGCCTGCGATTTCGGCGATCTTCTGCTTCACCCGATCGCGATCTTCCGCCAGAACCCCGACATCCTGAAGGAATATCACCAGAAATTCCGCTACATTCTCGTCGACGAGTATCAGGACACGAATACGGCGCAGTACATGTGGCTGCGCCTCCTGGCCCAGCGCCCCAAGGGCGAGCCGCAGAATGTCTGCTGTGTCGGCGATGACGACCAGTCGATCTATGGCTGGCGCGGTGCCGAAGTGGACAACATCCTGCGCTTCGAGAAGGATTTTCCAGGCGCCAAGGTGATCAAGCTCGAGCGCAACTACCGCTCGACCGAGCATATTCTCGGTGCCGCCGGCCATCTGATCGCGCACAACGAGGGGCGCCTCGGAAAGACGCTCTTCACCGAGCGCACCGATCCCGACGACGAGAAGGTCATCGTCCATGCCGCCTGGGATTCCGAAGAGGAAGCGCGCGCCGTTGGCGAGGAAATCGAACAGCTTCAGCGCCAGAAGCACAATCTGAACGACATGGCGATCCTGGTGCGCGCCTCGTTCCAGATGCGCGAGTTCGAAGATCGCTTCGTAACGCTCGGTCTCAACTACCGGGTCATCGGCGGTCCGCGCTTCTACGAGCGGCTCGAAATCCGCGATGCCATGGCCTATTTCCGGCTTGTGTGCCAGCCGGCGGACGATCTCGCCTTCGAGCGCATCATCAACACGCCGAAGCGCGGACTTGGCGATACCACCGTGCGCACCCTGCACGACTATGCCCGGGCCCGGGATATCCCGATGCTGCAGGCCGCCGCCGACATCATCGAGACGGACGAGCTGAAGCCCAAGGCCCGCAAGGCGCTTTTCGACGTCGTGACGGATTTCAGGCGCTGGCAGGGCCTGCTGGAAAACACCCCGCATACGGAACTTGCCGAGCAGATCCTCGACGAAAGCGGCTATACCGCCATGTGGCAGGCGGACAAATCTGCGGAAGCTCCGGGGCGGCTGGAGAACCTCAAGGAACTCATCCGCTCGATGGAAGCCTTCGAGAGCCTGCGCGGCTTCCTGGAGCACGTGGCCCTCGTCATGGATGCCGAGCAGAACGAGGAGATGGACGCCGTCTCGATCATGACCCTCCATTCCGCCAAGGGCCTGGAATTCGACACCGTCTTCCTGCCCGGCTGGGAGGAAGGCCTCTTCCCGCACCAGCGCGCACTCGACGAAGGCGGCCGTGCCGGGCTGGAAGAGGAGCGCCGGCTCGCCTATGTGGGCATCACCCGGGCAAAGCGCCGCTGCCATATCTGGTTCGTGTCGAACCGGCGCATCCATGGCCTCTGGCAGTCGACCCTGCCCTCGCGCTTCCTGGACGAGCTTCCGCCTGCCCATGTGGACGTGGCGGAATCGGAAACCTCCTATGGCGGCTATGGCGGGCGTGGCGGCTACGGCCAGTCGCGCTTCGACCGGGCCGATCCCTTTGCCAATTCCTACAATTCGCCCGGCTGGAAGCGGGCCCAGCAGAACGCGAATTCCTCCACGCGCGACAACTGGGGCACCCGCTCCGGCCATCAGGTGGAGCGGATCGGCTATGGCGAAAGCGGCCCGCGGGGGCGCACCATCGACGGCGAGCTGGTGGCAAAATCCGTTTCCGACACGCCCTCGCGCTTCAGCGTCGGCGAGCGGGTCTTCCACCTGAAATTCGGCAACGGCAACATCAGGAACATCGAAGGCAACAAGCTCACCATCGATTTCGACAAGGCCGGCGAGAAGCGGGTGCTGGAGGGATTTGTCGAGAAGGTTGGGTGAAGGCTTGCTTGCCCGCCAGTCCTAGATTGAAGAAATCCTCTCCCCTGCGAGCACAAGGCCGATCCCTATCAAACCACCCCTTCAAGCCGCTTGTAGCTTGCTTCCATGCCGTGTTCCATGCCGGTTGCGAGCATGGCCTCGACGGTGGCGGCATCCGGAAGGGTCATGCGGAGCGTCATCAGCGTTCCGCCGCCATCGGCCTCGAACGTGGTCTCGACGTGGTTGTCGGGCGTCGGATCCGGCAGGAACATGCGTTCCACATGGCGGATGCGCCTGAAGGGTTCGAGTTCCAGGTATTCGCCTGTCAGGTAGAAGCCATTGCCCTGCCCGTCGGACCATTCGAAACGGATGGCGCCGCCGGGACGGGGTTCACTGATGCAGACCGGCATGGTCCAGCCCTCGGGCCCAAGCAGCCATTTCTGCAGGAGAGCCGGCTCGGTGTGGGCGCGGTAGACGAGTTCGGGCCGGGCGGCGAAGCGGCGGGTCACGACCACTTGCCGGTCGCCGTCACGTTTCAGGGTCAGTCCGGTCATCATGCTTCTCCTTCGTTCATTTCGATATCCGCCAGCAAGGCGTCCAGTCGGCTGTAATTGGTTTCCAGAACCCGTCTGAGATCGGCGATCCACCGGTCGATCGCATCCAGCGCTGCCGGCTCCAGACGGCACGGCCGGCGTGTGCCGTCCACCCGCCGGGATACCAGCCCTGCCCCCTCCAGCACCTTCAGATGCTTGGAGATTGCAGGCTGAGACATGGAAAACGGCGCCGCAAGCTCCAGCACGGTCGCCTCACCGCGCGCCAGCCGCGCCAGGATCGCACGCCTGGTCG
Organism: Gellertiella hungarica; assembly: GCF_014197145.1. Lineage (GTDB taxonomy): Bacteria > Pseudomonadota > Alphaproteobacteria > Rhizobiales > Rhizobiaceae > Gellertiella > Gellertiella hungarica. The sequence continues at coordinate 800,620 of NZ_JACIEZ010000001.1, read as the reverse complement.
GGTCAGCCAGCGCATTGAAGGACTGATCGAGATTCTGCATGCCGCACTCCATAACTTTTGAGTTATATAACTTTACAGCTATGGATATGTCAAGCGGCCGTATTTCTTGTGCCCTGCGTAGTGTCGCGGCTTTTCCGCCCCAGTTTGGCCGCTATGATCCCGCAGCCCTCGCGGACCCATGTCTGGAACCGGAAACCTCATGCTGATCAGATCGCCTCTCGCCCGTATCGTGTCCGCCTCGCTTCTGGCCGCGACGCTTTCCTTCCCGCTGCCGCTGGGCGCGGAGCAGCAGGCACCCGAGATAGAACAGTACAAGCTGGAAAACGGGCTGACGGTGGTTCTGGCTCCGACGCGCAATTCCCAGACGGTCAGCACGGTCGTGCTTTACGAAGTGGGATCGGCCGATGAAAAACCGGGTCGTTCGGGCTTTGCCCATCTCTTCGAGCACCTGATGTTCGAAGGCACGCCCGACGTGCCCGATTACGATGCGGCCATCTCCGCCGTCGGCGGAGAAAACAATGCCTACACGGAATGGGATTCGACGACCTATCACAACACCGGCCCGAAGGAGGCCCTGCCGGAATTCATCCGGCTGGAAGCCGACCGCATGGCCAATCTTGCCAATGGCGTGACGCAGGAAGATCTCGACAACCAGCGCGCGGTCGTCCTCAACGAAATGCGGCAGAACACGCTGGATTCGCCCGGCGGCGCGGCTGTCGAGCAGATGAATGTCGAGCTCGCTCCTGCCGGCCATCCCTATGCCCATGCGGTGATCGGCTCGATCAAGGACCTGCAGGCGGCCCGCCTCGAGGATGTGGTCGCCTTCCACCGGCTCAACTACCTGCCGGATCGGGCCACACTGGCGATTTCAGGAAATTTCGATGTGACGCGGGCTAAAGCGGACATCGAGCTGACCTTCGGCCTCATCCCGGCACCCGATCGCGGCTGGGCAGTCACCCGGTGGTTCAACCGGATGCTCGAGAAGATCGGACTGGGTTCCGAAGCCGGCCCTGTGCCGCCCCTTGGCGAGCCGAAGCAGCTCGTCTTCAAGGATGCCGTCACCGAGCCCGCGATCAGCATGGCCTGGCCCGGTCCGGAAGGACTGTCGAAGGAAGCGGTCGAGCACATGTTGCTGGGGGCAGTGCTTTCCACGGGCAAAAGCTCGCTCCAGCAGAAGCTGGTCATCGACGAGCGCATTGCGAATTCGGCAGGGGCAGGCTTCGAGTTTCGCAACCTGGGTGGCACCTTCTCCGTCAGCGCATCGGCCGCAAAGGGCGTGCCTGTCGAGAAGCTGGAGACGGCACTCAGGACAACGCTCGGTGCCATCGCGGCGGAGGGCATTTCCCCGGAAGCTCTCGATGCGGCGCGGTCGCAACTCAAGGAGGGCCTCGACAACCTGCCCAACTCGCCGCTCGGCTTTGCCATCGGCCTTGCCAATGCCGCCGCCTGGGGAGGAGATGCCGCGACCTGGCGCGATCAGGAAACGCTCGCCCGGGAGGTCACCCCGGAGGAGTTGACCGATCTGCTGAAGTCGCTGCTCGACAGACCCGCCGTCTCCGTGCGGCTGCTCCCGGGACCACGCAATGCCACCTATCCCCCGGCGCTGGCGGATTCGACCGGTGCGCTCCAGCCGGAAGAGGCCCCGGCGCGACCCGACATTCCCATGCCGAAGCTCGAAATGGACGCGGTTGCGGGCCTTGAGTTGCCGGAGATGTCGGAGCGCGTGCTGGCAAACGGTGCGAAACTGCTCGTCTACAAGAGCAGCGACGCGCAGCGGGCAAGCATAGCGATCGTCGTCCCGGGCGGAACGACCGCAGCGGAGCCTGCCCTTGCCGACATCGCGCTCGGGATCGGCAGCCGCGGACTGGGAGATACGCCCCTGGTGTCACTCGATCAAAAACTGAAGCAGGAGGGGATAAGCCTCAGCGGCAATGCGGGGGCCTATCGCTCCGTCCTTGGCGCCTCCGCACCGCTGAAAAAATTCGACACTGCCGCATTCTATCTTTCGCAGGCGATCATGCGCCCCCGCTTCGATGCCAAGGAATGGAAGGCGATGATCGAGGGTGCGATGACCGGCATCGAACAGCGCAGGCTGGATCCCGGCTATCAGGCCCTCCGCGGCCTTGTCGGCCAGATCTATCCGGCGAATGCGGCAGAAGCGCGCGAAAGCACCGCGGAGGGCCTGCAGGCGCTGACACCGGAGCGGGCGCGCAGCATCTTCGACGGACTGGTGCAGCCCGAGCGGGCAACGGTCCATGTCGTCGCCGCCCTCGATGCCGACGATGTGAAGGCTCGTCTCGACAAGGCCTTTGCCGGCTGGACAGGCGGACGCAATGCCCCCCTTTCGCCCGAGCCCGTCCGTCCGACGGTCGCGGAGGGCCTGACCAGGCGGCCTGTCGAAGGCGCGACGCAGAGCATGATCATCGCGGCGATGAAGGCCCCCTCTCCCGAAACCGCGGACGGCCCCGCATTCGACCTCGCGGTCCGCATCCTCGGCGGCACCTTCAAGAGCCGTCTCAACCTCGTTCTTCGCGAGGAGAAGGGCTGGTCCTACGGCATCAGCGCGGAAACGCAGGGAACGCGCGGACTGGACAATGCCCTTCTCTACATCCAGGCCGCGGTCGACACCGCTCACACCAGCGATTCCCTCGGCGAAATCCGCAGGATCGTGAAGGAGATGGCAACCCGGCCCATCACGCCGGAGGAATTCGAAACCGCCCGCAAGACGATGAAGTCGGAGTTTCTGTCCGCCACGGCCAATGGCAGCAGTCTGGCCGGCCTCGTGGTGGGGCTCGAATCCACCGGCTACACGCTTGGCGATCTGGCAACCTACCTGAAGCGGATCGACGATCTGACGCTTCAGGACGTTCAGGCGCAGGCAAGCCGCATCGCAGCCCAGCCGATCGCGATCTCGGTTGCGGGCGATCCGAAACAGATGAAGTGACGGCCTTGCCGAGCATGAGGGCGGTCTTTTTCTGCCGCCGCTCTTGCCGTGGCCGCCGGGCCTTGCCATGTTGCAGCGCAAAGAAAGGATGGCGCTGATGAAGGCTTTGCTTCTTGTCGATCTGCAGAACGGGTTCTGCCCGGGCGGAAACCTGCCCGTTGCGGAAGGCGATCAGGTGATACCCGTGGCCAACCGGCTGATGCGGGATGGCGGCTATGACCTCATCCTCGCCTCGCAGGACTGGCATCCTGCCAATCACGGCAGCTTCGCCTCCCAGCATCCGCACGCACGGCCCTTCGAAATGGGCACGCTGTCAGGCAAGCCGCAGATGCTCTGGCCCGACCACTGCGTCCGGGGGACGGAGGACGCCGACTTTCATCCACAACTTGAGAAAAGCCGGATTCACTTTGTCCAGAAGAAGGGCCAAGATATTGGCGTGGATAGCTATTCCGCCTTCCGGGACAATGATCGCTCAGCCCTCACCGGCCTCGCCGACGAGATCCGGCGCCGGGGCGTCACGGCACTCGACATCGGCGGACTGGCAACGGATTACTGCGTGAAATTCTCGGTTCTCGACGCTCTCGAGCTCCTGCCCGGCGTCAGGGTCCGCTTCGTCTCGGACCTCTCCCGCGGCATTTCTCCTGAGGGAGTCGAGGCCGCCGTTTCGCAGATGCGGGCGGCAGGCGTGCCGGTCGTGACGAGTGCGGACATTCTCGCCGAAGCCTCCCGGTGACGCCGGAGAAGGCAATCCCTGCCCGCCTTTTGGACAGTTGCCCAAATGTTGGGTTTGCTTTTTTGCACTGCACAGTTTACCACAGAACCCATGGACGCCCGCGGGCCTTGATCCCGCGCTAACCCGGCAGAGGGAGGGCTGGAGTTGGAAACCGTCAAGACTATCGCCCGGCTGCGCGAACTCGTTTCCGCCCATCGCAAGGCAGGCCGCAGCATCGGTCTCGTTCCCACAATGGGCTATCTTCATGACGGCCACATGTCGCTCGTTGCCCATTCCCGCGCAGAAAATGATGTGACGGTCGTGTCCATCTTCGTGAACCCGCTGCAGTTCGGTGCGAACGAGGACCTCGCCCGATATCCCCGCGACCTTCCGCGCGACAGCGCCCTGCTCGTTTCCGGCGGCGTCGACATCCTCTTCGCGCCCGAGGTGGAGGACATGTATCCGGAGCCTATGCAGACGGTGGTCGACGTGCCGCGCCTCGGTTCCGAACTCGAAGGCTCCGTGCGCCCCGGCCATTTTGCCGGCGTGGCAACGGTCGTCACCAAGCTTTTCAACATCGTGCAGCCCGATGCCGCCTATTTCGGCGAGAAGGACTACCAGCAGGTCACCATCATCCAGCGCATGGTGAAGGATCTGGCGATGCCGGTCCGCGTCGTCCCCGTCGAAACGGTGCGCGAGAAGGACGGCCTCGCCTGCTCGTCCCGCAATGTCTATCTGACGCCCGAAGAGCGCAAGGCGGCCGTGATCGTGCCGCATGCCCTCGAAGAGGCCGAGCGCCTCTTCCGCAGCGGGATGACTGACATCAAGGCCTTCGAGGCCGCGATCCGGGACTTCATCCGCCGCGAGCCGCTGGCGGATCCGGAAGTGGTGGCCCTTCGCCATCCGGAGACGCTCGAGGCCCTCGATCGCGTCGACGGGCCGGTTCTGCTCCTGCTCTTCGTCCGCTTCGGCCGGACCAAGCTTCTCGACAATCGCGTGATCGGCCGCAAGGCAATCGCTCCCATAACGAAGGCTGCCTGACATGAGCATGGCTGTTCGCAAGAAGCGGCTCACCACCGCCGATATCACTGCGTTGAAGGGCGTTCGGCCCGTGGTCAGCCTCACGGCCTATACCACGCCGATTGCCAAGCTGCTCGACCCGCATTGCGATCTCCTGCTTGTCGGCGACAGCCTTGGCATGGTGCTTTACGGGCTGCCCAACACGATCCCCGTGACCATGGAGATGATGATCGCGCATGGCCAGGCCGTGATGCGGGGCGTGGAGAATGCCTGCGTCATCGTGGACATGCCGTTCGGCTCCTATCAGGAGGGACCGGAACAGGCCTTCCGCAATGCGGCCCGGCTGATGAAGGAAACCGGCTGTGACGGCGTGAAGCTGGAAGGCGGCGCGGAGATGGCCGAGACGATATCCTTCCTCACCCTCCGCGGCATTCCCGTCATGGGCCATGTCGGCCTCATGCCGCAGCAGGTGAATGCGTCGGGCGGTTACCGCTCCCTGGGCCGGACCACTGCTGAAGCGGAAAAGATCAAGCGCGATGCGCTTGCGGTCGGTCATTCCGGCGCCTTTTCGATGGTCGTCGAGGGGACGATAGAGCCGCTCGCCCGCGAAATCAGCGATGACTGCCCCATTCCCACCATCGGAATCGGCGCCTCGCCCGCCTGTGACGGTCAGGTCCTCGTGGTGGACGACATGCTGGGTGTCTTCACGGATTTCAAGCCGCGCTTCGTGAAGCACTTCGCTTCTCTGGCGCCGGTGATCTCCAGGGCCGTCGAGGACTATGCAGCCGAGGTCAAGGCCCGGTCGTTCCCCGGCCCGGAGCATACGTTCCAGATGAAGAAGCAGCCGCTCTGACGAAGGGCGTGCCATGCCGCGTGCCGCCTTCCTCTATTTCGTGCTGGTCTTTGCAGCGGGAGCCTTGATAGGCACCCTGCGGGTGCTTGTTGTTGCGCCCGTGACAGGTGCGCTTGGCGCGGTGCTGATCGAGCTGCCGCTGATACTGGCCCTCTCCTGGGCTGCGCTCAGGCTCGTTCTCCGGCTTCGGCCGGTAAACCCTGCCCTGCCTCTACGGCTGGGGATGGGCTTTCTCGCCTTCTGTCTTCTGATGCTGGCGGAGTATCTTCTTTCCGCGGTGCTGACCGGCGCGGGCATCGGCGCATTTCTGGCGGCGCTGTCGACGCCGGAGGGGGCAGCAGGTCTGGCCGGCCAGATCGTCTTCGCCCTCATGCCTGCCCTGGAAGGCAGGTTGCCCGGGCGCAGATGAATGATGTCCTCCCAACGAAAAAAGGCAGCGCTGCGGCGCTACCTTTTCTCTGATTGGGGCCCTTCAGGCGTTGTGGTGAACGGGCGCCGTCTGCATCTCGAGCTTCCAGACCTCGTCGAAAACATCGTCGAGGCGGGCAGCGAGCGCTTCATGGGCATCGATCAGGCCACGATTATAGAAATGCCCGCCGATTTCGTCGGCAAAGAAATCAAGTAGGAATATGGCCGACACGGTTCCGATCTCCGCATCCAGCTGCTCCATGAAGTAGCGCTGCACGCGTCGGGCAATGGCGGTTTTCTGTTCCTTGGAGAATTCGACCTTTTTCATGAACTCCTGAACCTCTCGAAAGAGCACTGCCGGCGCAGCCGGTCCATCGTCATGATGGCGTGATCCTCGTTGATGGACTCTCATAGTCCCTTGCAGCCGATCTTCGGGGGGCTGGCTTGCCCGAAGATGGAGGCGGTCCATAACGATAAGCAGAATAAATGGGGGCATCAGCCAAAGACGTTTGTGCAGAGCCCCCTCTGCGGCTACTTCAGGATATTCGTTTCGAAAGGTTCTCCTTCATGACCGGTTCCGATTTCCGCGAGGGCATGCGCGTCGGCGTTCCCATCGTGCTGTCCGCCGCTCCCTTCGGCGCCCTTTTCGGCGCGGTGGCGGTGCAGAATGGGCAGACGATCTTCGAGGCGACGCTGATGAGCGCCACCGTCTTTGCCGGGGCAAGCCAGCTGGTCGGCCTCGAGCTCTTCGGCCATCGCGTTCAGCCCTGGCTGATCATACTTTCGATCTTCGCGGTCAATTTCCGGCATATTCTCTATTCTGCCGCCATGACCCGCTTCATCCTGCATTTCAACGGAATGCAGAAATTCCTCACCTTCTTCCTGCTTACCGACCCGCAGTTTGCGGAGACCGTGAAACGGGGGGAAAGCGGCCGCGCGGTCACCTTCGCCTGGTATATGGGGCTCGGCACGATCATCTATGTGCCGTGGCTCGTGGTAACGCTGATCGGCGCGCTCCTGGGGAACCTCATCACCGACCCCAAGGTCATCGGGCTCGATGTCCTGCTGCCGGTCTATTTCCTCGGGCTGGTCTTCGGCTTCCGCAAGCGGGACAATTTCCTGCCCGTCGCGCTGACGGCGGCCATCGGGTCGATTCTTGCCTACCGCTACATCGGCTCGCCCTGGCATGTGAGTGTCGGGGCGCTTGCCGGCGTGATCGTGGCGGCGCTGATGCCGGTCAAGGCGTCCGCACCCGCAACCGTCGAGGAGGCCTGATCCATGGACGGCTTCCTGCACCTCGACATGCTGATTCTCATTCTGGCAGCAGCAGTTGCCACCTTCGCCACCCGTATCGGCGGCTATTTTCTGATCACGCGGATGAAAACCATCCCGCCCCGGCTCGATGCGGCGCTGAACGCCGTTCCCGCGGCCGTTCTGACGACACTCGTCGCGCCGAACTTCTATGCCGGCGGGCCGGAGCTGAAGATCGCCATGGCCGTCGCGCTCGTTGTCGGGCTGCGCTTCAATGTGCTGACCATGCTGGCCGCAGGCTGGGTTGTGGTCATGGCCCTGCGCCACGGCGGCGGCTGGTAAGCCGGCCGCACCGCTTCGATTTCAACACGTTGCGGCCGCCCGCTGAATCAGTTTCTGCGCGGCGGCCGGTTTTCCTGAATCAGTTTCTGAGCGGCGCCGTCGCCTCGACGAGCCATTGGCGTACAGCCTCGTCTTCGATGAGGGGCAGGAGACGCTCCCGCGTTTCCGCGTGATAGGCATCGATCCAGAAAAGCTCCTCCCGGGTCAGCAGCGCAGTCACGATCAGCGACCGGTCGATGGGGCAGAAGGTCAGCGTCTCGAAGCCGAGCATCGCCATGTCGCCGCCCTCGATCTCCTCCGCCTCCCTGACGAAGATGAGGTTCTCGATGCGGATGCCGAAGGCGCCGGGCCGGTAATAGCCGGGCTCGTTCGAAAGGATCATGCCCGGCAGCAGTTCCTGCGTGCCGAGCCGTGAGATGCGCTGCGGCCCCTCGTGGACGGAGAGATAGGAGCCGACGCCATGCCCGGTGCCGTGGGCATAGTCCGCGCCCGCCTTCCACAGCGCGATGCGCGCGAGCGGGTCGAGATCCTGTCCGCGCGTGCCCTTGGGGAAGCGGGCGGTGGAAATGGCAATCATCCCCTTCAGCACCAGCGTGAAGAAGCGGCGCTGCTCCTCCGGCACCTCGCCGATGCCGACGGTACGGGTGATGTCGGTCGTCCCGTTGATATACTGTCCGCCGGAATCGATCAGGAACAGTTCACCGGGTGCGATGATCCGGTCCGTATCGGTCGTGACGCGATAATGCATGATGGCCGCGTGCTCGCCAGCGCCGGCAATCGTGTCGAAAGAGATGTCCTTCAGCGGGTTCTGCATCCGCTCGCCGACCGCGCGGCGGCAGGCTTCGAGGCGCTTTGCCGCATCGATTTCGGTGAGGGTGCCGGGCTTCACGGCAGAGAGCCAGGCGAGGAACTCCACCATGGCAGCGCCATCCTGCAGATGGGCCGCCGCCGAACCATTGATCTCCGCCTGATTCTTGCAGGCGCGCGGAATTTTCGCGGGATCGCCCGCTTCGACAACCTCGCCGCCCGCATCGCGGATCAGACGCACGAGCGCATAGGGTGTCAGGTCGGGGTCGACGGCAATCCGCTTGCCTTCGCCAGCCAGGGCCTTCAGGACCGCGGGCAGTTCACCGGGGGCTTTCTGGTGTGCCAGTTGCCCGAGATAGGCCTCCGCCTCGATCCCGGTCTTGCGGCGATCGAGGAACAGGTCGGGCTTGCCCTTCGCATGGACGATCGCCCGCCCCAGCGGATGCGGCGTGCGGGGGACATCGAGACCGCGGATGTTGAAGATCCACGCAAGGGACGACGGATCGGTGATGAGAACCGCATCCTGCCCCTTCTCCGAAAGCTCCTTGCGGATCGCCTCGATCTTCTCGGCGGCAAGCTGGCCGGACTGAGGGAGATCCTGGATGGACACCTGCCCCATCGGCTCTGCCGGACGGTCGGTCCAGATCCGGTCGACGGGATTTTCGGCAAGGAAGACGAGGGAGCCGCCGACCTCGGCCAGCGTCTTTTCCAGCCGGCGGATTTCGGCGCCGGTGTGCATCCACGGATCGAGACCGAGGCGCAGGCCCTTCAGACCCTTGCGCAGGATGTAAAGGTGCGGCGGCTCGTTCACGAGATCGCCGCCGGTGAAGACCTCGCGGTCCACCTGTTCCTGCAACTGGGTGACGTAACGCCCGTCGACAAAGACCACCGCCCTGTCCCGCGTCACCATGAGGATCCCGGCCGAACCGGTGAAGCCGGTCACATAGGCAAGCCGCTCGGCCGATGCCGGCACATATTCGCCCTGATAATCGTCCGCGCGGGGGATCAGCACCGCATCCACCCCGTCCGCATCGAAACGGGCACGCAGGGCGTCCACGCGCTCCTTGCCGAACTGAGGGGTCGCGGTGACGTCGAAACTTTGAAACATGGAGATAATCCGCCTGTCCGATTCCGTTGGGGAGACCTTAGACGCTATTTGCCAGCAGGCAAACATGGCGATTTCCACCGGGTACCCCACTATCCCAGCATATACAAAAACAGCTGGCTCCGCTTTTATTCCATGCGCGGAGTGCATAGCGGCTATGCCGTATTACCTGTTTTCCATCCGGTAAAAACTGGTAGAACCCCGGCCATCGAAGCACGTCGCAGACGACGTGTTTTGAAGCAAAACAGAACCCGGTGCCGAGCCGCTCCCGTCGATCTCCTCCTCCCTCCCTTCGACGGAAAGCCAAGGCATCCGGAGCCCGCTTGAGCCACCTCCTCCTCCCAGGCTTGCGGGCAGATCAGGTCAGACTGATCGGCAGGCGGTGCCTTGTGCACCGCCTTTTTGCTTTTCGGACCATGGATGACGAAGAAGGGGCGCCCCGCCGGCCTCAGGCCAGCGGGCTGTCGAGATGGATCGTAACCCAGCCGTTGCGCCAGAGCGTACGGACATGGCGGAGTTTCACCCCGTTATAGGCCGAGAGGACCTTCCAGCGCTGGCCGGCGAGAATGCCGGACAGGATGACGGAGCCGCCCGGCGCGAGGTTGCGGACCAGATCGGGTGCCATGCGCATCAGCGGGCGTGCAAGAATGTTCGCGATGATCAGATCGAATGGACCGTGGCGCGAGAAGGCGGTGGAGTGGAAACCCGGGGCGGTCTCGAGCGCGATGCCCGAAGCGATGCCGTTGCGTCGGACATTCTCGGCCGCAACGCGGGTTGCAACCGGATCGATGTCCGTCGCCAGAACAGGGATATGGGCAAGCTTGCGGGCAGCGATTGCAAGAACGCCGCTGCCGGTGCCGAGGTCGAGCGCATTGCGGGGCCTGCGGGCGCGCATGACATGCTCGATCATCTCCAGGCAACCGGCCGTCGTGCCGTGATGGCCCGTACCGAAGGCCTGGCCCGCATCGATCTCGATGGCAATGTCGCCCATCCGCACCTTGTCCCGGTCGTGGGAGCCATGGACGAGGAAGCGCCCGGCACGCACGGGCTTCAGCCCCTCGAGCGATTTTGCCACCCAATCGACGTCGGGCAGTTCTTCACGCAGGATCGTGTCATTGCCGAACTCGCCGGAAAGGCATTCGCGCAGACGCGGAAGCAGCGCCTCCTCCTCATTGCGCATCATGTAGATCGACGCTTCCCAGATATCGTTCTTCTCGTCGATCTCCGTGGTGCCGATGGCGAAATCCTCTTCGCCGAAGAAATCGGTCAGCGCTTCGAGGATGCGCTCTGCACGGGCCTCGGTCGTGGAAACATACAGGCGGATTTCACTCACGGTCAGGTCCTTCGGGAGCGTCTGGTCGGTCAGAGATTGCGGGTGATGAGGTTCTTCAGCTTGGTCTCGGCGACCTTCGGATCCTCCTGGTAGGCGATGGTTCCGGCAAAGCGGCCCTTGTCGTCCAGAAGGAAGACCGATGCGGTGTGATCCATGACATAGTCCCCATCGGGCTTCGCCGGATCGGTCGGCACTTTCTTGGCATAGACGCGGAAGCCCTTCACCATCTCCATCACCTTGGCGGGATCGCCGGAAACACCGGTGATGCGGGAGGAAACATTGGTGACGTAGTCCTTCATCACCGCGGGCGTGTCGCGTTCGGGATCGACGGTCACGAACAGCGCCTGAAGCCTGGTTCCGTCCGGGTCCACCGTCTTCAGCCAGTTGTCCATTTCGAAGAGGGTTGTGGGGCAAACATCCGGGCAGTGGGTGAAGCCGAAGAACAGCGCCGTCGGCTTGCCCTGAAGGTCCTTGTCGGTGATCGGCTGGCCGTCCTGCTTCACAAGCTGGAACGGGACGCCAAACGGCCCTTCCGCCAGCTCGCCGCTGGACCGGGTGTAGCTATAGCCGAGCAGCGCCACGATGATGGCGAGCACAAGGGTTGCAGCCCAGAGCATGATACGAACGGAGCGCATGCATCCTTCCTTCCACGGAAAATTCGTCGGTTGCTGCTGATAGCCCGGCAGCGGCGCCGATGCAAACCGGCAAATCCGCCCGAAGGCGCGGAAGGACGCTATGACGCAAGCGCTGCAGCCATGCTAGAGGCACCAGGACAAGCCGGCCTGGCCAAGCGAAAGCATGAGCTCGCCCGCATGCCGGATCCAGCCCGCGAATCCCACGGAAAGCACCAGCGCGGCAAGCGCTGCTGCGACGGCTGCAATCGGCCATGTTCTGGTGTCGCTGGGCATGAAACCATCCTAGACCAAAGGCCGCCCGAGTGCAAACGGAGCCCTTTTTGCACCCGGCATCCGATTTTCTTGACAAAACTCAAGGACGGATCTTCCTTTCCGGGAAACACTCGCGCTCAGTCGCAGTCTTCGGGGAGGATGACGGATGGACAGCCTGGAAACGGCAACGGGAGAAACGCAGGCGCGCCGGATACGGATCAGGCGCATCACGGGAGCGGAGATCGGCACGGCCCTTCGGCGGGGGTTCTCGGACTACCTCGCCCACCTCCCCTACGGCCTTTTCTTCGGCGCGATCTATGCCGCGGGCGGAATGTTCATCGTGGCAGCCCTCAGCATCTACCACATGCCGTGGCTCATCATCCCGGTCGCCATCGGCTTCCCGCTGATCGGGCCCTTCATTGCCGTGGGGCTCTATGAGGTGAGCCGGAGACGGGAGAAGGGCCTGCCCATCACCTGGAGCGCCATTCTTGCGGAAGTCTTCCGCCAGAGGGAGAGACAGCTCTCCTGGATGGCTTTCGTCGTGCTGTTCATCTTCTGGGTCTGGATCTATCAGGTGCGCCTGCTCTTCGCGCTCTTCCTGGGCTACAAGGCCCCGGCGGAACTGGATGCGCTCGTCCACGTGATCCTCACCACGTCGCAGGGCCTCAGCTTCCTTGGCGTCGGCACCATCGTCGGCGCGGTCATTGCCACCATTCTCTTTTCGGTCACGGTGGTGGCCATGCCGCTGCTGCTGGATCACGACGTGGACTTCGTGACCGCCATGATCACCAGCATCCGGGCCGTGACAGAGAACCCCGTGGCCATGCTCGGCTTCGGCGTGATCGTCGGGGCGTCGGCGATCCTTGCTCTGGTTCCGCTGTTTCTCGGCCTTCTGGTGGTGCTGCCGGTGCTCGGGCATGCCACCTGGCACCTCTACCGGGCAGTGATCGAGATCTCCTGATCCGGATCAACCGCGATGGTTAGCGTTTCGGCATCAAATATAATTATCCATTACTTAAACTTTGGCCCGTAAATTCGGCAACGGTGTCAAATGACCGGTCTGTTCCGCGCGCGCCGCGCACACGGCGATTGGCGCGGACCGTTACCGATGTTTCATTGGCGGATCATCCGCCCCTGCCGCAGGCAGGCCTGTGCATGGACCTTCCCGTTTCGCCTGCGCTCCGCCACGCAGCGAATGATGATGGAGATTTCATGTCTGTGCACAGCAAGAAGAGCACCTTTTCAGTCAGCCAGCGCCTGTGGACCCTCGGTCTCGGCGCGGCTGCAGGCGTCTCGGCCATGATTGCCGTCGGCGTCTATGAAAGCCGCGTGATCTCTGCCGAACTCGCCCAGGCGGAAGCGATCCGCCAGGAAGTGGAAACGGTGGTTTCCATGCGCCACGCCAATACGACGATGGTTCTCGCCGCCATGGACACGCTGGTGGACAAGGCGGAGAAACAGGTCAAGCCCGAGCGGCAGGAAATCGTCGCCAGTTCCGTCAAGACACTCCGCAGCGGAGAGAAGGCGCTGTTCGAGCTGGCCGAGGCGCTCGGCATGCCCGATGCCGTCGCCAATTTCGACCGCGACCTGACTGCGCTGGAAAAGGCGATTGCGGTGGATCTGAAGGCGCTCGTGGAACAGGGTGCCAGCGAGGAGGCCTATGGCGCCATCGACGATACCATCGACGGGGCCGGAGAAGGCCTCGGCAATCTGTTGAGCGATATGGCGGCCCGTGGCGGTACCGCCGTGCGCGAGCGGTTGCAGCTTGCCGACGAAGCCTCCAATGCCTCGCTCTACATCCAGCTTGCAGCCGGCGTCGTGGCTCTCGCAGGCGTCATCCTGATGCAGATGCACCACGGCAACAATCTGCGCCGGGGCATTCTGGCCGTCCGCCGCAGCATGGGCCGCATCCTGGAGGGCGACATCCGCACGCCGGTGGAAATGACCGACCGGGGCGACGAGATCGGCGAAATGGCGCGGGCGACCGAACAGTTCCGCCAGGCGGCCGAAGAAAAGCTGGCGCTGGAAAGCCAGTCGGAAGATGCACGCCTCGCCCGGGAACAGGAACGCCGCAGCTCGGAGGCCGCCCAGCGCGCGGACGCAGAAGCGATCCGCTTTGCAGTGGAAGCGCTTGCCACGGGACTTGGCCGCCTCGCCGCAGGCGATATCACCGCGACCATCGACACGCCCTTCCGGGACGATCTGGAAAGGCTCCGCAACGACTTCAACAAGACGATCGTGGAACTGCAATCGGTCGTCGGCGACATCAGGATGAACTCGGTTTCGATCCAGTCCTACAGCCAGCAGATGCGGTCTGCGGCAGAGGATCTCGCCAAGCGTACCGAGCAGCAGGCTGCGTCGCTCGAGGAAACCGCAGCCGCCCTCGATCAGATCACCACCCGCGTTCGGAACTCCTCCGACAAGGCCAACGAGGCCGGCAAGATGGTGGATGCGACAAGGCAGACCTCGGAGCGGTCGGGCAAGGTTGTCTCCGATGCCATGGCCGCCATGGAGCGAATCGAGGATGCGTCGCGGGAGATCGGCAAGATCATCAACGTGATCGACGAAATCGCCTTCCAGACGAACCTTCTGGCGCTCAACGCGGGTGTCGAGGCCGCAAGGGCCGGCGAGGCCGGCAAGGGCTTCGCAGTGGTGGCCCAGGAGGTGCGCGAGCTCGCGGGACGGGCTGCCGGCGCTGCCAAGGACATCAAGACGCTCGTCAACAAGTCGAGCGAGGAAGTGAAGAACGGCGTGAGCCTCGTCACCGCCACCGGGGAAGTGCTGCAACATATCGGCGAGGATGTGGTGCGGATCAGCGACCACGTCATCTCGATCGTCTCGGACACCCACGAGCAGAATACGGGTCTGTCCGAGATCAATGCCGCCGTGCTGCAGATGGATCAGGTGACCCAGCAGAACGCCGCGATGGTGGAGCAGACGAGCGCCGCCAGCCACACGCTTGCCCAGGATGCCGACAAGCTGATCCAGGCCATCAGCCGCTTTAAGCTCCGGGAAAGAAATGTCGCCTACTCTGGTCCACAGACCGTAAGGGAGACACCGCGACCGCAAGCCTCCCCTGCCCGGGCACTGGTGAGCAAGGTTGCCGGTGCATTCAACAGAAACGCCGCAGTCGCCCAGGCCGAGCCTGTCCGCGCCAGCGATAACTGGGAAGAGTTCTGATCATGTCGAACGCCATCAAGCAATCCGGCGCATACCTGGAAATCGTATCCTTCCACCTCGCCGATCAGGAATTCTGCATCGACATCATGGCCATCCGCGAAATCCGCGGCTGGGCACCGGTGACCCCGATGCCGCACACCCCGCCCTACGTGCTCGGTCTCATCAACCTGCGCGGCGCTGTGATCCCGGTCATCGACATGGCTTGCCGGCTGGGCATGAACCACACCGAGCCGTCCGAACGCTCCGCGATCATCGTCACGGACATCGCCGGCAAGCTGGTCGGCCTGCTGGTCGAGCAGGTATCCGACATGATGACCATCCGCAGCGAAGACCTGCAGCCGCCGCCGGAGATCATTCCGGAAGCCCAGCGCGCCTTCTGCCGCGGCATCGTGGCTCTGGAGAAATCCATGGTCTGCTTCCTGAACCTCGACACGGTCATCGCCGACGAGCTGGCACAGGCAGCCTGAAGCCTTAAAGTTGAATTTTTCGAAGGCCGCGTTTCTTCAGAACGCGGCCTTTTTCATGGCCGGTGCTTTCCCGACATTTGCCACGCTGCGTAGCAAAAAGAAAAAGCCCCGAACCTTGGGTGGTTCGAGGCTTTTCTTGGGGGTTCAAACGGTTGGGGTAAGCTCCGCAGGAACCGATCCGGGCGCATACAGGAGAAGTTCACGCCGATTGCCAGCAAAAGGCGTGCTTTCTTTGTACAACGCAAGGTATGCACAAGAAATCGGAGAACGGAAGGGGAAAACCGCGGGCCGGCTTACCTGCACGTCAAAACTGAACGATTTTTTTTGGGTGCATCTCACCGAAAACGTTTCATCGAACGGGCTCAGGGTTTGCCGTTTTTCCAGGTCACCGTCTGGCCATAGAGCGGCACCGTGGAAATCGCCATCTTGGCCGAGCCGTCGGTCACCTGGCGGGTATGGACCACATAGACCAGCGTATCGTTCGCCCGGTCATAGATGCGGTTCACCACCATCTTCTTCCAGATCAGGGACATGCCCTGCTTGAAGACCTCCTCGCCCTCCTTGGAAAGATCGATGTCGCCGATGGTGATCGGCCCCGTCTGCCGGCAGGCGATGGAGTTGTTCGACGGATCCTCGAACCAGTTGCCCTTCTGCAGGCGGTCGATCACGCTTCGGTCGAAATAGGTAATGTGGCAGGTAACGCCTTCGACATCCGGATCGGCAAGCGCTTCGACGATGATGTCGTTGCCGATCCAGTCGACGCCAATCTTGCCCACCACATCCGCCTGCGCGGGAAGGCTGGTCGCCACGGAGAGAAAAGCTGCACCGGCAAGAATGCGAATACCCGGCAAGCGCATGATGATGTCCTTTCGTCTGGCCGATCAACAGATCGTTACAACACCAGAGATAGGTAGCCTTTGATTCTGCGCAAGCGGAGATCGCTAACGCTTTCGGCACGAACAGGGCTCGTAGCCTCTGGCATGGAGCCGGCCGGGCGTCATCCGGATCCGGTCGGCAATGTCGTGGAGGTCGATGGCACCCAGCGTGCCCGCCACACCGATGGCGGCCTGGGCGGCAACCGCGGCATCCTCTCCGGCGGTATGGTGCCGGAAAGCAAGCCGCAGGTGATCCGCCACCACGTTCAGCCTGTGGGAGGGAAGATGCGGCCAGACCTTCTGCACCATCTTGAGCGTGCAGAAGTAGGTCACGTCGGGATAGGCCATCCGGTACTGGTCGAGCGCTCCGCGCCAGACCGAGAAATCGAATGCCGCATTATGGGCGATCATCGGCAGCGTGGCGATATCCTCGGCGAATTCGTCCATCACCTCCGGAAATTCGGGCGCATCTTCCACATGCTCCGGGCGAATGCCATGGATGGCGATGCTCATGGCGGAGAATCGCATGCTGCGCGGACGAATGAGCCGTTCCTCGACCCGCGTCACCACCCCGTCCATCACCCATGCCAGACCCACGGAGCAGGCACTGCCCCGCTCCTCGCTTGCAGTTTCGAAATCGATCGCCAGTGCACGCATCGCTCAGCCCGCGGCAGCGCCGATGAAGGCCAGCCATTCGTCCTCGTCCATCGTCTGGATGCCGAGTTCGCGCGCCTTGTCGAGTTTGGACCCCGCGCCCGGACCTGCGACGACGATATCGGTCTTCTTGGAAACCGAACCGGCAACCTTTGCGCCGAGGCTTTCCGCCCTCGCCTTTGCCTCGTCGCGCGTCATCCGCTCGAGCGAACCGGTGAAGACCACCGTCTTGCCGGCAACCGGGCTTCCCGTGGTTTGCGGCTTTTCCGCCTCCTCGGGCGAAACTTCCTGAAGCAGCCTGTCGATCACGTCGCGGTTGCGCGGTTCCTTGTAGAATTCGACGATCGACGTGGCGACCACCTCGCCGATTCCCTCAATGGCGTTCAGTTCGTTCCAGGCGTCCCCATGCATCGGCGCCGCCGCCTCCATGGCCTCGGCAAAGGCCTCGTATGTGCCATAGGCGCGGGCCAGGAGCTTGGCGGTCGTTTCCCCCACATGCCGGATGCCCAGGGCGAAGATCAGACGATGGAGCGCGATGCGTCGGCGGCTGTTGATGGCGTCGAAGAGCTTTCGCACGCTGGTACGGCCGAAACCTTCCCTGTTCTCGAGCTTCGCAAGTGCCGTCTGCTGCCGGCGCTCCAGCGTGAAGATGTCGGGAGCCGTCCGGATCTGGATCGCGGGATCGTCGCTCTCGAAGAAGAAGTCCACCTGCTTGGTGCCGAGCCCCTCGATGTCGAAGGCATTGCGGGAGACGAAGTGCTTGAGATGCTCCACCGCCTGGGCACGGCAGACGAAACCGCCCGTACAGCGGCGCACGGCATCCACCTTGCCGGTCTTCTCGTTGACCTCGCGCACCGCATGGCTGCCGCAGACCGGGCAGGTCCTGGGAAACTCGTAAGGCACGCTGCCTTGTGGCCGCTTCTCCGGCACGATGTCCACGATCTGCGGAATGACGTCCCCTGCCCGCTGCACGATGACCATGTCGCCGACCCGGATGTCCCGCCCGTCCCGGATCGCTTCGCCGGAATTGCCGAGACCGCGGATGTAATCCTCGTTATGCAGCGTCGCATTCGTGACGACCACACCGCCCACCGTCACCGGCTCGAGGCGCGCCACCGGCGTCAGTGCCCCCGTGCGGCCGACCTGGATGTCGATCCCGGTCAGGCGGGTCACCGCCTGCTCCGCCGGAAACTTGTGCGCGGTCGCCCAGCGCGGGCTCCGGGACCGGAAACCGAGCCGCTCCTGCAGGTCGAGGCGGTCCACCTTGTAGACGACGCCATCGATGTCATAGTCGAGGTCCGGCCGCTTCAGACCGATTTCCCGGTAATGGCCGAGGATATCCTCCAGCCGGCTCAAGCGCTTCATCAACGGATTGACCGGAAAACCCCAGGCGCGGAACGTCTCCACCATGCCGAACTGCGTGTCCGACGGCATGTCCGACATCTCGCCCCAGGCATAGGCGAAGAAGCGAAGCTTTCGCGCGGCCGTGACCTTGGGATCGAGCTGCCGCAATGAACCGGAGGCGGTGTTGCGCGGGTTCACATAGGTCTGCTTGCCTTCCGCCTCCATCTGCGCATTCAGCGCCTGGAAGTCGCTCTTGGCCATGTAGACTTCGCCGCGCACTTCCACCACCGCAGGAACGCCCGTCGGGAGGGTGCGGGGAATCTCGGCAATGGTGAGGATATTGGCGGTGACGTTCTCGCCCGTCGTGCCATCGCCGCGCGTCGCCGCGTTCACCAGCCGGCCGTTCTCGTAGCGGATCGACATGGAGAGACCATCGATCTTCGGCTCCGCGGTAAAGGCAATGGAGTCATCCGGCAGCATGCCGAGATAGCGATAGACGCTGGCGACAAAATCCCGGACGTCCTCGTCCGAGAACGTGTTGTCGAGGGACAGCATCGGGCGCGCATGGGTGATCGGCGCAAAGGTGGGAAGCGGCGTGAAGCCCACCCGGCGGGAGGGGCTGTCTGCGCGCACCAGCGCCGGATAGAGCCGTTCGATGGCATCGTTGCGCCGCTTCAGTGCGTCGTAATCGGCATCCGAAATCTCCGGCGCGTCCTTGGCATGGTAAAGCGCGTCGTGACGGGCGATTTCCGCGGCCAGACGGGCAAGTTCCGCCCTTGCCTCCTCTTCGCTCAGGGCTTCAACCGGTTTGTCGAACTGGATCTGCATGGAAAGCCTCGTCGGGAATCTCTTCAACCGGTTTTAGAGGAGACCGGCCCCGCTTGAAAGCTCCGAAAGCCCGGGAGCCTTGCAACCGTCCACACGCATCTTAGCATATCCGAATGCTCTGCAAAAGCAGCAGGCACCCGCCAGGTGGTGCCGATCGGGTAGATGGGCTGACCCGACCGAGGCAACGGCCTTGCCGGACATGTGGAGGTGTTCGAAATGCGGATCTTTCCGGTTTCCATCGCGCTGATCATACGGAAAACCCGCACGACCTGGTCAATGACCGTGCGGGTTGACTAAAAGAAAGACCAGTAAAACTCCCGGCGGGTGTTCCAGCTTCCGGCGGGTGTTCCAGCATCCGCCGGGATCTACATTATAAGAAGGTCCGAAAGAAACGCAAGCCAAGCATCCTAGCCATTGCCGGCGATCAGGCGGGCAGCGGCAGCGCGCGCCTCGTCCGTCACGGAGGCACCGGACAGCATGCGGGCGATTTCCTCTGCGCGATCGCCAGGTTCCATGACGGCAACCCGGGTTGCGATCTTTGCCGCATCGGCGGCAGATGGTCCCTTCGAGATCAGGAAGTGGGTGGCCGCGCGGGCCGCCACCTGCGGTGCATGGGTAACGGAGAGCACCTGTACGCGATCCGACAGGCGCTTCAGCCGCTGGCCGATCGCATCCGCCACCGCCCCGCCGACGCCCGTATCGATCTCGTCGAAAACCAGTGTGGGGGCAGACCCGCGGTCAGCGAGCGCGACCTTGAGGGCCAGCAGGAAGCGGGAGAGTTCCCCGCCCGACGCGACCTTCATGATCGAGCCCGGACGGGTGCCGGGGTTCGTCTGCACATGGAATTCGGCAATGTCGATGCCCCCGGCGCCGGCATTCTCCGGGCGGGAATTCAGCTCCACCATGAAGCGGGCGCGTTCGAGCTTGAGCGCCGGCAACTCCGCCATCACCGCCTCGGCCAGGGCATCCGCCGCCTTGCGCCGCTTTGCCGAAAGGCTGTCCGCCGCATTGAAATAGCTGGCTTCCGCCTCGGAAAGCGCCTTCTCCAGCTGCTTCAGCCTTTCCTCGCCGGCATCCAGATCCGCAAGATCCGCGGTCATGCGAACGGCGAGTGCCGGGAGATCGGATACGGGCACCGAATATTTCCGGGACGCAGCGCGCAGCGCAAAGAGCCGTTCCTCCACCCTCTCCAGCTCCTTGGGGTCGAATTCGGTGCGGCGCAGCGCCGCCTCGACCTCCATCTGGGCATTGGAGAGACTGTCGAGCGCCTGGTCCAGAAGCGATACCGTCTCCTCGAGCAATCCCGGCGCCTCCTGCGCCTTGCGTTCCAGGCGGCGGACCAGCGAGGCGATGTGAGGAACCGGAGAGCTGTTGCCGTTGAGGAATTCCGAAGCCTCGGCAATATCGCCGGCGATGCGTTCGGATTTCTGCATCTGGCTCCGCCGCTCGGCGAGGTCGTCCTCCTCGCCATCCTGTGGGGAAAGGCGCGTCAGCTCTTCCACGGCAGAGCGCAGGAAATCCGCCTCGCGCGCGGCGGCTTCCACCTTTTCGCGGTGCTTCTTCAGCTGCCGCTCGGCATCCTTCCAGGCGCGATAGACGGCGCCAACGGCACCGGCTTCATCGGCCAGACCCCCGAAGGCATCGAGCAGGTTGCGGTGAGCATCGGTGTCCACCAGCGCGCGGTCATCGTGCTGGCCGTGGATTTCCACCAGCATCTGCCCGGCCTGGCGCATCAGCTGCACGCTGATGGGCTGATCGTTCACATAGGCCTTGGTCCGTCCGTCGGCGGACTGGACCCGCCGGAAGATCAGGTCGCCGTCGTCATCAATGCCGTTTTCGCGGAGCAGACGGCGCGCGCCATGGTCCATCGCCACGTCGAAGACGGCCGTGACCTGCCCCTTCTCCTCGCCGTGACGCACAAGCCCGCCATCCCCGCGCCCACCGAGCGCGAGAGAAAGGCTGTCAAGCAGAATCGATTTGCCGGCACCGGTTTCACCGGTCAGCACCGAAAGACCCCGATCGAAGCCAAGGTCCAGGCGTTCGATCAAGACGATATCGCGGATCGAAAGCTGGACGAGCATGGCGTTCCGGTCTTAGCCCCCGAGGACGATCTTGCTCGCTGCACGCGTGATCCAGGACCCGGCATTCTCGCGCGGCTCCAGACCACCCGTCTGCAGCAGCTTGTAGCTGTCGGCATACCACTGGCTGTCAGGATAGTTGCGACCGAGCACCGCCGCCGCAGCCTGGGCTTCCTGCACGATGCCGAGACCGAAATAGGCCTCGACCAGACGGGCAAGCGCTTCTTCGACCTGGTTGGTGTTCGGGTACTTCTCGACGACGATGCGGAAGCGCTGGATGGCGGCGAGATATTCCTTGCGCTCCAGATAGTAGCGGCCGACCTGCATTTCCTTGCCGGCGAGGTTGTCGCGGGCAAAGCGGATCTTGGTCTGCGCATCGTCCACATATTCGGACTGCGGGTAGTTATCGACCACCTTCTGCATGGCGTCGATGGTCTGCGCGGCTGCGCGCTGATCCTGCGTCACGTCGGGGATCTGCTTCGAATAGGACAGGCCGATGAGGTACTGGACGTAAGCCGCATCGTCGGTATTGGCATACTGATTCATGTAGCGCGAACCGGTGGTGATCGCCGCGTCGTAGTCGCCGGTGCGGTACTTGAGGAAGGTGCTCATGACGAGAGCCTTGCGGGCCCAGTCGGTGAAGGGGTGCTGGCGGTCGATCGCATCGAACTTGCGCTGCGCCTCGGTGGTGTTGCCTGCCTTGAAGTTTGCAAGCCCTTGGTTGTAGAGCACTTCCGGCGGATCGGTTTCCATACCGATCTTGGAAATGTCGATATCCTGGTCCGACTGGCAGCTCGCAACGAAAGTGCCCGTGCCGGCGAGAAGAAGAGACACCAGCAGCACACGCGCAGTTTTATTCATGTTGGACAAACCTTGCACTACCTATCGGACCGAATTTCAAAACTAGGCCCCTCTGCCGACGGACCTGACTGGCGTTTCTAGAGCAAAGGGCGCTCGATAACAACGCATTGTCGATTCTTTAACGCATTTTTGTGGCAGGCAGAACAAAACCCGCTTGTGCCGCCCGCACACGCAAAAGGCCGCTGCAGATGAGCGGCCTTTTCCCTTTTCGTCAAGTCCGCTCCGGTCAGGCCGACCAGGGCGCAAATTCCGGAGCATTGATGGCGATGAAATCGCGGGCACCCGCACGCGGCCGGGCCGAGGCGCTTTCCACAACCTCATAGGCAGAACGGTCGTTCAGGAGCGCCTTCAGGGCGTTCGCGTTCAGCTTGTGCCCGCCCCGATAGGACCGGTAGCAGCCGATGAACTGGGCTCCGGCCATGGCAAGATCGCCCACGGCATCCAGGGTCTTGTGTCGAACGAATTCGTCGTGGCCGTAGCGAAGGCCCTCGATGTTGATCACCGTGTCGTCGTCGGAAATCACGACGGAGTTCTCGAGCGAGGAGCCGAGCGCGAAGCCGGCAGCCCAGAGCCGTTCGACATCACGCATGAAACCGAAGGTGCGCGCCCGCGAGAGCTCGTCACGGAAGGTGGAAAGCGTGAGATCGCCCTCCCAGCGCTGACGACCGATGAGGGGCGTCTCGAAATCGATCTCGACGTCAAAGCGGGTGCCTTCATAGGGCAGGAACTCCGCCCAGGACTGGCCCGATTCGATCCGCACCGGCTTCACCACGCGAATGTAGCGGCGCTTGGCGCCCAGCTGGCGGATGCCCACCTGCTCGATCGCTTCCACGAAGGCGGCCGAGCTGCCGTCCATGATCGGCATTTCGGCGCCGTGAACCTCGACCACCACGTTGTCGATGCCGGCAGCATAGAAGGCCGCCATCACATGTTCCACGGTCGCGACCATGCGGGCCGGATTGGTGCCCAGCACGGTGCACAGATCGGTGTTGCCGACTTCGGAAGAAACGGCCCGATATTCGCCCAGCAGCTCTTCCCCGTCGAAGCGCTGGAACACGATGCCGGTACCGGCCTCTGCCGGATGAAACGTGATGGAAACCGGCGATCCCGAATGAACGCCAATGCCGGAGAGCGTGATGCGCTCTGCCACGGTTGTTTGAAATCCAAGCAGCCCTACGGCCATGAAGAATGCCTTTTCAGTCCTTGCCGCCTCGCGCGCAAGCTGCGCGACCCTGCGGTCCGTTTGATGTCTCGATGCAGACCGCGCGCCCCCGTGCGCATCTGCCGCCGACTCCCATGACCTTTACTTACCGGAAAGCCTATGGGCACAACAAATCACTGTTTCTATCCAATTGTTACGTTCGCAACATATTGATATTTATCAATGAATTTGCAGCTGCCACCTACGCAAAAACCCGGGTCGCGAGAGCGGCCCGGGCTTTTCATTTTGATACATCGCGCGGATCAGTTGGACTGGCGGCGCAGGAAGGCCGGGATTTCCAGCTGATCATCCTCGCTCGACCGGGACTGCGGAACCGGACGACCGTGATCGTCGAGGTTGCCGCGGCGCGGTGCATAGAGGCTGGCTTCCGGCGACAGCGTGCGGCGCTGCTGGGAAGCGGCGCTCGGAGCCGAGGAGGTCATGTCGGCGTTGACATGGTCTTCCTCGTCGCGACGGCCGAGAGAGTTGGTGATGCGCTTGAGGAGGCCCATCGGACCGCGATCCTCGTGGTGCTGCACCTGCGGCTGTGCACGATGGTCGATTTCCGCCTTCACGACCGGCGGGAAGTCCTCCACGCGCGGCATGCGGGTCGGTTCGGCAACGGTCCGGATTTCCGGAGCGGCCGGAGCCTGACGCATGACCGGCTGTGCCATCGGCTGCGGCTGGCTCATGACCGGAGCAGCCTGCGGAGCGGCAACCGGAGCGGGCTGCACGGCGGGCGCGGCAGCGACGGGAGCCGGAGCCGGCTGCGCATGCATCACCGGAGCCGGGCTGACCGGAACGGCGACGGGCGCATCCAGGGGAGCAGCACCGCTGAAGAGGCGGCTCTGCGGACGGAAGCCGTCGTCATGCTGCTGGACGGGCTGTTGCGGGGCGGCCGGAGCCTGGCGGATGGCGATGTCCAGCTCGCGCTCCATCTCGGCTTCTGCCTGACGGATGGTGTGCGCGATCGGGTCGACGACGGTCTTGGGTGCCTGCATGACATGCGCAGGCTGAACTGCGGCCGATGCGGATGCAACGGCCGCGGAGGGACGAATAATCGTCTTCTGCGCCATGCGCGGGTCAAAGGTCTGGTGCGGCTGTTCGCCCATGACGCGGTCGATGCCGGTGGCAACGACGGACACGCGGATGATGCCTTCCAGCGCTTCGTCGAAGGTGGCGCCGAGGATGATGTTCGCATCCGGATCCACTTCCTCGCGGATGCGGGTTGCGGCTTCGTCGACTTCGAAGAGGGTCAGGTCACGGCCGCCGGTGATCGAGATCAGCAGGCCCTGGGCGCCCTTCATCGAGGTTTCGTCGAGCAGCGGGTTTGCGATGGCGGCTTCGGCGGCCTGCATGGCGCGGCCGGAACCGGATGCCTCGCCCGTACCCATCATCGCGCGGCCCATTTCGCGCATGACCGAGCGGACGTCGGCGAAGTCGAGGTTGATGAGACCTTCCTTCACCATCAGGTCGGTGATGCAGGCAACGCCGGAATAGAGAACCTGGTCGGCCATCGCGAAGGCGTCGGCGAAGGTCGTCTTGTCATTGGCGATGCGGAAGAGGTTCTGGTTCGGAATGACGATCAGGGTATCGACCGACTTCTGAAGCTCCTGGATGCCCTGCTCGGCGAGGCGCATGCGGCGGCCGCCTTCGAAATGGAAGGGCTTGGTGACCACGCCGACCGTCAGGATGCCCTTGTTGCGGGCAGCCTGGGCAACGACCGGAGCTGCACCGGTGCCCGTGCCGCCGCCCATGCCGGCGGTGACGAAGCACATGTGCGTGCCGTTCAGGTGGTCGACGATCTCGTCGATGCACTCTTCAGCGGCAGCGCGGCCGACTTCCGGCTGCGAGCCGGCGCCGAGACCTTCGGTGACGTTCACGCCGAGCTGGATGATGCGTTCGGCCTTGGTCATGGTCAAGGCCTGGGCATCCGTGTTGGCGACGACGAAGTCGACGCCCTGGAGGCCGGCGGTGATCATGTTGTTCACGGCGTTGCCGCCGCCGCCGCCCACACCGAATACGGTGATGCGGGGCTTCAGCTCCGTGATGTCTGGCTTCTGCAGCTTTATGGTCATCGTACCCATTCCTTCTCTTTATGGCCGCATCGCCATGCCGGCCAATTCATGCAATCTCAAAAGCTTTCCTTCAGCCATTGGCCCATGCGGGCGATGCGGCTGTTGTTTCCCCCAAGCGCCGTGAGCAGACCGCCCTGCGACGCATGTGTTTCGATGTCCGCGACCTGCGGATAGATCATCAGTCCGACAGCCGTGGAGAAGGCAGGTCCCTTGGCGGCGGCCGGAAGGCCGGAGACGCCCATCGGACGGCCGATCCGAACGTTGCGGGCCAGGATGCGGCGCGCTGCTTCCGGAAGTCCCGTGAGCTGGCTTGCGCCACCGGTCAGAACCACGCGCTTGCCGACGATGGGGCTGAAGCCGGACCGCTGGATGCGATCGCGGATCAGCTCGAGGGTTTCCTCGATTCGGGCGCAGACAATACGCGAAACGAGGGCGCGCGGCACCTGCGAAGGCTGGTCGCGGTCGTCCTCGCCGATCGGCGGGATGGAGATGAGGTCGCGCTCGTCGCCGGCGTTCGGCAATGCGGAGGCATGAACGACCTTGAGCCGTTCCGCGTCCTCGATGCGCGTGGACAGGCCGCGCGCAAGATCGGTCGTGACGTGATGGCCGCCGAGGCTGATGGCATCGGTATGCACGAGACGGCCCTCGGCAAAGACGGAAATGGTGGTGGTGCCGCCGCCCATGTCGATGGCAGCGCAACCGAGCTCGACCTCGTCATCGACAAGAGCGGCAAGCCCGCTGGCATAGGGCGTGGCGACCATGCCCTCGACAGACAGGTGCGCCCGGTTGACGCAAAGCTCGAGGTTCTTGAGCGCGGTGCGTTCGGCCGTCACCACATGCATGTCGACGCCCAGTGCCTCGCCGAACATGGACAGCGGATCGCGGATGCCGCGTTCGCCGTCCAGCGAATAGCCGGTCGGGATGGAATGGAGCACCGCACGGTCGTTCTGCAGCGACTGCTGGCAGGCGGCGGACAGAACCTTGCGCAGATCGCTCGATTCCACTTCCTGCCCGCCGAGGTCGATGGTGGCGGTGTAGACATCGGAGCCCAGCCGGCCCGCAGTGACGTTCACGATGAGGCTGTCGACGGTGAGGCCGGCCATGCGCTCGGCTGCATCGACCGCCAGGCGCACGACGCTTTCCGCGGTTTCCAGGTCGGCGATGACACCGGCCTTGATCCCGCGCGAGCGCTGATGGCCGATACCGATCACCTCGACATGATGGGTCCGCCCGGGAAGGATCTCGCTCTCCTCGCGCGGGGTCAGCCGCCCGATCATGCAGACGGTCTTGGTGGACCCGATATCGAGCACCGAAACGATGTGAGACCGCCTGTTGGACAGCGGCTTGAGGCGCGGAAGACCAAAATGAGAGGAGCCGAAGATGCTCATGTCGGGTTTCCTAGTTTCTTGAGCGCCTTGGTGCGGGCATCGAGAGCGGCCTGGCGGCGCTCGACGGCGCCCGGAGAAAGACGGATAGCGGTGCGATCGGGAAGGCGCAGGTCGACACCGACGATGTCACGCTCCAGGAGACGCTGCTCCTGGTCCATCCGCGTGAGCAGGGTCAGCGCCTGGTCGATCCCCTCTTCCGGCAGCTTGACGACGATCCCGTTCTTGAGATGAAGATCCCAGCGGCGCCCGGCGATCCGCACATAGGCCTTCACGAGCTCGCGCACCTGCGGCCACTTGGAGAAGTCCTTCTCGAACTTGGCGGCGGCGGTTTCGGCATCGCGACCGACGAAGAGCGGCAGGTTGGCGAACTTGTTGTCGCGCAGCGGCTCGATGACGCTGCCGTTCTTTTCGATCAGCGAGAGGTCCTGCCCGTGCTGCCAGATGGCATAGGCTTTCCGCTCCTTGAGGTTGACCTCTACCGTCTTCGGATAGACCTTGCGCAGCTCCACTTCCTCGACCCACGGCAGTTCGGCCAGGCGTGAACGGGCTGCGTTGATGTCGAGGGCGACCAGCGAGGTTTCGCCGTCGAGCCCGAGCTTTTCAAGGATGTCGATCTCGGAGGTTTCGCTGTTTCCGGAAACCTTCACGTCCTCGATGGCAAAGCCGGCGGCCGTCGTCGTGGCCTGTGCGACGGTCTGCGAGTGACCGCCGAGCGACATGCCGTAAAGGCCGGTCGCCGCAAAGAGCGCAAGCGCCGAAACCGTGCCCGCATGATTGGGGATGTGGATGCGGCCGGACGCGAGGTTGACGAGGAAACGGACCACGCGGCGGAAGGGCCGCGGCACGACGAAGAGCTCGCGCTCCCGCGCCGGGTGCTGGCCGTAGACCTCACCGTCTGCCGCAATGCGATGAGCCCGACCCTTCAGCGCATGCATGATGCATCCTCCACCATCCAGCGCAGGAAGGCGCCGAAGGTCATGCCCTCATGCGCCGCCATCTCCGGAACCAGCGATGTCGGGGTCATTCCGGGCTGGGTGTTGATCTCCAGCCAGATGAGTTCGCCATCACCGCCGAAGCGATCGTCGAAGCGGAAGTCGGAACGGGTCACGCCGCGGCAGCCGATAGCCTCGTGCGCGCGGACCGCAAGCTCCTGGATACGGGCATACAGTGCAGCAGGAATGTCTGCCGGGATGACGTGGCGCGAACCGCCCGCGGCATATTTGGCATCGTAATCGTAGAAATTATGCCCGAGCGGAATGATTTCCGTCACGCCGAGCGCGCGGCCGCCCATGACACCGCAGGTCAGCTCGCGGCCATAGACGTAGCGCTCCACCATCACGCGGTCGCCATAGCGCCATTCCGCAGAGGAGAGTACCTGTGGCGGGTGGGACTGGTCTTCCTTGACGATCACGACGCCGAAGGAAGATCCCTCGTTGACCGGCTTCACCACGTAAGGCGGCTTCATCGGATGTTCGCTGACGATCTCGCGGCGATCCGTGACGATCGCTTCGGCGACAGGCACGCCCGCCGCCGCCGCAACGAATTTCGCCTGCTGCTTGTTCATGGCAAGGGCAGACGCCAGCACGCCGGAATGGGTGTAGGGAATCTGCAGATATTCGAGGATGCCCTGAATGGTGCCATCTTCGCCGAAGGGGCCATGCAGCGCGTTGAAGACCGCATCGGGCTTCAGATTCTTGAGCACCGTCGCAACGTCGCGGTCCACGTCCACGCGGGTCACGCGGAAGCCCTCGGCCTCCAGCGCGTCCGCACAGGCGTTTCCGGAGGAAAGGCTGACGGGCCTTTCCGACGAAAATCCGCCCATCAGGACAGCCACATGCGTCGCACTCATCCAAAACTCCTCAAAACCGGATCAACGGTTTAGATCCCTGCTCTTGCGCCAGCCTGTTTCACTCGCACCGGTCGGCGTTTTCTCACACCTACTAAAGCCCCATTAAGGTTAATGAAGTGTTTACTTTCGTTAACCGGCGCGGTTGTAAGGCGAATTTTTTTGGTCGCCCGCAACGCCTCATGGCGCCATGCCGCAGTTCTCGACGCTCCCGCGCGCCATGGCCGAGGCCCGGGGAAGCAGGCACCGGAGACGAATCAGGATTCCACCGATTCCTGTCTTAGAATCAGAGAGTTGGGAGCTGCACAAGCAAAAAGGCCGTCATGCGGGGAACGGGAATGGCTGCAGAAACGAAAATCCTCCCGCCCTTGCGGACAGGAGGATTTCCCTTCTCAACGGGGTTCTGCGGCCCGCGTCAGATGACGTAAAAGTCGCTCGCTGTCAGGGCCAGCCCCTTCGTCAGGGTGGCAAATTTCACCCCTGCCGAAGCACCTGTCCCATCGAGGTCGTAATAGAGATTGCCGTCGAGGCTGTTGTAGATCACGCGGTCGCTGGAATCGCCCGCCCGCCCGGTGGAATTCTTCGCGAAGGCTGCTGCCGCCAGCGCGCCTGCGGTGGAAAGCGCCGTAAAGACCGCATTCTCCAGGTAAATCACGTCATCGACCACATTGAAGTCGATGATCTTGTCGGAGTTGGACAGACTGTTCGGCGACGTGTTGAACACGAAGATGTCCCGGCCCGTACCGCCGGTCAGGAAATCGTTGCCGGCACCGCCATAGAGCACGTCGTTGCCCCCTGCACCGTTGATGATGTTGGAGGCACCGTTTCCGGTGATGGCGTTCGCGAGCCCGTTGCCGGTGCCATTGATCGCCGCCGAACCGGAGAGGACGAGATTTTCGACCGTGCCCAGGATCTGGGAGGCGCCGAGCGCGAAGCTGATGCTGGAAACCACCATGTCGACACCCGCACCGCCATCGGAAAGCTCGTCCACGATGTCGGTGGCGACGTCGACATAGTAGCGGTCGTCACCGGCCCCGCCCCGCAGGGTATCGCTGCCGTTGCCGCCGATCAGGGTGTCGTTGCCCGCCCCGCCGACGATCACATCATTGCCGAGCCCGCCATCGAGCGTATCGTTGCCCGAAAGACCGCAAAGCGTGTCTGCGCCGGCAAGTCCCGTCAGCTTGTTGGCTGCCGTATTGCCGATCAGGGTATCGTTGAAACCGCTTCCGATCGCCTGCTCGATCACGGTGTCGGTCGCGATCGCAACATTGCCGACGGAACCGTTGACGTTGGAGAAGGAGCCGGGCCGCAGATCCAGCAGGCTGCCCATCGCCGCGTTCGACAGGTTGATGGTGTCGTAGCCCGACGTATCGTGGATGGTGAAGGAGGAACGGGCGAACCGGCCGAAATCCGTCACGCCGAGCATCACCGTCGATGCCGCGCCATAGGCGGTATCGCCGCCATTGACAGCAAGGACGCCATACATCTGCTGGATGGCGGCGATGTCGGCGATCATCGGTCCGTTGATGAACAAGTTCGTCGCCCCGTTGGCCGTATAGTTCGACTGCTCGTAATAGGACATGACCGAGTATTGCCAGGTATCGATGTCGAACAGGCGGTCGGTCGCGTAGTCGCCGGTGCCGTTGTAATGCCCGCCATGGGCAAGCCCGAGGGCGTGGCCGATCTCGTGCACGAAGGTCTGCAGCCCGTAGGAGCCGATGCCCCACTGCATGTTCACCGGCCAGCCCGCCATCCAGTCCTGCGACACCTGGATCTGCGCACCGGTGCCGCCCCAGCTCGTGTAGGCGTCGCCGGAACCGTCATTGTTGAAGGTGATGTCTGCCCGGGTTGCCCCCGTGACGGTCACGAAGCTGAGGCCCGTGGCGGAGCTCCAGAGGGAAAGGGCCTTCAGGGCCGAATCGAGCTGCGCCGCATTGTCCTTCAGCCCGTCGAGGTTGACGGAAATGGTGGTCTTGCCAAGCGCCAGCTGCCCGCCTGCCAGATCGGTGGCGAGAAAGTTCACATAGCCGCTGAACTGTGTATCGCTAAGCACATTGGTCGCCATGTCACACCAAACCCACCGTTGTCTTTCGTGGATCGGTTGTAGGCACGAAACCCTAAATCGGATTTAGGTAATACATTATCATTTTATATAATGTCTGTTTTCACAAACAGCAAAAACATCCTCCCGCTTCAATTGTGCATGCACCCAAAGCTGAACAATTCCAGAGGTTGTGCACGGGCAAGGAAGATACTATGCCTCCCCCGTTAATCGGGGAGAACACGCATGGCTACGATTACCGCCACTTACGCGCTGAACATGAACAATCTGAACCTGAACGACATCATGTCCTCGTACTATTCGTTCTACAATAACGTCTATCGGAAGTACGGCAACGTCACCTATGAAGACGTGGCCGTTTTCAGCTACGGTTCTGGCTATGCCGATGTGTTCGGTGGCCGCGGCCTGACCTACAATGCGTATGGCGTTACTGGCGGCACGATCACCGGCTATCTCGGCATGTCGGGCGTAACGCCCCTCTTCGCCGTGCAGAACTTCAGCTACAGCGCCCTTTCGATGTGGAATGCCGCAAAGACAATCGGCACGTCGGACGACTTTGCCATCTTTGCCTCCATCCTCGGTGGAGCCGACACCTTTATCCTGTCCAACGGCGCCGACGTGGCGCGCGCCTATGCCGGCAATGACGTCATGTACGGACGGGGCGGCAACGACGTGCTTCTGGGCGACGCCGGCAATGACCAGATTTTCGGCGAAAGCGGCAACGACACACTGTACGGCGGCATCGGCGCGGATCGCCTTTCGGGCGGCATCGGCATAGACACGCTCGTCGGAGGAAGCGGCGCTGACAGCTTCATCTTCGCCACGGCCCCGAATGCCACGACCAACCGGGACATCATCACGGATTTCTATCGGGTGGATGACAGCATGCTGCTGGAAAACGCCATTTTCACGAAGCTGGGCGCCGCCGGCACCATGAGCAGCGCCTTCTTCACCAGCAACACGGCAGGCGTGGCCAGGGACGCCAACGACTATATCGTCTACGAATCAGACACCGGAAAGCTGTTCTACGATGCCGATGGCTCCGGCCGCGGGGCACCGGTGCTGATCGCGACCCTGTCGAACAAGGCGATCATCACCTATGCGGACTTCATCGTGATCTGAACCTCCTGCCACCGCACATGCAAGAAACCCGCCTCGTCAGGCGGGTTTTTTCATGTCGGGCGCCGGATGGGCTGCTTCTGCCCTGACCTCAGATGACCCAGAAGTCCGCGGCCGTTATCCCAGGCTTGTTGGTCAACGTCGCCGCGATACCGGAGCCGGTTGAGCAGAGAAGGGCCGGCCGCGAGGCGGCCAACCCGGAAGGCGTCAGGCCTGGAACGGGATCACCTCGCGTCCCGGAATGAACTTGCCGAGACGCTTGATTTCCCATTCCAGCAGCACGCCGGAATTCTCGTAGACGCGCTGGCGCACGGTCTCGCCGAGATATTCGAGGTCGTAGGCGGTCGCCTGCCCCGTATTGATCATGAAATTGCAGTGAAGCGAGGACATCTGCGCCCCGCCGATCATCAGGCCCCGGCAACCGGCATCGTCGATCAGACGCCAGGCTGAATGGCCCTCGGGATTCTTGAAGGTCGAACCGCCGGTCTTTTCCCGCACAGGCTGCACCGTTTCGCGGTGATGGCGCACGGCATCCATGTCGGCGCGGATCTTCGCCTTGTCTTCCGGATACCCCTCGAAGGTCACATGGGTGAAGATGAGTTCCGCCGGTGCGGAGGAATGGCGATAGCTGTAGCCCATGTCGGCATTGGAGAGCACATGGCGGTTGCCCTGCCGGTCGAGCGCCTCGACCTCGATCACGCGCTCCCGGGTTTCGGCGCCGTTGGCCCCGGCATTCATGCGCAAGGCGCCGCCGATGGAGCCGGGGATGCCGTAGTAGAAATGGAAGCCGCCGAGCCCGCGATCCATGGCAAAGGCCGCAACATTCTTGTCGGGGCAGATGGCGCCCGCGCGGATGCGGTTTTCGCCAGCCTCCTCGACATTGCCGAAGCCCTTGGCCGAGAGCCTCACGACCACGCCCTTGATGCCGCCGTCACGCACGAGCAGGTTCGAGCCGACGCCCACGACCGTAAGGGGCACATCTTCCGGCAGCAGCTTGAGGAAGGCCTGCAGGTCTTCCACATCCTGCGGCTGGAAGAGCAGCTCCGCCGGCCCGCCGGCCTGGAACCACGTCATCCGATCCATCGGCGCATCCGGGGTCAGGCGGCCGCGCAGCGTTTCCACGCCGGAACCGAGCCGCGCCAGAAGTTCTTCGCCATTCACCTGTCTCATGCCTTTTGTCCTGCCTTTGCCGCCAGTTCCTTCGGCAGCGCCGCCGCCCAGGCGGTGATGTTTCCTGCGCCGAGCAGGACCACGAAATCGCCGGGGGATGCGATCTGCGCCACGATATCCGCCAGCCCGTCCGGGGACGGCAGATAGCGGGCGTCGCGATGGCCGCCGGCCTTGATGCGGGATACCAGGATTTCCGAGTTCGCATCCTCGATGGGATCCTCGCCCGCGGAATAGACCGGCGCGATCATGATGCTGTCGGCATCGTTGAAGCAGCCGGAGAACTCCTCCATCAGCGATGACAGGCGCGTATAGCGGTGCGGCTGATGAACGGCGATGATCCGGCCCTTGCAGGCTTCCCGCGCCGCCTTCAGCACGGCGCGAATTTCCACCGGATGATGCCCGTAATCGTCGAAGACCTGGATGCCGTTCCACTCGCCGGTCAGCGTGAAGCGCCGCTTGACGCCGCCGAAGCTCGCAAGACCCTTGCGGATATCCGCATCGGAAATGCCGAGCCGGTTGGCGACGGCGACGGCTGCGGTGGCATTCGACACGTTATGGCGCCCCGGCATGGGCAGCGCCAGCTGCTTCAGAAGGAAGGTCTGGCCGGTCCGGCGACGGCGGATTTCCACGTCGAAGACCGACCGCGTTCCCTCGTAGCGCACGTTCATGAAGCGCACATCGGCCTGCGGGTTCTCGCCGTAGGTGATGACCTTGCGGTCTTCGATCTTGGCAACCAGCGACTGCACTTCCGGATGATCGAGGCACATGACGCCGAAGCCGTAGAACGGCACATTCTCGACAAACTGCCGGAAAGCGGCGCGCACGGCATCGAAGCTGCCGTAATGGTCGAGATGCTCGGGGTCGATGTTGGTGACCACCGCGACATCCGCAGGCAGCTTCAGGAAGGTGCCGTCGCTTTCGTCCGCTTCGACCACCATCCACTCACCCTCGCCCATGCGGGCATTGGTGCCGTAAGCGTTGATGATGCCGCCATTGATGACCGTCGGATCCAGTCCGCCCGCCTCGAGCAGCGTCGCGATCATCGAGGTGGTCGTTGTCTTGCCATGCGTTCCGCCGATCGCAATCGCATTGCGGAAACGCATGAGTTCCGCCAGCATTTCCGCCCGGCGAACGACCGGCAGCAGCTTTTCGCGCGCCGCGACCAGTTCCGGGTTATCCTTGCGGATCGCGGTGGACACGACCACCACCTCGGCCTCGCCAAGATTTTCCGCCTTGTGGCCGATATGCACGGGAATACCCTTGTCGCGCAGGCGCTGGACGTTGGCGCTGTCGGCCTGGTCGGAGCCCTGCACCTTGTGTCCGAGATTGTGCAGCACTTCGGCAATGCCGCTCATGCCGATACCGCCGATACCGATGAAATGGACAAGGCCGATGGCCTTCGGCATCTTCATGATCTGGTCCTCTTGAATTCCGTCATGGTCTTTCCTGCCGCAATAAACCCGGTGAGCCGGGCAAGCAAGCGGGTAGCATCAGGTTTGCCCGAAGCCTTGGCCGCAGCCGCCATCGCGGACATGCGGTCGGGATCGGTCATGGCGCCGTGGATGAGCGCCGACAGTTTCTCCGGCGTCAGCTGCGCCTGGGCGATGACCTTGGCGCCGCCCTTCTGGGCAAGGGTCGCGGCGTTTGCGGCCTGATCGTGATCGAGCGCATGCGGATAGGGCACGAGGATCGCCGGCCTTCCGATGACCGAGATCTCCGAAACGGTGGATGCGCCAGACCGGGTAATCAGGAAATGGGCGCGCGCGATGCGTTCGGCCATGTCGCCGAAGAACGGCGAGACGTCTGCCGCAATGCCGAGCTCCTGGTACCGCTCCTTCACCGCTTGCAGATCCTCCGGGCGGGCCTGCTGCGTCAGGCGGAGGCGCCGGCGCTGGCCCTCGTCGAGCAGCGCGATTGCCTGCGGGACGGCCTCCGAAAAGTACTGCGCACCCTGGCTGCCGCCGAACACCACGAGATTGAAGGGTGCGTCGCCGGCAGAGGGCTCGTAGGCCACGTCGGCCGCAGCAAGCACCGCAGGCCGCACGGGATTGCCCGTCGTCACGGTCTTTGCCGCAAACTCGCCCGAGGTTTCCGGAAGGAAGCCGCCGGCAATGGCATTCACCCGCTTGGCCAGCAGGCGGTTGGCGCGGCCCATCACCGCATTCTGCTCATGGATGACGGTGGGAATGCCGAGGCCGCTTGCCGCCATCAGCGGCGGCACCGTCGGGTATCCGCCGAAGCCAACGACAGCGCGCGGTTTCAGGCGCCGGATCAGAGCCCGCGCCTGGCGATAGCCCGTCCACAGGCGCCAGAAGGCTTTCGCCACCGCGATCGGGTTCTTCGAGCCGATGGTGGCCGAAGGCACGACATGAATTTCGTCTGCCGGGAACTTTCCGGCAAAGCGCTCGGCGCGGCTGTCTGTCACGAGATGCACCGCATATCCCTCCGCCTTCAGCGCATGGGCCAGCGCCTCGGCAGGGAAGAGATGGCCGCCGGTACCGCCGGCGGCAAGAAGGATCAGGGGTTGAGCCATTTGCCGCGGTCCTTATTCGGCCGGAACGCCCTGGGCGACCCGGAAGAGGCTGCGCTCGAGCGCGCGTTTTTCGGGCCGGTGGCGGGTGAGCGCGAGGATGAAGCCCGCCGTGACGCAGATGGCCAGCATGGAAGAGCCGCCATAGGAGATCAGGGGCAGGGTCATGCCCTTTGCCGGCAGGAGCTGCAGGTTGACGCCGATGTTGATCATCGACTGGATGCCGAACTGCAGGACGAGGCCGGCGACGGCGAAGCGGTTGAAGTCGTTCTGCTCGCGGAAGGCGTGGCGCAGGCCCCTGAGCACGATGAAGGCAAAGATCGCCACCAGCGCCATGCAGAACAGGATGCCGAACTCTTCCGCCGCGACCGAGAAGATGAAGTCCGTATGGGCATCGGGGATGATGCGCTTGACGACGCCCTCGCCCGGTCCCTGGCCGTACCAGTTGCCGCGGATGATCGCCTCGCGCGCGGTGTCCACCTGGAAGGTGTCGCCTTCGCCCGTCAGGAAGCGGTCGACGCGGCCCGCCACGTGCGGGAAGACATAGTAGGCGGCGACGAAACCGCCGGCGCCGAGCGAGCCGAGAAGGATGATCCACAGCCACGGCATGCCGGCCATGAAGAACATGCCGCCCCACACGGCGCTGGTCAGGATCGTCTGGCCAAGGTCAGGCTGCGCCACGAGCAGCGCGCCGACGATGCCGAAGAGAATGATCGCAAAGAGATTGCCGGGAATTTCGGGCTGGCGGGCATGTTCGGAAAACAGCCATGCGCAGACCACCACGAAGGCGGGTTTCATGAATTCCGAAGGCTGGATGGAGATGCCCGCAAGCGTGATCCAGCGCCGCGCGCCCTTTACCTCCTGCCCGAAGAAGAGCGCCAGCAGCATCATGGCCAGCGAGACCAGAAGCAGGATGATCGCGGTGCGCCGCACCTGTCGCGGGGTCTGGAAGGAGAGACCCACCATCAGCGCTAGCCCCGGCAGCAGGAAGGCGGCATGGCGCTTCACGAAGAAGAAGGGCTCGAGGTTGATGCGCTGCGCAACGGCGGGCGAGGCCGCGAAGGACAGCATGAAACCGATGCCCATCAGCAGGATGAATGTGGCGAGGAAAAACCGGTCGATGGTCCAGAACCAGTCGGCTATCGGTCCCCGTTCCGCGCGGCTAACCATATCTCAGTCCCCCGTTCAGGAAGCGATCAGCATGGTGACGCCGGAAAGCGCCGCCACATGGGCAACGAAAGCATCGCCCCTGACCTCGAAATTCTTGTACTGGTCGAAGCTTGCGCAAGCCGGGGACAGCATCACCGCATTGGGCGCGCCGTCTGCGGCCGCATCGGCTGCGGCATGGGCCACGGCCCGCTCCAGCGTGCCCGAAATCTCGTAAGGCACGGCCTCGCCCAGCGTCGCGGCAAATTCCGGCGCAGCCTCGCCGATCAGGTAGGCCTTGGCTATGCGCGGAAAGAAAGGCGCGAGGCTGGTGATGCCGCCCGATTTCGGAAGTCCGCCGGCGATCCAGTAGATCCGCTCGTAGCTCGAAAGGGCGGGCGCCGCCGCATCCGCATTCGTGGCCTTGCTGTCGTTGACGAAGACCGTATGGCCGATCCGGCCGACCGGCTGCATGCGGTGCTTCAGTCCCGGGAACGACGTCAGGCCGGCCTGTATCTCGTCGCGGCTCAGCCCGACGGCCAGGCACGCGGCGATGGCCGCGGCGGCGTTCTGGGCATTGTGGCTGCCGCGGAGCGTCTGGATTCCGGCAAGATCGGCAATGGTTTCGCTCGATCCGCCGGTGCTGCGGACGATGGCGCTGCCTTCCGCATGAAGCCCGTTTTCCAGCGCCTGCCGCCTCGAGATGCGCATCACCTTGCGTCCGCTCTTCTCGATGCGGTCGGCAATGAGGGAACAATAGCTGTCGTCGACCCCGACGATGGCAACATCGCTTCCCGCGACAAGACGCTCCTTCACCTCAGCGTAATGCTGCATGGTGCCGTGCCGGTCCAGATGATCGGGCGTCAGGTTGAGGAGAATCCCCGCCGTCGGGTCGAGCGTCGGCGCCAGATCGATCTGGTAGGAGGAACACTCGATCACGTAGTAGCGATCGGCCGCCGGCGGATCGAGGGTCAGGATGGCCGTCCCGATGTTGCCGCCAAGCTGGGTGTCCCGTCCCGACGCCTTGAGGATATGGGCAATCAGCGCCGTCGTGGTGGACTTGCCGTTGGTGCCGGTAATGGCGATCATCGGGCAACCCGGCTGGAGCGCACGGCGCTCGCGCACGAAGAGCTCCACGTCCCCGATGACCTCCACGCCCGCCGCACGGGCGAGGTCGACGGTCCAGTGCGGTTTCGGATGGGTGAGCGGCACGCCGGGCGACAGCACGAAGGCGGCCTGCGCCGGCCAGTCGATGCCGCGAAGATCGGCCGTGGCAATTCCGGCTTCGCCGGCCTTCGCCACGCTGTCGGGATTGTCGTCCCAGGCCAGCACCTCCGCCCCGCCTGCAACGAGCGCCTTCGCGGTCGCCAGACCCGAGCCGCCGAGACCGAACAGAGCAACCTTCCTGCCGCTGAATGTGGAGATCGGGATCATGGCCTTACCGCAGCTTGAGCGTGGCAAGACCGATCATGCCCAGCACGACCGCGATGATCCAGAAGCGGACGACCACCTGGCTTTCCGTCCAGCCGAGCTTCTCGAAATGGTGATGGATCGGTGCCATGAGGAAGACGCGGCGTCCGGTCATCTTGAAGAAGCCCACCTGGATGATCACCGAAAGGGTTTCCATGACGAAGAGGCCGCCGATGATGACCATGACCACCTCGTGCTTCGTCGCTACGGCCACCGAACCGATGAGGCCACCGAGCGCGAGCGAGCCCGTGTCGCCCATGAAGATGGCGGCCGGCGGGGCATTGAACCAGAGGAAGCCGAGACCGGCGCCGATCACCGCGCCGAGGATGACGGAGAGCTCTCCGGTTCCGGGGACGAAATTGATCTGCAGGTAGTTCGCAAAGACCGCATTGCCGGAAAGATAGGCAATCACGCCGAAGCAGGCGGCGGCGATCATGACCGGCACGATGGCAAGTCCGTCGAGACCGTCGGTGAGGTTGACGGCGTTGCCCGCCGCCACCACCACGAAACCGCCGAAGACGACGAAGAAGAGACCGAGGTGCAGGAACAGATCCTTGAAGAAGGGGAAGGCCACCGCCGTCGCGAATTCCGGGCCGCGCGGGCCGGAATAATAGGCAGAGCGCATCATGAAATAGACCGCGATGCCGGCGATCAGGAACTCGATCGCCAGTCGCGCCTTGCCGGACAGGCCGAGATGGCTCTGCTTCGTCACCTTCAGGTAGTCGTCATAGAAGCCGATGGCACCGAAGCCGAGCGTGACGAGCAGGGTGGCGACGACATAGACATTCGACAGGTCTGCCCAGAGCAGCGCCGAGACCACGATGCCGGCGAGGATCATCAGGCCGCCCATGGTCGGTGTCCCGGCCTTCTTGAAGTGCGTCTGCGGGCCGTCGGCCCGGATCGGCTGGCCCTTGCCCTGACGGATGCGGAGCGAATCGATGATGCGCGGGCCGAAGAGGAATACGACGAGGGCGGAGGTGAACAGCGCTCCGCCCGTCCGGAAGGTGATGTATTTGAACAGGTTGAAGGCCTGTAGATAGGCCTCCAGTTCCACGAGCCAGATGAGCATTCTTGCCCTTCCTCTTAAGCGGTTGCGCCCGGCGACGGCACGGCGGGATATTGTTGAATGAGTGCATCGACGATCCGGCCGCAACCGGTGCCCTTGGACGACTTGACCATCAGGACGTCGCCGGGGCGAACGGAGGTCAGCACGAAGGGGATGAGATCGTCGACCGTCTTGCGGTATTCGATTTCGGTCGTGCCGGAAAGGGCCTCGGCAAGGTAGGCCATGTCGGGACCGGCGAGCCAGACCGTATGGATGCCGCCTTCCCTCAGCGGTTCGGCGAGCTCGGCATGAAGC
Organism: Gellertiella hungarica; assembly: GCF_014197145.1. Taxonomy (GTDB): domain Bacteria; phylum Pseudomonadota; class Alphaproteobacteria; order Rhizobiales; family Rhizobiaceae; genus Gellertiella; species Gellertiella hungarica. The sequence continues at coordinate 761,301 of NZ_JACIEZ010000001.1, read as the reverse complement.
TCGGGCGAGAACTCGCCCATCTCCAGCATGTCGCCGAGCACGGCCACGCGCCGCCCCTCGCCCGAGGGCGCAGTGCCGGCAAGAAGCGCGATGGCCGCGCGCATGGACGAGGGATTGGCGTTGTAGCTTTCGTCGATCAGGGTGATCACGCCGCCGGGAATCGCCAGCCGGTGCTGGGCACCCCTGCCCTTTTCCGGCTTCAGCGTCGCAAGCGCCCCCTTGGCCCTCTCGACATCGGCACCGGCGAGTTCGGCAACAGCCAGCACCGCAACCGCATTTTCCGCGATGTGACGGCCCGGAGCGCCGATGGAGACTTCATGGGTGGCACCGCCCGCCTGCAGCCAGACGGTGGACCCGCTGGGCGAGCCGTCGAATTCCGCGAGGCGGAAATCGGCCCGCGCGTTCGCGCCGAAGGTATAGACATGGGCCACGCCTGCCGCATGGGCCGCCCGATCCATGATGTCGAACTGGGCGCTGTCCCGATTGATCAGAACCGCCCCGCCGGGGACGACGCCTTCGAATATCTCAGACTTCGCGACGGCAATGTCCTCGAGGCTCGAGAAATTGCCGAGATGGGCCGCGCCGATATTGGTGATGACGGCGATATCAGGCCGGACGAGCTTCACCAGCGGGCGGATCTCGTCGAAATGGTTCATCCCGATCTCGAAGATGCCGTAATCCGTATCCCGCGGCATGCGGGCGAGCGTCAGCGGCACGCCCCAGTGATTGTTGAAGGAGGCGACCGACGCATGCACCTGACCCGAGGGCGCAAGCACGTGGCGCAGCATCTCCTTCGTGGTGGTCTTGCCGACCGAACCGGTGACGGCGATGACCTTGCCGGGGATGCGATCGCGCGCTGCCATGCCGAGCCGGCCGAGCGCCGCGAGCACGTCGTCGACGACGATCATGGGCACCGTGAGGCGTCCGAGCGCCGGCAGCTTCGCCTCGCTGACGACAAGCATGGCTGCGCCATTGGCAACGGCGATGGATGCGAAATTGTGCCCGTCGACCCGGTCGCCCTTGATCGCAAAGAAGGCTTCCCCGGGAGCGATCGTCCGGCTGTCGATGGAGATGCCGGTGATGCCCGCCGGCAGAACCCCGACGGGGCGGCCATGCATGGCCTTGATCATGTCATCGCAGGTCCAGAGATAGGTCAATGGTCATGGCCCTCCAGTGCCTTGCGCAGTTCCGCATGATCGGAGAAGGGGAAGGTTTCCGTCCCGATGGTCTGGCCTTCCTCGTGGCCCTTGCCGGCCACGATCAGCGTATCGCCCGAGCGGAGCATGGCGACCGCCTCGCGGATAGCCTCGGCCCGGTCGCCGATTTCGCGCGCGCCTTTGGCTCCGGCCATGATCTCGGCGCGGATCGTCTCCGGCACCTCGGTCCGCGGGTTGTCATCCGTCACGATCGCTATGTCGGCGAGACGCGTGGCGATCTCGCCCATGATCGGGCGCTTGCCCTTGTCGCGGTCTCCCCCGCAGCCGAAGACAACGATGACGCGGCCGGTGGTGAAGGGACGGACGGAGGAAAGCACGTTCGCAAGCGCTTCCGGCTTGTGGGCATAGTCCACATAGGCCAGCGCCCCGTCCTTCGTCTTGCCGACCAGCTCGAGACGCCCCGATGCTCCTTCGAGCTTCTCGAGCGCCTTCATGGCTGTGGCGGCGGGAACGCCGGTGGACATGGCAAGGCCGGCCGCAACCAGCGCATTGGCAATCTGGAAATCGCCGGCAAGGGGAATGTGGACCTCGAAGATCTCTTCGCCCACATGCACCTCGGCCACCTGCTTGTGGCGGAAGTGCTCGACACGCTTCAGCGCGATGAAATCACCGTGGCGGCCCACGGTCCTGATATCGCAACCGGCAGCGCGTGCAGCCGCGATGGCCTTCTCGGACCAGGCGTCGTCCGCAAAGATGACCGCAGGCGCACCCTTGGGGAGCAGGTCGGTGAAAAGCCGCATCTTCGCCCGCATGTAGTCGTCCATGTCGGGGTGGTAGTCCATGTGATCGCGGCCGAGATTGGTGAAGGCGCCCGCAGCCAGCCTTACGCCGTCGAGGCGGCTCTGATCGAGGCCGTGGCTGGAGGCTTCCATCGCCGCATGGGTGACGCCCTCGTCCGCGAGCTCGGCGAGCAGCTGGTGCAGCGAAACCGGATCGGGGGTGGTCAGCGAACCGTAATCGTTGCGCCTGGGCGAAATGACGCCGGTGGTGCCGATCTGCGCCGCCTGGTGCCCCGCATGGGCCCAGATCTGACGGGTGAAGGAGGCAACCGACGTCTTGCCGGCGGTTCCCGTGACAGCGACCATGCAGCCTGGCTGGCGCCCATGGAAACGGGCGGCGGCATGGGCGAGATAGCGGCGGGGATTGGCAACGCGCAGCACCGGAACGGCGGCCTGCACATCGTGGCCGGCCACCACCGCAACCGCACCGCTGGCGACCGCCGCATCCACGAACCGCGCTCCATCGGCCTTCACGCCCGCGAGCGCGACGAAGACCATGCCCGGCTTGATCTGACGGCTGTCGGCGCTGAGGCCCGTGACGTCGATGTCTCCGGCAGGACCGGACAGAAGCGGCTGAAGCTCGGGAAACAGATCCCCGGACAGGTCTTTCAGTTTCATCAGAATGCACTTTTCTCTGCTGGGGGCCGTCAGGCAGGTCCTTCTGGCCCGAATCGATCTCCGGGATTGTCTACGGTTCAATAAGACATCAGCAAGGCATTTCCATCCGGCCCGAACTTGGGCTTGACACCGAGAAGCGCTGCCGTGCGGCTGATCACCTTGCCGACCGTCGGGGCAGCGTTGCTGCCGGCGGTTGCCCCCATGCCGGGCTTTTCCGGCTGCGGGTTATCGACGACAACGAGCACGATGTACTCCGGCTTGTCGATCGGGAAGGCGGAAAGGAAGGCATTGAAGCGCTGGTCGGAGCTGTAGCGCCCGTTCACCACCTTTTCGGCCGTGCCCGTCTTGCCGCCCACGACGAAGCCGGGCACCTCTGCCGACTTGCCGGAGCCGTTCGTCACGTTCATGCGGAACAGCGTCTTCATGTCTTCGACGGTGCTCGGCTTCACGACCTGCTCGGCTACCTGGTCGGCCTGCTCCTCCGTTCGCGGCAGGAATGTCGGCGGGATGAGCTTGCCGCCATTCATCAGCGCAGCCGCGGCCACCGCCGTCTGCAGCGGGGTCGTGGAAACACCGTGGCCGAAGGAAATCGTGATGGAGTTGATCTTCTTCCAGACCTTCGGCTGGGTCGGGGTTGCGACCTCGGGAAGCTCGGTCTGCATCCGGCTGAGGAGACCCATCCGGGTGAGGAAGTGCTTGTGCGCCTCGATGCCGACGAGGTCGGCCATCCGGGCGGTCCCCACGTTCGAGGAGTAGATGAAGATTTCCGGCACCGACAGGATGCGGTGCTTGGCATGGAAATCGTGGATGGTGAATCCGCCGATGGTGATCGAGTTGCGGGCGTCGAAGCTGTCGGAGAGCTTGACCTTGCCGCTGTCGAGCGCCATGGCCGTCGTGAAGGTCTTGAAGGTCGAGCCCATCTCGAAGGTGCCGGCGGACATGCGGTTCATGTTGTCCTTCTCGAGCGCCTGAACCGGGTTGTTCGGGTCGTAATCGGGAATGGACGCCATGGCGAGCACTTCGCCGGTATGGATGTTGAGGACGACGCCACCGGCTGCAAGGGCGTGATAGCGGTCCTTCGCCGCGACCAGCTCCTCGCGCAGGATGTTCTGGACGCGAAGGTCGATCGACAGGCGGACGGGTTCGAGCGGGGCATTGCTGGTCATGCCGACGGCAGCGAGATCGGCAAGCCCCTGCCCGTCGATATACTTCTCCATGCCCGCGATGCCGCGGTTGTCGATGTTGACATGGCCGATGATATGGGAAGCCGTCGGTCCGCCCGGGTAGAAGCGCCGCTTTTCCGGACGGAAGCCGATACCGGGAATCCCGAGCGCCAGGATCTGGTTCTGCTGCTTGGGGGTCAGCTGACGGCGCAGCCACTGGAAATGGGATTTCGACGACAGCTTCTTGTAGGTGCCCTTCACGTCCAGATCGGGCAGCACCGAGTTCAGAAGCTCGACGGCCTCGTCCACGTCGACGATCTTGTGCGGTTCGGCGTAGAGCGACACCGTGCGGACGTCGGTCGCCAGCACCTCGCCGTTACGGTCGAGGATGTCGGGGCGCGAGGCCATCAGGCGGTCTGCGGGCGGAATGCTCGATACCTCCTCCGGCGAGGTGACACCGAACTGGACGAGCCGGCCGCCAATGACGCCGTAGGCCATCACGAAGGCGCTCATCATGATGACCAGACGGCTTTTCGTCTGGCTCTGCTTCTTCTTGCGCGTTCCCTCGAAGGCACCCGGCGCGCGGTTGCCGCCCGCCGAGAAATGCGCCTTGCTCTTGACCACCATGATGCGGGAGAGAAAAGACATTACTGTTCCACCGATCCGGTTGACATATCGTCCGTTTCATATTCGGCCCCGGAGTTTGCCGGAGCCTGATCAGGCGAAGCGGGCTGTTGGCCGCCCGAAATGATGGCCGCCACGTCGTCGACCACAGGCTTTGCGGGCGCGGATGCAACGGGCAGCCCGGCAGCAGGCTCCTTGGTCTTGTCCTTGTCCTTGTCCTTGTCCTTGCCCTTCGCCTTGCCGTCCTTTTTCGTATCTTCGGGCGGCGGCGGCACGTCTGCCTTCAGCATGGGAAGTTCGGACGGCTGGGCAAGCTGGGTCGAGGCCGTCGGCACAAGGGCCAGATCCGCCTGATAGGCGTCGATCAGACGCTGGAGCCGGTTCGGCTGGGACAGAAGCGCCCAATCGGCCTTCAGGAGATCGATGGTGTCGCGTTCGAGGCGGATCTCGGCCTCGATCTTGCGGACTTCCTCGAGCTTGAGCTCCGCACGGTGCTTGATCGAATAGGTCACCGTCGCGGCTGCGGTCATGACGACGACCATGACGATGTCGGCAGTCCTGAGCATCATCAGCCTCCAAGCTTCTCGAGCGCCGTCAGCGACGGCAGGTCAAAGATGGAAAGGTCGGCCTTGCCGGCCGCCACCTCGGTGCGAATGCCGGCCCGCAGCTTTGCCGACCGGGCGCGCGGGTTGCGTTCGGCCTCGTCTTCCGATGCGATCACCAGCCCCTTGCCGACGGGGGTGAAAACCGGCGGACGATCCTCGATCATCGGCATGTGACGGGAACCCTGCGCCTTGCCGGAACGGTCGGCGAAGAACTTCTTGACCATGCGGTCTTCCAGGGAATGGAAGGTCACGACAACAAGACGGCCGCCCGGCTTCAGGGCAGCCTCGGCGGCCAGAAGCGCGCGGCCGAGCTCGCCGAGCTCGTCGTTCACATAGACGCGCAGCGCCTGGAAGACGCGCGTGGCCGGATGGATCTTGTCCTTGGCCTTGCGCGGATTGACCAGTTCGATGAGGTTTGCGAGGTCGCGCGTGGTGGCGAAGGGTTCGCGCTCGCGGCGCTTCTCGATGGCCCGGGCAATGCGGCCTGCCTGCTTTTCCTCGCCGAGAAAGCTGAAGATGCGGATGAGATCCGAAACCTTGGCGCGGTTGACGACATCGGCAGCCGAGAGACCGTTGCCGGACATCCGCATGTCGAGGGGACCGTTCTTCTGAAAGGAGAAGCCGCGCTCGGCCTCGTCGATCTGCATCGAGGAGATGCCGATATCGAGCACAACGCCGTCAAGCCCACCCTCGGGAGCGTGCTCCGCGAGGCGGGAAAACTCGGACTGGACAAGGGAAAGCCGTCCCGCGCGCTCGGTGACGAGCGCCTGTCCGCCGGCGATTGCCGTGGGGTCCCTGTCGAGTGCAATGACGGTCGCGCCGCGGTCCAGGATGGCCCGCGCATAGCCGCCCGCCCCGAAGGTGCCGTCCAGGATCACCTTACCTTCGGAGGGCTCGAGCGCCTCCAGAACTTCCGCCAGCATGACGGGGATGTGGCGCGCAGCCTCCTCCCCGGGCCGGGAATGCTCCCCGTCCGTTTTCGACGCCATCGCGTACCCTCGTATTATGTGGCTGGCGCGCTCCGCCGCTGGTGCGCCAGCCGGGCTGCCTGCTGGGCATCCTGAAATGCCCGAGGCTGCCACAACTGAAAATAGTCCGCCCGCCCGACGAAGGTGACTTCCGTCGTGATGCCGGTGAAGGCGCGGATGAAATCCGTCACCATCAGCCGCCCTTCCGGGTCGAGCTTCATGAAGACGCCACCCCCGTGAACGAGGAGCGACATCTGGTGCGCTTCCGGACTGAAGGCATCGAGCTGGCCCAGCTGGCGCTCGAACCGCTCCATCAGCTCGGGTCCCCCGATGCTGATCGCCGGAAACACGAAATCCTGAAAACCGTAGAGCTCCTGTATCTGCCGCTCCTGAAGAACGGACCGGAACGGCGCCGGAACGGAGACCCGCCCCTTCGCATCGACCCGGTTGGTTGCATGAGACAGGAAGCGGTTCATGACGCGTTACAGCCGTTTCCCCTGGCGGAAGACGGCCCGAGCCGACTTCCAGCGCCACTAACACTTTCACACGCGTCCGCCGTCCGCTGGCCGCATGGCCGACGGTTGCCCCTTTCGGGGAGCCGTACCGCTTGGACGATGGATGGGCCGCTACAAGCCCTCGGTGTGTGTGCATTTGGGATACCATGGGACCACATGGGCGTCAATGGGAGCGAGCCGTGGAGGGACCCCGGACGCATCGTATATTCATAAGCCGTTAAGATTAACGAAAGGTTAGGAAATCAGGGTTTTAGAGCGCAGCACGGCGCTTTTTCCGCGCTTTCGAAAGGGCGGAGAGACGAAATTTTTCTGATTGGATATCAAAGATTTAGTTCCGATTTCCGGAGCCGGGCGAATTTTGGCCCGTGTCGCCGGAAAAGGAAGTTGCCAGTCGGCCTGTAAGCCGGGTTCTGTATGGCTCCGCTTGCGCGGAACGTGGCAGCCATTCATCTGGGACCGTGCTCGCGCACGGCCTCGCGCAACCCACCCGGATGACGGCCCCGGAAAAAAGGCTGGGCCGCTTGCGCGGCCGCGTGTCATCCCTATTCGGTCTTGCTCCCGGTGGGGTTTACCATGCCGTCCCTGTTGCCAGGTTCGCGGTGGGCTCTTACCCCACCTTTTCACCCTTGCCCCGCCGCCTCTCCGCTCCCGGGGAAGCGGACAGGTGGCGGGGCGGTCTGTTTTCTGTGGCACTTTCCCTGGGGTCGCCCCCGCCGGACGTTATCCGGCACCGTTTTTCCGTGGAGCCCGGACTTTCCTCACCCCATCGCCTTTCGGCATTGATGAAGCGCGGCTGCCCGGCCGACTGGCAAAGGGTCCTTAGCGGGGATTGCGCGGCTTGGCCAGAAGAAAACGGCCGGCCTCAGCTTTCGGCGAGCAGCATCGTGACCTTGCCGCAATAGCGCCTGGATACGGGGTTCATGCGCTTCGCGCCGTGGCCGGCATTATATTTGAGGATGGTGTTGCAGGTTTCGCCGCCGCCGAGCGTCTGGGCCATGGCGAGATATTTCATGCCGTAACGGATGTTGGTCTCGGGATCGTAGAGGCCCTTCACGGTGCCGCGGTAGCCCATCATGCGCGCCGTGGCCGGCTTGATCTGCATCAGGCCCACCTCTCCCGCAGAACCACGAAGCTTCGGATTGTAGTTGCTTTCGACGCGCACGACGGCGTGGGCAAGATCCTCGTCGACGCCATTGAGCGCCGCATAGCGATCGATGATGGCACCATAGGGTTTGCCGGTTTCCGTTTTCACGCCTGGCAGGCCGGCCTTGACGCCGGGAACGGAGGTCTTTCCGGAGCGGGCCGGCGGCGCGATGGAACCGGTTTCCATCCTGTCGATGGCGCCGGCATGGGCAATCGAATTTCCGGACAAAAGAAGGGCGATGCTTGCCGCGGCAGCGAGGGACCGTCTGATCATTGGGTTATGTATTCTCCATGCGGGCGAACGGTGGCGGGCGGCACAGTCGCTCGGGCCCATCCCTGCGCTTTCACCCGGCGGCAAGGCTACCGGCCGGCAGAAGCGTATCCGTTCACGCGTGTTGACGTTGTGGCAGCCCGCCTTCCGCATCCGGGATCGGGCCGGGCCGCCGCTGACGTCTGGAGTTAAAGCAGCCCAATGGGGAGAGAATAGGGAAAGACCGTGGCAGAGGCGATTTTGATGGAACCCGCCGATGGGTGGCCGCCCTCAGGCGCACCGAAGATCAGGCATAGCGCGGCAGTGTGCTGAACAGCCGATGCAGCGTCTGGATGGTCGAGGCATCGGCCACGCCATCCACCCTTTCCTGCCGGAAATGCCGCTGGAAAGCCTCGACGTCGCCCGCCGTCGCATCGGAGAATTCGCCCGTTATTTCAGTTCTGTAACCATAGAGCGACAGCATGGACTGGAGCGCCTCGACCGGGGGACCGCAATCGCCCCGCTGGAAGAACCGACCGCCGCTGATTTCAGCCGGCTCCACCCAGTGACCGATGCCGGCCGCATGGAGCGTGCCCCAGGGAAACCGCTCGCCCGGATCGACCTTGCGCACCGGGGCAACATCCGAATGGGCAAGCACCCTTTCCGGCGCTATTGCCCAACGACGGACACAATCCCGACAGAGTTCGATCAACGCCGCGATCTGCACGTCCGGGAATGGCGGAAGCCCTCCCGGATGCCCGGCATTGGCGATTTCGATGCCGATCGAGCGGGAATTGATGTCCGTTTCGCCGGCCCAGAAGCTCCTGCCCGCATGCCAGGCACGCCGCGCCTCGGGCACAAGCTGCAACACCTCGCCATTCTCGCGGACGACGTAATGGCTCGAAACCTCGCTCTCCGGGCGGCAAAGCCAGTCGATGGCGCCGTCCTCGCTCGGCATGCCGGTATAATGCAGGATGATCATGTCGGGGCCGGCCTCGCCCTTGCCGACGCGCGGACCGTGATTGGGCGACGGGCAAACCGTCGCATGGGCGTAATCGGGAGAAAAATGGCTCATGCGGCGCGGCGTTCCCGCTCGATGGCGCGATAGGCCGCATTCAGCTGCGCCATCCGGTCGTTGGCAATGGCATGGAATTCGGCGGGCACGCCCCGCGCGATCAGCCGGTCGGGATGATGTTCGGAGACAAGGCCGCGATAATGCTTGCGGATGGAGGCAAAATCGTCGCTCGGCGACACGCCCAGAACGCGGTAGGGATCCTTCCCTTCGACATAGACATGGCGGGCCGTGATGCGCGCGAAATGCTCGTCGCCGATGCCGAAAATCTCGGCAACGCGGGTCAGGAAGGCATATTCCGATTCGTGGATCAGCCCGTCCGCCTTGGCGATGTGGAACAGTCCGTCGATGACGTCCTCCAGCACCGGGCAATTGCTTTCGCAGGTGGCGCAAAGGCCGGCAAGGCGCTCCGCATAGGCCTCGAATCCCGCCACGTCCTGACGGGCGAGGTTGTAGAGGCGGGCCACGTTCTTCGCCTCTTCGGGCGGAAACTCGAAAATCCGACGGAAGGCGGCAACCTCCGCTTCCGACACGATGCCATCTGCCTTTGCCATCTTGGCGGAAAGCGCGATGATGGCGACGGAAAACGCAACCTTCCGGCGCGTTTCCGGATCGCCCTCGAAAACGGTGCGTATGGCTTCCACCACGGCTGACAAGGCATTGCTGGCAGTATCAGCGACGGCGCCCAGCAATTTTTCCCAGAAGGTCATATGCGCTTTCGTTCCCGAAGACATCTCTGTTCAAGGTTGACCGATTTACCCGCACATTGGCAAGTAAAATGACGTCGCACCCCCTGCTGAAGTTTCATGTTCTCCTTAACAGACGCCCGCTATCCTGCGCCATCGTATTTTGCTGATAGACGGTTCAGCCGAAGCCAACCTGCAACCCCGGCCGCGACCGGCGCTTATCCACACGCATCCGGGCCGCCGGGGAGTTTCAACCGATTATATCCAAAACCCTTCTTGCAGACCGGGAAAGACCAGTCGAAAAGGCTGCACGGAACGCGATACGCCCTTTACAGTTCCGGCAGGGTGACGCATCCATCGGGCACGAATTTGATGAAGGCGCCGCCTGAGGCATGACGGCGTGAAGGAGGACGAATGGCCAAACAGAAAGTCGCAATGCTGACCGCCGGGGGGCTTGCTCCCTGCCTTTCCTCCGCCGTTGGCGGACTGATCGAGCGCTACAGCGATGTGGCTCCCGAGATCGAGCTGGTAGCCTACCGCTCCGGTTATCAGGGTCTTCTGCTCGGCGACCGCATCGAAATCACGAAGGACATGCGGGAAAAGGCGCATCTGTTGCACCGCTATGGCGGCTCGCCGATCGGCAACAGCCGCGTCAAGCTGACGAATGCCGCCGATTGCGCCAAGCGCGGCCTCGTCAAGGAAGGCGTCAACCCGCTGAAGGCCGCCGCCGAACAGCTCGCTGCCGATGGCATCACCATCCTGCACACCATCGGCGGAGACGACACCAACACGACGGCTGCGGACCTTGCGGCCTATCTCGGCGCCAATGGCTATGACCTCACCGTGGTGGGCCTGCCGAAGACCGTCGACAACGACGTGGTTCCGATCCGCCAGTCGCTCGGCGCATGGACGGCAGCCGAAGTCGGCGCCGGTTTCTTCGATCACGTCAGCAACGAGCAGAGCGCCGCGCCGCGCACGCTCGTCGTGCATGAGGTCATGGGCCGCCATTGCGGCTGGCTCACCGCCGCGACCGCAAGGGCCTATGTCGAGCGAACCCGCCACAACGAGTATATCGACGGCCTGATGATGAACACCCAGATGAAGAACATCGACGGCATCTACCTGCCGGAGATGGCCTTCAACCTGCAGGAAGAGTCCGAGCGCCTGAAGAAGATCATGGACGACGCCGGTTTCGTGACCGTCTTCGTCTCGGAAGGCGCCTGCCTGGACGCCATCGTGGCCGAGCGCGAAGCCGCCGGCGAAACCATCAAGCGCGATGCCTTCGGCCACGTGAAGATCGATACCATCAATGTCGGCAACTGGTTCTCGAAGCAGTTTGGCACCCTGATCGGCGCCGAGCGTGCAATGGTCCAGAAATCGGGCTATTATGCCCGTTCTGCGCCGGCGAATGCCGACGACCTCAGGCTGATCCAGAGCATGGTGGACCTTGCGGTCGAAAGCGCCCTCAACAAGGTTTCCGGCGTGACCGGTCACGACGAAGCACAGAACGGCAAGCTTCGGACCATCGAGTTCCCGCGGATCAAGGGCGGCAAGCACTTCGATCTGTCGACGCGGTGGTTCGGGGAGCTGATGGATCATGTCGGACAGGCCTTCAAGGCCGGTTGACGAAACGGCTGGCCGATGTCTCCATAGGCACGGCCACCCGCCATGACAGGCGATGCAAGGAGGAGAAAGGACATAATGACCGCTGCAACCGGACTGATGCTTTCCCTCTTTGCGCTTCTCGTCCTCGGCTGGCCGAGCGAAAGGGCACGGCAGCTGACGGAATTCGCCAGAACCGATCTGGGCACCGCCGCAGCCGCCCTGTTCGGCTGGATCGCCTCCAGCATTGCGCTCGCGGCACTGCCGCTCGCAGCCGCCTTCGGCATCATGAACGTTTCGCCGGGACTGATCATCCTGTGGCGCTGGGGCGGGCTGGCGGTGCTGTTCTGGCTGGCCACCGCCGGGGCGCTCGCGCCCTCCCTCGCCTACCGGCCCATGGCCGCTAACGACAATCTGCCCGTGCGCGGCGCCCTGCGCATCGCGGTCGAATCCGCATTCCGGGGCTACGACTGGAAAACGGCGCTGCTGGTTGCCGCCGTCGTTCCGCAGTTCATCGACCCCGACCGCGCGATCATGCCGCAGTTCCTGATCGCAGGCGCGGTATTTACAGGCGTTACCCTGCTTTCGGCCGTCTTTTTCGGCCTTTTCCCGGCGCGGGCGCATGCCTTTCTCAATCTTCTTCCTGCCCGCCGGAAGGCCCTGAAAACCAGCATGGGCGCGCTCCATCAGCACGGCCAGACCCGCATCAGCTACCGCCGGAAGGCGGCCTGAGGGGGCTTCCAGCTTGCGGCCATGCCGCAAATCGGTTAACACAGGGCATCTTTTGAAACGGGCAATTGCGATCTGTTAAGCATGGCACTGCCCCCATTCGAGGAAAAAAGCTGCATGGCAGTGACCCGATATGCCGGTCTGAAGAGCGCTCTTCTGCTCGCGACCGCAATCTCAGCCACCTTGAGCGGCTGCGCCAGCGTCGAGTATAACAAGCTCGCCGACGGCAAGTCCAAGAAGGTGGTTCCCATGCCGACGCAGGCAGCCGAGACCGCCTATGCCGCCCCCGGCCAGCCGGGCGCCGTTTCCACCCAGACATTGTCCGAAGGTCCGACCGTCGTTGCCGCCGAACAGGCCGCAGGCATTCCCCTTCCGACCCCCAATCCGTCCAATCCGCAGATGGCTGCCCTGATGCAGCCGGCGCCGGTCCAGGCCGCAGCCGCTGTCCTCCCGGGCCAGCCGCAGCTGCAACAGGTCGCGATGGCCGATACGGCCGGCACCAATCCCCTGGCTCAGGCACAGACGACCCCGGGCATGGAACTGGCTTACGCCACGCCGACCGTGGTGGCTGTTCCGCAGCCCCGTCCCGATATCATTGCGGCGGCCAACTCCATCCCGACCGCAGGCGGTCCCGATGATCCGCAGGTCACGCAGCCGCTGACCCAGCCGCAGAGCAGCGCCCAGAAGGACGCCGAGCTTCTGCAGCAGCGTCTTGCCAGCGCAGATCCTGCACCCGGCAATCCCAATCCGCTCCTCGCGGGCGTCGCGGTTCCCACGCCGCGGCCCGACATGAAGCCCATGGGCCTCGAAGCCTATGCCAGCACGCCGGAGATGATGGCTCTCGACGCCTTCGACACCAGCGCGCCGAAGGAGATCGCCAAGGAAACCGGCCTTGCGCCGAGCGGCAAGCTCCAGGCGCTCATCAAGAAATATGCCGAGCTCTATCAGGTTCCCGAAGCCCTCGTGCACCGCGTGGTACGCCGCGAGAGCATGTACAATCCCAATGCCTACAGCCGCGGCAATTACGGTCTGATGCAGATCCGCTACAACACCGCCAAGTCGCTCGGCTATACCGGCAGCCCCTCGGGCCTCTTCGACGCCGAGACCAATCTGAAATACGCGGTCAAGTATCTGCGCGGCGCTTTCATGGTTGCAGACAACAATCACGACAATGCGGTGCGGCTCTATGCCCGCGGCTACTACTACGACGCCAAGCGCAAGGGGCTGCTGGCACAGGTCCAGTAAGCCGCGACGGCGACATGATGACATCAAGGGCCCCTTCCGGGGCCCTTTTCATGTGCGCCTCAATCGAGGGCGTCGGCGATCGCCTTGACCAGCGGCTGAGGCACCCAGCCAAGCTTGCTCGGAGTGAGGCCCATGCGCACCACGACAAGCCGCTGCGAGGGGATGATGGCGACCGTCTGCCCGTCATGGCCCTGCAGCCAGATGGTATCTTCCGGCAGTCCATAGGCGGAGCTGGGCTTGTCGTCCGGGCCGGCGATCCACGTCTGGGCACCGGAATAGAGCCCGCCGGATGCCCTGGAGGGCGTGCGCACGGCCTGCATGTATTCCTCCGACAGAAGGCGGGTGCCGTTCCACACGCCGTCCTGAAGGAGGAACTGGCCAAAACGGGCCCAGTCTCTTGCCGTGGCATAAAGATAGGATCCGCCAACCAGTGTTCCGGTCACATCCGTTTCGAGGACGGCGCTGGTCATGCCGAGCGGCGCGAAGAGCGCCTTCTGCGGATAGGCCGTCGCCTCGCCGAAATCGCCGATCCGGTTCATCCAGATCCGCGCGATCAGCACGCTCGTTCCGGTCGAATAGCGGAAGGTGGTGCCGGGCTTCGCTTCCGATGGCTGACCGGCGGCAAAGCCCGCCATGTCCGGTTCGAGATACAGCATCCGGGTCACGTCGCTGACGTCGCCATAGTCTTCGTTGAATCGCAGCCCGCTCTCCATGCCCATCAGATCGCGCAGGCGAATGTCCTTCCGCTCGTCGCCGGCCCATTCCGGAAGCAGGTTGGCATCATCGAAGGAGAGGCGCCCCTCCGCCATCAGGCGCCCGGCGATGGCTGCGTTCACCGATTTCGTCATCGACCAGCCGAGGAGCGGCGTTTCCTTGGTGAAGCCGGGAGCATAATGCTCGCCGACCAGCTTGCCGTCCTTGATCACGACCACGGCGCGGATCCCGGGACCAAGCAGTTTGCCGTCCGCGAGCGGTGCGGCAAGCTCGGGCCGGGCATCGCCATCGGCAAGCGGGGCGTCGCCGGCGGGCCAGGCGATATCGGACGGCTTCGGCAGGGCCTGAGGCCCCTGCGGCAGGCCCGACAGGGCGCTGAGATCATAGCCGCGCGGCAGATTGGTGCAGCCGAGCCCGTCCCGATAGGCGGCCTTCGATTCCGCGAAGAAGCCAAAAATCCGTGTCGTGACGGTCTTGCGCTCCTCGTCCACGACGGCGCTAACGAACTTGAGGAGCGGATGCCCGGGCGCCTGCACGTCGACCGCCATCACCTCGGCCGGATCGCGCCCGGCGATGAAGCGGTTCGAGCAGACGATCTTGGCGCTGTAGCTGTCACCGACGAGGAGCAGCTCCGGCGGCGCCACGTAAAGCCATGCCAGAAGCCCGGCAAAGACTGCCAGCATCGCCAGGAAAAGCCCGCGCACCATCTTGCCCAACATCAGCACCTTCTCCCCGCGTTCGAACCAGACGGGGCGAAGTCAATCAGGAAACCGGGTCGCGCGGAAGGCACCCGGTTGCAAAATCCACCATTTCAGCCGGAAGCGCTTTCGGCCCGGACGGGCTCTCCCGTTTCTCCATGGGCGGACCGCCATTGCTGGCAGAATTCGCCCACCTGATCGGCAGGGATCGGCCGGGAGATGAGGAAGCCCTGCGCCTCTGCCACGCCAAGGGCACGGATGAATTCCAGCTGCCCCTCCGTCTCGATCCCTTCGATGGTGGTAGAGACCCGGAACGTGTCGCCGAGCCTGCGGATGAGTTCGACGAGTTCCGCGTCGCGGCTGTCGGCCAGCATCTCCCGCGCGAAGGATCGGTCGATCTTGAGCTGGTCGAGCGGAAAACTCTTGAGATTGTTGATCGAGGAAAAGCCGGTGCCGAAATCGTCGAGGGCGATCCGCACGCCGTAGGAGCGCAGTTCGGCAAGACTTTCGGAAAGCGCTTCGATGTCGATGGTGAAGATCGATTCGGTGATCTCGATCGTCAGGCGCCCCGGCGCCAGCCTCGCCTCCCGCAGGCAGGAGAGCACATGGCTGACAAAGGTGCGATCCTTGAACTGGTCGCCGGCCACATTGACCGCAACACCGGTCGGCGAGGGCCACTTCGCTGCCTCGAGGCAGGCCTGGCGCATCACCCAGCGGCCGAGCGGCACGATAAGCCCCGTGCGCTCGGCCAGCGGCACGAACAACGGCGGCGGGAGGACACCCCGATCGGGATGGTCCCACCGCAGCAGCGCCTCGAAGGAGCGGACCGCGCCCGTTTCGACGCCCACGATGGGCTGGTATTCCAGATAGAACTCGCCATCGGCCAGGGCGCGGCTGAGATCGCGCTCGAGCTCGACCCGCAGGGTGGATTGTTCCGCCAGCGCGTCGTTGTAGAACACGTGGGCCGAACCCGGCACCTCCTTTGCCTTGTAGAGCGCGAGGTCTGCCCGCTTCAGCGCCGCCGACAGATCCGCATCGGTGGTGCGCAGGAAGGAAATGCCGATGCTGACGCCCGTTGCCACCCGCCCCTTGGCGAGGTCGTGCGGCTCCTCTATCGCCTGCTCCAGGCGGCGGCAGAAGGCCTCGACGCTGCCAAGGCTGTCGGGATCGTCGAGGAGGATGACGAATTCGTCGCCGCCCAGACGGTAGAGCCCGTCCGCAGGCGTGACCAGCGATTGCAGGCGGCGGGTGAGGTTCTGCAGCAGCTCGTCACCGGCATCATGGCCGAGCGTGTCGTTGACGAACTTGAAGCGATCCAGATCGAGAAGGAGCAGGGCTTGCCGGGGCAGCAGCGACGAGGCGAGAATGGCCGCCACATCCGATTTGAGGGCAAGACGGTTGCGCAAGCCCGTCAGGCTGTCATGCCGCGCCTCGTGGACCAGGGCCTGCTCCCGCGCCTCCATCTGGCGAAGCGCATGTTGCAGATGTTCCCGCGTCTTTCCGAGGGCAAACCCCAGGCCGCCCGCCGCTGCCGCGACGACGCCAAGCGCCAGCATCGGCGCCTGAGCACAGGCTGCCGGTGCAGATTCGCCAAAGATTCCGCTGCCATAGGTCAATGCCGGGACCGTCATGGCCAATGCCGAACATCCCAGCGCATAACCGGCGGGCCTGCCCGGCAGAAACGCTTTTAACGTCATGTTAATCGCTCCTGCTGTCGAGCCACAGGGAAGCTCAATTTTATTAAACTTGTCTTATGTGGGGGACAGCGCAGCGAGCCATTCGGCGCGGCAAGCCCCTGCACGGGTGGCGGGAACAGAGGGCGGGCACGGCATGCCACCGCAGGTTACACCCGTCATTGCGCTGGAAAAACAACGCTTTTCCATGGGGGCGCGAAGACTACCGCTTGTGCAATAACCCAATATTTACGATGATGTGATGAAAGTCGGGTGAGTATCTTCCGTGCCCCACATGTATTGGCCCGTACGGATCGAGTTTTCACGAGTCTTTGACGGGATGGACATGCGACGCCTGATCCCCGGCATTTTGCCACTGTTCCTTCTGATCGGCGGTTGCACGTCGGCATCCTATGATTTTGTCCAGACCGCATCGATCTCGCCCAAGTTCAAGGATACCGATCCGCAGGACTTCGGCGATCTCAAGCCGCAGGTGCACCCCGTGCACGGCATCGACATCTCCAAGTGGAACGGCGACATCGACTGGGCCAAGGTGAAACAATCGGGCGTCTCCTTCGCCTTCATCAAGGCAACCGAGGGCAAGGACAGCGCCGACCCCCGTTTCCAGGAATACTGGCGCCAGGCAAACGCCGTTGGCATTCCGCATGCGCCCTACCACTTCTACTATTTCTGCTCCACGGCGGATCAGCAGGCGGACTGGTTCATTGCCAACGTGCCGCGTGCCTCCATGGATCTGCCGCCCGTGCTGGACGTGGAGTGGAACGGCGAATCCAAGACCTGCCGTACCCGTCCGGACCCGGAAACCGTGCGTGCCGAAATGCAGCGCTTCATGGACCGGCTGGAGATCCATTACGGCAAGCGGCCGATCATCTACACATCCGTGGATTTCCACCGCGACAACCTCGTCGGGCACTTCCGGCATTACCATTTCTGGCTGCGCTCCGTCGCCGCGCATCCGAGCAAGACCTACGATCAGCGCCGCTATGCCTTCTGGCAGTATACCTCGACCGGGGTCGTGCCCGGCATCAAGGGTCTGACCGACATCAATGCCTTCGCAGGAAGCCCCAAGGCCTGGCAGGCCTGGGTGGCCCAGATGAACAAGAACTGACCCGGCGGCGGGCATCGCCCCGCCTCCTTCCTTCCCGACTGGCGAAGCGATCTTTCTTCCGTCAAAATCTTCTGGAAAAGCTCCCGCAGAGCGCGATATTGCTGTCGCAACCAGAGATCAGACCGAAGGAACCCATGATGACCGCTGCCTTGCCCCGTCTTCCCCGCCTTGCCCGTGGATTGGCCACGCTCGGACTGCTCGCCATGGTCGCGACGCCGGCAGCGGCAGCCGAATGCGGCGGCGACTTCAAGGCGTTTCTCGACGGGGTGGCCGCGGAGGCAAAGGCCGCAGGCTCGTCCGATGCGGCGATTGCGAAGGTGCTCGGCAATGCCCGCATCGACCAGAAGGTGCTCTCGATGGATCGCGCCCAGGGTGTGTTCAAGCAGACCTTCCTGGAATTTTCCAAGCGTACCGTCAGCCAGGCGCGCCTCGATATCGGCCGCCAGAAGATGAAGCAGTTTGCCGATGTCTTCGCCAAGGCGGAGCAGGAATTCGGCGTTCCCTCGGGCGTGATCACCGCCTTCTGGGCCATGGAGACGGATTTCGGCGCGGTGCAGGGCAATTTCAACACGCGCAATGCCCTGGCCACCCTCGCCCATGACTGCCGCCGCCCCGAACTTTTCCGCCCGGAACTGCTGGCGCTGATCAAGATGACGGAACATGGGGATTTCGATCCCGATACCAACACGGGTGCCTGGGCGGGCGAGATCGGCCAGGTGCAGATGCTGCCCAAGGATATCATCGCCTATGGCGTGGATGGCGATGGCGACGGACATGTGCGGCTGAAGGAGAGCGCGCCCGACGTGATCATGACCGCCGCCCGCTTCATCCAGAGCCTCGGCTTCAAGCGCGGCGAGCCCTGGATCCAGGAAGTCAGCGTTCCCGAAAACCTGCCCTGGGAAAAATCCGGCCTCGGCGGCACCATGACGGCCGCCGAATGGTTTGCGCTCGGCGTCACGCCGCGCGACGGCAACACCGGATTCGGCAACCTCAAGGCGGCCCTCGTCCTGCCGCAGGGACGCAAGGGCCCTGCCTTCATCACCTACCCCAACTTCGGCATCTATCTCGAGTGGAACCAGTCCTTCATCTACACAACCTCGGCGGCCTATTTCGCCACGCGGCTGATGGGGGCAGAACCCTACCAGAAGGGGAATCCAGAACAGGGCCTGTCCAACGACGAGATGAAGCAGCTGCAGGAAAAGCTGCAGGCCAAGGGCCACGATGTCGGCAAGATCGACGGCATCCTGGGCTCCGGCACCCGCGTGGCGATCCAGAAGGAGCAGCTGGCCCTCGGCATGCCGGCCGATGGCTGGGCTACCCGCGCGCTCCTCGATGCGCTCTGATCCACGAAAGCGATACCGGTCCGGCAACGCCTCCCCTCCCGGGAGGCGTTTTCGTTTCCGGTCATGGCGGGATGCATCCATTCGAAAGGCTGATCCCCTCATCAGGCAAACGCGATTTACAGCGCGAGGCAGCAGCCTCTAGTCTGGGACGAAACTTGTCATCGGGGACATGTTTCGGGTGGAGGCCAGCCTTTGGAGGACATAAGGCAGGGCTTTCGGAGGAGAACCATGGCCACGAACCCGCTGCCGCAGCCGACAATGACACCTCGTGCCTGGGCGCTTCTTCTGCTGCTCGGGCTGATCTGGGGCGGATCCTTCTTTTTCGCCCGCATAGCCGTCCAGCACGTGCCGCCCTTCACGCTGGTCTTTCTCCGGCTTTCGCTGGCGGCGGTCGCGCTTCATCTCTATGTCGCCGGGCGCATGGGCATCTATGAGGCGCTGCGTGAAAACTGGAAGCCCTTCCTGCTGCTCGGGATCGTCAACAACGCCCTGCCCCATTCCCTGCTGTTCATCGGACAGATCCACCTTTCCGCCGGCCTTGCCTCCATCCTGAATGCAACGACGCCGATCTGGACGGTTCTCATCGCCAATGCGATGACCGCAGACGAGCGCCTGACCGGGCGCAAGATTGCCGGATGCCTCACCGGCCTTGCCGGCACTGCCGTCCTTCTGGGGCCGGCAGCACTTGCCAGGACGGACATTCCCTTCTGGGCCCTTCTGTTCCCGATCGGCGCCTCGATATCCTATGGTTTCGCCGCAGTCTTCGGACGCCGCTTCCGCCACCTGCCCTCACCGGTGACCGCCGCGGGACAGCTGACCGCCTCCACGCTCGTCATGCTGCCCGTCTCCCTTTCGGTGGACCATCCGTGGACGCTGCCGGTACCGCCGCTACCCACCATCGGCGCCGTGCTGGGCCTCGCCCTTGTCTGTACCGCCTTCGGCTACATCCTCTTCTTCCGCATCATAGCCATTGCCGGCGCGACCAACGTATCGGTGGTCACGCTCCTCGTTCCGCCGAGTGCCATCCTCCTCGGCGCGATTTTCCTCGGGGAAAGGCTGACGTCGAATGCGGTATTCGGCATGGTGCTGATCGCCGCCGGACTGATCGTCCTCGACGGCCGGTGGCGGCAGCTCCTGTCGCAGCGGCCGCGTCAGGCATCGGGCTGAACCCATTAATATCCTTTAACAATTGGTGAAGGCGCCCTCTCGCAAGATGTCGCATTCCCGACACTTTTCGGCGTTTTGTTGCGCCGCACAATCAAAGGCCGGTTCCGGTAAATTTTTCCCCGAACAGATTCAAAAGGTTGCAATCGCCGGAAAGGCTTTTTGCAGGTACCGCTTCGCAGCGCACCATTGAAAGTGCTTTGCGGCCGACACATTTCGGTCATATCATTTAACGGTCAACAGCCAGGGAGGCCACCATGATGGGACTCGCGAATTCGTTGAATGCGCTACTGGTCGGTGCTGCGTTTGTCTTCGTTGCCGCCATGCTTTTCGTGTGAAGAGGCCGTTACTGCGGAGAAGACAGGTTATATCGGCCTCAGACCTGAAGAGGCCACAGATTTCAGAACGACGAACGGGGCGCCGGAGATCATCCGGCGCCCCTTCTTCATCCGCAGCGGTCTCTCCTCAAGCCGCGCAGAGATGCATGGGCAGGATGCGGCGGTAGCCGAGCCGCTCCAGCGTGCCGTTGACCAGGTTGGCCTTGTTCATGGTGTAGAGGTGAAACTCCTGCACGCCCCTGCGCGCGAGCTCCGCGATCTGCTGGGCGGCCAGATCGCAGGCCGTCGCATCGCGAAGGGCGGGATTGTTCTCCGTACCCTCGAACCTTGCCTCGAGCCAGGCAGGCACGCTTGCGCCGCACAGGCCGGCAAAGCGCTTCAGCTGCGTGATGTTCTGGATCAGCATGATGCCGGGCACGACGGGGATGGAAACGCCCCGGGCACGCACACGATCGAGGTAGCGGCAGAAAAGATCGTTGTCGAAGAAGAACTGGGTCAGTGCACGGTCGGCGCCATTGGCCGCCTTCAGCGCCAGCATGTCGATATCGGCATCCTGATCGCGGCTTTCGGGATGCTTTTCCGGATAGGCGGAGACGGAGATGTCGAAATCCGGATCGATGGCCTTCAGGCCGGCAACCAGATCGGCCGCATTCTCGTAGCCGCCGGGATGGGGCCGGTAGGCCGAGCCGACGCCGGAGGGCGGATCGCCCCTGAGGGCGACGAAACGGCGGCAGCCCGACACGCGAAAACGTTCGACGACGGCATTCACCTCTTCCCGCGTTGCCCCGACGCAGGTCAGGTGGCTCGCGGTCCGCAGGGGCGTTTCCTCGATCAGGCGGGTGACGGTGGACAGCGTCGGCGCCTGTGTGGTGCCGCCGGCACCGTAGGTGACGGACACGAAATCCGGGTTCCAGCTGGCGAGTTCCGAAACGGTGGTCCAGAGCTGGTCTTCCGCATCGGGGGATTTCGGCGGGAAGAATTCGAAGGAGAAGCGAAGGCGGCCACGGGTGGCTGGGTCGAGAGTGACGTTGGTCATGTCATCGGCTCCTGGCAAGGCTGTGGGAGGTGTGCCCTTCCCGCCCCTCGGACGGAATGGACCGCGTGTCGCGTGCCAGCCACAGCGTCACCGTCAACGCCTGGCTGTCTTTCCTGTCGGATTTCAGGTCCACCGTATCCTCGACCTCCAGCCCGCTGCGGGCGAGCCAGTCGTCCATGGTGTGGTGGGCAAAGCCGAGACGCACATGGGCATGTTCGTCACGGAGATATTCGAGCCCGTGCGGCGCCAGATCGACGATGGCGAGGCGGCCGCCGGGCTTCAGCATTCGCGCCGCTTCGGCAATGGCAAGCTCCGGCTGGTCGAGGAAGTGCAGCACCTGGTGGATGATGACGAGGTCGAACTCCTGGCCTTCGAGCGGCAGGTTGAAGATGTCGCCAAGCCGGACCGTCGCATGATGCACGCCGGCGCGGTCGAGGTTCGCGCGCGCCACCGCCAGCATGTCCCGGCTTGCATCGACCCCGATCGCGCGGCGGTACTGGTTCTGGAAAAGCTCGAGAATGCGGCCCGTGCCGGTGCCGAGGTCGAGCAGCGCCTCGATCTGGTCGGGCCCGACCAGCTTCTGCAGCGCCGCTTCCACGGCGGCATCGGACACATGCAGGCGGCGCAGCTCGTCCCAGGCAGCGGCGTTGCGGCTGAAATAGGCCTGCGCCCGCTCCGCCCGCGACTGCTTCACCGCCGCCAGCCGCTCACCGTCGCGCAGCAGCACCGGATCGTTCTCCGAAGCCGCACGGAGCAGCTGCCGCACCAGCGCCGCAGTGCGCCCCTCCTGCTTCAGGCGGAAATAGGCCCATGCCCCTTCCTGGTACCGGTCGATCAGGGATACCTCGCCCAGCAGCTTCAGATGGCGGCTGATGCGGGGCTGGGATTGGCCGAGGATTTCGGTTAGATCGGTCACGGTGAGATCCCCCGCCGACAGCAGCGCCAGCAGCCGAAGGCGCGTGGGCTCCCCCGCCGCCTTCAGAATGTCCACCAGATCGTCCAACCCGAATTTCACCAAGTCCGCCATGCGCAATCACCCAATCAAGATATAAAGATATCTTTATGTGATTTTGGATTTCGGCGCAAGCGGAAAATCGGATGTCGCGTTTGCGGTGATCGCGGTCGCGTTTGGTACTTTGCCCGGCAACGCCGCGTTTGCTGCAAGACAACGCCTTTTGCCCTGCGCGGCGTTGCGTTTGCCGTGCTGCACCCCCCTCTGCCCCTGCACGGCCTCGAGTTTGCCGTACTGCACCCCCCTCTGTCCCTGCCGGGACATCTCCCCCTCAAGGGGGGAGATCGACTTCGGGGTTTTTGATTTCCCCAGACAACAAACGTATCATCCGCAGAAACGTCTGCTGGGGACTGCCATCATAAACCCCATCCCGATCTCCCCCCTTGAGGGGGAGATGTCCCGGCAGGGACAGAGGGGGGTGCAGCACGGCAAACTCCACGCCCGTGCAGGACAGAGGGAGGTGCACATCCGCCAACTCCACGCCAAGCGAAGTCGAAAAGGCGCGCAGCCCGGCAAACGTCCCGCAAGCCACAAAAAACCCGCCGGACCTCTCGATCCGGCGGGTGTTCCGTTCCAGCAGAAAAGCAGGATGTCAGCGCGTCAGGCGCTTGTAGGTGACGCGCTTCGGGTTGACGGCATCTGCGCCAAGGCGGCGGATCTTGTCCTTTTCGTAGTCCTCGAAGTTGCCCTCGAACCATTCCACATGGCTGTCGCCCTCGAAGGCGAGCATGTGGGTGGCCAGGCGGTCGAGGAACATGCGGTCGTGCGAGATGATGACGGCGCAGCCGGCGAAGTTTTCCAGCGCATCTTCCAGCGCGGCCAGCGTTTCGGTATCGAGGTCGTTGGTCGGTTCGTCGAGCAGCAGCACATTGCCGCCGGACTTCAGCATCTTGGCGAGGTGCACGCGGTTGCGCTGGCCGCCGGAGAGCGTGCCGACCTTCTGCTGCTGATCGCCGCCCTTGAAGTTGAAGGCGCCGCAATAGGCGCGCGAATTCACTTCATGCTTGCCGAGCTTGAGCACGTCGTTGCCGCCGGAGATTTCCTCCCAGACGGTCTTGTTGCCGTCGAGCGCATCGCGGCTCTGGTCGACATAGGAGAGATGCACGGTCTCGCCGATGGTGATGGTGCCGCTGTCGGGCTGCTCCTGGCCGGTAATCAGGCGGAAGAGCGTCGACTTGCCGGCGCCGTTCGGACCGATGACGCCGACGATACCGCCGGGCGGCAGCTTGAAGGTGAGGTTCTCGAACAGAACCCGGTCGCCATAGGACTTGGAGATGTTGTCTGCCTCGATGACCACCTGGCCAAGGCGTTCGCCGACCGGAATGACGATCTGGGCATCGCCCGGACGCCGGTCGGCAGCGGCCTGAACCAGCTCGTCATAGGCGCGGATACGGGCCTTGGACTTCGCCTGGCGGGCCTTCGGGCTGGAGGCCATCCACTCCTGTTCGC
Organism: Gellertiella hungarica; assembly: GCF_014197145.1. Classification (GTDB taxonomy): domain Bacteria; phylum Pseudomonadota; class Alphaproteobacteria; order Rhizobiales; family Rhizobiaceae; genus Gellertiella; species Gellertiella hungarica. Next base: position 737,529 of record NZ_JACIEZ010000001.1, on the reverse strand, counting down.
GCGAGAGCGCCTTCTGGCGGGCGGCCTCTTCGCGGCCTTCCTGCTCCATGCGCTTGGCCTTGGCCTGCAGATAGGCGGAATAATTGCCCTCGTAGGGAATGCCGCGACCGCGGTCGAGCTCGAGGATCCAGCCTGTGACGTTGTCGAGGAAGTAGCGGTCGTGGGTGATCATCAGCACGGAGCCGGGATATTCGCGCAGGTGCTTTTCGAGCCAGGCGATGGTTTCGGCGTCCAGATGGTTGGTCGGTTCGTCGAGCAGCAGGAGATCGGGCTGGGCAAGCAGAAGCTTGCAGAGCGCCACGCGGCGCTTTTCACCGCCCGAGAGATTGTCGACGCTGGCATCGCCCGGCGGGCAGCGCAGCGCGTCCATGGCCATCTCCACCTGGCTTTCGAGATCCCAGAGGTTCTGGCTGTCGATGATGTCCTGAAGCTTGGCGCCCTCTTCCGCGGTCTCGTCGGAATAGTTCATCATCAGTTCGTTGTAGCGGTCGAGGATGGCGCGCTTGGCGGCAACGCCTTCCATGACGTTCTCGAGCACGTTCTTGGTCGGGTCGAGCTGCGGCTCCTGCGGCAGGTAGCCCATGGTCGCGCCTTCGGCTAGCCAGGCTTCGCCGGTATACTCCTTGTCGAGGCCGGCCATGATGCGCAGCACGGTGGACTTACCCGCGCCGTTCGGGCCGAGAATGCCGATCTTGGCATCGGGATAGAAGGACAGGTGGATGTTCTCCAGCACCTTCTTGTTGCCATAGGCCTTGTTGAGGCCGGACATGTGATAAATGAACTGACGTGCCATAGACCTATGTGCTCCGTGCGCATGTAAGGGAAAAGACGTTGCGCGCTATGTAGGCGAAATGCTCCGCCGGAGCAATGGCGCGGCACCCGTCCATACGCTGCTTTTCGGGTGCGGAAGCCGGCATTCCGGGCGCTTTCGGCAAGGGTGATTGCAGTCGGCACGCGAATCCGCTTCCTTTGACCGCAAAGCCAATCCGGAGCCACTGAGATGTTTGCCGAGACCCGCTTCCTGAAAAGCCCGACCGGTGCCCGCCTCGCCTATCACCACGAGCCGGCGGCAGGCACCGCGCGAGGTATCGTTCTGGTGTGTCACGGACTTGCCGAACATTCGAAACGCTACCGGCGCTTCGCTGCCGCCCTTTCGGCTGCGGGCTATCATGCCTATGCCCATGACCATCGCGGCCATGGCGAAACGACCGCTCCGGATGCTCCTCTCGGGCGCTTCGCCCGGCAGGAGGGTGTCACGGCCGTCATCGAGGACGTCATGGCCATGCGCGCCCTGGCGGAGGAACGGCATCCGGGGCTGCCCCTGATCCTCTTCGGCCACTCCATGGGCGGGCTGATCAGCCTCAACACCGCCGTGACCCATCCGGAGAGCTTCGCGGGCGTCGCGGTCTGGAACAGCAACTTCAACGTCGGGCTGGCGGGCCGCGCCGCGCAGGTGGTGCTTGCGGCGGAAAAGATGCTGCTGGGCTCGGACGTGCCGAGCGCGCTCTTGCCGAAACTCACCTTTCAGGCCTGGGGCAAGGCCATTGCCGGGCACAGGACACTCTTCGACTGGCTGAGCAACATCCCCGCGGAAGTGGACGCCTATATGGCCGATCCGCTCTGCGGCTTCGATGCCAGCGTCTCCCTGTGGCAGGACATCTTCGCCCTCACCTTCCGCGCTCCGCAGAAACGCTGGATCACCCGGCTGCCCCGCACCATGCCGTTCAATCTCGTGGGCGGCGGGCAGGATCCGGCCACCAACGGCGGCAAGGCGATAGACTGGCTTGCAAATCATTTGAAAAAATCGGGGTTTTCCCGTATCACCCGTGAGATATATCAGGATGCGCGGCACGAGACGCTGAACGACATCGGCGCACAGGTCGCTCTCCGCAACTTCATTTCCTGGTGCGGACGGATAACCACCTGACCGCCGGCAGGCGCAGGCAACAGGAACGAGGCCGGACCATGGACGCTGCCGACGATGCCAGACATCTGACCACCAAGAGCCGCGGGTCGGTCCGGAGCGACAACGTGCGTCTGGGAATGATCCTGATGATCATCTCCGTATTCATCGCCCCGCTGATCGACGTGTTCTCCAAGCTGTCTGCCGCGACCATCCCGCCGGCGGAAGTCTCTGCGCTGCGCTTCGTCTACCAGACGCTGCTGATGCTGCCGCTCGTGCTCTGGCGGGGTACGCTGCGCGAGATGAACTGGCGCAACACCGCCATGCACATGATGCGGGGCATCATTCTCGCCGTCAGCATGATCAGCTTCGTGACGGCGCTGCGCGCCATGGCCCTGGCCGATGCCATCGCCATCTTCTTCGTGGAACCATCATCCTGACGATTCTCGGCGGCATCTTCCTCAAGGAAACCATCGGCTGGCGGCGCTACACGGCCTGTGCCGTCGGCTTTGCCGGCGCGATGCTGATCATCCGGCCGAGCTTCGAGCATCTGGGCGCCGTGGCCCTTCTGCCTGTTGTCTGCGCCTTCGGCGTTGCCGTCTTCGCGCTGATGACGCGGGTGCTCGCCCACCGGGAAGATCCCTGGGCCATGCAGTTGCAGACCGCATTCTGGGGCGCGGTGGTCTGCGGGATCCTTCTGTTCTTCGGCAATGGCACGGGTTCCGACCTGATCGATCCCGTCTGGCCGGACACAAGGGGATTTGCGATGACGCTCGGTGTCGGCATCGCCGCCAGCGTATCGGGAATGTTTGCCGTCTATGCCTACCGGGACGCGCCGGCGTCCACGCTGGCCCCGCTGCAGTATTTCGAAATCGTCTGCGCGACCTTCTTCGGCTGGTTCATCTTCGGCGAGTTCCCCGATGCGCTGACCTGGACCGGCATCGCGATCATCATCGCCTCGGGCCTCTTCATTCTCTGGCGCGAAAGACAGGTCGCCCGTCGGCGCGCCGTCGAGGAACCGCTTGTCAATCCCTGAAAAGGCGCTTGAATCGATGCTTGAAATCGCTGCGGGAAAAATCGAAAGATGGGCGATAAGTCGCGGAGTTTATTGACGTTTGACATATGCCGGAGAAGCGCGAGACGCTATGGGAGCGGCACATGTCGGCAAGGCGGATGAGTGCTTCGGGCACTCCCGCACCGGAAGGAAGACCCTTCTTGTCGTAGGTGGAGGAGAGGCAGATGAAGCTCTTCCCGCCCGAAGACGCATAGGCTCCACGGACGAACTGCAACTGGCCTCCGGTCCCCGAGATGTGCCGGTGCCCATCCGTTTCGGAAGCGGCCTGGCCTTGCAGGTCTATCTGGGTGGTGTTGTTGATCGCCACGACGCGGTCGTTGCGCATGATGTTGTGCGGCAGGTTGGTCTGCTCCACCGGGCAGCACCAGAAATCCGGATTGCGGTGTATGGCGTCGTAGAGCTTTTTCGATCCGAGCGCGAAGGAATAGGCGACCTTGCGGGCATGGAGCGATTTGCGCGTGCCGGTGATGAGCCCCGCCTCGTACAGCGAGAGCAAGCCGTCGGTCATCATCTCGGTGTGGACGCCGAGATCGCGGGCGCCGGATTCGCGCAGCGCCGCAGCCACCGCATTCGGCATGCCGCCGATGCCGATCTGAAGGCCGGAGCCATCGCCGATTTCGGCTGCTATGAGCCTGCCGACGGCAAGATCAGCCTCCGTGGGCGGCGGATTGGGAAGCTCCGGCGCAGGCTGGTTGTCGCCCTGGATGATATAGTCCACCTCGCGCAGGTGGATGCCGTTCGTCTCCCCCATGGCATAGGGATTGCCGTCCGTGACCTCCACGATCACGCAGCGCGCGCGCTCGATGACGGCCCGGTGCCACAGATTGGCAGCAGAAAAATTGAAATAGCCGTTTTCGTCCATCCGGCAGGTCTTGAAGACGACAATGTCAACGGGTTCGACGAAACGGCGGTAGTAGTCGGGTATCTCCCCCAGATTGACGGGGAGGTAATGCGCGATGCCCGCATCGTGTTTCTTCCGGTCATAGCCGGAGAAATGGATCGAGAACCAGTGGAAGTGCTCGCCCTCCGGATCCGCCTCCAGTACCGCGCGCGGGCGCATCGAAAGGCAGGAGCGGATCTTGACGTCGCGCAACTCTTCCTTGCGGGCGGCAAGGGCCCGATCGAAGGCATCGGGCTGCACCAGCGTCGTGCCGTAATCGATCCACATGCCCGACGTGACGAGCTTCGCTGCCTCCTCCGCAGTGATCTCGCGCGCCTTAGCAGCTGCCGGTCTGAATGCCATGCGCGATCCTCCCCCTGATCGTCTGCCTGCCCTTTTACCGTGGGACGAGTTTAGGCAGAGCCCTTCCCCAAGCGCAAGCCGCAACGGCTCATACGAAAGCCATAGAAGGACGAAGCGGCAGGTGGCCGGAATTGCGCAAGCAGTTTACCGGTTTTCAGACGGAGGCTGGAGGAGCTGACATGTTCAGTCCAGAACCAGTTCCACGCAGGCAAGGTCCAGCCAGCGGCCGAACTTGTGGCCCACCTCGCGGAAGGTGCCGACCAGCCGGAAGCCGAGCCGCGTGTGAAGCGCAATCGAGGTGCTGTTGCCCGCCTCGATGCAGCCGATCAGCACATGCACCCGGTTCTCCCGGGCGCGCCCGATGAGGGCTTCGAGCAGCACCTTGCCGATCCCCTGCCCGCGACAGCCCTGATGCACATAGATGGAGTGCTCGCGGGTATTGCGATAGCCGTCATGGGGCCGCCAGTCGCCATAGCTTGCATAGCCCACGGTGCGGCCATCGAGCTCGGCCACGAGGACCGGAAAGCCGCGTCCCTGCCGCTCCGCCATCCAGGCGCGGCGGTTGTCGAGATCGACGATGATCTCGTTGAAGATCGCGGTCGTGTCGCGCACGGCGTCGTTATAGATCTCCAGGATTGCGGGCAGGTCGGCCTCCCTGGCCTCGCGGATTACCAGATTGCCACTCATGCCCGTGTCTCCTTTGCCTTCGGCGCTCCCACGAGCAAAGACCAGATTCGCTCGTCTTCCGAAAGTCTTTGCCGCTTCACGCGCGCTTCATGCCTTTGTGCCATGCTGCGATCACATTTGGCGCCGATGGAACCGCCAATGCCCGCTTCGTTTTCCGGACTTCCCATGCGACCGCTCTTTCTTGCCGCCCTCCTCGCGATCCTGCCCGCAACCGTGGGCGCGGCACCGCCCGTCGGAGAGCGGCCGGGCGCATCCGTCGCGGCTGCCGGGACGGAGCCGAAACGCGCGGCAACGATGAAAGGCCTTGTCGAGCCGCGGCTTGCGCTTTCCTCCGAGGTCGGTTCGCCCGTTCGCGTCGCCCTCACCTTCGATGCCTGCAGCGGCAAGACCGACCACCGCATCCTGTCGGTGCTGGTTACCAACCGTATTCCCGCAACCATATTCGCGACCGCCCGATGGCTGAAGCGCAACCCGGATACCGCAGCGCTGCTGAAGGCAAACCCGGACCTGTTCGAGGTCGAGAACCACGGTGCCATGCACGTGCCTGCGGTGGACAGGCCGGGCACCGTTTACGGGATCAGGGCGGCAGGTTCTCCGGACGCGGTCGCAGCGGAGGTTGCCGGCGGCGCCGATGCGCTGGAGAAGGCGGGATTTCCGGCCCCCCGCTGGTTCCGTGGCGCAACGGCCCGTTACACGCCGACCGCGATGGAAGCGATCGGCACCATGGGATATCGGGTGGCAGGCTATTCCCTGAACGGGGACGACGGCGCTTCCGTCGCCGCGGCGACGGCGGAAAAGCGTCTCGCCGGCGCCCGCGATGGCGCGGTGGTCATTGCCCATATCAACCAGCCGGACCGGGCAGCAGGTGCCGGTGTGGCGCGCGGCATCCTGGCGCTGAAGGCGCGCGGCGTCACCTTCGTGCGCCTCGCCGATGCTGCTGAAGAGGCCGGCGGCAAGACCGGCCACTGAATGCTGTTCCGTCAGGCCGTCAGAACCACATCCATGCCCCATGGATCGGTAAAGCGGACGGCGTTCCCCTCGCGCACGGTGGGGATCTCCAGCGTATCAAGAGCATTCTTCACGCCCTCGAAGGCGGTCCTGTCATTGAAGTGCAGGCTGTAGCGCGAAAGCCCCGCCTGATTGGCCTCCCGCGCGCCGGTTCCCCGGCTCTGCCAGATATTGGCCGCCACATGGTGGTGATAGCCGCCGGTGGCATAGAAGCTCGCGCCGGGATAGGTGCACATCTTGCGCAGTCCGAGGACGTTTTCGAAGAAGGCATCGGCATCCGGCAGATTGCCCACCTTCAGATGCAGGTGACCGATGGCGACGCGATCATCCATGCCGCCGAAACGATCCTTCGGCGTTTCGTCGTAAAGGGCTTGCAGGTCGAAAGGCAGCGTGTCCATGGCCACCGTTCCATCGGCGCCGTAGGACCAGCGCCCGTGGGGACGGTCCGCATAGATCTCGATGCCGTTGCCCTCGGGATCGGAGAGATAGATCGCCTCGCTGACCAGGTGATCCGCTGCGCCATCCAGGCGCACGCCGGAATGGGCCGCATGAACCAGCCAGCGGCCGAGCGCCTGCCGGTCCGGCATAAGGAACGCCGTATGGAAAAGGCCGGAGCTGCGCTGCGGTGCCGGCCGCACGTCCTTGCCCGATTGGAGATGAAGCAGGGGCTGGCCGCCTGCTCCCAGCACGGCCCCATGCTCGCCGCGCTCCAGAACGCCAAGGCCGATCATCTGTTCGTAGTAGCGGACGATCAGGTCGAGATCGCGCACAGCAAGACGCGTCTCCCCGACATGGGCGGGCCGATCGAAGGCGAAGGTGGAGGTCGGTATGGAAGAGACAGCAGTCAAGGAAACATACTCCCGGAGTTCATCCCGGTAACTTGGCGCAACAGGATCGTTTCATGAAGTCCGGAAATTCATGAAGAACCGTTCAGCGAAAGTGAACAAACGCGTTCTCCAGGCCCATCCATTCTTGATCCTGATCAATGCGGCGGGGAGCGAAGCGATCCAATCTCGCCGCAACGGGTGATCGAGCCGCCGACCGGCCGACCCGGAAAGGGAGAAATGGCCATGTATCGCAAGATCCTCGTTCCCGTGGACATCGCCCAGCTGGACCGCGGCGAGGCAATCCTTCACCGGGCAGAGGTGCTGTCCGATCCGCAAGGCGAAATCGTGCTCCTCAACGTGGTTGAGGATCTGCCGTCCTATCTCGCCATCGACGTGCCGACCGGCCTCATCGAGGGCGCCCTGAAGGAAGCCCGGGAAAAGCTGACGGCTCTCAAGGCCAAATGCGCCAGTCGCGCCCACATCGAACTTCGCACCGGTCAGCCGGCCCGCGAAATCCTGGCCGCCGCCGAGGAACATTCCGCGGACCTCGTCATTATCGCTTCGCATCGCCCGGACCTGTCGAACTACATCTTCGGCTCGACCGCCGATCGCGTGGTTCGCCATGCCGCCTGCGCGGTGCTCGTCGACCGCTGACGGCGGGCGGCACAGATTACCGGCGTCGGCCAGAGCCGCGCCTCCCGAATGGAAAGGAAAGTCAATCATGGATATCGCCCATTTCGAACAGCGTCTTCTCGCCCGCAAGCGCGAGCTCAACGAGCGGCTCGGCCGCATCGAGACGGATCTCGAGCAGCCTGCGGATCGCGATCTCGAGGATCAGGCGATCCAGCGCGAGAACGACGAGGTGCTCGAGGAAATGGGCGATGTCGGCCAGAAGGAGCTGGCCGCGATCGACGCCGCCATCGGGCGGATCAGGGCCGGCACCTACGGCACCTGCCCGAAATGCGGCGGCCAGATTTCCGAAGCACGGCTCGAGGCGGTTCCGCACGCGGCGCTGTGCGAGGAATGCATCTCCGGCTGAAAGCCGGGCATGCGCCCATCCCCTCCTCCTCCCGGCCGGTCCCTGTACCGGCCGCTTTTTTTGGGGGGATGCTGCTAGTCGCGGCCGGTCGTCGCGGCGGCCTGCTTGTTGCGCGCCCGGTCCCCGGGCATCGGGCGGCCGCCCGAACTTTCCCTGAGCTCCGCGCGGAATTCGTCGCGGCGCTCGTGGATGCTGGCGATGACGAGACCCATCGGCACACCGAGCTCGACAAGCGTGGCCTCCGAGAGGTGCAGACTCGCCTCGATGGTCTCGGGCACCGCATCGGTCACGCCCATCTTGTAGAGATGCCGGGCGTGGGCTGCATCCGTCGCGCGGGCAATGACGGGAAGATCCTCGCGCATGCCCCGCACGATTTCGGTCACGCGGTCCACGGTTCCGCGCGCACCTGTGGTGATGATAACCGCCGTTGCCTGCTCCAGTCCGCAGGCATGGAGAAAGACCGGGTTGGTCGCGTCGCCGAAATAGACGTCCCGGCCATTGCGCCGGTCGCGCGCCACTTCCGCCGCATTGCCTTCGACGGCGAGGAAGGGGATCCCGTGGCGCTCCAGCATGCCCGTCACCACCTTGCCGACCCGGCCGTGACCGATGACGATGGCATGGCCCTTCATTTCCGGTGGCGGTTCTGGCGGGGTTTCCGCCGAAAGCTTGCGCGACAGGCGGGCCGAGATGCGGTGGCCGATGGCGGCAAGCAAGGGCAGTGCCACCATGGTGAGCGCGACGGATGTGAGCGCCACCCGGGAAAGCGCCGGATCGACCAGCCCTGCGGCCGTTGCCGCACCGATCCCCACGAAGGCGAATTCACCGCTCGGGGCTAGCAGCAGGCCCGCCTCCAGGCTGGCGCCCCGCGAGATGCCGAAGGCACGGCCGAGCCCCATCACCACCACCGTCTTGGCGATGATGATGGAAAGCACGGTGAAGGCGAGCAGCATGGGGGCTACCACCACGCTGGACAGATCGATGCTCATGCCGACCGTGAAGAAGAACATCCCGAGCAGCAGGCCCTTGAACGGCTCGATCAGCGCCTCGACCGCCTTGCGATATTCGGTCTCCGAAAGAAGCAGCCCGCCGACGAAGGCGCCGAGTGCCATCGACATGCCAAAGAGCGCCGCCACGAAGCCTGAGCCCACCACGACGAAGAGAACGGTCGCCAGGAAGACATCCGCCGACTTGAGCGATGCCACGACCCGGAAAAGCGGCCGGATGAAGAACCGTCCGGCCACGACGATCACGACGAGAGCAGCGGTGGCCTGTCCGAGGGCTTTCCCGATGCTCGCCGACAGGCTTCCGCCGCCGCCGCTTGCCAGAAGACCGATGAGGAGCAGGATCGGGATGACGGCGATATCCTGTGCGAGGAGCACCGAGAAGCCGACCCGCCCCGTGGCCGTCGTCATCTTGCCGCGCTCGGAGAGGAGTTCGATCACGATGGCCGTCGAGGACAGCGCCAGGCATGCGCCGAGAATGATGGCCGGCGTGGTTTCGATGCCGCCAAGGCGCATCAGCCCGGCAAGCAGCCCGAGAGAAAGCAGGATCTGCAGCGATCCGAACCCGAAGACCAGCCGCCGCATGGTCATGAGGCGCGCGAAGGAGAGCTCGAGACCGATGAGGAACAGAAGGAAGACGATGCCCAGCTCGGCTATTCCCTCAACCCTGTGAACATCGACCACCACGAACCAGGACAGAAACGGCATCTCGCGCAGCAGCCCGCCGAGGGCATGCGGCCCGAGTATGGCGCCCAGACCGATGAAGCCGAGAATGGGATTGACGCCCAGACGCCGGATCAGCGGCACGACCACACCGGCAATGGCCAGTACCACCATCGCATCGCTGTAACCCGATAGATCGCTGGCGACCGACATGCCCGTCCTTTCGATGGAGTGGCACAGCCTCCATCCAGAGGTGTGCCGCCTGTTGATAACTTTGCCGGCATGGTGCCGGATTCGGATGAATGCGAGGATAACTGCCGAGCGATCCGCACCGAAAGCCGAAAACCCGCCTTCAAGGAGGCGACTTCAGCAGAAACGGATGCGGGAAGCGCGATTCGGCTTCGAAAACACGCCTTGACCTTTCACAAGTTTTGGTTGGAAACGCCACCATTATGAAAAAATTTATAAATCCCGATTACTAGTTCTTCACCACATAAAATCGTCATGAGGAGACAGCCGACCCCGAATCCGGCAGTGGAATGACAAAAGTCAACCAGTCCAGAGTTCTTCAATGTCCGGCATCGTCATCCTTCGCGGGGCGCTCGAGGCGCTCAACAGCGTAGAAACGCCAAAATCCGACACCAGCGAGCCGATCGGGGCGGATGCGCACTGGCGTTCCGGTGCAGTGCGCAAGGCCCAGGGAGATGGGGAAACGGCGGCAGAGGCAACACGCGGCTTCGACGCCACCTACCGGTCCGGACTGATCGCCCGCCTCGGAGAAACGGATACGGCCCCGGCACCGGAAATGCCGGACGGCGGGACAGACGTATTTTTTCGGGACGATCTCGATGGCGAAAGCGTGCGCCTGCTGGCCCTGAAGGCCCAGCAGCAGCTGGCCATCCAGGCACTCGCCATCGCCAATGTGCGGGCGCTCTCCATCATCGGCCTCTTCCGCGAAGAGCGCGAACCGGACATTCGCCTGATGTAAAGCCGGCGCGCCGGCCACCCCTCGCCGGTTCCTGTCGTTGGACTAGTTGCTCGCGGCATCTCGACAGCTTCTACCGTCAGGGGTCATAGTCCGCCTTGCTTTAACGTTGCAGGCAGGTGGGCTGCATGACTCATATGGAAGCACTGGAAAGCTTCTGCCCTACGGACGACGCGGTGATGCCCGGCCCATACCGGGAAGTGGCCGCCGTCCAGGCGGAATGCGTCGCCCATCTTCGCCGCCAGATGCCTCTCGTGCTGGGCGCCAATGTCGCGGTGGTGCCATTCGTTGCGGCGGTCGTCAGCGAATCGCTGACCGTCAACGGCGCCATTGCATGGTGCCTTGCCCTGGAAACCCTGACACTGGTGCGCTGGATATGGCTGCGGCGCCAGATGGAGGGGAGCGGCAGGGATCACCGCATCGAGGCGCGGGGATACATCTTCGGCTCGCTGGCCTCCGGCCTGCTCTGGGGCCTCATGGGCGGGGCCACCATCGCCGCCGGCCGGGAACTGGAGCCGCTTTACGCGCTGATGTTCCTGTGCGGCATGGTTTCCGGTGCGATCGGCTCTCTTTCGGCCCTTCCGCGCGCCTATGCCGCCTTCGCCATCCCGGCCGTTCTTCCGGTCGTGATCGTCTATTTCCTGTGCGGAGGCCTTGCCAACACCGCCTATGCCTTTGCGGCCTTCGTCTATCTCTGCGTCAATCTCGGCTATGCGAAGAGTTTTTCCCGCACGCTGGCCGACAGCATTGCGCTGCGTTTCCAGAATGCGGGGCTCATCCGCAGCCTGGAGGAGGCCCGCGGCCGCGCGGAGGCCGAAAGCGCCCAGAAGACACGGTTTCTCCAGTCGGCCAGCCACGATCTGCGCCAGCCGCTGCACGCCGTCACCCTCACGCTCGCAGACCTTGCGGATCAATTGCCCGCCTCGCTGCAGCCGAAAGTCAACCAGGGGCTGGCATCGGTTCAATCGCTTGCGGATCTTCTGGACCGGCTTCTGGAAGCATCGCTTGCGGGCTCGGGGCTGGTGGAGCCCGCCCTCGGGCCGGTGGACATGGAGGCGCTCTTTGCCCATCTGGAGTTCGAGAGCGCCGCGGAAGCCTCGCTGCGCGGCATCAGGATCGGCTTCCGGGCCAACGGGGCCTGGGTGACGTCGGATGCGCTGATCCTCACGCAGATCCTGCGCAACCATGTCAGCAACGCGCTGCGCCACGCCCGAAGCCGTGTCCTGGTCGCCGTACGACGCCGGAACGGGCAAATCCGCATCGAGGTGTGGGATGACGGTCCCGGTATCGAGGAAGACCAGCACAAGGCCATCTACGAGGCCTTCTACCAGATCGGCAATCCGGAGCGCGACCCCGCCCGCGGCCGTGGCTTGGGTCTTGCGATCGTCGCGGGGATGGCCCGCGTGCTCAGGGCGGAGCGTGGCCTCTGCTCCAGGCCCGGCCACGGCTCGGTCTTTCATCTCACCGTGCCGCCTGCAACGGCCCCCGGTCCGCGAGCGGAGACGCCCCGGTCTGCCGCGCCGTATGGCCCCGCCGCCGATGCTCCGGCGACTGCAGCGGCCATGCTTGCCGGAAGGCGTGTTCTTCTGATCGAGGACGAAGCCGGATTGCGGGCCGTTACGGTGGGATTGCTGATGCGCTGGGGATGCGAGGTAACCGAGGCGGCAGATGCAGGCGCCGCGCTGGAGCTCGTCCGCTCCGGCCCCGCGCCGGAGGCCATCGTCAGCGACCTTCGGCTTCCCGGGAACGAGGACGGCATCGACGCAATCCGGGCGATCCGCGCCGCAACCGGCATCGCCATTCCCGCCCTGATCGTTACCGGGGCTGCCGATGCAGTGCCGCAGGCCGCCAGCGAAGCGATCTCGCTGATGAAGAAGCCGCTTCTGCCGGGTCGTCTCAAGGCATGGCTTGAAGCGGTGCTGTGAATGCGCGAGTGACGGCACGGCGTGTCGAACAGGCACCCGGCCGGCGGAAGACCGGTGCGTGGACCGCGGTTTCGCGCCTACTCCGCAACACCAAGGGTTGGCTCCGAAGCGAGCATGGCCAGGTCTGTCCGGCTTTTCAGGCCGAAGCGGCGGAAGATGAGCGTCAGATGGGCTCGCACCGTGTTGTCGCTGATCCCCAGCAAACGGCCGATTTCCTTGTTGGTGTGGCCCTCGGAGCAAAGACGGGCGATCTCGCGCTGGCGGATGCTGAGCGTACCCCAGGTTGCCGCAACACCCGGTCTTCCGGGCTCGTAGCACTCGCCCTCGAGGACGGCCCGGATAGCGGATACGATCTCCAGCGCTTCGCCGTTCTTGGGCACGAAGGCCGCGGCGCCGAGCGAAAGAACCGTCGACTTCATGCTCTCGGCACCGGAGAGAACGATCACGGGGACGGTGGGATTCTCGCGGCGGAACAGCCGGATGCCCTCGCCTCCCGCCGCATCGGGCAAAACGATGTCGAGGATGGCAATATCCGCTTCGAACCCGCCGGCAACCTGCTGCAATCCTTCGGCAATGCTGCCCGCTTCCCGAATGTCCGCCCCGACCACATGCCGCTCGATCAGCGCGCGGGCACCTGAACGCAGGATTGCATGGTCATCGATCAAAAGCAGCTTCGGCATGCCTCTTCATGACCTGCCAAGCGTGCAATTTCAACCGTTATTTTCAGCATCGCTTACATAAAATTTGGGACGTGGGGATGCGGTCCCGGTGTCCCTTGATCCCGTTCAAGCCGGGGCTTATCTCTGGATGGAATTTGTCCCGCCAATCGATTGCGCCAAAGAGAGACGATCATGTCTGTATTCAAGTCCTTGCCCCCCGCGCCGCGCCCGCAGAAGAGGCCGGTTTCCGATACCCGCCACGGCATCACCCGAACCGACGACTATGCCTGGATGCGTGCCGCCGAGTGGCAGGAGATGTTCCACGATCCTTCCATCCTGGAGCCGGAAATCCGCGCCCATCTGGAAGCGGAAAACGCCTACATGAAGGCGGCGATGGCCGATACGGAGGCGTTGCAGAAAACCCTCTTTTCGGAGATGCGCGGGCGCATCAAGGAAGACGACAGCTCCGTGCCCGTCAAGGACGGCCCCTATGCCTACGGCTCGCTCTACGTGACCGGCGGCGAGCATCCGCACTTTTTCCGCACCCCGAGAGAGGGCGGCGAGAAGCAGATCCTGCTCGACGGCGACAGGGAGGCGGAAGGCAAGGCCTATTTCCGCATCGGCGGCATCGATACCTCTGCCGATCACGCGCGCGGCATCTGGAGCTTCGACGACAAGGGCTCGGAATTCTTCACGGTTCGCATCCGGGACCTTTCGACCGGGCAGGATCTCGACGATCTCGTCGAGAATACAGATGGCGGGGGCGTCTTCGCACCGGATGGGAAGAGCTTCTTCTATGCCATGCAGGACGAGAACCACCGGCCGTCGAAGATCTTCCACCATGTCATCGGCACGCCGCAATCCGAGGACCGGCTTGTCTATGAGGAGCCGGATCCCGCCTATTTCGCCGGTGTTGGCGGCTCTATGCTGGACGACGTGATCTATGTTCATTCCAGCAATCACCAGACGAGCGAAATCCGCCTGATCCCGACCTCCAACCTCACGGCGGAGCCGTCGCTCGTCGCCGCGCGCGAGCCGGGCATCGAATATTCGATGACGGAAGGCGGTGATGTCTTCTTCATCCTCACAAACGCGGACGGGGCCAAGGATTTCAAGATCATGGTCACGCCCTTCGACAAACCGGGCAAGGATAACTGGCAGGAGCTGGTGCCACACGAGCCGGGGCGGCTGATCCTGTCGCACTCTGCCTATGCGCGCCATCTCGTCTGGCTCGAACGCCGGGACAGCCTGCCCCGCATCGTCATCCGCGACCGGCAGACAGGAGCGGAACACGCCATCGCCTTCAAGGAGGAGGCCTATTCGCTCGGGCTTCAGGGCGCGGCGGAATATGACACCGATGTCATCCGCTTCACCTATTCCTCGATGACCACCCCGCAGCAGCTCTTCGACTACAACATGGCGACGCGGGAGCGCGTCTTGCTGAAAACGCAGGAAGTGCCTTCGGGGCACGATCCGGCGGATTATGTCACGCGCCGCGTCTTCGCGCCCGCGGCCGATGGCGCGCTGGTGCCGGTTTCCCTGCTCTATCGGAAGGATACCCCGCTCGACGGCTCCGCTCCCTGCCTGCTCTACGGCTATGGCGCCTACGGGATCACCATTCCCGCCTCCTTCAACACAAATGCCCTGTCCCTGGTCGACCGGGGTTTCGTCTATGCGATTGCCCATATTCGCGGAGGAAAGGATAAGGGATATCAGTGGTATGAAGACGGGAAGATGAAGCAGAAGATGAACTCCTTCACGGATTTCATTGCCGCTGCGGATCATCTGATCGCCGAAAAGTTCACCGCAAAGGGCAGGATCGTCGCGGAAGGCGGTTCGGCCGGCGGTCTCCTCATGGGCGCCGTCGTCAACATGGCGCCGGAAACCTTCGGCGGCATCATCGCGGCCGTCCCCTTCGTCGATGCGCTCAACACCATCCTCGACGACACGCTGCCGCTGACGCCCCCGGAATGGACCGAATGGGGCAATCCCATTGCCTCTGCGGAGGAATATGGATGGATCGCCGCCTATTCCCCCTACGACAACGTGGGACCGCACCCCTATCCGCCGATCCTGGCGCTGGCGGGGCTCACCGATCCGCGCGTGACCTACTGGGAGCCGGCGAAGTGGGTGGCGCGGCTGCGCGAGCATTCCACGTCCTCGGCCCCGATCCTCTTGCGCACCAATATGGATGCGGGCCATGGCGGCGCTTCCGGCCGCTTCCAACGGCTGGAGGAAACGGCCCTCGAATATGCCTTCGCGCTGAAGGTCATGGGAAAGGCGTGAAGCCGGAAAACGGAGCGGCAGAAAAGAGCATGCCGCTCCGGTCCCGTCCGATCAGATCACCGTGAAATCCGTGCTGCTCACCTGCAGGTTCTTGCCGAGCCAGGCAATCTGCATGGCGGCGCCCTTGCCGTTGGCATCGGCGTCATACATCAGCGCACCGGTCTTGGAATTGTAGATCAGGAAATCGTCCCTGTCCTTGGCAAGCCCGTCCGTGCCGACGGCGAAGAAGGTCTTGCCGAGTTTGCCCGTGGCGCGCAGGCTGGTGAAGATGGCGTTCTCCAGAAGAACCGTGTCCTCCCCGGACCTGAAATCGGTGATGGTATCGACGTTGGTACGGGCGTTGGGCATCGTATCGAACCGGAAGGTGTCCGCACCGGAGCCGCCGGTCAGCGTATCGCTGCCGAGGCCGCCGATCAGCAGGTCGTTTCCGGCACCGCCGGAAAGAATATTGTTCATTCCGTTGCCGGTCAGGACATTGTCGAAGCCATTGCCCGTACCCGAAACGGCCGTCCCCGTCAGCACCAGATTTTCGACCGCACCAGCAGCCTGCATCGGGTCGCTGAAATCGAAGGAGACGGAGGAATAGACGGTATCCGTTTCCCCCTTCCGCCCCCCGGTTTCGTCGACCAGGTCAGCCATGTTGTCGACGTAGTAGATGTCGCTTCCCTTGCCGCCGAGAAGGACGTCGGCGCCCTTGCCGCCATTCAGGATATCGTTGCCCGAAAGCCCCGTCAGCACGTTTTGGAGGTCGTTGCCGGTCAGCACGTTGTCGAGCGCATTTCCGGTCCCGTTGGCAGCCGTGCCCGTCAAAGTCAGGTTTTCGATGGCGCCGATGGCGCGGGTCGCGTCGGACAGGCTGAAGGACACGGATGACAGGACGAGATCGCGGCCGAGCCCGTTGGCCTCGCTTACGACATCGCCGACAGAATCCACGATGTAGGTATCGTTCCCGACCCCTCCGACGAGCCGGTCGTCACCCCCTCCACCGTCCAGCCGGTCGTCTCCGCCAAGTCCCGTCAGGGTGTTGCTGGCGGCATTGCCGGTGATCTGATTGGCCAGCTCGTTTCCCGTTCCGTCGATGTTCGAGGCGCTTCGCGAGAGGATGAGGTTCTCGACCGCTCCGAGGATATTTGCATTGGACCTGGCATTCAGGCTGTAGCTGATAAAGCTTTCGACCGTATCGGTGCCGTTCCCGTCGCGCTCGTCGACGATATCGTTCTGGTCGGAGACGAAATAGGTGTCGTTGCCCGTTCCGCCAATCAGCACGTCATTTCCAAGGCCACCGTCAAGAAGATCGTCGCCGTCGCGACCCATGAGGATGTTGTTGCCTTCATTCCCGTAGATATCATTTGCGAGACGGTTTCCGGCGCCGATGAAATCGCCCGCTCCGGTCAGGAAGAGATCCTCGACATCTCCGCGGATATTGTCGCTCTCGAAGTCGAAACTGCATGATGCGCTGACGGAATCCCTGCCCTCACCGCCATCGGCGCGCTCGTCGATGATGTCTTCCTCGCCATAGACGATGTAGAAATCGTCGCCGGCACCCCCGACAAGAATATCGCGGGCCCTGCCCCGGTCGCCGCCGTCCAGCTGGTCGTTGCCCGCGAGACCGCGCAGCTCGTTTTCTCCATTGTTGCCGGTGATGAAGTTGCGAATCGCGTTGCCGATGCCATCCAGATCATCCTCGCCGGCAAGAGTCAGGTTTTCGACCTCGCCGCGGACAGCGGGGCCGGAAAGCGAAAAGCTGATCGTGGACACGACCGTATCCCTGCCGCCGCCATTGTCGGCGGCTTCGTCGACGATGTCTTTTGCATCGTCCACGTGGTAACGGTCGAAGCCCTGGCCGCCGACCATCAGATCGGCACCCTTGCCTCCATCGAGGTCGTCATTGCCGAGGCCGCCCGTCAGCGTGTTCTTGCCGTCATTGCCGACAAGCACGTTGTCGAGCTCGTTTCCTCTCGCCGTCAGATCGCCGGTCCCCGAAAGAGTCAGGCGCTCGATATGGGCGAGAAGCGTGTAACTGACGGAAGCGACGATGTCGTCAAATCCGCCCCCTTCGCGCTCGGTGACACTGTCTGACGCGTTGTCGACATAGTAGGTATCGTCGCCTGCGCCGCCGGTCATGCCATCCTCGCCGGCACCGCCGTCGATTATGTCGCGTCCCGCACTCCCGACGATGGTGTCGTTGCCGGCGGTGCCCTCGATCTTCTCGATGGAAACCAGTTCCATCATCGACAGATCGAGCGTGCCGGTGTTCTTCATGCGGAGGATATCGTTTCCGCCGGCCCCGTCGATCTTCTGGAGCCCTTCGAGCCGCTCGGCGCTGACGATGAAGACATCGTTGCCAGGGGAGCCGGTCAAGCGCTCTATACCGGAAAAGACCCGCGGCAGCGTCACGTCCATCGTGCCCGCCGCGGCCAGCACGATCGTATCGGTCCCGCCGCCGCCATTGATGCTGTCGCCGGCGGAAACCCCGCCGGGATCGGTAACGAATGTTTCGTCGGAGGATGTCCCCGTTATCGTCTCGTCCTGGTCGGTAAGATCGGCTTGCTTGCGGATCACCTGCTTCATCACGCCGAGCCCGTCCCCGTCCTGCGTGGAATCGCTCCAGGTGAGCAGGATATCGAAACCTTTCTGGGTTGCCGAAGCGAGATACTGGTCGCCCGCTGTCAACTTGTTGACCACGAACGAGGCTCCGGAAAGTCGCCCGCCTGCATCCACAAACTGGCCCATGACGGCAGCGCCGTTTGCGTCCTTGCCCAACTCATGCCAGACAACGAAGAAGCCGCCCTCCTTCAGCGCGACGACCTTCATCATAAAGGGCATGAGCGTACTGCCGATGGTGGCAATGTTCACCTCACCTCCGACTGCATTCCCGTCCGCACCGTAACGCTGTGCCATGATGGCGGCACCCGACATCCACACGATGACAAAGCCGCCGTCCTCGAGCGCGGCAATGGATGGATTTGTCTGGTTGTTGGTAACCGTCGTGTTCACCCGAAAGCCGCCCGTCACGCTTTGGGACGCCGGGTTGCCGGTGGTGACAGGCGTGCCGTCGCTTCTGAAACGGAGAGCATAGATCCCGAGGCCGCTTCCGTCCTCCATGGCCGAGCTGTAGGTGAGAACGAAGGTCCCGTCCTTCAGGGCGGTGACTGCAGGCATGGATTTTCCATAGCCCCCTGCCGGTGCGAGGGTCAATTCCGCTCCGAACAGGCCCGTCTTGGTATCGTAGAAGCGCCCCTTGATAGACCGGGTTGTGTTCTCGCCCACATCCCAGGAATAGAAGATTTGCGATCCGAAAGATGTCACGCTCACCTGCGCGCCCACTTTGGAAAGGCTTCCGATCTGGATCCCGCTTTCGGTTTTCGGCGCGTCGTCTGCACCGAACTGGCGGGTAAGGTTGATGATGGAATTGACAGCCTCGCCAAACGTCTGCCAGGTCACGACATATCCGCCGTCATCGGTGGCGGTCACGACCGGGCTGCCGGTGAGCCGGGCCGGAGCAATGACCGTGAATTCGCTGCCAATCTTCTTGCCGTCCGCCGCAAAATGCTGCGCCATGACCGCGCCAGCCGAAGTCCAGACGACCACATAGCTGCCATCCTTCAGCACGGTTGCGGAGGAGGAGGTCTGTTCCCCTGCGGCAGTCGTGTTCACGAGGGTTTCGGTTTCTGCGACGTAGGGCATGTTTCACCTCAAATGAAAGGCAGCCTTTCGGGGCAGGTCATCACCTGCCCCGCGGCCTGAATATATAATATTAGGAATGATGAACTTAGAGAGTTGAGAAGCCCCGCATCAAGTCCGGCTGCCCTTGCGGCATTGGACTAGTCCAATATCGGACATGGATAAGCGGCCGGCCGCAGATGGGCGACCGGCCCCTGGAGGAGCATTCTGGCGGATCAGATGACGGAAAAATCGGCGTGCGTGAGGGAAAGCCCCTTGCTCAGCCACGCAAATTGCACGGCCGACCCGCTGCCGTTGCCATCGGCGTCATAGAGCAACGCTCCGGTCTTGGTATTGTAGATCAGGTAATCGTTGGAATCCCTTGCCACACCGGCGGAGTTGGCGGTGAAATAGGCCTTGCTCAGGGCCCCTTCGACGCCGAGCCGGGTGAAAATCCGGTTCTCCAGCTGGATCGTGTCGTCCTGAACGTTGAAGTCCAGAATGCGGTCGATGTTGCTGACGGCATTCGGCCGGGCGTCGAAGACGAAGGTGTCCTTGCCGATTCCACCGGTCAGCACGTCGTTGCCGAGCCCGCCGATGAGGATGTCCTTGCCGCGACCCCCGATGATCGTATCGTTACCGCCGGCACCGTCGAGGCGGTTGCCGCCGGAATTGCCGGTAATGACGTTGTTCAGATTGTTGCCCGTTGCCCGGAAGCTCCCGCGATCCAGGAGCACGAGATTCTCGATCTGGTCTGCAAGGCGGCAATCGAAACGGGCGATGACGGTATCCACCCCGCCGCCGGCCTTTTCGATCAGGATATCCTGTGCGTCGGCGAAATAGGTATCGTTGCCCCGCCCGCCGATCAGCGTGTCCTTGCCGCCTCGCCCGTCGAGCACATTGGCCGCATCATTGCCGCGGATAACATTCGCCAGCTCGTTGCCCGTGCCGTTGATTGCCTTCTTGCCGGCCAGCACCAGGTTCTCGAAATTGGAAAACAGCCGGTAGCTGAAGTCCGCGATAACCGTATCCAGGCCCTCGCCGGCCTTTTCCCGAACCCCGTCCAGGGCATCCACAACGTAGGTGTCGTTGCCCTTCCCGCCGATGAGCCGGTCCTCCCCGCCGCCGCCGGAAAGCCAGTCGTTGCCTTCACCGCCCGAGAGCACGTTCTTGCCGCCATTGCCGATCAGCGTGTTGTTCAGCGCGTTGCCTGACGCGGAGATGTCTCCGTTTCCGGTCAATCGCACATGCTCCACATCGCCGAACACCCTCCGGCCGTCCAGGGAGACGGAAACCGTCGCCGTAACCCAGTCGACGCCATTGCCGCCGCGTTCGTCGATCACGTCAAGCACGCTGTCGATGATATAGGTGTCGTTGCCCCTGCCGCCGCGCAGGACATCTGCCCCGGCTCCGCCATCGAGCACATTGTTGCCGGCATTGCCGTTGATGATGTTCGCCACGCTGTTACCTGTGCCGCTGAGGTTTTGTGTACCGGAGAGTGTGAGGTTTTCGAAATTGGCCAACAACCGGTAGGATCGGCCGGATATTATAGTATCCGTTCCTTCATTAGCGTTTTCCACAATAACATCGCTTGCGTCAATAACGTAGACGTCGTTTCCTCGACCGCCGATCAGGGTATCCCTGCCTCCATTGCCGATCAGCGTATCGTTGCCGGCAAGACCCGTCAGCCGGTTCTCGCCGTTGTTTCCGGTGATGCGGTTGTTGTCGGCCGTACCGGTGCCGTTGATCGAGGAGCTGCCGGCGAGGATCAGGTTCTCGAGACTGCCCCACAGCGTGTAGCTGGTGCCGACGATCACCGTATCCGTTCCCTCGCCGGCCTTCTCCACGATCACGTCGCTGCGGTCGATGACATAGGTATCGTTGCCGCGGCCGCCGATCAGCCGGTCCGCGCCCAGCTGTCCGTCCAGCCAGTCATTGCCGAGCCCGCCGGACAGCAGGTTCCTGCCGCTGTTGCCGGTAAGCCGGTTGTCCAGCTCGTTGCCGGTGCCCGTGAGGTTGAAACGCCCCGTGAGCACCAGGTTCTCCAGGTTTGCGCCGAGAACGTAGCTGAAATCGGCGAAGACCGTATCGCTGCCTTCGTTGCCGAATTCGACGATCCGGTCCTGCCGGTCGACCACATAGGTGTCGTTTCCGAGGCCTCCCTTGAGAAGATCGGCACCGGCTCCCCCGTCGAGCCGGTTGTTGCCCCGGTTGCCGATGAGGACATTGGCAAGGGCGTTTCCGGTGCCGTTGATGGCGGCCGAACCGGTCAGCGTCAGGTTCTCCACGGTGCCGTAGGGCAGCAGCGAACAGGTGATGGCGGCGCTGATCGTATCGTTTCCTGCATCGGCGCCCTCGACAATCGTTTCGGAACCGCTGCGCAGCACATAGGTATCGTCCCCGTTGCCGCCTTCCAGAACGTCGCGCCCGCCGCCGCCATCAAGCGTGTCATTGCCTTCAAGCCCGATCAGGTGGTTGTCACCGCTGTTTCCGGTCAGGCGGTTGTCGAGATCGTTGCCGGTTCCGTCGATCTGGACCGTGCCGAGAAGTACCAGATTCTCGAGCCCCGCACCCAGTACGAAACCAACCGACGAGCGAACCTCGTCCACGCCGCTGCCGTCGCTTTCGTCGACCGTATCGCCGGCATCGTCGACGAAATAGGTATCGTTGCCGCGTCCGCCCTTCATGCGGTCAGCACCGGCACCGCCATCAAGGACATTGTCGCCCTCGTTGCCGGTCAGGACATTGTCGAGCCCGTTGCCCGTTCCGCCGATATTGCCGCTGCCGAGGAGGGTCAGCTTCTCGATATCTGCCTGGAGGCGATATGTGAGGGAGGAGCGCACCTCGTCCACCCCGTCGCCGCCGGTTTCGTCGACGACATCGCCCTCGTTGTCGACGATATAGATATCGTCGCCCAGGCCACCCCGGAGCGTATCGGCACCGGCCCCGCCGTCGAGCAGATTGCTGCCGTCATTGCCGATGATGATGTTGGAAAGGTCGTTGCCCGTGCCGGAGTTGTTGCCGGCACCTGTCAGCGTCAGGTTTTCCAGCCCGGCACCGAGGGTGTAGCTTACGGAAGAGCGGACCTCGTCCACCCCGTCGCCACCGGTCTCGTCCACAACGTCGCCGGCATCGTCGACGATGTAGATGTCGCTGCCTTTGCCTCCGCGGAGCGTATCCGCACCCGCCCCGCCGTCGAGCGTGTTGTTGCCGTCATTGCCGGTGATGATGTTGGCGAGCTCGTTGCCCGTTCCATCGAGATCCCCGGTACCCATCAGCCTGAGATTTTCGACATTGGCGCTCAGCGTGAAGCTGACCCGGGCCTCGATGGTGTCGGTGCCCTCGTCCGCCCTTTCGACCACCTGGTCGCCGGCACTGTCGACCACATAGGTGTCGTTGCCCTTGCGGCCGATCATGACATCGTCGCCACCCGCGCCGTCGATGAGATTGTCGCCGTCCGTTCCGAACAGGCGGTCAGGCCCGGCGCCCCCGGTGAAATCGAGGTTCTGGGCGTTCAGGTATATCACGTGCTCGATGTTCGGGCCGGCATCGAACGGAACGGTGGTGTAGACGGTATCCTCGCCGCCGTCATCTTCCTCCACCACCACATCGTTGATGTCATCGACATAATAGACGTCGTCACCGTCGCCGCCCACAAGACGGTCCGCACCGCCTCCGCCGTCAA
The DNA here is from genome assembly GCF_014197145.1 of Gellertiella hungarica. Taxonomy (GTDB): domain Bacteria; phylum Pseudomonadota; class Alphaproteobacteria; order Rhizobiales; family Rhizobiaceae; genus Gellertiella; species Gellertiella hungarica. The sequence goes on along the minus strand of NZ_JACIEZ010000001.1, from coordinate 714,880 downwards.
GGGTGTTGTTCCCGTCGTTCCCGGTGATGACGTTGTCCAGTACGTTGCCAGTGCCATCGATATCGCCATGGCCCGTGAGGGTGAGATTCTCGACGCCCGTCCCCAGCGTGTAGTTCACCGAGGAAAGCACCTCATCAGACCCATTGCCACCCGTCTCGTCCACGACGTCGCCGGCATTGTCTACGATATAGGTATCGTTGCCCTTGCCGCCCTTCATCACATCGGCACCGGCCCCGCCGTCCAGGCGGTTGTTGCCGTCATTGCCGATCAGGGTGTTGTCCAGCCCATTGCCTGTGGCGTCGATGTTGGCGGAACCGGTCAGCGTCAGGTTTTCGACATCGGGAAGGCTTGCGAGAGAAAATCCCACCGAGGCCAGGACGGTATCGGTGCCTTCACGAGCATTTTCAACGACGCTGTCTCCGGCGCTGTCCACGACATAGACGTCGTTTCCGGCCCCCCCGATCAGGGTGTCGTCGCCTGCTCCGCCCTCCAGCCTGTTGTTGCCGCCGTTACCGGTGATGATGTTGTTGGCCGCATTGCCGGTGCCGTCGATATTGCCGTTGCCCGTCAGCGTCAGGTTCTCGACGTTGTCACCCAGCGTAAAGGTGAAGCCTGCCTCGACGGTGTCGGTGCCCTCGTTGGCGCTCTCCTCGACCGTATCGCCGGCGCCGAGGATGTAGATGTCGTTGCCGCGCCCGCCTCTCAGCGTATCCGCCCCCGCGCCTCCGTCGAGGGTGTTGTTGCCGTCATTGCCGGTGATGATGTTGTCGGCTGCATTGCCCGTGCCTGATATGTTGCCGTTGCCCGTGAGCGTCAGGTTCTCGATCCCGGCCAGCAGGATGTAGCTGATGGAGGAACGGACCTCATCCACGCCATCGCCGCCCGTTTCGTCCACCACATCGCCGGCATCGTCGAGGATGTAGATATCGTTGCCGCGCCCGCCGCGCAGCGTGTCCGCCCCCGCCCCGCCGTCGAGGGTGTTGTTGGCGTCATTGCCGGTGATGGTGTTTACGAGGGTGTTGCCCGTGCCTGATATGTTGCCGTTGCCCGTGAGCGTCAGGTTCTCGATGCCGGCGCCGAGCGTGTAGCTGATCGACGAACGGACTTCGTCATCGCCGTCGCCACCGGTTTCGTCCACCACATCACCCGCGTTATCAACGATGTAGATGTCGTTGCCGCGCCCGCCTCTCAGCGTATCCGCACCCGCACCACCGTCGAGGGTATTGTTGCCGTCATTGCCGGTGATGGTGTTTACGAGGGTGTTGCCCGTACCGGAGATGTTGCCGTTGCCCGTGAGCGTCAGGTTCTCGATGTCGGCCCCGAGAACATAGGTTATGGCAGAGCGAACCTCGTCATCGCCATCGCCACCGGTTTCGTCCACCACATCCCCGGCATCATCGACGATGTAGATGTCATTGCCGCGCCCGCCCCGGAGGGTATCGGCGCCTGCACCGCCGTCGAGGGTGTTGTTGCCGTCATTGCCGGTGATGGTGTTTGCGAGGGTGTTACCGGTGCCTGATATGTTGCCGTTGCCCGTCAGCGTCAGGTTCTCGATGCCGGCGCCGAGCGTGTAGCTGATCGACGAACGGACTTCGTCGTTCCCGTCGCCACCGGTCTCGTCCACCACATCCCCAGCATCGTCGACGATGTAGATGTCATTGCCACGCCCGCCGCGGAGCGTATCGGCACCAGCCCCGCCGTCGAGCGTGTTGTTGCCGTCATTGCCGGTGATGGTGTTTGCGAGGGTGTTGCCGGTCCCGTCGATGTTGCCATTGCCCGTCAGCGTCAGGTTCTCGATGCCGGCACCGAGCGTGTAGCTGATTGACGAACGGACTTCGTCGTTCCCGTCACCACCGGTTTCGTCGACCACATCGCCGGCATCGTCGACGATGTAGATGTCGTTGCCTGGACCGCCGCGGAGCGTGTCCGCCCCCGCCCCACCGTCGAGGGTGTTGTTGCCGTCATTGCCGGTGATGGTGTTTGCGAGGGTGTTGCCGGTGCCGGAGATGTTGCCGTTGCCCGTGAGCGTCAGGTTCTCGATGCCGGCGCCAAGCGTGTAGCTGACGGAAGAGCGGACTTCGTCCACCCCGTCTCCATTCGTCTCGTCCACCACGTCGCCCGCATTGTCGACGATGTAGATGTCGTTGCCACGCCCTCCACGAAGGGTGTCGGCGCCTGCCCCGCCTTCGAGGGTGTTGTTGCCGTCATTGCCGACGATGATGTTGCTCGCCGCATTGCCGGTGCCGTCGACATTGCCGTTGCCCGTCAGCGTCAGGTTCTCGATGCCGGCACCGAGTGTGTAGCTGATCGACGAACGGACTTCGTCGTTCCCGTCGCCACCGGTCTCGTCCACCACATCACCTGCATCATCGACGATGTAGATGTCGTTGCCACGCCCGCCCCGGAGCGTGTCCGCACCCGCACCACCGTCGAGGGTGTTGTTGCCGTCATTGCCGGTGATGGTGTTTGCGAGAGTGTTACCCGTGCCTGATATGTTTCCGTTGCCCGTGAGGGTCAGGTTCTCGAGCCCGGCGCCAAGCGTGTGGCTGATCGATGAACGGACTTCGTCGTTTCCGTCACCACCGGTTTCGTCCACCACATCGCCGGCATCGTCGACGATGTAGATGTCATTGCCGCGCCCGCCGCGGAGCGTGTCGGCGCCTGCACCACCGTCGAGCGTGTTGTTGCCATCGTTGCCGGTGATGATGTTGTCGGCTGCATTGCCCGTGCCGGAGATGTTGCCGTTGCCCGTGAGGGTCAGGTTCTCGATGCCGGCGCCGAGCGTGTAGCTGACGGAAGAGCGGACTTCGTCGTTTCCATCGCCACCGGTCTCGTCCACCACATCGCCCGCATCGTCGACAATGTAGATGTCGTTGCCACGCCCGCCACGAAGGGTATCCGCACCTGCACCGCCGTCGAGAGTGTTGTTGCCGTCATTGCCGGTGATGGTATTGGCGAGGGTGTTGCCCGTGCCGTCGATATTGCCGTTGCCTGTCAGCGTCAGGTTCTCGAGATTGGCACCCAGCGTATAGGTAAAGCCGGCCTCGACGGTGTCGGTGCCCTCGTTAGCCGTCTCGTCGATCGTGTCGGCGGCATCGACCACATAGGTGTCGTCGCCGCGTCCGCCTCTCAGCGTATCCGCCCCCCCGCCGCCATTGAGACGGTTGTCGCCGTCATTGCCGGTGATGGTGTTGGCGAGGGTATTACCAGTTCCGTCGATGTTGCCGTTGCCCGTCAGCGTCAGGTTCTCGAGCCCGGCGCCTAGCGTGTAGCTGACGGAAGAGCGGACCTCATCCACCCCGTCGCCACCGGTCTCGTCCACGACATCACCCGCGTTATCAACGATGTAGATGTCGTTGCCACGACCGCCACGGAGCGTGTCCGCACCTGCACCACCGTCGAGGGTGTTGTTGCCGTCATTGCCGGTGATGGTATTGGCAAGAGTGTTGCCGGTGGCGTCCTTGTCGTCTACCCCCAGAAGGGTAAGCCTCTCGATGCCGGCCCCGAGAACATAGGTTATGGCAGAGCGGACCTCGTCATCGCCGTCGCCACCGGTTTCGTCCACCACATCACCGGCGTCGTCGATGACGTAGATGTCGTTGCCGCGTCCGCCGCGCAGCGTGTCCGCCCCGGCCCCGCCGTCGAGAGTGTTGTTGCCGTCATTGCCGGCGATGATGTTTGCGAGGGTGTTGCCCGTGCCTGATATGTTGCCATTGCCCGTCAGCGTCAGGTTCTCGATGCCGGCACCGAGTGTGTAGCTGAGCGACGAACGGACCTCGTCGTTTCCGTCACCACCGGTTTCGTCGACCACATCGCCGGCATCGTCGACGACGTAGATGTCGTTGCCGCGTCCGCCTCTCAGCGTGTCCGCCCCGGCACCGCCGTCGAGGGTGTTGTTGCCGTCATTGCCGGTGATGGTGTTCGCAAGGGTGTTGCCCGTGCCTGATATGTTGCCGTTGCCCGTCAGCGTCAGGTTCTCGAGATTGGCACCCAGCGTATAGGTAAAGCCCGCCTCGACGGTGTCGGTGCCCTCGTTGGCATTTTCCTCGACCGTATCGGCGGCATCGACCACATAGGTGTCGTCACCCAGTCCGCCACGAAGGGTGTCTGCCCCGGCACCGCCATCCAGCCGGTTGTTTCCACCGTTGCCGGTGATGATGTTGTCGGCCGCATTGCCCGTGCCGGAGATGTGGCCATTGCCTGTCAGCGTCAGGTTCTCGAGATTGACGCCAAGGGTGTAGGCAAAGCCGGCCTCGACGGTGTCGGTACCCTCGTTGGCGTTTTCCTGGATCGTGTCGGTGGCGTCGATCACATAGGTGTCGTTGCCCAGACCGCCGCGCAGGGTGTCGGCACCGCCAGCGCCGTCCAGACGGTTGTCGCCGTCATTGCCGGTGATGATGTTGTCGCCCGCATTGCCTGTACCGGATATGCTTCCATTGCCTGTCAGCGTCAGGTTCTCGAAGCCGGCCAGCAGAGTATGGTTGACGGAAGAGCGGACTTCGTCCACCCCGTCTCCGTTCGTCTCGTCGACCACATCCCCGGCATCGTCGACGATGTAGATGTCATTGCCGCGCCCACCGCGTAGCGTGTCTGCACCGGCACCGCCGTCGAGGGTGTTGTTGCCGTCATTGCCGGTGATGATGTTGCTCGCCGCATTGCCGGTGCCGTCGATGTTGCCGTTGCCCGTCAGCGTCAGGTTCTCGAAGTTGGCAAGCAAGGTGTAGCCGAAGTCCGCCTCGACGGTATCGGTGCCTTCCCCGACGCCCTCCCGAAGCACATCGTTCGCATCGATGACGTAGGTGTCGTCGCCCAGGCCGCCGGCAAGCGTATCCGTGCCGCCATTGCCGATGAGGCGGTCGTTGCCCGCCATGCCGGTCAGCACGTTGTTGCCGCTATTGCCGGTCAGCGTGTTGTCGCCGGCGTTGCCCGTGCCGTCGATATCGGCAGTGCCGGTGAGGGTCAGGTGCTCGACGCCCGCGGCGAGCGTGTAGGAGACGCTGGCGCGGACTTCGTCGGTCCCGTTGCCGCCTGTTTCGTCCACAACATCGTTGCCGTCGTCAACGATATAGATGTCGTTGCCGCGGCCGCCACGCATGGTATCGGCGCCGGCGCCGCCATCCAGCCGGTTCGCACCCGAATTGCCGGTCAGGACATTGCGGCTCCCGTTTCCCGTGGCATCGATGTCTGAGGTCCCGAGAAGCGTGAGATTCTCGATGTCCGGCAGGTTTGCCAGCGAGTAGGTCAGCCAGGACTCGATGGTATCTTCGCCTTCGCCGGGGTTCTCCGTCACCGTGTCCTGGAGGCTGTCGACCATATAGGTGTCGTTGCCGCGTCCGCCGGCCATGGTATCGTTGCCCGCGCCGCCATCCAGCCGGTTGTTCCCGTCGTTACCGGTCAGGGTATTGTCACCGGCATCGGCCGTGATGTTGATATCGGCCGTGCCCTGTAGGATCACGCGTTCGATCGTGTTGGGGGCATTGAAGGTCACCGACGTGAAGACGGTATCGTATCCCTCGCCCGCCAGCTCGACGATCGTATCGTTCACATCGTCGACGACGTAGATGTCGTTGCCGCGGCCGCCGCGAAGGGTATCCGCGCCCGCCCCGCCATCCAGCCGGTTGTTTCCGTCGTTGCCGGTGATGGTGTTGCCAGCACTGTTGCCCGTGCCGTCGATGTTGTCGACGCCGGTCAGCGTCAGGTTTTCGAAGTTCGCGAGAAGCGTATACGAGAAGTTGGCCTCGACGGTATCCGTGCCTTCGCCGATGCCTTCCTGCAGGATGTCGTTGGCATCTATGACGTAGGTGTCGTCGCCGATGCCGCCAGCAAGGGTATCCGTGCCCCCGTTTCCGATCAGCCGGTCATTGCCGCCGAGGCCGGTCAGCGTGTTGTTGGCACTGTTGCCGGCGATGATGTTGTCCAGCGTGTTGCCGGTGCCCGTGATGGCCTGGGCGCCGGCGAGCGTCAGGTTTTCGAGGTTCTGACCGAGCGTGTACGAGACGGAGGCGACGACTTCGTCCGTGCCGCCGCCTCCCGTTTCGTCCGCGACATCGAGCGCGTTGTCGACCACATAGACGTCGTTGCCCTGCATGCCGCGCATGGTGTCGGCACCGGCGCCGCCATCCAGCCGGTTGTTGCCACTGTTGCCGATCAGGAGGTTGACGGCGCTGTTGCCGGTTGCGTCGACGTTACCGGCACCGGTCAGCGTCAGGTTTTCGACATCTGCCAGCAGGGCGATCGAATAGCCGAGTGCCGTTTCGACCGTATCCGTCCCCTGTCCCGGGTTCTCGACGATGACGTCAAGGAGACTGTCCACCACGTAGGTGTCGTTGCCGGCCCCGCCGACGAGCCGGTCGTTGCCCGCTCCGCCATCCAGGCGATTGTTGCCGCCATTGCCGGTTAGGGTGTTGTCCAGGGCGTTGCCGGTGCCGTTAAGGTTGCCGGTGGGGGCAATCAGGGTCAGGCGCTCGATCTCGGCCGCAAGCACCCAGGTTATGCTCGACCGCACCTCGTCGTCGCCCTCGCCGGGGTTTTCGACCACGACATCTCCCGCGTTGTCGACGGTGTAGACGTCATTGCCGGCACCGCCGACAAGCCGGTCTGCGCCGGCACCGCCGTCCAGAGCGTTGTTGCCCACATTGCCCGTAAGCACGTTGGCATTCGCATCACCGGTGGCGTCGATATGGGCATTCCCGCCCAACGTGATGTTCTCGACGCCGGATATCTGCGGGTTGTTCAGAAGCGTGAAGCTGAGATAGGCCTCGACCGTGTCCGTGCCGGTCGCTCCGGTATCGGAGATGGTGTCGGCATTGTCGGTCACGACATAGGTGTCGTCGCCCAGTCCGCCATCGGCGGTATCGATCCCGTTCCCGCCGTCCAGCCGATCGTTGCCATCTCCGCCGCGCAGGATGTCGTCGCCATCTCCGCCGAGCAGGATGTCGTCTCCCAGCCCGCCGTCGATCGTGTCGTTTCCCTCGAGGCCGCTGAGCGTGTTGCGCCCGCTGTTGCCGCTGACGGCGTTGTCAAGTTCGTTGCCGGTCGCGTCGATGTCGTTGTTGCCGACCGCGACATCCAGAAGCCCGATGCTTTCGATGTTGTTGCCGCGCGCCAGCGTCCAGCTGATCGAGCTTCTGACATAATCGTAGCCTTCGCCGGCGACCTCGTTCGTCTGATCGCCCGCGTCATCGACCATGTACATGTCATTGCCGACGCCCCCGATCATGATATCGGCGCCGCCACGGCCATTCAGCGTATCCGAGCCGCCGAGGCCCGTCAGGATGTTGCTGCCCGCGGTCCCGGAAATGCCGTTTCCGAGCTCGTTCCCGGTGCCGTTGATGTTGCCGGTACCCTGGAGATAGAGGCTGTCGAGATTGGCGCCGAGCGTGTAGTCGAAGGTGGGACGAACGATGTCCGTTCCGGCGTTTGCGTCTTCCTGAATCGTGTCGCCGGCTTCGGTCACGTCATAGACGTCGTCCCCGGCACCGCCGATCATGGTGTCGTTGCCGGCGCCGCCGGTCAGCGTGTCGTTGCCAAGCCCCCCCTCCAGGCGGTTGTTGGCGCTGTTGCCGATAAGGGTATTGTCCAGATCGTTGCCGACAAGATCGAAGGCACCGGTACCGGTCAGAACCAGCTTTTCGACATTGGCGAAGTTCGCAAGGGAAAAGGTCATCGCGACGCGGATGGTGTCTGTACCTTCGCCTGCGTTTTCCACGATCACATCGCCGGCGTTATCGATCACATAGGTGTCGTCGCCAAGACCGCCGATCATGCGGTCGGCTCCCGCGCCGCCATCGAGCGTGTTGTTGCCGACGTTGCCGGTGATCACGTTGGCAAACGCATTGCCGGTGCCGTTGATATTGCCCGTGCCGAGAAGCGTCAGCCTCTCGATATCCCCGATGGCCCTCAAGGCATTGGCCAGGCTGAAGGTAATCCAGGACTGGACTTCGTCGTCGCCGGTGGTGTCGCCGGTTTCGTTGGCGATGTCGCTCGTCGTGTCGACGACATAGATGTCGTTGCCGACGCCGCCGAACATCGTGTCGTTGTTCGCGCCGCCGTCGAGGAAGTCGTTGCCGGCGCCGCCCGTCAGCGTGTCGTTGCCGGCATCGCCGTTGATGCGGTCGGCGGCATTGGTGCCGGTGATGCTGTCGACGCCCGCAGAGCCCCTGAACTCCTCGATGTTCAGGACCTGGAGCCCGAGCGCGCCGAGGTTATAGGTACCGGCAGTGCTGAACTGGAGGATGTCGTAGCCCGCCGCACCGTCCAGCCGGATGAAGCGGTTGAGCTGGATCTGGGACAGGATGAAGATGTCGTCGCCACCGCTGCCGAGGAGATTTTCCACCCCTGCGATGCTGGTCGGCAGGGTAAGGTTCATGGTGCCGGCAGCGATCAGCCGCAGCGTGTCACTGGTGCCGCCCAGCAGGTCGATGGTATCGTTGGCACTGAGGCCGTCCGGCTGCACATCGACAATATCGTCCGCCGCCGAACCGGTAACCGTCTCAGCAACCGCCGTCATCGAGGGCTGGTTAACCCGCGGATTGTTCGGATCGCTGTTCTGGTAGATGGTTGCCGGCATGAAGCATGATCTCGCAAGAATACGAAATCAGTGTTTCAAAGATTCGTTACCGCTAATTTAAACTGTTCGAATATAACGATTATACGTTCATTAACGATGTCGCAGCGCCTCGCCGGAGGAACATCGTGGCAACAGGAGGACGCAGCGACGCTGCCGTCTGGGAACGGCGCGAACAGCCCTCCATATCGCCCCGTCTGTCAAGTAGGTCCGCGGCGCGGCCGCAAGCTTCGCGCAAGCCAAATTCGTTAACAAATGGTTAACAGGATCAGCAAGCGAGAGCTGAAATGCGTATCGACAGTGGTCTTCAGGGCTATTACTACGATCAGGGGCGCTTCCGCCGCCCCGACATGGACACGGACGAGCCTGCCCCGCAGGCCCAGCCGCAGCAGACGCGCACCCCCGGCTTCTCTCCGCTGGTGGAAAGCAGCACCGTGCTCTCCAACTCCCTGTCAAATGCCCTCTGGGCCCTTGAAACCGGCGACGTCGGCAGCCGCGTGGCAGCTCCCGGCCCGGCTCCCATGCCGGGCGCGACCGACGAGGAGAGTGCGGACAAGGTTCGCCAGCTCTATCTGGAGTTTACGGGGGATCAGGGCTAAGCCCCCCTTTATTGCGGCTTGCCGCCTGCTCCGGCCCTCCTTAGTCATGGGGAGCGCATCTGGAGTAACGCTGATGATGGCCATTGGAGAACTGTCCCGCCGCGCGGGCGTGAAGATACCCACAATCCGCTACTACGAGCAGCTTGGGCTGATGCCGGAGCCGGACCGGTCCGGCTCGAACCAGCGTCGCTATGGCCGGGCCGATCTCGACCGGCTGGCCTTCATACGGCATTCCCGTGACCTCGGCTTTTCGATTGATGCGATTCGCGATCTCCTGCGCCTGTCGGCGCATCCGGAACGGCCTTGCACCGATGCCGATGACATCGCCCGGGATCACCTCCGGCAGATTCGCCTGAAAATCGCTCGCCTGAGGAAACTGGAAGAGGAACTGGCGCGCATGCTCGACCAGCCGCAGGCCCACACGATCGGCCAGTGCCGTGTGATCGAATCGCTGTCGGACCACAGCGCCTGCGATCACGGTCACTGACCCGCCGCGCGGCTTCAATCCGTCACGACCACCTGGTCGAAGAAGGCAATCCGCTTGCCGCCGCAGGACACCATGACCCGCAGGTTGGAGAAGGGAGTTTTCGCCTCGCCCCGAACGTCCACCTCTGTGATCACCTCGGCCGCCATGCCCGAAGGGGGCACGAGTTCGAGCCGAAACTCCTGCAGGGGTGGCCGCCCGCGCAGACCGCCCGCCTTCACGAGCCGCCAGCCATAGCCGGCAGTAGGCAAGGCGATCCGTCCGGTTACCACGATCCGGTTGACTCCCTTGCCGGGGAAACGGTCGATCCAGGCATGCCAGTTGCGCGATGAAACGATGGGGCAGGCCTCCGCCGCCTGCGCCGGAGGTGGAAACGTTGCCCCGGCGGCAGCCGCGACGAGGAACAGGCGGGACAGGCAGGAAGGAAGGCGCATGGCGTAATCCGGTCAACTGATGGCAGAACGGACAATAGGCCATGCAACCTGTCTCCAGCATGAACGGGAGGCGCGATCCGCAGTCGCCTCCCCCTTGACAGGGGCGATGCTTCCACGCATGCTGCGGACATGATGACGAAGCTGACCCACGCACAGAAGTATTTTTGGCTGTTCCGATAGGAGCGGCCCGTCATCCCATGACAAGAAGCCGCCTCCAGGGCGGTTTTTCTTTTTCCGGGTAACCGTCCGCCCGAGGCCCAACCGAAAGAGACGGAACCATGAACGACATGATCCTCGATAGCCGGCCGCCCGTGGTCCGGATCCGCAATGCGAAGCGTGAAGACCTGCCCGTGCTCGCAGCCATGGTGACGGAACTCGCCGCCCATCACGGCGATTCCGCCTGCCTCTCCGAAGGCGCACTGGAGCGGGATCTCTTCGGCCCCACACCCTGGATCCGCGCCCTCATTGCCGAAAGCGCAGGCCATGCCATGGGTTACGCCATCCTCACCCCCGTCTACCGCGCCAATGAGGGGGCGCGGGGCATGGAAATCCACCAGCTTTACGTTCGGCCAACCTTCAGAAGCCAGGGTATCGGTCAAAGCCTCGTCTCCATCGCCCGGGAGGAGGCACGCCGGCTCGGCTGCAGCTACATGACCGTCGGCGCTGCAACCGGCAATTTCCGCGCGCACCGCTTCTACGAAACCCTGTCCTTCAAGCCGCGCCCCGTTACAGGCATGCGATACAATCAGGCCCTCGCCGGCTGACGTTCCGCCACGCCCTCTATCAGGAAGGAGACAGGCACATGGCATCCCTCACCCTGCTGCTTACGGAAAACCATGCGGACTGGGAAACCGCGCTGCTCTTTGCGGCCGCACGGGCGCATCTCGGCTTCGAGGTACGAGTCGCGACGCCGGGCGGACATCCCGTCCGCTCCATGGGCGGGTTGCACATCACGCCCGACCTGGACATCGGGGACCTCGTGCCGGGGGACGCGAATGCGCTCGTGCTTTGCGGCGGCACCGCATGGGAAAGTCCCCAGGCACCCGCCCTCGGCGACCTCCTCAACCGGCATCATGGAGCGGGCACCCTGATCGCAGCGATCTGTGGAGCCACCGTGGCACTGGCCCGGGCGGGATTGCTGGACGCGGTGAACCACACGTCGAACAGCCGGGAGACGCTGGCCCCGACGGGCTATCGCGGCGCGCATCTCTATCGCGATCAGCCGATGGCCTGCCGTGACGGTGGCATCGTCACCGCTCCCGGCACGGCGCCCCTCACCTTCGCCCGCGAAATCCTCGCCGGCCTTGGTGCCGCCAGCCCGGAACTCGACGGGTTCCTCAGCCTCTTTGCCCGGGAAATGGAGGCGCTGACCCGCTGACGCCGGCGCTAGCGGACTGCGGGCACAGCCTTCAGATAGGCTGCGATCGCCTCGCGGTCCTCCGCCGGCAGGCGGGCCATGTTCTTCTGGACCTCGACCATGGTGCCGCCGACGGAATCGAAGTCGGGTGTCATCCCCGTTTCCAGATATGCGGCAATGTCCTCGGCACTCCAGGAGCCGGTTTCTCCACCGGGCGTGATGTTCGGGATCCTGCCCTTGCCTTCCGGGTTGGGGCCGCCGGCCAGCCAGCGGCCGGAGGAGAAGCCGCCGAGGCTGTCCCTGGGCGTGTGGCATTCGCCACAATGACCCGGGCCTTCCACCAGATACTGCCCGCGCTTGACCTTTTCATCCGCTTCGGCGAGCGCCACCCGGGGCCGGTCGTTGAGATAGAGGAACTTCCACCCTCCCAGCAGAACCCGAAGGTTGAAGGGGAACGCAAGTTCATGATCGGGCGCCACCGCATTGCTCGGCGGCAGGGTCTTGAGATAGCCGAAGAGGTCGTTCACATCCTTCGCACTCATCCGTGCGTAGGACCCGTAGGGGAAAGAGGGATAGAGATGGCGACCCTCGTCATCGATCCCCCGCAGCATCGCGTTGCCGAAGACCGCGAGCGACCAGCCGCCGATACCGGCCTTCGGATCGGGGGAAATGTTCGGCGGATGGAAGGTGCCGAAGGGTGTCTGCAGGGGCTCTCCGCCGGAAAGCGTGAGATCGTTGCGGTCCGACGCTCCCTTCGGCGCATGGCAACTGATGCAGCCTCCGGTCCAGAAAAGCCGCTCCCCATGGGCGAGATCCGGCGGACCGAGATCGGCGAAAACCTGCTCCGGAAGGGGTTTCGGTGCGGTGATGAACCAGAACACCCCCGCGCCGGCCGCAACGGCCAGCACGGCGGCTCCCGCCAGTTTCGCAAGCTTCGATGCCATGAAACCCTCCCGTCATGAAAACGCGCCGGTTCGCAGGGAAGCCGGCGCGCCACGTAAATTCAGGCCGAAGAACCGGTCAGTCCTTCAGGCGATAGGTCTCGTGACAGGCGCCGCAATCGGCTCCGAGCGTCTTTACCGCAGCGCCGACGGCAGCCTGATCGGCGGGAAGCGCTGCAAGCAGGGCTTCGGCATCGTCATGCAGCTTGGCTGCCTTCGACTTGAAGTCATCGAAGTTCTCCCAGATCTTTGGCGAGGCTTCGGTCTTGTGTCCGGTCTCGGAGCCCTTCGGGAACTGGTCGGGGAACGCCTTGATGTTCTCCGAGATGGTGGTGAGGGAGGCTTTCACGACCTCGGCGTCATAGGCGGTCTTGCCCTTGACGATCCCGACCAGGCCCCCCATGGCCTTGCCGATCTTCTCCATCATCTCCTTGCGCATTTCCTGCGGTTCGGCGGCGGTCGCAAGCGAAACGCCCGCGAAGTTCACGGCAATGGCGGCAGCCATCAGGGTTTTCAGCTTCATGAGTTCCTCTCCTCTATCGGTTCGCGCTACTGCTGCTGACGCCCCCGAGTTGTTATGCCGCGCCATGATGGCAAGGAACAACGATGCGTTGAAGTCACAAGCCTGTGATGGCGGGCAGCACGGGCTGCTGGAAAAGGGTTACTCCACCCGCTCTGCGCTGCCGGCGAGCTCCGGTCCCGGCCGAAGACTGGCTCGCACGCCAAGACCTGCGGCAAGCCCCAGAACCATCAGCACCGATGCCGCGAAGAAGGGAAGTCCCGGCAGGTTCAGGCCGTTCACCGGATCGACCGCATAGGCAAAGGCATAGGCGAAGGCCCAGGGGCCGATCATGCCGGAGAGACCGCCAAGGCTGGCGCTTGCGCCCTGCAGTCGGCCCTGCTCCTCCGCAGACACTTCCTTGGTCATCAGCGCGGTGACGGACGGCTGGGCAAAGCCCCACAGGGCCATGACCGGTACGCCCATCATGAAAACCGCTCCCGTCGGCGCCCAGCCGTAGAGTGCAAAGCCCATGGCCCCGGCCGTCAGGCCCAGCAGCATCGCCTTCTTCTCGCCGATCGCCTTGACGACCGGTCGCACGAGCCCTCCCTGCACGATCATGCCGGCAACGCCCACCCCGGCCAGCAGAAAGCCCACTTCCCGCTCCTGCCATCCATACCGCAGCCCCATGTAGAGCACCGCGCAGGCCGGCAGCACCTGATGCGCCAGCATGATGATGAAGGTGATGAAGCCGAGACGGCCGAGCTCCGGCGTGCGCCTGAGGAGCGCGAGCGTGGTGGCGGGATTGACCGAGCGCGGCCTGAAGGGCGCACGAAGCTCGGGTTTCAGCGATTCCGGCAGCACGAAGAAACCGTAGAGGAAATTGGCAAGGCTCATGGCCGCCGCGGCAAAGAACGGCAGCCGCAGATCGTAGTGGCCGAGAATACCGCCGACCGCCGGCCCCAGCACGAAACCGAGGCCGAAGGCAGCACCCAGCATGCCGAAGGACGCAGCCCGCTTTTCCGGCGGCGTGATGTCGGCGATATAGGCCTGCGCCGCCGAGACGGTGGCGGAAAAGATGCCCGCGAGCACCCGCCCCACGAACAGCACCCACAGCGCGGGCGCAAGCGCCATCAGCAGATAGTCGAGACCGAGACCGAGATTGGATGCCAGGATGACCGGCCGGCGACCGAACCGGTCGGAGAGCGCGCCGATCACCGGCGATGCGATGAACTGCATGAGGGCCCAGACGGACATGAAGATCCCCAGCATCTCGGCCGCGCGGTTGAACTCGCCACCGGTGAAGTGAAGGATCAGCTTTGGCAGGACCGGAATGATGATCCCGATCGACAGCATGTCGAGCAGCACGGTCAGAAATATGAAGATGAAGGCTGGAGAGCGGCCCCGGCCGGCTCCTCCGGGATAACGGGCTTCGGTCATGAAAATCGTCCTTCTGGAAAGGCGGTGAACGCTATTGGATAGGCCGGGAAAGTCAAGCGCTCCCGCCCGTGGCGGGCGGGAGGGGCGATTACCAGTGGCCGCTCAGGCCATTCCACAAGGTCAAGAGCGTGACCACGATCAGGACGGCTCCGGCGATCCGCCCGGTCCAGACCGTGGCCTGCGGCTTTCCCAGCAGGAAGCTCCTTGCCTTGCCGGCGGCCAGTGCAAGCGAGCCGTAGACCCCGAGCTGGGTTCCCGCCACCATCAGGCCCATCACCACCGCCTGCGCCCAGAGCGGCCCATAGGCCGGCTTGATGTACTGGGGAAAGACCGCCAGCGTGAAGAGATAGGCCTTCGGATTCAGCAGGCAGGTGATCATGCCCTGGCGAAAGATGCCCCACCAGCCGCGGCGGGTGATCAGTTCATCGGGCACATGGTCCACGCGGATGGAGCTTCTGATGAGCGAAAAGCCGATCCACAGCATGTAGCCGCCGCCCGCCAGCAGCATGACGAGATAGAGCGCCGGTAGCTTCTGCGCCACCAGCCCGGCGCCGAAGACACCATAGACGGAATGAAAGACCCCGCCGGCCACGATGCCGGCGACGGCCGCGAGACCCGCCTTCCGTCCGCCGTTGAGGCCGTTTGCCAGCACGAACAGCGAGTCCATGCCGGGCACCAGAATGATCCCGAACAGCAGCACGAAGAAGAGCCACAGGTTGGCGGCGTAACTCATGATTGTTTTCCCTCACTCCTGATTGCGTATTGTTCTGGCACAAAACGTGAACAAACAACAGGCGCGGAAGGATGAAATGATTTTATGATTACCGTGCGCGCGGCTGATGGATGAGGCGGGAGTGAAAAGAGACGCGCCGTCTGTCGCACAAACGAAAAAACCGGCGGCCAAGGGCCGCCGGTTTCGGAAAATCCCGGGCTTTGTCGCACTTACTTCGCGGCAGCTTCGTACATTTCCAGCACGTAATCCCAGTTGATCAGGCTGTCGACGAAGGCTTCGAGGTACTTCGGACGGGCGTTGCGGTAGTCGATGTAGTAGGAATGTTCCCAGACGTCGACGCCGAGGATCGGCGATGCGCCGTGGACCAGCGGGTTTTCGCCGTTCGGGGTCTTCGAGATCTCGAGCTTGCCGTTCTTGACGGAGAGCCATGCCCAGCCCGAACCGAACTGGGTGGTGCCGGCAGCGATGAAATCGGCGCGGAACTTGTCGAAGCCGCCGAGGTCGGAATTGATGGCTGCTTCCAGCTTGCCCGGCAGCTTGTTGCCGCCGCCGCCCTTCTTCATCCACTTCCAGAAGTGGATGTGGTTGTAGTGCTGACCGGCGTTGTTGAACAGGCCGGCATTCTTGCCGAAGGACTGCTTCACGATCTCTTCGAGGGAAAGGCCTTCCATGCCGGCTTCAGCAGCCAGCTTGTTGCCGTTGTCGACATACGCCTTGTGGTGCTTGTCGTGATGATATTCGAGGGTCTCGCGCGACATGAACGGGGCGAGCGCATCGTAATCATAGGGAAGTTCGGGCAATTCGAAGGCCATGGTTTTCTCCTTTGGCAACAGGATGCGTTAAAGAGGCATCGGTCGTGCCGGAACATAGGTGCGGAATGTCCACGAGGCAACCTTCCAAACGTCAAAATTCCCCGTTTCGGCGACCGGTGCGAGCGGTTGGCCCCTCCCGTGCGCTCCGCTTGACCGGCGGGGGCCTCCGTGGCCGTATGCGCAGGTCCCGGGCCGTCGGGACACGAGAACCACACGATTTCAAGGAAGGCATGATGATGACCCTGTTCTCAGCCCGCCCCTGTTCGCTTCTGATGCTGGCCGGCCTTTCGCTCGGCCTCGGCACGCTCTCCGCCCGCGCCTCCTCCGATGATTCCTGGGCAGCCTTCGGCAAGGAGGTCGCCGCGGCCTGCAAGGCGGCGACCGGCGACAGCTTTTCCAAGCCGCGGGTCGTCGTCGACCCCTATGGCAGCGAGCGCTACGGTCTTGCCATCGTCACCGGCAAGCTGAAGGCAGGAGGCACGGGCTCCGTCATCTGCGTCTTCGACAAGCAGAGCCGAAAGGCGGAGGTGGGAAGCGAGCTTGGGCCGGACCTGCTGAAGATCGCGAAATAACGCCGTCCGGGCCGGCACGACGTGTCGGCTTTGCGACAGGAGATGGCACCTTTGTCGCTTTCTGTCGCGGATGGGCCGTGCAATCCTCGACCCTCACAGCAGAGGATGAAGTCATGAAAGCCATGTATTACGAAGCCTTTGGCGTCACACCCGAGATCCGCATCCTGCCGGATCCCGAGCCGACCGAGGATGGCGTCGTGATCAAGGTGGAAGCGACCGCCCTCTGCCGGTCGGACTGGCACGGATGGATGGGACACGATCCCGACATCACCCTGCCCCACGTGCCCGGACACGAGCTGGCCGGCCGCATCGTCGCCAAGGGCAAGAACGTCATGCGCTACAAGCTGGGAGACCGGGTGACCGTGCCCTTCGTCTCGGGCTGCGGCCGCTGCAGCGAGTGCCATTCCGGCAATCATCAGGTCTGCCCCTACCAGTTCCAGCCGGGCTTCACCCACTGGGGCTCGTTTGCGGAATATGTTGCCATCGCCTATGCCGACACCAATCTGGTGAAGCTGCCCGAAGAAGTGGACTACGCCACGGCCGCCAGCCTGGGATGCCGCTTCGCCACGGCCTTCCGGGCCATTGCCGATCAGGGCAAGGTCCGCGGCGGCGAATGGGTCGCCGTTCACGGGGCCGGTGGAGTCGGCCTGTCCGCCATCATGATCGCCTCCGCGCTCGGTGCCAATGTGGTTGCCGTCGATATCGCCGAGGACAAGCTCGCGCTGGCGCGCGGCGCCGGCGCAGCCGCCACCATCAATGGTGCAGGGTCCGCCGATGTGGTGGAGGCCGTGCGCGAAATCACGGGCGGCGGCGCGCATGTCTCCATCGACGCGCTCGGCCATACCACGACCTGCTGCAATTCCATCCGCAACCTTCGCAGGCGGGGTCGCCATGTGCAGGTCGGCCTGATGCTCGGCAGCCATTCCGCACCTCAGATCCCCATGGGACAGGTCATTGCCCACGAACTTGAGATCTACGGCAGCCACGGCATGCAGGCCTGGCGCTACGAGGACATGCTGGCCATGATCACCGGCGGCAAGCTCGACCCCCGTAAACTGATCGGCCGGCATGTCAGCCTGGAAGAAGCCGTTCCCCTCCTCACCGCGCTCGATCGCGCGACGGAAAACGGAATTTCGGTCATCACCAGATTTTAAAACGTTTTCCTAAAGCAAAGGCTTGCAATCGGGACGCGCACACTTATACTTTAGATTATAAGGATTTTATCACGAAAATCAATTTGAAAGGAATCTCATGCGCAAGAGGGTCATTCTGTCCATCGACAATGCGGGCATTCGCTGCATCCTGCCCGTTATGGTACTGATGGAACTGGAAAAGCGGCTGCGCCGGGCGAGCATGCGCGAGAGCCTACACCACTATGTGGATCTGGTGTCCGGCTGCGGTCTCAGCGCCGTGATCGCAGCGGCACTCTGCGTCGAGAAGCCCTACCCCGCCGATTTCGCCACCAGCACGGCGGACGAGATCTTCGACATGTTCCAGCATGACCACGGCTTCATGTTCGATCACCCGGAAGAGGTTTCAGGACCGGGTCCCTATTCGCCCGACGTGTTCGAAAGCAACCTGCGCTGGCGATTCGGCGAGCAGACGACGTTCACCGCCGCCAAGACCGGCCTTCTCATTCCCGCCTATGACATGATGAACCGCCGCGCCGTGATCTTCAGCAATCTCGAAGGCGGCTATTCGGATTTCTACGTGTGGCAGGCGCTGCGGGGCAGTTGCGCCACGCCGGAAATGTTCGCTCCGGCCATGGTTGAAAACCTCTCGAAGAAAAAACCGCGCGGCACGCCGCTCATCCCCTTCATGAGCGGGGGTACCATGGCCACCGACCCCTCCATGTGCGCGTATGTGGAGGCAAACCGGGTGCGCTGGACCATCCCCGGCTCGGAAGTGATCCTCGTTTCGCTCGGCGTCGGCCTCGACCGGCAGCCGCTTCCCTATTTCGATGCCCTGCATGCCGGAAGCCATGGCCAGTCGCTGGCCTCCGTCACGCCGCCGCTCGTCGGCTTTGCCCGAGAGCTCGAATGCCCGGCGCCGCAGCTGCTGACAAGCCTGATCAACCGCGATGCGACCAGCTTCGACGGCATCGCGACCCGGTTGACCCCGGCCAACCGTCATTCGCTGAACTACTACCGCGTGAACGGAGCCTTGCGCCAGGGCAACCTCGCCATCAACGACCTGCGGCCGGAAAACATCCGCGCGCTCATCGAGGACGGACACCGCATCATTGCCGAAAACGATGCCCTGCTCGACGAGATCGTCTGGCGGATGACGGAGGGACAGGCAAAGCCGGCCTATCGCGGGGAAGCCGCGCCGGTCTTTGCCTGATACTTTCGGCGGGCATTCCGGTTCCGGCTTGCGGTCGACGGAGCACGGTCTATCCTCGGCCTTCCGAGGAGGAAACCGCCATGCCAGCCCAAGCCGTCTTTCCCGTCTATGTCTTCGATGCCTATGGCACGCTTTTCGACGTGCATTCCGCAGTCCGCCGCGTCGGGGAGAGGCTTGGGCCGTCGCTCCAGCCCTTCTCCGACCTCTGGCGCGCACGCCAGCTGGAATACAGCTGGATCCGCACCATGTCCGGCCGGTATCGTGACTTCTGGCACATCACGGAAGATGCGCTCGATTACTGCTTCCAACGCTTCCCGGAAGCCGACAGGGCCCTGAAGCCGGCGCTGCTCGATGCCTACGCGACGCTCGATGCCTTTCCCGAAGCGAAGGCGGAGCTGGAGGCCCTGAAGGCGGCGGGGGCAAAGCTGGCAATCCTTTCCAACGGCACGCCGGCCATGCTGGAGAAAGCCGTGACGCGCGCGGGCCTCGCGCCCCAGTTCGATGCCATTCTTTCCGTGGACGGGCTTTCCCGCTTCAAGACCGTGCCGGCGACCTATGAGCTTGCCACGTCCCGTTTCGGATGCACGCCCGGGCAGATCTCCTTCCAGTCGTCCAATGGGTGGGACATAGCGGGAGCGACCGCCTTCGGCTTCCGTTGCGTCTGGATCAACCGGCAGGGGCTGCCGCTCGAATACCGGGACCTTCCTCCCCGGCACGTGCTGCCGTCGCTGACGGGCCTTTCGGCCCTGCGCGAGGGCGAAGCATGAGCTGGGAACCTGTCCGATACAGCCGCTTCGAGGAGGAGCGGAACCGCCCCTGCGCGGACCTCATCCGGGCGCTTGGCGATGCGAAGCCACAGCGTATCGTCGACATGGGCTGCGGCCCGGGAAACTCGACGGAGGCGCTGGCACGGCGGTTTCCAGGAGCGGCGATTCTCGCACTCGACAGCGATGCCGCCATGGTGGACGCGGCGCGGCGCAGGCTTCCGGACATCACGGTCACGCAGGCGGATGTCACCTCATGGAGACCGGACAGTCCGGTCGATCTTCTCTTTTCCAATGCCGTTTTCCATTGGGTTCCGGACCACCTGCCGCTTCTCCGGGAACTTGGCACCTGCCTCGCGCCCGGCGGCATGCTCGCGATCCAGATGCCCGACAATCTGGAAGAGCCGACCCATCGGCTGATGGAGGAGATTGCGGGAAGCCCCGAATTTCTGGAGGCCTTCGAAGGGAAGCCGCCGACGCGGACACCCCTTCCGCAGCCGCGGGAGTACGTGCAGGTCCTGGGAAGCGAGGGGTTCTCGGTCACCGTCTGGCGGACGACCTATTACCATCGCCTTGCCGGTTCGGAAGGCATTGTCGACTTCGTGCGCGGCGCAGGCCTGCGGCCCTATCTCGACCGTCTGGAGGAAAAGGCAGGGGCATCGAGTGTGCAGGCCTATCTCGCAGCCTACAGCGCGGCCATCGGCGAGGCCTATCCCCCACTCGGCGATGGCTCGGTGCTCTTGGCGATGCCGCGCCTCTTCGTCGTGGCGGCCCGGGACTGAGGATGCGAAAAACCCCGGCTGCGCGGTTGGGCGCATCCGGGGCTGGTCATGCCGTGATAGTCAGCAGGGAACGCCGTATCAGACGAACTGGCTGAGGCCCGGAACGGAGGCCACGACTTCGTCCACCACGTCGGCACCGGCATACTGCCGGGCAACGGCCATGGTTTCGCGCGCAAGGCCGGTGATCTCGCCCATGCCGAGGCCCTGGGACATCAGCTGCTGGCCGAGAGCCATCACGCCTCCGCCCATGGCGCTCATCAGGCCGCCGAGCATGCCGCCGCCGCCGGAGGCATTGGCAGCAAGATCGGCCGCACCCGGAATGGCGGCGATCATCTTTGCCACTGCATCGCCATCGCCTTCCTTCTGCAGGAAGGCCAGCATCATGCCGATGGCCTTTTCCGCTGTCGCCGGATCGATACCCACACGATCGGCTACCTGAGTCACGAGTTCGTTCATGCAAATCTCCCAAGGCTGAACTGTTACGTTAACGTCAAGGTAAAGAACCCCGGCGGGAAACTCAAGCCTTCCGACCCTGAATTCCTGTCGCAGGGTGACGGCGACTCAGGCCGCCTGTCAATTGCCGGTCCGGTCGCCTGTGGCGATGCAGAGATGCTTGCTTGCGCGTCAGGGTTATTTATAACCTGTTCAACACATAATGGCAGCCATGACGGCTGCCGGACACGAAAGGGAGATACCGGTGCTGCTTCAGGACGGAAAGATCTACATCGGCACGAGCCGCAAGCCTGACGACACCAACAACAAGGGCGAATATCTCGACCTGCGCTACGGAAACCGCCATGGCCTGGTGACCGGCGCGACCGGTACCGGCAAGACGGTTACCCTGCAGGTGCTTGCCGAAGGCTTCTCCGATGCGGGCGTGCCCGTCTTCTGCGCCGACGTGAAAGGCGATCTCTCCGGTATCTCGCAGATGGGCGAAGCCAAGGATTTCCTGGCCAAGCGCGCTGAGCAGATCGGCCTCGACCCCTATGGCTTCGAGGAATTTCCGGTCATCTTCTGGGATCTCTACGGCGAGAAGGGCCATCGTGTCCGCACCACCATCGCGGAAATGGGGCCGCTGCTGCTCGCCCGCCTGATGAATGCCTCCGAAGCGCAGGAAGGCGTGCTGAACATTGCCTTCAAGCTGGCCGACCAGGGCGGGCTGGCACTTCTCGACCTCAAGGACCTGCAGGCCCTTCTGAACTACATGGCCGAGAACGCGCAGGAGATTTCCGCCCAGTATGGTCTCGTGAGCAAGGCATCCGTCGGATCGCTGCAACGCGCCCTCCTGGTGCTCGAGCAGCAGGGCGCTGCCCACTTCTTCGGCGAACCGGCGCTGAAGATCAGCGACATGATGCGCGTCACCAATGACGGCCGCGGCGCGATCTCCGTGCTGGCGGCAGACAAGCTGATGATGAATCCCCGCCTCTACGCGACCTTCCTGCTCTGGCTGCTTTCGGAGCTTTTCGAGGAACTGCCGGAAGTGGGCGACCCGGAAAAGCCGCGGCTGGTATTCTTCTTCGACGAGGCCCATCTCCTGTTCAACGACGCGCCGCCGGTGCTCATACAGCGGGTCGAGCAGGTCGTGCGCCTCATCCGCTCGAAGGGCGTCGGCGTCTATTTCGTCACGCAGAACCCGATGGACGTGCCGGAAACGGTTCTGGCCCAGCTCGGCAACCGCGTGCAGCATGCCTTGCGTGCCTACACCCCGCGCGAACAGCGGGCCGTGAAGACCGCGGCGGAAACCTTCCGCCCCAACCCGACCTTCGATTGCGCAACCGCCATCACGGCGCTGGGAACCGGCGAGGCGCTGGTCTCCATGCTGGAAGAGAAGGGCGTGCCCTCGATGGTGGAGCGCACCCTCATCCGTCCGCCGTCCTCGCGCCTCGGACCGATCACCGATCAGGAGCGGCAGAAGGTCATGCAGATGAGCCCGGTCGCCAACCAGTACGACGTCGACGAAGACCGTGAGTCGGCCTATGAGATCCTGATGGCACGGGCGGCGAAGACGGCCCAGCCGGAACCCGCCCCCCAGCAGAGCGCACCGCAGCCCGGGCAGGACAACGGAACCGCCGGCGGACGCTGGACGCTTCCGGGCTTCGGCGACAAGCCCGCGGATGACGAGCGGGAGCAGCCTCGCCCCCGTTCCGGTTACCAGCGCGAGACGGTGGTGGAAGCCGCGATGAAGAGCGTCGCCCGCTCCGTTGCCTCCTCCGTTGGCCGTGCACTGGTGCGCGGCATCCTTGGCAGCCTCAAGCGCTGAGCAGATTCCAGACGCAAAAACGCCCGGCCTTGGCCGGGCGTTTCTCGTTTTCCGTTCGTCGGAACCGGCCTCAGAGGGCGGCGGTCACGATGAATTCGACCTTGTAGTCCGGCGTTGCGAGCGCGCCCTGCGAGGTCGCGCGGGCCGGCGTGTTGTTGGGATCGACCCAGGCTTCCCAGACCGCGTTCATCTCGGCGAAGGTGGACATGTCGGAGAGATAGATGATGGTCTGCAGGATCTTCGACTTGTCGGTGCCGGCAGCGGCCAGAAGACGGTCGACCTCGGCCAGTGCCGAACGGCTCTGCTCGGTGACGGTGGCGCCTTCGCCAACCTGACCGGCGAGATAAACCGTGTTGCCGTGGATGACGGCCTGGCTCATGCGGGGACCGGCTTCGATACGCTTGATGGTCATGAAATGCTCCTTCTGGGGCTTATGGTCAAATCAGTTCCGGATATGGGCGGTCTGCTGGTAGATCGCCGTCGAGCGGGCGCCGGAGCGGCAATAGCCGAGCATCGGGCGCTCCATGGTATCGAGCGCATCCACCATGGCCTGGACGGCATCCGCCGTCACACCCATGGGGCCTACCGGAATGTGGGTGATGGAAAGGCCGAGCTCTTCTGCCCGGGCCGCGATCGCCGCGAATTCCGGCTGGTCGGGCTGCTCGTGATCCGGGCGGTGGCAGACGATGGACTTGAAGCCCTGAGCCTTGATCGCATCGAGATCCTCGACGGTGATCTGTCCGCTCACGGAATATTCAGAATCGATGGGCCGGATATCCATGCTGTCGTCCTCCGCTTGGAAATGGTTGCATCCATCTAATGGCGGCAGGCGGGCGCGTCAACGCGATGAAGGCCGGGCCGCAAGGGAAAAGCGGAAGCGAAGCCCGCAGGACAGCATCTCCCCCGGAGCGAGAACGGCAAGTTCCCCCGCTTCGGCAAGGGCCTGCCGCTTTGCCCTGCGGTGGCTGCAGGGCTCGATGCCCAGGACGTTCACGCCTTCGCGTCGGGCGCGCCACATCTGCAGATGGGGAAGCGAAGGCGTGGGAAAGCGGACCTCGAGCGTGAGCCCGTCCGCCTGCGCCACCGGACCGAGGCGCAGGACCGCCTCGCCGCCGATTTCCGCAACCGGAGATGCGGGAACGCAAAAGACACCGCCGGGATCGTCGAAGAAATCCCAGGCCATCCCGCCATCGGGAAACATCTCCCCCTCAAGCCGGGTCTCCGGCCCGAGCAGGCCGCCGCCGATATTCGTATGATACATCATCATGGGTGCAAAAGGCGCACCGCCGCTGTTGGTCAGGCGGTCCCGCAGCGAAACCCATCCGTCCGAACCGATCTCCCATTGGCGCTCGACGAGCGCCTCGCCGCCATCGGCCAGCCCGATGCGGATCGAGCCCCGGCAGGAACCGGCAGTGCTTTCGATTCCAACCGCGCGATGCCCGGCCGCCGAGCCGTGGAGCGGATAGTGCCCCGCGCCCGAGGCAATCGGCTCAGGATGCCTGACATGATCGGGTCCGCAGGTGAACAGAAAGCCCTGAAGCGCATGGCGGATGCGCGGGTCGCCATCATCGACGATCGCCAGGCCGGGAGACCAGTCGACGCCCCCGGCAATCACACGGCGCAGATCGAGCATCGAGCCCGGATCGAGCTCGATGGTCAGGTTGTCGGGACCGGACAGCAGCAGCGGCGCGCTCACGGATCCTGCCTCACAGGCCGATGGCGCGGCTGGCGACAAGGCTTTCCTCGATCGCCGCAAGCAGGGCCACCATGCGGCGGATGTCGTCTGCGCCGCACAGGGAAAGCAGGCGGTTTGCATAGGCGGTTGCGCGACGGGCGAGGTCGGCCTGTTCCAACCGGCCGCTGGCGCTGATGGCGAGGCGCTCCACCCGCCTGTCGGCGGGATCGCGCTCCCGGCTGATCAGGCCGGCCTCCTCCAGCGCGGAAACGGCGCGGCTGATCGCGGTCTTGCCGAGGCCGGAGCGCGTGTGGATGTCCGTTGCTGTCAGCCCCTCCTCGCGAAGCAGGGCGGTCAGCACGTACCATTCGTTCCATCCCAGCATGCCCCGGTCACCGGCGCTGGCAAAAAAATCTGCGGCGAGCAGCGCAGTCAGCCGCTGCATGCGGTAAGGCAGGAATTGCTCGAGGTCGAACGGGAGCGCAGCCCCCACCGCTTCAGACATTTGTGAACGCTCTCCGGCCGTCGCCTGGAACCCGGCGGCGCCCTCGATTATTTATGACCTGTAGGAGCCTACAGGCCGGGGATTAAAACTTTGTTCACCAAGTTTTCACGATTACCATATTAGCGTCCAAATTGCTGTGTCTTAGCTTAACAAAACGTGAATGAAGAAAGACAAGTGATGCGTCGCGCTCGAACCAGCTTGCTCGTTGCCCTGATCGGAAGCACCGCCCTTCTCGCCGCCCCGCCGGCGCGGGCGCAGGAAGCCTATGCCCGCGGCGACGTGGTGCTGATGGCGCCGGACGGCACGCTGCTGGATTACGTCCCCGCGCCGGACGAGGTGCGGGTGCGTTACAACCGCAACGGACAGCGCGTTCTGGTCGATGGCTATGGAAACCTCGTCGCGATCGAGGTCCCGGCTGACCGCTACTTCAATGGCGACCTCCCGGGCGTGGACGACGGCTCGGTCAACGAGCAGGCCTCGGCCTATCCCGACGACCCGGATTTTTCGACCGGTGCCATACCGGATGCGGTCACGCGGCAGCCGCTGGACGAGCAGCCCCTCCCGGACCTCGGTCCGACCGAGGAGGGCAGCCTGCCGCTGGATACGACGCGCATAGATCCCAACTCCACGGGGCTCGACATTCCGCCGGAAGCCTCGGCGCCGATCACCAGCAAGAACAAGGCGGAGATTGCCGCCCTTCAGGTCCTGCTTGATCGCGGGGGCTCTTCCCCCGGTGTCATCGACGGCAAGAACGGCTCGAATGTTGCGAAGGCTCTGGCCGCCTGGGAACAGGTGAACGGCGAGAAGCTCGATCCGAACAACATGGAGGACATCCTGGAGCGGCTTCGCCTGTCCGGCGGCCTGCCCTTCACGACCTACACGATCACGCCCGCCGATGCCGCGGGCCCCTATGTCGCGGCCATTCCCGAGGATTACTCCCAGAAGGCCCTTCTGCCGGGGCTGAACTACACCTCCGTGACGGAAATGCTCGCAGAACGTTTCCACATGGACGAGAATTACCTGAAGGAAATCAATCCCGGCGTCGATTTCACCATCCCCGGAACCATCGTGAAGGTGGTCAATCCCGGCACGCCGAAGACCGGCACGGTAACCCGCATTCTGGCAGACAAGGCGCGCAAGCAGGTCTTCGCCTATGGCGAGAGCGGCGAACTGATCGCCGCTTACCCTGCATCCATCGGCTCCTCCGACACGCCCTCGCCGTCCGGCGTGGTGCAGGTGCAGCGCATCGCCTTCAATCCGGGCTACACCTACAACCCGAAGATCAACTTCCAGCAGGGCAACAACGACAAGATCCTGAACATTCCGCCGGGCCCGAACGGCCCCGTGGGCACCGTCTGGATCGCGCTTTCCAAGCCCACCTATGGCATTCACGGCACGCCGGAACCGTCCAAGATCGGCAAGACGCAGAGCCACGGCTGCATCCGCCTCACCAACTGGGACGCAACCGAGCTCGGCAAGATGGTAAAGCCCGGCGTGACCGTCGAATTCGTGGATTGAGCGCAGGTCCGGTCAGTTGCGGGGGTCGCCTCGCCTGACATTGCCTTGAATGAAGAATGCCCGGAGCGAACTCCGGGCATTTTTTTCGAGAGGGCGTGTCCGCTCAGGCCGCCAGCGGGAAGACGGCATTCACCTGTCCCGTTCCCGACGACGTGAAGTAATCGGTCAGGATTTCCGCCTTGCCGGCATAGCCGTCCCAGCCCAGCGCACCGAAGAGCATCGCGGTGTTGTGCATGAAACCCTCTCCGTGGCAGACCTTCGAATAGAGCGGCAGCATGGAGACGAACTCCTTGTTCTGGCCGTGCTTCCAGAGGTCGAGGACGCGCAGATCCACCTGCTTGTAGAACTCGTCGGAGATGGTGTGGATGCCGGCAACCGCTTCGTTGTTGTCATGAATGCGATGCGACAGCGAACCGGAGGCGAGTATCGCGACATTGGCGTTTCCGGCCTCGATGGCCTCCCGAACGGAAGCGCCGATCTTCGCGCTGTCTTCCATCTCGTGCCAGGGGCACCAGGCGGCAATCGAAAGAACCCTGAACCGGCCATCGGCATTGATGTAGCGCATCGGCACGAGCGTGCCATACTCCACCTCGAGCGTATCGACGTGGTGGGAGAGCATCCGCACACCCTTTTCCGCCGCCCGGCGTGCGATGTCGTCGCCAAGCTCGGGTGCGCCCCGGTAGTCGTATTCCAGGTTCTGGATGAAGTGGGGAAACTCGTTGCTGGTGTAAATGCCCTTGTACCGGGCGCGGGAATTGATGTGATAGGCCGTGTTCACCAGCCAGTGGGTGTCGAAGACGACGATGGTATCGACACCGAGCGCGTCGCACCGGCGCCCGATCTCCTTCAGACCCTCGATCGCCGCCGACCGGCAACCGAAATTCGGGCCCGGCTGTTCGGAAATGAACATGGACGGTACATGCGTGATCTTGGCTGCCAGTTTCAGGTTGCTCATGAGGGCTCCTCCTCCTTGATGATGGAGGGGAAGCTAACGCGCGTTCGGGTGCGGCGCCTTGACCGAGATCAATCTCTTCACATGTTAAGTAACTTTGTGCAGATCCAGTCAAATCACGGCAACGGGCCGGAAAGCCCCCGCTTCCGGCCCGTCCCGTACCCTTGTCGAGAGGGACGCCTTACGCCGCCTGCCGGCCGATGCGGAAGAACGATCTCGTCTTCGGCGCAGCCACGGACCGTGCCGGAAGCAGGCTTCTCACCTCCGCGGCAAGCGCCTGGGCATTCTCCTGGGCACGATCCAGATTGCTGATCCGCTGGGGATCCATGCCGTAGAGATTGCCACCGCAATCGAAGATGTCGCGATAGGCGGTCCGTTCGGCGATCATCGTGTTCAGCACGTTGACGCCACGGGTGGCCAGAAGGCCCTTGATGGTCTGCAGTCCCCGGGTGGTAACCATGGCGCTGACGCGCGTCAGCACCACGGAATGGGGAATGGAAATGCCCGCCTTCTCTTCCAGCATGCGGATGAGGTCGAGGATCTGCGCAGCCCCCCGCGCATCCATTGCACATCCCTGCACCGGAATGAGGACATGGTCGGACAGACCGAGCGCCGTCGTCACCAGCGCGTCCCGGGCGCCGGCGAGATCGATGACGAAATAGTCCGTCTTCGCCTTGAGATCGAGAATGTGATACGGCAGCGACGCCGTCGTGACCTCGGAAATGACCGTGATGTTGGGCAAAGCGCCCGTCAGCTCGGACCAGTTCGTGATCCAGCGCTGCGGATCTGCATCCAGAATGACGACGCGATTGCCCTGCCGGGCCAGCTCGGTTGCCAGAATGAGCGCCGCCGTCGTCTTGCCTGCCCCGCCCTTGGCATTGGCCAATGAAATGATTGCCATGAAAGTCTAACCCCTGATTTCGTACCGGAGCCGGGTCATCGCCCCTGCTGCACCCGCCCACTTGGTGCTGGTAAACACAGTCTTACGAATTATGGTTAATGAAGTCCTAAGCTAAAGGTCGTACTTTATAAGCTATTTTTAACAGTAGCGAGTCGGGCCATGGGGCGGACGATGACGAAAAAAAGCCCGGCAGGGACTGCCGGGCTCGCGAGTGTCAGATCCAAGCGCGGGGGTTGCGCTCAGAAGCAGTCGCGGAAGAGCTGCTTGGTGTTTTCGAGCGTCATGGCAACGGGGTTGCCGCCTGCGCTCGGGTCTTCGATCGCCATGGCGGCAAGTTCGTCGATCCGGTCATTCGCGACACCGAATGCGGTGAGGTTTTCCGGAACGCCAAGCTCGGCGCGCAGCGACAGCACGTAATCGTAGAAGCCGTCGAAGCCGCCGGAGATGCCGAGATAGGCGGCCGCACGGGCGATCCGCTCCTCGATGACCGAGCGGTTGAACTTCAGCACCGGCGGCATCACAACGGCGTTCGTCATGCCGTGATGGGTGTTGTAGACCGCGCCGATCGGATGCGAGAGCGCATGGATGGCGCCGAGGCCCTTCTGGAAGGCAACGGCACCCATGGCGGCAGCCGACATCATGTTGGTACGTGCCTCGATATCCGAACCGTCCCTGTAGGCGCGCGGCAGATATTCCTTGACGAGGCGCATGCCTTCCAGCGCGATGCCCTGGGACATCGGGTGATAGAAGGGCGAGGAATAGGCCTCGAGGCAGTGCGCAAAGGCATCCATACCCGTGCCGGCGGTGATGATCTTCGGCATGCCGACGGTCAGCTCGGGATCGCAGATGACGACGCCGGGCAGGAACTTCGGATGGAAGATGATCTTCTTCACATGGGTCTTCGAGTTGGTGATGACCGACGCGCGGCCCACTTCGGAGCCGGTGCCGGCCGTCGTCGGCACGGCAACGATGGGCGCGATGCCCTCGACCGAGGCGCGAGTCCACCAGTCGCCGATATCCTCGAAATCCCAGACCGGGCGGTTCTGCCCGACCATGAAGGCGACGCACTTGCCGAGATCGAGGCCCGAGCCGCCGCCGAAGGCAACGACGCCGTCATGGCCGCCGTCGCGATAGGCCTTGATGCCGGCTTCCAGGTTGATCTCGTTCGGGTTGGGATCGACATCGGCGAAGAGCGCGCGGCCGAGGCCGGCTGCATCGAGAATGTCGAGCGCGTTCTGCGTGATCGCCATGGAAGCGAGGCCGCGATCCGTGATCAGCAGCGGCTTCTTCATGCCGAGGCTCTTGCAGGCGTCTGCCAGTTCCTTGATCCGGCCCGCGCCCATCTTGACGGCGGTCGGATAGCTCCAGTTGGCGGTGATGGTCATTTAGAGTGCCTTCTTGAGGTGGTAGGATTTCGGACGGGTCAGGTTCTGGAAGCCGATGACCGAGAGCGAGCCGCCCTTGCCGGTTTCCTTGCAGCCCGTCCAGCAAAGCGCCGGATCGAGATAGTCGGCGCGGTTCATGAAGACGGTGCCGGTTTCGATCTCGCGGCCAAGACGGGCGGCGCGCGCCGGGTCCCTGGTCCAGAGCGAGGCGGTGAGGCCGTAGGGGCTGTCGTTCATCAGGGCGAGCGCTTCCTCGTCGTTCTTCACCTTCATGATGCCGACGACGGGACCGAAGCTCTCCTCGCGCATCACGCGCATGGAGTGATCGACATTGACCAGCACCTGCGGCGCAAGATAGGCGCCGCCATCGTCCTGCGGGAAGAGCTTGGGATCCACGAGCGGCTTTGCACCGGCTGCGATCGCTTCCGCCGTCTGGGCGCGAACGGTCGCGGCAAAACGCTTGTTCGCCATCGGGCCAAGCGTGGTGTCCTGCTCCAGCGGGTTGCCGAGCTTGTAGGCCGAGACGAAGGCGACGGCCTTTTCGACGAAGGCGTCGTACAGGTTCTCGTTCACGTAGACGCGCTCGATGCCGCAGCAGCACTGTCCGGAATTGTAGAAGGCGCCGTCCATCAGCGTGTCGACGGCGGCTTCCAGATCGGCGTCTTCCATCACGTAGCCCGGGTCCTTGCCGCCGAGTTCGAGACCGACGCCGGCGAAGGTGCCCGCAGCCGCCCGCTCGATGGCGCGACCGCCCTCCACCGAGCCGGTGAAGTTGATGAAGTTGAAGTTGCCGTCGGCAATCAGCGCGGAGGTCACGTCATGGGTGAGGAAGACGTTGATGAAGACGTCGTCCGGCACGCCCGCTTCCACGAAGGCGCGCACCATGCGCTCGCCGACCAGCAGGGTCTGCGCGGCATGCTTGATGACAACGGTGTTGCCGGCCATCAGCGCAGGCGCGATGGTGTTGATCGCGGTCATGTAGGGATAGTTCCACGGCGCGATGACGAAGACGACGCCGTGCGGCTCGCGCTCGATGCGGCGCTCGAAGCTGGCGCTGTCCTCGATGACCAGCGGCTTCAGGCTGTCGGCCGCGATCGAGGCGACATAGTTGGAACGCTCGTTGAAGCCGCGGAACTCGCCGCCGTAGCGGACAGGACGGCCCATCTGCCAAGCGATTTCCGGCACGACCTCGTCGGCCATCTCGTTCAGCCGGGCCACGCCCTTCAGAACCAGCTGGACGCGCTCCTCGAGCGGGCGGCGGGCCCAGGCCTTCTGCGCCTTCCGGGCGCGGGCCACTTCTGCCTTGGCGGCCTCGAAGCTCATGGCCTCGCGCTCGGCATAGACTTCCCCGTTTACCGGGGAGATACATTGAATCATGGTCATCTCACGTGCTCCAATCGAAATCCTTCCGCCGTCCTGATGGGTCAAGGGCGGCGTGCATTCAAGCGGCGCCAGCCCCGATCCGCCCATTCCGGCCCGCAGCATGATGTCGCGGGCTCCCTGACGGCCGAACGGGCAACGGCCCATGCCCCTGCCCGTCTCTCAAGCTCATCCCCCGGCCTGCACCGAAGGCAAGCGGACATTACGCCCGCTCGAAGCCGCGCGCCACCTCCCAGTCGGTAATGCGGCGGTCATATTCTTCCTGCTCCCATTCGGCGGCGCGGACATAGTGGTCGATCACCTCGTCGCCGAAAGCCGCGCGCAGCATGGCCGAGCCCTTCAGCTCTTCCGTGGCGTGGCGCAGCGTGCGCGGGATTTCGCGGATACCCTTGCCGCCATAGGCGTCGCCCTCGAACTGCGGCTCGAGCTCCATCTTCTTCTCGATGCCGTCAATGCCGGCTGCCAGCAGTGCCGCCATGGCGAGATAGGGGTTGAGATCCGAACCGCCGACGCGGCACTCGATGCGGATGCCCTTCGTGCCCTCGCCGCACAGGCGGTAGCCGGCCGTGCGGTTGTCCTTGGACCAGACCGCCTTGGTCGGCGCGAAGGTGCCGGCCATGAAACGCTTGTAGGAATTGATGTAGGGCGCGAGGAAATAGGTGATCTCGCTCGCATGGGTCAGCAGCCCGGCCACGTAGTTCTTCATCAGCTCCGACATGCCGTACTTGGCATTCTTGTCGAAGAACAGCGGGGTACCGTCGAGGCTCCACAGCGACTGATGGATATGGGAGGAGGAACCGGCTGCATTGTAGTTCCACTTGGCAAGGAAGGTGATGGCCTTGCCGCGCGACCAGGCGATTTCCTTGCAGCCGTTCTTGATGATCGAATGGCGGTCGGCCATGTCGAGCGCCTCGGCGTAGCGGACGTTGATTTCCTCCTGGCCGGCGGATGCCTCGCCCTTGGAGTTTTCCACCGGAATGCCGGCGCCCTGCAGACCCTTGCGGATCGCCCGCATCACATCCTCTTCCTTGGTGGTCTGGAAGATGTGGTAGTCCTCGTTGTAACCGGAGGCGAGATGCAGGTCCCGGTATCCGGACAGACGCGCATCCTCGTAGGTCTGGTCGAAGAGGAAGAATTCGAGTTCGGAGGCCATGAAGGCCTTCATGCCCATGGCTTCGAGGCGCTTGACCTGCTTCTTCAGGATGGCGCGCGGCGAATGCGGCACTTCCTGGTGGGTGTGGTGATCGAGGACGTCGCAGAGAACCAGCGCCGTGCCTTCGAGCCACGGAATGCGGCGAAGGGTGGAGAGATCGGGCTTCATCGTATAGTCGCCGTAGCCCTTCTCCCAGCTCGTCGACTTGTAGCCCGAAACCGTTTCCATCTCCATGTCGGTTGCCAGCAGGTAGTTGCAGCTGTGGGTCTCTTCCCAGGCGCTCTCGACGAAATATTCCGCCTGGAAACGCTTGCCCATGAGGCGGCCCTGCATGTCCACCAGGCAGGCGAGAACCGTATCGATGCGGCCTTCGGCGACATCCTTCTTCAGATTGTCAAACGTGTAAGTGCTCATGGTGTGTTTTCGCCCTCTTCATGGGTCCCTGCCCCAAAGCCGGGCATATGGAGGACCATGCCGGCGGTCTTTTCTCCCGCCTGCTCCCAGTTGTTCAAGTCTGGAAGCCGCGCCGCAGCGCGACTTCCGGTTTCATGCGTGGCGTTGCTCAGGCTTCGCCGACGGCGCGCTCGGCGGCGGCAATCTCTGCCTGGCGACGAGCCACTTCCTCGCCGATCGGCGGACCCTTGAAGCGCTTGTTCTCGAAGCCCAGCCAGACGATGGCCGTGAGGACGAGGAAGCCGACGGTGATCCACAGTGCCCAGTCGTTCGGCGGCTGCACGCCGATGAAGAAGATCACGATCATCGAGATGATCGACAGCACGGCAACCAGCTTGAAGAGGCCGGGGCCGAGGTCCCAGGGACCCATCGTGTTCCACTTCGGCGTGCCATGGGCGAAGAGGCCCAGTGCGATCGGCAGCGCGAAGGAGAGGAACAGGAAGATGACCGTGCACGAGACGACGATCGTGTAGACCGGCGTTTCGCCGATGGAGATCACGTTGGAACCCCAGACGAAGAGGACGGCGAGGATCGAGCAGGTCCAGATCGCGGCAACCGGCGTGCGGTATTTCGGGCTGACCTTGGCAAGTGCCTTGGAGAAGGGCAGACCGCCGTCACGCGAGAAGGCGAAGATCATGCGCGATGCCGACGTCACCGTGGCAAGACCGCAGAGGAACTGCGACACGGCGATCAGGATGTAGAGGATGACCTTGAGCGTCGGGTTGACCTGCGTGTCCATGGCCCAGAAGAACACGTTCCAGCCCTGTGCGGCAGCCTGGTTCATGTCCGGGATCATCAGAACGAAGGCGCAGAGCATCACGTAGCCGAACACGGCCGACCAGATCACGGCGGTAACCATGCCGCGCGGCACGGAATACTGCGCACGAACGGTTTCTTCCGACGTATGGGCCGAGGCGTCATAGCCCGTGATGGTATAGATCGGCAGCAGCAGACCAAGCGCGAAGACCCAGCTGTCGGAAACCTGCGGCCAGACATTGCCGCCGGCCTCGCCCGAGTAGTTGGTGAGGGTGAACAGCCGTGCCAGATCGTAGGACGGAGCCGATACCAGGCAGGTCACTGTCAGCAGCACGGCGGTTGCGAGGATCAGGTAGCCCGACATGTCGGTAAGCTTGGCGGTGAGGCCGATGCCGAAATGGTTGATCAGCGCCATGACCGCGGTGATGACCGCCAGGAAGCCGATGCGCATGGTGAGCGTGTCTTCCATGCCCAGCGTCGGACCGAAGGCGCCGAACACGAAGTAGTAGGTGCCGATGTTGATCGCACCGAGAACGGTGATCAGACCGAGCAGGTTGAGCCATGCGGCCAGCCAGCCGGTGAAGCGGTTGCCGAGGATCGAGCCCCAGTGATAGAGGCCGCCGGCCGTCGGATAGGCCGAGGCGATCTGTGCGAGCGCCAGGGCGAAAAGCCCGGACATCACGCAGCCCAGCGGCCAGCCGATGCCGATGGCGATGCCGCCCGCGCCGGACGTGGCCTGCGCCAGCGAATTGATCCCGCCCGACATGATGCAGATGATCGAGAAGGAAATGGCAAAGTTCGAGAACGAGCTCATGCGCCGTTCGAGTTCCTGCGCATAGCCCATGGAATGCAGGATATGGGTATCCTGCTTCTTATCTATATCGGAATAGTCTGACATGAATGCCCCTGTATTCCCTCAGGTTTCCGCCCTATTGCGAAAACTTCCTCTTCCAAGTGCGGCGAGGTTCATCCCCGCCGTCCGCATTACTGCTCCCCGGGTCTTTATGTGTTCGGTCGGTCCTTCAGGGCACTGCCCAGAAGCTCCGCCAGAAGTCCGGCCATGACCCGTTGGCCGTCCTCATCTCGTATAAGGTCGTTCCGCACCTCGATCATCACGTTCTTCAACCCGCGGGCAAGACCGTGTTTTATGAGGGTGTGGGTAACGCCGTCCGCCGGCCCGTAGGGCTCGTTGCGGCGAATGTCGTAATCCGTGTTGCCTTCCGCGGCGATGAGCATCGCATCGGCGACGCGGCTGTCCTCGTCGTGCAGGATGCCGATCTCGACCGCGCGTTCCCGGCCCATGTAGACGGGAGTGAAGGAATGCATGGTGACGATGATGCTTTCCAGCCCGGCCTTCCCGCGCTCGTCGAGAAGATCGGAAACCGCCGCGTGGAAAGGCAGGTAGAGACCGCGCGTGCGACGGTCCTTCTCGTGCTGCGAAAGGGCGCGATTGCCGGGAATGTCGTAGATCTCGCTCGTCTCGGGCATGGCGCCAGGCGCTTCCGGCGGGCGGTTGCAGTCATAGACCAGGCGGGAAAAGCGCTGGTAGACGAGCGGCGCATCGAGCAGGGACGACAGGTGCTCCGCAACCGCCAGTGCACCGGGATCCCAGGCAATGTGGCTGACCAGCGCCTCCTCGGACAGACCGAGCGTGCCCACCGTTTCCGGCAGGCGGCGGGAGGCATGCTCGCAGACAAGCACCACCGGGCCCTTGCCACCGGCATTGACGACTGCAGCCGGCGAACCCTCGGCCTTCGTCAGAAGCTCCGCACTCTCATGCATGCCGCAACGCCCTACCCAAACGTTAAGAGTTCATGAATGGAGAAAAGAATTCTTCAGGTTCGGCCCGCTGTCAACGGGGGTACTGAAAGATTCTTTTCAAAACCGGAATTGACTCCTGTCACAATCCGGTTTTTTAATTTGCGACAGAGGCCGACGTCAGATCGGTCCGGGGGAGCAAAATTGCCTTGTCCAGCGCGGCAAAAACAGTTTCAGACGTCATTCACGGTCACTTCGACACGCTGACGCGCGCCGAGCGCCAGCTGGCGGAAAGCCTGCTCGACAACTATCCCGTTTCGGGATTGGGCAGCATCACGACGGTGGCGGAAAACGCCGGCGTCTCGACTCCCACGGTTGCGCGCATGGTGCAGAAGCTGGGGTACAAGGGCTATGCCGAATTCCAGGCCCATCTCCATCAGGAGCTGGAGGCAACCCTTTCCAATCCCATCGCCAAGCATGACCGATGGGCGGCAAACGCACCGGGCACCCATGTGCTCAACCGGTTTGCCGATGCGATCATGAGCAACCTGCGCGAAGCGCTGGGCGACATCGATCCGCAATCCTTCGACCAGGCGGCAGCGCTTCTCGCAGACCGCAAGCGCGCCATCTATTTCGCCGGCGGCCGCATCACCCGCGTGATCGCGGAATACTTCTTCAATCACATGCAGGTCATCCGCCAGAACGCGGTGATGATCTCGGCCAATTCCAGCTCATGGCCGCAATATGTGCTGAACATGAATCCGGGCGACGTGCTCGTCGTCTTCGACATTCGCCGCTACGAGGTGGAGATGGCGACCCTGGCGGAGATCGCCAGGGCGCGCGGGGTGGAGATCGTGCTCTTTACCGATCAGTGGGTATCGCCGATCGCCAAGCACGCCCGTCATACCTTCCGCAGCCGGATCGAGGCGCCTTCCGCATGGGACAGTTCCGTGGTGACGCTGTTCGTCGTCGAGGCGCTCATCGAGGCGGTTCAGAACGCCACCTGGGACGAGACCCGGGAAAGGATCAAGACACTGGAAGGGCTCTTCGAACAGACGCGCCTTTTCCGCAAGCCAGGCTAGAAAAGACCCCCGGCCTGTCATACGCGCACCGGGTCCTCGCCTTAGGGCGAGGCCCAACCGGCCCCCGAAAACCAGTAAAGCCAAGGCTTTATGAAGCGCAGGGGACCGTCACATGACTTTCATGCAAGGGAAGTAACAGCGGGTCGCTGTCAATCAAGAGGAGAACAAAATGCTTTCCAACGCTCGCAAGATCCTGTCGCTTTCGACGGCGGTGCTCATTGCATCGACCTCGATCGCCGCTGCGGATTCGATGGAGGACCTCGTGAAGGCCGCACAGGCCGAAGGTACGCTGACCACCATCGCCCTCCCCCACGACTGGTGCGGCTACGGTGCCCTGATCGAGGGCTTCAAGGCCAAGTACGGCATCAAGGTCAACGAACTGAACCCCGATGCGGGCTCCGGCGACGAAATCGAAGCCATCAAGGCCAACAAGGACAACAAGGGTGACCAGGCTCCCGACGTGATCGACGTCGGCCTCTCCTTCGGCCCCTCGGCCAAGGCCGAAGGCCTGATCCAGCCCTACAAGGTCGCCACCTGGGATACGATCCCGGATACCGCCAAGGACGCCGAAGGCTACTGGTATGGCGACTATTACGGCGTGATGGCCTTCGAAGTGAACAAGGACATCGTCAAGGAAAGCCCGAAGGACTGGGCCGACCTGCAGAAGCCGGAATATGCCAACATGGTGGCGCTTGCCGGTGACCCGCGCACCGCAAACCAGGCGATCTCCGGCGTGTTCGCTGCCGGTCTCTCCGCCTCGGGCGGCGATGTCGCCAAGGCAGGCGAAGCCGGCCTGAACTTCTTCAAGGAGCTGAACGAGAAGGGCAATTTCGTGCCCGTCATCGGCAAGTCCGCCCCGCTCGCCCAGGGCACCACGCCGATCATCATCCGCTGGGACTACAACGCGCTCGCCGACCGCGACACGCTGAAGGGCAACCCGGATGTGGACGTCGTCATTCCGGCAACCGGCGTCGTTGCCGGCGTCTACGTGCAGGCGATCTCCGCCTATGCTCCGCATCCGAATGCTGCGAAGCTGTGGATGGAATACCTGTATTCCGACGAAGGTCAGCTCGGCTGGCTGAAGGGCTACTGCACCCGATCCGCTTCAACGACCTCGTGAAGAACGGCAAGGTTCCGCAGGATCTGCTCGACAAGCTGCCGCCGGCAGAAGCCTATGAAAAGGCTGTCTTCCCGACGCTCGACCAGCAGGCCGCCTACAAGGAAACCATCACCAAGGGTTGGGATTCCGTCGTCGGCGCCAACGTGCAGTAAGCATGCCCATCAACCTGGCCTTCCCGCCTTCGTGCGGGAGGGCCGTTTTTCATGCAGGGAATTGTCGGGACCATGACGGCATCCTCTTCGACTACACTTCTGAACCGCAAACGGCTGACCGATTGGGTGGGCGTCGCGCCCTTCACCCTGTTTGCCGTGATGTTCCTGATCGCGCCGACGCTCTATCTCGTCACGGGCGCCTTCATGAATGCGGAGGGACAGCCGACGCTCGAGAACATCGCGGGCCTGTTCACCCCGAAGATCCTCGCCTCCTACTCCATCTCGCTGAAGATCAGCCTGGCCTCTGCCTTCGGCGGCGCGCTGGTGGGCTTCTTTCTGGCCTGGGCGGTGGTGCTGGGCGGCGTGCCCTCCTGGATCCGCTCGGCCATCATGACCTTTTCCGGCGTGGCCTCCAACTTTGCCGGCGTCCCCCTCGCCTTCGCCTTCCTGGCAACGCTCGGCCGCACCGGCCTGGTGACGATCATCCTGCGTGACTGGTTCGGCTTCAACCTTTATGCCACCGGCTTCAACCTGCTGAGCTTCTTCGGTCTGACGCTCACCTACATGTATTTCCAGATTCCGCTGATGGTGCTGATCATCACGCCGGCACTGGACGGGCTGAAGAAGGAATGGCGCGAGGCGGCGGAAATGCTCGGCGCCAGCACCTTCCAGTACTGGACGCGCGTCGCCCTGCCGATCCTCTTCCCGTCGATCCTCGGCACGTTCCTGCTGCTTTTCGCCAACGCCTTCGGCGCGATCGCGACCGCCTATTCGCTGACCGGCAGCACCTTCAACATCGTGCCCATCCAGCTTTACGCGCAGATCCGCGGTGACGTGCTGCACAATCCGAACCTCGGCTATGCGCTGGCGCTCGGCATGATCGTCATCACCGGACTTTCCAACCTGATCTATATCTGGATGCGCATCCGCGCCGAACGGTGGCAGAAATGAAGACACAGAAAATCGGCGCCTGGATCGCCATCCTCTTCGGTGCGACCTATTTCATCCTGCCGCTCATCGCGACCTTCGAGTTCTCGCTGCGCATGCGCCGCGGCGAGTATTCCTTCGATGCCTATCGCTCGGTGTTCACCGACAGCCAGTTCCAGGAATCCTTCACCTATTCGATCATCATGGCGGTGCTGACCATCGTCTTCGGCGTCCTGCTGATCGTGCCCACCGCCTATTGGGTCCGCCTGCGGCTGCCCCAGTTCCGGCCGGTGATGGAGTTCGTCACCCTCCTGCCGCTGGTCATCCCCGCCATCGTCATCGTCTTCGGCTATCTCCGGCTTTACAATTCGTCTTCCTGGATACCCTTCACCGGGTCGACCCGGGGCACGGACCTGCTGCTGATGTTCTCCTTCATGACGCTGTCGCTGCCCTACATGTACCGCTCGGTGGATACCGCCATGCGGACGATCGACGTGAACACGCTGACTGAAGCGGCGCAAAGCCTTGGCGCGCCCTGGCGCACCATCCTCTTCCGCTGCATTTTCCCGAACGTGATGAGCGGGGTGCTTTCCGGCGCCTTCATCACCTTCGCCATCGTGATCGGCGAGTTCACCATGCCGTCGCTGCTGAACCGCCCGGCCTTCGGCCCGTATCTGCAGCTCATTGGCGCCAATCGCGCCTACGAGCCGCCGGCGCTGGCCATCATCGCCTTTGCGATCACATGGTTCAGCATCGGGATCCTGCAGTTCCTGTCCCGCTTCAACAAGGCGCGTCCCGCCAAGCCCTGACCGAACAAGAGTAAACCCATGTCCTTTCTCGCGCTTTCTGAGATCAAAAAGAGCTTCGGCCCGGTGCAGGTCGTCCATAACTTCAACATGGCGATCGAAAAGGGGGAATTCGTTTCCTTTCTCGGCCCGTCCGGCTGCGGCAAGACGACGATCCTGCGCATGATCGCCGGCTTCGAAACGCCCTCGGGCGGCACGATCCGCATCAATGGCGTCGACCAGACCACGCTGAAGCCCAACCAGCGCAACATCGGCATGGTGTTCCAGGCCTATGCGCTGTTCCCCAACATGACGGTGTACGAGAACGTCGCCTTCGGCCTCAAGGTCGCCGGCATGGCGCGCGCCGACATCGACAGGCGGGTCAAGGAGATGCTGGCGCTGATCCATCTGGAGCATCTCGCCGAGCGTTATCCCTACCAGATGTCCGGCGGCCAGCAGCAGCGCGTGGCGCTGGCACGCGCGCTTGCGGTCAAGCCGCAGGTTCTGCTGCTCGACGAACCGCTTTCGGCGCTCGATGCCAAGATCCGCGTATCGCTGCGAGAGGAAATCCGCCTCATCCAGCAGCAGCTCGGCATCACCACCGTCTTCGTGACCCACGATCAGGAGGAGGCGCTGTCGATCTCCGACCGCATCGTGGTGATGAACGCGGGCCGCGCCGACCAGATCGGGACGCCCTCCGACATCTACAACCGCCCGGCCACACGCTTCGTCGCGTCCTTCGTCGGAACCCTGAACCTGATCGAGGCAACGGTCGAGGATCCGCAGGCAAACCGCATTCGCATCGGCGAACATGCCATCCAGATCCGCGATTCGCTGGCCCAGTCGCGGGGTGGCGACAAGGTGGCCGTCGCGCTTCGCCCGGAAGCCGCGTCACTCCAGGCAACGGCCCGCACCGATACCGCCTTGCCCGGCGAGGTGGTCGCCTCGAGCTTCCTCGGCTCGGTGGTCCGCACGCGGCTCAATGTCGGTGGCAACACCATTTCCTTCGACATGTTCAACGATCCGGGCCTGACGCCGCTTGCCGCCGGCGAAAAGGTGACCCTGCATTTCGCCGCGCGCGATCTGCTGGTCATTCGGGATTGAAGCGCTGACGGGGTGGCGGGCAGGCCCGCCGCCTCTCCTACCCCGTTCCTTCGCCTCACTTGCCGTCCGCAGCCTGTCCCTGCCGTTGCAATCGCTTCCGGGTTTCGCTGGCGCTTTCGCGGAAATGGGCCTTGTAGGCCCTTGAGAAAGCGGACGCGGAATTGAAGCCGGTGGCGAGTGCGATGTCGGCGAAGGGCGTGCGCGTCTCGATCACCTTGCGCCGCGCCGCATTCAGCCGGACGGCGAGATAATGCACATGCGGCCCAACGCCGATCATCGCGTGGAACAGCGATTGCAGGTGGCGGGCGCTGAGGCCCACCCGCCTCGCCAGCCGTGACAGCAGAAGCGGCTGCTCGATGTTTTCCTCCATCAGGCGGATGGCCTGGCTCACCCTTTCGTCCACCATGCGCAGGCTGCCCGTCGAGGGCATCGCCGTCGTTTCCGGGCGGAAGCCCGATTGTTCGTAGGTGAAGATGCGGGAAACCTCCAGCGCCAGCGAATAGCCCTGCCGCCGGCGGATGATCTCCAGCATCAGATCGAGCGTCGGCAGGGATCCGCCTGTCGTAATGCGTTTCCGGTCGATGACGAAGCGCTCCCGGGTGACTGCGATTGCCGGGTAGGCGGCGGCGAAATCGTCAAAATCCTCCCAGTGAACCGTCGCCTGGAACCCGTCGAGCAGGCTCGTCTCCGCCAGCAGCCACGTGCCCGACTCGATGCCCGCCATCATCGAGCGGTAACGCGCCGTTCGGGAAAGCAGGCGTTTCAGCGAAGAGGTCGCCGCATCCTTCCAGCTGTAGGAGGAGATGACGAAAAGCGGCTCCGTTTCCCGTTCCGGCCGGAAGGCGCCGTCGACCGGGATCGGAATGCGCGAGCGCGTCTCGATGGGCTGGCCGTCAGGGGAAAAGATGCGCCAGCGATAGAGGTCCATGCCGGCAATGCGGTTGGCCGCGCGCATGGGTTCGATCACCGAGGCAACCAGGAGCAGGTTGGTGTCGGGCACGACCAGAAGGTCGACATCGAGGCGTTCGTCAGCGGGCGACAGCATCCGGGCACTCTGGGGCACTGTTCCGATAATGTCAAATCTGTCTCCGATAACGGAAAGCATGGACGGCCGCTTTCCGACGAAATGACCGCATCGAACATTGGGAGAAGAACACCGTGCCCCTTTCCATGAACCGCGAAGTCTTCATCACCGCCGCGATCACCGGCGCCGGCGACACCACCTCCAAGTCGCCGCATGTGCCGATCACGCCGAAGCAGATCGCCGAAAGCGCCATCGATGCCGCCAAGGCCGGTGCAGCCGTCGTGCACTGCCATGTGCGCGATCCGGAAACCGGTGCTGCCGCCCGCGGCCTCGAGCTTTACAAGGAAGTCACCGACCGCATCCGTTCCGCCGAGATCGACGTGGTGCTGAACCTCACCGCCGGCATGGGCGGCGACCTGGTATTCGGCAATGTGGAAGCCCCCTTCCCGGTCAACCCGAAGGGCACGGACATGGCCGGCGCCACCGAGCGCGTCGCCCATGTGGCCCAGTGCCTGCCGGAAATCTGCACGCTCGACTGCGGCACGATGAACTTCTCGCTCGGCGACTACGTGATGACCAACACGCCGTCCATGCTGCGCGCCATGGCCAAGATGATGACGGATCTCGGCGTGCGTCCGGAGATCGAGGCCTTCGATACCGGTCATCTCTGGTTCGCCAAGCAGCTGGTCGAGGAAGGCCTGATCGAGGATCCGGTGCTGATCCAGCTCTGCATGGGCATTCCGTGGGGCGCACCCGATGACCTGAACACCTTCATGGCCATGGTCAACAACGTGCCCGCCAGCTGGACCTTCTCCGCCTTCTCCATCGGCCGCAACGCGCTTGCCTATCCGGCGGCCGCCGTGCTTGCCGGCGGCAATGTCCGCGTCGGCCTCGAAGACAATCTCTATGTCGGCAAGGGCCAGCTCGCCACCAATGCCCAGCTCGTGGAAAAGGCCGTCACGGTCATCGAAGGCATGGGCGCCCGCGTCATCGGACCGGATGAAGTGCGTAAGAAGCTGAAGCTGACGAAGCGGTAAGGAAAGCATCCCAAGCTTTTTGGGACCCCCACCCCGGCCCTCCCCACGAGGGGGAGGGAGCAGGTTGAGCCCGTCGCCCATATCCCCCTCCCCCTTGTGGGGAGGGGCCAGGGGTGGGGGTAGCACCTTCAAGGGAGGGAGCATGAGGCAGCCGCCCCAGGTCTCTTCTCCCCGGCGGGGAGAAGGTGCCGGCAGGCGGATGAGGTGGCCACGCCCGAACCGCCCGATTGTTTAAACGCATTGAGAACACAGGACATAAACCCATGACCACTCAGATCCAGAAAGCGGCCTGCATCGGCGGCGGCGTCATCGGCGGGGGCTGGATTGCCCGCTTCCTGCTCGCCGGCATCGACGTCAAGGTCTTCGATCCGCATCCGGAAGCACAGCGCATTGTCGGCGAAGTCATCGCCAATGCCGAGCGCGCCTACAGGCTGCTCACCATGGCCCCGCTGCCGCCGAAGGGGAAGCTCACCTTCTGCCAGAGCCTTGAAGAAGCAGTGGAAGGCGCTGACTGGATTCAGGAATCCGTGCCCGAGCGGCTCGACCTGAAGCGCGGCGTGCTGACCAAGATCGACG
Source organism: Gellertiella hungarica (assembly GCF_014197145.1). Lineage (GTDB taxonomy): Bacteria > Pseudomonadota > Alphaproteobacteria > Rhizobiales > Rhizobiaceae > Gellertiella > Gellertiella hungarica. The sequence goes on along the minus strand of NZ_JACIEZ010000001.1, from coordinate 672,051 downwards.
CAGCGGCCAAGCCCGATGCGCTGATCGGCTCCTCCACCTCGGGCCTGAAGCCGACCGACCTGCAGCGGGACATGAAGCATCCCGAGCGGCTCTTCGTCGCCCATCCCTACAACCCCGTCTACCTGCTGCCGCTCGCCGAGCTGGTCGGCGGCGAGAAGACCTCGCGCGCAACGCTCGAAACCGCCCGCGACCGCCTGAAGCCCATCGGCATGAAGGGCGTCATCATCAACAAGGAAATCGAGGCCTTCGTCGGCGACCGCCTGCTGGAAGCCGTCTGGCGCGAGGGCCTGTGGCTGATCAAGGACGACATCTGCGACACCGAGACGCTCGATGACGTGATCCGCTACTCCTTCGGCATGCGCTGGGCGCAGATGGGCATGTTCGAGACCTATCGCATCGCCGGCGGCGAGGCGGGCATGCGCCACTTCATCGCCCAGTTCGGCCCCTGCCTTTCCTGGCCCTGGACCAAGCTGACGGACGTGGTCGATCTCACCGACGAGCTCATCGACAAGATCGCCAACCAGTCCGACGCCCAGTCCGGCGCACGCGGGATCCGCGAGCTGGAGCGCATCCGCGACCAGAACCTCTGCGGCATCATGCAGGCGCTGAAGGCCGGCGACGAAGGCCGCGGCTGGGGTGCCGGCAAGCTGCTCGCCGAATTCGAGGAGCATCTCTGGAAGAACGCACCGAAGGCGAAGGTCGAGGTGAAGGTCGAGCCGCTCCGCCTGCTCGACATCAAGGTCTCGCCCGCCTGGGTGGACTATAACGGCCACATGACCGAATTCCGCTACCTGCAGGTTTTCGGCGACACCTCGGACGCGCTGCTGCGGCTGATCGGCGTCGACATGGAGTATGTGGAAGCCGGCCACTCCTACTACACGGTCGAGACCCATATCCGCCATCTCGGGGAATCCAAGCTCGGCCAGGAGATCTATTCCACGCTCCAGCTCGTCTCCCACGACGAGAAGCGCCTGCATTACTTCAGCCGCATTCACGACGCGAAGACCGGCGACATCCTCGCCACGGCCGAGCAGATGATGGTGCACGTGGACAGCAAGGCCGCCAAGGCCTGCCCTGCCCCCGCCCATGTTCTCGCCAAGGTCAAGGAAATCGCCGACGCCCATGCGAGCCTGCCGGTGCCGGAAGGCTTTGGCAGGCACGTGGGGCAGAAGAAGGGGTAACCGCGAGGCGTTGAGGTTGCTTGCTGGGCGGGGAGTTTGGCGATGTGCCCCCCTCTGCCCTGCACGGCGTCGAGTTTGCCGTGCGGCACCCCCTCTGCCCTGCGCGGCGTCGAGTTTGCAGTGCGGCACCCCCCTCTGCCCTGCCGGGCATCTCCCCCTCGAGGGGGGAGATCGGGATGGGGTTTTTGTGGGTAGTCCCCAGCCAACGTATCGGCAGGTGAGACGCTAGTTGTTTGAGGAAACCAAGAACCCACGGTCGATCTCCCCCCTTGAGGGGGAGATGTCCCGGCAGGGACAGAGGGGGGTAGGTTTCGGCATACGCGACTCTCGAATTCCCCTGGCCGCTCCTGCAGGGCGTCCCTACCGCCCGTGCTGTCCCAGAGCACGCAGGAGCGACCAGAGGAATTGAACAGGCCGCGACAGGCGGCAGAAAGCATGTTGGAGGAACAGACGGATGCATTTCGGCCTTACCGAAGAACAGGAGATGATCGTCTCCACCGTGCGCAATTTCGTGGAAACGGAAATCTACCCGCATGAAAACGAGGTGGAGCGCACCGGCATCGTGCCGAAGGAAATCGGCCAGGAGATCAAGCGCAAGAGCCAGGAACTCGGTTTCTTTGCCTGCAACTTCCCGCAGGAAGTCGGCGGCGCTGGCCTCGACAATCTGACCTTCACGCTGGTGGAGCGGGAGCTCGGCCGTGCCTCCATGGGTCTCGCCGCCTATTTCGGCCGCCCCTCGGGCATCCTGATGGGCTGCAATGACGAGCAGCGCGAACGTTACCTCATCCCCGCCGTCAAGGGCGACAGGTTCGATGCGCTCGCCATGACCGAACCGGATGCCGGTTCCGATGTGCGCGGCATGAAATGCTTCGCGAAAAAGGACGGCGACGACTGGATCGTCAACGGCACCAAGCACTTCATCTCCCATGCCGACATCGCCGATTTCGTCATCGTTTTCATCGCGACCGGCGAGGAGCAGACGCCGAAGGGTCCGAAGAAGCTGATCACCTGCTTCCTGGTGGATCGCGGCACGCCCGGCTTCGAGATCCGCGAGGGCTATTCCTCGGTCTCGCATCGCGGCTACCACAACTGCATCCTGAACTTCACCGATTGCCGCCTGCCCTCCGCCCAGATCCTCGGCGAGCTGCACAAGGGCTTCGATCTTGCCAACGAATGGCTCTACGGCACGCGCCTGACGGTGGCCGCCTCCTGCGTCGGCCGTGCGCGCCGCGTCTTCGATTATGCGGTTTCCTATGCGGCGGAGCGCAAGCAGTTCGGCAAGCCGATCGGCGCGAACCAGGGTGTCTCCTTCAAGCTCGCCGACATGATCACCGAAATCGACGCCGCCGATTTCCTGACGCTACATGGCGCATGGCGGCTCGACCAGAAGCTGCCGGCCAACCGCGAGATCGCCTCGGCGAAGCTCTACGCGTCCGAAATGCTCGCCCGCGTCACCGACGAGGCGATCCAGATCTATGGCGGCATGGGCCTGATGGACGATTTGCCGCTTGCCCGCTTCTGGCGCGATGCGCGCGTGGAGCGCATCTGGGACGGCACCTCGGAAATCCAGCGGCACATCATCAGCCGCGACCTGCTGCGTCCCTTCGGAGCGTGACCCGATGACCGAGCTGAACAGCCTCGACCGCCTGCTGCGTCCGAAGACCATTGCGGTCTTCGGCGGCAAGGAGGCGCGCCGCGTGATCTACCAGTGCGACAAGATGGGCTTTGCCGGCGAGATCTGGCCGGTCCATCCGAAGGAAGACGAAATCTACGGCCGCAAGTGCTACCGCTCGGTGGCCGACCTGCCGGCCGCGCCCGATGCCGCCTTCGTCGGCGTCAACCGCAACCTTTCGGTCGAGATCGTCCGCCAGCTCTCCGAACGGGGTGCGGGCGGGGCGATCTGCTATGCGTCGGGCTTTCTCGAAGCCCAGTCGGAGCTGGCAGACGGTGCCGATCTTCAGGCTGAACTGGTGAAGGCGGCGGGCTCGATGCGCATCATCGGCCCCAACTGCTACGGGCTCGTGAACGCGCTCGACGGCGCGCTCCTCTGGCCGGACCAGCACGGGCTCATCAAGGTGGAGAAGGGTGTGGCGATCCTCACCCAGTCCTCCAACATCGTGCTGAACCTCACCATGCAGACCCGCGGCCTGCCGATTGCCTATATCATGACCGCAGGCAACCAGGCGCAGACCGGCCTGTCGGAAATGGCGATTGCCGCGCTCGAAGACCCCCGTGTCACCGCCCTGGGACTCCATATCGAGGGCATCGACAGCATCGAGGCGCTGGAGCGGCTGGCGCAGCGTTCGCGCGCGCTGAAGAAGCCCGTCGTGGCGCTGAAGGTCGGCAAGTCGGAAGCCGCGCAGAAGGCGACCGTCTCCCACACAGCATCGCTTGCGGGCAACCACGCCGTCTCCTCCGCCGTGCTGAAGCGGCTCGGCATCGGCCAGGTCTCAAGCCTCCCCGTCATGCTGGAAGCGCTGAAGCTGCTGCATGTCTACGGGCCGCTTGCCTCCTACGAGGTCTCCTCCATGAGCTGTTCGGGCGGCGAGGCCTCGCTGGTGTCGGATACGGCCGTCGGGCGCAAGGTGCACTTCCGGGCGCTGAAGGACTTCCAGCTGAAGCCGCTCCGCGAAAGCCTGGGCGAGATGGTGACGCTCGCCAACCCGCTCGATTACCACACCTTCGTCTGGGGCAATCTGGAGCGCCAGACCGCCGCCTTCACCGCCATGATGGCCGGTGGTTACGCGCTGAACATGATCATCCTCGATTTCCCGCGGGCCGACCGCTGCACCTATGAGGACTGGTGGATCACCGTCCAGGCCATGCAGAATGCAAGCCGCGCCAATGCGGGCGTGCCGGCCGCTTTCGTCGCCTCGATCAGCGAGAACATGCACGAGGACGTGGCCTTCAAGATCATGGAAATGGGCATGGTGCCGCTCTGCGGCATCGACGAAGCGCTTTCCGCCGCCGAGATTGCCGCCGACATCGGCGCTGCCTGGGCCGCACCCGCGCCAGCGCCGCTGATCAAGGTGACGGACGCGGAGGGGGAAAGCGAAACCCTGACCGAGGCGGATGCCAAGGCTGCCCTGAAGGCCTTCGGCGTGCCCGTGCCGGAAGGCGTCGTGGCCCCGACGCCGACAGCCATTGCCGATGCCGCAACCCGCATGGGGCTGCCGGTGGCGCTGAAGGGCCTCGGCGTCGCCCACAAGACGGAAGCCGGTGCCGTCAAGCTCAACCTGAAGACCCGTGAGGAGGTGCTGGAGGCAGCCGAAGGCATGGCCCATGTGGCCAAGGGCTATCTTGCGGAAAAGATGGTCGCAAAGCCGGTCGCTGAAATCATCATCGGCGCGATGCGCGATCCGGTAGCCGGACCGGTGCTGACCGTCGGTGCCGGCGGCATTCTCGTCGAGCTGATCGAGGATGCGGCGATCCTGACGCTGCCCACCACCGAGGAGGAAATCCGCTCGGCTATAGCAGGGCTGAAGGTGAACAAGCTGCTGTCCGGCTATCGCGGCCAGGCAAAGGGCGACGTGGAAGCCTTGGTGAAGACGGTCGCCGGCGCCGCGGCCTATGTGACGGCCCATGCCGAGACGTTCGAGGAACTGGACATCAACCCCGTGATGGTGCTGCCGGAAGGCCAGGGCGCCGTGGCGGCAGACGCATTGATCAGGAGGAGAAAAGCATGACCGAGGGACCGATCCGCACCCGCCGCGAAGGCGGCATTCTGGAAGTGACCATCGACCGGCCGAAGGCGAATGCCATCGACCTCGTCACCTCCCGCATCATGGGCAAAATCTTCCAGGATTTCCGCGACGACGACACCCTGCGGGTCGCCATCATCACCGGTGCTGGCGAAAAGTTCTTCTGCCCCGGCTGGGACCTGAAGGCCGCCGCGGCCGGCGATGCCGTCGACGGGGACTATGGCGTCGGCGGTTTCGGCGGCATGCAGGAACTGCGCGACCTCAACAAGCCGATCATCGCGGCGATCAACGGCATCTGCTGCGGCGGCGGCTTCGAGATCGCGCTTTCGACGGACATGATCCTTGCTGCCGAACACGCGACCTTTGCGCTGCCGGAAATCCGCTCCGGCACGGTGGCGGATGCGGCTTCGATCAAGCTGCCGAAGCGCATTCCCTATCACATTGCCATGGACATGCTGTTCACCGGCCGCTGGCTGGACGCGGAGGAAGGCCACCGCTGGGGCTTCGTCAACGAGATCCTGCCTGCCGACAAGCTGCTGGATCGCGCCTGGGAGCTCGCCCGCCTGCTCGAAAGCGGCCCGCCGCTCGTCTATGCCGCCATCAAGGAAGTGGTGCGCGAGGCGGAAGGCGCGAAATTCCAGGACACGATGAACCGCATCACCAAGCGCCAGCTGCGCACGGTGGACATTCTCTACGGTTCGGAAGACCAGCTGGAAGGCGCCCGCGCCTTTGCCGAGAAGCGCGATCCCGTCTGGAAGGGCAAGTGAGGGATTTCCGGTCCCGCTTATAGCTTGACCGCTAGCCGGAGGCCGCCCCAGTGGCGGCCTTCGACAAAGATGGGGGCCGAGATGTCCCGCATCATGGCAAAGACGCCGCCGCCCATGTCACGACGGTAGGTCTGGACGAGGAAGGGCTCCGTGCTCCGCCCGGCGGCAAGTCCGACGCGGTCGTTGAAGATCCTGCGGTTGCGGCAGTTTGCATTGTTCCAGACAGGGTCGCCCGGCCGCTGTGGCTGGGAGAACTTCCGGTTATGGGTCGGCAGGTACCCGTTCACGTCCACGGGCGCGCAGAACACGATCCGCCCATCAGACGCCACAACGGGCTCCGTGATTTCGGGGACGACCATATCCGTGAAGCGGGTAAAGCCCGTCAGGAACTGCTGCGGGTCCGTACCCGGTATCGGCTGATAGCGGTGGTCGAAGAGTTCGCTCGGATGGAGCTTTCCGGTGTGCAGTCCCTCGGCGAAGCGTTCCGACAGCTGCTGCGCGGTGGAACGGACCATATCCACCCACGGGCTGATTTCGGTGCGCGCACCGGTGCTGCCCGTCAGCTGGATCATTCGCTCCGAAAGCCCGACCACGCGGTCGGCGCCCTTCGCCGCATTCTGCAGCGCCTCGTTCGACATGGCCACATCGGCGGAAATCCGCTCGATCGCGCTGACGAAGCCCTGGGCCTGCTGATTGATGAGGCTCGTGGTGCCGGCCATCGTGCTGGTGCCGTCGAGAATGCTGAGAATGCCCTGCTCCATTTCCTGGAACGATGCGCTCATGCTGATCGACTGCTGCTTGACCGTTGTGGCGCAGCCCGTCACGTCCTTGCCGGCCTTTCCGAGCTGGGAAATGCCTGATCGCAATACCTTCAGCGTTTCCAGAATGGCGGCCGTAGCCTGCGAGGTCTGAAGCGAGAGAGCCCGGATCTCCTGAGCCACCACCGCAAAGCCCTTGCCGGCCTCGCCGGCACGGGCAGCCTCGATGGCAGCGTTGAGCGCGAGAAGATTGGTCTGCCGCGCAATGGAGCTGATTTCCGTGGCCACCTTGTCGACATCGGCAATCGAGGAGGCAAAGGAGGCAATCTCCGAGCCGATCCCGGCTGTTGTCCCGAGCATCTGGTCGATTTCGGCAATGGAGGCGGAAAGATTGCCGGAGGACTGGGCAAGCAACTGGCGGGCCCGCACGGCAGACGCATCCGCCTCTGACATTCCCGAAGCCAGAGACTGGTTGGAAAGCGCAATCTCTTCCGCATCCCGCGTCAGTTGCTGCAGACTGTCCGCCTGCTGCTTGGTCTGGGTGGCCGTCTGCTGGATATTGCCCGCAATGTCGACGATGTCGATGCCGAGCTCGGAAGCGCCCTGGAAGAGCTTCTGGATTGTCTCCTGGAGAAAGGCGGACGAATGAGCCGGCAGGGCCAGACTGTCCTCCACGGCGGAGGCAACCTCGTCATCCGTATCCACGTCCAGATTCCAAGCGCGCTCGCCCATCTGCATCCTCCCGGGATTGCTGGTCACCGCATCCGGTGAATCTTGGGGCAAAGGGTTAAAGATCCGTGAAGAGGAATCTATCAATTGTTACCAAGCAGTAGAAAAGAAATAATACTAAGGTAGAAAAGGTATCTAAATTATATAAACATGTGTTTATATCAAGAAATGCAACCCCGAAGACGCCTCACCGGGCTGACAGTTCATGAGCGAAACTGCGAAAATGGCTTTTCTTGACCCGCCTCTGTCTGCAGGTCTCAGTTCCCGGTTCCGGTGAGCGCCCGCACTGCATCGTCCACGCTATAGTGGCATCGCATCAGAAGCCCGTCCTCCCCCGCCCGCTGCATCAGATCGCGAACGTGATCATGAACGCGGGCATAGGCAACCACCCGCCCGCTGCCGGAAAGCCGGCGATCGAAATCGACCAGCTGGTCCAGCGCGGTGGTATCGAGATCGAAGCTCTCCTCCAGGCTCAGCACCACATTGCGGGCGAGCGGCTCTTCGAGTGCCATGCGGGCAACGGCGCTGAGAACCGTATCGGCATTGGCGTAGAAAAGGGGGGCTGCCGGCCGCAGGATCACCAGACCCACCGGCAGCTGGGCGTCCGGATGGCGGGCAGCATCCACATAATCGCGGCTTTCCGGAAGACGCGCCAGCCGCGCGACATGCGGATGCGAGAGCCGGCGCAACATGGCGACGAGCGACAGCACGACGGCCAGCAACATGCCGTTCAGCACACCGAAGACGAGAATGCCGGCAGCCGTGCCCATTGCGAGGTAGTTGTCGCGGCCAATCTTCCAGAGGCGCAGGAAGGGCTTGGGATCAAGCGCATGCACGAGAGCCGCGATGACGACGGCGGCGGGAATGGCACGGGGCATGGTCTCGATGGCGTGCCCGGCGAAAAGCACCATCAGCCCGACGGAAAGAGCCGCGAATGCGCCGGCCAGGCGGTTGCTCGCCCCCGCGGCCTGCGCCGCACTGCCTGCCGAGAAACCGGCCCCGACGGGCATGCCGCGAAGGAGACCGCTTGCAAGATTGGCGAGGCCGAAGGCCAGAAGCTCGCGGTCGGCCCTGAGATCGCCGCCGTCACGAAGCCCGAGGGAGCGGACGGTTCCCCAGGATTCGGCAAACAGGATGAGCACCAGCGGAAGGCTGTAGCGGCCGAGTTCCGCATAGATCGCCGGCGGCAGCAGGTCGAGGCCCGGAAGGGCCGGCGCGAAGTCGATCCGCCCCACCGTGAGGATGTCGAGTTTTTCCAGCTCCATAAAGTGGCCGAGCAGAAGGCCGGCCAGCATCACCAGAAGCGGTCCCGGAAACCAGGTCCACCGCCGGAGGAACAGCAGGAGAGCAAGTGCCAGGCATCCGAGTGCCACCACGCTTGGGCGCCCCTGCGGCAGCTGGCGGAAGAGGTCCGCAAGAAAGGAAGCGAGATTGGTGCCGGATGCATGGATTCCGAGGAGATCCGGCAACTGATGCAGGATGATCGTGACCGCAAGGCCGAAGGAGAATCCGCGCAGAACCGGACGGGAGATGAAACCGGTCAGGCCGCCGAGCCGAAACAGCGATGCAAGGACGAAAAGCCCGCCGGTCATCAGCACCACCGATGTGGCAAAGGCGTCGCGCGCTGCTGCATCTCCCGGGATGGCCGCAAGCGTGGCGGCCAGCATGGCTGCCGAGGACGAAGTCGGCGCGACGATTGCAGAGCGGCTCTGGCCGGCGAGCGCATAGGCGAGACAGCCGACGATGGCCGCAATGATGGCGCGATCGGGCGGCAGACCGGCAATGGCCGCGTAAGCCACGGCCTCCGGCAGCAGAAGCCCGGCAATCGACAAGCCGGCCAGCCCGTTGCGCCACGGTTCCACGGTCACCCCCTTGATTCCCTGCCGTGTCCGTAGCATCCGCAAAGGGGCCGCTCAATCACCGGGCCGGTGGATACGATGGCTGTCTGCGCATTTCGAGCAACCTTCCATTGGAAAAGTCCGGCTTTTTTCACCTTCAGATTACAGCGGCCAGCTCCAGTCGGAAAAAGGCTGGGCAGAGCCGCTTGCCGGCCTTGCAAGCGGACTGTGCCGCGGATTGAATGCGCCAGCAAAACCATCGTCTACGAAAGCCGGCCATGAGCAACCGCCCCTTCTCCGTCATCGAAAACCAGTGGATCACCCTTGCGGACGGGACACGCCTTGCGGCCCGCATCTGGCTGCCCGATGATGCCGAGCTGAACCCGGTCCCGGCCGTGTTCGAATTCCTGCCCTACCGAAAGCGCGACGGAACGGCCCCGCGCGACGAGTCCACCTATCCGGTCTTCGCCGCCGCCGGCATTGCCGGCGTCCGCGTCGACATCCGCGGATCGGGCGAGAGCGAGGGCGTGATCGACGGGGAATACACCCCGCTCGAGCTCGCCAATGCCTGCGAACTCATCGCCTGGATCGCTGCCCGGCCCTGGTGCAACGGCTCGGTCGGCATGATGGGCATCTCATGGGGCGGCTTCAACTGTCTGCAGGTTGCCGCGATGAAGCCGCCGGCGCTGAAGGCCGTCATCTCGATTGCCTCCACGGTCGACCGCTACAACGACGACATCCATTACAAGAACGGCTGCCACCTCTCGGCCCAGCTTTCCTGGGCGGCGACCATGCTCGCCTACCAGTCACGCTCGCCGGACCCGGCACTGGTGGGCGACAAATGGCGCGACATGTGGATGACGCGCCTGCGGGACGAGCCCTTCTTCCTCGAGGAATGGCTGCAGCACCAGCGACGCGACGAATTCTGGCAGCATGGATCGGTCTGCGAAGCCTTCGACAACATCGAAATTCCGGCGCTCGTCATCGCCGGCTGGGCGGATGGCTATCGCAACACTCCGATCAAGGCGATCGAAGGCATGGGTTCCAAGGCGAAGGCGCTCATCGGCCCCTGGGTGCACAAGTACCCGCATTTTGCCTTCCCGAAGCCGCGCGCGGATTTCCACGGCGAGGCAATCGCCTGGTGGAACCGCTGGCTGCGCGACGAACAGACGGGCGTCGAACATTGGCCGCAGATGCGCGCCTACATTCTCGACGCGCCCCGCCCGGCGGTGCGTCGCGATGCGGATCCGGGCTTCTGGGTGTCGAAGGACAGCTGGTCGAAGCCCGAACAGCAGCTGCTCCACATCGATGCGGACGGGAGGCTGGCCGAGGGCCCTGCGCTGGCCAATGCGGTGCGCCCGGCCTATCTTCGATCCCCGCTCGACACCGGCATCATGGCCGGGGAATATTTCACGCTGAAGCCGGATGCGGAAATGGCGGGCGACCAGCGCATCGATGACGCCGGTTCGCTGGTGTTCGAAACGCCCGTTCTCGAAGAGGACAGGGATTATCTCGGCGAGCCCGTGCTCACCTTCCGTGTCTCGACCAAGGGGGCCTTTGCAAATCTCGCCGCGCGGCTGGTCGACATTCATCCCGACGGGACCGCAACCCGCGTGAGCTTCGGCGTGCTCAACCTCGCCCATCGCAATTCCTATGCGAAGCCGGAAGCAATGCCGCAGGGGGAATTCGTGGAGGTGCGCATGGTGCTGGATGCCTGCGGCTACCGCTTCCGCCGCGGCCACAGGATCCGCCTTTCGCTCTCGACGGCCTACTGGCCGCTCATCCTGCCGCCGCCCTCCGATCCCGGCGTGACCTTCGATCAGGGCTCGCTGACGGTCGGACTGCCGCTTCTGGGAAGCCACCGGCGCATCTCGGTCAAGGAGCCTGAAAACCCGGATCCGCTGCCGAAATACATCAGCCGTTCGCCCTCGGCCACCCAGCGCGGCGTCTATCGCGACCTGACGCGCAACCGGGTGGAGTATCGCATTCTGGAGGATACCGGTCTCAACGAGCATCCAGCGACCGGGCTTGCCACGCGCGAATGCCGCAGGGAAACCTGGAGCATCGCCCCCGACGATCCGCTCTCCGTCTCCGGCAACTGCCACTGGACGACCGAGGCCAGACGCACGGACTGGTCGGTGCGCACCGAATGCCGCGCGTCCCTGAGGGCTACGGAAACGGACTGGCTGCTGTCAGCCCGCGTGACCGCCTTCGAGGACGATCGTCAGGTGTTCGAAAAATCCTGGGAAAAGAAGATCGCCCGCGACTTCATGTAGATGGTGCCCGGGTTGGCGGAGCGGCCTGCCCGCCCTGCGCGGCAAGGGCGAGAAGCGCCGCCATGGCTCGCTCCGCATCCTTTTCCGGCACGAAGATGTGGTCGTGATAAAAGCCTGCGACCACATTGGCGCTGATGCCTTCGCGGGTCAGCGCCGCTGAGAAGGCGGCCGTCAGGCCAATGGCTTCCAGCGAGGAATGGATGGTCAGCGTGATCTGGCGCATCGGTCCGGAACAGGCGAGGCCGGCATCCCGCGCCTCGCTCTGCGGGAGGATCAGGGTCAGCCCCTCCGCCTCGCGGAATTGCCCCACAACGGAGAGCCTTTGGGGAAGCAGGGCCTCTCGCTCTTCAGGAACGGTGGCAAAGACCAGAATCTCCTTCTGAAGAACAGGCTCCATCCCCTTCAAAAGACTCGAAAGATTGGATTCTCCCGTCATCTCCGCCTCCCCGCCGGCTGCCTTTCGGTCCGACTGTCCGTCCACCCGAAATCCGAATTTTTTCAAATGGTTTGCTTCGCCTTTACACCGTCTTTGCCAAGCGCATGAATCAAACTGTGAAGCGGAACCGTGCGGAACGATATCGCGCTTCAAAGCCCGGCGCCAATCGATTAAAACCGTTCCGTTCGAGGAGGAGCCACGATGTCAGACGCAATCACCGACACCCTGCCCTGGGCCCGGCGCCCGGTTCATCGCACCTGGCTGCTCAACGAGGCCGAGCGGCTCTTCACCTTTTTCGGACCGCGCACCATCAACCCCGCCGGCGGATTTCGCGAATGCGATGCGAAGGGTGCGGTGAAGGTCGACCCCTCTGCCGCGTGTGGCGTGCACATGAGCGCGCGCATGGTGCATTGCGCCGTCATCGGCGATCTCATGGGCCGCCCCGGGCTCGAGGACATGATCGATCACGGCATGCAGACCATCTGGAACAGGCACAGGGACCCGGATGCCGGCGGTTATCATTGGGCGATCCGCGACGATGGTCCCGCCGACACGACCAAGCAGGGCTACGGCCACGCCTTCGTCCTGCTTGCGGCATCCTCGGCCAGCCTTGTCGGGCATCCGCTTGCCTTCTCCATGCTGGCGGACGTGACCGAAATCCTCAACACCCGTTTCTGGGAAGACGGACACGGCGCGATTGCCGAGGAGTTCAGGACCGACTGGTCCCCCATCGGCCCCTATCGCGGCCAGAACTCCAACATGCATCTGACGGAAGCGCTGATGGCCGCCTATGAGGCGACCGGCGAGCGCGACTACCTCCACAAGGCGGAGCGCATCGCCGAGCTGATCATCCGCTGCCATGCCCAGGCCTGCGGCTATCGCCTTCCGGAACACTTCACCGAAGACTGGCAGCTCGACGAGGCCTATAGCGGACACGAGATGTTCCGCCCCTCCGGCACCACACCCGGCCACTCGCTGGAATGGGCACGGCTCATCCTGCAGCTCTGGGCGCTGACCGGCAAGGATCGCGACTGGATGACGGAAGCCGCACGCGCCCTGTTCTTCCAGGCCATGTCGCTCGGCTGGGACCGGGAGCATGGCGGCTTCTACTACACGCTGGACTGGGAGAACCGACCCTCCCGCACCGCCAAGCTCTGGTGGCCGCTCTGTGAAGGCGCAGGCGCCGCGGCCTTCCTCAACGCCCATTTCCCGAGCGACTTCCACGAACAGAGCTACCGCCGCATCTGGAACCGCATCGCCGCCTCCTTCATCGACCGCGAGAATGGCGGCTGGCATGAGCAGCTCAGCGAGGATCTCAAGCCGGAATACACGCTCTTCACCGGCAAGGCGGACATCTATCATGCCCTGCAGGCCTGCCTCATTCCGCTTTATCCTTCGGAAGGCAGCCTGACGAAGATGATCATCGAGGCAAACCGTCTCTGACGGGGCGGAGAACGCTGCCCGGTCACTGATCGGGCAGTTTCAGATCGATGGGGTCCTGCTTGAGGAAGATGGCGAGCGCCTCCACGACGAGCGCGTGGTCCTCGCGCTGGGGAAGGCCTGATACGGTGATTGCGCCGATGACGCCGGTATTGCGCACATGGATCGGGAAACTGCCGCCATGGGGCGCGAAATCGGCGGGCGAAAGCCCCCATTTCTGCTCCACCGTCACGCCCTGGCGCTGCAGCTGCAGCCCCACCGCGTAGCTGCTGCGCAGGAAGCGGAGAACGAGGTTGCGCTTGCGCCGCACCCAGTTGGCGTTGTCCGCCGTCGTGCCGGGCAAGGCGGCGTAGAAGGCGGGCATGGAATGCAGGGTGATGTCGATCACCACGCCCAGCCGACGGCTGGCCGCCATCTGATGGATCAGCGAGCCCACCTGCCAGGCGGTTTCGAGATTGAAGTGATCGAATTGCAGCGCCTGCTCCTGGCGCTGGATGCAATCGAGATCCTTGTCGATGGTCATGCCTGCCCTCCCTTGGTCCCGGCCAGAATGGCCGAGCGGGACGGCGAGGAAAAGGGCCGAAGCGTAATTTGCCGTGGAAAGTGACGGCAGGCGCCGATCCCCTCAGGTGCCGCAGAAGGTGCGGTAGTTCCCGAAGTCCGAGGGTGGAGGCGCGGCATAGGCTTCCCTGCCCGGCTGCTCCTCATAGGGATGCCTGAGCAGGTCCCGCAGGTCGTTGAACACGTCGAAGCTGCCTTCGGCAGCCGCTGCGAGCGCGGTTTCCACCTGATGGTTGCGCGGAATGTAGAGCGGGTTTGCCCGATCCATCCGCTCCGCACGCGCTGCAGCCGTGGCTTCTTCCCGCGAAAGGCGCGCCTCGTAACGGGGCAGCCAATCCCGCAAGCCGGTCGCATCGGCAAACAGGGCCTCGACCTCGGCAAAGCCGTGGCCCTCGCGCACCGCCCTGCCGAGCGCCCGGAACGTGAGCGTGAAATCGGCCGACCCCTGGTGCATGGCCCGGAGGAAATCGCGGATCAGAGCCGCATCCTCGTCCTCGGATGCCAGCAGGCCGAGCTTTGCCCGCATCGCCGCAAGCATGTGCTGCGAAAACTGCGGCGAGAAGGTCCGCAGCGCCGTCGTCGCAATCTCCACCGCGCGGTTTTCATCCGCATCGAGGATCGGCAGCAGCGCTTCGGCGAGCCGCGCGAGGTTCCATTCCGCAACCGCACCCTGATTGGCAAAGGCATAGCGGCTGCCGGTATCGATGGAGGAAAAGCGCGCGGCGGGATCGTAGGCATCGATGAAGGCGCAGGGACCGTAATCGATGGTTTCGCCCGAAATCGACATGTTGTCGGTGTTCATCACCCCGTGCACGAAGCCCACGCGCATCCACTCCGCGACAAGGGCCGCCTGCCGGGCGATCACCCCTTCGAACAGCGCAAGAGCCCGGTTTTCGGCATCGACCCTCTCGGGATAATGCCGCTCCAGGGCATGATCCACCAGCAGCCGGAGCGCTTCGTGATCCTGTCGGGCAGCGAAATACTGGAAGGTGCCGATGCGGATGTGGCTGGAGGCAACGCGCGCGAGGACCGCACCCTGCAGCACCGTCTCGCGGTAGACCGGATCGCCCGTGGTGGTGGCGGCGAGCGCCCGTGTCGTGGGAATGCCGAGTGCGTGCATGGCTTCCGAGACGAGGAATTCCCGCAGGACGGGACCGAGGGCGGCGCGCCCGTCCCCGCCCCTCGAAAACACCGTGCGGCCCGCCCCTTTCAGCTGGATGTCCAGCCGTCGTCCATCGGGCGTCACCACCTCGCCGAGAAGCACCGCCCGCCCGTCGCCGAGCTGCGGGGAAAAGCCGCCGAACTGATGGCCCGCATAGGCCGTCGCAATCGGCAGCGCGCCCTCCGGAAGACGATTGCCGGAAAAGATGGCGGCGAGGTCTTCGGCCGGCATGGTCTCGAGCGCGAGCCCCATCTCCCTGGCCAGCGCGGTGTTCAATGCCACCAGACGCGGCCCGGATGCGGGCGAAGGCTGGGTCTCCGCATAAAACCGCCGGGGCAGCCGCGCATAGGAATTGTCAAACCGAAACGCCTGATCTGCGACCCCTGCCATGACCTGCCCTTTCCTGCCCTGATTTCATTCACGCATATAGGCACGGCGCAGCAGCGGGGAAAGAGCCGGAGAAGCGCAGCCGTGTGAGAAAGACCGCCATTGCCCCTCCGATTGCCGCAGGTCGACGGGTTTGGAGCCCCCGGCGGGAGAAAACGGCGCGGAGCAACAACCTGAGAGTTGCATGAAAGAACTGGTGGGCCCGGAGGGACTCGAACCCCCAACCAAGCGGTTATGAGCCGCCGGCTCTAACCATTGAGCTACAGGCCCTCGGGCATATGCCCTCGCACGCCGCAATGGTCTCCGGCGGGCCGGTCCCGTCTAGCGGAATTTCCATCGAGCGGCAAGAGACTGCCGTAATCGCTTCACAATCTCGCGCAACAGTCGTGTCCAGTGGCGGGATGAACGTTTCGATACGCTTGCCCGCCCTTCCCCCAACCGGCCCGCTCTGGCCACGGCGATGATTGCCAATGCAGGCGGGCACCACATGAGGATCCGCCATGGGATTTCTGAACGCCCGTCCCCTCGCCCTGGCTCTTGCCGCCGGCGCCTGCCTTGCTGCATCCGCAGCGCTCGCCGACGACAATGCCCCCCGCGAGGCCACCATCACCGTTTCCGGCAATGGAGAGGCACGGGCAACGCCCGACATGGCAGTCGTGACGCTTTCGGTCACGAAGCAGGAGAAAACCGCGCGCGAGTCGCTCGACGCCAATAACAAGGCGATGACCGCCGTGCTCGAGGCGCTCAAGGCGGATGGTATCGAAAACCGGGACCTGCAGACCTCGGGCTTCACCATCCAGCCCGTCTATAACTACAGCCAGAACAGCGACGGAAGCCAGAAGCCCCCGGAACTCGTCGGCTACCAGACGACCAATTCCCTTACCGTCAGGCTGCGCGACATTTCCAAGGCCGGTGCGCTCATCGACAAGTCGGTCACCCTCGGGATCAATCAGGGCGGCGATATCCGCTTCGTCAACGAGAACACCGACGCGGTGATGAAGGAAGCCCGCGAGAAGGCGATGAAGGATGCAATCGCAAAGGCACGCGAACTGACCGCGGCTGCCGGGGTGGAGATCGGCCGTCTCGTCGACATTTCCGAATCCGTCTCCAATCCGATGCCCATGCCCATAGCCATGATGGCCGCCCCCAAGGAGGCCGCAGGCGACCGCATGGTGCCGATGGCCCCCGGCGAGAACGCCTATAACGTCACCGTCAACGTGACTTTCGCGATCAAGCAGTAAAAGCCGCAGGGCAACGCCGGGGCCACTCAGCCCCGGCAACCACCTGCCCCAGCGCACACGAAAAAGCCCGCGTCGCCGCGGGCTTTCTTTGTCTTGCGCTGTCGTCCGATCCTTAGCGGTCGACAATCGGGCAACCGCGGACATTCGCAAACACGATCCGCTCCCAACCATAGGGGCCACGGCCCTTCACCACCACGACGCGCGGGGTAACGCGGCTGATATGGGCCCGACGCAGGCCTTCGTAGCGGGCGATCTCCAGCGCCCGGTCCGGCCGGCAGCCACGACGGCCTTCGTAACGGTTGTTCCAGCGGTGATGGCGGTATTCGCGATTGTAACCGTCATCGCCGCCAAAGCGGAATTCGATACCGAAATCGTCCGCCTGCGCAGCTGCGGGGGCCAGTCCGGCAAGGGTCGCCCCTGCAATCAAGGTTGCAAGTCCCATACGGGCAAAAAGCTTTTTCATCGTTCTTCTCCGTCCTGGCGGGGCATCTGCCCCGGATTGGAATGTTTCCACCTTAGGTCAGCCCGACTGAACGGAACCGGAACCTGGTGTTCATCAAAGGTTAAGGAAACTGCCGCCTCCCCGTCGCTCGCTATAACGCGCGAAACCGCCTTTCGGTCCCATTCGCAGACGAAGCGGTCCATTTTTCGGAGAGAAGAAGGCATAGCGGAGGCGAAGCCTGCGGCAGGGCGCTACGGCCTACGTGAAAATTGGGGGCCCTGAACGCAAAACGCCACGGCGGGGCGCCGTGGCGTCAGTGAGAGCGGCAGACCGGAGCTGGATCAGCTGTCCAGGAAGCTCCGGAGCTTGCGCGAACGGCTCGGGTGCTTCAGCTTGCGCAGCGCCTTTGCCTCGATCTGGCGGATGCGCTCGCGGGTAACCGAGAACTGCTGGCCGACTTCTTCCAGCGTGTGGTCCGTGTTCATGCCGATGCCGAAGCGCATGCGCAGAACGCGCTCCTCGCGGGGGGTAAGCGAGGCAAGAACGCGGGTGGTCGTCTCGCGCAGGTTCGCCTGAATCGCGGCATCGATGGGCAGAAGCGCGTTCTTGTCCTCGATGAAATCGCCGAGATGGCTGTCTTCCTCGTCGCCCACGGGGGTTTCGAGCGAGATCGGCTCCTTGGCGATCTTCAGCACCTTGCGCACCTTTTCCAGCGGCATGGCAAGCTTTTCGGCCAGTTCCTCCGGGGTCGGCTCGCGGCCGATCTCGTGCAGCATCTGGCGCGAGGTGCGGACGATCTTGTTGATCGTCTCGATCATGTGCACGGGAATGCGGATCGTGCGGGCCTGGTCGGCGATCGAACGGGTGATCGCCTGCCGGATCCACCATGTCGCATAGGTGGAGAACTTGTAGCCGCGGCGATACTCGAACTTGTCCACCGCCTTCATCAGGCCGATGTTGCCTTCCTGGATCAGGTCGAGGAACTGCAGGCCGCGGTTCGTGTATTTCTTGGCGATCGAGATCACGAGACGGAGGTTGGCTTCCACCATCTCCTTCTTCGCGATGCGCGCCTCGCGCTCGCCCTTCTGCACCATGGAAACGATGCGGCGGAACTCGGCGATGGAAATGCCGGTTTCGGTCGCAAGGTTCTGGATCTCCTGGCGGATCTCGCGGATCGTGTTGTTTTCCGCCTTGGCGAATTCCTTCCAGCCCCGGGCGGCGAGGTTGGCAATGGACTTCATCCAGTTCGGGTCGAGCTCTGCGCCCTGATACTGCTCGAGGAAGCTCTCCCGCTTCACGCCATAGCTTTCGGCGAGGCGCAGCAGGCGGCCTTCGTTCTGCATCAGGCGCTTGGAGATGTCGTAGAGCTGCTCGACGAGGCTGTCGATGCGGTTCTGGTTGAGCGACAGCGACTTGACGGCCGTGATCAGCTGATCCTTGAGCTCCTTCAGGCGGCGCTCCTGCGTGGAGGACAGCGCGCCGGTGGCGGCGAGACGCGCCTCCACCTGCTGGTCCTGCAGCTTGCGCAGCTTCTTGTAGGTCTCGGCAATAAGGTCGAGGGTTTCCATGACCTGCGGACGAAGCTCCGCTTCCATCGCCGCCAGCGACAGGTTGGACTCGTCGTCGTCCTCTTCCTCTTCCTCCACCGGCAGGCCTTCGCCGCCGACATTGGTGATGTCGTCTTCGCCATTCGGCTGACGGCTGCGGCGTGCCTTTTCCTTCTCCTCGGCAGCCTTGCGGTCCGCCTCGATCTTCTCCGGGCTCTGGAACTGCGGGGCAGCCTTGGCCTCGGGACCGGAATAGGTGGTTTCGAGATCGATGATCTCGCGCAGCAGCGTCGTGCCTTCGTTCAGTTCGTCACGCCAGATGATCAGCGCCTGGAAGGTGAGCGGGCTTTCGCACAGGCCCGAGATCATCGTCTCGCGGCCGGCTTCGATGCGCTTGGCAATGGCGATTTCGCCCTCGCGCGACAGAAGCTCCACCGAGCCCATCTCGCGCAGGTACATGCGCACCGGATCGTCGGTACGGTCGGCGGGTTCCTTGCGCTTGGTGGTGGCGAGCGCCGAACCGGTCGAGGCAACGATTTCGCCACCGTCGCCATCGGCATCCGGTTCGTCGTCGACATCGTCGGCAACGGCGTTTTCGTCCACCTCGTCGTCCTCGACGACGTTGATGCCCATGTCGGACAGCATGGCCATGGTGTCTTCGATCTGCTCGGAGGTCACCTCTTCGGAAGGCAGAACCGAGTTCAGCTCGTCCATGGTCACATAGCCGCGCTTCTTCGCGGCCTTGATCATTTTCTTGACCGCGTCGTCGGAAAGGTCGAGAAGCGGTCCGTCCGTCGCGCCATCGCGTTCGACTTCAGCTTCTTCGTTTTCTTTGACTTTGGTTGCCATTTTCAGTCGCTTTCCCTGACGCCTTATTCCTCATTCGCGAAAGTCCCCGCCGGACTCGGCCACCCTGCCGGGCGCGCCGCCGCGAATCACCATCCACCACCTAAAAGGAGGACCTTTAATCGACGATTAACCACGAGCCCGGATCCAAGGTCCGGACAAAAATGCGAATCCGTTTCCCCGGTCATAATTCCTCGACGAGCCCGGCCAGTTCCACCAATTCTGCTTGTCATGGTGATTCCCAGAAATTTCGGCCCCGTCAAGCGATTCCGACGCTATTTTGCCGGATTCGAAAAAAATCCGGACGGAAGCCCGCAATTATCGGCTTTCGTGGCAGCCAGCCGGGCTTTTCCACGAGGCTTATTTAGGAACGGGAAAGGGAAAAACAAGGGGTGCCGTGCAAGCTTTGCCCGCCCCGTCCGCACCTCCGCTGGGCAGCGGCCCGGCCCTTCCGGATCCGCGGCACGCAGCGGTGAATGCAGGCGTTGCGGGCGGCCGGGTCAGCGGCTCCAATCCATCACCACCTTGCCGGAATTGCCGGAGCGCATCGCTTCGAAGCCATCGCGGAAGTCGTCGATGGAGATGCGGTGGGTGATCAGCGGCGAAAGGTCGATCCCGCTCTGCACGAAGGCGATCATCTTGTACCAGGTCTCGAACATCTCGCGGCCATAGATGCCCTTGAGGTGAAGCATCTTGAAGATCACCTTGTTCCAGTCGATGCCGAACCCCTCCGGCGCGATGCCGAGGATGGCGATCTTGCCGCCATTGTTCATGGTATCGATCATCGAGCGGAAGGCCGGCGGCGCGCCCGACATTTCGAGCCCCACATCGAAGCCTTCCTTCATGCCGATCTCGCGCATCACGTCCTCGAGCTTCTGCGAGGAGGCATCGACCACATGATCGATCCCGCACTTGCGGGCGAGTTCGAGCCGGACGGGATTGATGTCGGTGATGACGACCTTGCGGGCACCCGCCCGCTTCGCCACCATCGCCCCCATGATGCCGATCGGCCCGGCACCGGTGACCAGAACGTCCTCCCCCACGCAATCGAAGGAGAGCGCCGTGTGCACGGCATTGCCGAAGGGATCGAAGATCGCCGCGATCTCGTCCGGCACGTCTTCCGGGATCGGCACGACATTGTTTTCCGGAATGCAGACGAACTCGCCGAAGGAACCGGGGCGGTTGACGCCCACCCCTTGCGTGTTGCGGCAGAGATGGCCGCGGCCCGCCCGGCAGTTGCGGCACTTGCCGCAGACGATGTGGCCCTCGCCGGACACCCGCTCGCCCACATGAAACTTGGTGACCGCCGAGCCGATCTCGGCAATCTCGCCGACGAATTCGTGGCCCACCACCATCGGCACCGGAATGGTCTTCTGCGCCCACTGGTCCCAGTTCCAGATATGCACGTCCGTGCCGCAGATCGCCGATTTCTTCACCCGGATGAGCACATCGTTCGGCCCGACCTCGGGAACGGGCACATGCTCCATCCACAGCCCCACTTCGGGCCTTGCCTTCACCAGTGCACGCATCATGTTGGTCATGCGATTGATCCTTCTTGAAATTGCTACAGGGCGGGTCGTGCGTGCCGCCACCTTCTCCCCGCCGGGGAGAAGAAATGGTCCGAAACCGCCTGCCCCACGCCTCCTCTCCCCAGCGGGGAGAGGGTTCGAGAGGGGGTGAGGGGCCTCCGCACCCCGTTCAGATGACACCCAGCTCCCGGCCGACCTCGGCAAACACGGAAATCGCCTTCTCCACGTCGGCGCGGCTATGGGCGGCCGACATCTGGGTGCGGATGCGGGCCTGGCCGCGCGGCACCACGGGGAAGAAGAAGCCGACCACATAGACACCCTTTTCCAGCATCCGTGCGGCAAAGTCCTGCGCGAGCTTCGCATCGCCGAGCATGACGGGAATGATGGGATGCCCCTCGCCCGCCAGCGTGAAGCCGAGCTTCGTCATCTCGCTGCGGAACAGCTCGGCATTGGCCTGCAGCCGCTGGCGCAGCGCATCGCCGTTATCGATGATGTCGAAGACCTTGAGCGAGGCGGCAGCGATGACCGGCGCCAGCGTGTTGGAGAAGAGATAGGGGCGCGAGCGCTGGCGCAGCCAATCGATGACCTCCGCCCTGCCCGACGTATAGCCACCCGACGCTCCGCCGAGCGCCTTGCCGAGCGTGCCGGTGATGATGTCGACCCGTCCTTCCACGCCGCAATATTCGGCAGAGCCGCGCCCGTGCTTGCCGACGAAGCCAACCGCATGGCTGTCGTCCACCATGACCATCGCACCATACTTTTCCGCGAGATCGCACACGCCCTGAAGATTGGCGATGATGCCGTCCATGGAGAACACGCCATCGGTAGCAATCAGCTTGAAGCGGCTGCCTTCTGCCTTCTTCAGCTCTTCCTCGAGGGCCGCCATGTCATTGTTGGCGTAGCGGAAGCGCTTTGCCTTGGAGAGACGCACGCCGTCGATGATGGAGGCATGGTTGAGCGCATCGGAAATGATCGCATCCTCCTCGCCGAGCAGCGTCTCGAAGAGACCGCCATTCGCATCGAAGCAGGAGGAATAAAGGATGGTATCCTCGAGCCCCAGGAAGCGGGAGATCCGCGCCTCCAGTTGCTTGTGCTCCTCCTGCGTGCCGCAGATGAAGCGCACGGAGGCCATGCCGTAGCCGTAGCGGTCGAGGGCCTTCTTTGCGGCTTCGGCAATTTCGGCATTGTCGGCGAGGCCGAGATAATTGTTTGCGCAGAAGTTCAGCACATGCCGCCCGTCTGCCGTATCGATCGCGCCGGCCTGCTTGGAGGTGATCACGCGCTCGTTCTTGTAGAGGCCGTTTTCCTTCAAACCGGCCAGTTCGCTGCGCAAATGGTTCAAAAAGGCTTGCGTCATCTCAAAAAGCTCCGTTCACGCCGTCTCTTTCACCGGAATTCGCGTGGAATCCGCTGGGAATTGCCACGAACCCTAGCACGAATGCCCGCTACCGATACAAGCCGGCGCGGCGAAGCGCACGGCAAAAATGTCGCTTTCAGCAAGATTTTGTTACCAGCTGCGACGGTCCGTGATCACCCAGCTCTTACCCGTGGTTGAACTTGAGTATTTTCTGTATAAGAATTTTCACAACAAAAGGGAGGAGATCATGCTGCAGGGACTGATGATGGACAGGCCGCTTCTGGTAAGCGGCATCCTGGAACACGCCGCCCGTGCATACCCGCAGAGCACGGTCGTATCGGCCAATGCAGCGGGCGAACGGAGCCGCTGCAGCTTTGCCGAAATCCATAAGAGAGTGCATCGGCTCGCGCATGCACTGGTGAAGCTTGGCGTGAAACCCGGCGATCGGGTGGCCACGCTCGCCTTCAACAGCAACCGGCATCTCGAACTCTATTACGCAACGGCGGGGATCGGCGCCGTCTGCCACACCATCAATCCGCGGCTCTTTCCCGAGCAGATCAGCTGGATCGCAAACCACGCGGAAGACAGTCTCCTGTTTTTCGACACGGTTCTCACGCCGCAGGTCGCGGGCCTGGTCTCCTCGATGCCGAAGGGTATTCGCTATGTGGCCCTTGCCGATGGGCCGATGCCGGCGGAAGCACCGGCAGCCACGCTCGATTACGAGACGCTTCTCGCGGCAGAGGAAGACAGCGGGCTTTACGACTGGCCGGAGTTTTCCGAAAATACGGCCTGCGCGCTCTGCTACACATCCGGCACGACAGGCAATCCGAAGGGCGTGCTCTACAGCCACCGCTCGCAGATCCTGCATGCCTTTGCCGAGATAATGGCCTTCTTCAAGCTGTTCGGACAGGACAAATGCGTGCTGGCGGTGGTGCCTCTCTTCCATGTCAATGCCTGGGGCCTTCCCTATTCCTGCTTCCTCACCGGCACGTCCATGGTGCTGCCCGGGCCGAAACTGGACGGTGTTTCGGTCTTCAACCTGATGGACGAGGAAGGCGTTACGACCAATTTCGGTGTCCCGACAGTCTGGGGCATGATCATGGAAGAGGTGCGCAGAAAGGGCCGCAAGCCGCAGACGCTGGAATATGGACTGATTGGCGGAGCGGCGCTGACGGCACCGCTTCTGAAGGCGATGGAGGAATTCGGCATCCGCGCCGCCCATGGCTGGGGCATGACGGAGACGAGCCCGGTCTCGACAACCACGACCGCCGACATCATCAATGGCCCCGCCAACGCCAATCCGCGAAAGCTCCGCCAGGGCGTGCCTACCTGGACAACGGAGCTGAAACTCGTTGATGAAAACGGCCATCGCCTGCCGCATGATGGCGTGTCGCGCGGGGATCTGCTGATCCGCTGCCCGTTTGTGACCGCAGGATATTACAATGACCCCGTGGCCACCGCCGCCGCCTTCGACGAAGAAGGCTGGTTCCGCACCGGCGATGTCTCGGTGATCCATCCGACCGGCGAGATGGAAATCGTCGACCGCTCGAAAGACCTGATCAAATCCGGCGGCGAGTGGATTTCCTCGCTGGAACTGGAATCGGCAGCGCTTTCCTGCCCAGGCGTGGCGGGCGCGGCGGCGATTGCCGTCAATCACCCGAAATGGTCGGAACGTCCTTTGCTCTGCATCGTGCGCGAAGCGGGCTCCCCGGTGGATCAGGACACCATCCGCGCCCATATCGGCACACGCATGGCAAAATGGCAGGTGCCCGACGATGTCGTCTTCATCGAGGCCCTGCCGATGACTGCCACCGGCAAGATTTCGAAACTGACGTTGCGCGAGCGTTTCCGCGATTTCTATGCCGGCAGCGGCTAGGCGAACCCGCCCTGGCGATCAGTGGCCGCCGCTGCTGGTGGCGGCCCCTTTCACACGGCCGGACAGGATGCCGAAACCGTCGATGATGGCATCTTGGTTTTCGAGGCGAAGTCCTTCGAGATGCACCTCGTGGAGTGCATCCATCAGGCGCTGCACACGCTCTCCATCCTCGGCCTCCGTTGCCTCCGCAATCTCGCGCTCCAGCTCGATCTTGTGCCAGCGCAGCGCCTTGGTGCGCTTGTGCAGAGCCATGGCCTGATTGTAGCCCTCGCGCGCATCTTCCGGAGCGGCATCTTCGGTTGCAGTCCACAGACGGGCATTGCGGATCTGCTGGTCGAGCGCCTTCAGAAGCGCCCCGAAGCCCTGCCCCTCCAGCCGCTCGCGAAGATAGTCGCGCGAGAGATTGTGGCCGGCATGGGCCGCCTCTCCCAGCAGGGCGGACCACAGTTTCTGCAGCTCCTTGTGGCTGAAATCGATGTGGGCGATGTCGTCGTAATCTTCGCGCAGGAGCTGCGGATGGTTGACCACGGTCAGCGCCAGAACCGCTTCCCGCAGTTTCGGCTGCTCGCCATGTCCGCGCACGAGACCCGAGCTTGTGAGGCGATCGGAAACAACCCCGGTGCCGGCAGCCTGCGGACCGAGAGCCGGCTGGCCCGGGCCACCGCGCCCGGCATTTCGTCCGCCCCCGCCGCCACGTCCGCCGCGCATGGGCTGCCTGGCGGAGGATGAGGCCTGGAAGAAGGCGTTCAGGCGATCGCGGATGTCCTGCTGGTAGTGGCGCCGGACATTCTCGTCCCCGATCACCGCAACGATCTGCTTGAGCCGCGCCTCGAGTTCCGCACGCTTTTCGGGCGTGTCGAAGGCGGTGCCGGCCGTTTCCCGCGACCAGAGCATCTCTGCCAGGGGCTTTGCCTGTTCCATCACCCGGTCGAAAGGCTCGCGACCGTCATGGCGCACGAGGTCGTCAGGATCCTTGCCGTCGGGCAGCAGGGCAAAGCGGACCGATCGCCCCGGCTTCAGATGCGGCAGGGCGAGATCGACCGCGCGGCTGGCGGCGCGCAGGCCCGCTCCGTCCCCGTCGAAACAGAGAACGGGCTGGCTGGTCATCTTCCACAAGAGCTCGAGCTGGTTTTCCGTGAGCGCGGTACCGAGAGGCGCCACCGCATTCTGTATGCCTGCCTGATGCAGTGCGATCACGTCCATGTAGCCTTCGACGGCAATAACGGTGCCGGCACCGTCGGCACCCTGCGTGGTCTTGCGCGCCCGGGCAAAATTGTAGAGCACGTTGCCCTTGTGGAAGAGTTCGGTTTCGTTCGAATTCAGGTATTTGGCAGGGGCATCCGGCGACATGGCGCGCCCGCCGAAGGCAATCACCCGCTCCCGCGCGGAAAGGATCGGAAACATGATCCGGTCCCGAAAGCGGTCATAGGAAACGGCAATGCCCTCTCCGTGCACGACGAGGCCACAGGCCTCGATCTGCTCCTTCGGCACCCCCTTCGACGCCAGAAACTCCTTGAGGGCATTGCGGCTGTCGGGCGCATAGCCGAGACGAAACGTCTCGATCGTCCGCCCCGTCAGGCCGCGTTCGCGCAGATAGGCGCGCGCCTTCGCTCCCTGTGCCGTCTGCAGCTGATCCTGAAAGAAGCGGGTCGCAAGCTCCATCACATCGAGAAGGGAGGTACGCTCCTTTTCCCGACGCTCCGCCTGCGGATCGGGCTGGGGAAGGGCGACGCCCGCGAGATCGGCGATCTGCTGCACCGCCTCCGGAAAACTCAGGCCTTCGAGATCGGTGAGAAAGCGGAAGTGATCGCCCGATACCCCGCAACCGAAGCAGTGGTAGCGCCCCTTGCGATCCTCGCAGTGGAAGCTCGGAGACTTCTCGCCATGGAAGGGGCAGCAGGCCCAGTAATCCCCGCGCGAGGCATTGGTCTTCTTCCGGTCCCAGGTCACGCGCCGTCCGATCACGTCCGATATCGGAACGCGGTCTCGGATCTCGTCCAGGAAACTGTTGGAAAAACGCATGGGCACCTCGGGTCAAGCGCCCACCATATAGGAAGGAACGCGCCAATGCGCCAGAAAAGCGTCATCGCCTGTACCCGCTATTCACATCGGGCAAATCATATTAGAATTTCCGTATTTTAGACTCGCTTGACATTGAAGTTGCTGTATATACACTTGTATGGACAATATGAATGATCGTCGACGAACCGCAGTTTACCGGCTTCGAATGGGATGACAACAAATGCCAGTCCAATATTCGCAAGCACGACATAGACTTTGTGGATGCAGCGCACGCGCTCCAACGTCCCCATTACGCAATCGTCTCTCCCAGAGGAAGCGAACTGCGCATTCTCGCTATATGCCCGGACTCCGGAAAGTTGCTGTCAATCGTTTACACTCCACGCGGGAGCGCTGCGCGGATCATATCTGCAAGAAAGGCAAATCGCAGTGAGCGAAGAAAATATAAAGCGGTTTTCGATTGAGGATATCGAGCGGATGATCGCAAACAGCGAGTCGAAGACCGACTGGGCCCGCGTCGAGGCCATGACCGATGAAGAGATCGAGGCGGCCATAAAGGACGATCCCGACTGGGAAGGCTGGGAGGACATCGATTGGTCGAAGGCGGTCTGGGTTGTGCCGCGGGTAAAACGCGCCATCTCCATTCGCCTGGACAGCGACATCATCGAATTCTTCAAGAAGGAGGGGCCGGGCTATCAGAGCCGGATGAACGACGTCCTGCGCTTCTATATGGAAAGCAGGAAAAAGGCGGCCGAATAGCCGCCTCCCCTCACCGGGATCAGCCGAGCATCGCCTTGACCATGCCGGACGCCTTGCCGAAATCCATCTGGCCGGCATAGGCGGCACGCAGCGCTGCAATCACCTTGCCCATGTCCTTGATGCCGGAAGCGCCGGTCTCGGCAATCGCCTTCTCGATGGCGGCCTTCGTCTCGTCGTCGGAAAGCTGCCTCGGCATGAAGGACGCGATGGCGGCGATTTCCTGCCGTTCCTTCTCGGCAAGTTCCGGGCGGGCATTCTGCTCGTAGATCTTGGCCGATTCTTCGCGCTGCTTGATGAGCTTTGCCATCAGTTGCAGGATTTCTCCGTCGGAAAGCGGCTCCTTGCCGGCGGTGCGCTGGGCGATGTCCTGATCCTTGATCGCGGACTGAATGAGGCGGATGGTGGAAAGCCGCAGCGAATCCTTCGCCTTCATGGCGTCCTTGAGGGCTGCGGTAAGTTCTTCGCGCATGGCGATCTCCCTTCGAACCGGGGCGCACATCGGGCGGTCGGCGCCAGTTGACCGGACAGGGCTCCTACATAGGCGGGCCGCCGCCAAACCGCAACCGGCAGGCCCCGAAGGCGGTCCGCTGCGCCAGGATCGGGAAAATAGCGCCGGAGAATGCGCATTATTGAGGCAACGGTCATTGACCCCCGGTCCTGATGTGACTATCTACCGTCACCTGCACGAAAATCGGCATCAGGCGAACCAACCGCGGTCTTTCCGCGCGCCCGACCACGCGCATTTTCCTGCGACCACTCGGACATGGGCTGCCTCGCCGTTTCCTCCCGGACGGCGGCACGCGGCCGGAAAGGGATGACAATGACCGCGACAGCCCCCTGGACCACTCCCAAGCACACCGCGATGCTCGTTCTCGCAGACGGCACCGTCATCGAGGGCAAGGGCATCGGCGCCACCGGCAAGGTGCAGGCCGAAGTCTGCTTCAACACGGCCCTCACCGGCTACGAGGAAATCCTCACCGACCCGTCCTATCTCGGACAGATCGTCACCTTCACCTTCCCCCATATCGGCAATGTCGGCACCAATGACGAGGATATCGAGGACCTGACGCCCGCAGCCCGCCACGGCGCCGTCGGCGTGATCTTCAAGGCCGACATCACCGACCCGTCGAACTATCGTGCGCTGAAGCATCTGGACGCCTGGCTGAAGGCCCGCGGCATCATCGGGCTCTGCGGCATCGATACGCGCGCGCTCACCGCCTGGATCCGCGAGCACGGCATGCCGAATGCCGTCATCGCCCACGATCCGAACGGCGTGTTCGACATCGAGGCGCTGAAGGCGGAAGCCAGGGCCTGGAGCGGCCTCGAAGGCCTCGACCTCGCCAAGGTCGCGACCTCGGGCCAGTCCTCGACCTGGACCGAAAAGCCGTGGGTGTGGAACGAAGGCACCTCGACGCTTGGTGACGCGGATGCGGCCTATCACGTGGTCGCCATGGATTTCGGCGTGAAGCGCAACATCCTCCGCCTCTTCGCCGGTCTCGGCTGCAAGGTTACCGTGGTTCCCGCCACGACCACTGCGGAAGAGGTTCTGGCCATGAAGCCGGACGGCATCTTCCTGTCGAACGGCCCGGGGGACCCGGCCGCCACCGGCGAATATGCAGTCCCGGTCATCCGCAAGCTGATCGACAGCGGTCTGCCGCTCTTCGGCATCTGCCTCGGTCACCAGATGCTGGGTCTCGCGCTCGGCGCCAAGACCTCCAAGATGCACCAGGGCCATCACGGCGCAAACCATCCGGTGAAGGATCACACCACGGGCAAGGTGGAAATCGTGTCCATGAACCATGGCTTCGCGGTGGACTCCAACAGCCTGCCGGAAGGCGTTGAGGAGACTCACGTTTCGCTCTTCGACGGCACCAACTGCGGTCTCCGCCTCGTCGGCAAGCCGGTCTTCTCGGTGCAGCATCACCCGGAAGCCTCTCCGGGTCCGCAGGACAGCCACTATCTCTTCCGCCGCTTCATCAACCTGGTGCGCGAGCGCAAGGGAGAGCCGGCTCTGGCCGAGCGTTGAGCCAAAACCTGAAGCGCAGCAAAAAGCCCGCCTAAGCGGGCTTTTTCATTGGCCATTTTTCAGATCAGGCAATCAGCGCCTTTTCTCTTTGCACCAGCAGATAGAAGCGCGCGCAGAGGAAGACGCAAGCCGAGCCGAGGCCCATCAGGAAGCCGATCCACACGCCCAGCTCACGATAATCGAGCGTGAAGGCAAAGACCCAGGCCAGTCCGAAGCCGATCGGCCAATAGGCGATGAGCGCGAGCACCATGGGCACGCTCGCATCCTTCAACCCGCGCAGAAGGCCGCTGGCGATCGCCTGAATGCTGTCG
Source organism: Gellertiella hungarica (assembly GCF_014197145.1). Lineage (GTDB taxonomy): Bacteria > Pseudomonadota > Alphaproteobacteria > Rhizobiales > Rhizobiaceae > Gellertiella > Gellertiella hungarica. The sequence continues at coordinate 642,862 of NZ_JACIEZ010000001.1, read as the reverse complement.
ACCATCTGGAAGATCCCGGCCACCACGATCAGGCGGGAGGCAATCGCCAGCAGTTGCGGCGTTTCGGGGCTGTCCTCGCTGACGTAGAAACTCGCGAAGAACAAGGGATCGACAGCCAGCATGGTGCCACCGATGGCGGCAATGATCCCGGCAATGACCAGCACGGTCACCGCGGCGCGGATCAGGGCTGCCAGATCGCCACGGCCATGGGCAATCCCGACGCGCACGGTCGCCGCCTGCGACAGGCCGAGCGGAATCATGAACGCGATGGAGGCAAGCTGCAGCGAAATGCCGTGGGCCGCCAGTTCCAGCGTGCCGATGGAGCCGACCATCAGCGAGGCCGCAGAAAACAGGCTGACCTCAGCCAGAACGGTAATGCCGATGGGCAGGCCGAGCTTCACCACCTCGAACAGGGCATGCCAGTCCGGCCGCCAGAAACGCACGAAGAGCTCGTACTTCCGGGTCTCGATCATCTGGATATAGGCAACCAGCACCACGAGACCGGTCACCTGGACGATCACGTTCACATAGGCCGCGCCATGCATGCCCATCTTCGGAAATCCGAAATGGCCAAGCACCAGGGCATAGGCGAGAAAGGCATTGAGCACCAGTTCGGCGATCGTCACCCAGAGGATCACCCCTGCCCGGCCGACCGCGCTCACCAGGCTGCGCAACACGAGGAACAGAAGGCCGGGCAGCATCGCAAAGGCGGCGATGTGGATGTAATCGCCCGCAAGGCGGGCAATCTCCGGCTTCTGCTGAAGCAGGAGCAGGATCGGCTCCGCGCTCAGATAAACCGGCAGTGCCAGGGCCCAGTAGCCGATGGATGCCCAGAGCCCCATGCGCAGGGAGCGCCGGATGGCAACGGCATCATTCTGCCCGAAGGCCTGTGCCACCATGGGCATGACCGCGATGGATATGCCCGAGCCGAGGATGAAGACGGTAAACAGAAACTGGCCCGCCAGCACCATGGCTGCCAGTTTTTCCGCGCCCAGCTGGCCGACGATCACCACATCCGTGGTGTGAATGCCGAGCTGCGCCAGCTGCGCGCCGATCAGCGGAATGCCGAGCGCCAGCGTTGCCTTGATGTGGCTCATCCAGGAATTGTCCCGGAAATCGCTCTCGTTGCCTGTTGCGTCCACGGGGGCGTGCATCGCAGTAACCTCAAAAAACGGATCAAAATATGCCGGAAATGGGCGAAAGACTGTCGGATTAAGCGAAAACTGCCCCGCCGCAAAGCGAAAACCGGAAAAGAAAAGCCGAATTCATCCATCGATGAATTCGGCTTATGATAGGCCAAACTTTTGGAGCTGCCGGTCAGATACTCGCCATGGATGCATCAGCCGGAGGATGCCGCCTCAGATCTTGTTGGAAAACGTGTCGCAGGCGTTGAGGTCTCCGGTATCGAAGCCCCGCTTCAGCCAGCGCATGCGCTGCTCGGAGGTTCCGTGGTTGAAGCTCTCTGGCACCACATAACCCTGCGAGCGCTTCTGCAGCGTATCGTCGCCGATCTGCTTGGCCGCATTCAGGGCGGCTTCCATGTCTCCGGCCTCGACGATGCCGCGCCCTTCGGCATACCGCGCCCAGATGCCGGCGAAGCAATCGGCCTGCAGTTCGACGCGCACCGACATGCGGTTTGCCTCGACCTCGCTCATCGACTGCCGCATCTTGTTGAACTTGGGCAGGATCCCCAGGAGGTTCTGCACATGATGGCCGACCTCGTGGGCAATCACATAGGCATCGGCGAATTCGCCGGAGGCGCCGAAGCGATCGGCCATTTCCTGGAAGAAGGCGGTATCGAGAAAGACCTTGCGGTCACCCGGGCAGTAGAACGGACCGGTCGCTGCCGAAGCAAAGCCGCAGGCGCTTTCCGTCTGCCCGTCGAAGAGAACGAGTTTCGGCTTCTCGTAGGTATCGCCACTTGCCTTGAAGATGCCCGTCCAGGCGTCTTCCGTGGTCTTCAGGACGGTGCTGACGAAAGCCGTCATCTCGTCATTGGCGCGGGAGGATGTCTCGCCTTCGTTGCCGATCTGCCGTTCGTAGCCGGAGTTGGATCCGGTGGTCGTTCCGCCGTCGAGCAGCTGCGTGGCATCGATACCCAGTGCCTTGAGGATGAAGAAAAGGACGAGCAGGAACAGCATCATCTTCCAGCTGCCGCCTGCGAGGCGGATCCCGCCGCCACCGCCGCGTCCGAACGGGCCGCCACCCATCCCGCCGCCGAAGCCGCCACCAAGCCCACCGCCCGGCGCATTGTCGCCCCGGCGATCTTCCACATTGTCGGATTGGGGCAGGCCTCTCCACTTCATGCTGACGTCTCCCTTGGGCACTTCGGGGCGCCCTTTGTCTTATAGAACACAACTTTTACATTGAATTACGTCAGTCGGTAAACAGGGCGCGCGTGCAAAAAGACAAGACGTCTTGAAGTCAACCTCCGGTTTTCAGGGGGCGCATGCGCATCGTTGCAAGCGAGAGGACGAGCAGAAAGGCAAGCGCTGCGGCCAGGGCAAGCGTGCTGCTGCCCTCGAACACCACCGCATGCATGATGCGGCCAGGCAGCATCGTGAAGAGCCCCGCAACGCCGATTCCCCCGGCATACATCCAGGTGACGGCGCGACGATGGGCGCGGATGTCGCCGCGCCGGGCGGCGCGGATGGCCTGGACGCAGCCCGCAAGGGTCATCAGGGAGAGAAGATGGATGGGGCTGAAGGGTCCGGCCAGACGGATCGTGTGAATGAAGAAACTCGACAGGGACGTCAGAACCATCAACACCATCCAGATCCGCCCGAGGAAGCGGTGCCTTGGAGTCCCCTTGGGCCTTGCCAGCAGGTAGGCCCCCAGCACGGCTGCAGGCAGGACAGTGGCCACATGCAGCTGGACGGCCAGCGGGGCGGAAAGCAGCGGTTCGAGTGTCATCGACGGTCATCTCCGGGAACGATTGATCTTTCGATCCGTGTCGGCGATGACTGTTTTTGTGGCAACTGAAACTGCGCCAGGCGGCAGAGGCAATTCGTGAACGGAAACGGTCGGCAACCCACGCTTCGTGAATGGAAGGCACTGATTGCATCCCCCAGGCTCTGGGTTACCTTCGCAATCGTCGTGTCCCTCTTCACCCTGACCGGCCCCTTCGGCACGCTCGACAGGCTGAATGCCTGGATGCGCTTCGGCTACTGGCTTGCGGTTCACGCCTTTGCGTGGGCAACGGCCATCGGCCTCTCGCTGATCGCGGAGCGACTTCTAGCCGCTTATGTTTCCTCGCCACTGACCCGCATGATGATCGGCTCTGGCGTCGCCGCTCTACCGATCGCGCTGGAGGTGGAATGGTTGAATGGCCTGGTGCTGCCGGTCCGACCGGACCCGGGCCACTTCCTGTCGAACCTGCTGGTTACCCTTCCCCTCAGCCTTCTCTTCTGCCTGCTGACCTACATGACGCTTGGCCGCGACCAGGAGGAGCCGCCCCAGCCGGAACCGGCGATCGGAGCGGCGCGCCCGGAACCCTCCCCGGCCCCACCCGGCGCAGGTCAGCCGGCGGCAGTGCCTCTGCTGAAGCGGCTTCGGCCCGAGAATCGGGGGCGGCTCGTGCGGCTCGAAGCGGAAGACCATTACACCCGCGTCGTGACCACGGCGGGCAACGAACTGGTGCTGCTGCGCTTCGCCGACGCACTCGCCGAGCTGGGACCCGCGCCGGGGCTCAAGGTTCATCGATCGCACTGGGTTGCGTCAGATCAGGTGACGAGCGTCCTGCGCGACGGTGGGCGACTGATGCTGATCGCCACGGATGGCGTTGCGGTGCCGGTTTCACGGGCGCAGGCCCAGGCACTCAAGGACCAGCTTCGCGACCTTCCGCAAACGGGTGCAGGCACCTCCGGCGGACGCTGACAGCAATGGCAGCAACGGGCATCCACAGTTTCTTCGAAAAGCGAAAAATAGAGGGTTCCGTTCGGCGGAACCTTCGCCTATAAGCCCGGTCTAGCCTTTAATCAGCATAAGCATCGAGACCCGGCCGGTGACCTCCCACCCTGGCCGGTTTTTCGCGCAACGTAAGATACGACAGGACCGCACCATGCCGAAGCGCCAAGACATCAAATCGATCCTCATCATCGGCGCGGGGCCGATCGTCATCGGCCAGGCCTGCGAGTTCGATTATTCCGGCACCCAGGCCTGCAAGGCGCTGAAGGAAGAGGGTTACCGGGTCATCCTGGTCAACTCCAACCCGGCGACGATCATGACCGATCCGGGCCTCGCGGACGCCACCTATGTGGAGCCGATCACGCCCGAAGTCGTCGCCAAGATCATCGCCAAGGAACGCCCGGACGCCCTCCTGCCGACCATGGGCGGCCAGACGGCGCTGAACACGGCGCTTTCGCTGAAGCGCATGGGTGTGCTGGAGCGCTACAATGTGGAAATGATCGGCGCGAAGCCGGCCGCCATCGACAAGGCCGAGGACCGCGCCCTCTTCCGCGAGGCGATGGCGAAGATCGGCCTCGAGACACCGAAGTCGATGCTGGCCAATGCCACCGACATCAAGGATCAGGACCGCAAGGCACATGAAGCCCGCCGCCAGGAACTGAAGGCAACCCTTTCCGGCGCGGAGCTCGACAAGGCCCTGGACGAGCTGGAAAACCAGTGGAACCTCGGCGAGACCGACCGCAAGCAGCGCTACATGAGCCATGCCATGGCGATTGCCGCCCAGGCGCTCGACCATGTGGGCCTGCCGGCCATCATCCGCCCCTCCTTCACGCTTGGCGGCACCGGCGGCGGCATTGCCTACAACCGCTCCGAATTTTTCGAGATCGTCTCGGGCGGCCTCGACGCCTCCCCCACCACCGAAGTGCTGATCGAGGAATCCGTGCTCGGCTGGAAGGAGTATGAAATGGAAGTGGTCCGCGACAAGGCGGACAACTGCATCATCATCTGCTCGATCGAGAACATCGATCCGATGGGCGTGCATACCGGCGACTCCATCACCGTTGCGCCGGCGCTGACGCTGACGGACAAGGAATACCAGATCATGCGCAACGCCTCGATTGCGGTGCTGCGCGAGATCGGCGTGGAAACCGGCGGCTCGAACGTGCAGTTCGCCGTCAACCCGAAGGACGGTCGCCTCGTCGTCATCGAGATGAACCCGCGCGTGTCGCGCTCTTCCGCTCTGGCATCGAAGGCGACCGGCTTCCCGATCGCCAAGATCGCCGCCAAGCTCGCCATCGGCTACACGCTGGACGAACTGGAGAACGACATCACCGGCGGCGCGACGCCCGCCTCCTTCGAACCGTCCATCGATTACGTGGTCACCAAGATCCCGCGCTTTGCCTTCGAGAAGTTCCCGGGCGCCGAGCCGACGCTGACGACCGCCATGAAGTCGGTCGGTGAAGTCATGGCCATCGGCCGTACCTTTGCGGAATCGCTGCAGAAGGCGCTGCGCGGCCTCGAGACCGGCCTCACCGGCCTCGACGAAATCGAGATCCCCGGCCTCGGTCAGGGCGACGACAAGAACGCCATCCGCGCCGCCATCGGCACGCCGACGCCGGACCGCCTGCGCATGGTCGCCCAGGCGCTGCGCCTCGGCATGAGCCCGGAAGACGTTCACCAGGGCTGCAAGATCGATCCGTGGTTCATCGCCCAGCTCAAGGCCATCGTCGACATGGAAGCCCGCATCCGCGAGCACGGCCTGCCCGAAGATGCGGAAAATCTCCGCATGCTGAAGGCCATGGGCTTCTCCGATGCCCGCCTTGCGACGCTCACCGGCAAGCGCCCGAAGGAAGTGGCCGAGCTCCGCAACGCGCTCGACGTCCGCCCCGTCTTCAAGCGCATCGACACCTGCGCGGCCGAATTCACCTCGCCGACCGCCTACATGTATTCCACCTACGAAACGCCCTTCGCCGGCGTGACCCGCTCGGAAGCGCAAATTTCCGACCGCAAGAAGGTGGTGATCCTCGGCGGCGGTCCGAACCGCATCGGCCAGGGCATCGAGTTCGACTATTGCTGCTGCCATGCGGCCTTCGCGCTGAAGGAAGCGGGCTATGAGGCGATCATGGTCAACTGCAACCCCGAGACCGTCTCCACCGACTACGACACCTCCGACCGCCTCTATTTCGAGCCGCTGACCGCGGAAGACGTGATCGAGATCATGAAGGCCGAGCAGACCAACGGCACGCTGCACGGCGTGATCGTTCAGTTCGGCGGCCAGACGCCGCTGAAGCTCGCCGAAGCCCTCGAGAAGAACGGCATCCCGATCCTCGGCACCGCGCCCGACATGATCGACCTTGCCGAGGACCGCGACCGCTTCCAGAAGCTGCTGATGAAGCTCGATCTGGCGCAGCCGAACAACGGCATTGCCTATTCCGTCGAGCAGGCCCGCCTCGTGGCCCAGGAAATCGGCTTCCCGCTGGTGGTTCGCCCCTCCTACGTGCTCGGCGGCCGCGCCATGCAGATCATCCATTCGGAAGGCCAGCTCCAGACCTATCTGCTCGACACGGTTCCGGAGCTCGTGCCGGAGGACATCAAGCAGCGCTACCCGAACGACAAGACCGGCCAGATCAACACCCTGCTCGGCAAGAACCCGCTGCTGTTCGACAGCTACCTGACCAACGCCACGGAAGTGGACGTCGACGCGCTTTGCGACGGCGAGAACGTCTTCGTGTCGGGCATCATGGAGCATATCGAGGAAGCCGGCATCCATTCGGGCGACTCGGCCTGCTCGCTGCCGCCGCGCTCGCTGTCGGCAGACCTGCTCGACGAACTCGAGCGCCAGACGATCGCGCTGGCGAAGGCCCTGAAGGTGGGCGGCCTGATGAACGTGCAGTTCGCCATCAAGGACGGCACCATCTATGTTCTCGAAGTGAACCCGCGCGCTTCGCGTACCGTGCCCTTCGTCGCAAAGACCATCGGCGCGCCGATCGCCAAGATTGCCGCCCGCATCATGGCCGGCGAAAGACTGGACGATGCGATCGGCGTCTACGGTGCCAAGCCGGACCCGCGCCACCTCAAGCATATCGCCGTCAAGGAAGCGGTCTTCCCGTTTGCGCGCTTCCCGGGCGTCGATACGCTGCTCGGCCCGGAAATGCGCTCCACCGGCGAAGTCATCGGCCTCGACACCGACTTCGCGCTGGCCTTCGCCAAGTCGCAGCTCGGCGCCGGCGTCGACCTGCCGCGTGAAGGCACGGTCTTCGTCTCCGTCCGCGACGAGGACAAGGAACGCGTGCTGCCCGCCATCGAGATCCTGACCGGCATCGGCTTCAAGGTTCTCGCAACCGGCGGCACCGCCCGCTTCCTCGCGGAAAAGGGCATCGAGGCAACCAAGATCAACAAGGTGCTGGAAGGCCGTCCCCATATCGAGGATGCCATCCGCAACCGCCAGGTCCACCTGGTGATCAACACCACCGATGGCACCAAGGCGCTCTCGGACTCCAAGTCGCTGCGTCGCGCGACGCTGATGCAGAAGGTGCCCTACTACACGACCATGGCAGGCGCCCATGCCGCAGCCGAAGCGATCCGCGCCCTGAAGGCCGGCAACCTCGAAGTCCGCCCGTTGCAGAGCTACTTCTGATCCGCACCGACGCGCTCCCGAACGTCCCGATCCGCCACCCACCCGGGTGGCGGATTTTTTTGAGATATCGGCTCCCGGCTCGTCCGATGGTCTTCATGAGTCGCGAGGACAGGGAAACGATATGGTCCGTCTGTGCGACGAGACGCTTGACGGCAGCAGCGCGCTGCTTTATTTAACCATCTAGATAATTAACCAAGTGGTTCATCATGCACGGTTCCGACCCTCTCAGCGAAACGCTTGCCGCGCTGGCCGATCCGACACGTCGGGCAATCCTGGCGCGGCTTTCGAAGGGCGAGGCAACGGTCAACGAACTGGCAGAACCCTTCGACATCAGCCTGCCGGCCATCTCCAAGCATCTGAAGGTGCTGGAGCGCGCCGGCCTCATCTCCCGCGGTCGGACCGCGCAGTGGCGGCCCTGCCGGCTGGAGACGGAGCCCCTGCGCACGCTGGACGGCTGGCTGGCGGAATACCGGACGATCTGGGAGCAGCGGTTCGACCGGCTCCAGACCTATCTAGACCACCTGCAGAATGACGAGGAAAAGACCGATGACAACGCGGATTGATGGCGGGATCGAAATCCTGTCCAGCCGGGTCTTCCCGGTTTCGGTATCGAAACTCTATGCCGCCTTTGCCGAGCCGTCGCTTCTGGAGCGCTGGTGGGGGCCCGATGGCTTCACCAACAGGATTACCCGCTTCGATCTCGTTCCCGGCGGCGAATGGCATATTACCATGACCAATTCCGACGGCACGGATTTTCACAACCGGTGCACCTTCGAGATCGTCGAGCCCGGTGCCCGCATCTTCTACCTGCACCATGAGCCCATGCATGTCTTCACCATGGACATGCACTTCGCCTCCGCCGAGGAACACGCACGCCTGACATGGCGGATGACGATGGAGCGCAACCGGGAAAATCTCGAACTCAAGAAATTCATCGCCGCCGCCAACGAGCAGAATTTCGACCGGCTTGGTCGCGTGCTCGCCGAACACAGGGAACACTAGCATGACAGAAGCCGATGAACGCGCCCGCACGCTGGAAGTGAGCCGGGTCGTGAACGCCCCGCGTGACCTCGTCTTCGAGGTGTTCAGCACCGCAAGACACATCGACCAGTGGTGGGGGCCCGATGGTTTCCGCAACGAAACCCATTCCATGGATTTTTCGGTGGGCGGGCTTTGGCACTACACCATGCATGGCCCCGACGGAAAGGCTTGGCCGAACTGGATCCGCTACAGGCTGATCGAGCGGCCGGCGCGGCTCGTCTACGATCATGGCGGCGAACTGTCCGAGCCCGCCCATTTTCACGGCGAGATCACCTTCGAGGAGGAAGGACGCCACACGCGCGTGACACTGCGGCTGGTATTCCCGTCGCTTGAGGCCGTGGAAACGGCCAAATCCTACGGTGCGGTGGCCGGCGGACAGCAGACGCTGGCCCGGCTGGATGCCTATCTCGCCGAGCGTGGCACCTGACCCGAGAGATGGCGCGGTCGCAGCCCGCGCCGTCCTCGCCTAGGACTTTTCCGCTTCCGCCTTCAGGGTGGCGAGCCCCTTCTCGAAGTCGCGTCCGACGATCCGGTCGATGTTGAAGAAAAGGCCGAAAATCTTGCCCACGAGCGGCTGGTTTCCGGTCATGGCCCATTCGATGTCGGTGGCTCCATCCCGCGGCGTCAGCATGAACACGATTGTGTTGTCTGCCTCCATCGGCCTTTTGAACTTCAGGCGGATGGAGACCCTGCTCCACGGAACCGCCTCGCGGATCTCCATGCTGCCGGCACCGACATCGTCGTTGCCCTCCCACGCATAGGCAGCCCCCACGCCCTCCTCCGGCCCGGAAAACTGCCTCTGCAGGTTCGGGTCGAGCTTCTCCCACGGAGACCACCGCGCCCATTCGCGGAAATTCACCAGCAGGGGATAAATCTCCTCCGGCGTGGCCTGGATCGTCGTCTGGCGCACAACCGAGAACGTGTCCGGCTGCAACGAGGCAAATCCGACTACCAGCACCGCCGCGACGAACAACAGCGCCACGGCATACTTCAATGCCTTCCACATTGGCTCATCCCCCGCGCGACGATATGCCGTTCCCCAACGGCTTCCGGTTACCCTGCGGCCGCATACCCTCATGCATCGGCCGCTTCGCGCAGGCGGCATTCTGAGCCCAGGCTTGCCGATTGTCAAAGCGGGCGATACCCGGGTTCTGGGGGCAACCTGAAATTTGCTGGATATTCATTTGCTGCTTCTGCTATAAGCCATGCTTCGTGACGATGGCATGGTTCCGAGGTAACGCTTCGGGACCTGTTTTCTTTTGTGTCCGCGCGACCGCGGCATAAAGCTGAAGGACAAGGAAATGGTCGAAAAAGTACCGATGACGCAGACGGGTTTTGCGAAGCTTCAGGAAGAGCTGCGCTGGCGCCAGCAGGAAGAGCGGCCGCGCATCATCGAGGCAATTTCCGAAGCGCGAGCCCATGGCGATCTCTCGGAAAACGCGGAGTACCATGCGGCCAAGGAAGCCCAGAGCCACAACGAAGGCCGCATCGGCGAGCTCGAAGACCTGATCGCACGTGCCGAAGTGATCGACCTGTCGAAGATGTCGGGTTCCAAGGTGAAGTTCGGTGCCCGCGTCAAGCTCGTGGATGAAGACACCGAAGAAGAGAAGGTCTACCAGATCGTCGGTGACCAGGAAGCCGACGTGAAGGCCGGCCGCATTTCCATTTCCTCGCCCATCGCCCGTGCGCTGATCGGCAAGGAAGTGGGCGATTCGATCGAAGTCGTCGCTCCCGGCGGCTCCCGCGCCTATGAGATCCTCGCGGTCACCTGGGGCTGATCCCGGGCGTCCGAAGAAAGGGAGTTGGGCGTGGTCGACATCCGTGATGTTCTCGTGATCGCGCCCAATTTCAAGCGCCGGCTGTCCGGCGTGACGTCGACCATCGTGCAGCTGGTGCCCGTGCAGCATCGGCTGGGACACCGGGTGGCGACGCTGGGTCCGGGCCTGCCTGATGGCCTGCCCTCCATCTCCTTCGCATCTCTCTGGCAGCTCTGGCGAAAGCCCCGGGGCGCAAGCGCCCGTGTCTGGCACGCGCGCCGCAACAACGAGATGCTGACGGGAATCATCCTGAAATATCTTCTCGGCATGCGGCTGAAGCTGCTCTTCACCTCCGCCGCCCAGCGCGACCACAAGCCGTTCACCAAATGGATGATCCGCCGGATGGATGCGGTGGTCGCGACGAGCGCCGGCTCCGGCGCCTTCCTGAAGGTGCCCTACACCGTCATACGCCATGGCGTCGATCTCGCAGTCTTCCACCCGCCGGAAACGGCGGAGGACACGATAGAGGGCGCCGGCCTGCCGGGAAAATACCTCATAGGCTGCTTCGGCCGCATCCGGCACCAGAAGGGCACGGATCTTTTCGTTCGGGCCATGGTGGAGCTGCTGCCTCGCCATCCCGACTGGACCGCGGTCATATGCGGGCGGGTGACCGTCGAGCACACGGCCTTCGGCGAGGAGCTGAAGCGGCGGGTTCGGGAGGCCGGCCTTTCCCACCGCATCCTTTTTCTGGGAGAGGTGCCGGATGTGAAGGTCTGGTATCGCCGCCTCGCGCTCTATGTCGCCCCCTCCCGCAACGAGGGCTTCGGCCTGACGCCGCTCGAAGCGATGGCATCGCGCACGGCCGTGGTTGCGAGCACTGCCGGCGCCTATGCGGAGATGATCCTGCCCGGCACCACGGGCCAGGTGGTTCCCGCGGGTGATTACGAGGCGCTGGAGGCAGCCCTTGTGCCCTACCTGGCCGATCCGGCCATGACCGCCCGCACGGCGGAAGCCGCCCTCACCCATGTGCGCGCCACCTTCGCCCTGGAAAACGAGGCGCTGGCCCTGAAGAAGATCTATGACCGCCTGCTGACGGACGAGTGACGACCGGCTGACCTCAGCCTCCCGGAACGTTCGAAACGCCGGGAACATAATCGACCCCGTCGATCTTGCGCTGCCAGGGCCGGAAAGCCGCTCCCATCAGGTCATACCGGGGGTCATCCTTCAGCGTGCGGATCCCCAGAAGGGACAGAAGCGTGGTATCGAAACGATCGCTCTGGTAGGGCCGCCTCTCGAAGCTCCTGTCCGGCACCTGCCCCTTCTTCCAGAAAAGCGCAGGAATGGTGAAGCCGGACTCGTAGTGGAACTGATGCCCCCAGGAGCTGGTGAAGTGGCCCACGTCCTGACCATGATCGGACAGGAAGAAAAGGGAGGCCTCCGCTTGCGGTGCCTGTCGCAGGGCTTCGATGGCCGATGCCAGTACCCAGTCGGTAAAGAGAATGGAATTGTCGTACTCGTTCCGCTTCTGCCGTACCCAGAACCAACGGTTTGCCAGCATGTCATCCACCGCATCGTGCTCGTGGCCGAAGATGTCGAACAGCGGCGGGTAGCGCCTGACGTAATCGGGATGGGAGCCCAGCATGTGGAGGACAATGAACTTCAGCGGGGCGGGATCGGCCAATGCCGCCTCGAGCGGCGGGATGAGCTTGCTGTCGAGGCTCCTGTCATGGCGGCCGTAACGGCCCTCGTAGACCGAGACGAAACGATCGCAATCCTGGCCGAAGGCAGCAGCCGCAAGCACGAAGCTCTGGTTGGTGATCCACCAGGTGCGATAGCCTGTCCGCCGCGCGAGATTGATCACGCTCGGCTGACGGCGCCAGTCATGCTCGCCCTCGCGGTCCGCAAGGGTGAGCATGCGCGGCAGTTCGACCGCCGTGCTGCCATAGGATGAAATCACGTCGCGGAAAACCAGCAGCTCGTCCGAAAGCGCTTCAAGCCGCGGATTGGTCCGGCGCGGATAGCCATAGAGCGACCAATTAGCCCGGTTCGCGCTTTCTCCGATCACGAGCACGACCACGCGCTCCTGAGGGCCCCGGTAGATTGGTCGCCATTCGGCCACATGGCGTTGCGCCTCCTGTCTGTCTGCGCGAAGGGCCGAGGTTTCGGTCGCATGGCTGAAAACCTCGTCGCCGACCACGCGCGCGAGCGTCAGCGGGTCCGAGCGTTCGACGACCGCATTGCCATGAAGGGCGAGAGGCAGGATGGCAAGCAGCGGACCGAGGAGAAGACGCGTCCGCAAGGCCGGTCCCGGAAGCGGGGCAAGGACGCGCCACACGTAGCGACCGCCCCAGATGCCCGCGAGGCCGCAGCCCAGCACCACAAGCCCTATCAGAGGTGCAAGCTCGAGCGCATATTCCCGTGCCTCCCTGCCATCGGTGCCGGCAAGGGCCTGGACGACACGCTCGTCCATGGGCCCGAGGCCGTAGCGCAGGCGCAATCCGAGCGCCGTCACGAAACCGGCAAACCAGGCGGCGAGCCACAGGCCGTAAAGAGCAGCGCCGAACCTGCCTGCCGCCTGCCCCAGGAGGCGAAGCCCCAGGGGCATGAGCACCATCAGGACCGGCAGCAGCATCATCGTGGCGATGTCGCGGCCCGGCATGCCTGCAAGAGCGGCCATGGAGGCCAATGCGGCGGCAAGAACGGCAAGGATGAAACCTGCGGAAAACGGCATGGACGGAAGACCCCGGCATGAAGGTCCGTCCAGAGAAAATGCCGCCGTTATTTTGTCAAAACTTATTTAGTGGATTTTTATATACGATACTCAGACCTCGGCGAGACCGAGCTTCTTGACCTGCCGGATGGTGAGCATGGTGCGCACCGTATCCACATGTTCGTTCGCGGTCAGAACTTCGATGACGAAATCCTGGAACTGGGTGAGGTTCTCGGCCACGCAGTGAAGCAGGAAATCGCTGTCGCCCGACACCATCCAGGCCTGGCGCACCAGCGGCCATTCGGCGGTCGACTGAGCAAAGGCCTTCAGATTTGCCTCGGACTGGTGCTTGAGACCCACCATGCAGAAGGCCACCAGATCGAGACCCAGCTTCGGCCCGTTCAGGGCCGCATGATAGCCCTCGATCACGCCGGCCTGCTCGAGCTTGCGCACGCGCCTCAGGCAGGGCGGCGCGGAGATGCCGACGCGGTCTGCCAGCTCAACATTGGTCATGCGGCCATCCCGCTGCAATTCCCGTAGGATCTTGATGTCGATGGCATCGAGTTCTGCACGCAACACTTGGATAGGTTCTCCCTGTTACCTCGTAATTATTCTTTACCCTAGTGCGCGAAGGGCGCAAGATTGTGTCGGAATACCGCATCATTGTTTCCCCGACAAAAACTTGCCTTGTTGGAAACGCATGCCTCCCCTTGAACTGAAGGTGCCGGCACTCCTAAATGGCGAATGAAGGAAGGCCGTGCGCAAAGCCGGCATGTTGCCGCCCGTTTCCGGCGGACTGAAAGGACTGAAGATGACTGCCCGCCACACCAAAGTTTTGATCATCGGCTCCGGCCCTGCCGGGTACACGGCAGCCATCTATGCCGCACGCGCAATGCTGCAGCCGGTCCTGATCGCCGGCATGGAACAGGGCGGCCAGCTGATGATTACCACTGATGTGGAAAACTATCCCGGCTTTGCGCAGCCGATCATGGGCCCCGAGCTCATGCAGGCCATGCTGGCACAGGCCGAGCATGTGGGCGCGGAAATCGTCAACGATCTCGTGACCGAGGTCGATCTCGCGCGCCGGCCCTTCGTCGCGCGCACCGACAGCGGAACCACCTGGACCGCCGACACGCTGATCATTGCCACCGGCGCGAAGGCCAAATGGCTGGAGATCGACAGCGAGAAGGTCTTCAAGGGCTTCGGCGTCTCCGCCTGCGCCACCTGCGACGGTTTCTTCTACCGCAACAAGGACGTGATCGTGGTCGGTGGCGGCAATTCGGCGGTCGAGGAAGCGCTCTACCTGTCTAACATCGCGAAATCCGTGACGGTCGTTCACCGGCGTGACAGCTTCCGCTCGGAGAAGATCCTGCAGGAGCGGCTCTTCGCCAAGGAGAACGTCCGCGTGCTCTGGAACAGCGAGATCGCCGAATATACCGGGGAGCCGGCCAAGCCGCCGATGCCGCCCTATGTCACCGGCGTGAAGCTGCGCGACACCCGCACCGGCGCGATCACGGAAATGCCGATCGACGGCGTCTTCGTGGCCATCGGCCATGCTCCGGCCACCGAACTTTTCAAGGACAAGCTGAAGCACAAGCCGAACGGCTATCTCTGGACCGCACCAGACAGCACCGCCACCGATGTGCCGGGCGTCTTTGCGGCCGGCGACGTGACCGACGACATCTTCCGCCAGGCCATCACGGCGGCAGGCATGGGCTGCATGGCAGCGCTCGAGGCAGAGCGCTACCTCGCGGGCCACATGCCCGCTGCCATCGCTGCCGAATAAGGGGCTGACATCATCATGAGGGGAGCAGGCATGCCGCTGGACTGGGACAAGCTACGCATATTCCACGCCGCGGCGGAAGCCGGCTCCTTCACCCATGCGGCGGACACGCTGCACCTGTCCCAGTCGGCGATCAGCCGGCAGGTCAGTGCGCTGGAGCAGGATGTGGGCGTCAAGCTCTTCCACCGGCACGCCCGCGGCCTGATCCTTACCGAGCAGGGCGAGCTGCTCTACCGCACCGCCCACGACGTGCTGCTGAAGCTCGAAACCGTGAAGATGCAGCTGACCGAAACCACGGAAACGGCGACGGGCAAGCTGCGCGTCACTACCACCGTCGGCCTCGGGCAGGGTTGGTTGACGGACAAGATCCAGGAGTTCCTGCAGCTGCATCCCGACGTGCAGATCCAGCTGATCCTCGACAACGAGGAACTGGACGTGCGCATGCGCGAAGCCGATTGCGCGATCCGCCTGCGCCAGCCGCAGCAGTCCGATCTCATCCAGCGCAAACTCTTCACCGTGCACATGCACGTCTATGCCGCGCCCTCCTACCTGAACCGCTATGGCGAGCCGAAGAGCCTCGAAGACCTCGACAAGCATCGCATCATTTCCTTCGGCGAGCCCGCTCCCAGCTACCTGCTCGACGTGAACTGGCTGGAAACGGCCGGCCGGCCCGCGGACAATCCGCGCGTGCCCATCCTGCAGATCAACAGCCTCACCTCCATCAAGCGCGCCTGCCTGCTCGGGATCGGCATTGCCATGCTGCCGGACTATATCGTCGGACGCGATCCCGGCCTTGTCCAGCTGGTGACGAATGCCGACGTGCCGTCCTTCGACACCTATTTCTGCTATCCGGACGAGATGAAGAATGCGGCAAAGCTGAAAGCCTTCCGCGATTTCATCGTGGCGAAGGCCCGCAACTGGAGCTTCTGATCCTCGCGACCGCCATTCGGGCAAGGGGGCCGAGGATGCCCCCTAACCCCCTCCCACCACGCCAGGGCCTTGCCCGCGGAGCGCAACCGATGCGCGCCGAAGGGCGTCCCTTGCTGCGGTTGCACAGCCAAGGTCATTGAAACTCTGCCTCTTTTTGCGCCAATGCTGCAAGTGCGAACGACTTGACTCCTGTCAGGGACAGCTGTTGCACAACCGGATAACATGAGGGGAAAATTCGGCAGAAACGGGTTTTTTCATCCACGGCAAGGCCTCTTATGCCACCGAATGAGGCAAGCTATGCCCTCCCGCATAGCAGTCATGCGTTTTCGTGCATTGTTCACCGCACAAAAAAGTATCATATCGCACGCAGTTGATGCACCCGGTGGTTTTTTCCTCCCAGTGCCACCGCATCAGCTGTTCCCCTCTGGAGGTTTTATTAGACCTTCAAAACTATACGGGCCTCGGAGAAATCCTGAGGCCCTTTTTTTTGCCCTGTCTGCCGGTGCAGCGAAGCGGGCAGGCGTCAGGCAAACTGCATCGATCATCAGGCGAATTCACATACGCGCATCTTGACCCCGGCAAGGGCGGGCATAAGTATATCGATGAAACGCGATATCCCGATATGGGGCCGGCTCATGAACACCGACGACATCCTGAAGGCGCTGTCCCACCCTACCCGGGTGGAGATCCTGCAATGGCTCAAGGAGCCGGAGAAGCACTTCTCCGGGCAGCACATGCCACTGGAAAACGGCGTCTGCGCGGGACAGTTCGAGCGCTGCGGCCTGTCCCAGTCGACGGTCTCGGCCCATCTCGCCACGCTGCAGAGGGCAAACCTGGTCACATCGACGCGGATCGGCCAATGGGTCTTCTACAAACGCAACGAAGACGTGATCGCCGCATTTCTTCAGAAGCTGGCAACGGAACTGTGATGTCCGGCGCCCAATTCTCCAACCCGGCCGCGCGCCCTCCCCGCCCGGCCACCACCCCAGAAAAGGAAGTTGCATGACGAAGCTCTACGAACCCGCCCAGATCGGTGCGATTCCGGTGAAGAACCGCATCGCGATGGCGCCCCTCACCCGCAATCGTTCGCCGCATGCCGTGCCGAACGATCTGAACGTCGAATACTACCGTCAGCGCGCCGGCGCAGGCCTGATCATCACGGAAGCCACGCCGGTGAGCCATCAGGGCCAGGGCTATGCGGATGTCCCCGGTCTTTACCTGCCGGAATCCCTTGCGGGCTGGAAGAAGGTGACCGATGCGGTTCACGAGGCTGGCGGCAGGATCGTCGTGCAGATGTGGCACGTGGGCCGCATATCCCATACGAGCCTGCAGCCGGATGGCGGCCAGCCGGTCGCGCCATCGGCCATCACTGCCAAATCCAAGACCTTCATCTATGACGAAAGCGGTGCGGGCCAGTTCGTGCCCACGTCCGAGCCCCGCGCCCTGGAGCTGTCCGAAATACCGGGCATCGTCGAGGATTACCGCAAGGCGGCACGGGCGGCGATCGATGCGGGGTTCGACGGCGTCGAGGTGCATGCAGCCAATGGCTACCTGATCGACCAGTTCCTGCGCAACGGCACGAATAAGCGCACGGATGCCTATGGCGGCTCGATCGAGAACCGGACCCGGTTCCTGAAGGAAGTCCTCGATGCGGTCACCGCGGAGATCGGCGCTGAACGGACCGGTATCCGCATTTCGCCGGTCACCCCTGCAAACGACGCCTCGGACAGCGACCCGCAGCCGCTCTTTACCCGCGTCGTCGAAATTCTGGCGGGCTATGACCTGGCCTATGTTCACGTCATTGAAGGGGCAACGGGCGGGGATCGCGCCTTCTCGCAGGGCGCGAAGGCCTTCGACTGGGCAGCGCTGCGCGCGGCCTACCAGAAGGCCGGCGGCAAGGCCGCCTGGATGGTCAACAATGGTTATGACAAGGCCCTGGCCGAAAAGGTCGTCGACAACGGCGAGGCCGATCTGGTCGCCTTCGGTCGTCCCTTCATCGCCAATCCCGATCTTGTCGAGCGTCTGAAGAGCGGTGCGCCGCTCAACAAACCCGATCAGGCAACCTTCTATGGCGGGGGAGCGACCGGTTATACCGACTACCCCGTGATGGAAAACGAAAACGCCTGACGAACGACAGAAGGGGGCCATTGGCCCCCTTCTTCATTCCCGCCTCAAGGCAAGGCGAGAGAGGCACGTTCGGCGCCTGCCAGGGGGAACCGGGCAGTAATCCGGAGGGCCTCGCATAGTAGATCCGGACAACAGAAATCGTCTGCCCTCCTCCGACCGCATTCCGTGTTCCGCCCATCCAATTCGATTCATCTAATGTTAAATGGAGTATCGTATATTACGCATATAAAACCAAATAAATGGGGAGAATGCGTATGGTTAATACTTTCAATTCCGACTTTGACGGCCTCGTCGACAAGATAACCGGCGACCGATTGAGCAGCACGACCATCACGGTCAACCTCGACGGCCTTCTGAACAATCCGGGCCAGTATAATGCCGCCCGGCAGGCGCTCGACATGTGGTCAGCCTTCACCGGGCTCAAATTCGTTCTCGTGCATGATGGTTCGGCACAGATCGACATCACCAACCGGTATCCGGGTGCCTTCACCACCCAGGATTACGCAAGCCCGTCCGGGAAGATGTTGGTCAACGTGACCCAGTTCTGGTACACCGGCGCCCCCTCTGGCACCGATCCGTGGCAGACCGGCTATTATGGCCTTCAGACCTTCATTCACGAGATCGGACATGCACTCGGCCTGGAACATGGCGGCAATTACAACGGGGGCGCCCCCGATTATGACCGGGACGCGCTTTTCCGCTCGGACACATGGCAATATTCGGTGATGTCCTACTTCTCCCAGTCGAACAACTGGATGGAATATGCGACCGACCTTTTCCTGATCGGCCCGATGATTGCCGATATCGAGGCGATCAGGAAGCTTTACGGCCCTCTGACCGTGAATGCGGGCGATACGCTCTATGGCGCGGGCGAGAGCGTCCTCAAGGGCTGGACGGACTTCGGCAAGCATCCGAACACCACCTACTGCATCAACGATACCGACGGCCATGATCTGGTCGACTTCAGCAACGTGCAGGCCGGACGCGAGCTTGGCTGGGGTTTGCGGGGCAACGTCATCGATCTCAGGCCCGGCCATTTTTCCGACATCGGCGGTCATACCGGCAATGTCTCGATTGCCCGTGGCACCATCATCGAAGACGCCAGGGGCAGCCAGCTCATGGATATCATTCACGGCAACGACGCCGACAACATGCTGAACGGCCTCGGTGACAACGACATGCTCTACGGAGGCATGGGCGACGACACGCTGCTCGGCGGAGCGGGCGACGACTATCTCGAAGGCAATGACGGCGACGACATCCTCGAGGGCGGCGAGGGTAACGACAGCTTCTACGGCGGAGACGGCAACGATGTGCTCAGGGGCGGCTCCGGAAACGACAGCATGGAGGGTGGCCAGGGCGCCGACGATTACTATGTCGACAGCGAACAGGACCAGGTTTCCGAATTCCACACCGGCAATCCCGCCGGGGCCGATATCGTGAAAAAGGCAAGCGACTGGATCGCCTATCTCAAGGCGCCCGCCTCCCAGCAGAACGACCGTGTCTATGCATCGATCGACTACACCCTCGGCGACAACCTGGAGGTGCTGGTGCTGACGGGGAACCAGCGCCTCGACGGCACGGGCAACAGCCTGAACAACCTGATCACCGGCAATGGCAACAACAACGTGCTGAAAGGCATGGAGGGATCGGACCGTCTCTGGGGCGGTGCGGGCAATGACACGCTGGAGGGCGGGACGGGAGACGACTGGCTGGACGGCGGCTACGCCAGGGATACCCTCACCGGGGGCGAGGGCAACGATGCCTTCGTCTTCGGCGTCGGTTTTCCGAAGAGCGCATCCGGCGGCTCAAGCTGGGGCACGCTCAACGCCTCCTCCGATGTTGTCAGGGATTTCGTTCATCTGGAAGATGTCATCGTGCTCAGCCGCACGGCTTTCGCGGCACTGAACAGCGGCACCACCCTCGCCAAGAACAGCTTCCTGCTGTGGACGAAGGGCTCCTACACCGCCAATACGCGGATCATCTACGATCAGTCGTCGAGCAAGCTCTACTACGATGCGGACGGATCGGGGAAAGGCTTCGACAAGGTGGTGATCGCAAGCTTCGATACAAAGCCGGTGATCGACAGCAGCGACTTCCTGCTGGTCGCCTGAAGACACCGCAGAAGGAATGGACCGAAGGGGGCGCAAGGGCCCCCTTCGGCGTTTTCAAAGGGCCTTGAATGCCACGAGCGTCCTGAGGATGGCTTCGTCCAGCGGCGTGTGCGGTTCCTCGCCGAGCGTCGCCACCAGGCGGCTGTTATCCAGGCGGATCGGCTCCGACCACACATGGCGCATGCCCACGAGTTCACGGGAAAGCCGGTGAAAGGGAGCCGCAAGGCGGAGCGCCCACCACGGCAACCGGCTTGCCTTCACGGGACGCCGGGCAACCCGCCGGACCGCATCCAGCAGGGCTGTCCCATCCTCGTCCCACACACCGCGCATGTGGAAGCGGGCGAAACGCGGCAATTTTTCGCCCAGTGCCAGCAGGCGCATCATGGTCTCCGCCACATCCGGCAGAAAGGCCCAGCTATGTCCGACGCCGGGCAGGTTCGGCAGGGACATGGCCGTGACGGGCTTGCCGGGCGTTATCATGCCCTGGCTGAACCAGCTGTTGGCCGCACCTGGGCCGAAGAAATCGCCTGCGCGGACGATGAGAACCGGAACGCCCCTGCGCGCAGCCTCCGCCAGACGGGCCTCCATCGCAACCCGGATCCTGCCTTTCGAGGTCAACGGGTTCTGAGGGCTGTCCTCCTCGATGACGGGAAAGCTGTCCGGCCCGTAATTGTAGATCGTTCCCGGAAGAACGATACGGGCGCCGACCTCGGCTGCCGCTGCAATCGTGTTGTCGATCATGGGCAGCACCAGGCTTTCCCAGTCGCGATAGCCGGGAGGATTGACGGCATGAACGATAATGCCGGCGCCCTCGGCCGCCGCGCGCACGTCCTGCGCCCGCATGCAATCGCCCCTGACCCATTCGAGCGCGGGCCGGTCGGCTGCACCTCTGGCGGGGTTCCTGTTCATGGCGCGAACACGGTAGCCGGAGGCCAGCAGCCTGTCGGCCATGGCGCCGCCGATGCCGCCGGTCGCACCGAGCACCAGCGCAAGAGGTCTGTCCAAGGAAGTCGTCATCGTCTGTCTCCTTCAAAAGCGATGAGAGGAGAATGACGCGGCGACCCGCTAAAGAAAATTGACTGATTTTCTACCGGCACTATAAATAAATGCATGGACCATTTAAGCTGGGATTACCTTCGTACCTTTCTTGCCGTCATGGAGCATGGGTCGCTGTCCGCCGCCGCGCGGGCGCTCGGCATAACCCAGCCGACGGCAGGGCGGCATGTTGCCCTGCTGGAAGAGTCAACCGGGCAGGCGCTTTTCCTCCGCTCCTCCGGCGGCCTGCTGCCGACGGAACAGGCGGAAGCACTGCTGCCCCATGCCCGCAGCATGGCCTTTGCCGCATCGGCGGCCGCACGCACGCTGTCGGGGCTGGCGGGAAAGGTCGAGGGAACGGTGCGCATCTCCGCAAGCGAAGTGGTGGGCGTGGAAATCCTGCCCTCCATCATCGCCGGCCTTCAGGAGGAACATCCGGGGCTCGAGATCGAGCTTTCCGCCTCCGATGCGGTGGAAGACCTGCTGCAGCGCGAGGCGGATATCGCCGTGCGCATGGCCGAGCCGCAACAGGAGGCGCTTCTGGTGCGCTTCATCGGCAACATCACCCTGGGTTTTCATGCGAGCGAGGACTACATCTCCCGCCATGGCGCTCCGGAAACGCTGGGGGATCTCAAGGATCACCGGCTCGTGGGCTTCGATCGCCAGACGGCCTATATCCGGGCCATGGCGCACCGCCTGCCCGACATGGCCAGCGTGCACTTCCATTTCCGGGCCGACAGCAATCTCGCCCAGTTATCCGCCATTCGTGCCGGCTGCGGCATCGGCCTCTGCCAGACCGGGCTGGCGGAGCGGCCGCCTGCCCTCACCCGCCTCCTTCCGGATTTCGCCCTGCCCCTTCCCACGTGGATCGCCATGCACGAGGACCTCAGGAACAGTCCGCGCTGCTACATCGTCTTCCAGGCCCTGGCAAAGGGCCTGAAGCGGCTGGTGGACAACAGGCGCGCCGGGGGCTGACGGGGTCAGGATGCGTCGCGGGAGCCGGAAACCGCCCAGACGGTCCGGTCGCGCGTATCGAGAACCTCGATCTCCGGACGATCGCCGCCGTCGGAATATTCCTCGTGCCAGACGCCCTTTTCGTCCTGATAGCTGATTTCCTCGCTGTCGCCGCCCAGCTGCTGCTCCGTCGCGACGATGCGCGCAGCCTCCAGGGCTTCGTCATGGCTGGGAAAGGTTTCCGAGTATACGTCGCCCAGACGGTAGGCCCATCCTCCGTCATGCGGTACCACTTCATAGATGATCTTGGTCATCATTGCCTCCGCGTAACCCATTGAACCGGGACGACGGCAGGCTGTGGCCTGCATCCGCCGGACTTCATGCGGCAGTCGTCCTTGCGGCAGCCACCTGAAGCTGCCGGGCCGGAAGGCATTGGACCTTCCGGTCCGGTCCCAGTATTCCACCAAACGCCGCGACGGGCAATTCGGTTCACGCGTCCGCGCGTTTGGCTCGCGAGCCCTGCAAGGCCCCTCCGGAAGCAGAAAGGCCCGCCGTTGCCGGCGGGCCCAGAAGCTTGAGACAGCGATTGCCTTACTTGCAGGCCGCGCAGAAGCGCTGGATGCGCTTGCAGGCTTCCTCGAGCAGCGCCTCGGAGGTGGCATAGGAGATGCGGAAGTTGGGGCCGAGGCCGAATGCCGAGCCATGGACCACCGCGACGCCTTCGCTCTCCAGAAGCTCGGACACGAAGTCCTCGTCGGTCTCGATCACCTTGCCGGACGGAGCGGTCTTGCCGATCAGGCCCTTGCAGGACGGATAGACGTAGAAGGCGCCTTCCGGCGACGGGCACTCGATGCCGGTCGCCTGGTTCAGCATGGAAACGACCAGATCGCGGCGGGCTTCGAAGATCTTTTTGTTCTTCTCGATGAAATCCTGCGGGCCGTTCAGGGCCTCGACGGCCGCCCACTGGGCAATCGAGCAGGCGCCCGAGGTCTGCTGGCCCTGGATCATGTCCATCGCCTTGATCAGCGCCAGCGGGCCGGCAGCATAGCCGATACGCCAGCCGGTCATGGCATAGGCCTTCGACACGCCGTTCATCGTCAGCGTGCGGTCATAGAGGCCGGGCTCGACCTCTGCGGGGCTGACGAACTTGAAGTCGCCGTAGGTCAGGTGCTCGTACATGTCGTCAGAGAGGATCCAGACATGCGGATGCTTCATCAGCACGTCGGTCAGCGCCTTGAGTTCGGCATGGCTGTAGGCAGCGCCGGACGGGTTGGACGGCGAGTTGAACACGAACCACTTGGTTTTCGGCGTGATGGCCTTGTCCAGCGCCTCGGGAGTCAGCTTGAACTTGTTTTCCTGCGTGGTCGCAACGAAGACCGGGGTGCCGCCGCACAGCGCCACCATCTCCGGATAGGACACCCAGTAGGGAGTCGGGATCACGACTTCATCGCCGGGGTTCATGGTGGCCATGAAGGCGTTGAACAGGATCTGCTTGCCGCCGGTGCCGACGATGGTCTGGGCAGCGGTGTATTCGAGATTGTTCTCGCGCTTGAACTTGCGGGCGATGGCCTCGCGCAGCTCCGGAATACCGGCAACGGCCGTGTACTTCGTCTCGCCGCGGTTGATCGCTTCGATGGCGGCCTGCTTGATGTTGTCAGGCGTGTCGAAGTCCGGCTCGCCGGCGCCAAGACCGATGACGTCGCGGCCTTTCGCTTTCAGTTCGCGCGCCTTCTGCGAGACGGCGATGGTGGCGGAGGGTTTTACGCGGGAAAGGGCATCGGCGAGAAAAGCCATCGGACTTTATCCTGAAACGGTTGAACGGGGGAACCGGCAGAAGCCCACGGTTCCGGCGTCCTGCTCTATGTCGAAAACGCCCCGCATTTTCAAGGAAAAAGGCGTCACCGGGACAGGATTGCGGAGCTTTTGCCGGAACCGGAGCGAAGCGGACATTGTGGCAGCCGTTCACCGGTGAGTAAGGTATTGCATATAATTAGAAATCATTCAGTGAATGACTCACCGGATGGAACTCTCGCCATGACGGCTCGCAAGACCTTCGACGCCTTTGTCCGTGACGCGGACGGATCCTTCACCTGTGCCTACGGGCCCTATACCCTTCGCTCGGCCTTTCAGCCGATCTTCCAGACAGGCCTCGGCGCAACAACCGTTGCCGGCTTCCACGGCCTCGTGCGGATAGACCGCCTGGGAGACAGCTATTCGCCCGGCGAATTCCTGAATGCGGTCGATCCGCGCGATCTCTCGGAAATCGATGGCCGCCTGGCAAGCCTCCACGCCCTCAACGGCCAGTTCTTCGCCGGCACCGAGGCGCGGATCCACATTCCCCGCGATCCCCGACATTTCTACACCTCGCATGACATGCGCGCCGATGCGGAACGCCTCAGGCGCTCGGTCGACACGGCCCGGATAAACCCGCGCAACATCGTGTGCGAATTGCAGATGCGTGACTTCGATGACCTCGACAGGACGGTCCATTTCGCGGCCCATCTTCGCCGCGCAGGCATGCTTGTCGCCATCGACGGCTATGCGGGGGAAGAGCGCGACATGAAGCGGCTCGACGAAATCCGTCCAAGCTACGTGCGTTTCGACACGAACTGGCTTCGCGGCTTCCTGATGAACACCGCCGGCGTGGCGCTGCTGCGCGTCATCATTCGCCAGCTCGCCGAACGCAACATCATCCCGATTGCCGGCGGCATCGATCAGGAAGAGGAGGCCCGCCAGCTGGAGCGCATCCAGATGCCCCGTATCCAGGGCCACGCACTCGCCCATCCCGATTTTCCCGCCAATCTCCCCGCCCGGCTCCTGCCGACACAGGCACCGCCCATCCAGGAACGGTCCCGGATACCGGCACCGTCACTGGTCGCCTCGGCACCCGCTGTCGCCCATCCGCCGGTGCGCATGGCAAACCCGCGCCGGCCGGCGCCCGCATTCGGCAAGCGGGGTCTCGTCGGCTGATCGAGAGCGACAGAACAACGGCAGTCTAGTCTTGGCCGAGGCGAACTAGACTGCCGAAGCCCCACCCTCTTTGCCTCACGGCCCCCTCGCAAGCCCCGGGCAATCTCCCGATTCGCTGCCCACGACCCCGCAAAACAGACCGCTTCCGGATTTTTTTTGAGGCAAATGCGTCTTTTTCAGAACTTTTGCGTTTTATTGCCATGATTGCTTGTCAAGGCAATTTTTCGAAACGCTCGTGGAATACCCGCCATGTTCATAGATGACGAAATTCTCGCAGAACGCCACCGCCGCGAAAGCCCTTTCCCGGTGGTGCTGATCGTTGTCACCACGCTGGTCGCCTGCCTTGCGACGGTGGCCGGGGCTCTTTCCTCCGTCGCCTGACCGCAGGCAGGAACCCGGCCAATATACTTGCCTATACTCCACCCATCACAGTAATGGGTGAGCCGTCCGAGAACCGCGCCAGACGGAAGTCCCGCGGATCGACACAAGGGTCATCGCCGCAGGCAAGATCCGCCGCAAGTCGGCCCGCACCGGGCGAAATGCCGAAGCCATGGCCACTGAAGCCGGTTGCGATCACCAGCCCGTCCCGTCCCTCCACATGTGAAATGACCGGCACCGCGTCCGGGACCACCTCGATCATGCCGGCCCATTCCTGCTCGATGCGAAGCGAACGGAAGACGGGGTAGTCCTGCCGGAGCGCGGCGAGCGCTCGCATGACCGTGCCGGTGGCCGGAACCGGATCGAGCACGCGATGCTTGCGCAGGAGCGAGAGAAAGCCATCTGCACCGCCCGCCCAGGCAAGCCACTCGTCCCGCCAGAAGCGCGAAAGGCGTGGCCGCAGCGACTTCCAGTCCTGCTTCAGGATGGCGGAAAAGGGTTTGGCGTAGCGGAAGGAATCCGGCACGATCTCGAAGATGTTCTCCGCTGCGGAGGCGATGGAGTAGCCGCCATCCTCCCGCCGGCGGAAGGCATAGCGGTCCGTCCACAAGGCCTGATCGGGAGCCGCCTCGCCGGCCGGCGGCGCCGTGGTGCGGACCACCGTATTCAGGACCTTCAGCTGGGGCAGATCGATACCCTCCAGCCGGGCCATGCCGCTGGTCCAAACCCCTGCCGCAAGAACCACGGCATCGCAGCGCACGTGTCCGCGCTCCGTCTCTATCCCCGACACCCGTCCGTTCTGCCAGTCGATGCCGAGAACGGCGCATCCGGTAACCACCGCTGCGCCCTTGCGCCTGGCGGCCTCGGCGACCGCGGGGGCGACCTTCTGCGGCTCCGCCCGCCCGTCCACCGGCGCATGCAGCGCGGCACGGGCATGGACGGCGAGACCGGGAAACAAGGCTTCCATCTGCAACTTGCCGATCATCTCCATGCCCGGCCCGTTTCCGAGCGCGGCGAGGTAACCGGCCGCGCGAAAATCCCGCAGCCAGGCCTCATGGCTTTCGACCGCCTTCTCGGTCTCGCAGGCAAACACGATTCCCGAACGCACATAGCCGCTCCGCGCCTCGATGCGCTCGTCGAGCCCCTGCCACAGCCGGATCGCGTCGAGCATCATCGGCGCCTCGCGCAGATCGCGCATGCCGATGCGCACCCAGCCCCAGTTGCGACTGGACTGCTCGCCGCCGATCATGCCCTTCTCGATGAGCAGCACCCGATGCCCGCGCTCGGCGAGTTCGAGCGCCGTGAACGCACCGGCCACGCCACCGCCGACCACCGCGATATCCACGCGCGACGGCAGATCCATATCGCCGGAAAAGGGAACTAGGGCGGGTCCGGGCATGCGTGTTCTCCGTCGGAAGCGGTTCGGGAAAGGAACGGGATAGCCCATTCCTGAGATTTGAAAAACTGCCGGAATTCGCCTAAGAGGCTCTCTCCACCACTCTCGAGCGATGTTTTCCGCTCCCCCTTCCATCATCCGGGTGCATTCATGAACCGCATGCAGGCCAATCTCGTTCTGTTGCTTGCCGCCGCCATCTGGGGCGGTGGCTTCGTTGCCCAGGCAACGGCGATGGAGACGCTGGGTCCCTTCTGGTTCATCGGCCTGCGTTTCGCCATTGCAACCCTTTGCGTCCTGCCCTTTGCGATCAACGAAGGCCGGCGCGCCTCGCAGCCGCTCAGCGAGCGCCACGTGAAAGGCTTCCTGATGATCGGCCTTGCCCTTTTCCTCGGGGCTGCCACCCAGCAGGTGGGGCTGCGCTATACGACGGTGACCAATTCGAGCTTCCTCACCGGGCTCTATGTCGTCTTCGTGCCGGCAATCTCGGTGATTTTCCTCCGCAAGGCGCCGCACTGGATCATCTGGCCCGCAGCGCTGATGTCTCTGGCCGGTATCTTCCTGCTTTCCGGCGGCGCGCTCGACCGGCTGACGATCGGCGACGGCCTCACCATCATCTGCGCATTCTTCTGGGCTATCCAGCTGACGCTCGTCGGCCTCTTTGTCGGAGACAGCGGGCGCCCCCTGCTGCTCTCCACCGTGCAGTTTGCCGTCTGCGCCATCGGGGGCATGCTGGTCGGTGCGGCGACCGAGCACCTGACCCTGGACGCGATCAGCGGCGCCCTGACCGAAATCCTCTATGTCGGTATCTTCTCGTCCGGCTTCGCCTTCGTGCTGCAGGTCATCGGCCAGCGCTATACCACCGCGCCCCAGGCTGCGATCTTCCTCTCCGCCGAAGCCCTGTTCGGCGGATTGTTCGGCGCGCTGCTCCTCAACGAGACGCTGACGACGGCCGGATACGTCGGTTGCGGAATAATTTTTGTCGCAATGATTATGGTCGAGACTGTTCCGGAGCTGCTGAAGCGAAAGTCGATTTCTGCACGCTGAAGGAGCAAACGGAGCCGGAAACACATAAAATAAAACCTGGAAATACTCATTCCTGTCAATTTTTAAGGGGGATTTTCTGGCTCTCCCGGGCATAAAACTTTCGCTTGCCAATTTCGCGCAAACACAGCAATCTACCCGGCGTTCGGGCATTTAGCGAACACGGGAAGACCTTATAAATAAAGCGCGCCGAAGTCGTAATACCTCGGGCGGACAACGGCAGGGCTGAACTCCAATGTTACCCTTCCTTGGCCGCGGTAACACGGGACCCTTTCCTCCATATTCGAGAATTGCCTGCCCCACGCCCCGCAAGGGCAATTTAGCGATGCTGCCTGGTCTGACACGGGCAGAGAGAAAAGGACTTGACGCATGGCCGAGAGTGGCACTGTAAAATTCTTCAATACCGACAAGGGTTTCGGCTTCATCAAGCCGGACAATGGCGGGGCTGACATCTTCGTTCACATTTCCGCAGTCCAGGCTTCCGGCCTTTCTGGTCTTTCCGAGAACCAGAAGGTGACCTTCGACACCGAGCCGGATCGCCGCGGCAAGGGCCCGAAGGCCGTAAACCTTCACATTGCCGGCTGATCGACTAGCCGCACGAGCCGCATCGCGGACGCTCCGCGCCTCGCCCGCACGGAGCAAATGGCCTCAGGCCGCCACCGCCTTGCCAGAGCTTGAGTGATCTGCAGGGTCCGGACCCGTCCGGGCCTTGTCCTTCATGACCCGAACACGTGGCTCGCCCCCGCCAGTTCCAGAGGGGGCAGGCCCGGCCGCACGGCGAGCCGGGCATGCGCGGTGCGCGCGGAACCCCTCCTCCGGTTGAACCGTTTTCCCCTCAGTTGCATTCAGGCTGCATTCACCTTGCGGGCCGTATCGTCTCACCATAACCGGCGGCGATGAACAGCAAGCGTGCTGCCGCCGACGGAGCAAAGAGGATTACGCGATGACCAAGCTTTTCAAGACTCTCGTGATTTCGGCGACCATCGCAGCCACCGCCCTGGTTTCCGCAGGCACCGCTTCGGCGGATGGCTGGCGCCGCCATCACCACAGCGACGGCGATGCCGTTGCCGCCGGTGTTGCCGGCCTCGCCGTGGGCGCCATCCTGGGCTCCGCACTGAGCTCTCCGCCCCGCCGCACCTATGTCGAGGATTATCCGGTCTATGACGAACCGGTCTACGACGAGCCCACCTATGTCTACCGCACCAACCGCGTGATCGTGGAGCAGCCGACCTATGTGGAGCGCCGCCGGGTGGTCGTCGAGCAGCCGGGCCTTCGCCCCTGGACCCAGTCCTGGCTGCGTTATTGCAGCCAGCGGTATCGCACCTTCGACCCGTCGACCGGCACCTTCGTCGGCTATGATGGCCAGGAACATTTCTGCCGCGGCTGATCAGCGGCAGCCAGAACGGAAAAGGCGGGACCGGGTCCCGCCTTTTTTCATGTCCGTCAAAGACCCCGCAGGAAAGGGTTCGTCCGCCGTTCGTCGCCGATCCGGCTTCCCGGACCGTGCCCGCAGATGAAGCCGACCTCGTCCCCGAGAGGCAGCACCTTTTCCTTGATGGACCGCAGCAGCGTCGCGTGGTCGCCGCCCGGCAGATCGGTGCGGCCGATGGAGCCGTTGAACAGCACGTCGCCCAGATGGGCAAAACCCTGCGCCCGGTTGTAGTAGATCACATGGCCCGGGGCATGCCCGGGGCAGTGACGCACCTCGAAAACGTGATCGCCGAAGGACACGCTGTCGCCGTCTTCCAGCCAGCGGTCGGGCACGACGTTGCGCACTTCGCCCGGAATGCCGTAGGTCGCCGCCTGTTTCTCGATCCGTTCCAGAAGCGGAAGATCATCCTTGTGCGGCCCGACGACGGGGATGGAAAGCTTTTCGCGCAGTTCGTCGGCGCCGCCTGCGTGATCGATATGTCCGTGCGTGAGCCAGATTTCGCGAAGCGTCAGACCGTTCTCGTGAATGATCTGGAGGATCGTTTCCACGTCGCCGCCCGGATCGACGATGACGCCTTCCTTGGTATCCTGATCGAACAGGACGGTGCAGTTCTGCTGGAAGGGGGTGACGGGGATGATACCCGCCTGCAACATGCCCATCGGTTGCCTCGCTTGGTAATGACGATCCGGCGGACGACTGCCGCCCCCTCCCTCTTAGACCGAGACGGCAGGCCGCGTCACGGGGGAAAGCCGTTTGCAAGGGCGAATTCCCTGCACCAAGAGTTGATTTGCGGCGGCGATACGGTCTATCCCTTTTGCCGGGAATCTGGCGTTTCTGCCGGCGAATACCGGCAAAAAGGGCCCAACGCGGCGGCAAAAGCTGCGGTCGATCAAGGGAAAGCTGCACGTGGCACGGCAAGCAGGCAAACGAAAGAGTGCGGAACCCGAGGTGCTGGATGCGCCGATGGCGGATGCCAACCACATCGATTTCGACACGATCGAACAGTTCTTTTTCGCCTATCGCGATTTCGTCTCGGACCCGGATCAGATCCTTGCATCCAGCGGATTCGGGCGCGCCCATCATCGCGTGGTGCATTTCGTCAACCGGTATCCGGGCATGACGGTGGCGGATCTGCTCGACACGCTGCAGATCACGAAGCAGAGCCTCTCCCGGGTGCTGAAACAGCTGATCGACAGCGGATACATCCGCCAGATGGCCGGCCATTCGGACCGCAGGCAGCGCAAGCTCTACCCGACGCTCGCCGGCCGGGAACTTGCGCTGGCGCTTGCCGAACCCCAGTCCCGCCGCATTGCCCGGGCCTTCCAGGGCCTGAGCGCTGACCAGCGCGCCGGCGTGGTGAAGTTTCTGGCGGGCATGCAGAACAGGGAGGCGGAGAAGGCATGAGCGTGCAACCCGCGACACTGGCCGACAATGCGGCGCATCTCCTCGTCGTCGACGACGACACCCGCATCCGGGCCCTTCTCAACCGCTACCTGGCGGAGAACGGCTTTCGTGTCACGGTCGCCGCCGATGCGGCAGAGGCGCGCCGCAAGCTCGAGGGGATGGAATTCGATCTCATCATCCTCGACGTGATGATGCCGGGCGAAAGCGGCCTGTCGCTCACCCGGAGCCTCAAGGAAATCCGCAAGGTCCCGATCATCCTGCTGACGGCGCTTGCCGAAACGCCGTCGCGAATCGAGGGGCTGGAAGCGGGTGCCGACGATTACGTGTCCAAGCCGTTCGATCCGCGCGAGCTGGTTCTGCGCATCAGCAACATCCTGAAGCGCAGCCCCGGGGCAGACCAGACCGGCGCCGATCAGGTGATGTTCGGCCCCTACACCTTCTCTCTCCCCCGCAAGGAGCTGAAGAAGGCATCGGTCCTCGTGCGCCTGACGGACCGCGAGACGGAAATCATGAGCTTCTTCGCCGCCCGCGCCGGCGAAACGGTTGCCCGCCATGAACTCGCCGGCGCAGACGGCGAGATCGGCGAGCGCACCATCGACGTGCAGATCAACCGCCTTCGCCGCAAGATCGAGGACGACCCCGCGAACCCCGTCTATCTCCAGACGGTGCGCGGCATCGGCTACCGGCTCTGCATCGACTGAGGCCTGCGGGGCCTCTATAGTCCGGCATCGGGCGGCAAGCGCTGCCCAGACAACCAGGATTGGCCATGGCGAGCTTCGATACCATACGCCCGGAACCCGAGAGGCATTCGCCCTCGCTCTACGCCTCCATGGCGCGCTGGATTCGCCGGCGGCTGCCGACGGGGCTCTATGCGCGCTCCCTGCTGATCATCGTTTTGCCGATGGTGCTGTTGCAGGTCGCCGTTTCCATCGTCTTCATGGAACGGCACTGGCACATGGTGACCCAGCGCCTGACGAATGCGACGACCCGCGACATCGCTGCCATCATCTACCTCATAACCCGGCATCCGGCGCCGGACGAGGTGGACGAAACGATCCGCCTCGCCCGCGACCGGCTCGGCCTTCTCGTGTCGATTTCACCCGGCACGGAGCTGCCGCCCGGCGGACAGATCCCGATCTTCGGGCTGCTCGAGCAGACGCTGGGCGACGAGATCGAGACCCAGATCGGCCTGCCCTACTGGATCGATATCCTGGACGAGCCGAACACGCCGAGCCTGGTCGACATCCGCATCCTGCTGCACGAGAACAAGATCCTTCGGGTGCTGGTCAAGCGCAACGAGACCTATGCCTCCAACACCCATATCTTCATCCTCTGGATGGTGGGCACGGCTGCGGTGCTGATCACCCTGTCGGTGCTCTTCCTGCGCGGGCAGATCCGCCCCATCGTGGCGCTGGCCAAGGCGGCCGAAGCCTTCGGCAAGGGCCAGAAGATGCCGGAGAGCTTTTCCCCCCGGGGCGCGGACGAAATCCGCCGCGCCGGTCTCGCCTTCATCCTCATGCGCGAGCGCATCGAACGGCAGATGGAGCAGCGCACGGCGATGCTCACCGGCGTGAGCCACGATCTGCGCACCATCCTCACCCGCTTCAAGCTGCAGCTTGCCCTTGCCGGCGACAATCCGGATCTGGCGGGTCTCAACGAGGATGTGGAAGACATGCAGTCGATGCTGGAGGGCTACATGGCCTTTGCCCGCGGCGAAGCGGAGGAGGATCTCGGCAAGCTCGATCTCGGAGATCTCTTCGCCAAGCTCGCATCGGAGGCGGAGATGCACGGCAAGACGCTCTCCTGGTCGCTCAGCGGGGAGCGGATCGCCAATGTACGGCCGAATGCCTTCTCGCGGCTGGTGGCGAACCTGGTTTCCAACAGCCTGCGATACGCCAGCCGCATGCAGCTGGCCGCGACGCAGGGCGGCCGCTGGCTGACGATCACGCTTGACGATGATGGGCCCGGTATTCCCGCCGCATCGCGCGAGGACGTGTTCAAGCCCTTCTATCGTCTGGACGAGGCCCGCAACCTCGATGACTCCGGGACAGGGCTCGGGCTTGCCATTGCCCGGGACATCGCCCGCAGCCACGGGGGCAACGTGACGCTGGAAGACAGCCCGCTCGGCGGCCTTCGCGCCATCGTGCGGGTGCCCGTTTGAGGATAGGCTGTCGTCAGATCAGCTTGCGGCCATTGGGAACGGCCCGCTCCGGCATGGCCAGAACGATGTCACCGTTAGCATCGGCAAAGCCGAGTGTGAGCACTTCCGAGCGGAAGGGGCCAATCTGCCGCGGCGGGAAATTCACCACGGCCATGATCTGGCGGCCGAGCAGGGCCGCCTCGTCATAATGCACGGTGATCTGGGCGGACGACTTCTTCACCCCGATCTCGGGGCCGAAATCGATCTTCAGCTTCCAGGCAGGCTTTCTCGCCTCCGGAAAGGGTGTCACCTCGATGATGGTACCGATCCGGATTTCGACCTTCTCAAAGTCGGCAAAGGTAATCTCGTCTGCCATGGAATGCCTCAGCCTGCCAGCTCGCCGGCACGCAGCCTCGCTGCCTCGATCGCCTTGTCGAAAAGCGGCTGCATGCCGTCCTCCGCCATCAGCACCGAGAGCGCGGCCGCCGTAGTGCCGCCGGGTGAGGTCACGTTCTGCCGAAGACGCGACGCATCGTCGGGGGACCGGTGAAGAAGTTCACCGGCCCCCGAGACGGTTTCTCGCGCAAGACGCATGGCGAGGTCCGCCGGCAGGCCCGCTTTCCGCCCTGCCTCTGCCATGCACTCCACGAGATAGAAGACATAGGCCGGTCCGCTGCCGGAGACGGCCGTGACTGCATCGATATCCGCTTCGGACTCAACCCACTCGACCGGCCCGCTGACCTTCAGCAGGGCCTGAACCGCATTGCGCTGCTCGGCACTCACGGCCGCGTTGGCATAGGCACCCGTCACGCCGCGCCCGATCATGGCGGGCGTGTTCGGCATGGCGCGCACCATGGCCTTTGCGCCGAGCTTGTCCTCGATGAACGAGAGCGTCTTGCCCGCGGCGACGGAAACCACGACCGTCTGCGGCCCGACCAGCGAGCGCAGCGGCGGCAGAACGCTGTCCATGACCTGGGGCTTTACCGCGATGAAGAAGATGCCTGCGGTCACGCCGGCGGGTGCCTCCACCACATGGCGGGCACCGGCATCATTGACCATCTGCAGAAGCGAATCGGAAGGGCGGGGATCGACCACGATCACGGAAGAACCGGGGATGCCGCTCTTCAGCCAGCCGGTGAGCATGGCGCCCCCCATGTTTCCGGCTCCGACAAGAACGATGGGACCAGAGGGGAAGGCGGTCATTGTCAGGCTTCCCCGGCAGTTTCGAAAAGAACGGCATCGAGCGCGGCCTTGGCCTCCATGCCCGACCACACCACGAACTGGAATGCCTGGTAGTAGGCCTCGCAGGATTCGAGCGCGTTGGAGAGCAGAACCTCGACCTGCTGGTTGTTCGGCTCGGCACCGCCCGCCAGCAGCAGCGACTGGCGGAAGATCACCACGTCCTCGGCCCGCCACAGATCGAAATGACCCATGAGAACCTGACCGTTGATCATCGACAGAAGCCGGATGACCTCGTTCACCCGGTTCTCCGGAACCTTGATGTCGAAGGCGGAGGCGATGTGCAGGGCCTCGAACTGCTCCATCCAGGAAAAGGACACGTGGTAATCGGTCCAGCGCCCTTCCACGGTCATGGCGATTTCGTCCTCGCCGGACCTTTCGAACGACCAGTCATTGCTGGCGGCCACGAACTCGATCATGTCGACCGGGTTTGACTGGCGTTGAACTTCCATTTCCATCAAGCTCATGCGGCACCTTTTCAACCGGCAAAAGCATCCCCCTCGTGCCCAAGGCACGCCACAGACGCAGGAATACCGGATACTCATTTCAGGATGACGGTCGAAACGGATCTCGATTTTGCTGTTCGGACCCTGCACGAGGCTGACCGGGGCCGTTTCGAATCATCATTTAAAATCAGTGTATAACGCCTGAATCCGAGCGCCAGCCCTCCCCGGGCGTTTTGCGGGCAAGCCTTGTGGAAAGCAGTTCGGAATCCGATTCAGCGTTGAGTCATAAATGACTCATGCGATTGGCTTTTTCGGAGATGTCCACAGGCGCAAAAAATTATGATTTTTTTAACTATGGACAGGGGGCCAGGCGATTCATGAATCGGTCGCGGCAGCCAAAGGTTAACAAAAGGTTAAGAAACACCCCGGCAGAGCCCGGAAATGAAAAAGCCGCCCTGCGTCAGGACAGGGCGGCCGGATTGATGCGGCTCGGGCGCGATCAGGCGCTTTTTTCGGCCAGCTTCGCCTCGAGGGCGACGATGCGGGCCTTGAGCGCCTCGTTCTCGTCGCGCGCCTTGATCGCCATCTCGCGGACCACCTCGAACTCTTCGCGCTTCACGATGTCCATGGCGTTCAGCCAGCGTTCCGCCTGTGCCTGGAAGGCGGTTTCGACCTCCTTGCGCAGGCCCTGCGCGGCACCGGCGGCGTCGGTCATGAGTTTGGCGAAATCGTCCAGTATGCGGTTCGGTCCTGTGGTCATGGCTCTCTCCTTCGTCGGGTGCTGCTGGCCTCTCGCGCCACGCGGTGCCGCCCGAAACCTCGCTTGCGTTCTGAGGTAGGGTGAGAGGCGGGCAGATGCAAGTGATTTGAAGCCGCAGGCCGCGGTGCCGGCGGAGGAGGCGGGCTGCCGGAACAAGCAGCTTGACCGGAGGGGTCGCGGAAGTCATCTTCCGCGCGGATAGATGGGATTTGGATCAATTGCAGACAGCTGCCGAACTTTTCGCCCTCCTGCCCTACCCCGTGTTCGATCCGGTTGCCTTTTCGATAGGGCCGGTTTCGGTCCGCTGGTACGGCCTGGCCTATGTTGCAGGCATCCTGCTTGCCTGGCAGATCGCCGAGCGCATGGTCGCAAGCGAACGCCTCTGGCCCGACAACCGGCTGCCCATGGAAAAGGGCGCCCTCGGCGATTTCATCGTCTGGGCGACCCTCGGCATCGTGCTGGGTGGCCGTCTCGGCTATGTGCTGATCTATGATCTCGACCGGACCCTTTCCGACCCGCTCAGCGCCCTGCAGATCTGGCATGGCGGAATGTCCTTCCACGGGGGCCTCGCGGGCACGCTCATCGCCATGCTCCTCTTCGCGCGCAGAAACGGCATCCGCACCTGGAGCCTGATCGATACCGTCTGCTCGGTCGCCCCCGTCGGCATCTTCTTCGGCCGCATCGCCAATTTCATCAACGGCGAATTGTGGGGCCGCGCGGCCGATGTGCCCTGGGCCATGGTGTTTCCCACAGGCGGGCCTGTTCCCAGGCATCCCAGCCAGCTTTACGAAGCGGGTATGGAAGGGGTATTGCTTCTTCTGGTGCTGCAGGTTCTTGCCTGGCGCACCGATGTGCTCAAGCATCCGGGTCGCCTCGCCGGCATCTTCGCCTGCGGTTATGGCCTGGCGCGCATCGTCTCGGAATTCTTCCGGGAGCCGGATGCAAACCTGGGCTATCTCGGCGGGGGATGGCTGACAATGGGCATGATCCTGTCCCTGCCCCTGATTCTGGCGGGCATCTGGGCCATGGTGCAGGCAGGAAGGCAGGCACCGCCGAAAGGCGAAGCCGCCCGAGGGAATGGGGGACAGGAATGACGAGCACGCCACTTGCGGAGAAGATCAAGGCGCTGATCCGGGTCAATGGTCCGATTTCGGTGACCGACTTCTTTTCCCTGTGCCTTGCCGATCCCGAGCATGGCTACTACCAGACCCGCGAGCCCTTCGGCCGTGACGGAGACTTCATCACCGCGCCCGAGATCAGCCAGCTTTTCGGCGAGATGATCGGCATCTTCCTGGTCCACGCCTGGCAGCGGCACGGCATGCCCGCCAATGCGCGGATCGTCGAGATCGGACCGGGTCGCGGCACGATGATGTCCGACATCCTGCGCGTGGTGGCAAAGCTTGCCCCGCCGCTCTACCAGTCGGCGGGCATCCACCTGGTCGAGACGAGCGCGCGCCTTCAGGACGTGCAGCAGGAAACGCTGGCCGCCCATGACGGCCGCATCCACTGGCACGAGAGCTTCGACACCGTGCCGCCTGGCTTCACGCTGCTCGCGGCCAACGAGCTCTTCGATGCCATACCGATCCGCCAGTTCGTGAAGACGCCGATCGGCTTTCGCGAGCGCATGGTGATCCTGGACGACCGCGACGAACTCGCCTTCGGCGTCGGCGTCGCCGGCATCGATCCGGCCCTGCTGCCCGTCGATCCGGGTGCGGTTCCCGAGGGAACGGTCTTCGAGATCGCGCCCGCTCGTCAGGCGGTCATGACGACGCTTTGCGAAAGACTGAAGAATTCCGGCGGCACCGCCATCATCATCGACTACGGCACCATGGTGACCGGGTTCGGCGATACCCTTCAGGCGGTGCTTCGCCACGATTACGATCCGCCGCTTGCCCATCCCGGCGAGGCGGATCTGACCAGCCATGTGGATTTCCAGCACCTGGCGGAAGTGGCCAAGGCGAACGGCGTGGCGATCAATGGCTGCCTTCGCCAGGGGGATTTCCTATACGGTCTCGGCATCCAGCAGCGGGTGAACGCGCTGTCGGAGGGACGCGACCCGGCCGTGGCCTCGATGATCCGCGCCGCGGCGAGCCGCCTCGCCGACGAAGGCGAAGGCAAGATGGGCGAGCTTTTCAAGGTGCTCGTGGTCTCCAGCCCGGCGGTAGACCTCCTGCCCTTCCGGCCCATTCCCCATTGAGAAGGCAGCGCGCGGGCTTGAAGACCGCGCGCTTGCGCATATGTCTCTCGCTTGCGCGGTGTTGCGCGCATCCGGTCTGCGGCGCTCCGGCGCAGCGCGGTCCGAACGACACCAGGAGTGCCCCTTGAACGAGATTCCCCAGCCCAAGCCCGTTGAATCGCCAGCGCTTTCGGCTCTCTCTCCGGTCATCAGACACGGCTTTTTCACCCGCGAAGGCGGTGTCTCCACCGGCATTTTCGCCGGCCTCAATGTCGGGCTCGGCTCGTCGGACGAACGGGAAAGGGTGGAGGAAAACCGCAGGCGCGTTGCGCGCTGGTTCGGGCTTGGCGTGGAACGCCTGGCCACCCAGCACCAGGTGCATTCGCCTGACGTTACTGTCATCACCGACCCCGCCAGCCTTCCCCGCAATCATGCGGATGCGATGGTGACCGACCGGCCGGGCATCGTCCTTGGCGTTCTGACCGCCGATTGCGGCCCCATCCTGTTTGCGGATCCCGAGGCGCGCGTGATTGGCGCCGCCCATGCCGGCTGGAAGGGCGCGCTCGACGGCGTGCTGGAGAATACGATCACGGCGATGGAGGCACTCGGCGCGAAACGCGAGCGCATCGTTGCGGCGCTCGGTCCATCCATAGCCCAGCCCCATTACGAGGTCGGCCCGGAATTCGTGGAGCGCTTCCTTGCGCGCAATCCCGCAGATGCCCGTTATTTCATTCCCTCTGAAAAGCCCGATCACTCCATGTTCGATCTTCCCGGACTGACCGTCGACCGGCTTTCGGCTGCCGGCGTGCAGGCATCGTCGGTCGGTCTTTCCACCTATCCCGATGCGGAGCGCTTCTTCTCCTACCGGCGCACGACCCATCGGAACGAGCCGGACTACGGCCGGCAGATTTCCGCGATAGCACTTGAGGAGAACGGCTGATGGGACTGCACTTCACGACCGCAGAATATGCCGACCGCCTTTCCCGGCTGACCGCCAGGATGAAGGAGGACAAGCTGGATGCGCTGCTGCTCTTCGCGCAGGAGAGCATGTACTGGCTGACGGGCTACGACACCTTCGGATACTGCTTCTTCCAGACGCTGGTCGTGAAGGCCGATGGCACGATGACGCTGCTGACCCGCTCGGCTGACCTCAGGCAGGCGCGCCATACGTCGGTGATCGAGAACATCTCGATCTGGGTGGACCGCGTCAACGCCGACCCGGCGGTAGACCTTCGCAACCTGCTCTCCGACATGGATCTCCTCGGCTGCCGCATCGGCATCGAATACGACACGCACGGCATGACCGGACGGGCGGCGCGGCTGATCGACAACCAGCTCATGACCTTCTGCCAGCTGATCGACGCGTCCTATCTCGTCAGCCAGCTGCGGCTCGTGAAGTCGCCGGCCGAAATCGCCCATGTGGAACGGGCAGCGGAACTGGCCGATGACGCCTATGATGCAGGCCTGGAGCAGATCCGTGCCGGGGCGAGCGAAGCGGACATTCTCGCGGCCATGCAGGGCGCGGTCTTTCTGGGTGGCGGCGACTATCCCGCAAACGAATTCATCATCGGTTCGGGTGCAGATGCCCTGCTCTGCCGCTACAAGGCCGGCCGGCGCACGCTGGATGTCCAGGACCAGCTGACCCTCGAATGGGCCGGGGCGAGCGCGCACTATCACGCCGCCATGATGCGCACGGTGGTGATCGGCGCACCGACACCGCGCCATGTGGAGCTTTACGAGGCCTGCCGGGAAACCATCCAGGCCATCGAGGCCGTGCTCAGGCCCGGGCATACCTTCGGCGACGTCTTCGATGTCCATGCCCGCATCATGGACGAGAGGGATCTCGCCCGTCACCGGCTGAATGCCTGCGGCTATTCGCTGGGCGCCCGCTTCTCGCCCTCCTGGATGGAGCATCAGATGTTCCATGCGGGCAACCCGCAGCCGATCGAGGCCGACATGTCGCTCTTCGTGCACATGATCATCATGGATTCGGATACGGGAACCGCGATGACGCTGGGCCAGACCTATCTGACCACGGCCGACGCGCCGCGAAGCCTCTCGCGTCATTCGCTGGAGCTGCCCGTCCGTTAGGACAGCTCCCGCATGCTCGGCAATTGACAGGCGCGCGCCGGGGTCCTTACACTCGCGATTGCGCCCGGGGAAGCGCACCAAAGGAAGGGATGGCCCGACGATGCAGCACGCGAGAACAGCCATCGGCGTTCTATGTGTCGCTCTCGTTCTTTCCGGTTGCAACACCACCGATGCGCTGACCCCGCAGGTGGATGTGGGCGGCGGCCGTTTCCCCAACTCCAGTCCGGTGACCGACCAGGATCTCGACCAGATGGCCCGGACGCAACAGCCGGTCTATCCTTCCCAGCCCCAGGCAGCCCCCGTGGCCTCCCCGGCACCCGTCGCCAGCAACACGCTGAGGCCACCTCCGTCCCCTGCCTATCCGCAGGAGCAGGCGCCCGCAGGCACCGGGGCTCCGCCGACAACGCTCGACGAACAGGCCGCCTCCCTCGGTCGCGGCGCAGACGAACAACCGGCAACGCCGAACGGCAGCAATCGGGGTGGCACGCCGCAGCTCGCCGCCCCCGCGGAGACGGCACCCGCCCCCGAACAACCCGCAAGCGCCGAAGCGTCCAGCGCGCAGACCCTC
This sequence comes from Gellertiella hungarica, assembly GCF_014197145.1. GTDB lineage: Bacteria > Pseudomonadota > Alphaproteobacteria > Rhizobiales > Rhizobiaceae > Gellertiella > Gellertiella hungarica. Next base: position 602,827 of record NZ_JACIEZ010000001.1, on the reverse strand, counting down.
CGGTTCCTGCCGATCATCGGCGCGCCGCTCCCCGCTGTCACGCCCCTCTCCCGCCAGCTTGGCGCAGAGGCCCGCGCGCGCGGCATCACCATCCGAAGCTCCGCCGACAAGAGCGCCAGACACGTGCTGAAGGGCTATTTCTCGGCCGTTTCGGGCGGCGGCAGCATCACGATCACCTATGTGTGGGACGTGCTGGACGGCAATGGCGCAAGGCTCAACCGCATCCAGGGACAGGAGAGCTTCCCCGGCAATGCGGCCGATCCGTGGGCGGCGGTTCCGCCCTCGGTGATGCAGACCATCGCCACCAAGACGATGGACAGCTACACCCAATGGGCTGCAGGTCCGTGAGGTCCTCGTTCTTTTGGAGAATAAATTCGGGAAACGTGCCTTATTGTTCTTGCAATCGGGCGACGGGGCGCTAAAAAGCGCCAAAAGCTCGCACATGGCAGCCGACACCGGCTCTAGGGTTCAGCATCAGGGCCATGTGCTACTCTAAAGTTTGCAGCGTCTACGGGGCGTCGTCCAGACGCGTCGCGCTGACCTGAACAGGCGGGGCAAGATGAAGGTTTTCGCAGGCAATTCGAACCGGCAGCTGGCCGAAGCGATCTGCAAATATCTCAACGTACCTTTGGGCAAGGCCTCGGTCAGGCGGTTCGCAGACCAGGAAATCTTCGTGGAAATTCAGGAGAATGTGCGCGGCGAGGACGTCTTCGTCGTGCAGTCCACCTCCTTCCCCACGAATGACCACCTGATGGAACTGCTGATCATGATCGACGCATTCCGTCGCTCCTCGGCACGCCGCATCACGGCCGTCATTCCCTACTTCGGCTACGCCCGGCAGGACCGCAAGCCCGGTCCCCGCACCCCGATCTCGGCCAAGCTGGTGGCAAACCTGATCACGGAAGCCGGAGCGGACCGCGTCCTGACGCTCGATCTCCACGCGGGTCAGATCCAGGGCTTCTTCGACATTCCGACCGACAACCTCTATGCCGTTCCGATCCTCGCCCGCGACGTGAAGGAACACTACGACCTGCAGAACGTCATGGTCGTGTCGCCGGACGTCGGCGGCGTGGTGCGCGCCCGCTCGCTGGCCAAGCGCCTCGACTGCCTGCTCGCCATCGTCGACAAGCGCCGCGACCGTCCGGGCGAATCCGAAGTGATGAACGTCATCGGCGACGTGTCCGGCAAGGACTGCATCCTCATCGACGACATCGTCGATTCCGGGGGCACGCTCTGCAATGCGGCCGAAGCCCTGCTGAAGAACGGCGCAACCAGCGTCACCGCCTATATCACCCATGGCGTGCTGTCCGGCGGCGCGGTGGCTCGCGTGTCTTCGTCGAAGCTGAAGGAACTGGTCATCACCGATTCCATCCAGCCGACCACCGCCGTTCAGACCGCGCCGAACATCCGCGTGATCTCGACAGCCAACCTTCTCGGCGAAGCCATCAACCGCACGGCCCTCGAAGAGTCGGTATCGAGCCTCTTCGACTGATACCCTCGAGGCGAGACCCCTATTGAAAAACCCCGGCGCCTGCGGCACCGGGGTTTTCCTTTGTTGCGCTTGCCTGATGCCGCACTCAGTGCGGCATCACCTGGCCGTTGATCTTCACCTGGCCGTCTTCCGCCACCTCGATCTTCCAGCGGCTGGTGCCGTCCGGGTCGTTCTTCGCCATGCCCTTGGCCATCATCAGGCCGAAGGATGCCGTGTTGAGATCGGGCACCGACTGGGCAAGGCTCTGGATGCCGGCAATCGTCTTGTCGAGATCCCTGGCGGTCACGTCGAACTCGGCATTGGCCTTTGCGGGCTCGGCCTGTGTTTCGGCGGACACGTGGCCCTTGACCGAGATGGAATAGAGCGGCGACGTCGCCTGGAACTCGGGCAGCTCGACCTTCAGGCGGCCGTCCTTGAGGAAGGCCTTCCCGATCGCGTCCCACTGCGCCTCGGTGAGCGGCTCCTTTGCATCATAGTCCGCCTGGTCGAGGATGCTGTTGATGACGGTTTCGAAGTTCAGCCCGCCCAGCGACATGGTCATCGAAATGTCCTTCGGGATCAGATCGCCGTAGGCGACCACCTGGGGCAGACCGATGAGTTGCGGGTTTTTCAGCGACATGCCGAAATGCAGTTCCGAATCGTCGGTCAGTCCGGCCATGCCGAGGTGATAGGTCAGATTGTCCACCCTGCCGGTAATGCCGCTCGTGGTCACGGCCAGGTTGTCCACGCGCACCTCTTCCGTGAAGGCGGTCATCAGCGGCATTGCCTTGCGCACGAGGTCCGCCAGCGAGCGGCGCTGTTCGGGCGTCAGCGTCTTCTCGTCCGCATGGGCAAGCACGAAGTTCAACAGGGCCGAGATCTCCTGGATCTTGATGCCCGTCACCTTGCCGTCGATGCCGATATTGCCCATCGTGAGGGTCGTCAGGGGCATTTCGGGGCCACTGATCGTCTCGGCGAGTTCGGAGATCCGGGCACTGCTGACGAGATCGACCGATCCCTGGCCGTTGCGTGCGCCCGACATCGTATAATCGGACGGACCGAAGCTCGCCGTCAGGTTCTGCTTGCCGTCATAGGATGTGATCGAGCCGCCGCTGGCATGTCCCATGCCGGACCGGAAGTAGGAAATCGCCGGATCGAAATCGCCATTGAAGACCAGATCCTTGATCAGGTAGGAGACATCGCCCTTCTGGTCACCCACGCTCCACTTCGCATTGATGCTGAGCGGCCCGGATTCCCGCTTCACCGCCATCAACCCCTCATCGCCCGCCGGCGGGAAGATCTGCATCTCGTAGAGCGCGGACAGGTCGAACTGGCCCTTTTCCGGCTTCAGCAGTCCGGCGAGCTTGCCGAGATCCACGCTCAGGCGATAGTGATCGCCCTCGGGGATCGCCGCAATGAAACCGGTCTTGATCACGTTGTCCGGCAGGAAACCCGTGAGGGATTTCACGATGGCCGCGGCGCCCTCCGGGGTCGGCCCTGCTGCCACGGCAGCGGTGGACAGGCTCAGGGCGGCAACGGTGCCGAGCAGGAACGAACGGTATTTCATGGGGGGTCTCCGGATCAAGAATTCGGGCCGATGGTGGTTTGCCCGCCCCGTCCTGTCAACCTCCGCCTGCATGCGCCTGGCCCGCAGGGCGGATATGCCGGGTGCCTCGCTTGCCAAGCGGGCGCTGATGGTCTATAGCGCCCCGGTCCGCGCAGACACCCTTGGAGGCACCGCGGATGAAGGCTCCCCCGGGGGACTTCCGTTCCTGGCGGCCCGCCGCCCTGAACTCTCCATATAACCTCGAAAGGAAAATGCCATGAGCCACGCATCTTACGAGCTCAAGGCCGAGGCGCGCGAACGGGTTGGTAAGGGGTCCTCCCGTGAACTTCGCCGCAATGGCCAGATCCCCGCTGTCATCTATGGTGACAAGCAGGCCCCGATTTCCATCGCGCTCAGCACCAATGAGGTGACCAAGCGCATTCACGCCGGCGGTTTCATGACCACCGTCGCCACGATCGACCTCAACGGCCAGAAGATCTCCGTTCTGCCGAAGGACTACCAGCTCGATCCGGTCCGTGACTTCACCATGCACGTCGACTTCATCCGCGTTTCCGCGGACAGCAAGGTCACCGTGGAAGTGCCGGTTCACTTCATCAACCAGGAAAAGTGCCCGGCCATCAAGGTCGGCGGCGTGCTGAACATCGTTCGTCACGAAGTCGAGCTGCACTGCCCGGCCAACGACATTCCGGAATTCCTGACTGTCGACCTCGAAGGCCACAAGATCGGTGACAGCATCCACATCTCGCATGTGAAGCTGCCGGCTGGCTCCACGCCCGTCATCACCGATCGCGACTTCACGATCGCCACCCTGGTTGCTCCGGCTGGCGGCACCTCTGGCGAAGAAGCCTGATCGACAGTATCCCGGGGAGAAAGACTTCCCTAAGGTGAACTGCAAGAAATTCCCGCGGCGAAAGCTTGCGGGAATTTTTTTGTGATTGTTAAGCCCCTTAGCCCGAAATTTAGTTTTGACCTGAATTAGGTTTTTCCTAAAACTGAAGGCTGTCCCCGGTGATTTGTTGATTCCTGCCGGAGACGAGACTTACGCAGATAGGGAACCAGGCCTTTATTCATGCTGAAGCCGGGATTGGACATGGCGATGAGCACGACACATCATTGCACGACGACAGCCCCCTGCCCCAAGGCCGGTCTACCTGCCTCTGCCGGTTCTTCTGCATGACCCATTCGGTCGAAAGTCGCTTCCTCGCCATTTTGAGCGGCGCTCTGCTGATTTTCGTTGCCCCCCTTTTCGTCCTTTTTCTGTTTCTGTCTTCGGCGCGCGCCCGCACCGACATCGTCAATCACGCCAGCATCGTCGCAACCAGCAATGCCAAGGCGCTTTCGCAGCCGCTCTGGGATTTCGACGGCGTCAGCGTCGGACAGATCGCGGAAACCATCGTCTCCGATCCGGCCATCGCGCGGGTGGTGATCCGCGATGCCAACCAGTTTCAGCTGACCCGCACCGCCAAGGGGTTCCAGGGCGAGCAGCGGCTCGATTCGGTCAGCGAAGCGATCTATCACGACAGCCCCAACGGCCTTCAGCGGATCGGGCAACTCACCGTTTACTACCCCGAAGTCGGTCTCTTCTCTTCGCTGAAGCCGATCGAGCTCGGCTTCATCTCGATCTTCGCCTTTGCGGTGATGGCGGTCTCTGCTGCGGCCATCATCGGCAATCGCATCATGATCATCACGCCATTGATGCGCCTCACGGCCGCCGTCGATGCGACGCGCAAGTTCGGCTCCCGCCAGCGGGTGAACTGGGATTCGCGGGATGAAATGGGCGATCTGGCCGCCCGCTTCAACGAGATGCAGAGCAAGCTCGAGCAGGAGGAGCGGGAGCTCCGTCTCGCGCACCGCCGCGCCACGGACATCTACAACCGCACGCCCGCGATGCTCTATTCCATCGACGCGGACGACCGCATTACCGCCGTCAGCGATTACTGGCTGGTCGCGACCGGCTACAGCCGGGCGGAAGTCATCGACCGCTATTTTGCCAGCATGGTCGATCCGGCGGATCTGGAGGCCTATCATCGCCGCTCGGACCAGGGCAGCGAGGACGTGGCGACGAAGGGTGTGACGGTCCGCTTCATCAAGGCGAACGGCGAGCGGATGGACGTGCTGATCGTGGAGACACCGCCCGGGGCGGGCGACCTGCGCAGCTCCTTCTCCCTGAGCGTCATGACCGACGTATCCGCCCTGAAGGAATCGGAGGCCCATATTCGCCGTCAGGCCGTGACGGATCATCTGACCGGCCTCACCAACCGGAAGGGCTTCGAGGCCGCGCTCGACGAGAAGATCCGGCAGGCCGACGAGACCGGGCAGGAACTTGCCTGCCTTTTCATCGATCTCGACCGGTTCAAGTGGATCAACGACAATCTGGGCCATGCGGCCGGCGATACGGTTCTGTGCGATGTGGTGTCGAAGATGCAGCCGCTCCTGCGGCCCGACGACTGCGTGTCGCGCCTCGGCGGTGACGAATTCGCCATCCTGCGCATGGCGCCGCAGGCCCAGCACTCGGCCTTCCAGCTGGCGAAGGGGCTGACCGACATGTTCGACCACCCCTTCGATGCGGGCTCCATGGAGGCCCGGCTTTCCGCCAGCATCGGCATTGCCTTCTATCCGCTGCATGCCCGCTCCGGCGCGGAGCTGCTGCAGATGTCGGACATGGCCATGTATTCCCGCAAGCGCGACGGCAAGAACGGCGCACAGGTCTACGATCCCTCGATGACCGACAAGACCCGCCGCAGGGCCGAGATCGAGGACTTCATCGAGGCGGGTCTCGCCAATGACTGGCTGGATGCCTACTTCCAGCCGCTGATCAACCTCACCACCGGCCAGATCGTCGGTTTCGAGGCATTGCTGCGCCTCATCCACCCCACGCGCGGCGTGCTGCCGCCGGCGGAGATCATTTCCGTTGCCGAAGACACCGGCAGCATCATCCGCATCGGCAATCGCATGCTGGACAAGGCCGTGGCGCACTTTGCCCGCATGGTGAAGGATCAGGACCTTCCCGATGCCTATGTCGCCATCAATTTCTCGTCGCTCCAGATCGAACCCGGACTGCCCGCACGGCTCGCCACCGTGATCGAACGCCACGGCATCCGGCCGGATGCGCTGGTGGTGGAGATCACCGAGGCCGTTCTGATGCAGGACAATCCGGAAGTATCCCAGATCCTCGGCCAGATCCGCAAATACGGCTGCCGGCTGGCTCTCGACGATTTCGGCACGGGCTACTCGTCACTCAGCTATCTCAATCGCTTCCCCGTCGACATCATCAAGGTCGACCAGTCCTTCATACGGGCGCTCACGGCAGGCGGCGAGGTCTACGACAAGAGCCGGATGCTGGTGGAAGGCATCGCAACGATTTCTCACAAGATGGCATGCACGGTGATCGCGGAGGGTATTGAAACTCAGGAACAGTGGCGCATACTTCTTGAGATGGGTGTCGACTGCGGCCAGGGCTATCTCTTCAGCCGGCCGCTCCCCGCCCATGAACTGGAAGCCTTGATGCAGAGTGATATCGTTCACACCAGAAACTCCGGCGTGATCTGACCGGTGCCTTACACACGAGAAAAGACAGGGGACAGGCAACCGGTGGCTTGCAGGAAACGGAGACAAGAGCCGGCATGAGACCGGCCTTCGTGACCGGGTTGAGCGCCCGCGGAGTTTCATGAGCACACCTTGGGAGGGTGGCATGAAGCGAAAGCTCGCAATTGCGGCCGTCTTCGCCGCATGGTTTGGCAGCCCCGCGGCCGCTGAACCGCTGACCGTGCTGACGGAGCCCTATCCGGCCTACACATACATGCGTGGCGACGAGATCGTCGGCGCCGGGGCAGATCAGGTTCATGCCATGATGAAGCGCGCCGGCATCGCCTACAAGATGCACATGCTGCCATGGGCGCGCGCCTACCAGATGGCGACGCGAGACCCGATGACCTGCATTTTCGCCGCCGCCCATACACCCGAAAGGGACAAGCTGTTCAAATGGGTGGAACCGCTGGGAGGCGGCAAGGTGCTTCTGATCCGCCGGGCCGGAAGCGGCGTGTCGCCCCGCACCGTCGACGAGGCGAAGAACTACATCGTCGGCGTGCAGCGCGGCGACTACGCGGCCGATTATCTCACCAAGCAGGGCTTCACCAAGCTCGATCTCGCCTCCGACTTCGGGCTGACTCTCAAGAAACTCATCAGCGGCCGCATCGATCTGGCCATGACCTCGGAAGCAGCCTATCGCGCGGAGCTTGCCAAGGGCCAGCCGCTTGAAGAGGTGCTTTCCATGCCGACCGCGATCTATGCGCTCGCCTGCAGCCTGGATGTGCCGGATGCCACCATCAGGGCTCTGCAGAAGGAGCTGGACCAGATCGTGCTGAGCGGCGAGCAGGACCGGATCTATGTCCAGCACGGCATGCCGGAGCAGCGCTTCCAGAGCCTGATCAAAAAAACGGATTGACGCACGGTGCCGCCGACGCCAAGTAAGGCTCGCGCCGCCGCAGGGAGCGGCTCTTCAGGCAAGGTGAAACGATGCGGGTGATCGCGGGTCTTGGAAATCCGGGCAGCAAATACGCCGGAAACAGGCACAATATCGGCTTCATGGCCGTCGATGCCATCCACCGCCGCCATTCCTTCTCCGGCTGGTCGAAGAAGTTCAAGGGCGAGATCGCCGAAGGCGAGATCGGCGGGGAGAAGGTGCTCCTGATCAAGCCGCAGACCTTCATGAACCTGTCGGGCGAGTCCATCGGCGAAGCCATGCGCTTCTACAAGCTGACGCCGGCCGACATCGTCGTGCTGTACGACGAACTCGACCTGCCACCCGGCAAGGTCCGGGTGAAGGTGGGCGGCGGACACGGCGGACACAATGGCATCAAGTCCATGGATGCCCATTGCGGCAAGGATTATCGCCGCGTGCGCCTTGGCATCGGCCATCCGGGATCTAAGGAGCAGGTGCACAATCACGTGCTGGGGGATTTCGCCAAGGCCGACCGGACCTGGCTGGAGCCGCTGCTCGACACCATCGCCGACAATGCGGACATGCTGGTGAGGGGAGAAGACAGCCAGTTCCAGAACAAGATTGCGCTGGCCACCGGCGGCAAGCCCTCCGATGCAACCGGGAACGCGAGGGAAGCAAAGCCCGTCGGCAAGTCCCATATCCACCAGGCGCGCAACCACGCACAACCCAAGGCGCTGCCCGCCACCGGCCCCATGGCAGAAATGCTGAAGAAGCTGCTGGGCAAGAAGGACGGCTGAGTTTCACAAGAGTTCGAGGTTCGCAAGCCGGAACAGAAACAGGTTCCACGCCGCGAGCGCCAGGGCATCCACCGCCTGCCGGAAGATCTGGTCCAGGCCCGGCACGACAAGCAGGGCAACGACGCCCCCGCCGACCGCAAACTGACAGGCGATCCTGACGTTCTTCAGGCTGTGCAGGTCGTAGTAGCCGTTCTCGTCATATTCCGTCCCCACGAGGTGGTCGGTGATGTCGTAATTGCCGCTCAGCATGTCATCCGTGAAGCTGTAGTCTTCGCGCGAGGTATTGGTATAGCCCCGGTCCGGGAAAAGATTGAAGACGGCACGCACGACATGATGCAGGACGCCGAACAGGCAGAAAACCGGCACGGCTAAGATGTAGTAATAGAGCGGCATCAATTCCCTCCGGCGTCACGGCATCTCTCCTCATGGTACGAAAGCAAGTTCGGAATTAAAAAAGGATGAACCGTGCGGGCAAGGAGGCGCAAAGAGCTGCATTCCCCGCGAATGCGGCGGGTTTTGTCCTTCCACCCTTGACCTTCCCTGCCCCTTTCCGCAAAAGGCTTCCAACGCCATACATCAGACGAAGACAGGACCTGCCATGGGTTTCAAATGCGGTATCGTCGGGCTGCCGAATGTCGGCAAGTCCACCCTCTTCAACGCGCTGACGCGCACGGCTGCCGCTCAGGCCGCCAATTACCCCTTCTGCACCATCGAGCCCAATACAGGCGAAGTGGCCGTTCCGGATCCCCGCATGAAGGTGCTGGCCGACAGCGCCAAATCGAAGGAAATCATCCCGACCCGCATCTCCTTCGTCGACATCGCGGGCCTGGTTCGCGGCGCTTCGAAGGGCGAAGGGCTGGGCAACCAGTTCCTCGCAAACATCCGTGAAGTCGACGCGGTGGTGCACGTGCTGCGCTGCTTCGAGGACGATGACATCACCCATGTGGAAGGCCGCATCAACCCCGTTGCCGACGCCGAAACCATCGAGACGGAGCTGATGCTTGCCGACCTCGACAGCCTGGAACGCCGCGTGGAGCAGACGCGCAAGCGCGCCACCGGCAAGGACAAGGACAGCATGGCGCAGCTACCGATCATGGAAGCGGTCCAGAAGCTGCTTTCCGAAGGCAAGCCCGCCCGCGTTCTGGTGCCGACACTCGGAGCGGACGAGGTGAAGATCCTGCGCGGCCTGAACCTCCTGACCTCGCATCCGGTCCTGTACGTCTGCAACGTGGCCGAGGCCGATGCCGCAACGGGCAACGCCCATACGCGCGCCGTCGAAGCCATGGCAAAGGAACAGGGCGCGGAATGCGTGGTCATCTCCGCCAACATCGAGGCGGAAGTGGCCCAGCTTCCCGACGAGGAAGCGAGGGAGTTCCTGGAGGCGCTCGGCCTGCACGAGGCTGGCCTCGACCGCCTGATCCGCGCGGGTTATCACCTGCTCGACCTGATCACCTACTTCACGGTAGGACCGAAGGAAACGCGCGCCTGGACCATCGTCCGCGGCACCAAGGCCCCGCAGGCCGCCGGCGTCATTCATTCCGACTTCGAGCGCGGCTTCATCCGCGCCAACACCATCGCCTATGACGATTTCGTCAAGTATGGCGGCGAAACCGGCGCCAAGGAAGCCGGCAAGGCGCGCGACGAAGGCAAGGAATACGTCGTGCAGGACGGCGACGTCATCCACTTCAAGTTCAACACCTGATACGTTCAGCGAAAAACACGGTAGGTCCACGAGGCTACAAGAGGACCTACCTCATTTCCAAACTCGCGAGCGCCAACTTCATTCAGATGATGGCTGTCATGATAGATGAGCGCTCCGTTGAGGTAGGGCGCATTCCGGAACATGCGAAGGGTGCCGACTTCCACGAAGAATGCCTCACCATGAGCATGAGCAAGGCCGCGAATGACCGAGTTGCTTTTCTCTAGCGCGGGGTCTCGGATCATTTCAGGAGTCGGCAGCCCCACTTGAGCGAATCTATGGACGCGAAGCGGGTTCTGCTCGAACTTGGGAATTTGACCGAGGACCATAACTGGCAGCCCGCGGGAATGAACCTGGTCCAGAAACGCAGCGAAGGCGCTGAGGAACCTTGGGCTCTCGACTTGATAGGTCCACATACCCGCTACGATCACCGCATCAGCTTTGGAAAGATAGGTGTTTGCTTGCTCTATCGCCTGGCGGCATGGCTTTTGAGCCCAATAAGGAAGTCTATCCACATCGAAGCCCTCCACAGGCACACAACTGCTTGCGGAGATAACACGGATGCGGGCCTTGGCCGCATTTCCCATGGCGGAAGCAGCCAGATTTAGCTGCGCTGCGTGACTGTCTCCCAGCAGCAATATCTCCCTTGGCGCGTTTTGCAGGCCGCGGACACAGTCGCCGACAATCTGCCCATGGCATATAGTCGTTGGATCTGCATAGCGGCTCCATTCGATCGGCAGCGGTGGTGCAATATGGCTCTTACTTACAACTGCTCCAACGGTCACGGCAGCGAGTATCGCGCTGGCAAGCGACCACCCACTGAGTCCAATACCGCTTCTTGATCGGAACGGTTTCTCGATCCATGCGTACGAGGCAAAAGACAGCAGAAGGATGATGATCAACAGGCAAACTAGGGGGAGCAGCTGGATATGGTAAACGCCGTTCCAATACCGCCAAAAACTCAAGACCGGCCAATGCCACAGGTACAGCGAGTAAGAAATGTTGCCCACCGATAGGAAGACAGGGTGCTTGAGCATTGCGTTGACCCGTCCCTGAGGCGAGCAGATCATCATTACTGCGCCCAGTACCAACGGGAGAGCATTAACGCCCGGAAAAGCAGTTTCCTCGTTCAGCAAGAACGCGCTTCCCAAGATCAGCATCAAACCCAGACCGCCCCTCCAGGATTGGACACCTCTAGCACCCAGATTAGTGTTCGGCACCATCGCCGCTAAGGCGCCCGCAAGGAACTCCGGGATGCGTCCATAAAGAGCAAAATATTCTGCTTGATGGTTTCCCTCATTCAGCTTTAGGGCAGACCGGCCTAACAGTGCCATGGCAACCAATACCATTAAGGTGGCCCGCCAACGTTTAGAGGGGATCAGATATAGCAGCGGAAATAGAAGATAAAACTGCGCCTCTATGGCAAGCGACCAAGTGTGTAATAGCGGAAGCTCGTGGGATGAGGGAGCAAAATAGTCGGCTTGTGCCGCGAAAAATCTATTGCTGGTAAAGTAAGCCGCGGATTGGAGACTGCCGATAAATGTTTCGAAGTCGCGCGGAAGAAACAGGACCAGCGCTATGACAGATGTCGCGGCCAGCAGAAAGCCATAAGCCGGCACGATTCTCCTGACGCGCGCTAGCAAGAATTGGTGCCAAGAGAATGTATGAGCGCCAAACTGCTCCTGCAGCAGGGATCCGATAATGAAGCCCGAAATGACGAAAAAGAAGTCAACGCCGACAAAGCCTCCCCCCAGAAAATCCTTGTCGATGTGGAACGTAACAACCAGCGCGACCGCAATAGCCCGCATGCCCTGTATATCGAGCCTGAAGCGGTGTTCACTCACTCAGCATTTCCCCCTTAAGCCTTGCCCTCCTATCGCACCCAGGAAAGCACAATGGCAAGAAGTAACAGCTGCCGCCCTTCATCGAAGAGGCGGCAGTCTGGTTTTCAGGTCCGGCGGAAGGGCGCCGATGACGAGCCGGCGCAGGTGCGGCCAGGATACCCCGATCACCAGAACGATCAGCCCGAGGGCAAGGAGCACGACGAAGAACACGCTGTCGAGGCCGGAGAGGCCCTGCCGGAAGAGCGTGCCGAGCGAAAGGCCGAGCGACAGCAGGGAGGATGTGACGAAGGCGCGCCTGTCGAAGACGAGACCGAACAGAATGAAGGCCACGACAAGCAGCACCACCGTTACCGGCTGGGACGTGGCTACCGCACTGATGTCCGAGTCGTTTTCCGGCGCCCGCAGGAAGAACAATACCGCCAGCAGGGAATAGAGCAGCGCCGGGGCGGCCACGAGATGCAGCCAGAAGGCCACGTCGGAACGCCGCGTGACCCTCCCGGGATCGGAGAGATCGAAACGCAGCGCAACAGCCAGGATCGCAAGAGCGCCTGCCAGGCCGAAGGCCATGGTGAGCAGCGGGTGGCTGCCCACCTTGTCGTAAAGCGCAAGCTCGGCGATGGCCGCCAGCATGAGAACGAAGGTCCCTCCCGCGAGGACGATCATGACAGCAAGGGCAACAGGCACCCGATAGCGCCAGTAGAACGGCACGAAGGTGAGCACATAGCCCGCCAGGAAGAAGAAGAACACGCTCGGCCCCTCCTCTCCTTGCGTCTCGAAAAAGGAGGGCATCAGGAGCATCAGCAGCGCAGTCACGCTTCCGCCATAGGCCAGGGTGAGCGTGAAGGCCGGCAAGGCCAGTCGCTGCCGGCGCACCAGCAGTTCTGCGAGGGGAATGATGGCGACGAGGGCCAGCGCGGGATGGCTGAGCCCGGAGATGCCGGCAAGCAGGATGAGGATGCCGATCGTGATCAGGATGTCGTGAAATCCCCGCACGAAGCGGGGCATTTCCGAATCCTCGAGCGGATTGGATGCCGGGTCTGCGCCACTGCCGGGTTCGCCCGTGGCGCTGCGGCGCGCGGCAAGGAAAGCACCCAGCCTGTCCGCCTGCTCCGGGGTTATGATGCCCTCGCCGGCAGCTGCGGCGAGGTCCTGCCTCATGATGATGTCCATCCCCATCCCGTCCCTCGGTCCATGTCCGAATTCTAGAGCAAGCCGGAGCGAACGGAAATGGTCCGCCCGGCATGCATCCCCAGTTCAGCGGAGCGTTGCGGCGGAATTGGGGAGGCTCAGGGCTGCTTCACCGGACAGGTCGAAAGTCCGATCATGCTGTAGAGCGGGCATGTGCCGAAAATCCCGGTGAGCAGCGGCACGATGCCGATCAGCGCCAGGTAACGCCACGATGCCTCCGGATAGAGGAAGAAGAGGGCAAGAAGCACGATCCCCGCGGCGATGCGCAGAAAGCGGTCCAGGCCGCCGACATTGGTTTTGAACATGATGCTGGTCCTTTCCGATCAGGCCCGAATGGCGGGCGTGGAAAGAGCATAGGCCGCGGCTCGTCTGGCTGTCGGTGATTTAGTCACGAACCGGCGCAGAAAGCCGTCTCAGCCCCTCGCCGTCCATGATCCTGATCTCGCCGCGCTCGAGTGCAATGAGGCCGCTGGAGGCAAGAGCCTCGAGACGCCGGGAGACCACCTCGCGGGCAGAGCCGATGGCAACGGCAAGCTGCTGATGCGTGACGCGTGCAAGGCCGTTTTCCCCGGCCGCCTCCAGCAGGGCCCGGGCCAGGCGCTCCTCCACCCGCACGAAGGCGACCTGCTCCAGCACGAAAAGCGCATCGGACAGCCGGTTTGCGAAGGCACGGAAGACGAAACCGCGAAACCCTTCGGACGAGGACATGAGACGCAGGAAAAGCCCGGGCGGTATGACGTAGCCCGCAAGCGCTGTCTCGGCGACGCCCTCGCCCTGATAGACGCTTTCTCCCAGAAGTCCGAGCGTGGTCTGCAGGCAGCTTTCCCCCGGCTCCACCCGGTAGAGCAGAAGCTCGCGACCATTCCTTCCCGTGAGGTATACGTGAATCCTGCCCGTGAGGAGAACGATGAAGCCGCGCGGTTCATCACCGGGCCGGAACAGCACCGTTCCGGCCGGAACCTGATGCAGGGCAAGCCGGCGCAATTCGTCCCGGACAGCCGTGCCGGCATCCTCCGAAATTCCGAGCGCGGAGAACCAATCGGGCATGATTTCACCTTGAAAAGCCTGAATTTGCTCGCCATTGTGCAGCGCAAATTTCGCCGGGGGAAGAGTTATGGCCGAAAAGCGATATTGTTATGAAGATTTCACCGTGGGCCGTTCGTTCGCGCTGGGACCGCGCCACGTGACGGCTGAAGAGATCATCGAATTTGCCCGGGAATTTGACCCACAGCCCATGCATCTGTCGGAAGAGGATGGGCGGGCGAGCATTCTGGGCGGCCTCTCGGCCTCCGGCTGGCATACGAGCGGCATGATGATGCGCATGCTCACCGACAGCTTCCTGCTGGACTCCTCGTCGCAGGGCTCGCCCGGCATCGATTTTCTGGAATGGCGCAATCCCGTCCTTGCCGGCGACACGCTATCCGGCAAGACCACCGTTGTGGAAGCCCGCCCGCTGAAGTCGCGTCCGGGCATCGGCCTGGTGCGCTTCCGCCACGAGATCGTAAACCAGAAGGGCGAACCCGTCTGCACCGGCGAAAACGCCATCATGATGGGCATGCGCACCGCCCGGGAGAACGCTGCATGAGACTGACGGAGGTTTATCCGGTCGGCCAGAAGGTCGATATCGGAACGGTGCATTTCGCTGCCGAGGACATCGTCCGCTTCGCCCAGCGCTTCGATCCGCAGGTTTTCCACGTGGATGCGGAAGCGGCCAAACAGTCCCTGTTCGGCGGGCTGTGCGCCTCCGGGTGGCACACCTGCGCCGGGTGGATGCGCAGCTATGTTTCCTTCTTCGACGCCGAGGAAAAACGGCTGAGAGCGGAAGGCAAGGAGCCACCGAAGATGGGTCCCTCCCCCGGTTTCAAGAAACTCTCCTGGCTGCGGCCCGTCTTTGCCGGGGACACCATCACCTATTCGGTAACGCCGCTCGGCCACAGGACGCTTGCCTCAAGGCCCGGCTGGATCATGAACCAGGTGTTATGCGAAGGCGTGAACCAGCGGGGCGAGCCCGTCGTCAGCTTCGAGAGCGCGATCGTTGAATTTGCGTGAGCCACGCGGGCCCGAGGCCCGCTTCGCTTCGCCTCTTAAACCTGCGCTCCGTTCTAAGCCCAAGATACGGCGGAATCGTCAAAGCGGCTTGACGGGTGTGGCGAGGATGCTCTGAATCTGCCAGTTGCCGCCGTTCCTGACCCAAATCTGGGTGACGTTCAGCGCGAACTCCTTCGTCTCCCCTTCCCTGGGGCCGACCGTGAAGGTGACAGGCACAAATGTCTCCGCTGCAGTGTCGTTGAACATCACCACTTTCGGCGGCTTCCCATCGGTCTTGACGGCCCAGACACCCTTGTAGAGCTCCGCATACTGCTTCACGACCGCGTCGTGCCCCCACACCAGGGCAGGCCCCCGGACCAGCAGGAAATCCTCGGAATTCGCCATGATGCTGCTGACTGTTTCCAGATCATGGGCATTCTGCGCATTGAAGAACGCAGTTGCCGTCGCAGCCACGTCATCCGCGGGGCCGGCATGCGCCTGACACGCGCCAGCTGCAACGACGGCCACCAAGAGAAAATGTCTTGCAATCGACTTCATGAAAATTCCTCCTCCGAACGACGTTCTTTTATTTAGATATTCCTTTCTTTAGACACTTAACACATGCAAAGGCCGGGATTGAAGCCCCGGCCCGAATGAATTCACAGGTTGTATCGCCCACTAGTGACCGGAGAACTCCACCAGCGTGCGGACCTCGACGCCAAGCGCCTCCAGCTTGGCCCGGCCGCCAAGATCGGGCAGGTCGATGACGAAGCAGGCGGACACCACCTCGGCGCCGATCTGCCTCAGAAGCTGCACGGCACCGACGGCGGTGCCGCCGGTCGCAATCAGGTCATCCACCAGGATGACCTTCTCGCCGGGCAGGACAGCGTCGCGGTGGATTTCCATCTCGTCCACCCCGTATTCCAGGCTGTAGGCAATCGACACGGTCTCGTGCGGAAGCTTGCCCTTCTTGCGGATGGGCACGAAGCCGGCCGAAAGCTGGTGTGCAACGGCCCCGCCCAGGATGAAGCCCCGAGCCTCCATGCCCGCGATCTTGCGGACATTCATGCCTACGTACGGATTGACCAGTTCGTCGACAGCCCTGCGGAAGGCGCGCGGATTGCCGAGCAGCGTGGTGATGTCCCGGAAGATGATGCCCGGCTTCGGATAATCGGGGATCGAGCGGATGGTATCGGCGAGTTCCTGGCGGCTGAAAGACATGGGGTATCCGTAGGCTGGGGAAATACAGGAGCGGATCGTAGCAACTCGGCCGATGACCCGCCATAAAAAAGGGCGGCTCGAGGCCGCCCTTCGGTGATGGATCGGGGAACGGATCAGTGTTCCTTGTTCGCGTAGACCGACTTCTTCGTGACGTAGATCAGCGCGGTGAAGATCGCGAGGAAGACCATCACCATGAAGCCGGTGCGCTTGCGCTCCGGCAGGTGCGGCTCGGCTGCCCACATGAGGAAGGCCGAAACGTCCTGCGCATACTGGTCGAGGGTCTGCGGCGAGCCGTCGTCGTAGGTCACCTGACCGTCTTCGATCGGCTTCGGCATCGCCAGCGACTTGGCAGCGATGAAGTACGGGTTGAAATGCGTGCCTTCCGGAACTTCGACACCCGCCGGCGGCTCCTGGTAGCCGGTCAGCAGCGAGTAGATGTAATCCGGGCCGCTTTCCTGGTACTGGGTGAAGATGTCGAAGATGAAGGTCGGGAAGCCACGCTCGACACCGCGTGCCTTGGCG
This sequence comes from Gellertiella hungarica, assembly GCF_014197145.1. GTDB lineage: Bacteria > Pseudomonadota > Alphaproteobacteria > Rhizobiales > Rhizobiaceae > Gellertiella > Gellertiella hungarica. Next base: position 586,049 of record NZ_JACIEZ010000001.1, on the reverse strand, counting down.
ATCAGCGAGAAGTCCGGCGGTGCGGCGCCATTGTTGGCGGCAGCAGCGGCTTCCGTGTTCGGGTAGGGCGACGGGAAGTGGTCGGACGGAATGGCCTTGCGGGTGAACATTTCACCGTCGCCGTTCGGTCCGTCCTGCACTTCGTATTCCGAAGCGAGGGCCTTTACCTGCTCTTCCGAGTAGCCGAGATCTTCCAGCGTGCGGAAGGCCACCAGGTTCATCGAATGGCAGGCCGAGCAGACTTCCTTGTACACCTTCAGGCCGCGCTGCAGCTGGGCCTTGTCGTACTTGCCGAACGGGCCGGCGAAGGACCAGTTGATGTGCTTCGGCTTCAGGACGGGGTAGTGCAGCGCCTTTTCGGCATGCTCTACCGCGGCCTTGAGGTCGTGCCCCTCTTCGGCAACCGCGATGGACGCGGCGCCTGCGAGGATCCCCAGCGACAGAATGCTTGCAACAAGCTTTTTCATTGTTTTCAGTCCCTCTCTGTCGCTTCGTGTCAGGCGCTTGCCGCGGCCTTGCCGCTCTTCTCGAGCACGGCTTCGGTGATCGAGTTCGGGATGCGACGCGGGGTCTCGAACAGACCGAGAAGCGGCATGATCACGATGAAGAAGCCGAAGTAGTAGAGCGTGCCGAGCTGCGAGAGCACGACATAGAGCCCTTCTGCCGGACGCGAACCCAGCCAGCCGAGCATGATGGCATTGGCCACGAAGATCCAGAAGAACAGCTTGTACCACGGACGGTAGACAGCCGATCGGACCTTGGAGGTGTCGAGCCAGGGCAGGAAGAACAGGATGATGATCGAGCCGAACATCACCAGAACGCCGCCGAGCTTGGAGTCGATCGGGCCGATGTTGAAGGTGATGGCGCGCAGCATCGCGTAGAACGGCAGGTAGTACCATTCCGGAACGATGTGAGCGGGTGTCTTCAGGGCGTTTGCCGGAATGTAGTTGTCCGGATGGCCGAGGTAGTTCGGCATGTAGAAGATGAACCAGGCATAGACCATCAGGAAGACGGATACGCCGAGCGCATCCTTCAGCGTCGCATAGGGCGTGAAGGGCACGGTGTCGGTCTTGGTCTTGACTTCGACGCCGGTCGGGTTGGTCTGGCCGGTCACATGCAGGGCCCAGATGTGCAGGACGACGACGCCGGCGATCATGAAGGGCAGCAGGTAATGCAGCGAGAAGAAGCGGTTCAGGGTCGGGTTGTCCACCGCAAAGCCACCCAGCAGGAACTGCTGGATCCACTCGCCGACCCACGGGAAGGCCGAGAAGAAGCCGGTGATAACCGTAGCGCCCCAGAAGGACATCTGACCCCAGGGCAGAACGTAGCCCATGAAACCCGTCGCCATCATCAGCAGGTAGATGACCACGCCGAGGATCCAGAGGATTTCGCGGGGAGCCTTGTAGGAGCCGTAGTAGAGGCCACGGCCGATATGCAGGTAGACCGCGATGAAGAAGAAGGATGCGCCGTTGGCGTGCATGTAGCGCAGCAGCCAGCCGTGATTGACGTCGCGCATGATCTTTTCCACCGAGTTGAAGGCTACGGTGGTTTCAGCCGAGTAATGCATCGCGAGCACGACGCCGGTCAGGATCTGAACGATGAGCATGACCGACAGCATGGCGCCGAAGGTGTAGGCATAGTTCAGGTTGCGCGGCACCGGATAGGCGACGAAGCTGTCATACATCAGACGCGGCAGCGGAAGGCGCGCGTCGATCCATTTTTCAAGCCCGGTCGATGGTTCGTAAGACGAATGACCACTCATAATCAGTATCCCCTTAACCGATCTTGATCACTGTATCGGAAATGAACGAAAAGTTCGGTACGGCGAGGTTCATCGGTGCCGGGCCCTTGCGGATACGGCCGGCCGTATCGTAGTGCGAACCGTGGCAGGGACAGAACCAGCCGCCGAAATCCCCCGCCTGGCCGAGCGGCACGCAGCCGAGATGGGTGCAGGAGCCGATCATCACGATCCAGTTTTCCTTGCCTTCGCCAGCGGAGCGGGCAATGTCCGTGGCTTCGGCATCGGCGGCAATGTTGGCATTGCGGGCAACCGGGTCCTTCAGCTCGGCGAGCTGGACGGCCTTGGCTTCCTCGATTTCCTTCTCCGTGCGGTTGCGGATGAAGATCGGCTTGCCGCGCCACTTCGCCGTCAGCGACATGCCCGGCTGCAGTGCGGAAACGTCCACTTCGATAGAAGCGAGGGCGAGCGTCGAAGCGTCCGGCCGCATCTGGTCGATAAACGGCCATGCAACGGCCGCGGCGCCGACAACGCCGGCCATTCCTGTGGTCAGATAAAGGAAATCGCGGCGAGTTGGCTCGCCCAAGGTTTCGCTTTTGATGTCGTGTTCGCTCACGGCTTAACCATCCTCTCACGCAATAAGTCTGCGATTGATCCGTAGTGCCCCCGCCGAATCAATCCCGTGGCCATAGTTTAGCCACAGATTCCCCGGCAATCCGGCGCGTTCTATGCCTGATCAGCGTTTATGTCCAGCCTTGGCAAGGAGATAAGGACGGTTTGTCGCGGGATTTTCTTGGTGACAAACGGGCGCAGCCGGCAGCAAGCGGCGGTTCCCGGCGACGGCCTGTTTCATAACCGACATGCGGCTCTCCGCATGGCCTGCAAAGTCCCTATTCCGCAGCCTCGTCGACCGCGATGAAGCCACCGGACTGACGCGCCCAGAGCTCGGCATAGAGGCCACCAGCCGCAATCAGCTCTGAATGGCTCCCCTGCTCTATGATCCGCCCCCTGTCCATGACCACCAGCCGGTCGAGAGCGGCAATGGTCGAGAGCCGGTGGGCGATGGCCAGCACCGTCTTGCCTTCCATCAGCCGGTCGAGATTGGCCTGGATGGCCGCCTCGACCTCGGAATCGAGGGCGGATGTCGCCTCGTCGAGAACGAGGATCGGGGCATCCTTCAGGAGAACACGGGCAATGGCGATGCGCTGGCGCTGGCCGCCGGAGAGCTTCACGCCCCGCTCGCCCACATGGGCATCGAGCCCCTTTCGCCCGTTCTGGTCCTGCAGTCCGGCGATGAAGAGATCGGCCTCAGCCAGGCGTATGGCGCGGTTGAGCTGCTCCTCTGTGGCATCGGGCAGACCAAGCAGGATGTTGTCCCTGATCGAGCGGTTGAGAAGTGCGGTATCCTGGGTGACCATGCCGATCTGCGCGCGCAGCGAGGTCTGGGTCACAGCCGCGATATCCTCTCCGCCAAGAAGGATGCGCCCTCCCTCGACGTCGTGGAACCGCAGGAGGAGATTGACGAGCGTCGACTTGCCGGCGCCCGAACGGCCGACGATCCCCACCTTCTCGCCAGGACGGATCACGAGGTTCAGCCCCTCGATCACGCCCTTGCCGCGACCGTAATGGAAGGTCACGTCCTCGAAGCGGATCTCCGTCGATTCGGGGCGAATGACATGGGCGTCCGGCCTGTCCTGCAGCCGGATCGGCTCGGAGAGCATTTCCGCCGCGTTCTGGATCGTGCCGATATTGCGCATGACGGAGTTGAAATGGGTCATCATGCGGCTGAGCAGCATGTTGAGGCGCAGCACGAGCCCCAGCGTCACGGCAACGCCCCCGGCGGTGATGGCACCCGAAAACCACAGATCGACCGAATAAGCCGCAACCGCCGCGATCATGATGCCGGAAAGCAGCGCGAGCGAGGCTCTGACCCCGGTGATGTGCCGGGCGAAATGCTTCACCGCATCATGTACCTTCTGGAACCCGGCCTTGACGTAGTTGTCGTTGTCTTCCTCACGCCCGAAGAGCTTCAGCGTCTGGATATTGGCATAGGCATCGACGATGCGGCCTGTCAGCGCCGAGTTCGCCTCCGCGGAGCCGCGGGAGAGCCTGCGGATGCGCGGCACGAAAAAGCGGGAGATCGCCAGGAAGCCCAGCACCCAAACCATGACGATGGCCGCGAGCCGCCAGTCGACCTGCGCGAACAGGAAAATGGTGGACGCGGTATAGATGACGATGAACCAGACATTCTGCAGGAGAGCGACCATGAGATCGCCCGTCGCCTGACCGGCGGCCAGCACCTTGGTGACGATGCGCCCCGAAAAATCGTTCTGGAAAAAGCCGACGGACTGGCGCGCCACATGCGCATAGGCCTGCCAGCGCGACATGGTGTAATAGCCGAGGATGACCGTCTGTTCCTCGACCAGCGCTCCTACGGTGACCGCAAGAAAGCGCACGAGCACGACCACTGCCAGCATGAAGCCGAGCTCCGTTCCATGAAGGGCAATCAGCCCCTGCCAGCCGCCACCGGGCGACACGGTCCCGAGCATGTCCACGAGCCGTCCGACGAAATAGAAGAGCCCCGCCTCCAGCATGGCGACCATCCCGCCCAGAAGCAGCATGGCGAAAAAGGGCCAGCGGGCGGGCGATATGTAGAACCACACGAAAGCCCAGAGCGAGCCCGGCGGCGTCAGGTCGGCGCGCGGCTCGAAGGGGTCAATCCAGCTTTCGAAGATTTTCAGGACGGAACGGATCAGCATGCCCGCCATATAGGACTGATCGCTTCGCCGTCCAACTGAATTTCGTGTAATGATGACGCACGCATCGTTCACGCTTGAACAGGGGTCTCCCGATGAGAAAACACGCCATGCTCACCCTTGCTTTGGCCACGGGCATCGCAGCGCCTGCCCTTGCAGAGGGCTGGGAACACTACGAAAATGCCCGCTTCCGCTTTGTGATCGACGTTCCGGAAGGCTTTGTCGCGAAGCCCGCTCCCGACAATGGCGACGGGCAGAAATGGACGACACCCGACGGCTATGCGGAGCTGATCGCCTTTGGCAGTCTCGGCACGACCTTTAACGCGGAAAAGGCAGCCGCCAAAGCGGACCCTGCAGGCCGCTACTTTGCCTCCGGGAAATCCTGGTTCGTCACATCCGGCATCCGGGACAGGACCATCTTCTATGCAAGAACCATCCGCGGATGCGACGGCGCCGTCATCACCTTTCGCTTCGAATATCCGGCACTGCGCAAGATCAGCTATGACGGACTGATCAAGCGGATCGGCAAGAGCCTGAAAAGCCTACCCTGCAGCTGAGCCTTTCTTGCCACGCCTGCCACCGCGGGATATAAAAGAACATTCTTAATTTCAGAAATGTAGCTTTTAAATCACGAGTTTTCGGTGTACAGGATATTCAGGACGAGTCACTAGGAGCGGTGGGAAGCCTTGTTGCGCGATCGTATGGGCCGCATGACCGTTCTGAGGCGTCTGGCTCGCCTTGAGCAAGGGAATTTCGGCGATTGTCGCAGCGTGGGCGAGACTGTTCTGGAGCTTCGCATTCAGCATGGTCCGGGCTATCGGATATATTTCACCCTTCGCGCCAGCGAGATCGTCCTCCTGCTGTGCGCGGGAGACAAGGACAGCCAAAGCCGCGACATCACCCTCGCAAAGAGGCTGAAGAGGGAACTGGGTAATGCGGAGTGACATAACCCCCTACGATCTCGCTGAAGGAATTCGTGATCACGAAGATCTCGCCGTCTTCCTCGCCCTCGCCTTCGATACCACCGATGCCGGTGAAATCGCTCACGCGCTGGGCATTGCCGCGCGCTCCGAAGGGATGACGGACATTGCGCGCAAGGCGGGGCTGTCGCGGGAGGCTCTCTACCGTTCGCTGACAGAAAACGGCAATCCGACGCTGAAGTCCGTTCTTGCGGTCCTCGATGCCATGGGGCTGCGTCTTTCGGTCGTGCCGAAGGAAGAAGAGCACGTTTCGATCGGAGCACCCGTTCGCAAGCGCCGCCAGAAGGCGTGACGCCGGCCCCATCGGGAGCCGGCGTCGCTTGGTAGCCTTGCGGGGGGAGGCAGGCGCTCAGTCCCACTCCTCTTCGGTCTCGAACTCCGCTTCGGCTTCGGCGCGCGCCTTCTTGCGGGCCTCTTCCTCGTGATCCACCTGATCGGCGAGGAAGCCGCCGGACTGGCGGGCCCAGAGATCGGCATAGATGCCGGTTCCGTTGGCCAGTTCCGTGTGGGTGCCGGTCTCGATGATCGCCCCCTTGTCCAGCACCACCAGGCGGTCCATCTCCGTGAGGGTCGAGAGCCGGTGGGCAATCGCGATCACGGTTTTGCCCTCCATCAGCGAGAAGAGGTTCTCCTGGATGGCGGCTTCCACTTCCGAGTCGAGCGCGGATGTCGCCTCGTCGAGAATGAGGATCGGCGCGTCCTTGAGGAAGACACGCGCGATCGCGATGCGCTGGCGCTGCCCGCCCGAAAGCTTCACGCCACGCTCACCGACGTGGGCATCAAGGCCCTTGCGGCCCTGGAGATCCTCCAGCTGCTGGATGAACTCCCAGGCATTGGCGCGCTTTGCAGCCGTGATGATGTCCTCGTCGGTCGCCTCGGGGCGGCCATAGGCGATGTTTTCGCGGATCGACCTGTGCAGCAGGGATGTATCCTGCGTCACCACGCCGATCATCGAGCGCAGGCTGTCCTGGGTCACCCTGGAGATATCCTGCCCGTCGATGAGAATATGCCCGCCCTCGAGATCGTAGAAGCGCAGCAGCATGTTCATCAGCGTCGTCTTGCCGGCGCCGGAGCGACCGACGAGACCGATCTTCTCGCCCGGCCTGATGGTCAGCGAGAGGTTCTCGATCACGCCCTTGTTCTTCCCGTAGTGGAAGCGGACGTTTTCGAAGCGGATTTCGCCCTTCTGCCCCTTGAGCTGGGTCGCGCCCTTCTCGTCGACGATGTCATGCGGCTTGGCCAGCATGTCCATTCCGTCATAGACCATGCCGATGTTCTCGAAGAGGGCCGAAACCTCCCACATGATCCAGTGGGACATGCCGTTGATCCGCATCACCAGGCCGATCGCGATGGCGATGGCACCGGTCGTCGCATCGCCGGTCAGCCAGAACCAGATCGACAGCGCAGACACCGTGAAGAGGGTCACATAATTGTTGATCTCCACCAGGGTCTGCAACCAGGTCACCAGCCGGAACTGCCGGTATACGGTCTGCAGGAACAGGTTCATGCTCTCCCGGGCATAGCTTTCCTCGCGCCCCGCATGGGAGAAAAGCTTGACGGTTGCGATGTTGGTGTAGCTGTCGACAACGCGGCCGGTCATGGTCGAGCGGGCATCCGCCTGATCGGAGGAGCTCTTGCGCAGCTTCGGGATGAAGAACCCGATGAGCGTCACATAGATCACCAGCCAGACCAGGATCGGCAGGACGAGGCGCCAGTCGGCGCTCGCCACCACGAAGATCATCGATGCGAAATAGGACACCACATAGATGAAGACATCGAGAAGCTTCATCACGGTTTCGCGGATCGCGAGCGACGTCTGCATGACCTTGGTGGCAACACGGCCGGCAAAATCATTGGCGAAGAAGCTCATCGAATGGCGCAGCAGGAACCGGTGCATCTGCCAGCGGGCAATCATGGGGTAATTGCCGAGCAGCACCTGATGCATGATGTAGCTGTGAAAGAGGCTGAGCAGCGGCATGATGACGAGGACGGAGGCCATCCCGATCAGCATGTTCCGGTTGTCGGCCAGGAAGGTCTCCCGGCTCGAGGTCGAAAGCCAGTCGACGATCGCGCCGAGAAACTTGAACATCAGCACTTCGCCGATCCCGATCAGCGCCGTGAGCGTGCCCAGCAGAAGAAGCCAGGGTGCCGCGGGCCGGGAGTAATGCCAGCAGAAGGCGACGAGACCGCGCGGAGGCGCTGTGGGTGCCTCGGCGGGAAAGGGATTGAGGCGGTTTTCAAACCACGCGAACATGTCATTAATCCTCAAGCAACGAACCGGCGCCTGAAAGAGCGGATGGGCATCCGCGGCAGAAGGGGAACACACCGGTGGACGCAGGGCGCCCGAAAAAACGAAAGGGTTGGAAAGTCGGCAGTGAACCTGAACGGGGTCAGGGTGTGGCTGGTCGCCATGCCAGGAGGCTGAACGCAGACGAAAATTTCATTGCAGCCTCCCTGTTTCGTGCCGAAAGATGACGCAAAACCTATCGCGGGTTGCCGCTTTTGGAAACTGCGAGATTTGGGAGGCCTGCGTTTCGTCGGCTCGATGTTGCTTCCGGACCACAGATTCTCTAGAGACGCCCGCCATGAGCGACCTCCGCATAGCCCTTTACCAACCCGATATACCCGGCAATACCGGCACGATCCTCAGGCTGGCCGCCTGCCTTGGCTTCAAGGTCGACATCATCGAGCCGGCCGGCTTCGACCTTTCCGACCGCAACCTCAAGCGGTCGGGCATGGACTACCTGGCCATGGCCTCCCTCACCCGGCACGTGACCTTCGACCGCTTCGACGAAAGCGTGAGAGCCTCCGGGCGACGGCTGATACTGGCATCCACCAAGGCATCCGTGCCTTACGCCGACTTCCGCTTCGAGGCGCAGGACGTCATCCTCTTCGGCAGAGAAAGTGCCGGCGTGCCCGAGGCTGTGCATCAGAGGGCCGATGCCCGCGTCCTGATACCGATGATGCAGGGCCAGCGTTCGATCAATCTCGCCGTATCGGTCGGAATGATCGTGGGTGAGGCATTGCGCCAGACCGGCGGTTTCGCCAGCGGCTAAAATTGGGCAGAAGCGGTTCTTTATTTATTTAGATATCACTGATAGTTCATGTTCCGATTTGAACATGGACCCTTTGCCGGATGCCGACCCGATCCCGCCACGCCCGCAGCGACGCTGCAGCAAATCCGCCCGCACCAGCCACCCGGGCGGCGCGTGTGCGCCGGTTCCTGCAGAAAGCCGCGGAGCAGGTGGCCAGGGGGGTGCTCGTGATGGCAGGCGCCTGGGTGCTCAGCCTGCCGACGACGGAGCGGCTGGTGGAGACCTGGCTGATGGCCATGATGGTGGCCGCGGCCTGCATGCCCTTCCGCACGGCTTTTCCGCTTCGAAGCGCCAGCGGAACGGCTTCCTTGCCGGACGATCATGAAGACACGCTCCGCGGACGTCTCTCCCGCGCCGGCGCCAGGGGCGAGTTCCGTCTGCATTACCAGCCCAGGATCGACATAGACACCGGTCGGATCGTATCGGCGGAGGCACTTCTTCGCTGGCAGCAGCCAGATGGCAGCCTGGTGGCCCCGGATGACTTCATTCCGGAAGCGGAAGAGACGGGCCTCATCCGGTCCATCGGCGCCTGGGTTCTCGAGGCAGCCTGCCGTGACTGTCGCCGATGGCAGCAGATCGGGCTTGCCGGACTGCCTGTTTCCGTGAATGTGTCGGCAGTCCAGTTCCGCTGGGGCGACCTGGAATCGGTGGTCGAAGGCGCCCTGCTGGGGTCCGGTCTCGATCCGGCATTGCTGGAGATCGAGCTGACGGAAAGCCGCGCCCTCGAGGACAGCGACACGGGCGGACAGATTGCGCGGATCGCCGCCACCGGCGTACGGGTGGCGATCGACGATTTCGGCAAGGGCTACTCGAACCTCGCCAGACTTGGCGAACTGGACATCCAGACACTGAAGATCGACCGCTTCTTCCTGCACAACATAGAGGAGGACGACAAGGGGCTGGCGCTGCTCGAAGCCATCGTCGGCCTCACGCGCCGGCTCGGTTTGGAGGCCGTCGCCGAAGGTGTGGAAACGCCCGCCGCAGCGGCAAGGCTTGCCATGATCGGATGCTCGCGGGCCCAGGGCTATCTCTGGTCGAAGCCCTTGCCGCCCCGGGAATTCGAACACTTCGCGCTCGCATGGGAGCCCCTCGGCGCCATGGACATGCCCAAGAAGCGGGCCGGCCGACCGGCCTGATCAGCGCTTCTTCAGTCGGCTGTCGGCAGGCGTCGCATGGTGAATTCGATGCGGTCGCCCTCGAGCTGGCGCCAGCTTTCCACTTCGGTCCAGTAGGCGGCTTTCGGAAAGGCCTCGAACCATTCGCGCGCCTTGCGGCGCGCTTCCTCGCGGCTGAGACAAAAGGTCTCGCGGACAAAGGTGCTCTTCGGCGCCTTCTGTCCGGCGCGGTGATCGGCGATGCGGCGCTTCAGGCCGCTCAAGGGTGGCGGTCCGGGTACTCTTGCCATCGCGTCCCTTCCTTTCCGGTACAAGGATAATGTGGGAAGGGTCGGCAGGCGAGTCAAAAACAGTTAATATCGCGCACGCGGTTGCTGACAGGGTCCCGCTTGCGCTGGTAGACCTGCCCTGAGATATTTTAGCAATCGACCAAAAAAGGAATTTGGAGATCGGTATGGAAAGACCGGAATTGCCGCGCGGCCTGCCCGATGACATCGAGGAGAAGAAGCTCGCCGCCCGCCAGTGGTTCGAACATCTGAGGACCCATATCTGTCTCACCTTCGAGACCCTGGAAGACGAGCTTGCCGGCCCCTTCAGCGATCTCGCGCCCGGGCGCTTCGTGCAGAAGGAATGGCTGCGCGACGGCGGCGAGGGCGGCGGCGGCCTGATGTCGATGATGGAGGGGCGGGTCTTTGAAAAGGTGGGCGTCCATACCTCGACCGTCTTCGGAGAGTTCTCGCCCGATTTCCGCAACCAGATCCCCGGCGCGTCGGAGGACCCGCGTTTCTGGGCGTCGGGCATCTCGCTGATCGCCCATCCGCGCAATCCGAACGTACCGACGGTCCACATGAACACGCGCATGGTCGTGACCACCAGCCAGTGGTTCGGCGGCGGCGCCGACCTGACGCCCGTTCTGGATCGCCGCCGCACCCAGGACGATCCCGACACCGAGCTGTTCCACAAGGCCATGGAAATCGTGTGCGCCCGCCACGGCGTTGCAGACTATCCGCGCTTCAAGGCCTGGTGCGACGACTACTTCTTCCTGAAGCACCGCAACGAACCGCGCGGCATCGGCGGCATCTTCTACGACTGGCTGCATTCCGGCGCGGATCTGGGCGGCTGGGCGGCCGATTTCGCCTTCACCCGCGACGTCGGACGCGCCTTTGCGATGGTGTATCCGAAGATCGTCCGCGGCAACTTCAACAATCCCTTCACGGAGGAAGACCGGGAGGAGCAGCTCGTCCGGCGCGGCCGCTACGTGGAGTTCAACCTTCTCTACGATCGCGGCACGATCTTCGGACTGAAGACCGGCGGCAACGTGGATTCCATCCTGTCCTCCCTGCCTCCGCTGGCGCGCTGGCCCTGACGGGCAGGCCCGAAAAACGCAACCACGGATTTTTTACTGTGTGATCTGCTGATTCGGTCGTAAGCTGCGGTTGCCAATATCCTTGTTGCATGAATCCATTTTTGGGAGGGCCTCATGGATACGACCGTGCATGAGACGGATTCTGCTCCGGTTTCCGTCAAGCCGAATGCCCCTGACACGCATGGATCCGCCGATGGATCGCGTCTTCTGGGCCGTGCCGAGATGATCGACCGCCTGGCACATGCCATGCGGCTGAGAAGCGGCCTCGACCTGCCGCATGCCTATTTCGTGGAGCAGGTCAAACTACAGCTGGCCGGAAGCCCGGCCTTCGACAAATCCCTTTCCGAGCCCGAAACGCGGGCAGCCCGGCGCGCCGCCACTTATCAGAGCGCGGCGTGTTTCGAAGCCTGGGCCATCCGGGATTGACCGCAAGCCCGGCGGCCGGGGCAAGATCTGGCCATGGCCGCCGATGTCTTCGACCCTATTCTGTTGATGTCATGCATAAACAGGAGGATTGAGATGAGACTGTTCGAATGCGGATCCCTCGTTCCCGGATGTGCCTGGCATACGCGGGCTGACGAGGATGCGGAAATCGTGCGCCGCGCCGTCGAGCACATGCGCAGCGCCCATGGCGAGGAGATGATCCGCGAGAGCATGGTGGATCGCATCAAGGAACGCATCACCACGCCCTCGAATACGGCAGCGGCCTGAGCCGAACGCCGCGTGAAAAGTATAGGGCGCATCGAGCGGGATGCGTCCGCTATATCCGCGACTGGAAGTCCGCCAGCCGGGAAAGGAGATCATCCTTTGAAGGAGCAAAGTTCTTCTCCACCCAGTCGCTTTCCATCAGCGACAGAACCTCGCCGAGCTTCGGACCGGGGGCAACGCCCGCCGCGATAAGATCCGCTCCGCTCACGGGGAGCAACGGCTTGCGGAAAGCTTCCGCGCGCTTGAGAAGCCCTTTCAGGAGCAGGCTTTTCTCGAGGTCGGCAGGCGGGCTGTCGATGTCCGCCCGCGCGGCGGCAACGGCCAGCTTCAGACGGGCGATCACTCCCGTTTCCCCGCTCCGGTAGAGCATGCGGTCCAGCGCCGTCCCGGCGAGATCCGGCTTGACCGCGGGAGCCGAGGCGAAGGCCTGCAACCAGGCGGCTTCGGCCCTCGACATGCGCAACCGGCGAGCCATTTCGTCCAGCCGCTCTGCATCCGGCGGCACGATGGCGGCCAGCCGGAGCATCGGCTCGCGCGGCCAGCCAAGCATGGCTTCGGTCGCAACGAGCCCCGGGATGGCATCGATGCCCCATTTCTCGCTTTCCGGCAGGATCTCCGTGAGGACACCGGCCTGCCGCATCCACAGCAGCGCCCGGCCCGGATCCTCCGCCGCGAGCAGCTTCTTCAGCTCGGACCAGATCCGTTCCGCCGAAAGCGTCTTCAGCTTGTCGCGCGCACGGGCGCAGGCCCGGAGCCCGTCCGCGTCGGGCCGAAACTGACCGTAATGGGCAAAGAAGCGAAAGAAGCGCAAAATGCGCAGATAATCCTCCGCGACGCGTTCCGCCGCATCCCCGATGAAGCGCACGAGCCCGCGTTCTATGTCGGGCAGACCGCCCACGAGGTCGATCACCCGGCCCTCCCGGTCCGCATAGAGGCCGTTGATGGTGAGGTCGCGGCGGTTGGCATCCTCCTGCCAGTCGCTGCCGAAGGCGACCTCCGCATGCCGTCCGTTGGTCGCCACATCCCGGCGGAGGGTCGTGACCTCGAATGGCGTTCCCTCGACGACGAGCGTCACCGTGCCGTGCTCGATACCGGTCGGAACCGCCTTGATCCCTGCCTGCCCGGCAAGCGCGATCACCTGCTCCGGCAGAAGGGTGGTGGCGAGATCCACATCGGCCACCGGCCGGCCCATCAGGCTGTTCCTGACGGCTCCACCGGCAATCCGCGTTTCGGCACCCTCCCCGTTCAGAAGCGCCATCACCCTTCGGAGGGACGGCCCGTTGAACCACGCTTCATCCGCCACGGAGACGGTGGAATGGGTGCCCTCGCTCATGCATAAAGCCTTTCATACAGTGTTCTGAGAATGCCGGCGGTGATACCCCAGATCATCCAGCTTCCATAGGGCATGCGGTAGAAATGCCGCTCGCTGCCCTGCCAGACCGCGCTGTCGCGCTGGTGGTTGTCCGGGTCCATCAGGAAGGAAAGCGGCACCTCGAAGACATGCTCCACCTCGTGCGGGTTCGGGCGTATCTCGAAGCCCCGGCGGACGACCGACAGCACGGGCGTGATGCGAAAGCCGGTCATCGCATAGTAATCGGGCAGCCGGCCGACGGTTTCCACGAAGTGGCGCGGCAGGCCGATTTCCTCCTCCGCCTCGCGAAGCGCCGCGACCTCCGGCGAGCCGTCCTCCCGGTCGATCGCTCCGCCCGGAAAGGCGATCTGCCCGGAATGCTTGCGAAGCGAGGCCGTCCGCTGGGTGAGGAGCACCTTGGCACCATCGGGATCATCGATCACGGGCACCAGAACCGCAGCATCCCGCAGGTTCAGCCCTTCGATGTGACGGATGGAATCGGGATTGAGGATGTGGTCGCCATGGTCCCGCCAGGCGAGTTCCACCGGCCCGCCGGACTGGGTAAAGGCGCGGGCGCGAAAATCCTCGGCGCTGAAGGGAAGGATGGTTTCAGCCTTGTCCATCAGCCTGCCAGACCGTCGAGTTCGGCCTCCGGCATGATCGGGAAGACCGCACCCGCCGAACGCACGGCAAACATGGCCGTGCCATCGATCTCCACCGTCTCCCCGAGCTCCACGAGGTCATACATCACAGCGCGGGACACCAGCGCCTCGAGCCGCCCGCGCACGAGAAGGTAGGGTTTCAGCTCCCGGTTCTCCCCGTGGATGACGAAGCGCAAGGGGTGCGCGGCATCGGCCCGCACCACGTCCCCGACATTGGTGCGGAAGGTGAGGACCGGCTCGCCCTCCTCCTCCGTGCGCTGCATCTCCACCGCGACGAACGGGGCATCCACCACGCGGATGCCCACCTTTTCCACAGGCGTCACCAGATAGGTCCTGCCGTCCTCGTCGCGGCGCAGAACCGTGGAGAAGAGCCGAACGAGGGGTGCACGGCCAATCGGCGTGCCGAGATAGAACCAGGTTCCGTCGGCACGGATTTCCATGTCGAGATCGCCGCAGAAGGGCGGGTTCCAGCGCTCGACGGGTGGCAGGCCGCCGGCACCCGCATTGGTATCGGCCGCCGCCCGCGAAATCAGTGCGGCAAGCCCTGCCGCATCGCCCGTCGCCTGAATTCCTTCGGTTGCCATGATTGCGTCTCGCTTTATGTCTAGGACCCATGAGATAGTCATTTGATCCAAGCTTGTCAGCCGTCAACTTGCTATAAGCGGTCATGGGTTAATCAGATGGCGGAAAGGCGGCGATTCGCGCCGCCGATTGTGAAGCGGAGACCAGCATGGATGTGACGACCGGCGGCAGCGCGCCCCTTGCAGAGGCAGAGATGGTGGCGCTCGCGGAAAAGGCGCTCGAGGACATCGCGGCGATCCGGCTGGAAGTCGGCAAGGTCATTTTCGGGCAGGCTGCGGCGGTCGAGAGCACGCTGGTGGCCGTGCTGGCCGGCGGCCATGCCCTTCTGGTCGGTGTGCCCGGACTTGCAAAGACGAAGCTCGTCACCACGCTCGGCACCGTGCTGGGCCTCCAGTCCGCCCGCATCCAGTTCACCCCGGACCTCATGCCCTCCGACATCCTGGGTTCGGAAGTGCTGGAACAGGCAGACGATGGCCGCCGCTCCTTCCGCTTCATCGAAGGGCCGGTCTTCACCCAGCTGCTGATGGCGGACGAGATCAACCGCGCCTCGCCGCGCACCCAGTCGGCGCTCCTGCAATCCATGCAGGAATATCATGTCTCGGTGGCGGGAAAACGGCTCGACCTGCCAGCCCCCTTCCATGTGCTTGCGACACAGAACCCGCTGGAGCAGGAAGGCACCTATCCGCTGCCCGAAGCCCAGCTCGACCGCTTCCTCCTGCAGGTGGACATCGGCTATCCCGACCGTGCGGACGAGCGCCGCATCCTCATCGAAACCACGCGTCTCGGAGAGGCGGCGGCCGCAGCGGTGATCGATGCCGCGCGGCTGATCGAGATCCAGAAGCTGATCCGGCAGATGCCGGTCGGCGAAAGCGTGGTGGACGCCATCCTCAACCTCGTGCGCTCGGCCCGCCCGGAAGCCGGCGCAAAGGGTGCCGCCCGGCATATCGCCTGGGGCCCCGGCCCCCGCGCCGGTCAGGCGCTGATGCTCTGCGTGCGCGCACGCGCCCTGTTCGAGGGTCGCCTTGCCCCTTCGCTCGACGATGTGCGCGCCCTGGCCGCTCCCGTCCTGCAGCACCGCATGGCGCTGACCTTTGCCGCGCGCGCGGAAGGCATCACGGTCTCCCAGGTGATCGCCGAGCTTTCGGCGGAGATCGGGAAGTAAGCCGTGAGCCCCATCGGCGAGACGACACCGGCACTGGCCTCCCGCGAGGCGCTTCGGCTGGCCCATGAGCGGGCCGCCCTGATGCCGGATTGCCTCGTCGAGGCCCGGCGGGTGGCAAACTCGGTGATCTCCGGCTGGCACGGCCGCCGCAAGCGCGGCATCGGCGAGAACTTCTGGCAGTTCCGCCCCTATGCCGAGGGGGAAAGCCTCAGCCGCATCGACTGGCGCCGTTCCGCCCGCGACGATCACACCTATGTCCGGGACCGGGAATGGGAGGCCGCGCACACCATCCTGTTGCATGCGGACCTCACGCCGTCGATGCGCTATCGCTCCCGCATGAGCAACACCTCCAAGGAAGCCCGCGCGCTGGTGCTGATGCTGGCGCTGGCCGAAACGCTGTCCCGGTCGGGCGAGCGGATCGGCGTTCCCGGGCTTCTGGAACCGCAGGCCAGCCGGCAGGCGGCGGAGCGGATCGCCGCGGCGCTTTCCCATGCCGGCGCCCTTCCCGCCCTGCCGCAGGTGGCGGGTGTCAGAAGCACGGCGGACCTCATCCTTCTCGGCGACTTCCTGGACAATCCCGCAGACACCGTTGCGCGGCTGAAGCCGCTCGCCCATCGCGGCGTGCGCGGCCATCTGGTGGAGATTGCCGATCCCGCCGAGGAGAGCTTTCCCTATACGGGCCGGACAGAATTCGTGGATCCGGAAACCGGCAAGAGCCTGACGGCCGGCCGCGCCGACAGCATCGCGGAAGATTATCGCCGAGCCTATGAGGCGCGACGCGAAACACTCGGCACCGAAATGCGCCGCCTCGGCTGGAATTTCATCACCCACCGCACGGACCGCCCGGCCTCGGAACCGCTGACCCAACTGCATCTTCTGCTCTCGGGCGGCGGCCTTGCCACACATGAGGTCCGGTCATGAGCGCGATCGGTTTTGCAACACCGGCGGTTCTGGCCGCACTCCTTGCGCTGCCTGCCATCTGGTGGCTGCTCCGGATCACTCCGCCGAAGCCGGAGCGGGAGGTTTTCCCGCCCTTCCGGATTCTCGCACAGCTGATGAAGCGCGAGGAAACGCCGGCGCAAAGTCCCTGGTGGCTCACGGCGCTGCGCATTCTGCTCGCCGCAGCCGTCATCCTTGCCATGGCCGGACCCGTCTTGAACCCGAGGCAGGCGAGCCTTTCGCCCGATGGGCCGCTCGTGCTGGTCGTCGACAACAGCTGGGCCGCCGCCAATGACTGGGAAGAGCGTGTCTCCGCCGCCCGCGACCTGCTGGAGGAGGCGGAATCGGAAAACCGCCCCGTCGCGCTCGTTCTGACGGCAGAGGACAAGCCGGATGCCACGCCGGTTGACGCGTCCACGGCCCGCACCCGTCTTCTCGCGGCAAGGCCACGGCCCGTCATGGCACAGCGCACCGATCTGCCGCAGCGTATCCGGGCCGGCCTCGATGGCACGGCGCCCGGTACGCTTGCCTTCATCACCGACGGCATCGGCACGGAGGCGGGGGACCGGACGCTGGAGACGCTGACGACGCTCAAGCCGGCGGAGTTCCGCCTGCTTTCCGGCGACAGCACGGCCGCGCTCGCGATCACCTCGGTCCGCAATGTCGCGGACGGCGTCGAGGTGCAGGCTGCCCGGCTCGATACCGGGCGCATCGCCGATCTGCCGCTCGTGGCCTATGACCGCCAGGGCCGCGCCATTGCCGGGGATCGCCTGCAGTTTGTGCCCGGCGCCAGCCAAGCGCGGGCCGTGCTGAAGGCGCCGCTGGAAATCCGCAACGATTTTGCCCGCATCGCGCTCGGCGACCGGCTGAATGCCGGAACGGTACACCTTCTCGACGAAGGCGCGAAAAGGCGGCGCGTCGCCCTGATCGGCGGCGATGCGGCGGACGCGGAGCGCCCGCTGCTCTCGTCGATCTACTACATCCGCCGGGCGCTTTCGCCCTTTGCCGATATCAGCGAGTCCCGTTCCGTCGGGATCGAGCCTGCCCTGAAGGAACTCCTTTCGCTCCGTCCGTCGGCCATCGTGATGGCGGATGTGGGCAAGGTGCCGGCAGCCGCGGTGAAGCCGCTTTCCGACTATATCGAAAGCGGGGGCACGCTTATCCGCTTTGCCGGGCCGCAGCTCGCCGCCGCGGGCAAGGACGATCCGTTTGCGACGGTTCCGCTGCGGGAAGGCGAGCGCCGCTTCGGGGGCGTGCTGTCCTGGAGCGAGCCGCAAGCGGTTGCGGCCTTCCCGGAGACCGGCCCCTTTGCAGGCCTTGCGCGGGCGGAAGACGTGAAGGTGCGCCGCCAGGTTCTCGCGGAACCGTCACCGGAGCTCGCAGGCCAGACTATCGCGAGCCTTGCCGACGGCACCCCCTTCGTGACGATGCGCCAGAAGGGCCGCGGGCAGATCGTGCTCTTCCATGTGAGCGCCGAGACGAGCTGGTCGGATCTTCCGCTTTCGGGTCACTTCGTGGAGATGCTCCGCGCCCTTGTCCAGATGGCGCGCGCGCCTGTCGGGCGCCCGGAGGCCGACGGCAAGGTGGCGCTGCTGCCGCCCTGGCGCCTGCTGGCTGCCGATGGCGCCCTTTCGGCAGAAACCGCATCCGCCCGACCGCTGAACCCTGCGAAAGACCTTTCCCGCATGGCCGATCTCAATCACCCACCCGGTCTCTACGGAACCGAGGACGGGTTTGTGGCCCACAATCTCCTGCCCGAGGGGGCGAAGCTGTCCCCGCTCGACCCAGGTCCCGGGGCCGCTCCGTGGCTTAAGCGCCTGCCCGTCACGGGCCCGCAGCCGGCCAATATGGTGCCCGCCTTCATCGGGGCAGCCATCGTGCTGCTTCTGCTCGACGGGCTTGCCATGCTGTGGATCAACGGCGGTCTTCGCCTGCCGCGGAAGGCTGCCGCCAGCCTTCTGCTGCCGCTCGCGCTCGGACTTGCTCTCGGCCTGACCCCCGCCCACACCCGGGCCGACGATGCGAAACCGGGCGACGATGTGCTGCTGAAGCGGCTCGACACGACCCACCTCGCCTATGTGCTGACAGGGGAAAAGGAGGTGGACGACGTCTCCCGCATGGGGCTTTACGGGCTTACCCAGTTTCTCACCTTCCGCACTGCCCTTGAGCCGGGCGAACCGGAGGGAGTCGACATTGCCCGGGACGAACTCTCGGTCTTTCCGCTGATCTACTGGCCCGTGAGCGCCTCCGCGCCGATGCCGAGTGCAGATGCCATCAGCCGCATCGGTGCCTACATGCGCTCCGGCGGCACGGTGCTGTTCGATACGCGGGACCAGTCGGAACAGGCTTTCGGCGGCAATGGCGTGGCAACCGCCAACGGCGAACGGCTGCGGGAAATCCTCGCCGATCTCGACATCCCGCCGCTCGAACCCGTCCCGCGCGGACATGTGCTCACGCGGTCTTTCTATCTGCTCAGCCAGTTCCCGGGACGCTATGCGGATTCGCCGCTGTGGGTCGAAGCCGGACAGGGCACGGACAAGACCAGCGAGGCGGCGCCTGTTTCTGCCGATGGCGTGACGCCGATCATGATCACCGCGAACGATCTCGCCGGCGCCTGGGCCATCGACGAGATGGGCAATCCCCAGCTTCCCACCGTACCGCCGGATGAGAACCAGCGCGAATTTGCCTACCGGGCCGGGGTCAACATCATGATGTACATGCTGACAGGCAACTACAAGGGCGATCAGGTTCACGTGCCTGCACTGCTCGAAAGGCTGGGCAACTGATGGATCTCGTCTTCCAGCCGCTGGTGCCCTGGCCGATCGTCTCGCTCGCCGCGCTGGCGGTGGTGGTGCTGGGGGCGCTCGGTCTTTACCGTTCGCTGAAGGGTTCCGCCCTTCGCGTGCTGATCGGGCTGGCGCTCGTGCTGGCGCTTGCCAATCCGGTGCTCCGGCAGGAGGAGCGCGAGCCGCTTTCCACCATCGTGCCCGTCATCGTCGACCAGAGCCAGAGCCAGCAGCTGCCCGAGCGCCAGCAGGCGACGAAGATCGCCGCCGAAGCCCTGAAGGAACGGCTCTCCCGGATTCCCGGCGTCGAACCGCGCATCGTGGAAGCGAAAGCCGATCCGGCATCGGACACGCCCTCCACCCGGCTGTTCGGTTCCCTCGCCGACGCGACGGCGGATGTTCCGGCGGGCCGTGTCGGTGCCGCCCTTTTCCTGACCGACGGCCAGGTACACGACATCCCGGCCAATGGCCGTCCGCCGGGGCTCTCGGTTCCGGTGTCGAGCCTCATCACCGGCCGCGCGGGCGAAACCGACCGGCGGATAGAGGTGCTGAAGGCACCCCGCTTCGGCCTGAAGGGCAAGGAAGTGGAGGTTCTCTTCCGCGTCACCGACGATGGCGCGGATCCGGGCAGGCCAGCCAGGGTCACCGTGCGCGTCAATGGCAGCGAGGCAGCGACGCTGGAGGCCGTGACGGGTGCACCGACACCCTTCCGCTTCGAGATCGGCAGGGCTGGCGCCAATGTGGTGGAGCTCTCGGCGGAAGCGCTTCAGGGCGAAATCACCGATACCAACAACCGGGCAATCCAGGTGGTGGAAGGCATCCGCGAGAACATGCGGGTGCTGCTGGTCTCCGGGGAGCCGCATGCGGGCGAGCGCACCTGGCGCAACCTCCTGAAATCGGATGCATCGGTGGATCTCGTTCACTTCACCATTCTGCGCCCGCCGCAGAAGCAGGACGGAACGCCGATCAACGAGCTGTCGCTGATCGCCTTTCCCACCCAGGAGCTGTTCGTCGACAAGATCAACGAGTTCGACCTGATCATCTTCGATCGCTACCAGCACAGGGGCGTGCTGCCCCTGCTCTATTACGATTACATCGCGCAATATGTGGACCGGGGCGGCGCACTGCTGATTGCGGCCGGACCGGAGCATGCGGGCGAGGACTCGATTGCGCTGACACCGCTGGAAGGCGTTCTGCCGGCAGCGCCGGACGGAATGGTGATCGAGCGCGGCTTCTATCCCCGCATCTCTGCGGAAGGCCGGAAGCATCCCGTCACGCGGGGCCTCGAGGGCGGCGCAAGCGAACCGCCGCGCTGGGGCCGCTGGTTCCGGACCATCGGTGTGGAGCAACCCGCAGGGCGCGTCGTCATGGAAGGGCCGGACGAGCGACCCCTTCTCGTTCTGAACCGTGCCGGGGAAGGCCGCGTGGCCATGCTCCTGTCGGATCAGGGCTGGCTCTGGGCGCGGAATTTCGAAGGAGGCGGCCCGCACGCAGCCCTCTACCGCCGAATCGCCCACTGGCTGATGAAGGATCCCGATCTGGAAGAGGAAGCCCTGAGGGCGAGTGCCTCCGGCCGCAGTATCTTCGTGACCCGGCAGACCATGGAAGGCAATCCGGGTGCCGCCACCTTGCGTACCCCCTCCGGCAAGGACGTGCCGCTTACCCTGACGGAATCGGAGCCGGGCCTGTTCCGCGCAGAGGCCAAGGTGGACGAGACCGGCCTCTTCGAGGTTGTGAACGGCGACTTGACGGCCCTCGTCCATGTGGGAACACCGGATGCGCCGGAGTTCAAGGCAATGATCTCGACGGAGGAGCGGCTTCGCCCCGTCGCCGAAGAGACCGGCGGCATCGTGGCGCGGCTCGGCGACCCGCAAAAGCCCGTCATCCCCGACATCCTGCCCGTGCGCGGCAATGCGCGCGTGGAAGCGGATGGGCGGGTGCTGGTGCGCATGAGCACGGAAACCGTTCTGAAGGGCGTCTCGACCCTGCCGCTTCTCGGCGGCTATGCGGGCGTGCTGGTGCTGCTTCTGGGCCTCGGTTTTAACTGGTGGCGCGAGGGGCGCTAGCCGCCTCTCAGTCCGCACGCCAGGCAATGATGCCTTTCAGCCTTTCATGGACCTGGTCTGCCAGCGGAACCACGAGCACCCGGTGCTGGTCCACCGGGCCCGGAAATTCGAGCGATTTCGGCTGCACCCGTTCAAATCCGATCCGCTGGTAGTAGGGCGGGTCGCCGACGAGGATGACCCCTTCTGACCCAGCCGCGCGGGCCGCCTCGATGGCAAGCCGGCAAAGCTTCTGTCCGATTCCAAGGTTCTTGTGGGACGGCCGCACCGCCAGCGGACCGAGCAGATGGCCCCTCACCGCGCCCGCAGCGACCGGGGTCATGCGGACGGAGCCGATCACCTCGCCATGATCGGTGCAGACGAAGGACAGGCTGCGGTCATGCGGTCCCTGCTCGCGTATCCGCGCCGCCGCACGCGCGAAACGGCCGGGGCCGAAAGCCTCGTCATTGATGAATTCGATGATGGCGTCGTGGGAGGCATCCTCGGTGAGGTAGGCAAAATCATGCTTTTTCATGAATGGGTCCGGTCGAGCGGGCAGACGTAAAGGTGCGGTCACGCGGTGCAATCCGCGTGCGGAGTTCCTTCAGCGTCGTCGCAGGGACCGGGTGTTCATGAGGGCGGTGCCGTCCGGGATGTTTCTGGTGGAAAAGGCCGATAGCAGGAAATTCACGCTTCGCCAACAAAAAACGCAGTGTTCACCGCATCGCAACTCGCTTTCGCCTTTCCACGCCCTATGCTTGCCGCCAACACGAAAAGATCGGGAAACACAAAATGGGCATGCTCATCGAAGGCGTCTGGCACGATGTCTGGTACGATACGGAAAAGACCAAGGGCCATTTCAGGCGGGCGCAATCGCAGTTTCGCAACTGGGTGACGGCGGATGGCAGCGCCGGTCCGTCCGGCGAAGCGGGTTTCAAGGCCGAGGCCGGGCGCTACCACCTCTATGTCTCGCTGGCCTGCCCCTGGGCACACCGCACGCTGATCTTCCGCAAGCTCAAAGGCCTTGAAGACCTTATCGACGTGTCGGTAGTCGATCCGCTGATGGTGGAGAACGGCTGGGAGTTCAAGGGCACCGATGGCGGCACGCTCGATACCCTCTTCGGCTCGTCCTTCCTCTGGCAGATCTATACCCGGGCGGACCCGGCCTATTCGGGTCGGGTGACGGTTCCCGTGCTGTGGGACAAGCATCGCAACACGATCGTTTCCAATGAATCGGCGGAGATCATCCGCATGTTCAATTCCGCCTTCGACCACCTGACCGGCAACCGGCTGGACTTCTACCCGCAGGCTCTGCGGCAGGATATCGATGCCCTGAATGCCGAGATCTACGATGCCGTGAACAATGGCGTCTACAAGGCCGGGTTTGCAACGACCCAGGACGCCTATGCGGAAAGCGTCGCGGCCTTGTTTGCCATGCTGGACCGGCTGGAGGAGCGGCTTTCGACGCAGCGCTATCTGATGGGCGCGGAACTGACCGAAGCCGACTGGCGCCTCTTCACCACGCTCGTGCGTTTCGATCCGGTCTATGTCGGGCACTTCAAGTGCAACATCCGCCGCATCGCGGATTATCCCCACCTGCAGGCCTATCTGAAGGACCTTTATCAGCATCCCGGCATTGCCGGGACGGTGAATTTCCGGCACATCAAGGAGCATTATTACCGGAGCCACCGCACCATCAATCCGACCGGCGTCGTGCCTGTGGGGCCAGTGCTGGACCTCGAAGGTCCCCATGGGCGGGAGGCTCTCTGAACGCGGGGGACAAGAGAATGCGCCACGAGATCACCCTTCTGGACGGGGGCATGGGACGGGAGCTTGCCCGCTCCGGGGCGCCCTTTCGCCAGCCCGAATGGTCGGCACTGGCGCTGATCGAATCGCCCGGACACGTCGGCAAGGCCCACGCGGCCTTTGCCAGCGCCGGGGCGGACGTCATCACCACCAATTCCTATGCGGTCGTGCCCTTCCACATCGGAGAGGAACGGTTCCGCACGGACGGGTTCCGTCTGGCGAGGCTTGCCGGAGAGATAGCGCGCGAGGTGGCCGACGCCTCGGGCGTGCGTGTGGCGGGCTCCCTTCCCCCGGTACTCGGGTCCTACCGGCCGGATCTCTTCACCGAGGCGGAGGCCACGCCGATCCTCAAGGTGCTGATCGAGGCGCTTTCGCCTTCCGCCGATCTGTGGCTTGCCGAAACGCTGAGTTCAACGGCCGAGGCGCGGCTGGTGCGCGCGCTTCTCGGCCACGACCGGCGGCCCCTGTGGATTTCCTTCACGCTCGACGATGCCCGCGCGAAGGAGGTCGAGGCCGGTGCGATCGCTCCCTCGCTGCGCTCGGGTGAGAGCATTGCCGCGGCCGCCGAGGCCGCGCGCGCCTGCGGAGCGGAGGCCCTGCTTTTCAATTGCAGCCAGCCGGAAGTGATGGAAGCCGCCGTCAGGGCCGCCCGCAGGGAGTTGCCCGCCTCCATCCGGATCGGCATCTATGCCAATGCCTTCGCCACCGAGGCGGACGATACGGATGCCAATGCCGACCTGCATGACATCCGTCCCGACCTCACGCCCGACAACTACCGCCGCTTTGCCGAGAAATGGGTCAAGGCCGGCGCCAGCATGATCGGCGGCTGCTGCGGCATCGGGCCCGAGCATATCGAGGCGCTGTCTTCGGCACTGAAGGCAGACTGACGCGCGGGCCCTACCAGTGGTGGCTGGGCGGGATTTTCCCGGCCAGTTCCGCCAGCCGGTCGAGCGTCGCCTGGGTGATGCCATCCGGCAGGGCATCGAGAGCGAAGAAGCCGCTTTCGGCAATCTCCCGGTCCGGCTTTCGCGGAGCCGTCTGCCGGACGCGCGCGCGGTAGAGCAGCACGTGGTCGCGACGGCTGATGCGGGTGTTGAAATAGGCATGGAACAGCTCGGGCGGCTCGAGGAGCTCGAGATTTCCCTCCTCCCGCAATTCCTTCTCCAGCGCCTGAAGCGCTGTTTCCCCGCGCTCCACGCCACCCCCCGGCATGTACCATCCGGGCACGTAGGTGTGGCGTACGAGGAAGATGCGGCCGCTCTCGTCGAAGCAGGCGGCGCGCACGCCAAGGGTCATGCCGCGCCGCATGCGGTAGTAGACGTGCAGCATCCGGATGGCCATACGCCGAAGCCGCCCCTCTAGTTCCGGAATGCCGCGCTGACCCATTCTTCTTGCCCCAATCGACTCTGGTGTCTATGTGTCTGCCATGTTCACGCTCGCGCACATTTCCGACATCCACCTCGGCCCGCTGCCGAAGCTCACCCTTCTGGAGCTGGCCTCGAAGCGGATCACCGGCTTTGTGAACTGGCACCGGAACCGGCGCAAGCACCTTTTTCCCAACGCCCTCATCGAGGTGCTGGAGGATATCCGCCTGAAGCAGCCGGATCACCTGGCGATCACCGGCGACCTCGTGAACCTCGCCACGAAGAGCGAGCTTCTGAGCGCGCGCGACTGGCTGGAGATGACCGGAAAGCCGCTCGACACCTCTGTCGTGCCCGGCAATCACGACGCCTATGTCCGCGGCGCCTACGAACGCGCCATGGGTCTCTGGCATGATTATGTCCGGGGCGATTCGACGCCTGCGGTGTACGATCCCGAACGGAAGCTCTTTCCCTATATTCGCCGCCGCGGGCCCGTGGCGCTCATCGGCTGCTCGAGCGCCATCGCGACGCCACCCTTCTCCGCCGCCGGTTTCTTCAGTCCGCGGCAGGCGCGCGAGACGGCGAAGCTCCTGAAAGCAGCGCGGGAAGAGGGCCTCTTCCGCGTCGTGATGATCCACCACCCGCCGGTGCGCGGGGCTGCCGAAACACACAAGCGTCTCGTGGGCATCGGCCGCTTCGCAGAGGTCATGCAGGAAGCGGGCGCGGAGCTCGTCATCCACGGGCATACGCATGTGAACTCGCTGTTCTGGCTGGACGGAGCGGACGGTCGCATACCGGTCGCCGGCATTGCCTCGGCCAGCCAGGGGCCGGGCGGCCACAAGCCGCGCGCCGGCTATAATCTCTTCCGCATTACCGGCTCGCCCGGGCACTGGCATCTCCAGCACGAACGCCACCAGCTAAACCAGGCTGGAACCGGCATGGAACTGACCGCCAACCTGCCGCTCCTGCCCCATCGCTGAGCCGATCACGGGAAGTTCATCGCCCGGCCGGCATCGGACGCATTTGACGGCAGGCCGAAGCGGCCTATTCTTCCTGCATCGCCAGATGGAGGAGGACCACCATGACCAGAACCCTGCCCGGGCTTGCCGCCCTTGCGCTCATCACCGGCCTTGCCGCAGGCTTCGCGGCCCCTGCCTTCGCAGCCGGCGAGGAAACCGACGAGACCTCTCCGCCCCCCAAGACCGAAACCACCACCGAGTGCAAGGATGGAAAGGTCTGGGACAAGAAGAAGAAGGAATGCGTGACGCCCGAGCAGAGCGGCTTCAACGACGACGATCTCTACCGCGCCGCCCGCGAATTCGCCTATGCCGGCCAGTATGAGAATGCGATCCGCGTCCTGCAGCTCGCCGCGAACCAGAACGATCCCCGCATCCTGAACTACCTCGGCTATTCCAACCGCAAGTCGGGCCACATGGAGCTCGGGATGCAGTACTACAAGAAGGCGCTCCAGGCGGACGAGAACTACATTCTTGCGCGCTCCTACATGGGGCAGGCGCTGATCGAGCAGGGTGACGTGAATGCCGCCAAGGTGCAGCTCGTGGAAATCCGCGATCGCGGCGGTGAAGATACCTGGGCCTACCGGTCGCTTCTCCAGGCGCTGAACGGCTACCGGACCTATTGATACGAGGAAGGCGCTTCCTCGCTTCGGGGGAAGCGCCCCTTGATGGCCTTGCTGGCCACGGCCTCTGCCAGGGCTGCCGCAACTGCGTCGGGGCATTCCTCGATCAGCATGTGCCCGTGACCGGGCAGCACCCGCACGCGCACCTCTGACGGCAAGGCGCCGGCCTGCCGCGTGGGCAGAATGGCGTCATCCCCTCCCCACAAGACCGAAACCGGCATCGGCAGCTTGCCGAGTTCCGCGACCGGCAGAACGCCCTGCTGCCCCTCCCCGACGAACATCGCGTCGAAGATGGAGCACAGGGCATCACGGGCGCCGGGCAAGGCGCGAGCCACCGCAAGGGTTTCCATGATCCTGGCCGGAAAGGAGAAGCCGTCCGCGGCCATGGGCGTCAGTGCGGCCCGGAGCGCGTCGGGATCGGCCGCATCCCGCCAGGCAGAAAGGGCTGTGCCGTTGATCTCCGGTCCGAAGCCGCCGGGGGCGAGCAGCGTGAGAGAGCGGACACGCTCCGGCTCGCGCAAGGCCATGAGGGCGGCGACCGCTCCCCCGAGAGAGTGGCCGGCGAGATGGAACTCCGTGACGCCGCGTGCTGCCAGATCGGCGAGAAGGGCCTTCGCCATGCGTCCTGCCCCGCCCGGAGCCTCGGACAGGGAGCGGCCGTGGCCGGGTAGATCGTAGGCAAGAACGGGTACCCGTTCGGAAAGCCTGTCCGCGACCTCCCCCCACACGGCGGAAACGCCACCGAAGCCATGGAGCAGGATCAGGGGCGTTTCGCCCCCTTTCCGGCCGAAGCTTTCGGCGTGCAGCCCCATCGATCAGCCCTTTGCCGACTGTTCCGAAAGCACGCGGTTCGCGGCCGAGACGACCGCTTCCAGCGAGGCTGCCACGATGTTGGTATTGATGCCCACACCGAAGAGCCTGCCGCCCTTGTGCGCCATTTCCATGTAGCAGATGGCCGATGCGTTGGAGCCATGCTGCAGCGAGTGCTCGGAATAGTCCAGAACGCTCATCTCGACGCCCAGATAGGTCGAGAGCGCGTTGACGAAACCGTCGATCGGGCCATTGCCCCGGCCTTCGATGCGCTTCGAAACCCCGTTGTCGATGATTTCGGCATCCACGATCCGCTGGCCCTTGTTGTCGGGGTCGGCGAAGGTGTGATGGTCGACGAACTGGATGCGGGCTCCCGGCTGGTTCACGTAGCGCTCGAGGAAGCGCTCGTAGATCGCCTTCGAGGGAAGCTCCTTGCCCTCTTCGTCGGTGATGCGCTGAATGTCTTCGCGGAACTCGACCTGCAGGTTGCGCGGCAGGTTCAGGCCGTAATCCTCCTGCAGCACATAGGCGATGCCGCCCTTGCCCGACTGGGAGTTGATGCGGATGATCGCCTCGTAGGTCCGGCCCACGTCGCGCGGGTCGATCGGCAGGTAGGGCACTTCCCAGGTGGGCTTGTTGGCAGTCTTGATCGCCTTCATGCCCTTGTTGATCGCATCCTGGTGCGAACCGGAGAAGGCGGTGTAGACCAGCTCGCCCACATAGGGGTGGCGCTCCGGAATGGCCATCTCGTTGGAATATTCATAGACGGCCTTGATGCGCTCGATGTCGGAGCAGTCGAGCTGCGGGTCGACGCCCTGCGTGTACATGTTCAGCGCCAGCGTCACCACGTCGACATTGCCGGTGCGCTCGCCATTGCCGAAGAGCGTGCCTTCCACGCGGTCCGCACCCGCCATCAGGCCGAGCTCGGTGGCGGCGATGCCGGTGCCGCGGTCATTGTGCGGATGCAGGGAGACGATGATGTTCTCGCGATTGTCGATGTTGCGGCACATCCATTCGATCTGGTCGGCATAGATGTTGGGCGTCGACATCTCCACCGTGGACGGCAGGTTGAGGATCAGCTTGTTGTCCGCCGTCGGCCGGACCTCGGCAATCACGGCATTGCAGATTTCCAGCGCCACCTCGAGCTCCGTGCCGGTGAAGCTTTCGGGGGAATACTCGAAGCGATAGTTGCCACCCGCCTTGGCGGCCATGTCGGTGATCATCTTTGCGGCATCGACGGCAATCTGCTTGATGCCCGCGACGTCCTTGCCGAAAACCACGCGCCGCTGCAGCTCGCTCGTGGAATTGTAGAAGTGGATGATCGGCCGGTGAGCGCCTTCGAGTGCCTCGAAGGTGCGGGTGATCAGCTCGGGGCGGCATTGCACCAGCACCTGCAGCGACACGTCGTCAGGCACATTGCCCTCTTCCACGCACCAGCGGGCGAAGTCGAAGTCGGTCTGGGACGCGGAGGGGAACCCGATCTCGATTTCCTTGAAGCCCATGTCGAGCAGCAGGTTGAACATCCTTGCCTTGCGGTCGTGGCCCATCGGGTTGACCAGCGACTGGTTGCCGTCGCGCAGGTCCACCGAGCACCAGATCGGCGCCTTGGTGATCGCTTTCGACGGCCAGGTGCGATCCGGCAGGTTGACCTGCGGATAGGGCTGGTACTTGTTGGCGGCTTCGGGCATGCCCTTCTTGCGGGCAACGGAAGTCTTGGCGTCCATGTCAGTCTCGTCTCATCATCTTGGACCGCAGTTTCGGCACCGCTCATACCCTGTTTGACAGCGGCTGGCGATAGGCTGCGGGACCCTCAAAGGTCTAATTCAGCGAAAGGTTTCTGGTGAGGAGCTCTTAGCCAAACGGCTTGCCCGGCCGCCGGGCGCTCCTCAACGGACCCGGCAACCGCGGATAAGGCCGAGAAGAAGAAGCGAGTTTGGAACACGCGAAGGCATCGCCGCCGGTACGGAGCCGGAGGCGGACATGACAGCAATGAAAGCGGTCCCTGTGTTCATGGGGCGAAACCTACAGCGGCATCGGGCCCCGGGTCAAGTGTGTCGCCCTGCAAATCCGCGCATGGATTAGTCCAGAATTTGCCCTTTGCGCCTCCGGGAAAAGCCGTTAGCTTTTCTCAACTTCCAGGGGATCATCATGCGTATTCTTCTCGCTTTCGCCATGGGGCTGTGTCTTTTCGGCCTCGCATCCTGTTACTCGCTCACCAAGGAAGAATGCGCCGCCGCCGATTGGCGTGTCATCGGCGAATCCGACGGCGCGGCTGGCTATGATCCGCAGAGCCGTTTTGCCGACCACACGAAGTCCTGCGCCCGCATCAAGGTCGTGCCCGACCAGTCGCAATGGAACGAAGGCTACAAGGTCGGCGTGCTGCGCTATTGCACTCCGATGAACGGTCTTGCCCGTGGCGAGGCCGGGGATGCCTATTACAACGTATGCCCGCCCGATCGCTCGGCAGGCTTCCTCAAGGGCTATGGCATCGGCCAGAACGCCCACAAGGCGCGCAACCGTGTCTCGGAGCTCAGGAACGACATCTCCTCCAAGCGATCGCAGATGGACGAGCGCTATGCGCTCCTGAAGCAAACCAAGGACGAGGCGGAGTATCGGCGCATCCGGGCCGAGATCGATGACCTCGACCGGCAGATGCGCTGGTCTCGCGATTATCTGCGCGATGCGGAATTCGATCTGCAGGATGCGGAGCGCGAGGTGCAGGTGTTCCGCCAGAACCCGAATGCGATCCTGCTGCCCTCGCCCTATTGATCAGGGCGCTGCTCAGCGCCGCGCCACCCGCGCCAGACCCATGGCGAGGCCGCCGGCGAGAAGGCCCCAGAAGGCGCCGGAAATGCCGGCAAAGGTGACGCCCGAGGCGGTGACGATGAAGGTCACCGCCGCTGCTTCGCGGGTTTCGGGCTCCTTCAGCGCCGCAAATGCCGAACCGGAGAAGGCGCCCACCAGCGCCAGCCCGGCGACGGCCTGGATCAGAACCGGCGGCGCGAGCGCCACGAAACCCGTCACCGCACCGGCCAGAAGGCCGAAGACGACATAGCCGATCCCGGCGATGACGGCCGCCCAATAGCGCCGCGCGGGATCCGGATGCGCATCCTCGCCCGCGCACATGGCCGCCGTGATGGCCGCAAGGTTCACCGCATGGCCGCCGAAAGGGGCCGAGAACAGCGAAAACAGGCCTGTGGTCGCGAAAAGCGGGCCGGGATTGGGTTCGTACTGATTGACCTTCAGCACGGCAATGCCGGGAATGTTCTGCGAGGCCATGGTGACGATGAAGAGCGGCAGGCCGATCGAAACGATGCTGGCGAGGTGGAATTCCGGCTTCACGAGAAGAACCGTCGGGCCAAGGGATTGAGCCCAGCTGGCAAAAGCCCCCTCGGGTATGTCGACACCGAAGGCCAGCACGCCGGCAAAGGCGATCAGCGCTGCCGGCACCGCATAAAGCCGCTTCCAGGCGCCCACCACGAGCCAGGCAAGCACGATGGGCAGGCCGAAGGCCGGGTTGAACGACACAGCCTTGACCGGCGCATAGCAGAGGCCGACCAGCACGCCTGCCAGCATGGCATTGGCAAGCGGCGCCGGAATGGCCGCCACAGCGCGGCCGAGGGGCTTGAACAGCCCGGCGATGACGATCAGGATCGCGCAGACGATGAAGGCGCCGACGGCCGCATTGAACCCACCCACGGCTGCCCCTGCGCTGACGAGCAGGGCCGCGCCCGGCGTCGACCAGGCGATGCTGACCGGAAGCCGTGTCGAGAAGCTGAGCACGATGGCGCAGAGGCCCATGGAAATGGAAAGCGCCATCAGGCCGGAAGCAGCCTGCGCATCGCTAGCGCCGACGCCCTTGAGGCCCTGAAGCACGACGGCAAAGGAGCTCGCAAAGCCAACGAACGCGGTGAGAAGGCCCATGAAGAAGGCCTGCGGGGAGAGATCTTTCAGCATGGGCGGACGGTCCGTAGGGGCGGTTATGTCGTCAGAGAGTACGGGCGAACCAGTCGGTGGTCTTCGCGAGCACATCCTCCGCCTTGGACTGGTCGTCGCCAAGGACGTTGAAGATGTGGTCGGCTTCGGGAATGACGTGGGTCAGCTTGGTCTGGCCCTTGGCGAGGCTCGCGAATTTCACCAGATAGGCCGCAGAGCCATCCTTTGCACCGGCAATCGCCATGTAGGCGCCGGGATATTTCGCAATGGCATCGTCCAGCCGGTGCTGTTCCAGATTGTCGAAAAACGCCTGCTTGAGGGCGATGGTGCGCCAGCCGAGATCGAGACCGACGACGCCATCTTCCTTCGCCCGGTCGAAGGCCTTCTGGCCGAGGCTGGCAAGAAAATCCGCCTTGAAATCGCCAACCGAAGACCAGGTTGCGAGCGACTTGATCTTCTGGGGCTCGTCGGCGGCGGCCAGCATGGCAACACCCCCGCCAAGGCTGAAGCCGAGCACGCCGACACGGGCGCTGTCGATGCCCTTCACCTTGGTGAGATAGGCGAGACCGACCTTCGCATCTTCCAGCTGGCTGTCGATCGTGGTGGACCCGGTGTCACCGTCGCTCTTGCCGAAGCCGCGGAAATCGATGCGCAGCGAGGCGATGCCCCGGGCTGCGAGCGCTTCCGCCTGCCGGGCAAAGAGGTTGCCCACCTCATTGCGGCTGCTGCCGAAGCCATGCAGCATCAGGACCGCCGGCGCGGGCGCGGATTCCGGTTTCACCGAATCGGGAATGTTGAGCGTGGCGGCAATGCCCCCGTTCAGCGTCACGGTCGTCTCGCCCGCCATGGCGGGGAGCGCCCCGAGGAGCATCGCCGAAAGACCCGCTGCAGCGATCCATCGCGCGCCAGCGGACCTGCGGCTCCTGCCTTCCGTATCTTCCCGTGTCGATAAGCTCATCGATGCCTCCCGGCCTGTTCCAAAGGCCAGATCTAGCGCGCCTTCACCCGCGGGACTATTCCGATAAATAGCGCTCCGTTACAAGAGCTTTCCGACAAACGGGAAAGGGCGCCCCTTTCGGCGCGCCCTTGAGATGTCGAGGGGGACGTCCGGCTCAGGCGCCGATTTCGTCCTGCGAGGAAATGACCTTGGAGACCAGACCGTATTCCCGGGCTTCCTCGGCGGAAAGCCAGTAGTCGCGGTCGGTGTCCTTGGCGATCTTTTCGATCGGCTGGCCGGTTGCGGCCGCGAAGATCTTGTTGAGCCGCTCGTTCATCTTGATGATTTCGCGGGCCTGGATCTCGATGTCCGAGGCCATGCCGCGCGTACCGCCGGACGGCTGGTGCAGCAGGAAGCGGGTGTTGGCCAGGCACAGCCGGCGCTCCTTGGGAACGCTGACATAGATCAGGGCGCCAGCAGAGGCGACCCAGCCGGTGCCGATCATCCAGACCTTCGGCTTGATGAACTTGATCATGTCGTGGATCGAATCGCCCGACTCCACGTGGCCGCCCGGGGAGTTGACGAAAATGCGGATGTCCTCGTCGCTGGCCGCGGCAAGCGCCACGAGCTGCGAGCACACCTTCTGCGCCAGTTCCATGTTGATCGGGCCGTAAATGAAGATCGAACGGGACTTGAACAGGTTCGCTTCCGTTTCCTTGCCCAGCGGCAGTTCGGTCTTCTTGTCGTCTTCTTCGCTCATCAACCATCTCCAGATGTCAGTCCTAAAGCAGATAATGCGAGTCAGGGGGGATGACAATGGAAGAAAGCGGCAAGCGGCCAAAGGGTGAAGGAATGCTTATCCCGCAGAACCGGCTTCGGCACTGCACAGGGAGACCCGCCAATGCCAAAAAAATCTTGTTCAGGGTATGGACAGGCCGCCCCGATGCGGCTCTTCTTGTGCAACGCAACATGCGCGCCGGCTGCCGATCCCTTGCACGAAGGAACCCTGTCGATGAAAAAACTGGCTTTCCTCATCCCCCTTCTCATCGCTTCGCCTGCCTTTGCCCATGGAGGCCACGGGGCGGAGGCCGGACTGGCCGCCGGGCTCCTGCACCCGCTGACCGGGTTCGATCACCTGGCCGCGATGATGGCGGCCGGGCTTGCCGCCTCGTCCTTCCGGTCGAAGTTCGCCGCGGGGCTGGCAGCCGCCTTTCTGGCCGCCATGGCAGGCGGCTTCGCCGTGGCGCTGGGCGGCGTGGCACTACCGGCCGTTGAGGGCATGATCCTCCTGTCCGTTGCCGTCATTGCAGGACTTGCCCTCCTCCCGCAGCGTTATCCGGCCTCGCTCGCCCTCTTCGCCGGCTTCGCCCTCTTCCATGGGCACGCCCACGGTCTGGAAACGAGTGGCGACCCCGCGAGCTTCGCGCTGGGCTTCCTGGTGACCTCCGCCACCCTGATTGCAACCGGCTTCCTCGCCGGCCGTCTGCTGCGCCGGGCAAGCCCCGTTCTCCTGCCCGCCATCCGGTAAGAAAAAAGGGGGCAGCGCCCCCTCCTCCGGTCTCAGCCGCGCCCGCGATAGGGCGCCACCCCCTGATCCGGCAGCCAGACATTCTCGGGCGGCGCACCGGTCTGCCAGAAGACATCGATGGGAATGCCGCCGCGCGGATACCAGTAAGCACCGATCCGCAGCCACTTGGGCTCCAGAAGGGCGACCAGCCGCTTGGCGATGTCGATCGAGCAATCCTCGTGGAAGGCACCGTGATTGCGGAAGGAATGCAGATAGAGCTTCAGCGACTTCGACTCCACCAACCACTCGTTCGGCACGTAATCGATGACGATATGGGCGAAATCCGGCTGGCCCGTCATCGGGCAGATGGAGGTGAATTCCGGTGCCGTGAAGCGCACCACGTAATCGGTGCCCGCATGCGAGGCAGGAACGCGCTCCAGCACGGCCTCCTCGGGGTTTTTGGGGGCTTCCACATTCTGGCCGAGCTGGGAGAGGCCTGACACGTCGGTCTTGCCCATGAGCATTCTCCTTTGACGTTATGGCGCAAGACAGGCGCCAAACAAAAAACCGCGCCGGCAAGACAGGCCGGCGCGGCTTCCTTTAACGCCAATCCCTTTCGGGAGATAGGGTCTCTCAGGCGGCCTTGGTCTTTGCCTTGCGCGAAAGATGGGCCACAACGTTCTCGATCATCCGCATGCCGGCATCGCCGCCGAGCGTCATGATCGATTCCGGATGGAACTGCACCGCCGCAATCGGCTCCTTCGTGTGCTCGATACCCATGATCGTGCCATCCTCGGTTTCCGCCGTGATCACGAAATCCCGCGGCAGCGTCGTCGGATCGGCGAAGATCGAGTGATAGCGCCCGACCGTCACTTCCTTGCCGAGACCGGAGAAGACAATGCCCGGCTCCAGCACGCGGATGCGGGACGGCTTGCCGTGCATGGGGATCGCCAGATGGCGGAGCTCCCCGCCATAGGCTTCCGCCAGAGCCTGCAGACCGAGGCAGACGCCGAAGACCGGCAGATCGCGGGCCCGCGCCTTCCTGATCGTCGCCTTGCAATCGAAATCCTTGGGGCTGCCCGGCCCGGGCGACAGCACGACCAGATCCGGGTTCAGCCGGTCGAAGATTTCCTCCGGCACGGGCGTGCGCACGGTGGAAACGGTGGCGCCCGTCTGGCGGAAATAATTCGCCAGCGTGTGCACGAAGCTGTCCTCGTGATCGACGAGCAGGATGTTGACCCCCGTCCCGACCTTGGCCGCATCGCGGCCCTTGCTCTCGGAATTGGCGCTCTTGGCATCACGGATCGCGGCAATCATGGCGGAGGCCTTCAGTTCGGTTTCGGCTTCTTCTTCCTGCGGAATGGAATCGTTGAGCAAGGTAGCGCCCGCCCGCACTTCGGCAATGCCATCCTTGATGCGAACGGTGCGCAGCGTGAGCCCCGTGTTCATGTCGCCGTTGAAGCCCACCATGCCGA
This sequence comes from Gellertiella hungarica, assembly GCF_014197145.1. GTDB lineage: Bacteria > Pseudomonadota > Alphaproteobacteria > Rhizobiales > Rhizobiaceae > Gellertiella > Gellertiella hungarica. The sequence goes on along the minus strand of NZ_JACIEZ010000001.1, from coordinate 551,296 downwards.
TGGCGCCACCATACCAGGCGCGCGGGCTCTTCTCATGCGCCTCGATGAAGCGCATCGCCCAGAGCTTCGGCGCACCCGTGACGGTCACCGCCCAGGCATGGCTGAGAAAGCCGTCGAAGGCATCCATGCCATCCCGCAGACGCCCTTCGATATGGTCGACTGTGTGGATGAGACGGGAATACATCTCGATCTGCCTGCGGCCGATGACCTTCACCGAGCCCGGCTCGCAGACCCTGCTCTTGTCGTTGCGGTCCACGTCCGAGCACATGGTGAGCTCGGATTCGTCTTTCTTGGAGTTGAGCAGCTTGAGGATCTGCTCGCTGTCGGCGATCGGGTCGTCGCCGCGCTTGATCGTGCCGGAGATCGGGCAGGTCTCGATCCGGCGGCCGGAAACGCGCACGAACATTTCGGGCGAGGCGCCGACCAGATATTCCTGTGCGCCGAGATTGATGAAGAAGGAATAGGGCGACGGATTGATCGCCTTGAGGCGCTTGGATATCGCCGAAGGCTTGCTTTCGCAGCGCTCCATGAACTTCTGGCCCGGCACCACTTCGAAGAGATCGCCGCGTCGGAAGCTCTCCTTCGCCTTGACAACCAGCTCGGAATATTCGCCCGGACGATGATCGCCACGGGGCGGGATCGTGTCGGTCATGCGGAAGGGCTCGGGCGCGATATCGCCCGCCTTGCCCGCCGTCGTCTGGCCGTTCATCTCGAAATCATAGCGGTCGATCCACGCCTTGGCGGCGTAGTTGTCCACCACGAGGATCTCGTCCGGGATGTAGAGCACCATGTCGCGCTGGTCGGCCGGGCGCTCGAGCTTGAAGTCGATGGCATCGAACTGGAAGGCGAGATCGTAACCGAAGGCACCGTAGAAGCCGAGATTGGCATCGGCCGAGGAGTGGAAGAGATCGGTGATCGCGCGCAGGACCGTAAAGACGGTCGGGATCTTCGAGCGCTCCTCCTCGGTAAAGGCCCGATCCGGATCCTTCACCTTGAGATCGACGCGGCGGGGCGCAACGCCGGTGATGGAAATCTCGTCCACCGTCTCCAGCTTGCGGCTGATGAAGGAGAGCAGCACCTCGCCCCGCTCGTTATAGGCCTCCAGCCAGACACGGCGCCCGAAGCTCGACAGCCCGACCGGCGGATCGATGATCGCCGTGTCCCAGCGGGTGTAGCGGCCCGGATATTCATAGTTCGAGGAGAAAACGCAGCCGCGCCGTTCGTCGAGCCGGTCCACATAGGACGAGACCGCATCCGCATAGGGCGTGGAGCGCCGCTGGCGGGTGACGGTGATGCCCCCCTTCGTCTCGTAGATCTCAGCGCCGTCATCCCGGATGATCGTGGCCATTCTCGCATTCCCCTTCTGCTCTCTGCCCGGGCTGGAGGCGGGTAACAAAAAAGCCGCCTCGAAACTTTCGGGCGGCTTGGTCTTTCGTCCCTTGTGGACATGACTGGTCAAGGCCGCCTCAGCGAGCCCACCACCAGTTTGCAATCATGTTCAAGGACGTGTTCATGGCCGTATTTTCTAGCGGCAGATTGGATGCGGCGCAAGGGAAAAGCGTCAGCTTTTCTTCGGTCGCCCGCCCATTCGGCCATTATCGCGGGCAGCACGCGCCTTGGCTTCCGAGCGGGCCGAGCCCGCCTGTTGTGCCAGCCAGCGCCGGGTGCCGAAAAGACCCATCAGAAGCCGGGAACCGAGAGGTCTACATCCAGTTTCGGAAAGCGGATGCCTGTCCCTGTGCCGGCAACGCGTACCTCCTTCAGATCTTCCTGGGCGGCCTCTGCGAGCTCGGCCACCAGCGACACGGGGAAGGTGAAGGTGCAGCCGTTGCGCAACGCCACCTGCACCCGTCGGCCAGCATCGTCATAGTGCACGGCAGAAGCCCGGGGTTCCGCCCTGTCTGCTTCAACACCGCGTTCCATCGCGGGGGTGAACTGCTCGTCCGTCAGTTCAGCCATGAAGTTCTGCCCACTTCGCTATATGATCTAGCCCATATCGCAGTCGAAAACTTAGGCAAGCCAATCCGATAAATGAACACAATTTATAATCCACTAATTTTCGCATTTACTTTATCACAAGCTAAGCAGTATAACGTCATTGTTCTCGAAACGTTTCGTGAACATACCCTCCCCAATGAAGGATTTCACCGTGTACAGTTATGTTAATTGGAAAGGCTCCTCCGGAATTCAATACCGATTTGAGGTCCTGCAGGCAGGAAACGAACCAACAGAGCTACCGGGCATCTATATACTATCAAAAGCCACGCGTGAGGGCTGTGAAGCAATATACATCGGCCAGGCCATCGACATGAAGCGGCGACTGAGAAATCATGAGAAACTACGCCCCGCACTTCAGTTGGGGGTAAACGAAATTCACCTTATGCTTGCGCCCGCAGATGATGAAGTCAGAAAATCTATCGAAAGCGATCTGATCTCTCGTTGGCAGCCCCCTCTAAACCATAAGGGCTGATTGAAAAACCCGGCGCATCGCTGCGCCGGGCTCTTTGTTTCTGAACCTTCGAAACCGGTTCTTAGAACAGGCCTTCGATGTAGCCCTGTTCGTTGAGGTAGATCTTTTCCGAGGACGGGACCTTCGGCAGGCCCGGCATGGTCATGATCTCGCCGGTGATGACGACGATGAAGCCGGCGCCGGCGGAGAGGCGAACCTCACGGACCGGAACGGTGTGGCCCGACGGCGCGCCGCGCAGGTTCGGGTCGGTCGAGAAGGAGTACTGGGTCTTGGCCATGCAGATCGGCAGGTTGCCGTAGCCCTGCTCTTCCCACGAACGCAGCTGGTCGCGGACCGACTTGTCGGCGATGACTTCGCCGGCATGGTAGATGGACTTGGCAATGGTTTCGATCTTTTCGAACAGCGGCATTTCATCCGGATAGAGCGGAGCGAACTGCGACTGGCCGGATTCGGCAAGCTCGACGACCTTGCGGGCGAGGTCTTCGATGCCGGCAGAGCCGTGGGCCCAGTGCTTGCAGAGGATGGCTTCGGCGCCAAGCGTGGCGACGTAGTCCTTGATCGCCTGGATTTCGCCGTCGGTGTCCGAGTAGAAGTGGTTGATGCCGACAACGACAGGCACGCCGAACTTCTTCACGTTCTGGATGTGGCGGCCGAGGTTGGCGCAGCCCTTCTTGACCGCGTCGATGTTTTCCTTGCCGAGGTCTTCCTTCTTCACGCCGCCGTTCATCTTCATGGCGCGGGCGGTCGCGACGATGACGGCAACGTCAGGCGAGAGACCGGCCTTGCGGCACTTGATGTCGAAGAACTTTTCCGCGCCGAGGTCGGCACCGAAGCCGGCTTCGGTGACCACATATTCACCGAGCTTCAGCGCGGTGGTGGTGGCAACGACCGAGTTGCAGCCGTGGGCGATGTTGGCGAACGGACCGCCATGCACGAAGGCCGGGTTGTGTTCCAGAGTCTGCACGAGGTTCGGCTGCATGGCGTCCTTGAGCAGAACGGTCATGGCGCCATCGGCCTTGATGTCGCGGGCAAAGACCGGGGTCTTGTCGCGGCGGTAGCCGATGATGATGTTGCCGAGACGCTTTTCCAGGTCCTTCAGGTCGTTGGAAAGGCAGAGAATCGCCATCACTTCGGAAGCGACGGTGATGTCGAAGCCGGCTTCACGCGGATAGCCGTTGGCAACGCCGCCGAGCGAGCAGACGATCTCGCGCAGCGCGCGGTCGTTCATGTCCATCACGCGGCGCCATGCGATGCGGCGGATGTCGATGTTCTGCTCGTTGCCCCAGTAGATGTGGTTGTCGATCAGTGCTGCCAGTAGGTTATGGGCAGAGGTGATGGCGTGGAAGTCACCCGTGAAGTGCAGGTTCATGTCTTCCATCGGAACGACCTGGGCATAACCGCCGCCAGCCGCGCCACCCTTCACGCCGAAGCAGGGCCCGAGCGAAGCTTCGCGGATGCAGATCACGGCCTTCTTGCCGATGCGGTTCAGGCCGTCGCCGAGGCCAACGGTCGTCGTCGTCTTGCCTTCGCCTGCCGGCGTCGGATTGATGGCGGTCACGAGAACGAGCTTGCCGTTCTTCTTGTCCTTCTGCTGGGCGATGAATTCGGCGGAGATCTTCGCCTTGTCATGACCGTAGGGCAGCAGATGCTCGGACGGAATGCCAAGCTTGGCACCGATCTCGAGGATCGGCTTCTTTTTCGCGGCGCGCGCGATTTCGATATCGGACTTCACTTCTGCCATTTGAATTCGCTCCCTAGGCAAACAGATGGAAAGGCAAGATGGGCGCAATAGAGCCCCAATCGGAGATGAAATCCACGCCGGGTTCAGCCACCTTGTTGATCAATTGCGACATTCTGTCCACGCCGCTGCCGCCGCCTGAACCGGAAGTTCGCGGTCGGATCGGAGGGTGTCTTTCATAAGCGGCATGCATGTCGCTTTTCGGCCGCGAACGCTCCGGAGCGCTTGAAGAGCGGGCCCCTCCCGTGCCAAATGCACCGCAAATCTGCCGTTCAACGGGAATTTGCATCTCCATGAAGTCGATCGAGCTGATCATCGAACGCATCATCCTCTCAAGCCGCTGGCTGCTGGTTGTGTTCTACATGGGCCTGGTGGGGGCCCTGGCCATCTATGCGCTGTCCTTCCTGGGGAAGTTCTACAAGGTCGCGATCCATGTCTTCGACTATGACGAAGCGGGGATGATCCTGGCGATCCTCGGCCTCATCGACGCCGCGCTCGTCGCAAGCCTCATCGTGATGGTGATGATCTCCGGTTACGAGAATTTCGTGTCGCGATTCGAGGAAGCGGAAGACAAGGAGACGGAAAACGAGGTCTCCTTCCTCGGCAAGCTCGACAGCGGCAGCCTCAAGATCAAGGTCGCGTCCTCGATCGTGGCGATTTCCTCGATCCACCTGCTGCAGGTCTTCATGAACGCGAGCCAGTATGAAAACGACAAGCTCATGTGGTTCACGATCATCCATCTCGCCTTCGTGCTGTCGGCGCTGATGCTCGGCGTTCTGGAAAAGATGGTGGCCAAGAAGAAGGCGAGCCCGGAAGGCTGAGCCCCGGGGGCGTCACCGGCCTGCGGGCGTCAATGGGCCGCGTGCCCGGCGGGCGCCTTGCGAGTTGATCTTGCCGCGGGTTTTTGTAAGGTTTTCTGGTTGCAAAAATGGCTGGGCAGAAAAGGGACAGGGAAAAATGAAGGAACTTGACCGGCTCGACCGCAAAATCCTCCGGGCACTCCAGAAGGAAGGCCGTCTGTCCAACATCGAGCTGTCCGAGAGGGTCAATCTCTCCCCGACCGCCACGGCCGAGCGGGTCAAGCGGCTCACGCGCGACGGCTACATCACCGGCTACATGGCGATCCTTTCGCCCGAGAAGCTCGGCCGCAACCTTCTGGTCTTCGTCGAGGTCAAGCTCGACCGCACCACCCCCGATGTTTTCGACAGCTTCAATGCCGCCGTGAAACGTTCGGACGACGTCATGGAATGTCACATGATTGCAGGCGGCTTCGATTATCTCGTAAAGGCGCGAGTCGCAGGCATGGAAGCCTACCGCCAGTTCCTGTCCGAAGTGATTCTCCCGCTTCCGGGCGTCCGGGAGACCCATACCTACGCGGTAATGGAAGAGGTAAAGGGCACGGCTCTCTTGCCTGTTTGAGGCATTTAGCGGCCATTTGGCGACCGTTTTAGAACAGCATCATGTCTTGATACAAGATTTAGCATTGCATAGGTTTCGACTTACGTCTTAAATCCGCCGCGTGCAAAGCTGTACAACCGCAACATGATTGAGTCTCGGGCTGCCGTTGCCATGGTTCGCGGTCCGGGCCGGAATGGTTCAATGATCAATACCGGACGCCAAACCTTGCTGACTGGGGAACTTGCAGCAGCCAAGAGCCGGGAGGCACTGAGGATAGCGCTCGGAAACATGCGCCAATCCTTCAATTACGATTTTGTCTCGCTGCTGAGGATCCCTTCCGAGCAGGAGAAGATCCTCGGGCCGCTCATCCACGAGTCGACGCTGCCGCAGGCGTTCCTGCGCGACTTCGACCGGGGCCAGATGCTGACGCACTGCCCTGTATCCATCAAGGTCAGGCGCTCCATGCTGCCGATCTCCTGGACGGTGGACGATCTGAAGGGTCCGGGCTCGAAGCAGCCGGTGGTGGAGCTCTGCGACCTCATGGGCCGCCACGGTCTGAGCTCGGGGGTGATCATTTCGTTCTTCCTGAGCGACGGACATCGCTACGGCCTGCGCTTCGATGGTGCCCGCAGTGCCCTCACCCAGAGCGAGATCAACGAGCTCTCGATGCTGTCGCTGCAGGCGCTCGAAGTCTTCGGCCATATCACCATGAGCCGCGACGCACAGCATAATCCGCTTTCGGCGCGCGAGCTGGAGGTGGTGAGCTGGACGGCACAGGGCAAGACCTCGGTGGAGATCGGCCAGATCCTGACCCTCTCCGACCACACCGTGAATGCCTATCTCACCAATGCCATCCGCAAGCTCGACTGCGTGAACCGTACCCAGCTGGTGGCGAAGGCGCTCCGCCTCAAGCTCATCGCCTGAACGCAACACCGAATCCAGACAGGAAAAAACCGGCGCGGTGCGCCGGTTTTTTTGTGCCGGTTAGCCGGACCTCGGATCAGCGGTCGATGATCGAGCGGATTTCCACGAGGTTCGAACGCACGCGCAGAATGTAGAAGCCCATCGTCGAGAGATGGTTGGGCATGATCCAGCCGTCCTCCCGCCCGTTCGAGATGATAGCCGGCTGCACCGCAAGCGCCGCCTGGAACTGCTTCAGTGTTTCGATCCAGATCGGCTTCAGGTTACGCTCGTTCAGCACCTGGTCGAAATCGGCCCGCACCGCAGACAGGATGGCGTAATAGCCGTAAAGCTGCCCGTAGGCGAACCAGAAGCGATCGTCCGCCCGGGTGTCGAACCAGCCATTGGCATGCTTCTCCGCCCGCTCCTTGAGGATGGCGGACGTGCCGCCGAGCGAGTTGGCGACGCGATCCACGAAAACCAGCAGATTGTCGGCGCGGGTATCGAAATTGGCCGCGCAACTCTCCAGCTCGGTGTTGAAGGCTTTGAGGTCGTCGATGGCAGCCCGGTACTGGCTCGGCGTCGGCGTGAGCGGCCCGAAGGGCGAGAGGCCGAAGTACCAGTTGCTCTCCTCATATTGCAGCTTGCTGCGGGCGCTCTGCAGGTTGTTGTTGATGGCCGAGGTGCCGCGCATGCGCACCAGCGTATCCACCAGTTCCACCGTCGTGCGGCGCACCGCCTCGTTCACGCCGCGCTGGAAGGAGGCCTTGTTGTCTAGGAAGGGCGTGTGATCCCAGTCCGTGCCGAAGAGCCCGAGCTTGTAGAGCAGCATGGAGGAAATCCATGCGTTCCTGTTGACGTTGTCGTCGATGAGTTCGGCAGTCACGTCGACGATCGCCGAGCGCTGGCAGGTCCTGGCGGCGCCGGAGGCCGCGGGCTTTTCCAGTCCGGCCGAAAGATTTCGCTCGCCCAGCTTGTAGCGGTCGATGAAGTTGGGGTTGAAACTGGTCCAGACCTGCGTCTGCCAGATGAAGTAGCCGTAGAGGCCAACCAGGGCGACCAGAAAGGCCGCAATCGGTATGCGCACCAGAAAGCTCCGGCCGCTGTACCAGCCATGGGCAGCCATGAAGGGCCATACGAGCCAGGCGATCACCAGGCCGAAGCCCCGGCCGATGGCGCGAAACACGCGCTCGAAAAAGGCGATGATCGGGTCAAGCATGGTCCTCGTCTCCCATAGCGTAGAGTTTTTCGCGAATGGCTCGCTTGTTTCTGAGATATGAGCTTGTCAGCCGTGAGACAACATGGGCGCGAAAATTATCGCTGTATTCCTCATATCTGAGATAGAAGCCCTCCCGGTCGAAGATGAAGCGGGACAGATAGTCCTGCGGTATTTGCGCCGCGATCAGGCGGTTCGTCAGCCAGGCGTCCCGGTGGCCGGGCTCGGCCCTGACAAGCAGGAAGCGCTGACGGGGCGCAACGAGATCGAGCCGCACCTCTCCGGTCTCGCCAAGCTCGCGCAGCTTTTCGGTCAGGAAGGGGTAGGTCCCCTCCGCCGTCACCGCCGATGCATTGCGCTGCAGGAAGGTCTGGATAAAGACGGGATCCAGCCGGGAGAAATCGGTCTCCGGCAGAGCGTGGGCGATCAGGTCCTCGACCGCCATGGCGCGGCGGTGTTCGATCAGGCCCGATTGCGTCACCCAGCTGGCACGGGGCAGCTGTAACCTGCCGGTACGAGCCAGAAAGTCGAAGATCAGCTTCGGGTCGTTCGCGGGGATATAGCTCACCTGCCAGGGCCGCGAGCGCCGGAAGCCAGGCGCTTCGGGATCGCAGATCACCGTTGCCGTTTTCTCGTCGAGAAAGACATAGACGCCGCCAAAATGATTGGCCCAGAAGGCTTCGTGCCGGAAGACCAGCTGATCGGGCACCAGCGCGTTCTGGCGGATGTCGCCGGTCACCCTGGCCAGCTCCACCATGCGGTTCAGGGTTTCGTCGTCCCGCCAGAGATCGTCCTCGGCAACGAGCCGGTCGACGAGACCGCGCAGATCGGCGGCCTTGCCCAGCAGGTCGTCTGCCGAAAGAACCCGGAAGCGCACCTCGTTGATCGAAAGCAGATCGTCCAGCGTGTCGACCGCCGCCACCGAGTCCTCGATCTCCCCGTAGACCGCATCCTTGATGGTGATGGCATGCAGCGCCCGTGCATTCGCCTCGAAGAAGCGGTGCATCAGCGCACCCGTGTTCGAAAAGCTGGAATGGGCCAGCGGCAACCGCTCCTGCTCCGGCGTCAGGATGATGAAGCGCCGGTTGACCTTGAGCGGATCGAGATAATCCAGATCGCCCAGCGCCTGTGCCACTTCGGGCGAGAAGCCCATCATGTCGATGCGGAAGCGCTCCAGCGTCACCGGCGGAAGACCGAATCCCGCAAGCGCCTTGTTGTAACGCTGAACGAGATGGGGCTCCTCGATGAGAAGGAGGCGTCCATAGACGAGCTCGGATTCCAGTAGGTGCTTCATGAAGTGCATGCCTTCGGGGGCGATGGCGCAGGGTCGATCATCTCAGGGTTCCCAACGTCCGTCCTGCTTCAAGGTTTCGATTTCCCTCACCGCGCGTTCGCGCTGGCGTTCCCGGCGAACGATCTCGGCCACGGCGGCGGCATCGGCCTTGTCCGAGTAGCGCAGCTCGCTTTCGGCGTACCGGTTGATCTCCTGCAGCACCATCTCGATGGTGACGGGACCGCGCAGCGCCGAGATCATCGCAACCTTTTCGTCATAGGGCTTGTGGAGGAAGGCCTCCGGGGTCGCAAACCAATCGTCCGGCAGCTCCACGTCCATCGCCCGCATCTTGACGGCATCGGCGATGTTCTTGATCGCGCGGCCGGTGAAGCGCGGCTCGGCCTGCCGTATCCGATAGAGATAGGTGCCGATGTCTGCAAGGGTTCGGATGCCGCCCGTCTCCTTCTGGAACCGGTCCCAGACGGCCAGCAGGGCTTCCTCCTGTGGCACGGAAAAGCGCTCGTAGGCTTCCGCGACCGGCTTCCGGATCGCCTGCCCGGCCAGGGGTTGATGCTCCCCGGGCGGAATGGAATGGTTCTTCCCGACGAGCATGGAGAAGATGTCGATATAGTCCTCGCGGGTCTGCGGTCCGTCGACCAGCCAGCGGGCGCCGGCACGCTGCCGCAAGGCATCGTCGACGTTTTCGGGATAGTTCGAGAACATGCCGAAGCTGGCATTGCCGCGAACCACCGTTGAAGCACCCGCAAGGCTTTCCATCAGAACGGCGGTCACCTCCTGCTGGCCGGCGGAGGCGCGGTCGTCGCTGCGGCGCGCCGCCACCTGGTCCACGTCGTCGATGGTCCCGAAGCCGATCACATCCGGGTTGAGAACGGCGCGGACGAACTCCTTGCAGTTCTGACCGGACTTGCCCTGATAGGACGAGATCTGGTCGACGCCGAAATTCTCGTAATGGAAGGGGTAGCCCGCCATCTGGCAGTAATCGTTGATCATGCCCGCCATCATCTGGATCAGCATGGTCTTGCCCGTGCCCGGCATGCCGTCGCCGATGAAGGTGAAGAGAAAGCCCCCGAGCTCGACGAAGGGGTTCATCCGCCGTTCGAAATCATAGGCGACCAGCATGCGCGCCAGCCGCATGGCCTGATGCTTTGCCACATGGTTGCCGACGATCTCTTCCGGCTTGCGGAAGGTCATCGTGAGCGGACGGGTACGCTCCGCCGGCGGGCGGTCGAAACCGTCGAGGACAAAGTCCTCCGTCTCGAGCTTCAGATGGGACGACATGAAGGCCGCCAGGCCTGTGAACCGGCTCTTCCGCTCGATGAGGCCCTCGAGCGCCTCCGCGGCATAGCGTCGGGCCGCCGCTCCCATGGCCGCATCGTCGGGGGCGGTCGCGATCGCGCGGTCAAGCCCCGCAATCATGGCCTTCAGCGCATCCTGCGGCGTCTCGAAGAGATAATCCGGCGCGGGCAGATCCCCCGCAGCCTCCCCGTCGCCCGGCAGCATGCGCCTGACATAGGCGGAAAAGACAAAGGCGGCCACATAGGCCGATGCGGACAGGAGCGAGCGGAAACGCTCGGCCTCCTCGCCGGCAAGCGGTGCCTGGGCATTGCGGGACTGCAGGATTTCCAGGTCTGTCTGGCGGGCGAAGATCCCCGACACGGCGAGCGCCACCTCGACGCCGCGTCGCGCCCGGTAAAGAAGCGCATGGGCCTCGGGTGACAGAAGCGGGTCGTCGGGCCGCCGGGAAGCGACCGTCTTCGCGAGTTCGATCTCCCGGGTACGGGAAAGCCCCGCCGTCGAGACCGTGGGAACGAAGCGCCGGCCGGTGCCGGCAATGGATGTGGCACCGGGCGCATCCGCAGGCCCCACCAGGGAAAAGCGGGTGATCAGCGCCTGCGCCGTCTGGCGGTGGCGCTGCAGATCGGCCTCGGGGATCAAAGTCAGTCCCGCATCCTGTCCTGTGGGCGCTGCCATTCCGGTCATACCTCGCTGATGACGTTGTCGCCGGAGATCACATGGACCTTGAACCCGGCAAAGATGGTGTCCGCCTCACCGGAGGCGTAGAGGGCCTGATAGGCTTCGTGCGGCACCAGCGCATGCTTGGCATAGGCGCTGACGCCCATGCGCGCCGCCTCGAGATCGCCCGTATCGATGTGGAATTCCTGCTGCGCCGGCGAGGAGGAGAAGAAGCCCCGGCTTTCCGGCCGCTCGCGCGCCGAAACCAGGTCCTGCACCGTCCAGGTCATCAGCCAGGCGTTTTCCTCGCGCCGCACCCGGGCGAGAATGTCGTTGATGAGCGTGTTGTTTTCGGTGATTCCGCTCGCATAGAAGGGCCCCAGCACGAAGCGCGTGAGCCGCTTGGGATGCAGCGTCGGGAAATCGCGATCGAGCGAGGTTGCAATCGTGGCCGGCGTCAGCGAGTAGCCGCTGTTGGCGCCGACGAACTTGTCGAAGGGCACCGCGAGTTCGGGGTTCAGCAGCCCGCCGACCGGCAGGGGGATCGCCACATCCGGATCAAGGCGGCCATCCGGGGTCACCAGAAGGCGACCGACATTCTCGGACGAGTCCTCGATCCGCGCGGTGTAGACCATCGGCAGGGTCGCCGTGCCGTCATAGGCGGCCCAGCAGACGAAGTAGGAGGGCCTGCGGTTTTCGGGATTGACGGTGACGTGCAGCGTTTCCGGCAGGACGACCGGCTGGAAGAACTGGCCGTCCATCAGCCGTTCGAGATAGATCCGCTCGGCAAGCCGTGACTGCAGCGCCGCCGGAAAGGCCCGACGGGTCAGGATGAAGTCTGCCATCTCGCGCTTCAGCGCCGCCGCATCGGGAATGGTCGTCAGCCGGTCCCTCGCCGCGGCGCGGTCGTTCTCGAGCTCGAGCACCGTCTGGAAAACCGGGAACCCGCTTTCGGCACGGGAAATGCGGAACTGCTCCATGAAGCCGATCCGGCTTTCCCAGGCGGCAAAGGACGATTTCAGGCGCCGCAGATAAGGCGCCATGACACCCGCGGCAAACTCCTCCCCGGGCAGCGACTGGCGACCCGACCCCGCCGAAGCGAGGGTTTCGAGACCCGTCAGCGCCGCTGCCATGCGGGAGAAATATTGCGCGACCGCGTGATTGGGCGTCTGCATGCGGAGCGGCACCTTTCTGGCTTGTCCGGTCGGGTGGCAGCCGATGTCACGACTTCACGTAGTTGGCGGAATTATGCTTGTCCATCACCGCCTGGAAGCGCCGAGCGAAGGCCTCGTCCGCGAGCTTCTTGCGCCGCTGGATGTCCTGCGTGGCCAGCATGTTCTTCTCGTGCAGTTCCAGAAGGTCGCCGATATGACGCTGCGCCGCGGAACCGATGCCGGCCATGGTTTCCTCCGCGGCCGTATCCACCTGCGCGCCGAGGGTGTTGATCTTGTGGGCAACGTCCTGCTGTGCTGCCGTCTTCAGCGAGTCTTCCAGCGCCTTGTAGAGAACGATGCGCTGCTCGGTGTCGATGGTGAGCTTGTTGATCAGCGTGTTCTGCGCCGCGATCTGGTTGTTCAGCGAATCGACGAAGGTCTGGAACATCGAGGTGTAGCGCTCCAGCGTCTGGCTTTCGGCCAGCAGCTCCTGCTCGCGCGCCTGCGCCTGATTGTAGTCGGTGGCCAGACGCGAACGCTCCGCCTCGAGCTGCGTGCGCTCGTTCTGGTCCGTCGACGCGGCAATGCGGTTTTCGATGTCGAGAAGCTGGGGGTTCAGCGTCTCGATCTTCTTCTGCGTCTCGCCGAGCGCGGCAACCGCCTGCTTGCGGCGCTCGATCACCGCCACGAGGCTTGCCTCCGAGGATTTGTACCGCTGGTCCAGAACCGCGCGCTGCTCCTTGAGGATGCCGACGATCGTGTCGGATTTCGACAGAAGCTCCTGGAGGTTTCCGGCAAGCGACATGTTGCGCACGCGATCCGTGCGCATGCGCTGCATCTTCTGCTTGGAAAAGATGCCGATGAATTTCTCCATGCCCGTATAGTTCTTCATGCTCTCGAATTCGGAGCCGAAGACATTGGTCGCATCTTCCAGCCCGATGATGAGGTCGGCGATGTTTGCCTCCATCACCTTCTGCTGGTTGATGACGTCCTTGATGCGGGCGTTCTCGATGTCGAAGGCCGCATCGCCGATCTTGGTGTCCGCCTTGGCGAACTGGTCGAGCAACTGTCCGGACTGATCCAGCTTGCCCCTCATCTCCTGCACCATCGTACGGGTGCTTTCGATCTGCTGGTCGAAGGACTGCAAGCTGGCCATGTGGTGGAACTCCCCGTTCGTTGTTGGGCCTAGAACCTAGCGCCTGCCGAACCGGTTCCGCAACCCATGCGCAACGTGCCCTGCAACCGCAACCCGGAGCCTGGCGACATGGCCCGGCCCGTACCGCTCGAATGTGGGAAGTCCGGGAGACAGCGCAAGGGCGGGGTGCGACAAAATGGACGAAATGCCCCGGGAAAGCGCCGCCGGCGGCCCGCGCGCCGCTTTCCCGATCACGGCAACCGCTTACTTGGCGGCAGTAGGATCCTTGAGATAGGCGATGACATTGGCAACGTCTTCGGCCTTCTTGAGGCCGACGAAGCCCATCTTCGTGCCCTTCACCACGCCCTTCGGGTCGGCGAGATAGGTGGTGAGCGTGGCGTCGTCCCATGTCTTTCCGGCGGCGAAGGCCTTCATGGCCGGGGAGTAGCTGTAGCCTTCGACGGAGGCGACCGGGCGGCCGACGACGCCCATCAGCGACGGGCCGACCTTGTTGGTGGCTTCCGTCGCCGTGTGACAGGCGCCGCATTTCTTGAACACGATAGAGCCGGCCTTGGCATCGCCATCGGCAAGCGCTGCGCCGGCCGTCAGCGTGAAGGCTGCGGCAAGCATGGCAGTCATCATTTTCATGGTGTTTTCCTCTTCCTGGTGCACGAAACCGGAAGGTTCCGCGTCATCCGGCAGGATATACCAGCCTCGCGCGGGATTGCCGCACGACGGAATGACGCGCCCATGACAAAAGTCAATGACAGGGAGGATCAGGCGGGATCCGCCTCGCAGCGCATGATCTGCGACCAGTGGCGACGGCAGTAGGAGACGTATTTCTCGTTGCCGCCCACATCCACCTGCGCCCCCTCCCGCACGATGCGGCCATCGCTGTCGAGGCGGGCGACCATAGTGGCCTTGCGACCGCAATGGCAGATGGTCCGGACCTCGCGCAGCTCGTCGGCGATGGCGAGAAGCTCGCGCGAACCCGGAAAGAGCTTGCCCTGGAAATCCGTCCTGAGGCCGTATGTCATCACCGGGATGTGCAGCTCGTCGGCAACGCGGGCCAGCTGCCAGACCTGCGCCTCCGCCAGAAACTGCGCCTCGTCGACGAAGACGCAGGCCAGCGCCCCCTCGGCGTGCATCCGGGAGATGATGGCGAAGAGATCTTCGCTGCTGTCGAAGGGATAGGCGTCGGCTTCCAGACCGATCCGGGAAGAGATGCGTCCCCGGCCCGCGCGGTCGTCGAAGGAGGCGATGAAGATCGCCGTCCGCATCCCCCGCTCCCGATAGTTGTAGGAGGCCTGCAGAAGCAGGGTGGACTTTCCGGCATTCATTGCCGTGTAACTGAAATAGAGCTTGGCCATGCCGCCTCATTTGCCGGGGAAACGGAGGCTCTGCAACGAAAATGGCGTGCATTCCGCCCGCCGCTACCCGCAATCCACAGGCGATAAATTGATAAAAGCCAGTATTTTGACGGTTTTCTCAGCTGAAATAGCCGATGTCGCAATCGGGACTGCCATATTGGCGCAAATGCACCGCGCACCTTCCGGAAATCTGTCGTATGGTCTAACGTGTAGGGATAAAAAACTGGGAGCCCACAACAATGAACAAGCAATTTGTGCTGAAACTCGCGCTTGCCTCCACCATTTCCTTTGCCGCCCTTGCCTCCGCTCCGGCCTTTGCCGCCGATCCGGAAAGCTGTGCAACCGTCCGTTTCGCCGACGTCGGCTGGACTGACATCACCGCCACGACCGCCACGACTTCGGTGGTTCTGAAGGCGCTCGGCTACCAGACGGACGTCAAGGTCCTCTCGGTCCCGGTTACCTACACCTCGCTGAAGAACAAGGACATCGACGTCTTCCTCGGCAACTGGATGCCGACCATGGAAGCCGACATCAAGCCCTACCGCGAAGACAAGTCGGTAGAGGTCGTCCGCGCAAACCTCGAGGGCGCGAAGTACACGCTCGCCACCAACGAGAAGGGCGCCGAACTCGGCATCAAGGACTTCAAGGACATCGCCGGCCAGGCGGAAGCACTGGAAGGCAAGATCTACGGCATCGAGCCGGGCAATGACGGCAACCGCCTCATCCTCGACATGGTCGACAAGAACACCTTCGGCCTGAAGGATTTCGAAGTGGTCGAGTCTTCCGAGCAGGGCATGCTGGCGCAGGTCGCCCGTGCCGAAAAGGAAGGCAAGCCGGTCGTCTTCCTCGGCTGGGCGCCGCATCCGATGAACAACAATTTCAAGCTGACCTACCTGTCGGGCGGCGACGACATCTTCGGACCGAACTACGGCGGCGCCACCGTCTACACCAACGTGCGCGGCGGCTACACCACCGAGTGCCCGAATGTCGGCAAGCTCCTCCAGAACCTCGCCTTCACCCTTCCGATGGAAGCTGACGTGATGGGCAAGATCTCGGACGAGGGCAAGGAGCCCGAGGCCGCTGCCACCGAGTATCTGAAGGCGAACCCGGCCACCATCGAGCCCTGGCTTGCCGGCGTGACCACGCTGGACGGCAAGGACGGCCTCGCGGCCGTCAAGGCCGCGCTCGGCCTCTGAGAAAACCCTTCTGCAAGGGGCGGGAACCGGAAAGGGCCCGCCCCTTCTGCAACAGGGCTCCACCTTAACAATCTGGCACAGGCTCCGCGCCCGCTTGACCCCCGCGAGCGTGCGACCCACAACCGAGACAGGCTAGAACCGTGGACTGGCTTTCTTCTTACAAACTTCCGATCGGACAGGGAGCGAAGGCCTTTGTCGACTGGCTGACCACCAGCGGCGAATGGCTGTTCAACGCACTTTCCGCCGTGCTCCAGGCGAGCATCGACCTTCTGCTCTTCCTCCTTCAGGGACCGTTCCTGAAAGGCACCGCCTTCGAGCAGCTCTACCCCCTGCTGATCATCGTCCTGATCTCGGCCTTCGCATGGTACATGCGCCGGTCCCTCGGGGTGACGCTGTTCACGGCGCTGGGCCTGCTGCTGATCGTGAACCAGGGATACTGGAAGGAAACGACCGAGACACTGGCCCTCGTGCTGGCAGCCAGCGCCGTTTCGATGACGGTCGGCATCCCGCTGGGAATTGCCGCCGCCCGGCGCCCCTGGATCTATGCGATCATGCGCCCGATCCTGGACCTCATGCAGACGATCCCGACCTTCGTCTACCTCATTCCGGCGCTGATCCTCTTTGGTCTCGGCATGGTTCCGGGGCTGATCGCGACCGTGATCTTCGCCATTCCGGCGCCGATCCGCCTCACCCGCCTCGGCATCATCTCGACGCCGCCTTCGCTGGTGGAAGCCGCCCAGGCCTTCGGCGCGACGCCCGGCCAGGTGCTGAAGAAGGTGGAACTGCCCTTCGCGATGCCGCAGATCATGGCCGGCCTGACGCAGACCATCATGCTCTCGCTGTCGATGGTGGTCATTGCCGCGCTCGTCGGCGCCAACGGACTTGGCGTTCCGGTCGTGCGCGCGCTCAACTCGGTCAACGTGGCCAAGGGCTTCGAAGCGGGTCTGTGCATCGTGATCCTGGCGATCATTCTCGACCGCGTCTTCAGAACTTCCGACGCAGGAGATGTGGCATGACGGCTGCGGTTACCTTCAACAATGTCTCCATCATCTTTGGCAAGGACCCTGATGCTGCGCTGAAGCTGGTCGACCAGGGCAAGAGCCGCGACGAGATCGGTCACGAGACCGGCATGGTTCTGGGCGTTGCCGATGCCTCCCTCACCATCGAGGAAGGCGAGATCCTGGTGCTGATGGGTCTGTCCGGCTCCGGCAAGTCCACGCTTCTGCGTGCGGTCAACGGGCTCGCGCCGGTGGTGCGCGGCGACGTGGCCGTTGCCACCAAGGCCGGCCCGATCAACCCCTACAAGACCTCCGCCAAGTCGCTGCGCGACTTCCGCATGCATGTGGTCTCGATGGTCTTCCAGCAGTTTGCGCTGCTGCCCTGGCGCACCGTGGCCGAGAATGTCGGCTTCGGACTGGAGCTCGCCAATGTGCCCGAGGAGGAGCGCAGCAGGCGCGTGGCCGAACAGCTGGAGCTGGTGAACCTCACCAAATGGGCAAACCGCAAGGTGAACGAGCTTTCGGGCGGCATGCAGCAGCGTGTCGGCCTTGCCCGCGCCTTTGCCACCGGCGCCCCCATCCTGCTGATGGACGAGCCCTTCTCGGCGCTCGATCCTCTCATCCGCACCCGCCTGCAGGACGAGCTTCTGGAGTTCCAGCGGCGGCTGAAGAAGACCATCCTCTTCGTCAGCCACGACCTCGACGAAGCCTTCCGCATCGGAAACCGCATCGCCATCATGGAAGGCGGGCGCATCATCCAGTGCGGCACGCCTCAGGAGATCGTCAAGAACCCGGCAAACCAGTATGTGGCGGATTTCGTGGCCAACATGAACCCCATCAACATGCTGACGGCAGGCGACGTGATGGAAACCGGTATAGCGGCCAGCGCCTCGGAAACGCCGGTCTCGGGCAATGCGGCGCCCACCACGCCGCTGGTCGACATTCTCGATGCCCTTGCACGCAAACCGGGAAACATCGGGGTAGTGGACAACGGCGCAATTATCGGCACAATCAACGCCCAGAACATCATCGAAGGGTTGACCCGCCATCGCCGCAAGGACGGCTGACGTTTCGGCAGCCCTTGAAGGGGCAGCGAGATGAACGAGCGGCCGTCGGTCCTGCGTGAAACAGATGAAAACGCCCTCCTCGAAGCGCGTACCCTCATGCGGGGTGCGCGCTTCGGCACTCTTGCGGTCCTCGATCCGGAGACTGGATTTCCCAATGCCAGCCGCGTGCTTCTGGCCACGACGCCCTATGGCACGCCCGCGATCCTCGTTTCCTCTCTCTCCACCCATACCCGTGCGCTGGACGCCGACCCGCGCTGCTCGCTGCTGACGGGCGAACCCGGCAAGGGCGACCCCCTCGCCCATCCGCGTCTCAGCCTGCAGGCCCGCGCCGTTCCCGTCGAGCGCGAGAGCGAAATGCACGGCTGGCTGAGGTCGCGTTTCCTGCGCCGGCACCCCAAGGCGGCGCTCTATATCGACTTCGGCGATTTCCGATTTCTCACCCTCGAACCGGTGCTTGCGAATCTCAACGGGGGATTCGGAAAAGCCTATCGGATCGACGGCCAAGACCTCGTCATCCGTCACCCGGACATTGTTCGGCTCGCACGCCAGGAAACTGAAATTCTGGAGGAAATTTCCCGCTCGGAGACCGATCTGGCCAATAGTGTAGCAAAAACAGCGTTCCAAAAAGGCACGCTTGACTGGAAAATTTCTGCAATCGACACAGCTGGAATTGATATTTCGGGGAAGGACGTTCTCAAAAGGCTGGAGATTGCCTTTGAGGATGTGAGCATGGCTCGGATCGTTTCGGACATTCGAAAAGTAGGATGTACAATACCCTAATTTTAGTGATATACCAATTATGTTGCATCTAGTATCTTATGCCTAGTGCAACATTCGTGCACTGTAACCATCCAACCACCAACGACCGCCAGCGTTGGAGAGATAAAGAGATGATGACAAAGACACTCGACAACAACACCGCCGCCGCCGCCGGCCTCCTGTCTGCCATGGCCAATCCGAAGCGTCTGATGATCCTGTGCGCTCTTGTGAAGGACGAGGTACCCGTCGGCGTGCTTGCGAACCAGGTCGGTCTCAGCCAGTCGGCTCTGTCGCAGCATCTTTCCAAGCTGCGTGCTCAGCACCTGGTCAACACGCGTCGCGACGCCCAGACGATTTACTATTCCTGCGACTCCGCAGCGGTGATCAGCCTGCTGCAGACGCTCGAAGGCATCTACAGCCAGCCGGAGAAGGCCCGCTCTGCGGCCTGATCCCATGGGCGGACAAATGGAAGAGGCGGGCGCCTGACGAGGCATCCTGCCCTTTCGTGCCCTCCGCTCGCCCCCCCCCCGGAAACAAGGAGGCCCCTGATGCTTGCGCGTCAGGGGCCTTTCTGTTTGACCGCCGGTCAGTGGATCGGAGCCGAAGATCCCTTCTAGCCCTGTCGAAATCGACGCCCCTACCCGCGCTTGAGAGATGGCAGTCACAACTTGTGCAAGGCTTGCCACCAGTCATTGCAACGCATATTTCTTGATAAGAATGTGACTATTTTCGTGATAACGCCCGGGACGCACCGTCGGTGAGCTGCCGAGGAGCCATCCGGCCGGCGCCTTGCGGAATCACTGGTTTCGATGGACCCATTTCACCTTTTGCTTTGACATTGCATCGGGCGACTCTGACAATTCCGCAGATTGCAGCCTGCCGCGACGGAACCGGAGCCTCCGGAACGCGCGAGGACCCCGGCAGGCAGGCGCTGACAACGAGGGGAAAATTGGCCACCCGCAGATGAGGCCAAGGAGAAGATGAATGTCTGACCGTATGAATGCCACGCCCAATGACATGCGCGCCTTCTGGATGCCGTTCACCGCGAACCGCCAGTTCAAGAAGGAGCCGCGCCTCTTCGTCGGGGCGAAGGACATGTATTACACGACCCATGACGGCCGCACCGTTCTCGACGGCACCGCAGGCCTCTGGTGCGTGAATGCCGGCCACTGCCGCCCCAAGATCACCGAGGCGATCCGCCAGCAGGCAGGCGAGCTTGATTACGCGCCCGCCTTCCAGCTCGGCCACCCCAAGGCCTTCGAGCTGGCCAACCGGCTGATCGACATCGCGCCCGAGGGCATGGGCCACGTTCTCTACACCAATTCCGGTTCCGAATCCGTCGAGACCGCGCTCAAGGTGGCCCTCGCCTACCAGCGCGTGAAGGGCCAGGGCAGCCGCACCCGCCTCATCGGTCGCGAGCGCGGCTATCACGGCGTGAACTTCGGCGGCATCTCCGTCGGTGGCATCGTGGCAAACCGCAAGATGTTCGGCACGCTGCTGACCGGCGTCGACCACATGCCGCACACCCACAACCTCGCGAAGAATGCCTTTACCCGCGGCATGCCGGAGCATGGCGGCGATCTCGCCACCGAGCTCGAGCGGATCGTCACGCTGCATGATGCCTCGACCATTGCTGCCGTCATAGTCGAGCCGGTGGCAGGCTCCACGGGCGTTCTCATCCCGCCGAAAGGTTACCTCCAGAAACTGCGCGAAATCTGCACCAAGCACGGCATCCTGCTGATCTTCGACGAAGTTATCACCGGCTTCGGCCGCCTCGGCGCGCCCTTCGCCGCCCAGTATTTCGACGTGAAGCCGGACATCATCACCACGGCCAAGGGCCTCACCAACGGCGTGATCCCCATGGGGGCGGTTTTCGTTACCAACGAGATCCACGATGCCTTCATGACCGGCCCGGAGCACATGATCGAGTTCTTCCACGGCTACACCTATTCGGGTAATCCGATCGCCTCCGCCGCCGCCCTCGGTACGCTCGATACCTACCGGGAAGAAGGCCTGCTGACCCGCGCGGCCGAACTCGCCGGCTACTGGGAAGATGCGCTGCATTCGCTGAAGGACTGCCCCAATGTCATCGACATCAGGAACATCGGCCTCATCGGTGCGATCGAGCTGGAGCCGATTGCCGGCGAGCCCACCAAGCGCGCCTTCTCCGCCTTCCTCAAGGCCTACGAGAAGGGTCTGCTGATCCGCACCACCGGCGACATCATCGCGCTTTCGCCGCCGCTGATCATCGAGAAGGCGCAGATCGACGAGCTGTTCACCAAGCTGCGCGACGTGCTGATGAACAATATCTGATGCCTCCCAAACGGCATTCGGAGCGGCCCCTTCAGGGGCCGTTCTTCGTTCCGGTCGTCTCGATCAAGAAAACGCCCGCCACCCGCAGAGGGAAAGGCGCTGTCAACTCCCCTGATCCGGCGCTTGATACCCGCAGGTTGACGCACTAGCCTCGCCGGACAACCAGGAGGAAGAATCATGGCATTCGAAGGCAGCTGCCACTGCGGCAAGGTCACCTATTCGGTAGAAGGCGACATGCCGACGACCGCCATCAGCTGCAACTGCTCCCATTGCCGCCGGAAGGGCTTCCTGCTGGCCTTCTTTCCCCGGGAACAGTTCACGCTCACGGCTGGCGAGGACGCCCTTCAGACTTACCGTTTCAATACCCACCGGCTGGAACATCTCTTCTGCAAGACCTGCGGAACCCAAGGCTTCGCCTATGGCAGCGGCCCGGACGGCAAGCCCATGGCCGCCGTCAATCTTCGCTGCGTACCGGCCTGCGATCTCGACGCACTCAGCCTCCACAAGGTGGATGGCGCCTCTTTCTGAGGGGCATGGCAGACGGAGCCGGCTACAAGGTGGCCGTCACACTTGAAGACCGATCTGCGGCCTGACCCCTTCCCCACCGCGCCCATTCATGGCTAGAGTCGCGGTGAATCGCACAATCGAAGGAAGCAGGCCGGCATGAGCGAAAGACTGGAGAGGCTGATCGATCAGGGCACGGGCCGCATGCCTGCGGATATCGTGCTGAAGAACGGGCGCTTCTTCGATCTGGTCACGGGCGAGCTTGTGGCTTCCGACATCGCAATCGCGGGCGACCGCATCGTCGGCACCGGCGAATCCTATGAGGGGCGGGAGGAGATCGATATCTCCGGGCGCATCGTGGTACCCGGCTTCATCGATACCCACCTCCACATCGAGAGCTCGCTCGTCACGCCTCACGAATTCGATCGCTGCGTGCTGCCCTACGGTGTCACCACCGCGATCTGCGATCCCCACGAGATCGCCAACGTGCTCGGGACGGAAGGCATCCAGTTCTTTCTGGATTCGGCTGTCGAGACGATCATGGACATCCGCGTGCAGCTGTCCTCCTGCGTGCCGGCAACCCATCTCGAAACGTCCGGCGCGGACCTGCCCATCGAGCGGCTCCTGCCCTTCCGCAACCATCCGAAGGTCATCGGGCTTGCCGAATTCATGAATTTCCCGGGCGTCGTCCACAAGGACCCCACCTGCCTGGCGAAACTCGACGCCTTCTATGGCGATCACATCGACGGCCATGCGCCGCTTCTCTCCGGCCGGGATCTCAACGGCTATCTTTCCGCCGGCATCCGTACGGAGCACGAATGCACCAACGTGCCGGAAGCGCTCGAGAAGATCCGCAAGGGCATGCATATCCTCGTGCGGGAGGGCTCGGTCTCGAAGGACCTTCACGCCCTGATGCCGATCATCACCGAACGGCTCTCGCCCTTTCTCGCGCTCTGCACGGATGATCGCAACCCGCTCGACATCGCCGAGGAAGGGCATCTGGATTACATGATCCGCACCGCCATCGCCCATGGCGTGGAGCCGCTTGCCATCTACCGCGCCGCTTCCATTTCCGCCGCCCGGGCCTTCGGCCTGAGAGATCGTGGTCTGGTCGCGCCGGGATGGCGCGCCGACCTCGTCGTCATCGACAACCTGGAAAACTGCAAGGCGGAGATGGTCATGGCGGCGGGACGGCGTGTGACCCCCGCCCTCTTCGATGCCCGCAAGCCGGTTGCCCCGGTCGGCCTCGACAGCGTGCGCGCGCCTGCCGTGACAGCAGCCGATTTCGCGGTGCCCGCCAGCGAGGGCGAGGTGCCGGTGATCGGTGTTCTGCCGGGAAAGATCATCACCGAGCACCGGCGCTATAGCCTGCCCGCCCGCGGAAACCAGACGAGCCTCGATCTCGCGAACGACATCATCAAGGTCGCCGTCATCGAGCGGCACGGGAAAAACGGCAATCATGCCAATGGCTTCGTCCAGGGTTTCGGGCTGAAGAAGGGTGCAATCGCCTCTACCGTCGGTCACGACAGCCATAACATCTGCGTCGTGGGTGTCAGCGAGGATGACATGGCTCTTGCGGCAAACCGCCTCTCGGAGATCAAGGGGGGCTTCGTGGTGGTCGAGGATGGGCGCGTCACGGGGGAAATTGCCCTTCCGGTGGCCGGCCTGATGAGCCTCGAGCCCTACGAGAGCGTGCGCGATACACTCCACCACCTGCGGCAGGCTGCCTATGCGCTCGGCACCACCCTGACCGAACCCTTCCTGCAGGTGGCCTTCCTGCCGCTTCCCGTCATTCCCCATCTCAAGATATCCGACCGCGGCATGGTCGATGTCGACCGTTTCGCTCTTCTGTG
Source organism: Gellertiella hungarica (assembly GCF_014197145.1). Lineage (GTDB taxonomy): Bacteria > Pseudomonadota > Alphaproteobacteria > Rhizobiales > Rhizobiaceae > Gellertiella > Gellertiella hungarica. Next base: position 527,978 of record NZ_JACIEZ010000001.1, on the reverse strand, counting down.
AATGATCATGCATCGCAACGGACATCATCACCGCAGCCGCTTCGTGCGTCATCTCAGGAGCCTGTATCAGGGGCAGCACCGCGCGGCCCTGCGTTTCCAGGCCTTCATGGCCGTGGTCGATATCGGCATCATCGCCTTCTTCCTGGCGCAGCCATACCTGAGGGACAAGGCGAGCTTCCTGCTGCTCGATTATGCCTTCGCCCTGTGGATCATGGGCGATCTTCTGGCGCAGTATCTCGTTGCTCGCGACCGGCGGCGGTTCCTGCTGTCGCCGATGATCTATGTCGACATCGCGATCCTCGCCACGCTGCTCCTGCCGCACATGCTGGTCAGCTTCGCCTTCCTGCGCGCCATGCGGATCTGGGCAATCGCGCGGCGTCCCATCCTGAAGGCAGCGCTCCGGCATTTCCATCTTTCGATGTGGACGGATGTGGTGCGGGCCACCATCAACATGGTGGTGTTCCTCTTCACCGCTTCGGGCTTTGTCTACACCTTCTTCTTCCAGCAGCGCGAATCCGGCAACGGCTTCGTCGATGCTCTTTATTTCACCGTCACGACCATGACGACGACGGGGTTCGGCGACATCACGCTGCCGGGAACCGCGGGCAAGCTGACATCGATCATCATGATGATCGTCGGGATTTCCCTTTTCGTCCGGCTGGCGCAGGCACTGGTCCGGCCGTTCAAGGTCACCTATCCCTGCCCGAAATGCGGCCTGTCCCGCCATGACACGGACGCGGTGCACTGCAAGGCATGCGGGCACCTGCTCAACATTCCTGACGAGGGGATCTGAAACTATCCCGCTGCCTTGAGCTTCCGGTTGCAGAGGCTGTAGAAACCGCCGCCCGGCTGGATCCAGCGAAGGCCGTTCAGCGCGCCCGCCTTCTTTGCGGCCCGATAGGCATCGGAACAGGTGTGAAGCCGGGCACGCGAGGGCTTCTCCGCCGCATATTTGGGGTCGATCGCTGCCGGCATGGCAGCAACGACGGCGGCAGGTGCAGGCGCTGCCGGCGTCGCCGCAGCCGCGGTTGAGCCGCCCTGTTGCGCGGCAACCGGCGCTGCCGCCGCGCTCCCGGTGGTCGGTCCGGCTTCGGTGCAGGTGCCCGTGCGGAATTCGGACCAGTTACGGGTGCCGAGCGTGCCGTTCTTCTTGGCCGCCTGATAAAGCGCGCTGCAGTCCTTGAGGCTCATTGCCCCCGCCGGCAAGGCCATGCCGACGACAAAGCCGAGCCCCACGGAAACAAGCAATGCCAACCCACGCATGAGACAACCCTCCGCAATTCAAGGATGGCTTCAGCATGGCGTGCGATTGCGCTTTTGTAAAGAATATTCGAATATCTTACTTTTCGACTGGAATGCGGTAGCACTGGACGCTGAGCGGCAGCACCATCAGGCTGTCTCCCGCCTCCTCGACCGCAAACCCCGGAAGCGCGACCGGTGCCGCCTTTGCAAGCGTCGCATCCGCCTCGATGGTCACGGGTGCGCGGGTCAGGTTGAAGTAGAAGCGCAGCCGCTCCTCCCCCTTTTCCCGCTCGAAGATCAGCACGTCCTGATTGGTGTCGACGAACCGGAAGCTGCCGTCGCGCAGCACGTCGTGCTCGTTGCGGAAGGCGAGCATCCGCCGGTAATGATTGAGCACCGAGGCGGGATCGTGATCCTGCTTGTCGACGGAGAGGCCGGTATGGCTGCGCGATACCGGCAGCCAGGCCTTGTCGGCGGCGGTGAAACCGGCGTGGCGGGCGGTCGAGTCCCATACCATCGGCGTGCGGCACCCGTCGCGACCCTTGAAGGCCGGCCAGAAGCGGATGCCGTAGGGGTCGCGCAGGTCCTCGAAGGCGAGTTCCGCCTCCGGCAGGCCGAGCTCCTCGCCCTGATAGAGGCAGATCGAACCGCGCATGGCGGAAAGCAGGGTGATGCAGAGCTTGGCCATGTGGTCGCGCTCGCCCGGATTGGCGATGAAGCGCGAGACATGGCGCTGCACGTCGTGGTTGGAAAAGGCCCAGCAGACCCAGCCATCCCGCACTCTCGTCTCGAAGGCGCTGATGCACTTGCGGAAATGCGCGGCGCTGAACTCCGGGCCAAGCAGGTCGAACGTGTAGCACATGTGCAGCTTGTCGCCGCCGCTGGTATAGGTGGCAAGCGTCTGCAGCGAGCGGGTACCGTCGCCCACCTCTCCCACCGTCGCGCGGTCGGGATAGAGATCGAGCAGCGAGCGGATGCGCGTCATGAAGGCGACGTTCTCCGGCTGGCTCTTGTCATAGAGGTGGATCTGCATGCCGTAGGGGTTCGTTTCGGGCGCATCGTTGCCCATTTCGGCATCGGGATCGGCGGGCGGATTGTTCTCCAGCCCCTTGCTGTGGAAGTAGTAGTTGACCGTATCGAGCCGGAAACCGTCCACCCCGCGGTCGAGCCAGAACTTCAGCACCTGCAGCACGGCATCCTGCACATCGGGGTTGTGGAAGTTGAGGTCGGGCTGCGAGGTGAGGAAATTGTGCATGTAGAACTGGCGGCGAACGCCGTCCCACTCCCAGGCAGGACCGCCGAAGATCGACAGCCAGTTGTTGGGCGGATTGCCATCGGGCTTGGGGTCGGCCCACACATACCAGTCGGATTTGGCGTTGGTGCGGCTTTCCCGGCTTTCCTTGAACCAGGGATGCTGGTCCGACGTATGGGAAATCACCTGGTCGATGATCACCTTGAGGCCGAGGCGGTGGGCTTCCGCCAGCATTTCGTCGAAATCAGAAAGCGTGCCGAACATCGGATCGACATCGCAGTAATCCGATACGTCGTAGCCCATGTCGGCCTGTGGCGACTTGAAGAATGGCGAGAGCCAGATGGCGTCGACGCCGAGCGAGGCGATGTAGGGCAGCCTCAGGGTTACGCCCTGCAAGTCGCCGATGCCGTCAGCGGTGGTGTCCTGGAAGGAACGCGGATAGACCTGATAGATGGCGGCACCGCGCCACCAGTCCGCACCGCGGGACACACGCTTCGTCTCGGTCATCGGCTACTCCTCGTGCATGTCGTGCTGTGGCGGACCGGGACCGGCCCGTCGGTGAATACGGTTTTCAACAGGATAACCATCTAACCACCTGCCTGGGTCCCGTAAACCGGTGCCATTTCCGAAAAAGCTGGTTTATTCATCGGACGTGATGAAAGGCTGTGGATGGATCGGGCGCAGCACTTCAGGGTAGAACGGCCATGGCTGCGCGAGGGGAATCACATGGAGAGCAACCGGCTGCTGGCAATCGGCGAATGCATGGTGGAACTGGCGCCCGTCGATGGCGGCCAGTACAAATCCTCCTATGCCGGGGATACCTTCAACACCGCCTGGTACGCGCGGGAACTTCTGCCGCCCGACATGCATGTGGACTATGCCACCGCCCTCGGAAGCGACACGCTTTCGGAGGGGCTCGTCAACTTCATGCATGATGCCGGGATAGGCATCAGCGCCGTCCGCATCATCCGCGACGCCCGTATCGGCCTTTACATGATCCGGCTGGACGAGGCCGGGGAGCGAAGCTTCATCTACTGGCGCGATACGTCGGCCGCGCGAAAGCTGGCGGCGGATCCCGCCCATCTCAGAAGGGCGATAGAGCGGGCCGGCGTCATCCACTTTTCCGGCATCACGCTGGCGATCCTGCCGCCGGGGGACCGCGAATCGCTGCTTGCCGAGCTGCGGCGGGCAAAGGCCGCGGGTGCGCTCATCTCCTTCGATCCGAATGTACGTCCAAGCCTCTGGGAAAGCCGGGAAGCCATGGGCGAAGCCTGCGAGGCCGCCGCGCGGGCTTCCACGCTGCTTCTGCCCGGCCTTGACGAGGAGGTAACCCATTTCGGCGTCGCCAGCGAGGCGGAAGCGATCGACCGCTACCGAAGCCTCGGCGTTGCGAACATCGTTCTCAAGAAGGGCAGCGAGGGAGCGACGGTCCATCAGGATGGCGCGACCACATCCATTCCGCCGGCCTTTGCGCCCCGTATCATCGATACCACTGCCGCCGGCGACAGCTTCGACGGTGCGGTGCTGGCAAGCCTGATGCAGGGCGACGGCCTGGATCGTGCGGCCCGCAAGGCAGCCATCGTTGCCTCGGAGGTCATCGGCCAGCGGGGCGCGCTCGTGCGCATCAGCATGCGGCTGCAGAAGCATCGCAAGGTCTGAACCGGCTGTCACATGCCCCTTACATTCCCGCGGCACAATGCCGGTCGCGAGCCGGGCTTATCCGGCACGGGCCTCTCGCCGAGTGGGGATGCGCATGCACAGAATTACCATCGTCACGGATGCCTGGCACCCGCAGGTGAACGGCGTCGTGCGGTCGATCGAGAACACCATCCTTCATCTGAGCGATCTCGGGGCCGACGTGCGCCTCATCACCCCTTCCGGCTTTCGCAGCATTCCCTGCCCCACCTATCCCGAGATAAGGCTTTCGGTCACGACCTACGGAAAGGTGGCGGCCGCGCTGGAGCGCTGCCGTCCGTCCTTCGTCCACATCGCCACGGAGGGGCCGCTCGGATTGCTGGCGCGCCGCTGGTGCCTGAAGAACGGCCGGCCTTTCACCACCTGCTATCACACCCGCTTTCCTGAGTATGTGGCGGCGCGCTTTCCGGTGCCGGAGGCATGGCTCTATCGCTTCGTCCGCTGGTTTCACAATGCGGGCGCGGCCTGCATGGTCGCAACGCAAAGCCTTGAGGACGAGCTTGCGGCAAGGGGGCTGAAGCGCCTCGTCCGCTGGAGCCGCGGCATCGATACCGACCGCTTCCGGCCGCGCGAGAAGACGCCGGAGCCCTTCGGCCTCAAGCGCCCCCTTTTCGTCAGCATCGGACGGGTCGCGCCCGAAAAGAACCTGCCCGCCTTTCTCGACCTCGACCTCCCCGGTTCGAAAATGGTCGTCGGCGACGGACCGGCGCGCCGGCAGCTCGAGGCACGGTATCCCGACGTGCTGTTTACCGGCGTGAAGCATGGGGAGGACCTTGCAAGGCTGTTCGCGGAGGCCGATGTGTTCGTCTTCCCCAGCAGGACGGATACGTTCGGCAACACCATCCTGGAGGCGCTTGCCTCGGGCGTTCCCGTGGCGGCCTATCCGGTCACCGGCCCGATCGACATCCTGGCCGACCACCGGCAGGCAGGCGCTCTCGACGAGGATCTTCGCCAGGCCTGCCTCCGGGCGCTCTCCTGCGCGCCGGAAGCCGCTCGCCGCGTGGCGGAAACCTACAGCTGGGAAGCCGCAAGCCGGCAGTTTCTCGACAATATCCTCGAGGCGAACGATGTCATGCCGCGCAACCGGACGGGTCTGAAGCGGGTCGTGTCGCGGGTCATCCGCAAGCGGTCCGGCACGGCGGGCCGCTGAGGATCAACGCTTCTTCTTGCGGTTCTCGAACGGGTTGTCCGAGGCGCGATAATGGATGCGGATCGGCACGCCCGGCATCTGGAAATCGTTGCGCAGACCGTTGATCAGGAAGCGCGTATAACTGTCCGGCAGGGCTTCGGGCCGCGTGCAGGAAATCATGAAGGCCGGCGGGCGCGCCTTGACCTGCGTCATGTACTTGAGCTTGAGGCGACGGCCGGAAACGGCCGGCGGCGGATGCTGGATCTGCTGCTGTTCCAGCCACCGGTTGAGACGGGCGGTGGAGATGCGCTTGTTCCACACCCGGTCCGTATCGATGACGCTCTGCATCAGCCTGTCGAGGCCCTCGCCCGTCTGGCCGGAAATCGGCACGGCGCGGATGCCGCGCGCCTGCGGCAGAAGGCGTTCCGTCTTTTCGCGAAGATCGGCAAGCACCGCCTGGCGATCCTCGATCATGTCCCACTTGTTGAAGGCAAGCACTGCCGCGCGCCCCTCGCGCAGCACGAGGTCGACGATCTGCAGGTCCTGCTTCTCGAAGGGGATGGTGGCGTCGAAGACGATCACGACCGTCTCGGCAAAGCGGATGGCGCGAAGGCCATCGGCGACGGAAAGCTTTTCCAGCTTTTCGGTCACCTTCGCCTTGCGGCGCATGCCGGCGGTGTCGAACATCTTGATGGTGCGGCCGCGCCAGTCCCATTCGACCGAAATGGAATCGCGGGTGATGCCCGCTTCCGGGCCGGTGAGCAGCCGGTCTTCCCCGAGGAACCGGTTGATCAGCGTGGACTTGCCCGCATTCGGGCGGCCGACGATGGCGACGCGCAGCGGTTTCGTCTCGTCATAGGCGGGTTCTTCCTCAGCCTCCTCCTCGCCCTCTTCCGGGCGGGGAATGACCACATCGGTCTCTGCCACGTCCTCGGGCTCCGGGAAGGCAACCTCCTCGCCCACTGCCTCGACGATCGCATCGCGAAGGTCGAGCATGCCCTGTCCGTGTTCGGCAGAAATCGGAACGGGGTCGCCGAGGCCGAGCGTGAAGGCATCGTAGAAGCCACCGTCGGAGCCGCGGGCTTCAGACTTGTTGGCAACGAGCACCACCGGCTTGCCGCGCTTGCGCAGCATTTCGGCCAGCATGGAATCGACCGGCGTCAGGCCGCTCTTGGCATCGACCACGAACAGCGTCAGATCAGCCTCGTCTATGGCCGTTTCCGTCTGCTGGCGCATGCGGCCCTGCAGCGTGTCGGGGGCGGCGATTTCAAGACCGGCCGTATCGATGATCTCGAACCGAAGGTCGACAAGCTTTGCCTGGCCCGGGCGGCGGTCGCGGGTAACGCCGGGCGTGTCATCCACCAGCGCAAGCTTCTTTCCAACCAGCCGGTTGAAAAGCGTGGATTTTCCGACATTCGGGCGCCCGACAATGGCAACGGTAAAGCTCATCGGATTTCTTTCGTGTTTGGCCGCGAGGGCTCTTCTTGTTCTTGGCCGCCCGCCCGGCGTTTCCGGACGGAACGGCGGCGTCGATGACCGGCGGTTACTGGGCCTTGCCGGAAGCGGCAATCACGTCGAGCAGCATCTGCGCCCGGCGGCCGACATTGCGCGGCGTTTCCTGATCGTCGGCAATGGCCGTGAACCACTCCTTGGCACGCTTGTAGTCGCCGAGCCGGTAGGCGGTCACCCCCAGAACCTCGCGGGCCGAATGGCGCAGTGGATTGGTGGTGGCGGTCAGCGCCTCGGCCTCTGCCGAAACCTGCTCGTAGGTCCCCGTATCGGCCAGCAGCCAGGCGGCACGCAGATGGGCGACATCCTGGATGGCGGGCTGGATGCCGCTGTCCTTGGCGATCGCCTGGAAATCGGCAATCGCACCGGCGGTGTCGCCCTTCTCGGATTTCAGTGCGGCAGCGCGCATGCGCGCCAGCACCGGATAGGAGGCAAAACCGTCCTGCTCGAGCTTGGAGAGAGCAGCCAGCGCCTCATCCTGCTTGTTGGCCTTGGCAAGATCGTTGGCGGCGAGGAATGCATCGCCGGAGGCGGATGCCTGGCTGGACTGCCAATAGGCATAGATGCGCTCGCCGGCCGTACCGATCACGATGACGGCGGCAAGGGCGATGACGAAACGACCATAGCGCTGCCAGGCGGTCTTGAACTGGTCCGACCGGAGCTCCTCGTTTACTTCGCGAATAAAACTATCGTCGTTGAATGCCATTCCTGTCTCCGCATGCCCGTGTCGGGCCAAAGTCCTTGGCGCGTTCTACCCATATTTTCCCGGCTTTGTAAGCCCTTTTCCTGAGGCCTTCAGCCAGCCATCGGAATCGGCACGCCGATCAGCCAGAGATGCAGGCCCTTGATCAGCGCAATCGCAAGGCCGAGACCGATCACCACGGCGACGAGATCCCAGATCCAGCCCACATAGGCTCGCTCGGTGACCTCGCCGGCACGGGCCCGCCGCTTCACGGCTATGCGCAGCACGACCGCCCAGGCAAGGAAGGCCGCGAAGGTGACGACGGAATAGGCCTCGCCGTTCACCAGCAGGTGGGCAAGCGCCCAGACCTTGACCGAGGTAATGAGCGGATGGCGCGTCTTCGTGGCAATGTAACCGGCCGGCAGAACGCTCGACACCGCCAGGATCAGCGCGATCAGCATGAGCGTTACCGTGAGGTGCACCATCCATGCCGGCGCGACATAGAGCGGCTCGCCGCTTTCCAGGCGCGCCTGCCCGAAGCCGTAGACCAGCAATGCCAGCGTGGCGATCGACAAGACCGAATAGAGGCCCATGTAGGCAGGGCGGCCCATCGAGGCGATCAGCGATTGACGAAGGCCGGGCGCCACGACGCGCAGCATGTGAAAGCCCAAGAATGCGATGAGTCCGATTATGAGGAGAGCCATGTTTTCCTGATCCTGCGACAGGGCGGGCGGCGCCACGCCATTCACTTCGTTTCGTACCTTCTCCGGGCAGGGAAGGAAAGCCTGATCAAAGCTTTGCCGCAATCAAGCGGCATTGTCCGCTTGTCATTTGAAAGGTTTTTCCGTTGCGTTTCGTCAAGTATGCCGTTCCCCTCCTGGCGCTGGCCTCGCCGGCCCTGTCTTCTGAGCGGCCCGAGCAGCTCGTCATCGTGTCCTTCGATGGTGCCCACGACAATGCGCTGTGGGTGAAGAGCCGCGCGATGGCGAAGCGCACCGGTGCCCATTTCACCTATTTCTTCTCCTGCACCTTCCTCAAGCGCTGGGGTTCGCCCGAGCAGCTGTCCTATCGTGCGCCGCATCACTCGGCCGGCAAATCGGCAACGGGGTTTGCCCAGACGGACCGCGAAATCCGGATTCGCCTGGATCACCTCTGGAACGCCCATCTCGAAGGGCATGAGATCGCAAGCCATGTCTGCGGCCATTTCGACGGCAGCACCTGGACGAAGGCCGACTGGCTGAATGAATTTGCAAGCTTCCGGCAGGCGCTCCTCGATGGCTGGAAGGTGGCCGGCATCCCGCAATGGGAGCCGAAGGAATGGCGCGATTTCGTGTCGAGGCAAATCGTCGGCTTTCGCGCCCCTTATCTTGCGCCGGGCGAGGCCCTGCCGGAAGCGGTGCGTGCCGCGGGCTTTGCCTATGACGCGAGCCTCATCGCCAAGAAACCATCCCTTCCGGTGATGGACCGCGGCCTGCCGCGCTTCGCACTGCCGCTGATCCCGGAAGGCCCCAGGGGCAAGCCGGTCATTGCCATGGATTACAATCTCTATGCCCGTCATTCCGGCCTTCGCGAGGAGCCGGCACGCTCTTCGGAATTCGAGGAACGGACGCTGGCCGCCTACCGCGCGGCCTTCGACCGGGAGTTTCAGGGCGGCCGCCGTCCGCTGGAACTCGGCTTCCATTTCGTGGAGATGAATGGCGGCGCCTACTGGCGCGCGCTCGACCGTTTCCTCGCCGAAACCTGCCGCAAGCCGGGCGTGGCCTGCGTGTCCTACCGGGAAGCCCTCGAGCGGCTGAATGCCCGTCTTCCGGTCGAAAAGGCGGAAGGCGGCACGGATGTCCGCGCCGCCTCCCCGCTCTGATCCTGTTTGAACGTCAGGCGTTTACCGGCTCGTCTTCGATGGCATCGAGCGGCTTGTCCTCGATCTGCGCCTCGAAGGCGCGCAGACGCTTGTAGATGGACAGCAGCTCGATGATCGTCGGCCAGACGCTTACCAGGTACTGGAAGGACGAGGCGACCTGACCGAAGGCGCCCGAAATCTGGTTCAGCGCGCCGAGCGAGATCTTGCCCGCAATGATCGAGGGCGCCAGCACCAGGATCGAGAACACGTTGTTGATCTGCAGGTAGAAGCTGCGGGCGACGTTGAAATAGAGATAGTGGAAGTAGAGGCGGAAATAGTTTTTCCTGACATCGTCGAAGAGCTCGGCGACCGTCATGGGATCGGCCCTGTCCGCCCTGTCTTCTCCATAGACCAGCTCCTTGCGGTAGGCCGCCTCGACCCGCTGGTTGCGGAATTCCAGGCCGGGAAGCCTTATGCCGACGACGGCCAGGAGAACGGTTCCGAAAAGCGACCAGAAGATCGCAGCCGAGAGCAGCGGATAGGGAATGGCACCCACCAGCGGCAGTTCGGTCACGTTTGCCGAAAGCCGGATCAGAACCGGGGTGAAGGCAATCAGCGTCATGACGCTGTCGATCAGGCTGACGCCGAGGTCTTCTGTGGTGCGCGCAAAGCGCATGGTGTCTTCCTGCACACGCTGCGAGGCACCTTCCACGCTGCGCAGTTTCGGCCAGTAGGACATGTAGTAGTCGTTCATGGCGGTCCGCCAGCGGAACACGTAGTGGCTGACGAAGAAGCGGGTCACCACCGAAACCGCGACGGCGATGAGGGCGATCGACAGGAAGATCCAGATCTGGCCGTAGAATTCACCGTCCGTCACCACCCGCGCCTTTGAAACGGCAGCCTGGATCATGTCCCAGAAGGGACCGTACCAGTTGTTGATGGCCACACTCACCTGAACCTGGAAATAGGTGACGAAGAGGATAGCGATCGAGCCGAGTACCGACCAGCGCTGCCAGGGATGGGGCGAGAGCCTTGCCCAGGCCAGGTAGAACGCGCCCGCCATGAGGGCAAAATACAGATAGAACCAGAGGAAATCCGGCTGCACGAAGGTGGTGACGCCGATGACGGGCGGGGCATCGGGCGCCGGTGCCCCCATGCCGAGCGCGGCACCCCATTCGGCGACGAGCCCGTACCAGAGCCCGATCGACAGGATTGCCCAGACAACGGCGGAGGTGAAGAACAGGCGGGGATTGGGAAAGAAGGATTTGAACACGGGGCGGCCCAGCTATGGTTTGCTCTTGGCCGGATGACTTCCGGCGTTTGGCCGCAGACCCTAGAGAAACGCCCCGGTTTCAGCAATATTGCCCGGCCGTACCTTTCGGTTTTTTAATGGGAGCCTCGCCCCGGCGCCACCAGCGCACCCAGCCCCAGCACGGCCGCGGCAATGAGGCTGGCAAGGAGATAATCTCCCGTCAGATCGACGAGATGGCCGGCAGCGACGGGACCCACGATCTGGCCGATGCCGAAACCCGCCGTCATCAGCGCCATGACCCGGCGCGGGCTCTCGGGCGAAAGGGCGCGCCCGATCTGAAGCGCATAGGCCGTCACCACGATGAAGGTGCCGCCGAAGAGCAGCCCGCCGATGACGGGCGCGATGGCTGCGGGCAGCAGCACCATCGCGACGCTGCCCAGCGCTTCCAGAGCCAGCGCCAGCCGGTAGGTGGTGTTGACGCCCCGGGTGGAAAGCATCGGCTGCCACAGGAAGAGCGATACCATGCCTGCAAGCCCCGAGATCAGCCAGCAGAGGAACTCCACCGAATGGCCGGACGCACCCTCGCGCGCCATCACCACCAGGAAGGTGCCCGCGACCACATAGCCGAAGCCGAAGAAGGCATAGGAGAGGATGAGCCGCAGCATGGCCCCCGTCCAGAGCATCGGCGGTTCCGCGCCGCCCCGCCCTGCCGTGCCCTGCCCCTTCGGCAAGAGGAAGAGGATCGCTGCACCCGCCGCAAGGACCAGTCCCGCCCCCGCCAGCCACTCAGAACGCCAGTGCGGCGGCTCTGCTCCGAGGAGAGGCACCGCGACGAAGCTGACGAAGGCCGACAGCGCAATGCCGAAGCCGACCCCGCCGAAATGCATGGCCTGCACGCGCGCATCGCCGCGTGCGGCAGACAGCACGAGTGCCGAGGTGAAGACGAGGCCGAAGGCGCTTGCCAGCCCCGCGAGAAAGCGGATCGCCATGAAGGCGGAAAGGGAGGAGACAAGCGCCATTGCCCCGAGAAGTGCGGCGGTCAAAGTAAGGGCAGCCATGACGATTCGGCGCTCCATGCCCTGCGCCCAGGTTCCGGCGGCAAGAAAGGCACCGGCAAGATAGCCCGCGAAATTGGCGGCCGCGATCAGTCCCGCATCGCCCGCCGACAGACCGAGGTCCGCCATCATTCCCGGCAGGATCGGCGTGAAGGAGAAGCGACCGAACCCCATGAAGCAGGCAAGCGACAGCGCGCCGGCAAGCCCGAGGCTGAAGGGAAAGGGTGGAGCGTCTGCGCGGTTCATGGCCTATCCCTGCGCTCTCGGAGCGCGTCTGGCAAACGCCTTTCGATGAACCCGCTCTCAGGAAATTTGATGGTTGTCAGTCGGCGAGCGTCAGGACGATCGGGCCGTTGCGGGTGGCGACGATCGTATGCTCGAACTGCACCGTCAGCGCCTTCGGCGCGCTGTAGAGCGTCCAATGGTCATCGCCGCCGCCATCTTCGGCGAAATGGCCGCCCAGCGACAGGAAGGGTTCGATGGTGAAGACGAGGCCATCTTCCATGATCCGGTCCTCGTCCGGGTCCGGCCAGGTGGAAAGCTCGGACGGCTCCTCATGCAGGGACCGGCCGATGCCGTGGCTGGCGAGATTCTGGATCAGGCTGTAGCGGTTCTTGCTCGCAAAGGCGCCGATCGCCTGCCCGATCTGCGCCAGCGGCTGGCCGGCCTTCACCTGGTTGAGGCCGATCCAGAGCGCCCGCTTGCCGTCGCGCACGAGGCGGGAGGTCTTCGCCGCCACGGGCGGCACCGCAAAGGATGCTCCCGTATCGGAAAAGAAGCCATCCTTGACTGCGGAGACATCGATGTTGACGAGGTCGCCCGGCTGGATCACACGCGGTCCCGGAATCCCATGCGCCACCTCCTCGTTGACACTGATGCAGGTCGCGCCCGGGAACTGGTAGCAGAATTCCGGCGCCGACTGTGCGCCCCGGCCCTCGAGAACGCGCCGGCCGATGAGATCGAGCTCGGCGGTCGTGATCCCCGGGCGAAGCGCCTCGCTCATCGCCTTCAGCGCATCGGCACAGATGCGGCCGATGGCCTTCAGCTTCTCGAGTTCGTCGTCCGTCTTCACGATCATTGCGCATACCCACTCTTGCAGCGGGCGGAAGCCGCGCTTGCCAAAATGGGCGATTTGGTCCGTCAGGCCGCGTCCGTCAATGCCTTTCTGACGAGCGGCGCCACTTTCGTACCGAAAAGCTCGATGCCCCGGAGGATGTCCCGGTGCGGCATCGGACCGATCGCCATCTGCAGCAGGAAGCGGTCGTTGCGGAAGAGACGGTGATGGGCAACGATCTTCTCGGCGATGCTCTCGGGATCCCCGACGAAGTAGGCTCCGTGAGGGCCCCGCTGTGCATCGAATTCCCGGCGGCCGGAGGGGCCCCAGCCGCGCTCGCGGCCGATGCGATTCATCACTTCCGTATGCGGCCCGTAATAGATGTCCGCGGCCTTCTCCGTCGTATCGGCAATGAAACCGTGAACGTTGATGGAGGCCTTGAGCGTCGCAGGATCGTGTCCGCCCTTCTTGCCCGCCTCGCGGTAGAGGTCGAAGAGCGGCTGGAAGCGGCGCGGCTCGCCGCCGATGATGGCGATGGCAAGCGGAATACCGAGATAACCGGCGCGGGCCACCGACTGCGGCGTGCCGCCGACGGCGATCCAGACGGGCAGCTTCTCCTGGAGCGGGCGGGGATAGATGCCGAGGCCGTTGACCGGAGGACGCGTCTCGCCGGACCAGGTCAGCTTCTCGCTGTCCCGGATCTTCAGAAGCATGTCCAGCTTCTCGGTGAACAGCATGTCGTAATCGCCGAGATCGTAGCCGAAAAGCGGAAAGGACTCGATGAAGGAGCCGCGCCCCACCATGAGTTCGGCCCTGCCTTCGGACAGAAGGTCGAGCGTGGCATATTGCTGGAAGACGCGGATCGGATCGTCCGAGGATAGCACGCTGACGGCACTCGTCAGGCGGATGCGCTTGGTCCGGGCTGCCGCAGCCGCCAGAATGACCGCCGGCGCCGAGGCCGCATAGTCGGGACGGTGGTGCTCGCCCAGCCCGAAGACATCGAGGCCCACCTGATCGGCCAGTTCGATCTCTTCCAGCAGTTCCTTCAGACGACGCGCCCCTTCCGGCCCCTTCGGCACCGAGGGATCGGGATTGACGTCGGCGAAGGTGTAAAGGCCGAGTTCCATGGCGGGCGTTCTCCGTTGTTCGTTCGCAACGGACATAAGCAGGACGGGGGCGAAAGGCAAAGCCCCGCCCCCGAAACGCTGTGTTCAACCGAAGGCCGGAACCGGGATCAGCCCTGGCTCAGCGTGCGTTTCACCGCTTGGCTCCAGCCCTTGATTTTCTGGCGGCGGACCTTCTCGTCCATCTCGGGCTTGAACTGACGGTCGAGCGCCCACTGCTTCGAGAAGCCCTTCCGGTCTGGCCAGAGGCCGGCGCGGCAGGCGGCAAGCCAGGCGGCGCCGAGCGCGGTCGTCTCGAGGATCTGCGGCCGGTCGACCGGAGCATCCAGAATGTCGGCGAGCCGCTGCATGGTCCAGTCGGAGGCAACCATGCCGCCATCGACGCGCAGCACCGTGCCCTCGCCCTCGCTCTTCCAGTCCTTGCGCATGGCTTCGAGAAGATCGCGGGTCTGGTAGCAGACGGCCTCCAGCGCCGCGCGGGCAAATTCCGCGGGGCCCGTATTGCGGGTCATGCCATAAATGGCGCCGCGGGCATCCGGGTCCCAATGGGGAGCGCCGAGACCGGTGAAGGCAGGAACCAGATAGACCTCCTGGGTCGGATCGGCCCTGGCCGCAAGGTCACCCGTTTCGGATGCCTTGCCGATCACCTTCAGCCCGTCGCGCAGCCACTGGACCGCAGCACCCGCCACGAAGATCGAGCCCTCCAGCGCATAGGTCACCTCGCCGTCCAGCCGATAGGCAATGGTGGTGAGAAGCCTGTTGCGCGAGCGCGCCATGTCCTTGCCGGTGTTCAGCAGTGCAAAGCAGCCGGTGCCATAGGTGGACTTCATCATGCCCGGCTCGAAGCAGGCCTGGCCGATGGTGGCGGCCTGCTGGTCGCCGGCAACCCCGAGGATCGGGATTTCCGCGCCGAAGAGCGCCTTCTCCGTTACCCCGAAATCCGCCGAGCAGTCCTTGACCTCCGGCAGCATCTCGCGCGGTACCCGCAGGATCTCGATCAGCTCGTCGTCCCATTCCTGGGTTGCGATGTTGAACATCAGCGTGCGCGAGGCATTGGTGGCATCGGTCACGAAGCTCCGGCCGCCCGTCAGGCGCCAGATGAGGAAGGTATCGATGGTTCCGAAGCACAGCGCGCCCTTGGCCGCGCGCGAGCGGGTCCCCTTCACGTTGGCCAGCATCCAGGACAGCTTGGTGCCCGAGAAATAGGGATCGAGCAGCAGGCCCGTCTTCCGGGTAAAGGTCTTCTCGAGCCCCTGCCCCTTCAGCTTCTCGCAATAGCTCGCGGTGCGCCTGTCCTGCCAGACGATGGCGTTGTGGATGGGCTTGCCGCTGTCGCGCTCCCACACGACCACCGTCTCCCGCTGATTCGTGATGCCGATGGCCGCGATCTCGGCTGCGGCAATGTCCGCCTTGCGCATCGCCTCCTTCACGGACCAGACCACGCTTTCCCAGATCTCCTCCGGATCGTGCTCCACCCAACCGGATTTCGGGAAGATCTGGGTGAATTCCTTCTGGCCGGTGGCCACGATCTTCATCTTGTCGTCGAACAGGATCGCCCGGCTGGACGTGGTGCCCTGATCGATTGCCAGCACATATTTCGCCATGGTCCTCCCCCCGTGAATGCAAATGGCTTGATTTTCGCCTAACTCAACAAATTGCGAAAACGAATGTCAAACGAAAACGAAACGAAACCTCTGTTGTTCTCTCGCCTGCGTGCCCGGACGTTTGGACAATGGACACTTCCGCCGCTTTGCGCATAGTTTCCATCATGGGACCGGGGATGCAAGCGCCCGGCAACAACGGATGCAGGAAGAGGAGTTCGAGGATGAAGAGAGCGGCAGTCATCACCGGTTCGACGAGCGGCATCGGCCTCGCCATCGCGACGGCACTGGCCAGATCCGGCGCGGACGTGATGCTGAACGGCTTCGGCCCGGCCGAGGAGATCGACGCCATCGTGGCGCGGCTGAAGGCGCATGGCGGCCGCGTGGCCTATCACGGCGCCGACATGACGAAGCCGGAGGAGATCGAGGACCTGATCGCCCGGACCCACAGGGATTTCGGCTCGCTCGACGTGCTGGTGAACAATGCCGGCATCCAGCATGTGGAGAAGATCGAGGACTTCCCGGTGGCGAAGTGGGACCAGATCATCGCGATCAACCTCTCCTCCTCCTTCCACACCATGCGGGCCGCCATTCCTTTGATGAAGGCGAAGGGCAAGGGCCGCATCATCAACATCGCCTCGGCGCACGGGCTGGTCGCCTCGCCCTTCAAGGCCGCCTATGTGGCGGCCAAGCACGGCATCATGGGCCTCACCAAGACTGCAGCCCTGGAGCTTGCCGAATTCGGCATCACCGTCAACGCCATCTGCCCCGGCTATGTGCTGACGCCGCTGGTGGAAAAGCAGATCCCGGATACGGCACGCACCCGCGGCATCACCGAAGCGCAGGTGAAATCGGACGTGATGCTGAAGTTCCAGCCGACAAAGGACTTCGTTTCCGTGGAAGAGGTGGCTGCAACGGCGCTTTTCCTCGCCTCCGACGAAGCCCGCCAGATCACCGGAACGCACTTTTCCATCGATGGCGGGTGGACCGCGCAATAACGCGAAAAACCGGGCGACGGGACCCGTTTCCGGCTCCCGCCCCCCTCCTTTTGCACCAGAATTTATACCGCTAATCGTCTTTTCAGGTTCATTTGCCCCGAAATCTGGCCCACACTGCCCATTGCATCTGCCTTGCGATTTGATCACTCTCAAGCAGGAACGACAACAAGGGAACGTCATGGCATCCATCATCCGGTTTCTGCTGAACGGCGAAGAAGTCGCGCTGTCCGACATCGCGCCGACCGATACGCTTCTCGACTATCTGAGACTGAGGAAGCGCCTGACGGGAACCAAGGAAGGCTGTGCCGAGGGCGATTGCGGCGCCTGCACGGTTCTGGTCGGGCGGCTGGTCGACGGAGCGCTCGCCTATGAGGGAGTGAACGCCTGCATCCGCTTCCTCGGCTCGCTCTCCGGCACCCATGTGGTGACCGTGGAGCATCTGGCCGGCAGCGATGGCGCGCTGCACCCCATCCAGCAGGCGATGGTCGACTATCACGGCTCCCAATGCGGCTTCTGCACGCCCGGCTTCGTGATGTCGCTCTACGGCCTCTGGCTTTCGCACGAGAACCCGGGCCGGCCGGAGATCGAGCGTGCGCTTCAGGGCAATCTCTGTCGCTGCACCGGCTACGAGCCGATCGTGAAGGCGGCACTGGCCGTCACGCGCGACCGGCCGAGCGTGCTTTTCGATCCGCTGGAAAAGACGCGGACGGAAATCATGGCACGGCTGTGGACCATGCAGGTGAACGAACGGGTCACCATCTCGAAGGACGGTCTGAGCCTGATCGTCCCCTCCTCCGCACAGGATCTCGCGGAGGTGCTGGCAGACAATCCGCAGGCCACCGTCGTCGCCGGCTCCACCGATGTGGGGCTATGGGTGACGAAGCAGATGCGGCAGATCAATCCGGTCGTCTTCATCAATCATCTGGCAGAGCTGCAGGCGGTCGATCTCTCGTCGGACGGCATCCGCATCGGCGCCGGCGTCACCTACAGCCAGGCGATGGAAGTGCTCGCCCGGAACATCCCCGGCCTTCAGCCGCTTCTCTGGCGGCTCGGTGGCGAGCAGGTGCGCAACATGGGCACCATCGGAGGCAACATCGCCAACGGCTCGCCCATCGGAGACATGCCCCCGCCGCTGATCGCGCTTGGCGCCACCGTGCATCTGCGCTCCGCTGCCGGCGGCCAGCGGAGCATGCCGCTCGAAAACTATTTCATCGCCTACGGGAAGCAGGCGCGCGAGCCGGGCGAGTTCGTCGAGGCGGTCACCGTGCCGCGGCCCGCCCGCGACGCGCATTTCGCGGTCTACAAGATCTCCAAGCGGCGTGACGAGGACATCTCCGCCCTCTGCGGCGCCTTCCATGTGGTGCTCGGTGAAGGCGGTCGCGTCTCGCACGCGGTCATCGCCTTCGGCGGCATGGCCGCGACACCCAAGCGGGCCCGCGCGGTGGAGAAGGCGCTTCTGGGCAAGCCCTGGACAGTCGAGACGATCGAAGCCGCCAAGGCCGCCTTCGATCAGGACTACCAGCCGCTGACCGACTGGCGCGCCACCGCGGACTATCGCCAGCTGACGGCCAGAAACCTGCTGACCCGCTTCTATCTGGAAACGACCGGCGAGCCGCAGGAACTGAAACGCTTTGCGGCCGGGGAGGCCTGAGACATGGACAACAAGGCCCTGGACATCGCACCCCTGGAAATTCGCGGCCCCATGCATTCGACGCTTCGCCACGACAGCGCCCACAAGCATGTGAGCGGCACCGCCGAATATATCGACGACATGCCGGAGCCGGCGGGCCTGCTGCATGGCGCACTCGGCCTGTCCGACCGGGCCCATGCCGAGATCCTGTCGATGGATCTTTCCGCCGTTACGGCCTATCCCGGTGTCGTCGCCGTTCTCACCGGCGCCGATGTTCCGGGGGAAAACGACGTCAGCCCTTCCGGCAAGCACGACGAACCGCTTCTGGCCGACCGGCTGGTACAGTTCCACGGCCAGCCCGTCTTTGCCGTGATTGCCGAGACCCGGGATGCCGCGCGGCGGGCCGCGCGTCTCGCGAAGATTACCTATCGTGACCTGCCCTTCTGGACCGACATCGACGGAGCGCTCGCCAATGGAGCACCCGTCGTCACCGATGGCATGACCCTGTCGCGCGGCGATGCCAGGGCGGCGCTCGAGGACGCACCCCGCCGGCTGAAGGGCGAGATGCGGATCGGCGGTCAGGAGCATTTCTATCTGGAAGGCCATATCGCCCTTGCCATTCCCGGAGAGGACGAGGACGTGACCGTCTGGTCCTCCACACAGCATCCGAGCGAGGTGCAGCATATGGTCGGCCATGTGCTCGGCATTGCCTCGAACGCGGTGACGGTGAACACGCGCCGCATGGGCGGCGGCTTCGGCGGCAAGGAAACCCAGGGCAACCAGTTTGCCGCCCTTGCCGCGCTGGCGGCCAAGAAGCTGAAGCGGGCGGTGAAATTCCGCCCAGACCGCGACGAGGACATGACCGCGACGGGCAAGCGGCACGACTTCCTCGTCTCCTACGATGTCGGCTTCGACGACGAGGGGCGCATCCACGCGGTCGACGCGACCTATGCGGCGCGCTGCGGCTATTCCGCAGACCTTTCCGGCCCCGTGACGGATCGCGCCCTTTTCCATGCCGACAACAGCTACTTCTATCCGAACGTTCACCTGACCTCGAAGCCGCTCAAGACCCACACGGTCTCGAACACCGCCTTCCGCGGCTTTGGCGGACCGCAGGGCATGGTGGGCTGCGAGCGGATCATCGAGGAAATCGCCTATGCGCTCGGCAAGGATCCGCTGGAGATCCGCAAGGCGAATTTCTATGGGCCGAAGGGCTCCGGGCGCGACGTCACGCCCTACCATCAGCAGGTGGAAGACAACATCATCGACCGGGTCGTCTCGGAGCTGGAAGCCTCCTCCGACTATCAGGAACGCCGCCGCGCGATCATCGACTTCAACCGCAACAGCCGCGTGATCCGGAAGGGCATAGCCCTTACACCGGTGAAGTTCGGCATCTCCTTCACCATGACCGCCTTCAACCAGGCAGGAGCCCTGGTGCATGTCTATTCGGACGGTTCGATCCACCTGAACCACGGTGGCACGGAGATGGGCCAGGGGCTCTACACCAAGGTGGCCCAGGTGCTGGCGGATGCCTTCCAGGTGGATATCGACAAGGTGAAGATCACCGCCACCACCACCGCCAAGGTACCGAACACCTCCGCAACGGCCGCCTCCTCCGGCACGGACCTCAACGGCGCAGCGGCCTACGATGCCGCCCGCCAGATCAAGACCCGGCTGATCGCCTTTGCTGCGGAGCGGTGGAACGTCGCGCCCGAGAGCATCCGCTTTGCGCCCAACCGGGTGGAAATCGGCAACAAGGAAACCATCCCCTTCCCCGATTTCATCCGGCTTGCCTATTTCGCCCGGGTGCAGCTCTCGGCCGCCGGGTTCTACAAGACACCGAAGATCCACTGGGACCGCGCCGCCGGCCGCGGCACGCCCTTCTACTATTTTGCCTATGGGGCGTCGGTCACGGAGGTGTCCATCGACACGCTGACCGGCGAATATCTCATCGACCGTGCGGATATCCTCCACGATGTCGGGAAGTCGCTGAACCCCGCCCTCGATATCGGCCAGGTGGAAGGGGCCTATGTGCAGGGCATGGGCTGGCTCACCACGGAGGAGCTGTGGTGGGACAACAAGGGCCGCCTCAGGACGCACGCGCCCTCGACCTACAAGATCCCCCTCGCGTCGGACCGCCCGAAGATCTTCAACGTCAGTCTCGCGGAGTGGTCGGAAAACACCGAGGCGACGATCGGCAAGTCGAAGGCAGTGGGCGAACCGCCCTTCATGCTGGCAATCTCGGTGCTTGAGGCGCTGTCCATGGCCGTGGCAAGCGTTGCCGATTACCGCATCTGCCCGCGTCTCGACGCACCGGCGACGCCGGAGCGCATCCTCATGGCCGTGGAGCGGCTGAAGGCCGCGAGGACCTGAGCCTTGGCGGGGCCCTCCGACAGCGGCACGGGCGGCAGGGCAAGCGCACTCTGCGCCTTCCTGGAGACGCCGGAAGACACGATGCTCGTGCGCCTTGCCAGGGTCGAGGGGTCGGCTCCCCGCGAGGAGGGCACCTTCATGCTGGTGCGCCCGCAGGCGCTGTTCGGCACGATCGGCGGAGGGTTCGCGGAATTCGATGCCATCGCCCATGCCCGGGCATTGCTGTCCGGCAACGAGACCGCATGGCAGAAGATCATCATCCTCGGCCCTGATACCGGCCAGTGCTGCGGAGGACGCCTCACCCTCGACTTCCGGCCGGTGGACGGGGATCTTGCGGCTCGACTCATACGGGAGGAGAAGGCGGCCGAAGCGGAGAACCGCGCCGTCGTCCTGTTCGGCGCGGGCCATGTCGGCAAGGCGCTTGCGCGCGCGCTGGCACCCCTTCCCTTCCGCGTGACCGTCGTCGAGACCCGCAGCGACGAGTTGCAGGGGCTACCCGATGGCGTCGACACCGTTCTGACGCCCATGCCGGAAGCCGTGCTGAGGGATGTTCCGGCCGGCGCGGCGGTGGTCATCCTCACCCACGACCATGCGCTGGATTTCCTGATAGCGAAGGAAGCGCTCGAGCGGCAGGACCTTGCCTATGTCGGCATGATCGGATCGGCGACAAAGCGCGCGAGCTTTGCCGGATTCTGGCGGCGAGAGGGTGGTGACCCCGCCCTTCTCGACCATCTGACCCTTCCGGTCGGAGGCAACGCCGTCAAGGACAAGCGGCCTGCCGTCATCGCAGCGCTCGTGGCGGCGGAACTGCTGATGCTTCCACCGCGGGGCGCACGACCCTAGGCGGTCAGACTTCCTCCGGCCCGTCCCTGCCGCCGAGAAGACGCAGCAACTCGGCTGCACTGTCACCCACCGGTGGGAGCTCCTGCCGGGCCGCTTCGAGATCGGCGCGCGTGGCAGATTCGCTGCCCTGAATTCCAAGCGTCTGAAACAGCATCTCCATGTCCGCATCGCCTTCCGCAACTTCGAAGGCGGGTTCGGGAGCATCCGCATCACCTGTGCGATCGGCCTGCATCATGGTCAGGATGTCCATGGCCTTGCCCATCATCCGCTCCAGGGACGGCCCGGGGGGCTCGGCTGCAGGCGAGAGGGCAGCGCGGGCACGCGCCGGCTCGGGCGACAACAGATCGCCAAGCCCGCCCTCAGCGATGGCTTCAGGCCTCACGGAGACCGTTTTCTGAACGACGACGGGAGAAGTCGGGGTCACGCTGGTCATGGCGGCTGTCCGTTCCAAAGTGGCTGCGGCTTTTCATGGCCGAAGCAGTTTACCATTTGTTAACGGTCTATCGCAGGCAAGGCGGCGCTCACAATGCGAGAAAGCGGAAGATTACCCGTAATTGACATCGGCCCGAGCACAGCTGCGGAAAGCACGAATCATCAGAGCAGACCGGAGCAAGGGAACGCCGGCTGCGAACTAGTTTTCATAAAAAACTATTTGCACTGACACACAAGAGCGCCTACCTCCCCGTCGGTTCAGGACGGAGATAGACGCATGGAGCCTCTTCACCCCCTCTGGCCGCTTGCGGGCGGTGCACTGATCGGCCTTTCGGCCGGGCTCTACCTGCTGCTCGCCGGGCGGGTCGCCGGAATTTCCGAGCTGGCGGCGGGTGCGACCGGCCTTTCGCGGCGCGGCTTCCGTCCGCAGGCTGCGATTTTCGTTCTCGGGCTGATAGGCGGGGCCTGGCTCGCCGCACATTTCGTGCGGATGCCGGAGGTGGTGCTGCCCGTCCCGGCGCTTCCACTGGCAGTCGCCGGCCTGCTGGTGGGGTTCGGCTCCCGGCTGGGCTCCGGTTGCACGAGCGGGCATGGCGTGTGCGGCATGGCGCGTCTTTCGAAGCGCTCCATCGTTGCGACGCTCACCTTCATGGCCACGGCGATGGTGACCGTTTTCATCGTGCGCCACGGTCTGGGAGGCTTCTGATGCGTTACGTCGCGACCCTGCTCTGCGGCCTGTTGTTCGGCATCGGCCTCACCGTCTCCGACATGATCAACCCCAGCCGGGTGCTCGGGTTTCTGGATCTCTTCGGCACGTGGGATCCCTCTGCGGCCTTCGTTTTCGCCGGCGCCCTGCCGGTCTCGGCCCTCGCCTACTGGCTCTCGCGCCAGCGAAGCAGGCCGGTCTTCGACGAAGGCTACCATCTGCCGGAAGGAAACCGGATCGATCGCCGCCTGATCGGCGGCGCCGTGATCTTCGGCATCGGCTGGGGCATTGCCGGCTTCTGCCCGGGTCCTGCCCTCGTCGCGACGATCAGCGGACAGACAGGCGTCTTCCTGTTTCTCGGCGCCATGTTCCTCGGCATGGCCATTCACAGGATGACCCTCCGCGCCTAGCGCATCAGGATATCGTCGCGGATGCTGGGGTTCCCGTCCCGGAAGCCCAGGTCGCGCTGCTGCCAGTCCGGCATGTCGTCCCGGTCAAGACGCGGGAGCGTCTCCCCTGTTCCGAAGCCGGCCAGCGAGGAAATACGGTCTGCAAGGCGCATCACGAGCGTGCGCCGGCGTGCTGCCGTCGTCATGGCATATCTCCTTTTCTTGATCCATGATGACAGTCTGGCCCTGAAAACGCTGAAAATCCAATTGAATGATTTCGGCTATGGATTAAACTGCCTTATGCATGACCACGCCAAAGCAACTTCCTCTCAACGCCCTGCGCGCCTTTGAAGCCACAGCCCGCCTGATGAGCTTCACCAAGGCCGGAGAAGAACTCGGCCTGACGCAGGCGGCCGTGAGCTACCAGATCCGGCTCCTCGAAGAGCAGCTCGGAAGACCGCTTTTCGTCCGGAAACCCCGGCAGATCGCCCTGACGCCCGCGGGCGAGCGCCTCCTGCCCGAAGTTTCCGAGGCCTTCACGATGCTGAGAAAGGCCATCGGCAGTTTCACCCGCGACGATGACGGAACCATCGTGCTGACCGCGACCCCCACCTTTACCGCCCAGTGGCTGACGCGGCATCTTGTGTCCTTCCACCAGCGAAATCCTGGCATGGCGCTGCAGCTCTTCTCCACCCACCGCATGTGCTATTTCGACAGCGACCCTATCGACATCGCCATTCGTGTCGGGGATGGCAACTGGCCGGGACTGGAGGCGCACAAGCTCTTCCAGACCGACTTTACGCCCATGCTCTCGCCGGCACTGCTTGCAAAAGCGGGGCCGCTCGACCATCCGGCCGACCTGCTGCGCCTGCCCATTCTCGACCCGCGCGACCCCTGGTGGCTGCACTGGTTCCGGGAGGCGGGCGTGCCCGAGCCGGACCTGAAGGATCAGCCGCCAAACCAGTTCGGCGCGCAGATGCTGGAAGCCAACGCCGCCATGGCCGGACAGGGTGTCGCCATCCTCACGCCCGGCTTCTACCGCGCGGAAATTGCGGCCGGCCTGTTGGTCACCCCCTTTCCGCAGCTCTCCAGCGATCGCTCCGCGCACTGGCTGGCCTATCCGAAGGCACGCGCAGGCGCTCGCAAGATACGCCTCTTTCGGGACTGGATCCTGTCCGAAGTCGCCCGCGACTTTACCTGAACAGGTGCAACAGTCGCGCGAACGGCCCGTTGCATTTACCTTTTGTTCATGGCGGTAAAATATGATTTCCTAATTTAGATATTTTAAGGGGAATTTCATGAGCAGTGTTACAGGTGCCACCGCCGTTTCCCTTTCCGCGTCCGGGGCCGGCGTATCCTCTTCGGAAGGCAGCCGGCTTGCCGATCTGCAGTCCGCGCTGTCAGCCAAGCGCAGCGCCCTCGCCAGGGCGAGGTCGGAACCGGAGAAAGCCGCACTCCAGGCCGAGATTGACATGCTGGAAAGGCAGATCGAGGAGCTGAAGACCAGGCGGGATGCATCCGGAGACGGCAACGCGCAGGCGAGGGCCGCCGAGGAACAGGCACGGCTTCTTGCGCCCTCCAGCGAGGGATTCGATGCGCAAGCGCCGTTCGGCACGCGGACGCTCTATCTCTAGAAACGGCCCTGCCACGATTGAATTTAGAGGCAGAGCCAGCGCCCCCGGGGCTGCCATCCCCATGTTTCCCATGCTTCCCCCTTCCCTTTCGGCTGCTTTTTGCGCAGTTTGAAGCGAAAACAGCGAATGCAGGGGGACCGGATGTACGAATATGCCATAGCGTGGGAATGGCTTGCCTTTGCGGTGCGCTGGCTCCATGTCGTGACCGCTATCGCCTGGATCGGCTCATCCTTCTATTTCATCGCGCTGGATCTCGGTCTCGTGAAGCGGGATCATCTGCCCGTGGGGGCCTATGGCGAGGAGTGGCAGGTTCACGGGGGCGGTTTCTATCACATCCAGAAATATCTGGTGGCGCCCGCGCAGATGCCGGAGCACCTGACGTGGTTCAAGTGGGAAAGCTACATGACCTGGCTTTCCGGCTTCGCCATGCTGGCCGTGGTCTATTACGGCGGGGCGGACCTGTTCCTCATCGACCGGCACGTTCTGGATCTTACCCAGTGGCAGGCCATCGGCCTTTCCATGGCCTCGCTCGCCATCGGCTGGATCATCTATGACCAGCTCTGCAAGTCGCCTCTCGGCAAGAACATCTGGGGCCTGATGGCCGTTCTCTATGTGGCGCTCGTCGCCATGGCCTGGGGCTATACGCAGGTCTTCACCGGTCGCGCCGCCTTCCTGCATCTTGGCGCATTTACCGCGACGATCATGTCCGCCAACGTGTTCTTCATCATCATCCCCAACCAGAAGATCGTCGTGGCGGACCTGATCGCCGGGCGCACGCCAGACCCGAAATATGGCGTGATTGCCAAACAGCGCTCGCTGCACAACAACTACCTGACCCTGCCGGTCATCTTCTTCATGCTGTCGAACCACTATCCGCTGGCATTTGCCACGGAGTTCAACTGGGTGATCGCCGCGCTCGTCTTCCTGATGGGCGTGACGATCCGGCACTGGTTCAACACCACCCATGCCCGCAAGGGGCGCCCCACCTGGACATGGATCGTGACGCTTCTGATCTTCATCGTCATCATGTGGCTTTCGACCGTGCCGAAGGCCCTGACCGGCGGTGAGGAGAATGCCGCAGCCGCTCCTGTCTTCCAGCGCTTTGCCTCCAACCAGCATTTCGGCGCCGTGGTCGAAACCGTCTCGGCCCGCTGCTCCATGTGCCATGCGGCAGAGCCCGTATGGGAAGGGCTTGCCCGACCGCCGAAGCAGGTCAAGCTCGAGAGCGAGGCGGAGATCGCCTCCCATGCCCGCGAAATCTATCTTCAGGCCGGCCGCAGCCACGCCATGCCGCCGGGCAACGTCACCGACCTGACCCCCGAGGAGCGCCGGCTGATCGTCGCCTGGTACGAAACCGCCGTTTCCGGGGAGAAGACCCAATGACCTCGCTGCTGATCCGTGGGCGCCTTCTCTCCTTCAAGCGGGCGCCGCTCTCGCGGGACGATGCGGCGAGCTACTCTTACGAGCCTGACGGGGCGGTTCTCGTCGTCGACGGCACGATCCGGGCATCCGGCAGCTATGGCGAGGTGATCGAGGAAGCGGAAGACGGCGTGCCGGAGGTGGATCACCGCCCGCACCTGATCCTGCCCGGCTTCATCGACACCCATCTTCATTTTCCGCAAATGCAGGTGATCGGCTCCTATGCCGCCAACCTGCTGGAATGGCTGAACACCTATACCTTCATCGAGGAGCAGCGCTTCGCCGATCCCGCCCATGGCGCGCGCATTGCGGTGCGTTTCTTCGACGAGATGCTGCGGCATGGCACGACGACGGCGGTTGCCAATTGCTCGGTGCACAAGGCCTCCGCCGATGCCTTCTTCGCCGAGAGCCTGAAGCGCAACATGCGGATGATCGCCGGCAAGGTGATGATGGACCGCAACGCGCCCGAGGCCCTGCGCGATACCGCCCGATCCGGCTACGACGACACGAAGCAGGTGATCTCGGACTGGCACGGCAAGGGTCGCAACCATGTGGCGATCACGCCGCGCTTTGCCATCACGTCCACGCCGGAGCAGATGGAGGCTTCGGGCGCGCTTGCCCGCGAATATCCGGACCTCCACGTCCAGACCCATCTTTCCGAGAACCGCGAAGAGATCGAGTTCACCTGCTCGCTCTATCCCGACGCGAAGGACTACACCGATATCTACGACCGCTATGGCCTGCTGGGGCCGAAGAGCCTTTTCGGCCACTGCATCCATCTCTCCGACCGGGAGGCGGACGTGATGAGCGAGAGCGGTTCGGTCGCCGTTCACTGCCCGACGTCGAACCTTTTCCTCGGCTCCGGCCTCTTTCCCCTCCGCCGCCTGACGCAGCGCGAAAAGCCGGTGCGCGTCGCCTTTGCAACCGATATCGGCGGCGGCACCAGCTATTCCATGCTGCGCACGCTGGACGAGGCCTACAAGATCCAGCAGCTGCTGGGCGAGCGCCTCAACCCCTTCGAAAGCTTCTACTTCGCGACCCTCGGCAATGCGGAGGCCCTCTCCCTCTCCGACCGGATCGGCACGCTGGAACCGGGCACGGACGCCGACCTCGTCGTCCTCAATGCCGCAGCCACACCTGCCATGGCGCTGAAGATGGAGGCGGTCTCCACGCTCTCGGAAGAGCTCTTCCTGCTCCAGACACTCGGCGACGACCGTTCGGTGGTGGAAACCTATGTGGCAGGAAAGGCTTCGAAATCGACAATCGGCATTGCCGGCTGAACGCCGGGCGCGGAGGCCGGTCATCGGACCGATGACACGCTCCTGTTCGCATTCAATAATGGTAGCGGCACTGGGCGACAATCAGCACGGCGTCTGCGCCCGTGCCGCGAACCGTATAAACCAGCCTATGCTCCTGCGTGATCCGTCGTGACCAGAAGCCGCGCAATTGGCCTTTGAGCGGCTCAGGCTTGCCGATGCCCTCGAAGGGATGGCGCATCGCATCGCGCAACAGTTCATTGATGCGGGCAACCACCTTCATGTCTGTCTGCTGCCAATAGACATAGTCTTCCCAAACCGTGGGAGCCCACTGCAGCTTCATCCCGTTTACTCAACAGGATCGTGGCTGACGAGATTGCGATTGGCAGCGATATCGGCAACCGCATCCAGCAGGTGCCGGGCATTGGCGGGAGACGAAAGCAGGTGGAGCGTTTCCAGCATGCCTTCATATTCATCCTTGTCGACCATGATGACGGAGGACTTGTCGCGTCGGGTGATCTCGACCGGCACGCGGTCACGCGTCACCGTATCCAGAAGGCTCGCCAGTTCTTCCCGTGCCTTTGAAAAATTGACCGACTGCATGGATACCTCCATTTAACCTGTACAACATATCGTACAAGTAACCACTCTTCAAGCCGTCAGCTCCCCCTGTAGGTGGAATACCCATAGGGCGAGAGCAGCAGGGGCACGTGGTAGTGGGCCGTCGTGTCCGAGATTCCGAAACGGATGGGGATCACGTCGAGGAATGGCGGATCGGTGAGCCGCGTTCCCAGCCGGCGGAGATAGTCTCCTGCCTTGAACACAAGCTCGTATTCGCCGACGAGGAAGCTGTCACCGATCAGGATCGGACCCCCATCGACGCGGCCGTCGGAATTGGTGGCGACGGTGCGGATCTTCTCGCGCTGGTCGCCGTGCAGCCGGTAGAGATCGATCTCCAGTCCCTCGGCAGGCTTGCCGAGCGCGGTGTCGAGCACATGGGTGGTCAGGCCGGTCATGGGGTCGGCTCCTCGATTTCATAGGGGTTGTCGAAGAAGAACTCTTCGAGATTGTTGCCGGGGCCTTCGCGGTCCGCAATCAGGAAGTCGCAGACCGTCCCGAGCGCCATCAGCGGATGGTGCCAGACATTGCGGTGATAGTTCACGCCCTGATGCGCGCCGGCCAGGAACACCCGGGGACGTCCGGGACGTCCATCCTCGTCAGGCGAGACGACCACGAGATAGGGCCTGCCGGAGAGCGGGGAAAAGCTCTGGCTGCCGAGCGGATGCCGCTCCATCATGTCGAGGCTGTAGGGAAAGCGGCGCGGCTGTCCCCGGAAGATGTTGAGGATCACCGAAGCGCCTTCGCCGACCACCTCCGGCCGCGCCAGCGCATGGTGACGTTCCGTCGTGCCGCCGTTGATCATGCGGATGCTGTCGGCACGGCATTCGATGACGTCGCCGAAGGGCGCGAATGCCTCGCGGGTCAGGGGTTCGATCGCAAGCCGCTCGCTCATCATGCCTCCGGCAGAAGAGCGTCCAGGCGCAGCCGGACGATCCGCTCCACCTGCGCGCAGGCGGTGGCGAATTCCTCTTCCTGCGTGTTGCCGACCCGCTTTTCGAAGGCCGTGAGAATGTCGTGGCGATCGAGACCCTTGACCGCGATGATGAAGGGAAAGCCGAAGCGCGCCTGATAGGCATCGTTGAGTTCGGTGAAGCGACGGTGCTCCTCGGGCGTCAGCCGGTCGAGGCCGGCACCGGCCTGTTCCTTCTTCGAGTCCTCGGTCAATTCGCCGGCAATCGCCAGGCGTCCGGCAAGGTCGGGATGGGCGCGCAGCACGCCGAGGCGTTCCTCGTGGCTTGCAGCCCGGAACGCCCCGACAAGTGCCGCATGAACGCTGGCCGCCGTCAGCGGTTCGGTGACCGTCCCGGCATCGAAGGCGCGTTCCGCGATGAAGGGAGAATGCTCGACGATGCCGCCGAAGCGATCCACGAACTCCTTGCGACCGATCATTACAGCGTCTCCGGCTTGTGATGGGCGTGCCAGTGGCGGGCGATGTCGACGCGGCGGGGAATCCACACCTTCTCGTGGCTCTGGATGTAGTCGATGAAGCGGCGCAGGCCCTGGATGCGGCCCGGACGGCCCACGAGCCGGCAATGGAGGCCGATCGACATCATCTTGGGCTTGCCTTCGACACCCTCCTGATAGAGCGCATCGAAGCTGTCCTTGAGGTAGTCCTCGAAATGCGATCCGGTATTGAAGCCCTGCGCGGTCGCAAATCGCATGTCATTGGCATCGAGCGTGTAGGGAATGATGAGGTGCGGCTTGTCGGGCGTCTTCCCCTTGATCCAGTAGGGCAGGTCGTCCGCATAGCTGTCGGAGGAATAGAGAAGCCCGCCGTCTTCCATGGCCAGGCGCTCCGTATGCATGGAGGCGCGGCCCGTATACCAGCCGAGCGGGCGCTCCCCCGTCACCTTTTCGTGCAGCTCCATGGCCAGGCGGAAATGCTCCTTCTCCGCCTCGTAAGTGTAATCCTTGTAGTCGATCCACTTGTAGCCGTGCGAGGCGATTTCCCAGCCGGCCTCCTTCATGCCCTCGATGGCATCGGGGCTGCGGGCAATGGCGGTCGCAACCGCATAGACGGTGGCCGGAATCTGCTTTTCCTGAAACAGCCGCCACAGGCGCCAGAAGCCGGCGCGCGACCCGTATTCGTAGATCGATTCCATGTTGAAATGCCGCTGGCCGGGCCAGGGCTGGGCACCGACGATCTCCGAAAGAAAGGCTTCCGAAGCCGCATCGCCGTGGATGATGTTGTTTTCGCCGCCTTCCTCGTAGTTGACGACGAACTGCACGGCCACGCGGGCGCCGCCCGGCCATTTCGCGTCGGGCATGTCCCGGCCATAGCCGCGCATATCGCGGGGATAGTTAGAAAAATCCATAGGGCACCTTCTGAATATCGATGCCCTGACGGTATCATTCCGAAGCCGATTGTCGAGAGCGGACCCCGAACGAAACCGGGGACAATCGGGGCTCAACCGGCTGGATATGCGGGAGAACCTGCCTCCCGCAGATGGCTTGCGGGTGAAAAACTCTCCGGCAGACCCGTCTCGCTTGCGGAAGCCACCATCGTTGCCACCACCGCCTCGGCCACCGCATGCGCGATGCCGAAGCTGACCTTGAAACCGCCGGTCAGCATGCTGACGCGGTCGATCCCGGGAAGTGGCCCCGCGAGAGGATCGCGCCCGGTCGCCTTCGGCCTGAGACCGGCCCAGCGCTCCATCACCGCGGCGGACCGAAGCTGCGGAACCAGCGCCCGCGCGGCATCGATCAGCGCGTCGAGCTGAGCATCGGTGGCGAACGGTTCGTCGAAGCGGTTCTCGCTGGTGCTGCCGATCGCTACGCGCCCGCCCTCGTGCGGTACCACATAGAGCCCGTCGCGGTAGATAACCGGCGCATCAGCACCGAGATCGGCGGCGAGGAGCGCCGACTGCCCCTTGACCGGCACCACGAGCGGCTTGCGGAAGGGGCCGACCAGAGGCTCGACGAGGCGCCCGGACAGATGACCGGCAGCGATGACCGCATGGCCGAAGGCCACCTGGAGACCGCAGGAAAGCCGGGCAGTTCCCAGAGAGGGATCGAGCGCCGAAACACCCCTGCCTTCCAGAAGCGAGACCTCGTTATCTCTTTCGAGCAGGGCGCGGAGCGCGCCCGCAAAGCGTCGCGGATCGATCCGGGCCGCGAAGGTATCCTCGACAAAACCACAGGCGAGATCGCCGCCCGAGAGGCGCTCCCCCGCCTCGCTCGCCTCGCGGACATGCCAATGGAAGCGGCGCCCGTCTGCCAGCCAGTGGCGGGCAGCGTCGGCTTCGTGCTGGCGCGCCATGTCGCGCAGATGAGGTTTCGGAAGCGGTATCAGCCGCCCGGCACGGCAATAGCCGGTGGAATGGCCGGTTTCCGCCTCCAGGCGCGCCACTTCCGCCTCCAGGGCCAGAAGGGCGTCGAACTGGAACTGTTTCTTCGCATTCCACCGGTCCGGCGTGTGGGGCATCAGCGCGCCCAGCAGACCGCCGCTGGCGCCGCCGCCGATCCGCCCCTCCTCCACCAGCAGCACCGAAAGGCCGGACCTGCGCGCGTGAACGGCCGCCCAGAGGCCCATGATGCCGCCGCCGACGACGAGAAGATCCGCCCTTGTGCCAGACGGCGATTGACGCATCGCCGCCGCCGGATTATCGCCTGTGCCCATGAGCGAGACCCCTGCCGGAATGGAAGAAGAGCGCCTCGAGTGGCGCGAGGGCGATATGCCCTATAGCGAAGCCTTTGGCGATCACTTTTATTGCCAGACCGACGGGCGCCTGGAATGCGGCCACGTTTTCCTTGCCGGAAATGCCCTGCCCGGCCGCTGGCAGACTGCCGGCGCCTTCGAGATCGGCGAACTCGGCTTCGGGACGGCGCTGAATTTCTGCGAGACATGGCGCCAGTGGAAGGAAACGCGCGCGAAGGGCGGACATCTGACCTTCACATCCTTCGAGCTCTTCCCGATGCAGCGCAGCGATATCGACCGGGCGCTCGCGCGCTGGCCGGAGATCGACGGGGAGCGACGGGCACTCACAGAAGTCTGGCCCGACCGGCCGAAGGGCATCGTCTCGCTGGACCTCGATGCACAGACCCGCCTGCGCGTCGTCTGCGGCAAGGCGCTTGACGGTGTGAGGGCAGAAACCCGCCTCTTCGACGCCTGGTATCTGGATGGCTTCGCCCCTGCGCGGAACGCGGAAATGTGGTCTGCGGAGCTGATGGCCGAGGTTTTCGCCCATACACGCCCCGGCGGCACCTTCGGCACCTATGCGGCCGCGGGCTTCGTGCGGCGCAATCTGCTTGCAGCCGGATTCCAGGTGGAAAAACGGAAAGGCTTTGCCGGGAAACGCGAGATGCTCTGCGGCATCAGACCTGTTTGATCACTCCGCCGGAAGCTCTTCCCGGTGCGGCGCCTTGAGCCAGCGCTCCAGTTTCTCCTCGAGAATTTCCGGGCTGATCGGCTTGGCGAGATAATCATCCATGCCGTGCGAGAGACAGAGCTCCCTGCCGGATTCGGTGTCGTGGGCCGTGACGGCGATAATGACGGCAGGCGGCATGTCGGCCACACGCTCCATGTGCCGGATGCGCCGCGTGGCTTCCAGGCCGTCCATCACGGGCATGGAAACATCCATGAGAATGACATCGGGACGGTGCTCGGTCCACAGCTTCACCGCCTCCTCGCCATTGGCCGCCAGCACGAAGGGATGGCCCGCTGCGGTAAGGATCTGGCGGAAGACGAAGGCGTTCACGTCATTGTCTTCCGCAACGAGAATCCGGACCGGCCGATTGTCCCCGGCTTGCGGGCCGGAGGATGAAAGCTCGCCGCCTGCCGCAGCCGTTCCCTCGCCCGTCCGGATGCCGGTTCGCTCGCTGGGGTCCTCGTGCGGGCGGCGCAGCTGCCGCATGCGCAGGACCTCGATCATGGTATTGCGAAGAATATTGGCGCGGACCGGCTTCGTCACGTGAGCCTGCACATGAAGCCCTTCGATCAGCGCGTGATCGGCCGTATCCATCGAAGCGAGCAGGACGAGCGCCGTATCCGAAAACTTCCGGCAGGTTCTGATCTCGCGGCAAAGCCGTGCCGCCTCGCTTCCAACCAGATGATAATCCACCAGCACCGCGTCGACGGGGACGCCCATTTCTCCGGCCGCTTCGAGGATGGCCCGGGCCGAGGCTGCATCCTCCGCCGCGCAGCAATCGAAGCCCCAGCCGGCAAGCTGGTCGAGCAGGATGTCCCGGCTGAGCGCATTGTCATCCACGACGAGAACACGAGCGCCACGGACATTCACCGGAACCGGCCGCTTGGTATCCGCGATATCGATCGCCGGCAACGGCAGGCGCACGGTGAAGGCCGATCCGGCACCCGGTTCGCTTTCCGCCTCGATGGTGCCGCCGAAGAGTTCCACCAGCCCGGCCGTGATCGCCAAACCCAGGCCCGTCCCCTCGCCATGCCGCTGTTCGGATGCGCCGCCCTGGGCAAACTTGCCGAAGATCGTCTTGAGGCGCACAGGCTCGATGCCCACCCCTGTATCCTCCACCCGGACGGTCAGCATGACCCGCCGGTCTGGCATGGCTTCGGACTGCATGGCGATCAGCACATGGCCCTGTTCCGTATGGCGAATGGCATTGCTGAGGAAATTCGCGACGATCTGGCGGAAGCGCCCCGCATCCCCCATGACCCGGCGCGGCACGTCTGCCGGGGCGCGGATGAGAATGCCGAGATTCTTCTCCGCCGCCGATGCGCTGTGCAGGGCCGCGACATCCTCCAGCGCCTCCAGCGGATCGAAGGGCTGCGGCTTGAGCTCCATCTCGCCGGAATCGATCTTGGAGAAGTCGATGATGTCGTTGAAGATCGTCAAAAGGGTGTTGGCGGACTTGCTGATGATTTCGGTAAAGGTGCGCTGGCGCGCGTCCAGATCCGTCTTGGCCAGCAACTCCGCCATGCCGAGCACGCCGTTGATGGGGGTGCGGATTTCATGGCTCATGTTGGCCAGGAACTCGCTCTTGGCCTTGTCTGCCGCCTCGCTTCTGGCCAGCAGGCGCTCGAGCTCCTGCTGCCGGTTCTTCATTTCCGAGAGGTCGTTGAAGACGACCATCACCTGCCCGCGGGCGCTGAGCGTCGCCACGAACTGCACCCACCGCCGGCCATCCGCCATGAAGGAAGCCGTTATCGCGCCCGTCTTCTGCATGGCTTCCCGCCACTCGGCCGCGATGCGAAGCGCCTCCTCTTCCGTACCGAAGTCGCCTCTGCCCATGCAGTGGCGGAAGCTGTCCTGCCAGTGCCTTCCCGGTTCGACCAGCTCGAGGGGCAGGCACATCATCTCCGCCGCCGCCGCATTGGACAGCGTGATGATGCCGTCCTCGACGACGAACAACCCTTGCGACATCACCCGCGCCGTATCGCGCATGATCTGGCCGATGGTTTCCAGGCGGCGCTGCTGCTGGGTGATTTCCCGCTCCTGCTGGCGCAGCTCGGAGATATCGGCAAAGGTCACCAGCGTCTTGCCGCCCGTGAGGTTTCGCGAAACC
Organism: Gellertiella hungarica; assembly: GCF_014197145.1. GTDB lineage: Bacteria > Pseudomonadota > Alphaproteobacteria > Rhizobiales > Rhizobiaceae > Gellertiella > Gellertiella hungarica. Next base: position 493,765 of record NZ_JACIEZ010000001.1, on the reverse strand, counting down.
GCCATGACGGCGCGGCCTTCGCGGGTGGAGAATTCGGTGGAGGCCTCGCTTCCCCGTTCAAAGACCAGCGACAGCTTTTCCGGCAGGAGTTCGGCACCCGCCGCATCGGGCATGGCATGGAAATAGATCTGCTCGATGGCATGGTGCACCGAGCAGCCCCGGATTTCCCCGTCGGCGGGCAATCCGCAGACGGCATAGAAGGCCCCGTTGGCATATTCCACGCGCAGATGCTCATCGAATACGAGCACGCCGGCCGGAAGACCGCTCAAGATGCCGCTGAGGTCACGGCTCAGGCTCTCCGCCCGCTCCTGCGCCTCGCGCAGGGCCACTTCGCGGATCTTGATGTCGGTGATGTCGACAACGGAGCCGACGACGTAGGAGTCCCCGTTCTCGGTATCCACCCGGCTGGTGCGCGACATGGCACTGAAGATGCGGCCGGAGGAATGGGACAGCGTTTCCTCGAGTGCGGAGGTGATGTCCTCGCGCAGGACGCGGTCGTTGTTCTCATGGATGGAGCGGCCCTCGGGGCCGTAGCTCTCCAGCTCGGTTCGGCCGATCAGTTCCTCCCTGCTGTGCCCGAATAGGGTGCAGAAGGCCGCGTTGGCGAAGACCATGCGATGATCGCTGTTGCGCGCGAAGACGGCGACGGGCAGCTCCTCGATGATCGAATGATAGAGCTCGTTGCGCTCCACATGTTCGCGGAGAAGAATTTCCTGTTGCTTGAGATCCGAAACATCCAGCCGGACAAGGATGCGCATGCCGTTTTCGAGACGGCGGTTCAGGCATCGCAGCCAGCGCCCGTCGCAGGCGAGCTCGGTCGTTTCCGAGTAATTGTTTTCGAAGAGCGCATGGCGGTTGCGCAACCAGTCGTCGCGCGATCCCAGTTTCTCGGGCGTGGAGGGATCGAGCGACATGCCATAATCGTAGATGCCCCCGAAATAATCGTCGATCGACAGTCCGATGGGCATCTGCCCGATGACCGGCCCGTAGAGGCTTTCCATCCGGGCATTCCGGTAGATGAGGCGCCCCTCCCCGTCGAACACGGCCACCCCGACGTCGAGCATCTCCAGCGCGTTTTCCACGGAGCGCTTCACGGTGGCATCGGCGGGCCGGACGACCGCATCAGCGGCAAGCCCGGCACGCGCGGCGGCATTCTCCACCAGCAGCCGTCCATCCGGAGACAGGATACGGATGGGCTGCGCCACAAGCTCGAGGGTCTGTCGAATGTGATCGAGATCGGCCGCCGGATCGTCGATGGCGCCGGCAGACATCTGGCCGAAGAGATAGGAAGACCCGTCATCGGTCACGAAGCGCTCGATTTCGGCCGTGCCGAGCGGCGCTCCGTCCCGTGCCGTCACCGTGACCTGCGCCTCCGCTCCCGTCGCCAGCGTCTGGCGCTCACGCCCTTCGCGGATACGGTCACGGTAGGTGGGAAAGATGCCGGAGCGTCCGGGGTGAATTCCATGGAGCGAAAGATAGGCGTCGTTTGCCGCCACATAGCGCAGCATGTGGTCCTTTATGAAGGCCGGCCTGTCCAGATTCCGGATCCGGTCGCAGGCCAACCCCAGCAGATCGGCCGGTGCCTGTGTCAATTTCGCATGCTCCTGAGGTGCGAACCTCCCCCTCGTCTACCGGCAATAGCACGCGCCCTTGAACATTCCGTTAACCTTGAAAGCATCTCTTTCAAGCGAAGCGGGCAGGAAGGTCGCGAAGGGAACATTCACTATTCCAAAGAAGTCAGGAACCTGTCGCAAATGGCAAGGACGAGCCGTTTTGAATTCTGTCACTAATCGTGTCGAGGAAATTACAGCGAGTTATCCATGAGCGACATTTTGGCGACAGTTTCGACCACCGCAACTGAGGCTCCTGCCGCTTCCGGCCGCGCGCGCCGCGGCGGCGGACGGGGCGCCGACAGGACCCGCAAGGCACCCGCAGCCACCTATCTGAACATCCGGAACACGCTTGCACGGACAGAAATCCTGACGCCCGAAGCGCTGGAGGATATCCACAACGCCTCGCTGCAGGTGCTGGAAGAAATCGGCGTCGACGTGATGCTTCCCGAAGCGCGTGACATCATGAAGGCCGCCGGAGCGATGGTGACGCCCGGTTCCGAACGCGTACGCTTCGACCGTGGCCTGATCATGGAATACATGGCCCATGCCCCGGGAGAATTCACCCTCCATGCCCGCAATCCGCTGCGCAACGTGCGGATGGGCGGCAACAATCTCGTCTTCGCGCAGATCGCCAGCGCGCCCTTCGTCGCCGATCGGGAAGGCGGGCGCCGGGCTGGCAACCAGACCGATTTCCGCAAGCTGCTGAAGCTCATGCAGAGCTATGACGTGGTGCATGTGAACGGCGGCTATCCGGTCGAACCCATCGACATCCACGCCTCGGTGCGCCACCTCGAATGCCTGTCCGACATCGTGACGCTGACGGACAAGCCATTCCATGCCTATTCGCTCGGGAAGCAGCGGAACATCGATGCGCTCGAGATTGCCCGCATCGCGCGCGGCATCACGGCCGAGCAGATGGACAGCGAACCCTCGCTCTTCACCATCATCAATTCCAACTCGCCGCTGCGGCTCGACATCCCGATGCTCCAGGGCATCATCGAGATGGCATCGCGCAATCAGGTGGTTGTTCTCACACCCTTCACGCTCGCCGGTGCCATGGCTCCGGTGACGGTCGCGGGTGCGCTCGTCCAGCAGAATGCCGAAGCCCTTTGCGGCCTGTCCTTCGCGCAGATGGTGCGCAAGGGTGCACCTGTCATCTATGGCGGCTTCACCTCGAACGTGGACATGAAGACCGGCGCTCCGGCCTTCGGCACGCCGGAATACATGAAGGCGGTGATTGCCGGCGGCCAGCTGGCACGGCGCTATGGCGTTCCCTATCGCACCTCGAACGTCAACGCCGCCAACACGCTTGACGCGCAGGCCGCATACGAATCCGCGATGTCGCTGTGGGCAGTCACCCAAGGCGGCGGCAATTTCGTCATGCATGCCGCCGGATGGAGCGAGGGCGGACTGACCGCATCCTTCGAGAAGTTCGTCCTCGACGTCGATCTGCTGCAGATGGTGGCGGAGTTCCTGAAGCCGCTCGATGTCAGCGAGGCCGCGCTCGGCCTGGATGCCATCCGGGATGTTGGCCCCGGCGGCCATTACTTCGGAACGCCGCACACGCTGGAGCGCTACGAGACCGCCTTCTACTCGCCGATACTTTCGGACTGGCGGAACTTCGAGACATGGACGGAAGCCGGACGGCCCACCACCTACGATCATGCCAACCGCATCTTCAAGGAGGTCCTGGACCGATACGAAGCCCCGCCGATCGATCCGGCCGTGGCGGAGGAGCTTGCAGCCTTCGTGGCGAAACGCAAGGAAGAAGGCGGGGTCGCGACCGACTTCTAGCAGCAGCCCCCGACCGAAAGGCCTGCCGGGAGGCGGGACTGAGTTTTCCGTTTCGGATCAGTCTCCCTCCATCGAATTCAAAAGAGCAGCGCCGTGCCAGCAGCGTGAGCCATGCGCACGGGCTTGCAGTGCTGTGGCGGGGGAGCCCAGGAGCGACGATGGAGCCCGACCTTTCCTTCGATTTCGAAGCCCTCCTCTGGCTCTATCCGGGCAAGGGCGGATGGCATTTCGTCACTCTGCCGGAGGAAATCGGTGTGGCAATCCGGGTGCTTTCGGGTCCGCGGGCAGGTTTCGGGCAGCTGCCCGTCATGGCCGTCATCGGCCGGAAACGGTTTCGCACGAGCCTGTTTCCGGATGCGAAGAGCGGATCCTACCTGTTGCCGGTGAAGGCGGATGTGAGGCGCAGTGAAGGACTGGTGGCGGGAGACCCGGTCCGGGTCTCCCTCACGGTCAGCCCCGGATGAGGGGTAGAGGACTGGCCGTGATGGCGCGCGGAACGCCCGCAACCGGCATTGGCTATTCGGCGCGCTTCCAGCCCGTGACCATGGCACGGACCAGATTTTCCCGATGTTCGACGCTGGCGAGAACGACGCCCGCCACATGCAGCACGATCAGGCCGATGGTGGCATAGACCAGCGTCTCGTGGGTTTCCTCCACCCACTCGATCCCCCAGTAGGCATCCGTCGTCATCATGTAGCCGGTGGTGGCGATGCCGGCGATCATCAGGAGAAGCAGGATCACCATGGCGCCGCCGGCCGGATTGTGCCCGAGGTAGCGCTTCGCCCTGAAGGTCAGGCTGTCCCGCAGGAAGGCGAGGATGGTGGACGGCGCGTAGATGAAACTCGAAAAGCGCGCGTGATGCGTCCCCACAAGGCCCCACAGGATGCGGAAGGCGATGAGCCCGGCAATCGTATAGCCGGAAAGGATATGCGCCTTTTTCCACTCGTCACCGGTGAGGAAGGAAAAGGCGAAGAGCCCGACCAGGGACCAGTGGAAGATCCGCACGAGCGGATCCCACACCTTGACCCGGCCGCGCTGGCCGGGAGCATCCCGGCCATCGACGGTGACATGGGTCATCATTCTTCCCCTTCGGAGCCGACCTGCTCGCCGGTTTCCGGATTGAAGATCTGCTCCACCTTGTTGCCCTTGGCATCGATGGCATAGACCTCGTAGCAGCCGTTCTCGACCTTGACCTGGCGGACATCGAGGCCAAGGGCCTTGGCCTTTTCCTTCATGGCGTCCTCGGTCATCCACTTTTCCTTCGGAACATCGCAGGCCTTGCCTTCGTCCTCAGCCCGCGCGGCGGTGGCGGCGAAAGCGGAGAGGAGAGCTGCGGCGAGTACGATTTTCTTCATGGGACATGCTCCTTGCTGGGACCGGACCGGGCCCTGTGCCCGACCGTTGAATGCACCCTAGCCGCAGTGCGCTGAGCGATGGCTGACGGAAAATGTCAGGGAAATTTCAGCTCCGGCATGATAGCGTTCCGGAATGCGCCGCTACGTCTCCTCCCTGATGATCCCGCTCCTGCTCGTCGCCTTCGCGACCGCCACCGTGCGCGCGGACGACGACGGCGATGGCGACGATGCGGAAACGCTCGATGCCGTTCACGAAGCCGTGGAAAAGGGCGTGCTGAAGCCGCTTCCGGAACTCAAGAAGATCATCAAGGCCCGTTTCCCCGGCGACATCGTCCGCATTTCGCCCCACCGCAAGCACGGCACCTTCGCCTACGAGTTCAAGGTCCTGCAGCCCGACGGCCGGCTGGTGGAAATCGAGATGGATGCCGCCACCGGCCGCATCCTCGAGACAGAGAACGAATGATGCGCATCCTGCTCGTCGAAGACGATCCCCTGATTGCGCGCGACCTCATCGCGCACCTGGAGCGCGCCGGCTATATCGTCGCCCATGAGAGAGACGGCGAATCCGGGTGGTATGCCGGCGACAGCGAGGACTTCGCCGCCGCCATTCTCGATCTCGGCCTGCCTTCCATGGATGGGATGACCGTGCTGAAGCGGTGGCGCAAGGCGGGCCGCGACTTTCCGGTCCTCATCCTGACCGCCCGCGGAAACTGGGAAGAACGGGTCGAGGGGATCGATGCCGGTGCGGACGATTACCTTGCCAAACCCTTCCAGGTGGCGGAGGTGCTGGCCCGCCTGCGGGCTATCCTAAGGCGATCCGCCGGCCAGGCCAGCCCCGTTCTTGCGGCGGGGGAGCTGAAACTCGACCCGCGCACCAAGGCCGTGACGCTTGCCGGGATGCCGGTGGATCTCACACCGCTCGAATATCGATGCCTTCATCACCTCCTGCAGAACCGCGACAGGCATGTGACGCAACTGGAGCTCACGGAGCAGCTCTACGCGCAGGATTTCGAACGGGAAAGCAATTCCGTCGAGGTCCTGATCGGCCGCCTGAGGCGCAAGCTCGGCAAGGACCTGATCGAGACCCGGCGCGGCTTCGGTTACCGGATTGCCGCGCCATGACCTGGCTTTCCTCGATCCGCGGACGTTTCCTGGTGCTCTCGGCCCTCACCGTCGGGCTTGCGCTGGCGCTGACGGCAGCGCTGCTGGTGTCGCTCTTCTCCAGCAATATCCGCAAGCGGATCGATGCGGAGCTGACCAGCCATGTCAACACGCTGGCAGGCGCCTTGAGCTTCGGCCCCACGGGGCAGCTGGAACGGCCGAAGGGGCCCGTGGATCAGCGCTTCACCATTCCCTATGGCGGTCTTTACTGGCAGATCGTCGATGACAGCACCGGACAGACCATCCGCTCCACCTCGCTCTTCGACACCGCACTCGATCTGCCGGCGGACAGGCACACGGACGGCACCATCCATCGCTATGTGCTGCCCGGTCCGGAGGGGACTTCGCTCATCGTTCTCGAACGCCTGGTGCGGGTTGCCGCGCCCGAGGGCGAGCGGGCGCTGCGGATTGCGGTCGCAATCGACCAGGATACGCTGGACGAGGCGCGTGCCGGCTTCATTCGGGACATCCTGCCTGCGATCGGGGGGCTGGGCCTTTTCCTGGTCGGTGCCTCGCTGGCCCAGCTTGCCTTCGGCCTGCGTCCCCTTTCGAGCTTAAGCGAGGGAATAGACCGGATTCGCGAAAGGCGCGACACGCGGCTTTCCGGCACCTATCCTGCCGAATTCCGGAGCACGGTCAACGCGGTGAACCAGCTTCTCGAAACGCAGGGCGCGATGATCGAGAAGGCGCGCAGCCGGGCGGCGGATCTCGCCCATGGGCTGCGCACGCCCTTGACGGTTCTTGCCAATGACGCCCTCAACCTGCGCGAAAAGGGCGAAACGGCGCTTGCCGACGAGCTGGAGCATCTGGCCGGCACCATGCGCACCCATGTAGAGCGCGAGCTCGCCCTCTCCCGCATTGCCGCCCGGCCCGATCTCCGGCGCGGTGACAGCAATGTTGCAGGGATCGTTTCGGAAATCACCCGGACGCTGAGGCGAACGCCTGGCGGCGAAGCCATAGATCTCGTCGAGGAAGGCCCTTCGGACCTGTCCATTCCTGTCGATCCCGGCGATTTTCGCGAACTCGCCGGCAACCTGATCGAGAATGCGGTCAAATGGGCCAGGGCGCGCATCGTGATCCGCTGGGGAAGCGAAAGCGGCAAGGCATGGCTCACCGTACTGGATGACGGCCCCGGGGTACCGGAAGCGGAAATCGGCAATCTCACGCGTCGCGGATGGCGCCTCGACAGCGCCAAGCCGGGCTCCGGCCTCGGTCTGTCGATCGTGCGGGAAATCGCCGATGTCTACGGCATTGGCTTCACTCTGCGCAACGAAGCGGGCAGCGGCCTCCTGGTTCGGCTGGATTTTCCGGCATGAACCGCCTCCTTTCGCCTCGCCGGCGATTTGGTCCTTGACTTTCGGAGCGCGAAAGGCCACATGCAACCCGTGCTTACAACCCCTTGGCCGCCGCGTGAGCGTGCCGCGCGATAACGGATTGACCATCGCAACGGGGTAAGAGGTGCCGGCCGGCGGCCGAATGAAGCCATGGGGCTTACCCGCCGGACTCGAACGACAGGCACCGAAAGCCGAAATCCAACTTACAAGTTCCCAGATCACGCGGGGTTCTTGACGCCATGCGCACCGCCCGGGCAATCCCGCTCAGGCGGGGGTTCGTCTTGGCGCCCCGAAAGGTATTGACTTGACCGATTTTTCTTCGCTTGGCCTTTCCAGCCAGATCGTAGACACGCTTACCCATAACGGCTTCGTAAAGCCCACTCCCATTCAGGAACAGGCGATCCCGCTCGTTCTCGCCCGCCACGACCTCATCGGCCTCGCCCAGACGGGCACCGGCAAGACGGCCGCCTTCGGCCTGCCGATCATCGAAATGCTGCTGGCGGAAAACATCCGCGTCGACCACCGCACCTGCCGGACGCTGATTCTTGCCCCGACCCGCGAGCTGGTGAACCAGATCGCTGCCAACCTCAAGGTCTTCGTGCGCCGCTCGCCGCTGAAGATCGGCATCGTCGTCGGTGGCGTATCCATCAACAAGCAGCAGGAACAGCTGACCCGTGGCGTCGACATCCTCGTCTCCACGCCGGGCCGCCTGCTTGATCTCATTGCCCGCAACGCCATTTCGCTCGGCAAGGTCACGCATCTCGTCCTCGACGAAGCCGACCAGATGCTCGACCTCGGCTTCATCCACGATCTGCGCAAGATTTCGAAGATGGTTCCGGCCAAGCGCCAGACCCTGCTCTTCTCGGCCACCATGCCGAAGGCAATTGCCGATCTTGCCCATTCCTACCTCACCGACCCGAAGCGCGTGGAAGTCTCGCCGGCCGGCAAGGCTGCCGACAAGATCGACCAGTCGGTCTATTTCGTGGCCGGCAAGAACGACAAGACCACGCTCCTGAAGGAGCAGCTGAACGCCAATCCCGATGGCCGCGCCATCGTCTTCCTGCGTACAAAGCACGGTGCCGAGAAGCTGATGAAGCATCTCGACAGCGTCGGCTACAAGGCGGCATCCATCCACGGCAACAAGAGCCAGGGCCAGCGCGAGCGCGCACTGAAGGCCTTCAAGGACGGTGAAGTGAAGGTGCTGGTCGCGACCGACGTGGCAGCCCGCGGCATCGACATCCCGGCCGTCAGCCATGTCTTCAACTACGACCTGCCGGAAGTGCCGGATGCCTATGTGCACCGCATCGGCCGTACCGCCCGCAACGGTCGCGACGGTCTGGCCATCGCCTTCTGCGCGCCGGACGAGTATCGCCTGCTCCGTGACATCGAGAAGCTGATGGGCATTTCCATCACCGTCGCCGGCGGCACGCCGCCGGAAGGCCATGGCCCGTCGATCAAGGATGGCCCGAAGAAGGGCGGCGGTCGCGGTCATCGCGGCCGTGGCGGCAACGGTCAGCCTCACGCAGCCGGTCGTGGCGGCGAACGGCGCGAACGCCCGGCGAGCTTCGTCGGCGGTCAGGCCGAACGGTCCGCCGATGCCGGCGAAGGCCGCGCCCGCAAGCCGCATCGCGGCGCCTCGGGCGAAGGCCAGCGCAGCGAACATCGCGCCGGCGAACGCCCGGCAGGTCATGGCCGTCCCGCCGGCAAGCCGCATCACCGCGGCCCCCGGCCCCAGGGCAAGCGCCCCGGCCAGGGCCAGCGCAGCCACGGCGGCGGCGGCAATCGCCAGCGCGAAATGGCATAAGGACAGAAAAAACCGGCGGAAGACACTTCCGCCGGTTTCTTTTTTCAGAGCCCTCTACGCGCTGTTCGCTGCTCGCTACCTGCTCTCCCGCCCCTTCCGGTTCGTCAGGTAGACACCCATGACGACGATCAGCGCGCCCGCAACGATTGCGGGCGTCAGCGGTTCGCCGAAAAACAGCGCGGCCTCCAGCGCCACCAGCGGCGGCATGAGATAGACCAGCGAGGCGGCCCGGGACACCTGACCCTGGCGAATGAGGCGGAGCAGCAGACCGATCGCCCCCATGGAAAGACCGAGCACCGACCAGGCGAGCGACAGATTGGCCGTCAGGCTGAAATCGTAATGCCACGTGCCGATGACGAGCGATGCCGGCAGCAGAACGAGCGTCGCGCCCACATACTGGAGCGTGGCGATCCAGCGGATATCGCCGGATTGCAGGTGCCGTTTCTGATAGAGCGTACCCGCGGTCACGGACACCATCCCCAGCAGGTTGACGACGAGCGGCAGGGCCTGCTCATGCAGCATGTCCATGCTGAAGGTGGCAAGCTTCGGCGAAATGGCGATCCCGATCCCGATGAAGCCGAGCAGCAGGCCGAGCCGCTGGATGGGGGCAAGGCGCTCGCCCAGCAGCATGGCCGCGGCAATGGCCGTCAGCAGCGGCTGAAGACCGGCGATGATGCCGGAAAGGCCGGCAGGCACGCCCATTTCGATCGCCCACCAGAGCGGGCCGAGATAGAGGCCGTGCAGGAAGACCCCCGACAGCACCGCATGCAGCACGAGCCGGGGCTCCCGCGGGAAGCGGGCACCCGTCGCCGCGCAGAAGACGCCAAAGGCGACCACCGACAGTCCGAAGCGGATGAACAGGAAGAACAGGGCATCCGCATGAAAGGCGGCATATTTCGCCACGATCCAGCCCGAGGACCAGAGAAGGACGAATATCACCGGGGCAAACCGGTCGAGCATGACGATCTCCGATAGGCGGGAGGGGATTGAGCGCCCTCAGGCATCGGGGCGCTCCTTTTCTAGGCGCGGCCATTCCCCGAGTCAAAGCCTGTAAAAAGGCAGGCCGCGCATAAAATTGAAGCAGCTGTGATTATCCTTTAAGCAACTGCGGGTGGCGAAAGCCCCGCCTCGCGGACTATCGCCGGAGCATTTTAAAGAAGGCGCTTGCATTGCCCGAAACAATGGCATTTGATGGCCAAAAAGAGGGGAAATGAAGCGTTGGCATTCGATGAAATGATGGATGCGGACGGCCGTCCGCGACAACCATATGTTGATTATCACGACTGGTACGCGCAACAGGATCCGGCCCTGCTCGCCGCCAAGTCGAAGGAAGCGGAGCACATCTTCCGCAAGACCGGCATCACCTTCAATGTCTACGGCCATTCGGAAAGCGCCGAAAAGCTGATCCCCTTCGACATCGTGCCGCGCATCATCTCCGGCAAGGAATGGCGAAGGCTTGCCCAGGGCATCGAGCAACGCGTGGTGGCACTGAACGCCTTCCTCTACGACATCTATCACAAGCAGGAAATCATCCGGGCCGGCCGCATTCCGCGCCAGCTGATCTCGAACAACGCCGCCTTCCTGCCGGAAATGATCGGGGTGCGGCCGCCGGGGGGCGTCTACACCCATATCGTCGGCACGGATATCGTGCGCACCGGCGAAAACCAGTTCTACGTGCTGGAAGACAATGCCCGCACGCCGTCCGGCGTCAGCTACATGCTGGAAAACCGAGAAACCATGCTGCAGATGTTTCCGGAGCTTTTCCACCGCAACAAGGTGCAGCGGGTGGAGGATTATCCCTCGCTTCTGCGCCAGAGCCTGCAATCGCTGGCGCCTCCGGGCTGCGACGGCACGCCGAGGGTCGCGATCCTCACGCCCGGCATCTACAACTCCGCCTATTACGAACATTCCTTCCTGGCCGACATGATGGGCGTGGAACTGGTGGAAGGATCGGACCTGCGCGTCATCGACGGCAAGGTGAAGATGCGCACCACCCGCGGTTATCAGGCAATCGACGTTCTCTATCGCCGCGTCGATGACGATTACCTCGATCCCCTCACCTTCAATCCGGAAAGCGCGCTCGGCGTGCCCGGCATCATGGATGTCTACCGGGCCGGCAACATCACCATCGCCAATGCACCCGGCACCGGCATTTCCGACGACAAGGCGATCTATTCCTACATGCCGGAGATCGTCGAATTCTACACCGGCCGGAAGGCCCTCCTGGAAAACGTGCCGACCTGGCGCTGCTCGGAAGAAGAGAGCCTCGCCTATGTGCTCGAGCATCTGGCCGAGCTGGTGGTGAAGGAAGTCCACGGCTCCGGCGGCTATGGCATGCTGGTGGGCCCTGCCGCTTCGAAAGCCGAACTCGAAGCCTTCGAAGCGAAGCTGCGCGCCCGTCCGGACAACTACATCGCCCAGCCGACGCTGGCGCTTTCGACCGTGCCCGTTCTCGTGGAAAACGGCATCGCCCCCCGCCATGTGGACCTGCGTCCCTATGTGCTCGTCGGCGACAAGGTGAAGATCATCCCCGGCGGCTTGACCCGCGTGGCGCTGAAGGAAGGCTCCCTGGTGGTGAATTCCAGCCAGGGCGGCGGCACGAAGGACACCTGGGTGCTGGAGGACTGACATGCTCGGAAGAACAGCCGACGGGCTTTACTGGATGTTCCGCTACATCGAGCGGGCGGAAAACATTGCAAGACTGGTCGATGCGGGGCTCCGCGTGGCGCTCACCCGCAGCGGCGCGACCGACGACGACTGGGATGGCGTGCTGCAAAGCGCCGGCGTCCGCTCGGCCTACGGCGCCCGCCATGAAAGACTGACATCCGCCGATGCGGTGGATTTCCTTCTGCGCGATACCGCCAACCCCTCGAGCGTGCTCTCCTGCATCGAGGCGGGCCGCAACAATGCCCGCATGGTGCGCACGGCGCTGACCCGCGACACCTGGGAAGCCACGAACGAATGCTGGATCGAGCTGAAGGCCGCCCTTTCGAAGCCGCTGAAGGCCAAGGAACTGCCTGAAATCATCCACGCGATCAAGCAGTGCACCGGCCTCATCCGCGGCGCCTTCCACGGATCGATGCTGCGCAACGAGATCTACCACTTCGCCAGCATCGGCACCTACACGGAGCGCGCCGACAATACGAGCCGCATTCTGGACGTGAAATATTACGTCCTGCTGCCCTCCGTCTCCTCCGTCGGCACGTCGCTCGACAATGTGCAGTGGGAATCGATCCTGCGCTCGGTCTCCGCGCACCGCTCCTATGGCTGGGTCTATGACGGCGGCTACCGCGCCGCGAACATCGCCGACTTCCTGATCCTCAACGTGCAGATGCCGCGTTCGCTCGCCCATTGCTATGAGAAGATCGTCGGCGACCTCAACCATCTCGCGGCGGATTATGGCCAGCGGCTGAAGTGCCACGAGACGGCAGAGGCCATCTATGCCACCCTGCGCAGCCGCAACATCCGCGACATCATCGATCAGGGCCTGCACGAGTTCCTGGAGGATTTCATCCGGCACAACAACCAGCTGGGCATCGAGATCAGTGAAGGATACCGGTTCTACACCTGAGCATCAGCGAGCGCACGCCATGCCGCGGCAGGACGCCAGCCGGCGGAGAAGAAGACCATGCATCTGAAGATTTCCCACAGCACCGGCTACCATTACGACATTCCGGTCCATTACGCGCTCCAGCGGCTTCGGCTTACCCCGCTCACCGGCCCCGGCCAGCGCGTGCTCTCCTGGACCGTGCGCATGGACAATGCCGCAAGGCAGGTGAGCTTCCAGGACCAGTTCGGCAACCGCACCGAGCTTTGGTCCACCATGGAGGAGCCGAAGGAGACGGTGATCGTCGCCGAAGGCGAGATCGAGACGGAGGACAAGGCGGGCGTCTTCGGCCCGCACCAGGGCTTCTGCCCGCTCTGGCTGTTCCAGCGGGAAACGCCGCTGACCGCGCCCGGCGAACGCCTGCGCGCGCTCGCGGCAGACATCGGCAGCGGCGGCGACGTGCTCGACCGCATGCACCGGCTGATGGGCGCGATCCATTCCGCGATTGCCTACCGGCCGGGCGAAACCCATGCCGAGACGACCGCGGAGGAAGCGCTCGCCAACGGCGTCGGCGTCTGCCAGGACCATGCCCATGCCTTTCTGTCCGCCGCGCGGCTTCTGGACGTGCCGGCGCGCTATGTCTCCGGCTATCTATTCATGGACGGCATCGAGCAGCAGACGGCAAGTCATGCCTGGGCGGAGGCGCATGTGCCCGGCCTCGGCTGGGTCGGCTTCGATGCGGCAAACCGGATATGCCCGGACGATCGCTATGTTCGCCTCGCCTGTGGCCTCGATTATCAGGGCGCGGCTCCCGTATCGGGCCTGCGGCTCGGCTCGGCGAGCGAACATCTCAAGGTATCGCTGACGGTCGAGGACCGGGCCCAGAGCCAGTCGCAAAGCCAGTGATGGCGGCGTAAAGCCCGGCACAAGCAGAAGGCGTCATGCTGCCGGCCCCGAAACTGGAGAGGCGCCGCCCATGCTGTTCGGCCGATCGCTGTTCGAATCCGTGCTTGTCCGGATGGAGGAGGAAAACCCGCCGGAGGAAGAGGCGGGTACGGAGGCCCCGCGCATTCGCGGCTTTACCTCGGGCTTCGTGGCGCCGGCCATGGAAGGGATTTCCGTCAGCCTGCACCGGATCGACGGCGCCTATCTCGATCTCGCCGAAGACCCTGTTTCCGATATCGTTCCCGAGAACGGCGAGGCCGATGCGCAGGATGCCGCGCCGCCCCCGCTTCCCGACCATCTCTCCCGCCAGCTGCCTGCGGAGATCGCCGCCGATCTCGGCCTCGCGCAGGATGACAGCCTGGAAACGCTTGCCGAAAAGCGCCGCGTCTTCGCCCGCAACAACCACCCCGACCTTGTCCATCCCGCCCATCGGGAAGCGGCAAACGCACGGATGACGACGGCCAACCTTCTGGTCGATCAGGCGATTTCGCGCCTGATCGCCAGCCGGAAGCTGGGCCTCCTGTAACCGGGGATTGCAACGCGCCCGCAGACTTGGTATCCATCCTGCATCAAGGGAGCCCATCGTGACGCTGTTTTTCTACAACAGGAGCACCAGCTTTGGCCCTGATCTTGCCCTGCAGATGCGTTTGCAGGGCTGACCAGAGACAACGCTGCTCATCAAGAACCGGTCAGCCTGAATGCCGCCGCGCGGGTGAACGCCTTCACCGTGCACGGATTCCTTGATTGCCGCACGGCCTGCAACGGAAGCAGGCGCGGCCCTTTCAGGTCATGACCCCATGTCTCTCGTCACTCTCAATTCCCTCGGCGTCACGCTCGGGGCGCCCCTGTTCCAGAAGCTCGACCTCACCATTTCGCCTGGCGACCGACTGGCAATCGTCGCCGCCAATGGCCGTGGCAAATCCACGCTCCTCAACATCCTCGCCGGAAAGCTGGAGCCGGGCGAAGGCGCCATCACCCGCGCCCGCTCGCTGACACTTTCCTACATGGAGCAGGATCCACCGCCCCATCTGATGAACCTGTCCCTCCGCGAAGCGGTGGCCGAGGCGCTCGCCCCTGACATCCGCGACTACGAAAGCTGGCGGGCCGAAATCGTTCTCGACGAGATCGGCGTTCCGGAAGCCCTGCGCGACCGGCCGATGCAGCACCAGAGCGGCGGCTGGCAGCGGCTGGCCATGATCGCCCGTCTCGCCCTTGCCGATGCCGACCTGATGCTCCTCGACGAGCCAACCAACCATCTGGACCTTGCCAAGATCGTTCTGCTCGAGCGCTGGCTGAATGCCCTTCCCGCAGGCAAGGCGGTGGTGATCGCAAGCCATGACCGCGCCTTTCTGGATCGGGTCACGGGCCGTACGCTTTTTCTGCGGCTGCAGGAAAGCCGCCTCTATGCCCTGCCCTATTCGCAGGCGCGCCGGGCGCTGGAGGAAGAGGATCTGGCCCGCGGACGCAAGTTCGACAAGGACATGAAGATGGTGGACCAGCTGCGCCGTCAGGCAGCGAAGCTCAACAACATCGCCGTCAACTCGGGCAGCGATCTGCTGACCGTGAAAACGAAACAGCTGAAGGAGCGCGCCGAGCGGATCGAAAGCGAGGCGGAAGCCGCGCACCGCGAACGATCCGCGGGTCTTGTGGCGCTTGGAGGGGCGGAGGCACAGGCCCGTGTGCTGATCCGCATCGCCCCATTCGAGGAGCGCCTGCCCGACGGCAGCCTGCTCTTCCGCTCCGGTCCGCTGTTCGTCTGCCGGGGCGACAGGATCGTGCTGCTTGGAGAAAACGGTGCCGGCAAGAGCCGCCTGATGGAGCGATTGCAAAGGGCCATTGCGGCGGAAGGTGCGGCCGATCCCGCCATCCAGCCGACACCATCGCTGAAGCCCGGCTACATGGATCAGGCCCTGGCCATGCTGAAGACGGCCCGCACGCCGCTCGGCGCGCTTGCCGCCCGTATCCCGCTCGGCGAGCAGCGGGCGCGGAGCCTGCTTGCAGGGGCCGGCATTGCCATCGAAAAACAGGAGAAACCGCTCGATCGCCTCTCCGGCGGACAGCGGGCGCGCCTGGCACTCCTGATGCTGCGGCTGACGGAGGCGAATTTCCTGCTGCTCGACGAACCGACGAACCATCTGGACATCGAGGGACAGGAAGCGCTGTCGCAGGAACTCGCGGAGGAAGGCCGGGCCGCCTTCGTCGTGTCTCACGATCGGGCCTTCGTGCGCGCCGCCGCAAACCGCTTCTGGCTGATCAGCGGCCGGAAGCTCACGGAAGTGGAAGGTCCCGACGCATTTTTCGACTCGCTGGGCGCCTGAGCTATTCGCCGCCGCCGGCAGGCTTGTCGGCGGCGGACGCCTCTCCATCCCTGGGAAAACGGATCACCAGAACCCAGGCGGTATAGACCGTCAGCGCGCCCATGATGACCATGAAGAAGGGCGAGCCGATCACCAGTTCCACCACGAACCAGACGGCGCAGATGGCGACGACCAGCAGCCGCACCCAGAGCGGCCGGTAAAAAGGGTGTTTGGGATCGATGATCTGCATGCTTTCCTCGCTTGACGCGCTCCATTGATATGGAATATTTATTCCGAAACAAGATTAAAACGGCCCGTTTGTTCCATCTTGTTCGAGACGCTACGCTGCACCTTGCTGTTTGCGAAGCCTCATGGCAACCCTTTCGCGGCCGCCCGGTGGAGGGCGATGTTCGCATTTCGGAGAAAGACGAGACAATGACGGTAAGATTTGGTCTTCTGGGTGCCGGACGTATCGGCAAGGTGCATGCAAAGGCCGTCAGCGGCAATTCCGATGCCCGGCTCGTGGCGGTCGCCGATGCCTTCCCGGCGGCGGCGGAAGCGATTGCCTCCGCCTATGGCTGCGAGGTTCGCACCATCGAGGCCATCGAGGCGGCAAAGGACATCGATGCGGTGGTGATCTGCACCCCGACCGATACCCATGCGGACCTGATCGAGCGCTTTGCCCGCGCCGGCAAGGCGATCTTCTGCGAGAAGCCGGTGGATCTCGATGCGGAGCGCGTGCGCGCCTGCCTGAAGGTGGTGAAGGAAACCAATGCCAAGCTGATGGTCGGCTTCAACCGCCGCTTCGACCCGCATTTCGCCGCCGTGCGCAAGGCCATCGACGACGGCCGCATCGGCGAGGTCGAAATGGTGACGATCACCTCGCGCGATCCCGGTGCCCCCCCGGTGGACTACATCAAGCGGTCCGGCGGCATCTTCCGCGACATGACCATCCATGACTTCGACATGGCCCGTTTCCTGCTCGGCGAGGAGCCGGTGACGGTGACGGCCCATGCCGCCGTTCTGGTCGACAAGGCCATCGGCGAAGCCGGCGACTGGGACAGCGTCTCCGTCATCCTCGAAACCGCCTCCGGCAAGCAGTGCGTGATTTCCAACTCGCGCCGTGCCACCTATGGCTACGACCAGCGCATCGAGGTGCATGGATCGAAGGGCATGGCGGCGGCCGAGAACCAGCGCGCCGTCTCCATCGAGGTTGCCAATGCGGATGGCTATACCCGTCCTCCGCTGCACGACTTCTTCATGACCCGCTACACGGAAGCCTATGCCGCCGAAATCGAAAGCTTCATCGCCGCGATCGAGAAGGGCGCGACCATCACCCCCGATGGGGAGGATGGGCTGAAGGCCCTCATCCTGGCCGATGCCGCCGTCAGGTCCGTCAAGGAAGGCCGCCGCGTCTCGGTCGGCTGAGGCATGCGCCGCAGGATACTGGAGAAGCCGGGCATCCGCCCGGCTTTTCTCATTCCTGGCTGGCCGAAATGGCCGTCCGGTCCATGTGGCCGAGGGCGAGATCGAGGTGGCCGGCAAAGACCAGCGCCGTTTCATCCAGGATGATGTGGAGTTCCGGCATGCCCTCGCGGCGGATCGCACGGGACTGCCCGAGCCCCTCCATCAGGCCGCGCTCCATGAGATCGTAGAAGCGGACGCCCGGGCCGGTGAAGTAGACCGGCATTTTCTCGTTGAGGCTCTGCATGCGGCCAAGGCCCTGCCCCAGTGCCAGCCCCGCCTGACGGAAGGCGAATTGCGCCTGCCGGTCGCCGCGGCGCGCATTGGCGGCGAGCTTCTCCATCTCGATGATCGGGACGAAGCGCGCGGGGATGGTGTCGGAGGGCACCTCGAATGCGGTTCGAAGAATGCCATAGAAGCCCGCCGTCGCCTCGATGCAACCGATCGATCCGCACCGACAGAGGCCGCCATTGGCAAGATGCAGCATGTGGCCGAAATCCGGTGCTGCGACCTGATATTCGCCGGACGGATCGAGATGGGCGATACCGAGACCGATGCCATGCCCCAGCGAGAGAGCGCAGAGCGCCCGGGGCGGCAGGGTGCCCCGCTCGTCGGCCTGGCGCTCGACGATGCGGGCCAGCGCGCCCGCGACCAGCCTGGTTTCGTTGCTGAGCAGGATGTCCGGCTCCAGCCCCCCGCCCCGGATGGCGCTGAAATCCACGGAGACATCCCCGAAGACGGGCGACCAGAGAAGCACCGGCTGCAGCGGGTCGACGAGCCCCTTGCTCGAGATCGACACCACCCTGATCTCGCCGAGCGACAGGGACGAGCGCTCGCACAGCCTCTCGATGGTGTTGCGCAGCGCGCTGGCAAAGCTGCGCGCCTCGTCCTGGCCGCGTCTCGTTTCCTCCAGCCGGTCGATCAGCGTGCCGCCATAATCGACGAGCGAGTATTCGAGCTGATCGGAGGAAATCCGCACCGCAATCAGATAGCCGCATTCCCGACGCTGGGTGAAGGATACGCGCGGGCGCCCCCTGCCCGCCGGCGGCGCCTGTTCCTGGCGCTCGATGACCTGATGCCGTTCCAGTTCCGCCGTGATCGCCGAGACGGTTGCGGAGGAAAGACCGGTGCGATCGGAAAGCTCCGTGTGGGAGAGCGGGCCGTGGCGGCGCAGCTGTGCGAGCACCAGCCCGCTGTTCTGCTGGCGCACGATTTCCGTACTCGATTTCGCCAGCATTCTCTGGCCTCTCTCCCTCGTCAGACCCCCGGGCGATGCCACCTCGAACAGCACCCGCCCGATGTCAACAGGCGAACCCGGAGGGGCTTGTTGACAGGGTGCGAAAACTCTGACATTTATTTTCTCGACTGTCGAGAAAAACATTTTTTCCGGCAGGAACCAAGAATGCCGGGCGTTGTGGGGAGGCCGCAATCACGGCAACCACCTGGGAGGACCCAAATGAAGAAACTGACTCTTGCGCTGACCAGCGCAGTATTCGCCATGTCTGTAGCCGGCCATGCGCTGGCCAAGGACAAGGTCATCGGCGTGTCCTGGAAGATCTTCCAGGAAGAGCGCTGGAAGACGGACGAAGCCGTCATCAAGAAGATCGTCGAAGCCAATGGCGACAAGTACATTTCCGCCGATGCACAGGGCTCCGCCGCCAAGCAGCTGACCGACGTCGAGTCGCTGATCTCCCAGGGCGCGAATGTTCTGCTGATCGTGCCCTACGACTCCGAAGCCATCCTGCCGGCCGTCCAGAAGGCCACCTCGGAAGGCATCCCGGTCATCGCCTATGACGTTCAGATCGAAGACCCGAACGTGCTCTACATGACCTTCGACAACGTCGGCGTCGGCCGCCTGATGGCGGAAGAAATGCTGAAGGTGAAGGACAAGGGCAACTTCGCCATCATCAACGGCGACAAGGGCGACCCGAATGCCTCGTTCCTGAACCGCGGCATGAAGGAAGTGCTGAAGGCGAAGCTCGACTCCGGCGACATCAAGATCGTCGGCGAAGCCTCGACCGACGGCTGGAAGCCGGAAAACGCCCAGAAGAACATGGAGCAGATCCTGACCGCCAACAACAACGCGGTTGACGCCGTTCTCTCCGAGAACGATGGCATGGCCGGTGGCGTGGTTGCGGCTCTGGCTGCCCAGGGTCTGGCCGGCACCGTACCGGTTACCGGTCAGGACGGCGACAAGGCCGCACTGAACCGCGTTGCCCTCGGCACCCAGCTCGTTTCCATCTGGAAGGACAGCCGCAAGCTCGGCGAAGTGGCTGCCAATGCGGCCCTGATGCTGGCCGACGGCAAGTCCATGACCGACATCCCGAATGTCGGCAAGTTCAAGGACGGTGCGAAGGGCGTCGAAATGAACGCCGTGCTGCTGACCCCGGAAGCCATCACCAAGGACAAGCTGAACCTGGTTCTGGATGCCGGCTGGATCGACAAGGCAACGCTCTGCGCCGGTGTTGACGCCAACGCGGTAGCAGTTTGCAAGTAAGGACTTGGCCTCAGGGCCGATGATTGCCGACTGAAGACCGCGCCGCCGAACAAGCGGCGCGGTTTTTTAAGGCCGGATTCACGTGCGGCGGGCGCGGGCGCCCCGTTTTGCGATGGGAAACCGCAAGTGCCGTGTGAAAACTTCCAGGGCCAGGACCCGGGAGTGATGTATATTCCCCAATGTGAGGCAGGACGCGGACCGGTGGTGACTGGAGGCGAGCGCGTATCCTGAAAACAGGGGCACAAGGGAGAAGTACCCATGAACCAAATTTCTCAAACCAGCGCCGGGCCGGGCCTGGTCGAAGAAGGGGCCGTCCGGCGCTTTCTGCGGGCGACGGAAATCGATACCCGCATGCTCGGCATGTTTGGCGCGCTCATCCTCATCTGGATGGGCTTCCAGATCTACGGCATCGTCTATAACGGCAATGGCGCCTTCCTCACCTACCGCAACCTCTGGAACCTCTCGGTCCAGACATCCTCCATCGCGGTCATGGCGACCGGCATGGTGCTGATCATCGTGACGCGCCACATCGACCTCTCCGTGGGCTCGGTGCTGGGCATCACGGCCATGCTGATGGGCGTGTTCCAGGTCTGGGTCCTGCCGCAATATCTCGGCCTCGGCCATCCGATGATCTGGGTTCTGACGGTGCTTTTCGGGCTTGCCGTCGGCACGCTGATCGGCGCCTTCCACGGTGTCCTCATCGCCTATCTGCAGATCCCGTCCTTCATCGTGACGCTCGGCGGCCTGCTCGTGTGGCGCGGCGCGGCATGGTGGGTCGCGCGTGGCGAGACCATCTCTCCCGTCGACGCCAATTTCGCGCTGATCGGTGGCGGGCCCTATGGCTCGATCGGCTACTGGGGCACCTGGTTCGTGGCGCTGCTCGGCTGCGTCGCCGTGGTGCTCATGCTCGCATCCGGCCGTCGCCAGCGCGCACGCTTCGGCTTCCCGCTGCGTCCCGTCTGGGCGGAAGTGTTCCTGGCCGCGATCTCCGCAGCGCTCATCGTCGGTGCGGCCTTCATCGCCAATGAATATTTCTGGCCCGTCGGCATCGTGAAGCAATATGCCGCCGCCAACAACATCACCATCCCCGAAGGCGGGCTGAACATCTCGCACGGCTTCGCCATCCCGGTTCTGATCGCCGCTTTCGTCTGCATCGCGATGACCTTCCTCGCGACCCGCACCCGCTTTGGCCGCTATGTCTTCGCCATCGGCGGCAACCCCGAGGCTGCGGAACTGGCCGGCATCAACACCAAGCGCATGACGATGCTGATCTTCGCGCTGATGGGCTTCCTCGTCGGCATTTCCGCGACGATCTCGTCGGCCCGCCTGAACTCGGCCACCAACGCGCTCGGCCAGTTCGACGAACTCTATGTCATCGCCGCTACCGTCATCGGCGGCACTTCGCTTGCCGGCGGCATGGGCACCATCTACGGCGCCATGCTCGGCGCTGTTGTCATGCAATCGCTGCAATCCGGGATGGTGCTGGTCGGCTTCGACTCGGCCGTGCAGCAAATGGTCGTCGGTGGCGTCCTTGTCGTGGCTGTCTGGCTCGACACGATCTACCAGCGCCGTGTGAAGTAAGGAGGCCCGTCGATGAACGCGACAGCTGAAAACATCCAGACCGAAACCCGGACCCCTCTCGTCGAGATGAGGGACATCTCGATCGCCTTCGGCGGCATCAAGGCCGTGGATCACGCATCGGTCTCGCTCTATCCGGGTGAGGTCGTGGGGCTTCTCGGCCATAACGGGGCGGGCAAGTCCACCCTGATCAAGATCCTCTCCGGCGCCTATCCGCGCGATGGCGGGTCCATCATGATCAATGGCGAGGAAGCCAACATCAACAACCCGCGCGACGCCAAGTCCTACGGCATCGAGACGATCTACCAGACGCTGGCTCTGGCGGACAACGTCGATGCCGCCGCCAATCTCTTCCTCGGTCGCGAGCTCCTGACCCCCTGGGGCACGCTCGACGATGCCGCCATGGAAGCGGCAGCCCGCAAGGTGATGGGGCGGCTCAACCCCAACTTCCGCCGCTTCAAGGAACCGGTGAAGGCGCTTTCCGGCGGTCAGCGGCAATCGGTTGCGATCGCCCGCGCGATCCTGTTCAACGCCCGCATCCTGATCATGGACGAGCCGACGGCCGCCCTTGGCCCGCAGGAAACGGCCCAGGTCGGCGAACTGATCAAGGAACTCAAGAAGGACGGCATCGGCATCTTCCTCATCAGCCACGATATCCACGACGTCTTCGACCTCGCGGACCGCGTGACCGTGATGAAGAACGGCCAGGTCGTCGGCAGCGCCCGCACCACCGATGTCACCAAGGATGAAGTGCTTGGCATGATCATCCTGGGCAAGTGCCCGCCGGGCGCCGTACCGGGACCGGGTGCCGCCCGTCTCTGACCGGCACTGAAGGGATCTCCGATCGGGAAAGGCCGCACCCACCGGGTGCGGCCTTTCTGCTTTCCGGCATCGCGCCCCGAGGCAAAAATAAAGGCCCCCGAAGGGGCCTGAAGACGGGCGCAGGATAGGCACCCCAAGACGATGCGGTGCTCGTCAGCAGGCGAGCCGGGTCAGAAGCTCCACGAGCTGGTCGCGCTCCTCGATGCCGCCCAGCCGGGCGATCATGCGCGACTCGTGCTGGCGCCACTTGCCGCTCGTCTCGACCACGAAATCCGTTCCCTGGCGGGTGAGGAAGAGCGACTGCACGCGCCGGTCGCTTTCGGGCTTGCGCCGCTCTGCGAGCCCGCGCTGCTGAAGGGCATCCACAAGCGCCACGAAGTTGGCGCGCTGGATGCCGAGTATCTCCGCGGCATCGGACTGCTTGATCCCGGGATGGTTGGCCAGCAGCATCAGAAGGGAAAATTCCGCCGGACGCAGGTCGTAGGGAACAAAGGTCTCGCTGAAGTCATGAAGAACGGTCTGCTGCGCGCGGCGAAGCCAGTAACCGATCCCCTCTTCGACATTGGTCGCTGTAAAGTCCACGGAAATATTCATGTTCGTATCCCCATCTCTATCAATATAGGCGTTTAAAATTCTGCGCGTCCAAGCGAACCGTTGGCAGCAAAACGAGACGAACCATTCCGGCGCCGCTTGTCATGAACGTATTATATATATAGCTAAAAAACTAACGGATATGCTAATTTTAACCGGAAAATTCTTATTATTTATATCGTGTGAAAGATAACAGTTATTAGAAATATCATTGGTTTTGCAATTTTTGCCTGCGTTATTCTACCTGAAATCATCGCGCACAATAATAAGATGTATTTGATCGTTAACGGACCGATCTCTTCCCTGATTCTGTTTCCCGAGGAAAGACGCCAGCGGTTGAACCGGATTTTTCAAAAAACGGATTGATAGCGGAAGCAAGCTGGGCTAAGTACCGGGTCACGAGACGAGGACCTGTTCCGCGTCTTTCGGGCACCCGTAGCTCAGCTGGATAGAGTGTTGGATTCCGATTCCAAAGGTCACAGGTTCGAATCCTGTCGGGTGCGCCATTTTCAGATTTCCTTCCATGAAATCAAGGCTTTAGGACTAGGATTCCACTAACCCTTGATCGGGGTTAGGCAATTTGATGATAAACGATTGCTCCGATTTGGCCATAGCGGCACGTGACAATCGCTTCATTTCGGCTGCTTTTGTGTACCTTTCGATCTCTTTGATATCCCTGTGTCCGGTGATGGACATGATCTCCAAGGCCGTGCATCCCGATTCGGCAAGGCGACGGCAGGCAGCTTTTCGGAGCCCATGAGGGGAAGAATTCGAGGGCAGGCCCGCAGCATGGGCCGCTTCCCGAAGCCAGTTGGTGAAAGCCTTCTCCGATCTGGCGGAGCCGTAGACCGTCGAAATGAAGGTCTCTCTCCCTCGTGGCAGATCGAACAGGAAAGCTAGGTCGCTGTGCAGCGGGATATGAAGCTCCACAATATCCTGTGACTTCTTAGTCGAGATGACGAATGCGTCGTCGACGATATGCTGCCATCCAAGGCGGACGGCATCGGATCGGCGCAAGCCGGTATGCAGAAGCACCTCCATGGCGATCCGCTCCGGCTGCCCTTCTTTCCACTTCTGGCGATATGCGGCGATGTCGGACTCGGTCCAGCTGCGATAGCCCTTGGACTTCGTCTTGATCCGCTTCGCCTCCTTTGCCGGGTTGACCTGGATCATTCCGACCGACTTGGCATATTCGAAAACTGATGACAGCCTCTTCCGAAGAATGTTCGCAGCGGCCGGCGTCTCCGCCTTCCCGTCGATCAGCACGTTGACGTGCTTCGTCTGGATACCGGCGACCGGAGCATGACCATGTTCCTTCGCGAAGGCATCGAGGATGCGGCGATAGACCTGCTTGCTCGAGTCTGCCAGCTGCACGAACTCGGCACTACGGTAGTAGCCTTGGATGGCAGCGCCCATTGATCCGGCAGCCGGAGCCTTCCCGGCCGATACCGGTTCGGCTTTCTGGGCCTTGTGGTACGCGATCCAGAACTCTTCGGAATACAAAGGGCCAGGCAAAGCCACCTGTGGCTTTCCCGGCTCTCTATAGTAGATACGCTGTTTTTCGTGGCGGTCCTGATAGACGTTCACGTACTTTGGTTTTCGAAGCCGCACACCTTGTCCCAATAGCTGGAATTGTTGTCGTTAGCCGCAGTATAGACCGGCTTCGCGAAAAGGGAATCGAGGTCATGTCGATCCCAGATCATTACCCCGAACATGTCGCGCGGCGGAGGGATTGCACCCTCCTTCCGCTTGCGGTCGAACAGCGTCGGACTGATCCCGATGTAGCGGGCTGCGTCTTCGCGACGGAGACCACGAGGGACGAAATCAGCCGAGGACACGGGCAGCCTCCTGATGCTCGACGCTCAGGGTGCGGGCAAGGCCTTCCACGGCTTCGGTGTCGCTTGCGTCCTCATGGACATGGAAAGTTGCCGGAACCGTCATGTACTCGATCGGTGCATCATCAAACGGATCAGCGCCGATAACCTTGCCCGTCACGTGATCTCGGCGAGACGTGGCCTTCTCGATGATCCGCCGTGCGGCAGCGCCGGCGCGCTGCTCCTTCACGCTCAGATCGACCGGCATCTTGCCGCCCATGCGCTCGTACATGGTCCGCAGTTCCTGCGCCAGCTGTTGGGCGAACTCGCCCCGGTGATACCACTGGATCATTGGAGACGGCGCTGTCTTCGGCGAGGTCGGAGCATGCGCCACAAAGCCACGGTCGGGTGACCATGCAAGGCGTACATCGCGGAGCGTCAGGGCGAGGTCAGGAAGGTAGACTTCCGCCATCGCCAGTGTCCGGTACTTTCGGGTGCCATCGTCCGAATAGAAGAACGACATACCGCGGATTTCAATCTTGAAGGTCATGATGCAACTCCCGTCTCTGTGAGGATGTTGACGAACGCCCTGCGCTCATCAGGCTCAATGCTGCGAATGTTATAGACTTCCCCTGTGCGGCCGTTCTTCGCCCGCCAGGCGCTGTTCATGGTGGCGAACTCTGGTTGCCACCTCATAGTGATCGCGACGGTCTGGGTGCCGCCGAGACGGCCAGCCATGACCGTCTCTGTTCCCCGGAGGATTTGGATGCGCGCCGGCGCAGACCAGAAGGTTGCCCAATCACCGCTGACGGGGTTTCCATACCCGTCATCCCCTTCCTCTCGCGTCTGCATTTCGATGACTTCGCGAAGGTTTCCAGCTCCGGTCATGCAGCGTCATCCACCTTGCTTCTGTTATCGTTGGCCCCGACGATTCCCATGTTCAACGGCTGGACGTAGGTCTCGCCGCCGGGGATCTTCGACATGTTCTCGAAGCCGCGAATATCATCAGCTGAAAGCCATCCGCCTTCGCGGCCGACGCGATATGCGTTGTACCGGCTGACCAGATCGCCGCGCAGAAGTGCCGACAGATCATGCTCGACATAGAGGGTCTTGCGCGCCTCCGGCGAAAGCAGCTGGATCGTCATCGCCATCTCTACCCGCTTCGCCCATGGTGCTAGGCAGCGCGTGACCAGAGCCCGGCTTTCCTGCTCGACGTTGCTATAGGTGCTGTTGTCGGTGATCCCGGCGACAGATGGAGGGACGCCCCAAATCCGGCAGATATCCAGATTGGAGAGTTTCCGGCTTTCAAGGAATTCGGAGTCCTTCGCCGAGAACTGGAACGTCTCGAACTTCGCACCGCCGTCCAAGACGATTACCTCATTGGCCTTCATCTGGCCGATGAAGCGTTCCTTGAACTTGGCGATGACGCTTTCCTTGCTGCCCGCAACCGTCCGGTCACCTGCGCCGAGCTTGTCAGGGAAGATCAGAGCGCCGGCAGGACGGAAAGCATTTTCCGCAGCTGCGCCAGCCTGATCCTGTTGAGCGAGGGCAAGGCCGAAAGCAGCGTTTGCGATCTGAATAGGAGAAAGACCGAGAATGCCGTCCTTGGTCCGATACCGGATATGCAGCACTTCATCCTGCAGAAGCACCTCAGTGCCGCCATCGGACTTCGCGTGCTTGTACCGGAGCCGGCCGCTCGACAGCTTCTCTACCGTGACCGATCCGGCCACGAGAGGGGTAAGGCCGGTGACCTGGCTGCGCCCGTTACGCTCGATCTTGGCGAAGCCGTTGCCATACATCAGAGCCGACGACAGCAACCACTCCCTTGCCTCGAACGCGGTCAGGGTCGGTGACGCCTGATCATGCAAGACGGCATAGAGCGGATGATCCGTCGCCTTCTCACGCCCGCCATCTTCGGTGCGCCGGTAGACCGACAGGCCGACCGAGGCCAGGTTCTCGCTGATGACCGAAATGCAGCGATGCGCGACAGCGTGTCCGCTCGCCTTCTCGATGTCAGCGCGGCCCTGCCAACGTGCGCCAAGGAACTCGCCGAGGTATGGATCGCTGGACGCGATCCGCTTCTCTTGTTTCGAGAAAGGCCACATTATCGGATGCCCTCCAGTTCCAGAAGCGCAATGCGCCGATCTGCATCCGTGCGCTGCTTACGCGACCGGGCCTGCACGGTAGTACCGCCGTATGCCGGGAAGGACTGGACGACGCTGATCTCATGCAGGACGACACTGCGCAGTTCGCGCTTGTCACCTGTCCAACTATCGCCGCCATCGGGAACGGTGAAGCCGAAGCTCATCCCGCCCAAGTCTCCCCTCGTGGCCAATGCCAGAACGTCGCGACCGGCGCTTGTGTCGGGAACGTCGATTTCGAATTTCAGGCCCCGGTCGTCTTCAGACAGGCGGAGGGTGCCGCTCTTCGTCCTCGCCAGTACCCGCGAAGGATCATGGTCCACGAGGGCGAGAATGTCAGGGCTGGACCGGAGCGAAGCGGCGAAAGCACCCGGTGCGATCCGCTCTTGGAAATCCGCAATGCGGGTCTCTTGATTGAAAGTCGCAGCATAGCCCGACAGCTTACGGCCTTCTGCCCGAACCTCAGTTGCGATACGTTTTTCGATGGTCATAGGCCTTGCTCCCGGTAGGGCTGAAGCAATGCGTTCACGCCGAAGGGCATGGCATTGACGGTCTCAGCGGTCACCGCCTCGCGGTTGTTATAGAAGTGGGATACAGTCAGCAGGACAGCGTGACGGATCGCCGGAGGTAGGGGGGTGGAAAACTCCACCCCCGTCCGTGCGATATAGTCTTCCGCCGCCTCGATGATCCCGGTGATGTACGCGTCGTCCGCAGCGAAGGTGATGCGGAGATGCGCCTTGGCATCGGCGAGGGAGACGTTAGGCAACCGGCACACCCTTCCAAGAGAAGGCCTTCGGCTCGCGAACAGCGATGTCCGCGTCAAGGAAGGCATGCAGGCGAAGACCGCCCTTCGATGCGTCGCTGTACGGGTTGGCGAGGATGTCCACGCCGGACCAATAGCCAATGATCAGGTTCGACCATGCGCCAAAGATCAGGGGGTTCTTGTCCGGAGTACCCGTGATGACCTTGACCTGGTTCGTGGTGACGACAGGCTCGCCATGGAAGTTCTCAGCTGCCGGGATCAGGCGTCCGTCAGCATCCTTGAACTTGCGGGCCGAATTCATGACCGTGGGATTGGTCAGGAAGCCGGTGGTGCCGGTCACGTCATCGAGCTCCAGATCGGCGATCAGGTCAGCCGCAACATTGCTCAGTTCGGTGTAGGTACCGGCAAGCTCAGTGATGCGGGTCAGGATGCCGCTGGGCTCATTCGTGCCACCGCCCTTGATCGCAGCAGCGTCAAGCGCCTGTGCCAGGACGAAGGCCAGGTCATTGCGAAGCACGTTTTCCAGCGCCACGCCGTTCTGAAGGGTCAGGCGACGGGACATGTACATCTCGCCCGTGACGGTCTTCGGAGCCATGGAGACCTTATCGAAGGTCGCGTCGGATGCGGTAGAGCTACCGTCTTCTGCAACCCACGTCGCGGTCGGGCCGGATGTCAGGCGGGGAAGGTCGAGGTTGCCCACGAGGCCAGAGATGACGGTCGCGCCAAGGCCCTGTACTGCCAGCACCGGGCGCAGCCGGTCAATCAGGCCGCCGAGGTCAGTAGCAACCGTATAGCCGCCCTTGTTCGCCGTACCGACGGTCTGGGCGCGCTGTTCGCCGAGGATCATCGATGTCGGGATCATGACGCCCCGGACTTCACGATTGCGGGAAAGCTCATCGTGCTGCTCGCGCTCAAGGCCGGTAAGAGTGCCGGCAGCGGCTTCGCGGATCGCCTTGGAAACCGAATAGCTGCGCAGTTCGCGTTCCTGCGATGCGTCGGGCTGGCCATCTGCCTGACGTTCGAATTCGGCAAGGGTAGCAGCCCTCTTGATTTCCTTGTCGAGCGCCCGAATTTCCGACTCCAGTTTGTCGAAAGCTTCAGGGTTGTTGACAACGCCCTTCATTTCTGCGATTTTCGCGGCGCGTGTTTCGTTAAGATGATGCAGATTCAAAATTGTGTCCTTTCGAAAGACATGTTGATGGGGATGGTTTCGTTTCTCAGGCGGTCGCCTTCCCCGTTGATTTCCTCGCCGATCGGTCGAGGTTTTATCTCCGCTGAATGCGGAAATGCCAAAAGCCCCGGCCACCAGTCGGTGCCAGGCAGAAACTCTCAGATTGTATTCCCCGTACAGGTAGCTGCCAAACCGGCGCCTTCCCTCATTGTGCGCTTTTTGCGCATTTCCCCTTTGCCGTCTCCGGCAGATTTAGCGGTTTTTCCGCTGCTACGAATCAGAGCAATTTCTGATCTGACAATAGGATACGATATAAACAAGGCTTTTTTAAGGAAGGCTGTTGACTTTCCGCAAAAATGTGATAAGCGCCCGCATCCATCGTATATATAGTCTTATGGTGGCGAAAACGCCAAGGGCTAAATGAAAAAATAATCACCGGCCAGCGCGCCTCAGTGTTGGAGAGGGTGGTGATCGCGCTGGCCTATGGTGACTTGGAGCCCTTGGCGAGATTCGAACTCGCATCATCCGTTACGTCTGTCAGGATAGAAGGCCTGCGACGGTACAAGGGCGAAACTGTTAGATTGCCTCAGCGTAAAAGGGATGCTTTCCGCCGATCTCAGCGTTCCAGATATCATTGCGGAATGCCACGAGGTCGGAAATGGCGCTGCTCAGAGCAGCCGGTTCGTCCGCATGATCTCCAGCATCGTATTCGATCAGGACTGCGGCAAACCGGAACTTGTTAGCGATATCCTGCTCAGCTGTGATCGGCGCATCGATGATAGCCCTACCGACTACGCTGATTGCCTCGCAGATGGAATCCATAGCGTCATCCGGCATCGGCTCGAACTGGCGAGCTATGCGATTGAGTTCAGAATGCAGCGCAAGCATTCTGCTCGTGAACCTTTCGGTAACCACGTTGATAGTCATGTGCCCCGATCCCGTTGAGGTGCTCCCCGTTACACCCTAGAGGTAACGGATTGCATTTGGGGCGTCAACATAAAAAGTGCATTCTATTGCACCTGGGGTGTATTTTGATCAGTTCAGAACAGGTTAGAGCGGCAAGAGCGCTTGTCCGGTGGGATCAGTCTAAGCTCGCGGCCGAAGCCGGAGTGTCCGTCGAGACGATCAAGAGGCTTGAAAAAATGGATGGCCCGCTGCTTGCGGCAACGGGCACAACCCTATCGAAGATCCAGACCGCGCTAGAGGCGGCAGGCGTCGAGTTCATCGACGGAACCGGCGTAAAGCTCAAACAGCGATAGCGCGCTACTCTTCGCTATCGTGCTGAAGTTCCGCCCTCACGAAGAACAGGCCAGCAGTGTTAATAATGGTCTCGTCTCTTGGCCTATTCCGGTCGATATCATCATCGAATTGATCAAACGGGCTCGGCTTGGAATAGTCATGTCCTAGGAACTTGACGAGGGTACCGTCGACGGCTCCCACTTCACAGACGATAGAACTTTCATACGTTATCGATTTTCCGTCATCGTCTTGGCCGGTCTCCAGCGTGACGACCCTGTATTTCTTCCCGACTTCGAACATTCTCTTCTCCTGTTATGCCGCCAGCAGACACGCCGGCAGTCCTTCTTCCTCGTGGCCTTGAGCGGTTTTCAGAGCCATGGCGAGCGCCACGATTCCATCAATGCGCCCGCTGGCCTTGCCTTTGTCAAGCTTGCGGGCTCCGGCCGGATCGACCGTTACAACCGCATTCGCCGCGCACATCCTCATCAGGGGGTTGCCGGCGTGATTGACCTTCTGTTGAGCGACCGTGACCTCCAGAACATCCACGGCCGGCGACATGTCCTTGTAGCCCTGCCCGAACGGGACAAGTGGTAACTCGACGGACAGCTTATCCAGTTCGCGCTTCAGATCCTCGATGCGCCAGCGGTCATAGGCGATAGCCAGGATGTTGAACCGCGTTGCCTCGTCTGCAATGTGTTCGGCCACGAGGGCGGGATCGATCACCTTTCCCGGCAGCAGCGTCAGCCTGGCATCCGGTTGCTTCGCCCATACATTATAAGGAACGCGGTCGGTGTCGCTCTTCCCCTCGATATCGAACTCCGGCAGGAAGAACCGCGGCAAGACAGTGTATCGTCCGTCCTCTTCCGGGAACACGAGCAGGAAGCAGGTCAGATCGCGCGCGGCCGATAGGTCCAAAGCCCCGAAGCATTCGCGACCCTCCAGTGCCGTCTCATCGATCGGCGCCAGATTGCAGTCGTTCCACTCCCTTGCAGCGATGAAGCGGACGGTGCCGTCAATCCGCTGGTTCAAGACCTTGTTGCGGAAATCGGCTTCCTTCGACGGGATGCGCTGCGCCTGCATCGCCATGCGCTCCACCTGTTCATATGACAGGAAGTCGCCGAGCGCCGGGTTTGCCTTCGCCCATGTTTCCGGGCTCCATGGATCATCATCCACGCCGGCCGAGAACATGGCCAGATGGAAGGATTCGTCCTCGACCTCGCCCTCCTTGATCTTGAGGCCGTAGTCGATCATCTCGGAGAAGAAATGCGTGTCATCCTTCGCCTGCGTGCTGATGGCAACGATCAGCGGCTCGTCGCGAGCGCCGAGGGCGGAGTCCATCGCGTCGAACAAGTCACGTTTCGGCCAGTACCCGATTTCGTCACAGAGGACGAACGAGGGCGAGAGGCCCAACTTGCTGTCAGCGTCGGCAGACAGGGCCTTCAGGACGGACCCCTTGCCCTGACCCTCCAGCACTTCGATTTCCTTCGAAAACCGGATGATATTGACACGCTGCGATAGTTCCGGATGCGCCTCCAGCATGGCTTTGCATTCCGCCCACGCCTTCGCCGCCTGCGCCTTGTCCATTGCGCAGAAGTAGATTTCACCGCGTTCTTCGGCTTCTGGTCCCACGAGGAAGCAGAGTGCCAATGCGGCAGAGATCCCGGTTTTCCCGTTCTTGCGGCCCATGGACAGGGCAGCCGTCCGGACGCGCCGCTTTCCTTCGTCATCAACCGTGAAGATCGGCTCGAGGAACTGTTCGATCTGCCACGGCCGCAGATGCATCTTGGTTCCCGCAAGCTTGCCCTGGGTGACCGGCATATCCTCCATGAACGCGACGACACGCTCCAGCCGGTCAAGGCCTTCAGCTTCCCATGGAAGCTCTTCGCGCAGCTTCGGGCCGCTCATAATGCCCTTGCTTTTCGGCTTTGCGCCTGGTCCCCTTAGACCCATTGTTCGGCCTCCTGGTTAGGCAAAATCAAAACTAAGTCTTTGTTCGTGCCCATCGCCGGTTCCGCGCCGATCGATCCTGGTGATCGGAAGGCCGCCGGTTCAGATGCATCGTCATGGCCACGAGGAGGGCCAATGGCAGCCTCCCAGCCTTCGCCGTCCAGCGGGTTGCCATCGACGTCAAAGCCCTTCAGCGCACGCCGAAAGCCGCTTGCATTGGGGTGATCCTTCGCATTGGTCTTGATGTTATGGCATGGTTCACACATGCTCATTAGACCGGAGAGAGGCGGGAAAGGATCGCCTCCCTTGTTGATGGCAACCACGTGGTCGACCACGTCCGCGATCGTCACCACCTCTCTGCGAATACACGCTTCGCAAAGAGGGTTAGCGGAGAGCTTAGCAACGCGGAGAGCGCGCCACTGCGGTGTACCGTATGGCCAAGCCGTCATGCTGCACCTCCGCGACGAAGGAAGGCAGGCGGCTCGAAGTCATCATCCTCACCATCTTTCATCTGCTGATACATATTGGTGAGAGGGGTTGTTACCGGCTCATGGTGCAGGGGGGCGGTAACATCGGTAACAACGGTAACAACACCATCATCATCCTCAGTCTCTTCCTGCCCTTCATAGTCCATTGTTACCTTGTTACCGTTGTTACCGGTGGTAGGGGGGTGAGCGTCGGTAACAACGAAATCGGGATGGATGTAGCTGCCACGCCCTGATTTCTGGACTTCCCCGGCCTCGACCATCTTCAAAAGCAGCCGCCGAATGTTACCGCTCTTCATACCGGTAACAACCACGAGATCATTCGGGGACATGGCTTCACCCGCATGGCGGAGCGCATCCAAGATGTTACCGCGCTCATCAGATCGGCGAACTTCGGTAACATTGCCCTGCACGATCCACTTCGCAGTCGTCTTGTCGAATGTCACGGCGCTCTCAATTTCCTCGATATCGCGGCCACGGCCATACAGGGTGCAGCCGTTACTGTTGCGGTCGAGCACGAGCGTAGTGTCGGCAGCGCCAGACAGGCCGAGCGAACCGGAGACCGTTTCGAAGGGATCGCCGCTTTCGGACTGGGACTTGCGCGTGTGATGCACGATGACGATTGCGACGTTGCGCTTGGAGGCGATCTCTTGCAGATCCTTGATTGCGCGATAGTCTCCATCATACAACTGGTCCTTGCCGCTGCGGATCGGGCGGAACTGCGCTAGGACGTCCACAATGATCATGCGGGCGTTCTGATGCTGGTCCAGCCATTCATTGATGTAGGCAAGCCCGCCATCGTTCGCTCGTGGCCATTCAGTCGAGTAGTGGAACGATTCCGGCCATGCGGTCGGGACCAGCGGCGGCATCAGCTTCTTGATGCGGGAATGCAGGCGGCGCTGATTATCTTCCAACGCGAGCATCAACACCTCGCCCTGCTCACACTGGATACCGCCGAGGCAGGTTCCGCCACGAGCAACGGCAAGCGCCATCTCCATGACCATCCAAGACTTGCCGAGCTTCGGTCGGCCTGCCAGCAGCGTGCAGCCTTCGGCGATATACCCCGGCACAATGTACCGGATCGGCGCGAAGGTCATCTTCTTGAGCGCGGCAGCGGTCCCGATGACAGGACGCTTCGGATCGGCCTTGACCATCTGGCCGGCAATGTGTGCCAGCAGATCGGCCTTGCTCTTGCCGGTGTCCAGATAGTCGGACACGTCGCCCTTGTCGGCAAGCATCGGGAAATGGACCGATCGAACGGAAGCGGCAATCCCCCGCAAGGCCCCCTCAACTTGATCCGCATGTTCGCGGCCTGGCTTGTCGTTATCGGCAAGGATGATCACCTGCTTGCCAGTGAACCACTGGTTCAGTTCCGACCGCCACTTTCCCGCGCCTTCCGGTGCCGTGGTTGCCACGAGGCCAAGGTCGGCCAGCCGGTCGCAATCCTTCTCACCTTCGCAGATGTAGACGGTTTCGGCCGCGATGACTTCCGGCAGGCGATACGGGATGCGGACCTGCTGTGCGCCCTTCATCCATTCCCGCCCGTTCCAGCTGTGCTGATAGAAGCTCTTGCCGGTCGGCTTATGAACCTTCGTCACGCGCAGATAGGGTTGGCCATGCTGGTCACGATAGACGAATTGCGGATCCGTAGGGCGCTCGGCGCGAGGCGTCGGCTTCCATTCCGGCAGACCGGCAGCGCGGCGCACATGGTCGCGGCACTCAGCAGCGTCATCGCCTGCGAACGAATTGACGACGAACCCGTCAGGATTGTTACTGTCGTTCTTTACCGAGAGGGATCGATCATCTTTGCCATGACCGGGACCGGGAACAAGGCAAGCGTCCTTGCCCTGCATGTCGCCACGCAAGGCTTTGCAAACTGTTTCTGCGATGTTCATGCGGCCACCTCTTGAACCGAGGAGTCCGACACGCTATAACGATGATGCTGATGAATACCAAAGCCGTTCGCGATTGCCGTCGCGGCGGCTTTATTCTTTTCTGCACGGTCTCCATGGTTAGGAGAAATTCCGAAAACGCATGGAGAAACAATGAGGCGTTTCGAGGGGGTTAGTAGCTGTAACCCCTTGATTTGGAATGCTTGTTGCATTCCTGTCGGGTGCGCCATCTTTTTCAAATCTCCCCGCCGATCAAGGACTGAACGACCCGTTTGCCCGCACCTGCGGAATACCGTCGTGCGCATGTCCGGTCACGCCCATGGCGGATCGGGCCGGGCGAGGCCCTCTCCTGCATCCCCACCAGCGCTTTCGCCCGTTTCGCTCGACCGAATCAACCAAAGGTAAGGATTCCGGGATCGGCGGGCCTGCGATCGGGCGCCGCCGCAATATAAACCAGCGGTAGATTTCATGCCAGTTGGATGACGCCCTGGAAAATCCGCTGGAGACGCCTCGAAGCACAGGTGTTAATAAACCACTTCCGAATTCACAGAGTCACCAGACCTAAATAACTGACTGAAAATACCTATTTTCTCTGCCTCCCGAAAATCCGCTAGGCATTCGTTAACGCCGGTCGCTACAGCTTTCCCGACTTTATTAAGGCTCTGCTCACCATTCCGTGCCGCCGCTAAATCTTGCGTTGTATCGAGTAAGAAATCAGCAAGGGTTGACCGCGAGATTGGGCTCAACCGCAAGGAGATGCGCGGTGCATGCCACAGCATGATGCTCAACGAAAAAAGGAGAGAAAAATGAACCAGTTCCTCGCTCGCTTCCTGAAAGACGAGTCCGGCGCAACCGCCATCGAATACGGCCTGATCGCAGCCCTGATCTCCGTGGCGCTGATCGCCGGCGCCGGTCTTCTCGGCAACCAGATCGGCAGCACCTTCAACAATCTCGAAACCGAGCTGAAGACCGCAACCAACCGCTGATTCCTGTTTTCTGCCCGTTCAGCACGACATCAGGAAAAAAGGAAGGCCGCCCGTCGCAGGACAGGCGGCCTTTCTCATGCGCGTCCCGGGCGGTTTCCGCTCGGGTGTCAGTCCCGAGCCACCATCAGGCAGAGGATGGTGAAGAGCACCTGCGCGGCGATATGGGCCGTGTTTGTTGTCGAATCGTACTGGGGCGCGACCTCCACCACGTCACCGCCGACAATATCCAGACCCTTGAGGCCGCGCAGCAGCTCCAGCACTTCGCGGGGCGTCAGGCCTCCCACCTCCGGGGTGCCGGTGCCCGGTGCGAAACCCGGATCGACGCTGTCGATGTCGAAGGAGAGATAGGTCGGGCCCTCGCCCACCACCGCCCGCGCCCTTTCGATGAGCGCGGGAATGCCGATCCCAGGCAGTTCCTCGGCATGCACCACCGTCATGCCGCTCTCGTAGGAAAACTCCCAGAGATATTCGGCGCCGCCCCGAATGCCGATCTGGATCGTGCGCTCGGGATCGAGAACGCCGTCGAGCACGGCGAGCCGGAAGGGACCGCCATGCTGGAACTTGGTGCCCTCGTAGGGGCCGGCCGTATCGCAATGGGCGTCGATGTGGATCATGCCGACGGGCCGCTTTTCGCCGACCGCCTTCAGGATGGAGGAACTGATCGAATGATCGCCGCCGACGGAAAGCGGACGCACGCCGGCTGCCACGAGACGCTTGTAGAACGCCTCGATATCCGCATGACACCCCGCCAGATCGTAGCGGCTCTGCATCGGTACATCGCCGATATCGGCAATCTTCGCCCGCGAGAAGGGAGCGATCTTCAGCACGTGGTCGTAGGGCCCGACGCGCTCGATGGAGCGCACCGCCCGCGGGCCGAAGCGGCTGCCGTTCCGGTTGGTCACGCCAAGGTCCATCGGCACGCCGACGAGCGCGATGTCGAGGCCGCCGAAATCGGGCAGGTCCTGCGCATCGGGGCGCGGCGGGGCATCGAGGAAGGTCGGAATGCCGGCAAAGGGCCATTTGCGGCGGTCGGTGCCCTTGAACTGGGCCTGGGCGACGTCCTTGAAATGGGGGTCGAAGATGTCGCCGCCGGAGGCATTGGCATAGCGCTCGCGTAGGGCTTTCAGCTTGTCGGGTGAGGTCACGGCTTTCTCCTGGCTCGCTCGGTTCCGGATGCAAGCTCAGCGCACCGGGCACCGGGTGTCAACGGGTATCGCGAGGGGCGGAGCAGAAGCGCTTGTGCTTGCAGCCTCGCCGGTATGTCCTTAACTAGGTTGCATGGCTTTCCGATTTGTCCACACCGCCGACCTTCATCTCGACTCGCCCCTGAAGTCGCTGTCGCTGCGCAATCCCGATCTCGCGGCGCTGATCGGCGACGCCACCCGGCAGGCGCTGATCGGCATCGTCGATCTCTGCCTCGAGGAGCAGGTGGATGCGCTGATGATCGCGGGCGATCTCTACGACGGCGACCAGACGTCGATGAAGACGGCCCGGTTCCTCGCCGCGCAGATGGGCAGGCTTCACGAGGCCGGCATCCGCACCTTCAAGATCCGCGGCAATCACGATGCGCTCTCCCGCATCACCCAGGAACTGGTGCTGCCGCCATCGGTGAAGGTTTTCGGCGGGCGCGCGGAGGCAGTGGAAATCGGCGCCGGCGGGCTCACCCTTGCCATTCACGGCCTCAGCTTCTCGAAGCCCCATGCGCCCGAAAGCCTGCTCGGGAAATACCGGCCGGCGGTGGCGGGTGCGGTCAATATCGGCCTGATGCACACCAGCCTCGACGGCGCTGCGGGTCACGACCCCTACGCGCCCTGCGCCCTGCCCGATCTCAACCGCACGGGCTTTGCCTATTGGGGTCTCGGCCACATCCATCAGCGGCGCGCCCATGCCGGGGCCTCTACGGTCATCATGCCCGGCATGCCGCAGGGCCGCGATATCAACGAGGCCGGCCCCAAGACCGTCAGCCTCGTGACCGTTGCCGACGATGGCCGGGTGACGGTCGAGGAGCGCCTGACGAGCCTTGCGGAATTCAGCCGCGCAACGGTCGATATCACCGCCGCGCGCGACTGGCGCCATCTCGCGGACCTCGTCGCATCCGGGCTGGAGGAGGCCCGTGCCGCAACCCGCTCGCGCCACGCGGTGGTGCGCCTGAAACTGACCGGACAAAGCGACCTTTCCTTCGCGCTTCGACGCGATGCGGACCTTTTCCTGGCCGAAATGGAACACCGCGCCGAGGGCCTCGGCCAAACATGGATCGACCGCATCGAGCTTGCGGTCGAGCGCCTGGATGCGGCGACCGCCGATCGGGCGGACCCGGTGGTGGAGCTCGGCGCCCTGATGCGGGACGAGGTCGTCGCCCGGCCCGCCTTCCGGGATGACATCCGCGAGATGGTCCGGGACCTGCTCGACGATCTGCCGGCCGAAAGCCGCCGCTTTGCCGGCGAGACGGAGGAAGCCTTCGAGGCCTTTCTCGACCGTCTGCTGGAGGAGAGCGGCGAGGACGTGCTGGCGCGGCTGAAATCTTCGGCCGGAGAGGCGGCATGAGGCTCCGGCGTCTCGATCTCACGCGCTACGGCAAGTTCACCGATGTCTCGCTGGATTTCGGCGAGGCGAAACCGGGCTCGCCGGATCTGACCATCGTCTACGGCCTCAACGAGGCCGGGAAATCCACGGCCTTCTCCGCCTATCTCGATTTCCTCTTCGGCATTCCCGAACGCAGCGGCTACGATTTCCTGCATGCCTACAGTGCCCTGCAGGTGGGGGGCGTGCTGGAATTCGACGGTGCCGCCCACGAGCTTGCGCGCATCAAGAAGCGCACCCAGTCGCTGATCGACGCCCAGGCGGCGCCGGTCAACGAGGCGCTCCTGCAACCCGCGCTGGGCGGCATCGGGCGCGATGCCTATCGCACCATGTTCTCCCTCGACGACCAGTCTCTCCGGGAAGGCGGCAAATCGATCCTGCAGAGCGAGGGCGATCTGGGTGCCCTGCTCTTCTCCGCCAGCGCCGGCCTTGCCGATCTCGGCCGCGCACTCGGGGCGATGGAGCAGGAAGCGGAGCAGATCCACCGGCATCGCGGCCAGAAGACCGAGCTCGCCCGGCTGAAACGGGAGCTCGATGGCCTCAGGGAGAAGCGGGCGGAAATCGATGTTCAGGCCGCCGCCTTCTCCCGCCTCGTCTCGGCAGCGGCACAGGCAGAAACCACCTGCCGCGCGGCCGAGGACGAACTGACGGAGGTACGCGGCCGCGAGAGCGCCCTCACCCGGCTTCTCAACGCGCTGCCGCTCGCCCGCGACGTGACGAGGACCCGCCAGGCGCTCCTGCCCCTCGCCGGGCTGCCGCGCCCGCCGCAGGCGGTGGCCGATCGTCTTCCGTCTCTCCTCAAGGACGAAACCCGGCTGGAAACGGCGTTGTCGTCCATCGAAAGCCGGATCGCCGCGCTCCGGAAGGAACGAGATCAGCTGGCACCAGACGAGAAGGTGCTGGCGCTCGATGCGCGCATCGGGCTTCTGGACGAGGCGCGCGCCCGCTTCCGGACGGCAGAGACCGATCTGCCGCGCCGCCGTCAGGCGCTTGTCGCGGAGGAGGCTGCCCTCTCCATGGCTTTGCGGGCCCTTGGCCACGAGCACCATCCGGACCCGGCAAGCCTTATTCTCGAAGCACCGCTCGTCGGGCGCATCCGCGATCTGATCGCCCGCAAGTCCGGCATCGATACCGCCCTTCGCAGCACCGCGCGCGAACTGGAACGGGCAACCGCGAGCCTTGCAGCGCTGGAGGCCGAGGCGGGCCAGCCGGACGCCGTGCCGGGTGCGGAGCTGGTTCCCCATCTTTCCGGCCTGCTGGAAGCGCTCGCCCGGGTGGAGACACAGCAAGGCCTGGAAGCCGAGGAAAGACATGCCGAGCGCCTGGCGCGAGAGCTTTCGGAGATCCTTGCGGCGCTGAAGCCGCTCGGTCTCGATGCGACGACGCTCAACGGCACCGTCTTTCCCGACCGCCGCCAGCTCGACAGCTGGCGCGAGGCGGCATCGGCGCTCCTTTCCCGCCGCAATCAGCACCTGGAAGCGGTCCGCTCGCTCAAGGCCCGCATCGCCGATGGGGACGAACAGGCGAGAAGCATCGTCACGACGGGACATGTCGCCGACGACGAGACGGCTGCGGCGCTCCGGGTAGCGCGCGACCGGCTCTGGCAGGCCCATCTGGACAGGCTCGACCGGGAAAGCGCCCTCCTCTTCGAGCGCGCCCTTCAGGACTTCGACCGCGCCTCGGAGACGCGGCTGGAGAAGGCAGGCGATCTCGCCCGCCTGCGCGAGATCAGCAGGACGGCGACGCTGGACCGGGCTGCCCTCGCTCGGGAGGAGCAGGCTCTTGCGGCCATCGACGCCGAGGAAACCGCGCTTTCGGAGCGGATCGCCGCCCTGTCGCCGAAGGGTCTTCTCAGAACCGACCTGCCGCTTGCGGAGGGTCTTGCACTTGCAGCCAGCCTTGCCGAGCGGGCAAGCGAAGCCCGCATGACCGCGGCCGCCCTCGGCGAGGCCCGCGAGAGGCTGGAAAGAACCGGAAACCTGCGCGCCACCGCCTGCCGCGAACTTGCCGAAGCGCTGTCCGCCTGTGGCGAACGCGTTCCGCAGGACGCATCTCCCTCCATGCTGCGAAGCCTTGCCGGCGCCGCGATCGAACGAAGCCGCCGGCGGGAGGCCGAACGGACGCAGGCGGCCCGGCGCGAGAGCGAACTGCGCGCCGAGATTGCCGAACGGCAGCGCGACCATCAGGAGGCGGAGCGGGCCGCAAGCGCCTGGACGGAGGCCTGGGCGACAGCGCTCGAGCGCACCTGGTTCGAACCCGGCCTCGGACCGGAGGAGGTGCGGGCGCTGATCGATGCCCTTGCCGATCTGCCGGGTCGCCTGAGAGAACGCGACACGCTGCGCCAGCGGATCCAGACGATGGAGGAGGACCAGCAGAATTTCGCGTCCGAACTCAGCGCGCTGCACGATCTGGCAGGCATGGCCTTGCCGGAAGGAGGCACGGCCACGGCGGATCAGGCGCTCCTCTCCCACCACGCGGAGGCCCGCCGTCAGGCAGAAGCGGCAGCCCGGATTGCCCGCGACCTCGCGGAGCTCGAGGAGGAGCGCGCCCGCCTGCGCGACGAGCAGGCGCTCCATGCCGCAAGCCGCGAGAAACTCCTTCAAGCCTTCGGATGCGACGATCTGGAAGAGGCCGGCCAGCGCCGCGAGCTGATGCTTGGCCGCGACAATCTCGAAAGCCGCCTGCAATCGCTGGAAGAACAGCTCCTTCAGGCTCTCGGCACGAACACCGCCGATGCCGCCCTCGAGGCGCTTGCCGGGATCGACGAGGAGGCCACCCGCCGAGAACAGCGCCAGCTTGCCGATCGGATCGACCTGCTGTCGGCGCACAGCCGCGATCTCTATGGCGAATGGATGCTGGCCCGCAACCGGCTGGATGCCGTCGGCGGCGATGGCGCGGTGGCAGCATTGGAAGCCGAGCGCGCGACGCTCCTGCTCACCATCGAGGATCTTGCCTGGCGCTACCTGAAGCTCAAGACCGGTGCGCTCGCCGCCGGAAGCGCGCTCGATCTCTACCGCGAGAAGCACCGCAGCTCGATGATGCGCCGCGCCTCGGAAGCCTTCCGCCAGATCACCCGCGGCGATTATACCGGACTTACCGCCCGGGCCGACCGCGACCGCGAAACCCTGATCGGCCTGACCCGCGAGGGCGGATCGCGCCTGACGGACGCGATGTCGACCGGCACGCGCTACCAGCTCTATCTCGCCCTCCGTGTGGCCGGCTACGAAGAATTCGCCGCCGTCCGCCCGCCCGTGCCCTTCATTGCCGACGACATCATGGAAACCTTCGACGAGCCTCGTTCCGAAGAGGTGTTCCGTCTGTTCGGCGAGATGGCGAGGATCGGACAGGTCATCTATCTCACCCATCACCGGCACCTTTGCGAGATCGCCCGGACGGTCGTCCCCGAGGTCCGGATCATCACGCTTTGAGGACAGCATGCGTTTTGCGACCGCCGCAGCCATTTTTCTTGCCGCCGTTGCCGGTGGCGTCCCGGCTCTTGCGGCCGACTGGAAACCCATCGAGAAGATTGCCACCTACCGGGTCGAGGGCAAAAGCGGGATCGAGCTTTACCGCTCCATCGGGCACCGGGGCCCGATCGTCGGAAAGGACGTCAGGGCCATTGCCCATACGAATTTCCGGCTGACCTGGAAGCGGGATTACCGGACGCGCGGCACCGCCTGCGTCCTCGTCTCGGCAGTGCCGCGCCTCGTCATCACCTACACGCTGCCCGAGCCCGCGTCCCGGCTGCCCGAGCCGCTTGCCCAGCGCTGGAAGATCTTCCGGGAGGGCATTGCCGCCCACGAGCGGGTCCATGGCGACCTGATCGAGGCAATGACCCGGAAGATCGAGGCCGAGACGGTGGGCTTCACCCTCGAAAACGATCCCGGATGCCGGAAGATCTATTCCGTGATGGAAAAGCGTCTGGGCGAGATCTCCCGCGAGCAGCAGGCAGCGAGCAACGCCTTCGACCGCGAGGAGATGGCGCCGGGCGGCACCATCGAGAAACTGGTTCTCGACCTGGTGAACGGCGGCTGAAGCCCTGACAGCGATCAGGCGGCCTTGCGGGCGATCAGGATGCCGGCCAGCACCCCCGCTCCGCCGAGCACGCCATTCCAGCCGAGCGGTTCATGAAGAAGAACCACGCCCAGGATTGCCGCAACAACCGGCTGAAGCAGCAGGGTGAGCGAGGAAAAGGCGGTCGGCAGATAGGCAAGCGCGTAGATGATCGATGCCTGCCCGCCGACATGGCTGATCATCGAAAGCCCGCCGACCGTCGCCCAGCCGGACAGTGTCGAGGGAAAGAGGACCGGCTCGGTCATCAGCGCTACCGGCAGGATGCAGAGCGCCGCCGTGCCGCTGTTCCAGAGCATGACCTGCAACGTCTCGAAACGGTTGCGGGCCCTGCCGAGCGCCAGCATGTATCCCGCGTAGAAGACGGCACCGAGAATGGCGCTGAGATCGCCCACCCAGTGCCCGCCGCCAAAGCCGTTCGCCCCGCCGCTCTTCAGGATCGCGACACCGGCAACCGCGATGACAAGCCCGAGGATGAAGCGACGGGTGATGACGGCGCCGAACAGAAGCCAGGACGCAAAGGTCACGAAGACGGGAGACAGGTTCACCAGAAGCGTCGCATTGGCCACGCTGGTCCAGTGGATCGACAGATGCCAGAGCACCAGGTCGGCGGCCAGGAACAGGCCCGGCAGCGTCAGACTTGCAAGGTCGCGCGCGGATTGCGGCATGGCAAGCGCCTCGCGGCGCCTGGCCAGTGCGTAAAGAAGGAATGGCCCCATTGCCAGCGCCAGCCGCCAGAACGCGGTCGCACTCGGCCCCACTTCCGACAGCCGCACGAAGATCGGCGACCCGCCAATGGCAATGCCTCCGGCGAAAAGCGCGATCAGGGGAAGCCGCTTTTCGGCCACGGAAAAGGATGTGCTGGACATGGGCGCGTACTCGGGATGGTAAGGAGAAGGCGGGGCAAGATGGAGATCTGCTGCGAGGCTCTCTTAAACCGGCGGAACCCGGTTGGAAACTGCGAAATTCTCACACCCTCGCGAAAGAAATTCGGCCTGGCGGCACGCTGGCCGGTAGACAGGAATGGAGTATAATCATTCCATGGAAATCCGCCAAAGCACGTCCTTCTTCAGCACCCTTCCCGTCTTCGAGGATTTCGACGGCGTGACGCGCGACGAGAATTATACGCCCCTTCCTCCTGACTGGTGGCTGGCGGTGGCCGACATCGTCGACTCCACCAAAGCCATCGAGGCGGGACGCTACAAGGCGGTGAACATGGCGGGAGCGAGCGTCATTTCCGCCGTGATGAACGCGGCAGGAGAGCACGATCTGCCTTTCGTCTTCGGCGGCGACGGGGCCGCGGTCGCCATTCCACCTTCCGCAGCCGATGCGGCCCGCCGGGCGCTTGCCTCCACCCGGGCCTGGGTGCGCGAGAACATGCAGCTGACGCTGCGCGTCGCCCTCGTTCCCCTTTGCGATATCCGCGCCGCCGGTCACGATGTCCGGGTCGGGCGGTTTCGGGCGAGCGAGCAGGTGAGCTATGCGATGTTTTCCGGCGGCGGAGCCCATTGGGCGGAGAGGCGCATGAAGGAAGGCGCCTATGGCATCGATGAGAGCCTGTCCCTCGGCCCGCCCGATCTGTCCGGCCTTTCCTGCCGATGGAACCCCGTACGGTCCCGCAATGGCGTCATTGCCTCGATCATCGCCCTGCCCCGGCCCGGGGCCGATGAAGCCGCTTTCCGTCGACTGGTCCGCGACGTGGTTGCGGAAGCCGGAAGCGGCGAGCGCGACGGCCACCCCCTGCCCAGGGAGGGCCCGCCCGTCAGCCTTTCGCCCGGCGCCTGCCGTGTGGAGGTGCGCGCCGCACCGCCGGGGCTGCCGCGCCTGAAGAAGATGATGCGCGTCGCCTTCGAGGTGACGATGATCTCGCTCCTGTCGGCCTTCAACGGCAAGGCCGGCTCCTTCGATGCGCGCCGCTACCGAGAGGATGTATCCGCCAACAGCGACTTCCGGAAATACGACGACGGGCTGAAGATGACGGTCGACA
The DNA here is from genome assembly GCF_014197145.1 of Gellertiella hungarica. GTDB lineage: Bacteria > Pseudomonadota > Alphaproteobacteria > Rhizobiales > Rhizobiaceae > Gellertiella > Gellertiella hungarica. The sequence goes on along the minus strand of NZ_JACIEZ010000001.1, from coordinate 449,887 downwards.
TCGATCAGCATAGGCTGGAGCGGATTCGGCGACGGCTGGAGGAGGCGGAGCAGGCAGGCATCTGCCAGTTCGGCATTCACGTACAGGAAACAGCCCTGGTAACCTGCCTGGTTCCAACGCCTCTCAGCCGCGATCACATGCACTTCATCGATGGCGGTTCCGGCGGCTATGCCATGGCCGCATCACGGCTGAAGAAAAATCTGGCCGCCTGATGCAAGCGGATTGGAAAGCATTTGCACCGAACAGTTATCTCGGACAACCTTGAACCCCGGCCATGTGCTCTCTACATCCACGAAGCGGGCCATGGCAGGATGCGGCAGGTGCATCAATGGCCGAAAAGGCCCGTTTCCGAGGACTGGACTCTCCATGAAGATCACCCATCGCGCACCCGTCTCGGAAACGCTTCTCGACCGCGTTTCCACCTGGCTGCAGGAAGCGGCGCTGAATGGCGAGGGTCTCGAGGTTCTCGTGCAGGGATTCTGCGAGCGGCTTGCCGCGTCCGGATTGCCGCTCAACCGCGTTCACCTGTCCTTTTCGGTGCTCCACCCGCTTTATGATGCGCTCGGCTTCACCTGGATGCGTGGCGAGGGCACGACGGTCGAGGGCTATCGGGCCGAACGGGACAGCGACGACAACGACCGTTTCCTCAAAAGCCCCTATTACTACCTGCTCAGCCACAATCTGGGGCATATCCGCCGCCAGCTCACCCCGGATACGCCGGACGAATTTCCCGTGTTCCGCGACCTGAAGCGCATGGGAGTGACCGACTACATCGCCTTCGTGCAGTCCTTCGGCAGCGATTCCCGGCAGGGCATGATCGGCTCCTGGGCGACGGACGCGCCCGGCGGCTTCGACGATGCGGTGATTGCGGCGCTTCTGAAGATCCAGACCAATCTGGCGGTCGCGGCCAAGATGGCAGTGCTGGGCAAGCTGGCCAACAACATGCTGACCACCTATCTGGGCGGCAATGCAGGCCAGCGCGTGCTGTCGGGCCAGATCCGCCGCGGCGATGGCGAGAGCATCCGGGCGGCGCTGGTCATGGTGGACATGCGCGATTCGACGCTGCTTGCCGAACGCGAGGGCCGCCAGGTCTATATCGATACCCTGAACCAGTTCTTCGATGCGGTGGCGCTTCCCTTCAATCGGAATGGCGGCGAAATCCTCAGCTTCGTCGGCGACGGCTTTCTGGCCATCTACCCCTGCGGCCGCCACCGCGAGCCCTCCGAATCGGCGGCGCAATCGGCCATGACCGCCGCACGGCAGGCGGTGAGCCGCATGCAGGAGCTGAACCGCCAGCGCGGCCGCCAGTCTCTCGGCGACGTGCGCTATGGCATCGGGCTTCACATGGGCAATGTCATGTTCGGCAATGTGGGGCTACAGGATCGGCTGACCTTTTCCGCCTTCGGCGCCTCGGTAAACGAGGTGCATCGCCTGCAGGGGCTGACCAAGAAATATGCCAAACCCGTGCTCGCCAGCAGCGCCTTCGTGAATTATTGCGGCGGCAGCTGGCTCAATGTGGGCGAGGAACAGCTTCGCGGCGTCAAGTCCAAGGTGAAGGTCCTCGAACCCACCGACGAACATCTGCGCCTCGACCACCAGGAAGTGCTGGAAAGCCGCTCGCTCGAAGCCCGGTCAGAGGCGGAAAAGGTGATGCTTCTCTACCAGAATGCCCGGCCGACCCATTCCAACAACCCGTGGAACCGCCTGCTGCCATGATGAAACGCCTGACGACCACGCTTGCCCTGTCCGCCCTCTGCCTTGCCGCGCCGGCGGTTGCGGCCAGCGCCGCCGATGCCCTGCAACAGCGCCTTTACGACGGTTTCGAGGGCCAGGATTTCGCACCCGAAGGCGGTCTCTACTACAAGAAGAACGACGAGCAGGCCGCAGGCACCTTTACCTTCCAGAGCGAGGAGAAATTTGCCGGGAAGCAGGGCCTCAAGCTCAGCGTGCGCGAGAACTGCGCCTCCGAGATCGAGAATTGCAGCGAGCGCGCCGAAATCTGGGAAAGGCCGGAGCTTCGGGTCCCCTACGACAAGGGGGTCTGGGTGGGCTTTGCCATGAAATTCGCCGATCCCATTCCCCAAAACGACCACCGATACCTGATCGCCCAGTGGAAGCGGGAGATCGGGCCGGATGCGGAAGGCGACTTCAGCCCCTTCCTGGCGCTGCGCATGCGAAACGGCAAGCTCTTCGCGACCGTCGAGACCAATTACCACAAGCCGGAGAGCGCCTCTTCCGGAAGCCATGCCGTCGCCACCTGCCCTGACGGGCAGACGCCGGTCTGGCTCCGGCCGGAGACGAACCAGATCCGGGCACTGGTGGCGACCGACAGCGCCTTCCAGCCAGGCGACGGCGAGGAATTCACCGCCTGCTCGAGCGCCATCCGGGTGACACGCCACGGCAATCCGTTACCCCTTCCCTCCTCCGGCTGGATCGACTTTGCCGTCTATACCCGCCCGGGAGCCGACGGCAGCGGCCATATCGAGCTCTTTGCCAACGGCAAGCCCATCGTCACGGTCAAGGGCGCCATCGGCCACAACGATTTCGGCCTGCTGGAAAACCAGTATTTCAAGTTCGGACCCTATCGCGCGGCCGGCGAAGGCGTCTGGACGCTGTATTACGACGAATATCGCCGCTCTCCCGACTGTATGGATGTGCTGAAGGATGCGGCCCTCTGTGCCGCCGCACGGTAAAGGTCCCGAAATCGACCTGTTCGCATCCGGCCCTGCCGAAGCCATAGCTGTTGATTAAGTATAACAGTTATGCTGTTTAATCGGTTCTATGAAAGCGCTCATCGGCGTAGAAAAACGACAGGGGAACGGGCGGGATGCCGGCTTGACCGGCCATCCGGATGGCGATGCCATCGACGCCGCGCGGACAAGGGCATGATGGATCGCCGCATGACAAGGATCGACCACGCAGGAAGGCCTGCCTGATGACGGCGCCGGCCAGCGACCTGCTGCGGGTCGAAAATCTCCGCATTTCCTTTCGCGTGCCGAGCGGGACCATTCTTGCCGTCAAGGATGCGAGCCTCAGGGTCGCGCCCGGGAAGGTAACCGCGCTCGTCGGGGAAAGCGGATCGGGAAAATCGGTCATCAGCCAGGCGATCATGGGTATCCTGCCATCGATTGCGCGGGCCGAGGGCCGCATCCTGTTTTCCGATCCCGAAAGACCCGGCAGTCCCATCGACATCGTTCGCCTGCCGCTCGACGGGCGGGAAATCCGGCACTTGCGCGGGCGCCGAATGGGCAAGATCTTCCAGGAGCCGATGACATCGCTGTCGCCGCTGCACACGATCGGCGACCAGATCAGCGAAGTGCTGGCGATCCACACGGCCGACGATGCCGCCGAGCGCCGCCGCAAGACGGAGGAGATGCTGGGGCTCGTGGGTTTTCAGGACCCTGCCCGGGCCTTCGACATGTACCCCTTCGAGCTGTCCGGCGGCATGCGCCAGCGTGCCATGATCGCGATGGCGCTGATCTGCCGGCCCGCTCTCCTGATTGCCGACGAACCGACGACCGCGCTCGACGTCACCATCCAGGCGCAGATCCTGAAGCTCCTGCGCGACCTCCAGCAGAAGCTCGGCATGGCCATGCTGCTGATCACCCACGATCTCGGCGTCGTCGCCAATGTGGCGGACGAGGTGGTGGTGATCTATCGCGGCGAGATCATGGAAGCGGGAACCGTGGAGGCCATCTTCAGGGATCCCCGTCACCCCTATCTCAAGGGCCTGCTGAAGGCGGTGCCCCACTTCGACATGGAACCCGGCGAGCGGCTGAAGCCACTGCGCTCGATACCTGCGAGCGGGGCCACGCTGATGGACCACATCGCACCGGCGGCCAGCCGGAGCGGCAAGGCCGACGCGCCCGACGTGCTCCTGTCCGTCCGCCATGTCAGCAAGACCTTTACCACCCGCAAGGGCGGGCTCTTCAAGGCGGGGGAGCGGAAGCGGCACCGCGCGGTGTCCGATGTCAGCTTCACGGTCCGGCGTGGGGAATGCCTCGGGCTTGTGGGCGAGAGCGGCTGCGGCAAGACCACGCTCTCCAAGATCCTCATGCGCGCCATCACCCCGGACGAGGGCAGCGTCATCCTGCACAGCGCGGACGGGGATATCGACATCGGCCGGGCATCGGGCAGCGATCTCCGGCGGCTGCGCACCCGCGTGCAGATGGTTTTCCAGGATCCCGTCTCCTCGCTGTCGCCGCGCATGACCGTGCAGAACATCCTGATGGAGCCGCTGGAAATCAATGGCCGCGGTACCGCGAAGACCCGCCTCGAAACGGTGCGCCGCCTGCTCACGGCAATCGGCCTCGACGAGACCGCGCTCAACCGTTACCCGCATGCCTTTTCCGGCGGGCAGAGACAGCGCATCGGCATCGCACGCGCGCTGGCGCTCGGCCCGGAGCTGATGATCTGCGACGAGCCGGTCTCCGCGCTCGATGTCTCCGTCCAGGCACAGATCCTCAATCTGCTGAAGGACCTGCAGAAGGATCTCGGCCTGACCACCATCTTCATTTCTCACAATCTCGCGGTGGTGGACTACATGGCCGACCGGATCGCGGTGATGTGCAATGGCCGGATCGTCGAGATCGCTCCGCGCGAGGTGCTGATGCGGTCGCCCGCCCATCCCTACACGCGTTCGCTGCTGGCAGCGGTGCCCTTCCCCGATCTCGAACGGCCGCTCGATTTCGATCGCATCTCGGCCAATGGCGCTTCCGACACGGCGCGCTGGCCGGACGCCTTCCGCCCCGACGGAGATGGCGAGGGCCTTGCAGCCGCGGACCTCGGCAACGGCCATCTCGTGCTTGCCCGTTCCGATGTGAAAGCTGCGGAGCTGGTGTCATGATAAGCCGCCGAACCGCTCTTCAGATCATGGCCGCGCTGGCCCTGCCCGGTCTTGCCCGGGCCGGCGGCACAGGCTTTTCCGGCAGCCCCATGCTGGACGAACTCGTCAATGCCGGCATTCTTCCCGATGTCGCGACCCGGCTTCCGGAAAAGCCCCGGGTGATCGACCTGAAGGCCATGGGCCGTGAGCCGGGCCGCCACGGCGGCACGGTGCGCATGCTGATCGGCAGCCAGAAGGACATCCGTCTGATGACCATCAACGGCTATGCACGTCTGGTCGGCTATGACGAGAACCTGGAGCTCCAGCCGGACGTGCTGGAGCGGGTCGACAACGAGGGCGACCGGATCTTTACCTTCCACATCCGCAAGGGCCACCGCTGGTCGGACGGATCGCTGCTGACGGCGGAGGATTTCCGCTATTGCTGGGAGGACGTGATCCTCAACGACGACCTGCGCAAGGGCGGCCTGCCCCGCGAGCTGCTGGCGCGCGACCGGCCGCCGCGCTTCGAGATCATCGACCAGTACACCGTCCGCTACAGCTGGGATGCGCCGAACCCGAACTTCCTGCCGAAGCTCGCCGCCCCGCAGCCGCTCGTCATCGTCATGCCTTCCGGCTACATGCGGAGATTTCACAAGTCCTACCAGGACCCCTTCCGCCTCTCGGCACTGATGAAGGAGTACCGGGTCAAGAAGTGGGCGGACCTGCACATCAAGATGTCGCGCAGCTACCGCCCGGAGAACCCGGACCTGCCGACGCTCGATCCCTGGCGCAACACCGTGGCTCCGCCGGCGGAGCAGTTTGTCTTCGAGCGCAACCCGTTCTTCCACCGGGTGGACGAAAACGGGCTCCAGCTTCCCTATGTGGACCGCGTGGTCCTCTCGCTGAGCACGCCCGACATCATTGCCGCGAAGACCGGCACCGGCGAGGCCGACCTGCAGATCAACGCGCTGGATTTTGCCGACTATACCTTCCTGAAGGACAGCGAGAAGCTGTTCCCCGTCAAGGTCAGCCTGTGGAAGCGCACGCAGGGCTCGCGCGTCGCGCTTCTGCCGAACCTCAACTGCGCGGACGAAGCCTGGCGCGACCTGCTGCGGGACGTCCGGATGCGCCGGGCGCTTTCGCTTGCCATCGACCGGCGCGAGATCAACCTTGCCGCCTTTTACGGCCTTGCGCGCGAGAGCGCCGATACGGTGCTGCCGGAAAGCCCGCTCTACCGGGATGAGCTCGCCCGCGCATGGAGCGCCTACGATCCCGAAACGGCGAACCGCCTGCTCGACGAGATGGGCCTCACCCAGCGCAACAGCGACGGCATCCGTCTGCTCCCCGATGGGCGCAAGGCAGAGATCGTGGTCGAGACCGCCGGGGAGAGCACGCTCGAGACAGACGTGCTGGAACTCGTCACCGATCACTGGAGGGAGGTGGGCATCTCGCTCTTCGTGCGCACCTCGCAGCGTGACGTCTTCCGCAGCCGGGCCATGGGCGGCGAGATCATGATGTCGATGTGGACCGGGCTCGACAACGGCGTGCCGACGGCCGACATGAACCCGTCGCAGCTTGCCCCGACGGCCGACGACCAGCTTCAGTGGCCGGTCTGGGGCATGTACTATCTTTCGCTCGGCAAGAAGGGCAAGCCGCCGGAGCTCGCGGAGGCACGCCGCCTCGTCCAGCTGCTGGCGGAATGGGAAGCCTCCGCCCTGCCCGCGGACCGCACCCGGGTGTGGGGCGAGATGCTCGACATCTATACCGATCAGGTCTTCTCGATCGGCATCGTCAATGGCGGGCTGCAGCCCATGGTCCATGCAACCCGGCTCGTAAACGTGCCGGATAAGGGCCTCTTCGGCTTCGAGCCCACCTCCTATCTCGGCGTCTACAAGCCCGACACGTTCTTCCTGCGGGAGGAAGGCTGACCATGCTGCGCTACATCCTCCTGCGCCTTCTCTCGATGATACCGACCATGGCCGTCATCTCCATGCTGGTCTTCACCATCATCGAGCTGCCGCCCGGCGATTATTTCGAAAGCTACGTGTCCGAACTCACCGCCATGGGCGAGGATGTGGACATGGCCGAGATCGAGGAACTGCGCCATCAGTACGGTTTCGACCAGCCGCCCGTCATGCGCTACTTCCATTGGGTCGGCGGCATGCTTACCGGGGATTTCGGCTATTCCTTCGAATATCAGCTGCCGGTTTCCGAAGTGGTCGGCGACCGGCTCTGGCTGACGGTCCTGGTCTCCTTCTTCACCATCATCGTCACATGGCTGATTGCCTTTCCGATCGGCATCTATTCCGCCACCCACCAGTATAGCTGGGGGGACTATGGCCTGACCTTCCTCGGTCTTCTCGGCATTGCCGTGCCCAACTTCATGCTGGCGCTGATCCTGATGTATTTCGCCAACCGCTGGTTCGGCGTCTCCATCGGGCATCTGATGGACCAGAAATATCTGGCCGAGCCGATGAGCTGGGAAAAATCCCGCTCGATCCTCTCCCACATCTGGATACCGGTGCTGATCGTCGGCACGGCCGGGACAGCGGGCATGATCCGGCGGCTGAGGGCGAACCTGCTCGACGAGCTGCAGAAGCAATATGTGGTGACGGCAAGGGCCAAGGGCCTGTCGCCGATGCGCACCCTCGTGAAGTACCCGCTGCGCATGGCGCTCAATTTCTTCGTGGCCGACATCGGCTCCATCCTGCCGGCGATCATCTCCGGTGCCGAAATCACCGCCATCGTGCTCTCGCTCGAAACCACCGGTCCGATGCTGGTCAAGGCGCTGCAGAGCCAGGACATGTATCTCGCCGGTTCGTTCCTGATGTTCCTCGCCTTCCTGACCGTGGTGGGCATGCTGATATCGGACATCGCGCTCGCGCTCCTCGATCCGCGCATCCGGCTGGCCGGGAGGAGCACGAAATGACGCTGGAAACCGTCCGCTCCCCGCTTCCCGAACCGGGCGCGCCGCTCGGCCATTACGTGTCCGACGCGCCCTTCGATCCGGATCGCCTCGAGGAAACGACGCCGCGGCACAAGAAATTCGCGCGCGCCTCGCAAAAGCAGCTGATGTGGTGGAAGTTCCGCCGTCACAAGCTCGCCCTCGCCTCGGCCTGGTTCCTGGGCATTCTCTACGCAATGATTCTCGTCGTGGAGTTTCTGGCGCCCTATAACCTGCACACCCGCCACATGGAGCATATCTACGAGCCGCCGCAGCGGGTGCGCCTGTTCCACGAGGGCAGCTTCGTCGGACCCTTCGTCTATGGCCGCACCATGCGGCTCGACATGGACACGCTCCAGCGCATCTACACCGACAACCCCGCCGACGTGCAGCCGATCCGCTTCTTCTGCAGCGGCGACAGCTACCGGTTCTGGGGCCTGAAGGAGGCCGATTTCCATCTGGCCTGCCCCGCAAAGGGCGGCACCCTGTTCCTGCTCGGCACCGACCGCCTCGGCCGGGACGTGCTGTCGCGCATCCTCTACGGCGCCCGCATCTCGCTCACCATCGGCCTTCTCGGCATCGCGATCTCCTTCACCCTGGGGATCGTGATCGGCGGCCTGGCCGGCTATCACGGCGGATGGTTCGACCTGATCGTCCAGCGCCTCATCGAGGTGCTGCAATCGATCCCGAGCATTCCGCTGTGGATGGCGCTGGCCGCCATCATGCCGGTGACCTGGAGCCCGATCCTCATCTATATCGGCATCACCGTGATCCTCGGCCTGCTGGACTGGACGGGGCTTGCACGGGCGGTGCGCTCCAAGCTTCTGTCACTGCGCGAGGAAGACTACGTGCTTGCCGCGCAGCTGATGGGTGCGGGCAGTGCCCGCATCATCGGCCGGCATCTCGTGCCGGGTTTCATGTCCCATCTGATCGCCACGGCGACGCTTGCCATACCGGGCATGATCCTCGGGGAAACGGCGTTGAGTTTCCTCGGCCTAGGCCTGCGTCCGCCCATCACCAGCTGGGGCATCCTGCTCACCGAGGCACGCTCGGTCAGCGTGATCGCCTTCTATCCCTGGCTTCTTTTCCCGACCCTTTTCGTCATCCTCGTCATCCTCGCCTTCAACTTCCTGGGCGATGGCTTGCGGGATGCCGCCGACCCCTACAAGTGAAGTGGAAGACCCCATGCTTCGCCGTTTCGAAGACGCCCGCATCCTCATGTACAGTCATGATACCTTCGGGCTCGGGCATCTGAGACGCTGCCGTACCATCGCCCATTCTCTGGTGGAGGATTACCGCGGCCTTTCCGTGCTCATCGTTTCGGGCGCCACCATCGCCGGCGCCTTCGACTACCGCGCGCGCGTGGATTTCGTGAAGATCCCGAGCGTCATCAAGCTGCGCAACGGCGAATACCAGTCGCTCGACCGGCATATCGACCTGCAGGACACCCTGTCCATCCGCCGCTCGATCATCCACCACACGGCCGAGACCTTCAATCCGGATGTCTTCATCGTCGACAAGGAGCCGATGGGCCTGCGGGGCGAGGTGGAGCCGACGCTTCAATACCTGAAGGAACGCGGCACGAAGCTGGTGCTTGGCCTGCGCGAGGTGATGGATGCGCCACATCTGCTCGATGCCGAGTGGAAGCGCAACGACATCATGCAGAAGATCGACCGCTATTACGACCGGATCTGGGTCTATGGACCGCCGGACTTCTACGATCCGCTGACGGGTCTCGACGTGCCGCAGGGCGTGCGCGACAAGATGGGCTTCATGGGCTTCCTCCAGCGCAGCGTGCCCCGCGACGAAACCCGCACCCCGCGGCCCGAAGGCGACTATCTGCTGGTCACCACCGGCGGCGGCGGCGACGGGGCGGAACTCGTCCATAACGTCATCGACGCCTATCGCGAGGATGCCTCGCTCACCTGCCGCGCCCTCATCGTGCTTGGCCCCTACATGCCGGCCAAGGAGCGGATGAAGCTGATCCGCAAGGCGAAAAAGGTGCCGATGATCGAGGTCATCGAATTCGACAACCGCATGGAGGAACTGATTGCCGGGGCGACCGCCGTGGTCGCCATGGGCGGCTACAACACCTATTGCGAGATCCTGTCCTTCGACAAGCGGGCCCTCATCGTGCCGCGTGTGGTCCCGCGCGAGGAACAGCTGATCCGCGCCACGCGGGCAAGCGAACTCGGTCTCGTGGACATGCTGCGTCCGGAAGAGGCGGAAGACCCGGTGCGGATGTCGGCGGCGCTGAAAGCCCTGCTCGTCCGTCCGCTGCCGTCGAGTTCCTCGCCCAACCTGCGGCTCGAGGGTCTTGCCAAGATCTCGGCGGAGGTCCTGCCATGGATCGAGGAGCGCGAGGCCACGCGCGCCGCGCTGAAGACCGCCGCATCCTGAGGACGGCCATGCCCGACAAACCGCATCTGATCGTCCTGCTGAAGGGCTATCCCCGGCTTTCCGAAACCTTCATCGCGCAGGAGCTGCGCGGACTGGAGAAGGCGGGCTTTCGCCTTTCCCTCGTGTCGCTGCGCCACCCGACGGACAAGAAGCGCCATCCCGTCCATGACGAGATCGAGGCGCCGGTGATGTACCTGCCGGAATATCTCCACGAGGAGCCGCTTCGGGTGCTCTCAGCCCTCGGCAAGGCGCTCCTCAACCGGCGTTTCTGGGCGCTGATGCCGCGCTTCCTGAAGGATCTCGCCCGCGATGTCAGCCGCAACCGCGTTCGGCGTCTCGGGCAGGCGGCGGTGCTGGTCGCGGAATGGCCGGAGGGCGGGGAATGGCTGCACGCGCATTTCATCCATACGCCCTGTTCGGTCGCCGCCTATGCCAGCGCAATGACGGCCGTGCCCTATACCGTCTCGGCTCATGCCAAGGACATCTGGACCTCGCCCGACTGGGAGCTGGCCGAAAAGCTCGCCCGCGCCCGCTGGACGGTGACCTGCACGGCCTCCGGCTACGAGCACCTGAAGCATCTCGCCGCCGGGCGCGGTCCGGTGCATCTGAGCTATCACGGCCTCAATCTCTCGCGTTTCGCGCATTTCGAGGGCCCGCGCCCCTCCCGCGACGGCAGTGATCCGGCAGATCCGGTCCGGTTGATCAGCGTCGGCCGCGCGGTGGAAAAGAAGGGCTACGACATCCTGCTGAAGGCGCTCAGCCTTCTGCCGAAGGACATCCACTGGCGCTTCGACCATATCGGTGGCGGGGGAGAGCTGGAGAAGCTGAAGCCCCTGGCGGAAAGCCTCGGCCTTTCCGACCGGATCGCCTGGAAGGGTGCGCTCGACCAGCTGGAGGTGCTCGACCATTATCGCCGGTCCGACCTCTTCGCCCTCGCATGCCGGATCACCGCCGATGGCGACCGCGACGGGCTGCCCAACGTGATCGTCGAAGCATCGAGCCAGGGGCTTGCCACTGTCTCCACCAACATATCGGGTATCCCGGAGCTTCTGACGGATGGCGAGAACGGCTTTCTCGTGGAGCCGGAAAGCCCCGAGGCCTTTGCGGGCGCACTGGAAAAGGCGATCCGCAATCCCGCGCTTCGGCAGGCCTATGGCGACCGGGTGGAGCAAAAGGTGCGCGCGAGCTTTGACTATCACGTCAGCATCCGCGAACTCAGCACCCTTTTCGAAACCGCTTGGGCGGAGTGGCGCCGTTGAGCGCGCTTCCCCGCGTCCTCTTCTATGTCCAGCACCTGCTGGGTATCGGCCATCTGGCGCGCGCGGGACGGATCGCCGGCGCGCTTGCGCGGGACGGTTTCAAGGTGACGCTTGTGACAGGAGGCCTGCCGGTCGAGGGATTTCTCGAGGAGGGGGTCGAGGAGGTTCGCCTGCCGCCGCTCGTTGCCGGCGAGGAGGGCTTCTCGACGCTCAACGATGCCGAAGGGCGTCCGGCCACCGATGTCTACAAGGCTGCCCGCCGCGAGCGCCTGCTCTCGCTCTACGAGGCGCTGAAACCCGATATCGTGCTGATCGAGGCCTTTCCCTTCGGACGGCGTCAGGTGCGGTTCGAGCTGCTGCCGCTGATCGACCGGATCGAGAAGTCGCGACCGCGTCCCCGGCTCGTCTCGTCCATCCGCGATCTCCTGCAGGCCCGCACCAAGCCCGGCCGCGACCGGGAAACCGCCGACATCGTGAAGGCCCATTTCGATGCGGTGCTTGTCCACGGCGATCCGGCCTTTGCCCGGCTGGAAGACAGCTTCGCGCTCGCTGCCGAGATTGCAGACAAGGTGCGCTATACGGGCCTCGTCGCGCCGGCGAGGATCGTCCCCGCGCCGGACCGGCACGACATCGTCGTTTCCGCCGGTGGCGGAGCCGTGGGACGGCGGGTGATGGAGGCGGCGGCCGGCGCCGCACGCCTTCTCGATCCCGCACTCAGCTGGTTGCTGATCACGGGGCCGAACCTGCCCGAGGCGGATTTCGAGGCGCTCAGCTCCCGTGCCGGCCCGAATGTCAGTCTCGCCCGCTTCCGGAGGGATTTCACCGGCGTGCTTGCCAATGCCCGGCTGTCGATCTCGCAGGCAGGCTACAACACAGTGGGCGACATCCTGCTTGCGGGTTGCCGTTCCATTCTCCTTCCTTTCGAAACCGGCGGCGAAACCGAGCAGCGGGCGAGAGCCGAGCGGCTGGAAACCCTCGGCCGCGCGGTCATGCTCGAAGAAGACAAGGCCGATGCGCAGACGATGGCGCAGGCCGTGACCCGGGCGCTTGCGCTCCCCGATCCCGCCGCCATCGTGCTCGACCGTCATGGCGCGGAGGGAACCGCCAGGGAATTGCGGGCCCTTCTCGACGCCCCATAGCGATTGCCACTTTCCAACGAAGCCACCAATGATTATCGGATGGAATCGTTTCAGCACTGAATATAATCTGCCCTCCGGCCCGCCTCGCCGCGCGCCGTTTCAGGAGCATCCATGGAATCGCGACTTACCCGCTACATCTGGAAACACACCAAGCGCCAGCAGCTCTACATCCTGCTGGTGGTGGCGTTGTCGATGGTGCCCTATTTCCTCTCCTTCGACCTGCCGAAGCAGATCGTCAACGGGCCGATCCAGGGCAAGGGCTTCGAGGATCCGGGTGCGACCCAGCTTTTCATGCCGATCTCCCTCGACCTCCCCTATTTCGGGACGGTGCAGCTGTTCGAGGGCATTCCGCTAGACCGGATGCACATGCTTTTCGCGCTCAGCATGGTGTTTCTCGTGCTGGTGGTCGTGAACGGCCTCTTCAAGCTCTACATCAACACCTACAAGGGCCGGCTCGGCGAGCGGCTTCTGCGCCGCATCCGCTTCGAGCTGGTCGACCGGATACTCCGCTTCCCGCCGCAGCAGTTCAAGCGGATCAAGGGCGCCGAAGTCGCCAGCATGGTGAAGGACGAGATCGAGCCCCTGGGCGGCTTCACCGGCGATGCCTTCGTGCAGCCGGCCCTGCTCGGCGGGCAGGCGCTGACGGCGCTGTTCTTCATCCTGATGCAGAATTTCTGGCTGGGGCTGATCGCGGCGCTCATGGTGGCGATCCAGGCACTGGTCATCCCGCGCATGCGCCGCAAGCTGCTGGTCCTCGGGCGCGAGCGCCAGCTGACCGCGCGCGAGCTTGCCGGCCGCGTCAGCGAGATCGTCGACGGCATCGGCACGATCCACGCCTACGACACCTCGAATTACGAGCGCGCCGACATCGCGCACCGGCTGGGGCGGATCTTCAAGATCCGCTACGATCTCTACCAGTGGAAATTCATGGTGAAGTTCATCAACAATTTCCTGGCCCAGCTCACGCCTTTTCTCTTCTACTGCATCGGCGGCTATCTGGCGCTGAAGGGCAAGCTCGACATCGGCCAGCTGGTGGCGGTCATCAGCGCCTACAAGGATTTGCCGGGACCGCTGAAGGATCTCATCGACTGGGACCAGATCCGACAGGACGTGCAGGTGAAATATGTCCAGGTGGTCGAACAGTTCACCGTCGACGGCGTGATGGACCCGAAGATCCAGGCCCCCGCGACCGAGCCTCCTCCACGCCTCACCCACCCCCTTTCCGCGATCAACCTCTCCCTGGTGGACGACAGCGGCGCCAAGCTTCTGGAGCGCGTCTCGGTACAGATCAATCCCGGCGAAACGGTTGCGGTCGTCGGGCGGACCGCCGCCGGCGGCGATGCGCTGGCCGATGCCTTCGGTCGCATCATCTGGCCGGAAAGCGGCCGCGTTGCGGTGGGGTCGGACGATCTTCTGGAACTGCCGGAATCGGTTTCGGGCCGCCGCATCTCCTATGTCTCCTCGGAAGCCTATTTCTTCTACGGCAGCCTTCGCGACAACCTCACCTATGGCCTCAAGCACATGGCACTTCGTCCGGCCACCTACGACGACGTGCGCATGAAGGAACGCCGCTGGGAGATTGCCGAGGCACGCCTGGCCGGTAACCCCGACTATGACATCAACGGCGACTGGATCGACTATTCCAGCGCCAACGTGAAGGAGCCGGACCAGTTCTTCGATGCCATACTCGAGGTGCTGGATGCGGTGCAGCTTTCCTCCGACATCCTCGATCTCGCGCTGCGCTCCTCCATGGATCCGGCCCGCCGGCCGGATCTGGCCGAGCGCATGATCGAACTGCGGCAGGCGCTGGGCGGGGTGCTGGCGGCAGAAGGCGCCGGCGGCCTCGTCGTGCCCTTCGAGCCGGGACGTTACAACACCGAAGCGACCGTCGGGGAAAACCTGCTCTTCGGCACGGCGACCGGCCCGGAACTCTCGGGCACGGCGATCGCCGACAACGCCTATTTCCGGTCGGTGATGACCAGCACCGGCCTTTCCAACACGCTGTTCGAGATGGGGCGCGAGATTGCGGCGAACGCAGTCGAGCTCTTCAGCGACCTGCCGCCGGATCATCCCTTCTTCCAGCAGCTCACCTTCATGACGGCGGACGATCTGCCCAACTACCAGGTGATGCTGCAGAAGCTGAAGGGGAGAGGCTTCGCGGAGGCGACCCGCGAGGAAAGGCTGAGTATCATCCGGCTGAGTTTCCTCTATATCGAGCCCCGCCACCGCTTCGGCCTGCTGACACAGGAGAGGATGGCCGAAATCGTCGAGGCACGCCGGCAGTTCCACGAGGGCCTGCCGGAGGAACTCAGGGGCGCGCTCGAGACCTACGATCCCGCGCGTTACTCGGGCTCCGCAACGCTGCTCGACAACATCCTCTTCGGCCGCATCAGCCATCGTCATCCCGACGGGGCGAACCGGATCCGCTCGATCGTCGCCGGCATGCTGAAGAGCCGTGGCCTCTACGACGACGTGCTGGAGATCGGCCTGGAATTCGACGTCGGCCCCGGCGGCCGTCGCCTCACCTCGACGCAGCGCCAGAAGCTCAACCTGGCGCGGGCCCTGATCCGTCATTCGGATTACTACATCCTGAACCGGCCGCTTCCCGGCCTCGATCACCGCCTGCAGGACGAGATCGTGCGCAGCGTGCTGAAGCTTATGGAAAAGGACGGCCGCAAGCCGGCGGTGCTGTGGGTTCTGTCCAACGCCAATCTCGCTCCGCTCTTCGACCGCGTGATGGTCTTCGAGCGCGGCATGCTGGTCGGGGACGGGGCGCATCATGAATTGCGGGAGAACAATGACACCTTCCGCCAACTCGTGTCATGATAGGCATTGACTGTCATAAATTATATAAGCGGTATTCGCTAAAAGCCGCGCACAGAGAGTGGGAACGAGGCAGGCCATGTTGCTGAAGGATGAAGTGGAACTGTTGCGGCGGGTGCCGCTCTTTGCCGGGGTTGCTCCGGCCAAGCTGAAGCTGCTTGCCTTCACCTCCGACCGGGTGAACTATGCGGCGGGAGAGGAGATCTTCCATCAGGGAGACTCCGGCGATGCAGCCTATGTCATCCTCAACGGAACCGCCGATATCCTGGTCGATACGCCTTCGGGCGAGATCAAGGTGGCGGAGGCGGAATATTCCTCCATCGTCGGCGAGATCGCGATCCTGTGCGAGGTTTCCCGAACCGCGACCGTCCGCGCCGCCTCGCCGCTCGACGTTCTGCGCATCAAGAAGGACCAGTTCCTCAAGCTTCTGATCGATTTCCCCGAAATCACGATAGAGGTGATGCGTGTCCTCGCGGACCGGCTGAGCCACACCACCCAGGAGCTTACGCTCGCCCGGAGCCAGCTGAAGGCGAGCGAGTAGAGGCGTGTTACGGCAGGATTTCCCCTGTGGCGAGATCGATGCGCAGGGTGCCGTCCGCCATGGCGGAGAGGTGCGCCGAGAGCGTCTCGAAAAGCAGCGCTAGCCGCCTATCGGAAACCTCTTCTGTCCGCGGAAGCTTCCCGATCTGTCGGTAGGCCTCCAGACGTTCCGGCGCGATCCACCGGGCGGCCTGCGCGCCGCCGGCTCTCAGCCGGTACCAGTCCGCCAGAAAGGCGAGAGCCGGCAGGTCTGAAACCGCCGCTGGAAGGGAAACCGCAAGGCCCGCCCCTTGAAGCAGGTCCGCAAGGCAAGCCCTGCGGAACAGAGAGGCGAGATCCTCCGGCCATTCGCGCTTGAGGAACCGGCGAGCCGTCACGTGCTCGAGATGCCTGTCGATGAACGCGCCGTAATCGGCTGCCTTGAGCATCCCGCCCGTATCCGCGCCGGTGACGGCCGCCAGACGCCGGCTTGCGGCAAGGATATCGGCAGGAAGCGGCATCCCCTCGAGCGGGCGATCCTGAACATGCACCCTCCCCTCCGTAACCGTCACCGACTTGAAGGCGGCCGGAAAGGCGACCAGTGCCGGTACCGCGATGTTGACCAGTTGCGGCCGCGGCCCGGACGTGCCCTCCCCGGCGCTTCGGGCGACGTCATCGACATGAACATGGCCGCTGAAATGCACCCGCACGCCCGCATCGCCGAGACGGTCTGCCACCGCAGGCCCCGGCATGCGCCGGTGAAAGGCGTTCTCGCCCATCATCGCGCGTTCCGCCGCCATCGTGCCATTCAGCGTTTCGAGAACGGGGTAATGGGAAAAGACGAGAAGTCGCTTGCCCCGCCGGCCCGCGCGGTCCGCGACATCCCGCAGCCAGTCGACGAGGAAGGGCTTGATGCGCAGGACCGCATTCCAGCCCGCGGCGGTGCTGTCGGCAAGCCCGTCGTCGCCCTCGGGGTCGGGAGCAAAGACATTGGCATCCACCATCGCCAGCCAGACGCCGGGGACCGGTTCCACGAGATAGCTCGCATCCATCAGCCGGCGAATCTCGCGGCCCTCGCCGTCGAGCAGCGGATAGGTGCGGGCCGCGGGATCCGGATCGGTGCCGAAAGGCGTTTCCCAGTGGAGAGCATCGGGAACGCCGAAGAAGCCGCAATCCCCCGGCAGGTTGGACGGGCTTCCGCCGCAATACATGCGCGGGGTGACGAGACGGTCCGGCACGCGGGGGTCGGTAAAGGCGGGATCGCTGGTCACAAGCACGACATGCCCGTCCGCCCGCGCATAGCGCTTGCGCCGATGGCGGCCCCGGTCTCCAAAGACATCGTGGTTCCCGGGAAGGGCAAAGAAGCGCATGCCGTACCGCTCGCGCATTTCCCGGAGACAGGCGGAAAGCGCCTCCATGGTCGCCGCCTGCCCGTCATCCGAATAGTCGCCGAGGAGCACCACGTCGCGGATACCCTCCCCGGCCGCCATCGCCAGCGCGTGGCGAAAAGCGGCACCCGCCTCGTTGTAGATGCGCGGCGCGCGCGCCACGTCGCCGGGCAGTCGCAGGCAAAGGCCATGCCCGCCCACATCCACGCCCGCGAAACCGAAATCCGCCTGCGGATCATGAAAATGGGCATCCGCGATCACCGCGAAACGATAGGCGTCAGCAAGGCTCAATCGGTAAATCCTGGTGCAATCAGAGAATTTTCAGACATAACGAGCAATATGATCCGGGCCAAGCCTCGAATCCTCTCGCCAGTGCGGAAGACTTCCGCTAGCATGACGGAAAAAAGGGGCGAACAGACGGGAACCCGAGGATTTTCGGAGGGTTAGCGCTTCTGTAGGGTATGGACGGCGTGGCGTGCCAAGACCGGCGCATCCGTCGAGGAAAGGCAGAACGGGAAGCGTGAGCAGTAGCGAGTTTCGGGTCAAGTTCTGGGGAACGCGCGGCAGCCTGCCGGTGTCGGGCGCCGAACATGCGCGCTTTGGCGGGAATACGATCTCGGTGGAAGTGTCCTGCGGGGACGAAACCCTGCTGTTCGATGCGGGCTCCGGACTGCCCGTGGCAGGCCTTTCCATCGACCGCAACCGGCAGAAGCCGCTGCATCTTTTCATGTCCCATTTCCACTACGACCACATCATCGGATTGCCGTTCTTCTGCCCGCTGTTCAATCCGCGCGCCTCGGTGAATGTCTGGTCGGGCAATCTCGCCGGGCAGATGACGACCAAGGAGACGCTGAAGGAAATCATGCGTCCGCCCTTCTTCCCCGTGAGCCCCGACATCTGCGCTGCGCACGTGCGCTGCAACGACTTCAAGGCCGGCGACGTCATCGAACCCTTTGCCGGCGCCCGCCTCAAGACCGGCATGCTCAACCATCCCGGCGGCGCGATCGGTTACCGGATCGAGTGGCAGGGCCGCGTGGTCGCCATCATCACCGACACGGAACACAAGCCCGGTGAGCTGGACGAGACCGTTCTCGCGCTGATCCAGGGGGCAGACCTCTTCGTCTATGACGGCGCCTTCGACGAAGACGAGATGGAAAAGTTCAAGGGCTTCGGCCATTCCAGCTGGCAACAGGCGATCCGTCTGGCCAGACAGGCCGATGTCAGGCAGACGGCAATCTTCCACCATGCGCCGACCCGGACGGACGAGGCGCTGGAAGCCATGGAGAAACAGGCCCAGGCCGAGCTTGGCAGCCTGTTCTTCGCCCGGGACCTGCAGGCCGTCAGCCTCTAGACGGACGGCAGCAGATCGGAAGCGCTCATCCAGCGGCAGCCCGGATGGCCAGCCGTCAGCGAGAAAAGCGCCTCCAGAAAATGCTCGACCGCCTCGTCATGCACCAGATGATGCGTGAGAAGGCCCATGGCCGCGCCTTCGCCCATCGTTTCCACCCGGCCGGCGATTTCGCCGAACAGCACATCCTGGGGTCTGCCGCCCCGCGTGCCATGCCAGTCCATCACGTCCACATGGGTGTTCAGCTCGGCAATGCCCCGGTCCTTCTCCGGCCCGAAGACCGAGAGGCATTCGATGCCGATCGAGCCGAGCCGCGTCCGGAGCGAGGGCGCGATCCGGTTCCACGGCGGCACCAGCATCGGCAGCATGAGATCCGGGTAAAGGGCGGAGAGCTTCGAATAGCCGGACGCCAGCTCCGAGAGCACCAGCGCCTCCGGCCTATGCGGCCCGAGCTCCTGCTTCTTCTCCGTGGCCGGCGCATAATTGCGGTGCGACCAGCCATGAAGAGCGACGGTCACCCCCTCCCGCCCTGCCAGATAGGCCTCCAGCGCGATTCCCGTTTCCTCCGGGATCACGGCAAGGGTCACCGGAATGGCGTGAGAAGCGGCGAGGTTCAGGAAGCGGTGCAGCGCATCCGTCGGTTCGACCACGTCGTCGTCCCGGAGCCAGAAGGCAGCAGGCCGGCCTTGCTCCGCCCGGCGGTCCAATGCGTCGAGAAGCCTCGTCCTGCCCGGTTCGGCGCTCATGTCCCTGTCCCTCCTGCTGCCTTCAGCAGGGCGTCGAGCTGCCTTGCCGCCTGTTCGATCCTTCGCTCTCCGGCCACCATCGTCCGCGCGCCTCCCGCCAGCCGAAGCCGCAGATCCGCGTCCGCCAGAAGCCGGTCCATGGCACCGGCGAGCGCCTGTTCGTCGCCGGCCGGCACGAGAAGCCCCGTCACGCCATCGTCCACCACTTCCGGCACGCCGCCCGTGCGATAGGCAATGCAGGGAAGCCCGACCGCCGCCGCCTCCAGGTAGACCATGCCATAGGCCTCGCCGATCCCGGGCCAGACGAACACCGATCCGCGTGCGAGGCGGGCCATGACCCCGTCGCGCGAAAGCTCCCCGTGCAGCATCACCCGCCCCGGCGCGGCATCGTCCAGAAGCCTTTCCACCTCGGCCCGGCAGGGCCCGCCGCCGATCACGTCGAGGACGAAGGGCTCGCGCATGCGGCGAAGCGCGCCAGCGAGGGCACGATAGCTCGCAAGTTTGTCGCCCTCCCGCATCATCGCGACCGTCACCAGCCGGCCGGGCTTCGGTGCGGGTTCGATCGCCAGAAATTCGCCGGCATCGAGAAAAGGCTTCAGCCGTGCGGTCCGTGCTTCGGGAGCGGCCTCGATCAGGCCCTCGCGGTCGCGCTCGGTCATGCAGATGTTGACGGCTGCGGCACGCACGGAGTGAAGCACCGCGGCCTGCGCCTCTTCCCACCCCTCCCGGTTCCGCCGGGCCGACCAGGAGGCCTCGACCGTCACATAGGGAATGCCGGCATCGGCGCAGAGCGAAGGACCGAGAAAGTCCGGCGCCTTGTAATAGACATGATAGGTCAGCCAGAGGTCCGGACGGCCACCGGACTTCCATTGGGCCAGGATCCGCGCCCGCTCCCGCTCCGCTTCCGCCCTTTGCCCTTCATGACCCTCCGGCGTACGGGAAAAACTGCGCAATTCGGAGACAAGCGCCACGTCGTGGCCTGCGAGGCGGAGCGCCTGCAGCAGCATCCGCGCCATCAGCCGGTCGCCCGAAGGCACCGGGTGGTTCGGGGATTTGAGTGGCGCGTAGTATGCGATTTTCATATAGCATACCTATTTCCGGGGCCGCCGCCCGTCAATTCGGCGGGCCGTCGGGAACAAGGGAAAAGCGGACGAGATGGCAATCTGGAAGGCATGGAAGAAGCGGCTTGCGAAGGGGCGCGACCGATGGGCCCGGCGTTTCTTCGAAACGCGCCTCGGACGGCGCATGCTTGTTCAGTCGCTGCCCCCGCGCGTGCTGGAGATCACCACCGATTGCGGGGATCATGTGCTCACCTTCTCTCCGCATGACTATATCGGCCGCAAGGTGTACCGGAAGGGACATTTCGAGCGCGGCGCCGTTCGCCGGCTTCGGGCGCTGCTGGAGGCGGAGAAGGTGCCGCTTGCGGGAACCGTGCTGCTCGAGCTTGGCGGCAACATCGGCACGCAAACCATCTACTGGGCGCGCGAGGACCTGTTCTCCCGCATCCTTTCGATGGAGCCGGATCCCAGAAACTTCGCGCTGCTGAAGCGCAACATCCGGCAGAACGGCCTGGCGGACCGGGTGGCGCTTGTGCAGGCTGCGGCAGGAGAGACCGAAGGCGTGATCGATTTCTTCCAGAACCCGGACAACCACGGAAAAAGCTCGGCCCTCAGAAGCTCCGCGAAGGACCGGAAGATCGAGGTGCCCGTCCGACCGGTGGAGGCCGTGCTGGCAGAGGCGGGCATCTCACCCGATGCCGTCGGGCTCGTCTGGATGGACATCGAGGGCTATGAACCGGTCGCATGCCGGTCCATGCTCTCCCTGCTCAAACGGGGGGTTCCGCTCTACATGGAGTTCTCGCCCGCCTTCTACGGTGGCGAGGCGGAAGCCTTCCGCGCCGAACTTGCCCGCCATTACCGCCGTGCCTTCCTCTTCATCGAGGACGAACCGGTGCGGGAAGTCGCCCCCGGAGCCGTACCGCTCGACCGGGGCCAGTACGACCTCCTGCTGCTTGCCTGATTCGTCGGCCGTCCATCCGACCAAAGGCCAATCGCCGCATCCGCCTCTCGCCTCTTGATCCCGCACCACCGAAGGCGCAGATAGGGGCTGGAATCACGGGAACAGGCCCATGGCAGACGACACCATCACCCTTTTCGAAGCCATCGGCGGCGAGCGCACGATCCGGGCGCTGACGAAGCGTTTCTACGAGCTGATGGACACGCTGCCCGAGGCGGCCGCCTGCCGCGCGGTTCATCCCTCCGACATGAGCGGCTCGGAAGAAAAGCTGACGGAATACCTGATCGGCTATTTGGGCGGCCCGCCGGTCTATGTGGCGAAATACGGCCATCCCCGCCTGCGTTCGCGCCATTTCATGGCGGCCATCGGGCCGGAGGAGCGGGACGGCTGGATTCTCTGCTTCCGCCGGGCCCTGGACGAAACCGTGTCGCACGAGAAGCTGCGGGAGATCATCTGGCAGCCGCGGCAGTGATCGGTCTTGCCGGCGTTGCCCTTTCGGCGGCAGCGGCCCACTCCCCCGACCCGCGCTTCCTCACCCAGGCAGGCCTCCTGTGCCTTGCCCATGGTCCGGCGCTTCTCGCGGTTGCCGGTTTTCCGCTTCGTCTCGGGCGACTTGCGGCGGCCCTGATGATTGCGGGCGTGGCGCTTTTTTCGGGCGACATGATGATGCGCGAATTCGGCGGCAGCGCGCTCTTTCCGCGGGCGGCGCCCACGGGCGGCATGATGATCATGGCCGGCTGGTTCAGCATCCTCGTCGGCGTTGCCATTCCCCGGAAGGGCTGAACCGCCTCAGGCGCGGCCCCGCTCCCGCATTTCCTGCAGCGCCCGGTCGAGGCTGGATTTCGATCCGTTGCGCAGCGGCACGAAAGTCTTGCCGAACTTCTTGCAACCCGTCTTCACCCGCAGACATGCATCATGGCTGATGCAGTCGATCGGGCAGAAGACGCAATCCACGGACGGCAGAACAGTATCGATCCGGCTGACCGCCTCGCGCAGGCCGCCGTCGTGGTGGATAAGCTCCGCGCCATGGGCGCTTGCGATCTCCCGGAGGTGCGCGACCTGACAATCCCGCCCGCCCACATAGAGAAAGCTGCGGATCGGACGGGTGGCCGAGCGGGGACCGGTGTCCGCCGCTTGCTTCCGCTCCGTCCTGTCGCGATTGCCCTTGCGTTTCGAGGCCACTGAACCCGTCTCCTGTTTATCGTTGCGCCACGCTACAAAACATGAGTTTCAGAGTAAAGTTAAAAGAGGAGATTTTCACTCATCTTTTATTGCGGCCTTTTCCAGTCCTCATTACGCAAAAAAGGCCTTCCCGGGATCGCACCTTAGTGCAGCGGGTAATCCTGCCGCAGTGCAAAGAGACAGTTACGCGACCTATCCAGTAGTGTTTAAGTAAAACCCAGCAGCAACAATGGCTTTTGGATTTCGGGCGCTCCATGCTGCATTGCGGCAGACTTCCTGCCATCTGGCGCGCCCGCGCAAGGCCCCGCTTCGCGAGGCAAAAAAGTCTTCCGCGCAGAAATTTTACCGTTTGATAAATAAATTTTTTGCGGTACCGTTCCCTCACAGTGCGTTACTAAAAAAGGGGAACCACCAATGGGACGACTGGCACCGGGTATCACTTCAGGCCGCCTCAGCGCCGCCGACTACGACGCCAATTTTTCCGATCTGCATCCGCCGCTCGACAAGCATGAGGCGCTGGTCGCCTCCGATCGCTGCTATTTCTGCCACGACGCGCCGTGCATGACGGCCTGTCCGACCTCCATCGACATCCCTCTCTTCATCCGGCAGATCTCGACGAGCAATCCGCTGGGTGCGGCCCGCACCATCTTCGATCAGAACATTCTCGGCGGCATGTGCGCCCGCGTCTGTCCCACCGAAACGCTCTGCGAGCAGGCCTGCGTGCGCAACACGGCCGAAGAGCGACCCGTGGAAATCGGCCGCCTGCAGCGCTACGCGACGGACACTGCCATGGAGCGCGGCGTCCAGTTCTACAAGCGGGCAGCGTCCACGGGCAAGAAGGTTGCCGTCGTCGGAGCCGGCCCGGCAGGTCTTGCCGCCGCTCATCGCCTCGCCATGCACGGCCATGACGTGGTCATCTTCGAAGCCCGCGAAAAGTCCGGTGGCCTGAACGAGTATGGCATCGCCACCTACAAGTCGACCGGCGACTTTGCCCAGGACGAGGTGAACTACATCCTCTCCATCGGCGGCATCGAGGTGCGCCACGGCCAGAAGCTTGGCCGCGACTTCACCCTGGCCCATCTGGAAGGCCAGTATGACGCCATCTTCCTCGGCATCGGCCTTGCCGGCGTCAATGGCCTCGGCGTGGAAGGCGAAGACCTCGCCGGCGTCGAGGATGCGGTCGAATTCATCGCAGGCCTGCGCCAGGCCAGGGACAAGGCAAGCGTTGCCGTCGGCCGCTCGGTCGTCGTGCTCGGCGGCGGCATGACCGCCATCGACGCTGCCGTCCAGGCCAAGCTGCTCGGCGCCGAAGAGGTGACGATTGCCTATCGCCGCGGCAAGGAAAACATGAACGCATCCGAGTTCGAGCAGGATCTTGCCGCCTCCAAGGGCGTCACCATCCGCCACTGGCTCCAGCCGAAGCGCGTGCTCGGCGAAGGCGGCAAGGCGACCGCCATCGAACTGGAATACACCGCGCTGACGGCAAACGGCCTCGCCGGTACGGGCGAAACCGTGACGATCCGTGCCGATCAGGTGCTGAAGGCCATCGGCCAGACCTTCCGGGTGGAAGGGCTCGGAGCGCTGGAAATGAAGGGTGGACGCATCGCCATCGATGCGGAAGGCCGCACCTCCCATCCGAAAGTCTGGGCAGGTGGCGACTGCGTGAAGCTCGGAGAGGACCTGACCGTCACCTCCGTTGCCCAGGGACGCGACGCCGCCGAATCCATCAACCGCGCGCTGGCGGGTGCTGCCCGCTCTGCCGCCTGATGCCACACCCGACGAGAGGACAAGAACATGGCTGATCTTCGCAACAACTTCGTCGGCATCAAGTCGCCGAACCCCTTCTGGCTGGCATCCGCCCCGCCGACCGACAAGGCCTATAACGTCGAGCGCGCCTTCAAGGCGGGCTGGGGCGGCGTGGTCTGGAAAACGCTGGGCTCCGAAGGCCCGCCGGTCGTCAACGTCAACGGCCCGCGCTACGGCGCGATCTGGGGCGCAGACCGCCGCCTGCTCGGGCTCAACAACATCGAGCTCATCACCGACCGCCCGCTTCAGGTCAACCTGCAGGAAATGAAGCAGGTGAAGATGAACTGGCCGGACCGCGCACTGATCGCCTCGATCATGGTGCCCTGCGTCGAGGAAGAGTGGAAGGCGATCCTGCCGCTCGTCGAGGAAACCGGGGCCGACGGCATCGAGCTCAACTTCGGCTGTCCGCACGGCATGTCCGAGCGCGGCATGGGTGCCGCCGTCGGGCAGGTGCCGGAATATATCGAGATGGTGGTGCGCTGGTGCAAGCAGTACACACGCATGCCGGTCATCACCAAGCTGACGCCCAACATCACTGACATTCGCAAGCCCGCCCGCGCGGCCAAGGCCGGCGGCACGGACGCGGTCTCGCTGATCAACACGATCAACTCCATCGTCTCCGTCGACCTCGACAGCTTCGCCCCGAGCCCGACCGTGGACGGCAAGGGCACCCATGGCGGCTATTGCGGCCCGGCGGTGAAGCCGATCGCCCTCAACATGGTGGCCGAGATCGCCCGCGACCCGGAAACCTACGGCCTGCCGATCTCCGGCATCGGCGGCGTCACCACCTGGCGCGACGCGGCCGAATTCCTGGCACTCGGCGCCGGCAACGTGCAGGTCTGCACCGCAGCCATGACCTATGGCTTCAAGATCGTTCAGGAAATGATCTCCGGCCTCTCCGACTGGATGGACGAGAAGGGTCACCGCACGCTGGACGACATCACCGGCCGCGCCGTGCCCAATGTCACCGACTGGCAGTATCTCAACCTCAACTACGTGGCCAAGGCGCATATCGATCAGGACGCCTGCATCAAGTGCGGCCGCTGCCACATCGCCTGCGAGGACACCTCGCACCAGGCAATCACCCATCTCGTGAACGGCGTTCGTCATTTCGAGGTGAAGGAAGAGGAATGCGTCGGCTGCAATCTCTGCGTCAATGTCTGCCCGGTCGAGAACTGCATCACCATGGTGCCGCTTGCCGCCGGCGCCCTTGACCAGCGCACCGGCCGGACCGTCGATCCGACCTATGCCAACTGGACGACCCATCCGAACAACCCGGTGGCGCAGCGGCAGGCTGCCGAGTAAGCGCCGGTTCTCTGGACGACCTCCCTGCCGGGCCCTCGGGCCCGGCTTTTTTATGCGCATTTGGTAATGTTTCAGCACAATTTAGCAAAAGAGTAATCACATCAGGAAACGGCCCGCTTACCCAACCGGTTGGCGGGGCGTTAAGCGGCTTCTGCTAGGGTCATTCGCGTGCGGGCTCGATGCCCGCCTTCGGACCCGCGTCGCCGGTCCGGTGGACGGACAGGACGACCGCCACGGAATGCCATGTTTTCCAAAACAACAAGAAGACCGACACGGCCACCGCGCCGGAAACAGGAGCAGACCATGAGCCACACCCTTGAAGCCGCTGATACCCTTGCCTCCGCAGCCGAGCTGCGCCGCCGTCGCGGCTATTCCATCACAGACCTGGCCGAAACCTGCGGCCTGACCGAACAGGAGATCGCCCGCATCGAGGCCGGCGAGGTGGTTGCCGTGCCCTATCTGGTGCGGATCGCCGCGGCCCTCCGCTTCCCCGTCGATTCCATGCGCGAATATCGCCGCCTGCACGCCTGACCGCGGGAACAGCCGCAAGGGCCGGCCGTCGTCACGGCTGGCCTTCCGCTGCGGCACGGCCGAGATAGGCGGCAAGCGCCGCGAGCGCGCGGTCGAGTTCCGCCGCGACCGCCGGATCGGCGGCGAGCGTTTCCCCCGTCGCCTCACGGTCACGGATCGGGATGCGTCGCGAGGCCTCCTCGACGACCGGGGCCGACATGGTTTTCAACACCAGCCGAAGCGCCGCCTCCGCCTCTACCGCCCGCGGCGAGACATTGATGAGCACGACCGGCCGGCTGTTGAACCGGTCGCAGCCGACCAGCCAGTCGAGCGCGTTCTTGAACATTCCCGGGATGCCGCCTGCATATTCCGGACAGGCAATGACGAGCGCATCGGCCGCGGCTGTCCGGTCGCGGAAATCCGCGACGGACGCAGGCAGGCAATGATCGAGATCCGGCGTGAACGGCGGGAGACCGCCCACACCGCGAAAAATCTCGATCCCGATGGAGGCCGGCGCACAAATTCTTGCCGCCTCCAGTATCGCCGTATTGAGCGAGCGCACCCTGAGGCTGCCGGATAATGCCAGTAGATTGAACAAGGCCGACCGCCCTCCCCTTGCCGATTCTTTCCCGATCTTAGGCACCCGGGGCAGCTGCCGGCACTCATTTTGCCGTGAAGGCCGGAAAATCGGGCCGCTTCAGCAACCAAAATTGTACTAATCCGCAAAGGGCTACTTGCAAAATGGTAATTTAGATTTACTTTATTTTCGAATTCTATAGGGGAACAGGATCATGGCCGTTTCCGTCAAGCTCTGCGCGAAGATCGACCGCCGACTGCGCGCGCTGGCAAAACAGATGGGCTGCAGCAACCACTGGCTGATGGTGGAGGCCATCCGCCGCTTCGTCGAAGACGAGGAGGAGCGGCTGGGGCTTGCCAGGGAAGAATGCCGGCAGGAGACCGACAGGGGCCGCGCGCTTGCGGAATGACAGCCATGCCGGTCCATGGCTGGACTTCCCCGGCCGAACGGGATAGCGCTTGAGGCTTCAGGCACCTGTCCGGCCGGACGGTGCGGTTGCTCCCCTAAGGTGCCTCATGCAAAAGGTCAGCTCCCCGTCGGACGTCAAGCGCGGCCGTGTTCTCGCCCATCTCGCCATGCTGCTCTTTGCAGCGCTGATCGCAGGCTCCTTCTCCTTCGGCGGGCTCGCGGCGCGCGCGATGGATACGGGTGTGCTGACCTTCCTGCGCTACGTCGCCACCGTCTTCGTCATGGGTTTCCTTGCCTATGGCGTTTCCCGCCAGCCCTTCGCCTGGCCGAAACAGGCCTGGCGCTTCCTCATTCTCGGCGGGCTCATCAGCTTCTACATGCTGACCATGTTCAAGGCGCTGGAATTCACCAGCCCGGTGTCGACCGGCGCGGTCTTCACCCTGATGCCGCTGATGAGCGCGGGCTTCGCGCTGCTGATCAATCGCCAGAAGACCCGGGCCGCGGTTCTCACCAGCCTGGTAATTGCCGCCGCCGGTGCCGTCTGGGTGATTTTCCGGGGCGACATCAACGCCATCCTCGCATTCGATGTCGGCCAGGGCGAGATGATCTATTTCACCGGCGTGCTTGCCCATGCGATCTATGTGCCGCTGATCCGCACCTTCGACCGGGGCGAACATCCCGTCGTCTTCGGCTTCTGGGTGACAGTCTTCGCAACCGGTTTCCTGGCCCTGCGGGCAGGCCCCTATCTGGCAGATGTGGACTATGCCGCCGTTTCGCCGCTGGTCTGGTGGTCGCTCGCCTACCTGGCGGTGGTGACGACGGCGATCACCTTCATGCTGCTGCAATTTGCCTCGATGCGCCTGCCCGCACCGAAGGTGCTGGCCTACGGCTATCTGACGCCGTCCTTCATCATTCTGCTCGAAGGGGTGCTGGGCCACGGCTGGGTCACGCTGCCGGTGGTCGCGGGGGCGCTGGTGACGGCGCTCGGCCTTGCCTGGATGGCGGCGCTGAAGGACTGACCGCTCTCAGACCCGCCGCTGCACCGCAAGCCCGTTGAGGAACAGTTGCTCCAGGTAGCGCGCCGCATCGTCGAAGCGCCCCTCGCCCGCATGGTCCTGCCCGAGGACCGCGCGCACCTGCACGTCGAAGTCCGCATAATGCTGGGTCGTGGACCAGATGGAGAATATCAGGTGGTAGGGATCGCACCGGGCAATCTTGCCGGCGCGCGCCCAGGCGCGGATCACCTCCGCCTTTTCGTCCACCAGGGCTTTCAGCGGCCCCTTCAGCTCGTCCTCGATATGGGGCGCTCCCTGCAGCACCTCGTTGGCGAAAAGGCGGCTCTCGCGCGGAAAGTCGCGGGCCATCTCCAGCTTGCGGCGGATATAGGAGCGGATCTCCTGTTCGGGATCGCCCTCCGCGTTGAAGGCGCGCAGGGGATCGAGCCAGGTCTGCAGCACCCGGTCGATCAACGCGCGGTGGATCGCCTCCTTGGTGCGGAAATAATAAAGCAGGTTCGGCTTCGACATGCCCGCCACCTCGGCGATCTGGTCGATGGTGGTGCCGCGAAAGCCGTGCTGCGAGAAAACGTCCAGCGCGGCCGAGAGGATCTGCTCCTCCTTCTCCTCCTGAATGCGCGTGCGGCGAAGCGTTTTCGCAGCACGCGGCGCGGCAGTGTCGGTCTCTTCCATTCCCGCCCCGATCCTCTTCCTCACTCGACTATCATTCAGCAATTGGAAAACTGTTCAAGATCAAATCCGGAAGGGAATTGAAAGATTTAAATCCCTACTGAATTGATAGAGTAAAACATCCACAGCTTTCCGCCACGCTCCCTGTTCATACTGCACCCTTCCGTGACGCGATGGATATATTTCCCGCGAAGTTTTTGGTTTAGGGTCTTGAGTGCGGATAGAGAAGCTGTAATGTTTACCAATCGGTCAAATTATCGACGAGACCAGCCGGAAAGGCAACCGTCGATGAACCCGCGCGATGCGGAGGCGGCGTCTGCCGCTGGCCCAAGGGAACGACAGAGCGGATGACGAACTCCGCCCAAAAGGTGAGGATGAACGCATGGTGGCAGCACCTGGCGAGAATATGCGCGTGAATGGCGACCGTCTCTGGGACACGCTCATGGAGATGGCCAAGATCGGCCCCGGAATTGCCGGCGGCAACAACCGTCAGACACTGACCGACGAGGATGGCGAGGGGCGCAGGCTCTTCCAGCGCTGGTGCGAGGCTTCGGGGCTCACCATGGGCGTCGATACCATGGGCAACATGTTCTTCACGCGCCCCGGCACCGACCCGGATGCGCTGCCCGTCTATGTGGGCTCCCATCTCGACACCCAGCCGACCGGCGGCAAGTTCGACGGCGTGCTCGGCGTGCTGGCGGGCCTCGAGGTCATCCGCTCCATGAACGATCTCGGCATCCGCACGAAGTCACCCGTCGTCGTTACCAACTGGACGAACGAGGAAGGGGCGCGCTTTGCACCAGCCATGCTCGCTTCCGGCGTCTTCGCCGGCATTCACGACGAGGCCTGGGCCAAGGAACGCACCGACGCCAAGGGCAAGAAGTTCGGCGAGGAGCTGAAGCGCATCGGCTGGGAAGGCACCGAGCCCGTCGGCAGCCGCAAGATGAAGGCTTTCCTCGAATATCACATCGAGCAGGGCCCGATCCTCGAGGCCGAGGGCAAGGATATCGGCGTCGTCACCCATGGCCAGGGCCTCTGGTGGCTGCAGGTCACCCTGACCGGCAAGGAGGCCCATACCGGCTCCACCCCGATGCCGATGCGCAAGAACGCGTCGCTGGCGATGGGCCGCATCCTCGAGCTCGTCAACACGATCGCCATGGACAACCAGCCCTCCGCCGTCGGCGGCGTCGGCCATATCGAGGTTTCGCCGGGCTCCCGCAACGTGCTGCCGGGCAAGGTGGTCTTCACCGTGGACTTCCGTTCGCCGAACCAGGCGACGCTGGATGCCATGAAGGCCCGCTTCGAGGCCGAAGCCCCGAAGATCGTCGAACCCATGGGCGTCGGCATCGCCATCGAACCGGTCGGCCATTTCGACCCGGTTACCTTCAGCCCGGAACTCACGGCCACCATCCGCAATGCGGCAGAACGGCTCGGCTATTCGCACCGCGACATCATCTCCGGCGCCGGTCACGACGCCTGCTGGATGAACAAGGTCGCCCCGACCGCCATGATCTTCTGTCCCTGCGTCGACGGCCTGTCGCACAACGAAGCGGAAGACATCTCGAAAGAATGGGCCGCCGCCGGCGCCGACGTGCTCCTGCACGCCGTGGTCGAAACGGCAGGCGTGGCGGAGTAAGGGGATGGTGATACCCTGTCGGACCCCCACCCCTAACCCCTCCCCACAAGGGGGAGGGGAACGTGCCCAGACCGTCCGTTCCACCGGATTGGTAGAAAACCGGCAGGCTCAGATCGTCCCCCTCCCCCTTGTGGGGAGGAGTTAGGGGTGGGGGTATCCGGATCCATGACGCCTTCGATGATCCAGCCGTCAACGATACGTTTCGCACGAAAGTTGCGGCGCGAGATGACGGATGGGGAAAGGAGGCTCTGGTCGGAACTTAGGGAATTTCGCCACCATTTCGACATCCACGTCAGACGCCAGGTTCCGATCGGGCCATATATCGCGGATTTTGCCGTTCATTCGAAGAAGCTGGTGATCGAGATCGATGGCGAGTTTCATCAGGTTCCAGAGCGCATGAGCCGGGATGAGAAGCGCGACAGGTGGCTTCGGAGCCAGGGCTATCACGTGATCAGGATCAGCACCGGAGACCTGGAACAGGCTTTCGACGGTTGCGTCGAGGAAATCATGCGGGCGCTTGGCCTGATGGATGAAGAGAATTTGGCAAAGACAGACTGAGTGTTCGGACATGCCCTCGTCCTTACCTTCTCTCCGCAAGGCGGAGGCGAATGGGGCGGAAGTCCACCTTCCCCCTGAGGGGAGGGGCTAGGGATGGGGGTCCAGAACTTGAAAAGACAAAAGAGGGAACATCCATGAGCACCATCATCAAGAACGGTACGATCGTCACGGCGGATCTGACCTACAAGGCGGATGTGAAGATCGAGGGCGGGAAGATCGTCGAGATCGGGCAGAACCTCTCCGGCGGCAAGGAGCTGGATGCGACCGGCTGCTATGTCATGCCGGGCGGCATCGATCCGCATACCCATCTGGAAATGCCGTTCATGGGCACCTATTCCGCCGACGATTTCGAGAGCGGCACGCGCGCGGGCCTTGCGGGCGGGACGACGATGGTGGTGGATTTCGCCCTCCCCTCGCCCGGCCAGTCGCTCGTCGATGCGCTTGGCATGTGGCACAACAAGACCAGCCGCGCGACGGCGGATTTCTCCTTCCACATGGCCGTCACCTGGTGGGGCGAGCAGGTCTTCAACGACATGGCGACCATCGTCAACGAGAAGGGCATCAATTCCTTCAAGCATTTCATGGCCTACAAGGGCGCCTTGATGGTCGATGACGACGAGATGTTCTCGTCGTTCCAGCGCGTCGGCGAACTGGGTGCACTCGCGATGGTCCATGCCGAAAACGGCGACGTGGTGGCCCAGATGCAGGCGAAGCTGCTCGCCGAGGGCAACAACGGCCCGGAAGCGCATGCCTATTCGCGGCCCGCAGAAGTGGAGGGCGAGGCCACCAACCGCGCGATCATGATCGCCGACATGGCGGGCGTGCCGCTTTATGTGGTGCACACCTCCTGCGAACAGGCGCATGAAGCCATCCGCCGCGCCCGCGCCAAGGGCATGCGCGTCTATGGCGAGCCGCTGATCCAGCACCTGACGCTGGACGAGAGCGAATATTCGAACCCCGACTGGGATCATGCAGCCCGGCGCGTGATGTCGCCGCCCTTCCGCAACAAGACCCATCAGGACAGCCTCTGGGCCGGCCTTTCCTCCGGCTCGCTGCAGGTGGTGGCGACCGACCACTGCGCCTTCACCTCCGAGCAGAAGCGCTTCGGCATCGGCGATTTCACCAAGATCCCGAACGGCACCGGCGGCCTCGAGGACCGCATGCCGATGCTCTGGACACATGGCGTGAACACCGGCCGCATCACCATGAACGAGTTCGTGGCGGTCACCTCCACCAACATCGCCAAGATCCTCAACATGTATCCGAAGAAGGGCGCTATCCTTGTCGGCGCGGATGCGGATATCGTGGTCTGGGACCCGGCGAAGAAGAAGACGATCTCCGCCGCCAGCCAGCAGTCCTCCATCGATTACAACGTCTTCGAGGGCAAGGAAGTGACCGGCCTGCCGCGCTTCACCCTCACCCGCGGTCATCTCGCCATCAACGACGGCAAGGTGGACACGCGCGAGGGCCATGGCGAGTTCGTCAAGCGCCCGCCGGTAACGCCGGCCAACAAGGCGCTGTCGACCTGGAAGGAAATCACCGCGCCGCGCAAGGTGCAGCGCACGGGCATTCCGGCCACGGGCGTCTGAGGCGCCCGCACGCATCAAGAGGCAGGGGCCCGGGGAACGGCATGGGGATTGCATGGTGTTCCGGGCCCTCATCCGGGAGACGGCGCGGCGAAAGCCGCCCGCTCCGCCGACAACGATAACAAGGTGCCAAGAGGGCGCTCATTTCGGGGACGAACTTTCACATGTCCATGACTTCGAATTCATCAGTGGTCAGCGCCAAGGACCTCTGTCTCACCTTCGAGACCAATGACGGGCCCGTCAATGCGCTCTCGAACGTCAATCTGGAAATCACCAAGGGCGATTTCGTATCCTTCATCGGCCCGTCCGGCTGCGGGAAGACCACCTTCCTGCGCGTGATCGCCGATCTCGAGCGCAACACGGGCGGCACGATCACCGTCAATGGCATGACGCCCGAGGAAGCGCGCAGGGCGCGGGCTTACGGTTACGTCTTCCAGGCGGCGGCGCTCTATCCCTGGCGCACCATCGAGAAGAACATCGCGCTGCCGCTGGAGATCATGGGCTATTCCGCGGCCGAGATGCAGAAGCGCATCGCGGAAACCCTGGAGCTCGTCAATCTTTCCGGCTTCGGCAAGAAGTTTCCCTGGCAGCTCTCCGGCGGCATGCAGCAGCGTGCCTCGATCGCCCGCGCGCTTGCCTTCGATGCCGATCTCCTGCTGATGGACGAGCCCTTCGGTGCGCTCGACGAAATCGTTCGCGATCACCTGAACGAGCAGTTGCTCAAGCTTTGGGCACGCACCGAGAAGACCATCTGCTTCGTCACCCACTCGATCCCGGAAGCGGTCTATCTGTCGACGAAGATCGTGGTGATGAGCCCGCGCCCCGGCCGGGTCACCGACGTCATCGACAGCACGCTGCCGAAGGAGCGCCCGCTCGACATCCGCGAGACGCCGGAATTCCTGGCCATCGCCCACCGCGTGCGCGAAGGTCTGCGCGCCGGCCACTCCTACGACGAATAGGAGCGCGTCCATGAAACTCTGGGTCATGGCCATGCTGGGGCTGACGACGGGGGTGTTCATCGCCGCCGCCTCCACGCTGCGCCTTTATGTGGGCGGGGGTCCGCTCTACGCGCTCTTCGGGGCGCTCTGTCTTTACGTCACCGGCAACCTGATGATGGTGCCGCTGATGCGCGAAACCGGGCTCGGCCTCACGGTCTCGGTGCTTTCGGTGACGCAGCTCCTGCTCGTCAACCTGATAGCCTTCATCGTCTACGGCGAAAAGCTGGGCGCGATGCAGCTCTCCGGCATGATGCTGGGAACGGTAGCCATTGCACTGATGCTCTGGCCGAGCCAGGGAGGAGCCTGACCCATGGAAAAGCCGCAACTCTTCAGGGACCGCATTTTCCCGGTGCTCGTCGTCGTCCTGGCGATCCTGCTGATCTGGCATGTCTTCGTCTTCGTGCTCAACGCACCCTTCGAACGCGACCAGGCCGCCCGTGCCGGCACGACCATCACCTTCTCCGAACTCCTGCCGAAGACCTTCAACCAGGAGCGGCCCGTGCTGCCCGCCCCGCACCAGATCGTCGCGGAGCTGTGGGACACCACCGTCAACAAGCCGATCACCTCGAAGCGCAGCCTGTTCTATCATGCGTGGATCACCCTTTCCGCAACGCTTGCGGGCTTTGGCATCGGCACGGTGCTCGGCATCCTGCTCGCCATCGGCATCGTGCACAACCGCGCCATCGACCGCTCGCTGATGCCCTGGGTCATCGCCAGCCAGACGGTGCCGATCATCGCCATTGCGCCGATGGTCATCGTGGTGCTGAACTCCATCGGCATTTCGGGCCTGCTGCCGAAGGCGCTGATATCAACCTACCTCTCCTTCTTCCCCGTCGTCGTCGGCATGGTGAAGGGCCTGAGAAGCCCGGAAATGATGCATCTCGACCTGATGCGCACCTACAATGCCTCGCGGGCACAGGTCTTCTGGAAGCTCCGCTGGCCGGCCTCCATGCCCTATCTCTTCACCTCCCTGAAGGTGGCGATCGCGATCTCGCTGGTGGGTGCGATCGTGGGCGAGCTGCCGACCGGCGCCGTGGCGGGTCTTGGCGCACGCCTGCTTTCCGGCTCCTATTACGGGCAGACGGTGCAGATCTGGGCGGCGCTCTTCATGGCGGCTGCGCTTGCGGCGGTGCTGGTCGGCATTGTCGGCGCGGCCCATACGATGGTGCTCAAGCGCATGGGGGTAAAGCCATGAACGGCGCGGAATGGAAAACCGGCTATCTCGTCTTTGCCGTCGTCTGGTGGATCGCGAGCTGGACGCTCAACGAATGGCTCGTGCGGCAGAAGCCGGCCAATGCGACGGCCAACCGGCTTCTCGGTCTCGCCGTGCCGCTGGTCTTCGGCATCACGCTGCTGGTCATCTGGGAGTGCATCGTGCGCGGCTTCCAGATCCCGGCGATCCTCCTGCCGGCGCCGACGGCCATCTGGGCGAAGCTGATCAACTCGCTGCCCATTCTCGCGGCGGATTTCCGGCAGACCTTCCTGAAGGCGGTGCTGACCGGCTTCGTGCTCGGCTCCGGGCTCGGTTTTGTCGTGGCGCTCCTGATCGACCGCTCCCCCTTCCTGCAGAAGGGCCTGCTGCCGATCGGCAATTTCGTCTCGGCGCTGCCCATCGTCGGCGTTGCGCCGATCATGGTGATGTGGTTCGGCTTCGACTGGCCCTCGAAGGTGGCGGTCGTCGTCATCATGACCTTCTTCCCCATGCTGGTGAACACCGTTCAGGGGCTTTCCGCGGCCAGCCACATGGAGCGGGACCTGATGCGCACCTATGCCGCCAGCTGGTGGCAGACGCTGACAAAATTGAGGCTTCCCGCGGCCGCTCCTTTCATATTCAATGCCTTGAAGATCAATTCGACTCTTGCCCTGATCGGCGCGATCGTGGCGGAGTTTTTCGGGACCCCGATCGTCGGCATGGGGTTCCGGATCTCCACGGAAGTGGGGCGTGCCAATGTCGACATGGTCTGGGCGGAGATCGCGGTGGCCGCGCTCGCCGGTTCGGCCTTCTACGGGGTGGTCGCGCTGATCGAGCGCGCGGTCACGTTCTGGCATCCGTCTGTCCGCGGTGGACGGGCGTAAACAAGAAAAGAGGGAACAGACGACAATGACGAAAAAATTGACTTCGATGCTTCTCGCAGGCGCCGCCACGCTGATGGCCTTCCAGGCCATGGCAGCCGACAAGGTGACGCTTCAGCTGAAGTGGGTCACCCAGGCCCAGTTTGCCGGTTATTACGTTGCCAAGGACAAGGGTTTCTATGAAGAGGAAGGCCTCGACGTCGAGATCAAGCCGGGCGGTCCGGACGTCTCCCCGACGCAGGTGCTGGCCGGCGGCGGCGCGGATGTGATCGTCAACTGGATGCCCGATGCGCTCGCCAACCGCGAAAAGGGCCTGCCCCTCGTCAACATCGCGCAGCCCTTCAAGACCTCGGGCATGATGCTGACCTGCCTGAAGGAAACCGGTGTGAAGTCTCCGGCCGACTTCAAGGGCAAGACCCTCGGCGTCTGGTTCTTCGGCAACGAATATCCCTTCCTGTCCTGGATGGGCAAGCTCGGCCTCTCCACCGAGGGCGGCGCCGATGGCGTGACCGTTCTGAAGCAGGGCTTCAACGTCGACCCGCTTCTGCAGAAGCAGGCTGCCTGCATTTCCACGATGACCTACAACGAATACTGGCAGGTCATCGATGCCGGCATCAAGCCGGAGGACCTCGTCACCTTCAAGTACGAGGACCAGGGCGTCGCCACGCTCGAGGATGGTCTCTATGTCATGGAAGACAAGCTCAAGGACCAGGCCTTCAAGGACAAGATGGTCAAGTTCGTCCGCGCTTCCATGAAGGGCTGGAAATACGCCGAGCAGAACCCGGATGAAGCCGCCGGCATCGTGCTCGACAACGACAGCTCCGGCGCCCAGACGGAAAAGCACCAGAAGCGCATGATGGCCGAAGTCGCAAAGCTCACCGCAGGCTCTAACGGTGCGCTCGACGAAGCCGACTACAAGCGCACCGTCGACACCCTGCTGAGCGGCGGCTCGGAGCCGGTCATCTCCAAGGAGCCGGAAGGCGCCTTTACCCACGAGATCACCGACGCTGCGCTGAAATAAGCCGGAGAGCGAACCCAAACCGGACTGCCGCGTGGCGCAACCCCGCGCGGCAGTCATGTCCGGATCAAAACTTTTGATGGCTTCCGGAGACGAGTGTTGCCTTTAGGTCATTGATTTAACAAATGTCTGTTATTAGACAGTTCGTCTGACTGGGACGGCCTCACGGCTATACGTGAAATTTTGCAGTGCAATGCCTGGCCGCCCCGCAGTGTCTTGCGGTTTTCGCCCTCGATCCCCACATAGGGCTGGTTTCTGACAAATGCCAGTTTCGGGGGAATGCCGGCGCGGGAAGCGCGATTGAAGATACGCATCAGGCACAAGGCAGGCTGTCGCATTGCGGCCCGACATCAGGGCGCCACGATGGTTTGCGATGGTCGCAGGCGGTAATCCCACACATCGCCCATTGCGATTGCATATTGCATGGCTTGAGGGGAAGAGCGGACGTCCGATCCGGAGATCCAGCGCTTTCATGAGCCGAGGAACAATGACCGGTTCGAAAGGCACGCGAATTGCATGCCTCCACGGGCGAACCGACAAGCAGGATTCGGAAAAACGGGTATGGCACGCTTTCATTTCAGCATCACCAGCATGACGGCCGCGCTCTTGCTGGCTTCGGCGGCATTGGCACCGGCATTTGCCGAGGAAGAGGCAGCGCCCGCAAAGGGCCAGCAGCTGCCGGCCATCGTCGTCATCCGCGCGACCGAGAAGCCGATGGTGGAGAAGATTCTCGCCACCGGCACGATCCGGGCCGTGAACGAGGTTCTCGTCCAGCCGCAGGTGGAGGGTCTCTCGATCCGAGAACTGAAGGCCGATGCCGGCGACCGGGTGGAAGCCGGCGCGGTACTTGCCACGCTGAACGACGATGCGCTCCTGCTCTCCAAGAGCCAGCTTCTGGCGACCAAGGCAAAGGGCGAAGCCGCCCTTCAGCAGATCAAGGCCCAGCTTTCCGAGGCGCAGGCGAATGCCGACGAGGCCCGCCGCCAGGCGGACCGCGCCCGCACCCTGTCCGGCAAGGGCACGCTTTCCACCGCGCAGGCCGACCAGCTCGAGGCCGCCGCTGTGGGCGCCGAAGCGCGGGTCAAGTCTGCGACCCAGGCCGTTGCCGTCGCCGAGGCCGATCTCAAGGTGGTGGATGCCCAGATCGCCGACGTCGACCTGAAGCTCGCCCGCACCAGCGTCACCGCGCCGGTCTCCGGCCTGGTGTCGGTGCGCAACGCAAAGGTCGGCGCTATTGCCAGCGGCGCGGGTCAGCCGCTCTTCACCATCGAGCAGGACGGCGCACTCGAGCTGGTGGCCGATGTGTCCGAAAGCGATATCCTGCCGCTGAAGGCCGGCCAGAAGGCCATCATCATGCTCGCCGGCGCTGCCAGGGAAATCTCCGGTTCGGTGCGTCTGGTCTCCCCCACCATCGATCCCGCGACCCGTCTCGGTACGGTGCACATCGCCATCGATGACGACAACCAGGCGCGTTCCGGCATGTATGGCAGCGCCTCCATCGTGACGGCGGAAGAAAAGGGCGTCGCCCTGCCGCTCACCGCGATCACGACAGGCGAAGAGGGCACCACCGTCCGCAAGGTGGAGAACAATACGGTGAAGCTGGTTTCCGTTGAAACCGGCATCCAGGACGGAAACATGATCGAGATCCGGAAGGGCCTGAAGGCCGGCGACGAAGTCGTGGCCAAGGCGGGCGCCTATGTGCGCGACGGAGACCGCATCCAGCCGGTTCGCGAAGAACCGGCCGCATCGAACTAAGGGAACGGCAAGATGAACTTCTCCGCATGGTCCATCCGCAATCCGATTGCGCCGCTTCTGGTGTTCTTCCTGCTCATCTATGTGGGCATGAACTCCTTCAACAAGCTGCCGATCACCCGTTTCCCGAACATCGACGTTCCGCTCGTCGCGATTTCGGTAACGCAGAGCGGCGCTTCGCCCGCCGAACTGGAAATGCAGGTCACCAAGGTCGTCGAGGATGCCGTGGCCGGCATCAACGGCGTCGATGAAATCAACTCCACGGTCACCGACGGCAACTCGCAGACGGTCGTCATGTTCCGCCTCGAGGTGCCGACGAACCAGGCCCTGCAGGACGTCAAGGATGCGATCGACCGCATCCGCGGCGACCTTCCCGCCTCTGTCGACGAACCGAACGTGACCAAGATCGACGTGGAAGGCCAGGCGATCCAGACCTTTGCCGTTTCCTCGCCGAACCTTTCGCTGGAGGAGCTGTCCTGGTTCGTAGACGACACGATCAAGCGTGCGCTTCAGGGCCAGCCCGGCATCGGCCGCGTCGACCGCTACGGCGGCGCCGACCGCGAGATCCGCATCGAGCTGAACCCCGACAAGATGGCCGCGCTCGGCATCACCGCCTCCGACATCAATCGCCAGCTGCGCGGCACCAATGCCGACGCCGGCTCGGGCCGCGGCCAGATCGCCGGATCCGAGCAGGCCATCCGCACGCTCGGCGACGCCCGCGACGTGGCGCGCCTGGCAGACACCACCATCTCGCTTTCCGGCGGCCGCTTCGTGAAGCTCTCCGACATCGGCACCATCAAGGATACCTACCAGGAGCTGAAGTCCTTCTCGCGCTTCAATGGCACTCCCGTGGTGACCTTCGCCGTGTTCCGGTCGAAGGGCGCATCGGAAGTATCCGCGGCCGAGACGATCAGCCAGCAGCTGGAGCAGGTCAAGGCCGAGAACCCGCAGGTTTCCATCGAGAAGATCGACGATTCCGTCTACTTCACCTATGGCAACTACGAATCCGCCATGCACACGCTGCTTGAAGGCGCGGTGCTGGCGGTCATCGTGGTGTGGCTCTTCCTGCGCAACTGGCGTGCGACCCTGATCTCCGCCGTGGCCCTGCCGCTGTCTGCGATCCCGACATTCTGGATCATGGACCTGATGGGCTTCTCGCTGAACCTCGTCAGCTTCCTCGCCCTGACGCTCGCCACGGGTATTCTCGTCGACGACGCGATCGTGGAGATCGAGAACATCGCCCGCCACATCAAGATGGGGAAGACGCCTTACAAGGCGGCCATCGACGCGGCGGACGAAATCGGTCTGGCGGTCATCGCGACCACCTTCACCATCATCGCGGTCTTCGTGCCCGTGTCGTTCATGCCGGGCATTCCGGGCCAGTACTTCATCCAGTTCGGCCTCACGGTTGCCTTCTCGGTCTTCTTCTCGCTGCTTGTCGCCCGTCTGATCACGCCGCTGATGGCGGCCTATCTGATGCGGGCCGAGGATGCGGTGGACGACCACCACGACAATGACAGCCCGCTGCTGAAGAAGTACACCGGGCTCGTGCGGGTGACGACGCGCTGGCGCTACACCACGCTGATTGCCGCCATCGGCTTCCTGATCGGCTCGGTCTATTTCCTGGCACAGGTTCCCGGCAGCTTCATGCCGCCGGAAGATGCCTCGCGCATCACGCTTTCGGTGGAACTGCCGCCGAACGCGTCTTTGGCCGAAACGGAGAAGGCGACCGACGAGATCTACAAGCGCGTGAAGGAAATCGATGGCGTTGAAACGGTCTTCGTGCTCGGCGGCGCTTCGCCGAAGGGCGACCTGGAACTGCGCCGCGCAACGGTGACGCTGAACCTCTACAAGCTCGACCACTCGCTCATCAAGAAGCTGGTGAACGACGTGGCCGGCCGCCTGCCTGTTATCGGACCCTACCTGCCGAAGGTAAAGTCCCAGGGCCGCGAGCGCCCGCAGTGGGACATCGAGTCGGAAGTCTTCGCCAAGCTGCGCTCCATTCCCGATATCCGGGTGCTGAAGCTGAATGACCGCGGCGAGCGCGACCTATCGTTCAACTTCCTTTCCAAGGACGAGCATGCCCTGGAAAAGGCGGTCGGGCTTCTCGAGGCGAAGCTGCGCTCCCTGCCGGAGCTGGCCAATGTCAGCGCCGAGGGCTCGCTGCCGCGGCCCGAACTGCAGATCCGCCCGCGCAAGGATGAAGCGGCTCGCCTGGGCATCACGCCGGCGCAGATTGCCGAAACGGTGCGCGTTGCAACCATCGGCGACGTGGATGCGGCCCTGCCGAAGATCGCGCTCGATGGCCGGCTGATCCCGATCCGTGCGCAGGCATCGCTCGACATGCGCAAGGATCTGGCCGCAATCCGCGCCCTCAAGATCCAGACCGCAGCCGGTGCGATCGTTCCGCTGGCGAGCGTCGCCGACATCGACTATTCGGAAGGCGTTTCCTCGATCAAGCGCAACAACCGCAACCGCGTGGTCTCCATCGGTGCCGACCTGCCTCCGGGCGTGGCGCTGAACACCGCCACCGACGCCTTCAAGAAGGGCGTCGAGGATGCGGGCCTGCCGAAGTCCGTGCGCCTTGCGGAAAGCGGGGATGCCAAGATCCAGAACGAGATGGTCGCCAGCTTCGGCAATGCGATGCTGCTCGGCCTGCTGCTGGTGCTGATGGTGCTGATCCTGCTCTTCAAGGACGTGATCCAGCCCTTCACGATCCTGTTCTCGCTGCCACTTGCGATCGGCGGCGTGGCGGCGGGCCTGATCATCACCAACAATGCGCTGTCCATGCCCGTTCTCATCGGCATCCTGATGCTGATGGGCATCGTGACCAAGAACGCCATCCTGCTGGTCGACTTCGCCATCGAGATGATCCACCGCGGCATGGACCACAAGCAGGCCATGATCGAGGCCGGCCGCAAGCGCGCCCGCCCGATCATCATGACATCGATCGCCATGTCGGCCGGCATGCTGCCCTCCGCTCTGGGCGTCGGCGAAGGCGGCTCGTTCCGTGCGCCGATGGCCATCGCCGTGATCGGTGGCATCATCGTTTCGACGGTGCTGTCGCTGGTGGTCGTGCCGTCCTTCTTCCTGATCATGGACGACCTGTCGCGCCTGCTCGCCCGCATCTTCGGCCGCTTTGTCGGCAAAAAGGAGGAGGAAGACCTGCCGCTTTCCGACGAGCAGCTCACCC
The DNA here is from genome assembly GCF_014197145.1 of Gellertiella hungarica. GTDB lineage: Bacteria > Pseudomonadota > Alphaproteobacteria > Rhizobiales > Rhizobiaceae > Gellertiella > Gellertiella hungarica. Next base: position 408,193 of record NZ_JACIEZ010000001.1, on the reverse strand, counting down.
GTCTGGCAAACGAGAACCAGGACAAGCTGGAAACGCTGGAGAAGCGCCTCAGCGAGCTGGAACAGGGCGGCAAGACGGTGAAGAGCAATGTGGTTCGCCTGCCGCCGCTGGCGGCGGAGTAAACCCCTCAGCCATCCAAGGACGGAGCCGGGCTTCAGAAAGCCCGGCTTTTTTTATGCGCGCCGGTCTGACAAATGCCAAAAAAATCGCCGGGCGTTGCGCTTGTTTGATCGAAATCAAACCGCCTCCCCCGAAATTTCCTATCCTGTAGCCGTTCCAGACGCGTGAATGCCGGATTCCCGAGGGGCAAGGGGCGGCGCTCGCTGCGATGGATCGCGCCCGGGACGGGCAGTTTCAAGCGACACATCAGGCGGCCGGGGGCCGCCGGGCTTCGGGAGTGATGACGGTGAACAAGCTTTTGAGATTGAACAGCCGCGAGAAAAACATTCTCGTCAAGACGCCGATCATGGCCTCGCTGGGCCCTTCGGCACTGACGAAGATGCTGGACCTGGCGACCGCGGTCAATTACGAGAGCCGCGACATTCTCTTCCGCGAGGGAGAGGAGGCTGAAAGCTTCTATTGCGTCCTGTCAGGCTATGTGCGCCTTTATCGGCTGAACAAGGACGGCCGGGAAGCCGACATCCGCATCTGCGGACCGGGCGACACCTTTGCCGAATGCCTGCTCTATCTGGGGCCGAACTACCGTTACAATGCACAGGCTGCAGAGAACGTCACCCTTGCGCGATTCGATATCGCCCGGGTGCGCGCCGCCGCCGAGCAGGACGTGGATATCTCCCGGGCCATCATGCAGTCGCTGGCAAACCATCTGCTGACGACGATGGACTGCGTGGCCAACGACCGGCTGCAGACGGCGCCGCAGCGCGTGGCTCACTTCCTGCTGACGAGCTGCCCGAAGGAAAGCACCTCCGCCTCCATTCGCCTGCCCTTCCAGAAGAGCCTGCTGGCGGGCAAGCTCGGCCTGGCTCCCGAGGCCCTGTCGCGCGCATTCTCCGCCCTTCGCCGCGCGGGCGTGACGGTGCGCGGACGGCTCATCCAGATCAACGACGTGAATGCCCTGAAGCAGATCTGAGGTCAGGTCGTTCAGGCGTACACCGAATAGGCAGGCCCGGGATATGGTACCCGGGCCTTTTTCCTTTCAGGCGACACCCCGTGCGATGGCCGCTTCATTCTCTAGCTCCAGGCGCTCGGCAGCCACCATGTCGAGGATCAGCGTCAGCCCCTGCCGGTCATGAACCACCCGGTTGCGGCCACCGGCCTTTGCCAGATAGAGCGCCTTGTCGGCTGCGGCATAGGTCAGCTCTCCGGCCTTCCCGCTTTCCACCTCGGCGAGACCCGCAGAAATCGTGATGGTGAAATCAGCCTGGCCGCCGTGGAAGACCTCCGCCTCGATGCGTTCGCGCAAGCGCTCCACCATCGCCAGCCTGTCCTCGATGGTACCGTTCGACAGAAGGAAGCCGAACTCTTCGCCGCCGAGGCGGCTGGCCGGCGCGCCCGGGCCTGCGGTTTCCGCAATCAGCTCCGCTACGCGGCGGATGACGTCGTCGCCCACCGTGTGGCCGTAGGTATCGTTGATCGACTTGAAACGGTCCACATCGATGATGACAAGCGAGCAGCCGGCCTTGGCCCGCGCAAGCACGTCGGCAAACGCCCGCCGGTTCAGCAGGCCGGAAAGCGCATCCGTGCGGCTGAGTTGCTCGAAGCGGGCATTGGATCGCGCGAGGCGATCGATCATCCGCCCCGTGCGCAGGCCGAGCCAGGCAGCCACCGCCGCCGCAACCAGACCGCAAGCCGTTGCAAGCCGCAGGCCGTCCTCGCCCGTCGCCCCGACGAGACCGAGTGCCGCGAGCAGCGAGACCGCGACAAAGCTGCCGGTGAAGCCGAGGAGCGCGGCGCGCAGGGTCATCCTGTGCACGAAGCTCTTGAGGGGCTGCCGCTTGCGGAAGCTGTCGCCGCCCTCTCCATCCGCTATCCATCTCATCATAAGACCGATCTTTCGGGGGTGTTTGAAGATGACAAAGGAGATAGTGGGCAAGCCTTCCGACTCTTTTAATCCAATCGATCAAATTCGAACCAATCGGGGCATGACCCCAAAATGATGCCTGCCATGGCCGCCGGAACCGCCCGCTGCGGGCCATCACACCTCAGGTTGCATATCTTGCTTTTTTAGGTCCAGCGCATGCGGATTGCTACAACTACAGGAACGGCATGTGCTGCTCTGGCCGCGACAGGCATGCAGGCGGCCCCTCCAAGCCGCGGCTCGGGCAAGAGAGCCGCACCCGCCATTCTCGAGGCCATATCCCATGCCGCAGAGGGGCGTAGAGAAGACAGGAGCCGGCCGTGGGAGGGATAACTTCCTCCCTTTTGCGCCATTGCAGCAGCTCCGCACATGCCGAGCAGGAAAAACCACTTCGGGTGGTATTTTGACTTTCGTCAGGATGAAACGGCTTCGGCCAGCGCCGCTTTTGCCGCTCGCGCGGAAAGACGGCCCGGCCTTCGGCATCCCTCTTCCCAAGGCGTCTTTGGTTAACGCCGAAGGTTCCCCGGACACGGGAAGACGGCGCTGATTCGCGGCAGCCGGTTCATCCGGTATCGGTCTCGCGGGTAACGGAACCTTGCCCCTCCCCGCAGACCGAATTGACGCCCCCCGGAGGCGGCCGGAGATCAGCGCAGGCTGTCGGCGAGCTCCTTCAGTTGCTTCGTCCTCTCACGGCTCTTGTCGGCAAGGCAGGAGGAAACCAGCAGAGGCTCCATGGTGCCACCCCGGGCCTGAAAGCCCTGCAGACGGCAATCCGCATCCCTGAAGGTGACCCAGGCCCTCTGTGCCTCGACAAGGGCCTTCTCCGCCCCCTTGAGTGCATCGTCCAGATCGCGGTCGAGGTTTCGCACGGCCTCGCGCGTCTGCTTGTACTGCGCGTTGAGATCCTTGTCGGCGGCCTGCGAATCGCGTGCGGCGTATTCGTTCATGTCGCTCTGCGTCACGGGCGCCTTGCAATCGGGCTCGGGCGCTGCCTGCTCCTGCGCGGTGGCTTGCAGCGCAAACCCGGCGGCGAGGCTGAAACAGAGGGCGAGAGCGGTCATCTTCATCATGGGATCGGTCCGTTTGCGGCTGGCGAGGGAAATGTCCGGCAAGTTTATCGAAAACGGCAGTCCGGAGAAGCAGAAAACCCGGCACAGGGCCGGGTTTTCGTGGTTCAAGCGAAGCCTGTTCGCGTGCGACGCAGCCGCACGCGGGACTGGTCTTACTTGTTTTCCTTGTAGGTGTACTTGCCGTCTTCACCCTTCTGCCAGGTGTACATGACGTAGTCGGCGCGGGTGATGTCACCCTTCTCGTTGTAGCCGAGGTCGCCGATAACGGTCTTGAACGGGCCCTTGCCGCGGATGGCTTCAGCAACCTTCTGCGGGTCGTTTTCGCCGGCAGCCTTTGCGCCTTCAGCGATAACCTGGAGGGCAGCGTAGGAGTACAGCGTGTAGGCTTCCGGTTCGAAGCCGGCGTCGCGGAACTTCTTCACGGCTTCGGCAGCGTTCGGGTTATTACGCGGATCCGGCGGGAAGGTCATCAGGGTGCCGTTGACTGCGTCGCCAGCGATCGAAGCGAGTTCGTTCGAGGTGATGCCGTCGCCGGACATCAGGGTTGCCTTCATGCCCTGGTCAGCCATCTGGCGGATGATCAGGCCGGCTTCCGTGTGCAGACCGCCGAAGTATACGAGGTTGACGCCAGCGTCCTTCATCTTGGCGATGAGGGCGGAGTAGTCCTTTTCACCGGGGGTGATGCCTTCGTAGACAACTTCGGTGATGCCGGCAGCGTTCATTGCCTTCTTGGTTTCGTCGGCAAGGCCCTGACCATAGGGGGTCTTGTCGTGAACGACGGCAACCTTGCCATCCTTGAAGTGCTCGGCGATGTAAGCGCCGGCAACTGCACCCTGCTGGTCGTCACGGCCGCAGGTACGGAACGTGTTCCACAGGCCGCGCTCGGTGAACTGCGGGTTGGTTGCAGCCGGGGTGATTTCGAGGATGCCGTTTTCGGCATAGACTTCCGAAGCCGGGATCGAAACGCCGGAGTTGAAGTGACCAACAACGAACTTCACGCCATCGGCGGCGAACTTGTTGGCAACCGAAACGCCCTGCTTGGCGTCGGACACGTCGTCGCCGAGGACGATCTTGACCATTTCGCCGTTGATGCCGCCGGCCGCGTTGATGTCGGCTGCAGCCTGCTCAGCGCCTTTCTGGAGCTGGGCACCGAAAGCGGCGTTCGGGCCGGTCAGCGGACCAGCGACGCCTACGAGCAGGTCTGCCCAGGCCGTGCCGCTGAAAGCGACCATGGCCGTGAGCGCAACTGCCGACAGAAGAGACTTCTTCATCTTGTTACTCCCAAATTATTGGATGGGTTTTTGATGTTCCCCGGTGCAATACCCATCTCCATTGCCCCGGTATAGAGTTCCCTCTGAGAGATAATCTGAGACAGTTTTCAGCCGACTGTCAATCTTTCTTCTTCCAGGAAAAGGCCGAAGTGCGCTCGTACAGCCAATAGTAATTGTTGACCATCTGATTGGTGCGCTTCATCCGGAAACCGATCGAAGCGAACACCAAAAGCAGAGCGACATCAATGACGTAGTAGAACGGGCTGATGAACGGCCCCTGGAACAGCGCATAATGCAGGAAGCGCATCATGACGCCGAGAAGGAGCGAGTAGACGATGACGATCGGATAATCCGACCAGCCTTCGGCTGCCGCGCGGCCGGCCCGCCAGGCCGTCCAGAAACCGATGAGCACGACGAACAGGCGGATGACGTCCTTGCTGGAGCCGTCGCTTTCGAAGAAAAGTCCCTGCATCTTTTAAACTCCCCTCACCCGCCTTTAGTGGCGGCCGCCTTCCAGATAGGCTGCGCGGACTTCCGGATTGGCCAGGAGCTCCTTGCCAGAGCCCTGCATGGTGACATGCCCGTTGACCATCACATAGGCGCGGTCGGAAAGGCGCAGGGCCGCAAATGCGTTCTGCTCCACCAGGAAGACGGTCAATCCTTCGGTCTTGTTGAGCTCCTTGATCGCCTCGAAGATCTGCTTGACGATCAGCGGCGCGAGGCCGAGCGACGGCTCGTCGAGAAGCAGGAGCTTCGGACGGGCCATCAGTGCGCGGCCGATGGAGAGCATCTGCTGCTCGCCGCCCGACAGCGTGCCGCCGCGCTGCGACTGGCGCTCTTCCAGACGCGGGAAGAGCTTGAAGATGCGCTTCACGTCCTCGTCGAAATACTTCAGATTGTCGAGGCTCGCACCCATCTGAAGGTTTTCGTAGACCGTCATGCGCGGGAAAATGCGCCGGCCTTCGGGCGACTGCGCGATGCGCAGCCGTGCGATCTCGTGTGTCGGCATGCGGGTGATGTCCCGGCCGTCGAAGATCACCTGACCGGTGCGCGCCTGCGGGCTGCCGCAGATCGTCATCATCAGCGTCGACTTGCCGGCGCCGTTGGCCCCGATGAGGCAGGCGATTTCGCCCTGGTTGACCTCGACGTCCACGCCGTTCAGCGCGCGGATGTTGCCGTAATAGGTTTCGACACCCCGAACCTTGAGAAGCGGTTGACCACTCATGCGTTTTCGCCTCCCTCCAGGGATTCCACCGTTGCAATCACCTCTTCGACCTCTTCGTCCTCGACGCCGAGATAGGCGGCGATGACCTTCGGGTCGTTCTTCACGTGGTCGGGCGTGCCGTCGGAGATCTTCCGGCCGTACTCCAGAACCACCACGTGATCCGAGATCTCCATGACGACAGACATGTCGTGCTCGATCAGCATGATCGAGGTGCCGCTGTCTGCACGGATGGAGCGGAGGAGCTTGTTGAGGGTGAGCGATTCAGACGGGTTGAGGCCGGCTGCAGGCTCGTCCAGGCAGAGGAATTCCGGCTCCGTGCACATGGCGCGGGCGATTTCCAGGCGGCGCTGCGCACCGTAGGAGAGGTCGCCGGCCGGGTCGTCGGCGCGGTCGATCAGGTCGGCCATCTCGAGCCAGTGCTCGGCGATCTCGATCGCCCGCTTGGACTCGGCCTTGTAACCGCCGATGCCGAGGAGACCCAGCACCGTGTAGCCGGATGCCTTCATCAGCTTGTTGTGCTGGGCGACCAGAAGGTTTTCCAGAACCGTCATGCCCGAGAACAGGCGGATGTTCTGGAAGGTACGGGCCACCTTTGCCGTCTTGGTGATCTCGTGGTCCGGAAGCCGCTCGAGGAGATACTCCTTGCCGCTCTTCTGGCGCAGCGTGATCATGCCCATCGTCGGCTTGTAGAAGCCGGTGATGCAGTTGAAGACCGTGGTCTTGCCGGCTCCGTTCGGGCCGATCAGCGCGGTGATTTCGCCGCGCTTGGCCTCGAAGGAGAAGTCGTTGATGGCCATCAGTCCGCCGAACTTCATCGACAGATGTTCCACCTTCAGGATGATGTCGTCGTTGCTCATCGTCTGGTTCCCGGGTGCCATCAGCCGTGGCCCTCTTTCGTAAAGCTGCTGGAGACGTTCTTCCGTTCTTTCAGGAAGGCGGTCGGTTCACGCGAGCCCACGAAGCCGCGGGGCTTGAAGAGCATCACGAGCACCATGGCCGCACCGAAGAGCAGCATGCGGTAGAGTTCCGGGGTGAAGTCGTCGCCAAAGATATGCTTCAGGAATTCCATTTCGCGCAGCAGTTCCGTGCCGCCGATCATGGCCACCGCGGCGATCGCGATGCCGGTCAGCGAACCCATGCCGCCAAGAACGACGATGGCAAGGATGATGGCCGATTCCATGAAGATGAAGCTGTCGGGCGAGACGAAGCCCTGGCGGGCGGCGAAGAACGAGCCAGCGAAGCCGCCGAACATGGCGCCCGTGGCGAAGGCCGTCAGCTTGGTCGTCACCGTGTTGATGCCGAGCGCACGGCAGGCGATCTCGTCTTCACGCAGCGCTTCCCAGGCACGACCGATGGGCATGCGGCGAAGCCGGATGGTCACATAGGCCGTGAGCAGGCAGAGCGCCAGGATGAGATAGAAGAGGAAGATCTTGTAATAGGCGGAGGACGGTGCCAGGCCGAAAAGGGCTGCAAAGCCTTCCTTGGAGGCGTCGAACTTGATGCCGAACAGCGTGGCCTTCGGGATCGACGAGATACCGAACGTGCCCTTTGTCACATCCGTCCAGTTGATGAGCACCAGGCGGATGATTTCCCCGAAGGCAAGCGTCACGATCGCCAGGTAGTCGCCGCGCAGGCGAAGCACCGGGAAGCCGAGGATCATGCCCCACAGGGCGGCCAGGATGCCGGAGATCGGCAGCAGCAGCCAGAAGGACAGGCCGAAGTAGCTGGAGAGCAGCGCGTAGGAATAGGCGCCCACGGCGTAGAAGGCCACATAGCCCAGGTCGAGCAGGCCGGCGAGGCCGACGACGATGTTCAGACCCCAGGCCAGCATCACGTAGATGAGGATCTGGATGCCGAAGTTGTCGACATATTTCAGCGAACCCTGGGTGCCGGCGAGCGTCACCGCGAGGATCGGGTAGAAGACGAGGAAGACCAGGGCGATCTTCAGGAAGTTCTTCGAGAAGAAGCCCTTTTCTTCGACAGCCGGCTTGGCGTTGGCCTTGCGGGCAGCGACCCAGGGCTGCACCACGGTCACGATCAGGAAACGGCCGACGGCCGCGATGATCACGAAGGCGGCGAGCAGGCCCCAGCGGAAGCGGTAGACAAGCTCGTTGTGGATGTTCTGCTCGGTGACGATGCCGATGTAGAGAAGGAACATGCCGAAGGAGATGGCCCCGGCAAAGAGGCCTTCCTTGATGCCCTTCTGGAACAGGCTGTCGTCAGCGCGTACGGAGGCGGCGTTGTTGTCAGCCATCGGATCAGACCTTTTCGACTTCCGGTCGGCCGAGCAGGCCGGACGGCTTGAAAATCAGCACGAAGGCAAGGATCGCGAAGGTCGCGACGTCCTTGTAGGCGATGGTGAAGTAGGCGGACCACAGGCTCTCGATGAGGCCGATCAGCAGGCCACCGAGCACGGCGCCCGGCAGCGAGCCGATGCCGCCGAGAACGGCAGCCGTGAAGGCCTTCACGCCCGGCACGAAACCGTCGTTATAGGAGGCCACGCCGTAGTAGATCAGGTACATGGAGCCGGCCACCGCTGCGAGCGCCGCACCCATGATGAAGGTGATCGAGATGGTCCGGTCGACGTCGATGCCGAGAAGCGCGGCCATCTTGCGGTCCTGTTCGGTCGCACGCTGGGCGCGGCCGAGCGGCGTGTGGTTCACGATGTACCAGAAAATCGCGAGCAGCACGGCCGTGACCACCATGATGACGATCTGCTTCAGCGAAACCGAGATGCCGGCGATCGTGTAGACATCGTTCACCAGACCCGGGATCGGCTTGTTGCGCGGACCCTGGGCGACCTGGATGAAGTTGGACAGGAAGATCGACATGCCGATGGCGGTGATCAGCGGTGCGAGGCGGAACGATCCGCGAAGCGGCCGGTAGGCCACCCGCTCGATCGTCCAGTTCCAGAGGCTGGTCATCAGCATCGCGACAACGAGCATCGCCAGCAGCAGCACGAGCACTGCAACTCCGGTGAAGCCGATGATCGGAGAGAGGACCAGGAAGACGATCAGCGCCGCGAATGCGCCGAGCATGAAGATGTCGCCGTGGGCGAAGTTCACCATGCCGATAATGCCGTAAACCATCGTGTAACCGATGGCCACGAGGCCATAGATTGACCCGAGAGTCAGCCCGTTGACGAGCTGCTGGACGAAATACTCCATTAGCTTTCCCCCGGATGCGCGCCAAATTGGGGCCGCATCTCTTGTTTCCCCCTGCGGGGCTTGCGTATGAGGGGATTTCATAACGCTTTCGCGATAAATGTGAAGCCGGAAAGGCAAAAATTGGACAAGTTCCGGGCTTTATCGCGCAACAGAACCTTTTAGCGTATAAATTTAGACGAAAACCCTAAAATCCGGGGCATCTTTGGTGAAAAGCTCTGGGGATAACTTTTTGCGAATGAACCGATGCGCCCTCGGCGCACCTGCAAAACAGGCGGGGCGGCATGATGAAAATCATTTTCTGCGTGCAGCTTCGCACAGATCGGAACGGTCTTCCAGCACAAAAGCGACCAGAACCACCGCCTGACCGGCAAAGGAAGGCCGCCGGAAACCGGCGGCCGAGGGTGCATTTTGCACATAGTTTTGGCACGGATGCCCGTTGAAAGCGCAGTTGACGGCCTTGCCCGGATCAGCCGCGCATGCGCTCCCCGTTGCCGTCGAAAAGCGCCGCGGACTGAAGCCTTGCCGGCAGCATGTCGCCGAGCAGCTCGATCTCGAAACCGTCCGTCTCGCCGGCGATCTCCTTGGGGATGTAGCCGAGCGCAACCGACTTGCCGGAGGCATGGGCATAGCCGCCAGAGGTCACCCAGCCGCGCACCTCACCCTTGAAGAAGATGGGCTCGTCGCCGATCACGTCGGCATCCCGCGCGTCGACGATCAGGGTGACCAGACGCAGCGCGCCACCCGAGGCCTTCTCCGCGGCAGCGGCCTGCTTGCCGATGAAATCCGCTTCCTTCTTCAGCGCCACGAAGGGGCCAAGGCCGGCTTCGAAGGGGCCATAGAGCGGACGATACTCGCGCGACCAGGAGCCATAGGACTTCTCGAGACGGAGCGAATTGAGCGCGCGGAGACCAAAGAGCCTGATCCCGAATTCCGCCCCTTCCGCCATCAGCAGATCGTAGACATAGCGCTGGTATTCCGGCTTCATCCAGATTTCATAGCCGAGATCGCCGGTGTAGGAGACGCGCCCGACAATGGTCTTCGCCATGCCGAGATCCATGCGGCGGATCGACATGAAGGGGAAGGCCTCGTTCGACATGTCGAGATGGGTGAGCTTGCTGATCAGCTTGCGCGCGTTGGGTCCTGCAATGGCAAGGCCCGTCAGGCGCAGGTTGAGCGCCTCGAGCTTGACCGAGCCGTCCTTCGGCAGATGGCTCTCGAACCAGCGCATGTGATAGTCTTCGGCAATGCCGGAGCCGATGACGAGGAAATCTCCCTCCCCGAGCTTGGCGAGCGTGAAATCGCCGATCAGCTTGCCGTCTTCCTTGAGCATCGGCGCCAGCGTCATGCGGCCGGTCGCCGGAATACGGGGCGTCAGCATCCTGTCGAGCCAGGCTTCGGCCCCCGGGCCGGTGACCGAATATTTCGCAAAGCCCGAGGTCTCCATGAGGCCGACGCTCTCGCGCACGGACTTCGATTCCGCGGCAACCGCCTCGAAATCGTTCGAACGGCGCCAGGAGAACTGGTCGGTCACGCCTTCCGGCGCGAACCAGAGCGGCGCCTCGAGACCGTAGGAGGCGCCGAAGATGGCGCCGGCATCCTTGAGCTTGTCATAGATCGGCGTCGTCAGCAGCGGACGCGCGCCCGGCAGCTCCTCGTTCGGATAGCGGATCGAGAAGCGGCGGGAATAGTTTTCGCGCACCTTCGCATTGGTATAGGCGAGCGTCGCGTAATCGCCGTAGCGGGAAACATCCATCGCGAAGACGTCGAAGCCCGGATCGCCGTGGATCATCCAGTTGGCGAGGGCGAGACCGACGCCGCCGCCCTGGCTGAAGCCGGCCATGACGGCACAGGCCGACCAGTAGTTCCGGAGACCCCGGACCGGGCCGACCAGCGGGTTACCATCAGGCGAGAAGGTGAAGGGACCGTTGATGATCTTCTTGATCCCGGCATTGTTGAAGGCCGGGAAATGGCGGAAGCCGACTTCCAGCTCGGGCGTGATGCGCTCGATGTCTTCGGCCAGCAGTTCGTGACCGAAATTCCACGGCGTGTTGATCGGCGACCATGGACGGCAAGCCTTTTCATAGGTACCCATCAGCATGCCGCCGCGCTCCTGGCGGAGATAGATCTCGCCGTCGAAGTCGACGCAATGCATCAGCTCCTTGCCGGTCTTCTGGTTGAACTCGGCGACCTCGGGCATGTCCTCGGTGATGAGATACATGTGCTCCATGGCCAGAACCGGCAGCTCGAGACCGACCATGCGGCCCACTTCGCGGGCCCAAAGGCCGGCGGCATTCACCACATGCTCGGCAATGATCTCGCCCTTGTCCGTGATCACGCGCCAGGAGCCGTCCTCGCGCTGAACGAGCTCTTCCACCTTGGTGTGGAGATAGATCTCGCCGCCGTTCATCTTGGCCGATTTCGCATAGGCATGGGTGGTGCCATAGGGGTCGAGATGGCCTTCGACGGGATCGTAGAGGGCGCCGACGAACTGGTCGGGATCGAGAAGCGGCATCATCTCGTGCGCTTCTTTCGGCGTCAGCAGCTGCGCTTCAAGTCCGTTGTAGCGACCCTTGGCGAGGATCGACTTCAGCCAGTCGAAGCGCTCCTGCGTGGCCGCGAGCATCAGACCGGACGTGAGGTGCAGGCCGATATCCTGGCCCGACTGCGCCTCGATCTCCTTGTAGAGCTCGACCGTGTATTTCTGCAGCTTGGCGACATTGGGATCGCCGTTGATGGTGTGCATGCCGCCGGCCGCGTGCCAGGTGGAGCCCGACGTCAGCTCGGAGCGCTCCAGAAGCACCACATCGGTCCAGCCGAACTTGGTCAGGTGATAGAGAACCGAGCAACCGACGACACCACCCCCGATGACGACGACCCGAGCATGACTTTTCATGTTGAAGCTCCGCAATGGTCCGGCAAGCGCCGGATGAGACAGACAATGGATAACGTTCGCAGAAACGGGTCCTTCCCGCCGCCGCGTTCGGCATTCTCAAAACTCGCTGTGGAAGGAAGCACCGGATCGGGCCTGATGGGCCACACCGTCCTGCGCTCCGTTCCCCCCGTTCTTGTTGGCAGTCGCGGAAGGGACGATTTCACCCCGTTTCGCGACATGCTTTAGATAAGCGCACTATACCCAATTACGACATCGAGATTGTTCTCGATGCGCCATAAGCTCAGGTCGCAAATCCGGCAGTGAGCCGGAATTCCAGGCCCATTTCCATGAGCTCCTGAAAGGCGAAAAGTGCGAAGGATCGCATCAGCACGATCTCGAATTCATCCTCGCCGATGCGGCCGACATTGGCGCTCACATGGGCAAAGAGGGTGTTGCCCGACTGGCCGATAGCGAAGGCTTCGGGGTGGAGGTCGAGCGGCACGATCTTGGCAAGGATCGCGCGCGCCTTCGGCCCCTGAAGGCGCAGCACCGCACGGCCGCTGGACTGGTCGGTGACGAGCGCCAGGGCGCCTGCCCTTTCCGCGATGTCCCGCTGGAGCGAAAGATCGGCCTTTTCGAGCACGACAAGCCATTCGCCGGGGCCGACCGCCTTCAGCGCCGTTGCGGAGACGCCGCCAAGCGTTGCGGCCACCGCCTGCTCCTCGCCGGGAAGGGCGGCCACCGAAAGCACCATCGGCTCCGGAAGCACCGTCACATGGTTCTCCGAACGGCCCGGATTGGCCGAGATCGCGCCATCGAGGGGATGGCGATGCGTGAAGGGTCCGTTCATCGGGATGCCTCCTCCTTGGCCTGGGGCGAGACCTGCGCCTCACCCTTCAGCCGCTCGTTTTCGGGATCGATGAAGACAGGCGGGCAGACAATGGCCGGGAATTCGTCGCCGCGCAGCCGGTCGAAGACGATGATCGTCTCGCCCATGCGCTCCCGGCCAGATTTCAGCAGCGCGAGTGCAATCGGATGACCGAGCACGGGCGAGATGCAGTTCGAGGTCACAAGCCCCTGGTCGTTCGCCATGGAGGGTTCCGCTCCTTCCCGCAGCAGATGGGCGCCGGCGCGGATCTCGTTCTTCGGATCGACCGGCTTCAGGCCGACGAGTTGCATCCTGTCCGCCGCCGTCAGGCCGAAGCGGGTGGCCATCTGCTTGCCGACGAAATCGGGCTTCTGCATTCCCATCATCTTGCCATAGCCGGCATCGTCGGCCGTCACGGTGCCGTTCAGCTCCGCATGGGTGACGAAGCCCTTCTCGATGCGCAGGATGTTGAGCGCCTCGAGCCCGTAGGGCGTGATGCCGTGTTCGGCACCGCATTCCATGATGTAATCCGCCACCGCCTCGCCATAGGCGGCCGGTACCGACAGCTCATAGGCAAGCTCGCCCGAAAACGAGATGCGGAAGAGCCGGGCAGACAGACCGCCCTTCAGCCGCACGTCGCGCGCCGACAGATAGGGGAAACCCTCGTCGGAGAGGTCTGCATCGACGACTCTCGAGAGAATGGCCCGCGCCTTCGGTCCGGCAATCGCCATCTGCGCCCACTGGTCGGAGACGGAGACGAAGCGAACCTTGAGCTCAGGCCACTGGGCCTGATGGTAGAATTCCATGTGGGAGAGCACCTCGCCCGCCATGGCCGTGGTGGTGGTGATGAAGAAGTGGTTCTCCGCAAGGCGGCTCACCGTGCCGTCGTCATGCACCATCGCATCCTCGCGCAGCATCAGGCCGTAGCGCGCCTTGCCGACGGGAAGCTTCAGCATCGGATTGCAGTAGAGCCGGTTGAGGAACTCCGCCGCGTCAGGCCCGAAGACCTCGATCTTGCCAAGCGTCGAGACATCGCAGAGGCCGGCGGCCTTGCGGACGGCCATCACTTCGCGATGGGCGGCCTCGCGCCAGGTCTTTTCCTCCCCCTTCGGGAAGTAGGAGGAACGGTACCAGAGCCCTGCCTCGACAAAGACTGCGCCGTTCTTCTCCGCCCAGCCATGCAGCGGCGAGCGCCGCACCGGACGGCCATGCTCGTCCCGCGAGGTGCCGGCGATGACGCCGAGCGAAACCGGCGTATAGAAGGGCCGGAACGTGGTCGTGCCGACGACAGCAGGATCGACGCCGCGCATGGAGGCGACGATGCCGGTCGCATTCACGTTGGCGATCTTGCCCTGGTCGGTCGCCATGCCCGAGGTGGTGTAGCGCTTGGTGAGCTCGATGCTCGTGTAGTTCTCGCGCTGCGCCAGCGCCAGATCCTTCACATGCACGTCGTTCTGGTAATCGACAAAGGCCTTCGAGCGCGCGCCGCCCACATACCAGACAGGCTGGTGACCGGCGAAATCCTGCTCCTCGACTTCGGGAACGTCCGCGGTTGCCGCAGTCTTGCCAAGGGCGGAGAGCACGGCTTTCGCCTTCGCCGCGCCATCGGCAATCGCCTCACCCAGCGTCTCGAGCCCGGCGGCAGCACCGGCAAGGGCAAGCCTCGGATCGCTTTCGGGCGCGAGGAAGACCTGCTTTTCCGCAGACCAGACGGGCTTTGCCCCGCGCTGGCAGGCGAGATGGATGACCGGCGACCAGCCGCCCGACATCGCAAGCGCGTCGCAGCCGATCTTCTCCTCGAAGCCGGAGCGTTCGGTGATGATGCCGGTGAGCCGCTTGCCGCCCATCGTGTCGACGACGGCGCCCCTGTAATGCACCTTCACGCCATCGGGCGCACGGTCGGCGGCCGCATCGCGCGTGTCGATGATCGCCGCGACCTCGATGCCGGCGGCCTTGAGGTCATGTGCGGTGCGATAGCCCGTGCCGCCGCTGGTGAAGACCGCAACGCGGCTTCCCGGCGTCACGCCGAAGCGGTTGACATAGGTGGAGACGGCGCTTGCCGTCAGGATGCCCGGCTTGTCGTTGCCGCCGAAGACGAGCGGGCGCTCGATGGCACCGGTGGCGAGGATCGCGTGTTTGGCGACGATGCGCCAGAGGCGCTCGACCGGCCGGTCATGGCTCGGTTCTGCCACATGCTTCTGCACCTTCTCGGCGGCACCGAACACCATATCGTCGAACCACCCGAAAACCGTGGTGCGCGGCATGAGCGTGACATTCGCAAGCGATGAAAGCTCGGATACCGCATTGGCTGCGAAATCCGGAGCCTTGACACCCCCGACCGCAGCGCGCGAGGCATTGAGCGACCCGCCGAGGAGGAAATCCTCGTCCGCCAGGATGACGCGCAGTCCTGCCCGTCCCGCCGTCAGCGCAGCGGAAAGACCGGCCGCCCCGCCGCCGACAACAAGCAGGTCGCAATGGGCCCAGGCTTTCTCGTAGCGGTCCGGATCGCTCTCCATGGTGAGCTTGCCAAGCCCGGCCGCCATGCGGATGAAGGGTTCGTAGACCTTTTCCCAGAAGGCTTTCGGCCACATGAAGGTCTTGTAATAGAAGCCGGCGCCGAGGAAGGGCGAGAGCAGGCTGTTGAAGGCGCCGATGTCGAAATCGAGCGACGGCCAGCGGTTCTGGCTCTTTGCAACGAGGCCGTCGTAAAGCTCCTGCACGGTGGCGCGGGTGTTGGGCTCGGAGCGTGCGCCGGTGCCGATGGTGAGCAGCGCGTTCGGCTCGGAGGAGCCGGCCGTCAGCACCCCGCGCGGGCGGTGATACTTGAAGGAACGACCAACCAGCAGCCGGTCTTCGGCAATGAGCGCCGAAGCCAGCGTATCGCCCGCAAAACCGCTCAAGCTCTTGCCGTCGAAGGTGAAGGACACGGGCCGGCTGCGGTCGACGAGACCGCCGGAGGAGAGACGAGATGCCGTCATTCCGCAGCCTCCTTCACTTCGCTTGCACGATAGGCGGCCGCATCGGTGACGCCGTAGACCTCGTGGGTCAGCGTGTCGCGTTCCACCACCAGCCAGCGGCGGCAGCCAAGCACATGGTGCCAGTATTCCTTCTGGCGACCCTTGGGGTTATCGCGCACATAGACGTAACGGTACCAGGTCTCGAAGGGTGCGGCGGGCTCGGGCCGGCTGCGCACTTCGCCGCGGATCGAGAATTCCTCTTTCGGCCGGGAGCCGCAATGGGGGCAGGTGATAAGGCTAGCCATCTGTTTCAGGCCTCAATGGAGATTGGGCTGCGGGCCCTTGCCCGCTTCGTCGATTGCATATCCGCGCTCGAACCGGTCGAGACGCATGAAGCGGCTGACCTCGTGGCTCACACCCTTCGCGATCAGATGCGCGAAGCAGAAGCCCGAGGCGGGCGTGGCCTTGAAGCCGCCATAGCACCAGCCGCAATTGAGATAGAGGTTCTCGATGCCGGTGCGGTCGATGATCGGCGAACCGTCCATGGACATGTCCATGACGCCGCCCCAGGAGCGCAGCACCCGCGAGCGCGAAAGCCCGGGGATGAGCGACACGCCCTCCTCGATGGTTTCCTCGACAGTCGCGAGATTGCCGTGCTGGGCATAGGAGCCGAAGAAATCGAGGCTCGCGCCGAAGACGAGGCCGCCCTTGTCCGACTGGGAGATGTAGAAATGCCCGCCGCCATAGGTAAGCACGTGATGGATGACGGGCTTAAGGCCCTCCGACACGAAGGCCTGCAGCACATGGCTTTCGATCGGCAGTTCAAGCCCGGCCATCTGCCCGACGGTAGACGTGTTGCCCGCTGCCGCCAGCGCCAGCTTGTTGCAGCCGATGAAACCGCGCGAAGTTTCCACCCCCGTCACCTTGCCGGTTGCGTCGCGGCGGATGCCCGTCACCTCGCAATTCTGGATGATGTCGACGCCGCGCATGTCGGCGCCGCGCGCATAGCCCCAGGCGACCGCATCGTGCCGCACCGTGCCGGCGCGCTTCTGATAGAGCGCACCCATCACGGGGAAGCGGGCGTGATTGTAGTTGAGGTAGGGCACCAGCGCCTTCACCTCGTCGCGCGAGAGAAGGGCGGCCTCCACCCCGTGGATCATCATGGAATTGCCGCGCCGCGCATAGTGATCGCGCCCGGCATCGTCGTGAAACAGGTTGATGATGCCGCGCTGGGAGACCATCGCGTTGAAGTTGAAATCCTGTTCCAGACCTTCCCAGAGCTTCAGCGAGAGCTCGTAAAAGGGCTCGTTGCCCTCGAGGACGTAATTGGACCGGATGATCGTCGTATTACGGCCAACATTGCCGGAGCCGATGTAGGATTTCTCCAGCACGGCCACGTTGGTGATGCCGAACTCCTTGGCGAGGTAATAGGCCGTCGAAAGCCCGTGCCCGCCGCCGCCGACGATGATCACGTCGTAATGCGGCTTGGGTTCGGGTTCGCGCCAGGCGGGCTGCCAGTCGCGGTTGCCTGAAAATGCGTTCCTGATGATCGACAGGGCTGAATAGCGCATGGGATTAATGATCCGGACATGGTGAAATGGGCCGCACATTCGCACAGCCACAGAAAACGGCAAGACCCTCCCGCCTGCTGATCACGAGCATTCCGGGAACGACTTGCCGGTGGTACATATGCGCAACTATGGCAGGTTCCGTCAGCAGCGAAATGCGACAAAAAGTGCCGCTTCGGCCAGGACTCCGAAACGCAGCGGGCAGCACCGCCAGGGCGTGCAGGCCGGACCAGATCTTGACCCATCGGCCAATTCCGTGGCGCTGCCGATTGGTTTAGTGTAGGCGCGGTAGCCGCAGCGCGGAAGCGTTGCCAACCATCGGACAGGATTGAAGGAAACGCTTCGGGAATGCTGCTGAGAAACATGTCCCCCCATCGCGCCGCGGAGCGCGGGCACTGATGCGGCACGCACTGGAGCAGGCAGCGCTCGAAGCCGGCAGCGCCATCCTCGCCGTTGCGGCAAAGGGTCCGGGAATCCGTCTCAAATCCGACCAGTCCCCGGTCACCGAGGCAGACGAGCAGGCGGAGGCGATCGTACTCGCCCATCTTGCGGAGCACTTCGCCGGCATTCCCGTGGTGGCAGAGGAAGAAATTGCGGCAGGCCGGTTTCCAGCCGTGAATTGCCCCCGCTTCTTCCTCGTCGATGCCCTCGACGGCACCAAGGAATTCATCGCCGGCAAGCCGGACTACACGGTGAACATCGCCCTCATCGATCAGGGCAGGCCGGTTGCAGGCGTCGTCTATGCGCCGGCCTACCGGAAGCTCTATTCCGCTGACGCGGGCATCGCCGAGGCCATCGCCGTCGGGGACGACGGAATGCCGGGCGCGCGGCGCACGATCCGCACGCGCACCCCGCAGGACCCGCTTGTCGCCATTGCCAGCCGCTCCCACAACAGTCCCCGGACCGGCGAATATCTGAGCGGTCTCGGCACGGACCGCTTCCAGTCCATCGGCAGCTCGCTGAAATTCTGCATGCTCGCGGAGGGCGAGGCCGACGTCTATCCCCGCTTCACTCGCACCATGCAATGGGATACCGCCGCCGGCGACGCCGTGCTGAGGGCTGCAGGCGGCGCAACGCTGGAGCTCGACGGACGCCCCCTCCTCTATGGCGAGCGCCGGGAGGGCCCGGACGAGGGCTACGCCAACCCCTACTTTGTCGCCTGGGGGCGCATCCCCCACCAGTACCGCCATCTCGCACGGGGATGACCGAGGCGAAAAACGCTTTGGTTTCAGGCCGCAGTGGCGCTTTTCATCCCCCTGTCCCTCAGGGCCCCTATGCTTTTGGCCACGACAAGGCAGAAGGACCGGCCCATGAGCGAGACCACACCATCCCTGGACATGCCCTACATCCTGCCGGATCAGGCACAGAAGCACGTCACCCATAACGAGGCGCTCCAGCGGCTCGACGCCCTGGTCCAGCTGGTGCTGACCGACATCGTCTCCGGCGCTCCGGCAAATCCCGCCGAAGGCGAGTGCTTCGGCATCCGCACGGCCGGACCCACCGGCGACTTCCAGGATCGCGGTGGCCAGATTGCCTGCTTCATCGACGGAAGCTGGATCTTCGCCCGTCCCCGCACCGGTTGGCTGGCGTGGAATGCCGCCACGCGCCGCCCGGTCTATTACGACGGTTCGGAGTGGCAGCCGCTGATCTCCCTTTCGCAGATGGACCAGCTCGGCATCAATGCCACGGCCGACAGTACCAACCGTCTTTCGGTCAGTGCCCCTGCGAGCCTCTTCAATCATCAGGGCGGCAGCCACCAGATGAAGGTCAACCGCGCCGCCGAGGCCAATACGGCATCGCTGCTCTTCCAGACCGGTTTTTCCGGGCGCGGCGAGTTCGGTCTGCTCGGAGATCTTAACATCGGCTTAAAGGTTTCCACCGATGGCACAAACTGGAAACGCGCATTCCAGGTGGATCCGAATGGTGTGGTCCGCAAGCCCTCCAACCCGGCATGCCGGGCGCATCTGAATGCCACGGCCATGTCGCCACCCGCGGGAACGTTCACGGGATTCCAGTCGCTTAGCCTCAATCAGGGCGGCTTTACGCTGGGCGGCGCCGCGACGCCCGGGATCGGGCAGAAGCTCGTCGTTCCGGCCACCGGCCTCTACCGCCTGACGTTCACCATGCTGGCCCTGACCTCCTCCGGACATGTGATGACCCTGTTGCAGAATGGCGTGACACCCCTCCTGACGGCCCGCGGGCTCGGTTCGCTCGCAACGATTCCCCAGCAGGCCTCCACCATCGCAAGCCTTGCGGCCGGAGACACCCTGCAATTCCAGCATTCGGGAACGGCGCAACTGGATTTCGGCCCGGGCAAGACCGAACTTCTTGCCGATTTCCTCTAGATCGCCACGCCTCTGACTCGTGATGATACATCATTTTTGCATGGCTGAAGCATATGCCCGGAGCAGTATTGCCAAGCGAGACGGGCTTGTCCGCATTTATATCAGCGACAAAATGTGGTCGATCGCGGCTTTTTTCGCGTATTTACCCAGCAAGCCTTTGTAGATGTCCAGCGTGAAACAGTGTAGGGCGGCGATATCGGCAAATTTTTTCCTGCCGTTAACCAGATCATAGTCCGCGCATAACCCGCTATCCGCGTATTTCTTTCATATTGTTCGCCAATGTTTGTTGCAGGCAACCGATGCACGATGAGTTCAATTTCGGGAAAATTTTCAGCGGGCGCTTAGTCAATTTTTAAAGGTGCAAGGCTACAGTCGGCTCATGTGGTCTTGAGTTTGTGTAGAGAGTCCAATGACCGAAATGATTCGACCCCGAGTAAAATATGTCATCGGCCCCGATGGCAGCCCGCTGACGATTGCGGATCTTCCGCCGGCCAATACGCGCCGCTGGGTGATCCGTCGCAAGGCAGAGGTTGTCGCGGCCGTGCGCGGTGGCCTTTTGAGCTTGGAAGAAGCCTGCGAGCGCTATACCCTGACCGTCGAGGAGTTCCTTTCCTGGCAGTCGTCGATCAACGACCATGGCCTTGCCGGCCTGCGGACGACGCGGATCCAGCAGTATCGTCACTGACGAAACGGCGACAGTCCCCGCCCGAGGGATGCGATAACCCGGACGCTTCCAGCGTGCCGGGTTTTTTTGCGCCTTGAGCTCGGTCGTTTCCGGTCCGCCGTTTTGCCGGCCCCTGCCCTATTGTCGGGACACACGCGAAAAGCCGCCGCACCGGACAACGATCCGGTGCCGGCGGCTTTCTGTTTTCCATGCCCATGGCGCATGAGCGGCCACCGGCCGCCTTACCTGCCGGAAGGCGGCATGTCGGCGGCTGGCCGCCCTGGTTATCAGGCCCTGGCGCGCACCGCGCTGTCCCGCTCCTCGAGAGCGGCGGCGCGATCATATTCGGCCTGCACCTCTTCCAGCGCCGCGGTGGCGGCATCCTGCTGCGCCTTCAGTTCCCGGATAGAGACCTGGAGGTTGTCGGCGCGCTGGCGGGCGGCCTTCGCAAAGGTCGGATAGGCAAAATGGTTCGGATCGGTGATGCCCGACTTCTTCTCTTCCAGCGTGATCTGGGTTTCCAGTTCCTTCGCCATCCGTTCGAACTCGGCCATCATCACCTGCAGCTGCTGCAGCTGCCGGCGCTTTTCATTCACCTGAAATTCTTTCAGGCGCACTAGGCTCTCACGCGTCTTCATACGCAATACTCCCGTGATACGAGACCCCGGCTCCACTCAAATCATTAACCCGAACGCCCGGACCGCCTTCTTCGTTAAAAAAATCGGGCGGCGTTAACAAAAACCTACCGCTGGTAACCTTTCATTTACGGGCATCGTCAATGATAGGGGGGAGGTTTTAAGGGTAGGTAAATACTGAATGCAGAAAAACAGGGTTCTGCATTGGTGAGTCAGAAGAATCGGTTAGCGGGTTTTTCTCACCCATTACGTGAGCAAGCTCGGGACCAGATTCCTATGAGAAATCAGGGGAGTGCTAAAAATATTTAATAAGTTCGGTACACCTTGTCAGAGGGAATCAGAATTTGTTAACCATTTGGTGGCAGCTTCCAAATCAGGCAACGACTGGATCCGTATCGCGTAAGGGGGCCAAGACGACCTTAATGCGGCGGTAAAGGGGATAAACATGCGGGTTCTACTCATCGAAGACGACAGCGCGACCGCGCAGAGCATCGAGTTGATGCTCAAGTCTGAAAGTTTCAACGTGTATACCACAGACCTCGGTGAAGAGGGCGTGGATCTCGGCAAGCTGTATGACTATGATATCATCCTGCTTGACCTGAACCTTCCTGACATGTCGGGCTACGAAGTGCTCAGAACACTGCGCCTGTCAAAGGTTAAGACGCCGATCCTGATCCTCTCCGGCATGGCCGGCATCGAGGACAAGGTGCGCGGTCTCGGCTTCGGTGCCGACGACTACATGACCAAGCCATTCCACAAGGACGAACTGGTTGCCCGCATCCACGCCATCGTTCGTCGTTCCAAGGGCCACGCCCAGTCGGTCATCGCCACGGGCGACCTGATCGTGAACCTGGACGCCAAGACGGTTGAAGTCGGCGGCCAGCGCGTTCACCTGACCGGCAAGGAATACCAGATGCTGGAGCTGCTCTCGCTGCGCAAAGGCACCACGCTCACCAAGGAAATGTTCCTGAACCACCTTTACGGCGGCATGGACGAGCCGGAACTGAAGATCATCGACGTCTTCATCTGCAAGCTGCGCAAGAAGCTGGCCAATGCCGCCGGCGGCGCGAACTACATCGAAACCGTCTGGGGCCGCGGCTATGTGCTGCGCGAGCCGGATGGCTCCGACTATCTCGAGACCGCCTGATTCCGGGATCGTCTGCCTGAACAATTCCCGTATTCCCGATCCTGCCAGCCTGCTGGCAGGATTTTTCGTTTCCGCCTGGCCTCGCCCGAAAGCCAGCCACCGGCCAACAAAAAAGCCGCCGGAAAACGGCGGCTTCATCGCGTCGGGCAGCAAAGGTGCCGGTGTCAGGCGGCGGCCGAAAGTCCGGCAAAGGCCTGGGTCAGGATCTTCCGGTCGAAGGGCTTCAGCAGGAAGTCGTTTGCCCCTGCCCGCTTGCCCATCATCATCTTCTTCAGGTCGGCCTCGACGACGCAGTAATAGATGCGCACATCCTTGCCGTTCGGCAGGCCGCGCAGCGTGGTGATCAGCTCGATCGCGCCTTCCATGCCGGCATCGACGATGAGGATGTTGGGCATTTCCGCCTCGCAGCGGTGAAGCGCCTCGGTGGCGCTTCCGGCTTCCGAGACCATGAAATTCAGCTCGGTCAGGATCCGCTTGCCCACCTTCCGGACCACATCGGATCCGTCCGCTATCATCAGACGTTGCATCGTTTCGCCTCCCGGCCCAGCATGGGCGTATGCGACAGTGGGACGACGGTAACGAAATGCGGCTAAGGATTCGTTACCGCCTGCCGGCAATTTCTACCGGCCTTCCCGGAGCCTCAGGACTCAAGCACCGCCGTATAGGTGATTTCCTCGGGCGTGACGCTGTGGTTCAGCACCATGCCGGTCTCCTCGGCAAGGAGCACGGTATAGTAGGGCTGGATCGAATGGGCATCGATCGCCTCTTCCACGGTCCCGGCATAGATCTCGATGAATTTCGGCGGCACGCGCATCATCCGGCCCTTGGCGGTCAGGGTGAAACGGGCGTCGAATTCCGGGTTCTCGAGCGTGACGGTTACGACACCGCCTCGCGGGATCGAGCCATAGGCCACCAGGAAGAGGTTGAGCAGCAGCTTCACCCGGTTTTTGGGGATGATGGCGCGCGGACCGTTCCAGACCACTTCCGTCTTCTTCTCGGCGGCGGCGAAGTCCTTGGCGGCCTTCTCTGCCTCGCCCGTATCGATGGAGGCCCCGACGGAGCCGGACGCGCCGAAGGCAAGGCGGGCGAACTTCAGCCGCACCGAGGCATTCAGCGCGCTGGTGCGGATAAGATCCATGGCATCGGCATCGCTGCCGCTCTCGTCGAGCAGTTCGAGCCCGTTGTTGATCGCGCCGACGGGCGAGATCACGTCATGGCAGACACGGCTGCAGAGAAGCGCGGCAAGATCCGCACCGCTCAGCGTAAGATTGGGGTTCTTGGACATGGCGCCCTCCTGACTGCTGCATCGCCCACCGCGATGTCCGCCTCATGCGGAATGGAACAAAATAATGCGGGGCCAGGGGACGTGCGCCTCCGATCCGGCGGCGGCAGATCCCGTGACCCGATGCGTGCCCTTGCGAAAGGGAACCGGTGCGTGCGATCGACCGCGCCGGTGACCTTATCCCGATGGCAAAACCTTCCGCCATAATGACACCATATTTGGTAAACCGATTGTTAATCCCATCCGCGCAAAATGCAGAAACGGGGGCGGTGTCAACATGCACGACCAAGGAGCGGAGGAACGGATGCACCACAGCAAGCGTCTAAAGGAATTCCGGGCCGTGGCGGATCGTCTCGCCCGCCTCGCAACCCTCGCCGCGATTGCGCTGATCGCGCTCGCACTGCCGCAGGGCAAGGCATTCGCCGGCAGTTCAAGCCAGTATACGGTTCAGGAAATCGTCGATGCCGGTCACGATTTCTTCGGCTCGACCAGCGGCGGTCTCGCCAAGGTGGTCGAGAACGCCTTCCAGCAATATGGCCTGCCGAATGGCTACATCCTTGGCCAGGAGGGCTCCGGCGCCTTCATCGCCGGGCTGACCTATGGCGAGGGCGATCTCTACACCAAGAATGTCGGCCAGCACGAAGTCTTCTGGCAGGGCCCGTCGCTCGGCCTCGATTACGGCGGTCAGGGCAGCCGGGTGATGATGCTCGTCTACGACCTGCCGAGCCTCGATGCTCTCTATAACCGGTACGGCGGCGTCAGCGGCTCGGCCTATGTGGTCGCCGGCGTCGGCATGACGGTGCTGAAGAGCCATCAGGTGGTGATCGTGCCGATCCGCACCGGCATCGGCGCCCGTCTCGGCATCAATGTCGGCTATCTCAAGCTCTCCTCCCAGCCGACCTGGAATCCCTTCTGAGATGCACTTGTTTTTGTCTGAGGGAATGCCACTTCAGCTTGAAAGTGGTTTCTCACAATGTTTAATGGCGAGTAAGACTTTTCCGGCCGGCCTTTACCGGCCGGTCGTCATGTGGTCGGTGTTGCCGTGATCGAATATGCGCTTCTCTTCGGGCTGGGTTTTCTTGCCGCGGCCTTCCTGGCAATGCTGGTTGCGCCCGCCATCCAGAAGCGCATCGTCATCTATGCGGAAAACCGCCTGAAGGCCACGATGCCGCTTTCACCGCAGGAAGTGCGCGCCCAGCGCGACATGGCGCGTGCCGCCTTTGCCGCGGAACAGTCGCGAACCCAGCAGGAACTGAACCAGGAGCGCGAAAAGCGCGCCACCCTGCAGGTCGCGCAGGAAACCCTTTCGGCAGAAGCGCGGCGCCTGCATGCGGAAAATGCCGAGCTCAAGGTGCAGATCGGCGAGATGAACACGGAGGCCGGCGACCTACGCTCGGCGCTGCGCCAGGCGGAAAACCGGCTTGCCGAAGCCCAGGAGAAGATCTCGACGCTCGAGCTCGAGCTTTCGGAACGGGTCACGGCGCTCGAGGACCTGCAGAAGCAGATGCACCGCCTGGCCGCGGACAGGGACAACCTGAAGATCGATCTTGCCGCGCGCAATGCCCAGACCGAGAACGACCGCTACCGGGTGCAGTCGCTGCGCGAGGAGCGCGACAGCCTGCGGCGGGAAGTCAAGCTGCTCACAGGCCGGGCAAAGCAGGCGGAACAGCGGCTGGAGCAGGAAGAACACAAGGCGCTGCGCCTCTCGGACCGGCTGGCGCGCGAGCAGGCAGACCTTGCCGACCGCGAAAGCCTGATCGAGCGTCGTGCCAACGAGATCCAGCGCCTGCGGGACAAGATCAAGGCGATTTCCGCCGAAAGCCGCGAGGCGCGCAAGCAGCTGAAGGCCGCCCCGCAGGACCGGAAAACCGGACGCAAGGCAGAGCCCGCCGCCAACCCCCTTCCGGCCGAACCGGCCGTCACGGCCGAGAATGTCGGCAGCGTGAAGGACGAAGTGCGCCACCAGGCAGCCGCCCTTGCGGAACGCTTCCAGAAATCGCGCGGCAATGGTTCGGATGCGGCGCTCCGCGAGGAACTCGCCTCGGTTGCCGCCCGCATGGTGGCGATCACCGCGGCGGAAGAGGGCGAGGCCTCCCCCATCCACGATATCCTCGATCAGGCATCGCCACCCGGCGAAGGCCCCTCCCCGAGCCTTGCAGAGCGCATTCGCGCCGCAATGCCGTAACCGGCGCCCTCATCCGTCGATGAAGCCGCCCCGTGTGGCGATCTGATAAAGCGCGATACCGCTCGCGGTCGCCACGTTCAGGCTGTCGAGTCCCGGGTTCTGCGCAATGCGTGCCGTCCGGAAGCGGCCGAGAATGGCTTCGGGCAGCCCCTCGCCCTCTGTTCCAAGGACCAGCGCCATCCGGGCCGATATCTCCACCTTCGAGATTTCCGCGCTGCCGGCAGGAGACAGGCCCCAGACAGCAAATCCCCTTTCCTGCAGGCGCTCGAGGCATTCCGCCGTCGACCCGCCGCGCGCATAGGGCACCGACAGCACCGAACCCACCGAGACACGCAGCGCCTTTCGGTAAAGCGGGTCACAGGCGGTTTCGTCGAGCACCACGAGCGAAACGCCGAAGGCGGCCGCATTGCGGAAGATCGAGCCCATGTTGTCGTGGTTGGAGATTCCAGCCGCCACGACCGCAAGCGCCCGCTCGGGAAGCGCTTCGATCTCGGCGGCAAGATCCCTTGGCGGGATCCGCTGCCCGAGGGCCAGCACGCCGCGATGCATGTGGAAACCGGCAATGCCGTCCATGACGGCCTGCGAGACGACATGCACCGGCACGTCATCGGGAAAGGCGGCGAGGATATCCTCGACGCCCGCAACGCGGTTTTCCAGCAGCAGGATGCTTTCGGCGCGGAAGCCCTGTCGTCCGCCGTGATGGGCGGCGAGCATGCGCAGCACCACCGTTCCCTCGGCCACGAACCGCCCCTGACGCCCCGTCAGGTCGCGCTCCCGGATGTCGCGGAAGGCCGCTACGCGGGGATCGTCGGCGCTGTCGATCCGTATGACCGGTGCGGCCATGGGATCAGCGAAGCGTGATTTCGGCGACGATGCGGCCGGACGCGATGTCGAACACCAGCGCCTGCTGTTGAGCATCCGCCGTGTTGCCGTGGATGAGCAGCTGCCCGCCGGAGAGCGAGACCGAGCGCACGGCAAAGCCCGCGGGAAGGCTTGCGACAGCCTTCACCGTCTCGCCGACGGGAATGCCCGCCCCTGCGACCGCGACGGCCGCCGCGCGCGGATCGGGCCGCGTGAGCTTGTAGACAATCGCGCCGAGGACAGCCATAAGCATGACGACCATGATGCCGGCGGACACGAGCTGGAGACGAACCATCTTGCGCCGGACCTTTTCCATGACCGGATCGAGCGGCTTGTCTTCCTGTTCATCGTCTTCAACATGGGACATGATGCATTTCCTGGCTGGCGGTTCCTTCATGGAGCCTCATGACATGGCCTCGCGGGATGCTCTCTAGAAAGCACGGGAACGAGAGTGATGACTGACCCCTTTACCCAAGCAGCGGCCAATAGGAAAGTGCTGACCGCCGACGAAAGCGCCGAAGGGCGGCTCGACCAATGGCTGACGGCCACGCTGGAAGGGGAATTCTCCCGAAACCGCATCAAGCAGCTCATCGAGCAGGGCGCCGTGAAGGTCAACGGGACCGTGATCGACGAACCGAAGCGCAAGATCCGCTTCGGCGATCGCATCGAGATCGACCTGCCGGAGCCGGAAGATCCCGTGCCGCAGGGCGAGGACATTCCGCTCGACGTGCTCTACGAGGACGACGACCTGATCGTGCTGGTGAAGCCCGCCGGTCTTGTCGTGCATCCCGGCGCCGGCAACTGGACCGGCACGCTGGTGAACGCCCTCATCCACCATTGCGGCGCGTCGCTCTCGGGCATCGGCGGGGTGCGGCGTCCCGGCATCGTCCACCGGCTCGACAAGGATACGACGGGCGTGATGGTGGTGGCGAAGAACGACGCCGCCCATCGCCATCTCGCCGCGCAGTTTGCCGATCACGGCCGGTCCGGGCCGCTGGAACGCGCCTATCTCGCCGTCGTCTGGGGCCGGCCGCGGCAATTGCGCGGCACCATCGACGCGCCGCTCGGCCGTGCGGGCGACCGCACCAAGCGCAGCGTCAAGCGTGAGGAAAGCGAGGATGCGCGCGAGGCGATCACCCATTACGAGGTGGTGGAACGCTTCCACGAAAAGCCGGATGCCTCCTGCCTCGCCTCCCTGGTGGAGTGCCAGCTGGAAACGGGGCGCACCCACCAGATCCGCGTGCACATGGCCCATATCGGCAACCCGCTGATCGGGGACGCCGATTATGGCGCGGCCTTCCGCACCAAGGCAAACCTTCTGCCGGAGGCAGCCAAGGCTGTCGTGAACGGCTTTCACCGGCAGGCACTCCATGCCTACCTGCTCGCCTTCGAACATCCGTCCACCGGCGAAGTGATGCATTTCGAAGCGCCGATGCCGGAAGACATGGAAGAACTCGTGGAAGCGCTGCGCGCCTAGGGCACGAAAAGTAACCGGAAAAAAACGGGAACAAAATCGCGTCTCTTGCCCTTGAAAGGCCATAAGTCCATTCTTATCTGACGAAGTTGCGGCGGGGCTTGCAATAGACCGCTGCGCTCGGCTGCCGCGGGACGTCTCTTGCGGGGCCGCAAAAATCGAAGAGGGGGTGCTCTATGGCCCGTGGTTCGTTGCCTGTCATTTCCGGCGGAGAAGCCGGTCTCAATCGCTATCTCGATGAAATCCGCAAGTTCCCGATGCTGGAGCCGCAGGAAGAGTACATGCTCGCCAAGCGCTACCAGGAGCATCAGGACAGGGACGCCGCCCACAAGCTCGTGACCAGCCATCTGCGCCTCGTGGCGAAGATCGCCATGGGTTATCGTGGCTATGGCCTGCCGATCGGCGAGGTCGTCTCGGAAGGCAATGTGGGCCTCATGCAGGCTGTGAAGAAATTCGACCCCGACCGTGGCTTCCGCCTCGCCACCTATGCCATGTGGTGGATCAAGGCCGCCATCCAGGAATATGTGCTGCGTTCATGGTCGCTGGTAAAGATGGGCACCACCGCCAACCAGAAGCGGCTGTTCTTCAACCTGCGCCGCCTGAAGGGCCGCATCCAGGCCATCGACGATGGCGACCTGAAGCCGGAACAGATCGAGCAGATCGCCACCAAGCTGAATGTGACGCCGGAAGAAGTGGTCTCCATGGACCGCCGTCTGTCCGGCGATGCCTCGCTGAACGCCCCGATCCGCGCCTCCGAGGGCGAATCCGGCCAGTGGCAGGACTGGCTGGTGGACGATCACGACAGCCAGGAAACCGTGCTGATAGAACAGGACGAGCTGGAAAGCCGCCGCAGCATGCTGGCCCGCGCCATGGGCGTGCTGAACGACCGCGAGCGCCGGATTTTCGAAGCCCGCCGCCTCTCCGAGGACCCCTCCACGCTGGAGGACCTCTCTGCCGAATTCGACATCAGCCGCGAGCGCGTGCGCCAGATCGAGGTTCGCGCTTTCGAGAAGGTGCAGGAGGCGGTGCAGAAGGAAGCAGCCGAGCGCCAGAAGGCGCTGCGTGTGGTCGAGGCCTGAGCCCCGACCGCCATCGCGTCCGTTCCCTGACGTAAAAAAGCCCGGCCTGATCGCTCAGGCCGGGCTTTTTGTTGTTCCTTATAAAGCCGATCAGGGCTGCTGCGGCTGGGCGCCACCCGTCGATGCGGGCTGCTGGCCGGCCGGCGGGGATACCACCGCAGCGGGCCCGTCCTCGGCTCGCCAGTCGCTGATCGCCTGCTTGAAGGCCTCGCTGCCCGTTGCACCCTTTTCCATGGTGATGAGCGCGCGGCGAC
Source organism: Gellertiella hungarica (assembly GCF_014197145.1). Classification (GTDB taxonomy): domain Bacteria; phylum Pseudomonadota; class Alphaproteobacteria; order Rhizobiales; family Rhizobiaceae; genus Gellertiella; species Gellertiella hungarica. The sequence continues at coordinate 379,231 of NZ_JACIEZ010000001.1, read as the reverse complement.
CGTTGCGATAGGTCACGGGGATATCGATCCAGTCGCGGGTTTCGAGCAGGTTCAGGTTGAACTTGCGGGCATCCGCATAGTCGTTCAGCGCGATCATGTGGAAGTCGTCGGTGATCTTTGCCGGCACCGCGATCAGCGGATCGCCACGGTCCTGCTCGGTCTGCTTCAGGGCCACGCGCTGCACGCTCTCGATGGCACCGCCCTCGAATTCCTTCGGGATCGAGAAGACGAGCTCGATCAGATGGCTCGCCGGCAGCGAGGGATCGAGGTTCCGCTTGAAGGTGATGAGCGCCGACAGACCGCGCTCCGGCGCGGAGACCTGCGCCTGGACCACCGATTCGGTGCGACCGTTGTCCGCCGGTTCCTTCTTCAGCGACCAGACGACCGCGCCTTCGATGGCGACGGGAGACGTCTGGCCGACGCGCTCCTCGTAGAGGAACATCTTCTGCGAGACGCCCACCGGAATGGTGGCGGCAGGGGTGTTGTTGGCAGCGGGCGGCGTGGTTCCCGCAGGGGCGGTCGCTTCCTCCGGATTGGCGGAAGCCACCGTCTGGGCAGCGACGGACTTGCCCTCGCCGGACGCGGCGCCATCGGCCTTGCCTTCGTCCACTTCCGAGCCGTCCGGCCGCAGCCGCTGGGTGAATTTCTGCAGTTCCGGCTCGGCGCTGGCCGTTTCCTGGCTGGGAGCCTTGCCATTCGCAGGCTGCGCATCCGCGGCAGGCTTCGCATCGTCGGTCTTTGCCGGCGTGCCGGTCTTGGCAGGCGTCTGGGCCTTGTTTTCGGCCGGTGGCGAGGAAACCAGGCCGGTCACGAGACCGCTCAGCGTGTCGCGGAACACCCAGGCGCCATAACCGGAACCCGCCACCAGCAGAAGCCCGAGAAGGCCGAGCCCGATCGAGGTAAAATCCATCCGGCGCTTGGGTTCGATACGGTAGGAGCGCGCGGGCTTCTCGACCGGCGCATAAAGGAGATCGTCCTCGTCTTCCAGCGGTTCGGCGCGATTGCCCGTGGGCGTATCATAGGCCTCGAAATCGTCGAACTGGTCCCAGCCCTCGTCGCCCTGACGGCTGCGGGCGCGGGATGCCTCCAGATCGTCGGTTTCCGGAAGCGGTACGTCGTCGAAGGGCGAATCGTCCCAGTCGCGCCGGGCATCGGCACGCGCAGGGCCGGTCGCGGCAGCGGGCTGGGCAGCGGCGGCAGCGGCCACAGGAGCAACCGGGCCAAGCTCCGCATTCACGAGATCCCAGTCATCCTCGAAGGTGGGCGCCTTTGCGGCAGTTGCCGGCTCGGGCGAAGCGGCGGGCGCCGGCTCCCCGGCAGGTTCGTATGCAGGTTCGGCTTCGGTCACCCGGGCGGTCAGGACCGGCGCATCGAAATAGCCCTGCTGGGGGGCGGCGAGTTCGCCACGCGGCTCCTCGACGGGCTCTACGGCAGCTGCGGGTTCGGCAGCAAGGGGATGGGATTCCGGCGACCAGGCCAGCGGATCGACCACGGGGGTTTCGGCCGCGGGGGCAAAACCGCTGTCCTCCAGGGGCGTGCGGTCGGCTTCCGCGGCAGGTTCGTAATGGGCGGGTGCCACCCATTCTTCTTCGCCGATCCGGGCCTGCGCCTCTGCCTCGACGCCACCTTCGGGCCATGCTGTGCCGGCAGGCGTCTCGGTCACCGTTTCCTGTACGGAAACCGGCGCCATGGATGCATATTTCTCGACCGGATCCTCGACAGGAAAGTCCGGGTAGGTCTCCCGGACGGGTTCCGGTTCGACGGGAACTGCGGGTTCGACGGCAGGCTGCGGCTCGGGAACCTCGGCGAAGGCGGTTTCGGCCGGCACCTCATCCCAGCGCGGCGCTTCGACCGGCAGGGCTTCGGCCGGCGCTTCGGTCACCGGCTCGACGGCCGGTTCGGGTGCGAAAACCGGCGGAGGTTCGACCGCGGGTGCGGCTTCGGAAACCGGCGCGGGTTCGGAAGCGGGCTCGACCTCCGGCAGACTGTAGGACGGCGCATGCGCCACCGGATCGGCAGGCTGCGGCTCTTCCTCGCCAGCCCAGCTTTCGTCGCCCCACAGATAGGGGGAAGCTGGCGCGGCCGGCTGGATGACGCGCACCGCCGGTGCAGGTGCTGCCGGCACCACCGGTTCTGCGGCCGGCTGGGGAGCGGGCTCGGACAGCTCCTGCCGAGGCGCGGGATAGCCGGCCTCCTCGACGGGTGCCGGTGCTGCGGAAACGGAATCCGCCTGCTCCGGGGTTTCTTCTGCAGAAACCGGCTGCGGATGGGCAGATTCCTCCGGCGTGCGGTCATCGACGGCGGCGGCAGGCGCAACCTCTTCGTCGGCGGCATGGACATCCTGCGCCGGTGGCGCCTCATCGGCGGCGATCGGCGCAGGAACGAGTTCGGCTTCGGCGTTTTCCGGCTCTTCGAGCGGGGGCAAGGCTTCCGCGTGCTCTGCCTCCACCTCGCGGATGGCGGTCTCGAGCTTTTCGAGCTGGCGGCGCAGCATTTCTTCCGGAGGGCGGGGCTTCATGCTCTCCAGCTGGCGGAGAACGGCTCCGCGGGCCTTATCATAAACCTTGGCCCGCATTTCCGGCGTGTTGTCCGAAAGGCCGTCAACGGCCCTGCGAATGACTGCTACAAAATCCGCCATCAGAAATTTCTCGTAAACAACGGTTTACACCTTGCTAACCATAAACAAGCCGCGACCTTAGTCCTCAAACGGATCGGTCACAAGTATGGTGTCGTCCCGTTCCGGACTTGTAGACAGGAGAGCGACAGGCGCACCGATCAGTTCTTCCACCTGGCGGACATATTTGATCGCCTGAGCCGGCAGATCCGCCCATTTGCGGGCGCCGACGGTGGATTCCTTCCAGCCTTCCAGCGTGATGTAGACCGGCTCCACGCGGGCCTGCTGGGCCTGCGAGGCGGGCAGGTGATCGATCCGCTCGCCATCCAGCATGTAGCCGACGCAGATCTTCAGCTCGTCCAGGCCATCCAGCACGTCGAGCTTGGTCAGCGCAATACCCGTGATTCCGTTGGCGGCGACCGACTGGCGCACGAGGGCGGCGTCGAACCAGCCGCAGCGGCGCTTGCGGCCGGTGACGGTGCCGAATTCATGGCCGCGCTCGCCCAGGAACTGGCCGACCTCGTCGTTGAGCTCCGTCGGGAAAGGCCCCTCGCCCACGCGGGTGGTGTAGGCCTTGGTGATGCCGAGGATATAGCCCAGCGAACCCGGCCCCATGCCCGAGCCTGCGGCAGCCTGACCGGCCACCGTGTTGGACGAGGTCACGAAGGGATAGGTGCCGTGGTCGATGTCGAGCAGCGAACCCTGCGCGCCTTCGAAGAGGATGCGGGCACCGCGGCGGCGCTCCTTGTCGAGCAGCAGCCAGATGGTATCGCGGAAGGGAAGCACGCGCTCGGCGATGGAGGAAAGCTCCTGCATCAGCGTCTCGTGGGCCACCTCGGCAACGCCGAAGCCGCGGCGCAGCGCGTTGTGATGGGTAAGCAGGCGCTCGACCTTTGCGGCCAGGGCTTCCGGCTCGGCCAGATCCATGACGCGGATCGCACGGCGGCCGACCTTGTCCTCATAGGCGGGGCCGATGCCGCGGCGGGTGGTGCCGATCTTGGTGCCGTTGGCGGCGGCGGCATCCTCGCGCATGCCGTCGAGTTCGCGGTGGACGGAGAGGATCAGGGTCGCGTTGTCGGCGATGCGCAGGTTTTCCGGCGTCACCGTCACGCCCTGGGCGGCCAGCTTGTCGATTTCCGCGAGAAGCGCATGCGGGTCGACCACGACGCCATTGCCGATCACGGCCAGCTTGCCGGGGCGCACGACGCCGGAAGGCATCAGCGACAGCTTGTAGCTGACGCCATCGATCACCAGCGTGTGGCCGGCATTATGGCCGCCCTGGAAGCGCACGACCACATCCGCACGCTCGGAAAGCCAGTCCACGATCTTGCCCTTGCCCTCGTCGCCCCACTGCGAGCCGACCACCACGACATTCGTCATCTCTCTCAATCCTTAAAGTCCGCGGCAGGGAAAACGTCCTGCCAAACCCGCGCATCTATACTATTTTGTTTCCGGGAAAGCGACTCCGTATGCGGGGAGAAACAGGGTTTTTGCGTGACATTGCACCAATTTACCGGCAAAGAATCGTCGCTGGCGGGCGTTGCGCCGCCGTAGTCGACCCCGGAAAGTCATCCCTTGCGCCTCAAATCATACCTCTCGCTGATCGTCACGACTCTCGCCTGGGGTGGCAATGCGGTGGCGGGAAAGCTTGCAATCGGCCATGTCAGCCCCATGGTGCTCACCTTCGGGCGCTGGCTGATCGCCGTCCTGCTGATCGCGTTGATTTCCCTGCCGGAACTGCGCCGTGACTGGCCGGTCATCCGCCGCAACCTGCCCCTGCTCTTCGGCTACGGCATCGTCGGCTACGCGCTGTTCAACGCGCTGCTCTATTCCGCCCTGCTCTATACAAGCGCCATCAACGTGGCGATCGTCCAGGCGGGGATTCCGATGCTCATCTTCGTCTTCAACTTCGCCCTGTTCCAGACACGGGTCAGCCTGGCGCAGATCGCCGGTTTCGGCCTCACCCTCGTCGGTGTCCTGCTGATTGCCGCCCATGGGAAGCTTTCGACCCTTGTCGGACTCGAACTGAATTTCGGCGACGCGCTGATGCTGGTCGCGGTAACGGCCTATGCGCTCTATACGATCTTCCTGCGCTACCGGCCCGCCATCGGCTGGAAGAGCCTGATGGCCGTTCCGGCGCTGGCGGCGGCTCTCGCCTCGCTGCCGCTGGTCTTCTGGGAGGTGGCATCCGGCGCGGCCGTCTGGCCGGACATGCAAGGGATGGCGGTGGTGCTTTACACCGGCCTCTTCGCGTCTCTCGTCGCACAGGTTCTCTATATCTTCGGCGTCGAGGGCATCGGGGCGAACCGGGCCGGCCTCTTCATCAACCTCGTCCCGGTCTTCGGCACCCTGCTGTCCGTGGCCGTTCTCGGCGAAAGGCTGGAAACCTTCCATATCGCCGCGCTGGTGCTTGCCCTCGGCGGCATCGCGATTGCCGAATGGGGAAATCAGAAGACCGGGTAGCGTCCGGTCGAAGGCGGGCCTGGCCTTTCGTTCCGCTGGAGCGGCTGGCAGGTCAAGGGATGCCGAAGCCGGTTGCCTCAGCCGGCCACGCGCCTCGCTTCACCCATTTCGCTCTTGAACCACCGGCTCAGGGCCTCCAGCGCCGGCTCCTGGCGGCGGCTCTGCTTGATGCAGAGGTGGTAATCTTCCTGGGTGAACACGCAGCCATTTCCCAGAAGGTCCATGTGGCCGGCCCCCAGATCGTCCTCCACCAGGAAATCCGGCAGGAGGGCCGCGCCGAGGTTCTGACGCACCATGTCGCGGGCGATCACGTAATGCGAGGCGTAATACCAGTGTCCGCAGGCGGGCTTCATGTCCGGCAGGCCGCTTGCCTGTGCATACATCCGCCAGTCCGCCCCCTCCCGGCCCGCCTCCAGCTCGGTGGTGATGAGATTGAACGGCCCCTGGTGGCCATGGCGCTGCAAGAGCAGGCGGGATACCACGGGGACCAGACGTTCCGCCCAGAGGAATTGCGCGTGATATCCGCTGTCCCTCGGCAGCGTGGTCACGAACGCGTCACCGATGGCATCGGTCAGTTCCGGATCGCGCGCATACATCAGGATCTGCAGGTCTATCCATGGATAGGCTTCATAGAAGCGGGCAAGCCGCGGCACGAGCCAGGCAGGCCCGAAACTGCTGCATACCGCCAGGCGTGTCCGGCCGCGGATCCCGCCGATCGATTCCGCCACCGACCGGTCGATCTCGGCAAAGGCAGGCTGGAGCCTGCGGGCCAGATTGCGCCCGGCCTCGGTGAGGGTGATTCCACGGCCGTTCTTCTGGACCAGCCGCTCCCCGATGACCTCCTGCAACTGCCGGAGCTGATGGCTGACGGCGCTTTGCGTCACCCCCAGCTCCTGTGCCGCATCGGCAACCGAGAGGAGCCTCGACACCGCCTCGAATGTCTGAAGCGCCCGAAGCCTGTGCCTGTGTTCCATGAATGTCCCTGCCCGACACCGCACAGAAGCCGGCCTTCCCGGCATCCATGCCTTGCATCCCGGACGTTCATCGACCGTCCGCTATGTATATATGCCAGACCAACATTATAATATAAAGCATTAAAGGCAAAAGCGGGCTGCCTGTGTCCGCCTTTACCTTCCTGCGCCATGAAAGGCGGCTCTCGCCGCGGCCTGAACTCAGGGCTTCATTTCAACCCAGTCCTCGATCTGCTCGCCCGTCTTGAAAACGGTGCAGGCAACCTGCCGGCTTCCGTTCTTGGCGCGCAGGATGATTTCGTAATAGCCCGGCTTCAGCGGGCTGACCATCTTCACCTTTGCGGGCAGGCCAAAGGTTTCGAGGCACTTGTCGAGGGCCGGCTTTGGCACGCCGGCCGGCGCTGCGGGGGCGGAGGCGGCACTGTTGCCGCTTCCGTTGCTCTTGAACCCCTTCAGGACCCGGTTCTTGCCGAACCTGCATTCGAAGCCGACCAGCCCCTCGCCGGTCATGGCTTCGCCGTTGACGTAGAAGTTGCCCTTCGACAGCTCCGTCGGAAGCGTCGTGATGGCCGAGCGATCCACATTGAGCCGGACCATCGCCTCTTCGGCACAGTAGTTTTCCAGCTCGCCGTCACCGACCACGCGGGCATGCGCCGGTGAAAAGCCGGTTGCCGCAGCCAGCAGCAAAGCCGCAAGACCAAGACGGACGGGGGAAACGAGGGTGTTCATCGGTTGTGCTCCTTGCTTGGGATCGACTTATGCCGGAGGACCGCTGCGGCTGCCCTTCCGGAAAGGGTGTTGATCAATCGCTCTCGCCCACCGTCTTCCAGACAAGGGCACCGGTGACGGCGCCGGCTATCGGCGCGACCCAGAACAGCCACAGCTGTTGCAGCGCCCAGCCTCCGGCAAACAAGGCCTGGCTTGTCGAGCGGGCAGGATTGACCGAGGTGTTGGTAACGGGAATCGAAACGAGATGGATCAGCGTCAGCGCCAAACCGATGGCGACGGGCGCGAAACCGGCGGGCACCCGGCCATGGGTCGATCCCAGGATGATCAGCAGGAAAAAACCCGTCAGAACCGCCTCGATGACCAGGCAGGCCGCGAGCGAATAACCCCCGGGTGAATGGTCGCCATAGCCATTGGCTGCAAATCCGCCGATTTCGGCACCGGCCTTGCTCGTCACGATGACGTAAAGCGCTGCCGCAGCAAGTATCGCGCCGGCGAGCTGGGCCAGCACATAGGGCAAGAGATGGCCAGGGGAGAAGCGCCCCGCAACGGCGAGGCCGACCGAGACCGCAGGATTGAAATGTCCGCCCGACACACCGCCGACCGCATAGGCCATGGTCAGGACCGACAATCCGAAGGCGAGCGAAACGCCTGTGAAGCCGATGCCGGTCTGCGGAAAGGCCGCAGCCAGCAGCGCGCTGCCGCATCCGCCGAACACCAGCCAGAATGTTCCGAGCGCTTCCGCAAGCAATCTGTTTCTCATTGCGATCCCCCTTGTCTGTCGTCGGGCGGCTACCAGGCCTGAACCCGTTTTTCCGGAGCCAGCCATTCCGGATCCCCCGGCTTGATGCCAAAGGCCTCGTAGAAGGCGTCCACATGCTTGAGCGGCGCCACCGCCCTGTAGGCATTGGGCGCATGCGGATCGGAAAGCACCTGATCGGCGAGCGACTGATCCGTCTGCTTGGTCGCCCACAATTGCGACCAGGACAGGAAGCAGCGTTGCTGGGGCGTGAGGCCGTCGATCGGGACGTTCTCTTCGGGATGCTCGCGCAGATAGTCCATCAGCGCGTCATAGGCGAAGTTGATGCCCCCGACATCCGCCATGTTTTCGGTCACATTGAGAGCGCCGTTTGCCTTCAAACCCGGCTTCAGCTCGAAATTGTTGCCCTGCTCGACGAGCTTGGCGGCCTCCTTCAGGAAGGCATCCGCATCCTTTGCCGTCCACCAGTCGCGCATGTTGCCGGCGGCATCGAAAAGCCGGCCCTGGCTGTCGAAGCCATGCGTCATCTCGTGACCGATGACCGCCCCGATGCGGCAGAAGTTGACCGCCGCATCCCGTTCCGGTTCGAAGGCAGCCGGTTGCAGAATGGCGGCCGGGACCTCGAACCCGTTGATCAGGCTGTCATAGGCCGCGTTGATGATGATCGGGAGCGTATGGCGCGGATCGGCAAAGGCTTCGTGCTCGTAGGGCTTGCCGATCTTGGCGATCGACCGCTCCACATCGAAGGCGGTCAGACGCATGACATTGCCGACGATGTCATCGGGACGGATGTCGACCGCGCTGTAGTCGATCCAGGCATCGGGATAGCCGATCTTGAAGGTCAGCCTCTCCAGCTTGTCCACGGCTGCCTTGCGCGTCTCTTCGGTCAGCCATGCCCTTGTCTTCAGACGGTTGAGAAAGGCGGTGCGGATACGGCTCACCATGTCGGCGGCCTTGGCCCTCGTTTCCGCCGTGAACCACGTCTGCACGTAGAGCTGCGAGAGGGGCTGGCCTGCATTCAGCTGAAGCGCCGACTGGGCCTGCTCGTCACGCGGCGGCATGGCGGAAATGCCGTAGACAAGCTTCGCCTGCGCCTGGGTGGAGGCATCGAAACGGGTGCCGAGGAACGGCTTGAATTTCGCGATCAGCCGGATCTTGAGGTAGTCCTTGAAATCCTGGAGCGGCCTGCGCTTCAGGATCGCGGAGAGCTCGCGGAAATAGCGCGGCTCGTGCTTGATGAGCCTGTCGGTGAGGGTGATGCCCGTGCCTCGGGCAATATCCACCATGTCGAGCTCGGGCAGTTCCCGGCGAAGATCAGCCACGGTGGACGGGATGTAGGAGGTGCGCGGGTCGGTCCGCTCGACCGGCGTCATCTGACCGGCATGGAACTCCCGTTCCAGGTCCGCGGCCAGATTGGCCTGCCGCTCCGCCTCTGCAGGGGCATATCCGGCCGCCAGCAGGACATCGCGGAGGTTTTCCCGAAGGGCCAGATCGAGCTTCGAACCGGCCGGTTGCGCGTAAAGCTGTTCGTACGGGAGGAGGAGATCACCGCTTGCAGCGTAAAGAACGATCTTCTGCGAGTCGAGCTGGTCCTGGGATGGCACCACCGCCGCGATCACGGGTGCACCCGTGACCTTCAGATAATGGCCGAGATACTGCGAGAGACCGCGGTTGTCCGCGATGGCATCCACCGCTGCAAACTCCGCGGCAAGCGGCTTCATTCCGGCCGCGTCGATTGCGGCGAAATCCATGTAGGAACGGTAGAAATCGCCGACCTGCTGGGCAGGACTGCCCTTGGGTGCGCTCGCGGCATCTTCCACTGCCTTGTCGATCACGAAGCGCAACTGCGCGGCAAGGCGCTTGCTCATGAAATCGAACATCCCGATCGACGCCCTGTCGGGGGGACGCACCGCGCCATCCTGCCACTTGCCGGAGGCATAGCGGTAGAAGTCCTTCGCGGGACTGGCCGCGCCATCCATGTTCTCGACGGAGAAGGACAGCTCGTTCGGCCCCACCGGCGGAATGGCCGGATCGGCCGCGAGCGTCGGCACAACAAAGGCTGCGGAAGCCATCAGGATGGCTCTCGACATGCGTGCGAACATGATCGTCCCCTCACATCCGTTCGATGACGGTGCCGGCAGCTACCCCCCGCCGGCACCGCCTTTCCCGCGCGGCCGGCCTACAGCGCACCCTCATCGCTCAGCGACATGACCTCTTGCACAACGCCCGTGTTGGAGACGAGGCAACGCCATGGCGCACGGGCGGGACCGACCGTGACGGTGATCTGCGAATTCGCTTCCGAGTACATCATGCTGCCGATCGCCACATCCGGGTTCGACGTCTGGCGCGACACGGCGCCGAGGCACGCGCTGCGTGCCACCGGCGGCACGGTTTCATCCATGATCGGAGCCGATGAGGAAACGGTCGGCTGCGGGTTGCCCGGCCCCGCAGACTCACAGCCGGTGGCCAGAACGCCTGCACAGGCAACAAAGGCCAGTTTCAAAAGGATACGCATGACGGCAGGCTCCCCTGATAGCAGCATGGATCATCCATGCATCTTTTTGTTGCATGGCCCGGAGAAGCTTTGCGAATGAAAAAAATTGCCGATACATGAGATCCGGTCATCAAAGGCCGGATGAAGACAGGCACATGAACGGCCGGAAAACGCCCCTGCGGCACTTCAGCGCTTCGATTTTCCTCTATTTTATCAGCATCTTGAAACGCCGGCATGTACGCGCGACCTCCCAGCGGAAGCAGGTCTTGCCGCTTGACCGGCTTGTATTCTGTCAAGAAGATATCGGCCTGATTGCTTCAACAATACTGTGGACGCTCCGGAGGCGGATGACTAGAACAGCAGGAAGACCCGTCTTGACCGAAGAAATTCGGGCAAACAAAGTAAATCACGTCGGGCAAGGCAATGCGGAGGGGGGAACTCACATGCCAAGAACTGTCACTGTTTCGTTCGGCCTTGCGGCGCTGCTGCTGGCGGCGTCCTGCAGCAGCGTGCCGCAACCGGCACCGGCCTCCGTGCCGGTCAAGGCCCCGGCCGCCCTGGCCACCTCACCGGATGGCGCCGAGGCCTGCCGGGCGGCCGTTGCCTCGACCGCCGCGCGCCCGATTGCCGATACGTCCCTGCTGTCGACGGAGACGTCGCGCGCAGGTCTGGCGGCCAGGATCGCGCTCAAGGGAGCCGCCCGGCCCTGGCTCTGCATCGCCGGTCCCGACGGCATCGTCCGGAACGTCTCCTACATGGGTGAGGGATGATGGACCGGCGCGGCTTTCTACTGGTCTCCGGGGCACTCGCAGCCGGGCTGGCCTCGGCGGGCACCGCTTCGGCCAAGCTGGTCCGTAAGTTTGCAGAGGAGCTGAAGAACGGCGAGTTCAACTGGTTTCCGGAGCGCTCGCCCAGCGGCCCGATCGTGATCGTGGTGTCGATTCCCGAGCAGAAGGTCCATGTTTACCGCAACGGCATCCGCATAGCCGCCTCCACATGCTCGACAGGGAAAAAGGGGCATGAGACCCCGACCGGCGTCTTCACCATTCTCCAGAAGGACAAGGATCATCGCTCCGCCACCTATGATGGTGCGGCGATGCCCAACATGAACCGCCTGACCTGGGACGGCATAGCCCTTCACGCCGGCAACTTGCCGGGCTATCCCGCTTCCCATGGCTGCGTCCGGCTGCCGATGGAGTTTTCCGAGCTTCTGTTCGGCATCACGCAACTCGGCATGACCGTGATCCTGGCGGACGAGCAATCCTTCCCGCCGGAGATCGTTCATCCTAGCCTCATGCTCAGCGATGCGGCCCTCGGGTAGTACAAGGCCGCTGAAACCAGCGTCCTGCGCCGGGAATATGCGCGCCGACAGGACCAGCCGGAACGGACGACGAGCGTGATCGTCAGCAGTGCAGACCGCAGCATCGCGGTTCTGGAAAACGGAAGGGAAATTGCCCGAGGCGACATCCGCTTCCGCGGCAAGGCCACCGGCCTCGGCGACCGCGTCTTCACCCTTGCCGGTGCAGACTATCGACAGGGGGGCCTGCGCTGGCTGAAGACCGATCTGAAGCCCGGACTGGCCCCGCAGGACGCCCCTTCCTTCGATCCCGCACCGCGGGTGCTCGCCTCGCTACGCGACCGCGTTCACCTCGGCATGACCATCCTGACGACCGATCAGCCCGCCGCGGCAGAAAGCCGGACACCTCCCGGCTTTACGGTGATTTCGAGCTGAAAGGAGGTCAAGGCAAGGGGGAGATCCCGAGGCCCCTGTCCGGCCTGGCTGCCGATACGGGCGACGGACGAGGCGCTGACAGGGCAGTGTGCAATGCTCAATACCGTTTGAGGTTCGGGCGTTTCAAGGAAAGCCATCCGGAAGGCAGCGCGTCGCTATAGCGGCAGACGCTGGCCTGTGTCTTTCATTACGAAGAGAAAAAAGTGGTAGCGGGAGAGGGACTCGAACCCCCGACACGCGGATTATGATTCCGCTGCTCTAACCACCTGAGCTACCCCGCCAAACCAGAGCCGCGCCTTGTTTCGTCTTGCGAATTCGCCGCGCGCCGTTCGGATGTGCGGCTTAATAGGCGGGCGGCTCGGGCCTGTCAAGCACCTCTTCGGCAAAGCGCGAAGGTTTTTGACAAGCCCGCGCGAAACCAGGGTTCGGGGAGCCTCATGCTGCCGCCGGGGCTTCCAGAAGCGCCTTCAGCGCGGCCTCGGCCGCCGGCGCGCGCTCGGAGCGGGCGATGAATCCGCCGCCCCACACGCGGGCATAGGCCCCCTCGCCGGAATAGAGCGCGCAGGCCTGCCCGGGCGCGATTCCCGCCTCGCCTTCCTCCAGCTCGACATAGAGGCCCGCCTCGTCGCGTTTCAGCAGGGCGCGGGCCGGCGCCCGGGTGGAGCGCACCTTGGCAAAGCAGGCGAAACCGCCGTCTGCCGCGGCCTCGACCGTGCCCTCGCCCAGCCAGTTCACGTCGCGCAGATAGACGCGCCGCGTTTCCAGCGCCTCGCGGGGGCCGACAACCACGCGCCGACCTCGCGCATCCAGATAAACCACGTAGAGCGGTTCGCCGGTCGCAATGCCGATGCCGCGGCGCTGGCCGATCGTATAGTTGAGGATGCCCTCGTGGCGGCCGAGCACCCGTCCGTCGAGATGCACGATCTCGCCCGACAGGGCCGCATTCGGCTTCAGCTTGTTGATGATGTCGGTATATTTGCCCTGCGGCACGAAGCAGATGTCCTGACTGTCCGGCTTGGCCGCCACCGTCAGCCCCATCTCCTCCGCCATTTTCCGCGTCTCCGCTTTGGAATAGGCGCCCAGCGGAAAGCGCAGGTAATCGATCTGCTCCTGCGTGGTGGCAAACAGGAAGTAGCTCTGGTCGCGGTCGCTGTCGACGGGACGATAGAGCGCGCGCCGCTCCGGATGTCCCGGCTGGGGATTGGCCCTGGAGGCGATGTAATGGCCGGTCGCCAGCGCATCGGCGCCCAGATCCTTGGCCGTTGCCAGGAGATCGGCAAACTTCACCGTCTGGTTACAGGCGACGCAGGGGATCGGCGTCTCGCCGGCCACATAGCTTTCGGCGAAGGGGTTGATCACCGTCTCGCGGAAGCGCTGCTCGTAATTCAGCACGTAATGGGGAATGCCGAGCGTCTCGCAAACGCGACGCGCATCGTCGATGTCCTGCCCCGCGCAGCAGGAGCCGGGCCGGTGCACGGCCGCGCCGTGATCGTAAAGCTGCAGGGTAATGCCGAGGACATCATAGCCCTCCCGCTTCAGCAGGCCGGCCACCACGGACGAATCCACGCCGCCCGACATGGCGACCACCACCCGGGTATCCTCGGGCTTCTTGTCGAAATCCAGACTGTTCATTTCAGGGCACACTTTCCGCTTATCCGCCCGGGGTTCAAGGCCCCGGCGGCCCTCGCTTGCCGGATTTCACCCGGTTTTCGCGGATATAAAGCGGATTTGCGGCATGTTCAAGGTGGGAGACCGGCGCTGCCCGGGCACCGCACCACCCATGCGCCTGCGTGGCGTGGAGTTTGACGATGCGTACCCCCTCTGCCCTGCGTGGCGCCGAGTTTGACGTACCGCACCCCCCTCTGCCCTGCCGGGCATCTCCCCCTCAAGGGGGGAGATCAGGATGCCGTTATCGTGGAAGTCCCCAGCCACCGTTTATGCGGATGAGGCGCTCATTGCTTGAGGAAACCCTAAAACCAAGGTCGATCTCCCCCCTTGAGGGGGAGATGTCCCGGCAGGGACAGAGGGGGGTGCGGTGCGGCAAACTCGACGCGATGCGAGGCAGCCCCGATCTCCCCCCCTTGAGGGGGAGATGTCGGCGAAGCCGACAGAGGGGGGTGCACATCGGCAAACTCGACATAGCGCAAGGCAGAGGGGGGTGCAGCACCTCAAACTCCACGCCCTGCCGACAGAAGGTCGGATCCCCCCTGCTCCGGGATCGGCGAAGCAGGGGAGCGAGGGCAATGTCACTCGACGTTGAAGGCGAGCGGCTTCACCTGGCGGATCTGCGGATGGGCTTCGAGGGCCTTGATCAGGTCCTGCGAGATGTCGCCGTCCACATAGAGCAGCGCGATCGCATCGCCGCCCTGGATGGAGCGACCGAGCTGGAAGTTCGCGATGTTCACGCCGGCATTGCCGACCGTCGTGCCGATAAAGCCGACAAGGCCGGGCACGTCGGTGTTGGTGATGTAGATCATGTGCTGGCCCACATCCGCATCGAGATTGATGCCCTTGATCTGGATGAAGCGCGGCTTGCCGTCGGAGAAGACGGTGCCGGCGACCGAGCGGGTCTGGTTGTCGGTGGTGACGGTGAGCTTGATATAGCCGTCGAAGACGCCGGACTTGTCGCGCTTGGCTTCCGAGAGGATGATGCCCTTTTCCTTCACCATGATCGGCGCCGACACCATGTTGACGTCGGAGACCTGCGGGCGGATGAGACCGGCCAGCAGCGCGCTCGTCAGCGCCTTGGTGTTCATGGCGGCGGTGGAGCCGTCATAGAGAATCTCGATTTCCTTGATGGCGCTGTCGGTCACCTGGCCGACGAAGGAACCCAGCACATCCGCAAGCCGGATGAAGGGCTTCAGGCGCGGGGCTTCCTCGGCGGTGATGGAGGGCATGTTGATGGCGTTGGAAACGGCACCCTTCAGCAGGTAATCCGACATCTGCTCGGCCACCTGCAGCGCCACGTTTTCCTGCGCCTCGTTGGTGGAGGCGCCGAGATGCGGCGTGCAGACCACGTTGGGCAGGCCGAAGAGCGGGCTTTCCTTGGCGGGCTCCACCTCGAACACGTCGAAGCCGGCACCGGCCACGTGGCCGGCCTTGATCGCCTCGGCGAGGGCTGCCTCGTCGACCAGACCGCCGCGGGCGCAGTTGATGATCCGCACGCCCGGCTTCACCTTCTTCAGCGCATCGGCGCTGATGATGTTGCGGGTCTTGTCGGTGAGCGGCACGTGCAGCGTGATGAAATCGGCCTGCGCGAAGAGCTGGTCGAGCTCCACCTTGGTGACGCCCATCTCCTTGGCACGCGCCTCGGAAAGGAAGGGGTCGTAGGCGAGCACGTTCATCTTCAACCCGTTGGCGCGGGCGCAGACGATGGAGCCGATATTGCCGGCACCGATGACACCCAGCGTCTTGCCGGTGATCTCGACGCCCATGAAGCGGGACTTCTCCCACTTGCCGGCCTGCGTGGACTGGTCGGCGGCAGGAATCTGGCGGGCAACGGCAAACATCAGCGCGATGGCGTGCTCAGCCGTGGTGATGGAATTGCCGAACGGCGTGTTCATGACGATGATACCGCGGCGCGAGGCGGCGGGAATGTCCACATTGTCGACACCGATGCCGGCGCGGCCGACGACCTTCAGCCGGTCGGCGGCCTCGATCAGCTTCGGCGTGACCTTGGTGGCCGAGCGGATGGCCAGACCGTCATAATTGCCGATGATTTCGAGAAGCTTGTCCTTGTCCTTGCCGAGCTGCGGCTGGAAATCGACCTCGATCCCCCGGTCGCGGAAGATCTGGACGGCGGTTTCGGAAAGTTCGTCGGATACGAGTACGCGTGGCGCCATGGGGCACACTCCCTACGTCTGGAAAAAACGGATGATGTCTCGGATATCGGGCGGCGCATCCGCGAATGGGGATGCGCCGGGAACGGGCGGATCAGGCGGCCTTCTTCAGGCCGGCCTTCTGCTGTTCGTAGGCAAAGGAGAGCCAGGGCATCAGCGCCTCGAGATCGGACTTCTCGACGGTCGCACCGGTCCAGATGCGAAGCCCGGCAGGCGCGTCGCGATAGGCTCCGACATCGAAGGCAACGCCTTCCTTCTCGAGCGTGGCGGCAATGCCCTTGGCGAAAGCCGCCTGACCGTCCTCGCCAAGTGCCAGGACGTCAGGATCGACGATCTTCAGGCAGACGGAGGTGTTGGAGCGGGTCGCTTCCACCTCGGCCAGGTTGTCGATCCAGGCATTGGCCGCGACGAAATCGTGGATCACCTGCGCATTGGCATCGGCCCGGGCAATCAGTGCCTTCAGGCCGCCGAGACCCTTCGCCCACTGCAGGGCATCGATGTAATCCTCGACGCAGAGCATGGAGGGCGTGTTGATCGTCTCGCCTTCGAAAATGCCCTCGACGATCTTGCCGCCCTTGGTGAGGCGGAAGATCTTCGGCATGGGCCAGGCAGGCGTGTAGCTTTCCAGCCGCTCCACCGCGCGCGGGCTGAGGATCAGCATGCCATGCGCGCCCTCGCCGCCGAGAACCTTCTGCCAGGAGAAGGTGACGACATCGAGCTTGGCGAAGTCGAGCGCCTGCGCGAAGGCCGCAGAAGTGGCGTCGCAGATGGTCAGGCCCTTGCGGTCGGCCGGGATGAAATCCGCATTCGGAACGCGCACGCCTGACGTCGTGCCGTTCCAGGTGAAGACCACGTCACGGTCGAAATCGATCGCGGAAAGGTCGGGCAGCTTGCCGTAGCCGGCCTTGATGGTGCGGACATCGGCGAGCTTCAGTTCCTTGGTGACGTCGGAGACCCAGCCCGAACCGAAGCTTTCCCAGGCCACCATGTCGACACCGCGGGCGCCGAGCAGCGACCACATGGCCATCTCGACCGCACCGGTATCGGAGGCGGGAACGATGGCAATGCGGTAATCGGCGGGAACTTCGAGCACCTCGCGGGTGAGGTCGATGGCGAGCTTCAGCTTCGCCTTGCCGATCTTGGCGCGATGCGAGCGGCCGAGCGGCGCATCGGCGAGCGCTTCAGGCGTCCATTCAGGACGCTTGGCGCAGGGACCGGAGGAAAAACGGGGATTGGCCGGCGCGATGGCCGGACGGACGGTCGTCGTCATAGATCTATCCTTCCAGATAGTTAGCCTCTCGGTGGGGAGAGGTTGCCCGCCGCCGTGGATATAGAAATGTGCCCGCTCCGTCAAGAAAGAAGTCGCGGAAAGAGCGAAAAATGGCGCTGCCGCGCTATCCGGCCGTATAAGAAAAACCGCCGGCGGCTGCCGGCGGTTTGCATTTAGAGCGGGAAAGAAAGAAGCGCCTCACCAGGTGTTGATGCGGATGCCGGCGCGGATCTCGTGGCGCGAAAGGCCCTCGTCGGTTGCCTGCGCACCGGTTGCGCCAAGGGCCTTGGAAGCGGCGCTGTAGTCGAACATGTCGCCGCCGGCGATCTTGGAGAAGCGGTAGCCGAAGTCGAGCTTCATGTTGCTGGTGATGTCGTAGCTGAGGCCGGCCATGAGCGCATAGGTGAAGCGCCAGCTGTCGAGACCGGCATTCGTTCCGCTGTTGTAGGTGTCGCCCGAGCAGGAGGCCGAACCGTTCACGCAGTAGGTGTTGGTGGTGATGTCGCTCCAGCTGACGTGGGTCACGCCCGCGCCGCCGCCCACATAGGGCGTGATGCCGGCATAGGTGCCGAGATCGGCATAGAGGTTGGCGAGCGCACCGATAGCCTTGAAGTCGCCGGAATGGGTAAAGCCGCAGCTGGTGCCGGCCACTTCCGAAACGGCGCAGGGCGAGGCGATGTTGGAGGAGCCGGTCATGTCGGAGGAGAAGAAGTCGAGGGTCGCGTCCGAACGGAGGAACTCGTTGAACTGGTAACCCATGCCGGCGCCATAGGACATGTGCTTGCCGAAGCGGGAATCGTCGAAGCTCTCGTTGCCGTAGGTCGGACCGGCACCGGTCACGTAGCTGTAGCTCGGGGCATCGTTGCTGGTCCAGCCGGTGTAGCCGAGATCGCCGCGCAGGTACCACCCCTGCCCCACCCCGTCGATGGTGGTTTCGGGTGCATAGACCTGGGGCGGCAGGTCCATCGCCGCCGCGCTGCCCGTGAGGCCCAAGGTCAGGAGAATTGCTAATACCGGCTGACGGATCATCGCCCTTACCCTCTTCATCCGTGACCCGGTCACGGCGTCGGTTGTCATATTCGACAATTTTTAACCAAACCGGTTAAAAGGCCGTTAAGCATAGATGTTAACCAGTATGACCAGAGCGTTTTTCTGCGGCGCAGGCCCGCGGCGACGCGAAAAGGCCGCCCTGCGGGTGCAGGACGGCCTTCTCTGATGGGTGAGGCGGTGTGCCTTACTTGTAGACGATCGGCGCTACCGGCACTTCGACCGGCGGCATGTAGGCCTGTTCGCAACCGCTGAAGATGTAGCGCAGGCCGACGCGGCCTTCGTGGCTGTCGAAGCCCTTGTCGTAGCCCGGACCGCCGAACGACTTGTAGTCGAACATGCGGCCGCCTTCGACGCGGCGATAGCGGTAGCCGACATCGGCCTTCAGGTTGCAGGTCAGGTCGACGGAAGCGCCGGCCATGAGCGCATAGGTGAAGCGCCAGTTGCCGTTGCCGCCATGGGTCTGGGTCGGATCGCAGTTGGTGCTGTCGCTGTCGTCGCAGGACGTGTTGCTGAGGTCGCCCCACTTGACGTAGGTGCCGCCGAGACCGCCGCCGACATAGGGCGTGATCGAGCCGTAGGTGCCGAGATCGACATAGGCATTGGCCAGCAGGCTCAGGGCGTTCATCGAGGCGATATCGGTGGAGGTGCAGGCATTGGCCACACCGCAGGCGCCGCGGGTGGAGCCGGTAAAGTCACCCTTGAACATGTAGTCCAGGGTCAGGTCGGTGCGCAGGTAGCTGTTCACCTGATAACCGACACCGCCACCCAGCGTGAAGGAGTTGCGCAGGCCGGCGGTGGTGAAATCCGTCTCCGTGTCATTGGAGCCCTGGAAGTACCAGGCGCCGCGCGAACGGTTGAAGCTGTAGCCGGCATCACCGCGGAGGTACCAGCCGCTGGCCTCGCTGACGACGACGGGCGGGGGGGCAACCGGAACCGGTTCGGCAGGCTGGTACAGATCGGCGGCCATCGCGGCACCATTGGCGGCCAGAAGAGCGAAGGCGCCCAACAGGAAATGTTTCATGACTTTATCTCCAAAGTCTCGGTTGCCAGGCCGGGCTATGGCCAGCCAATCCAAAGATCGATATGGAAAATAAAGAACAAAGGTTAAACAGCGATTAACTAAACTTCTTCACCTTGTTTGTTGAGGGAATTTACACCGCGATTTTTCAACTATGAGTAACCAAGTCCGCGTATAAGGTTAATCACAATTAATATTTAAGAACAAAGAAAAAGGCCGGCTGAACAGCCGGCCTCCTGCATCGGGACTGCCCTTTTCGTCAGGCGGCGTTCGGTACAGACGCGATCACGCCGATCAGGTCGTTGACGATACGCTCGATCTGGCTCCGGTCGTCGCCTTCGGCCATCACGCGGATCAGCGGTTCCGTACCGGAGGGTCGGATCACCAGGCGGCCGCGGCTGGCAAGTTCGCTCTCGGCATCGCTGATCGCCTGCCTGACGGTCTTGTCTTCCAGCGGCTTTCCGCCGGAGAAGCGCACGTTGCGCAGGAGCTGCGGCACCGGCTCGAAACGCCGGCACACTTCGCTGACCGTCTTGCCGGAGCGCTTGACGCAGGCAAGGATCTGCAGGGCAGCCACGAGGCCGTCACCGGTGGTGCCGTAGTCGGACAGCACGATATGGCCCGACTGCTCGCCGCCGACATTGAAGTTGTGGCGGCGCATGTGCTCCACCACATAGCGGTCGCCGACTGCCGTGCGGGCAAGGGAGAGGCCCTTGGCTTCCAGGAAGCGTTCGAGGCCGAGGTTCGACATCACCGTGGCCACGATGCCGCCGCCCTTGAGGAGATTGTCGTCCGCCCAGCTTTCCGCCACCACGGCCATCAGCTGGTCGCCGTCGATGATGGTGCCGTGTTCGTCGACGATGATCACCCGGTCCGCATCGCCATCGAGGGCGATGCCGATGTCCGCGCGCACTTCGTGCACCTTCTTCTGCAGCGCTTCCGGATGGGTGGAGCCGCAGCCCTTGTTGATGTTCGTGCCATTCGGATCGTTGCCGATGGTGACGACTTCCGCACCAAGCTCCCAGAGGACGGCCGGAGCCACCTTGTAGGCAGCGCCATTGGCGCAGTCGATGGCAACGCGCAGCCCGTGCAGCGTCACGTCGCGCGGCAGGGTGCGCTTGGCGAATTCGATATAGCGGTCATGCACGCCGTCGATGCGCTTGGCACGGCCGATATCGTCGGAGGCGGCCAGCTGCGGGCCGATGTCCTGCTCGATCAGGTCTTCGATCTGCATCTCGATGGCGT
Source organism: Gellertiella hungarica (assembly GCF_014197145.1). Taxonomy (GTDB): domain Bacteria; phylum Pseudomonadota; class Alphaproteobacteria; order Rhizobiales; family Rhizobiaceae; genus Gellertiella; species Gellertiella hungarica. The sequence continues at coordinate 359,049 of NZ_JACIEZ010000001.1, read as the reverse complement.
CGGAAAGCTTGTAACCGTCGGGGCCGAACAGCTTGATGCCGTTGTCCTCGTAGGGGTTGTGCGAGGCGGAGATCATCACGCCGATATCGCAGCGCAGGGAGCGCGTCAGCATGGCAACCGCAGGCGTCGGAATGGGGCCGAGAACGAAGGCATCGACACCGGCGGCCGTGAAACCGGCCACCATCGCATTTTCCAGCATGTAGCCGGACAGGCGCGTATCCTTGCCGATCACCACGCGGTGGCGGTGCGAGCCACGGCGGAACAGCGTGCCGGCCGCGATGCCCACGCGCATGGCGAGATCCGGCGTCATCGGATGGGCATTCGATTTTCCGCGAATCCCGTCGGTTCCAAAATAGCGACGCTTCATGGGTACTCCCGATCCTCGGGGCCGGCGATGCAGGCCGGCCGTTCCATTGGACATCCGGCTGCCAGGGCGGGAAGCATCCTCCCGCCGACCCCCGGGGTCCGTCATCAGATGCGCTCATGCCACAACTAGAAGGCTTCGGCACGTAAAAAAACGTGCATGACTATTACAAAGCGTTATTTCGCCCGGGCTTTCCCCAAAAAGAAAAACCCGGCGCCATGGCCGGGTTTTGCATCAGGTAACTGCCGTTCGTGTCAGCGCGGCTGGGGCTCGAAGCCCTCGGGCTCCTCGCCGCTCGGCTTGGCCGAGCCGTCGCTCTTGCTGCCGGCCTTCGGCACGGCGGAGGAGCGGGTCTGTACGCCGTCGTCGCCCTGGTCCCGGCTCGGCTTCTCGCCGCGCATGAGGGCCCGGATTTCCTCGCCGGTCAGGGTTTCGTATTCCAGGAGGCCTTCTGCGATCGCCACGAACTCGTCGTGCTTCTCGGTGATGATCTTGCGGGCGCTTTCATAGGCCTCGTTGATCAGGCGATGCACTTCCTTGTCGATCTTCTGGGCGGTGGCCTCGGAGACGTTCTTCGTCTGGGCCACGGAATGGCCGAGGAAGACCTCCTGCTGGTTCTCGCCGTAAGCGACCTGGCCGAGCTCGTCGGAGAAGCCCCACTGCGTGACCATCGCACGGGCAAGCTTGGTGGCCTGCTCGATGTCGGAGGAAGCGCCGGAGGTGATGTTCTCCTTGCCGAAGGTGATTTCTTCGGCCACACGGCCACCCATCATGATGGCGAGGCGGGAGACCATCCACTTGTAGCTCATCGAATAGCGGTCGCCCTCGGGGAGCTGCATGACCATGCCGAGCGCCCGGCCGCGGGGAATGATCGTCGCCTTGTGCAGCGGATCGGCCACCGGAACGTTGAGCGCAAGGATCGCATGGCCGGCCTCGTGATAGGCGGTCAGCTTCTTTTCGGCCTCGGTCATGGCGGAGGAGCGGCGTTCCGCGCCCATCATGATCTTGTCCTTGGCGTCCTCGAACTCCTGCATGGTGACCATGCGCTTGTTGCGACGGGCGGCCATCAGGGCGGCCTCGTTGACGAGGTTCATCAGATCGGCACCGGAGAAGCCGGGCGTCCCGCGGGCGAGAACCTTGAGGTCCACATTCGGCGCGCGCGGCACGTTGCGGACATGAACCTTGAGGATGCGCTCGCGGCCGACGATGTCAGGGTTCGGCACGACGACCTGGCGGTCGAAGCGGCCCGGACGCATCAGGGCGGGGTCGAGCACGTCGGGACGGTTGGTGGCGGCAATCAGGATGATGCCTTCATTCGCCTCGAAGCCGTCCATCTCCACGAGGAGCTGGTTCAGCGTCTGCTCGCGTTCGTCATTGCCGCCGCCGAGACCGGCGCCGCGATGACGGCCGACCGCATCGATTTCGTCGATGAAGATGATGCAGGGCGCGTTCTTCTTGGCCTGCTCGAACATGTCGCGGACACGGGATGCACCCACGCCGACGAACATTTCCACGAAGTCGGAACCGGAGATGGTGAAGAAGGGGACGTTGGCTTCACCGGCAACCGAGCGGGCAAGCAGCGTCTTGCCGGTGCCGGGCGGACCGACGAGCAGCACGCCGCGCGGAATGCGGCCGCCGAGGCGCTGGAACTTCTGCGGGTCACGCAGGAATTCCACGATTTCCTCGAGATCCTGCTTGGCTTCGTCGACACCTGCGACGTCCTCGAAGGTCACGCGGCCATGCGCTTCGGTGAGAAGCTTGGCCTTGGACTTGCCGAAGCCCATGGCGCCGCGGGAGCCACCCTGCATCTGCCGCATGAAGAACAGCCAGACGCCGAGAATGAGAAGCATCGGGAGCAGCGTGCCGAGGTAGGACAGGAAGCCGGACGAGCCGTCGGTCTCCGGACGGGCTGCAATCGTGACGTTCTTCGCCTGAAGCTGCTTCATCAGGTTGTCGTCGATGACGGGAGCATAGGTGGAGAAGGCGGTGCCGTTTTCCACATAGGTGCCGAGCACCCGGTTTCCGGTCACGACCACATCGCGCACGCGGCCCGAATCCACCTCCCGCAGGAACTGCGAATAGGGGATGTCACGGGAGCCCGATTGCGCTGGCGCGGACTGAAACATGCTGAACAGCGCGATCAACAGCAGGGCGATGATCGCCCACAGGGCCAAGTTGCGAAAGTTTGGGTTCATTGAACTCCCCGAAATGATGGGTCGCCCGTCCTGGACGGACTAATATTGACCCTTAACATAGGCATGCCGGACACGCTTGCCAAGGCAAGCGGCTTGGCGGTGCCGGTTTTTTGTCCCCTTGCCGCGCCCTTCACTGCCATCGCTCCTTAGATAGGAATGAATCGGGCAGCAGAAGGCTGACCTATTGCCGCACCGGCAGCGGTGGAAGGGGTGGCAGATCGAAGAGCTGCCGCAGCGCCTCAGCCGCCGGACGGTCGAAGCCGGGAACGAAATCCGCCTGGCCGGCCAGAATGCGCATGAGACGGCAGGGGCCGTCCTGCCGCTCCTCCGCAACGACGGGAACGGCCAGCGCCGCCCGCCGCGCAACGCCGGACGGAATGCCCGCCGCTTCGAGGCGGCGGACCACAGCGCTCTCCGGCTCCGTTGGCCAGCCGATCGAAAGGCGCGCGCCTTCCGGCCCGGCCAGCCGGTAACGCCCGTCCAGGACCTCGCCCGGCGAAAGGGTCGCGGGCAAGAGGCCCCTTGCCTCCCGATACAGGTAAAGACCGTCCCGGCGCCGGTCGAAAACGGTGCCGCCGAGGGTGCGGCGGCCAAGCATGCCGGTTTCAAGCCACGCCATCATGCGCGACCGCGCGTCTCTTTCGGGAGGATAGGCCCGTCCGCCCATCGCTGCCGACAGACGGAACAGACCGGCTTCGGCCGCCTCTGTGATGGCATCCGGCGACAGGAAGGCAACGGCGCCCTCGCTCACCCGGACCGCCGACGAAAGCCAGTCCGCCTCCGATCCGGAGGAGCGAAGGCGTTCCCCGGCGGAAAGGCCCCGAGCCTCCCCCTCGCCCGCCATGCGCAGGCGCACCCGCTCGAACCGCATGTTCCCGTTGCTCGGATCGTCGAGCCATTCCTCGCCCCATCGGCGAAGGGCCGCCCGCAGATCCTCTCTTTCGAGATGCAGCAGGGGCCGCAGAACCCAGGCCCGTTCGCAGGCCAGCACGGCCTCGGCCATTCCCGCAAGCCCCGGTCCGGGGCCGCGGCGGGCGCGCATGGCAATGGTCTCCCGCTGGTCGTTGGCGGTATGGCCGGTCACGATCGCCACGGCGCCGGTCCGTTCTGCCTCCCCTGCCAGAAGGCGATATCGGGCCGCGCGCGCGGCTGCCTGAAGGCCGGAAGCCGGTTTTTCGCCTTCCCAGCGAAGGATGCGGTGCGGAATGCCGAACCGGGCACAAAGAGCCGCCACGGCAAGCGCCTCCTCCCGCGACCCGGACCGGAGGCCGTGATCGACGGTAGCGGCGCGGAGTGCGAAGCCATGGGGTTCGCGCTCAGAAAGGGCGTGGCGGAGAGCATGAAAAAGGGCCGTTGAATCGCTTCCGCCGGAAAGGGCGATGAGGAGCGGGCCGGGCAGGACAAAGGAATCAAGGAAATGATGGACGGCCGTAACGACCGGAAGGGCGGGATCGTCGGGCGAATATGGTCCCGGCTCCGCCGACTGTGGCATGTCAGCAGCCGAGGCGCTTCTGCTCGCTCGCCACCTTGTTGATGACGGTGCGGGATGCCTTCGGATAGCGCTTGCTCACCTCGCGCAGCGTGGCGCAGGCGGTGTCGTTGTTGTCGAGGGCGGCGAGCGACATGCCGAGCTTCAGCAGCATTTCCGGAGCCTTGGGCGATTTGCCATAGGTCTGGTGCGCCTTGAGGAAGGTCTTGGCGGCCTCGTTGTACTTGCCCTGGGAGTAGTAGGCTTCGCCCAGCCAGAAATTGGCATCGGCAATCTTCTTGCCCTGCGGATAATTGGCGATGTAGGAGCGGAATTCCTGTTCCGCGAGGCTGTAGTCGCCGGAGAGCACATGGCTGTAGGCGATCTGGTAGCTGTCGCCTTCGCTTCCGCCGGAACCGCCGGTGGATGCCGTCTGGTTGGCAGCCGCATTGCCGCCATTGGCCGCGCCCGGATCGATGGTCGCCTTCACGGGGTTGCCGCTCGCATCCATCTCGATGGAGCCCAGCTGCCCGACGCCGCCGTCGGTGCTGCCTGCGTCCTGGCCGCCGGGCTGCCCGATGATCTTGGCCACGTCGTCGCCGGCGGCGGACCCGGCATCGGCCGGATCCGTTCCTGCATCGGCAGTGGCGGTGCCATCGGCACCGGCCGGCTGTTCCAGCGCGCCGCTCTTTTTCGCGCCGCCGCCACCCTTTTCAAGTTCCTGGAAGCGGAACTCGTTGTCCTCCTGCGCCTTTCGCAGCTGCTCCTGCATCTGCAGGAGCTGGAAGCTCATTTCCTCGATGCGGCCGTTCAGCTGCCGGACCTGCTCCTCAAGCTGCTGCACCTCCGGATCCGCGCTCTGCGCCCAGGCAGCCTGAAAGCCCGACAGCATGCCGACACCGAGCACGCCTGCCATCAGTAGTTTCCTCATGTCCATTACCCTCGTGAACAAGTCATTCCCATGGCACGAAGCCCGGCTTTTGCCAATATCGGTGTCGGCGCTTCCCCGCTTCAGGGTCCTGCCTGATCCCAGCACTGGCAGCCAATCCCGGCCAAACTATGAAAAAGGGCGGCCCCGCCGGGAGCCGCCCTTTCGAAGAGATGCGCCCTTCTCGAGGACGGATCAGAGGCCGGCGCCACCGAGAACGGTGACGGCGCGGCGGTTCTGCGACCAGCAGGAGATATCGTCGCAAACGGCGACCGGACGTTCCTTGCCGTAGGAGATCGTCTTCAGGCGGTTGGCCGGAACGCCACGCGAGACGAGGTAGTTCTTGGCGGCGGCCGCACGGCGTGCACCGAGCGCCAGGTTGTATTCGCGGGTGCCGCGCTCGTCGGCATGGCCTTCGACCGTGATCGCGTAGTTCGGATACTGGGCGAGCCACTGGGCCTGACGGTCGAGCGTCTGGGCCGCATCGGCGCGGATCGCGGAGCTGTCAGTGTCGAAGAAGATGCGGTCGCCGACATTGACGGTGAAGTCCTGCGGCGAGCCGGGCGTTGCTGCACCTGCTCCGTTCGCGCCGTTCAGGCCGAGGTCATTGGCGTTGTTCGGCAGGTTCTTCTTGGAGGCGCAGCCGGCAAGCGTCAGCGAAAGCGCGAGCGCGATCATGACCGGGTTGCGTGCGAGGGTCTGCAGACGGCTGGTCGCCGGGGAAGTGATGCGGCTCATCGGCCTTGTCTCCTTGAACTTTCAATTAGCGTTGCCAGACCCTAACGATTTGCGGTTAACGGGTGCTCAACGCCTATGGTTAACAAATCGCCAAATTTACGATGTTTGGGCCCTCTTTGACCCCGAATGAGGCAAGAAAGAGGCGCAAAAGAGAAAGGGAGGGCAAAGCCCTCCCCCACGGTTCCATCGGCTATTCGAGAAGCGGTGACCAGGCAGGGTCGGATGCGAAGGCGGGCGTCTTGATCAGCTGCTCGTTGTAACCGGTGAGGTCGATCGAGTAGAGCTGCGGACCGCCGGCCCCGGCTGCCTGCCGGAAGAACATCAGCACGCGGCCGTTCGGCGCCCAGGTGGGGCCCTCGTTGTGGAAGCCCGTGGTGAGGATCCGCTCGCCCGAACCGTCCGGCTTCATGACGCCGATCGAGAACTTGCCGCCCGCCTGCTTGGTGAAGGCGATCAGATCGCCGCGCGGAGACCAGACCGGCGTGGAGTAGGAGCCGTCGCCGAAGGAAATGCGGGTCTGGCCCGAGCCATCGGCATTCATCACGTAGAGCTGCTGCTTGCCGCCACGGTCGCTTTCGAAAACGATCCGGTTGCCGTCGGGCGAATAGGAGGGCGAGGTGTCGATGGCTGCCGTCGAGGTCAGGCGGGTCGTGGTGCGCGAGCGCAGGTCCATCGTGTAGATGTTGGCGTTGCCTTCCTGCTGCAGGCTCATGATGACCCGCTGGCCATCCGGCGAGAAGCGCGGCGAGAAGGTCATGCCCGGGAAGTTGCCGACCATTTCGCGCTGCCCGGTCTCCAGCTGGAGCAGATAGACGCGCGGCTGGTTGTTCTCGAAGGACATGTAGGTGATTTCCTGCTTGCTCGGCGAGAAGCGGGGCGTCAGCACGATGTCGTTGGAGTTGGTCAGCGTCCGGACGTTGAAGCCATCCTGGTCCATGATCGCCAGCTGGCGCTTGCGGTCCGTCTTCGGGCCGCTTTCGGACACGAACACGACGCGGGTGTCGAAATAGCCATCCTCGCCGGTGATCTGCTTGTAGACCGCATCGGCAATGATATGGGCCACGCGACGCCAGTTTTCCGGCTGGGTGAAGAACTGCTGGCCGATCATCTGGCTCTGGCCGAACGTGTCCCACAGGCGGAATTCGGCACGCAGGCGGCCGTCGCCTTCCTGCGTGACGCGGCCGGTGACGAGAGCCTGCGCATTGATCGCCTTCCAGTCCTCGAAGCGGGGCTGGGCATCGGGATTGCTGATCTTCTCGATGAAGGCCGCCTTGTCGATGGGCGCAAAGAGACCGGAGCGCTGCAGGTCGGCGGCAATCACCGCCGAGATCTGCGGCCCGAGATTGCCGTTCGACATGAAGTCCGAGATGGCAATCGGCAGCGGCTCTGCGCGGCCGCCGCGAATGTTGATCCGCACTTCCGCGAAGACCGACGGCGCAGCCGCCGCGAGCACGAGAAGCGCCATGACGCATCTCTTGATAATCAGTTTCATCATCTTTGATCAGCCTTTCAGCTTATCGCCCGTGGCCGCCGGCAAGGGACGGCATCGCGGGCGCCATACATGTTCAAACCATGCCCGTTGCCGGGCCAAACCTTCGCTCCCCTTCTTCTCAGCCACCGAGATCGGCAACCGTGAAGCTGGCAATGACATCTTTCCAGGTGTCGTATTTCTCCGGCGGCAGCCCCTGGAAGGGCGTCGCCTTGCGGATCGCGCGCTTGGCGGCGGACAGCAGCGCCTGCTGGGTGGAGGGCGGCCCGCCGGTCGCGGTCGCCTCGATGTCACCCACCACGTTGCCGCTCTCGTCCAGCGAGAAGCGCACCTCGATGACCACTTCCTCGGCCCCTTCGAGACCCGCGGTATAGGTCCACTTGTCGGTGATCTGGCCGCGAAGGCCGTCGAGTTCCGACTGGGACAGCTTCTCGCCGCCGGTGGTCTTCTTGCCGCCGAAGGCCTTTTCGCCGGAGGAGCGCTTGGCGCCGCCACCCTGCGAGTCGGTCTTGTTGAGGAGATCGGCGATCTCGTCGGCGTTGAAATCGGACTTCTGCGTCGCCTGGGACTTGGCCTTGTCCTGCTTGGTTTCCGCCTTCTTCTTGTCGGAGGCCTTCGATTCCGCCTTGGCCTCGGCGGTCTTCGTCTCCTCCGGCTTCTTTTCCGGCTGCTTCGGCTTCTCGACCTTCGGCTTCGGCGCGGGAACCGGCACGTTTTCCGGCATCGCCTGCTCCTCGGGCTTCGGCTCCTCGGGCTTGGCCTCTTCAGGCGGCTTCTCGGCCGGCTTTTCGACAGGCTTTGCCTCTTCGGGCTTCGGTTCGGGCTTCGGCGTCGGATCGGCGACGTCGGTCTCTTCCTTCGCCACCTCCTTCACGTCGTTCGACTTCTCGTCCGGCGTGGGAACAGGCTTCTCGGTCTGCTTCGGCGCGGCGGCGGCCTCCGTCTTCGAGGGCTTCTCGATGGGCTTCGGCGCGCTCTTCAGGTCGACATCATTATCGCCGACATTCTCCGCGTTCTGCACGGTATCGGGGCGCTTGGTGGGAACCGGGGCTGCCTTTTCCTTGACAGGGGCTTCCTTGTCGCCCTGCTGGATCTGGGTGATGTCGGTGATCGGGACGAACTCGACCGGCAGCGATTCCGAATTCGCCATGTCGAAGTCTTCGGGCGCACCGAGCTTCACCAGCGCCCAGCCCAGAAGCAGGGCATGGAGCACCGCCGATGCGACGAGACTGCGCTTCAAAAGATCGTTCACTGGCTGTTGTCCGGAAGCGTGATCAGACCGATATTCTTGAAACCGGCAGCGGAGATCTGGGCCATGACCTTGATCACGCCGCCGTAATTCGCATTGGTGTCGCCGCGCACATAGATGCGCTCGTTATAGCCGGTCTTGGCGATGGCCTCGAGCTTCGGCACCAGCTCTTCCAGCGCGATCGGCGTTTCCTGCAGGAAGATTTCTCCCGCGGGATTGACCGAAACGGTGATGGGCTGCGTGTCGGAGTTCAGCGGCTTGGCCGAGGTTTCCGGCATGTCGATGGGCACGCCGACAGTCATCATCGGTGCAGCGACCATGAAAATGATCAGCAGCACCAGCATGACGTCGACCAGCGGCGTGACGTTGATTTCGCTCACGGGGCCGCGCTTGCCGCCGCCACGGCGGCGGCGTCCGCCCTTGCCCCCTGCTCCGCCTACTGCCATTCCCATGGTAGGTTACTCCCGTTCCTGGCTTACTGGGCAGCCGCGCGCGGCTGGAGCTTCTCGTCGATCTGGCGGGAAAGGATGGCGGAAAATTCGTCCGCGAAACCTTCCATCCGGGCGGTCAGCTTGCCGGCATCACCGGAGAACTTGTTGTAGGCAATAACGGCCGGAATGGCGGCCACGAGGCCGATGGCGGTTGCGAGCAGCGCCTCGGCAATACCCGGCGCCACGACCGCAAGGTTGGTCGACTTGGAGCCGGCGATCGCCTGGAACGAGGTCATGATGCCCACAACGGTGCCGAAGAGGCCGACGAAGGGCGCTGCGGAGCCGATGGTGGCAAGCGAGGAAAGCCGGGCTTCCAGCTGTTCCGACTCGCGCGCCAGCGTCACGTCCATGGCCCGGTCGATACGCATCTGCAGGCCGATGGGCGAGCGCGCACCCCGCTCGAAGCTCTTCTTCCATTCGCGCATCGCCGCGACGAACATGGCGGCAAGACCGCCGGTCGGCCGCTCGGACAGGCTGCGATAGAGTTCCTCCAGCGACTGGCCGGACCAGAAGACCTGCTCGAACTGGTCGAACTGACGGCGCGCGCGGCCGTAATTGATGTACTTGTCGATCACGATTGCCCAGGTCCAGACCGAGGCGCCCAAGAGACCGATCATGACCAGCTTCACGATGAAGCCCGCCTGCATGAACAGGGCCCAGAGGCTTACATCCGTATGCGCTGCCGCCAACTCAATCGTTTCCATCGATCTTTCACCCTCGAATCCAAACGCCCGGCGCTGGGGACCGGGCGGTTTAAAACAAAGCAATATGCTTGCTCTTCCGACCGGATGCCTTCCTTGCGGCTGCCGGGCCGGTCGCTGCTTCCTTCGCCGCCAGAAGCGCATTTCGGTGGTGTCAAGCCCACCCTTCCTGAAATGCCTTCTTGCTGCAAAATTTGGTTAAAGGAAGGCGCTCGGCGCACGATTCCTTCTAAACCGAGTAAGACGCCATTATGGTTAAAAGAGTGTTAGTTTTCGCCGGATTGTTCGCCGTCTGCGGCTTTTCCGAGAAAGCTGAGGGCGAGCGCCTCCGGCAGGCGGCGCGGCCTGCCGCGCGCATTGATCACCGCGATGATCACCTTCGCCTTGATGAGCAGCGTATCGTCCCGGCGGATTTCCTGGTTGAGCACCATCTTGGCGCCGCCCGCCTTTTCGGTCGAGGTCAGGATGGTGAGGATGTCGTCCATGCGCGCCGAGGCCCTGAAATCGATCTCCATGCGGTGGACGACGAAGACAAGCCCCTCCTCGTCCGCCGCGAGGAGCGAACTCTGCTCGACGCCGAGACAGCGGAGATAATCGGTGCGCCCGCGTTCCATGAAATGGAGGTAGCGCGCGTGATAGACGAGGCCGGAGAAATCCGTGTCCTCGTAATAGACCCGCTGCACGAGCCGGTGGCCTGCGTCGGTCAGTTCGCCGGAAAGGAAAGTCTGCATGTCGGCCATCATTGTCGGTGGTGTCGGGACGGCTGGCTGTTTAGCCAAGCCGCGCCTTCCCGGCAAGCGCTCCTCACTCCGGCACCGTCTCGCGCCAGACGAGATGCTCGGTCCGCTCGGGCAGGTCTCCGATCCGGGGAGCGATGAAATCCGGCTGCAACGGCAGCGCTGCAAGTGCCTCCGGCGTCGCCCTCACCCACATGAACTCGATCTCGTTCGGCCCGTCCACGATCCGGTGGACAATGCCCCGTTCTGCAAAGGCGAACCGCGCCGGCAGCTCCATCCGGTAGTAGAAGCCGAGCTCGTGATAGTCGCGCTTCTCAAAATGAAAGAAGTTCTCCACCGTCCAGAGCAGCGGGCCGATCTCCGCCTCCACGCCAAGCTCTTCTACGATCTCGCGCCGCAGCGTCTCCTCGGACGTCTCGCCGATCTCGGCCCGGCCGCCGGGAAATGTCCAGAAAAGCTCGTGCGTGGCCCTGTGGACCAGCACATGCCCCTCGCGCAACGCAATGCCCGCTATGCGGAAATTGAAAAGCTTCGGCCGGGCGTCGATCCGGATCATGGTGCGTTCGGTCATGCTTCTCCAAGCTCCAGCAGGACGATTTCCGGCCAGGCGCCGATCCGCATCGGAATGGCGGAGCAGCCGATGCCGCGCGACACGACGAGATCGCCATGTTCTCCCCGGTAATGCCCGTAGAGATGGGCGAGGTCGGCGGGGTTGTCGACAAAGGGGGCCCAGCCGAAGAAGTTGATCTGCCCGCCATGGGTGTGCCCCGACAGGGTCAGGGCAACGCGCTCCGGAACGGCCGGGAAGACATAGGGCTCATGCGCCATGAGGATCACGGGCGCATCGTCGGCGATGCCGGAAAGCGTCGTCTCGAGATCGTCAATCCCGACGAAGCCCCTGCGGTTGAACCGGCGGCTCGGCCTGTAGGCCATCTGGTCTCCCAGCCCGGCCAGCCAGAAGGGCTGGCCGTCATTGTCGATCCGCACGGCACGGTTCACATAGACGGGAATGCCGGCCTCGGTCAGCGCCTCGCCCATCACGGAGGTTTCGCTTCTCTCCTCCTGAAAGTCAGGGTCCGCCCAGTAGTCATGGTTGCCGAGGATGGCGTGCACGCCAAGCCGCGCCCGGAGGGTCGACAGGGCGGCCGCGGTTTCCGCAAACGGAGGATAGCCGGTGACGAGCTTCATGCTGGTGGCATAATCGCCCAGCAGAAGGATCAGATCGGCCTGAAGCGCATTGGCCTCCGCGCAGATGGCGCGGATGCGATCCGGCCCCATCCAGGGGTCGCAGGCATGGATGTCGCTGAGCACGGCGACCCGGAGCCTCAGCCCCGGCGCCCACCGCTTCGGCGCCAGCCGAATGCGGGTCGCACGCGGACGGCCCATGGCCTCCGCGCCGGTGGCATAGCCCAGAAGGGCAAGACCGGCGAACCAGCCACCGGCCAAAAGTTTAAGGACCCCGCGCCGGGTTATCATTCCCCGTCGTCCTGGAACAGGCGAAACTGCGCGGCCTCCAGATCCTTGGGCGGTGTAAGACCGAGATGCTTCCACGCATTGGCCGTCAGCACGCGGCCACGCGGGGTGCGCTGGATAAGGCCCTGCTGGATCATGTAGGGCTCGATGATGTCCTCGATCGCGTCCCGCGGCTCGGAAAGGCCGGCCGCAATCGTCTCGATACCCACGGGACCACCCCCGAAATTCACCGCGATCATGGTGAGGTAGCGCTTGTCCAGCTGGTCGAGGCCGATATTGTCGACGAGCAGGCGGGTCAGGGCCTCGTCGGCGATTTCCCGCGTCACCGCCTCGGCGCGCGCCACCTCGGCAAAATCGCGCACCCGGCGGAGGAGCCGGCCGGCGATGCGCGGCGTGCCGCGGGCGCGCCGTGCGATCTCGCGTGCGCCCTCGTCCGTCATCGGCAGCCCCATCAGCCGCGCGCCGCGCCGCACGATCAGTTCCAGCTCCTCGACCGTATAGAAGTTCAGCCGGACGGGGATGCCGAAGCGGTCGCGGAGCGGGGTTGTCAGAAGCCCGAGGCGGGTGGTTGCCGCCACCAGCGTGAACTTGGAGAGATCGATCTTTACCGACCGCGCCGCCGGCCCCTCCCCGATGATCAGGTCGAGCTGGAAATCCTCCATGGCCGGATAGAGGATTTCCTCGACGGCGGGATTGAGACGGTGGATTTCGTCGATGAACAGCACGTCCCGCTCTTCGAGATTGGTGAGCAGCGCCGCGAGATCCCCCGCCTTGGCAATCACGGGACCGGAGGTGGAGCGAAAATTCACCCCGAGCTCCTTCGCCATGATCTGCGCGAGCGTCGTCTTGCCGAGGCCGGGCGGGCCGACGAACAGCACGTGGTCCAGCGCCTCGCCGCGATTCTTCGCCGCCTCGATGAAGATCTTCAGGTTGGCGCGCGCCTCCGCCTGGCCGGTGAAATCGTCCAGCGTCTGCGGGCGAAGCGCCGTATCCAGGTCCTCGCCACGCTTTTCGGGAGAGAGCAGTCTGTTCTGTTCGGTCACGTCAGAAGTTCCATTCCGGGAAAGTGCTGTGCGGCTTTCCGGTCGAAGGTCATAGTCACGCGGCATCCCGCCTCGCCGTTGCGAAGCGCAATCAGGAGATCCGGCAGCTCACCGGAGAGCCCGGCGGCACGATCTACGGCGATTTCCACCAGCGCTTCATCCTCAAGCACGATATCGCGCGACTCCAGGAGACCGGAGACGAGATCGAGAACCCGTTCGCGCGAGATCGCATAGCGTTTCCGCAACGTCCAGATAAGCTCGATCAGGGTAATCACATTGACATAGCCAGGACGGGCCTCGCTCAACGTTTCCACAAGGCGGCGTGCACTGTCCCACTGGCTGTCGTCGTCAGCAAGATAAAGCCGCAGCAGGACATTGGTGTCGAGGCCGATCATGGCTCGTCCACGACATGTGCCGCAACCGATTGGCCGATTGCATCTTCGAGTTCTTCGGTCGAAAGGGGAGGCCTCGCCGCATCCTGCAATATTCCGGCAAATTCGGCGGCCCGCCGGTTCTTTGCCTTGATGACGATTTCATCGCCCCGCCGGATATAGCGAATCTTGTCCCCGGGCTTCAGTCCGAGAAACTCCCGCACCTCCGCCGGTACCGTCGTCTGTCCCTTGGATGTAAGGGTTCCCACCGATATATCCATCTCGCCTCTCCTTACTTTTCCAGAGTAGTAAGGAATGTCGGCAGAAACAAGGAATCAGCCACGGGACAGTTCCTTCAGGCCGAGACGGATCAGCTTGGCGCTGTCGGCGCCCTCGCCGCCATTCTTGAGCGCCGCCGCAATGGCATTGGCGGCCTGGTCGCGGCTGTAGCCGAGATTGGTCAGCGCCGAGACCGCGTCGGAGACCGGGGCGGAGGCAACGCCCTCGCCGAGTTCCTGCTTGAGGCCGATGTTCTGCCCGGCATCGCCGGCAAAGGCGGGCGCCTTGTTCTTCAGTTCGGTGACGATGCGGACTGCCACCTTTGGCCCGACGCCCGGAGCGCGGGAGACGGAGGTCTTGTCCTGCAATGCGATGGCATTGGCGAGTTCGGATGGTGTCAGCGTCGAGAGCACGGAGAGGGCCACCTTCGCGCCGACACCCTGGACACTCTGCAGGAGATTGAACCATTCGCGCTCCAGCGCGCTCATGAAGCCGAACAGCTTCAGCTGGTCCTCCCGCACATAGGTCTCGATGAACAGCACCACCGCCTCGCCGGGCGAGCCGATGCGCGAGAGTGTGCGCGCAGAACAATGCGCCACATAGCAGACGCCGTGCACGTCGACGAGCACGTGGTCGTCGCCGATCTCGTCGATGGTTCCCTTGAGCTTCCCGATCACGCGTCTTCCCCCTTACGCCTTCATGGCCATGACCTGCCGGAGCTTCTGCCCGCCCCGCTGATGCGCATGGCAGATGGCGATCGCCAGCGCATCGGCGGCGTCATTGCCCGTGAATGTCGCCTTCGGCATCAGGATCTTCAGCATCATGTGGATCTGCTGCTTCTCGCCATGGCCGACGCCGATGACCGCCTTCTTGACGGCGTTCGGCGCATATTCCGACACCGGAAGGCCGGCGCGGGCGGGCACCAGCATGGCGACGCCGCGCGCCTGGCCAAGCTTCAGCGTGGCCACCGCATCCTTGTTGACGAAAGTCTGCTCCACGGCAGCCTCGTCCGGCCGGTAGACATGCACAACCTCGGCCAGCCCGTCATGCAACTGGCAGAGGCGGGATGCCAGATCGGCATCCCCGTCGGACGTCACCGTTCCCGAGGCAACGAACTTGAGGGAATTGCCGAGGCTCTCGATCACGCCCCAGCCCGTGCGGCGCAGTCCCGGGTCAATTCCAATGATACGAATCGCTTCCTGCATGGTTCACCATAGGGTCTTTGAAAGCAGAAGGGCCAGAGAAAAGTGAACAAAACAAAAACACGGTTCGAATAATAATTATTCTTTACTCGCAATTAAGACAGCAGTCACAACATGAGCCATCTTTGCCCGCTGGGAGCAACATGAGCGTTGCCGGCCCCTCCGCGCCGTCGGGTCTGCCTGTCAATCGAACGCGTGGCTGGACGGATGCCGCCGGTCCGAATGAGTAGAAACGCGGGTATCGACATGCTTTCGAAGTTTCATTCCTTGTCCTTCAAGGTGATCGCCATTTTTATTGCGCTGACCATCCTTTCGGTCGGCGCCCTGAATTTCATGGCCTATGTCAGCAGCAACAGGATCTTCGAGCGGCAGACGCTGAACTCGATGAACAGCATCCTGACGTTCCGCGGCGACATGGTGCATTCCGCCCTCGCGCAGATGGAAAGCCAGGCGGTTTCGGTAGCCAAGATCGAGGCCATGCAGAGCGCCATCGTCTCCCTGCGCAGCGGCTGGAAGACGCTTGAAACCGGCGGCAAGAAGGCCGCCGATACGCTGGTGAAGACCTTCGTGACGGACAATCCCTATCCGGAAGGCGAGCGCGAGAAACTGGTGAAGCCGGAAGGCGCGAGCATCTATTACTACACCGCCCACGAGAAGACCCAGAACGATGTCGCCGCCATTCTCGACGGGACCGACTTCCTCGATCTGATGATCGCGGACGGCAACGGCAACGTGATCTACTCCTACAAGAAGGGCCCCTCCTTCGCACAGGATCTGAAGGGCGCCGTCTGGGCAGAGAGCCCGCTCGGCAAGACCTTTGCCCGCGCCATGGAAAATGCGGCCGCAGCCACGGACGAGGGTGCAAAGCCTGCCTTCTCCGGGATCGCCATCGACCCGTCCACCCAGCACTCCGCGATCTACTATGCGGTGCCGATCGTGAAGCTCGGCTCGGTGAAGGGCGTCATCATCCTGGAGGTCCGCGAGGAAACGCTCGTCTCCACGCTCACCAAGGGCCTTCGTCAGGGCAGCAGCGAAGCCGCCTTCATCATCAACGACGCGGGCCAGGCCATCGGCGTTGCCGGGGGCAGGCTTGCGCTCATGGATGCCGCCCCCTACGAACAGGCCGTGGCAGCCGCCAATGCCGCCGGCCTCGACAAGGTCACGGAACACGTCGTCAGCATCGGCGGTGCGCAGGCGGCAGGCTATTTCCGCCCGCTCGATTTCGAAGGCCGCACCTTCCTGATGGGGGAAACCGTGGCGACGGAAGAGCTGCAGGCAGGATCGCTCGAAATCGCCCGAAGCCTTCTGCTGATGGGGCTCGGCGTGCTCGCGGTGCTCTGCGTGGCGACGGCCTTCTTCGCCAACCGCCTCTTTGCACCGCTCGCCAAGCTCGCCGGCCTGACGCGCTCTGTGTCCGAAGGCGACCTGGAAACGGAAATCGGCTACGGGGAGCGCAAGGACGAGATCGGCACGATGGCCCGTGCGCTCGCACGGTTCCGCCAGTCGCTGCTGGACCAGCGGGCGCTGGAGGCCGAAACCGAAGCCAACCGCAGCCTGACCGAGAAGGAGCGCCTGCAGCGCATGGCCGAAAAGGAAGCCGAAGCCCGCACCCTGCAACGGGTCGTGGAGCAGCTCGACACCGGTCTCAGCCAGCTTGCGGGCGGCAACCTCGCCTTCCAGATCGAGGACGCCTTCCCGCCGGAACTCGAAAGCCTGCGCCAGAACTTCAACCGCGCGATCGCGACGCTCAACGGCACGCTGTCGTCGATCGGCGGCAATTCCAATGCCGTTCGCGAAAGCTCGCACCACATGAGCGGCAGCGCCGACCAGCTGGCGGTGCGCACCGAACGGCAGGCGGCCTCCATCACCCAGACCGCAAGCGCCATCAATGCGATCACGGAAGCCGTGCGCATGCAGATCACCCGAAGCGAGCAGGCGGAAAAGATCGCCCGCGATGCGAAGGAGGGCGCCCATGAGTCCGGCCGGATCATGCAGGAAACCATCTCTGCCATGGAGGCCATCCAAGGGTCGTCGCGGCAGATCAACCAGATCATCAACGTGATCGACGAGATTGCCTTCCAGACGAACCTGCTGGCCCTGAACGCAGGGGTAGAGGCAGCCCGCGCCGGCGAAAGCGGCAAGGGCTTCGCCGTCGTCGCCCAGGAAGTGCGCGAGCTTGCCCAGCGCTCCTCGAAGGCCGCGAAGGAAATCTCCGGTCTGCTGCAGAAATCCACAGGCGAAGTCGAGAACGGCGTGGCGCTGGTGGAAAAGGCCGGCAACGCGCTGCGCGGCATCGGCGATTACGTGGAGGCCATCAACGGGCGCCTGCACGAGATCATCGAGTCCACCCGCGAGGAGGCAGAGACGCTGAAGTCGATCAACATCGCCGTCTCCGAGCTGGACCAGATGACCCAGCAGAACGCCAACATGGTTCAGGAATCCACGGCCGCGATCCACCAGCTCGCCGCGGAAGCGAGCGACATGGACGAGCAGCTGGGCCAGTTCGTGCTCACCGCTGGCCATGCGCGGTCAAGCGGCCATCACGACGGCTACCGACGCGCAAGCTGAGATCCCGCCACGGCAGACATGAGAAAGGGGCCTTGCGGCCCCTTTTTCCTTTGCATGGAAACGAGTTTTACCGGGCGCCGTAGAGCACGGCAACACCGGGCAGTTCCTTGCCTTCCATCCATTCGAGGAAGGCCCCGCCTGCGGTCGAGACATAGGAGAAATCATCCGCCACGCCGGCGTGGTTCAGCGCCGAGACCGTGTCGCCGCCGCCGGCGACGGAGGTGAGCTTGCCGGCCTTCGTGCAGTCCGCCGCATGGCGGGCAGCCGCGACGGTCGCCTTGTCGAAAGGCTCGATTTCGAAGGCGCCGAGCGGTCCGTTCCAGACGAGCGTCGCGGCCTTCGAGATCCAGTCATTGACCGCGGCCACGGATTTGGGTCCGACGTCGAGCACCATGGCATCGGCCGGAATGGCGTTGATGTCGACGACCTCATTGGCTGCACCCGCCTTGAATTCGCGGGCGACGACGCCATCCACCGGCAGGACGATCGCGCAATTGGCGGACGCCGCATCGATCATGATCTGCTTGGCGGTCGCGGCGAGATCGTGCTCGCAGAGCGACTTGCCGACATCCGTGCCGCGGGCGGCCAGGAAGGTGTTGGCCATGCCGCCGCCGATCACCAGCGCATCCACCTTCTTGACCAGGTTGGACAGCAGATCGATCTTCGTCGAGACCTTCGCCCCGCCGACGATGGCGACAACCGGGCGGACCGGCTTGCCGAGACCCTTTTCCAGCGCCTCCAGCTCGGCCTGCATGGTGCGGCCGGCATAGGCGGGCAGATGGTGGGCGAGACCCTCGGTGGAGGCATGGGCGCGGTGCGCCGCAGAGAAGGCATCGTTGACGTAGAGGTCGCCATTGGCGGCGAGTTCGGCGACGAAGCCCGGCTCGTTCTTTTCCTCTCCCTTGTGGAAGCGGGTGTTCTCGAGCAGCAGGATGTCACCGGCATTCATGCGCGCTATGGCTTCGGAAGCCGCAGCACCGACGCAATCGGACGCGAAGGCCACGGACCGGTCGAGCACGGCCTCAACCGCCGGAACGATGAGGCCGAGCGACATCGACGCATCCGGACCGCCCTTCGGACGGCCGAAATGGGCGAGCAGGATCACCTTTGCGCCCTTGTCCGCCAGTTCGAGGATGGTGGGCGCCACGCGTTCTATACGGGTGGAATCCGTCACCTTGCCATCGCTGACCGGTACGTTGAGGTCCACGCGCACGAGCACGCGCTTGCCAGATAGATCCGAAAGATCGTCGAGAGTCTTGAAAGCCGCCATGGGAAGCATCCGCTCCTTTGAAAGAATGGGAACGGGCGGGACCATACACCGGAAGCGGCGCGGCGCAAGCCTACCCTGCCGCTTTTTGGAAGCGGAAGCGGCGCTTGCGCCTGTGCCTTTGGTCTGATGGCTGGCGTCAGCTGGACGGCGTTGGCGAAAACAGCTGCAGAACCAGCTTGTGCCGGTTGTTGGCGATGGCGAGGCCCTCGTAAGCCAGCTTCTCGCGTGCCTCGATGGCCTTGGAGCGGGTCTGCTCCTCCAGCATGTTGGCATCGACCATGCGGCCGATGGCCGTGGTCTGGATGTCGGACAGCTGCTTGAGGAAGGACTGCTGCCCCTCGAAACGGGCCTTCATCGCCCCCAGCCGAGCAGCAACCGTATTCACGTCCGTGATGATCCGGTTCGTGAGGCCCAGCGAGGCCTCATAGGAGAAGCCGGTGGCCGGGGTGGTGGCGTTCTGGAAAAGCCCGATGCGAAAGGCGTTGCCGCCATACTCATCGAACAGGCGCCGCCAGGTGCCGGCGCCATAATTGTATGGCCGCGACATGACCCCGTTGGTCGCCACCTCGTCCACCAGCGTCAGCCCCGTGGTGTCGATGGTCTCCGTAATGGGCACGCTGCCCTCGCCGCTGCTGCTGACACCTGTCGATGTCGTCAGATTGTAGCTCTGGCCGGTCCGGTGGAAGAGCAGGTTGACGCCGTTGAAGCTTGCGCTCCTGACGATGCTGAGCATCTGCTGTTTCAGATCGTCCATCTCGGTCTGCATCGCGCGGCGACCGGTGGTCTCGTCCCGGCCCGCCACGAGAAGATCCCGGAAACGGTTCAGCAACGGAAGGAGCCGTTCCGTGGCCTGGCTGGCGACGGTCACCGCGCCGATCGTCGTGTTCATGGATTCGGCCACGGTGCTGGTGAGGTTGACCTGGCTGCGGGCCGCTGTTGCCACGGACCACATGGACGGATTGTTCGAGGCCTCGCGTATTCTGAGGCCCGTCGACAGCCGATTGATGTTTTCGTTTTTTTCCCGGTCAATACCTGCGAGTATGCGGAGCGCATTATATGCGCCGCTTGGAACGGACAACGTATACATCTAAATATTCCCTGTTTTTATGTTTTATTATGTTTGGAATATCTAATGTGTAGAGGTTAATTTGTTTTTAGGAAGAGGCCCGGGAACACTGTAGCGAGCGGAGATCTACTTTCTCAGTGAAGAATTATTAAAGGAAATAAATAAAATTGGCGGGATCTTGCGACCCCGCCAATCCGTATTTCCAGTGCTTTTCAGCCTTGCGGTCAGATGAGCTTGCTCATGGCAACTGCGGTGTCCGACATGCGGTTGGAGAAGCCCCACTCGTTGTCATACCAGGACAGGATGCGCACGAGGTTGCCCTCGAGTACCTTGGTCTGGTCGGCGGCGAAGCTCGAGGAATGGCTATCGTGGTTGAAATCGACGGAAACGAGCGGCGATTCCACGAAACCGAGGATGCCCTTCAGCTCGCCTTCGGCGGCAGCCTTCACGGCGGCGTTGACTTCTTCGGCGGTGACGCTCTTCGACGGGATGAACTTCAGGTCGACGACCGAGACGTTCGGGGTCGGAACGCGGATGGCCGAGCCGTCGAGCTTGCCCTTCAGTTCCGGCAGCACGAGGCCGACGGCCTTGGCGGCACCGGTGGAGGTCGGGATCATCGACAGCGCGGCTGCGCGGGCGCGGTAGAGGTCCTTGTGCATTGTGTCGAGGGTCGGCTGGTCACCCGTGTAGGAGTGAACCGTCGTCATGTAGCCCTTCTCGATGCCGAAGGCCTTGTGCAGGACATAGGCGACCGGCGCCAGGCAGTTGGTGGTGCAGGAGGCGTTCGAGACGACCAGGTCGTCCTTCGTCAGCGTGCCGTGGTTGACGCCGAAGACGATCGTCTTGTCGGCATTGTCGCAGGGCGCGGAAACGAGAACGCGCTTGGAGCCGTTGGAGAGGTGGGCCGATGCCTTCTCCTTCGTCGTGAAGAGGCCGGTGCACTCCATGGCGATGTCGACGCCCTGCCAGGGGAGTTCCTTCGGATCGCGGATCGCGGTGACCTTGATCGGGCCGCGGCCGACATCGATCGTGTCGCCGGAGACGGTGACGGTGCCCGGGAACTTGCCGTGGACCGAGTCGTAGCGGATGAGGTGAGCGTTGGTCTCGACCGGGCCCAGGTCGTTGATGGCAACGACTTCGATGTCGGTGCGGCCGGATTCGATGATGGCGCGCAGCACGTTGCGGCCGATACGGCCAAATCCGTTGATGCCTACTTTAACAGTCATGTTCACACTCTCCCGCTTAATCAAAGCTTCGTCTTGGGTCGATGGCAAAACGCGCGGGGCTTTTGGCCCCGCGCGCTCCGTTATGCAAGCTTGGCGATCGCGGCTTCCGCGACGTGGTCCGGCGTAATGCCGAAGTGGCTGTAGAGCTCCTTGTACGGCCCGGAGGCGCCGAAGGAGCTCATGCCGACAAAGGTGCCGTCGGAGCCGATGAAGGTATCCCAGCCCTGGCGGATGGCGGCTTCCACCGCGATCTTGACCGGCGAATTGCCGATCACCGACTTGCGGTAGGCCTCGTCCTGCTCGGCAAAGAGCTCGAAGCAGGGCACCGATACCACGCGGGCGGCAATGTTCTTGGCGGCGAGCAGATCCTTCGCCTTGATGGCGATTTCCACTTCCGAGCCGGAGGCGAAGATGGTGACAGGCGCGTTGTCGGCGCTTGCGACCTCATAGGCGCCGAGCGCGCAGAGATTGCGCTCGGAATAGCTGGTGCGGATTGCCATCAGGTTCTGGCGGGTCAGCGCCAGGCCGGACGGCCGATGCTGGTTTTCCAGAGCGATCTGCCAGCATTCCGCGGTTTCGGTCGCATCGGCCGGGCGGAACATCAGGAGGTTCGGGATGGCGCGCAGCGCCGCCATGTGCTCGACCGGCTGATGGGTCGGGCCGTCTTCGCCAAGGCCGATGGAGTCATGCGTCAGCACGTGGATGACGCGGATGCCCATGAGCGCGGCGAGGCGGATCGAGGGACGGCAGTAATCCGAGAAGATCAGGAAGCCGCCGGAATAGGGAATGAGGCCACCGTGGAGCGCAATCCCGTTCATGGCAGCCGCCATGCCGTGCTCGCGGATGCCGTAATGCAGGTAGCGGCCGGAGAAATCGGTCGGCGTGATCGACTTGGTCTGGCTGGTCTTGGTGTTGTTGGAGCCGGTGAGGTCGGCGGATCCGCCGATGGTCTCGGGCAGCACGCCGTTGATCACCTCGAGCGCATCCTCGGAGGCCTTGCGGGTGGCGACGGTCGGCTTCGCCTCGGCGAGCTTCTTCTTGTAGTCGGCAATCGCGCCGGCAAGCGTGCCGGGCAGCGTACCGGCAAAGCGGCGTTCGAACTCGGCCTTCTTGTCGGAGGCGGCAAGGCGCGTTTCCCAGTCGGCGCGAACGGCGGCGCCACGGGCACCGGCCTCGCGCCAGGCGGCGGTCACGTCTTCGGGAACCGAGAAGGCTTCCGCATCCCAGCCGAGCGCCACGCGGGTTGCGGCGATTTCTTCCGCGCCGAGCGGCGAACCGTGCACCTTGTGGGTGCCCGCCTTGTTCGGCGCACCGAAGCCGATCACGGTCTTGGCCGCGATGAGGGTCGGCTTGTCGGATTTCTTGGCGTTTTCGATGGCTTCGAAGATCGCATCCGGATCATGGCCGTCGATGGCAACCGTGTTCCAGCCGGAGGCGCGGAAGCGCATGTGCTGGTCGGTGGAGTCGGCAATCGAGATCGGACCGTCGATGGAGATGTTGTTGTCGTCCCAGATGACGATCAGCTTGTTGAGCTTCAGGTGGCCGGCAAGCGAGATCGCTTCCTGGCTGATGCCTTCCATGAGGCAGCCGTCGCCGGCGAGAACGAAGGTGAAGTGGTTCTGCAGATCGGAGCCGAATTCCTGCGAAAGCTTCTTCTCGGCAATTGCCATGCCGACGGCATTGGCGATGCCCTGGCCGAGCGGGCCGGTGGTGGTCTCGATGCCGGTGGCATGGCCATATTCCGGGTGACCGGCGGTCTTTGCGCCCATCTGACGGAAGTTCTTGATCTCGTCGATGGTCATGTCCTCGTAGCCGGCGAGATGCAGCACAGAGTAGAGCAGCATGGAGCCGTGGCCCGCGGAGAGCACGAAACGATCGCGATCCGGCCAGAGCGGGTTCTTCGGGTCGAACTTCATCGAGCGGGTAAAGAGAACGGTTGCGATGTCAGCCGCACCCATGGGGAGGCCCGGATGGCCGGAATTGGCCTTCTCGACAGCATCCATGGACAGGAATCGGATCGCATTCGCCATCCGGTTATGTTGTTCGCGAGAGATCATGACTGTTCCAAGAGGTTCCGGGTCAAAGGGAACGGTTTTTCCCGCCGGGAATGACCGTCAAAAGGCGGCTGATCCATAGCAGGTCAGCCGCCTCTGTCAACAAATCAGGCGGTTTTTCACGGCTTTTCGTGGCTTTCGGCGAAGCCCGCCGCAAACCGCATCCGGCAGGCTCCGCACAAGTCAGGCTCGATTTCCTGTGATCAACGCCGGTGGAAACCGGCCGCGGCGGGCGGCTTGGTTGACGGCTGGTAAATGGCAAGAATATCGTGCGACGGATAGTAGGTGCGCGATGGCGGGACGATTCGAGCCCGGCGGCGTGTCGCCCTTGGGTCAACACCTGGAACAATGTTTGATGTCGGCAGGCAAATCGGTTGATGCGGCGCTCGCCAGCCTCAGGGCGGCCATTGGCAGCCTCGAAAGCGCGGTGGACGCGCGTTTCGAGCGCGAGAAGGACCACAGCGAGATCGAGGGCGAGGTCCGCCGGGTCCATGCGGACCGGTCGCGCCTTGCCCAGGAACTAGACCAGTCCGAATTCCGGGCAAACCGCCTCGAAGAGGTCA
This sequence comes from Gellertiella hungarica, assembly GCF_014197145.1. Taxonomy (GTDB): domain Bacteria; phylum Pseudomonadota; class Alphaproteobacteria; order Rhizobiales; family Rhizobiaceae; genus Gellertiella; species Gellertiella hungarica. The sequence goes on along the minus strand of NZ_JACIEZ010000001.1, from coordinate 335,574 downwards.
ATCGCGAGGTGTCGCGGCGCCTGGTCACCGCCATGGAAACGATCCGCGCCGTTCTGGATCGCTGATCCGCCGGCAATGTCTTTAGTGTGAGGGAAGTCCGAAGGCGATGGCGCAAGTAACCGTAATGATCGACGGCAAGGCCTATCGCATGGCCTGCGAGGAGGGCCAGGAAGGGCACCTCACCGAGCTCGCCGCGAAGTTTGACCGCTATGTCGGCCATCTCAAGGCCCAGTTCGGCGAAATCGGCGACCTGCGCATCACGGTCATGGCCGGCATCATGGTCATGGACGAGCTCTCCGAAGCCTCCCGCAGGCTGAAGGCGCTCGAGGGCGACATGGAAAACCTGCGCCGCAACCGCGACGCGGTTGTCGCCGGCGCCCAGCGCGCGGAAGAGGTCACGGCGGCGGCCCTGGAGGAAATGAGCCAGAAGATCCTTGCCATCGCCGCCAAGGTCTCGAACCGCCCCCTTCCCGAACCGAACTGAGCCCCTCCCCCCGCGATAATTCTTTGCATGGCTACTGGCGCGAAAGCGGGATCGCGCCTATATTGATTTTGCGGTCTGCGCTTCCCGACAGGAACCACAATCCCTGGGGCCATACTCGATCCTAAGGGAGCTGTCCCTGACCAGGCCCGTGGGCCTGGACACACGGTGCCCACCTACTTTTGTAGGCACCCAGGATCGTAACCTCCATCGGTTGCCGTGGATCGCACTCTCATTCCGAAAGGCCCGCTCCGGCGGGCCTTTTCGCGTTCAGACGACGACGATCTCGTCCATGGGAATGTCGTGCGGCAGCGGGTGGATGGTCGGGATGCGCTGAAGGCCGTAGCCGATCCCGATCACCCGCGGGCGCGGCGAAAGCGTCGCCAGCGTGCGGTCGAAAAAGCCGCCGCCATAGCCAAGCCGGTAATTGGCCCCGTCGAACCCCACCAGCGGCGCAATCGTCACATCGGGAATGGCCGTCTCTTCGGTGTCGGGTACGGGTATATTCCAGACGCCCTTCACGAGGGGGGCGCCGGGTGCCCATGGCCGGAAGACCAGCGGCTGCCCTTTCGCGATCACCACGGGAAGCAGGGCCGTGCCGCCCGCCTCGACGAGACGGGCGATCAGCGGACGCAGGTCCGGTTCGCCGCGGAAGGGCCAGTAGAAGCTTGCCTTCAGCCCTGGGCGGAGACCGATTGCCTCCTCGAGGAGGGCCGCTATCCTTGCCGATGCCGCGCCTCTCGCCTCTGCCGGCAGGGCAAGCCGGGCCGCAATCAGCCGTTCGCGCTCGGCCTTCCGCCAGGCCATGATGGCGTACCGGTCCATGGTTGGAACGTCATTCATGATCGTGCCTTCCTCTATCCGCGCCCCCGCAAGAGCCAATGTAGGCGCTCTCCATCTCCGGGCCAGTTCCGGAGGCGACAAGGGGCGGCGCTTCTGCCGCCATGCAATCTTGAGGTACCCATGAGCAAGCCCTGGACCGTCGACCGCAGCGACATCGTCATCTCGGACCGCTGGATCCACCTGCGCAGCGAAAGGGTGACGACCGGACGCGGCGCGGTGCTCGACCCTTATTATGTCATTTCCTATCCGGACTGGGCCGTCTGCATCGCCCTGACCGAGGACGACAGGCTGGTGATGGTGCGCCAGTACCGGCACGGCACGGCGAGCATCGCGCCCGAGCTGCCGGGAGGCTGCGTCGATCCGCACGACCCCTCGCCTGCCGAGGCGGCAGCCCGCGAGCTGATGGAGGAAACCGGCTACGGTGGCGGCGAGCTCGTCCATGTCGGCAGCATGGCCGCCAATCCCGCGCTGCAGACAAACCGCATCCAGATTGCGCTGATGACGGGCGCGCGACGCCTGGCCGAGCCGCAGCTGGAACCGGGAGAGGAACTGAGCGTCGAGCTGGTGCCGCTCGAAGAGGCGCTCTCGCTGGCGGTCAGTGGCGGCATGGAGCAGTCCATGCATGTCGCAGCACTTTTTGCCGCAGTCGCGGCGCTCGGGCGGCTGAAACTGCTGCCGCCCGATTCTCTCTAGCGGAAGAGCTGGCCGAGCAGGCGGGAGGGCGTGCTGTTTGCAATGCTCAGCGACTGGACCGCGAGCTGCCGGCGGGTCTGCTCCGCTCGAAGGAGAGCGCTTTCCTGGTTCATGTCGGCATCAATGAGGCGCGACAGCCCCCGCGTATGGGTCAGCGTCAGGCGTTCGAGCAGATCGCGCTGGGTTTCCAGCCGTTTCTGGAAGGCACCGAGCGTTGCGAACCCCTCCCGCACCGCACTGCCGATCTGTTCGATGATATCGAGATTGGCCTTCCGTCCGCCGGTATTGAACATGGCGCCGTTGGAGCTGTTGTAGAAGGCCAGAAGCCACGAATTGCCACCGTAACCGGAGAAGATGCGCCGGCCGGTCGTGAAATTGTACTGGTCGTAATAGGTCATCGAAAGAACGCCGCCCGTCTTCTCCTCATCGATCATGGTCGTCTTGTTCAAGTCGAGCGACATGCGGTTCATGACGATCGTGCCATCGCTGCTGCGGCTGAGGCCGGCATTGAAGGTCCTTGTGTAGGAGGTACCGGAGACGTGATAGAGCAGATTGACTCCCCCAAATGAGGCAGCCTTAATCGTTGCCTCCATGCCGGCAGCGATCTGTCGGATCTCCCGGTCATAGACCAGAGCCTCCTCAGGCGTGGCCTGGCGCCCCATTGTGAAGATGGCCTTCAACCTTTCGACGCCCTTCAGGATCGGCGCTGCCGCATTCATGGCCGTGTCCACGACCCCCAGGCTGAGACTCATCCCGTCGCGAATGGCCTTCTGAGCCGCCATATCGCTGTAGATCGCCGCACCGACCGACCAGTAAGCGGCGTTGTCCTTCGCCGTGGCCACCTTGAGCCCGGTAGAAAGCCGCTCCTGACGTTCGACCAGCAACCGGTCTGACGCCCGAAGAGCCGCCTGGGCCAGCCTGGCATGGCTGTTGTAAAGTACCGTGGTCATGAAACTCGCACTCCATTGCCCCGGAACAAGGCGCCTCCTGCCCCAAAAGGTGCCACCGCCCGTTTTCGGTCATTGCACACATAGCTCATTCTTGATGTTTAAAATTATTACATGAACATACAAAGAGCCCTTAATTTAGCCCTATGCTTGCGGCGGAATTAACAGGGACACTCGAAACTGGCCTCTTGATATTGCTGGGTTATTTTCTGCTCGCAGAGGTGGTGGCGGCTTCTCTTCCGGTCAACAGGATGTCGGAAATGCCCCTTGCGGACCGCTGGTTGCTCCGCCACTTTCGAAACAGCAACCGCAGCAGGCAGAGGAACGGACATGCAGACACTGAAGGAACAGAAGGCGGCGCTTCGCAAGGAGCGGCTGGCACTGCGCGATGCCATCGAGCCCGAGGCACGGCTGGAGAAATCGATCGCCATATCCGCCTTCGGCGAGGCCCTCTCCTTTGAGCCCGGCACCATCATCTCCGGCTTCCTGCCGATCCGCTCCGAGGCGGACATCCGCCCTCTTCTCGATCATCTCGGCCAGAGGGGCGCGCGCCTTTGCCTGCCCGTGGTGCTCGACCGCGAGACCATCGCCTTCCGCGAACTGAAGAAGGGCGTCGAGCTGGTGGATACCGGTTTCGGTACCCGCGGCCCGGGGCCGGATGCCGCAGTGCTCGATCCCGAGCTGCTGCTGATGCCGCTTTCCGTGTTCGATGCCGCCGGCAACCGGATCGGCTACGGGGCCGGCCATTACGACCGCGCTATCGACCGTCTGAGGAAAAAAGGCATGAATCCCCGCCTTATCGGCATTGCCTTCGACTGCCAGGAAGTGGCATCAGTGCCCGCAGAGCCGCATGATGTGGGCCTGTCTGCCATCATCACCGAAAGCGGCTATCGTCGTTTCGATTGAGTGAAGGGTGAGCGGATGCGGCTGTTGTTCCTGGGTGACATGGTGGGCAAGACCGGGCGGACAGCCGTCTGGGAGCGCCTTCCCGGGCTGATCTCGGACCTGAAGCTCGATTTCGTCATCGTCAACGGGGAGAATGCGGCCGGGGGCTTCGGCATCACCGAAGACATCTTCCTCGAAACCATCAATGCCGGTGCCGACGTGGTGACCACGGGCAACCACGTCTGGGACCAGAAGGAAGCGGTCACCTTCTGCCAGCGGCACGACCAGTTCCTGCGCCCGGCCAACTATCCCCAGGGCACGCCGGGCCGGGGCTCCGGTCTCTACTACGCCCGCAACGGTGCCCGCGTGCTCGTCGCCAACATCATGGGCCGGGTCTTCATGCATCCGGAGCTGGACGACCCCTTCAAGGCGGCGGAGACGATCCTCGATGCCTGCCCGCTGAAGGAACAGGCCGATGCGATCGTCTTCGATTTCCACGCCGAGGCCACGAGCGAGAAGCAGTGCTTCGGGCATTTCGTCGACGGCCGCGCGAGCTTCGTCGTCGGAACCCACACCCATGTGCCGACCGCCGACCACCAGATCCTCAATGGCGGCACGGCCTACATGTCCGATGCCGGCATGTGCGGCGATTACGATTCCTCGCTCGGAATGGAGAAGGAAGAGCCGCTGAACCGTTTCATCTCGAAGATGCCGAAGGGCCGCTTCGAAGCGGCCCACGGCCCGGCCACGCTCTGCGGCGTGGGCGTGGAGATCTCCGACGCGACGGGGCTCGCCGAAAAGATCGCTCCGCTGCGCATCGGTCCGCGGCTTCAGGAAACCCTGCCGTCCTTCTGGGTTTGATGACCGTAATTTGACGGCCGTGGCTGGACGAAACGGGTCTTCCTGCCTATAAAGCCGCCATTCCCACCATAAAGACGTGAACAGGGGTGCCATGGCTGGCCATTCACAGTTTAAGAATATCATGCATCGCAAGGGCCGTCAGGACGCGGTCCGCTCGAAGATGTTTTCCAAGCTCGCCCGCGAAATCACCGTTGCGGCCAAGACCGGTCTGCCCGACCCGGCCATGAACCCGCGCCTGCGTCTGGCCATCCAGAACGCCAAGGCCCAGTCCATGCCGAAGGACAACATCGAGCGCGCCATCAAGAAGGCCGCCGGCGGCGATGCGGAGAACTACGAGGAAGTGCGTTACGAGGGCTATGGCCCGGGCGGCGTCGCCGTCATCGTCGAAGCGCTCACCGACAACCGCAACCGCACCGCCTCCTCCGTCCGCTCGACCTTCTCCAAGGCAGGCGGCGCACTGGGTGAAACGGGCTCGGTCTCCTTCTCCTTCGACCGCGTCGGCGAAATCACCTACAAGGCCGCCGTCGGCGATGCCGACAAGGTCATGGAAGCCGCGATCGAAGCCGGTGCCGAGGACGTGACCTCCGACGAGGACGGCCACACCATCATCTGCGGTTTCGAGGATATCGGCGAGGTTTCCAAGGCACTCGAGGCAACCCTTGGCGAAGCCGAAACGGTCAAGGCGATCTGGAAGCCGCAGAACACCGTTCCGGTGGACGAGGAAAAGGCCCAGTCGCTGATGAAGCTCATTGACACGCTCGAAGACGACGACGACGTCCAGAACGTCTACACCAACTTCGAGGTTTCCGACGAGGTCATGGCAAAGCTCTCCGCCTGAGCGGGGCGCGATTTCGCGACATGGAAGGGGCCGCAAGGCCCCTTTTTCTGTTTGGAAGCGGGTTTCCCCGGCGCGTCGGGGAGAGAATCGGTGCCGCGCACGGCGTGGATTGCGCCGCCCTGCAAACTGTCGGGAGTGCCGCGCTGCACCCCCCTCTGCCCTGCAAACCGTCGGGTTTGCGGATGCATACCCCCCTCTGCCCTGCCGGGCATCTCCCCCTCAAGGGGGGAGATCGGGATGGGGTGTATGATGGCAATCCCTCGCCAACGTTTCTGCAAATGAAACGCTGGTTGTTTGGGGAAATCATAAAACGGGATGTCGATCTCCCCCCTTGAGGGGGAGATGTCCCGGCAGGGACAGAGGGGGGTGCAGCACGGCAAACTCAACGTAGTGCGAGGCAGAGAGGGGTGCAGTACGGCAAACTCAACGCCGCGCCGCCAGAGTGCAGCGCGGCCAACTCCACGCCCGGCGAAGCAGAAAGGCCCATGTCACCCGTCACGGCCGGATGAGCAGCACCACCGACCAGAGCACGAAGGCGACGACGGCGAGTTTCCAGAAGTCGCGGCGGCGGTGCAGGCCGGGCAGGCCGAGCGGACGGATGAGTTGCACCGCCATGAGCAGCACCAGAAACAGCCCGATGAACTTGTTAACCAATCGTCCGATCCCTCACCGCTTCCCGCCGGGGCCGATGTCTTTCTCCCCGGGGTGCCACAACAGCGTCAACTTTTGTACGCATTGACGAAAGCCTAATCCCGACGCGCTAATCTACGATCCGGCCCATGACCGGATGAACCCGCACCGAACCAGGACGACGCCATGCCCGCTGCCTTCAAGAGCAACATCCTGCCTGTCTTCGCGCTTCTGGTTGGTACACTCTTTCTCTATCTTGGCAATGGTCTTCACGGCCTGCTGCTGCCGGTGCGCGGCGCGGCGGAGGGCTATCCGACGACCGATCTCGGCCTTCTCGGCACATCCTGGGCCAGCGGCTTCGTGCTCGGCTGCCTGTTTGCGCCCCAGCTGGTGCGGCGGATCGGCCATGCCCGCGCCTTTTCCGGCTTCATCTCCCTGATCGCGATCATCGCGCTTCTCACCGGCATCGTGGTCGATTCCTGGTGGTGGATCGCGCTGCGCGCCGTCACCGGCTTCTCGACCGCGGGCACCTCGATGATCATCGAAAGCTGGCTGAACGAGCGCGCCACCAACAAGAGCCGCGGCATGATCTTCTCGCTCTACGTGACGATCACGCTGATCGGTGCGGTGGGCGGACAGCTGGTGGTGCCGCTGGCGGATGTGATGACGCCCATCCTCTTCATGGTGTGCGGCATCTTCTATTGCGTCGCCATGCTGCCGACCACCCTGTCCAATGCCGCAACCCCGCAGCCGCTGAAATCCGTGAAGCTCGACCTTCGGACGCTTTATCGCAATTCTCCGGTCTCCTTCGTCGGCATTCTGCTGATCGGCATCGCCAACGGGGCTTTCGGCACGCTTGGCGCCGTCTTCGGCGCGAAGGCAGGGCTCAGCCAGGGCTCCATCGCGCTGATGATGAGCGCCACCATCTTTGCCGGCGCGGTGATGCAGCTGCCAGCCGGCCGCGTTTCCGACCGCATGGACCGGCGCTATGTGCTGATGGTGCTCTCCGGACTGGCCGCACTTGCCGGCCTGATGGTGGTGATCCTGCATCCGGGCGACGTGACGGTGCTGATCGTGATGATCGCCATCTATGGCGCAACCGCCAATGCGCTCTATTCCATCGCCGTCGCGCATGCCAACGACTTTGCCTCCTCGGAGGATTTCGTGAAGGTGTCGGGTGGGCTGCTCCTGCTCTACGGCATCGGAACCGTCATCGGCCCCACCATCGGCGGCCCCGTGATGACGGCGCTCGGGCCATACGCGCTGTTTCTCGTCACAGGCTTCTCCCATGTGGCGCTGGTGGTCTATGCGCTGATCCGCAGCCGCATCCGCAAGGCGGTGCCCGTCGAGGAGCGCGACACCTACACCGCAACCAGCGCCGGTCCCTTGACAACGCCCGAGAGCCTGACGCTCAATCCGCGCGCCGCCCCCCTTCCCGAAGGCGCGGGCGATCCCGATATCGTGGAAAGCGCAGGAGCCGCCATATGAGCCTCTTCGACGACGAACGCCCGAAACGGAAGCTGGAGCACGAGATCGGCTGCGACCTCTCTCTGCTTTCCGCCGACGAGCTGCAGGCCCGCATCGGGCTGCTGGAAGCCGAAATCGAACGCCTGGCCGAGGAAAAAAGAAAGAAGCTGAGCGGCAAGGCGGCAGCGGAGTCGCTTTTCCGCAGCAAATAAATGGCGGCCGCCATTTCCGGATGTTTCAGATTTTACCTTGTCTATTGGCAGTTTTGTTAACCATAGATTAGGTTTTCAGGGGGAAACTGTGAACATCCAGACTTTCTGGACTCAGCCTTCTCCTCCGCCAGGAGGACTGGTCTGATTTTCTCCCTGTTTTACCTTGAGAGCCGCTTTCCAGCGGCTCTTTTTTTCTTTGCATTTTGGATAAGTTGCCTAAAACTGTGGGAATTAACCCTTTCTTAATAATCACCTTGCGGTTTCCGGGTAAAGCGATCATGTTTAGGCCATCGAACGAGAGCGGCGGAACTGGCTGCCGCACTTCTCCGTTACCTGAATACAGTGGTTGCGTTTGGCAGGGAATTTGAGATGTCGGAACTTGGCCTGAATACCATCAGCTTTGCTGGGCGGATTGCTTCCTCTTCGCAGTTCAAGGCGCTCTATACCGAAGGCATGGCGCTGGTTGAGGAAACCGCAAGCTATCTGGACGGGACCGGCCGTGCGGCTGCCAAGGTGCTGCCGCGGATGGCCTCCGTTCTGTACGCCGCCGAATCCATGCGGCTCACGACGCGCCTCATGCAGATGGCCTCCTGGCTGCTGCTGCAGCGCGCCGTCAACAATGGCGAAATGACCCGCGACCAGGTGCTCAACGAAAAGCGCAAGGTGCGCCTCGACTCCTTCAATGTCGACCGGAACGCCCCCGGCTGGAACGATCTGCCGGAAGCCTTCCGCGACCTGATCGAGCGCTCGCTGCGCCTGCAGAATCGCGTGGCGCTTCTCGATCGCGAGATCTACCGTCCCGCGGATGCCGACATGGTGCCGGACAATGAAAACAGCGTACAGGCACAGCTGAGCCTGCTGCGCACGGCCTTCAACGTGCATTAAGTCAATCAATCTATCCGGATTTGACTGGCCCCTCCCCGGAGGGGCCTTTTTCTTTTTCCGCTTCATCCGCCAGCAGCACCAGCCGCAGATAATCCGGCAGCGGTTCGGCCGATGACGCAGGACGCATCGCAGGCAACGGCCCGGAAACACCGGGAGGAAGCTCTCGCCGGCGAAAGAGCCGCGCCACCCCATAGGCGGTCACCCAGGGCGCCAGGCACCAGAGCACCTTTATGTAGTCGGGCGAGGCGAGATCCATCGCCGTTATGTCCATCTCCGCTCTCCCTCGTTTGAGGAAGCCACTGGAGCCCCTGGAAAAGTGGCCCCAGTGACCGGGAGTTCAAATAGCCGCGTAACGGCCCGCCCCGGCTTTTAAACCGAAGTTCTGGACATGACCGAGGCCTCCCGGCCGCAAGGCAGGAAGCTATGAGCGCCGGAAGTATCGATCAAGATACAGCCGCCTTTTACGCGGGGATTTGAAGCCCCAGGATGCCGCTTTCGGCGGTCATCCTGAAGAGGAGGTTAGCACGGCGGCAAAATAAGGAAAAGCTTATTTAGATCAAAATGCGGGCAGCAAAAAACCCGGACCAGAAGGCCCGGGTTTTGAAAAGACCGGAAACCGGCAAGTGCTTAGAGGCCGAGGCCGCTGAAGCGCTTGTTGAACTTCGAGACGCGGCCGCCGCGATCCATGATCTGCTGGTTGCCGCCGGTCCATGCCGGGTGGGACTTGCTGTCGATTTCGAGGTTCATGACAGCGCCTTCGGAACCCCAGGTCGAACGGGTTTCGTATTCGGTGCCATCGGTCATGACCACTTTGATCATGTGGTAGTCGGGATGGATATCAGCCTTCATAACAATCTTCCTGCGGTGCCAGGGTCCTTTTGCCGCAACCCATTGCAGGCGCCGGACCGATTGAATAAACAAAGCCGCAGTCCGCCATGGGCTACGGCTTCCCAATTCGATGCCGTGCCTATACATGAAGGCGCCAAGGATAACAAGTGCCCCGGCGCGCTAAGGCGCAAGCTTCCCGGGGATGCCGGAAGCCATGGATCCATGACAGAAAAAGACGATACGAGCCGCCGCCGCTCCATGAAACCGCTGATGGTTCTGGTGCCCTACATCCTGCGTTACCGGGGGCTGGTTGCCGGTGCGATCGTCTTCCTGGCTCTCGCCGCCGCAACCACGCTCGCCTTGCCCGCCGCCGTCAGGCAGATGGTGGATCATGGCTTCAAGCAGCAGGACAGTGCCCAGATCAACGGTACCTTCGGCCTGCTGGTGATCATGGCCGTCGTTCTCGCCCTCGCGAGCGCGCTGCGCTACTATTTCGTCATCACCATCGGGGAACGCATCGTTGCCGATCTGCGCCGCGACGTGTTCAGCCATGTGGTGCGGCTTTCGCCATCCTTCTTCGATGTCAATCAGTCGGGCGAGATCGTGTCGCGCCTGACCGCAGACACGACCCAGATCAAGTCCGCCGTCGGAGCGACCGCGTCGCTGGCGCTGCGCAACACAATCCTCTGTCTCGGTGCGGTCGGCATGATGATCGTGACGAGCCCGAAACTGTCGGGGCTGGTGCTCGCCTCCATTCCGCTGATCGTTTTTCCCTTGGTGGCCTTCGGCCGCTCGGTCCGCGCCCGCTCCCGCGCTGCACAGGACACGCTGGCCGCAGCCTCTGCCTTTGCCGGAGAAACCATCGCCGCCACCCGCACCGTGCAGGCCTTCACCCATGAAGCCGCCGCCGACAGCCGGTATTCCGGCGCCGTGGAGAATGCCTATGAGGCAGCGCGCGCGGCCATCAAGTCGCGCTCCTTCCTGACCGGTTTTGCCATTGCGCTTGTTTTCGGCAGCGTGGTGGGCGTGCTGTGGTATGGCGCAAATACGGTGCTTGCGGGCGAGATGTCGGCGGGCACGCTCGGTCAGTTCCTGCTCTACTCCGTGATCGCGGGCGGATCGCTCGGCGCGCTTTCGGAAGTGTGGGGGGAATTTGCCCAGGCCAGCGGCGCGGCCGAACGCCTGTCCGAGTTGCTGCGCGAGGTACCGGCGATTCGCGCGCCCGCGCAGCCGAAGCCGCTCCCCTCCCCGGCAAGCGGACGGGTGGAATTCGCCAACATTCATTTCGCCTATCCCTCCCGGCCGGGCAAGGAAACGCTGACCGGCCTCACCTTCGGCGTTGCGCCCGGCGAGACGGTGGCCATTGTCGGCCCTTCCGGCGCAGGCAAGAGCACGGTCTTCTCGCTTGTCCTGCGATTCTACGATCCCGCCAGCGGCTCCGTCCGCTTCGACGGGATCGATCTGCGCGAGCTGACGCCCGAGGAACTGCGCCGGCAGATCGCCATCGTGCCGCAGGACGTCACGATCTTTTCCGGCACCATCCGCGACAACATCGCCTTCGGCACGCCGGGCGCAACCCGCGAGGCGGTGGAACAGGCCGCCCGCGCCGCACAGGCGGAGGAGTTCATCGTCCGCCTCGACAAGGGCTATGACACGGAAGTGGGGGAGCGGGGCATCACGCTCTCGGGCGGGCAGCGCCAGCGGATCGCCATCGCGCGCGCCATCCTTAAGAACGCGCCCGTCCTGCTGCTCGACGAGGCGACCTCCGCGCTGGACGCGGAAAGCGAAACGCTGGTGCAGAAGGCACTCGATGGCCTAATGCGCGACCGCACCACCATCGTGATCGCCCATCGCCTCGCAACCGTGCTCAAGGCAGACCGCATCCTCGTGATGGATCAGGGCCGGATCGTCGAGGAAGGCACGCATGAAAGCCTGATCCGCCAGGGCGGCCTCTACGCCAAGCTCGCCCGCCTGCAATTCGATCAGGGCGCCCGCGCCTTCGAGGCAGAGGGCATCTGACGGGTTCAGGGCCGGTCGGGCCCGAACCTCTTCACTGCCTCCAGCTCCTCATTCGCGCGCAGCCGCGAAAGATCGTGGGCAGCCTGCATCTGCAACCACATCTCCGCCCGCCGCCCATGGCGCGCTCGAGGGCATGAAGCCGAAATGCCGGCTGATCCATATCCTCCACCGGCGACGCCACATCCAGCACGGAGAGTACCAGTCTGATTTTCCCGGGCATATCGGGTGGAAGACGCGAACCGTCGTCACGCGCATGGAGCACCTCTAGGCCCCTGTGCCGCAATCGCAGGATCATGATAGCCCAGTATGTAGAATGCCAATTTACAGGTGACAGAAAACCTCAGCTTCCCACCGCCCTGCCGGCCACGCGGCCGGAGAACAGGCAGCCGCCGAGGAAGGTGCCTTCCAGCGCACTGTAACCATGCATGCCGCCGCCGCCGAAGCCGGCGGCCTCGCCGATGGCATAGAGGCCGGGCACATATTCGCCGTTGAGCGACAGGACGCGCGCGGAAAGATCGGTCTCGAGCCCGCCGAGTGTCTTGCGGGTAAGAATATGCAGGCGCACGGCAATGAGCGGTCCGGCGGCGGGATCGAGCAGGCGGTGCGGTCTGGCGGTTCGCATCAGCCGGTCGCCCAGATAGGCTCGCGCCCCGCGGATGGCCGTCACCTGGGCGTCCTTGGAAAAGCGGTTCTCGATCTCCCGGTCCCTCGCCTCGATCTGGCTGCGCAGATGGGCGGCATCGAGCCGATGCCCGGGTTCCAGGCCATTCATGCCCTCGACCAGCGCCTCCAGCGAATCGCGAACGACGAAATCCTCTCCCTTGTCCATGAAGGCGCGGACGGGTCCTGGCGGCTCCTTGCCCAGCCGCCTGAGGAGAAGCGGAATGTTTCGTCCGGTGAGATCGGGGTTCTGCTCCGAGCCCGAAAGCGCGAATTCCTTCTTGATGATCGCCTTGGTGAGGATGAACCAGCTGTGCTCGTGACCGCGGGCGCGGATCGCCTTCAGCGTGGAAAGCGTATCGAATCCCGGCATCGCGGGGGCGGGAAACCGGTTGCCATCCGCATCGCACCAGAACGACGAGGGACCCGGAAGGATCCGGATACCATGGCCCGGCCAGATGGGATCCCAGTTGCGCAGCCCCTCGGTATAGTGCCACATGCGGTCGCCATTGATGATCCGGCCGCCGGCCTTTGCGGTGATGTCGAGCATCCGTCCGTCCACGTGGTCGGGCACGCCGCAGACCATGTGCTGCGGCGGCGGGCCGAGCCGCTCGACCGGCCAGTTGGCGCGGACCATCTGGTGATTGCCGCCGATGCCCCCGGAGGCAACGATGACCGCCCCGGCCTCGATCCGGAAATCGCCGGCAGGCTCCCGCGTGGTGCTTCGCCCCCGCTCCGCACCGTCGGGCTTGAGAAGCGTGCCGTAAACACCCCTGGCCGCACCGTTCCCGGCGAGGATGCCATCGACGCGTGCGCGCCATCTGAAGGCAAGCCGCCCTTCGGCCACCTGCGCCATGGCCTTGCGGATGAAAGGTTGCAGGACGCCGGGGCCCGTGCCCCAGGTGACATGGAAGCGCGGAACGGAATTGCCGTGTCCGGTCGCCAGCCCGCCGCCCCGCTCCGCCCAGCCGACGACGGGGAACCAGCGCATGCCCATGGCATGAAGCCAGGCCCTCTTCTCGCCGGTAGCAAAATCCAGATAGGCCTCCGCCCAGCGGCGCGGCCAGAAATCCTCCGGCCGGTCGAAGGCCGCCGATCCCAGCCAGTCCTGTGTGGCAAGGGGCAGGCTGTCGCGGATACCCATGCGGCGCTGCTCTGGACTGTCGACGAAGAACAGGCCGCCCAGCGACCAGAAGGCCTGCCCGCCGAGGGATTGCTCGCCTTCCTGATCGACGACCGTGACCCTGAGCCCGCGTGAGGCTGCCTCCGTCGCCGCCACCAGACCGGCCAGACCGGCACCGACCACGACGACATCGACATCCATGCGGACCTCCTGCGGTAACCTTTACGCAAAGGTAAGGCCGAAGCGCCGCGGCTGGCAACCGGAAACTCGTCTGCCTGCTACTTCTCGGTCAGCTTCAGCTCGATGCGGCGATTGGCGGCCCGCGCTTCCGGAGTTTCGCCCTCGGCGATCGGCTGGTACTCGCCGAAGCCCGCGGCGGCCAGGCGGTCGGCGGGAACGCCCTTCGAGATCAGGAACTTCACCACCGAAGTGGCGCGCGCGGCGGAAAGCTCCCAGTTGTCGGCAAACTTGCCGTTGCCGGAAAGCGGCACGTTATCGGTATGACCGTCGACCCGCAGCACCCAGTTGATCTCAGGCGGGATCTCCTTCGAAAGCTCGATGACGGCGCTCGCCACCTTCTGCATTTCCGCCTCGCCCTCCGGGTTCATCACATTGGCGCCCGATGGAAAGAGAACTTCCGACTGGAACACGAACCGGTCGCCGACGATGCGGATGTTCTCGCGGTCGGAAAGGATCTCGCGCAGGCGGCCGAAGAAGTCGGAGCGATAGCGGTTGAGTTCCTGCACGCGCTGGGCGAGCGCAATGTTCAGCCGATGACCGAGATCGGCGATCTTGGTGCGCGAGGCCTGATCTTTTGCCTCTGCTGCCTGGAGCGCCTGCTCCACCGCGGCAATCTGGCTGCGCAGCGCCGCGATCTGCTGGTTGAGGAGCTCCACCTGGCTCATGGCGCGGGCGCTGATCTTCTTTTCGGCATCGAGACTGTCGCTGAGTTCGCCGATCCGGTTCTGCGCTGCCGCTGCTCCACCGGAGCCGGAATCGAGCAGCTGCTGCAGGCGGCTGCGCTCGTTTTCGGAAACGGCGAGCGAGGATTGCAGTGTCGCCAGCGTGTCCTCGAGATCCTGCTTGCCGCTCTTTTCCAGCGCCAGCGCCTGGGTGAGTTCGTTGATCTGGTTGTTGAGCCGCGTCAGCACCTCGTCCTTGCCGGAGATTTCCCGGCTGAGCAGGAACTGCGCGAGCACGAACACCGTCAGCAGGAACATGATGGACAGAAGCAGCGTCGAGAGCGCGTCGACGAAGCCCGGCCAGTAATCGACTGTGCGCTGGCTCCGGCGGTTGCGGGAAAGCGCCATCGATCAGCGCTCCTTGAGGCTCTCGGCGAGCCGGTCGAGCGTGCGGCGCATGGCCTTCGTTTCTTCCTGCTGCGCCTCGATCCAGTTGCGCAGCATCTGCTGTTCGCCGCGCATGGTCTTCACCAGCCCCTGGATGCCTTCCGCCAGATGCGCCGTCGCCTCCGACAGACGGCCCGAATCCCCGCCTTCCACCGACAGCCGTTCGAGCTGTTCGGTGATCAGACGCAGCTCTTCGACCGGCGCACCGGGGATGGGAGCGACCTGTGGGGCGCGGTCGCGGTTGACATCGGTCACGGAGGACAGCCAGTCCTCCAGTTCGGTGTAGAAGCGGTTCTGGGCCCGGCCGGCCTGCAGATCGAGAAAGCCGAGGATCAGGGAGCCGGAAAGGCCGAGCAGCGAGGACGAGAAGGCGGTGCCCATGCCGGAGAGCGGCGCCGAAAGCCCCTCCTTCAGCGAAAGCAGCACGGCCGACGCATCGCCCGTCCCGGGATCGAGCGTCTGGATGACCTGGTTGATCGAGGCAATGGTGCCGAGCAGGCCCCAGAACGTGCCGAGCAGGCCGAGGAAGACCAGCACCCCGATGAGATAGCGGGAGATGTCGCGCGTTTCGTCAAGTCTGGTTGCGATGGAATCGAGGATAGAGCGCAGCGCCGAGGGCGTGATCGCCATGGTCTCCTGATTGCCGATCAGCGCCCGCATCGGCGCCAGAAGCTTCGGCTCGCGACCCACCCGGTCCGCATGGCCGGCGGCGCGGAAGCTGTTGAACCAGTTCACCTCGGGCCGCAAACCCAGCACATGGGAAAAGACGAGGATGATGCCGATGAGCTCCACGCCGAGGATCAGGCTGTTCAGCCCGGGATTGGCGATGAAGGCCGTATGGATCTGCCGGTAGAGAATGGCGGCAATGAAGGCGATGATGATCAGGAACAGGATCATCGTCCAGAAAACCGGCATCGGGCTCGAAAGCTTCTTGCCGTAGCGACCGGGGCGGGCTTCCGCCGCGCCTGAAATGGTAGGGTCAATGTTCATGCCGTGCCGATCCCAGATCTCTTCCCCTGGCGCGCAACCGTAGGGACTCCCCGTTACGGCGGCGCATGTTTTCCGGCTGCCGAAGCCAGGCTCCGGCGCAACCGATGCAAAGCCTACCCCAGTCGCGCCCGAAAATGAAACAGTTCTCTCCGGGCAGTCCCGGTCATCCTCATGGATTTCGCCGGCGGAACGGACCTTGCCGGACGGGAATGCGCGGGCGACGGGAAACGTTCCCGTCCGCCACCCGCCTGCCGGGACAAAAGCAGGGGCCAAGACGAAAAAGGCGACGAAACCATCCGGTTTCGTCGCCTCTGAAAGCGGCGGGATCCCCGCGAGCCGGATCAGCGGCTGGGAATCGGGCGATGGGTGACTTCCATCAGTGCCTTGTGGATATGCTCGTTGCCGGCCACGATGGAGCCGGTCTCCAGAATGCTGTTGCCGCCGTTCCAGTCGGAAATGTAACCGCCCGCTTCCTTGATCAGCAGCAGGCCGGCAGCGATGTCCCACGCGGCAAGGTCGTTCTCCCAGAAGCCGTCGATGCGCCCGGCCGCCACATAGGCGAGGTCAAGGGAGGCGGAGGCAAAGCGGCGGACACCGGCGACTTCGCCCATGACATGGCGCAGCTCGACCAGGAATTTGCCGTGGTTGCCGCGGCCGAGATGGGGCACGCCGCAGCCGATCACCGCATCGGACAGCACCCGGCGGGAGGCCACGCGCAGGCGGCGGTCGTTGAGGAATGCGCCACCGCCGCGCTCGGCGGTGTAGAGCTCGTCCATGGCCGGATTGTAGACCACACCCGCGACGATCTCGTTGTTGCGCTCGAGCGCGATCGATACCGCGAAGAGCGGCAGGCCGTGCAGGAAGTTGGTGGTGCCATCGAGCGGATCGACGATCCAGCGATGGGCGCCGTCGGTGCCCTTGATCTCTTCGCTCTCCTCACCGAGGAAACCGTAGGTGGGACGCGCCTTCAGCAGTTCCTCGCGGATGATCTTCTCGGCCTTGCGGTCGGCCTGGGATACGAAATCCCCCGGCCCCTTCATCGAGACCTGGAGGTTCTGTACCTCGCCGAAGTCGCGCGAAAGAGACTTGCCCGCCTTGAGGGCAGCCTGAACCATGACATTGAGAAGTGCTGAACGGGCCATCGGGATGGATTTCCTTGAAGAGCAGACTGGCCCCTGCGGCACGCGCCCAAGCGCGGCAGCAACGGGAAAACACCAGCGATACGTGATATTGCCGCCTCAAGACCACAAAACGCGCACGAATTCAAGGGGAGCGGCTGAAGGAAGCGCCCGCAAGGCGGCTATGCGGGCCGTGCAGGGCTCAGGCCGGCCCCTCCGCACCTAATCCGTCCTGCGGGCCGGCCTCGCCGATGCGATGGGCAGCGCGGGCAATCAGGCATTCGGGATCGCCCGGCATGCAGGCGCGGCAAACCTCCGGACGGACCGCATAGATGGTGCAGGCCACATGCTTTCCCACCTCGCCGGAGAGGGCAAGGCAGCGATCGTTCTCGCAGCGCATGCCGGAGAGATCCGCCGCGACGAAGGCTTCCGGGATCAGCGCGAGCTGGTCGTCGCTTTCCAGCGAGAAGCGGGGCCAGTCCGCGCTGTAGGAGCAGCAGGCGCCACAGGACTGGCAATCGAACGGGACGTCATCCGGCAGGCTCATCGGCGCGGCCGGAACGCGTCGGCGGCGGCTATGGCCTTCTGCTGCTTGTCGTCCTCGATGCCGAGGAAGAAATCCTCGAGCGCGGGATCGGGCAGGCCGGCCCGCCGCGAAATGACATACCACTTCGCCGCCTCCACCGGATCGGGGCGGGTGCCGATCGCCTCGATGAGCAGATGGGCCACCTTGTTTGCAGCGGAAATGTTGCCGCGCTCGGCGGCAATCTTCAGCCACTGGAAGCCGGCCTTCGCATCGCGGGGGCCGGCGGTGCCGTTCACCAGCCAGAGGCCGAGATCCAGCTGGGCGGTGTCGAAGCCGGCACGCGCCGCGCGCTGGAGCCAGGCGAGCGCCTTGAGCTTGCGGTCGGCACCCAGGTCTTCGAGCGCCATGAAGATCTGCGACGCGGCATACTGAGCATCCGCGATGCCCTGCTCGGCGGCGTTGAGATAGTAAGGCAGCGCCTTCTTAAGGCCTTCCGGCCCAGGCTGGTCGGCCACCAGCGTCTGCGCGTAATTGAAGGCAGCCGAGCCATTGCCGAGATCCGCCGACTTCTTCATCAGCGCGTCGGCCTTCGCCTTGTCCTTCTTGACGACCTGGCCTTCCATGAGCATCAGGGCATACTTGAACATGGCGGAAGGATCGCCGTGATCGGCCGCCTGCTGATACCAGAAGGCCGCGGCCTTGATGTCCTGCTTCACGCCGAGACCATTCGACAGCAACTCGCCGATCAGTGTCTGCGCCGCCGCATCCCCAAGCTGCGCCCGCGGCAGGGCCTTTTCCATGGCCGTCAGGAAGAGGCCGCGCTGATAGGCGCCATAGGCCTCGTCGACCGGGCCCTTGTACTCCTTTTCCGGCGGCAAAGGCGGCAGCTCCGCGCCCATGCGTTCGAGAAGGGTCAGCCCACCGCTCTTCTTCTGCTGCTGGTCCTTGTCGCTCGGGGTCAGCGGGCGTGCATTGCCGTCCATCCGCTCCAGCGCATTGTTGTCCTGCGTCAGGCGCCCCTGCTTCAACTGGCCAGGATCAGAGGCCGCCGGCCGATTGACGACCGTATCGGCCGCGAAGGCGGCGGGCGCAAGCCCGGCCAGAAGGCCTGCAGCAAGGGCGAGGGAACGCGAGGCAAGGGTCAGGGTGCGGCTCATGCCTGCTCTCAATCAGCAAACCGTGGCGCTTTTTCGTCGAGGATGGCGTTCACCTCGGCAACGGCCGAGGCAGGCCCCTGCCCCGCACCGAACACGGCCTCGCGCAACGCGACGAATTCCGCACCGCTTTCGGCAACCGCCAGCGCCGATTCCAGCGCCGTGCCGCCCATGACGATGCAGGGGATCTCGATCATGGCGGCCCACCATTCGCCGAGCGCCAGGTTCTTCGGATGCGCCTCCGGCTTGATGTCGCCGTCGAGCTTGCCGAAGAAGATGTAGTCCGGACGGTGTTCGCCCATCTCGAGCGCGGTATGGCGCTCCGTCGCGCCGCCGCCACCGACGATCAGCTTGGGGCTGTGCCGCTCCATCGCTTCCGCGAGGTCGGCGGCATTGCCCTGGATGTGAAGGCCGTCCGCCTTGACCCGGCCGGCAACGCGGCTGTCGCCGGCGATCAGCGCGGCGGCGCCTGCATCCTGGACCAGCGGCACGAGCACGGACGCGCGTTTCTGGAAATCCGCATCCGAGAGGCCGTATTGCGGCAGGATCACGGAGGCGACGTCGCCGCCCCGGAGCGCTGCGGCGAGCGCCTCGCGCCCCCCGTCCTCACCGGCTTGTTCGGGCATGATCAGAACGAGGCGGCAGCGGTCTTCTGGTGAACTCATGGCTTTTTCTCTGGATCGTCGCCCCCAACCGGCCGATGGCCGTGCGGGCACCCTCGTTTCTTCGTCCGGAATCCGATAGACCTCTCCCGACAAAGGATCAACAGTCGATGACTCCAGACACCGCCTTTTATCTGACAGCCATACCCGCCGTCATCCTCATCGGCCTGACAAAGGGCGGGATGGGCGAGGCGCTTTCCATGATGGGAGTGCCCCTTCTCGCCCTCGTGGTTTCGCCGGTGAAGGCAGCGGCCATCCTGCTGCCCGTTCTCATCTTCATGGATTGGGTATCGCTCTGGATCTGGCGCAGGCACGGCAACCGGCAACTGCTTCTCAGCATGCTGCCCGGCGCGCTGGCCGGCATCGGCATCGGCTGGGGAACGGCGGCGCTGGTGCCCGGTTCCATCCTGCGCCTCCTGATCGGCGCGATGACCATCCTCTTCGCCATGCGGTATTTCTGGAACCGCTACCGCGCCTGGCGGGGGGCAGTCCTTGCCGTTCGCGGCCAGAACCGCGTGGCGGCAAGCTTCTGGGGTACGCTTTCCGGCTATACCAGCTTCGTGACCCATGCCGGCGGCCCGCCCTTCCAGATCTATGCCCTGCCGCTCGGCCTCGATCCCAAGGAATTCACCGGCACCTCGGTCCGCTTCTTCGCCATCCTCAACCTGGTCAAGCTGGGTGCCTATGCCTCGCTCGGCCAGCTGGACACGGAAAACCTCTGGATCTCGTTCACGCTGCTGCCCTTCGCGCCCTTCGCCACCATGGCCGGCGCCTGGGTGGTGAAGCGGATGCGCCCGGAGACCTATTACCCGCTGATGTATGGCATGGCGCTCCTGGCGGGGCTGCGGCTGTTCTGGACCGGTTTTTCCGGGTGAGGCGGCAGCGCCTTAGCAGCCGCACGCGCAATCTTTTCGCAATGCAAAAACTCGGTTAAGCTTCGCTTGTCCGGCCATTCTCAGCCGGCGTTCAGGATGAGAGCCGCGACCATGTCCAGCATCGATCCGTTTGGTGCCATTGCCGATCCGCACCGCAGGCTTCTGCTCGAGGAGCTGCGGCGCGGGGAAAAGACCGTCTCGGCCCTGGCCGAGGGTTTGCCGATCAGCCGGCCCGCCGTTTCCCAGCATCTCAAGGCCCTGCTCGACTGCGGCCTCGTCACCGTTCATCAGGAAGGCACCCGGCGGTTCTACGCGGTCAATCCGCGCGGCTTCGACAGGGTTTCCCTGTGGCTGGACCAGTTCTGGTCCGAGCCGTGAGCGGCAAAGGCGGCTGATGGATCGTACGGGGGGATGAAGTCCATCGGCGGCCGATGCCCCAGGCGAGGGCGCTGCCGCCGATGGTTTCTTGAGAAAAGGCCGGATTGCTGACGATCCCGGTGCCGACATGCCCCACTGGCTGTCGCGACCTGCGTCCTGCCGGCTGCGAAACGGACCTCTGCCCGTCCTGTTATTCTGTTGAGGCCCTATCGGGCCTTGCCGGGTGCCGGCACTCGACGCGTTACGGAAGCGCGCACCCGGTCCTTACCGTGTTTGTTGTGCCTTACCACCCTCCTCTGGCGTCAGGCGCTCCGTTGGCGGCAATCAGTGCCGCGTCTTCAGGCGTTCCATCTCATCCTTCAAGCGAAGCTTGCGGCGCTTGATTTCGGCGATCTGCTGATCGTCCATAGAAGGCGATGCCATTGCGGAGTGGAGTTCTTTTTCAAGGGCGACATGCTTCTGTTCAAGCGATTTCAGATGAGCCTCAATGGTCATATGAATGTCCTTCCTCTCATTTTTTGCCCGGGCGAGCCGGGGCTCGTGGTCAACAAAGGGAGTGTGACACGATTATTACAGTTTGTCGAAGGCGATTTCTGACGCAGGCCTAACTTCCCGTTACCGGTATTTGGTGATAGGAGCTTGCGCTAAAGACGGGGATACGGACACAATGTCCGCACGACTGGAATGGGGATGGCAGGCATGGCTGATCAGGATCAGGCAGAAATAAGGCTCATTGTCGCGAGGCTTCGCCAGGAGCATGAAGACTATGATGCCGCCATCAACGCCATGATCCAGACGGGCTGCGACATGCTTCGCATCCAGCGGATGAAAAAGAAGAAACTCGCCCTCAAGGACAAGATCACCAAGCTTGAGGACCAGATCATTCCCGACATCATCGCCTGACGCGAAGCCGAGGAGTCCGAGATGACCGAAAGACCTCCGGTCGCCATCATCATGGGGAGCCAGTCCGACTGGGAAACCATGAAGAACGCTGCCGATACCCTCGATGCGCTCGACATCGCCTATGAGGCCCGTATCGTGTCGGCACACCGCACGCCCGACCGCCTGGTGCGTTTTGCCAAAACGGCACGGGACGAGGGCTTCAAGGTGGTGATCGCCGGTGCCGGTGGCGCCGCCCATCTGCCCGGCATGTGCGCTTCTATGACCCCCCTGCCCGTTTTCGGCGTTCCCGTGCAGTCGAAGGCCCTTTCCGGGCAGGACAGCCTGCTGTCGATCGTGCAGATGCCGGCCGGCATTCCGGTCGGCACGCTGGCCATCGGAAAGGCCGGCGCGGTCAACGCGGCGCTGATGGCCGCTGCTGTGCTTGCCCTTTACGACGACGCGCTGGCGGACCGCCTCGACGAATGGCGCGAGCGGCAGACCGCCGCCGTTGCCGAATATCCCATGGACGAAGCCTGATGAACAACACCACCATCGGCATCATCGGCGGCGGCCAGCTCGGCCGCATGCTGGCGATGGCCGCCGCGCGCCTGAATTTCCGCACCGTCATCCTCGAGCCCCAGGCCGATTGTCCCGCCGCACAGGTCGCCAACGACCAGATCGTTGCGGCCTATGACGATCCCCAGGCTCTCGACAGCCTCGCCGCCCGCGCCGATGTGGTGACATACGAGTTCGAGAACGTACCTGTCGGGGCCGCCGAACGCCTCGGCTCGCGGCTGCCGGTCTATCCGCCGCCGAAGGCGCTGGAAGTGGCGCAGGATCGCCTCACCGAGAAGCGCTTTCTCAATGCCTGCGGCATTCCCACGGCAGACTTCCGCCCCGTCGACAGCGACGAGGACCTGAAGGCGGCGCTTGCGGCCTTCGGGCATCGGGGCGTGCTGAAGACACGGCGCCTCGGCTATGACGGCAAGGGCCAGAAGGTATATCGCGGGCCCGAGGACCGGCCGGAAGGCGGCTATGCCGAGCTCGGCTCCGTGCCACTGATTCTCGAGAGCTTCGTCGCCTTCGACCGCGAGGTCTCGATCATCGCCGCGCGCGGAAGGGACGGCGAGGTGCGCTGCTACGATCCGGCCGAGAACGTTCACCGCAATGGCATCCTGCACACCTCCACCCTGCCGGCGCGAATCGGCGCGGATACCGCCGAGGCGGCCCGCACCGCTGCGGAGCGCCTGCTCGGCGAGCTGGATTACGTGGGCGTGGTGGGCATGGAATTCTTTGTCCTGCCCGACGGCTCGCTGATTGCCAACGAGATCGCCCCGCGCGTGCACAATTCCGGGCACTGGACCGAGGCCGCCTGCATCGTCTCGCAGTTCGAGCAGCATATCCGCGCGATCGCGGGTCTTCCGCTGGGCGATCCCCGCCGCCATTCGGACTGCGTGATGCAGAATCTCATCGGCGACGATGTCGACGGCGTGCCGGAGTGGCTGGCCACGCCGGATGCCCTTGTGCACCTCTATGGCAAGACCGAAGCGCGGCCGGGCCGCAAGATGGGGCATGTGACCGTGCTTTCCGGCCGCTGAGGCCGGAAAATCGGCGCGTTCATCCACGGCCGTTCCGGCTTTTCCTCCCGGAAACGGTTGACACACAAGGGTCTAGCAGGTAATTGCCTGCCAACCCAAAGAAGCGGGCCGAGAGCACGCTTTGATGTTTCACAGTCACCGGGCGAATTTCGTGTTCCCCGTAAACCTCGCGGATCAGAAAAATGAAGATCAAGAATTCGCTCAAGTCGCTCAAGGCCCGTCATCGCGACAACCGCATCGTGCGCCGCAAGGGCCGCGTCTACATCATCAACAAGCAGAACCCGCGCTTCAAGGCTCGTCAGGGCTGATTGCGCGGCCGGTTCGCCGGCTGTGCCCGGGCTGAACGCAGCCGGGTGCATTTTCAGGTTGGAACCTTTCGGATGGCGGGCTATCATGCCCGCCATGCGCTTTTCTGATGTCCCCCGTTTCCTCGCGGTCCTGCTTGCCCTTGCAGCAACCGCCCATGCCGATGACGAAACCCCTTCGCAGGACGTCATCCAGCAACCCCTGATGCAGCCGCCGCCGGGGACCGGCAGCCTGACCATCGAACCCCGCGCCGTTCGCCTGGATGCCCTCTTTGCCCGTCTCAAGCGGGAAAGCGACCCGGAAGCGGCAAAGGCCATTGCAGGCGAGATCCGGGCGGCCCTGACCGAATCGGACAGCGCGACGGTGGATCTGCTGATGACACGCGCCTCCAACGCGATCGCTTCCAACCAGACCGCAGCCGCATTCGACTATCTCGATCAGGTCACGGTTCTGCGCCCCGACTATGCCGAGGGCTGGAACCTTCGGGCGACCCTGCATTTCGCTCTCGGCAACAACAGAAAGTCGGTTGCCGATATCCGGCGCACGCTTGCCCTCGAGCCGCGTCACCTGGGCGCGCTCTCCGGCCTTGCAGGCATACTCACGCTCGATGGCCGCGACGAGGCGGCGCTCAAGGTCTGGGAAGCCTATCTGGCACTCTATCCGGCGGACCGGACGGCACAGGATCAGGCGCGTGACCTCCTTGAAAAAATGGCCGGCAGCCGCACTTAACACGCGGTGAAGTCCGTTTCGTTTTCCGCTCCCTCAGGTCCCGCCTTGCGCTTTGCCCTTTCTCTCCTTGTCCTTCCGCTTCTCGTGCTTCTGGCGCTGGGCGTTTATTCCTACTTCAAGAGCCGTGCGCTGGAGGCGGCCTATCCCGATATCGGCGAAAGGGTCGATGTCGGCGGCTACAGCCTGAACGCGCTGCATGTCCCCGCGGGACCCGATGCGGACCTGCCGCCGCTGCTCTTCATCCACGGCGCCAGCGGTAACCTGCGCGATCCGGCCGGTGCCTTCCTCGCGCCCCTCAAGGGCCGCGCCGAGATGCTGTTCGTCGACCGGCCCGGTCACGGCTATTCCGACCGCGGCGGCCCCGAAAACGGCATGCCGGACGGCCAGGCTGATGCAATTGCCAAGGTGATGGATCACTACCGCATGCGCCGGGCGATCGTCGTGGCCCATTCCTTCGGCGGATCGATTGCGGCCAGTCTCGCGCTGCAGCACCCCGACAAGGTCCAGGGCCTTCTCTTCCTCGCCGCCGCGACCCATCCCTGGCCCGGTGGCGTCGACTGGTACTACCGCCTCGCCTCCACGCCCGTGATCGGTTGGGTCTTCACCCATACCATCGCCCTGCCTGCCGGGCTGCAGCGCATCGAAAGCGGTGTGGATTTCGTCTTCCACCCAAACAGGGCGCCGGAGAACTATCTCCAGAAGGCCGCGATTCCGCTTGTCCTCAGGCCGGAGACATTCCGCTACAACGCCATCGACGTGGCCAATCTCCACGACTACGTGAGCAGGATAGCGAGACGCTATCCCGAGATTAAGGCACCGACCGTGATCGTCACGGGCGACGAGGATCAGGTCGTGCTCGAAAGCATCCATTCGCGGGGTCTGCACCGGGACATCGCCGGCTCCGAGCTGGTCTGGATCCACGGGCTCGGCCACAAGCCGGATTACATCGCGACCGATCTCGCCATAGCCGCCATGGAGAAACTTGCGGGCAAGCCGCGCGACCTCCAGGCCCTCGCCCGTGCGCTGGAGGCGCGGCTGGCGACAGACGGCACATGAAAAGGGGCGCCGAAGCGCCCCTGTGCCTGTTCCCGAACTGCTGCCCGGATCAGATGCCGCTGAGGCCGTCCGAACCGATGTAAGCGATGCGGAGCATGTTGGTGGCGCCCGGCGTGCCGAGCGGAACGCCGGCGGAGATGATCACCCGGTCGCCGGGCTTTCCGAAGCCTTCGGCGCACACGATGCGGCAGGCGCGGTTCACCATGTCGTCGAGATCGGTCGCATCGCTCGTCACGACGCAGTGCAGGCCCCAGACCACAGACAGACGCCGCGCCGTCTGCATGATGGGCGACAGCGCGATGATCGGCACCTGCGGACGCTCGCGCGCCGCGCGAAGCCCCGTCGTGCCGGACGAGGTGTAGGTGACGATCGCCGACAGCTTCAGCGTCTCGGCGATCTGCCGGGCAGCGAGCGAGATCGCATCGGCGCCGGTCGCCTCGGGCTGCGGACGCTGGGCGTAGATGATGCCGGAGTAATGCGGGTCACGCTCGACGGTGGAGGCGATGGACGCCATGGTCGACACGGCCTCGACGGGATATTCGCCCGATGCCGATTCCGCCGACAGCATCACCGCATCGGCACCTTCAAAGACGGCCGTCGCCACGTCGGAGACTTCGGCGCGGGTGGGAACCGGGGCCGAAATCATCGATTCCAGCATCTGGGTAGCGACCACAACGGGCTTGCCGGCGCGACGGCAGGCGCGGATCATCTGCTTCTGCAGGCCGGGCACCGATTCCAGCGGCATTTCCACGCCGAGATCGCCTCGGGCGACCATGAGTGCATCGGTAAGCTCGATGATCTCGTCAATCCGCTCGATCGCCTGCGGCTTCTCGATCTTCGACATCAGCCCGACGCGGCCGCGGGCGATCTTGCGCACCTCCGCGAGATCCTCCGGTCGCTGGATGAAGGAAAGCGCCACCCAGTCCACATCGTCCGTCGCAAGCACCGCATCGAGATCCGCGCGGTCCTTGTCGGTCAGTGCGCCGACGGGCAGCAGGGTATCGGGAAGGCTCACGCCCTTCTTGTCGGAAATCCTGGTGCCGGCAACGACGGTGCAGACGATCGAGGTGCCGTCGCACTTGTCCGCCTTGAGGGCCAGCTTGCCATCATCGATCAGAAGCCGGTGTCCCGGCTTGACCGCCTGCAGGATTTCCGGATGCGGCAGGTAGACGCGGTTCTCGTCGCCGGGCTCGTCGCGATTGTCGAGAGTGAAGGTCTGGCCGACCTTGAGGTTCACCTTGGTATCGGCAAACTTGCCGACGCGCAGCTTCGGCCCCTGGAGGTCGGCGAGAATGCCGATGGGCCGGCCGCAGCGCGACTCCACGGCGCGGATGCGGGCCACCAGGGTCCGCATCATCTCATGGCTCGAATGGCTCATGTTGATACGGAAGAGATCCGCGCCGGCCTCGTGCAGCTTCTGGATCATGTCCTCTTCGGCAGAAGCCGGTCCGAGGGTGGCGAGAATCTTGACTTTGCGGTTACGCTTCATTGTTTCTGGCTTTCCTGGCTGCCCGAGGCATCGTTCAGCTGTACCATCCAGCCTGCCTGACGGCCCGTGTCATATTCCTTGAAGCCCATCTGCAGATAACCGCGCTTGAAGCAGTCGTTCACGCCGGTGATCTTGAACTTGTCCTGGGCCACGCACATTTTGATGTCGCCGGTCCAACGCCCGCCGCGGGCGGCGTCCTCGGCATAGAGATAGTAGTAGCGGGATTGCAACTTGCCTTCGATCAGCGTTGCACAGGTTGCGGCCGGGATCTGCCACCAGCCCTCCGTCGTCCAGCCTTCCTTGGCCCGGTAGCCGATCGCCACGCCGACAAGGTTCTGGGTGCTGTTGCAGACGCGGAACTCCGCATGTGCCACGCCCGTCACGCCCATTGTCCCGGCAACCACCGCAAGGCCGAAGATAAGCTTCGAAAGAGGATTCCTGAGTGAGATCACGGCTTTCCGCTGGGACTCCATGTTTGTTTGTCCTTTTCACTTCTTGCGACGGCAGGGCGGGAATGTCAACGCAACACCGCCTGCAAATTTAATCGATTGTAATGAAAGAAAGGATGGGCCGGGATCTCGGGGACATTCCATGGTTGCGCTCCTTTCGAAGCCATGCGATCACCACCTCCTGCGACTGACACGAAACGGTTAGAATTCATGCCAACCATGCCTTCGTCTCCGGAAACCGAAGCCTACAGGCCCTTCGAAATCATCCCCGGCGCGCCGCAATCCAGCCTCGTGCTGCTCGCCGATCACGCCACCAACATCGTTCCGGCCCCTTACGGGGATCTCGGGCTTCCGGCCTCCGCCTTCAGCCGTCACATCGCCTATGACATCGGTATCGACCCTCTGACGCGGCAGCTTGCGACGCGTCTCCGATGCCACGCCGTGCTCTCGCGCTTCTCCCGCCTGCTGATCGACCCGAACCGCGGCGAGGACGACCCGACCCTGATCATGAAGATCTCGGATGGCGCGATTGTGACGGGAAACCATCCGATATCTGAGGAGGAATGGCAACGCCGGATCGTGCGTTTCCACCGCCCCTATCACGATGCGGTGGCGGAAACCATCGCTGCCGTCGAGCGGCAAAGCGGAAAAGTGCCGCTCGTGCTGTCGCTTCACTCCTTCACGCCGGTGTGGAAGGGTGTGCCGCGGCCCTGGCACGCCGCCGTGCTCTGGGACAGCGACGGCCGTGCCCCTCTTCCTCTGATCGACCGGCTGAATGCCGCCGGAGATCTGGTGATCGGCGACAACGAACCCTATGACGGCGCCCTCAAGGGCGACACGCTCTACCGCCACTGCATGCGCGCCGGCATCCCCCATGCCCTTCTGGAGGTCCGTCAGGATCTGATCGGCGATGCGGAAGGGGTGGACGCATGGACTGACCGTCTCGCCCCCATTTTCGCCGGTCTCGATGCCGATCCCGCACTGCACAGCCGGCAGCACTTCGTTTCACGCACGGGCCCCTACTGACGGCGCGCAGGCTTTTTCGGGAGGCACGCCGAAAGGGCTTGATTTTGCCGCAAGTTGTGGGCAGGTCAGCAGCCACTCGAATTCAACCCCGCAGCCGTTCCCTCGGAATGCTGGCGGACGAACCAAAGGGATTGCGCACATGGATGAACAGAACACGGTCGAGAACGTCGCGGCAGCCGAGCTTCGGCAGTTCATCGAACGGATCGAACGGCTTGAGGAAGAAAAGCAGACGATCGCCGACGACATCAAGGATGTGTTTGGCGAGGCAAAGGGCCGCGGCTACGACACTAAGGCCATGAAAACCATCATCCGGCTGCGCAAGAAGGACGCGAACGAGCGGCTCGAGGAGGAAACCATCCTGCAGACCTACATGGCGGCGCTCGGCATGGAATGAGCGAAAAGCCATTCCTGCTCCTGAAACAAGAACGCCCGCGATCGGATCGATCGCGGGCGTTCTTGTTTCTATGGTCAGGGACCTCAGTTCGAGGAAGCGGGTTTTGCCGGTGCGCTGCCCGAGAAGCGGCCTGGATCGATGGTCGCCACCTTCGTGGTGAAGCCGCCGGTCACGGGTTGCACGGGCTGGGCACGCATGGCGAGGCTGACGAAGCGCGGTGCCTTCACCTTGCTCGAAGCGTCGTCGAAATGCGCGTTGTTCATCGCCCATTTCGCCAGCATGTCGCCGGTCAGAGGCTTCTGGCCGTTGGCGGCAACGGCGGCATCCTTCGGCGTGGGCCGACCGGCCTTGACCGGCAGGCCCTGGGAGATCGGCGACGCGTCGGCGGAAGCGGCCACGGGCTGGTCGAAGCTGTCGCCGAACGAATCGGACGTGGCGTCCGGATGTCCTTCGAGCGCTGCCACTTCTTCCTCGTTCTCGCCTTCGTCGGTCGTGTAGGCTTCGTCGGTCGCAGCCTGATCCTCTCCGGCAGCCTCTGCGGCCGGAACGGCGGCCACTTCGGGTACGGTCGCGATCGGCCCGCCCTTTGCGGCAAGGGTGCTGTTTTCCAGCTGCGCGGCGGCATCGGGCGAAAGCGCGGCGACTTCCTGCTCGTCCGGAACCGCTTCCTCCGCACCCTCGGCATTCGCGAGGAGGGCCTCGGAACCGGAAGGACGGCTGACGGGAACCGGAACATCGGCAAGCTCGGTTGCCTGGTCGGGCACGCCGAGAGCTGCGGTCTCGATGGCGGCCTCCGGCTGGGCGTCGCCGTTCTGGAGGCGCTTGCCAAGCAGCGTGGGAACCGGAATGTTGTAGGCCTGCAGGTCGGGATAGGATTCTTCGCCCGCCGGCTGCGGCATGGAGGCGGCGGCCAGTGCGGCAGCTGCGGAATTTTCCTGCGGCTCGACCAGCGCGGAAGCGACGCCGCTGTTTCCGACCTGATCGTTGAAGGCCGGACGTCCGAGCGGGATCGGCGCATTGACGGCGACTGCCGGCTCTTCGCCTGCCGCTGCAAGGATCGGCTGCGAGGACGGATTGGTCAGCACCTGCTCCTTGCGGGGCGTGGGTGCCGCCGAGGCAACGGCGGTTTCGGCCGATTCAGCGGATGCATTGTCCTCACCCTCGTCGGCACCGCCGCCAAACAGGAAGGCCAGCAGGCCCTTCTTCTTCGAGCCGCCCGTATCGGCGATCTCGATATGGGTGGAGCCGACGCGGCGCTTGTAATCCGCCATGGCCTCCTGGTAGCCGGGCAGCGGCTTGCCGTCGGAGGGAAGGTGGAGCGTGCGGCCGTTCGGGAAGAGTCGGACCAGTTCCTGGCGGGTCATGCGCGGCCAGGCGCGCACATTGCCCACATCCATGTGCACGAATGGCGAACCGGAGCGCGGATAGAAGCCGACGCCGCCCACCTGCATCTTCATGCCGATCTCGCGCAGCTTTGCGAGCTTCACGTCGGGAATGAAGAAGTCCATGGCCTTGCCGAGCATGTGCTGGCTCTTCTCGGCCACGCCCTTGGTGCGGGAGCGGAGCATGGAATTGGTTTCCGGCGAGCGGAAGCCGCACACGACGTTGATGTAGGTGCGCGAACCGCTCTGGCGATACACTTCCCAGATCAGGTCGAACAGGCGCGGGTCCATCTTGGTCGGCTGGTTGCGCCGCCAGTCGCGCAGGAATCGGTTCAGCTGCTGGAGGCCCTGGCGATCGTAGACGCCATTGCGCTTGAAGGTGATGACTGCCTTTTCGCCGGTATGGACGAAATAGAGCTTGAGGCTGCGCGTTTCCGCCTGGGCATCTGCATGCGAAGCCATGAGCATCGGGGCGGACAAGGCGCCCAGAAGCATTCCCGTGCCGATCAGGCGTGCCGCACGGCGCGTGATCCGAGCCAGAAGGCTTCGGTCATCGGCGTCTTGCCTGCCTGATTTTTCGAAATCGCTGTGCAACTCTAACCCCGTCCCACGTGCTTGAATGCGCGTGCTGCTCCAGATCACCTGTAATTGCGGTCGAACAATGGCAAATTTGCCACAGTTAGACAACCTCTTCATACATAGTGAACAAGTGACTAACAAGTTCTTTACATCTGGTAACAAATCATGCTTGCGCCACCGTTAACCGGAGATCCCGGCTGAAGAATGGCGACAAGCGGGGCGGAGTGGAAGAGACAGGCACTTCCTGGAAGGCCTGCCCCGGGCGAAACGCCATCAGGCGGCCGACTGCAGCGGATCGTCCGGATCGATGCCGTAATCCTTGAGTTTCCGGTACAATGTGGATCGGCCGATGCCGAGTTTGCGGGCCACTTCGCTCATCTGGCCGCGATAGAATTTCAGCGCGAAACGGATGAGCTCCTCCTCCACTTCGGAGAGCTTGCGCACGTCACCGGCAGGGCTGGTGCTGGCAATGGAGGCTGCGGCGGCACGTGTGATGCGCGCTTCCGCCGCATCCGCCTCGCGGGCATGGTCCATCCGCGGTGCGGGTCCGGTTTCGGCAAGTTCCAGTCGGGCGGGCGCCGTCAGGGGCGCAAGGTAGCCCGGCACCTGGGCGGCAATCTGCGGGAAATCCGCCTCGGTCAGTTCGTTGCCTTCGGCCAGCACCACGGCACGGAACATCGCATTCTCGAGCTGCCGGATGTTGCCGGGCCAGTCATAGGCGGTCAGCAGGGCCATGGCCGTCCCCGATATGGTCAGCGTGCCGCGGCGCTTCTGTTCGGCCGAGAAGCGCTGGAGGAAGACGCGCACCAGGTGGGGGATGTCTTCCTTGCGCTTGCGCAGTGCCGGTATGGTGATCGGGAAGACGTTGAGCCGGTAATAGAGATCCTCGCGGAAGCGGCCGGCCTTGACCTCCTCTATGAGATCCTTGTTCGTCGCGGAAATCAGCCGGACATCCACCTTCTGCACCTTGTTGGCGCCGACGGTTTCGATTTCGCCCTGCTGGACGGCGCGGAGCAGCTTGACCTGCACCTCGAGCGGCAGGTCGCCGATTTCGTCGAGGAACAGCGTTCCGCCATCGGCATCGGCAAACTTGCCGCTGTGGCGCTCGGTCGCGCCGGTGAAGGCGCCCTTCTCGTGTCCGAAGAGAATGCTTTCGACGAGATTGTGGGGAATCGCGCCGCAATTGACGGTGACGAAGGGCTTGCCGGCACGGTCGCTCGCCGCCTGGATGGCGCGGGCGACCAGTTCCTTGCCCACGCCCGACTCACCTTCGAGAACCACCGGGATGCCGGATGCGGCAGCGCGCTGGGCAAGCTCCAGCACACGCAGCATGGAGGGGCTTGCAGAGACGATGTCCGAGAACCCGACCGCGCCGTTGCGTCCGCGCCGGCCCGCCTTGGCGCGGGCCTCGCGCTGGTCGAGCTTCAGGGCATTGGCAATCGCGGTTGCGATACGTTCGGGCGAAACGGGCTTGACGACGAAATCGAAGGCGCCGGCCCGCATGGCCTGCACGATCGTCTCGATGCCGCTCTGGCCTGTCTGCACGATGCAGGGCACCTCTATGCCGAGATCGCCGAGTGCATCGAGGAACTGCAGCCCGTCCATCTCCGGCATCACGAGGTCGAGCACGACCACACGGTATTCGACGGCCGCAGCCTTGAGCATCTCGAGGCCGGCCCGACCGTTATCGGCAAGATGCGCGACGTGGCCATGCCGCTCGATGGCGCTCTTGAGCAGGCGCCGCTGGACCGGATCGTCATCTACAACAAGAATGTTTGCCGTCACGTCTGGCTCTCCACATTTCACGCGAGTCCCAAATGGGTTCATTTCAATGGGGGAGCTTGTCAGAGCCTCTTGAACATCTCGTTTTTGGAAATGCTTGCATTTTAGCCACTTTCCCTTTTGGCGGAGGCGTGCGCCCCCGGCGATGGAGCGGCGCGCCGTCTTGTCGAGGCCGCCCCGAGGCAATACATGTCTGTCGACGCCGCTGCCTGCGGTGCAAGCAACGAGGAAACTGCCGATGAACGATGCCACCATCCTTCGCGCCCCTGCCGAGGCTGCGAGCGCTGATGCGAGCCTGGGGGAACTGCCCGTATGGAAGCTCCAGGACCTCTACGCCTCCGGCAGCGATCCCGCCTTCAGGGCGGATCTCGATCGGGCCGAAGCAAAGGCCTTCGAGGCGCGCTGGAAGGGACGCCTTGCAGAGGCCGCCGCCAGGGACGGGGACGAAGGTCTCGGCGCTGCCATCGAGGCCTATGAGCGCCTCGACGACCTGCTCGGCAAGATTTCATCCTTCGCAGGCCTTACCTATTTCTCCGACACGACCAATCCGGCAAACGGCAAGCTCTATGGCGACGTGCAGGCCCGCCTGACGGCGCTTTCCACCCATCTCCTGTTCTTCACGCTGGAGCTCAACCGGATCGAGGACGCCCTGATCGACGCCGCGATCGCCCGCGATGCCAGGACCGGCCATTACAAGCCCTGGATCGTCGATCTCCGGAAGGACAAGCCCTACCAGCTGGACGACAAGCTGGAGCAGCTCTTCATGGAAAAGGGGATGACGGGCGCTGCCGCCTTCAACCGCCTTTTCGACGAGACGATGGCCGCGCTGCGCTTCGAAATCGGCGGCCAGCAGGTGCCGCTCGAGGTCGCGCTCAACCAGTTGCAGGACCCGGACGGAGAAAAGCGCAAGGCGGCTGCCATGGCGCTGGCCGCGATCTTCAAGGAAAACATCCGCACCTTCACGCTCATCACCAACACGCTGGCGCAGGACAAGCAGATCTCCGACCGCTGGCGCGGCTTTAAGGACATTGCCGACAGCCGGCACCTTGCCAATCGCGTCGAGCGCGAGGTTGTCGACGCGCTGGCCGCCGCAGTGAAGGACGCCTATCCGCGCCTGTCGCACCGCTACTATGCCATGAAGGCGAAGTGGCTCGGCATGGAGCAGATGAACTTCTGGGACCGCAACGCGCCGCTTCCGGAAACCGCCAACGAAACGATCCCGTGGAACGAGGCGAAGGAGACGGTGCTCTCCGCCTATGGCGCCTTCGATCCCGAAATGGCCCGCATCGCCGGACGCTTCTTCGAGGAAGGCTGGATCGACGCGCCGGTCCGTCCCGGCAAGGCGCCGGGTGCCTTTGCCCACCCGACGGTTCCCTCCGCCCACCCTTACGTGCTCGTCAACTATCTCGGCAAGCCGCGCGACGTGATGACGCTCGCCCATGAACTCGGGCACGGCGTGCATCAGGTGCTGGCCGCAGGCCAGGGCGCGCTGATGTGCCAGACGCCGCTGACACTCGCGGAAACCGCCTCCGTCTTCGGCGAAATGCTGACCTTCCGCGCCCTTCTCGACAAGACGACGGACCGGCGCCAGCGCAAGGCCATGCTCGCCCAGAAGGTGGAGGACATGATCAACACGGTGGTGCGCCAGATCGCCTTCTACGAGTTCGAGCGGCGTCTCCATACCGCCCGCCAGGAAGGGGAGCTCACCGCCGAGGACATCGGCAATCTCTGGCTTTCCGTACAGTCGGAAAGCCTCGGGCCGGCGATCCGCATCTCGGAAGGATACGAGACCTACTGGGCCTATATCCCCCACTTCATCCACTCGCCCTTCTATGTCTATGCCTATGCCTTCGGCGATTGCCTGGTGAACTCGCTCTACGCGGTCTACCAGAAGGCGGAGACGGGCTTCCAGGACAAGTATTTCGCCCTGCTCAAGGCCGGCGGCTCCAAGCATCATTCCGAGCTTCTCGCTCCCTTCGGCCTCGATGCCACCGATCCGTCGTTCTGGAACAAGGGCCTGTCGATGATTGAGGGGCTGATCGACGAGCTGGAAGCGCTTGATGGGACAGCCTGACGCACTTGCCCGAACCGGCAGGCGCGCCAGATGACAGCCACTTTCTGACAGCGGGACAAGGCGGGCGCCGCCTTGTCGTGGGGCACATACCTGAACATGACCAACAGCAATCCCTTTGTCCTCTTCCGGGACGACACCACGGGGCAGTGCACGATCTTTTCCGAACCGGAGGAGATCATTGCCGTACGCTCGCGCGCGGATTTCTTCCCCGCGCTTGAGCGCATGGAGGCGGCGCAGAAGGCCGGCAAATGGCTGGCCGGCGCCCTTTCCTACGAAGCGGGCCATCTCTTCGAGGAAAAGCTTCAGGGTTTCGCAGTCGACGGGCGCGAAACGCCCTACCTCCAGTTCGGCGTCTTCTCCATGCCGGCAGAGGAAGGCCATCCGCTTTCCAGGCCGGTGCAGCGCGTGGAAAACGAGCCGCTGCTCGATAGCCCCCGGGCGGTCTGGGACTTCGATACCTACCGGGCGCGCTTCGAGAAGCTCCACTGGCACCTGCGCAATGGCGACGCCTACCAGTGCAACCTCACCATGCCAATCGAGGCGCGCTGGAAGGGCGACCCGCGCGCTGCCTTCTGGTCGCTCATCGACCGGCAGCCGGTGAAATACGGCGCCCTCGTCAATCTCGACGGCCCCGTCGTCCTTTCCCGCTCGCCGGAGCTTTTCTTCAAGGTCGACCGGGACGGCTGGATCGAGACCCATCCGATGAAGGGCACGGCCAAGCGCGGCCGCGATGCGGTGGAGGATGCCTCGATCGTCCAGGGCATGAAGGACGACATCAAGACCCAGGCCGAAAACCGGATGATCGTCGACCTCTTGCGCAACGACATCTCGCGCATCACCGAAGTCGGAACGTTGTCCGTTCCGAAGCTCTTCGATGTCGAAACCTATCCGACCGTCCACCAGATGGTGAGCCACGTACGGGCGAAGCTTCTGCCCAAAACCACCCTGACGGACATCTTCGCGGCGCTTTTCCCCTGCGGTTCGATCACCGGGGCGCCCAAGATGAGCGCCATGTCCATCCTGCATGCACTGGAGGCGGGCCCCCGCGACATCTATTGCGGCGCCATCGGCTTCATCGATCCGGCAGGCGCCATGCGCTTTTCCGTCGCGATCCGCACGATCAGTCTCTTCGACGACGGCCGGGCCGTCTTCAATGTCGGCGGCGG
The DNA here is from genome assembly GCF_014197145.1 of Gellertiella hungarica. Taxonomy (GTDB): domain Bacteria; phylum Pseudomonadota; class Alphaproteobacteria; order Rhizobiales; family Rhizobiaceae; genus Gellertiella; species Gellertiella hungarica. The sequence continues at coordinate 300,238 of NZ_JACIEZ010000001.1, read as the reverse complement.
AATCGTCTTCGACAGCGTGGCGGAGGCCGAATACGAGGAATGCCTGCTCAAGGCGCGCTTTGCCGTCGGCGACCAGCGGATCGAGCGATGAAACCGGTATCGCTGATCGAAACGCTGCGTTACGAACCGGGGACGGGCTTCCGCAACCTCGACCGCCACCGGGCCCGGATGGCCGCATCGGCGGAGGCGCTCGGCCTTGGCTTCGATCCGGACCGCTTCGAGGAAAAGCTGAACGAGGTGCCGGAAGAGGAAGGCCCGCGCCGTGTCAGGCTCGAGCTCGGCAGCCAAGGCCGCCTCACACTCACCCATGCGGGCTTCGTTCCGGCTGGCGAGGGAACGGTCTGGACCGTGAGGATTGCCCGGACGGCTGCCCTTTCCTCGCAGGACCCACTGCTGCGCCACAAGACCGGCCGGCGCGGCCACTATGACGCAGCGCGCTCGGAATTCGGCCTTGCCGAGGCGGACGAGGTGCTGCTGCTCAATGAACGCGGCGAGGTCTGCGAGGGCACGATCACCAGCCTTTTCCTGCCGGACGGCAGGGGAGGATTCCTCACCCCCTCCCTCGCCTGCGGCCTTCTCGCCGGTGTCGAACGCCAGCGCCTCCTGGATGCAGGTCATGCGGCGGAAGCCGTCATCCGGCCGGAGGATCTCGCCGGCCGCGACTTCTTTGTCGGAAACTCGCTGCGCGGACTGATACCGGCCCGGCTTCTACCCTGACCGAAAGGATTGCCATGTTCATTCTGGACCTCTCCTACATCGCCCCCGTGGAGGCGGCCGACGCCCACATGGACGCCCATGTCGCATGGCTGCAGCAGGGATATGACAGCGGAATGTTCCTCGCCTCCGGACGGAAGAATCCGCGCACCGGCGGCATCATCCTGGCGCGGGGAGAACGCGCTGCCGTCGAAGCCTTCTGCGCCGCGGATCCCTTCACGCAACATCGCATCGCGGAATACCGCATCACGGAAGCGGCCGTCTCGCGCACCGCGGCCGGGCTGGAAGCCCTGAAGGGCTGATACCACGGCATCCTGCACAAAAACGTCACAGGCCTGATATAGGACAGGAAACGCCGCCTCCGGCAGCGGACATTCCCCTTAACGAGCCTTGACGCGGCCCGATAAGGGCAATACTCCCTGCCAGACGCATTTTGCAGCCTGGAACAGGGCTGCTTGGCCTGTTTTCTATCCGGTGCCGGCGGTTTCCGGCGGATCTTGCTCTAACCTTCCCAGGAGTGCGCATAAAATGGCAGATCAAAACTACCCGGTTCATGGCGAAATCACCGGCCCGATCGTGATGATCGGTTTCGGTTCCATCGGTCGCGGCACGCTGCCGCTGATCGAGCGCCATTTCAAGTTCGACAAGAGCCGGTTGGTGGTCATCGATCCTAAGCTGCACCCGGGCGATGCCGAGATCTTCGAGAAGCACGGCGTCCGCCACATCCAGGAATATGTGACCAGGGACAACTACAAGAGCCTGCTGAAGCCGCTGCTCACCGAAGGCGAAGGCCAGGGCTTCTGCGTCAACCTCTCGGTCGATACCGGCTCGCTGGACATCATGAAGCTGTGCCGCAAGCTCGACGTGCTCTACATCGATACCGTGGTCGAGCCCTGGCTCGGCTTCTACTTCGACAGCGAGGCCGACAACGCCAGCCGCACCAACTATGCGCTCCGCGAAACCGTGCGCAAGGAAAAGGAAAAGAACCCCGGCGGTTCCACCGCCGTTTCGTGCTGCGGCGCGAACCCCGGCATGGTCTCCTGGTTCGTCAAGCAGGCGCTCGTCAACCTCGCCAAGGACATGAAGGTCAAGTTCGACGAGCCCTCGCAGGAGGACCGCGAAGGCTGGGCCAAGCTGATGAAGAAGCTCGGCGTCAAGGGCGTTCACATTGCCGAGCGCGACACGCAGCGCGCCAAGAGCCCGAAGCCGCTCAACGTCTTCTGGAACACCTGGTCGGTGGAAGGCTTCCTGTCCGAAGGCATGCAGCCGGCCGAACTCGGCTGGGGCACCCACGAGAAGTGGATGCCGAAGAACGCCAAGAAGCACAAGAAGGGCTGCAAGGCCGCCATCTATCTGGAGCAGCCGGGTGCCAACACCCGCGTCCGCACCTGGTGCCCCACGCCCGGCGCGCAGTACGGCTTCCTCGTCACCCACAACGAGTCGATCTCGATCGCCGACTACTTCACCGTCCGCGACAAGGACGGCGACGTGACCTTCCGTCCGACCTGCCATTATGCCTATCACCCGGCCAATGATGCCGTCCTCTCGCTCCACGAGATGTTCGGCAATGGCGGCAACCACCAGCCGGAACTGCATGTTCTCGACGAGAACGAGCTGGTCGACGGCGTGGATGAACTCGGCGTGCTGCTCTACGGCCACGACAAGAACGCCTACTGGTACGGCTCGCGCCTCTCTCTGGAGGAAACCCGCCAGATCGCGCCCTACCAGAACGCGACCGGCCTGCAGGTAACCTCCGCCGTGCTCGCCGGCATGGTCTGGGCGCTCGAAAACCCGAAGGCCGGCATCGTCGAGGCCGACGAGATGGACTACAAGCGCTGCCTGGAAGTGCAGTCGCCCTATCTCGGCCCGGTCGAAGGCCACTATACGGACTGGACGCCGCTGAAGGACCGCAACGACTTCTTCCCCGAGGATCTGGACACCTCCGATCCCTGGCAGTTCCGGAACATCCTTGTCCGTTAAGACACAGCTGAGCCGAAATATGAGGCCGGGAGGCGCACCAGCGCCGTCCCGGCCTTGTCATGAGGTGATGGGCGGTCCATGTTTTTTATGAAATACCCATATCGAATCGCCGGGAGACGCCTCATGAAAAGCCATCGCTTTCTCGCCCTCATCGCCGCCGGAACACTGCTGGCAGCATGCCAGTCTTCCCAGCCGGCGCGGGAACTGCCGGCACCTGTGAAGACGCCGACCGTCGAAGGCGCATGGCAGGACAAGAACGCGCTCGTCTCCACCTTCCAGGGCGGCCAGTTCGTCACCCGCACGACCGATGGCTACAACGCCGTGCTCGCCACCGGCACCTATACCGTCGATCCGAGCGGCATCGTTCAGGTGTCCTTCATTTCCGCAAAGACCAAGAAATCGCAGCGTGCCAATTGCCAGCTCGCGACCGCCACGCAGCTGAACTGCACCTCCGACACGGGCGCGCAATTCTCGCTGATGCGCCGGGCGGACATGCCTGTCGCCAGCGCCCAGCCGATGGGTGCCGCGCCGGCCGGTTCGGCAGCCCTGCCCAACTGATCGCCCCGTTTTCCCGTTCCCGGACCATGGGCCTCGCCTTCCCCGGCGGGGCCTTCTGTCATTCGGACATCGGCCAGGATTAACCCTGTCTCCGATCCATGCTCTTTTTGCTTGCACCGGCGGACGGGCAATGAAACCATCCCGTCAGCCGCGTCGCGCGGTCCTGCGGAAAGCGGGACAGGCAGCGGCCTGTCATGAAATCATGATGTTCATCGGATTGATTTCCCGTCCGGGCAGTTCCGGGCTCAGGCGATGAAGCCGTGCCCGGCACTGCCGCACGAAAAGACACGGGGAATGCCATGCATCCCCTTTTTGCTGGCTTCCGGCATGAAGAAAGACAAGGAGAAGAGAGAGATGTTCCGCCCCCTTCGTTCCGTCCTCCTGGCAAGCGCCTTCATCGGCTTCAGCTCGAGCTTCGCCCTGGCGGATTTCGAACTCAACATCCTTCATATCAACGATTTCCATTCCCGCATCGAATCGATCAACAAGTACGATTCCACCTGCGGCGCGGAAGACGAACAGAAGGGCGAGTGCTTCGGCGGGATTGCCCGGATGAAGACCGCCATCGACCAGCGCCGCGCCGCGCTCGACGGCAAGAACGTGCTGGTGCTGGATGCCGGCGACCAGTTTCAGGGCTCGCTTTTCTACACCACCTACAAGAGCGCTCCGATTGCCGAATTCATGAACGGCATCGGCTTCGACGCCATGGCCATCGGCAACCATGAATTCGACGACGGTCCGGAAGAGCTGGCGAAATTCATCGGCGCCCTGAAGTTCCCGATGATCTCGGCCAACACGCTCGCCGGCCTCAACACGCCGATCTCGGGCAAGTACAAGCCTTATGTCGTCAAGGCGTTCGGCGACGACAAGGTGGCCGTGGTTTCGGTGCTGGCAACCGATACCGACGAGACCTCCTCCCCCAGCAAGGACGTGCTTTTCGCCGACGAGATCAGCACGCTGAAGGAACAGGTGAAGGATCTGGAAGGCCAGGGCGTCAACAAGATCGTGCTGCTGTCCCATGTGGGCTACGAGCGCGACAAGCAGATCGCCGCAGCCGTCGACGGCATCGACGTGATCGTCGGCGGCCACAGCCACACGCTGCTTTCGAACAAGGACGAAAAGGCGGCGGGCCCCTACCCCACCCGCGTGAAGAACCCCGCCGGCGTGGAGGTCCCGATCGTCACCGCCTATGCCTATTCCAAATATCTCGGCGATCTTGCCGTCACCTTCGACGACAAGGGCGTGGTGACCGCCGCAAGCGGCGATCCCCTGCTGCTCGACAAGGCGATCACCCCGCATTCCGGCTACCAGACGCGCGTCGCGGAACTGGCAAAGCCGCTGGAAGAGATCCGCAACAAGGAGGTGTCGGAAACGACCGAGGCCATCGACGGCGCGCGCGAGAACTGCCGCCAGAAGGAATGCTCCATGGGCAACCTCGTCGCCGATGCCATGCTGGACCGCGTGAAGGGCCAGGGCATCACCATCGCGGTGGCCAATGGCGGCGGCTTGCGCTCCTCCATCGACCAGGGCCCGGTTACCATGGGCGAAGTGCTGACGGTCCTGCCCTTCCAGAACACCATCGCCACCTTCCAGCTCAAGGGTGCCGACCTGAAGGCAGCGCTGGAGAACGGGGTCAGCCAGGTCGAGGAAGGCGGCGGGCGCTTCCCGCAGGTCGCAGGCCTCAAGTTCACCTTCGATCGCTCGAAACCCGCAGGCGAGCGGGTGACGGACGTGCAGGTGAAGGAAGGCGACGGCTTTGTGCCGCTCGACCCAGAGAAGACCTATGGCGTGGTCTCCAACAACTATCTCCGTTCGGGCGGCGACGGCTATTCCGTATTCGCCGAGAAGGCCATCAATGCCTATGATTTCGGGCCAAGCCTGGAAGATGCAGTTGCTGCCTATCTGACCGCGAACCGCCCCTACAAGCCCTATACGGACGGCCGGATCACCGGCGTGGGCGAAGCTACGGCGGCGGCGGCAGAACCTGCGGCTACCGCGGCTCCCGTCGACACCGCGGTCAAGACCGCACCGGAACCCTCTTCCGCCCCCGCCCCGTCGGCCGCCGGCAACCGCCACGTGGTCGAGAAGGGCGACACGCTCTGGGATCTCGCGGAGAAATATCTGGGGGCCGGCACCGACTGGAGGAAGATCTCCGACGCCAACGGCAATCCGAAGCCGCGCCACCTGATGGTCGGCAAGGAGCTGGTCATCCCGGGCAAGTAAGCGGCTGCGACGATCGGCCGGAGACTTATCGCCGGTCCGGGCTTTCCCGGGCCGGTTTTTCGTGGGATTAGGGTTTTCCTCGGCAGGGCAAACCCTATATTGGCAGCGCCTGCATCACAAAATCCTAAAAAGAGAGCTCCATGGCCGCTGATACAGCACATTTTCCCGCCAATCATCCGCCGGTGAAATTCGGCAAGGTCGGCGTTCTCCTCGTCAATCTTGGCACCCCCGACGGCACCGATTACACATCCATGCGGCGCTACCTGAAGGAATTCCTGATGGACCGCCGCGTGATCGAGTGGTCGCGCCTGTTCTGGTACCCGATCCTGTTCGGCATCGTGCTCAACCGTCGCCCGCAGAAGGTGGGCAAGGCCTATGAGGAAATCTGGAATCACGATCTGAACGAGAGCTACCTGCGCACCTATACCCGCAGCCAGGCGGAAAAGATGGCGGAGAGCTTCAAGGACCTGCCGAACGTGATCGTCGACTGGGGCATGCGCTACGGCCAGCCCTCCATTCCCTCCCGCATCCAGTGGCTGAAGGACCAGGGCTGCGAGAAGATCCTGCTGTTCCCCCTCTATCCGCAGTTTGCGGCAGCAACGACGGCGACGGTGAACGACAAGGCCTTCGAGACGCTGCTCAAGATGCGCTGGCAGCCCGCGCTGCGCACCGTGCCGCCCTATCATGACGACCCTGTCTACATCGAGGCGCTGGCCAATTCCGTGCGCAAGCATTACGAGACGCTGGATTGGGAGCCGGATCTGCTGATCACCTCCTTCCACGGCATTCCGCAGTCCTACTTCAAGAAGGGCGATCCCTATCACTGCCAGTGCATGAAGACCGCGCGCCTCCTGCGCGAGAAGCTCGATCTGCCGAAAGACAAGCTGATGGTCACCTTCCAGTCCCGCTTCGGCCCGGAAGAATGGCTGCAACCCTACACCGACAAGACGGTCGAGAAGCTGGCGCAGGACGGCGTGAAGAAGATCGCCATCATGAATCCGGGCTTCGTTTCCGACTGCCTGGAAACGCTGGAGGAGATTGCCGGCGAGGCTGGCGAGCTTTTCCTGCACAATGGTGGCGAAAAGTTCACCCACATCCCGTGCCTCAACGATTCCACCGACGGCATGTGGGTTCTCGAACATGTCGTGCGCCGCGAACTCGGCGGCTGGATCTGACGAAAAGCGAAGCGGACAACACACCCGGCCTTGCAATTGGAGGGGCGACCCTCCAGTTGTAAAGGTGGCCTGCATGAATCGCGGGCTGCTTTGGAGGAAACGGGAAATGACGGGTTTCGATATCGCAGTGGTCGCCCTGGTACTGCTGGTGATCCTGGTGCTCTTTGCTGGCGTGAAGACGGTGCCGCAGGGCTATCAATATACGGTGGAACGCTTCGGGCGGTACACGAGAACGCTCAATCCCGGGCTGAACATCATCACCCCCTTCATCGAAACCATCGGCGCGAAGATGAACGTCATGGAGCAGGTGCTCGACGTTCCCACGCAGGAGGTCATCACCAAGGACAACGCCTCCGTCGCTGCCGATGCGGTCGCCTTCTACCAGGTCCTCAATCCCGCGCAGGCCGCCTATCAGGTTTCGAACCTCGAAAACGCCATCCTGAACCTCACCATGACGAACATCCGCTCGGTCATGGGGTCGATGGACCTCGACGAACTGCTCTCCAACCGCGAAGTGATCAACGAAAAGCTGCTGCGCGTGGTGGATGATGCGGTCGGGCCGTGGGGCATCAAGGTCACCCGCGTCGAAATCAAGGATATCCGCCCGCCGACCGATCTGGTCGACGCGATGGCGCGCCAGATGAAGGCGGAGCGCGAGAAGCGCGCCCAGGTTCTCGAGGCCGAAGGTGCGCGCAATGCGCAGATCCTCAGGGCCGAAGGCGCCAAGCAGGCCGCGATCCTGCAGGCGGAAGGCGAACGCGAAGCGGCCTTCCGTGATGCGGAGGCGCGCGAGCGGCTCGCCGAAGCCGAGGCCAAGGCGACCCGGATGGTCTCGGAAGCCATTGCCGCCGGCGATGTCCATGCGATCAACTACTTCGTGGCGCAGAAATACACCGAAGCGCTCGGCTCCATCGGGCGCGCGAACAATGCGAAGGTCGTGCTGATGCCGATGGAAGCATCCTCGCTCATCGGCTCGCTCGGCGGCATCGGCGCCATCGCGAAGGAGGTCTTCGGCGATGGTCCCTCCCCGCAGGCGCCTCAGCCTGTGCGCCGCGCACCGCAGCGCAGCAGCACCCCGGAGGTGCAGATGGCTTCCTCCGGCGCCCAGCAGGCGTCCCCTTCGACCAATGTCTGGCCTGCAACGCCCGGCACCATCCCTCCGGAGGCATGACCCATGATCGCGGGCGTCCTTGCGGAATTCGGGCCCTGGGCCTGGTGGGTCTTCGGACTGGTCCTGCTTGCGGCGGAGCTCCTGCTTCCCGGCGTGTTCCTCGTCTGGATCGGCCTTGCCGCCATCGCGGTCGGCCTCGTCTCGCTCGGCCTGTGGGGGAGCGGATACTGGCCCTGGGAAGTGCAGTGGATCGTCTTTGCGGCGCTGTCGGTGGTCTTCGTCATCGCGGGCCGGCGCTTCTATGCCGGACCGGCGGGCGGCAGCGACGAGCCGTTGCTGAACCGGCGCGGTGCATCGCTCATCGGCCGCATCGGAACGCTCGGGGAGCCGGTACGCGACGGTCGTGGCCGTCTGAAGCTCGACGACACGTTCTGGCCGGTCAAGGGACCGGATCTGCCGGCGGGAACGCGGGTTCGCGTGACGGGGGCGGAGGGATCCACCCTTTCGGTCGAGGCAGACTGAGCGGACAGGAAACCGGACAGGACCGGAATGCGAAACGGGGCGGCTTCGGGCCGCCCTTCTTTTTCGTCAGGCGACGCCAACGCGCAGGAAATCGTGGAAATGCACGATGCCGACTGGCCTGTTGTCCTCGTCGATGACGATCAGGGCGGAAATGCCCATCTCGTTCAGCATGGCCGCCGCGCTCGTGGCGAGCGCGCTCGCCTTCACGGTCTTCGGCGTGCGGGTCATGATGTCGTCCACCTGAAGTTCGGAAAGCGGACGGGCGAGGTTTCGCGCCAGATCCCCCTCGGTGACGATGCCGCAAAGCCGGCCCGCGTCGTCCAGCACCCCGACACAGCCGAAGCGTTTCCGCGACAGAACCATCACCGCCTCGGTCAGGGGCGTGCCGGAGGAAACGAGCGGAATGCGCTCGTCCTTGTGCATGATGTCTCCCACATGGGTGAGGCTCGCTCCCAGCTTTCCGCCGGGGTGGAAGGTGCGGAAATCCTGTGCGGTAAATCCGCGGCTTTCCAGAAGCGCAATGGCAAGCGCGTCGCCGATCGCGAGCTGCATCAGCGTGGAGGTCGTGGGTGCCAGGCCGTGCGGGCAGGCCTCCTGCTCCTTCGGCAGCAGCAGCAGGACATCGGCCTCGCGCGCCAGCGTGGAGGTTTCGCCCGCAGTCATGGCGATCAGCGGGATCCGGAAGCGTCGGGAATAGGCGATGATGCCCTTGAGTTCCGTGCTCTCGCCGCTCCAGGACATGGCGATGATCACGTCGTTGCGGGTGATCATGCCGAGATCGCCGTGATTGGCCTCGACGGGATGGACGAAGAAGGCAGGCGTGCCGGTGGAGGCGAAGGTGGCGGCCATCTTCGACCCGATGTGCCCGCTCTTGCCAACCCCCGTGACGATGACCCTGCCCGTGATGCCGTAGATGCTCTCCACCGCCGCGGCAAAGGGAGCGGCAAGCGGACCCTGCAGGGCCTTTTCAAGCGAAGCGAGACCGTTGCGTTCGGTCTCGACGGTGCGGAGCGCCGAAGCAATCGCATCGGCCTTGAGCGGGGAAAAAACGGTCTCTGTCATGGCTGGAGCGTTAGCGCTTTCCGCTGCCTCTGTCCATTTCTCAGCGCCTGTGGCTCAAACCTTTTTCCGTGCCGGGCCAGATTTCGCCGGCGCTGCCGCCGGCGGGCGTATACCAAGCATTAACCACAAGGCTTTAGAGATAGGTAACCATTGCCACTACCGGGCCTTGCCGTCGATGAACCCATTCCCCGCCCCTTTCGGGTCTCCCAGCCTCTGGCGCACGGCCGCACTTCTCGTCGGCGTGGCGACGGCCGGGCTTGCCTCGAGCGAGGCGCGGGCGCAGAGCCTTGCCCCTGCGGCGGATGGCACCACTGCCGGCGTGGCCACTCAACAGGGTGTGCTCGCAACAGACCCGAGCAATACGGCGTCATCCAGCGGGGACGATCTTCTCACCGGCACCCAGCCCCGTCCGGCACTGGCCGAGGACGATGGCGCCGTCAATCCGCGCGCTGCCCGGCTGTCAGCGCTCGACGAGAGCATGACCGGAAGCACCAACGACAGCTTCGGCCGGGACAATCTCCGGGTCCAGCCGATTGACGGCCTCCGCCCCGCCATCCGGGCAGACGGCGAGGATACGGCGGGCATTCGCCTCGGCAGTTTCATCCTCCGTCCGGCGCTCAACACCTCGGTCGCGACCGAAACCACGCGCTCAGGCGGAACCGAGACATCGCGCAGCTATTACCAGAACGAGATCCGGGGGACGCTGACCTCCGACTGGTCGCGGCACCAGCTGACGATCTCCGGAGACGGCGTCTTCCAGCGCAACTTTTCCGGCGAAGGCCAGACGAAGCCCTCCGCTTCGCTGGATGCCGAGCTCCGCCTGGACGTCTCGCGCGATACCGTCGCACGGCTGACCGGCGGCTACACGCTGACCCGCGAGAGCGCGACAGACCCGAACGCGGTGCTCGACGCGGTCGACCAGTCGAGCGTGCAGACGCTGAAGGGCGGCGCGTCCATCGAGCGCGACTTCGGCCTGCTCCGCGGGCTGGCCGCAATCGATGTCAGCCGCACCACCTATTCGGATGTGACGCTCAGCGACGGCTCGACCCTGTCGCTCGACGATCGCAACCGCAACAGCGGCAACGTCCGCCTGCGCGTCGGCTACGACCTTTCGCCCGCGCTCATCCCCTTCCTGGAAGCCTCCGCCGGCCGCACCCTTTACGACGAGGGAACCGACAGCCTCGGTTATGAACGCGACTCGAGAAGCGTCGGCGGCAAGGCCGGTGTCGCGCTCGATCTCGGAGAAAAGCTGAAGGGCGAGCTCGGCCTCGGCTACCGGCACGTGAGCTTTGCCGATGCCAGGCTCGCGGCCATCGATGCCGTCGTGCTGGATGCGGCGGCCTCCTGGTCGCCACGGCGGGGTACCGACATCACCCTCGGGCTGCTGACCACGGTCGAGCCATCGGTGGTGGCCGGCCAGTCCGGCTACGTGTCCCGTGCCCTGACCATTGCCCTGACCCAGCAGGTGCGCGACGATCTCGGGGCCAAGCTCTCGAGCGGGGCCACCTGGCGCGACTACCGCCCTTCCGGCAGCACGGCAAACGATCTGGTGACGACCCTTGGCGCCAGCATGGCCTACAGCCTCAACCGCTACATGGATCTGACGGCCGATCTTTCCTGGGAACGGACACGGCCCGACGGCGGTACCGACACCGACGTGATGCGCGCCGGCCTCGACCTGACGCTGAAGCGCTGACAGAAAAAGGGCCGCCCGGGATTCTCACCGGGCGGCCCCTTCCCTCATGCTTGAGAGGCCCTCAGCCTTTCAGGCGGGCCAGCAGATTGCGGATCTCCTGCTCCACGCTTCCGCGAATGTCTGCGCGCTCCAGCGCATAGGCGACGTTTGCCAGGATGAAGCCGTCCTTCGCACCGCAGTCGAAGGTCTCGCCGCGGAAATGATATCCGGCAAATTCCTGCTTCGCGGCAAGCTTCAGCATGCCGTCGGTGAGCTGGATCTCGTTTCCGGCGCCGCGCTCCTGCGTCTCCAGGATCTCGAAGATTTCGGGCTGCAGGATATAGCGCCCGTTGATGAAGAAGTTGGAAGGTGCCGTCCCCTTGGCCGGCTTCTCGACCATGCCCGTGATCTTGAAGCCCTCGCCGATCGCCTCGCCCACACCGACGATGCCGTATTTATGGGCGAGATCGGGATGGCACTCCTCGACCGCGATGATGTTCCCGCCGGTCTCGTCGTAGAGATCCATCATGCCCTTCATGCAGCCCTTCTCGCCACGCATGATCATGTCGGGCAGAAGCAGCGCGAAAGGCTCGTTGCCGACGATATCGCGCGCGCACCAGACGGCGTGTCCGAGACCGAGCGGCTCCTGCTGGCGGGTGAAACTTGCCATGCCCGCCTTCGGCAGGATACCCGCAAGCAGGGTAAGCTCCGCAGTCTTGGACCGTTCGCGAAGCGTCTGTTCCAGTTCGTACTGAATGTCGAAGTAGTCCTCGATCACGCCCTTGCCGCGGCCCGTCACGAAGACGAGATGCTCGATACCGGCTTCCAGCGCCTCATCGACCACATACTGGATCACCGGCTTGTCGACGACGGTGAGCATCTCCTTGGGGACGGCTTTTGTTGCGGGGAGAAAGCGGGTTCCCAGACCCGCGACGGGAAATACTGCCTTACGAACTTTACGATGCTGTCCCAAAACTGCCTCCAACGGCGCTCCAAACATGGACGCTCATGCCATGCGGTTTCCGATTAGTTTCAAAAAGCTACTTTTTTGCGAAGAATGACGCCAGCCCCGGAACATGGTAAAGATTTTGTTGAGAGTCTCGCGTTAGCCTCGAAACCGGCATGGCCCGAGCGGGCCGAGGGCCGCGTTTCGCCAACCGACGGGATTGCACGATGTTCACGAAGACCTGCTTCAAACTGGGAAAACTGGGGCTGGCTGCAGCGCTGGCAACCCTGATGGCCGGCCAGGCGCCGGCGCGCGCGGATGAGGCCTTCCGCAATTTCGTGATCAAGTTCTATCCGGTCGCAGCACAGGCAGGCATCAGCAAGGCGACCTACAAGGCGGCCTTTGCGGGCGTCAACGAGCCGGATCCGGAGGTGTTGCGCAAGGCTGGCTTCCAGCCGGAATTCAAGACGCCGATCTGGGAATACATGGACAGCCGGGTCAACCCCTACACGGTGCGGATCGGGCAGGAAATGCTCCACCGTTACGGCTCGACGCTCGCCGCAATCGAACGGCACTTCGGTGTGGACAGGCACATCCTGCTTGCCATCTGGTCGATGGAATCCAATTACGGCGCGATCCTCTCCAAGGAAGAGAAGCTTCACTACGTGCCGCAGGCGCTCGCCACGCTCGCCTATTCCGATCGCAAGCGCTCCAAATATGCGCAGAAGCAGCTGATCGCGGCGCTGAAGATCCTTCAGTCCGGCGATATCACGCCCCGCGGCCTTACGGGCTCCTGGGCAGGCGCCATGGGCCACACGCAGTTCATCCCGACAAGCTACCTGCTCTATGGATTCGATGCGGACGGAAACGGAAAACGCGACATCTGGAACTCCATTCCGGACGCACTCGCCACCTCGGCAAATCTCCTGAAGCAGAACGGCTGGGTGACCGGCAAGACCTGGGGTTACGAAGTGGCTGTCCCGGAAGGGGGCCAGGCCTATGCCGGCAAGACGCTGACGCTTGCCCAGTGGGCCAAGCTGGGTTTCCTGCGGCCGAACGGCAAAGGCTTCAAGAATGGCGGAGACCGCGCGCAGCTGAAGATGCCGGCAGGGGCCAACGGTCCGGGCTTCCTGATGGCCAAGAACTTCTTCGTCATCAAGAAATACAACGCCGCCGACACCTATGCGCTGGCCGTGGGCCAGCTGGCAGACCAGATCGCCGGGTATCCGGGCATGCGCCAGAGCTGGCCGCGTCCTGACGGCTCGCTCGACATCAACGAGAAGTTCGAGCTGCAATCGCGGCTGAAGGAGCTCGGCTATTACGAGGGCGAGGTGGACGGCAATTTCGGCTCGGGCTCCAAGGCGGCAATTGCCTCCATCCAGCAGCGGCTGGGGCTCCAGCCCGACGGAGAACCCTCACGACGCCTGCTTAAGGCGCTGCGCCAGTAGGCGGAATTGCGGGTGCAAGGCCGCTTTTCACTTTCAAGACAAACTCTTCGTTCTATAGTGTCGCGAATGGCAACCCGTTGCGTTGCGACATGAGCCCGGCATGACAAGCGCCTTGAAAAAGCAGTCCCGCATCCGCATCACCGCCGTGCTCGTCACGGCGGGGGCGGTGCTCGTCACCAGCCTGCCGATATCGGCTGCGGCGCAGGAAGTGCGGCAACGCCGGACGATCTTCGACTGGCTTTTCGGCCCGAAGCAGCGCCAGCAGCAGCCGGACGTGATCGAGCTGCCCACACGCAAGAAACCCCGGGTGAAAAAGCGCACCAGCCCGAGCGTCACCACCCTCGAAACCGCAGCGCCGCCGGTGGCCAAGAGCCCGGACGCGCGCCATATCCTTGTTGTCGGCGACTTTCTTGCAAGCGGTCTTGCCCAGGGCCTCACGGCCGCCTTTGCGGAGGATCCGACGACGGTGGTGGACAGCCGCACCAGCACCGCTTCCGGTCTGGTGCGCGACGACTATTTCGACTGGCCGCAGAAACTGCCCGACTATATCAGGGAAACGAAACCCGCCGTCGTCGTGCTGATGATCGGGGCAAACGACCGCCAGCAGATGCGGATCGGCTCGGCGAAGGAAGACTTCGATACGCCGGCCTGGAACGAAGCCTATACCGCGCGTGTGAACACCATGCTCCGCCTTGGCAAGGAGGCTTCGGTGCCGCTCGTCTGGGTCGGGCTTCCGGCCTTCAAGAGCAACAAGACCAGCTCCGCCGCCGTCCAGTTCAACACCATCTACCGGAACGAAACCGCGCGGGCGGGCGGCGAATTCGTGGACGTGTGGGACGGCTTCGTCGACGAGAACGGGAAATTCATCGTGTCCGGTTCCGACATCAACGGCCAGCCGGCGCGCCTTCGCACGTCTGATGGCGTGGGCATGACGGCGGCCGGCAAGCGCAAGCTTGCCTTCTATGCGGAAAAACCGATCCGCAAGTTCCTGGGCGATCCCCTCACCGTCGAGCAGCTCATTCGCCTGGACAGCGAGAGCCTGATTGCGGAGAAGAAGGACAGCGCGCCCTCGGGCCCGCCCGTACGCACGCCGCCCATCAGCCTCGGAGACCCGGAGCTCGACGGCGGCCAGGAGCTTCTCGGTGCGCCGGGTGCTGCGGTAGCGACCGCAAACAGCCTTTTCAACGCCCGGACGACACGCCCGCCTGCCGGCCGGGTCGATGATTTCGCAAGACCCAGCCTTTGAACCTCAGGCTGCCCTGCGGCGCCGTTGCGCCAGCAGGAAGGGAATGATGCCGAGGGCGAGGCCACCGAGGCCGATGAGGCTGGTCTGCAGGCCGAGATCGGGCAGGCTGTAGACGGCGACGAATATCATTGCCGCCGCGCTCACCAGTGGCCAAACCACATGCGTGATCGCCTTTGCGACGCCCTGCTCAAGGCTTTTGCGGAAATACCAGGCCGAGGCCAGGCAGGTCAGGGTGAGGTAACAGCAGATCTGAAGCCCAAGCGCCAGAATGGAGCTGTCGAGGATATCCTTGACCGTCGGCAGGTAGCTTGAGGCCACGAGAAACACGACACCCAGAACCCAGACGATGATGGTCGCCTGATGCGGCGTTCGCCAGTGATGATGAATGCGGGCATAGCGCTCGTGAAAATGTCCGTCGCGGGCCATGGAAAAGAGCGAGCGGGAGAACTGGAGGATCTGCGTTTCCAGGGTTCCGATGGCACTCAGCATCAGTGCCAGCACCGCAAGATAGTTGAAGGGCTCCGGTAGCAGCCGGCTGCCGAGATCGAAGAGCAGGCCGGGACCTGCCCCGGAAGCCTCGGCATCGCTGAGGGTCAGCAGGATGGCCAGCATCAGCAGCGTGTAGAGCGCCATCAGATTGACCACGGACCAGAGCGCGCTCGAGCCGGAGGCATCCGCATCCCCGGCCGCACCCGTCTCTTCGCTGAGATTGATGGTGACGTCGAAACCCCAGTAGAAATAGAGACCGAGGAGCAAACCGGTGGCAAACTGGCTTGCCGAGAGCGAAAAGGGCGAGAACCATCCGATCTCGGGCACCCTGACGGCGAGCGTCGGCCATTGGATCAGCCCGGCCCCGATGATGACCACGATGGCCGCGCATTCGATGACGATGAAGGTGATCTGCAGGAAGCTGGCGTGCTTGATTCCGCGCAGCGCCACGAAGGCGACCAGCGAGAACCAGAAGGCCCCGGTGAGAACCACGTAAAGCGTGTTTTCCGCCTTGTCCGGCGCCAGTATCATCAGCGTGGCCGATGCGGCCGGCACCGCGGCCGCGACCATCGCCAGCGCAAAGGCCGTCAGCGCGGCCCAGCCGGCGACGAAACCCCAGGCGGGGCCGAAGACATGTCCCACCACCGCATAGCTCGCGCCCGCATTGGTGACGACCCGATTGAGATTGCGAAACGCCAGCGCCGTGCCGAACATGATGATGCCGCAATAGACGATCGCGCCGAGCGAAAGCGCCCCGAGGTCTCCGACCATCGAGGCCGCGGCCGCTGATATGGTGAATGCGGGTGCCGCACCCGCTACCCCCATGATGATCGATTCCGCCCCGCCGAGCGCGCCGCCGGCGAGTTTATTATGATCCGACATGTGTTCCCCCCGCAGGCCCCTCTTGTGGTGTGCCTGTCGCCTTGGCGGCATCCTTCATCGGCCGCCTTGGGAAAATCTTATATTTCTTATCTTGAATGGACAACGCATCAGAAATAGCGCCACGGCAGGAATCCCGGGAAGATTCGCGCTCTGGCAGAATAAAAAAAGGCCTCGCTCCCGTGGGAGCGAGGCCTGCAGTCAGCGGCGTGTGCGCCTCAGCGCGGAAGGATCGTGCTTCCCATCAGCGCCTCGTCGATGGCGCGCGCTGCCTGGCGGCCCTCGCGGATTGCCCAGACGACCAGCGACTGGCCGCGGCGGACGTCACCGGCTGCCCACAGCTTGTCGACCGACGTGCGGTAATCCAGATCGTTCGCCACCACGTTGGTGGAGCCGCGCTTGTCCGTGGACAACGTAAGCTTGCCATTCAGCTCCTTGAGCACGCTGTCCTTAAACGGGCCGGAGAAACCGATGGCGATGAAGGCGAGATCGGCCTTGATGACGAACTCGGTGCCGGCGATGGGCTTGCGACGCTCGTCCACTTCACAGCACTTCACGCCGGTCAGCACGCCGTCCTCGCCGATGAACTCCAGCGTTGCCACCTGGAACTCGCGGATGGCGCCCTCGGCCTGGGAGGAGGAGGTGCGCATCTTGGTGGCCCAGAAAGGCCAGACCGCAAGCTTGTCTTCCTTTTCCGGCGGCTGGGGACGGATGTCCAGCTGGGTAACTTTCACGGCACCCTGGCGGAAGGCTGTGCCGACGCAGTCGGACGCGGTATCGCCGCCGCCCACCACGACCACGTGCTTGCCGCCAGCCAGGATCTGCATCGAAGGCCAGCCGGCGCTGTCGGTGTTTTCACGGCCGACGCGGCGGTTCTGCTGGACGAGATAGGGCATGGCATCATGCACGCCGGCGAGATCGACCCCCGGAATGCCGGCCGGACGGGGCGTTTCCGAACCGCCGCAATAGAGAACTGCATCATGTTCAGCGAGCAGCTTTTCGACCGGAAGCGTCACGCCGACATTCACCCCGCAATGGAAGGTCACGCCCTCACCGCGCATCTGCTCGACACGGCGGTTGATGAAGTTCTTCTCCATCTTGAAGTCCGGAATGCCATAGCGCAGAAGCCCGCCGGGCTTCGATTCCCGCTCATACACATGCACTTCATGGCCAGCGCGGCCGAGCTGCTGGGCAGCGGCCAGACCGGCAGGGCCGGATCCGATGATCGCGATCTTCTTGCCGGTATGCGTGGTCGGCGGCTGCGGCACGATGAAGCCAAGCTCATAGGCCTTGTCGGCAATGGCCTGTTCCACGGTCTTGATCGCGACCGGCATGTCCTCGAGGTTCAGCGTGCAGGCTTCCTCGCAGGGGGCCGGGCAGACGCGACCGGTAAACTCGGGGAAATTGTTGGTCGTGTGGAGGTTGCGGATCGCCTCCTCCCAGTTGCCGTTATAGACCAGGTCGTTCCAGTCCGGGATCTGGTTGTGAACAGGACAGCCGGTCGGGCCGTGGCAATAGGGAATGCCGCAATCCATGCAGCGGGCCGCCTGTTTCTGCACTTCCTGATCCGACATGGGGAGCGTGAATTCGCGGAAATGGCGGATGCGGTCGGAGGCCGGCTGATACTTCGCCACCTGCCGGTCGATTTCCATAAAACCTGTAACCTTGCCCATCGTCCTGTCCGTTCGTTCAGAGGGTCCGGCTCACCGGATCCAGTTTTCCACTTTCAGCCCGGCAATCCGGGAGAATTCCTTCATGTTGTCACTTACCAGCACCGCATCGAGTGCCAGGGCATGGGCAGCGATCAGAAGGTCATTCGGCCCTATGATTCTGCCCTCCGATGTCAGCCTTTCGCGGATCTTCGCATAGGCTTCATCGGCAGGTGGCTCGAACGGCGCGGTATAGAGCCGCTGAAGGATCGCGTAGACCTTCCGATCGAGTTCCTCGGACCTTCGCTTCCGAAGCCCGAACAGTATTTCCGCCCTCACGATGACACTCGTGAAGACATTGTCTTCGCCCACTGTTCCGATCCGCTCGGCCACCCTGCCGCGCGGATCGGAGACCAGCGCCGAGATGATGTTGGCGTCGAGGAGATACCTCACGGCAAATTCACCTCATCCAGCGGCGAAAGATCGCTGTCGTCGCTCAGAAAATCGCCGCCCGTCCAGGGTTCGGCGGTTTTCAGGTAATCCAGAAGACCCGTCGTTGCCGCCGCGGAAATCAGGATCGAGCCATCGGGCTGAAGCCTCAGAACCGCCGTTTCCGCCTCGAACTCGAACTCCTTCGGGATCCGGATCGCACGGCTGCGGCCATTCTTGAACACCTGCACGGTCCTGGTCACCGGGCGGTCGTTGCTGTGATCGTGGTAGCCCATTCCGGCCTCCTCAAACTTGGCATATGCCGGAAGCATATGCCAAGTTCCGCCTTTCGGCAATCACTCCGCAGCCACGCCCATGGCGAGCCGCTCCATGTCCTCCAGGGCACGACGGTATTCGACCGGCATGACCTTGCGGAACTTCGGGCGGTAATCGCTCCAGCGGTCGAGGATCGCGCGGGCGCGTTCCGAACCGGTGTAGTGGTGGTGGTTCGAGATCAGCTGGTAGAGACGTTCCTCGTCGTGGCGGGTCATGTCGCCCGATACGTCGACGAGGCCCTTGTGCTGAAGGTCGCCGCCGCGATGGTGCAGCTTCTCCATCAGGTCGTCCTCTTCCGGCACCGGCTGCAGCTCGACCATGGCCATGTTGCAGCGGGAGGCGAAATCGCCCTTCTCGTCCAGCACATAGGCGACGCCGCCCGACATGCCGGCCGCGAAGTTGCGGCCCGTCTCGCCGAGAACGACGACGACACCGCCGGTCATGTATTCGCAGCCATGGTCACCCACGCCCTCGACAACGGCGATGGCCCCGGAGTTGCGCACGGCGAAGCGTTCGCCCGCCACGCCGCGGAAATAGCACTCGCCCTCGATGGCACCGTAGAGAACGGTGTTGCCGACGATGATGGACTCTTCCGCCACGATCTTCGTGTCCTCCGGCGGACGGACGATGATGCGGCCGCCGGAAAGGCCCTTGCCCACATAGTCGTTGCCGTCGCCGACGAGCGACAGCGTGACGCCGCGCGCCAGGAACGCCCCGAAGGACTGGCCGGCCGTGCCGGTCAGCTTCACGTTGATCGTGTCGTCCTTCAGGCCCTTGTGGCCGAAGCGCTTGGCGACCTCACCCGAGAGCATGGCCCCGACGGAGCGATCGACGTTGCGGATCGTGCTTTCGATCGTGACGGACTTCTTCGACTGAAGCGCGACCTTCGCCTTCTCGATCAGCTTGCGGTCGAGAATGTCGTCGATCGGGTGCTTCTGCCGTTCGGTCCAGTGGGTGGCTTCCTTCGGTGCCTCGACCTTGTGGAAGATGCGGCTGAAATCGAGGCCGCGCGCCTTCCAGTGAGCGATCGCTTCATCCTTCTCGAGAAGATCGGTACGCCCGACGATCTCGTTCAGCGAACGGACGCCGAGCGAGGCGAGGATCACGCGCACTTCCTCTGCGACGAAGAAGAAATAGTTGATCACATGCTCCGGCGTGCCCTTGAAGCGCTTGCGCAGGACCGGGTCCTGGGTGGCGACCCCGACCGGGCAGGTGTTCAGGTGGCACTTGCGCATCATGATGCAGCCGGCGGCAATAAGCGGGGCGGTGGCAAAGCCGAACTCGTCCGCGCCGAGAAGCGCACCGATGATCACGTCCCGGCCGGTCTTCAGGCCGCCATCGACCTGCAGCGCGACGCGCGAACGAAGACCGTTGAGCACCAGCGTCTGCTGGGTTTCGGACAGGCCGATCTCCCAGGGGCTGCCCGCATGCTTCAGCGAGGTCAGCGGCGATGCGCCGGTGCCGCCGTCGAAGCCGGCGATGGTGATGTGGTCCGCGCGGGCCTTGGCCACGCCGGCCGCAACCGTGCCGACACCCACTTCGGAAACGAGCTTGACCGAAACATCGGCTTCCGGGTTCACGTTCTTCAGATCGTAGATCAGCTGTGCCAGATCCTCGATCGAATAGATGTCATGGTGCGGCGGCGGCGAAATGAGGCCGACACCCGGCGTGGAGTGGCGGGTCTTGGCAATCGTCGCATCCACCTTGTGGCCGGGCAGCTGGCCGCCCTCGCCGGGCTTCGCGCCCTGCGCCACCTTGATCTGCAGCATGTCGGCATTGACCAGATATTCGGTCGTGACGCCGAAGCGGCCGGAGGCGACCTGCTTGATCGCCGAGCGTTCCGGGTTCATCGAACCGTCGGGCAGCGGCAGGTAGCGGTCTGCCTCCTCGCCACCCTCGCCGGTGTTGGACTTGCCGCCGAGCCTGTTCATGGCGATGGCGAGCGTGGTATGGGCCTCGCGGCTGATCGAGCCGAAGGACATGGCCCCCGTCGAGAAGCGCTTGACGATCTCGGACGCCGGCTCGACCTCGTCGATGGAGATCGGCTTGCGGCCCAGCGCCTCGGCGCCCTTTACCTTGAAGAGGCCGCGGATCGTGTTCATCCGCACCGAGCTCTCGTTCACCATGCGGGAGAATTCTTCGTAGCGGTCCTTCGCATTGCCGCGCACGGCGTGCTGCAGGGACGCGACCACATCGGGCGTCCAGGCATGGTCTTCGCCGCGCATGCGGTAGGCATATTCACCGCCGATATCCAGGGTGCGCGAGGTGAGCGCGTTGGTGGAGAAGGCGGCCTGATGACGGGCGAAGGTTTCGCGCGCGATCTCCTCCAGACCCACGCCCTCGATGGTGGTGGCGGTGCCGAAGAAGAACTTGTCGACGAACTGCGACGAGAGGCCGACGGCGTCGAAGATCTGCGCGCCGCAATAGGACTGGTAGGTGGAGATGCCCATCTTGGACATGACCTTGAGGATGCCCTTGCCCACCGCCTTGATGTAGCGGGAGACGATTTCGTCCTTGTCCACTTCCGGCGGGAAGGCCCCGTGCTTGTGCATGTCGAGAAGCGTGTCGAAGGCGAGGTAAGGGTTGATGGCCTCGGCACCATAGCCCGCCAGACAGCAGAAATGATGCACTTCGCGCGGCTCGCCCGATTCGACCACGAGGCCGACCGAGGTGCGCAGGCCCTTGCGGATCAGGTGGTGATGCACGGCAGCGGTCGCCAGCAGCGCCGGAATGGCGATGCGGTCCGGCCCGACCTGGCGGTCCGACAGCACGATGATGTTGTAACCGCTGGCAACGGCGTGCTCGGCGCGCTCGCAGAGGCGGTCGAGCATTTCCGGCATGTTTTCCGCACCGCGCGAGACGTCATAGGTGAAGTCCAGCGTCTTGGTGTCGAAACGGTCTTCCGTGTGCCCGATGGACCGGATCTTTTCCAGATCGCCATTGGTCAGGATCGGCTGGCGCACTTCCATGCGCTTGGCATTGGCCGCGCCGCCATGATCGAGAATGTTCGGACGGGGGCCGATGAAGGAAACGAGGCTCATGACAAGCTCTTCGCGGATCGGGTCGATCGGCGGGTTCGTCACCTGGGCGAAGTTCTGCTTGAAATAGGTGTAGAGCAGCTTCGGCTTGGACGACATGGCCGAAATCGGCGTGTCGGTGCCCATGGAGCCCACGGCTTCCTGGCCGGTGGTCGCCATCGGCGACATCAGCAGCTTCGTGTCTTCCTGGGTGTAGCCGAAGGCCTGCTGGCGGTCGAGCAGCGAGACGTCGCGGCGCAGCGCGCGGGGCTCCACCGGATGAAGCTCCTCGAGAATCAGCTGGGTGCGATCGAGCCATTCCTTGTAGGGATGGGCGGTCGCAAGCTCGGACTTCACCTCCTCGTCGGAGATGATGCGGCCCTTCACCATGTCGATGAGCAGCATCTTGCCCGGCTGGAGGCGCCACTTCTTGACGATCTTCTCTTCCGGAACCGGCAGGACGCCCGCTTCGGAGGCCATGATTACGCGGTCGTCGTCGGTGACGATGTAGCGGGCGGGACGCAGGCCGTTGCGGTCGAGCGTCGCGCCGATCTGCCGGCCATCGGTAAAGGCAACGGCAGCGGGACCATCCCACGGCTCCATCAGCGCCGCATGGTATTCGTAGAAGGCCTTCCGCTCGGGCGACATCGACTGGTTGCCAGCCCAGGCTTCGGGGATCAGCATCATCACCGCATGGGCCATGGAATAGCCGCCGCGGACGAGGAATTCGAGCGCGTTGTCGAAGCAGGCGGTATCCGACTGGCCTTCGTAGGAGATCGGCCAGAGCTTGGAGATGTCCTCTCCGAAGAGGGGCGAGGATACGGAGGCCTGGCGCGCCGCCATCCAGTTCACGTTGCCGCGCAGCGTGTTGATTTCGCCGTTATGGGCAACCATCCGGTAGGGATGGGCAAGCTTCCAGGACGGGAAGGTGTTGGTGGAGAAGCGCTGGTGGACGAGCGCCACGGCCGATTCGAAGCGGGGATCGGCGAGATCCTTGTAGTAGGCGCCCACCTGATAGGCGAGGAACATGCCCTTGTAGACGACGGTCTGGGTGGAGAGCGACACGACATAGAAGCCGAGATCGCCACCATCGGCTTCCGCATAGATGCGGTTGGAGATCACCTTGCGGAGCGTGAAGAGCCGGCGCTCGAACTCGTCATTGGTGGCGGCATCGCGGCCGGCGCCGATGAAGACCTGGATGTGGCGCGGCTCGGTGGCTGCGATATCGGGAGCCTTGGAGAGCGAGGAATTGTCGACCGGCACGTCGCGGTAGCCGAGCAGCACCTGCCCCTCTTCCGCGACCACATCCGCGATCACGTCCTTGAAATGGGCGATCAGCTGGTCGTCCTGCGGCATGAAGAGATAGCCGACGGCATATTCCCCGGCCTTCGGCAGGATGACGCCCTGCCTGGCCATTTCCTCGCGGAAGAAGCGGTCCGGGATCTGCACGAGAATGCCCGCGCCGTCGCCCATCAGCGGATCGGCACCGACCGCACCCCGATGGGTGAGGTTCTCGAGCATGAACAGGCCGTCCTTGACGATCTGGTGCGACTTCTGGCCCTTCATGTGGGCGATGAAGCCGACGCCGCAGGCATCGTGCTCGTTGGCGGGATCATAGAGGCCCTGCGCCCGCGGCAGGCCCGCGAAGGTGCGGCCGGCAGGTTTCGTCGCATGCGCCGCCGTTACAGTGGTCTCGCTGGCGTCGCGCCCCTGGAACTCGTGTTCGGACATCGTCTTCTCCTGTCGGCTTGCCGCGTGAGGGCCTTGCCCTTCGGGCCAGAAGGACCGGCAAGAATGCCAAGCCCTTCAAATCGATTTAAGATTTGCCATTCACGACACGCCCGCCACACCGAAACTGGATGTCCGAGGTATCGAAACCGGCAAATTAGGACAGCAAGACTGTCCTAATTTCGAGATTTCTATGCCAGACCGCCCGAGCTTTAGCAAGCGCTTTCTGCCCTTTCTTAAGAAATTTGCGCAGCAAGATTACAAGGGCAAGACAGAGGCTGTAATTTTATTGCCGCACAAGGCGCAGCCGCGACCGAAAATTTCAAAACTATGCATCCGTATAAATGGCAGCCGGGAGTCGGTTGATCCAGTCCCTCTTTGCCTTAATCTCGATGTCAGCTGCATCCGCAGACCAGACAGGCTTCCAGGAACAGGTCCGATCCGATGTATTTTTCTTCCGACAACTGGGCAGGCGCGCACCCGGTCATTTCCCGACGGCTTCACGAGGCTGCAGACGGCTTTGCCTCGGCCTATGGGACGAGCGATCTGGACCGCAAGGTCGCCGATCGCTTCAACGAGATTTTCGAACGCGAGGTTGAGGTTTTCTTCGTCGGCACGGGAACGGCGGCCAACTCGCTGGCGCTTGCCAGCGTCGCAAAGGCCGGGGGCCTCACCTTCTGCCATCACGAAGCGCACATCCATACGGACGAGTGCGGCGCGCCGGGCTTCTTCGCCCACGGATCGCGGCTATATCCGGTGGCCGGCTCCAATGCCAGGATCGATCCCGCGGCCCTCGCGGCGGCGATTGCCCGGTTTCCGGATGGCGGAGTGCATTTCGGCCAGGCTGCGGCCGTCAGCATCACGCAGGCGACGGAATTCGGCACGGTCTATTCGCTTGCGGAGATCGATGCAGTGAAGGAGGTGGCAAGAAGCCGCGGACTGCCGCTTCACATGGATGGCGCCCGTTTTGCCAATGCGCTGGCCGCGCTTGGGGCGACACCGGCCGAAATGACCTGGAAACGCGGCGTGGACATTCTTTCCTTCGGCGGGACGAAGAACGGATGCTGGATGGCGGAAGCGCTGGTCTTCTTCGATCGGGAGCACGCGCGCGAGATGCCCTATCTCCGGAAGCGCTCGGCCCAGCTGTTCTCCAAGTCGCGCTTCATCGCCGCGCAGTTCGACGCCTATCTGGAAGATGGTCTGTGGCTGCAGCTCGCGGCCCATGCGAACGCCATGGCCGACCGCCTGCGTGAGGGTCTTTCCCGCTCCACGCGAAGCCGCAATGCCTGGGAAACGAGCGCCAACGAAGTGTTTGCGGTCATGCCGAAGGTGCTGATGGACGAAGCCTTCGCCGCCGGTGCCCGCTTCTATGACTGGCCGGTTCCTGCGGACCAGCCATCGCTGGCCGGCCCCGACGAGGTGCTGGTGCGCCTCGTGACAAGCTACGCGACCTCGACAGCGGAATTGGACGCGCTGCTCGGCATCATCGGCTGACACGGCACATGAAAACGCCTCCCTTCCGGTGCGGAAGGGAGGCGTGGCAAGCGCTTGGGAGGATGAGCGCTTTCGCTATTGCAGGGTCAGTTCACCGAAACCTGGCCTTCGATGGCCTTTGCGCCGGCGGCATCGGCTGCGATGGCAATCCGGCGCGGCTTCATGGCTTCCGGAATGTTGCGCAGAAGATCGATATGCAGCAGGCCATTCTTCAGCGAGGCAGACTGTACTTCCACGTGATCGGCAAGCTGGAAGCGGCGTTCGAAGGCGCGCTTGGCAATGCCGCGATAGAGGTACTCGCTTTCGCCGGCGGTTTCCTCGGCCTTCTCGCCCTTGACGGTCAGCACATGGGCATGAGCCTCGATGGAGAGCTCCTTCTCGTCAAAGCCGGCAACGGCCATGGTGATGCGGTAGGTGTTCTCACCGGTCCGCTCGATATTGTAGGGCGGATAGGACTGTTCGGGCTGCCCGACGCTGTCCAGCATGTTGAACAGGCGGTCGAAGCCGACGGTGGAACGGTAAAGGGGGGCAAAATCTACGTGACGCATGGTGTCCTCCTGTGAGCGACGGTTAGCGGTTACAGGTGTCTCCCTCAGATCCCGTTTCGGCGATTCCGGGGGAGCAGCGCAGGCCCTTTCGGCGCCTGCAGGTTGGAGATGGGAACTGGATTTGGGGCTTTCAAGGGATGGAAAAGGGAAAATCGATCCACAATCTGAACGGGTGATGAACCGTCCGTTTGGCACGCGTTCAGCCACCCGCTGATAGGTCATGGCCACAGGAGGACAACACTCCTGACTGGCCGGCGCGTCGCCCCCGATGGCGCCGGATGCACTGGAAAGCCGGAACGTGCGCCGCCCCCCAATTTTGACGCGTTCCGGCTTTTTTCTTTGACCGGGGCAAAGGCCAGCGCTACCCATAGGTCAAGACGCCCCTTCCCTCCCCCGCAGACGCATTCATGGACGCCATCCTCCATCCCACGCCTGACAATCCCGTGCCGGATAACCACTTCTCGGGCTATTTCACCGGGCACAAGGGGGCAAGGCTGCGCTATGCGGTCTTCCGCTCGTCGCAACCCGTCGCCAAGGGAACGGTCGTGCTGCTGCAGGGGCGCAACGAGTGCATCGAGAAGTATTACGAAACGATCCGGGACCTGAACGAGCAGGGCCTTTGGGTCGCCACCTTCGACCTCAGGGGCCAGGGCGGCTCGGACCGGCTGCTGCCGAACAGGAGACGTGGCCATGTCCGCCGCTTCGGCGACTACGAGAAGGACCTTTCGATCTTTCTCACGGAGATCGTGCTGCCCGATACCCGGCTGCCCTTCTTCCTGATCGGCCATTCGACCGGGGCGCTGATTGCCCTGTCTGCGGCGCCCTATCTGGCGAGCCGCATCGACCGGATGGCCCTTTGCGCACCATTCGTGGGGCTGTCGGGCCAAGGGCTTCCCATTGGCGCAATCCGCGTCCTCAGCCGGACGCTCAGCCTCTTCGGACTGTCTCGTCTGGCGCTGACGCGGGAGGCGCGCAACACGCCCTTCGAGAAGAACGTGGTGACCAGCGATGCGGTGCGCTATGCCCGCAACCAGAAGATCCTGGATGCATTCCCGGACCTCGGCATCGGCCCTCCGAGCTGCCGCTGGCTGTCGGAGGCCTTCGGCACCATGGACCGCGTGTCGCGTCCGGAGCATCTGACCCGCATCACCATTCCGACCCTCATCCTGGCGCCCACCATGGACAAGCTGGTGCCCTATGCGGCACAGGAAGCGCTGGCCCGAAAGTTCCGGGCCTGCCAGCTGATCCCCATCGCCGGCTCCGGCCACGAGGTATTCCAGGAAAGGGATATCTTCCGGGCGCAGGCGCTTGGCGCCATCGCCGCCTTCATGCCGGGCAGCGATGCGGACGAAAACGGAATCGGCGCCGCCCTCTGACGGCTGCCGCCGGTCTGCTCCTCAACGGTTCAGCAGCTCCATCGCCGCCTCGTGCACGGCCTTGCTGCCGGCTGCGAGGATGCGACCGCCCTTTTCCGGTCGTCCGCCGTCCCAGGTGGTCATGATGCCGCCCGCCTGTTCGATGATCGGAATGAGGGCGCCGACGTCATAGGGCTTCAGCGAATTTTCGACCACGAGGTCGACATGCCCGGCGGCGAGCAGCGCATAGGCATAGCAATCGATGCCGTAACGGAAGAGGCGGACGCTGTTCTGGACGCGCATGTAGCGCTCGAGGTCCGCACCGAAGATGTGCGGCGAGGTGGTGAAGAGGATGGCGTCGGATAGCGACGTGCAGTCGCGCGTGCGGAGCTGACGCTCGCCATCGGGCCCGGAGTACCAGCTCGCCTTGCCGTCGGCAAAATAGCGTTCGCCGGTGAAGGGCTGGTCCATCATGCCCATGATCGCCCTGCCCTTTTCCTGCAGGCCGATCAGCGTGCCCCACACGGGCACGCCCGAAATGAAGGCCCGGGTGCCGTCGATCGGGTCGACCACCCAGACGAGGTCGCGGTCAAGGCCGACATCCTCATGCTCCTCGCCAAGGAATCCGTGCTCGGGGAAATGGGCCTCGACCAGCGCGCGAATGGCGAGTTCGGCGGCGCGGTCGCCCTCGGTCACCGGATCGAAACCGGCCTTCTGCTCCTTGTTGACCACATCCAGCCCGGTACGGAAACGCGGAAGGGTCTCCGCCTTGGCGGCATCCGCAAGGCGATTGAAGAAGGCACGATCTGGATACATCGGAAAACCCCTCGGGATATGGCCCGCATCGGCGGAAATGAAGAGATCTTTTCAATAGACCATATGCCGGGGATTGCAAATGGCGGATTTTTTTCAGCGCTATTCCGCCGCGAGGCCGGTTGCGTGATCGCCCTGGCAGGCATGGGCGACAAAGCGCTGCATGAAGGAGGCGAGCGCCTGGGCCATCGCCGGGAAGGCCCGCGTCTTCTCGAGCGTCGATTCGTCCACGTAGAGCGCCCTGCTGATCTCCACCTGAATCGCATGCAGTCCGCGTGCCGGACGTCCGTAATGCTCGGTGATGAAGCCGCCCGCATAGGGCTTGTTGCGCACGACGTTGAATCCGAGATCGTCGAGAATGTCGATGGCTGCCCGCGAGAGCGTCCCGGAGGCGCTCGTCCCGTACCGGTCGCCAATGATGATGTCGGGCCGGTCACCGGACCCTGCAAGACGGACATTGCCCGGCATGGAGTGGCAATCGACCAGGATGCAGAAGCCGAACCGGGCGTGGGTGCGGGCAATCAGCCGGCGCAGCGCGGCATGGTAGGGCTTGTAGATCGTCTCGATCCGCTCGATGGCCTCGGCAACCGGCAGCCGTCCGCCGTAAATCTCCATGTTTTCCGCAACGATGCGCGGGATGGTGCCGAGACCGCCCGCAACCCGCGACGAGCCGATATTGGCGAAAGGCGGCAGCGGCCCGTCGAACATCCGGGGATCGAGCTCGTAGGGCTCGCGGTTCACGTCCACATAGGCGCGGGGGAAATGGGCAAGAAGCATCGGCGCGCCAAGAGCCGTGGCGGCGGAAAAGAGCTCGTCGACGAAATGATCTTCCGAGCGGCGGATCTGCTGGCCGCTGAGGCGCGACTGGTCGAGGAAGCTCTGGGGATAGCGGCGCCCGCTGTGGGGCGAGTTGAAGACGAAGGGAATGCGCTGAACCGAGGGCTCCCGCACCTCGAAGAGGTCATGTCCGCTGATGTCGTGCGGCATCAATTCCCGTGGCCCCCAATCAAATCATCTGTTACAAAGATGTTGCATGTTGCCAGTATGGCAATGCGAAGTCCATATCATCAAATATGTGAATTCACGGAAGGAAATGGCGATCTTCACTAGATCTTTACCGAAATCGCCCTAACGTCTCGCGTTGAAATCCCGAGTTTTCACTCTTTCGAGCAGCGGTTCCAGAGTATGAGTCAGAAAATCCTTCTCGCCGAAGACGATAACGATATGCGCCGGTTTCTGGTGAAGGCACTGGAAAAGGCGGGCTACAAGGTCTCGTCCTTCGACAATGGCGCAAGTGCCTATGACCGGCTGCGCGAAGAACCCTTCTCCCTGCTTCTGACCGATATCGTGATGCCCGAGATGGATGGCATCGAGCTGGCGCGCCGCGCGACCGAGCTCGACCCGGACCTGAAGGTCATGTTCATCACCGGCTTTGCCGCCGTGGCGCTGAACCCCGATTCGAAGGCGCCGAAGGATGCCAAGGTGCTGTCGAAGCCCTTCCATCTTCGCGACCTCGTGGATGAGGTGAACAAGCTCCTCGTGGCCTGACGGCCCAGGGACGAGACTGGATCGACCGAACCGGCGGCGCGCTTGCCCGCCGGTTTTTTCATGCCCGGACGAAGCGTCCGGTAACCGCATTTTTTTCACAGGCAATGAGCCCCGGATTTCCGGGCCTTTCAAAGGTTCTGACAAAAAAACATCAAAAAGGCAGTTGACGCGGCAAGGGGTTTTGTGATGTATGCGCCTCATCGGATGGGCGTGTAGCTCAGCGGGAGAGCACTACGTTGACATCGTAGGGGTCACAAGTTCGATCCTTGTCACGCCCACCATCCTTCTCTTTGATATCAAAAGCAAAAACCCGCGTGCCTCGGCCGCGGGTTTTGCTTTTTGGTGCCTGTCCGGCGTCTGTCGGGAGGCCAGCGGGGCGGCCTGAAGCCACCCCGGCATCGCGCCCGGTTCAAGCCGCGCGACGGCCTGCGCTGCGCTCGTTTCCGGTGATGGTGAAGGCGGAGACGAGCGACTGCAGCCCTTCTGCCTCCTCGTTGAGCCGGCCCGTCACGGCAGCCGTTTCCTCCACCATCGCAGCATTCTGCTGGGTCACCTGGTCCATCTGGTTCAGCGCCGAGCTGACCTCGTGCAGGCCGATGGACTGTTCGCGTGCGGCCGTTGCGATGGCGTGGATGTCCTCGTTGATCCGAACCACCCGGCTCTCGATCTCGGCAAGCGCCGCCCCTGTTGCCTGGACATGCTTGACGCCGAGGGTCACCTCTTCGCCGGACTTGGTGATGAGGCCCTTGATGTCCTTGGCGGCCAGCGCCGCTCTCTGGGCGAGCTCGCGGACCTCCTGCGCGACGACGGCGAAGCCCTTGCCGGCCTCGCCGGCGCGCGCTGCCTCCACGCCGGCGTTGAGCGCCAGCAGGTTCGTCTGGAAGGCAATCTCGTCGATCACGTTGATGATCTGGGTGATCTCGCTCGAGGCGGCCTCGATGCGACCCATCGCGTCGACCGCATCGCGCACGATGGAAGCCGACTGCTTGGCGCTGTGGGTCGCCTCCTGCACGGTCACCGTCACCTTTTCCGCACGGTTGGACGAGGCCTTCACCGCGGACGTGATTTCCTCGAGCGCAGCCGAGGTCTGCTCCAGGGACGCGGCCTGCTGTTCGGTACGCTTGGCCAGGTTGTCGGAAGCCTCGCGCAGTTCATAGGCGTTGCGGCCGATTTCACCCGTGGCATGCTGCACCGTGCCGAGGCTCTGCTGCAGGCGCTGGAGCGCATGGTTCATGTTCGACTGAAGCTCCGCAAAGGCACCGGCATACTGGCCGCGCATGCTGCGGGTCAGGTCGCCATTGGCAAGCGAATGGATCACCGTGCCCATTTCGCCAAGCGCGGTGCCGACGCCGCTCACCAGGGCATTGAGGCTCGCAGCCAGCTGGTTGAGGTCGTCGCGGCCATAGTCGCGTGTCAGGCGGGCGGAGAAATCGCCGCCATTCGCAGCCTGGACGAGGCCGGCGACGCTTTCCTGGAAGGCGGCATTATGCTCCCGTGCCTGGCGGTCGTCGGCACTGATGGAGCGGATGTCGAGCGCGTTCTTGCGGAAGACGGCGACGGCTGCGCTCATCTGACCGATCTCGTCCGGGCGCCCTTCGTAGGGAATGGAACCTTCGAGGTCGCCGTTGGCGATCCGGGTCATCGTTCCCGTAAGAGCCTGGATGGGGCCGGAAATCTCGCGCGTGGCGATGCGGAAGGCAGCGCCGCCGCCCACGGCAAGACCGGCTGCGACGGAGGCCAGCAGGACGACCAGCATGGTCGACCGGAAACCCTCGATGTCAGCCTCGATGGCGGTGAGCGTTTCGCGGTCCTTCTGGACGACCGCATCGATTTCTGCCTGGAAAGCCTTGCGGTTGGCGCGGTTCGCCTCGTTGTTGCCCTGCTCGTTGGCCGCCTCGATCGAGACCTGCGTTCCAAGGCGCGCGGTTTCGGAACGGAAGGTGCGGAACTCGGCAGCGCGGGCCACCACGGCTTCGAAGGCCGCCATGTCCTCGGCCGGCACCAGCGGACGCCAGTTCTTCAGCGTCTCGTCGATGCCGTCGAGCTGCTCGAGCAGGCCATCGGCGAATTTCTTCGCCTTTTCGGTGTTGGCAGCGGCATAGATGCCGCGCGCTTCCATGACGACGGCGCTGACCTGGCGGTTCAGGTGCTCGCCGAGATAGGCGCGATCGGCCATGTTGCGGTAGGACGCCAGCTTGGCGTCGAACTGAAGCACGACGAAAGCGGCCATGCCACCCACGAAGAGGCAGATCGCCCCCATGAGGCCGACGACGAGATAGATGCGAGCGCGAATGGACATCATTCCTCCCAGCAGCGGCCTCTGGAGCCACTGCAAACAGATTTCGGGCAATAGAGTGGACGTCGTCATGACGAAGGGGGACAGCAGATCAAGTCCTGCTGCGCGACGGAGCCAGAGAGGCCACCGGTTCATGCAAAACTGATTGTAAGTTATTACTATCTGATTACTGGGTAAACGAAGCTTTGCCGCGGACACTCAAAAGTCATCCGCAGGAGTTGATACAACCCATTCGCGAGAATGCCGCCCGCGCCTTGCCGAGGAGAGAGGGCCGCTGCCGGATCGGCTCCGGCAGCAGCGTTTGCGTTCGCTAACGTCTCGTCACATGCTCGGCCAGCGCCGCATGCGGGAAGGCTGGCATGGCAAGACCGCCCTTGCCGACCATCGGCCGGTTGGCGATCAGCGCGTTCAGCACCGCCTCCTCGGTCGCCAGCACGGTGGCCTCGTAGAGGCCGTTCATCGCGGGCCAGGGCAGGATGTCGAAGGCCCGGGGCGTTCCGGCCGCCGGATCGGCATCCGGAATGCGGCTGTCGAGCACCCCTGCATTGGCCGTGGAGAAGGCGAGAAAGATGTCGCCGGAGAAATGCGAGCCGGTCGTGCCGGTGCGCGCAAGGCCGAGCGGCACCCGCCGCGCCATGGCCTTCAGCTGTGTCGGCATGAGCGGCGCATCGGTCGCCACGATGCCGATGCAGGAGCCCGCCCCTTCCAGCGCCTCGCCGGACCGGACCAGATCCTCCAGCGGATTGTTGTCCTTGAGGATATCGCCGAGCCAGGTTCCCGTAACGGTCAGCTCTTCGCGCGAGCCGAAATTGGTCTGGAGAAACACGCCGACCGTATAGGTTTTTCCGCCAAGCTCCACCTGCCGGGAGGCGGTGCCGTTGCCGCCCTTGAAGCCGTAGCAGACCATGCCGGTGCCGCCGCCATAGGATCCCTCGGCGACGGGCCCCGCCGACGCGCCATCGAGCGCCGCGATCACGTGTTCCGGCCGCACATGCACGCCGTTGATATCGCTCATGAAGCCGTCATAGGTCTCGGCGGCGACGGGCAGCATCCACTGCCGGGCCACATCCGGCCGGTTCGCGACCATCCAGCGGATCAGTCCCTCATGCGCCGCGCCGATGGAATGGGAATTGGTGATGGCGATGGGCTGGCTGAAGCTGCCGGATTCCTCGATCCAGCTGAAGCCGGTCATCTCGCCATTGCCGTTGAAGCTGTGCACGGCGGCGGCGCAGGAGGCTCCCGTGCCTGCCTTGCCCCGGGGCAGGATGGCGGTCACGCCCGTGCGGATCGCCTTGCCGTCACGGTCCTCGTTGAGCGTCGTCATGCCCACCTCGACGCCATCGACATCGGTAATGGCGTTGAGCGGGCCGGGCTGGCCGCGCAGCGGCAGCCCGAAGGCGCGGGCGCGGGGCATGCCGTCGGGGGCCTTCAGCCAGTGGTCCGGCACGGTTCCTTCATGCATCATTCTCGTTTTCCTCCCGAAGCGACAGGCCGGTCATGGTGCCGGCATAGGTTTCAAGAAGCGCGACGGCCTCTTCCTTCCTGAGTGTCTGTACCTTGTTCGTCAGCGCGAGCCCGAGGCCATCCTCCATGACCACCAGACTGCGGGCGATTTCGCGGGCAGGTCCGCCCAGGCGGAAATCCCCCCGCGCCGCACCAGCCTCCAGCACGCCCATGTAGATCGCCACCTGGCGTTCGAAGAGCGTGATGTAGCGGGCGGCCGAGGCCGCGTCGGTGCGGGCAAAGCTGCCCATTTCATAGATGAGCCGTCCCAGCCGGTCCTCCGGACCGCCGGGCAGGCCGGCGGAAATCAGCTTGCGGAGCTTGACGGCAGGCGGTTCGGCCCCGTCGGCAATGAGCTGCCGGTCATCGCAATAGCGCGTGAGCGATCGCGCCAGCACATCCTCGAAGATCGCCTCGAGCGTCTCGAAATAGTAAAGCGCCGCATTGGGCGTCATGCCGGCCTTCCCGGCGATATCCCGGAGCTTGACCTGATGAATGCCCTGATCGGCGATCAGCTCCTCCGCCGCATCCAGCAGTTCCCGTCGGCGCTGCTCGGCAGAGCGCAGTTTCGTCACCTTCAATTTTAACTCCATTCATTCGCGCTGGACCGAGGCTTGAGAAAGCCAAGCCCATAAAGGCCGCTTCGAATCTTTATTGACAATTGAAATCCTCCTGTCAATTTTAATTGCATTCAAATTTGGAGGAGGAAACCGAATTGAACGCCACCCCTGACACCCAAGGGCTGCATCGCAGTCTCTCGGCATTCGATGCCGTGATGATCACCTTGTCTGCCATCAGCCCTGCCTCGTCTGTCTTCATCATCCTGCCGGGCGTGATCGCGCTTGCCGGCAGCGGTGCGCTCCTGAGCCTGGTGCTGGCCGCCATCATCGGCCTCTGCATGGCCCTCGTCTACGCGGAATTGTCGTCCGCCATCCCGCATGCCGGGGCAGAATATGTGATGATCGGGCGCGTGCTGGGCCGGGCCTGGGGCTTCATCACCTTCACCATGGTCGCGATCTCGATCGTGCTCATCATCGCCGTCATCGCACTGGGCATCGGCACCTATCTCGGGGTTCTCTTCCCCGGCCTCAACGGACAGTGGGCCGCGGTTGCGGCCATTCTGGTTGCGGCGGGCGTCGGCGTCCTCAACATCCGCACCAATGCCTGGATCACCGGGCTGTTCCTGGCAGTGGAACTGATCGCGGTGCTGCTGCTTGCTGCCTTCGGCTTCCTCGAACCGCAGCGCTCGCTGGGGGAGGTGCTGTCCTCTCCGCAAATGGTCGATGCCACGGGTGCGCTGACGGCAGCGCCTTTCGGTGCGGCGCTTGCGGCCGTCGCCGTCGCGCTCTTTGCGCTGAACGGCTATGGAGGGGCGGCCTATTTCGCCGAAGAAACCAAGGACCCGCGCAACACCATGGCGAAGGTCATCATCTGGGCGCTGGTCATCACCGCGCTGTGCGAGATCCTGCCGCTGGCCGCCGTGCTGATCGGCGCTCCGGATCTGCAGGCCCTGCTCTCCGCACCGCAGAAGATCGAGTACTTCATCGATTCCACGGCCGGCCACGGCTGGACGGTGGGCATCAGCCTGGCAATCGCGCTCGCGATCTTCAACGCGGTGATTGCCATCGTTCTTCAGACCGCCCGCCTGCTCTTCGCCTCGGGCCGCGACCGCCTCTGGGCAAAGCCGGTGAGCGATGCGCTGGGTCTCGTTCATGGCAAGTGGAACACGCCCTGGCTTGCGACCCTCGTCGCCGGCCTTCTGGGCGCAGCGGCCTGCTTCATCCCCTTCGAGATCCTGCTCGTCGTCTCCGGCACCTCGCTGGTCGCCATCTATGCACTGCTGTGCATCGCGGTGATCGTCGGCCGCCAGACCGGCAAGACGAAGGACGGCTTCTTCCGGATGCCGCTCTTCCCGCTGCCGGCAGTAGTTGCCCTGGCGGCCCTGGTCTATGTCGCCTGGCAGAACTTCCTCGATCCCGTGATCGGCCGACCGAGCCTGGGTGCAACCCTCGCCATGATGGTCGCCGGTGGCCTCTACTACGCCGCATTGCTGGCCCGGCGGACCGATTGGGGCCTGCATTCGGGAGCGGAAGGCTGATAGCCCCCAGCCTCGCCCCAGAGAGGCGCCCTCGCGGGCGCCTCTTTTTTTGGCGGCGATTTTGCACGTTCAGTCAAAAGGAAATGCACGTCCGGACAGGACGGAAGGGCCGCAATTGCCGATGATCATTCCACCAAGGAGGAACCCAATGACACGCTTCAAGGACAAGATCGCCGTCATCACCGGCGGAGGAACGGGCATCGGCGCAGCCGTTGCCAGGCGCATCAGCGCGGAGGGCGGCAAGGTGGCACTGATCGGGCGCAGGCCCGACCCGCTGAAGGCGGTTGCGGAAGAAACCGGCGGCTCGATCTTCGCTGCCGATGCAGCCGATACGCCCAGCATGAAGAAGGCCGTTGCCGCCATCGTCGAGGAGCTCGGCGGCATCGACATCCTGATTGCCAATGCCGGCGGCCATGGCGTCGGCCCCACCATCTCCATGAGCGACGAGACCTGGGAACAGGCCGTGCGCCTGAACCTCAACACCGCCTTTGTCAGCGCCCGCGAAACCCTGCCGCAGCTGATCGAACGCAAGGGCAACATCGTCGTGCTCGCCTCGATCGCCGGCCTCTTCGCCGGACCCGATGCCGCGGGCTACGTGACGATGAAACACGCCTGCATCGGCCTCGCCAAGTCGCTTGCCCGCGACTACGGCCGCAAGGGCGTGCGCACCAACACCGTCTGCCCCGGCTGGGTGACGACGGCCATGGCCGACGAGCAGATGGAGCACCTGATCGAGAAATTCGGCCTTTCCTCTGTCGAGGAAGCCTACAGGCTGGTCACCAAGGACGTGCCGCTCGGCCGCGCGGCAACCGCGGAAGAGGTGGCCAATGCCGTCTGCTTCCTCGCTTCCGCCGAGGCATCCATGATCAACGGCGCGATCCTGACCGTCGATGGCGGTGCCGGCACCGTCGACCTCCCCACCCTTGCCTTCGTTGAATAAGGAGCACACCATGGCCGTCGAAAATCCGAAGGACTGGAAAACCTACGACCAGTTCGCCTATGGCATCGATACCAACCGCCTGCCCGCCACCGATGCGCTCGCAGGCTCCTCCCACACCATCCGCTTCGAGGATGGCCGCACGCTTGCCCTCGCCTTCGAGAAGGGCAAGGTGAAATGGTCGGACGGCGCGTCCTCCGGCGAAGACATGGCCGAGGTGATCGAGGTCGCCCCGTCCACCTTCTTCATCGAGATCATCTTTGCCGAGAAGCCGGTCGAGGCCGAAACGGTCATCATCAACACCGAAACGCGCCGCGCGCTTTCCATCCTGTCGGTCGTCCGCTCGAAGGAAGAGACCGTCGGCGAACCGCAGGTCGGCCAGATCTTCCGCCCGGGCGTGCTCGACGGCGGCAATGCAACGGGCATGGTGCCGCACGAGACCCGCGACCTCATCGGCCTTCGCGCCCATTTCACCTACAGCCCCAACCACACCTACGAGCACACTTACCTGTCTTCCAAGCGCTATGCCTGGCAGTGCCTGGTGGGCGTGCAGCGCGGCCATGGGGACGTCGACCTCGCCAGCACCTGGAAGTTTGCCGAAAACCAGTACGTCTTCACCTTCCGCGAATTCAAGATCCCGGTCGCATCCACCTTCTTCTACAATTTCGAAGACATGCGCTCGACCGGCAAGTTCCTGGGCATCACCGGCGAAGGCCGGATCCAGAACAGCCCCGCCGGTGCCTTCATCCGCAAGGCATCCATGACCTATTACCTGCCGGGCCAGGACCCGGTCTGAGGAGATCAGAAACATGCGTACCGCCTATGAAGTGGTGAAAGCCCATTACGACGCCAACGACCGTCACGATCTCGAAGGCATGCTGGCCGACATCGCCGACGATTGCCGCTGGACGGAGATGGACGGCTTCCCCTGCGCCGGAACCTATGTGGGCCGCCAGGAAATCTTCGAGAACGTCTTTGCTGCCCTCGGCAAGGAGTTCGACGGCTACACCTTCACGCTGGAGCGGCTGCTCGATGCCGGCGACGATGTCGTCGCGCTCGGCGAGTACACCGCCACCCACAAGGGAACCGGCAAGCGCTTCCGCGCCCGCGTCGCCCATGTCTGGGGCGTGAAGGACGACAAGATCCGCCGTTTCGAACAGTTCACCGATACGCTGCGCGTCGCAGAAGCCATGCGCTGAGACAAGATCGGCCCGGCCTTCAGGTCCGGGCCGACCTGCTCCACTCCGTGGGGCTTTGATGAAAGCGGTTGCGGAACGCGCGGGAGAAATGCGCGCTGGAGGAAAAGCCGAGACTGAAGGCAACCTCCCCGATCATGCCCGGAGCCATGGGCTGGCGCGACAGAAGCTCCGCCGCCTTCCGCAGGCGCTCGGACCAGATGTAATCGGCCGGCGTCATTCCCTCCGTCTCGAAGGCGCGATAGACATAGCGCAACGAGCAGCCCATGCGGCGGGCAATCTCCGGGGCGCCGAGCTCCGGTCGCGAGAGGTTGGCAGCGACGTAATCCTTGATGCGCGCCCGGAGAAGATCGAGCGAACGCGGCACCGGCGGCGCCTCGGAGGCCGCTTCCAGCATGCCGCGCACCAGCTCCATCATGCTGTTTCCGAGCCGTGTCCGCTCCGCCTCGTCCAGCGTCTCGATCTCGCAAATGGTCGATTCCATCATGGAAAAGAGCACCCGGTGCATGCTGCCCGGAATGAGCGAGGCCGCAAGCGGACGCCCGCTGACGCCCAGGCCTTCCACCGGCAGGCACCCTCTCGGCACCTGCAGCATCAGGAGGTCCACCGCCTCGGGATTGGCCAGCAGGTAGGGATTGGCGGGATCGTAGAGCACGACGGAGGACGGCCCGACGGGAAGCCTGCGGCCGGACTGGTGAAGCCAGGAATGCCCCTTCGTCTGGATGATCAGCTTCACCATGTCGGGCGCATCGCCCTCGGTCACCCGGTCGCCGTGGACCATGTGCCGGTCGGCGGAAAGGCGGCTCAGCCGGCAGGGGCCGAGCGCCACCGAAACGAGCCGGCTTTCGCGGTTTCCGGCGCCGGTGAAATCGAGCCGGACATTGCCGAAGAGGCGGCGGGCAAGCCGGGGGAAGTCGGCACCGGCCGCCCGGTCGATCCCGCCCGCCGGCACCGGCGGATGAAAGGCCGCGCCCGCCATGATCAGGACACCAGATAGCCGCCGTCGACCGGGAGCGAAATGCCGGTGACGTATCGTGCGGCAGGAGAGGCAAGGAAGACGACGGGATCGGCCACTTCCGCGGCCTCGCCCCACCGTCCGAAGGGAATGCGTGCCCGGATCGGGGCGGAAAGCGCCTCGTCGGCAAAGAGCCCGCGGCTGAGTGGCGTGACGATCCAGCCCGGCGCCACCGCATTCACCCGGATGCCGGCAGGGGCATATTCCTGGGCCAGGGACTTGGTAAGCTGCACGATCGCACCCTTGCTCGCGGCATAGGCAGGCCGGTCGGCGGCCCCGAAGGTGGCATACATGGAAGCGATGTTGATGATGGAACTCCCCTCTCCCATCTTCGGCAGGGCCAGACGGCAGGCATCCATGACCGAGGTGAGATTGATGCCGATCACCTCGTCGAAGACCGGCTTTTCCCATTCCCGCCGGTCCCGCGAGACACCCGTGCAGTTGACCAGCACGTCGATAAGCGGGAAGGCTTCCAGGTATTGCGCCAGCGCGCCCCCTTCCCGGACGTCCAGCGTGGTGAAGGCTATCGCGGGATCCGCCCCCTCCGGAGCGGAGCCGAGACCACAGGCCGAGACATCGGCACCGAGGCTGCGGAAGCGCTTCGCAATGGCCGCCCCGATGCCCGACGTGCCTCCGGTCACGACGACGGTGCGGCCGGTGAACAGATTGCTCTCAAAGCTCATGCCGTTGCTCCTCAATGGGCGAGATAGGCTCCGTGCAGGATGCCGGGATTGGCCTTCAGTTCCGCCGACGTGCCGGTGAAGGCAAGCCGCCCGCGCTCCATCACCATGGCCCGGCTGGAAAGGCCGAGCGCCAGATTGGCGAACTGTTCGATCAGCAGCACGCCGATCCCCTCGCCTGCCGCAAGCGTCAGGGCTTCGCCGAGCCGCTTAACGACCGCCGGCGCAAGCCCGAGCGACAGCTCGTCCACGATCATGAAGCGGGGACGGGCGATGAAGGCCTGGCCCATGGCGACCATCTGTTTCTGCCCGCCCGACAGGTTGGAAGCGAGCTGGTTGCGCCGTTCCTTGAGTTCGGGGAAGATGGCGAAGACGCGGTCGAGCCCGGCCTTGCGGCCCGCGGCCGTCCGGTCGAGCGCGGCGACCAGGAGATTGTCCTCCACGGTCATCTGACCCAGCACCCGATGCCCTTCCGGCACCAGGGCGATGCCCTCCCGGCGGATGCGGTCCGGCACGAGACCGTCAAGCTTCATCCCGCTCAGCCATATGTCTCCGCCGGCTGCCGGAATGGCGCCCGCAAGCGCCATGACGGTCGAAGACTTGCCGGCACCGTTGGCGCCGAGCAGGGCGGTGATCTCGCCGGCCGGGACCGTGAAGCTGACACCGTGAATGACCCGTTTCCCGCCCCGGTCCACGACCAGATTGTCGACGTCGATGGCAATCCGTTCAGACATCAGAGCTCTCCCAGATAGGCGCGGCGCACATTGTCGTTCTCCAGCACCTCGGCGGTGGGGCCGAGGGCAAGAAGCTTGCCGTAATCGAGCACCATGGTTTCGCTGCACATGGCGCGGATGAGCTCCACGTCATGATCGATGACGAGCACCTGCGCACCCGTAGCCGCGGGAATGCCGAGCACCAGGTCCTTCAGCACGGCGCCTTCCTCGTCCGTGAGGCCGGCTGCCGGTTCGTCGAGGAGGATCAGCTTCGGCTCACCCACGAGGCATTTGCCGAGTTCCACCAGCCGGCGCTGGAAGAGATTGAGCTGGGCCCCATCATGTCGGCGACCGATGTCAGCCGCACATGCGCAAGGGCCGCCTCCACCGCACGCGCCCGCTCGGCAGGCGGCACGACGTGATCGGCAATGGCGCAGAGATTGTCATGGACGGTCAGATCCTCCACGACCTGCTCGGTCTGAAAAGACCGCCGGAGCCCCGCCTGCACCCGCTTGAGGGGGGAGAGCGGAAGAAGCGGAGCTCCGGCGAGGAGGATAGAGCCCTCCTGAGGTCTGACGAAGCCGGACAGAACGTTCAGCAACGTCGTTTTCCCCGCGCCGTTGGGGCCGATGAGACCGGCAACGGGAGCGCTGAGACTCGCCGTCAGCTGGTCGATGGGCTTGATGCCGCCGAAGCGGACCGTGATGTTTGATATCTCGATCATGCGCGTTTGCCCCCTGTCAGCTTTGCAAGCCGGCCGACGAGCCCGGAGATCTGCCCGGCGATGCCGGCAGGGGCAGTGGCCAGCGCATGGAAGAGCGCGACGCCGAAAATGCCGATGGTGACATAGCCGTCGATGCCGAGATCGGTCAGCAGCGCGGGCACCGCCCGCAGCAGCAGCCCGGCAATGAGCGCGCCATACCAGTGGAAGCTCCCGCCCACGATGGTCAGGGCAAAGAGGTTGAGGCTTTCGAAGGCGGAGAAGGCCCGTCCGTCGAGCTGCCCGACATTGCCGGCAAGCAGGGCACCCGCAATGCCCGCGAAGAAGCCGGAAAGGGCGAAGGCCCAGGCCTTGTAGGTGAGCACGTTGACGCCCGAGGAAAGCGCAACCGTCTCGCCCTTGCGGATCAGCGCCCAGGCGCGCCCCGGCTTGGCGTATTTATGCCACTGCACGATGATGAAGCCGATGGTGGCGATCAGGCAGACATAGAGGAAATAGGCGATCGGCCCTTCCGCGAGGCCCGGCCTTGCCAGCATGGCGCGGCCTGCGCCGTCTGCCCGCCCCAGGAAACCGGGGCCGCCGTCGGGAAAGCCCCAGGCGCTGATGATCGTCTGGAAGGCACCCGCCAGCATCAGGGTGACGAGGGCGAGGTAGAGCCCCCGCAGCCGGAGAGCGGGAATGCCGAAGACCAGCCCGACCAGCGCCGCGACGATGCCTCCGGCCAGCATGCTGACTTCGAAGGGCGGATGAAAGGCATGGCCGATGCGCAGCGTCACCCAGCCGCCGACCCCCACGAGGGCGAACTGGCAGAGGGAGACAAGCCCGAGCTGGCCATAGAGAACGGCCAGTCCGATGACCGAGAGCGACAGCGCCACGGCAGACGTTGCTGCCGAAAGCCAGAAGGCATTGGCACCGAGCGCGACCACGGCGGCGAAGACCGCCATGACGAGGGCGATGGTGGCGAGCCGGGCGAGTGGGCTCCGCCTTGCGGTTTTGGCGGCCATGGCGGGTTCCCGAAAGCTGATGGTGGAAAGATTGGCGTTCATCGGTCCCTCAATGCGGCGCGCGAGGTGCTGCCGAGGATCATCACGGCGGCAAGGGCGATGACGAAGGGTGCCGCTGCGCGATAGGGCGAAATCCAGGCAATCGGCGTCAGCACGGCTTCCGCCACGCCGACGGAAAGACCGGCAATGGCCGTGATGGTGAGCGAGCGCAGCTGGCCCAGGATTGCCGCGGCAATCGCGGGAATGACGAGGAAGGTCAGGAAGGTTCCCTGAAGGCGCACGAGATCGGCAAGCAACAGACCCGCAAGGCCCGCGAAAATGCCCGTGATTACCCAGGCGGCCGTTTCCGTGTGCAGGATGCGCACGCCGAGAATGGCGGAGAGATCGCGGTCATTGGCAAGCGCCCGCATGTCGAGGCCGAGCCGGGTGCGGTTGAGAAGCAGCGTGATCGCCACCACCATCAGGATCGCCAGCACGAGCGCGATCAGACGGGTATAGGTGAGGCGCACGCCGAAAAGCGCGAGGAACATCTGGTCGGTCGGAAATTGCAGGCGGCGCGGCAGTTCTCCCCAGATCACGCCCATCAGCGCGATCAGGAACAATGCCGGCGCAACAGTGCCCACGGCCCTGACGACCGTATCACGGTGGGACAGCATGGGCGCGAAGATGCGGCCATAGAGAAAGCTGACGGCCGTGGCGACGAGAACGGCAGCGAGAATGGCCAGTGCGAGCGGCTGCTTCCACTGCAGAAGCTGCCAGGCCACATGGGCGCCCAGCGCGCCGATGGCGCCGAAGGCAAAGTTCAGCACACCGGTCGACCGGTAGAGAATGACGAGGCCGACGCCGGACAGCGCGTAGACCGCACCGATGCCGAGGCCGGAAATCAGAAATGGCAAAAGGTTCAACGGTGTTACTCCCCTCCCTCGGCCCGGGTTCGGGCCAGTCGCGGCCCGCCGGGGGCGGGCCGCCTCTGTTCAGTTCGAAATGACGAGGGTCACTTCATCGTCGCTTCGAAGGCGCGGATGTCCTTCAGCTCCGGATCGGGCGACGGGGCGCAATCGGACACGACCTTCCACTTGCCGCCTTCCGAGACCGCCATGCGGGTCGTGGAATTGGCATTGTGGCGGGGCTGGCCGTCGCCGAAGTACCAGGGGGCGCAGAAGATATCGCTCTTGAAGTCCTTCACCTGGCGGACGGCCGCGGAGGCGGTCTCGCGGGTGATGTTGTTCGGGTCGAGCGTCATCAGCGCCTTTTCGGCGATGCGTGCTGCCAGATAGCCGGCCTGGGCGAAGGTGTCGCGCGGGTCGCTTTCCTGACCGTATTCGTCCATCACGGCGAGCCAGTTCTTGTTGTCGGGCGTATCGGCCTCGAGATCGTTGAACTCCATGTTCACGAAGAACTTGCCGTCCCAGCCGGAACCGATGGTGGCCGGCACCGAAAGGTCATAGGCAGAGGCAGCCGACAGGAAGGTGATGGTCTGGTTGAGGCCCTGCTCTTCCGCAGCGGTCAGCAGCGGCACGGCCACACCCTTGGACATGCCGAGCACGATGACATCCGGCTTGGAGGCAGCGGCCTGCAGGATCACCGAGGTGGCATCGGCGGAACCGGGATCCATGAGGATCACGTCAGCCTTGAAGCCCTTCTCCTTGGCGAGCAGCGCCACGCCTTCGCAGGACCAGGTGCCGACGTTGGGAATGTTCGGGCCGATGCAGGCGACCGACTTTGCATTCAGCTTGTCGAGCGCATAGCCCATGGCGCCGAGCATCGAAACGCGCGGGCCGGCATTGGTGGGCGCATAGTTTTCGGCAAAGAAGCATTCGCGCGGCACGCCGACGCCAGCGATGACGTAGATGCCGGACTTCTTGTAGAACTCGGCATTGGCGCCGCATTCGACATAGCTGGAATTGCCGACCATCAGCACGGCCTTCTCGTCATTGACGATCTTGGCACCGAGCTGGGCTGCGGTTTCCGGGTTCCACTGGTCGTCCTCGACCACATACTTGATCGGGCGACCCTTGATGCCGCCATTGGCGTTCAGGCAGTCGAAATAGGCCTTGGCCGCCTTGGTCGAGTTGGAAAAGTCGTCGGGCCCGGTCTTGCCGGTGATGGCACCGATGACGATCGGCTCGCCCTCGGCGGCCTTGCCCGAACCATCGCCGCAGGATGCGGCCGCATGGGCGCTCATGGCCGTCAAGAGGCTCAAGGCGAGGCCGGCGGCCATCACCTTCAGGGTTTTCAGCATGTCTTTCTCCTCCAAAATGGACGCAAGGCCTCCTGTGCCTGCGCCGTCCTCCATTGCTTCCGGCCCCGAAGGCCGGGATTTCGTCACCCCGCCACGGCCTTGCCGGTGATGAGCGATGCTGCCTTGGCACCGATCATCATCGCGGGCGCATTGGTATTGCCCGACACCAGCGTTGGCATGATCGAGGCATCGGCCACGCGAAGCCCCTCGACGCCCTTGACCTTGAGGTCCGGCGTCACCACGGACTGGGCGTCATCCGCCCGTCCCATCCGCGCGGTGCCCGCCGGGTGGAACACGGTCTTCGCCGTCTGCCGGATGTAGTCGCGCAGCGCCTCGGGGTCCTTCTCGACGCCGGGACGCGGCAGCAGGCGGCGCTTGACGATGCGCGCCAGCGAAGGCTGCTCCAGGATGCGGATCGCCGCCTCGACACCCCGCACAAGCGTTTCGATGTCGGCCGGATCGGACAGCAGGTTGGCATTGAAATCGAAGGGCGCCTTCGGATCCTTCGCTGTGATGCGGATGGAGCCGCGCGAGCGGGGTCTCAGATAGCAGGGCCCGATGGACAGGCCGTGGCCCGGCTCCGGTTCACGATCGACGAAGCCGATCAGCACCGGCAGCACATGGAACTGCACGTCCGGCTGGCCGGTCCCCGACGTATCCATGAAACCGCCGCATTCCACGACGTTGGACGACAGCAGCCCCCGCCGGGTAGAGAGGTAGCGCAGCATGTGCATGGCTGCCGTGATGCCCTTGTCCTGGCCCAGGATCGAGATCGGGTCTCGCGTCTCGGCCTGGACGGGCACTTCCAGGTGATCCTGGTAGTTCTCGCCGACGCCGGGAAGATCCGACACCACCTCGATCCCGAGTTCCCGCAGATGCTCCGCCTTGCCGATGCCCGAATGCTGCAGGATTCGCGGAGTGGCGATGGCCCCTGCAGAGAGGACGATCTCGCGGCTGGCCCGGAAAACGGTTCCGTCCAGAAGCTCGACGCCGACCGCCCGCTTGCCCTCGAAGAGCACCCGCGCAACCTTGCGCTCCGTCAGGACCGTGACATTCGGCCGTTTCTCGGCCTCGCGCAGGAAAGCCTGCGCCGAACTCCAGCGGCGACCACCCTTCGTGGTGCTCTGGTAGAAGCCGGCGCCTTCCTGTTCGGCGCCGTTGAAATCGCCATTGGCGGGAAGCCCGGCTTCGACTGCCGCCTTCACGAAGGCCTCCGAAAGCGGGTGGCGGTGACGCGGATCGGAAACGGCAAGCGTTCCCTTCTGCCCGTGATACTGGCCGTTCAGCCGCTCGTTGTTCTCCAGATTGCGGAAAACCGGCAGGACGTCGTCATAGGACCAGCCCTGGCAACCCATCTGCGACCAGGTGTCGTAGTCGTTGCGATGACCGCGAATGTAGATCATCGCATTGAGCG
Source organism: Gellertiella hungarica (assembly GCF_014197145.1). GTDB lineage: Bacteria > Pseudomonadota > Alphaproteobacteria > Rhizobiales > Rhizobiaceae > Gellertiella > Gellertiella hungarica. Next base: position 255,474 of record NZ_JACIEZ010000001.1, on the reverse strand, counting down.
AGGAACCGCCGCCCAGCACATTGCCCTGCGGCACGATGCTCGGCCGCCCGTTGAGCCCCTTCTGCGGACTGGACGCATAGGGGTGGATGTCGATACCCTTTTCCAGCACCTTGAAGAAGGTTGCGGGAATATGGATCCAGGGGTCACGGTCGCGGCGTCCGGATTCGAGCAAGAGGACCTTTGCGCCCGGATCCTCCGAGAGCCGGTTGACGAGAACGCAGCCGGCAGATCCGCCGCCGATGACGATATAGTCGAAAGTGCTCATGGGTCAGCTCAACACGGTCTGGGAGACGGTGAATTCCTTCAGGCCATCGGCTCCGAACTCGACGCCGATGCCCGACTGCTTGACGCCGCCGAAGGGGGCGTTCGGCTGGATCGCGCCATGCTTGTTGATCCAGACGGAGCCGCATTCGAGCTGGAGCGCGTAATGCTTCGCCCGCTCCGGATCGGCCGACCAGACCGAACCGCCGAGGCCGAAGGGGCTGGAATTTGCCCGCTGGATCACCTCATCAACATCGGAATAGCGGATGATCGGCAGGACCGGACCGAACTGCTCCTCGTCCACCAGACGGACGCCGTGATCCACGTCGGCAACCAGCGTTACCGGATAGAAATAGCCGGGCCCTTCCTGCGGCTCTCCGCCGATGAGAATGCGCGCACCCCTGGCCTTGGCATCCTCCACCAGTTCCCGCACCTTGTTCAGCTGCATGGCGTTCTGGACCGGACCGAGCACGCTCTTCTCGTCGAGCCCGTCGCCGACGGTGATCTTGGCGGCATAATCGGTAAGCGCCTGGCAAACCTGGTCGTAGAGGCTCTCATGCACGTAAAGCCGCTTCAGCGCCGCGCAGGTCTGGCCGTTGTTGATGAAGGCGCCCCAGAAGAGTCCTTCGGCAATGCGGGCGGGATCGGCATCGGGAAGCACGATGCCTGCATCATTGCCGCCGAGTTCCAGCGTAAGGCGCTTCAGCGTGGCGACGGCGGAGGCCATCACCTTCTTGCCGGTCTCGGTCGAGCCGGTGAAGGTCATCTTGGCAATGCCGGGATGGGCAGAAAGAGCCGCACCGATGGCATTTTCGCCGGTGACGACATTGACCACGCCCGGCGGCAGCACCTCGTTGATCACCTCGACGAGGCGGATCGTGGAGAGCGGCGTCAGCGGGGACGGCTTGATGACGACGGTATTGCCCGCGCGGATCGCCGGGATCATGTGCCAGCAGGCGATCATGACCGGCCAGTTCCAGGGCGTGATCGAACCGGTAACGCCGATCGGCTTGCGGTGCAGCTCGACGCGACCTTCGTTGTTGTCCTGGAGCACCTCGACCGGCAGGGAGAGCTCGGCGGTGTGGCGCGTCCAGGCAAGGGCGCCGCCCAGCTCGAAGCGCGAGCCGAGGCCGTTGAGCGGCTTGCCCTGTTCGAGCGTCAGCAGATGGGCGATTTCTTCGGAATGTTCGGCAATCTTCTCCGCGACGTCGCGGCAGGCCTGTGCACGCTCCGCATCCGGCACCAGCGACCACAGCTTGAAGGCCGCGTTCGCGGCGGCAACGGCGCGGTCGAGATCCTTCTCGGTCGCCAGCGGCATCTGGCCGACCACCTCGCCGGTGGACGGATTGCGGATATCGGCATGATGTTCGGTGGCGACACGCTCGCCGCCGATCAGCAGGGTATACTGCTTCACGTTGGGCTCCTCCCGTAGCTTCTGGGAGGAGTATGGCCAAGGCCCGCCCCGTTGGTCTTGGGCGGGAACGCGCCCCGAATTGGACCGGAGCGCAAAATTTATGATTTGTCAGCTTTTTCCTGGGAACCGCTCTTCAGAAGGTCCGTCGGGGCACAATCGAACAGCTCCTTGAAGGAGCGGTTGAAGTAGGAAATGTCGTTGAAACCGGCGGAATAGGCCACTTCCGCAATGGTCCCGCAGTTCTTTTCCGTCTTCAGTTGCTCGATCTTCTGCCGCGCGAAACGCAGCCTCCGGTCGCGGATGACGGTGGTGCAGGTGACCCCCATGCCCTGGAAATCCTGCTGCAGCGTGCGGATCGAAACGCCAAGCCGGGTCGCCAGCCAGCGGGCCGAAAGATCGCTTTCCGTGAGGTGCCGGTCGATCAGGAGATCGACCATCTGCATCCGCTTCGTCGCACAGTCGGGGAGCGCATGGAGCGGCTCCTCGCGGGTGCCGGTGGAAAGGAAGGCCTGCCGCGTGGCATTGTACATCAGCTCGCGCAGATGCGGCGCGCCGCTTTGGGTTTCCGGCGTCGTCATGATCTTGGCGATCAGCGCGCGCAGCATCAGCGCCATCGGATCGTCCGCAAGCAGCTTGCGGGCGATGTCGAAATCCACCTTGCTTTCCGTATACATCAGCTGGCGCGGCAGATGCAGCGAGAGATGGTTGGAAAAGCGGCCGTTGAAATAGAAGGTGGTCGGGCGCGTGCTGTCGACGAGGATGCACTCGCCGACATCCAACACGTTCTGCTGGCCGGAATGCTCGAGCCCGCAGCTGCCCTCGATCTGCATGATGAGGAAAAGATGCTCGGCGGCATCCTGGCGGATATCGTCCCAGTCGCGGCGCACATAGTCGAGATCGTTGGAGATATGGGCAAATTCCATGCCGCAGACATCGATGCGCCGTGCCGCGCCATAAACCGTGTCGTCCTTGTCCACGAGATGGGGATTGAAGGAGCCGCAGATGCTGCGCAGGTCGTGGCGGAAGCTGTCATAGGGCTGGGCGCTGAATTCGCGCTTCACCAGGCTGGTCGTGTTCAACGGTTCCATGTCAGGCCTCCCAACACTATCGGACCTTCGAGGCAGCATCCTCCTGAAACAGGCCGGCGGTCAAGCGCCGGCCCTCTCAGGCATGCATCGCCACACTATCGGCCACGTCCCCGAGATAGAGGTGATGGAGACGCGCCGGGTCCTTGAGCAACGCCTCGCAGCCGCCATTGTAGACCACCGCGCCGCGCCGGAGCACATAGGCGCGGTTGCCGACCCCGAGCGCCAGATTGGCGAACTGTTCGACAAGCAGCACCGCCATGCCGCCATCGGCGAGCTTGCGCACCGCCTCCATCAGGCGGCTGACGATGACGGGCGCGAGGCCCGAGGACATTTCGTCGATCAGGATCACCTTCGGCCGGCCGACGAGCGCGCGGGCAATCACCAGCATCTGCTGCTCGCCGCCCGAAAGCATGGCCGACTTGATGTCGCGCCGCTGGACCAGTTCGGGGAAGAGACCGTAGGCCTCGTCGAGACTTGCACCGGGGGCCAGCGCCACCTTCAGGTTTTCCTCGGTGGTCATTTCCGGGAAGACCGTGCGTCCCTGCTCCACATGCCGCAGACCCCTGCGGGCGCGGATGCCCGCCGCCTGGCCCGAGATGTCCTCCCCGTCGAGGAGGATGGCACCCTTGGCCGGGATGATCCCGGAGATGCCCTCCAGCGAGGTCGTCTTGCCTGCCCCGTTCGAGCCGAGCACGACGCTGATCTCGCCGGAGCGGACGGTGAGATCGATTCCGCGGACGACGGGAATGCCGCCACGCGCGACGACGAGTTGCTTGATCGTGAGCTCGGTCATGCCACCTGCTCCTCCAGTTCGACGCCCATATAGGCCTTCTGCACGATGGGCGAGGACAGGACCGTCTGCGGCGCGCCATTGGCGATCACCCGTCCGAAATCGAACACCGTGATATCCGAGCAGGCCTTCCGCACCAGATCCATGTCATGCTCGATCAGCAGCACCGCGCTGCCGAAGACTTCGGGGATCGAGGCGATCCGGTCGCCGAGCTTCAGTGCCTCGGCGTAGGATTGGCCGGCGGCGGGCTCGTCGAGGAGCAGCACCGGCGGCCTTGCGGCGACCACGCCCGCGACGTCGATCAGCCGGCGGGAGCCTGCATCCACGGAGGCGATCGCCGCCTCCGGCACGGGACAGTCGAACCATTCGAGGACGGCCTCGATTTCGGCGGGGCGGATCCCGGGGGCCGCAAGGCGGATGTAATCGCCGACCGTCAGTTCCGGCGCGATGCGCGTCGTCTGCCAGGTGCGGCGCACGCCGAGCCGGGCCCGTTCGGTGGCGAGCAGCCCCTCGAGCGGCCCTCCGTTGAGGGAGACGCTGCCTTCATAACGCGGCAGGAAGCCGGCAATCGCATCGACCGTGGTGGACTTGCCGGCCCCGTTCGGGCCGATGAGGCCGACGACAGTCCGCGACGGTACCTTCAGCGACACCTTGTCGAGCGCCAGCACATTGCCGTAGCGGACGGTGAGGCCGCTCACCTCCAGCGCCACGCCCGGCTGGTGGACGGCCGGCGTACCGAGCGGGCGGGCGGTCTTCACTTCCGGCTCGGCGACCGCTGCGGGCTTCCGGCGGAAACGGGAGGCGAGCTTCGAACCGAGGCGGACCCAGGTCTCGCTGATCGTCTCGCCCGTGCTCATGGCCTGTACGGCACCCACGGCGAAGAAGACGTTGCCGATATCCTGCGGCAGGCCGAGGCGGCGGAGCAGCTCCGGGAAGAGCGTGATCATCGCCCCGCCGGCAACCGCACCGAGGGTGAAGTGGGCACCCACCATGCTGGCGACCGCAAAGAGCGCCAGCGACTGCATCATGTTGAAGTTTTCGGCCACGAGCGTGCCGAGATAGCCGGCAAGCAGGCCGCCGGAGACGCCCGAGATGAAGGCGCTGATCGCGAAGGCCGAGAGCTTGGCCATCGGCACGCTGACGCCATGGGCCGCCGCCGCGCGCTCGGAATGGCGGACCGCAAGCCAGGAGGCACCCAGACGGGAGCGGTTGACGAATTCCAGCGCGACAGCGATCGCCACATAGACGATCATCACGAGCGCGAAGTAACCGCCGTCGCTTTCGAACCAGGAGGGCCGAACCACCTGGATGAAGGCGGTCTGGCCGGGAAAGGTGATGGTGGCGAGCACCGTATCGAAGGCCGCGGCGAAGCCGAGCGTCACGATGGCGAGATTGATGCCGCGCAGACGAAGGGCCGGAAGGCCGATGACGACCCCGACGGGAACTGCGGCAAGACCGCCGAGGACGATCCAGAGGATCAGCCCGCCCGGGGCTTCCGCAACGTTCAGATAGCCCGTGACCCAGGCCCCGACGCCCGCAAAGGACATCTGGCAGAGCGAGATCATGCCGGTGCGGCCGGTCACCAGGCCGAGGCTCTGGAGCGCGATGCCGGTGATGAAGATCGCGGTGACCAGGAAGATCCAGTATTTCGGCAGGAAGGCGTAGATGAGGACGGCAAGGATGCCGAGCGTCAGCGCCGTGCGCAGTGCCGCCTTGAGACTAGCGTGCTTCATCGAAGCGGGCCCCCCTTTGCGACCACATGAGAACAGCGAGAATGACGAGGAAGGGTATCGCGCCGCGATACTGGCTGAAGGTATCGAGACCGCTGGCGAGCCCCTCGATGATGCCGATGGCCATGCCGCCGGCGAGCGCTGCCCGAAAGCTTGCAAAGGCGCCGATCAGGGCGGCAGCGAGTGCCGGCACGACCAAGAGGCTCAGCGACATGAAATCGGGTGCGCGCTGCGGCGCGATCACCATGAGTGCAAAGGCCGTGACCGCGCCCATGACCGCCCAGACGCTGAGCGCCAGAAGCTTGACCCGGATGCCGATGAGCTCCGCAGCCATGGGGCGCTGCGACAGCGCGCGCAGTTCGAGACCCGTCTGGGTGCGTGCGAGAAACTGCTCGGTGATGAAGGTGAAGAGCACCGAAATCGCGATGGTGACGACCGCCGCCCAGGTGACTTCCACGCCCGCGAGGCGGAAGGCCGAGCCGGGAATGAGATCGGGGAAATTGTGCGGATGCTGCCCGCCCGTGAGCCGCAGGCCGACCGCGATGATGCCGACGAGAAGCGCTGCGGTGACGGCAGCCTTCGTGGAGGCGGCAGCGCCCGAGAACCAGGTGGCCATGACGAGGCCGACCGCAAGCGCGGCCAGAGCCCCGGCGACGATGCCGACGGGAACGGCGAGCGCCAGCGGCACGCCGCTTTCATAGAGTGCTACCATGACGAAGGTGCCTGTGGCCCCGATGGCGGCGCCGGTAAAGTTCACCACCGCGACAAGCCGATAGGTGAAGATCGCGCAGACCCCGAGGATCGCATAGGCTCCGCCGGCGGACAGTCCGGCCACGGCGGAGGTCAGAAGAGAATTCATGGGACGAGTTCCTGTCGCCAACAGTCTGAAAATGACCGGACGGCGCCGCCCGGGAGGGGTTTACGGCACCGTCCGGCAGGTCCGCCGGGACCTGTTACTCGGCGGCGGGGAGAACGTACCAATCCTTGGAGATCGGCTCCCACTTGCCCGCATTCAGCTTCATCACCTTGGTGGCCTGCATCGGCGCGTGCTTGGCCGCATCGCCGAAGACATATTCGCTGCCGGCGATCGGATATTTCATCGCCTTGCCTTCCATCAGCTTGGCGCTCACGCTTTCGCGGGTCACGGGACCTTCGATGGAAGCGATCGTATCGGCCAGCACCTTGGCTGCCAGATAGCCGCCCTGGCTGAAGGCGGTCTTCGGCAGGCCGGCCTTGTCCATGGTCTTCATCCAGTCGCCGTTGGCTTCGTTCGCCTCGGTATAGGGCTCCCACTCGGTGCCGAGATAGACGGGCTGCTTCGTGTTCGGCAGTGCCTTGGCCACGCCTTCCGTGTAGCCGGAAGCGAGGAACAGCCAGTCGATGCCCTCGATCTTCTGGGCGTCGGCGGTGTTGATCATCTGGACGACGCCCGGTTCCACCTGGTTGGTCAGAACCGCATCGCAGCCATTGTCACGCGCCTTGATGAGGTAGGGCGTCAGGTCGCCCTGCAGCGGAAGCGTCATGTCGATCAGGTGGATCTTCTTGCCGCTCATCTTTTCCCAGCGCGCGACGGCTGCCGCATAGGCTTCCTGCGTGCCGCCGAGAATGATGAAGAAGGCGCAGAGCTTCTCGTCCTTCAGCTCCTTGTCCGCATAGTCCAGCATGGCGGTCGTCAGCGTGTAGGGTCCGACATTGACGGGAGATACCGAGGGTGCGTTGAAGCACATGGGATCTACGCCCACGCCCTGGACCGAAAGCACGCCGTTGCGCTTGTAGGTCGCGGCATTGACCGCGCAGTCGAGAAGGCTTGCGCCGCCGGCAAGGGCAACGACGTTCTTGTTGTCGATGAGGTCGCGGGCAGCCTGGGCTGCGACCTGCGGATCGGCCTTGTCGTCGGCCATCGTGTACTCGATCTTGCAGCCGGAAATGCCGCCAGCCTCGTTGATCTGGTCGAAGACAGCCTTGGCGCCCTTCGGACCGTCGGAGAAATCGACCGGGCCGGTGATGGTGGAAACCGAACCGACCTGGATTGCTCCATCCTCGCAGGTCGGCGCAGCCATGGCCGTGCCTGCCAGGAGACAGGAGCCGAGTGTCACGGCGGCAAGCGCGGCGGGTCTGGTGAACAGCATTTTCATGGAATACCCCTTTTCGTTCTTTTCGTTACGACGTCTCCGGCTTCCTCCTCCGGGGATCCGTCTCAGCGTTGGAAGACCGGCTGGCCTTCGAAATAGGTGGTGAGCACCTTCGTGTGCGAAATCCGGTTTTCCGGGATTTCGAAGAGATTCTGGTCGAGCACGATGAGATCGGCCGACTTGCCCGGCACGAGGGAGCCGGTCTCTTCGCCGAGGCCGGCCGCACGGGCGGAATTGATGGTGTAGATGGCAATCGCCTCTTCGAGCGTGATCGCCTGCTCTGCCCAGAGCTTCTCCCCCGGAAAAGCGCCTACCGGGTTTTCGCGGGTCACAAGTCCCTCGATCCCGCTGAACGGCGCCGGGAACGGGCTCACCGGCCAATCCGAGCCGCCTGCGACCAACGTCCCCGCATCGAGGAAATCCCGGTTCGGCCAGAAGCGATCCGCCCGTTCCTTGCCCATGACCTGGCGGTGCCCGTCCAGGAAGGTCGTCGGGAACCAGATCATCGGGCAGAGATCGGCAACGACGCCGAGCTTGGCAAAGCGCGGAATGTCCTCCGGCCGCACGTAGCTGGCATGGGCGATGTGATGCAGCACGGTCGGGGGACCGTTGAAGTGACGGACGGCCTCGACGGCATCGAGCATCTGCGACACCGAGGCATCGCCGGTGCAGTGGATCTTGAGACCCATGCCCATCTTCTCCGAGAGATCGATGTAGCGCACCAGCTCTGGGAAGGTGACGAGCGTGTGGCCGCGGTGGCCGCGCTCGAAGGCGGGATCGTCCACATAGGGCTCGTGGAAGGCCGCGGTGCGGGCACCGGGAACGCCGTCCAGGAAGATCTTGGTGAAATTCGGCCTGACCTTTGCGCTGACGAACTCATCGCGGCGAGCCAGCAGCGCCTCGCCCGAGACGCCGAACATGAAGCTCGGCTCGATCAGCGGCAGAGAGGTGACGGCCCAGGCGGTCAGCTGGCCCTTGTCTTCCACCGCCCGCAGCGCCTCTAGGATGGAGAGCACCGAGGCCGCATCCTGAAAGGCCGTGATGCCGTAGCTGTTCAGGCTCCGCACGGCCTGCGCGACCGCAGCCTCCGCCATGGCCGAGGTGAAGTACTGGTTGGCCACCCGCTCGGCAATGCCGGCAGCCGATTCGATCAGGATGCCGGTGAGCTTTCCGTTCCGCGGGTCGCGCCCGAGCGCCCCCTCGGCAGGATCCTCGCTGTCGTCGGTCAGGCCACAAAGCCGCAGGGCCTCGGAATTCACCCAGCGGTTATGGGCCGTCTCGTCGCGCAGCAGGACAGGATGGCCAAGGCTTGCCTCATCGAGCTTCTTCAGCGCCTCGACCGTGTTCAGTTCGGCAATGCGATCGGCACCCCACTGGCTTCCGAAGATCCACTGCCCGGGCTCCAGCGTTTCGGCGGCAGCGCGCACCTCGGCGCAGATCTCCTCCACCGAGGCAGAGCCGGGAAAGCGCCGCTCGAACAGTTCCGCAGTGCCGCCCATCAGCACGTGGTTATGCACGTCGACAAAGCCAGGCATCGCCATGCGGCCGCCGAGATCGATGCGATCGGTGCCGGCTCCGGCCATGGACTCGATTACGCCCGTGGATCCGGTTGCAACGATCCGGCCCCCGCTGACGGCGAGAGCCTCGACCCAGGGCTTTGCGGGATCGAGTGTGAAAATGCGTCCATTCACCAGAATGCGATCAGGCGCGCGGCCTGCTGCCTCGGTCATTCAGCGTCCTCCCAAACCGGTTCGTTCCGTGAACCGTATCCTCATTGAAGGGGAGCATGCTACAGGGAAAAGGGCGAGTCAACATATTTCACACGTTAAATAATATCTGGGCAACCTCCTCCGGAAGGAAGAGCCCGAAAGCGGGAGTTGCCTTGCAATGCAGGGCTTCCACGGTCGCAAACAGGCCAAGGGCTTCGCAGCTGAACAAGGCAGCAGACACTGAAATGAGGGTACTCTCGGGAAAGTGAATGGATCAATATATGAACCATATGTTTCAAATACCCTCTTGCAAGATGGCAAGGCCCGTGCAATTTACTTCGCATGTTAAGTATCTGGGCCGGTTCAATCCGGGACCATGGGGAAACGAATGAGCACGATCGGGAAGGCATTGACGCTGCTGGATACCATCGCGGGATTGCCGCACGAGGCGGGCTTGAGCGAGCTCGCCCGGGTGAGCGGCCTCGACAAGGCGACGACGCGGCGGTTCCTGGTGGAACTCGAGCGATTCGGGTTTCTGGAACAGGATAGCGCCACGCGCAAATACCGGATCGGCGCAACGCCGCTCAGGCTGGCGCAGATTCGCGAGGCACGGCTTCCGCTGCTGCAGGTTGGCCTCCCCATTCTCCGCCGCCTTGCCGCAAGTTGCGGCGAAACGGTGCATATGTCCGAATATTCGGCGGGCCGGCTTTCGACCATTCATGCGGAGGAATCCTTCCGTGCGCATCGTGTCACCGTCAAGGTCGGCACGCTTCTGCCGCTTCATGCCAGTGCCTCGGGCATTGCCTATCTCGCCTTCTCTCCGGCCCTGCTGATCGATGATTATCTGTCGCACCCGCTCGAGCGGTTCACGGCCCACACGATCGTGGAGACCGGCCCCCTGCGCAGCCTGCTCGCGGAGACGCGGCGGCTTGGCTATTCCGTCAACCGGCAGGGACTGGAGAACGGGATGATCAGTGTGGCGGCGCCGATTCTTGCGCCCGGCAAGCCGCCTGTCGGCGCCGTTGCCATTGCGGCCCCGCTGGTGCGTGTGGACGACCGGGGCATCGAAAACCTGGGATCGGCCGTTCGCGAGGCCGCCCGCGCGATCTCCGCCGCCCTCTACCCGCTTGACGGGAGGGCAGGCACCGCCGCCTTCCCCAAATCCTCCCCCGCTGAAAAGGCCGTCGAGGAACTCGCTGCCGGCTGATCCGGCCCACCCGCCCCAATCGAGGAGCAAGAAATGTCCGATGAAACCCGGCTCATCGCCCGCCGCGAAAGGCTGCTCGGCGCAAACATGTCGCTGTTCTACGAGCATCCCGCCCATATCGTGCGCGGTGAAGGTGTCTGGCTCTACGATGCCGACGGAAGGAAGTATCTCGACTGCTACAACAATGTGCCCCATGTCGGCCATTGCCATCCGCATGTGGTCGAGGCGATCTGCCGGCAGGCAGGGACGCTCAACACCCACACCCGCTACCTGCACGAGGGCATCCTGGACTATGTGGAGCGCCTGACGGCCACCTTCGACCCATCGCTGGATACGGCCATTCTCACCTGCACCGGCAGCGAGGCAAACGATGTGGCGCTGCGCATGGCGCAGGCCGTGACCGGGAAAACCGGCGTCATCGCGACGGACCACACCTATCACGGCAATACGACGGCGGTATCGCAACTTTCGACGCGCATGCCGCCTGTCGGCGGTTTTGGCGGCCATGTGCGCCATGTGCCCGCCCCGGACAGCTATCGTCCCCTCGGCGGCGAGGGAGGAGAGGCCTTTGCCATCGCCTTTGCGGAAAAGGTGGAGGAAGCGATCGCATCGCTTCAGGAAACGCCCTTCGGCTTCTCGGCACTGATCATCGATCCTTTCTTTGCCAATGAAGGTTTCCCCGACCTGCCGTCCGGCTTCCTGGACCGTGCCGTCTCGGCGGTACGCAAGGCTGGCGGCCTAGTCATCGCCGACGAGGTGCAGCCCGGTTTCGGCCGCACCGGCGAGCACATGTGGGGACACCAGCGCGCGGGCATCGTTCCCGATATCGTCACCCTCGGGAAGCCGATGGGCAATGGCCATCCGATCGGCGGCGTCGTCGCGGCTTCCGATACGCTGAACGCGTTCCGCAAGGCCTTCCGCTACTTCAACACCTTCGGCGGCAATCCCGTTTCCTGCGCGGCCGGCATGGCGGTGCTCGACGTGCTGGAGAAGGAAAACCTCATGCAAAATGCCCGTGACGTGGGTGCCTACGCGCTGGCGGGCTTGCGCAAGCTGGCGGACAAGCACGACATGATCGGCAATACCCGCGGGGCCGGCCTGTTCTTCGGCGCGGAACTCGTCCTCGATCGCGAAACCCGCGAGCCTGCGCCGAAGCTTGCAACCCGTGTCATCAACGAGATGCGCGAGCGTGGCGTGTTGATGGGCAAGCTGGGCATACACCAGTGCACGACGAAGATCCGCCCTCCCATGCCCTTCAGCCGCGAGAATGCGGATTTCATGCTGTCCGTCCTCGACGACGTTCTTTCGGGGCTTTGACCATGGCCGATTTCCTGCCGCTTTCCCTGATCACAAAGCTCGAACGCAGGGCCGCGGACAGCCTTGTGCAATGGGGGTTGCCATCCCGTATCCCGATTCTCGTGAAGTACCGGGAAAACGCGGTGTTCCGCGTGGTGCGGGGGACAGGCAGCTTCGCGGGACTGCGCCTGCACCGGCCGGGCTATCATGATCTCCAGGCGCTGCAATCCGAACTGGTCTGGATGCAGGCGCTGTACCGTGCCGGCCTGCCCGTTCCCGAACCGATCGAGACGGAGAGCGGGGAGCTTCTGGTGCGCGTGCCCTGCGAGGGCGAGGGCGAGGATCAGTTTGCCGACCTGCTCACCTGGCTTCCCGGCACACCGCTCGGCGAGACCGGAAAGCCGCTCGCCTGGTCGCCCCGCGAGCAGGTGGATCTCTTCCGCAAGGTCGGCCAGACGGTTGCCCGGCTCCACGACCAGTCCGACAGGTGGAAGGCGCCGAAGGATTTCCAGAGGCCGCACTGGAACCGTGACGGGCTGCTCGGAGAAACGCCCGTCTGGGGGCGGTTCTGGGATTGCCCTCTGCTGTCCGCCAGCGAGCGCGAGGGGCTTTCGGCCCTTCGCGAGCGCCTGGCGAAGGCCATGGCTGCCCTTGAAAAACGGCGGCACGACTATGGCCTGATCCATGCGGATCTCGTCCGGGAGAACATCCTTGTCAGCGACGGCGAGGTATCCTTCATCGACTTCGACGATGCCGGCCACGGCTATCGGATGTTCGACCTCGCGACAGCCCTTCTCAAGAACCGGTCGGAGCCGCTTTTCCCGGCGCTGAAGGATGCCCTGATCGAAGGCTATCGCTCGGTACGGCCCCTTTCCGATGCGGAGGTTGCCACGCTGCCGCTTTTCCTCACGCTGCGCAGTCTCACCTATATCGGCTGGATTGCCTCCCGCACCGAGATGCCGGGCGCCGAGGTGCGCCTTGCCCGCTACTACCGCGACACCATGGAACTGGCTGCGGCACCGGACGGTGAAGGCGCTTTCCTTACGGCATGAGCGAAGGAGGGGCGGCACGAGGCCGCCCCTCCCCGAGGCCTCAGTGCAGGCTGTTCACGGTTTCGAAGGCGTTGGCGTAACGCCCTTCGGCCTCCGCATTCCGAAGGAAGCGGCAACGCTCGACCACCACCTCCTCCACAGGCCCGCTTTTCAGGATGGTCATCACCTCCTCGATGAAATCCGCAAGCGGCATCGCGCGCGGGTCGACGGCCTGTCCGGGCCCCATCAGCTCGGTCTGGACGTAGGGCGGCGCGATCTCGATCACGTCGATGCCCGCGCCCTTCAGCTGCTGGCGAAGCGTCTGCGAATAGGAATGGATGGCCGCCTTGGTGGCGGAATAGGTGGGCGTCAGCACCAGCGGCACGAAGGCCAGTCCCGAACTCACGGTGAGGATAGCCGCATCCTGCCTGGCCTTGAGATGCGGCAGCAGCGCCGCGGTGAGCCGGATCGGGCCGAGCAGGTTGATGGCGACGGTCTCTTCCGCAATGGAGAGGTAATCGGGTGCATCGACGAGCGATTCCGCCTTCATGATCCCCGCGTTATGGATGACCACATTGAGGTCGGGAAAGGCCGTGACGATCTCGCTGGCGAACTCGGCCACGGCGTCGGCACTGGCGATATCGAGCGTGCGGTATTCCATGCCCGGATTGGCGCCGGCGACGTCCGCGAGCGGAGCTGCGCGCCGCCCCGCAATGATGACGCGATTGCCGGCTGCGTGGAACGCTTCCGCAAGCGCCCGTCCGATGCCGGTTCCGCCGCCCGTGATGAGAACCGTATTGCCGGTCATTTTCATGTTTGGGCTCCACTGTTGAGGGTTGCGGGGGAAAGCTAGGCGCCTTAATCTCTTCTGGTAAGTAGGCGCGCGAAAGATTTATACTTACCGGAAAGAGAGCGTAGATGAATCAAAAGCTTGAATGTGCCAATACGCTCAGGAAAGCGTTTCCTGATGCGGATGGTCCGGTAGACCCCGCCCTGGAAAAGCTCGTTGAGGACATCATCGGCAAGGTCGCGGACAAATGGACGATGCTGATCCTGGAGGCGCTGGAGGAACATGGCACCCTCCGGTTCACCGAGGTGGGCAGGCTGGTCCCCGGCATCAGCCAGAAGATGCTGACCAAGACGCTTCGGCAGATGGAATATGACGGTCTGGTGGAGCGGCGCATCCATCCCGTGATTCCGCCGCATGTCGATTATACCCTGACCGAGATGGGCCATGGGCTCAGCTACGCCTTCTGCGGCGTCTGGACATGGGCGGAGGAAAACCGGGCCAGGATAGAGGCGGCACGCACCGCCTTCCTTGCCCGCAACGGCGGCCTTTGACGCCTATTCGAAGAAGCCGTCCCGTCCGCGGAAGCGGCGCTGGTACTCCGGATCGTAGAGCGAGCTCTCGCGGAAATCCTCCGCGGCGAGGCCGGGGCCGACAAAGACCAGCGCGGTGCGGTCGATCGGATCGCGCGCCACCTCGGCCTCGATCGTCGACAGCGTCCCCTTGAGGATCCTCTGCTCGGGCCAGCTCGCCTTGAAGACGATGGCCACCGGGCATTCGGCCCCGTAGAGCGGAGTGAGCTCCCGGACGATCTCGGCGAGCGAGTGAATGGCGAGATGGATGGCAAGCGTTGCCCCGGTAGCGCCGAAATTGGCGAGCGTCTCCCGCTCCGGCATGGGCGATGCACGGCCAGACACGCGGGTCAGGACCAGGCTTTGCGCCACCGCCGGAATGGTCAGCTCGCGACCGAGCGCCGCTGCCGCAGCCGCGAAGGACGGTACACCCGGCGTCAGCGTGTAGTCGATGCCGTGCTTCTGCAGCCGGCGGATCTGCTCGGCAACCGCGCTCCAGACGGACAGGTCGCCGGAGTGAAGCCGTGCCACATCCTCGCCATTGGCGGCAGCCAGCAGATATTCCCGCTCGATTTCATCGAGGGACATGGGTGCCGTGTCGATGATGCGGGCGCCGGGCGGGCAGTATTGCAGCAGCTCGGGCGAGACGATGGAGCCCGCATAGAGGCAGACCGGGCATCTTGCGATGAGATCGCGGCCCCGCACCGTGATGAGATCGGCCGCACCCGGGCCAGCGCCAATGAAATGAACCGTCATCTGTCCGTCTTTCCTATTCTTTCACCCAGGCCCATTGCGTGACCGGCATGGCCGCCCGCCAGCCCTGCATGGCCCCCACCGGGGAGGCCCGTGCGATATCGATTCGCGTCAGCGAGCCTCCGAGCCGTGCCTGATGGGCAAGGAGCACCGCTTCCATTTCAAGCGTCACGCCATTGGCAACCAGCCTGCCACCCGCGGGAAGCGCCTCGATGGCCGCCTCCATGACGCCGGGTTCGCTTCCGCCGCCGCCGACGAAGATCGCATCCGGAACGGGCAGACCCGTGAGCGCGGCAGGCGCCATGCCTTCGACCACCTGAAGGCCCGGCACGCCGAACTGTGCCGCATTGCGGCGGATGCGGGATGCCCGCTCCGCCACGCCCTCGATGGCAATGGCCTTGAGGGAGGAGTGGCAGAGCATCCACTCGATCGAGATCGATCCCGACCCGCCGCCGATATCCCAGAGCAGTTCGCCGTGGCGCGGGGCAAGCGCCGAAAGCGTCATCGCCCGCACCTCCCGCTTGGTCAGCTGCCCGTCGGTTTCGAAAAGGGCGTCATCGAGCCCGTTGGCAAAGGACAGGATCCGCGCTTTGCCGGACGCCTTCACCTCCAGCGCGCAGACATTCAGGCTGTTGATGCCGCTCATCGAGAAATCCCGCGCGACCTGCCGCGTCACGCGCTCCAGCGGACCGCCGAGCGCCTCGAGCACGGTGATCGCCGTATCCCCGAAACCCGTCGCCGTAAGGAGGGCGGCGAGCTCGCCCGGGCCCTTCTCGTCGGAGGTCAGCGCCAGGAGCCTTGCCCCCGGGTGAAGGTGGGGGCGGATCAGGTCGGCCGGGCGGCCATGGAGGGAAACGCAGCCCGTGTCCTGCAGGGCCCAGCCCAGCCGCGAGGCCGCGAGCGAAAAGGAGGAAGGCGCCGGAATGACATGCATCTCGGCCCGCGGAATGCGCCGCGCAAGCGTCACGCCCACGCCGTAGAAGAAGGGATCGCCCGAGGCCAGCACCACGACCGGCTGGCCACGCCGGCTTTCGACGAACTGCATGGAGCGCTCGAAGGGGCTGAGCCAGACATGCCGCTCCCCCGTCACCAGATCTCCTGCCAGTTCCAGATGGCGCTCGCCGCCGCAGACGATCGCGGCGGCCCGGATCGCCT
The DNA here is from genome assembly GCF_014197145.1 of Gellertiella hungarica. Lineage (GTDB taxonomy): Bacteria > Pseudomonadota > Alphaproteobacteria > Rhizobiales > Rhizobiaceae > Gellertiella > Gellertiella hungarica. The sequence continues at coordinate 239,549 of NZ_JACIEZ010000001.1, read as the reverse complement.
CCTTCGCCTCGTCGCCCAAACCGGCTGGACCATCCTCGCCGAGACCGATAACAGTGAGCCAGCATTCCGCCGGCGGAGACTTCTGATCAACCATGGACAAGCACCGGATACTTATTCTCGGAGGCACCACCGAAGCCCGCGCGCTCGCGGCGCGCCTGGCGGGCGATGACCGTTTCGATACCACGCTTTCGCTGGCAGGGCGAACGCTCGACCCTCGCCCCCAGCCGGTGCCGGTTCGCGTCGGCGGCTTCGGGGGCGCCGAAGGGCTCGCGCGGCATCTCGCCGAAGAGGCGGTCGACCTGATGATCGACGCCACCCATCCCTTCGCGGCACGAATCTCCCGCAATGCAGCGGAAGCCGCGCAGACGGCCGGCGTACCGCTGGTCGCGCTTCGCCGCCCCGCTTGGGAGCGGCAGGCGGGCGATCTGTGGGAGAGCGTCGGAAGCATTCCGGAGGCGGTTCGCGCCCTGCCCCAAGCGCCGTCCCGCGTGTTCCTGGCCATAGGGCGCCAGGAGGCCAGCCAGTTTTCCGCCCGGCCCGAGCATTCCTACCTGGTCCGCAGCGTCGACCCCGTAACGCCGCCGCTCGACGTGCCGGACGCACGGTACCTGCTCGCCTGCGGGCCTTTCGGGCTGGAGGACGAACTCGATCTTCTGAAGCGGGAGCGCATCGATGTGATCGTCGCCAAGAACAGCGGCGGTTCGGCCACCTACGCCAAGATCGAGGCCGCGCGCCTGCTTGGCATAAGGGTCATCATGGTGGAGCGTCAGGAGCCGCCGGGCGTGCCGGCCGTGCCGACGGTCGAGGCAGCCCTCGCCCATATCGATCACCTTTTTTCCGCCGACAGGAAGCGCGGGGTATAGACGAGATCGGGCCTGTCGCCGCGGGCGATGATGCGGGTTTCCGTGGAGCCGATGATGACGCAGGTTGCCATGTCGGCGCGCTCTGCATCGGCTTCTCCGAGCGGCATGACCAGCATGCGCTCGTCCGGCCTGCCGGCCGCGCGGCCGAAGATGACGGGAACCGTCGGCGGAAGTGCGTCGCGGAGAATGTCGAAGGCGGCACCGAGTTGCCAGGGCCGTGCCTTGCTGATCGGATTGTAGAGGGCGATCACCATGCCCGCCTCGGCCATGAGCTTCAGGCGGCGGGTGATGACATCCCAGGGCTTGAGGTTGTCGGAGAGCGAGATCGCGCAGAAATCGTGGCCGAGCGGCGCCCCGATGCGGGCCGCGACCGCCAGCATGGCGGTAACGCCCGGGGTGATGACCAGCTCGACGTTCTTCCATTCATCCGGTCCGGCATCGATTGCCTCGCAGACGGCAGCAGCCATCGCGAAGACGCCGGGATCGCCACCTGAGACCATGCAGACGCGCTCGCCGGCGGCGGCGCGGGTCAGCGCGGCCTTTGCCCGGTCGAGCTCCTCGCGATTGTCGGAGGCGATCTTCTGCTGGTCGGGCCGAAGGTTCAGCCGGTCGACATAGGGGAAATAGCCGAAGAACGACTGGGAATCCGCCACCGCCTTCAGGGCCTCGGGCGTCATCTGGTCCGGATTTCCCGGACCGGTGCCGATCACATAGAGAATGCCGCTCATTCGCAATCCTCGGAAGGCTTGCCTTCCCAGCCCGCGACCAGCACCAAGGAGAAATAGGGCGCTTCGTCGTCCGCCTTTTCGGCGAGGTTGATCATGCCGCCATTGCGCATGGTACCGCGTTCGACATAGACGGCGCGACCGAGCTTTCCGGCAGCGTCGAGCGCCCGGCGGATCTTCGGCAGGTTGCGCCCGACCTTCATGATGACCGCAGCCTGCGTATCCTTCAGGCGGCGTACCAGTTCGGCCTCGTCCATGATCCCGGGCAGCACGCTCAGCACGTCGTCGCCCTGCACGATCGGCAGGCCTGCCATCGACCAGCAGCCCGACATCGCGGTGATCCCCGGGATCACCTCCGTGGGGTAGCGGTGGGCAAGGCGCACATGGAGATGCATGTACGAGCCGTAGAAGAGCGGATCGCCCTCCGAGAGGATGGCCACCGTCCGGCCTGCCTCGAGCTCGGCCGCAACCCGCTCGGCCGATTCGTTGTAGAAATCGGTGATCTGGCTCTTGTAGTCGTCGTGATCCTTGTGGATCTCGGTGGTGACGGGATAGTAGAGCGGCAGCTCCGGCATTCCGTCGCGGACGATGCCGTCGACGATCGCCCGCCCGTTGCCGCGCCGGCCCTGCTTGGCGAAATAGGCCAGCACGTCGGCCTCGCCGAGCGCCTTCACCGCCTTGACCGTCAGAAGCTCCGGATCGCCCGGGCCCGTACCGACGCCGATCAGACGTCCCTTTACAACCGCGTTCAAAGTCCTGGCCTCGCGAGAGAGTTGAGGGCGGCAGCCGTCATCGCGCTGCCACCGAGGCGTCCGCGGATGACCGCATAAGGTACGCCGTAGGAGTTTTCGGCAAGAGCATCCTTGCTTTCGGCCGCCCCGACGAAGCCTACAGGCATGCCGAGGATGGCCGCCGGCTTCGGTGCACCGTCCCGCAGCAGTTCCAGCAGGTAGAAGAGCGCCGTCGGCGCATTGCCGATGGCGACGACGGAACCGGCCAGACGGTCGAGCCAGCAGTGGATCTGTGCTGCCGAACGGGTGTTGCCGATCTCGCGGGCGATCTCCGGCGTCCGGGGGTCGGTGAGGGAACAGATCACCTCGTTGTTGGCCGGCAGCCGTGCACGGGTCACGCCATGCGCCACCATGTTCGCGTCGCAGAAGATCGGCGCGCCGGCCTTCAGCGCGCCGCGGGCGGCAGAGACGAAATCCGGATGGAAATCGAAGAATTCGGCAGCACCGACATAGCCGGAGGCATGAACCATGCGCACTGCAAGATCGGCTTCGTCTTCTGAGAAACGGCTGAGATCGGTCTCGGCGCGGATGATCGCGAAGGACTTCTCGTAGATCGCGTTTCCGTCCCTGATGTAATCGTATTCGGACATTAGTCTTTCCGTCGCAAGGCGGCGGCGATGGTCTGCGTTCCCAGCCGGTTGAGGCAGGTCAGCGTCGATTCGCCAGCTTGTTTGTCGGTCCGCACCAGGGCGGCAAGCCGTGCCACTGCAGACGCAACGTCATTAGCAGCGATGTAAGCCTCTGGCGAGGCCGATGCGGAGCCATTTACGACAAGTCCATAGCCTAATGACGCACCGGACAGGCCTAAAAGCGTCGCTGGCGGATGGGCGCAACCCTTGGGGCATCCGGAGAGATGCAGGGTGAAGGACCCGTCGAGAAGATCGGGCGCCTGCGCGATGATCAGTGAGGCCAGTGCATGCGTGTCGTAGAAGGCCGAGGCGCAGCCGGCGGTTCCCGCACACAGCGCGATGTGGTTGGCCGGGTGATCCGGCCGCGTGAGGAAACCCCTGGCTTCGCCGAGCGACAGCAGCCGGTCTGCCGCCTGCGCATCGGCGACGGGAACGAGAAGCCCGTGCTCCGGCGCGAGCCGCATATCGCAAATGCCGAGCGCATCCGCACCTTCGGCAAGCGCGATCAGGTCGTCGGCCTTGGCCTGGCAATAGGTCAGTCCGAAGCCGGCGATCAGGGCGCCGGACGCCAGCCGATGCAGCCCGGCGGGGCGCCGGGGTGACGGTTCCGGCCGTTCGGCCTGCGCCAGCGCCACGCCCGGCAGCGACAGGCGCGCAAGATCGAGGTCGCGACCCCTCGCGGGCTTTCCCACCTCCCGGCCCAACCGGTCGAGTTCGCCGATGGACAGGAGAATCGCCTCGAGAGCCTCTTCCTCGGTGAGCAGCGCGACGGGCCGCGCGGTTGCGGCGTCGCCGGCAAGAAGCAGGGCAAAACGGGTTCCGGCAGGCGTGGCGACGGCCTTCAGGCGGATATCGGCAACGATCGCGTCGAGATTGAACAGCCCGCCCCCATCGACAATGACGGAGAGCTTTGCGGCCAGCACGGGGGCGGGATCGCGCCCGGCAACAGCCGCCCTGATGCGTGCCGCAAGCGGACGCGTATCGGCAGCCTCGGAGGGATCGATGCCGGACAGCGGAGGCGTTTCCACCGCAAGCCCGGTGGCAAGATCGATACCGGTCGCAAAAACCGCTTCCGTCAGCGGCGCCACCGTCTCCGGCCGCAGCCCGCGGATCTGCAGGTTGCCGCGGGCCGTGACCTCCAGGATGCCGTTGCCGTGAAGCCGCGCCGCCTCGGCAATGGCCACGAGCTCGCGGGGGGCAAGGCCGCCGGATGCCGGACGCAGCCGCACGAGAAGACCGTCCCCCGTCTGCATGGGCTTCGACAAGGACGGGCAGACCCCGCGCCGGGTCGAGGCGACGGGCAGGTCATCGGCAGTACGAAAGAGCGGTGCGGTGGCAGTCATGGCTATGGGTTCCTCGGTCTCGCGGTCGTTCCGCAAGCTGCGGTCCGACGCAAGGCAGAAAGAACCATATCATGGTTCCGTCATTGCGATGGATCAACAGGCGACCATCAAACGCATGAGGGCGGCATCATTCGTCGTCGAAATCGGCACCCTTCTGCATCAGGTAGATATCCATGATCCAGCCGTGCTTCTCCCGCTCTTCCGCCCGGCGGCGCGCGATCTCGCCGGCGCATTCGACGGCCCGGCCGGACAGGATCACCTCGTCCGGCGAACCGAGATAGGCGCCCCAGTAGATCATGGCGTCGGGGTCGGTGACCTTCGTGAAGGCCTGCTCGCCGTCGAGCATGACGACCGCCGTTTCGGAGCGGTGGGGGAAGCTCTCGTGCAGCCGGCGGCCGGTGGTGATCTCCACCGGCTTGCCGACGAGGTTGAGCGGGATGCGGTGGCTGGCGCACAGCGCCTGGATGGAGGTGATGCCGGGGATGACCTCCGTGTCGAAGGCAACCTTTCCGGTCGCCCGCACCCGCTCGAGAATCCGCAAGGTGCTGTCGTAGAGCATCGGATCGCCCCAGACGAGAAGTCCCGCGGTGCCGTCTTCAGGCAGCTCCTCGAGGAAAAGCCGGACATAGGTCTCGGCAATCGCCGCATGCCACTCGTCCACCCCACCCACGTACGAGCGGCCCTCGACCTGCCTGACCGGAAGGGCGAATTCCACCGTGCGGCTTGCCGGATTGGTAACGTAGCGGGCAATGATGTCGCGCCGCACTTCGGCCAGATCGACCTTCTTGCGGCCCTTCGTCGGAACGAACAGCACGTCCGCCCGGTTCAGCGCGTTGATTGCCTGGACTGTCAAATGTTCGGGATTGCCTGTCCCGATGCCCACGACCAGAATGTGCCTCACAGCCGTACTCCCCGCTACCCGTGCGTTTTCGCGGCTTCCTACAGCGGAACCTCGCTTGGCGTCATCTGTTTTGTTCGTTCCCGGAACAATTCATGTTTCGTGAAGCAAGAAACTCTACAGGGATTTAACCGGACATGTGGTCTAAACCCTTTCTGAATGACAACTTCGCGCGGACAAAACCGGGTCATGAGACCATAGCGGGCGCGAAAGAAGGAGTGGTGCGATGAGCCAGAAATTAGTTCCTGTCATCATGGCGGGCGGCAAGGGAACCCGTCTGTGGCCCCTTTCGCGGGCGCAGGCCCCCAAGCAGTTCATTCGGTTTCTGGGCGAACACACCCTATTCCAGAGGACGCTGAACCGGGTTTCCGACAGCGCGCTCTATGAAGCGCCGATCGTCGTGACCAATGAGGAATTCCGCTTTCTGGTGGCCGAGCAGGCCCGGCAACTGGGGGTCAAGCTGGCCGCGATCGTGCTGGAGCCGATGGCGCGCAACACCGCGCCGGCGGTTGCGGCCTCTGCTGTTCTCGCCCGCTCCCTCTATGGCGACCGCGCGCTGATCCAGATTCTCGCCTCCGACCACGAGATCCATGCGGATGACAGCTACTTCCGCGCGGTGCAGGTCGCGCGCGACGTGGCGCTGACCGACAAGCTCGTGACCTTCGGCATCCTGCCGACGGAACCCGCAACCGGCTACGGCTACATCAAGGCCGGCGAAGCGGTTGCCCCGGGCGCAAACGCCATTGCCCGCTTCATCGAGAAGCCGCCTGTGGAGCAGGCGCGCGACATGCTGACCTCGGGCGGCTATTTCTGGAACTCGGGGATGTTCGTCTTCCACATTCCCTCGCTCGCCCAGGAATTTGCCACCCACGCGCCCGAAGTCTGGAACGCGGTGGAGCGCGCCGTGAACAAGGCGGCGCACGATCTGGACTTTACCCGACTCGATCAGGATTGCTTTGCCTCCAGCCCGGACGTGTCCATCGATTACGCCATCATGGAAAAGACCGATCGCGGCGCGGTCGTGCCGTCCTCCTTCGCCTGGTCGGACATGGGGTCCTGGGATTCCATCTGGAAGCTCGGCACCCGCGACGAGAACGGCAATGTGAGCGACGGGAACGCGACGCTCGTCAACACCCGCAACTCCCTCGTCATTTCCCACAACGGCCATCTGGCGGTGCAGGGCATGGACAATGTGGCGGTGATCGCCAGCGAGGACGCGGTCTATGTGGGCCGGCTCGAGGAAGCCCAGCTGGTCGGCCAGCTCGTGAAGACGCTTGCGGCAAAGCCCGCCACGGAAAAGCTGACGCGCGAACACCCCACCAGCTATCGCCCATGGGGCGGCTATACCTCCGTGCTCAACGGCGACCGCTTCCAGGTCAAGCGCATCTTTGTCGATCCGGACAAGAAGCTCTCCCTCCAGAAGCACCACCACCGTTCCGAGCACTGGATCGTGGTGAAGGGCACGGCGGAAGTCACCATCGGCGACCGCGTGCAGATGCTGCGCGAGAACGAGTCCGTCTATATCCCGCAGGGCGAGGTGCACCGCCTGGCCAATCCGGGCAAGATCGTGCTGGAGCTGATCGAGGTGCAGACCGGTTCCTATCTCGGCGAGGATGACATCATCCGCATCGTCGACGAGTTCGGCCGCCAGTAAGGAGCTGTCGATTACGACGAAAGGCCCGGCAACGGGCCTTGAAGCCCGCCCGGATTGGCTTTAGGCCTCCCAAAGAGGCAATCACGGCCCCGCCCGCGCACGGGCTGGGAGGACGGATCGGGACGGCATGGCGGAGACGAGTATAGCGACGGGCGGCAAGACCGCGGAAGGCGCCCTGCCCTTCGGCTATGCTCCGCGCCCCGGCACCTTCGACGAAATGACGGCTGCCGACGGGCAGGTTCGGACCACCTGGAGGCCCCTCCTCGATGCCTTCGGTGCCGGCGGCCTTGGCGAGCATGGGGAACGGTTCGCCCGCGCCGAACGCTATCTGCGCGACGCCGGGATCCATCACCGCGACTATGGCGGAAGCTCTGCGGCAAGGCCCTGGCCCCTGTCGTCCTTTCCCGTTCTCCTCGCGGAGAGCGAATGGATCGCCATCGCCGACGGGCTGGCAGAGCGGGCCGACCTTCTCGAAGCGGTCATGGCGGACCTCTACGGCAAAAACCGGCTGGTCGCCGACGGCATCCTGCCGCCCCTGGCCGTGGCCGGGAATCCCGAATGGCTCCGCCCCCTGGTCGGCATCGCGCCGAGAGGCGGCCATTTCCTGCATTTCCTCGCCTTCGATCTCGGACGCGACCGGGACGGCCAATGGCGCATTCTTGCCGACCGGACGCAGGCGCCCTCCGCTGCCGGCTTCGCGCTTGAAAACCGCGTCGCCACGACCCGTGCGGTCGCGGGGCTTTTCGACCGGAACGCGGTGCACCGGCTTGCGCCCTTCTTCGCCCGCTTCCGGGACGCACTGCAGGCAGGCCTGGCCGATGGCGACGAGCGCGTCGCCGTCCTCACACAGGGCCGGCAGAACCCCACCTATTTCGAGCAGGCCTATCTGGCGCGCTACCTCGGCTTCACCCTGCTCGAGGGCGAAGACCTGACCGTCATCGATGGCGAGCTGATGGTGCGCACCATCGCCGGTCCGCGGCCCGTCGCAGTCCTCTGGCGGCGCCTCGCAGGCACCATGGCCGATCCGCTGGAGCTGGACGAGGGCTCGATGACCGGAACGCCGGGTCTTGTCGAAGCCGTGCGGGCGGGCTCGGTGACCCTGGTGAATGCGCTCGGCTCCGGCATTCTGGAGACGGGAATCCTTGCCGCCCATTACCCCGCGATAGCCCGGCATCTCCTGGGGCGGGCGCTTTCCCTTCCCGCTGCCCGGACGATGTGGGGCAGTGGCGCAGAGGCGCCGTCATCCGGGTCCTGCCTTGTCGGTCCGGCCTTCGGAACCCTGCCACCCTTTGAAAAGAACAGCGGCTATCGCCGGGGTGCGTGGGCGGAAGTTGCCGACCGTCCCGACCGGGTCGCGGTGGACGATCTTCCACTTTCGCGCGCGCCGGTGCTGATGCAGGGAGAGCTTGTTGCCCGTCCCCTGACCATCCGCGCCTTTGCGGCACGCACCGCCGAGGGCTGGACGGTCATGCCGGGCGGCTTTGCCCGTCTGGCGGATCGGGACGAGGACGGAGCGCTGGCCTTCAGGGATGGCGGGCGCAGTGCCGATCTCTGGATCATCGGCAGCAAGCCCGTCCCCGCCGTCAGCCTGCTTTCCGACCGCACCCGGCAACCGATCCTGAGACAGGGCGGCAACCTGCCCGGCAGGGCCGCCGACAATCTCTTCTGGCTTGGCCGGTACATCGAAAGGGCGGAAGGCGCCTTGCGCATCCTGCGCGCCTATCACGCCCGCCTGGCGGAAAGCGGCCGGGCCGATCTGCCGCTCCTCGGCTCCGTCACCGCCTATCTCGCCGAGCTCGACATCGACACCGCCGAGGCAGTTCCGAAGATGCTCGTCGCCAACATCGACAGCGCCGTCTATTCCGCCGGCAACATCCGGGACCGCTTTTCGCCCGATGGCTGGATGGCGCTGACCGACCTGCAGAAGACGGTGCACCGCTTCCGGGAAACCGTTGCCGCCGGCGACGATGCGGCGCACGCCATGACCATTCTCCTGCGCAAGCTCGCCGGCTTTGCCGGTCTCGTTCATGAAAACATGTACCGGTTCATGGGCTGGCGCTTTCTCACCATCGGCCGCCACCTGGAGCGCGGACTGCACATGACCCTGCTGCTCGCCCACTTCACGCGGCCCGACGCACCCGAGGGATCGGACGATCTGATCCTCGATATCGGTGACAATGTCATGACCCATCGGCGCCACTACAGCGTCGACACCTCGACGGCGAGCGTGATCGACCTGATGGGTCTCGACCCCTACAACCCCCGCTCCGTTCTCTTCCAGCTCGGCGAAATCACCCGCTCCGTGGTCCAGCTGCCCGACAGCGCAGAAAACCGGCTGAAGCTCCGGCGCGATATCGCCGCCCTAGAGCAGGATCTTGCCGGGTGCGAACCGGGAAGCCTGGACTGGAGGCGCTTCAAGCGCCTCGAACAGGAGCTGGAAACCTTCTCCGATGCCCTCGCACTCGCCTATCTGACCTGAGATGCTCTACGACCTCGCCCTCGACATCGGTTCCGACTATGCCCACCCCGTGGCAACGGGCCGCCACGTGCTGCGGGTGATGCCCCTCGTGCTTCCGGGGCGGCAGAATGTGGAGCGCGCCGCGCTTTCCATCGATCCGCAGCCGGAAAGCCGACGCGACTTCACGACCTTCTTTGGCGGCGAAGCCAGCGGTTTCGTGATCCGTCATCCCCATCAGCGTCTCGAGGCTCGGCTGAGAGCACGGGTTGAGGTGACCGCGCCGGCCTGGCAGACCGGCAGGACACTGGCAAAGGCGGCGCTGCCGGCCGCTCTGGAAGCAATCGCCTCGGTCGCGCCGGACAGTCCGCACCATTTCACGGGTCCCAGCCCGCGCCTTCCCCCAGCGGGTGATGCAATCCGTTCCTATGCCCGGGAGAGCGAGGGTGCCGGGCCGGAGATCCACGACATCGCCTTCTCGCTGATGCGCCGCATCCATCGCGACTTTCGCTATGACGGAAAGGCGACCACGGTCGATACGACGGCAGAGGAGGCCTTCCGTCTGAAGCGCGGGGTCTGCCAGGACTTTACCCATGTGATGATTGCCGCGCTGCGGGTCCTCGGCATCCCGGCCGGCTATGTGAGCGGGTATCTCCGGACGCTCCCGCCTCCCGGAAAGCCGCGTCTCGTGGGTGCCGATGCCATGCATGCCTGGGTACGGGTCTGGTGCGGTCCGCAGGCGGGCTTCATCGAATATGATCCGACCAACGACATGCTGGCGGGGGAAGACCATATCGTCGCCGGCTTTGGCCGGGATTACGCCGACATTGCGCCGCTTGCCGGCACCCTCAAGGGTCTGGGGGGCCAGTCCGGTTTCCAGCGGGTCGATATCTCAGTTGTATAACTGATATAAAAAACCACCTGATTATTAAAATACGACTGTTCTGAGAAACTGGTATTCAACGGCTCATTGCTAATCCTCGACTATCCTAAATGATATAGGGGTCGACGCAATGATCGCGTTACGCTCGTCTCTGGGCTGCATCAGGCAGCTTGCCGAGAATAAGTCTGGTAATTTCGCGATTACCACCGCATTTCTGATACCAGTCCTGATCGGCGTGGTTGGCATGGCGATCGACACCACCAACCTGATGCTGTTCAAGAACAAGCTGCAGGTCGCCGCCGACACGGCAACCCTGGCTGCCGCATCCTCTCTTGCCTCCAAGGCGAAGACGGCGCAGGACGCAAAGGCCCTCTCCCTGCAATTCCTTTACGGGCAAATCAATGCCGGTAAGACCACGGAGAACGCGCCGACCTATCCGGCTGCCGTCGCGGAACCGACCGTCGACATCACGGAGCAGCCCTATAACGTCACCGGCAAGAAATACACCGTCACGATGAAGACCACCTTCAACGTGCCGCTGAGCCCGTTTGCCAAGGTCCTCGGCCTGTCCACGGCAAAAGTCTCGGTATCGAGCACCTCTGAAAGCTCGACCGAAACCAAGAACGCGCTCTCGATGTATTTTGTCCTCGACCGCTCGGGCTCGATGGGGGACTACACGAACACCTCCTACACGGCGACGTGCTACGACAAGAAGGGCAAGGCCTATGCCTGCACGGCCTACTACACGAAGATCCAGTCGCTGAAGATGGCGACGGCATCGCTTCTCACCCAGCTTTCGACCGCGGATCCGCAGGTGAAATACGTGCGCACCGGTGCGGTTTCCTACGATCTCTACATGGGAACGCCGCAGGCGCTGAACTGGGGCGTGACCGGGGTCCAGACCTATGTGAACGCGCTTACCGCCAACGGCGGCACAGCCTCCACCCAGGCCTTCAAGCAGGCGCTCACAAGCCTGACGGCCTCTACGGAGGATAGCGCCCACAAGTCCAAGAACGGTCAGGTGCCTTCCAAGTACATCGTCTTCATGACCGACGGCGACAACAACTACGCCTCCGACGACACCGCCACCAAGGCCGCATGCGACGAGGCGAAGGTCAAGAAGATCGAGATCTTCACCGTGGCCTTCATGGCGCCCAGCAAGGGCCAGGGCCTTCTGCAATACTGCGCTTCCGATGCAGGCCACTACTTCGCCGCGGAAGACACCGCCCAGCTGGTCCAGGCCTTCAAGACGATCGGCGACAAGGCCGCCGAGCAGATGACGCTCCTGACCAACTGACGCCATCTTGCCGAGAGTGCAGAAGCCCGCCGCAAGCGAAGCCGGCGGGCTTTTGTTTTTCCAAGCGAAATCCCGAACTTTATATCCTAAAGCAAGAATGCATTTAATCGGTTTTATTCCGGGCGCTCTTGGTCTAACGTCGTGATTCAAGAGCATAGACGGACAGAGCCAGACCCCATGAATTCCCTGCAGAAGCCCGATCTCCCCTCCCCCGCGCCGCGCGTCTCGGACCCCGAGGTGCTGGCCGGCGAGATCATCGAGACGCTGACCTACCGGATCGGCAAGGATGCAAAGGTCGCCAAGCCCCACGATTGGCTGACGGCGACGATCCTCGTGGTGCGCGACAGGATCATCGATCGCTGGATGCAGTCGACGCGCAAGGCCTACGAGACGAACGCGAAGAGGGTGTATTACCTATCCCTGGAATTTCTGATCGGCCGGCTGATGCGCGACGCGGTCTCCAACCTCGGGATGATGGACGACGTGCGCGCCGCTCTCGGCTCGCTGGGCGTCAATCTCGACGTGATTGCCGAACTGGAGCCCGACGCAGCTCTCGGCAATGGTGGTCTCGGGCGCCTGGCCGCCTGCTTCATGGAAAGCATGGCCAGTGTCGACATCCCCGCCTATGGCTATGGCATTCGCTACATGCACGGCCTTTTCCGCCAGCAGATGTCGGATGGCTGGCAGGTGGAGCTGCCCGAAACCTGGCTTGCCCATGGCAACCCCTGGGAATTCGAACGCCGCGAAAGCTCCTACGAGATCGGCTTCGGCGGTTCGGTGGAAACCGTCGGCTCCTACGACGAGCCGCCGCGCTACGTGTGGAAGCCCGCCGAGCGGGTGATCGCCATGGCCTATGACACGCCGGTCGTGGGCTGGCGTGCGCAACGGGTGAACACGCTCCGCCTCTGGACCGCCCAGCCCATCGACCCGATCCTGCTCGACGCCTTCAATGCCGGCGACCATATCGGGGCGCTGCGCGAGAGCAACAAGGCCGAGGCGCTGGCGCGTGTCCTCTATCCCGCGGATGCGACGCCGGCGGGTCAGGAGCTGCGCCTCCGGCAGGAATATTTCTTCTCCTCCGCCTCGCTGCAGGACATCCTGCGCCGCCATCTCCAGCAATATCCCGACTTCAAGTCGCTGCCGGACAAGGTGTCGATCCAGCTGAACGACACCCATCCCGCGGTCTCCGTGGCGGAGCTGATGCGGTTGCTGATGGACGTGCATCATCTCGATTTCGTCGAGGCCTGGGATATCACCTGGCGCACCTTCAGCTACACGAACCACACGCTTCTGCCCGAAGCGCTGGAAAGCTGGCCCGTGCCGCTGTTCGAGCGGTTGCTGCCGCGCCACATGCAGATCGTCTACGCCATCAACGCCCATATCCTGGTCGATGCCCGCAAGGGCAAGGCCATGACGGACAACGAGATCCGTTCCATCTCGCTGATCGACGAGAACGGCGAACGCCGGGTGCGCATGGGCAACCTCGCCTTCATCGGCTCCCACAGCGTCAACGGCGTATCGGCGCTGCACACGGACCTGATGAAAGAAACGGTCTTCGCCGACCTGCACAAGCTCTATCCCGCGCGCATCAACAACAAGACCAACGGCATCACGCCCCGCCGCTGGCTGATGCAATGCAACCCGGGCCTGACGGCGCTGATCCGCGAAGCGATCGGCGATGCCTTCCTCGACGATGCCGAACAGCTGAAGGCGCTCGACGCCATGGCCGAGGACAGCGCCTTCCAGCAGAAGTTCGCCGCCATCAAGCGGAAGAACAAGGAAGCACTCGCCCAGCTCGTCGGCAATCGCATGGGGGTCCGCCTCGATCCGTCGGCAATGTTCGACATCCAGATCAAGCGCATCCACGAATACAAGCGTCAGCTTCTGAACATCATCGAGGCCGTGGCGCTCTACGACCAGATCCGCTCCCATCCGGAGCTCGACTGGACGCCGCGCGTGAAGCTCTTCGCCGGCAAGGCGGCACCGAGCTACCACAACGCCAAGCTGATCATAAAGCTGGCGAACGACGTCGCCCGGGTGATCAACAACGATCCCGCCGTGCGCGGCCTGCTCAAGGTGGTCTTCATCCCGAACTACAACGTGTCGCTGGCCGAAGTCATGGTGCCGGCGGCCGATCTGTCCGAGCAGATCTCGACGGCGGGCATGGAAGCTTCCGGCACCGGCAACATGAAGTTTGCGCTGAACGGCGCGCTGACCATCGGCACCCTCGACGGGGCGAATGTCGAAATGCGCGACTGGGTCGGCGAGGACAATATCGTCATTTTCGGCCTCACCGCCGACGAGGTCGCGCGCAAGCGGGCCGAAGGGCACGATCCGCGTCCGATTATTGAGGCATCGAGGGAACTTTCTCAGGCGCTCGCCGCTATAGCATCCGGGGTCTTCTCTCCGGATGACCGGAACCGCTTCACGAGTCTCGTGGACGGTCTCTATAGCCACGACTGGTTCATGGTCGCAGCCGACTTCGATTCCTATACGAAGGCGCAGCGCGAGGTGGACTGCCTGTGGGCCAATCCGGCTGGCTGGAACGCGAAGACCATCCGCAACACCGCCCGGATGGGCTGGTTCTCTTCGGACCGGACCATTCGCCAATATGCCAAGGAAATCTGGAGAGCCGGATGACGAATGAGCCGCTGAAGTCCGAAGCAGTGAAAACGGCTGAAGTGCCGCTTGCAACGGATATAGCGGCTATTGTCAGGGGCACGCACGGCAACCCCTTTGCCGTGCTCGGCGTGCACGAGAGCCCTTCGGGCTTCGAGGCACGCTGCTTCATTCCGGGCGCGGAACGGGTCGAGGCTCAGCTCCTCGACGGCACCGCCGTCGGCGAACTCGACCGGGTCGACGATGCCGGCTTCTTTCGCGGCGGCGTGACGCTGCTTCACCGGCGTCCGATCCAGTATCGCGCCTTCCGGGGCGGAGACAGCTGGCAAGTTCCCGATCCCTACAGCTTCGGGCCGATCCTCGGCCCCATGGACGACTATTTCCTGCGCGAAGGCTCCCATGTGCGCCTGCACGAGAAGATGGGCGCGCATCTGCGGCAGCACGAGGGGGCAGAAGGCTGCCACTTCGCCGTATGGGCGCCGAATGCCAGACGGGTTTCCGTCGTCGGCCACTTCAACCGCTGGGACGGGCGTCTGCACGTCATGCGCGCCCGCCGCGACAGCGGCATCTGGGAAATCTTCATCCCCGGAGTCGGACCCAACGAAGCCTACAAGTTCGAGATCGTGGGGCCGAACGGCACGCCCCTGCCGCTGAAGGCCGATCCCTTCGCCCGCAAGGCGGAGCTGCGGCCGGAGACCGCATCGCTGACGACGCCCGCCATCGCGCAGGTCTGGGAAGACGAGGCGCACATGCGCCACTGGGCAAGCCTCGACCAGCGCCGCCAGCCGATCTCCATCTACGAGGTGCATGCCGGCAGCTGGCAGCGCCGGGACGACGGCACCTTCCTTTCCTGGGACGAGCTTGCCGACCGGCTGATCCCCTATTGCGTGGACATGGGCTTCACCCATATCGAGTTCCTGCCGATCACCGAGCATCCCTATGATCCGTCCTGGGGCTACCAGACGACGGGGCTCTATGCGCCCACCGCACGTTTCGGCGAACCGGAGGGCTTTGCCCGCTTCGTCAACGGCTGCCACAAGGCCGGTCTCGGCGTGATCCTCGACTGGGTGCCGGCGCATTTTCCGACCGACGCCCACGGGCTCGGCTGGTTCGACGGAACCGCGCTTTACGAACATGCCGATCCCCGAAAGGGCTTCCATCCGGACTGGAACACCGCGATCTACAATTTCGGCCGCACGGAAGTGCGCTCCTATCTGATCAACAATGCGCTCTACTGGCGGGAGGTCTTCCATCTCGACGGGCTGCGCGTCGATGCCGTCGCCTCGATGCTCTACCTCGATTACTCCCGCAAGGAAGGCGAGTGGGTGCCCAACGAGCATGGCGGGCGGGAAAACCTGGAGGCCGTCCGCTTCCTGCAGGAACTGAATGCCCGCGTCTACGGCACCCACCAGGGCATCATGACGATCGCCGAGGAATCCACCTCCTGGCCCAAGGTCTCCCATCCCACCAACACCGGAGGCCTCGGCTTCGGCTTCAAGTGGAACATGGGCTTCATGCACGACACGCTTTCCTACCTGAAGCGCGACCCGGTGCATCGCCGATACCACCACAACGAGATGACCTTCGGGCTGATCTACGCCTTCTCGGAGAATTTCGTGCTGCCGCTCTCCCACGACGAAGTGGTGCATGGCAAGGGATCGCTGATCCAGAAGATGGCGGGGGATACCTGGCAGAAATTCGCGACGCTCCGCGCCTATTACGCCTTCATGTGGGGCTATCCCGGCAAGAAGCTGCTGTTCATGGGACAGGAATTCGCCCAGTGGCGGGAATGGGACGAGAACCGCTCGCTCGACTGGCACCTGCTTTCGGAAGGCCCCCATGCGGGCATGAAGCAGCTCGTCAAGGATCTCAACCGCACCTACCGGGACACCGTGGCGCTGCATGCCCGGGATTGCGAGGGCGAGGGCTTCGAGTGGCTGCAGGCGGACGATTCCACCAATTCGGTCTTTGCCTGGGTGCGCCGTGCGCCGGGCGATACGCCGGTGGTGGTGATCACCAACTTTACGCCCGTGCCGCAACAGGCCTACCGGCTGCGGATGCCCGCCGAAGGCCGGTGGCGCGAGATCATGAACACCGATGCCGGGCTTTATGGCGGGTCCGGCATGGGCAATCAGGGCCACGTAGAAGCCCGCAAATCCGCCACTGGGGACGTATCGGCACAGCTCGTCCTGCCACCTCTGGCAACGCTGATGCTGAAACTGGAAGCATGATTTTTTCGGGAGGAAGACATGGTCGAAAAGCGCATACAACCCCTGTCCCGTGATGCCATGGCCTATGTGCTGGCGGGCGGGCGAGGCAGCCGCCTCAAGGAGCTGACCGACCGCCGCGCCAAGCCCGCGGTCTATTTCGGCGGCAAGGCCCGCATCATTGATTTCGCGCTGTCCAACGCGCTGAATTCCGGTATCCGCCGAATCGGCGTGGCGACCCAGTACAAGGCGCATTCGCTGATCCGCCACCTGCAGCGCGGCTGGAACTTCTTCAGACCCGAGCGAAACGAAAGCTTCGACATCCTGCCCGCCAGCCAGCGCGTGTCGGAGACGCAGTGGTACGAGGGTACGGCGGACGCCGTCTATCAGAACATCGACATCATCGAGCCCTATGGACCGGAATACATGGTCATCCTAGCCGGCGACCACATCTACAAGATGGACTACGAGCTGATGCTGCAGCAGCACGTGGATTCCGGCGCCGATGTCACGATCGGTTGCCTGGAAGTGCCGCGCATGGAGGCAACCGGCTTCGGCGTCATGCATGTGGACGAGCACGACCGGATCATCGACTTCGTGGAAAAGCCGGCCGATCCGCCCGGAATTCCAGGCAACGAGGACCTGGCGCTCGCCTCCATGGGCATCTACGTCTTCCACACGCGCTTCCTGCTCGACTGCCTGAGGCGGGACGCAGAGGATCCGAATTCGAGCCGCGATTTCGGCAAGGACATCATCCCCTACATCGTCAAGAACGGAAAGGCCGTTGCCCATCGCTTCGCCCAGTCCTGCGTGCGCTCCAATTTCGAGCGCGAGCCCTACTGGCGCGATGTCGGCACCATCGATGCCTACTGGCAGGCGAACATCGACCTGACGGATGTGGTGCCCGAACTCGACATCTACGACAAGTCCTGGCCGATCTGGACCTATGCGGAAATCACCCCGCCTGCGAAATTCGTCCATGACGACGAAAACCGCCGGGGCTCCGCCATTTCCTCGCTGGTCTCGGGCGACTGCATCATCTCGGGCGCAACCCTTTACCGCTCGCTGCTGTTTACCGGGGTGCGCGCCAATTCCTATTCCCGGCTGGAAAATGCCGTCGTGCTGCCAAGCGTGAAGATCGGCCGGCGCGCCCAGCTGAAGAACGTGGTCATCGACCACGGGGTCACCATTCCGGAAGGACTTGTTGTCGGGGAGGATGCGGAACTGGATGCACAGCGTTTCCGCCGCACCGAGAACGGCATCTGCCTGATAACCCAGGCCATGATAGACAAACTGGGAATCTGAACCCGATGAACATTCTTTCGGTGACATCCGAAATCTACCCGCTGGTGAAGACCGGCGGGCTTGCCGACGTGGCGGGTGCTCTTCCGCTGGCGCTGAAGAGCCTCGGCATCCGGACGCGGACGCTGGTGCCCGGCTATCCGGCCGTCATGAAGAGGCTTGCCAAGCCGGTGGAGCGGCTTCACCTTCCCGATGTGCTGGGCGTCGGGGCGAGATTGCTCGAGGTGACCTGCGAGGGGCTGGAATTGCTCGTTCTCGACTGCCCCGCCCTCTACGACCGGGTGGGCGGCCCCTATCTCGATGCCA
Source organism: Gellertiella hungarica (assembly GCF_014197145.1). Lineage (GTDB taxonomy): Bacteria > Pseudomonadota > Alphaproteobacteria > Rhizobiales > Rhizobiaceae > Gellertiella > Gellertiella hungarica. The sequence goes on along the minus strand of NZ_JACIEZ010000001.1, from coordinate 221,577 downwards.
CCGGCAACGACTTTCCCGACAACTGGAAGCGGTTTGCGGCCCTGTCCTGGGTTGGGGCGGAAATCGCGGGCGGCCTTCTCGACGACTTTCAGCCCGATCTCGTTCATGCCCATGACTGGCAGGGTGCACTGACCCCGGTCTACATGCGCTATGGCCGCGCCCATGCGGTGCCGAGCGTGCTGACCATCCACAACATCGCCTTCCAGGGGCAGTTCGGCTTCAACATCTTCGCAGAGCTTCGCCTGCCGCCCCATGCCTTCGCGATGGACGGCATCGAATACTACGGCGATATCGGCTATCTGAAGGGCGGCCTGCAATCGGCAACGGCCATCACCACCGTCAGTCCCTCCTATGCGGGCGAAATCCTCCAGCCTTCCTTCGGAATGGGGCTCGAGGGGGTGATTGCCGCCCGCGAGAACGTCCTCCACGGCATCGTCAACGGCATCGATGTCGAGACATGGGACCCGGCGCGCGATCCTGAGATCGCGGCTCCCTATTCGGCAGCCAATCTCAAGCCGCGGGCGGCAAGCCGGGAAGCCCTTTGCGAGCATTTCAATCTCGACCGCGATTCCGGTCCGATCTTCTCCATCGTCAGCCGGCTGACCTGGCAGAAGGGCATGGACCTGTTGCCCGAGGTGGTGGACGATCTGGTCGCCCATGGCGGCAAGCTTGCCATTCTCGGCAGCGGCGATGCGGCGCTCGAAGGTGCGCTGCTGAACGCGGCTGCCCGTCATCGCGGCCGGATCGGCATCACGATCGGCTACAACGAGCAGCTTTCGCACCTGCTTCAGGCGGGCGCGGATGCGATTCTCGTGCCCTCCCGATTCGAGCCATGCGGCCTCACCCAGCTTTATGCCCTGCGCTACGGATGCATTCCCGTGGTGGCCCGGACGGGGGGACTGGCCGATACGGTCATCGACGCCAATCACGCTGCCCTGCAGGCGAAATGCGCCACCGGCGTGCAGTTTTCGCCGATCAATGCCGATGGTTTGCGCCAGGCGATCCACCGGACCATCCGCCTCTACGCCGACAGGAAGCTCTGGACGCAAATTCAAAAGCAGGGCATGAAAGCGGACGTTTCCTGGATACGGAGCGCCGGCCGCTATGCCGAGCTCTATTCCAGCCTCATATCAAGAACCGCGTGAGCAATCATGATCAAGATCGTTCCCACAACTCCCTATCAGGACCAGAAGCCGGGCACCTCCGGCCTTCGCAAGAAGGTGCCGGTGTTCCAGCAGCCGAACTATGCGGAGAACTTCATCCAGTCGATCTTCGATTCGCTCGACGGCTATCAGGGCAAGACCCTGGTGATCGGCGGCGACGGACGCTTCTATAACCGCGAGGTCATCCAGACCGCGATCAAGATGGCCGCCGCCAACGGCTTCGGCAAGGTCATGGTCGGCCAGGGCGGCATCCTGTCGACGCCGGCAGCCTCCCACATCATCCGCAAATACAAGGCCTTCGGCGGCATCATCCTTTCTGCCAGCCACAATCCCGGCGGCCCGACCGAAGACTTCGGGATCAAGTACAACATCGGCAACGGCGGACCGGCGCCGGAAAAGATCACCGACGCCATCTATGTGCGCTCCAAGGTGATCGACGCCTACAAGATCGCGAATATCCCCGACATCAATCTGGATCGCATCGGCAGCCAGTCCATTGCGGGCATGACCGTTTCGGTCATCGACCCGGTGGAAGACTATGCGAACCTGATGGAGAGCCTGTTCGACTTTCCGGCGATCCGCAACCTGCTCAACCTCGGCTTCCGCATCGTCTTCGACGCCATGCATGCGGTCACCGGCCCCTATGCGAAGGAAATCTTCGAAAACCGCCTCGGCGCGCCGCTCGGCTCGGTGCGCAACTTCGTTCCCCTGCCCGATTTCGGCGGCCATCATCCGGACCCGAACCTCGTGCATGCCAAGGAGCTCTACGACGAAATGATGGGCGACAACGCCCCCGGCTTCGGTGCCGCCTCGGACGGTGACGGCGACCGGAACCTAATCCTCGGCGAAGGCATTTTCGTGACCCCGTCCGACAGCCTCGCGATCCTTGCGGCCAACGCCAATCTCGCGCCCGGCTACTCTTCCGGCATTTCGGGCATCGCCCGCTCCATGCCCACCAGCCAGGCAGCGGACCGCGTGGCCGCGCGCCTCGGGGTCAACATGTTCGAGACGCCCACCGGCTGGAAGTTCTTCGGCAACCTGCTGGACGAGGATCTCGTGACCATCTGCGGCGAGGAAAGCGCCGGCACCGGCTCCAGCCACGTCCGCGAGAAGGACGGGCTCTGGGCCGTCCTGCTGTGGCTCAACATTCTCGCCGTGCGCGGAGAAAGCGTCGCCGACATCGTGCGCCAGCACTGGGCCACCTATGGCCGCAACTACTACTCCCGCCATGATTACGAGGAAGTGGATGCAGCAGCGGCAAACAGCCTCATCGAGGCATTGAGGAACAGGCTCGACACTCTTCCGGGAACGATGATCGGCCACCTCAAGGTCACCGCCGCCGACGATTTCGCCTATCACGACAAGATCGACGGTTCGGTCTCCAAGAACCAGGGCATCCGCATTCTCTTCGAGGGCGGCTCGCGCATCGTGTTCCGTCTGTCCGGCACCGGCACCTCCGGCGCAACGCTGCGCGTCTACATCGAGCGCTACGAGGAAGACTGCATGAAGCACGACCTCGACACGCAGGAGGCGCTGGCCGACCTGATTGCCGCGGCAGAAAGCATTGCCGACATTCGGTCCCGTACCGGCCGCGATACGCCGAGCGTCATCACCTGAGCGCCAGCGGGACAGATACCGGTCCACAGCCGGGGGCCGTCCTTGACGCGGAAGGCGCAACCTTCCGCGTTCACGCGCCCGATGCCTCCCTCCTCCATCTGTGCCTCTTCGACGAAGCGGGCAACCGCGAGACCGACCGCCTGCCCTTCCGCCGGGAGGGCGATTGGCATCTGCTCCGCGTGCCCGGCCTCCGGGAAGGCCAGCGCTATGGCTTCCGGGCCGAAGGGGTCTTCGATCCCGACCGGGGCCTGTGGTTCGATCCCGCCAAACTCCTGGTCGACCCTTACGCAACCGAACTCGACCGGCCATTCTGCCACGACCCGCGGCTCTGCCGCTTCGGCGAAGAAACGGCCGATCTTGTGCCGCGCGCAGTTCTCAAACAGCATGCGCCTCTACGAACGCAGACACCACGCTTCGATCCTGCCGGCCCCATCTATGAAGTCGCGGTCAAGCCATTCACGATCCTCCACCCGGATATTCCCGCTGAACAACGGGGCACGGTGCGGGCGCTCGGTCATCCGGCCGTCCTCTCCCACCTGAAGAAGCTCGGCGTTTCCGCCGTCGAGCTGATGCCGATCACCGCCTGGATCGACGAGCGTCACCTGCCTCCCCTCGGCCTTGCCAACGGCTGGGGCTACAATCCCGTCGCGCTCATGGCGCTCGATCCGCGTCTGGTCCCGGGCGGCGTGGCCGAGCTCCGGGAAACGGTCGAGATCCTCCATGCGGAGGGCATCGCCGTCATCCTCGACCTCGTCTTCAATCATACGGGCGAAAGCGACCGTTACGGCGCCACGCTTTCCCTTCGCGGCCTCGACAACCGGACAGCCTACCGGCATCTTCAGGACGATCCGGGCTTTCTCGTCAACGACACCGGCTGCGGCAACACGCTGGCCTGCGACCATCCGGTGATGCGCCGGCTGATCCTCGACACGCTGCGCCATTTCGTGCGGCATGCAGGCGTGGACGGTTTCCGCTTCGACCTCGCGCCGGTGCTCTTCCGCACCGGCCAGGGATTCGATCCGAACGTTATCATGGCGAGGGAACTGCTTGCCGACCCGGTTCTTGCCGACCGCATCCTGATTGCCGAACCGTGGGATATCGGACCCGGCGGCTACCAGCTCGGGCAGTTTCCGGATCGCTTTCTCGAATGGAACGACCGCGCCCGGGACCGACTGCGCCGCATCTGGCGGGGTGACCGCGGCATGCGGGGAGACCTGGCAACCGTGCTTTCCGGCTCTTCCGATGTCTTTTCCGGAGAGAGGGCGCGGGGCGTGACCTTCATCGCCGCCCATGACGGCTTCACGCTGGCCGACCTCGTCGCCCATGCCCACAAGCACAACGAGGCCAACGGCGAGGATAACCGCGACGGCCATGACGATAACCACTCCTGGAACAATGGCATGGAAGGCAAGACCGCGGATCCGGCCATCCGCGCGGCGCGCCGGCAAGACGTGAAGGCGCTTCTTTCCACGCTGTTTGCCTGCCGCGGCGCGATCATGCTGACCGCCGGCGACGAGTTCGGCCGCACCCAGCAGGGCAACAACAACGCCTACGCCCAGGACAACGCCATTACCTGGCTCGACTGGCAGACCGCGGACGGGGCGCTTCTGGCGCATGCCGCCTTTCTGGCCCGCATCCGCCGCCGCTTCTCCGTCTTTTCCGGGACAGACTTCTTCCACGGCCAGGGGGACGTGCGGTGGCTGAGCTCCGAAGGAAGGCCTCTCGAGGACCGGGAATGGCAGGATCACGCCTCCTCCTGCCTTGTAATGGTGTTGACCAGCGAGGATCGGGAACGGGGAGCTCCGGTCCAGCTCGCCATTCTCTTCAACCCCGAGCAGAATCCTCAAGACTTCAGGCTGCCGGAGGGTTCGTGGCTGCGCCTTGACGAGGAGGCGGGCGACCCGATCTCCCATCGGATCGCGCTCGCTCCCCGCAGCGTCGAGTTCCTCGTCGGCAATTTCGCATCCGGGTGATTGCGGCGCGCTTCGCCCTCCCCTATGACATGCAAATCAAGAGCTTCCATGGATGGATTCGATGCCCAAGGAAATCTCACTGGCGGATGTGAAGGATGAAATCGGCGTCGAGCGGACATCGCGCTGGTTCACCGTGACCCAAGAGATGATCAACGCTTTTGCGGACGCAACCGAGGATCACCAGTTCATCCACACGGACCCGGTACGCGCGGCAGCCGAAAGCCCCTTTGGCGGCACGATCGCCCACGGGTTCCTTTCTGTCTCCCTGCTTTCGGCAATGAACTACGACTGCCTGCCAAAGATCCGGGAACAGACGATGGGCATCAATTACGGTTTCGACAAGCTGCGCTTCGTCGCACCCGTGAAGTGCGGCGCGCGCGTACGCGGACAGTTCGTTCTCAGGGAAGCGCGCTTCCGCGGTGCGGGAATGCTGATGACCACCTATGACGTTTCGATCGAGATCGAGAACGAGCGCAAGCCGGCACTGACGGCCAACTGGATCACCATCGTGCAGTTCGATCCGAAAGACCGGCCGTCGGAGGCCTGACCTATTCGGCGGCACTCTTCCCCGGTCCGATAGCCTCCACCGTCAGCTTCAGCCCCAAAGCCTGAAGAACCTTCTGGATCGTCTCGAAGCGCACTTTCGAACCCGGCTGAAGCGCCTTGTAGAGGCTTTCCCGGCCAAGGCCGGTGGCCTCCGCGATCTTCGCCATGGATCGCGCACGGGCGATGTCGCCAAGAGCCGCCAGGAATATGTCGGCATCAAATTCCTCGTCTTCGAATAGGGCCTTGAGATACGCAATCTCCCCTTCTTCGGAAACGATGTATTCCGCGGGGTCAAATCGCGTTGTCTCGGGTTTTTCCGCCATCATCCATTTTCCAAGTTCGCCAAACTGATTGCGGTCGCGATATCCCTCGATTGGGTGCTCTTCTCGCCCCCGGCCAGCAAAAGAATGATGCTGTTACCCCGGCGCGTGAAATAGACACGGTACCCGGGCCCGAAGTGATATCGGAGCTCGAAGACGCCTTGCCCGACTGGCTTGCAGTCCCCAAGGTTGCCTTTGGCCACGTGCGGGAAGCGGGCCGCAATCCGAACCTGGATTACCTCGCTCCGTAGACCACGCAACCAGGCCTCGAACTGCACTGTCATTCTTATCTCATACATTAGCACGTATCCAAATAGATACAATATCGGCAATAAAAAACGCCCGGAGCCAGGCTTCGGGCGTCGATTACGATATCCTAATTTTTGAGCTCGTTAAAGAGCCGCATCCTCCGCGCCTTCGGCGATGAGGCCGAAGACGTAAGCGGCGAAGGAGCGCCAGACTTCCACACGGAAGGTGTCGGCTGCGGTGCGGTAGAGCACCACTTCGGCCTTGCCGACCAGCGTGCGCGAGCAGGCGCCGACCGGGAAGATCGCGAGCGACAGATCCTGCGGGCAACCGGCATTGATCGCCACATCGGCCTTGGGCCCGGAGACGATCACCGCCGTGTTGCGGTGGGAGACATCGGCCGCCGAGTGCAGCGCACCCGACTTGCCGGCCTCGGCCACCAGATCGGCACCGCTCTCGTCGATGATCAGCCACTCGTCCGGACCGATCCAGAGCGCATGGCGGCCATTGGCGGAAGCCGAGGTCTTCGGCTTCACCGGAAGCGCTACGGCGAGCGCGCCGGAAAGAGCCTCGACGGAGGCCGCAGGCGCACGCAGAGAGATGCGGCTTGCCGGCGCTGCCGGCGTCAGCCGCGCGACGGCGGAGCCACCATGCATGCCATCGAGGACGCCGCGGCGGGTTGCTTGCATCAGGTCAGACATTGAGGCGTCCTCCTTCCTTGTCAAAGAATACCATGTCGGTCACGACCTCGACGGCGATGGTCCGATCGGCCATGGGCACATAGAGCGTCTTGCCGTTGCGGTTCTTGCCATCGGCGATGAGCGCCATGGCAATGGACCGGCCGCAATTGCTCGACCAGTAGGACGAAGTCACGTGACCGAGCATGGTCATCGGCTTCGGCTCGTTAGGATCGGCAACCACCTGGGCGCCCTCTTCCAGCACCCCGTTCGGGTCCTTCGTCAGAAGGCCGACGAGCTGCTTGCGGCCGGGGGCCACGAGATCGGGGCGCTTCAGGCCGCGGATGCCGACGAAGTCGGGCTTCTTCTTCGAAACGGCCCAGTTGAGCGAGGCATCGTCAGGGGTGACGGTGCCGTCGGTGTCCTGGCCGACGATGATGTAGCCCTTTTCGGCGCGCAGCACGTGCATGGTCTCGGTGCCGTAGGGGCAAGCGCCCATCGGCTCCGCCCGGGCCCAGACGGCTTCCCAGACGGCCTGGCCGTAATCGGCCGGCACGTTGATTTCGAAGCCGAGTTCACCGGTGAAGGACATGCGGAAGAGCCGTGTCGGCACGCCGCAGATCTTGCCTTCGGCCACGCTCATGTGCGGGAAGGCTTCGTTCGAGATATCGATGCCCTCGACGAGCGGTGCGATGATCTCGCGGGCCTTCGGCCCCTGCACGGCGATGACGGCCCACTGTTCGGTGGTGGAGGTGAGCCATACCTTCAGATCCGGGAATTCGGTCTGGAGATAGTCTTCCATGTGCTGGAGGACGCGCGGCGCACCGCCCGTCGTCGTCGTCACGTGGAAGCGGTCTTCCGCCATGCGGCCGACGACGCCGTCGTCATAGATGAAGCCGTCTTCGCGGGTCATGATGCCGTAGCGGCACTTGCCGGGCTTCAGCGTGTCCCATGCATTGGTGTACATGAGGTTCAGGAACTTCGCCGCATCCGGGCCGACCACCTCGATCTTGCCGAGGGTGGAGGCATCGAAGATACCGGCGACATCGCGAACCGTCTTGCACTCGCGCGCAACGGCGGCATGCATGTCCTCGCCGGGCTTGGCGTAGTACCAGGCGCGCTTCCAGTTGCCGACGTCTTCGAATTCCGCGCCCTTGGCGACCGCCCAGGGGTGGATCGGGGTCTTGCGGGCCGGATCGAAGAGATCGCCGCGGGAGTGGTTGATGATCGTCCCGAAGGTGACCGGCGTATAGGGCTGGCGGAAGGTGGTGAGACCCACCTGCGGGATATCCTTGCCAAGCATTTCCGCAGCGATGGCAAGGCCATGCATGTTGGAAAGCTTGCCCTGGTCGGAGGCCATGCCATTGGTCGTGAAGCGCTTGATGTGCTCGATCGACTGCATGCCCTCGCGCACCGCCAGACGGATATCCTTGGCGCAAACGTCGTGCTGGAAGTCGATGAAGGCTTTCACGGTGGTGTCCGGGCCTGCGCCTTCTGCCGCACCGATCATGCCGCCGGTCCAGGAGAACGGAGCCTCGCCGGTGATCTCGATCTTGCCATTGCCTTCGGCGCCGGCCGCCTTGGCCATCAGTTCACCGGCGGCGAGCGCCTCCTCGATGGTGGCCTGCAGATCGTCGGTGCCGTTGCACGCGCCGACGGAGAGCGAATCCTGCGCATAGGTGCCTGGCAGGAAGCGCTGCGTTTCCGCATCCCAGCGCAGCTTGCCGCGCGACTGGGAGAAGAGATGCACGGAAGGCGTCCAGCCGGCAGAAACCAGAAGCGCGTCGATGGCGATCTTGCGCGTGGCGCTGCCCGCATGGCGGCCCACGGTCATGGAGTTGACGCGCAGCTTGCCGCCGACGGTCAGGACCGCATGACCGGTCAGCACTTCGATGCCCATCGCGCGGGCCTGGGCCAGAACGGCCTCGCCCGGCTTTTCGCGGCTGTCGACGATGGCGGGCACGGAAATGCCGGCGCGCTTCAGGTCGAAGGCCGCTTCATAGGCCGAATCATGCGCGGTGTAGATGCCGACCTTCTGGCCGACGGCGACGCCGAAGTGGTTCAGGAAGGTACGGCCGGCGGATGCGAGCATCACGCCGGGGCGGTCGTTGTTCTCGAACACCATGTGACGTTCGATCTGGCCGGTCGCCAGGATCACGCGCTTGGCGCGGACCTGCCAGAGGCGCTCGCGCGGCTCGTTCTTGCCGGGCTTGGCCTTGTGGTCGGTCACGCGCTCGCAGAGCGCGATCATGTTGTGGTTGTAGTAACCGAAGGCGGTGGTGCGGGAAAGCACCGTCACATTGTCCATGGCCTTCAGTTCGGCAGCGGTTTCCTGTGCCCAGGTGAAACCGTCCTTGCCGTTGATCTTGACGCCCGTGTCATAGTGAAGGGCGCCACCGACTTCCGGCTGCTCGTCGACGAGCATGACCTTCGCACCCGACTTGGCAGCGGCAAGTGCCGCCGACAGGCCGGCAACGCCGGCGCCGACGACCAGCACGTCCGTATGGGCGTAGCGGCCGGCATAATGGTCCGGATCCTCTTCCTTCGGAGCCTCGCCGAGACCGGCAGCCTTGCGGATGAAGGGCTCGTAGACCTTCTCCCAGGCCTTCTTCGGCCACATGAAGGTCTTGTAGTAGAAGCCGGCGGCAAAGAAGGGCGACATCAGGTCGTTGACCGCGCCGATATCGAGGGCGAGCGACGGCCAGCGGTTCTGCGAGCTCGTCACCATGCCGTCGAAGACTTCCTGCACGGTGGCGCGGACGTTCGGCTGGCGCCGGGCCGCATCGCGCGACACGTCGAGCAGCGCGTTCGGCTCTTCCGGACCGGCGGTCAGGATGCCGCGCGGGCGGTGATACTTGAAGGAACGGCCGAGCAGATGCACGCCGTTGGCGAGAAGCGCGGAGGCAACCGTATCGCCCTCGAGGGCGGTGTAGGACTTGCCGTCAAAGGTGAAGCGCGCGGTCTTGGCGGGGGTCAGGCGCCCCCAGCCCGAAATGCGATTGGCACCGCTCATTTCGAGGCTCCCTTGTCTTTATTCAGAGCAGACTCATTTCCGTTGTTGAGGAAGGTGGCCGGATCGGGCTTCGGCTCGCCCGCCTTGTAGCTCAGGTAGAAGCGGTCGCTCACCGTGTCGCGGGCGGCATTGAAGAACTTGCCGCAGCCATGGACATGGCGCCAGCGCTCATAGATCAGGCCCTTCGGGTTCTGGCGGATGAAGAAATACTCTTCGAATTCCTCGTCCGTGATGTCGGCAATATTGGTCGGACGCGCGATATGCGCATCGCCGCCATTGCGGAATTCGAGCTCGTTACGCTCTTCCTCGCAGTAGGGGCAGTAAATCAGCAACATGGTGTGAGATCTCCCGGATTAGTGCGCCACGGCGGCCGCTGCCGCCTCGTCGATCAGGCGACCGGTGCGGAAGCGATCGAGGGTCAGGCCGGCCGCGAACTTGTGCGGCTCGCCCTTGGCGATGAGATGGGCGAAGAGATGGGCCGAACCCGGCGTGGCCTTGAAGCCGCCGGTACCCCAGCCTGCATTGATGAAGAGACCCGGAACCGGGGTGATGCCCTGGATCGGCGAGCGGTCGACGGTGACGTCGACGATACCGCCCCACTGGCGCATCATCTTCACGCGGCGGAACATCGGGAAGAGCTCGCAGATCGCATCCAGCGTGTGGGTGATGATCTGCATGCCGCCCGTCTGGGAGTAGGAGTTGTACTGGTCGGTACCGGCCCCGATGACGAACTCGCCCTTGTCCGACTGGGAGATATACGCATGCACGGAGTTGGACATGACCACGCAGGGGAAGATGGGCTTGAGCGGCTCGGAAACGAGCGCCTGGAGCGGCTGGCTCTGCAGCGGCACCCGCACGTCGGCCGTCTGCATGACGACGGAGGTGTGACCCGCGGCCGAGACGCCGATCTTCTTCGCGCCGATGAAGCCCTTGCTGGTCTCGACCCCGACGACGCGACCGTCCGGGCCGCGACGGATGGCCGTCACTTCGCAGTTCTGGATGATGTGCACGCCGCGGTCGGAGGCAGCGCGCGCATAGCCCCAGGCCACCGCATCGTGGCGGGCCGTGCCGCCGCGACGCTGCAGGGCGGCGCCGTTGATGGGATAGCGTGCCGTCTTCGAGATATCGAGCGGCGGGCAATAGGCCTTGGCCTGCTCGGGCGTCAGCCACTCGTTGTCGATGCCGTAGAGACGGTTCGCATTGATGTGGCGCTTGAAGGACTGCTGGTCATGGACGTTGTGCGACAGCATCATCACGCCGCGCGGCGAGTACATGACGTTGTAGTTAAGGTCCTGCGACAGGTTTTCCCACAGCTTGAGAGAATGCTCGTAGATGTGCATGCTCTCTTCGTAGAGATAGTTGGAGCGGATGATCGTGGTGTTGCGGCCGGTGTTGCCGCCGCCGATCCAGCCCTTTTCCAGCACGGCCACATTGGTGATGCCGTGCTCCTTGGCCAGATAATAGGCAGCACCCAGGCCATGGCCGCCGCCGCCGATGATGATGGCATCATATTCCTTGCGGGGCTCGGGCGAGGCCCACTGGGCTTCCCAGCCCTTGTGGCCGCGCATTGCCTCGCGGACAACGGCAAAAACCGAATATTTGCGCATACGCGTCATTCTCCTGTCAATCAGGCCCTGCTTATGGGGATCGGGCATAGCAATCGCAAATCCGGGCCGCGGACAACGGCTATTTTGCGACGAACCGCATGGCGCGTTTTGACACGTCAAGGCTTGAAATCCAAGGGGATCACTTTTTGGCAGGATGACGCATATGGCATATGGACTTCATTGGTCGCTTCTGGTATCTCCGTTCCCCAATCGATCGGCCTTCCCGCCGAACGAACGTGTTTTTATTTGCCGCGGGCTTTCGCAGCTGGCAAGCAACCAAGACAAGGAATGGGATTCACGTGCAGGTACTCGTCCGCGATAACAACGTCGATCAGGCCCTCCGGGCGCTCAAGAAGAAGATGCAGCGCGAAGGCATCTTCCGTGAAATGAAGATGCGCGATTACTACGAAAAGCCGTCTCAGAAGCGCGCCCGCGAAAAGGCTGAAGCCGTTCGCCGCGTTCGCAAGCTGGCCCGCAAGCGCATGCAGCGCGAAGGCCTGATCAGCGGCGGCCGTACCGGTCGTTGATTATCGTCCCCGTGACGACAATCGGATGAATATGGCGGGGGCGATCGTATCGCCGCCGCCTTTTTTGATGAATGCATGCGGGCATGGATGTTGCCCGCTGCCCGGCCAGCGCCGGGGCCCCACCTCAACCCGCACGGCCTTGAGACGAAACCGCGCTTCCTGCCGGCGGCAAAATGGGGTATCGCTGAAACGAGGCAGTCGGATCCGCCCATGAGGGGCTTGCCGAGATGCCGAGCCGCGCTGGACCACATTTGCATGCCGCATGATGTCCCCACGGGCCCGCCTGGCCTATCGGGATTGCCGCAAAGGAACCTATACCGCCGATGGCCGACATGACCCTTCACATCCCCGCCCGCAAAGACAATGCCAATCGCCGCACTCGCGGCCGTGCGCTGGTGACAGCCGCATGGCTGGGACTTGGTGCCTTCGCCCTCGCCGGCTGCAACACAACCACCAGCGACGACGTCATCCGCGTGGAAAAGGCGCAGGGCTCCAACGAGAACATCTCCTCTCTGACGGCGGTGATCAACCAGAACCCGCAGGACCCGGAAGGCTACAATGTCCGCGGCTCCGCCTATGGACGCGCCGGCAACTTCTCTGCCGCCGTCGACGACTTCAGCAAGGCCATCGAGCTCAACCCGCGCTTCTACCAGGCCTATGCGAATCGGGCTCTTGCCTATCGCAACATCGGCCAGCCCGCAGAGGCCGTGAACGATTACAACATGGCGCTGAAGCTCAACCCCTCCTACGACGTGGCGCTGATCGGCCGCGGCAACATCTACCGGCAGGCGGGCCGCATCGACGAAGCCTTCAACGATTTCAACCAGGCCATCCAGCTCGACACCACAGACGGGCGCGCCTATCACAACCGCGGCCTCATCTACCAGAAGCGCGGCCAGCACGAGAAGGCGATCGAGGATTTCGCCAAGGCGATCTCGCTGTCGCCGAACTCGCCCGAACCCTATAACGGCCGCGGCATTTCCTACGTCGCGCTCGGGGATGACGAGAATGCCTTTGCCGATTTCAACCACGCCATCGAGCTGAACGACAAGATGGCGGAATCCTGGGCAAACCAGGCGCTGATCTACGAACGTCGCGGCGATCTGAAGAAGGCTGCCAAGTCCTATGCCCACGCCGTGGGCCTCGACCCGAAATACCAGCCGGCCAAGGACGGCCTTGCCCGCACCCGCGGCAAGGTCGCAAGCTGAGCGCGCTGCCGACCATCGACGACCCGAGAGGAAACCCGGCCAGGCCGGGTTTTTTCATGCCCATGGCCTCGACATGAAAAATCCCCGCTACGTTTCCGCAGCGGGGATTGCAAGAAACCGGTCGGTTCAGGCTGGTATCAGCGCAGGAACACGATGCTCGCGATGAAGAGCACGATGAAGGTCAGCAGGCCGCCGATCCAGCCGCCGGCCGTGAAGAAGCCCGCAGCCATTGCGACGAGCAGGGCAACGCAGGCCGCGGTGCCATACTTGGCAACGCTCAGGAAGCCTTCGTAGGTGCGCTCATGCTCCCGGTAATCCATAGCCGCGCCAGTTTCGACCGGGCCGGTATGATGTTCGCTCATTCTCTCGTCTCCCTCGTGAGGCGCCGGCGGTTTCACTCAAACCCGGGCACCCCTGTGCAAAAAGTGTCGATCCTGCCGCCACACCGGAACGCGCCCGTGCGGGGAATTCTGTCTCAGGAAATAGCGCAGCCGCAGAAAAGGTGCAATCCCGCTTGCGCCGCATATTGCGGCATCTCCCCGGAACGAATGCCGCAGGTTCGGCGATCTTGGCTCAGCCGGCGCGGCCGTTCCGGCCGCCGCCGTTGCGCAGGCCATTCCCGCTGCCACCCATCAGACCCTGATTGGCATTGCTGGCGGCCGCCAGTCTGGACTGCTGGCTCGCGAAACGCGCCGTCGGCAGGATCGTCAGCGGGGTGAAGCCGGCATTCGGCCCGCGCTCGAACATCATCCGCCGCTCGAAGGCCTCGGACTGGAAGAACGGGTAGCGACGGTAGAGATCGCTGCGGATGGCATTCGCATCGGTCGACATCAGCGTCAGTTCGATGTTGTATTTCCCGCAGTTCTTGCGCGGCTCCACAATGGTATTGGCAAGGAAGACCCGCTTGTAGAAGGCCGAATGCTGGGGGCTGACCAGCTGCAGCACCCGATCCGCATTGAAATAGTCCGTCGCCATGGTGGCGATGCGCAGCGTGAAATAGGGGATCGCCGGCATTTCGCGCATGATTGCGGGATCCGCAGCGAAGCGCACGGGGTCGATCAGCGACATGCCCGCATCCAGAAAGGCATCGATCTCTTCCGGATAGACGCTGCGCGTCGAGCTGACCCGGTGATCCGGCGTCACGTGATGGATCCGCACGGTCGAAATCAGGCGCTCTTCGAAATAGACCCCGAAATTATAGGCGTGGCTGTCGTAATCGATGTCGTCGATCAGGGTTGTGCCCTTCAGCGTCAGGATGTCGGCCATCTTGTAGGCCTTGTACCTGATGCGGGCGACCTCCTCCATGTCCTCGGTCGACTCGACCCTGCGATATTCGACCCGGTCCAGGAGATCCATAAGCTTGCGGGAGAAATTCCCCTCTCCTGCCGCATGATCCAGCATGGCAACCTCCGCTTCGTTAACAAGACGTTAATGCGGGGTTGCGTTGCCAATGACAACTATTGATTATAATTTTAATAAAGTTTTACTTTTTATGGTAAATAAAACATTAACCGATATGGTTAACAATACATGGACATGCAGGCCAGCGAAGCCTGCAGCACGCCGATACATGAAATTTCAGCTAGCGGCCTGAGCGGAGCGAACAGCCTGCTCCTCGGCGAGAATCGCGATGTTCTCGGGCGGCACGGCGGCGGAGAAGACATAGCCCTGGATCAGGTCTGCGCACCGGTAGCGGTTGATCAGCTCCAGCTGGTCCTCCGTTTCCACGCCTTCGATGGTGATGCCGAGACCCAGCTCGCGGATGAGGTTGACCGTACCGCGCAAGAGCTTCAGCCGGCGTGCATCCTCGCCGATGTTGCGGACGAAGGAGCGATCGATCTTGACGATGTCCACCGGCAGCGCATCGAGGTAGCTGAGGCTCGAGAAGCCGGTGCCGAAATCGTCCAGAGCGATGGTGATGCCGCGATTGCGGAAGATGTTGAGGATGTTCTGCACCGTTGCCGGTTCCTCGACGAGGCAGCTCTCGGTGATCTCCAGGTGCAGGCGGCTCGGGTGAAGGCCGCTTTCGGCCAGCGCCCTCTCCACCGCCGCGACGATTCGGTCGTTGCGCAGGTCGTGGACGGAGAGGTTGACGGAGACCGACATCCCGGCATCCCAGGTGGCACAATCCAGGCAGGCTTGGCGGATGACGAAATGGGTGATATCGGACACGATTCCCATTTCCTCTGCGAGCTGGATGAAACTCGAGGGCGGAATGGCGCCCCGCTCCGGATGAACCCAGCGGGTCAGCGCCTCGCAGCATTCGATCGAATGGCCGTCGGGACGGTACATCGGCTGGTAGAGCACGTGCAGCGATCCCGCTTCCACGGCATCGCGAAGCTCCACCTTCAGCCGCTGATGGTCGACATAGCGGGCGTCCATCTCCTGTTCGAAGAAGGCGCAGGTGCCGCGCGCCTTGTATTTTGCCTCGAAGAGGGCGAGATCCACCTTGATCTGCCATTCTTCCATGCGCAGCTGCGCCCGCGGCGTGACCAGCGCGCCGGCGCTGAAGGTGATGCGCATCTGCGATCCGTCGACATCGAAGCTGCCGCGCATGTCGGCATGCAGCCTGCGGATCAAGCCCTCGACACCGACGCGGCCATTGCCGTGGACGAAGACCACGAACTGGTCGCCCATGAGGTGACCGACGATCGCCTCCGAGCCGGCAACCGCCGTGAGGCGGTGCGCGATCTGGCAGAGCAGCCGGTCCCCGGCCACATGGCCCTTCATGTCGTTGACATGCTTGAACTCGTCGACATCGATGAGGAGCAGGCCGACCAGCTGCCGGTCCGCAAGCGCTGCGAGGCGCTCCTGCACCAGCTCGCTGAAATGCTCCCGGTTGGGCAGGCCCGTGAGCGGGTCGTAGCGCACCATGTGCAGCACGCGGCGTTCCGCACGGATGCGGGCCGTCACGTCTTCGAAAATCAGAACGACGACGCCGTCCGGCCGGCGGCTTGCCGAGAATTCCAGAAAGAGGTCGTCGGAATACTGCACCAGCGTGCGGGAGAGCGTGCCATCCACCAGCTGTGCCAGCTGGCGCTGGATGAGCGCGGGCAGAGAGCCGTCGATGAAGGAATGGCGCGCGCCATAGCGCAGCACGAGATCGAGGTCGCAATCCTTCAGCCGCTCCTGGTCTCCCAGCTTCAGCAGGTCGCAGGCCTTGCGGTTCACCACCAGAATGCGGTTGTTGGCGTCCAGCATGAACAGGCCGTGCGGCATGTTGTTCAGCGCCATGTCGAAACGGTCGACAAGCTCCGCCTTCTCCCGCGAGGCGATGACGTTGTTGTAAAGGAATTCGCGCACGCCATTGGCCATCATCCGCGTGGTGAGCAGAAACGGGATCAGCAAGCCGGCAAAGGCGACCATGAAGGGGTCAGACACCAGCGCGAAGCCGATCATGATCGGCAGGCAGGCGGTGAGCGTCTGCAGGTTGACGGCCCTCGAAGATCCGTAGTTGCGGCCGACGACGGATACCATGGAGGCAAGCGTTACGGCCACACAGGCGAGGATCGCGAACTGGTCGCGGGCAAAGGCGATGGCATAGGCGCTGCCGATGCCGAGGATGGCCGTGGTGGCCACGCCACCCCAGAGATAACGGTTCTCCCACAACGCGATCTCGCGATGGCTGAGGCCGGCCTTGGACACGGCGTCGAAGCGCTGGAACCAGTAGATTCGGAAAATGCAGACGGCGAGGAAGACGGCAGTCAGGCTGACATAGAAGGAATCGCCGGTTTTGGCATAGACGGCGGCATAGGTCAGGATGTGGACGACCATGCCGGTAAACAGCGTCTGCCGGTTACCGAAAAGCGAACTGACGAAAGACAGATACACATCTGTCGGTACGGCGTTCGGACTCTGAATCCTCATGAGGAGTCCCCCCGGGCCATTCCAGCCAAGCATCCTGATGAGCCCGGCAAACGGTATGGCGCCTATTCTTGCAAAGCCCGCCACAGGCCTCGCGACGGGTGGAAGAGTATCCTCTAGTTTTTAACGAATGATTTCAGCATACCACAATTTTTAGTTTATTATTCCAATATTCGATAAAAAAGACCCGCACCAGATAGTAAATAAACGATGATCAATCGTTTTGGTTGGAAAACCATTCTCCCCGGCAGAAGAACGCTGCAATCTGGGATATGTTTCATCAGCAATATAAAACCAAAGATAATCAGTTTGAAAGCAAGACACGCTTCAGAAGTTGCAACCGAAAAAGAGCGAGGTTGCCAAGCACAACCGATTCAGTTTGGATGGTCCCAAAAGAGGTGGCCCGCATCGCGGTACCGCCGATAAAAGGGGAGATACGATGCCAAGCCTCCTGAAACTCAGCGCGGCCATCGACGCCTTCAGCCGCCTCTTCGGCAAGGCCGCCGAATACATGGTGCTGTTCTGCTGCCTGATATCTGCGGGAAACGCGATCTCCCGCTATCTCTTCAGCTACAGCTCCAATGCCCTTCTGGAAATACAGTGGTATCTCTTCGCCTTCGTGGTGCTGATGGGCGCGTCCTACACGCTCCAGCGCAACGAGCATGTGCGGGTGGACCTGATCTACGGCAACGTTTCCGACCGGATCCGGATGTGGATCGATGCACTGGGACTCGCACTGTTCCTCATCCCCGCCTGCATCTATCTCGCCTGGATATGCTGGCCCTTTTTCGAACTCTCCTGGCACCAGGGTGAGATGTCCCAGAATGCCGGCGGGCTCATCCGCTGGCCGGTCAAGCTGGTGCTGGTTGCCGGCTTCGTGCTGCTGGCGCTGCAGGGCCTTTCGGAGCTGATCAAGCGCGTTGCCGGCCTCACCGGCCGGCTGGCCGTCGACACATCCTACGAAAAGCCCCTTCAGTAAGGCCGAGCCGGGAGACCTGACATGTTCGATTTCGGCATCCTGCCGCCGCTGATGTTTCTGGGCATGGTCGTGTTCATGCTCTACGGCTTTCCCGTCGCCTTCTCGCTGTCGGCGGTGGGCCTGTTCTTCGGTCTCGTCGGGGTGGCGACCGGCCATTTCGACATGGTCTTCCTTCACTCCCTGCCGTTCCGCTTTTTCGGCATCATTTCCAACGACCTGCTGCTGGCGATCCCGTTCTTCACGCTGATGGGCGCCATCCTCGAGCGCTGCGGCCTTGCGGAGGATCTGCTGGAAGGGACAGGGCGGCTGTTCGGCGCCATTCCGGGTGGCCTCGCCTATGCCGTGATCGTGGTGGGTGCCATCCTCGGCGCCATCACCGGCACCGTTGCCGCGTCGGTCATCACCATGGGCGTCATCTCCCTGCCGGTGATGCTGCGCTACGGCTACAACAAGCGCCTGGCGACCGGCGTGATCGCCGCCTCCGGCACGATCACGCAGGTCATTCCGCCCTCGCTGGTGCTGGTGGTGCTGGCCGACCAGCTGGGACGTTCCGTCGGCGACATGTATCTCGGTGCCATCGGCCCGTCGATCCTGCAGGTCGGCATCTTCATGGGCTACATCGCGCTGCTTTCGATCCTGAAGCCGCATTACATGCCGCCGCTGCCGCCCGAGGCGCGCGGGAAGCTCGACGCCAAGCTCGTGATGACCGTTCTCGCCGGGATGATCCCGTCGATCGTGCTGATCTTCCTCGTCCTCGGCACCATCTTCATCGGTCTTGCGACCCCGACCGAGGCGGGCGCATTGGGCGTGGTCGGTGCGATGCTTCTCGCCGCCATGCACGGTCGCCTCAGCTGGAAGCTCATCCGCGAGGGCATGCAGTCGACCATGCACATCACGACGATGGTGGTCTTCATCCTGATCGGCTCCACCTGCTTCAGTCTCGTCTTCCAGGGCATGGATGGCGGACGATGGATCGAGCACATGCTGTCAGGCCTGCCGGGCGGCCCGATCGGCTTCCTGATCTTCGTGAACATCTTCGTCTTCGTGCTGGCCTTCTTTCTCGACTTCTTCGAGATCGCCTTCATCATCATCCCGATGCTGGCGCCGGTCGCCCAGAACCTCGGCATCGACCTCGTCTGGTTCGGCGTGCTGCTCTGCGTCAACATGCAGACGAGCTTCATGCATCCGCCCTTCGGCTTCGCGCTTTTCTATCTCCGCAGCATAGCGCCCCGGAACGAGGTGAAGACATCGGACATCTACATGGGCGCCATTCCCTGGCTGGTGATGCAGCTCATTCTCGTGGGCGTGCTGATCTTCTGGCCGCAATCGGTGACCTACTGGCTGGACAATTCGCCGAAGGTCGATCCGAATTCCATCAAGATCGAGATCCCCGCCTTCGGCAATGGCGGCGGGCTGTCCCTGCCGCCGCCCGGCACGGGTGGTGGAAACGGCGGCCTGCCGGGCCTCGGGCTTCCGAGCCTCAACGGCCTGCCGGGAGCGCCGCCTGCAATGCCGGCACCCCAGCCCGGGCCGGCGCCTGCCCCGGCAGCACCCGCCATCGACCTCAGCCAGCCGCCGAAAATCACGCCATGATATAAAAAAACCCGGCCTCCCGGCCGGGTTTTCCTTTTCCTTTTGGGATGGTGACGCTTCAGAGCTTTCCGGCGCGCTGCTGGATCATCATGAAGGTGTCGAAGGTGTATTCGGAAAGCTGCATCCAGAGATAGGCGTCCTTCTTGAAGGCAAGCTGGTCGTCGTAGATCTTCTTGAAGGTGGCGTTGGAGGCCGAAATCTCCTCATAGACCGAAAGCGCGGCCGCATAGCAGGCTTCGAGGATTTCCTGGCTGAAGGGTCGAAGCTCGGCGCCGTTTGCCACGAGCTGCTTCAGCGCCTGCGGGTTCTTCATGTCGTAGCGCGCCATCATGTTGGTGTTGGCAAAGGCGCAGGCATCGGTGAGCGCAGCCTGGTAGTGCTTCGGCAGGCTGTTCCACTTCTCCAGGTTGATGAAGGCATGCACGACGGGACCACCCTCCCACCAGCCGGGATAATAGTAGTACTTTGCCACCTTCTCGAAGCCGAGCTTCTGGTCGTCATAGGGGCCGACGAATTCGGCCGCGTCGATCGCGCCCTTCTCGAGTGCGGGATAGATATCGCCGCCGGCGATCTGCTGCGGAATGACACCGAGCTTCTCGACGATCTTGCCGGCCATGCCGGCGATGCGCATCTTGAGGCCCTTGAGGTCATCGACCGTGTTGATTTCCTTGCGGAACCAGCCACCCATCTGGGCGCCGGTATTGCCGGCGGGCAGACCGTAGATGCCCTGCGTGGCATAAAACTCGTTCATCAGCGTATTGCCGTTGCCCTGGTAGAACCAGGAGTTCTGCAGCCGTCCGTTGAGGCCGAAGGGAATGGCCGTGCCGATGGCATAGGTCGGGTCCTTGCCCCAGAAGTAATAGGAGCAGGTGTGGGCCATTTCCACCGTGTTTGCCGTGACCGCATCCACGGCCTGCAGGCCGGGTACGATCTCGCCGGCAGCGAAGGGCTGGATGGTGAAATTGCCGTCGGTGGCGGCTTCCAGATGCTTGGCAATGTCTTCCGCGCCGCCATAGATCGTGTCGAGGCTCTTCGGGAAGGAGGAGGTGAGGCGCCAGGAAATCTTCGGATTTTCCTGGGCAATCGCGGGTGCCGCAAGGCCGGAGGCGGCTACCGCGCCGACACCGGCGGCACCTGCCTTGCGAAAGAACGAACGACGATCCATGTAACCTCCCCTTGTGTGTTTATTGGTGGAATTCGGTGCTCGCCTTGGACGAACCACAGGTGAAAGCCTATCCCCAATAAGTGTTGTGTTTCAAGCGGTCCCGCGCGCAAATGCCCCGGCCGCCCCTCCCCTGAAATCACGGTTTCGCGGCAAAAACTGGACAATCGTGAAGAGCCGGCCGCGCGGATATGGTTGACACCGGGCGAATTCTGGTTTCTCAAAAACGCCGACACATCGAAGCGGAGCATGCCATGTCGAAACCCATCGTCGCCGTCCCTGCCGATATTCGTGCATTCGACGGGACAGACTGGCATTCGGTTCAGGTCCAGTATGTGCGCGCCGCCGTGAAGGTTGCCGACGTGATGACCTTCATCATTCCGGCCCTGGAACAGGGCAACGACAGCGATGCGATCCTGGACCGGGTGGACGGGGTGATGATCACCGGCTCGGCCACGAACGTGCACCCCTCGCTGTACGGCCGGGAAGCCCGCCCGGAAGATGGCCCCTTCGATCCGGCCCGCGACGCAACCACGCTGCCGCTGATCCGCCGCGCCATCGAGCGGGGCATTCCGCTGCTCTGCATCTGCCGCGGAATCCAGGAGCTGAACGTCGCCCTTGGCGGAACGCTGGCCTCCGAAATCCAGGAGCAGCCGGGCATCTGGGACCATCGCAAGCCTGTCTCCCCCGACCGCGACGTGATGTACTCCATCCGCCAGCCGGTCTACGTCAAGGAAGGCAGCTGCATCGCCCGCGCGCTCGGCACCGGGGAAATCCAGGTGAACTCCCTGCATCGCCAGGCGATCTCCGACATCGCCCCGCGCCTGCAGGTCGAGGCAACCGCGGAAGACGGCACCATCGAGGCGGTTTCCGTCATCGATGCCAGGGGATATGCGGTGGGCGTGCAGTGGCACCCGGAATACTGGGCAGAGACGGATACCCCGTCGCGCCGGCTTTTCGAGGATTTCGGCAAGGCTGTCCGCGCCTATGCGGCCACCCGGGCCAAGGCCTGAGGAACCGTCCGCTTACCGACGGATTGGCCCGGTCGATTGGCGGATCCGCATTTCCGGCTTGATGAGGTGAATGCCATCCGGCTCGTGGCTGCCGTCGAGGCGGTCGAGCAGGGCGCGCGCGGCAAGCCGCCCCACCTCCGCCTGCCCGTTCCACACGGTCGTCAGCGCCGGCGTCGCGATGGAGGCTTCCTCCAGATCGTCATAGCCGGTGACCGAGATATCCTTGCCGGGGACCAGGCCGGCGCGGGCGATGCCGTTCATCAGGCCGATGGCCACCAGATCGTTCCAGCAGACGGCGGCCGTCGGCTTCTGCGGAAGCGAGAGGAAATGAACGGCCGCCTCGAAGCCGCCCTGCTTGGAGCGCGGCCCGGGAATGCGCAGCTCCGGATCCACCTCGATGCCCGCCTTCTTCAGCGCGTTCACATAGCCCTGGTAGCGGTCGCGGCCGGTAGACGTCTGGTCCGTTCCGCCGATCATGGCGATGCAGCGATGGCCGAGCCCGATCAGGTGGTTCGTGGCGAGCGAGATCCCGTAGCTGTCGTCACCGCGGAAGGTCGGCATGTCGACCCCTTCCATGGAGCGGGCGATCAGGATGGCGGGCATGCCATTGTCTTCCGAAAGCCGGAGATCCTCCGGCGGCGTGCCGATGGCCGGCGACACGATGAGACCGTCGCCACCGAGCTGGAGCAGGGTTTCGATGAAGGTGCGCTGCTTTTCGACGGAGTCGTAATGGTTCGACAGGATGAAGGTATGCCGGCTGCGGTCGAGCTCGCTCTCGATGGCCTTCAGGATTTCCCCGTAGAAGGGGTTCATGATGTCATGCACGACGACGCCGATGATGCCGGAGCGCGAGGTCCGCAGGCTGGCGGCGCGACGATTGTAGATGTAGCCGAGGGCCCGGGCCTGGTCCTTGATCCGGTCGCGGGTTGCCCCGGCAACAAGGGGGCTGTCCCTCAGCGCCAGCGACACGGTGGCGGTGGAAATGCCGAGCGACTCCGCGATCGTGGACAGTTTGACTTTCTGAGCCATGCGCCCTCCCGAAACAGCACGCCGATGGATGGACACCCATTTAAAAAATTTAAATAGTTTGTCGTGCTTTGAAAATCAATCTTTCTTTTTGGGAGGGCTTCTAAAACCTGTGTCTATTCCTCGTCGTCATCGGCAGGATGAAGCGCGGAAACGCCATCGGATTTCAAATTTTCGTCAACCGCCTTCAAGAGTTTAAGCAGGCTGCGCATTTCCTTGCCGCTGAAGCCCGCGAGCGCCTGGGCGGTGCAGGTTTCGACGGATTGCGAAATGCGCTCCAGCCGCTCGCGTCCGGTTTCCGTCAGATAGACCTTGGTGAGGCGCTGGTCCGTGCCGTCGGCGCGGCGGATCAGAAAGCCCTGCGCCTCCATGCGGCCGATGGTGCGGGTCATGGTGGGCGCCTTGACGCCGAGCCGCTGGGCAAGGCCGCCCGGTGTCAGCCCATCCTCCGCGGCCAGCGCAAGCATCACGCCATCCTGCCCGGCATAAAGCCCGGCATCGAGAAGATTGCGGGAGAGAACGGTGCGCATGGAGCGGGCGGCCTGGGTGATCGCCTGGGGAATATCGGCCATGACGCTTTCGAGGGGCGGCTTCTCCTTGCCGTCCTTCTTTTTCTTCTCTTCCTTCTTCTTGCCCAAGATGCCCTCCGTCACCGGTCTGTTTCGGCTTGTGCTTTTGCTGCCCGTTCGCCAAAACGGACATTAGCCGACAGTAAGGTCAATCGCCAGACCGAGTCCACGGGAACCAGACCATGTCAGAAAAGGCCCCCATCGCCATCCTTCCGCTCGGCGCCCATGAGCAGCATGGGCCGCATCTGCCGTTCGAAACCGATACGCTGATTGCCGCGGGCATTGCGGCGCGGCTGGCGGAGGTCCTGCCCCCGACGCTCGACATCCGCTTCCTTCCGGTGGAGCCGGTGGGTTATTCGATCGAACACATGGATGTCGCCGGCACGCGCACGCTCGGATACGGAGAGGCGGTGGAGCGATGGCTTTCCATCGCTGGGGCACAGCAGGCGCAGGGTGTCCGCAAGCTCGTGCTTCTCAATGCCCATGGCGGCAACTCGCCGCTTCTGACCATCGTGGCGACCGAGGCGCGCATCCGGCTTGGAATGCTGGTGGTGGCGACGAGCTGGACGCGTTTCGGCGTTCCCGAAGGCTTCATGACGGCCGCGGACAAGGCAATCGACATTCATGCCGGCGATATCGAGACCTCGGTGATGCTGGCGCTCCGCCCCGACCTTGTGGACATGACGAAAGCGAAATCCTTCCCGTCCCGGCAGCGGGAATTCGAGAGCCGCTTCGCTCATCTGAGGGCCTACGGGCCACATGCCTTCGGATGGAAGATGACCGACCTCAATCCCGAAGGCGCTGCCGGAAATGCTGCGGCGGCAAGCGCCGAGAAGGGCGAGCTGCTGATCGAACACGCGGTCCAGGGCCTCGCGGCACTGATCCGCGACGTCGATGCCTTCGACCTCGCCGATCTCGATCAGGCGGACTCGCGCGCCTCCACGCCGTCGTAACGGCGCTGCGCCTCGATGATGCGGGGCATGTTTTCCTCCGCCCAGACCGTCAGCGCGCTCACGGTGGCGGTCAGCGTCTGGCCGAGCGGCGTGATGGCATATTCCACCGTCACAGGCACGGTCGGAAACACCTCGCGACTCACCAGCCCGTCGCGCTCCAGCTTCTTGAGCAACTGGGAGAGCACCTTCTGCGAAATGCCTTCGATCTCCCGGCGCAGCTGGTTGAACCGCATCTTGCCCGCAGACAGCTTGACCAGGACCAGCACCGCCCATTTGTCCGCGATCCGGTCCATGACCAGACGCGTCGGGCAATTTTCCGCATAGACATCGAACTTCATCACTCATCTCCGCATGCCGGTTTCGAGGCGGTAACCACGTCACTCGAAGGTGCCTTCTTTACACCCTATCGCATATTTCATATCTGGTTTCCATAGAAAACGTGGTTTCAAATATATACCAAGGAGAGAAACATGGCAGGCAAGGTTCTGGTGCTCGGCGCGACCGGCACGATCGGCAGCAAGGTGGCGGCGCTTCTGGTGGCGCGCGGCGAGAAAGTCAAGGCAGTGAGCCGCAATGCAACGCCGGTTGCCGGGGCGGAAGCCGTTGCGCTCGATCTCGCCAATCCCGCAGCGCTCGGGGCGGCCCTCGAAGGTGTGGACCGGATTTTCGCCAATGTTCCCGCCGGCTATCTCGATCCCGTCGGCCTGCTCGGCCCCGTCATCGAGGCGGCTGCGGCACGCGGGATCAAGGTCGTGCTGATGACCGTGCTGGGCGTCGATGCGGATGACAGCATTCCCTATCGCCAGCTGGAACTGAAACTCATCGCGTCGGGAACGCCCTATGGCATCATCCGTCCGAACTGGTTCTCCGACAATTTCCACAGCTACTGGCGGGAAGGCATCCGCCATGGCGCGATCGCCGTTCCGGCCGCTGAGGGCAAGTCGAGCTTCATCGATACGCGCGATATCGCCGAAAGCGCCGTAGCGCTCCTCACCCGCAGCGATTTCGACGGCCAGGCCTTCAACCTCACCGGCCCGGAAGCGCTGTCCTACGGTGAAGCGGCAGCCATTCTCTCGGACGTCGTCGGCAAGCCGATCGCCTACCAGCCGGTTGACGATGCCGCCTTCGTTGCCCTGCTGACGGGTGCCGGCGTGCCCGCCGACTACGCGAACTTCCTTGCCGCCATCTTCCATCCCGTCCGCGAGGGCTGGACGGCTGGCGTGTCCGGCGACGTGGAAAAGCTCACGGGCAAGCCGGCGCGGACGCTCCGGACCTACGCCACGGACAACAGGGCGGCCCTGACCGACTGATCCCCGTGCCCGACGGCCGATCAGAGCATCCGCCGTCGGGCCGTTCGATCCCGCCTCATGGATTAAGCCATCGAAAGTCTTTGAAACGCCCCCGGCGAGACCTTATATGGAGGCCGAGATTTTCCGCCGGCCGAGCCGGCCTCCATTGCAATCGAGGTTACGATGACCGAAGCAGCTCTTCCCAAGCCCACGCCCGTCACGGTTCTCACCGGCTATCTCGGCGCGGGCAAAACCACGCTTCTGAACCGCATCCTGACCGAAAGCCACGGCAAGAAATACGCCGTCATCGTCAACGAGTTCGGCGAGATCGGCATCGACAACGACCTGATCGTCGAGTCGGACGAAGAAATCTATGAGATGAACAACGGCTGCGTCTGCTGCACGGTGCGCGGCGACCTGATCCGCGTCGTCGAAGGCCTGATGCGCCGTCCCGGCCGCTTCGACGGCATCATCGTGGAGACCACGGGTCTTGCCGATCCGGTTCCGGTTGCCCAGACCTTCTTCATGGATGACGACGTGCGCGCCAAGACCGAGCTGGATGCGGTCGTGGCGCTGGTCGACGCGCGCCATCTGCCGCTGCGCCTCAAGGACAGCCGCGAAGCCGAAGACCAGATCGCCTTTGCGGACGTGGTCATCATCAACAAGACCGACCTCGTGACCCCGGAAGAGCTCGCCCGCATCGAAGCCACCGTGCGCGCGATCAATCCGTCTGCCCGGATCCACCGCGCCGAACGTTCCAGGGTGGAGCTTTCCAAGGTGCTGAACCAGGGCGCCTTCAATCTCGAGCGCGCGCTTGAGAACGATCCGCACTTCCTCGATCACGATCATCCCGATCACGTCTGCGGCCCCGACTGCGATCACGATCACCACCACCACGACCATGACCACGGGCATCACCACCACGCCCATGATCATGAGCACGGTCATGGTCATGAGCATCACGATCACGAATGCGGCCCGAACTGCACCCATGATCACCACCACCACGACCATGACCACAAGCCCGGCATGGCGCCGATCCACGACGTGACGGTCACCTCCATCTCGCTGCGCGGCGGCGAGATGAACCCCGACCGCTTCTTCCCCTGGATCCAGAAGGTCACCCAGACCGACGGCCCGAACATCCTGCGCCTGAAGGGCATCATTTCCTTCAAGGGCGATGACGAACGCTATGTCGTTCAGGGGGTTCACATGATCGTCGAGGGCGACCACCAGCGCCCGTGGAAGGATGGCGAGAAGCGCGAGAGCCGGCTCGTCTTCATCGGCCGCAACCTCGACCGGGAGAAGCTGGAAAAGAGCTTCAAGGCCTGCGAGGCCGCCTGATCCCATGGCACTGCTTGCCGAAACCGGCGAAGAGGCCCTCTTCGTCGGCGACATCATCCGCCTGCCTGACAATTACGACCTGGGGCCCGATACGGGCCCCGTCGATCTCATCGTCTTCGAACCGAACGACGAGGAATGCGGGCTTGGCCTGCTGGTCATATCGGGCTACAAGTCCGGCCTCATCTATGCCCTTCTGCCGACCGAATCCATGAAAGGCGGCTCTCGCGCGATCTGCATCGACTGGTTGCGGCGGGAGTGGGACCGCTGGTTCTGCTATGCCCATGGGGACGGCATGAAGGTGATGGACCTGAACAAGACCCGCGTGTTCGGCTGGGACAAGCGGGAAATCGTGGAGACCGCCTGATGCCGACCGTCGCCCCCCTCGATCTCGACAGCCATGTCGTGACCGCCGAGTTTCTGGGCCAGGTGCCCGTCTTTGCCGCTGCCGACGGCACCATCCACCGGCTGGATCAGGGACACAAGTCCGCGAAGGCCCATGAGGGCCTGCTCTCTGCCGTGCGCGATGCGGCCACCAACAGCCTGATCACCGGCGGCGAGGACGGTCGCGTGGTGCGCAGCCGCGCCGACGGCTCGAGCGAGGAAATCGCCAGCGTTCCCCGCAAGTGGATCACCGTCGTTGCCGCCGGGCCTTCCGGCGCCGCAGCCTTTGCCCATGGCAAGGTCGCAACCGTCGTCATGGCGGATGGCAAGCGCAGCGAATTCACCGAGGAACGCACTGTCGAGGGTCTTGCCTTCGCACCCAAGGGGCTGCGCCTGGCGGTCGCCCGCTACAACGGGGTTTCCCTTCACTGGGTCGCGACGCCCGGCCAGCCGGTCGATCTGGAATGGAAGGGCGCCCATACCGGCGTCACCTTCTCGCCCGATGGCCGTTTCGTCGTGACCACCATGCAGGAAAACGCGCTGCACGGCTGGAAGCTCGATACGAAGCCCGGTTCCGACACCCGCCACATGCGCATGACGGGCTATCCTGCCAAGGTGAAGGGAACCTCCTGGTCTCCGAAGGGGAAGTGGCTCGCCACGACGGGCGCTCCCGCCGCGATCGTCTGGCCCTTCAGCGGCAAGGACGGCCCGATGGGCAAGGCGCCGCTCGAGCTTGGCACGCGCGCGAACATCCTGGTGACGGCCGTTTCCTTCCATCCCGCGGAGGAGGTGCTGGCAATCGGCTACATCGATGGCATGGTGCTTGGCGTGCGTCTGGCGGACAACAAGGAAGCGCTGCTGCGCCGGCCGGGCAAGGGCGCGATCACCGCCATGAACTGGAGCCCGAACGGCAAGCTGCTCGCCTTTGCCTCCGAGGCCGGCGATTGCGGCGTCATCGACATCTCTGCCTGAACATCAACTGTAGCAAGAACAAAGAAGGCGGACCTCCACCTTGCCAAGGAGGTCCGCCTTTCCGCATGTCCCGGCGCGGTGGGCAGCCGGGACTCGGGAAATGGCCACGCCCCTCGCAAGGGGCGCAGGTGCGCATCAGAAGCGGTAGGTGATACCGGTGCCGATCAGCCAGGGGTTCAGGTTCGCCCGGCCGGACAGATCCGTACCGCCGACATTCACGTCGAAGCTCGGCTCCAGGAACAGCTTCTTGACGTCGAAGTTCACGCCCCAGTGATCGTCGAACATGTAGTCCGCGCCGACCTGCAGGGCCGCGCCGAACTTGTTCTTGACATCCAGGCTGTTGGCGCTGGCGCCTTCCTGATTGTAGAACAGCGTGTAGTTGATGCCGGCGCCGACATAGGGCTTGAACGCGCCCAGGTCCGTGAAGTGATACTGGAGGGTCAGCGTCGGCGGCAGCACCCAGGTGCGGCCGATCCGGTCGAGACCGGCGATGGAGCCTTCGCCATAAACATTCGCATAGGTGGTGCCGAGGATCAGTTCGGCGGCGATGTTGTCATTGAAGTAGTAGCTGATGTCCAGTTCCGGCACGACGCTGTCGCTGAAGGAGAGATCGGAGCCGGGAACGCCCGTGACCGAGCCGCTGTCCTGGGTGATGACGCCGAGGCCGCGCACGCGCACCTGCCAGGGGCTGGAAACCGAAACGGCTTCCGTTGCAACCGGCGCCGCCTCCGGGGCAGCCGTCAGGTCTGCGGCCGTCGCCATGGTGGCGCCGAGCGAAAGCAGGGTGGAGGCAGCAAGCGCGGCGGCCCACATTGTCTTGGTCATCTCGTCTCTCCTTTAAGAGCATTTCCTGTCAACACGGGAACCGGAATGGCACCGCGCCGGACGAGTCGAGTTGAGCCAGATCAATATAACAGTTTTGTCTTATGTTGCTGCGCGGCAAAGCGGGTGATTGTGGCGAAAAAACAACGGGATAATTGACAAAAGAAAAGGCGGGCGGCCCTTGGGGACCGCCCGCCTTTCGTGCCACGGGGCGCTCGACGCTGTCCCTGCGGACAAGCGGAGCGCGGCCCTCAGCCGTGCTTCGCGAGGCTGCCGGTTGCGGTAAGCAAGCCAGTGGCGCCATCGAGCCAGCCGGGCACGAGTTCGAGAGCCAGAAACCGGTTCCGCTCGAAGGGGCCCGGCATGACCAGATGTTCGGTCTTCTCCGCGGAAAAACCGAAGCGGGCATAATAGGGTGCATCGCCCACGAGCAGGATTGCGCCATGCCCGGCCTCGCCCGCACGGCGGACTGCCTCGCGCATGAGGGCAGAGCCGATCCCCTGCCCTTCGGCGCGCGGATCGACCGCAAGCGGCCCGAGGAGGAGCGCCGGCACGCCCTTGCCATCCTTGCCGACGCCGGCCTGGATGTTCCAGAGGCGCACGGTGCCCGCGACTTCGCCATCGGCATGACGCGCGACGAGGGCAAGCCCCTCGGCCGGCAGGCGGTTGCGGCGGAGCTTTTCGGAAGACTTGCGCGTGCGGCCTTCGCCCATGGCGCGGTCGAGCAGCGCCTCGCGAGCCGCAACGTCGTAGATCCGCTCCTCGGCAATGGTGATGGTGGTGGCGCGCGAAAGGGCGCGCTCAGACAGAAGAACAGCGGCCATGGTGGCCTCCCGTACCCGATCCGTTTCCGGCGATGACGATGAAGGTGAAGGCCCGCCCCGGTTCGCCGGGGCGGAAGCGATCAGATCACATAGGCCTTGAGCGGCTCGAAGCCGTTGAAGGCGACTGCGGAATAGGTCGTGGTGTAGGCACCCGTACCTTCGATCAGGACCTCGTCGCCGATGGTCAGCGACAGCGGCAGCGGATACATGTTCTTCTCGTAGAGCACGTCGGCGCTGTCGCAGGTCGGGCCGGCAATGACGCAGGGCTCCATCTCGCCGCCGTCATGCACGGTGCGGATCGGATAGCGGATCGCCTCGTCCATGGTTTCTGCGAGACCGCCGAACTTGCCGATGTCGAGGAAGACCCAGCGTGCATCGTCATTGTCCGACTTGCGCGAGATCAGCACCACTTCCGCCTTGATCACGCCGGCATTGCCGACCATGCCGCGGCCCGGCTCGATGATGGTGTGCGGGATGTGGTTGCCGAAGTGCTTGCGCAGTGCGGCATAGATCGCCTTGCCGTAGGCCTCGGCGGACGGGATGTCCTTGAGGTAACGGGTCGGGAAACCGCCGCCCATGTTAACCATCTGCAGGTGGATGCCCTGCTTGGAAAGCTGCGAGAACACCCGCTTGGCGTCGGCGAGCGCCGAATCCCAGGCGTCGACCTGCGTCATCTGCGAGCCGACGTGGAAGGATACGCCATAGGACTCCAGCCCCAGCTGATGGGCGTAGACGAGCACGTCGACGGCCATCTGCGGCACACAGCCGAACTTGCGCGAGAGCGGCCATTCGGCGCCTTCGCCCGAGGTCAGCACGCGGCAGAACACGCGGGCGCCGGGAGCGGCACGGGCAACCTTTTCCACTTCCTCATGGGCATCGACCGCAAAGAGGTTCACGCCGAGCGCATGGGCGCGGGCAATGTCCCGCTCCTTCTTGATGGTGTTGCCGAAGGAGATGCGGTCGGCGGTCGCGCCGGCATCGAGCGCCATCTGGATCTCGGCCACGGAGGCGCAATCGAAGCTCGAGCCCTGGGAGGCGAGCAGCGACAGGATTTCCGGAGCCGGGTTTGCCTTGACGGCATAGTAGATCGCGCTGTCCGGCATGGCATGGCGGAAGGCATGGTAGTTGTTCTTAACCACGTCGAGGTCGACCACGAGGCAGGGACCTTCGGGACGTCGGTTCTTGATGAAGTCGATGATGCGTGCAGTGGTCATGGTCATCCCTTTCAACGGTCAGATCTTCGGGAAAACCCGAAGGACAAAGGGCATACGCGTGCACGCTATGGAACCAGCCGGTGGAGACCCCGGAACCAAGCATGCGCATGTATGCGCGATTGGTGGAACGACGCCTGCCAGGGCGTGCATTCCGCTTTGTCTGCCTTGGATTGGGGGGATGAACCCGACCGCACTTCCGGCAATGAGGGTGTGCCTCTACAGTAACCCCGGCTGATGGAAAGCCGGCAGACACCAGAAAGGCCCGCACCGTCGTTGCTTCAAGATGTCCTCGCATTTCCCGGTTGGCCGGAATAGCGACTGGAGGGGTTAATTCCAGGTACCTTACCGATTTCCTCACCTTATCGAGGGTTCGGCGGACACCCACAGGCACGTGCGACTTTGGGCAAGAGGGGAGATAAGGATTCTGCCCGTCATAATCAAGCGGAATTTTAACCCCCTCGCGAATTTTATGATTGAACGATCGGGCTTCATTGTTCACTTTTGCAGCGAACAGGAGACTGCCGCCGATGGACACCCTCACCCGCATCCGCGCCTTCATCGATGTCGTTGAAGCGGAAGGCTTTTCCGCCGCGTCCCGCAAGGTCGGACGCTCGAAGGCGTTGCTGTCGAAATATGTCCGCGAGCTGGAGGACGAGATCGGCGCACTGCTGATCAACCGCACCACACGGCAGTTTTCGCTGACGGAGGCCGGCCACACCTATTACCGCACCGCGGCCGATATCCTGAAGGAGATCGACAATCTCGCGGACCTCGTCCGGGAAAACAACCAGGACCTCAAGGGCCGTCTGCGCATCTCCGCCCCCCGCACCTTCATGGACGCGGAAATCGGCCAGTCTCTGGTGGATTTCGCCAAGGCCTATCCGGATCTCAGCCTCGAGATCGTCGGCGAAGACCGCTTCGTCGACCTGATCGAGGAGGGCTTCGATGTCGCGGTGCGAATCACCAAGCTCGAGGATTCCGGGCTGATTGCGCGCAAGCTCACGGATTTTCAGGTCTACATCTGCGCCACACCCGCCTTCATCGCGGAGAACGGGCCGCTCTCCTCCCCTTCCGAGCTGAGCAGCCTGCCCTTCATCATCGATACCAATTCCCGCTCGCACAATGCGCTGCGGCTGCAGGCGCCCGATGGAGCCCCGTTCTCGATCCCCATCTCCGGGCGAATCGAGGTGAACAGCCCGAGTGCCAGCCTTCGCGCCGCACTGGCCGGGCTGGGGGTTGCGGTGGTGCCGAATTTCATTGCCCGCAATCACATGGATTCCGGCGCGCTCGTTCCGCTTTTCGACGAGTACATACCGAAGGACCGGGGGATCTACGCCATCTACCCGCACCGCCGCTACCTGCCCGCCAAGGTTCGCATCTTCGTCGACTTC
Source organism: Gellertiella hungarica (assembly GCF_014197145.1). Taxonomy (GTDB): domain Bacteria; phylum Pseudomonadota; class Alphaproteobacteria; order Rhizobiales; family Rhizobiaceae; genus Gellertiella; species Gellertiella hungarica. The sequence continues at coordinate 189,284 of NZ_JACIEZ010000001.1, read as the reverse complement.
CTGCACAACTGGTTCCGCAAGAGCGAGCAATGCCAGCCCTTCCGGCAGTGACTTTCCGCAAATTCGCCCCAGTCGGGTGCGAGTGATTCGCCAGCACCCCGGGGGAACCGCATGAGACGCACGATCCTGTTCACCGCAGTGGCACTGACCGGCATGCCGGGCCTGGCGCTGGCGCATCCGCACATCTTTGCAGAAGCCCGCCTCGAGGTGGTGGCCGACGACAAGGGCTTTGTGAGCGAACTGCGCAATGTCTGGCGCTTCGACGATGTCTTTTCGTCCAGCGTGGTGATGGATTTCGACAAGAACGGCAACGCGACCCTTGATCAGGACGAGCTGGACGAGGTGGGCCAGACCGTCCGCACCTCGCTCGGGGATTACAGCTACTACACCAACCTGTCTTCGGACGGTAAGCCGGTGAAGGTGAAGGCGCCCGACGTCATTCATGTGAATTATCAGGACGGCCAGCTGCTGATGTTCTTTGCCGTCACCCCCGAGGCACCGATGCAGCTCAAGGGCAAGCTTTCCTTCGGCGTTTACGATCCGACCCTCTACACGTCCATCGATTTTGCCAGGGACGAGGACATGGCAACCGTCGGCGACAGCTTCAAGGCCTGCCAGCGGGCCGTGGTGCGCCCCGATGCGGACGAAGTCCTGAAACAGAACCAGGCGAACCTGACCCAGGCCTTCTTCAACGATCCGACCGGCACGAACATGTCGAAGCTCTTTGCCACCCGCCTGGAGGTGACATGCTGAACCGCCTGAACCGCCACGCGAGGATCCTCCTGCCGGCCGTGCTCGTTGTGCTTTGCGCAGCCGGGCTCGCCCATGCGCAATCTCCCCTCGGGATCGGCACGGCGGAACCCTCGATGCCGGCGACGGGCCTCTTCGGTCCGCTCCTCTTCAAGATCAATGCCTATCAGCAGGAATTCTACCGGGCACTGACGGGTGCGCTGAAGGCCATGCGGGAAGATCCTGCAAAACTATCCGTTCTCGTCGGCCTCTCCTTCGCCTATGGCATCTTCCATGCGGCAGGCCCGGGCCACGGCAAGGCCGTCATTTCCTCCTACATGGTGGCAAACGAGGTGGAGCTGAAGCGTGGCATCTTCATTTCCTTCGCCTCGGCCTTCCTGCAGGGCCTGACGGCCATCCTCACCGTGGGCGCTGCCTGGCTGGTGCTGCGCGGCACGGGCATTTCCATGACCGAAGCGACGACGGCGCTCGAACGGGCAAGCTTCGCGATGATTGCGCTCTTCGGCGCCTGGCTTCTCGTGCGCAAGCTCCGGGCGCTGTTCCCGGCGCGGCAGGCGGCCACGCAGATGCTCTTTGCCGGGGCCGGCAGCGAGCCGCATGTCCACGGTCCCGATTGCCGGCATGGCTTCGGCGATTTCGCCCCGGCAGGGTCTGCGCCGCAGGGCTTCGTCTGCGAATCCTGCGGCCATGCCCATCTGCCGGATCCCTCGGCCTTGCGGTCGGGCCGTTTCGGCCTCAGCGAGGCCTGGTCGGCGATCATCGCCGTGGGTCTGCGCCCCTGCTCCGGCGCGCTCCTTGTCCTCAGCTTTTCCATGCTGAACGGGCTGATGCTGGGGGGCGTGCTCTCGGTTGTCGCCATGTCGCTCGGGACGGCCATCACCGTGGCCCTGCTGGCAACGCTGGCCGTGCTGGCAAAGGGTCTTGCCCTGCGCATTGCGGGTGCCGAAAGCTCCGCTGGCCGCATTGTCGGTCACGTGGCCGAAATCGGCGGCGCGCTTTTCGTGCTGATCATGGGCCTGCTGCTGCTCGGCGCATCGCTGCAGGCCTAGAGGCGGAAATCACTTCCGCCGCTGATAGCGGCCTCTCAGCCAGAAAATGCCGAAGAAGGCCAGGACGGATGCGGCGCCGAAGATGCCGGCGAGGATCGGCGAGAATTCCCCGATACACAGCATGATCTTCGGCATGGCATAGAAGAGAAGCCCGGCCCCGAGGAGAATGACCGCCGCAGCAATGGCATTGGAACGGTTGCTGCCTTCGCTCATGCGCCTGCCTTTTCCTGAATTTCGGCCCGAACGGCCTCAAGGGTTTTCTTCTGGCTTCCGTCCGCATTGAAGTTCTCGGGAGAAAGCCAGGCCGCGAACGCCTTGCCGATAACGGGCCAGTCCTTGTCGATGATCGCGTACCAGGCCGTGTCGCGATTGCCGCCCTTCGACAGCATGTGCTGGCGGAAGACGCCCTCGAAGGTGAAGCCGTAACGGCGGGCCGAGGCATGGCTCGGCTTGTTGTCGTTGTTGCACTTCCATTCGTAGCGGCGGTAGCCGAGATCCTCGAAGACGTGGCGCGCCATCAGATAATGGGCTTCCGTGGCAAGCGGGGTGCGTGCCATGGCCGGCCCGTGGCAGACGCCGCCCACCTCGACGACACCGTTGGCGGGATCCGCCCGCATGTAGTTCGCCATGCCGACGACATTTCCGGTTGCGTTGTCGCGGAACACTTCCGCGACCCAGCCACCCTTGGTCTGGCAGGCGGTCAGCCAGTCGTCGAAATCCTCGATCCCGGCAAAATCGGGCTGGGTGAAATACTGCATCAGGCGATTGACCTCGAGGCCGCCGAAGGCGTCCCACAGCGCCTTCAGATGCCTGTCGCGGTCATAGCCTTCCACGGTGACGAAACGGCCCTTCAGCGTCACGCCCTGCGGCGGCGGACAGGGTTTCCAGTTCTTCAGGTCTTGCATCGCATGCCCCCCGGTGTTCCTCGTTTTCCCGATCTCTCACCGGGCGCGGCTGATTGGCAAGTCAATTTCCCTGATGGATCGGCATCAGGCGTTTGCGGTGGCAACGGTCGCCTCGATATGGCGCACCAGATCGTCCGGCAGTCCCAGCCGGCCGGCGAGCATGTCGAGATAGCCGCGCTCTGCCCGCGTCTCGGGATTGATGGTCAGCCGGGAGGCCGTGTAGAGCTCGACCTTCTGCTCCTCGGTCACGGCAAGCGCAACGAGCTGGTCGAGATCGAGGGGGCGCTTCAGCTCATCGGCGATGAAGCCCTCCGCCTCCTGGCCGAGGCCGGACAGGCGGATCTTGTCGAGGATCATGGCACGCTCGGCATCGTCGATCTGGCCGTCGGCACGGGCAGCGGCAATCATCGCCCGCACGAGCACAAGCGCAAAATCGGCAGAATTGGCCGGCGAACTGGGGGAGAAACCGGAATCGGCCGGCGGCGGCACGAGTACCGGCCCCGGGGCAGGCGCATTGTCCTGCTCGGGGGCGCTTCCCGCCTTCCAGTTGCGATAGGCCTGATAGCCGAGGCCGGCAATGGCCGCGAGGCCGCCGAGCTTCAGCACCTCCCCCGTCAGGCGGCGCCCGAAGCCCGTTCCGAGCAGCACGGCCGCGACAGCACCGGTTGCCAGCGGGTTTTCCTGCGCGAGCTTCGTCAGATCGGTCGCCTTGTCCTTGACGGTCCCGTTGGTGCCGGGCACCGGCGCGCCGAGAAACTGGTCGAGAAGCTGCTTCGCATCAAACATGGTTCAGGTCTCCGTTCGCGATGGTTCGCGCAAAAGATAGGCGAGACGCAACCGAGTTACAAACGCGTGCGGAGATTTTATTGCCGCGGGCAAGGCCTATTTGCGCAGTGCAAACGCCTCTGCCGCCAGGCGCGTAATCCCGGCCCAGTCGCCCGAGGCCACCATCTCCTTCGGCGCCACCCAGGAGCCGCCGACGCAGACGACATTGGGGGCCGACAGGTAATCCGGGGCAATCTTCAGGCTGATTCCGCCGGTGGGGCAGAAGAGCGTGCCGGCAAGCGGCGAGGCGAGCGACTTCAGATAGGCGGCACCGCCCGCCTGTTCGGCGGGGAAGAACTTCAGCACCTCGTAGCCTTCGTCGCGAAGCGTCATGACTTCGCTTGCGGTTGCCGCGCCCGGAAGCAGCGGGACCTCCGATTGCCGTGCCGCCTCGATCAGCGGCCGCGTGACGCCCGGGCTCACGATGAAGGTGGAGCCGGCCTTCTCGGCAGCCTCGAAATGGGCGGGATTGAGAATGGTGCCGGCACCCGCATAGGCGCCCTCCACCTCGTCCGCCACGGCGCGGATCGCCTCAAGCGCGGCAGGCGTGCGCATGGTGATCTCGATGGCGCGCAGGCCCCCTGCCACCAGGGCCCGTGCAAGAGGCACGGCCGATCGCACGTCCTCGACGATCAGCACCGGAACCACCGGCTGCAACTTCAGGATAGAAAGGAGCTTCTCGGTTTTTCCCGGCATCTGCGCCTCCAGATTTAAAACGATTGAATTTTCGCCAGACCTACACAATCCGCGCGCCCTTGTCGAGGTGCCGCGACCGGGAAACCCGGTTTCGGCCCGCGTCTCGATTCAAGATGCACAACGCCTCGTTTTATTCTATGGTTGCTGCCATCTTTTGGCAGGAGAACACCGTGGCCCGGGCCCAGCGACTTCTCGATCTCTTGCAACTGCTGCGCAGCCACCGCTATCCGGTGGCGGGGCAGCATCTGGCCGATACGCTCGGCATATCGCTTCGCACCGTCTACCGCGACATCGCGACGCTGCAGGCACAGGGCGCCGACATCGAAGGCGAACCCGGCCTCGGCTACGTGCTGAAGCCCGGCTTCCTCTTGCCACCCCTGATGCTGACGCGGGAGGAAATCGAGGCGCTCGTGCTCGGCGCGCGCTGGGTCTCGCGCAAGACGGACGACCATCTGGCTGCTGCCGCGGGCCAGGCGCTCGCCAAGATTACCCATGTTCTTCCGGAGGATCTGCGCGATCACCTTGCCGCGACGCATCTTCTCATAGGGCCGGCCCCCGGGCCGAAGCCGGTCAAGGTCGACATTTCCCGCATCCGCAGCGCGATCCGCAACGAGGAAGTGCTGCACCTTCTCTATTCCGACGAACGCGGCAACGGCACGGAGCGCGACATCTGGCCCTTCGCGCTCGGCTTCTTCGAACAGGTGCGGGTGGTGATTGCCTGGTGCGAGCTGAGGAAGGGGTTTCGCCATTTCCGGGCGGACCGCATCGAGGCGCTGGCCGGTACGGGCCGGCGCTATCCGCGCCGGCGCCAGCAGCTGCTGAAGGAATGGCGCCAGGAAAACAGCATTCCGGAACAACCTCTGTGAGCATTTCACCCGAAATCTGATACTGACAAAAACTGTCAGTTACCTTCTGTATACCGGGTTCATCACCAAAAAGGAGCACGCGTGATGAAACTCGACATGACCATTCTCTACGTGACCGATGTGGCCGGAAGCACCGACTTCTTCCAGAAGGCGCTCGGCCTTCCGCCTGCAGAAGTTTCTCCCGGCTTCGCCCTCTTCCTCGTCCCGGGCGGCGTGAAGCTCGGCCTCTGGAAACGCGATGCGGTGAAGCCGGCCGTAAACGGTCCCGGCCTCTCTTGCGAACTGGTGCTGCATGTCGACGAAGAGCATGAGGTCGAGCGGCTCCACGACGGCTGGAAGGCCCAGGGCCTTGCCATCGTCGATCCTCCGACCCGGCGCGAGTTCGGCTATTCCTTCACCGCGGAAGGCCCGGACGGCGAGCGTCTCCGGGTCCTGAAGGCGGAGGGCTGAGGGATGGACTGGCTCGCCGTTGCCTCGGCCGATCACGTGGAGATCGGCAAACGGGGAGGCTTCATGCAGGTCTGCCACGGCAAGGGCGGGCCGCTGCGCCGCATCGGCCCGGGCGACCGGGTGGTCTACTATTCGCCCTCGCAACGCTTCGGGGTGCGGGACGGGCTGATGCAGCTCACCGCCTTCGGCACGGCCATCGGCCTTGCCCCCTATCGCCATGATATGGGCGGCGGCTTCGTGCCCTTCCGGCTCGATGTCCGCTGGACCGAGGCGCGGGCCGTGCCGATCAGGCTGCTTCTCGACCGGCTCTCGCTGACCCGCGGCAGGAGCAACTGGGCCTATCCCTTCCGCTTCGGGCTTGTTCCGCTCTGCCAGGAAGACATGGACACGATCGCGGAAGCGATGGGTGCCGGACATTCGCCGGCGGATATGCCAGCACCTCCCCGGAGGCCGGAAAGCCCGCAATTCCAGCTCTTTTGACAAAAGGCAAAGCGCAGCGCGGTGCGGAAAGCGGTTGCACCGGACGCCCCCAGGGATTATTTCCGGGGCATGACACAGACGCTTGAAAACGCCCCCGCCGCAACGGACGGCCCCTTCCTGGTGGCCGCCCTCTACCATTTCACGCCCTTTGCCCGCTTCCGCGATTTTCGCGCGCCGCTGCAGGCGACATGCGACGAAAACGGCGTGAAGGGGACGCTTCTCCTGGCCCATGAGGGCATAAACGGCACCATCGCCGGGCCGGAAGAGGGCCTGCGCAGGGTGCTTGCCTTCCTCCGCGCGCAGCCCGAGTTCCAGAACCTCGAGCACAAGGAAAGCGGCGCCGCGAAGATGCCCTTCCTGCGCATGAAGGTGCGCCTGAAGAAGGAAATCGTCACCATGGGCGTCGAGAACATCGATCCGCTCAAGGTTGTCGGCACCTATGTGGAGCCGAAAGACTGGAACGCGCTGATTTCGGACCCCGACACCATCGTCATCGACACGCGCAACGATTACGAGACGGCCATCGGCATCTTCAAGGGTGCGGTCGATCCGAACACCAAGACCTTCCGCGAATTTCCCGAATGGGTGCGCCAGAACCCCGGCCTGCACAACAAGCCGAAGCTCGCCATGTATTGCACCGGCGGCATCCGCTGCGAAAAGGCCACTGCCTTCATGAAGGAGAACGGCTTCGACGAGGTCTATCATCTCAAGGGCGGCATCCTGAAATATCTGGAGGAGGTGCCGCCGGAGGAAAGCCTCTGGGAAGGCGCCTGCTTCGTCTTCGACGAACGCGTCTCGATCACCCATGGGCTCAATCAGGGCGAGCACACGCTCTGCCACGCCTGCCGCTATCCCCTCACCCCGGAGGATCGCGCCTCGCCGCTTTTCGAAGAGGGCGTTTCCTGCCCCCATTGCCACGGCACCCGCAGTGCAGCCGATCTCGAACGCTACCGCGAGCGGCAGCGCCAGATCGCGCTCGCCAGGAAGCGCGGCGAAAGGCACATGGGCAGCTGATTTTCCTTCGCCGACAGGCTCATGTCCGGGCGAAATCACTGCCCGTGATCCCCGCCCCTGTGGCGAGGATCTGCTTTCGTTTCGCACGTCTCGGCCGTTTCGCCCGCCGTCACCAGAGGCGGATGCCCGGGACAAGCCCGAGCATAAGGCCGATGGGCCGTCAGACGTAGCGGTTGACCACGTTTTCCAGATATTCCTGGCGGCCCGAGCGCGGCTCGGGGTTGACGTTGCCGGCCTCGACCCGGGCAGCGAGTTCGTCCAGCGAGACTTCGCCGCGCAGGATCGCCTGGGCTTCCGGGCTCTCCCAACCGCTGTAACGATCCTCGAGCGGCTTCGACAGCGCGCCGTCCTCGATCATCTTCGCCGCCGCCTTCAGGCCGCGGGCGCAGCAATCCATGCCGCCGATATGGCCGATCAGCAGGTCTGCCGGATCGATCGACTGGCGGCGCAGCTTGGCATCGAAATTGGTGCCGCCCGTGGTGAAGCCGCCGCCCGAAAGGACGTGGTAATAGGCAAGCGCCATTTCCGGGACGTTGTTCGGGAACTGGTCCGTGTCCCAGCCCGACTGGTAGTCGTTGCGGTTCATGTCGATGGAGCCGAAGATGCCGAGCGCATTGGCAAGCGCCAGCTCGTGCTCGAAGGAGTGCCCGGCAAGGATCGCATGGCCCTGCTCGATATTGACCTTCACTTCCTTCTCCAGCCCGTACTCCTTGAGGAAGCCGTAGACGGTCGCGACATCGTAGTCATACTGGTGCTTGGAGGGTTCCTGCGGCTTCGGCTCGACGAGGATGGTGCCCTTGAAGCCGATCTTGTGCTTGTAGTCCACAACCATGTTCAAGAAGCGGCCGAGCTGGGAAAGCTCGCGCTTGAGATCGGTGTTGAGCAGCGTCTCGTAGCCTTCGCGACCGCCCCAGAGCACGTAGTTTTCGCCGCCGAGCTTCATGGTGGCGTCGATGCAGGTCTTCACGGTTGCAGCCGCAAAGGCGAAGACATCGGGATCCGGATTGGTGGCAGCGCCCGACATGTAGCGGCGGTTGGAGAAGAGGTTCGCCGTGCCCCAGAGGAGCTTCTTGCCGGTCTCGCCCTGCTTCTTGCCGAGGTAATCGACGATCTCCTCGAGATTGCGGGTATTCTCGCGGAAATCCTTGCCCTCGGGGCGCACGTCCGCATCGTGGAAGCAATAGAAGGGCACGCCGAGGAGGTCGTAGAATTCGAAGGCGACATCCGCCTTCATTTTCGCCGCTTCCATGCTGTCGTTGAACCAGGGGCGCTGGAAGGTCTGGCCGCCGAAGGGGTCGCCGCCCGGCCAGGTGAAGGTGTGCCAGTAGGCCACGGCAAAGCGCAGGTGATCTTCCATGCGCTTGCCCATGACGATCTCGTCGGGATTGTAATGACGGAAGGCGAGCGGATTGGTGCTCTCGGGGCCTTCATATTTCACCTTGGCGATATCGCCGAAAAAGCCGGTGCTCATGTCAGGTTCTCCTGTGGTCTGTTCTTCTGGATCAGTGTGAAAGGGTCTTCAGCGCCGGGTAGAGCGCGCGGTAGCGCTCATAGGCTGCTGCATAGGCGTCGCCATGGGCGGGATCGGGATCGATGGTCTCTTCCGTTTCCGGCGGGGTGAAGACGGCGAGCGGATCGGCCCCCGTCGCAGCAACCAGCCCGAGGCGCGCCGCTCCGAAGGCCGCGCCGAAATCGCCGTCCTGCGGGACGTCGATGGGCAGGCCGAGCGCGGTCGACATGGCTGCCAGCCAGTAGCGGGAGCGAGAGCCGCCGCCGATGGCCGTCACCCGGGAAAGCTCGGTTCCGGCCGAACGCAGGGCTTCGAGGTTGTCGCGAAGCGCGAAGGCCACCCCTTCCAGCACCGCCTGTGTCAGCACCGCGCGGGAGGATTCGTGGCCGAGACCGATGAAGGCGCCGCGGATCGCGGCATCGTTGAGCGGTGTGCGCTCACCGGCGAGATAGGGCAGGAAGGTGACGGAGGACGGGGCTTTCAGGCTGTCGCCAAGTTCCGCCGTCAGCGCGGATGCGGTTTGACCCGTCACGCCGCTGTACCAGTTGAGAGCATCGGTAGCGGAGAGGATCACGCCCATCTGGTGCCAGGTGTCGGGCAGCGCATGGCAGAAGGTATGCACCGCGCTTTCCGGCTTCGGCAGGTAGCTGGCATTGGCGGCAAAGAGCACGCCGGATGTGCCGAGGGAGACGAAGGCGCGGCCTTCGGCGACTGTTCCCATGCCGCAGGCGGAGGCGGCATTGTCCCCCGCGCCGCCGGCAATCACCACGCCGGGTGCCATGCCCCAGCGGGCGGCAAGCGCGGGCTTCAGCGTGCCCGCTGCCTGAGTGCCCTCGACGAGGCCGGGCATGTGGCTTTCGTCGAGACCGGTCGCGGCAAGCAGTTCCGCCGACCATTTGCGCCCCGCCGTATCGAGCCAGGAGGTGCCGGCGCTATCGGACATTTCGGAGAGATGTTCTCCCGTCAGCCAGAGGCGCAGGTAATCCTTCGGCAGCAGCACCTTCTTCACCTGGGCGAAAATCTCCGGCTCGTTCCTGGCGACCCAGGCGAGCTTCGGCGCGGTGAAGCCCGGAAAGACGATATTGCCGGAAATCCTGCGGAAGGCCGGATTGGCGTCGAGTTCGGCCGCTTCCTTATGGGAGCGGGTATCGTTCCACATGATGCAGGGGCGAAGAACCGCATCGTCGGCACCGATCAGCGTTGCGCCATGCATGTGGCCCGAAAGGCCAATGCCCCTGACGGCGGCGAGTTCCTGCGGATGGGCTGCCTTCAGCGCCGCCATCGCGGCCTCTGTCGCGCTCACCCATTCGGCCGGATCCTGTTCGGACCAGCCGGGATGCAGCCGGGAGAGCGAGACCGGCGCATTGGTGGATCCGACGATCCGCTGCGCATCGTCGATCAGAAGCGCCTTGACGCCCGAGGTGCCGAGATCAAGCCCGAGATACATGGCAAAAGCTCCTTGCTGGAAAAAGGGTCATGGAAGATTGTCCTTGAGGAAAATGTCGATGCGGATGCGCTCCTGCGCGGCAATGACCGGCTGGCCGTCTGCCCGGGCCTTCAGCACGCGGATCGCGCTGCGCACCTCGTGCCCCGCATCCTGGTTGAGCACCGTGTCGATCAGCCCCGTCTCGAGTGCGCCGCGGGTGTGGGGCGTGAGTTCATGGGCAATCACCCGGATCGGCCGGGCCGGTCGTCGCTCCTCGAGCGCCCGGATCAGGCCGCGATTGCCGGCGCCGAGGCTGTAGAGTCCGAGAAGCTCCGGCTCCTCGGCGAGAAGCCGCGACACCATCTGATGGACACGCTCCGGCTCGTCGCGCCCTTCCAGCGGCGAGAGCAGCGAAAGGTCTGGGTAGGGCGCGGATATCGCCGCGCGAAAGCCATCCAGGCGCTCGCGATGGTCGCGCACGTCGAGCGAGCCGACGATGATGCCGATGGCACCGCGCCGGCCGTCGAGGAAGCGTCCCATCAGCGAGCCCGCCGTGCGGCCCGCTGCCTCGTTGTCGATCCCGGCGAAGTGGCTTCTGGCGCTGTCGGGAAGGTCCGAGACGAGCGTCACCACGGGAATGCCGTCTGCGGCAAGCCGGGCAACCGCCTCGCGCACCGGTTCGGCATCGATGGCAACGACCGCGACGCCTGCCGGCTTTTCCGCGCGCGCCGCGTCGAGCGCCCGGACAAGCGCCGGAATGTCGAATGCGGGAACGGTCAGGATCGAGATCGCGGTGCGTTCCTGTGCGCCCCGCATGCCTGCGGCCGCGATTTCCCCGCGCAGTGCGGCCATGAAGGAATTGTCGTTCGCGGGAACGATGAAGACGAGCGGGTAGACCCTGCCCTTGGCAAGATTGGCGGCAGCGACATCGCGCACGAAGCCGAGCTTCTGGATCGCGGCGAGCACGCGCTCGCGCGTCGGCGCCCTGACCCCCGGACGCCCGTTCAGCACCCGGTCGACGGTCGCGAGGCTGACGCCCGCTTCACTGGCGATATCGTGGACGGTCGGCTTCATGTTTTCTCCCGCAGCCTGCTTAGCGGGATTTTTGAGGTACGTAAATCAGATTTTTCGGCAGGCATGAAAATGGCGCCTCAGGGGCGCCATCCGCTGGGTGTCGATGATGGGCAGGATCAGTGGCCGGAGCCCCCTGCTCCCGCCGCCTTCGGCTTCTTCATCAGCGCGACCAGCAGCACGAGGGCGGCGAAGAGCACGGTGAGCCCCATGAAGATGTCGATGAAGGACAGGATCCAGCTCTGCTGGATGACCATGCCGTTCAGCTTCTTGAGCGCAACCGCGTTCCCGTCCAGCCCGTAGCTCTGGTAGTTGCCGGCCACAGATTTCAGCCAGTTGAGGGCTTCCTTGTTGGAGAAGTTGATATGCTCCGAGAGGCGGGCGAAATGCTCCTGCGAGCGGCTGGTGAGCTGCGTGTTGATGACCGCGAGCCCCACCGCACCGCCGAGGTTCCGGGTGAGGTTGAAGAGGCCGGAGGCGTTGCGGATCCGGTCGGGAGGCAGCGTTCCGAGCGCCAGGTTGTTGATCGGCACCATGCAGATCATCAGCGAGCAACCGCGCAGGATCTGGGGCACCAGAAGCTCGTAGAAGTCCCAGTCCGCCGTCAGGTGGCTCATCAGATAGGTGCCGCAGGCAAATCCCGTAAAGCCGAGAGCCATCATGAAGCGCGGATCGAAGCGGCTGGAAAGCGCCCCCGCCACGGGCGCCGTCATGAACATGGCGAGACCCGAGACGAACATGGTCTCACCGATCATGAGCGAATCGTAGCCGCGGATGCGCCCGAGATAGAGCGGATAGAGATAGGTGAGCCCGTAAAGGCCGATGCCCATGATGAAGGAGAAGATCGAGCCGACGGCGAAGTTCGTGTCCTTGAAGGCACGCAGATCCACCACCGGAAAGGCGCGGGTAAGCGCCCTGTAGAAGAAGAAGATCGCGCCGATGCTCATCACGACCGTGCCGATCACGATCTTGTCGTCGCTGAACCAGTCCTTGTTGTTGCCTTCCTCGAGCACATATTCGAGCGAGCCCAGGAAGACCGCCATGGAGGCAAGGCCCCACCAGTCGAATTTCTTGAAGAGCGAGAAATCGGGCTCGTCGAAATCGATCAGCGTCCAGGTCACCGCGGTGACGATGATGCCGGGAATGACGTTGATGAGGAACAGCCAGTGCCAGGAGAAGGCATGGCTGAGATAGCCGCCGACAGTCGGGCCGATGGTCGGCGCAAGCGTCGCCACGAGACCGATCAGAGGGGAGACGATCGGGCGCTTGGAGGCCGGGAAGATCGTGAAGGCCGCGGCAAAGACCGAAGGGATCATTCCCCCGCCGATGAAGCCCTGAATGGCGCGGTAGATGATCATCTGGTCGATGTTGGTGGCGGTCGCCGCCATCGCCGAGGCGAGGGTGAAGCCGGCGGCGGATACCGAGAACAGCACGCGCGTCGACACGATGCGCGCCAGCGTGCCCGAAAGCGGGATCATGATCACTTCCGCGATCAGATAGGCCGTCTGCACCCAGGCGATCTCGTCGGAACCGGCAGAAAGGCCCGCCTGGATCTCGGCAAGCGATGCCGAGACGATCTGGATGTCCAGGATCGCCATGAACATGCCGAACACCATGGCGAAGAAGGCGATGACCCGTTTCGGGTCCATGCGCTCGTCCTCGCGTGCCACGGCAACGGAGCCGGGTGCCTTCATCGTAGCTGTGGCCGCCATGGCCTGGCCTCACTCATTCCCGCCGAAGCCGGGCTCAACCCCGTCCGCTTCGCGACAAAGCCGAAACAATGGGGCGGCCCGCCATCCGACAAGCCGCCCGGAAACACTCCCCGTCAGCCGGTCCGCTCAGGGAGCCGTGCGGGTATCGACATCCACCACGACGCTCATGCCGGCCCGCAGATGGCCTTCCTTCAGCTTGTCGGCGGGGATGGCGATCCGAACCGGAATGCGCTGCACCACCTTGGTGAAGTTGCCGGTGGCGTTTTCGGCCGGCAGCATGGAGAAGACGGAACCCGAGGCCGGCGAAATCGAGGTCACCGTGCCGACCAGATCCTGGTCCTTGTAGGCGTCGACATGGATATGCACCCTGGAGCCCGGAACGATGCGCGCGACCTGCGTTTCCTTGAAGTTGGCCTCGATGAAGAGATCGCTGACCGGAACCAGAGCCGCAAGGCGGGCACCGGGCGAGACCAGGTCGCCTGCCTGCACGGACACATTGCCGATCACGCCGTCATAGGGGGCCTTCAGGGTGGTGAAGGAAAGATCCCGTTGCGCCTTCTCGAGCGCCAGTTCCATGGTGCGGATGGTGCTTTCGGCCTCGGCGCGCTGTGCATGCAGAAGGCCGATATTGGCCTTGGCAACCGCAATGGCCGCCTCGCCGGCATGGACGGAAGCATCGGCCTGGGCGAGCGTCACGTCGGCTGCATCCAGCGATGCCGCGCTGCTGACGGCACGGCTCGACAGCTCCTTGGCCCGGTTCTGGGTCAGGCGCGCGCCGCGCTGCTGGGCGATGTTGGCCTGCTGCTGGGCTTCCGCCTGCTTGAGCTGCGCCTCTGCGCCGACGATCTGCGCATCGATACGGTCGAGCGAGAGCTTGGCGGATGCAATCTGTGCCTTGGCCTGATCGGCCGCGATGCGGTAATCGCCGGAATCGAGCGTCACCAGAGGGTCGCCGGCCTTGACCGGCTGGTTCGCCACCACATGGACCTTTTCCACATAGCCGGACACCTTCGGCGAGATCGTCGCCATGTCACCCTGGATATAGGCATCGTCGGTCGACACCATGAAGCGGCCGTCGACCCAGTAATTGTAGCCATACCAGCCGCCGGCGCCGAGAAGCGCCAGCAGGATCACCGGCAGCACGAAGCCGCGGCGTTTCTTCTTGGCGGGCGCCGGTGCGGCCGCCGCCATGGGCGCGCGCTCCTCGGCCTCCACGGCGCGCGGAGCTTCTGCCTCCGGGGCCTGTGCGGCCGCGCCGACGTTCTCCTCGCCGGTCACGTCCGCCCGGGGCTCTTCGCTTTCGACCGCCCTGATCTTGCCTGCTCTGGTATTGGATGCCATCGTCGCGCCTGTTGAGAATCTATCGAACCGAACGGTTTGATTTGTGACATTGACATAGGGTCATTAAAGTTTCATATCAAGCGAAATCGAACCATCCGGTTCGAAAAGTTCTGATCAATGGTAAAGCATGTCTGATATGTCCTCCCCTGTGCCTGGCGCCGTGACCGTCTGCGCCGAACCCGCCGGCGTCGGACGACGGGCGGCGGGCGAGGATCCGCGCAAGCGCGACCAGATCCTCGAGGGGGCGAAGCGCGTCTTCATGAAGGCGGGCTTCGATGCCGCCACGATGAACGACATCACCCGCGAGGCGCAGGTTTCGAAGGGCACGATCTACGTCTACTTCAACAACAAGGAAGATCTCTTCGCCGCGCTCATAGAACGGGAAAGATCGCGGCTGGTTGCCTCCATGCGCAGCGCGCTGTCCGGCGACGGCTCCATCGAGGAAAACCTCACCAGTTTCGGAACCGCCCTTGCCACGCATGTGCTGAGCCCGGGCACCATCTATGCGATGCGCACGGTGATCGGCGTCATCGAGCGGATGCCGCAACTTGCCAACCGCTTCTTCACGACCGGTCCGGACAGCGTCCGCTCCGTCATCGAAACCTACCTTGCCAGCCAGGTGGAAGCCGGTCATGTCGAGCTGGACGACGTGCCGCTCGCCGCGATCCAGTTCATGGAGCTGTCGACCGCCGGGCTCTTCAAGCCTCGCCTCTTCGGCAAGCTCGACAAGGCCGTGCCGCGGGAGGAGATCGACCGCACCGTAGCCAGCGCCGTCAGGATGTTTCTTGCAACCTACGGCAAGCAAAGGGGATAAAGCGGGCTCCGCCTGCTTTGCAGGCAGGCGCGGACTGTGCTAAGCGCGCCTTCCCGACCAGGCTCGGAATCGGTATTCCGGTGGCTGACGCGGCCTATCGCGCAGACTGCGACAGGCCCGGTGCCGGGACCGAGAGCCGCCACGACAGGAGACGCCCCTCATGCAGGACATCGCCGCCCTTCTCCAGGACCCTTCCGCCTGGATTGCCCTCATCACCCTCATCGTCATGGAGGTGGTTCTCGGCATCGACAACCTGGTCTTCATTTCGATCCTGACCAACAAGCTGCCGCCCGAACAGCGCCGCCCGGCCCGCAACATCGGCATCGCCCTGGCGCTCATCCTCCGGCTTGCCCTGCTCGGCACCGCTGCCTGGATCGTCCACCTTACCGAACCGGTCTTCGAACTCTTCGGCCATGCCTTCTCCTGGAAGGATATGATCCTGATCGGCGGCGGTCTCTTCCTCGTGTGGAAGGCCACCAAGGAAATTCACCACAACGTGGACCCCGAAGAAAAGGGCGAGGACTTCATCGCAAGCTCGGCGAACAACACGCTGGCCTCCGCGATCGGCCAGATCCTCCTGCTCGACCTCGTCTTCTCCATCGACAGCATCATCACCGCGGTCGGCATGACGCCGCACCTGCCGATCATGGTCATCGCCGTCGTCTTCGCCGTGACGGTCATGCTCGTGGCCTCGGGTCCGCTGTCCGCCTTCATCGAGCGCAATCCCACCATCGTGATGCTGGCACTCGGCTTCCTGATGATGATCGGCATGACGCTCATTGCCGACGGCATGGGCTTCCATGTGCCCAAGGGCTACATCTACGCCGCCATGGCCTTCTCGGCGCTGGTCGAGATCCTCAACATGCTGGCGCGGCGCAAGAAGAAGAAGCCGACCGCCCACTGACGGCATCAGCCCGGTTCCGGCCCGAGCGTTACAGCTGGCCGGAACCTTTCTGCCCCTCGCGCATTCTGGCTCGGTGCCAATTCAAGGGGGGCTTGAGCACGCAGCCGGACGCATGCGTCCGGCAAGGCGGCGCATGCACTGCGGTGCAATCCTTGTCTGGCGCATCGGACAAGCAAGGATTGACATCGCATGACCCTTCCCCAAGCGCTCGCCTTCGGCGTCATCGCCCTGATGATGATCGCCTTCGTCGTGGAAAAGCTGCGCTATGACCTCGTGGCCGTCCTGTCCCTCCTGATCGCCGTCGGCGTGGGCATCGTTCCCTTCGAAAAGGCCTTCAGCGGTTTCAGTGACGACATCGTCATCATCGTCGCCAGCGCGCTGATTGTCAGTGCCGGCGTTGCCCGCTCCGGCGTGGTGGATCTCGCCATCAAGCGCTTCTTTCCGAACCTCTCCTCCTTCCACGCGCAGCTGGCGCTTCTCGTGGGGGTCGTGACGATCCTCTCCGCGTTCATCAAGAACATCGGCGCCCTGGCCATCATGATGCCGGTCGCCTTCCAGTTTGCGAAGAAGTCCGGGCGCTCCCCCTCCCGCTACCTGATGCCGATGGCCTTTGCGGCCCTTCTCGGCGGGCTGATGACGCAGATCGGCACCTCGCCCAACATCGTGGTCTCGCGCCTGCGGGCAGAGTTCGGCGGCGAACCCTTCACCATGTTCGACTTCACCCCCGTCGGCGCGATTCTCGCCGGGATCGGCTTCCTCTTCCTGCTGCTGTTCAACCGGCTTGTCCCGACACGTACCGCCCAGGGCGGATCGCTGAACGAGACGCTTGAGAACGAGACCTACTCGGCGGAGGCCATCGTGGCCGAGCAGAGCCCGATGAACGGCCGCGAGCTGCGCGAGGTGCTGTCGCTCGGCGACGGGGAGGTGATCGCCACCGGCGTGCTGCGCGGCGTTTCGCGCAGGGCCCCCTTCCCGGACCTCACACTCAAGGCCGGGGATACGCTGCTGCTCGAGGGCCCGCCGGCCGCACTGGACCGGCTGGTCGCGGGCGCAAGGCTGACCATTCCTGCCGCCAATGCCTCGGGACAGGCGAGCCCGGCGGGCGACCTTGCCGCCATCGAGGTATCGGTATCGGTCAATTCCGGTCTCATCGGCGTCTCTGCACGGGAGATCGCCCTTCTCAACAATTACGGCATCAGCCTGCTGGCGATAAACCGGCAGGGCCAGCGCCTTTCGGACCGCACCGCCGACATCACCATCCGAGCCGGCGACCTCCTGCTTCTCCAGGGCACGCGGCGCAGCCTTCCGGGCTTCCTGCAGGATTTCGGCCTGCTGCCGCTTGCGGAACGGGCAATCCTGCTCGGCACCCCGCGCAACGTGTGGGTCCCGCTGGCCATTCTCGGGCTCGCGATGATCGTGACCGCCTTCGGCTGGGTGCCTGTGCCGGTCGCCTTCTTTGCCGCGGCGGTGATGATGGTGGTCTTCCGCGAGCTGCCGCTTGCCGACGTCTACAAGTCGGTCGACGGGCCGATCCTCGTGATGCTCGCCGCGCTCATTCCCGTCAGCGACAGCCTGAGAACCACCGGAGCAACCGACCTGATTGCCCACTGGCTGGGCAGCGTGGCCTCCGGTCTTCCGGCCTATGGCGCGCTGGCGATCCTGCTCGTCACGACGATGGCGGTGACCCCCTTTCTCAACAATGCCGCGACCGTGCTTGTGATGGGACCCATTGCGGCGAGCTTCGCGACCGAACTCGACTACCGGCCGGAGGCCTTTCTCATGGCCGTCGCGATCGGCGCGGCCTGCGACTTTCTCACCCCCATCGGCCACCAGTGCAACACGCTGGTCATGGGTCCGGGCGGCTACCGCTTCAGCGATTACGCCCGCCTCGGCCTGCCGCTCTCGCTCATGATCAGCGCTGCAAGCATACCGGCGCTTCTCTGGGTATGGCCGATCCATTAGTGCCTTTTGCTTGACGGACCGGGCTGAATATGGCCTAAGGCCAGACCTATCCTGAATGAACGAGGGCGGCCCGCCAGCGCATGGCGCGCGAGCACCGGCACCGACCCTTCACCGCAGCACGGGCAAGCATCATGACCACTTCCGGCGTCCGCGTACGCATTGCACCTTCTCCCACCGGCGAACCGCATGTCGGCACCGCCTATATCGCGCTGTTCAACTACCTCTTCGCCAAGAAGCACGGTGGCGAGTTCATCCTGCGCATCGAGGATACGGACGCGACCCGCTCCACGCCGGAATTCGAGCAGAAGGTGCTGGACGCCCTGAAATGGTGCGGACTGAAATGGTCGGAAGGCCCCGATGTCGGCGGCCCCTACGGCCCCTACCGCCAGTCCGACCGCAAGGAGATCTACCGTCCCTTCGTCGAGAAGATGGTCAAGGACGGACACGCCTTCTGCTGCTTCTGCACGCCCGAGCGGCTGGAGAAGATGCGCGAGGACCAGCGCGCGGCCGGCAAGCCGCCGAAATATGACGGCCTCTGCCTGAACCTGAAGGCCGAGGAAGTGACGGCGCGCATGGCCGCCGGCGAACCCCATGTCGTGCGCATGAAGATCCCCACCGAAGGTTCGTGCAAGTTCGTCGACGGCGTCTACGGCGAAGTGGAAATCCCGTGGGATGCGGTCGACATGCAGGTGCTGCTCAAGGCCGACGGCATGCCGACCTACCACATGGCAAACGTGGTCGACGACCACCTGATGAAGATCACCCATGTGGCGCGCGGCGAAGAATGGCTCGCCTCCGTGCCGAAGCACATCCTCATCTACCAGTATCTCGGGCTCAAGCCGCCGGTCTTCATGCATCTCTCGCTGATGCGCAATGCCGACAAGTCGAAGCTTTCCAAGCGCAAGAACCCGACCTCGATTTCCTATTATTCCGCGCTCGGCTATCTGCCGGAAGCGCTGATGAATTTCCTCGGCCTGTTCTTCATCCAGATCGCCGAGGGCGAAGAGCTTCTGACCATGGACGAGCTTGCCGAGAAGTTCGATCCGGAAAACCTCTCCAAGGCCGGCGCGATCTTCGACATCCAGAAGCTCGACTGGCTGAACGGCCGCTGGATCCGCGAGGCGATCACGGAAGAAAGCTTCCTCGCCCGCGTGCTGGAGTGGGCATCCGAGAACGACCGCCTGAAGGAAGGCCTGAAGCTGTCGCGCTCGCGCATCACCAAGCTCGGCGAACTGCCCGATCTTGCCGGCTTCCTGCTGAAGTCGGAGCTCGGCCTGACGGCTGCCGATTTCGCCAAGGTGAAGTCGACGCCGGAAGAGCTGCACGAGATCCTCTCGACCGTTCAGGCCGATCTCGAGAAGATGCCGGAATGGACCGTCGCCTCCATCGAGGCGGAACTGCGCGCTGTCGCAGACCGGCTCGGCAAGAAGCTGAAGGTCGTCGTCGCGCCGCTCTTCGTCGCGGTCACCGGCAGCTCGCGCTCGCTGCCGCTCTTCGACAGCATGGCGCTGCTCGGCCGCTCGGTCGTGCGCCAGCGGCTGAAGCTCGCCATCCAGATCGCCGCCTCCATGGTCGGCCCGAAGAACTGATTTCAGGACGCGAAGATGACTGAAAAGACCACCGAAACCGCCCTTTCTTCCGATGCGACGGAAGTGCGCCGCCAGAAGCTTCAGCTGCTGCGCGAGCAGATCGGCGACGTTTATCCCGCCCATTTCCACCGCACGATCACCAATGCGGAGCTGGCGGAGAAATATGCCGGGCTGGAGCCGGACACCGAATCCGGCGACATCGTGACGGTCGCAGGCCGCGTCTATTCCTCGCGCAACTCCGGCATGTTCATGGACATCCACGACGCCTCGGGCAAGATCCAGATCTTCTCGCACAAGGACACGACGCCGGAAGCCGCGCGTGCGCTTCTGCCGATGATCGATCTCGGCGACATCATCGGCGTCACGGGTGCCGTCCGCCGCACCAAGCGCGGCGAGCTGACCATCAACGCCCATGAAATCACCATGCTGACCAAGACGCTTCTTCCCATGCCGGAGAAGTATCACGGTCTCGCCGACATCGAGCTTCGCTACCGCAAGCGCCACCTCGACATCCTCACCAACGAGGAATCGAAGCTGCGCTTCCAGCAGCGCTCGAAGATCGTCTCGGGCATTCGCCGCTTCATGGAGAACGACGGCTTCATGGAAGTCGAGACGCCCATGCTGCACTCCGTCTATGGCGGCGCGACGGCCGAGCCCTTCAAGACGCACCACAACACGCTGAAGCTCGACATGTACCTGCGCATCGCGCCGGAGCTGTTCCTGAAGCGCACGCTGGTTTCGGGCCTCACCGACAAGGTCTTCGAGATCAACCGCAACTTCCGCAACGAGGGCGTGTCCACAAGGCACAATCCCGAGTTCACCATGATGGAATGCTACTGGGCCTATGCCGATTACGAGGACATCATGGACCTCGTGGAGCGCCTGTTCGAGGAACTGGCGGTGAAGATCCACGGCTCTCCCGAATTCACCTATGGCGACAAGCAGATCTCCTTCAAGGGTCCCTTCCGCCGCGTGCCCATGCCGCAGGCGGTGCTCGAGCAGACCGGCATCGACTTCCTCGCCATCAAGTCGGACGAGGAAGCCCGCGCCGCCGCAAAGGCCAAGGGCTTCGAGGTGGAGAAGGACGCAACCTGGGGCGAATGCCTCGCCTTCATCTTCGAGGAAACGGTCGAGGGCTCGCTCATCCAGCCTTCGCATGTCACCCATTTCCCGAAGGACATCTCCCCCTTCGCCAAGGAAGTGCCGGGCGAGCCGCGCCTCGTCGAGCGCTTCGAGACCTATTGCAACGGCTGGGAAATCGGCAACGCCTTCTCCGAGCTCAACGATCCTGTCGAGCAGCGGGCCCGCATGGTCGAGCAGCTGACCCAGGCCCATTCCCGCGGCGAGAAGGAAAAGCAGCTGGACGACGAGTTCCTCGATGCCATGGACCAGGGCATGCCGCCGGCCGGTGGCCTCGGGATCGGCGTCGACCGCCTGATCATGCTGCTCACCAATGCGCCGTCGATCCGCGACGTCATCCTCTTCCCGGCGCGGCGCCAGAAGGCGGACTGATTACCCGCGGCCCACGGGCGAACGAAAAAGACCGGCGGAGCGATCCGCCGGTCTTTTCTTTTGTTCGTCCTGCCGTCGCGGCCCGTCAGCCGTGCGGCTGTTCGGGCTCCTCGGCCTTTGCCTCGCCCTCCGGCGCATGACCTGCGCCAGGCTTTACAGGTTCGCCTGCCGCATGGCCGGCGCCCTCGCCCCCGGCAGGCGGCGGCGGAGATGCCTCCTTTGCCTGCTCCCCGTGGCCCTGGGGCGCGGGCGCGTGGGCGGCGTCTGACTGTGCGGCATCTTCCGCGGGCGCGGCATGCTCAGCCCCGGCTTTCTGACTGGCCGGCGCCGCAGTCCCGTGCCCTTCCGCAGGGGCCTGCTTTGCCGCATGGTCCGTGCCTTCCGGCGCAGCCGCACCGTGGCCCTCGCCTTCGGGAGCGGCATGGCCTTCCTCCGCCGTGGCGTGTGCTGCGGATGCGCCTTCGCCGGCAGGTGCTTCGTGGCCCGCGGAGACCTCCTCGGGGGTTTCCGCCGGAGCAGCATCTCCATGGCCGGTCTCGGCGGGCTGCGCGTCGGCGGGCTTCGCCTCGCCGTGGTCGGCGCCGCCCTCGGCCGGCTGTTCTGCGGCCGGCTTTTCTTCGGCCTGCTCCTCGGCAGGCTTTTCTTCGCCCGCCGCGGCGCCCTCGGCCTTTCCGCCTTCGGCGCCATGACCTTCCGCGGGCTTGGCTTCGCCACCGCCTTCGGCAGGCGCAGCACCGGACTCGTGGCCGCCTTCGCCACCTTCGCCTTCGGGCGCCTTGGCGGCCTCGTGTCCACCGCCTTCGCCACCCTCGCCACCTTCGGCAGGCTTGGCCGCCTCGCCATGCCCGCCACCTTCCGCCTTGCCGCCCTCGCCTTCGGCGGTTGCAGCGCCTTCCGGCGCCGGCGGATCGATGCAATCGGTGCGTTCGGGCAGAGATGCGATGATGTGATGCGCCTCGTCTTCGGGCAGCTTCATCTTCGTGCCGTAGAATTCGCCGGTCGCGTTGGCGAGGCTGTCCACATAGCTCGCCTGGAGCACGGGGATATCGCCCAGGCTGGCGAGCTTTTCCGGATGCGGCACGTAGATGACGTCCGCGCCGATGGCATGGCCGTTCATGTCGGAGCGCTTGTCGGGACCGTTTTCCGCCAGCACCACGATCTGGACCAGATCGGGCTTCTCCTTCTCGTAGACGGCGGCGGCCACCCGCAAGGCCGTCTTGACGCGGGTCAGGCCATCCGCGGATTCGGTGCGGATGAACTTGCGCAGCCAGAGCTGATGGTCCCGCCGGTCCTTGTAGACCTGCACGGCGGTGCATTCGAGCCCGGAATGATCCTCCTCGGGTGGCCCGAGCAGCTTGTCCTTGCCGATATAGACGGCGGTTGCACCCGCGACGCCGCCCAGAAGCAGGACGCCACACAGGATGATCACCAGTTTCCGGGAAAACCGGAAGATTCGCAGGGAGATCTTCACGCTCTCTGCTCCGCCATGGCCCACTCCACTCGATACAACAGGGGTCCGCTACATCCTATGGCAGCAGCGTTTCGGAAAGTTTAAACATACCAATGATGTTTTATATCAATCCCACGGATACGGCCGGCGTAAAAAAGCCGCGTGGAAACCCACGCGGCCAGTAGACCGGATCCAAGGGGGGAGCCCGATCCGGATCAGCAATAAATCTGGAATTTCTGCCGGATGGCGGCATCCACCTCGGGATCGATGAGCGTCGGGGCGCATTCGGAGAGAATGCGGTTCTTCCGCTCGATGGCCTTCTGCACGAGATCGGGGCGGCCGATTTCGACCCATTCCTTCGGGCTCGTCCGGTCGGCGACCGCGGGGTAGACATACTCCGTCTGCATGACGCTGAGGGTTTCCGTATGGCCGAGATAGTGGCCGGGACCCTCGAGGCAGACCGAACGGATGGTTTCCACCGACAGGCTGTCCTCGGAGAAATCGATGCCGCGGATGCAGCGCTGCACCTGACCCAGCATGTCGTCGCCGAGAACGAGGCTTTCGAGGCAGAAACCCAGCAGCGAGGCATGCATGCCGACGGCCTCGTAGACCATGTTCAGACCGGAAAGGCCGGCCATCACGTTGGAGATCGCCTGTTCCCAGCCCGCCTGCATGTCGGGCAGCTTGCTGTCTGCGATGCCGGCGGCGGCACCACCCGGCAGATCGTAGAAGCGGTGCATCTGGGCACATCCGGCCGTCAGCAGCGCCTGTTCGCCCGAACCGCCGGACATCGCGCCGGTCCTGAGATCCGAGACGAAGGGCCAGGTGCCGAAGATCGCCGGGAAGCCGGGGCTCATCGCATTGACATAGACCACGCCCGCCAGGCATTCCGCGACCGCCTGGACGATTGCCGTGCCGAGGGGCGCGGGCGCCGTCGCACCCGCCTGTCCGGCAGAAAGCAGCAGCACAGGCATGCCCGCCCGGATGCAGTTTTCCATCGCGACGCAGCTTTCCTCGGCAAACTTCATCGGCGGTACGACAAAGCAGTTGGAATTGGACACGAATGGGCGCGCGCGCCACTTGTCCTCGCCACCGGCGATCATGTGCAGCATCTCCATGCACCCCTTCACATGGGAGGGATCGGAGAAGCTGGTGCCCACGTGCTTCGTGGTGCCGGCACAGCAGGCATAGAGCGTGTTGGCATCCATCATGAAATTGTCCGGCACGTCACGGCACACCATGCTGCGCTGGAAGAAATGGATGTTGTCCAGATGATGGACGAGGCGGGCGGCGTTGAGCAGGTCGACGGAGGTGGATTCGCGATACTCCCGTTTCTCCACGTCCACCACATGCACGGCAGCACCCGCGGTGCCGAAATGCACCTTGCTGCCGCTGAGATGAAGGTCGTATTTCTCCTCGCGGCCGTGAAGGGTGATGTTGCGGGCAGCCTTTGCCAGCATGTCCTCGACCAGCGCGCGCGGGAAGCGCAGGCGCCCGTCCTCTCCGAGGATCGCGCCGGCCCCCGTCATGATCTCGATGCCGGATTTCGGGGCATTCGAAAGCCCGATCTCTTCCAGCGCAGCGAGCGCGGCATTGTGGATGCGGTTGACCTGCTGGTCGGTCAGCGGGCGATACTGCCCGCCGGACAGGCCGGGGCGGATCGGCCGGATGTTATCCGCCAGCGGTGCGGAACGGACGGCGATACGGCCGGCGCGACCACCGGATCTGCGCTTCGGCGCGGATTCTGCTTCAGCCAGGGACATCAGACTTCATCTCCTCAATCGCCGGCGCAAGCCGGCTTCACAATCATGAAAAAGGTCAGGCGCGCACCCGTTCGGCGCGCGGGTCGTACATGGGCTTCAGCGAGGCTTCCGCCTTCACCCGGCGGCCGGCGATCTCGATCTCGTAGGTCGAGGCGAGCACCTCCTCCTCGCTCTCGCCCCGGCAGGGCACGTAGCCGAGGCCGATGGCCCCGCCGAGATGATGGCCGTAATTGCCCGAGGTGACGATCGAGACGATCTTGCCGTCACGCACCACCGCCTCGTTGTGGAAGAGCAGCGGTTCGGGATCGGTGAGCCGGAACTGCACCAGACGGCGGTCGAGCCCTGCTTCCTGCTTGCGCAGCACCGCCTCGCGGCCGATGAAGGCAGGCTTTGCCGTCTTCACCGCAAAGCCGAGGCCCGCTTCCAGAACGTGATCCTCGTCGGTGATGTCGTGGCCGAAATGGCGGAACGCCTTTTCGATGCGGCAGCTGTCCAGCGTATGGATGCCGCAGAGCTTGAGGCCGAGGTCGGCGCCAGCCTCTTCCAGCGCCTCGAAGACATGGGCCGTCTGGTCGGTGGAGACGTAAAGCTCCCAGCCGAGCTCGCCGACATAGGTGACACGGTGCGCCCGGGCGAGCCCCATGCCCACCTCGATCTGCCGCGCCGTTCCGAAGGGATGGGCGGCATTGGAGAAATCGTTCGGGCTGACGCGGCGCATCAGGTCGCGCGCCTTCGGCCCCATGATGCAGAGAACCGATTCCGCCGCCGTCACATCCGTGACGACAACGAACTCATCGGCGATATGTTTCCGGAGCCAGGCAAGATCGCGTTGCAGGGTTGCACCCGGAACCACCAGCAGGAAGGCGGTTTCCGAAAGCCGCGTGACGGTGAGATCGCTCTCGATCCCGCCGCGCTCGTTGAGCATCTGGGTATAGACGATGCGCCCCGCCGCCACGTCCATCTCGCCGGCGCAAAGCCGCTGCAGGAAGGAGAGCGCATCCCGGCCCTCGACCCTGATCTTGCCGAAGGAGGTCATGTCGAAGAAGCCGACGCCGTTGCGCACCGCGAGGTGCTCCTCGCGCTGGTTCTCGAACCAGTTCTGGCGCTGCCAGCTGTAGCGATATTCCCGCTCCTGTCCGGGCTTGGCGAACCAGTTGGCGCGCTCCCAGCCGGCGACTTCGCCGAAGACCGCACCGCGGGCCTTCAGATGTTCGTGCAGCGGCGTGCGCCGCACGCCGCGGGCCGTTGCCATCTGGCGGTAGGGGAAATGATCGGCATAGAGCAGCCCGAGCGTTTCGGTGACCCGCTCCTTCAGATAGCGGCGGTTCTTCTGGAAGGGCTGGGCGCGGCGGATATCCACCTCCCAGAGATCGAAGGGCGGCTCGCCGTCGTTCATCCACTGGGCAAGCGCCATGCCGGCGCCGCCCGAGGAGACGATACCGATGGAATTGTAGCCGGTCGCCACCCAGTAGTTCTTCAGCTCCGGCACCTCGCCGAGATAGTAGCGGTCGTCCGGCGTGAAGCTTTCCGGCCCGTTGAAGAAGGTGTGGATGCCCGCCGTCTCCAGCATGGGCATGCGCTTGATCGCATCTTCCAGGATCGGCTGGAAATGGTCGAAATCGTCGGGCAGCTGGTCGAAGCAGAAGTCCTCGCGGATGCCCTCCATGCCCCAGGGCTTGGCCTTCAGCTCGAAGGCGCCGACGAGCATCTTGCCCGCATCTTCCTTGTAGTAGGTCGCCTCGTCGGGCACGCGCAGCACCGGCAGGCGCGTGAGGCCCGGGATCGGCTCGGTGACGATGTAGAAATGCTCGCAGGCATGCAGCGGCACGGTCACGCCCGACGTGCCGGCGAGATCGCGGGCCCACATGCCCGCGCAATTAACCACATGATCCGCCTCGATCGTGTAGGTCTCGCCCTCCTGCACGCAGGTGACGCCCGTCACGCGGCCGTCCTTGTGTGTCACCGAGGTCACCTTCACGCCCTCGATCACCTGTGCCCCGTTCTGCCGCGCGCCCTTGGCGAGCGCCATGGCGATGTTGGCCGGATCGCACTGGCCGTCGAGCGGCAGATGCACGCCCGCAACCACGTCGGCGACGTTGAGATGCGGATACATCTCCTTGATTTCCTGCGGGGAGATCTCGCGCACATCGACATTGAAGGCGCGGGCGAGCGAGGCCTGCCGGAAGAGTTCTTCCTTGCGCTCGTTGGTGAGCGCAACCGAGATCGACCCGCACTGGCGCATGCCGGTGCCGATGCCCGTCTCCGCCTCGAGCTTGACGTAGAGATCGGCGGAATATTTGGCGAGACGGGTCATGTTCTGCGAGCCGCGCAGCTGCCCGATCAGCCCCGCCGCGTGCCAGGTCGTGCCGCAGGTCAGCTGCTTGCGCTCGAGCAGCACCACATTGGTCCAGCCAAGCTTTGCAAGGTGATAGGCGACCGAACAGCCGGACACGCCGCCCCCGATGATGACCACCCGTGCCTTTGACGGTACCGCCTTTGCCATGCCTTGCCTTCCCCCATCCCGACGCTGTTCCGGAAGGGCGGCGATCAAGGCCGGCAACCGTCCGGCAGATCCGAACCGCCCTTTTCCCGGCGCCAATTTGGCCCGGCGGCTCCGGCCGCCGCAAACAAAGGAATTCAAGCCATAGGCCATGTTTCATTTGTAGGAGTGCGCTTCCCGATGAAATTGGCCCGCGAGATGACGCCACGCACAAACAAAACCGCCCCATAGGTCAAATTTCGTGGGCTTGTCATATAAGCGGCGGATGGCTCACCTTCCTGCATGCCCGAGGAGGATGCCAGCTCATGAAAATCACCGGTCTCAAGACCTTCATCGTCGGAAATCCCTCGCCCTTCGCAGGCGGCCGCTATTTCATCTTCGTCAAGCTCGTCGCCGACAACGGACTGGAGGGGCTGGGGGAAGTCTATGCCGCCTCCTTCAGCCCGAAAGTGGTGGAAGCGATGGTGCGCGACATCTTCGAATACCACCTGCTCGATACCGATCCCTTCCGCATCGAGACCTTCTGGCGCAACGCCTATGGGCGCGGCTACTCCCAGCGCCCCGACATCTCGCTGATGGGCGTCATCTCCGGCCTGGAAATGGCCATGTGGGACCTCGTCGGCAAGGCGACGGAAAAGCCGGTCTACGAGCTGCTCGGCGGCAAGGTGCACGAGCGGCTGAGAAGCTACACCTACATCTACCCCGATTTTGCCGCCGGGGAACATGCCTATTCGGACAGCAAGGCCTACAGCGACCCGGATACGGCTGCGGAGCGGGCGTTGCATTACGTTCGCCAGGGCTTCACCGCGGTGAAGTTCGATCCGGCCGGCGCCTATTCCACCTTCGATCCGCGCCAGCCGAGCCTGGAGCGCATCGAGATTTCCCGGAAGTTCTGCGCCCGCATCCGCGAGGCGGTCGGCACCTCCTGCGACCTGCTCTTCGGCACCCATGGCCAGTTCACCACCTCGGGCGCCATCCGCCTCGGCAAGGTGCTGGAGCCCTATCTGCCGCTCTGGTTCGAGGAGCCGACGCCGCCGGAAATGCCCGAACAGATGGCGGAAGTGGCCCGTGCGGTGTCGATCCCCATTTCTGCCGGCGAGCGTCTCTGCACGAAATACGAATTCCAGCGGGTGCTGCAGCTCGGCGCCGCCTCGATCATCCAGATGAATCTCGGCCGTGTCGGCGGCATTCTCGAGGCGAAGAAGATCGCCGGCATGGCGGAAGCCCATTACGCGCAGATCGCCCCGCATCTCTATTGCGGTCCTGTCGTCGGCGCCGCCAACATCCAGATTTCCGCCTGCAGCCCGAATTTCCTCATCCTCGAAAGCATCGAGCGCTGGGACGGTTTCCAGGCAAGCCTGCTGAAAAAGCCGATCCAGTGGGAAGAAGGCTACGTCATCCCGCCCTCCGGTCCCGGCCTCGGAGTCGAGCTGAACGAGGAGGTGGCGCTCGCCCATCTCTACGAGGGAAGCGCGCTGCATCTCGTGCCCACCTTCGGGCCGGTCGGACGGGGGGAGTGAGCGGGTAGAGTATGCGGCACCGCAACCCCCGCACGGCGTCGAGTTTGTGGTACCGCACCCCCCTCTGCCCTGCCGGGCATCTCCCCCTCAAGGGGGGAGATCGGGATGGGGATTCTTGGGGAAGTCCCTCGCAAACGTCTCTGCAAATGAGACGCTTGTTATTTGGGGAAACCAAAAGACCACGGTCGATCTCCCCCCTTGAGGGGGAGATGTCCCGGCAGGGACAGAGGGGGGTGCGGCGCGGCAAATGCAACGCCGCGCAAGGCATAGGCGGGGATGCAGCACAACACACCGCACACCGCGCGCCCGCATACACGGCATGAACAACAAGACAGGGGAAACATCATGCATTACGGTTTCATCGGCCTCGGCAATCTCGGTCGCAATCTGGCGGGCAGCCTGATCCGCAACGGGTTCAGGGTCACCATCACCGACATCGACCGGAAGAACGGCGAAAAGCTGATCGAGAAGGGCGCGGTCTGGGCATCGTCGGCACGGGAAGTGGCCGAGAAGGTGGATGCCGTGATCACCTGCCTGCCCTCGCCCAAGGTGTCCGAACAGGTGCTGACCGCCCCGGACGGCATTCTGGCGGGTCTGAAGAAGGGCGCCACATGGATCGAGATGTCGACGCTCGATACGGATGCGGTCACACGACTCGCGAAAATCGCGGCCGAGGGCGGCATAAGGATGATGGAAGCGCCCGTAACGGGAGGCGTGCATCTGGCCGCCAGCGGCGAAATCACCGTCATTGCCGGCGGCGACAAGGACCTGTTCGAACTGCACGGGCCCGCCTTCAAGGCCATGGGCAAGCGCATCTTCCATGCGGGCGATCTCGGCAAGGCGGCGGTCATCAAGGTCATCACCAACATGCTCGCCTTCATCCATCTCTGCGCCACGGGCGAGGCATTGATGCTGGCGAAGAAGGGCGGCATCGATCTCACCCAGGCCTTCCACATCATCGCCGCCTCGTCCGGCAATTCCTTCGTGCACGAGACGGAGGGTCAGGTGATCCTCAACGGCTCCTACAACATCAACTTCACCATGGATCTGGCGCTGAAGGATCTGGGCTTTGCGCTTGGCTTCGGCCGCGAATTCGGCGTGCCGCTGGAGCTTGCCGGGCTCGTCGAGCAGACCTTCGTGCGGGCCAAGGCCATGTATGGCGGCGATGCCTGGTCGAGCCAGGTGGTGAAGCTGCTGGAGGACGCGACCGGCACGGATCTGCGCGCCCCCGGTTTCCCGGCAGAGCTGGAGGCCTGAGCCTATGGCAGGCCCGAAGGCAGCACCCTCGCTCGGGCGCTTCGACTACATCGTCGTCGGCGCGGGTTCGGCAGGCTCGGCGCTCGCCGAAAAGCTCTCGCGCAACCCCGCGATCCGTGTCGCGGTGGTGGAAGCGGGCGGCACGGACCGGCGCTTCTTCGTGCAGATGCCGCTCGGCTACGGCAAGACCTTCTACGACCGGCGGCTGAACTGGGGCTACCGGGCGGAGCCCGATCCCGGCCTTGCCGGCCAGTCCGACTACTGGCCACGCGGCAAGGTCATCGGCGGGTCGGGATCGATCAACGCCATGGTCTGGATCAGGGGCGCGGCCGCCGACTATGACGACTGGGCGGCGGAAGGAAATCCCGGCTGGGCCTTCCGCGACGTGCTGCCCACCTTCAAGGAGATCGAGGACAGCGAGGCGGGCGAGGACGAATGGCGCGGACGCGGCGGGCCGATCCACATCACCGATCCCTCCGACATGCTTCACCCCCTCACCCAGCGCTTCATCCGGGCGGGTGTGGAGGCGGGCTTTCGCTACAACGACGATTTCAACGGGCCGAGCCAGGAAGGGATCGGCATCTACCAGATCAACACCAAGGGCGGCTGGCGCTGTTCCTCCGCCCGCGCCTTCCTGTGGCCCGCCATGCGGCGGCCGAACCTGGCCCTCTTCGCGCGCACCATGGTCACCCGCCTGATCCTGAAGGACGGCCGCGTGACCGGCATTGCCGTGATCCGGCAGGGATCGGACGCCATCATCGAGGCATCCGGCGAGGTCATCCTCGCCGCCGGTGCGGTCAATACGCCCCATCTCCTGCAGCTTTCCGGCATCGGCAGGGGCGAGGACCTGAAGGTCGCGGGCCTTCCCATCGTCCACGAAAGCCCCGCCGTCGGCCATCATCTGCAGGATCACCTCGGCATCAACTACAGCTACCGGGCCAAGGGCGAGAGCCTCAACGCCCAGCTGCGCTCCTTCTGGGGCAAGCTTGCCGTCGGCACGGATTTCCTGCTGCGCGGGGGGGGGCCCCTCAGCCTCAGCCTCAATCAGGGCGGCGGTTTCGTCAAATCGCGGCCGGGGCTGGAGCGGCCGAACATCCAGCTCTACCTGCAGGCCATCAGCACCTTCACCGGCAAGGTGGGCACCCGGCCGCTGCTGACGCCGGACCCGTTCCCCGGCTTCAATCTCGGGCTCTCCTCCTGCCGGCCGACGAGCCGCGGAACCATCCTTGCCCGTTCGCCCGATCCCTTCGAGGCGCCGGCCATCCGCCCCAACGCCTTCGGCACGGAGGAAGACCGGCGGGACATGCTGGAGGGCGTCAAGCTGCTGCGCCGGATTGCGGCCCAGCCGGCACTAGCCGCGATCATCGAGGAGGAGCTGGCGCCAGGGCCAAAGATTTCGGGCGACGAGGAACTCATGGAGGATTACCGCCGCCGCTCGGGCACGGTCTATCATGCCTGCGGCACGGCCCGGATGGGGCCGGACCCGGCAAGGGCGGTCGTCGACAGCAGGCTGAAGGTCCATGGCCTGCAAGGCCTTCGGGTGGCGGATGCATCGGTTTTCCCGTCGGTCATTTCCGGAAACACCAATGCCGCGGCCATCATGATCGGCGCCAGGGCGGGAGACCTGATCCTTGCGGACCGACCCTGAACGACGGCGCGGCTCGCTTCCCATGGCCGATCATTTATGTATAGAATTGGGCTCCGACCATACAGCATCGCGTGCAATGTCCGATACCCTTCAACCGACCGGCTACCACCTGCCGCCGCTTCCCTGGCTGCGTGCCTTCGAGGCTGCCGCGCGCCATTCCAGCTTCACTGCCGCAGCCGAGGAACTGAACCTCACGCAGGCCGCCGTCAGCCATCAGGTCCGTTCGCTGGAAAAGCACCTCGGCGTCACGCTCTTCGAGCGCCTGCCGCGCAGTCTCCGGCTGACGGAGATGGGGGCCGCCTATCTGCCGCCGCTTCGCCGATCCTTCGGCGAACTGGCCGCGGCGACCGCCGGGCTTTTCGGCACCTCCTCGAAGCGCACCCTCACCATACGCGCACCGATCTCCTTCCTGGGGCTCTGGCTGTCGCGCCGCATTCCGAGTTTCCTCGCCGCCCATCCGGAAATCTCGATCCGCCTTGTGTCGGTCGTCTGGTCCCATACGGACCCGGACGAGGCTACCGATATCGACATCCGCCTCGGCGACGGCATCTGGCCCGGCTATACCGCCTACCTGCTGCTCCAGTCGTCCTCGATCGCGGTGTGCCACCCGGATCTCGTGAAAGACATGTCGACGAAGGAAGGCATCGAGCAGCTCATCCGCCGCATGCCGCTGATCCACGTCACGGGCTATGAAAACCTGTGGCACCGGTTCCTGAAGCCGCTCGGCATCAACCCGCCGAACAGCGAGGGGCTGAACACCGATACCTCCATTGCGGCACTGGAATATGCGGCCGCCGGCGTGGGTCCTGCCGTGGTTCTCTCCTGCCTGGCGGAAACGGCGCTGTCGACGGGCAGGCTGGTGCGCTGCCTTCCGGGAACCGTCAGCATCGAGCAGGGCCACTACCTGCTGACGACGGAGGGCAAGCGCCGGCCAAACCCCGATGCGGTGAAATTCCGTCAGTGGCTGCTCGACGAGGCGGCGAAGAACCCCTTGAGCATTCCCGCCGGCCCCGAACCGGTCATCACGTGAGGCGCGTGGCGCCGGGAGGGGTCTGATGGCTTTCACCCTGAGGCAATTGCAGTATTTCGTGGCAGTGGCCGAACTGGGCTCCGTCACGCGCGCTGCCCACAGCCTGTCGATCTCGCAATCTTCCGTGACGGAGGCCATCCGGGAACTCGAATCCGATCTCGGCGTCGAGCTCTTCGAGCGCCACTCCCGGGGGCTTTCGATCACCCACAACGGACACCAGTTCCTGCGGCACGCGACGAAGATCCTCGCCACCGTTTCCGATGCGCGGAACAGCTTTTCCACCGAGCGCAGCCAGTCGACCGGCAGCCTGAACATCGGCGTCACCTCGCTGGTGGCCGGTTACGTGCTGTCCGATCTTCTCGCCCGCTATCGCCGCGCCTGCCCCGAGGTCGAGGTGACGGCGATCGAGGACAATGGCAGCTATCTGGAACACCTGCTCATCGGCGGCGAACTCGACGTGGCGGTCATGGTGATCTCGAACCTGCGCGACCGCATGGCGCTGCAGGCGGAAATCCTCGAGACTTCGCCCTATCGCCTCTGGCTTCCGCTCGGACATCCGCTCGTGAGTGCCGAGATCATCGGCGTGCAGGACATCGCGCGCGAACCGCTGATCATGCTCACCATCGACGAGATCGAGGAGAATACGGGCAAGCTTCTTTCCGCGCTCGGCGCAAGACCGCATGTCGCCTTCCGCACCCGCTCGGTGGAAGCGGTGCGAAGCCTCGTGGCGACCGGGGCGGGCATCGCCCTCCTGCCGGATCTGGTCTACCGCCCCTGGTCGCTCGAAGGCGACCGCATCGAAAGCCGCGACGTGTCGGGCTCGCTTCCGGTGGTGCAGGTGGGCATCGTTTGGCGCAAGGGCTCCAGTCTTCCGCAGGCCGCGCGCGATTTTGTCGGCATCGCCGAGACGCTCCGCAGCGGCCGGCAGCGCTGAGGCCGACGTTCTTAGCGCCGAGCGGAGCGGACACTATCGGATTTTCCGATACCGACATTCTGATTAATGAATTTGCGAAAGCTGAGGTTTTTCGCCACTCTCCCCATCGAGCGGAACTCTTACAAGAACGCCAAACGGGAGAAGACCATGAAGAAACTACTGAAAGCCTGCACTGGCCTCGTTGCGGTCATGAGCCTTGCCACGCAGGCCGTTGCCGCAGAAGCGCTGAAGGAGTTGGGCAAGGGCGAGGGCGAACTTTCGATCGTCGCCTGGGCCGGCTACATCGAGCGCGGGGAAACCGACAAGAATTACGACTGGGTCACCGATTTCGAAAAGGAAACGGGCTGCAAGGTCACCGTCAAGACCGCGGCCACCTCCGACGAAATGGTGGCGCTGATGAACGAGGGCGGCTTCGACCTCGTCACCGCCTCCGGCGACGCCTCGCTGCGCCTGATCGCCGGCAAGCGCGTGCAGCCGATCAACACCGATCTCATTCCCAGCTGGAAGTCGCTCGACGAGCGCCTGCAGAACGCGCCCTGGCACACCGTCGACGGCACCCACTACGGCACGCCCTATGTCTGGGGTCCGAACGTGCTGATGTACAACACCGATGCCTTCAAGGGCGAAGCTCCGAAGAGCTGGAAGGTGGTCTTCGAGGAAACCACCCTGCCGGACGGCAAGTCCAACAAGGGCCGCGTGCAGGCCTATGACGGCCCGATCTACATCGCCGACGCCGCCCTCTACCTGATGGCCCACAAGCCGGAACTCGGCATCAAGGATCCCTACGAGCTGAACGAGGACCAGTACAAGGCCGCTCTCGACCTGCTGCGCGGCCAGCGCGAGCTCGTCTCCCGCTACTGGCACGACGCCATGATCCAGATCGACGACTTCAAGAACGAAGGCGTGGTCGCCACCGGTTCCTGGCCGTTCCAGGTAAACCTGCTTGCTGCAGAAAAGGCCAAGGTCGCCTCCACCTTCCCGGAAGAAGGCGTGACGGGCTGGGCCGACACCACCATGCTGCATGCCGACAGCGAGCATCCGAACTGCGCCTACATGTGGATGGAACATTCCCTGAAGCCGAAGGTTCAGGGTGACGTCGCCGCCTGGTTCGGCGCCGTGCCGTCCGTGCCGGCAGCGTGCAAGGGCAACGAACTGCTTGGCGACGCCGGCTGCGAAACCAACGGCTTCGGTCACTTCGAGCAGATCAAGTTCTGGCGCACCCCGAAGGCAAAGTGCGAAACCCAGGGTGAGTGCGTTCCCTACCACCGCTGGGTATCCGACTATATCGGCGTGATCGGCGGCCGCTGATTTTGCCAGGGCCTCCGGTCTCCGGAGGCCCTATCCCGCCAAGTGACGCGGGAGAGGATCGATCTCTACCATCAGTCTGTGCGGACAGTCCGGCGCGGAAACGCCCCCGTCTTGCCGCATGAAACCCGCTTGCCCGCGTGCGGGCAGGCCGCCCCTTTTGGAGCAACCATGACCCCCGCCGTCGAATTCATCCATACGTCCCGTCACTTCGGCGCCGTCCGCGCCGTCGACGATGTCAATCTCGCCGTGAAGCCCGGCGAATTCTTCGCCATGCTCGGCCCCTCCGGTTCGGGCAAGACCACATGCCTGCGCCTGATCGCGGGCTTCGAGCAGCCGACCGGCGGCGAAATCAAGATCTTCGGCGAACCTGCCGGGGGCGTGCCGCCCTACCGGCGCAACGTCAACACCGTTTTCCAGGATTACGCGCTCTTCCCCCACATGAGCATCCTCGACAACGTCGCCTACGGACTGATGGTCAAGGGCGTCGACCGGCAGACGCGCTACCGGGAAGCGGAAAAGGCGCTCGAACTCGTCAAGCTGCCCGGCTATGGCAGCCGCAAGCCCGGCCAGCTGTCCGGTGGCCAGCGGCAGCGCGTGGCGCTCGCCCGCGCCCTCGTCAACAAGCCCCGGGTGCTGCTTCTCGACGAACCGCTCGGCGCGCTGGACCTGAAGCTGCGCGAGCAGATGCAGGAAGAACTGAAGACCCTGCAGCGCTCCCTCGGCATCACCTTCATCTTCGTGACCCACGACCAGGGCGAAGCCCTGTCGATGGCCGACCGCGTGGCGGTCTTCAACAACGGCAAGATCGTTCAGGCCGGCACGCCGGAAGAAATCTACAAGCGTCCGCAGAGCCGCTTCGTCGCAGACTTCGTCGGCTCGTCCAACGTCATCTCGCCCGAGGCCATGCAGCGCATGGGCGGCAAGGCGGAATGGGCAAGCCTGCGGCCGGAAGCGATCCGGCTGGTTGCCGAAGGCGGCGTTCCCGCGCAGACCCTCGTCAGCAATTTCCTCGGCTCCACCACCCGCCTCAGCGTCGAGGCGGAAGGCGTGCGGCTGCACGTGATGCTGCCGGCCGGGGAACGGGTGCCGGAACCGGGCGAGACCGTTCGCCTCGGCTGGAACCCTGCGGACGTGCACTACATGGATGGCGCGGCATGAGCACGGCAACCTCCAATTCCGCGGTTCTCGAGGGGCGCTCCGGCATCACGGCGCGGCTTTCGGACCTCTTCTGGCGCAGGCCGAACCTGCTTTTGATCCTGATGCTGAGCCCGCCGCTGCTGTGGCTCGGCATCATCTATATCGGTTCGCTCCTGTCGCTTCTGGCGCAGAGCTTCTTTTCGATCGACGAGTTCTCCGGCCTGATCGTCTACGAATTCACGCTGTCGACCTACAAGCAGCTGCTGCTTGCCTCGAATTTCGACATCATCCTGAGAACGGTCGCCATGGCGACGCTGGTGACGGTCGCGTCGGCCATCATCGCCTTCCCGATCGCCTATTACGCGGCGCGCTATGCGCACGGCAAATGGAAGGCGCTCTTCTATCTGGGCGTGATGCTGCCGCTCTGGTCCAGCTATCTCGTGAAGATCTATGCCTGGAAGCTGATCCTCGCCAAGGAGGGCATCCTCACCTGGGGCTTCGAGCAGCTGCATCTCACCTGGCTGCTGGAAGGCATCCTCTCCCTGCCCGTGATCGGCGGCAATTCGCTGTCCGTCAGCTATCTCGGCACCTTCATCGTCTTCGTCTACATCTGGCTGCCCTACATGATCCTGCCGACGCAGGCCGCGCTGGAGCGGGTGCCCTCCAACCTCATCGAAGCGGCGGGCGACCTCGGGGCAACGCCGAACCAGACCTTCCGCACGGTGCTTCTGCCGCTGGCCCTGCCGGGCGTGATCGCGGGCTCGATCTTCACCTTCTCGCTCACGCTCGGCGACTACATCATCCCGCAGATCATCGGTTCGTCGAGGCTCTTCATCGGGCAGGCGGTCTACACCCAGCAGGGCACAGCCGGCAACGTGCCGCTTGCCGCCGCCTTCTCCGTCGTGCCGATCCTGATAATGGCCGTCTATCTCTGGGCTGCCAAGAAGAAGGGAGCCTTCGATGCGCTCTGACCGTCACACCGCCTCTCCGGCGCTGAAGATCGCCGCCATCGGTGGCCTGCTCTTCCTGCACCTGCCGATCCTGCTGATCTTCGCCTATGCCTTCACCACGGAAGAGAAGAGCTACCAGTGGCCGCCACCGGGCTTCACGCTGAAGTGGTTCGGTGTGGCCTGGGAGCGGCCGGATGTCTGGCAGGCGCTGACCCTCTCGCTGAAGGTGGGCGCCATCGCCACGGCCATCGCGCTGGTGCTCGGCACGCTCGCGGCGGCGGCAGTCTCGCGCTCGAAGTTCTTCGGGCGGGAAGCGATCTCGCTCCTCGTCATCCTGCCGATCGCCCTGCCCGGCATCATCACCGGCATCGCCCTGCGCTCCGCCTTCTCGATCCTCGACATCCCCTTCTCGATGTGGACGATCATCCTCGGCCACGCCACCTTCTGCGTCGTCGTGGTCTACAACAACGCGGTGGCCCGGTTCCGGCGCACCTCGGGCTCGCTGATCGAGGCCTCCTACGATCTCGGGGCGGACGGCTTCCAGACGTTCCGCCACGTGATCCTGCCCAACATCGCGACCGCGCTGCTGGCAGGCGGCATGCTGGCCTTCGCGCTCTCCTTCGACGAGGTGATCGTGACCACCTTCACCGGCGGCCAGCAGTCCACCTTGCCGATCTGGATGCTGGAAGAGCTGATCCGTCCGCGCCAGCGGCCTGTCACCAACGTGGTGGCGATGATCGTGGTGCTCGCGACCTTCCTGCCCATCCTGGCAGCCTACTACCTCACCCGCGACGGCGACCAGATCGCCGGCGGCGGCAAATGACACTCCAATCTGCACATGCCAAGGGAGACTACCATGGACACGCAAATGCTGATCGGTTCCGCCTTCGAAGCGGGCACGGAAACCGAGGAACAGATCTTCAACCCGAAGACCGGCGAAACCATCCTGAAGATCGCCGAAGCCTCGCTGTCGCAGCTCGACCAGGCGGTGGATGCGGCCGAGAAGGCTTTCGCGAGCTGGTCGCAGACCACGCCGGCCCAGCGCTCGGCCTATCTGCTGCAGATCGCCGACGCCATCGAGAGGGATGCCGACGGCTTCGCGGCGCTCGAAGCGCTGAACTGCGGCAAGCCGATCAATGCGGTGAAGAATGACGAAATCCCCGCCATCGTGGATTGCTGGCGCTTCTTTGCCGGCGCGGTGCGCTCGCTTCATGGCCCTGTGGCCGGCGAGTATCTGCCCGGTCACACCTCGATGATCCGTCGCGATCCCATCGGCATCATCGGCTCCATCGCGCCGTGGAACTATCCGCTGATGATGATGGCCTGGAAGCTTGCACCCGCCATCGGCGCCGGCAACACGGTCGTCTTCAAGCCGTCGGAACAGACGCCGCTGACGGCGCTGAAGCTCGCCAAGGTGCTTGCCGACATCCTGCCGGAGGGCGTCGTCAATGTCGTGCTCGGCCGCGGCGAAAGCGTCGGCAACGCGCTGATCAACCATCCGAAGATCGCGATGGTCTCGATCACGGGCGACGTCGCGACCGGCAAGAAGGTGCTCGCGGCAGCCTCCAAGACCGTCAAGCGCACCCACCTGGAACTCGGCGGCAAGGCCCCGGTCATCGTGCATGCCGATGCCGATCTCGAAGCCGTCGTCGCCGGCATCCGCACCTTCGGCTATTACAATGCCGGCCAGGACTGCACCGCCGCCTGCCGCATCTATGCGGATGCGAAGATCTATGACCGTCTCGTCGCCGATCTCTCTTCGGCCGTCTCGACCATCAAGCTCAACCAGGCCGACGACACCGAAAACGAAATCGGCCCGCTCATCTCGCGCCGCCAGCGCGACCGCGTGGAAAGCTTCGTTTCCCGCGCCGCGGAGCTGAAGCACATCGAGATCACCGCCGGCGGCAAGGTGCTGGGCGACAGGGGCTATTTCTTCCAGCCGACGGTGGTGGCCGGCGCGCTGCAGGACGACGAGATCGTCCGCCGCGAAGTCTTCGGCCCTGTCGTCTCCGTCACCCGCTTCGACGAGACGGATCAGGCGATTGCCTGGGCCAATGACAGCGACTACGGCCTTGCCTCCTCCGTCTGGACCAAGGACATCTCGCTCGCCATGAAGACCGCCTCCCGCCTGCAGTATGGCTGCACCTGGGTGAACACCCACTTCATGCTGACCAATGAAATGCCCCATGGCGGCGTGAAGCAGTCGGGCTATGGCAAAGACATGTCGATCTACGCGCTGGAAGACTACACCGCCGTCCGCCACGTGATGATCGCGCACGGATAATCGATGGCGGGGCCTGGCGTTCTCCACGTCGGGCCCCGCGATCTTCGGGGAACCGCAGGCCATTGCGGCAATACGTTCTGCCGGACGTTCGCATCTGAAGCCGTCATCCTCGGGCTTGTCCCGAGGATCTGCCGACACTTCCTCAAATTCCGCTCTCGCGCCCACAAAGACAGGGGACAGATCCTCGGGACAAGCCCGAGGATGACGGCAGACAATGCTTCAGGCCCTCCTCAAGGCCTTCAGATCAAGCTCGCGCCCACATTTACTGCCAACGCCAGGATCGTCGTGTTGAACAGGAAGGACAGGATGGAATGGGCAAGCACCAGCCGCCGCATGGGCATGCTGGTGACGGAGACGTCGGCGGTCTGCGCCGCGACGCCGATGGTGAAGGAGAAATAGAGGAAATCCCAGTAGACGGGCTCGCTGCAATCCTCCGGGAAGCGAAGCCCCCGCGCCGCGCCCTCGTTCGCGTAGAAGGTATGGGCGTAATGCACCGTGAAGAGCGTGTGCACGAAGATCCATGACAGCACCAGCGTGCCGACGGTCTCGATGGGCCTTGCGGAGAAGGGATGGGCGGGAGACTGGTGAACCCCCTGCAGCAAGAGGAAGATTACCGAAAGGCTCGCCACGGCCGAAACCAGCGAGAAGAACAGGATCTGGCTGTCGGGAAGGTCGATGTCGTTGGCCCGGCGCTTCATCCGTGCAACCGTGCTGGTGAGCATAAAATACCAGCTGACGACGAGATAGGCGAAGACGCCCACATCCCAGCCGATCACCAGATTGTCGGCGCTGAAGGAGCCGGTATGCAGGACCAGCCATGCCGTCACCCCGACGCCGAGCCCGATGATGAGCGCCGGGTGCAGGCGGAACAGCGCCCCGCCCGACCATTTCACGTCCCGCTGACCGTCATCCGCCATGCCGCACCCGCCTCCCGCATCGACACAGCTCTAGCGCAGGATGGGACGGAGCAAAAGCGGGCTCAGTTCGACCAGCCACCATCGATGATGTGGATCTGCCCTGTCGTGAAGGCGGCCTCGTCGCCGGCAAGGTAGGTCACCAGCGCCGCGATCTCCTCCGGCGTGCCGATCCGCCCCATGGGCTGGCGGGCAATGAAATCGCCGAGCGCCTTCTCGTAGTCGCCCGTCGCCCGCAGCCGGTCATGCAGCGACGGGCTGTCCACGGTGCCCGGGCAGATGGCGTTGCAACGGATGCCCCGGGTGACGAAATCCGCCGCGATGGATTTGGTCAGTCCGATGACCGCGGCCTTCGAAGCGCAATAGGCGAAACGGTTGGGCACGCCCTTCACGCTGGAGGCGACC
Source organism: Gellertiella hungarica (assembly GCF_014197145.1). Lineage (GTDB taxonomy): Bacteria > Pseudomonadota > Alphaproteobacteria > Rhizobiales > Rhizobiaceae > Gellertiella > Gellertiella hungarica. Next base: position 149,308 of record NZ_JACIEZ010000001.1, on the reverse strand, counting down.
GAGGCCATGTTGAGGATGGATCCCCCGCCCTTGGCGAGCATGCCCGGCAGCACCGCCTTGCAGAGCCGGAACATGGCCTTGGCATTCAGGTCGAAGGAGAAGTCCCAATCCTTTTCCTCGCAGTCGAGGATGGTGCCCGCATGAACGAAGCCGGCACAGTTGAAGAGCACGTCCACGGTGCCGAGGCCTCCGACGAATGCCCGGACCTCATCCCCGTCAAGCACGTTGAGCCTTTCCTTCTGCGCCCCTTCGAGGCTCGCCAGCGCATCCATGTTGATGTCGGTGGCAACGACATGGGCACCGAGGGCAACGAAGCGCTCCGCCGTCGCGCGGCCGATGCCCTGCGCCGCGGCCGTCACCAGAACCGTCCTGCCTTCCAGACCGTGATGTGCCATTGCCATTGCCCTCCCTCCGATGCCGCGCAGGATCGAATGCCTGCGCCATGATCCCGCGGGAGACGGGCTCCCGGGCAGATCGATCCTCCGCTTTGCAAATATGGGAAGACCATTTATATGTAAACAGCGAGACGCTGCGGCGTCAAGGCGGGACCGCAGCCGATTTGCAGGCGCCCGCCATTCCTATATGAAGACGAAAACATCGATCGGGAAGACGGCCTTGGCCACGGAAGACGAAACGGAACGCTACCGCGCCCCCGCCCTCGACAAGGGGCTGGATATCCTCGAACTGCTTGCCCATACGGATGGCGGGCTGACACAGGCCGAGATTGCCAAGGCGCTGAACAAGAGCCCCAACGAGTTCTACCGGATGCTGGACCGTCTGGTGCGCCGCGGCTATGTGGAGCGGCAGGGCGGCGACCGCTTCTTCCTCACGCTCAAGCTCTTTGGCCTGGCGCATTTCCATGCGCCGGTGCGGCGGCTTGTGTCCTTTGCCACACCCATCATGCGCGAGTTTTCCAACAAGGCGGAGCAATCCTGCCATCTCGCCGTCTACGATCGCGGCTCGGTCGTCGTGATCGCCCAGCAGGACAGTCCCACCTACTGGGGCATTTCGATCCGCGTGGGGGCCAGCATCAGCCTTTACAACACCGGCTCCGGCCATGTGCTTCTCGCCTTCCGGGACGCCGGACAGCGGGCCATGATGATGAGCGAACAGGAGCGCCTGAAACAGGAAACGCGCCGGCCGGACGATTTCGAGGCACGGCTGGAGCAGATCGTGGCGCGCGGCTTCGAAACCATGGACAGTCTGCAGACTGCGGGCGTCCGCAACATTTCCGCGCCGGTCCTGTCCCTCGATGGCAATGCCCTTGCGGCCCTCACCTGCCCCTATATCTCGCCGCTGACCCCGGGCGCGCCGCGCTTCGAGGACGTGATTGCCCATGTGAGGTCGGCTGCGGAGCAGATTTCGGACATCGTCGCAGGGCGAGCCGAGACGGAGATCTGACGCCTTCCGCTTTTTCTATTTGAATGAACTATTTTTCCGTGAGTATAGTCTTGCCGCATCGGGCCCGGAGGGCCCGCGGGAGGATTGACGGATGTTCGTGGATAGCCATCTCCACCTGATCGACAGGTCGCGCCTGTCCTATCCCTGGCTTGCCGGGGTGGAAGCGCTGAATCGGGATCATCTCTACGATGCCTATGCCCGCGAGGCGCGCCGGGCCGGCATCACCGACGTGCTGCACATGGAAGTGGACGTGGCGGAAACGGATATTTCGCAGGAAACCCGGATGGTGGCGGATATTGCCGCTGCGCCGGGCTCGCTGATCCGCGGCGCGATTTCCTCCTGCCGGCCCGAAAGCCCGGATTTTCCCGCCTTCCTCGACCAGTCGCTGGCCGATCCCTTCGTCAAGGGGTTCCGCCGCGTGCTGCATGTCGTTCCGGATGAGGTGTCCGAAGGCGCCCTGTTCCGCGAAAACATCCGCCGCCTGTCCGGCACGCGGCTGACCTTCGATCTCTGCACGCTGCCGCATCAGGTGGAGAAGGTTCTCGCCCTCCTCGATCTCGCCCCCGACGTTACCTTCGTCCTCGATCATTGCGGCGTGCCGGATATCGCCTCCGCCGCCCATGAAGGCTGGGCGAGAGGCATTGCCCGCGTTGCCGAGCGGCCGAACGTGACGGTCAAGCTTTCCGGCATCGTCGCCTATGCCGATCCCGGCAGCTGGGAGGTGGCGACGCTCCGGCCCTATGTGGATACGGTGCTGGAATGCTTCGGTCCGGCGCGCATGGTCTGGGGCAGCGACTGGCCGGTCGTGACGCTGGGCGGCACGCTGTCCACCTGGGTGGCGGCGACGCATGCGCTTCTCGCCGATCTCGCCCCCGATGACCGCAGGGCCATTCTCGGGCTCAATGCCCGCCGGATCTGGTCGCTCTGACGAACGGCGGGTACCCATGAAAAAAGGCGCCGCGCGGGGCGGCGCCTTGCCTGTCTGCGGAAACGGTCCGGTTCAGGCTGCCATTTCCTTGGCGACCATGCTGCGCAGCGCAACGAGGTCCTTGGCAAAGAGGCGGATGCCTTCCGACAGCTTCTCGGTCGCCATGGCATCTTCGTTCATCATCCAGCGGAAGGTCTTCTCGTCCATCGTGACCGGGGCTTCGGCTTCCGCCTTTTCCGGCGAGAGGCGGCGTGCAAGGGTGCCTTCGGCCTTGGAAAGCTCGTCCAGCAGCGCCGGGCTGATGGTCAGGCGGTCGCAACCGGCAAGGGCCTCGATCTCGCCCGCATTGCGGAAGGAAGCGCCCATCACGATCGTCTTGATGCCGTTCGCCTTGTAGTAGTTGTAGATGGCGCGGACCGACTGCACGCCCGGATCCTCTTCCGCGGTGTAGGTCTGGCCGGTCGACTTGGCGTACCAGTCGAGGATGCGGCCCACGAAGGGCGAGATGAGGAAGGCCCCGGCATCGGCGCAGGCAATCGCCTGGGCCTTGGAGAAGAGGAGCGTCAGGTTGCAGTCGATGCCTTCCTTCTGCAACTGCTCGGCGGCCCGGATGCCCTCCCAGGTGGAGGCGAGCTTGATGAGGATGCGTTCGCGTGCAATGCCGCGCGCCTCATAGGCCTTGATGATGGCCCGGCCCTTCTCGACCGAGGCATAGGTATCGAAGGAAAGGTCGGCATCGACTTCGGTCGAGACGCGGCCCGGCACGAGGCCGGCCAGTGCCGCCCCGACGGAAATCGCTAGACGGTCGGCCACGGCGGCCACCACCGCTTCCGCGGAGCCGCCCTGGCTCTTGCCCCAGGCAACGGCTTCCTTGATCGCATCGGCGAACATCGGCGTTCCCAAGGCCTTCAGGACGATGGTGGGGTTCGTGGTGCAATCCACCGGTTTCAGGCGGGCGACCGCCTCGATGTCGCCGGTATCGGCCACCACGGTGGTCATGGCGCGGAGCTGGTCAAGCTTGGAAGTCATGGGATCCTGGTCCTTGTGATGCTTGAAGACGATAGTCTGTGGAGGCGGTGCGGAATGGAGCGGGGAAAGCAGGCGGTCTCTCAGCCGCGATAGCCCGCAAGGCGGCCAAACCGGACCCGCCAATATCGCCGGGCAAAGGGCACGCAAACGCCGAAAAGGCCCCGTGGGCCTTTCACTGCCTGCGATGTCGCACCTGTCGAAACCATCGATATCCTCCCCGGGGCTGGCCCGGTGTCGCGATCCGACTATCGCCACCGAGCCGGCCGCTTGTCAAGCACGCCGGCGGGCCAAGGGGTTCGGTGGCTCAGGCCTCCGCGAGGATGCCGTTTGCCCGCGCGGCTTCCCAGCCGAGCATGGCACGCTTGCGGGTGAGACCCCAGTGGTAGCCGGTCAGCGCGCCGCTCTTGCCGAGCGCCCGATGGCAGGGCACCACGAAGGACAGGGGGTTGCGCCCTACAGCCGCGCCGACGGCCCGGGAGGCGGTCGGCTGCCCGATATCGCGGGCGATGTCCGAATAGGTGACCGCCCGTCCAAGCGGAATGCGCAGCAGGCTTTCCCAGACCCGCACCTGGAAATCCGTTCCTATCAGCACAACGCGCAAGGGTTGGTCGCTGTTCCAGCTGGCGGGATCGAAGATGCGCCCGACATAGGGGGCCGTCAGCGCCTGATCGCGGACGAATTCCGCATTCGGCCAGCGCTCCGCCATGTCCCTGAAGCAGGCCTCCTCGTCGCCGTCCGCGAAGGCGAGACCGGCAAGGCCCCGCTCCGTCGCCATCACGAGGGCGAGGCCGAAGGGAGAGGGATGGAAACCCCAGCGAATCACCAGCCCGCCGCCCCTCGCCTTCCATTCGCCGGGCGACATCGCCTCATGGGTGACGAAGAGATCGTGGAGCCGGCCCGGTCCGGAAAGACCGACCTCCAGCGCGGTTTCGAGAAGCGGCAGGCCCTCCGTGGCGAGAAGCCGCTTGGCGTGGTCGAGCGTGACGGCCTGCAGGAAGGCCTTGGGCGAAAGGCCGGCCCAGCGGGTGAAGGTCTTCTGCAGCTGCGTCGGCGACTGGCCGAGCCGCCTGGCGATCTCGTCCAGGCTGGGCTGGCTGCGATAATCCTCGGTGACGAGCTCGATCACCCGGCTGACCGTTTCGTAATCGCTGCCCTCGGGGGTGATGTCCTTGTAGATGGCCTGATTGATGGTCATGGTCGTTCTCCTTGAGGCCCAGAGAACACCGAAAGCCCCGCTCCCGCCACCCGTTTCTTGTCAGATCCGGCGCTTGACGGTGGCAAGCGCGCCGGTCAGCGCCTTGGCGAAGCTCTCCCGGTCGTCGAGGTTCAGGAAGGAGCCGATATCGGTGCGCCGGCCTTCCCCGGAGAGCAGCATGGAAACGATGCCGATATCCGTATGCCGCTTCACGTCGAAACGGGCACGAAAGGGATTGAAGCCGATCTCCCTGGCCTGCCCCGAGGGCTTGATCTTGCGCACCAGAAGGCGGGTGCGCGAGACGAACACCTCCTCGCGCTCCAGGCCCGCGCGGTAGTTCAGATAGAAGGCGCCGTACAGCAGGGCGAAATCGATGCCGAAGAACAGCGCCACCGGCCAGGCGCCGCTCATCAGGAAGACGGCCACATGCGCCACAGTCAGCACGCCCGTCAGCAGCATGAGAACCTTCCAGCCCCGCCGCCCGAGCGAACGGTGCGGCACCAGCTCGGCCGCAAAGACCGGATGTTCGTTGATCAGCTCGCCGTTGATTTCCGTCATCGCGTCTCGCTATAGGTTTTCCATGAAGACACCGAAGCCGGAATCCAGCACCGAAAATTGGAAAAAGTCAAACGCGACAGGACGCCGCAAAGGGGCAGCCGCGCAGAAGGCAGGCGCCTCGCGCCGGCGCCGGACCTCGCTCACCGCCTATAGCGAGGCGGAGATCCGCGAGATCTTCCGCCGCTTCTCGATCGTGCGGCCCGAACCCAAGGGCGAGCTCGAGCATGTAAACCCCTTCACGCTGGTGGTGGCGGTGGCGCTGTCCGCGCAGGCGACGGATGTCGGCGTGAACAGGGCGACCCGCGACCTCTTCAAGGTGGCGGACACGCCGCAGAAGATGCTCGATCTCGGCGAGGAACGGCTGATCGGCTACATCAGGACCATCGGCCTCTACCGCAACAAGGCAAAGAACGTGATCGCGCTCAGCGAGAAGCTCATCCGCGATTACGGCGGCGAGGTGCCGCGCACGCGCGAGGAGCTGATGACGCTGCCCGGCGTGGGACGCAAGACGGCGAATGTGGTGATGTCCATGGCCTTCGGCATCCCCACCATGGCCGTGGATACCCATGTCTTCCGCCTCGGAAACCGGCTGAAGCTCGCCCCCGGCAAGACGCCGGACGAGGTGGAGGACAAGCTGATGCGGATCATCCCCGAGGACTACCTCTTCCACGCCCATCACTGGCTGATCCTGCACGGACGCTATTGCTGCAAGGCGCGCCGGCCCGAATGCGAGCATTGCGTCATCGCCGACATCTGCAAGTTCGAGGGCAAGACGGCCGATGTTCCCGTTCCCCTGCCAGGCCCCCAGCCCGGCTGACACCGGACCCGCGCCGTGTTCCGAAAACCTTGCCCCCGTTTCAACAGAGGCGAGACGCGATACGTTTTTTGCAATTTTTCTGCGGTTATCCACAAATCCCACTTGTAAACAAAGAATATCCTTATATAAATTGACGCTTAATGAGATACGTGGGGTAGTGGTTAGCCTGAGGATTTTCCAAGGCTTTCCCGAACACACGAGCATGCGGGAGCTCGGGGACTGTTGGACAGCTTGTTTGAAAAATTCAACCAAAGCCTGAAAAGTGGCACCCCGGCGGAGAAGCGCCTTGCCCGCTACTACCTCGAGCATCCGGCAGACATCTCCTTCGAGACGGCGGCAACCGTGGCCGACAGGCTCGACCTCAGCCCCATGACGGTCGGCCGCTTCCTGCGGGCCATGGATATCGAGTCGCATCAGCTGCGGCAGGTTCGCACCAGCGCCGCCGCGGCATCGGCCGAGGTGGCCCATGCCAATCCCGGTGTCAGCGAGCCGCAGCGCGGTTTCGACCACCTGCGTGACCAGGTGGAATCGCTCCACCAGGTCCAGGCTCTCCGGGCAGAGCCGGCCTGGCGCCAGATGATCGAACTTCTTGCGCGGCCGGCAGAGGTCTTCGTCGCATCCTGGGGCCCGACCCAGCCGCTGGCAGCCCATTTCGCCTGCCGCCTTGCCGAAGTGCGCGATCGCGTGCGCCACGTCGACGGCACGGATGGCATCTATCTCGAACTGCTGGCGACCCGTCGGGACGACGGGCTGCTGACGGTGCTGGACGACCGTGTCGGGGCATCGCGCCTCGAGCGGCTCTGTCGCGCGGCGAAGGAAACGGGCCTGCGCGTGCTGCTCTTCACCCATCGCATGCGCGTCGAGCCGGCGCAGGCCGCCGACATGGTCATCCGGCTGCCCGCATGTCCCCGCGGCAGCGCGATGGACCCCATCGCGGTGGCAGCGCTCATCGAGCTTGCGGTCCATGGCATCGGCGCCGCGAAGGGGCCGCTGGCGATGGAGCGGGCCGGGCGGGTGGCAGAGCTTCAGACCTATTTCGAAGCGGGCGCCTGAGGCGTCGGACTCCCGTACCGGGTCGCCGTGCGGGCAGGACGCCATGCCGGGCTGCCGCGCGATGAGGTCGGTTTAGCCTCCTGCCGTCTTCAGGGAAGCAGCTTGCGGTAAACTTCGGGCATCCGGTCCGCGAGGTATGGCGTTTCCGCCTCCGTCACCGCATAGGCCGCCGGGTTGATCCGGGCAAAGAGCAGCGTCTCGTCCCGGCCGGCACGGGCAAGATACTCGCCATCCGGTGCGGCAATGACGGAGCGCCCTTCATAGGCAGCCCCGTTTTCCACCCCGCAGAGATCCGCATAGGCGATGAACAGCTGGTTCTCCATCGCCCGCGAGGGGACGATGAGGCGCGAGACCTGCCGGGCAGATGGCCCCGCCGGCAGCGCCGTCGGCACGAGCACGAGCTGCGCGCCCTGAAGGGCCAGCCCCCGCACCATTTCCGGGAACTCCACGTCGTAGCAGATCAGCATGCCGACCTTCAGCCCGCCGAGCTCGAAGACCGCCGGCGGCGCGGTGGAGACTGCAAAGGCCGCCCGCTCCTTCGGGCCGTAGAGATGGCATTTGCGGTAGATGTGGAGATCGCCCGAGGGTGTTGCGAGGACGGCCGAGTTGTAGACCACCCCGTCGGCCCGCTCCGGAAAGCCGACGCAAATGGCCATGCCCTGCTCCGCCGCCATGGCGCGGATGCGGGCAATCGACGGCCCTTCGGCCGGCTCTGCGATGGTGGCAAAGCGCGCACCCAGCGAATAGCCGGAGACGGCGAGTTCCGGCGCAACCAGCAGGGTCACGCCCATGGCCGCGGCGCTTCTGGCCGCGCGCTCTATCTTGGCAAGATTGGCGCCGGTATCGGCCGGCACCGGCTCCATCTGCAGGGCAGCGATCAGCATGGACGAACGCTCACGCCTCCGGCGGGATCACGCCCATCATGAAGGCGAAGCAACCATAGAAACGGCGATCCCCGGTCTGGACGATGCAATAGGCAGACCTTGCCTTTTCGTAGAAGGCGTAGCGCTCCACCGGATGAAGGGCCCAGTCCTTGCCCTCCGCCCGGTTTACTTCCGCCTGGACCTCGCGCTGCACCTCGGGCACCTCGTCGGGGGCGCCGACCACCTCCATGCGGAAGGCGGCGTGATCCACGAAGGTATCGAGCGGCATCACGCCGAGAATGGCCTGTACTGCCTCGGCCGCCGTGTTGCAGCCGATCTTCAGCGGCCTGCCGAGAACCGTGCTGCGGGCAAAGGTGTCGGCGGGAAAATTGGTGTCGACGATGGCGATGAGGTCGCCATGTCCCATCGAGCGCAACGCATGCAGCAGATCCGCATCGAGCAGCGGTGAAATTCCCTTGAGCATCTGTCCTCCCGGCCTTCAGGAACCGTTGAAATCGATCACATCAGAGCAGAGGAGACGAGGAAGATCAATGTCTTGACGAGCGCATAGACGACACCGCCCACAACCACGACGGAGACGGCCGCCATCAGCGTGCCGAGGATGGTGAACAGACCGTCCCGCTCGAGAATGGCGAGCGAGAAAAGGCAGATCGAAAGCGCCGGCAGCATGTTGCCGAGCGGTATCGGCAAGGTGAGGATGACGGCGAGGATCAGGCAGATCGCCCCCACCACATATTCGGCCGGATGTCCGACGAGGCCCGTCAGGCGCGGCTTCAGCAGACGCTCCGCCTTGGCAAGCCAGGGCGCGATACGCTCCGTCAGGGCGGCAAAATCCAGGCGGCTCATGGAACGGTCGGCAATCAGCCCTGGCAGCCAGGGCTTCAGCCCGAGCGCCAGCTGCGCCGTCAGGAAGACGAGCGGCGCGCCCAGGACGGCAGAGGTGCCCGGCGGCGTCGGTATGATGTTCGGCAGGGCGAAGACGAGCATCAGGGCTCCGAAGGCCCGATCGCCCATGGCCTCGAAGATGTCCCGGACCGAGATGCGCTCGCGGCTTTCGTCGGTTGCCAGTGCCTCCAGCGTTTCAGATAGCCGGTGATTGGTTCCGTCGTCGCGCCGGTTCTGTTCCCTGATGTCCTCGGCTGATCCCGTTTGCACGCTCACTCCACACGATCCCTGTTCCGCCTCCCTGCCAGCGGGTGGCAGGTCCGCATGCGGACCGGGCTTGGCGCACTCACGTTCGCGGCCCTGCCGAAATGGCTCCCCTGTCGGTCAAGGTGGTGAGCGCAAGCGTCTGGTCCAGATGCGTGGCCCTGAGAGACAGGAGCTTTTCGGCGAAAGCGAGGCGGATCGGAAGATAGGCGGGGTCCTCGGCACGATTGATCCGTTCGGACGGATCTTCGGCGAGATCGAAGAGCAGCGGCGGCAGGCGGTTGAAATGCACGTACTTGTACCGCTCGTCCCTCAGCACCGCGAGATTGCATTCCTGCGGCGCAAGGCCGAAGTGGCTTTCCGCAAGGCCCGTTTCCACATCGCGGAAATCGAACTCGAAGAAGGCTGCGTCCCGCCAGTGCCGCGGCGTGGCGCCATCGAGGAACGGCACGAGAGAAGCGCCGTCGAGCGCATTTGCGGGCTCGACCGCCCAGATCTGCGAGAGAGTGGGGAAAATGTCTGCTGCCGAAGTGAAGTGCCGCACCCGGCCTCCGGCCGAAGCCTTCCGGCGCGGGTCGCGGATGACGAGCGGGATGTGATAGCTGCCGTCGAAGAAGCCGCCCTTTCCGAAGGACCAGTGGTCTCCGGCCATTTCCGCGTGATCGGACGTGAAGACGACGATGGTGTTGTCCCACGCGCCGAGCGCCTTCAGCTGGTCGAAGATGCGGCCGAGCTGATGGTCGGTCTCGGTGATCATGCCGTGATAGATCGCGCGGATCTCGGCGATCTCGGCAGCGCTCCATTCGCTCACGCGGCCGGGCGCTCCGTGCAGGAAGCTTGCCTTGCGCTGGTTCGGCAGGTCGAAGGCAAGATAGGGATGAAGCGCCATCTCCGCATCGCGGCTTGCCGCCCGGTGGAAGCCCTCCTCCGGCTGGGGCGGGTAGAGACGGTTGAACGGTTCTGGAACGACGAAGGGCGGATGCGGGCGGATGAAGGACACATGGGCAAACCATGGCCGGTCCTGCTCTTCCACCCAGCGCAGGAACTCGCCGGCGAGGAAGGCCGACTGGGTTTCCTCCGCGGCATAGGCCGGCGGATTGCGGGTCACCTCGCCCGGCCGCGCCTCCACGGGCAGGTGCACGTCGCGGCTCGTGGCCCCGGCATGACCGCGGGCGCGCAGCCAGGACAGCCACTGCTTTTCGTCCTCGGTCAGCAGCTGGCGCACGGTGAACCCCGGAAGCACCCCTTCATAGGTGGTGAGATGGGGATCGTTCGGATCGAGCCGGCGCGGATCGGGCGCGGTATCGGTATAGCCGAACAGCGTGGCATCATAGCCCGCACGGCGGGCGGCAAGGGCCACGTTGTCGAAGCGATGGTCGAGGGGCGAACCGTTGCGGCAGACCCGGTGGTTCATCTGGTAGAGGCCGGTATAAAGGCCGGCACGGGCCGGCGAGCAGGGCGCGGCGCTGGCATAGTGTCGCTCGAAGAGCACGCCCTCGGCGGCCAGCGCATCCACATGCGGCGTCTTCACCAGCGGATGGCCGACGGCCGAAAGGCTGTCGCCGCGCCACTGGTCGGCGGTGATCAGAAGAACATTGGGTTTCATGCGGTTGCTCCGGAAGGCGCGCGGTTGCGGCGCATCTCGACGGCGATATGCGAGAAGAGCGCAATCGCCACCACGCTGCCGCCGATGATGGTGCCGAGGCTCGGCGTCTCGCTCATGAAGAGCCACACCCAGAGCGGTGTCAACGGCACTTCCAGCGAAACCAGCAGGCTTGCATCGGCAGCGGGAATGCGGTGGCTGCCGAAGGTATAGAGGATGAGGCCCATCGCGTTCTGCAGGATGGCGAAGGCAAAGATCAGCCCGAGATTATGGGCGGAAACGGAAAGCGGACTGGCAAACCAGATGGTGGAAAGCGAGCAGAGCCAGGCAGAGGCCGCCATGGCCGGCAGCATGTTCATCGTCTTGTGCTGGCGCATGAAGGTGGCCATGAAGGCAACCGTGACCGCCATGACGAAGGCCAGGAACTTGCCGAAGAGGCTGCCCGTGCCGCCGCTGCGATCGGCGAGCATGATCAGGACGCCGAACAGCGCGACGCCGGCCGCGACGATGGTCGAGCGGCTGGGGATTTCCCGGATCATCAGGAAGGCGACGCCTGCGGTGAGGAACGGCGTGGTGGCATAGATGACCATCGCATCCGCCACCGAGGCATACCACATCGAGCCGATCCCGGAGATCATGCTCGCCGCCGAGAAGAAGGTGATGACGACGAAGGGCCAGCCCATGGAGCGCAGGATGGCAAAGCCGCGCGCGCCTTCGAGATAGAAGAAGAAGGCAAAGACCGCCGTGCCGGATATCATGCCGCGCACGCACAGGAGCGTGGTCAGGTCCGTCGTGATGGATCGGACGAACAGACCGGACAGCGACCAGGCCAGCGCCGACATCGCGACGTAGAAGGCGCCCAGGCGGTATTGATGCTGTTCGTGGCTTGTCATGGCAGCTTCGGTCGAAAGGGCGTCGGGACATGCACCGGCCGGGTGGCGGTTCGGTTCGAGAGGCTATCCGATTGCCGGATGCCCGGGAATGCAGGCTTCCCACAAATAATTCAAAGGCATAATGCGAAATGGCATGGGTTTGGCCGGGGCGCGGTCCTCACGCCCCGGCCGAAAGACGCGGGTATCAGTCGCCGTAGCCGACGATGCCCTTGATCTCCAGGAAATCGTGGATGCCCCAGTCGGCATATTCGCGCCCGTTGCCGGACTGCTTGTAGCCGCCGAAGGGTGCCATCGTGTCCCAGTCCGGATAGTTGAGATTCACCGTGCCCGCACGCATCCGGAGCGCCACCCGCCGGGCGTGCTCGATGTCCTTCGACTGGATGTAGGCGGCAAGGCCGTAGACCGTGTCGTTGGCGATGCGGATCGCCTCTTCCTCGTTCTCGTAGGAAATGACGGAGAGAACCGGCCCGAAGATCTCCTCCCGCTCGATGGTCATGCCCGGCTTCACGTGGCCGAAGACAGTGGGGCGGACATAGTAGCCGCGGTTCAGCCCTTCCGGCCGGCCGAGGCCGCCGGTGACGAGCGTTGCCCCTTCCTTGATGCCCTTCTCGATGAGACCCTGGATCTTGTTGTACTGCATCTCCGAGACGACGGGGCCGAGCTCGGTTTCCTCCGAGCGGGGATCGCCGACCTTCATGGCCTCGGCGGCGGTCTTCGCAATGGCCAGCGCCTCGTCGTGTCGGTCTGCGGGCACCAGCATGCGCGTCGGCGCGTCGCAGGACTGGCCGGTATTGCCGAAGCAGCCCTGCACGCCCTGGATCACCGCATTCTCGAAATCCGCGTCAGGCAGGATGATGTTGGCGGATTTGCCGCCGAGTTCCTGCGCCACGCGCTTGACCGTATCGGCGGCGGTCTTCGCCACGATGATGCCGGCGCGGGTGGAGCCGGTGAAGGAGACCATGTCCACGTCGGGATGGCCGGCCATGACCTGTCCGACATCGGGGCCGGTGCCGTTGACGAGGTTGAACACACCCTTCGGCGTGCCGGCTTCTTCCATGATCTCCGCCCAGACGATGCCGGATATCGGCGCGATCTCGGACGGCTTCAGCACCACGGTGCAGCCGGCGGCAATCGCGGGCGCCACCTTGCAGACGATCTGGTTCAGCGGCCAGTTCCACGGCGTGATGAGCGCGCAGACGCCGATCGGCTCCTTGACGATCATCGAGCTTCCGCGGCGATGGCTGAACTCGAATTCCTCCATGGCGCGGATGGTGGCTTCCATGTGGGCCTGTCCGGCCCAGGCCTGCGCGTTGCGGGCAAAGGAAATCGGCGCGCCCATTTCTTGGCTGACGGCCCTGGCGATGTCCTCGTAACGGGCGTTGTAGACCTCGAGAATGCGCTTCAGCAGCGCCAGGCGCTCTTCCTTCGGCACGAGGGAGAAGCTGGCAAAGGCAGCCTTCGCGGCAGCGACGGCACGGTCCACATCGGCCCTGGAGCCGGCCGAGATCTGGGTATAGACCTCTTCGGTGGACGGGTCGATCACGTCGATGCGCGCCGGCGTCACCGGATCCACCCAGGCGCCGTCGATGAAGAACTGCAGATGATGGCTCATGTTTCACTCCCATTTGTCGTTTTGGGCGATCCGCGGCCGGCACCCCACCTGCCACGGGCCACAGGAACGCTGGGCAAAGGCGTAGCACAGGAAAAACGGCCTGCGCAGCCGCATTTCGCAGCCGAACCCGCTATATTTTCGGGGGCTCGCCTTGTTATACGCGCACCCACTCCGTTTGCGACGGAGCCATGGCGCAATCGGTCGGGGCAGATGCCTCGAGGGGGCTGAAGCGCCCCGATATCAGGCCGGGTTTTCCGGAAGCTGCCACTCGATTCGCCCGCGCCCCATGCGCTCGAGCCAGTCGTTGGCCTGCGAGAAATGCCGGCAGCCGAGAAAACCCTGATGGGCGGAGAGCGGCGAGGGATGGGGGGCCTTCAGCACGAGATGCCGGTCGCGGTCGACGAAGCTCGCCTTCTTCTGCGCATAGGAGCCCCACAGCATGAAGACGCAATGCTCGACCCGTTCGTTGACGATGCGGATCACGGAATCGGTGAAGCGCTCCCATCCCCTTCCCTGATGCGAGGCGGCACGCGCCTCCTCGACGGTCAGCACGCTGTTGAGCAGAAGCACCCCCTGGCGGGCCCAGCTTTCCAGAAAGCCGTGCCGGGCGGGCTCGATTCCCAGATCGCTCTTCAGCTCCTTGTAGATGTTGACGAGCGAGGGCGGAATGCGCACCCCGGGCTGGACGCTGAAGCAGAGGCCATGGGCCTGGCCCGCGCCGTGATAGGGGTCCTGACCGAGAATGACCACCCGCACCTTTTCCACCGGGGTCAGATCGAGCGCGCGAAAATAGTCCGGCCCGCGCGGAAAGATGCGCTTTCCCGATGCCTTCTCGGCCATCAGGAAGGAGCGCAGCTCCTGCATGTAGGGGCTTGCAAATTCGGCGGAGAGCGCCGCCTTCCAGCTGTCCTCAAGCTTCACCTCACCGGCACCCACGCGTGCGATCCTCCCTGTTCCATTCATGGTTTACTTAGCCCGCCCCTCGCCCGACTTCAAACGGAGGACGGGGGACCGGCGCAGGGTTCAGTGCCCGGGAAGGCAGCGGTCGGGATCGGCGGGGCCATCCAGCGCCGCCTTGAGGGCCTCGAGCTGCGCTGGCGTGCCCTTGCCCGGGCGCGGCTGGATGTTGAGCGGCTCCTCTTCCGGCCACCATTCGCCGGCCGCCCAATAGGTCCAGCCGATCCAGACGTCGCTGTTGTCGGCCATCATCCGGCCAAGCCGGGAGAGCCCGGCAAGGCAGGCCGGGTCCTTCGAGCCGCCGAACTCGCCCAGAAAGGCGCGGCTGCCATTCTGCCGCATCCAGTCGGAGAGACGGAGCAGCCGGTCGTTGACCTCGTCCGCCTTCTCGCAGGTCGCATGCTTTCCGGAATAGTCGACATCGAGATACTGGTGGATCTCGAAGGCGTAGTGATTGGCGGGGTCGCGAAAGCCGGTCATGACGCCCGCATTGGAACCCCAGGGCTTCTCGTCGAACCAGGTGGCGCCGCCGCTCCAGATGGTGCCCGGAACGAGCACCAGATTGGTGGCGCCGGTCTCGCGGATCGCGGCGACGGCCTCGTTTGCCGCCGCCACCCAGGCCGGGCCGTCGATGTCGTAGGGTTCGTTCATCAGGCCAAAGACGATGCCGTGGTCGGCGGCGAACTCCGCTGCCACCCGCCGCCAGAAATCCGCGAAGGCAGAAACGGGCACGTCCGGCGTTCCGATCGTCCGCTCGTCATACTTGGCATAGTTGTGGGGGTCGAGGATCACCGTCATGCCCGCCTTGCGCGCCAGCCCCACGGCCTGCCTGAGCAGCAGCAGCTCCTCTTCGGAAAGCGGTTCGCCGAGGCGCGGCTGCAGGCGCTCCCAGCGGAAGGGCAGCCGGACCGCATTCATGCCCTTGTCGGCGAAATAGCGGATCGTCTCCTCCGACGGATAGATGTAGTCGGTGCCGACCACGCCGCCGCGCTTGCCATATTCGGCGCCCGAAAGATTGATGCCGCGATAGCAGAGGCCGGCCGCCGCACCCTCCTCCGCCCTTGCCAGCATCGCTGCGGTCAGCAGGCAGGCAAGAGCCGTCAGGCGGACAAGTCGGGGCATCGGCATCTCTCATGGATCCTTGAAGGCGCTTCACCGCGCGCCGCCTCGTCGGGGAAACGGCCGGCGAAACATAGACCGCAAGGCCAGTGCCCCGCAATCCCGCCCGAAGGGGCCGCACCCCATCCGCCCGCGTTTAAATCAGAACATTCTTTTTTACTTATTTTCAATGGAAGCCTGTTACAGAGGTTGCAATGCACCGGCGGAAGAACCCGCGGCCATCGCGGACAGGCGGTGCGGCTGCCGGCGGCACCGCGAACGCAGTCTTCAGGAAACAGGACAATCCCCATCGGAAAACGGCGGGTACGAACAGCAACGAAAGGATGACAGGACATGATGTTGAACAGGCGTCAATTCACGATGGGTGCAGCCGCGCTTCTGGCCGGTACGGGCCTGTCCATGCCGGCCCGTGCGGAGGACAGGGTCAAGGTGAAGTTCGCGACCGACTGGCTGCCCCAGGGCGCCCATGGCGGCTACTACCAGGCCGTGGCGGATGGCACCTATGAGAAGATGGGCCTCGATGTGGAGATCGTCTCCGGCGGCCCGAAGAACGACACCCGCCCGCTGCTTGTCTCGGGAGAAGTCGATTTCCTGATGTCGGGAAACCTGCTCCTGCCCTTCGAGGATATCCGCAAGGGGCTGCCGCTCAAGATCGTCGCGGCCCACTTCCAGAAGGACCCGCAGATGATGATGGCCCACAAGGGCGTCTACAAGGATTTTGCCGATCTCGCCAACGCGCCCAAGATCCTGCTCGGTTCCCAGGGCATGGAGAGCTACGGGCGATGGATGATGAAGACGAAGGGCTTCAAGGAGGAGCGCGTCGCCCCCTACAACTACGACATGAAGCCCTTCTTCGAGGATACCCAGCTCGTGCAGCAGGGCTATGCCGTATCCGAGCCCTATGAGGCGCTTGCGGCCAATGTGGAAATCGACAGCTGGCTGCTGGCCGACGAGGGATGGAACACCTATTCCTGCATGGTGCAGACCCGCGACGAGGTCATCCTCACCAGGCCTGACGTGGTGCAGAAGTTCCTCGATGCCTCGACCGTCGGCTGGTACAACTATCTCTACGGCGATGCGACCCCCGGCATCGAGGCGATCGTCGCTGCCAATCCGGACCAGTCCGTCGGGCGCCTGACATGGGAAAACGAGGCGCTGCGCAGTCTCGGCATCGTCGACAGCGGCGAAGCGGAGAAGAGCGGGATCGGCGCCATGAATGCCGAGCGCATCAAGGCCTTCTACGATCTCTGCGTCGATGCAGGCGTTCTCGAAGCGGGAAGCGTGGATCTTGCCGCCGTTGCCGATTACTCCTTCGTCAACAAGGGTGTCGGGCTGGAGCTTCGCAAGGCCTGAACCGGAACCGTCACAAAAAATGCCAGCCGGTAAACCGGCTGGCAAGGCGGGGTATAAGGGCAGTAGGGGCGCCCTCGAAGCGCAAGACGCAGAGGGCTCGCCAAAAGTTTCAACCCGTCGTCAATTCGTGGCCTGTCAGGCGGGAACATGCAGCACGAGGCCGTCCAGACTGCCGCTCGCGACGATCTGGCAGGACAAGCGGCTTGTTTCCCGGCGCGGCGCATCGGTCGCGTCCAGCATCGCGTCCTCCGTGCCGTCGGGCTCGCCCGTTCTTTCCGCCCAGGCCTCGTCCACGTAGACATGGCAGGTGGCGCAGGAAAGACAGCCGCCGCATTCCCCGATGATGCCGGGGACATTCGCCATCGCCGCGGCATTCATCATGTTGGTGCCGTCGGCGACCTCGGCCACGATCGCGCGCCCGTCCGCCAGAATCCAGGTGACTTTGGCCATGTTAGCTCCTCCTCGTCTTGTTCGTCGGCGGGTCTCAGATGTAGTGGATGTAGAAATCGCGAAGGGCATCGCCTTCCAGCCCCGCCGTCTTGCCGATCTCGTCCCGCTTGATGAAGATGTGGTTCTCGCAGAGCAGCCGTCCGACGGCATCCATCAACACGCCGTCCGCCTCCAGCGCGTCGAGCGCACCGGCGAGATCATCCGGCACACCGTCCCGCGCATCGATCTCGCCGAAGCAGTCGCCGGTTTCCGCCGGCGGAAGGGGATAGCGGTTGACATAGCCGAGCCGTGCCGCCTGAAGCACCGTTGCCACCAGCGTGTAAGGGTTGGCGGCGCCATCGCCCATGCGGTGCTCGATGCGGGCCTTCGGGCCGCGTTCGGCCGAGATGCGGGTGGTCACACCCCGATGGTCGCCACCCCAGTTCCGCCAGTAGCCGCTCATGGATGACGGCCTCAGGCGCTGGTAGGAATTGACGATCGGGGCGACCAGCGCCGCCATGGACCGGTGGTGATGCATCAGCCCGGCAATGCAGCCCTCGGCAACCGTGCTCAGCCGGTCCGGCTCGCCCACCGCATTGTTTCCGTCCCGGTCGCGGAAGGAGAAGTTGACGTGCAGGCCGCTTCCGCCCTTGGGCAGGATGGGTTTCGGCAGGAAGGTCAGGATGATGCCGTGTTCCAGCGCCACCTCGCGGGCGAGCTGGCGAAACAGGAAGATGTCGTCCACCGCCTTCAGCGCGTGATCGAAGGTGAGGGTGAACTCGAACTGCGGCGAGTCGAATTCCGAGGTATGGCTGTCGATGGCGAAGCCGAGTTCGCTTGCCCGGTCCCATACCGCCTCGGTAAAGCCGTGCGGATCGGCAAAGGGACCGGTGGAATAGACATAGGATTTCGGCGTGTCGTAGGGAACGAGACTGCCGTCCTCGCGCTGCTGGAAGGCAAAGGCCTCCAGCTCAAGCCCCACCATGGGGTCGAAGCCGAGCGCGTTCCAGTCGGCTATTGCGCGCTTCAGCGCATGCCGGCCGCAGGCGCCGAACGGTGCTCCCTCTTCGTAGAGATCGCCCACGACCACCTTGGTGTCCGGATACCAGCTGTCCCGGATGTCCTCCTCGCGAAAGCGGATCTCGATGTCCGGAAGCCCTTCCAGCACCTTGGAGCCCGGCGCGGGGATGAGGTCCTTGTCATAGGTGACGCCAAAGGTGCCCTGGCAGACGCGGGTGCTGCCGGACGAGGCCTTCTTGATCGGCAGGTATTTCCCGCGGGCAAGGTTCAGGTGATCGCAGAAGAGCACCCGCAAGCGTTCATTGGTCATTGCTGTCTCCTCCCAGAAACGGCAGTTTTTTTCCTGATGTGGGCGCGGGCGGCCGGACCACCCGTCATTTCAGATGAATGCGGACCGGCAGCGACTTGATCCCGCCGACGAAATTGGAACGCAGGAAGGCGTGCGGCGCGGTCTGCTCGACCGATTTCACCCGCTTGGCGAATTCCTGGAACAGAAGCCGGACCTCGAGCCGGGCGAGCCACATGCCGAGGCAGACATGCGCCCCACCCTGACCGAAGGAGAGGTGCCGGTTGGGCGTGCGGCGGAAATCCACCTTCATCGGATCGTCGAAGGCGGTCTCGTCGCGGTTGCCGGAAACGAACCAGAAGAGCACCTTGTCGCCCTCCCGCACCGTCTTGCCGTGCATCTCGAAATCCCGGGTCGCGGTGCGGCGGAAATACATGGCCGGCGAAGCCCAGCGGATCACCTCGTCCGGCATGGTCTCCCAGATGGCGCCCTCGCCCGACTGCAGGTCGGAGAGCAGCCCCGGCTGGTTGGCCAGCGCGTGCAGGCCTGCAGCGATGGAATAGCGCGTCGTGTCGTTGCCGGCCGCCACCAGCAGGCAGAAGAAATTGCGGAATTCCGTTTCCGAAATCACGTTGCCCTCGGCATCGGGCTTGGTGATCAGGCTCAGCACGCCGCTGTCGTCGCCGCGCCGGCGCTTGTCCTCCATCAGCCGCTGCGCGTAATCGAAGAGATCGGCACCGGCGGGGGAGCGGAAAGGCATGAAGCGATAGGCATCCGTATCCGTCTTGTCGAGCACGTGGTCGGTAAAGTCGGGGTCGGTATTGGCAATCAGCGCATCGCCCTTTTCCACCAGCCAGTCCAGGTCCTCGTCCGGCGTGCCGATGATCCGGCCCAGCATGCGCATCGGCAGCTGGCGTGCGATCGTCTTCACGGCGTCAAGCTCGCGCGACTGCAGCGCCTGATCGAGGATCTCGTCGCACAGTTCCCGGATCTGCTCCTCGAAGAGCGCGATGACCGGCTTGGAAAAGGCCTTGGCGACGAGCGTCCTGACGCGGGTATGTTCGGGCGGGTCGGTTTCCTGGAAGGTGCGGCGGGCGAGATATTCCTCGTAGGTCTGGTCCTCCATCCGGATGCCCCGGGCAGAGCTGAGCAGCTTGTTGTCGCGGTTGAGTTCCAGAATGTCCGCATGCCGCGTCACGGACCAGAAGCCCTTGCCGCCGGGGAAGTCGCACCAGGCAAGCGGATCCTCGCGGCGGAGCCGCGCAAAGGTGTTGTGCGGCGCGCCGCGCGTGAAGGTGTCATGGCTGGAAAGATCGGCAAAACCGTCGTCCACAGGCGTCCAGACCGTCATAGCTTCCTCCCTCGCTTGACCGTTGCGGAAAAATAGAACACATGTTAAGTATATTTACAAGAGCGTTCTGCACACAAAAGTGCTGCAGCCGGCATGCAAAGGAGCAGAGCCCATGTCCCGGTCGATCGGCATCCTGTTGACCAGCAACGACACGTCCGACTTTGCCAAAAGGTTCGATCACGACGGCGTGCGCTTCACCAATCTGCTGGCGCCGCTGAGGCCGGACTGGAACTTTACCACCGTTTCCGTCAAGGACGGCATTTTCCCCGACCGGCCCGAAGCGTTCGACGGCTACATCATCACCGGCAGCCCGGCCTCGGTCCAGGGCCGGGACGCGTGGATCCTGAAGCTTCTCGAGTTCATTCGCGAGACGGAAGCGCGCAAGGTGCCGCAGTTCGGCGCCTGCTTCGGCCATCAGGCGCTGGCCCTGGCGCTCGGCGGAGACGTGCAGCGTTCGCCGAAGGGATGGGGCCTCGGCACCTCGCTGACGGTCTTCGACCGCTTCGCCCCCTGGATGGAACCGCGCCGCGAAACGGTGCGGCTCTACTCTGCCCATCAGGAACAGGTCACGCGCCTGCCGGACGCCGCGGAAGTGCTCGGCGGGGACGATTTCTGCCCCATCGGCGCCTTCCGCATCGGCTCCCATGTCTTCACGACAGAATTCCATCCGGAGATGACGCCCGATTTCATCGGCGGCCTCATCGACTATCTCGCCGATCATCTGGATGCGGAAACGATCGGGCGGGCCCGCACGAGCCTCGCGCTCGAGGAAGATGGGCGGTTCTTTGCCCGGTGGATCGCGGCCTTCCTGGAAGGCGGAGATCGGTGATCAGGGCTTGAACAGCACCGCCAGAAGGTCCATCGCGGTCACGCTGTCGAAGGTCACGTGGCTGACCATCAGCGCCTCGGCGGCCGCCGAATCCCGGTCGAGGATCAGTTGCGCGATCTGCCGGTGCTCGGTCGCGGATTTCCCGATGCTGCCCTTGTAGCGGTAGCGCGCCCGGTAATAGGCGAGCAGCTTCCGGCCATTGGTGCGGATCAGATCGAGCAGCACATCGTTGTGGGAGGCGATCGCGATCGTCCGGTGGAATTCGAGATTGTGCTGGTAGTAGAGATCGGGCTTGTCGTCGCCATAGATCATCGCATGCCCGTCGCAGGCCGAACAGGCCATGTCCAGCGCCATCGCATCCGCGGGGGAGAGCCGGCGGGCGGCAAGCGCGGCGGCATGGCCTTCCAGCTTGCCGTGCACCTCCAGGATCGCCAGGAACTCTTCCAGCGTCGGCCGGAAGACTTCCGCCCCGCCCCTCGGCTTGCGCTTCAGGATGCCCACCGCGTCGAGCTGCAGCAGGGCCTCGCGAACGGGCGTGCGCGACACCCCGAATTCGGACACGAGCGCCTTTTCCTCGATGACGTCACCCGGGTTCAGCCGGCCGTCCTCGATGCTCTTCACGATATGGTTGACGATGAGGTCGGTTTGATTGCCCATGCGGGCAGTATATGTATTTTTATAAGCAACGTAAATATACAATAATGAGAAAGGGGCGGGAACCTGTCGGTCCCCGCCCCCGCCTGCAGGATCAGGAATAGGCGCCCGAACCGAGCTTCTGGAAGCGCGAGGGATCGCGCCCGGCAAGCCGGTGCGAGAGGATGAAGCCGATCGCCGCCGCCACCAGCACCAGCGAGGGCAGGATGACGCCGAGCGAGCCGGCTGCCCCCGTCAGATCGCCGAAATGGGCGAAGATGTAGACGAAGAGATAGACCAGCACGAGGCCGCAGATGGCCGGCAGCACCTTGGTCACCACGGCGTTTTCGCCCATCGCGCCGTTGCGCATGAAGAAGCCGATCACCGAGAACGAGGTGACCGCCATCAGGCCGAGAATGCCGAGCGTGCCGAGCTGGGTAAGCCAGGTGAACATGGCCAGCACCGGATCGAGCTGCAGATAGGCAAAGAGCGCGACCACCGCGACCGCGATCACGGTCTGGATCATCGAACCCACGTGCGGGCTCTGGAACTGGGCATGGGTGACGCCGACGCTGTCCGGCAGCAGGCCCTCGCGGCCGGCGACATACTTGTAGCGGGCAACGCCATTGTGGAAGGCAAGCACCGCCGCAAACAGGCTGGAGACGAAGAGGAAGCCCATGATCGTCGGCACCGGCTCGCCGACATAGCGGCCTGCCAGCTCGAACAGGAAGGTGGTCGGGTCCTTCAGGCCCTGCAGCGTCGGCACCAGCTTGTCGATGCCGGCACCGGCTGCCATCAGCCAGGCGGTGATCATGTAGAAGACGCCGATGAGGACCACCGACATGTAGGTCGCACGGGGAACGGTCCGCTCCGGATCGCGCGCCTCCTCGGAATAGATCGTCGTGGCCTCGAAGCCGATGAAGGCCGCGAAGCAGAACAGGATGCCGATGGCGGGCGAGCCGCTGGCAATCTGCGACGGCGAGAAGGGCTCGAGGGTCAGGCCCGCATCGCCGCCCTTGACGAAGATGGCGATGTCGATGACGAGCACGATCAGGTACTCGAGCAGAACCAGGACCATCAGGATCTTGGCGGAAAGATCCACCTGCCGGTAGCCGAGGATGGCAACGATCACCACCGCGATCAGCGACCAGGCCCACCAGGGGATGTCGGCACCGATCAGCGGATTGAAGGTGCCGGCCGAGGCGGCGCCGAGAAGCCCGAGAACGCCGATCTGCATGGCGTTGTAGCTCAGGATGGCGATCATCGCCGACGCGCCGCCCATGCGGCCGCCAAGCCCCCGCGCCGCATAGGCGTAGAAGGCGCCCGCATTCTTCACGTGGCGCGCCATGGCCACATAGCCCACCGCAAAGAGCAGCAGGACGGCGGTAACGATGGCGAAGGAACCGGCAATGCCGGCCCCGTTGCCGAGAAGCATGCTGATCGGCACGCCGCCGGCAACTGCCGTCAGCGGCGCTGCCGCGGAAATGACGAGAAATGTAACTGCCCCTACGCCGAGGCTGTTCTTGCGCAGCTGGTTGGCACCAGCTTCCGACGATGAAACTGCCATGAAACCCTCCTCAGTGACCGGGGCTTCAGGTGATGTTTGCTTATTGTTAACCCCGGAATTCCGGCACAGTCGCAACGAAGCCGGCACTTGTCAAGATAGTTCACATGTTAATTATAGCGAGACACGCTTAGGTGTTAGCAATGTGCTTATATAAAACCTCTTGTAGATTGTGCTTTTCCTGACTGGAGAGGATTGATAAAGAAACGGGAACGCGGTTATGATGCCCGCGACGAAGACAACCAGGCAGTCGATGTATCAGGCGCAAATCATAGCAGCTGTGCTGGCGATCCCGAGATTTTACAAGCGGTTGATTGCGCTCAGCTTCGATGCGTTCCTCTGCGTGCTGACGGTCTGGTTCGCCTACTGCCTTCGCCTGGACGGCTGGGTCGCGATGACCGAGGACAAGTTCCTGCCGGCAGGCGTGTCTCTCTTCCTGGCGATCCCAATCTTCATTTCCTTCGGCTTTTACCGGGCCATCTTCCGCTATGCGGGGGTCGCGGCCTTCATGGCGATTCTCCGCGCGATGGTGATCTACTCGATCGGCTATATCGCGGCCTTCACCATCATCAGCGTGCCCGGCGTGCCGCGCACGATCGGCATCCTCCAGCCGCTGCTGCTGCTGGTCTTCATCTCCGTATCGCGGCTTGCGGCCCGCTACTGGCTTGGCGCGGATTACCGCCGCCAGATCAGGCAGAACACGCGGCCGAACGTGCTCATCTACGGCGCGGGCACCGCGGGGCGACAGATCGCGCTCGCACTCGACGGCAGCACGGAGCTGAAGGTCATCGGCTTCGTCGACGACGACGTGAAGATCCAGGGAAGCCTGTTGCGCGGCGTTCCCATCTGGTCGCCACAGCAGCTCGGCGCGGTCATTTCGAGCCATGACGTGAAGGAAGTGCTGCTGGCGCTGCCCTCCTCCTCCCGTCAGCGTCGCGCCGAAATCCTGGAAGAAATCCGCCGGTTCCGCGTCAACGTGAGAACCGTGCCGGACCTCAACGACATCGCCCAGGGACGTGTGACCGTCACGGACCTGAAGGAGCTCGACATCGAGGACCTGCTCGGCCGCAACGCGATCCTGCCGCGCCCCGACCTGATGGACAAGAACATCCGCGGCAAGATCGTGATGGTCACGGGCGCCGGCGGCTCGATCGGCAGCGAGCTGTGCCGCCAGATCGTGGCCCATGAGCCCGAGGCCCTGATCCTCGTCGAGCAGAGCGAATTCGCGCTCTATGCCATACACCGGGAGCTGGAAAAGAGCACGGTCAAGATCATCCCCATGCTCGCCTCCGTGCGGGACGAAATGCGGATGCGCCAGATCATGGCCGCGATGCGGCCGGACACGCTCTACCATGCAGCCGCCTACAAGCATGTGCCGCTGGTCGAGCAGAACCCGGCCGAAGGCGTGCGCAACAACACGCTGGGCACCATGGTCACCGCCCTTGCCGCACGGGACCATGGCGTGACCGACTTCGTGCTGATCAGCACCGACAAGGCCGTGCGCCCGACGAACATCATGGGCGCCAGCAAACGGCTTGCCGAAATGGTCCTCCAGGCGCTTGCGGCCGAAACCACCGCCGAAAGAGCGACGAATTTCTGCATGGTCCGCTTCGGCAACGTGCTGGGCTCGTCCGGTTCGGTCGTGCCGCTCTTCCGCCAGCAGATCCGCGAGGGCGGCCCGGTCACCCTCACCCATGCGGATGTCACCCGCTATTTCATGACCATTCCGGAAGCGTCCCAGCTGGTGATCCAGGCCGGGGCCATGTCGCGCGGCGGGGATGTCTTCCTGCTCGACATGGGCGAACCCGTCCGCATTTACGATCTTGCCCGCAAGATGATCGAGCTCTCCGGCCTTCAGGTTCGTGACGCGGACAATCCGCAAGGCGATATCGAGATCGAGATCACCGGCATGCGTCCGGGCGAGAAGCTCTACGAGGAACTGCTGATCGGCGACAATCCGCTGCCGACCGACCACCCGCGCATCCTGAAGGCCCATGAGGACATGATGCCCTGGCCGCAGCTCAAGGAGTGGCTGGAAAAGCTCGATACGGCGCTCGAAAAGCAGGATCTGGTGACCGCACGGGATATCCTCTCCCAGCTGGTCTCCGGCTACAAGCCGGAAAGCGAGCTGCACGATCTCCTGATCACCGAGGGCCATGCCGTGCCCGGTCCCGCCGTGCGGCAGGTGGGCTGAGAAGCACATCTTCCTCCCGGGAAACGCCCCGCCCAAAAGGCTCCCCCTGACCCGCCACATCTGTGCGGCGGGCGTTCCTGCTGCCTTCGACCGCACACTCTCCGGGTAATCCCGCAGCACCGGTGCCGCGGGTTGCGCAATCATGGCTCGGAAAGGCCGATATGGCGTCCCGCGCCCGCCTCAGCCGGCCGGGAAATAGGCCGCGAGATTGGCACGCACGCGCTCCAGCGGCGTGGCACCGCTGTCGTCAGGCTCGAACCGCTGCCCGGTGATCGCCTCATAGGCGCGGATATAGACCTTCGAGGTTTCCTCGATCAGGCTTGCCGGAATTTCCGGGATCTCGTCGTGATAGGGGTCGCAGCGTTCCGCGACCCAGGCGCGGACGAAATCCTTGTCGAAGCTCTCCGGACGCTTGCCGGCCTCGAAGGCCGCGTCATAGCTCGAGGCGATCCAGTAGCGGCTGCTGTCGGGCGTATGGATCTCGTCGGCAAGCACGATCCGGCCGGAGGCATCCGTGCCGAACTCGTATTTGGTATCGACCAGAATGAGCCCGTTCTTCGCGGCAAGCTCCTGCCCGCGAGCGAAGAGGGCAAGGGCATAGCGCGCCAGCGTATCCCACTGCTGCTGGGTGAGCAGGCCCTTCGAGACGATCTCGTCCGGAGTGAGCGGTTCGTCATGGCCGCCGTCGAAGGCCTTGCTGGTGGGCGTGATGATCGGCGCGGGGAGCTTCTGGTTGTCCCGCATGCCCTCCGGCAGGGTCACGCCGTACATGCTGCGCTCGCCCTTCTTGTAGAGGGTCAGGATCGAGGTTCCGGTCGTTCCGGCGAGATAGCCGCGCACGACGATCTCGACCGGGAGGATGTCGAGGCGCTGGCCGACCACCACGGCGGGATCGGGATATTCGAGCACGTGGTTGGGGCAGATGTCCGCCGTCTTCTCGAACCAGTAGCGCGCCGTCTGGGTCAGCACCTGGCCCTTGTAGGGAATGCAGGTGAGGATGCGGTCGAAGGCCGAGAGGCGATCGGTGGAAATGATGATGCGGCGGCCATCCGGCAGGTCGTAATTCTCGCGCACCTTGCCGCGATAGTAGTTCGGCAGTTCCGGGAAATGGGCTTCGGAGAGGATGCGCAAGGGAAGATGTCCTTCTTGATGGCAAGCCCCGGCAGGGCTTTCGGCGTGGCCGGAAACTCGTTTTTCACGCCCTTTTTGTCAAGCAAGGATCGCATGGCAGGCCCCGTTTTCGTGGGGTTCGAGCGGTCGAAATGCCGCATTGCGGCACCCTGCGCGGCTCTCTAACTGATCGATGTCAATTGACGGGCGTCAATTGCCCGTTCGGCCGAAGGAGATCCGCGATGATGAAAATGCTGTACCACATCCCCCTGCTCGGCTGGATGCTGAAGGAAGCAGCCAGCGGATCGCAGACGGCACAGACGCTCTTCGTGGTGAATTGCGCGCTTGTCTGGCTCTTGGCAGCCATCTTCTTCGGCTATCCCGCGATCATCATCCCGGCGCTGGTCGCCGTGCCGCTGATCTTCGTCGTGCTGATCACGATCACCAAGGGCTGACGGAAAAGGGCCGCCCGAAAGGCGGCCCTCCATCCATTGTCCAGCCAGGGCGGCAGCCTTCAGCCGGCGAGCGTGTACTGGGTCTTCACGGTGGTGAAGAATTCCGCCGCATAGCGCCCCTGCTCGCGCGGACCGAAGGACGAGCCCTTGCGGCCGCCGAACGGCACGTGGAAGTCCACCCCTGCCGTCGGCAGGTTGACCATCACCATGCCGGCTTCGGCATTCCGCTTGAAGTGGGTTGCGTGTTTCAGGCTGGTGGTGGCGATGCCGGAGGACAGGCCGAAGGGCGTGTCGTTGGCCACCGCCAGCGCTTCCTCGTAATCCTTCACCCGGATGACCGAGGCGACCGGCCCGAAGATCTCTTCGCGGCTGATGCGCATCTGGTTGGTCGCTTCGGTGAAGAGCGCCGGCTGCAGGTAGAAGCCCTCCGTCTCGCGGTTCAGCCGCTCGCCGCCGAAGACCAGCTTAGCGCCTTCGCGCTTGCCGATTTCCACGTAATCCATGTCCTGCGCCAGCTGGCTCGCATCGACCACCGGGCCGATCTGCGTGCCGGCCTTCAGCGCGTTGTCGACCACGACCGACTTCATGCGCTCGGTGAGCGCGGCGACGAACCGGTCATGGATGCCCTCGGTGACGATGAGGCGCGAGGACGCCGTGCAGCGCTGGCCGGTGGAGAAGAAGGCCGAGTTCAGCGACGCCTCGACGGCGACGTTGAGGTCCGCATCGTCGAGCACGACGAAGGGGTTCTTGCCGCCCATTTCCAGCTGGTACTTGCGGTTATGCTCGATGGAGGCCATGGCGACCCGCTTGCCGGTGCCGGTGGAGCCGGTGAAGGTCATTGCGTTGACATCGGGGCTGTCGAGCATGGCCTGGCCAACGACCGAGCCCTTGCCCATAACGAGGTTCAGCACGCCTGCCGGCAGGCCGGCGCGGTGCAGGATGTCGACGATCGCCCAGGCGCAGCCCGGAACCAGTTCCGCAGGCTTGAAGACGACCGTGTTGCCATAGGCGAGCGCGGGCGCGATCTTCCAGGCCGGGATGGCGATCGGGAAGTTCCACGGCGTGATGATGCCGACCACGCCCACGGCCTCGCGGGTGATCTCGACGCCGATGTTCGGACGCACGGAGGGAATGGTTTCGCCCGCCAGGCGAAGGCACTCGCCGGCGAAGAAATCGAAGATCTGGCCTGCGCGGATCGTTTCGCCGATGCCTTCGGCGAGCGTCTTGCCCTCCTCGCGCGAGAGCAGCCGGCCCAGCTCTTCCTTGCGGGCCATGATCTCGTCGGAGGCCTTGCGCAGGATCGCGTGGCGCTCGAGAATGCCGGAGCGCGACCAGGCCGGGAAGGCCGCCTTGGCCGCCGCGATCGCCGCCTGCACGTCGGCCGCGTCGGCGCGGGCATAGAGACCCACGATGTCGGACGTATCGGACGGATTGATGTTCTCGATGGCATTGGAGCCGGTCCAGGTGCCGCCGATGAGATTCTGGTGAATGGTCATGGTATCCTTCCGGGGGTTTCCGTCTGAGGCTGAATGTCGAGGCTGATATATCACTTCGAAACCGGGGCGCAAATGCCGTGTGGACACAAAGAACAAATTCTTGGCCCGTTTGCGACGCCCCTTGAGCTTCCAGCAGCTGGAAGGTTTATGATGCCCCTCGAAGGATCATCACGGAGATCGCCATGAATATCGGTACCGCATCGCTGAAATCGGGGCTGCCGCCCAAGACCATCCGCTATTACGAGGAGATCGGCCTGATCCGCTCGGACCGCCGGCAGAACGGCTACCGGGATTATTCCGAGAAGGATGTGCGCCGTCTGCACTTCGTCCACCGCGCCCGGGATCTCGGCTTTTCCGTCGAGGAATGCCGCCAGCTGCTGTCGCTTTACGACGACGAGGCGCGCGAAAGCAGCGAGGTGAAGGCAATCGCCGAACTGAAGCTCGGCGAGATCGAGCGGAAGATCGCGGAGCTGACGTCGCTGAAGAAGTCGCTCCATCATCTCGTCGCCCATTGCCATGGCGACGACCGGCCCGACTGCCCCATCATCGAGGGGCTGGCGGGCCGGGTCTGAGATCAGGCGACGGCCCGGAAGCGCTTCAGCCGCAGGGCATTGCCGAGGACGAAGACGCTGGAGAGCGCCATGGCACCGGCGCCCAGCATGGGCGACAGGGTGATGCCGGCGACCGGATAGAGCAGGCCGGCGGCCACGGGGATGAGCACCACGTTATAGGCGAAGGCCCAGAACAGGTTGCCGGCAATGTTCGTCATCGTCGCGCGCGAGAGCGCGATGGCATTGGCGGTGCCCTTGAGGTCGCCACCCATCAGCACCACGTCGGCGCTTTCGATGGCGATGTCGGTTCCGGTGCCGACCGCCAGGCCCACATCCGCTTCCGCCAGCGCCGGCGCATCGTTGATGCCGTCGCCGACGAAGGCGACGCGGGCACCCTCGGCCTTCAGCCGCTTGATCACCTCCACCTTGCCCGAGGGCAACACTTCGGCGACCACCTCGTCGATGCCGAGTTCCCGGCCGATGGCCTCTGCGGTCGAGCGGACGTCGCCGGAGATCATCACCACCTTGAGGCCGAGGCCGTGCAGGGCGCGGATCGCATCGGGGGTCGTCTTCTTCACCGGATCGGCAATGCCGAAGACCGCGGCCAGCCGTCCGTCGACCGCCATGTAGAGCGGCGTGCGGGCCTTTTCCGCAAGCGCTTGCACGCCTGCCGAAAGCGGGCCGGAATCCACGCCCAGCCGGTCCATGTAGCGGCGGGCGCCGATGGCAACCCGGCGGCCGGCCACCTCGGCAGCCACGCCGAACCCCGCTTCCGCGGCAAAGCCGGAGACCGGCTGCAGGGCAAGACCCTCCTCCCGGGCGCGATCGACGATGGCGCGGGCGGCAGGGTGCTCGGACTGCTCCTCGATCGAGGCCGCAAGCGCCAGGAGCGCGGCACGATCCTCGCCCTCGGCGGTCAGCACGTCGGTGAGGACGGGATGGCCTTCGGTCAGCGTGCCCGTCTTGTCGACGGCGACCACGGTCACGTCACGCAGGTCCTGCAGGGCTTCGCCGTTGCGGAACAGGGTTCCCATTTCCGCCGCGCGGCCGGTACCGGTCATGATCGAGGCCGGCGTGGCAAGGCCCATGGCGCAGGGGCAGGCGATGATCAGCACCGCCACCGCATTGACCAGCGCATGCGA
The DNA here is from genome assembly GCF_014197145.1 of Gellertiella hungarica. Lineage (GTDB taxonomy): Bacteria > Pseudomonadota > Alphaproteobacteria > Rhizobiales > Rhizobiaceae > Gellertiella > Gellertiella hungarica. The sequence goes on along the minus strand of NZ_JACIEZ010000001.1, from coordinate 119,697 downwards.
CAGCTGCGGCTCCGGACCGACGATCATCCAGACGGCAAAGGTGAGAAGCGCAATCGCCATCACGGCCGGCACGAACCAGGCCGTTACCCGGTCGACCATGGCCTGCACCGGCAGCTTCGCGCCCTGCGCGCTTTCCACCATGCGGATGATCTGCGCCAGCACGGTATCCTCGCCGACGCGGGTCACGGTGTAGGTAAGGCCTCCCGTGCCGTTCACGGTGCCGCCGGTGAGCTCGGCGCCCTTCTCCTTGAGGACGGGGACGGGCTCTCCCGAGATCATGGATTCGTCGACGAAGGACTGGCCCTCCAGCACCTCGCCATCCACCGGCACCCGTTCGCCCGGCCGCAGCTGGACCACGTCTCCCGCCACGACCGTCTCCACCGGCACGTCCACGAAGGCCCCGTCCCGGGCGATGCGGGCTGTCTTGGCCTGCAGCTTCATCAGCTTGCTGATCGCCTCGCTGGTGCGGCCCTTGGCGCGGGCCTCCATCATGCGTCCGAAGAGGATGAGGACGACGATGACGGCGGCGGATTCGAAATAGACCTGCGCCGTGCCCTGCGGCAGCGCCTCGGGGAAGAAGGTCGCGAAGGTGGAATAGGCCCAGGCCGCTGCCGTGCCGACCACCACGAGCGAATTCATGTCCGGCGCAAGGCGCCACAGCGCGGGAATGCCCTTGCGGAAGAAGCGCAGGCCCGGCCCGAAGAGGACGATGGTGGTGAGCAGGAAGGAGAAAATCCGCAGTGGCTGCTCGCCGAAACGCATCATCAGCGCATGGTGGAAGCTGTCCGAGAGATGGGCGCCCATTTCCACGACGATGACGGGTATGGAAAGCAAGGCGGCAATCGCGACTTCGCGCTTCAGCAGGCGGTACTCCTGCGCACGCGCCGCCTCCCTGTCCCATCCGGCAGCCGCGCGGTCGGTGACGGGCTTCGCCTCGTAGCCGATGCGGGCCACGGCCGCCGCAAGGGCGGCGGGCGTCACGCCCGATATGGCCGTCACGGTCGCCTGGTTCGTGGCGAGATTGGCGGTGGCAGACACCACGCCCGGCACGCCGGCAAGCGCCTTTTCGACACGCCGCACGCAGGAGGCGCAGGTCATGCCCTCGATGTCGAGCGTCACGGTTTCCTCCGGCACCGCATAGCCCGCCTTCTCGATGGCGGCGATGACCGCGCCGGATGCCGCGGGATCGAGCGTCACGTCGGCGCTTTCCGTCGCCAGGTTGACGGTTGCGGCAGTAACGCCGGGCACGGCGGCAATCGCCTTTTCCACCCGGCGGACACAGGATGCACAGGTCATTCCCTCCACGGGGATTACCTGGCGCAAAGCGTTCTCAGCCATGGTCAATTCCTTTCCTGATCCGAGATGAACCAAGGCGTAGTCCTTCCAGTCACTGGAAGGTCAACTGCCTTTTTCTCAGGCGGCAAACAAATCTTTTCGGTTGACCTTCCTGCCACTGGAAGGACCATAGAGGCATGGCATGATCTATCAACGGCTCGAAAGGACAAGGACATGATCGAACTCAACGTACCGGACATGAGCTGCGGCCATTGCATCGCCACCATCACCAAGACGGTTCAGTCGCTCGACAGCGCGGCTAGCGTCAAGGCCGATCTCTCGACGCGCAGCGTCAGCATCGAGACGAAAGCCGATAAGGGAACAGTCACCGCCGCGCTTGAAGAAGCCGGCTACCCCGCAATCGTGAAATAACGCGGCTGTTGCTCCTTCTCGGGCGGGTCTGGTCACCCGCCCGCCTTTCCCGCCAAGGCAAGGCCTCACTTCATGGAAACCATCCACCTCTTCCTGGCGCGGCTGGTACCGGCGCTTCCGCGGATTTCGCCGCGCGAGATCGTGCGGATCGGCATCGGGGCGCTGATCGGCATAGCGCTGACCGGCTACCTCACCTCGATCATGGTGCCGGGCTCGGCCCTTCCCTATCTCATTCCGCCGCTCGGCGCATCCGCCGTGCTGCTCTTCGGCGTTCCCGCAAGTCCGCTTGCGCAGCCCTGGTCGATCCTCGGCGGCAACGGGGTGAGCGCACTCGTCGGCGTGACGGTGGCGATGCTGGTGCCGGATGTCTTCCTGGCCTCGGCGCTGGCCGTGTCGCTGGCCATCGTCGCGATGATCCTGTGCCGCTGCCTTCATCCGCCGGGCGGCGCGGTCGCCCTGACGGCCGTTCTCGGCGCCCCCGCCATCCATTCCGCCGGCTATCATTTCGTGCTGATGCCCGCCGCGCTCAATTCGCTGCTGCTGCTCGTGGTGGCGCTGCTCTACAACAATCTGACGGGACACCGCTATCCGCACGCCCTGCCGGCAAAACCGCAGCCCGTCCCGCATGCAACCCAGGATCCGCCGCCGACGCAGCGCGCCGGCCTCCTTCGGCCGGATCTGGAGGCCGCACTCGCCCAGTATGACGAGATCCTCGACATCGCCCCGGAAGACCTGGAGGCGATCCTGCAGCAGCTTCAGCTGAAGACCTTCGAGCGCCGCTCGGGCGGCATTCGGGTGGAGCACATCATGTCCCGCGACGTGGTGGCGGTCGCACCGGGCACGACGCTGGAGGCGGCAATGGCCGCCATGACCCGCCACGACATCCGCGATCTGCCGGTGACGGAACCGACGGGCCACCTGCGCGGCATCTTCACCCAGTCAGACCTCATGCGGGCCCTGGCGCTGCACGGTCGCAACGAGCTGACGCATCCCGTTGGCGACTACATGACGGCGAAGGTGGAGACGGCGAAGGCCGAACAGCCGATTGCCCTTCTGGTGCCGGCCATGGCCGATCGCGGACTGCACGCCATGCCGGTGGTGGATGCCGAAGGGCGGCTGACGGGCATGCTGACCCAGTCGGATCTGATCGCCGGCCTCTTTGCCCGGCGCAGCGTGATCGAGGTGGCCTGAGCGAGGGAGGCTGTGAGTCGCGACGGAAAACCGCTTCGCACTCGGCGGGCGAATCCTGTAATCAGGGCAGACTGCTTCACGAACCGCCGGGTCTTCCATGCGCTACGTCTATCTGGGCTTCGGCTGGTTTTTCGTCGCCCTCGGCATCATCGGGGCCTTTCTGCCGGTCATGCCGACGACGATCTTCCTCATTCTCGCGGCCTGGTGCTTTGCCCGCTCCTCGCCGGAGCTGGAAGCCTGGCTGCTGGCCCATCCGCTGTTCGGCGAGCCCCTGCGCAACTGGCGTGAACGGGGCGCGATCTCGAGGCGCGCCAAGATCGTCGCCTGCAGCATGATCGCCGGAAGCTATGGCCTGTTCTTCCTGCTCAACCAGCCGGGCCCGCGCCTCGCGGTGCTGGTCTTCGTGCTGATGGCAGCCCCCGCGCTCTTCGTGGCGACACGTCCGCACGAGTAGAGGATACGCTTTTTGCGTGCAATCGGAATGGCTCGCTTTGCCGCAGGACATCCTGCCGCGCTGCGGCAATCTGCGCGGTCCGGAAGGCATAATGCCGCATAATCTTGATCTTCCTCAAAAGAGTGCGACATTCTACCGGCGATAGCAAGCGTCGTGGCAGAGGCCGCGACCGGAAACGGAGGATGACCGACCGTGTCCCTTTTTGCCGATGCCGAACTGCTCGCCCGGCTGCAATTCGCCTTTACCGTGTCCTTTCACATCATCTTTCCGGCCTTCTCCATCGGCCTGGCGAGCTATCTGGCCGTGCTGGAAGGTCTCTGGCTGTGGAAGAAGGACAAGCTCTACCTGGAGCTCTTCGACTTCTGGAAGACGATCTTCGCCATCGCCTTCGCCATGGGCGTGGTCTCGGGCATCGTGATGTCCTATCAGTTCGGCACGAACTGGAGCGTCTTCTCCGACAAGGCCGGACCGGTGATCGGCCCCCTGATGGGCTACGAGGTGCTGACGGCCTTCTTCCTCGAAGCCGGCTTCCTCGGCGTCATGCTCTTCGGGCGCACCCGCGTCGGCCCGGGCCTGCACTTCTTCGCCACCCTGATGGTGGCGGTCGGCACGCTGATTTCCGCCACCTGGATCCTCGCGGTGAATTCCTGGATGCAGACGCCGCAGGGCTTTGCGATCAACGAGGCCGGCCAGTTCATCCCCGTCGACTGGTGGGCGATCATCTTCAATCCCTCCTTCCCCTACCGGCTGGCGCACATGGTGCTTGCCGCCTATCTCACCACCGCGCTTGTGGTCGGTGCCGTCGGCGCCTGGCATCTGCTTGCCCGCCACCGCGATCCGCGCGCCTCGAAGATGTTCTCGATGGCGATGGGCATGGTGGCCATCACCGCGCCGATCCAGATCCTTGCCGGCGACCTGCACGGGCTGAACACGCTCGAACACCAGCCGGCGAAGGTGATGGCCATGGAAGGGCATTTCGACAGCCATCCGAACGGCGCGCCGCTGATCCTCTTCGGCCTGCCGAACCAGGAGGAAAAGCGCGTCGACTACGCGATCTCGATCCCCTATCTCTCGAGCCTCATCCTGCATCACGGCCTGACCGCGCCGGTCGCGGGCCTCGATACCATTCCCGACGACAAGGAACCGCCCGTCGCCATCGTCTTCTGGTCGTTCCGCGTGATGGTGGGGCTCGGCATGCTGATGCTGGCGCTCGGCCTCTACAGCCTCTACCACCGCTACAAGGGCACGCTGACGACGGCGCCCTGGCTGCACCGCTTCGCCCTTGCCATGGGCCCCGCGGGTTTCGTCGCGGTGCTGGCGGGCTGGATCACCACCGAGGTCGGCCGGCAGCCCTACACGATCTACGGCCACCTGCTGACGGCAGAATCGCGCTCGGCCATCGCCGCGCCCGCGGTCGCGACCTCGCTGATCGCCTTCATCATCGTCTATTTCCTCGTCTTCGGGGCCGGCACCTTCTACATCCTGCGCCTGATGAAGCGTCTCCCGGAGGATCCGGAAGAGGAACTGGACGAAGGGCCGCTGCGCACGCACGCCCTGCCGAACCCTGCCCATCCCGCCACGAAAGGAGAGCACGATGGTCATTGACCTCCCCTTCCTCTGGGCCGCCATCATCGCCTTCGCGGTCCTTGCCTATGTGGTCATGGACGGCTTCGATCTCGGGATCGGCATCCTCTTTCCCTTCTTTCCGGAAAAGCGCGACCGCGACCTGATGATGAATTCCGTCGCCCCCGTCTGGGACGGCAACGAAACCTGGCTGGTGCTGGGCGGCGGCGGGCTGCTCGCGGTCTTCCCGCTCGCCTATGCGATCGTGCTGCCGGCGCTCTACATGCCGCTGATCATCATGCTGCTGGCGCTGATCTTCCGCGGTGTCGCCTTCGAGTACCGCTGGCGCACGCGGCGGGCGGAATTCCTCTGGAACCACGCCTTTGCATGGGGCTCCACCGTCGCGGCCTTCTGCCAGGGCATTGCCCTCGGCGCGCTCGTGCAGGGCATCAAGGTGGAAAACCGCGCCTATGCCGGCGGCTGGTGGGACTGGCTGACCCCGTTCTCCATCGCCACGGGCGTGGCGCTGGTCATCGGCTACACGCTGCTCGGCGCCACCTGGCTCGCCATGAAGACCGACGGACCGCTCAACGAACGGGCCCGGACGATCGCCCGGATCGCGGCCTTCGGCACGGTCGGCGCCATGGGCATCTTCAGCCTCTGGACGCCCTTTACCGAGCCGCTCTATGTCGAACGCTGGTTCAACGGGCCGACGGCGGTGTTCTCCTTCCTCGTCCCGGTGCTCGTGCTCGGCTGCCTCTACGTGATCCTGCGCGGCCTGAGGGACGGGCACGACTGGAAGCCTTTCGTGGCCTCGCTCGGGCTGTTCCTGCTCGGCTATGCCGGCATCGGCATCAGCTTCTATCCCTATATCGTGCCGCCGTCGGTGACGATCTGGGATGCCGCGGCGCCCGATTCCAGCCTGGCCTTCCTGCTGGCCGGCGCCGTCGTGCTGGTGCCGATGATCCTCTGCTACACCGCCTATTCCTACTGGGTGTTCCGCGGCAAGATCTCGGAAGACGACGGGTACCACTGATGGCAGGCGCCCCGATGAAAAGCCGGCTCGTCTGGTTCGTGGCGCTCTGGCTGCTGGGCGTCGGCGCGACGGGGCTCGTCGCGCTCGTCATCAAGGTCTGGCTCGGCGCGTGAGGATCAGCCGATCCAGGTGCGCACGAGCAGCGAGGCGGGATCCGCCAGATCGTCGATGACGTCGAAGTGATGCCGGTCCGGCTCTTCCCAGGCAAAGGTGGTTGCCCCGAGCCCGATCCAGATATTGGCGAGCAGCGCGTTCTGCCGGCGGAATTCCGCCCGCTCCGCACCCCCTGCCCAGCAGGTCAGCCGGGTGCCGTCGACGGGGCGCAGCAGCGCCGGACTTTCGGCCCGCGCCGTCTCCTCGTCGAGCCTCAGCGTCGGACGCATGTCCGTGCGGATGATGGGGCGCAGATCGTGGACGCCGGACAGCGACAGCACATGGGCGATCCGCGCCTGCACGGTCGCCGGCAGCGGCGCATCCATGCAGGCCATGCGGGTGACGAGGTGCCCGCCCGCCGAATGCCCGGCAAGGTGGATCGGCCCGCCGATCCGGCCGGCCGCCGCGGAGATGGCCGCACCCACATCCCGCGCGATTTCGGCAATCGTCGCCTCCGGCGCGAGCCGGTAGGAGGGCATGGCAACCGCGAAGCCATGGGCCAGGGCGCCTGCCGCCAGATGCGACCAGGTGGATTTGTCGAAGGCCATCCAGTAGCCGCCATGGACGAAGACCGCCAGTCCCTTCGGCTTGGCCTCCGGCAGGAAGAGATCGTATCGATGCCGGGGATTGTCGCCATAGGCGATGTCGAGCTCCGCCCGTCCCTTCTCCTGAAGCGCCGCGCGGAAGCGGGCTGCGGGCCTGTCCCAGGCATCGGGCCAGCGCTCCGACCCCGCGATATGCGCCCCGTTCTGGTAGGCAACCTCGAAATCGCTTACCCTCTGTCCGAACATGCCCGTCCTCCCTTGCTGTCGGCAGGAGCCTAGCCACGCCGGCAGCGGCAATCAAGGCTGTTATTTCAAGCTTGAAATAAAGCGAGCCGTGTGCAAACTTGGGTGCATTCCGGCCCGTGACACGCGGTGACCGTAGAGGACCCGGAGTGGTCCAGCGTCTTTAGAGAGGCGCACCCATAATCCAAAAACGAAAATAGCCCGCCAAGGGGGGAGCACCCGTGATGCTTAGTCCGTCAGCCCATGTGGACGATTTTGCCCGCAAGAACCTGCCGCCTGTGGAGGAATGGCCGGATTTCCTGCTCGAAGGCTTCGACTATCCCGATTACCTGAACGCCGCCGTGGAGCTCACCGATCGCATGGTGGAAAAGGGGTTCGGCGACAATACCGCGCTGATCGGCAATGGCCGCAGGCGCACCTACAAGGAACTGACCGACTGGTCGAATCGCCTCGCCCATGCGCTGGTCGAGAATTACGGCCTGAAGCCCGGGAACCGGGTGCTGATCCGCTCCGCCAACAACCCCGCCATGATCGCCTGCTGGCTTGCCGCAACCAAGGCCGGCGCCGTCGTCGTCAATACCATGCCCATGCTGCGCTCGGGCGAACTCACCAAGATCATCGACAAGGCGGAAATCTCGCTGGCGCTCTGCGACACGCGCATCATGGACGAGCTGACGCTGGCCGCCAAGGACAGCCGGTTCCTGAAGACGGTCGTCGGCTTCGACGGCACCGCCAACCACGATGCCGAACTCGACCGGGTGGCCCTCGACAAGCCGGTGCGCTTCGAGGCCGTCCGCACGGGACGGGACGACGTGGCGCTGCTCGGCTTCACCTCCGGCACGACAGGCAATCCGAAGGCGACCATGCATTTCCACCGCGACCTGCTGATCATCGCCGATGCCTATGCGAAGGAGGTGCTTCAGGTCCGGCCGGACGACGTCTTCGTCGGCTCCCCGCCGATCGCCTTCACCTTCGGGCTTGGCGGGCTTGCGATCTTCCCCTTGCGCTTCGGCGCGGCGGCGGCCCTTCTGGAGCACGCGACCCCGCCCAACATGGTCGACATCATCGAGACCTACAGGGCCACCATCTGCTTCACCGCCCCCACCGCCTACCGGGCCATGCTGGCGGCGATGGACAAGGGGGCGGACCTTTCCTCCCTGCGCATCGCCGTTTCCGCCGGCGAAACCCTTCCCGGCCCCGTCTACGAAAGCTGGGTGGAGAAGACCGGCAAGCCGATCCTCGACGGCATCGGCGCGACCGAGATGCTGCATGTCTTCATCTCCAACCGGCTGGATGACCGCGGCCCCGGCACAACGGGACGGCCGGTGACCGGCTACGAGGCGCGGATCGTCGACGACGCCATGAACGAGGTGCCGCGCGGCACCGTCGGAAAGCTCGCCGTTCGCGGCCCGACCGGCTGCCGCTACCTCGCCGACGACAGGCAGAGGAACTACGTGAAGCAGGGCTGGAACCTGACGGGCGACGCCTTCTACCAGGACGAGGACGGGCGCTTCCATTTCGCCGCCCGCGCCGACGACATGATCATTTCCGCCGGATACAACATCGCAGGCCCCGAGGTGGAGGCGGCCCTGCTGACCCATCCGCACGTGCTGGAATGCGCCGTCATCGGCGCGCCGGACGAAACGCGCGGGCAGATCGTGGAGGCGCATGTGGTGCTGAAGCCCGGCATCGATCCCTCCGACGCGCTGACGCTGGAACTGCAGATGCATGTGAAGGCAACCATCGCACCCTACAAATATCCGCGCTCGGTCAAGTATACTGCCGCCCTGCCCAAGACGCAGACCGGCAAGATCCAGCGCTTCCAGCTCAAGAACCCAACGAACGGCTGACAGACATGACCGCATCGATTTTCGACAAGACCCGCACGCTCTTCGACCTGCCCGAGGGCGTCATCTATCTGGACGGCAATTCGCTGGGGGCCCTGCCCCGGGCTGCGCGCGAAAGGGTGGCCCGCGAGGTGAACCACAGCTGGGGCCACGAGCTCATCCGCGCCTGGAACACCTGCGGCTGGATCGACCTGCCCGCCGAGGTGGGCCGCAAGATCGGCCGGCTGATCGGCGCACCCGAGGGCTCCGTCATTGCCGCCGACTCGACCTCGATCAACCTGTTCAAGGCGCTGACGGCAGCGCTCCGGCTTGCCGGGGAGCGGAAGGTGATCCTGTCCGATACCGGCAACTTCCCGAGCGACCTCTACATCGCCGAGGGCGTGATCGAGACCATGGGCCAGGGCCACCGCCTGAAGGTGGTCGCCCCCGACGACGTCGAGGCGGCGATCGGCGACGACGTGGCCGTGCTGATGCTGACGGAGGTGGATTACGCCACCGGACGCAAGCACGACATGAAGGCGCTGACCGCGAAGGCAAGGGCGCATGGCGTGCTGACCATCTGGGATCTCGCCCATTCCGCCGGCGCCTTCCCGGTGGACCTCCACGGGGCGGGTGCGGATTTCGCCATCGGCTGCGGCTACAAGTATCTGAACGGCGGCCCGGGCGCTCCGGCCTTCATCTATGTCCGCCCCGAACTTCAGGAGAAGATCACGCCGTCGCTCTCCGGCTGGCTCGGCCATGACGCGCCCTTCCAGTTCGAGCTCGGCTATCGCCCGGCAGGCTCCATCGACCGCATGCGCGCCGGCACGCCCCCGGTTCTTTCCATGGCCGCGCTCGATGCCGCCCTTTCCGTCTGGGACGGGATCGAGATGGCGGATGTGCGCGCCCGTTCCATCGAGCTTTGCGAGATCTTCATCCGCGAGGTGGAGGCCCGCTGCCCGACGCTGACGCTCGCCTCGCCGCGCAATCCCGAGCAGCGCGGAAGCCAGGTCTCCTTCCGGCACGAGCAGGGCTTTGCCATCATGCAGGCGCTCATCGCCCATCTGGTGATCGGCGACTTCCGCGCGCCCAACATCATCCGCTTCGGCTTCACCCCGCTCTATGTCACGCCCGCAGACGCCGTGAAGGCGGCGGAGGTTCTGGAGCGCGTGATGAAGGAGAGGCTCTACGAGAAGCCGGAATACCAGAAGAAGGGCAAGGTGACCTGACATGACCGAGAAGAACGGCGAGACCCATGAAGGGGCGGTGCTCGATTTCTCGCGCCGCATGTCCTACTCCAACTATCTGAGCCTGGAGAAGGTGCTCAATGCGCAGCACCCCCTTTCCACCGCCCATGACGAGCTGCTCTTCATCATCCAGCACCAGACCTCCGAGCTCTGGATGAAGCTCGCGATCCACGAGATCCGCGCCGCGCTGAAATGCCTGCGCGCCAACGATCTCCAGCCCGCCTTCAAGATGCTCTCCCGCGTGGCCCGCATCTTCGAACAGCTGAACAGCGCCTGGGACGTGCTGCGCACCATGACGCCTTCGGAATATACCGATTTCCGCGATGCGCTCGGCCAGTCCTCCGGCTTCCAGTCCTGGCAGTACCGGGCGATCGAGTTTCTGGCCGGCAACCGGAACCTGACGCTGCTGAAGCCGCATGCGCACGACCCCGACATCATGCGCGAACTCGAAGCCATCCTCGCGGAGCCCGCGCTCTACGACGAGGCCGTCCAGCTGCTTGCCCGCAACGGCTTCGACATCGGCGAAGGCTCCGTCGTCAATCCGGACGGAACGCGCGGCGAGAGCGAGAAGGTTCTCGAAGCCTGGGCGGAGGTCTATCGCGATCCGCGCAGATACTGGGAACTCTACGAACTGGCGGAAAAGCTGATCGACTTCGAGGATTATTTCCGCCGCTGGCGCTTCAACCACGTGACCACGGTGGAGCGCGTCATCGGCATGAAGCGCGGCACCGGAGGCACGGTCGGGGTCTCCTATCTGAAGCGGATGCTCGAAGTGGTGCTCTTCCCCGAACTCTGGCGGGTGCGCACCGCGCTGTGACGACGGGCAGCGCGACGCCGCTCAGCGGAGCCGCCTGCGAAACAGCCGCCGCTGCAGGTTCACGAGATGCCGGCCATAGGAACGGGAGATGCGCTTGACGTCGATGAGCGTCAGGTCTCCGCAGGCGGAAAACGTATGGAGCCCGTCCGGGTAATCCCGGGCGGCAAGCCCGCCGGTCAGGCTGACGGGCAGATGGCTGCAAACGACCGCCTCCGGCTCCAGCCGGTCGAACCGCAGGAAGCGCAGCGCCCCGCCATAGGTGATGTGGCAATCCTGGACGGGCAGGAGCAGGTTTCCTTGCCCGTCGGCAAAGGGGGTTCCCCCCGGGCGCGCGCCGGCCTTGTCCACGAGAACGGGATTGCCGGGATGAACCGTCCAGGGACCGGCAAGCCGGTCGGCATGGGCAAGATGCAGCTCGCGCTGGTCGCGCGCGCCCGAGCCCACGAGCGTGTAGAACATCCACCAGCGGCCCGCGTGGCGGATGACGGATGCCTCGGCCACCGGCATGTCTTTGAGCAGCACGGCTTCCCGCACCCAGCCGCGCGGAAAGTCCACCGCCCGCCAGAGGACGAGCTCGCCTGCCTTGTGGCTTTCCGGCAGCATGAAGATCTCGCCATCCTCCTCGATCAGGAAGGGATAGGAAAGGTGCACCGGCGCCTGGAGCGCCACCTCCTTGCCCCGCCATTCGAGTTCCGGTCCGAACTCGTGCCGCTCGATGAAGCCGTGCTTGGTGCGGTAATCATAGGCCTCGACGAAGACATGCAGCGCATCTCCGTGGCGGATCGCAAAGGGATCGGCAAGGTAGCGCCACGGGCCGGGATCGGGCAGCCAGACGATCCTGTCCGTCAGGGCGGAAAGACGGGCGGGATCCAGGAGAACCTCAGCCGGTGCGGGGACGATGCCCACCTTCCAGAAATCGCTCTTCGGTCTGAAGGCCATGGTCTAACGCCCCTTGCCGCGGGATGCGCGCGGATCAGGGCCTTGCGGCAATCTCGCTGTAGAATTGCAGTACATTGGCAACGCCCGCCGATCGAGAAAACGGACGCATGTCGTAACAGACACGGGCAAGGCCGGCAATGTTGTCCGGCTGGAACGCCACCCCGATCGCCGCCGCAAGGTGATCGACGGAGCCGGGCTCGACCAGCGTCACCGGATGTCCCGCGAGATATTCCGACGGCCCGTCGGTTGCCGTCGAAACGATGGGCAGACCGGCCTGCATGGCCTCGAGGATCGCAAGGCCGGCCGTCTCCTCGCGCGAGGGCGAGACGAAGAGATCGAGATTGGCGAGAAAGCCCGGCACGTTGGCGCAATGGCCGATGAGGTGGATGCGGGGATCGCCGCCGGAAAGCTTCTCGAGCTCCGCGCGCTGCGGCCCCTCGCCTGCCAGCACCAGCGCCGCATCCGGCGGGGATGCCTTGAGGAAGGCGGACACGAGAACGTCGCACCCCTTGCTGGGATGCAGCCGCCCCACCGCCCCCACCAGCCGCGTGCCGCGGGGCAGGTTGAGCCGGGCCCGCAGGTCGAGCGGGGCGCCGGCCTCGAGTTCCGGCATCCAGTTGGCGATCAGGACCGCCCTTCCGCCGTAATCGTCGAGCCGTTTCAACTGGGCGCGGTTGACGCAGATGACGCCATCGAGCCGGGCATGCTGGCGGGGCTTGTAGCCCACATGCAGGGTCGCCACCTTCGCAAGCCCCTTCGGCCCGCGCGCCACCGCCTTGCAGGCAGGGCTGAGATGGGCATGGGCAAGGTCCGCGCCGATCTTCCGGGCCAGCCAGCGAAGCCGCATGCCCCGGAAAAGCGGCAGGGAAAGACCGTGGAACCTCACCCGCGGCGACAGCTCGCCCGCCATGGGCGACCCCGAAATGCCGGCCACATGCACCTCGTGGCCGAGGGCGGCCTGCGCATTCGCGAGATCGATGCAATAGCGCTCCGAACCGGCAATGCGGGAGGAGAAAAGCACGTGGAGGATGCGCATGGGTTTGCCTCCGGCATGCCCGCCGCCGCGCGAGGCTCCGGTTCCGTCCTGCGCCGCCGCACGGGATTGCTGGCTGGTGTCTGTCATTCGGTGCGCTCCGCCGGTCCGCTCGATGATTCCACGCTGCCGTCATAGCACAGCAGCCGGGCGAACCCAGCAACAGAACCACCTGACCGGGGGCACGAGAACGCAAAAAAGGCGCCAGAGGGGCGCCTTCTTGAATGCTTCCGGATGAACCTGATCAGTTCTGGCGGCTCGACCGTTCGGGCGAACGTTCTTCCTCGCGCTGCCAGATGACGCGGGGCGTGAAGCCAGTGTCATTTGCCGGACGGTCGCGGATTGCCTGCCACTCCATTTCGTGGCGCTGCCAGAGTTCATGAGGAATCGTTTCAGTCTTCATCATTCGCCTCCTGTTTGCCCCGTCCTGGGGGGCTACACTCAACGTTTCATGAAGGCATATGTTCCTGCATCACGGGACAAGCAAGCATTTTTGCTGCAACGCACAGTATAAAATCGATTGTAATGATTTCAATCGATTAGCGGAATTCTCCCTAAACCGATTATACCGCGTTGCGCAACCTTCCCTGCATCAGGTCCAATACGGCGCGGGCCGCTTCCAGCACGTTCGTGCCCGGACCGAAGACCGCCGAAACGCCCCTTTCCATGAGAAAATCATAGTCCTGCCGGGGAATCACCCCGCCGGAGACGACGATGATGTGCTCGGCGCCCTTGGCCTTCAGCTCCTCCACCAGCTGCGGCAGAAGCGTCTTGTGACCGGCGGTCAGCGTGGACGCGCCGATGACATGCACCTTCTCGGCGATGGCCATGTCGGCGGCTTCCGAGGGGGTCTGGAAGAGCGGTCCAGCCACCACCTCGAAACCGGCATCGCCAAAGGCGGAGGCAATGATCTTCGCGCCGCGGTCGTGCCCGTCCTGGCCGAGCTTGGCGACCATTATCTTCGGCTTGACCTTCAGCGTCGAGGCCATGTCGCGGATGCGGGTGGCGAGGTTCTGATATTCCGGATCGTCGCCATAGGCCTTGCCATAGACGTCATGCACCACTTCGGGCTTGGCCGCATGGTCGCCGAAGACGGCGCGCATGGCATCGGAAATCTCGCCGACGGTCGCCCGGGCGCGCGACGCCTCGACGGCGGCTTCCAGCAGGTTGCCCTTGCCCGAACGGGCGGCTTCCGTGAGTGCGGCCAGCGCCTCGGCGACCCGCTTCGGATCGCGCTGGCGCCGGATCTGCTCGAGGCGCTTGATCTGCGAGGCACGCACGGCAGTGTTGTCGATCTCGAGAATGTCGATCTGTTGTTCGGTTTCGAGCCGGTACTTGTTGACCCCGACGATCACCTCCTCGCCCCGGTCGACCGCGGCCTGGCGGCGGGTGGCGGCTTCCTCGATCATGCGCTTCGGCAGGCCGGCGGCAACCGCCTTGGTCATGCCGCCCATGGCCTCCACTTCCTCGATCAGCGCCCAGGCCTTTTCGGCGAGATCGGCCGTCAGGCTTTCGACATAATAGGAACCGGCAAGCGGATCGACCACCTTGGTGACGCCCGTCTCGTGCTGGAGGATCAGCTGCGTATTGCGGGCGATGCGGGCGGAAAACTCCGTCGGCAGCGCGATGGCCTCGTCGAAGGAGTTGGTGTGCAGCGACTGCGTGCCGCCGAGCACCGCCGACATGGCCTCGAAGGCCGTGCGGATGATGTTGTTGTAGGGGTCCTGTTCCTGCAGCGACACGCCCGAGGTCTGGCAGTGGGTGCGCAGCATCAGGGAGGAGGCCTTCTTCGGCTGGAACTCCTCCATGATCCGCGACCACAGCAGGCGCGCCGCGCGCAGCTTGGCCGCCTCCATGAAGAAATTCATGCCGATGGCGAAGAAGAACGACAGACGGCCGGCGAAATCATCCACATTCAGGCCCTTGGCCAGCGCGGCGCGCACATATTCGCGCCCGTCGGCCAGCGTGAAGGCCAGTTCCTGCACCAGCGTCGAGCCCGCTTCCTGCATGTGATAGCCGGAAATGGAGATCGAGTTGAAACGCGGCATCTCCTTCGCCGTATATTCGATGATGTCGGCAATGATCCGCATGGAGGGTTCCGGCGGATAGATATAGGTGTTGCGGACCATGAACTCCTTGAGAATGTCGTTCTGGATCGTGCCCGAAAGCTCGGCCCGCGGAACGCCCTGCTCCTCGCCCGCGACGATGAAATTCGCCAGAATCGGAATGACGGCGCCGTTCATGGTCATGGAGACGGAGATCTTCTCGAGCGGAATGCCGTCGAAGAGGATCTTCATGTCCTCGACCGAGTCGATGGCCACGCCCGCCTTGCCCACATCGCCGACGACGCGGGGATGATCGGAATCGTAGCCGCGATGGGTGGCCAGATCGAAGGCAACCGAAACGCCCTGCTGCCCGGCAGCCAGCGCCTTGCGGTAGAAGGCGTTGCTGTCCTCCGCCGTCGAGAAGCCCGCATATTGCCGGATCGTCCAGGGACGGCCCGTATACATCGTGGCGCGCGGGCCCCGGGTGAAGGGCGCAAAGCCCGGCAGCGAACCGAGATGGGTGGAAGAGGCAAGATCCTCTTCCGTATAGAGCGGCTTCACGTCGATGCCCTCGGGCGTATGCCAGACGAGCTTCTCCGCCGGAGCCTTCAGCTCCTTCTCCGCCAGCGCCTTCCAGTCCTCGATGGTCTTCTTCGTCATGCTCTGCCTCCTCGGCTTATTCCCCGGCACCCTCAAAGGGGTCTGCCCGTCTTGATTGACCGAAATACTACTCAGTAGTATTATGATATCCTGAATTGGAGATCCGCCTCATGACCGTAAAAACCTCTGTTTCGCTACCCGACCAGCAGGAAGCCTTTGCCCGCCGGATGGTGGAAGAAGGGCGCTATTCCAGCGTGAGCGCGGTGATCCAGCAGGGACTTGAACTCCTTCGCCACGAGACCGAGAAGAAAGACGCCGAACTCGCCGCGCTGAAGGCGCTGCTGGACGAACGCAGCAAGGGACCATTCCTGAGCAAGGAGGAAAGCCGACAGCAAATCGAGGATCTGCTTGCGGCAAAGAAGAAACAGTATGGTCTATAGAATTCGCCGGACAGTGGAGAGCGGGCAAGACCTCGATCTCGCCTTCGACCACTTCGTCAGCTCTTATCTTGGATTTGGCGATACGATTGAAGAGGCGTTCGAGAGAGCCAGCCGCCGGCTTCGAAAGGTGAATGACGATATCGAAGGGCTTGCCCGTTTCCCGCACAAAGGTACCCGCAACCCCGAAATGGATCCCCATCTCAGACATATGACGCGGGACGGTATGGTCATCTACTTCAACGTCGATGACACGGCACGAACGGTCAATGTGCTTGCCATATTCTGCGGCCCACAGGATCACCAGAGACATATGATAGACCGGCTCCTCCAGCAGATGTCCCCCGACGCCTGAAACCTTCTCCATCACTCGAATTCCATGATCAGCTCGTCGACGGCGAGAGACTGGCCGGCCTTGACGGCGACCTTCTTCACCACGGCGCGCTTTTCGGCTCGCAGGATGTTCTCCATCTTCATCGCCTCGACTGTCGCGAGCGCCTGGCCGGCTTCCACCGTATCGCCCTCGGCGACGAGCACCGAAGTGATGACGCCAGGCATGGGGCAAAGCAGCATGCGCGACGTATCCGGCGGCAGCTTGACGGGCATCAGCTTCGCGAGCGCCGCCACATGCGGCTCGCGCACATGGGCGATCACGTCGATGCCCGCATGGCGGAGACGGAAGCCCGTACCGGAACGGCTGACCTTCACGCCCATGCGCTGGCCGTCGATGGTGAAGTGGGCGTGGCTGTCGCCCGGCTGCCACTGGCCGCCGACGACGAGCGACGTACCGTCCTCGAAGCGGACCGAACCGCCTTCCAGCGTGACCGCGAAGCTCGCTCCGCCGAGCGTCACCACCCAGTCCTTGCCGACGACGCGCTTGTGGTTTCCGATGGTTCCGGAAATCTCCACGGCGCGGGCCTCGCGGGTGCGGTTGAGGAGGGCGGCAATCGCGGCCAGCCTGCGGGCCATGGCCTCGCCCGGCTGCACACCGGTAAAGCCGTCCCTGAATTCCTCCGCGATATAGGCGGTCGTGAGCCGGCCCGAGCGGAAGCGCTCCTGGCCCATGACGGCCGAGAGGAACGGCAGGTTGTGGCCGATGCCCTCCACCTCGAAATCGTCGAGCGCGCGGCCCATGGCATCGATGGCCGTCAGGCGATCCTTGCCCCAGGTGCAGAGCTTGGCGATCATCGGATCGTAATACATCGAGATCTCGCCGCCCTCGAAGACGCCGGTATCGTTGCGCACGATGGTGCCATCGTCCTTCTTGCCTTCCGCCGGCGGCCGGTAGCGGGTGAGCCGTCCGATAGAGGGCAGGAAGTTGCGGTAGGGATCCTCGGCATAGAGGCGGCTTTCGATCGCCCAACCGTTGAGCTTCACGTCCGACTGGCCGAAGGAGAGCTTTTCGCCCGCCGCAACGCGGATCATCTGCTCGACCAGATCGATGCCGGTGACAAGCTCGGTGACCGGATGCTCCACCTGCAGGCGGGTGTTCATCTCGAGGAAGTAGAACTTGTTGGCCTTGCCGTCGACGATGAATTCCACCGTGCCGGCAGAGTGGTAACCGACGGCCTTTGCGAGCGCCACGGCCTGCTCGCCCATGGCCTTGCGGGTCGCCTCGTCGAGGAAGGGCGACGGGGCCTCCTCGATGACCTTCTGGTTGCGGCGCTGGATGGAGCATTCGCGCTCGCCGAGATAGAGCGTCGTGCCGTGCTTGTCGCCCAGCACCTGGATTTCGATGTGGCGCGGCTCGGTCACGAACTTCTCGATGAAGATGCGGTCGTCGCCGAACGAGCTTTTCGCCTCGTTCTTGGAAGACTGGAAGCCTTCGCGGGCCTCCTCGTCGTTCCAGGCGATGCGCATGCCCTTGCCGCCGCCGCCGGCAGAGGCCTTGATCATCACGGGATAGCCGATGGAGGCGGAGATCTTCACCGCCTCGTCCGCATCGGCAATCAGCCCCATATGGCCCGGAACCGTGGAAACGCCGGCTTCCGCCGCGAGCTTCTTCGAGGTGATCTTGTCGCCCATGGCCTGGATCGCGCCGACCGGCGGCCCGATGAAGGCAACGCCTTCCTTCTCCAGCGCCTCGGCAAAGGCCGCGTTCTCCGAAAGGAACCCATAGCCCGGATGCACCGCATCCGCGCCCGTCTTGCGGATCGCCTCGAGGATCTTCTCGATCACGATATAGGACTGGGAAGACGGCGCGGGACCGATATGCACCGCCTCGTCCGCCATCTCCACATGCAGCGCATTGCGGTCCGCATCCGAATAGACGGCAACCGTCTTGATGCCCATCTTGCGGGCGGTCTTGATGACGCGGCAGGCGATTTCACCGCGGTTGGCAATCAGGATTTTCTTGATCATGTCGGGCTCATTCTGCGGCTTGTGCTGGGGGAGTGGCGCCGGGCGCAGCCCCTCCGATGATCAATGCCTTCGCACTGATGTATTCGTCGATTTCCTCCCACCCGACGGCATCGCCGAAAGGCAGTATGGTCCATTTCGCGCGCTCCTGCGGGCTTGCGCGGTAGAGGCGCGGATACCACCAGAGCGGAGCTTCGATCTTCCGGCCATCGGCCATCAGGAAGATGATGCTGCTGTCGGTGACCTCGACGCCGGAGACCTGAAGCTGGCGGTCATCAATGTCCAAAGTAGTCATTCCATGCCTCCCGAAACTCCTGCTGATGTTCAGCGATGATCTTCAGGATATCACTCACCTCGTGGGGGCGAAGCCGGCCTTGCGTGCCACCCTCAGATCGGAAAGCCACACCTTCAGCTGCTTTCCATCCTTGAGAACGTGAACATGCGGTGGCTCGCCGATCTCCTTCGAGTAGAAAAACATGCGATGCCCTTTCCAGATCATGAGGGTTGGCATCGCGTGCCCCCTTAAAGCGGAATGGTGTCGTGCTTTCTCCAGCGCGTATCCACCTGCTTGTTGCGCAGCGAGGCGAAGGCGCGGGCAATGCGCTTGCGCGAGGAATGCGGCATGATCACCTCGTCGATGAAGCCGCGTTCGGCCGCGACGAAGGGGTTGGCGAAGCGCTCTTCATATTCCGCCGTGCGCGCCGCGATCTTTTCCGGATCGCCAAGCTCGGAGCGGTAGAGGATCTCGGTCGCGCCCTTGGCGCCCATGACGGCGATTTCCGCCGTCGGCCAGGCATAGTTGATGTCGGCCCCGATATGCTTGGACGCCATCACGTCATAGGCGCCGCCATAGGCCTTGCGAGTGATCAGCGTGACCATCGGAACCGTCGCCTGGCTATAGGCGAAGAGAAGCTTGGCGCCGTGCTTGATGACGCCGCCATATTCCTGCGCGGTGCCCGGCAGGAAGCCCGGCACGTCGACCAGCGTCAGGATCGGGATGTTGAAGGCATCGCAGAAGCGGACGAAACGGGCGGCCTTGCGCGAGCTGTCGATGTCGAGGCAGCCCGCCAGCACCATCGGCTGGTTGGCCACGACGCCCACCGTCTGCCCCTCGATGCGGATGAAGCCGGTGATGATGTTGCGGGCAAAGGCTTCCTGGATCTCGAAGAAGTCTCCCTCGTCGGCCAGCGCGTGGATGAGCTCCTTCATGTCGTATGGCTTGGTATTGGAATCCGGGATCAGCGTGTCGAGCCGCATCTCGATGCGGGCCGGATCGTCGTGGAAGGGACGCACCGGCGGCTTCTCGCGGTTGTTCAGCGGCAGGAAATCGAAGAGCGCGCGGACCATTTCCAGCGTCTCGATGTCGTTCTCATAGGCGCCGTCAGCCACGGAGGATTTCGCGGTGTGGGTGCGCGCGCCGCCGAGCTCTTCCGCGGTCACGATCTCGTTCGTCACCGTCTTCACCACATCGGGGCCGGTCACGAACATGTAGGAGCTGTCGCGCACCATGAAGATGAAGTCGGTCATGGCCGGCGAATAGACAGCGCCGCCGGCGCAGGGGCCCATGATGACGGAGATTTGCGGGATGATGCCCGAAGCATCCACATTCCGCTTGAAGACATCGGCATAGCCGGCAAGCGAGGCGACGCCCTCCTGGATGCGCGCGCCGCCGGAATCGTTGAGGCCGATCACGGGCGCGCCGTTCTTCAGCGCCATGTCCATGATCTTGCAGATCTTCTGGGCGTGGGTTTCGGAAAGCGACCCGCCGAGCACGGTGAAATCCTGGGAGAAGACATAGACCTGGCGGCCGTTGATGGTGCCCCAGCCGGTCACCACGCCATCGCCGGCCACCTTCTGCGCTTCCATGCCGAAATCAGTGCAGCGATGGGTGACATACATGTCGTATTCTTCGAAGGAACCCTCATCGAGCAGCACGTCGATGCGCTCGCGCGCCGTCAGCTTGCCCTTGCCGTGCTGCGCCTCGATGCGGCGGGTGCCGCCGCCCAGACGCGCTTCGGCACGCCGGCTTTCCAACTGTTCCAGAACTGCCCGCATGGGATATTCCTCCCGCTTTCCTGTCTCCTGCCCGCCCGCAATCCTACAGGCGCATCCGCCATCCGCAATATCGCCGATGGTTCAAGAAGAAAACGCTTGAACGGGCAGAGATGCGTAAGATACAAATTTGCGAAGTGAAAATTGCGAATTTGCGAAATGGCTATCGGCAAGCTCTATATCGGACGCAAGGTGAGGGAAATCAGGGAGGCGAACCGCGCCACCCAGGGCCAGTTTGCCGAGCGCATCGGCATTTCCACCTCCTATCTGAACCAGATCGAGAACAACCAGCGGCCGGTCTCGGCTGCCGTCCTTCTGGCGCTGGCGGAAAAATTCCAGATCGACATTGCCGATCTCTCCTCCGGCGAAGGTGACCGCCTGCTCTCCGCGCTGTCGGAGGCGCTGTCCGATCCGCTCTTCGAAACCTACAGCCCGAGCCTTCAGGAGCTGAAGCTCGTGGTGCAGAACGCGCCCGGTCTTGCCCACGCGCTGATCACCGCCCACCAGGCCTATCGCCGCAACGGCGAGCAGCTCGCCAGCTTCGACGACCGGCTGGGCCAGACCACCGGCCTTGCCGAACCGACGCCTTACGAGGAAGTCCGGGATTTCTTCCATTTCGTCGACAACTACATCCACGCACTGGACCTGGCCGCCGAACGGCTTGCCGCGCGGATCGGGCTTGGCGAGGGAGAGAACCACACCCTCCTCCTCCAGCATCTGGAACGGGAGCACGGGATTGAGGTGGTGCGCGGCGATCCCGCCGACGAGCACATGCGGCGCTTCGACCCCGTGACGCGGAGATTGTCGATCAACCCTTACGCCCCCGCCCCGAGCCGCGATTTCCAGCTGGCGCTTCAGATCGCCCAGCTGCAGGAAACCGCGCTCTTCGATGCAGTCATTGCGGAGGCATCCTTCCGGACGGACGAGGCAGCCGAAATCTGCCGCATCGGCCTGCACAACTACTTCGCCGGGGCGCTGATCCTGCCCTACCAGCCGTTCCTGAAGGCGGCCCGGGAGGCGCGCCACGACATCGAGCTTCTCGCTACCCGCTTCGGCGCCTCGCTGGAACAGGTCTGCCACCGGCTGAGCACCCTGCAGCGTCCGGGGGCCAAGGGCATCCCGATCTTCTTCGCCCGCATCGACAGGGCGGGCAACATCACCAAGCGGCACAGTGCGGCGAAGCTGCAATTTGCCCGCTTCGGTGCCGCCTGCCCGCTCTGGAACGTGCACCAGGCCTTCGAGATGCCGGGGCGCATCATCCGCCAGCTGGCGGAAACGCCGGATGGCGTGCGCTACCTGTGCCTTGCAACCCAGATCACCAAGGGCGGCGCCCGCTTCGGCACGCCACGCCCGCGCTATGCCATCGCGCTCGGCTGCGAGATCTCCTATGCCGACAGTTTCGTCTATGCCGACGATCTCGACCTCACGAACCGGGCCGCCTATGACCCGATCGGCATTTCCTGCCGGATCTGCGAGCGGGTCCGTTGCCCGAGCCGGGCCGTGCCGCCGCTGAAACGCAAGCTCGTGATCCGCCATGATCAGCGCGGCACGCTGCCTTACGAAATCACCGATTGAGCCGGCCTTTCGGGTAATAAGGGATCGCGAGCCCCTTCATGGGTGCAAGGCTGCCATCCGCAAATGGCGCGGCTTACGCCGCTTCTGCCTATTTCCCCGAAGATGAATGCCTTTATTATAAAGTCGTATAGCAGCCGCCGCCGAATTCGCTACCAGTGCCCGCGCCACACCGGCGGCAAGACTGGCAGCAGAGGATCGCAGAGCCTGATGAGACTGAAGATGATGCAGAAACCCCGTGCGAGCTATCGGCGGGAATCGGCAGAGGACCGCAAGCGCCAGCTCGCAGAGGCGGCGCTGCGCTGCATCCAGCGCAACGGACATGCCGGGGTTTCCGTCCGGCAGATTGCCGCGGAAGCGGGCGTGACCCAGGGTCTCATCACCCATCATTTCGGCGAGGTGAACGAACTCGTCGCCTATGCCTTCGAGCTGATGGCGGCCGACATCCAGAGCGGCATTGCCGCGGCAATTGCCGAGGCGGACGATACGCCCGCCGCCCGGATGGATGCCTGCATCGAGGCGTCCTTCTCGCCCGACATATTCGACCAGTCGACACTCGGCGTCTGGATCGTCTTCTGGAGTCTCGTCCTCCACTCGCCGAAGATGAGCGCCGCCCAGCAGCGCGACAACGGCATCTATGTCAACCGCATGGAAAGTCTGATTTCCGATCTTGCCGAAGCGGAAGGGTTCCGCGTCGCCAATCCCCGCCTCGCCGCGATCCAGTTTGCCGCCATGTTCGATGGCCTCTGGCTGAACTGGTGCCTCAATCCGGCCAGCTTCAGCCCGGAAGACGGCATCGCGCTCTGCCGCAACTGGGTCGAGGGCCTGCGCCGCGGCGCCTATGCCTGAGCAAGTCGCCATCTTTCCAGAACATCCGAATGTGTTAATGTTCCCTGCCTGACGGCAGAAGCAGACCGCGCCGCGCCTGCCCGGCGCACCGGGGAAGACAAGCTCCCCCGGCTGAGGCAACAGCTTTGTCGTCGGACAGGAGGATCTGAAATGGGATGGTTTCCTATCAGGATCACGCTTGAGATAAGGAAAACCCGCACGGGCTGGCAGGCCATCGTGCGGGTCGAACTGATCGTCAAGTAAAACGGAAGGGCGGGTCACAACCCCGTCCTTCCACTCCTTCATATTAGCGCGAGCCGAACCCTGTCGCAAGGGCGGCAGTGCTGCCGGGCACAGGCGTTTACAATATATTCGAAATGTACAATCTTCCCTTCATCTGACGGCAGAAGCAGGGCGCTCCGCGCCTGCCCGGCGCACCGGGGAAGACAAGCTCCCCCGGCTGAGGCAACAGCTTTGCCGTCAGACAGGAGGATCTGAAATGGGATGGTTTCCTATCAGGATCACGCTTGAGTTAAGGAAAACCCGCACGGGCTGGCAGGCCATCGTGCGGGTGCATATCCTCGACTAAGCGAAACGGAAGGGCGGGTCACACCCCGTCCTTCCACTCCTTCATATTAGCGCGACCGGAAGGGCCGCGCAATGCAGCGATCAGGAGATCTTCGGCGCAAGGCTGCCCGAGCGGTAGCGCTTGGCCATCTCGGAAAGCGGGATCGGCTTGATCTTGTCCGCGTGGCCGGCGGTGCCGAATTCCTCGAAACGCTGCTTGCAGAGCTTGGTCATGGCTTCCATGGCCGGCTTCAGATACTTGCGCGGGTCGAATTCGGACGGGTTTTCCGAGAGCACCTTGCGGATCGCGCCGGTCAGCGCCATGCGGTTGTCGGTGTCGATGTTGATCTTGCGCACGCCGTGCTTGATGCCGCGCTGGATTTCCTCGACCGGCACGCCCCAGGTCGGCTTCATCTGGCCGCCGTACTTGTTGATGATTTCCTGCAGCTCTTCCGGAACGGAGGAGGAGCCGTGCATGACGAGATGGGTGTCGGGCAGGCGGCGGTGGATTTCCTCGATGACGTTCATGGCGAGAACCGCACCGTCAGGCTTGCGGCTGAACTTGTAGGCGCCGTGGCTGGTGCCCATGGCGACGGCGAGTGCGTCGACGCCCGTGTCGCGCACGAACTGGGCGGCCTGCTCGGGATCCGTCAGCAGCTGGTCGTGGCTGAGCTTGCCCTCGAAGCCATGGCCGTCTTCCTTCTCGCCTTCGCCGGTTTCGAGCGAACCGAGAACGCCGATCTCGCCTTCGACCGAGACGCCGCCCCAATGGGCCATGTCGACGACGCGCTTGGTGATGCCGGCATTATAGGCATAGTCGGCCGGCGTCTTGCCGTCTTCCTTGAGCGAGCCGTCCATCATCACGGAGGTGAAGCCGTACTGGATGGCAGACATGCAGGTGGCTTCGTTGTTGCCGTGGTCCAGATGCATGCAGATCGGAATGTCGGGGTGCAGCTCGACGAGACCGTCGATCAGCTTCGACAGGATGATGTCGTTGGCATAGGCGCGCGCGCCGCGGCTGGCCTGGATGATGACGGGCGAGTTGGTGGCCGCCGCTGCTTCGAGGATGGCGATGCCCTGTTCCATGTTGTTGATGTTGAAGGCGGGCACGCCATAGCCGTATTCGGCAGCGTGATCGAGCAACTGTCTAAGGGTAACGCGAGCCAAGCTCATTCCTCCTGTTGGTGGTCCAATCCCGTGTCCGGCCGGCCGGAACAGCCCCGGATGTCCCGGCGGTCCCGGGGTTCACCAGCCTGTAAGACCATAAATTGGGCCCGTAAAGAGGTGCGGAAAGGCCTGTCCGGGATTGAATCGGTTGAATCTTGGAGGGCAGCGAAAATAGCCAGTGCCCTGTCGCAGCAAGACCAGAAACCTCATCATCCGCGCCATGCATCGATGCCCCCTGGGCGCGCCGGACGGGCGCGCCATTTACGATTGCGGCAAAAAAAGGGTAAGGTTTTTTCCGGCGGCCTGCAAAGTCGAAAAAACATGCGTTCTGAAACACGACTGGTTTGATAGTGTTTAATGGCAAACCAAGGAGGTGGCGATGAATACGAAATTTTTGAGACAGCTTCTGGCGGCTGGCCTCGTACTGGGAGCGACGCTTGGCGCCGGCATGACCGCCGCCAGGGCCGATCAGGCCCTGCTGAACGTCAGCTATGACCCCACCCGCGAATTCTACAAGGAGTTCAATGCGGCCTTCGCCGAGAAGTGGAAGGCCGATACAGGCGAGACCGTGACGGTCGAGACCTCCCATGGCGGCTCCGGCAAACAGGCCCGCTCCGTCATCGACGGCCTTCAGGCCGACGTGGTGACGCTGGCACTGGAAGCCGATATCGATGCCATCGCGGCAAAGACCGGCAAGATCCCGGCGGACTGGAAGAAGCGGCTCGAGAACAACTCCGCGCCCTATACCTCCACCATCGTCTTCCTCGTCCGCAAGGGCAATCCGAAGGGCATCAAGGACTGGGGCGACCTCGTCAAGGACGACGTGCAGGTCATCACCCCCAACCCGAAGACCTCCGGCGGCGCCCGCTGGAACTTCCTCGCGGCCTGGGCCTGGGCCCGCCAGGCAAACGGCGGCGACGACGAGAAGGCCAAGGCCTATGTGACCGAGCTCTTCAAGCACGTGCCGGTGCTGGATACGGGCGCACGCGGTGCGACCACCACCTTCGTCCAGCGCGAACAGGGCGACGTGCTGCTCGCCTGGGAAAACGAGGCCTATCTGGCGCTCGAGGAACTGGGCGAAGGCAACTTCGAGATCGTGACTCCGACCGTTTCGATCAAGGCCGAACCTTCGGTGTCGCTGGTCGATGGCAACGTGGATGCCAAGGGCACGCGCAAGGTGGCCGAAGCCTACCTGCAGTACCTCTATTCCGATGTCGGCCAGAAGCTTGCGGCCAAGCACTACTACCGCCCCGCCAAGCCGGAACTGGCCGACAAGGCAGACCTCGAGCGCTTCGCCGACGTCAAGCTTGTCACCATCGAAGATTTCGGCGGCTGGGCCAAGGCACAACCCGAATTCTTCGCCGATGGCGGCGTGTTCGACCAGATCTATCAACCCGCACAGTAAAAACGGGGTCTCATGGCACGGTCCACCTCTGGAGGGTGGCAGTTCAGACAACCGAGCGTTCTTCCGGGCTTCCGGTGGGCGCTCGGTTACACGCTTGTCTGGCTGACACTCATCGTTCTCATACCGCTCGCCGGCCTGTTCTTCAGGTCGGCTTCGCTTGGCTGGCATGATTTCTGGGCGCTGGCGCTCGAGCGCCGCACCCTCAACGCCCTCTGGATCAGCTTCGGATGCGCCTTCATCGCCGCGCTCCTGAACGTGATCTTCGGCACGCTGCTGGCCTGGGTCCTCGTGCGCTACCGCTTTCCCGGCAAGCGCATCGTCGACAGCATGGTGGACCTGCCCTTCGCCCTGCCGACGGCGGTGGCGGGCATTGCGCTGACCACGCTCTATGCACCCAAGGGCTGGATCGGCGCGCTTCTCGCACCGCTCGGCATCAAGGTCGCCTTCACGCCCATCGGCATCGTCATCGCCCTCGTCTTCGTCGGCCTTCCCTTCGTGGTGCGCACCGTGCAGCCCGTGATGGAGGAAATCGACCGCGAGGTGGAGGAGGCCGCCGCGACCCTCGGCGCCAGCCGCTTCCAGACCGTCTTCCGGGTCCTCCTGCCCGGACTGGCGCCCGCGGTGCTGACCGGCTTCTCCCTCGCCTTTGCCAGGGGCGTGGGGGAATATGGCTCGGTCATCTTCA
The DNA here is from genome assembly GCF_014197145.1 of Gellertiella hungarica. Lineage (GTDB taxonomy): Bacteria > Pseudomonadota > Alphaproteobacteria > Rhizobiales > Rhizobiaceae > Gellertiella > Gellertiella hungarica. Next base: position 93,227 of record NZ_JACIEZ010000001.1, on the reverse strand, counting down.
TCGCCGGCAACCTGCCCTTCAAGTCGGAGATCGCGCCGCTGCTCATCGTCATCAAGCTCGAGGAATTCAACTATCCAGCCGCCACCGCCATCGCCGTGGTCATGCTCCTGATTTCCTTCGCCATGCTCTTCGTCATCAACCTCATCCAGGCGTGGAGCCGCAGGAGGTATGGCTATGGCGCATGATCACGCACCCGAAAACACGGTGACGACGGAGACCCCCTTCGCCCGGGCCGTGCTGATCGGCTTCTCGCTGCTCTTCCTGCTGCTGGTGCTGGCGATGCCGCTGCTTGCGGTCTTCACCGAAGCGCTGCGCAAGGGGCTGCCCGCCTTCCTCGAGTCGCTCTCCGACCCGGAGACCTTCTCCGCCATCTGGCTGACGCTCGTCGTCGCCGGCATCTCGGTGCCGCTCAACCTCGTCTTCGGGGTGGCTGCGGCCTGGGCCATCGCCAAGTTCGAGTTCAAGGGCAAGGCGATCCTCTCGACGCTGATCGACCTGCCCTTCTCGGTCTCGCCGGTCATCTCGGGCCTCGTCTTCGTGCTGCTCTTCGGCGCGCAGGGCCTCTTCGGCCCCTGGCTCCAGAGCAACGGCATCCAGATCATCTTCGCGGTGCCGGGACTGGTGCTTGCCACCGTCTTCGTGACCTTCCCCTTCGTCGCGCGCGAGCTCATCCCGCTGATGCAGGAACAGGGCAGCGCCGACGAGGAAGCGGCGCTCTCGCTCGGGGCCAGCGGCTGGCAGACCTTCTGGTATGTCACGCTGCCCAACATCAAGTGGGGCCTGCTTTACGGGGTGCTGCTCTGCAATGCCCGCGCCATGGGCGAGTTCGGCGCCGTGTCGGTCGTCTCCGGCCACATCCGCGGCCAGACCAACACCATGCCGCTGCAGGTCGAGATCCTCTACAACGAGTATAATTTCGTGGCGGCCTTCGCCGTTGCCACCCTTCTGGCGCTGCTCGCGCTCGTGACGCTGGTGCTGAAATCGCTGCTCGAATACCACTACAGCGCCGAGCTTTCCGCCAGCCGCCGCCATTGAGAGAGACCATGGAAGTCAAAGTACAAAACATCCGCAAGGAATTCGGCCGCTTCCCGGCCCTCAACGATGTCTCCCTCGACATCCGTTCCGGCGAGCTGATCGCGCTTCTCGGTCCGTCGGGCTCGGGCAAGACGACGCTTCTGCGCCTGATCGCCGGCCTCGAGACGCCGACCGAAGGGAAGGTCTTCTTCGGCGACGAGGATGCCTCGCTGAAGACCGTGCAGGAGCGCAACATCGGCTTCGTGTTCCAGCACTACGCGCTGTTCCGCCACATGACGGTGCTCGACAATATCGGCTTCGGCCTGACCGTCCGCCCGCGTGCGACCCGTCCCCCCAAGGCGGATATCCGCCGCCGCGCCAAGGAGCTGCTCGATCTCGTGCAGCTTACCGGCATGGAAGGCCGCTATCCGACCCAGCTTTCCGGCGGCCAGCGGCAGCGCGTGGCGCTGGCCCGCGCCATGGCCGTGGAGCCGAACGTGCTGCTGCTCGACGAGCCCTTCGGCGCGCTCGACGCCCAGGTGCGCAAGGACCTGCGGCGCTGGCTGCGCGAAATCCACGACCGCACCGGCCATACAACGGTGTTCGTGACCCATGACCAGGAAGAGGCGCTGGAGCTTGCGGACCGCGTCGTCGTGATGAGCCAGGGCAAGATCGAGCAGGTCGGCACGCCCGACGAGGTCTATGACAGCCCCAATTCCCCCTTCGTCTTCGGCTTCATCGGCGAGTCCAACTGCCTGCGGGTGGCGGTGGATGGCGGCGAGATCCGCTTCGGCGGAAAAACGCTCGGCATGGCCGCGGCGGAGGACAAGCACGGCGAGGCCCTGCTCTATTTCCGGCCGCAGGACATCGTGCTGGTCGAGGCCGACGAGCCGCATTTCGAAGGCCGGGTGGTATCGACCCGCCGCGTGGCGGGCACGCGCCATGTGGAGATCGATCTCGGCGAGGGCAACCATGTCGAGCTCGAAGTGACGCCGGAACAGGCGGCCCGGCTCGATCCGAAGAGGATCTGCTTCCGCCCGACGCGGTGGAAGCTCTTCCCCGTCTGAGCGAACGATCCCGGGGCAGGTCCCGGGACCAGCTTTTCCATCAGGCTTGCGGCATGCGCGACGTCATCCTCGGCATTGTGCCGAGGATCTGCAAACCTGTCGGACATTCGATGGACCTCTCAATGCCCGGGACCCGCCCGAGCATGACGGCCGGCAGTCGAGCCGGCCCTGATGCCACCGCTTGACCCGCGGGGCCTGGAGCAGCCCGTCTCAACCCATACGCGCCTTCAGCGCCCGCACCTTCAGGGCATCGGTCCGCTTCTGCGGGCCGGTCGCAAAGCCGAGCGCGAGCACGTTTTCCGGCTCTTCCGCCCCCGGCGACGAGCAGGAGGCGTGGATGTCGACATCGGCCAGGCGGGCAAGGATCGGGCCCACCGTGTCCACCGTGATGCCCGACCCAGGCATGATCTCGATCCGTCCCGCGGCGCGGGCAAGCATTCCGGCGATCCGCTCAAGACCGGCCAGCGCCGTCTTTTCCCCGCCCGAGGTCAGGATGCGCTCGAAACCGAGGGAGACGGCGAGATCCACCGCCGCGTTGACATCAGGGACCAGATCGATCGCCCGATGCAGCGTCGCCGGCAGCCCTTCGGCGGCGGACAGCAGGCGCGCAAGCGCCCCTTCGTCCAGCCGCCCGTCCGCATGGTTCGCGCCGATCACGATGCCTTCGAGCCCGAAGCCGGCGACGGTGCGGATGTCGTTTTCCATCTGCCGCAGGTCCGCCTCGTCATAGAGAAATGCGCCGGCGCGCGGCCGGATCATCGCATGGACGGGCACCGGCGCTTCGGCGGCAAGGGCCATGAGGCCCGGCGACGGCGTGAGCCCGCCGACCGACAGCGCGCTGCAGAGTTCGATCCGGTCCGCACCGCCCTCGATGGCCGCCTGCAGGCCCGCCGCATCGTCGACGCAGACTTCGAGCAGCCGCCGTCTCATGCATGCCCCCGGTTGAAGGCGAGGACGGCCGCCCCGACGAGGCCGGGCTCGATGGTGCAGAGGCCCGGCACGACCAGCGACCGGTCAAGCTTCTTGAGGATGCGGGCGCGCACCCGCCGGTCGATTTCCTCGATGAGCGGCACGCAGCGGGCAAGCCCGCCGCCGACGGGCACGATGCCCGGACCCACCGTATTCACAAGCATGGCGAGCGGCCCGGCGGTGACGTCGCAGAGAACGTCGATCGTGCGGGTGGCCTTCTCGTCGCCGGAGAGCCAGGCGGCGGTGATCTCTTCGCTGGTCTTTTCTTCCGCGCAGAGGAAGCGGTGCATCTTTTCCATGCCCCGGGCGCTCACCGTCGCGTCGAGGCAGCCCTTGAGGCCGCAGCCGCAGGCAAAGGCCGGGATTTCCACCTCCGGCGTTCCGCCAAAGCGGGGTGCGGCGGGGCCATGCCCCCATTCCCCGGCAAAACCGCCATCGGAATTGATGAGCTCGCCGCCGATGACGAGCCCGCCGCCGACACCCGTTCCGAGAATGACGCCGAAGACGACGCGATGCCCCTTGCCTGCGCCGGTGCCGTATTCCGCCATGGCGAGGCAATCCGCATCGTTGGAGACGATGACGGGCAATTCGAGCGCCGCTTCGAGATCCGCCTCGATGGGCCGCTGGTCAAGACAGGGGATGTTGGCCACCGTGATCAGCCGCGTCTCCTGATCGATGACGCCGGTGATCGAGATGCTGACGCAGGAGACCGGCTCCGGAGCGCCTGCAATCACCGTCTTCAGCACCCCGATGAAGGCGTCGAAATCCCTGAGCGGCGTCTGGACCCGCGGCAGGGTCCGGATCTCTTCCGGCCCCCTGGCATAGGCCCCCTTGATGGCGGTGCCGCCGATATCGAAGCAAACGATCATGCGCCTTTTCCTGTCTGTCCCCTCCCCGCCCATAAGGCCGGCGGGTTAACGGATCGCTTTGCCCGCCGCATCGAAGCGATGCATCTGCGTGGCGTCGGGCGTGGCATAGACGATATCGTCAGGGTTTACGTGATGCTCGCCGAAAAGCCGCACCGTGACGAGCCCTGCCGCCTCCGTTTCCAGATAGACGATGGTGTCGGCGCCGAGATGCTCCACATGCACGGCCTTGCCCTTCCATTCGCCGCTGTCGCGCGACAGCGAAATGTGCTCGGGGCGGATGCCGACGGTGGCGACGCTTTCGCCCAGACGGCCGCCCTCGATGAAGTTCATCTGCGGCGAGCCGATGAAGCCCGCGACGAAGAGATTGGCCGGACGGTTGTAGAGCTCCATGGGCGAGCCCACCTGCTCGATCGCGCCGGCAGACAGCACGACGATCTTGTCCGCCAGCGTCATCGCCTCGACCTGGTCGTGCGTGACGTAGATCATCGTGGCCTTGAGCTCGCGGTGGAGCTTTGCAATCTCGAGGCGCGTCTGGACGCGCAGCGCCGCATCGAGGTTCGAGAGCGGCTCGTCGAAGAGGAAGAGCTTCGGCTCGCGCACGATGGCGCGGCCGATGGCGACGCGCTGGCGCTGCCCACCCGAAAGCTCGGAGGGCCGGCGCGCCAGATAGGGTTCGAGCGACAGCATGGCGGAGGCCTTGGCTACCCGTCTTTCGATCTCGGCCTTCTCCGTTCCGGCCTGCTTCAGGCCAAGGCCCATATTGTCCTTCACCGTCAGGTGCGGATAGAGCGCATAGGACTGGAAGACCATGGCAATGCCACGCTTGGCCGGCGGCACGGTCGCCACCTCGTCGCCATCGATGCGGATGCTGCCGGTCGAGGCATCCTCGAGGCCGGCGATGACCCGGAGAAGCGTGGATTTCCCGCAGCCGGACGGACCGACGAAAATCACGAATTCGCCGTCCTTCACGTCGAGATCGATGCCCTTCAGAACCTCATGGGCCCCGAAGGTCTTGCGGATATTCTGTAGCTGAAGCGCGCCCACGGCAAATCCCCCTTACAACCGGACCGGCTTGCCGGTCCGCACACTTTCATCCGCCGCCAGGCAGACGCGCAGCGAACTCACCGCGTCCTGCATGTGGCGGCCCAAATCCAGATCCTCGCGAATGGCCTTCAGCAGGAAGGCCTGTTCCCGCTCGCAAAGGTCCTGGTGTCCCGGTTCGCCGTCCATCTTCAGGTCCAGATCGGGCTCGGCAAAGCGGCCGTCGGCCCCGCGCCGCGCCCTGTGCACCCGGATCATCGCCGTCTTGGTATGGGCGTCGATATCGTCGGATTTCGCGTTTTCCATCACGATGGAGACGGCGCCGTTCGGCGACATCACGTCCTTCACGAAGAAGGCGGTCTCCGAAATCATCGGCCCCCAGCCGGCCTCGTACCAGCCGACGGACCCGTCCTCGAAGAGAACCTGCAGATGCCCGTAATTATACATGTCGGGTGCCACCTCGTCCGAGAGGCGCAGCCCCATGCCGCGCACCTCCACGGGACGGGAATCGGTGATCTGGCACATCACGTCGACATAATGCACGCCGCAATCGACGATCGGCGATGTCGTCTGCATCAGCGCCTTATGCGTCTCCCAGGTGGGGCCCGAGGACTGCTGGTTGAGGTTCATGCGGAAGACGTAAGGCCCGCCGAGCGCCCGCGCCTCCTCGATGAGGCGCATCCAGGAGGGATGATGCCGGAGGATATAGCCGATCACCAGCTTGCGCCCGTTGGCCTTCGCGGCGGCAACCACCCGCTCCGCATCGGCAACCGTGGTCGCGAGCGGCTTTTCCACGAAGACATGGCAGCCGGCTTCGAGTGCGGCGACGGCATAATCCGCATGGCTGTCCGAATAGGTGTTGATCGAGGCGACATCGGGCTTCAGCTCGGCCAGCGCCGTCTCGAAATCCGGCAGGATCTCGTAGCCGGAAAGCGCGCTGTCGAGCGCCGGCTTCGAGCGGTTGACGAGGGCGGCGATCTCGAAGCCGGGATTGCGGTGATAGGCGAGTGCATGGCTGCGGCCCATGTTGCCGAGGCCGGCAACGAGAACGCGCAAGGGTCTGTCGGTCATTTTACTGCTCCCGAGGTGATGCCGCGGATGAGCTGCCGCGAGAAGATCATGTAAAGGACGAGAACCGGGAAGATCGCGAGCGAGAGCGCCGAGAGAACCGCGTTCCAGTCGGTGACGAACTGGCCGATGAAGACCTGGCTGCCGAGCGTGATGGTCTTGGTGGCTTCCGCCGGCGCAAGGATCAGCGGGAACCAGAGATCGTTCCAGATCGGGATCATGGTGAAGACGGCCACCGTTGCCATGGCGGGTCTGACCAGCGGCAGCACGAGGCGGAAGAAGATCGCATATTCGGAAAGCCCGTCGATGCGCCCGGCATTCTTGAGGTCGTCGGAGACGGTCCGCATGAATTCCGAGAGGATGAAGACCGCAAGCGGCAGGCCTTGCGCGGTATAGACGAGGACGAGCGCCGTCAGCGTGTTGACGAGGCCGGTCGCGACCATGCCCTGCAGGATTGCCACTGTGCCGAGGCGGATCGGGATCATGATGCCGAGCGAGAGATAGAGCCCCATCAGCGCATTGCCCTTGAAGCGGTATTCCGAAAGGGCGAAGGCCGCCATCGCGCCGAAGAGCAGCACGAGGAAGATGGAGACGCAGGTCACCGTCAGGCTGTTGGTGAAGTAGCCGACGAAATCGCCCTGCTTCAGAACCGTCTCGTAGCCCACCAGGCTGAAGCTCGACGGACCCGGCAGCTGCAGCGGCGAACGGAAGATCGAGCCGCGATCCTTGAACGAGTTCACGATGGTGAGAAAGACGGGGAAGATCGCGATCACAGTGTAGGCGCCGAGCGCCAGATGGACGAAGCCGGCGCGGATGGGCGATGTGCGTGCCTTGGACATGACGAACCTCTCCCGGGATCAGAACTGGTAGCGGCGGATGCGCCGCTGGATGATGAAGAGGTAGAGCGAGACACCCGCCAGGATGATCAGGAACATCACCGTCGCGATGGTTGCGCCCATGGAGCGGTCGCCGAGCTGCAGCTGGAAGCCGAAGAAGGTGCGGTAGAGCAGCGTGCCGAGAATGTCGGTCGATCCGTCCGGCCCGGCAAGCGCCCCCTGCACGGTGTAAACAAGGTCGAAGGCGTTGAAATTGCCGACGAAGGTGAGGATCGAGATGATGCCGATGGCGGGCAGGATGAGCGGCAGCTTGATCTTCCAGAACTGCGCCCAGCCGGTGATGCCGTCGCATTCCGCGGCCTCGATCACCTCGTCGGGAATGTTGAGCAGCGCCGCATAGATCAGCATCATGGGAATGCCCACATATTGCCAGACGGAGATCAGCGACACGGTGACCAGCGCCGTGCTCGGCAGGCCGAGCCAGGGCAGGAAGAGGCCCTTCGCGCCGACGAGGCTCATCAGCCAGGGCGCAACGCCCCAGAGCGGCGAGAGGATGAGCTTCCAGATGAAGCCCACGATCACGAAGGAGAGCAGCGTCGGCAGGAAGATGGCGGTCCGGTAGAAGGAGGCAAAGCGCAGTTTCGGGATCGACAGCATGGCCGCGAGCGCCACGCCGATCGGGTTCTGCACCAGCATGTGGACGGCGAAGAAGATCAGGTTGTTCTTCAGCGCGTTCCAGAAATCGGCCGCCCAGCGGGCATCGCCGAACAGCACCTTGAAGTTCCCGAGCCCGACGAAGACAGGCGTGCCTTCCTTCGTCACGTTGAAGAGCGAGAGCCACAGCGTCTGGAACAGCGGCAGGATCATCACGATGGTGTAGATGATGAGCGCCGGCGTGAGAAACACCAGAATGTGCCAGCGGGCCGGCCGCTTCAGCGGCGCCATGGCCCCGGTGTCATCCGTCGATGTCATGATCGCTCCCCCTGATCGATAGAATTGGTTCCATGCGGTCGCTGGCATGGATGGCGGCATTCCCCTCCCCCCTGTGGGGAGGGGCTAGGGGTGGGGGTATCCGGAACGCGCATGGCCTGCCCATCGGTACGAAGCCGGGTTGACCTGGCTTCACCCCCACCCCTGACCCCTCCCCACAAGGGGGAGGGGAACGTCGCCGCTCGATTTCAATGGCCACTCCCGCCGTCAAGCACGGCGGGAGGGGCGGATGAATGGCCCGCGCACTATTCCCGGTTCGGGAGCAGGCAGGGCCGTTTCACACCTTACTTCGCCGGCTTGTACCAGCTGTCGAGGCCTTCCTGCAGCTTCTTGGCCGCATCTTCAGGCGTGGAGGTGCCGTTGATGACGTTGGCCGAAGCGGTCCAGGTCTCGTTTTCGAGGTTCGGCGTGCCGCGCGACAGGATCTGGTAGGTCGAGCGGATGGTCGACTTGCACTTGTCGCGCCAGGAGACGAATTCCTGCGCCAGCGGATCGGACATCTTCACCGCCGTGGAGTTCAGGCTGAAGAAGCCCGGCAGGGAGTTCGCGTAGATTTCGGCGAATTCCGGCGAAGCGACCCAGGTGAGGAAGGTCTTGGCGGCTTCCGCATTCGCGCTCTTGGCATTGAGGCCGATGCCGATGTCGTTGTGGTCGGAGATGTAGCAGGTGTCGCCCGCATTCTTCACCGGCGGCGGGAAGGCGCCCATCTTGAACTGGGCCTGGGTGTTGAAGCCCGAGATTTCCCACGAACCGGCCGGATAGATGGCGGCGCGGCCGAGCGTGAACATGTTCTGGCTGTCCGGGTAGGTCTGCGCCTCGAAGCCGTCACCCAGATAGTCCTTCCACTTGGCGAGCGTCTTGTAGGGCTCGACCCAGGCGGCGTCGGTGAGCTTCTGCTCGCCCTTGATCAGGGCCAGACGGCCTTCCTCGCCCTTCCAGTAGTTGGGGCCGATGTTCTGGTAGCCCATGGTTGCGGCTTCCCAGAGATCCTTCGTGCCCATGGCCATCGGGATATAGGTGCCATCGGCCTTGATCTTGTCGAGGGCGGCGAAGAATTCCGCTTCGGTTGCCGGAACGGCGATGCCGAGCTTGTCGAAGGCGTCCTTGTTGTAGATGAAGCCGTGGATGACCGAAGCCATCGGCACGCAGAAGGTGGCCTTGCCGTCGTCGGTGGTCCAGGCGGACTTGGCGACGTCGGAGAAGTTCTCCATGCCCTTCAGGCCGGAGAGATCGGCGAGATGGCCCTTGTTGTAGAGCTCGAGCGAGGCGTCGAACGGACGGCAGGTGATGAGGTCGCCGGCAGAGCCCGCGTCGAGCTTGGCATTGAGCGCGGCATTGTATTCGGTCGGCGCGGTCGGCGCGAAATTGACCTTGATGCCGGGGTTCTTGGCTTCGAAGGCCGGGATCAGCTTTTCCTGCCAGATCTTGATGTCGTCGTTGCGCCAGCTTTCGATGGTCAGCGTGGTTTCTGCGCTGGCGGCGCTGATGGAAGCGAAAAGGCTCGTGGAAACGAGCATCGCCTTCACGATGGTGCGGGTCATGCGGTTCTCCCTCGGTTGAGACGCCCCGATGGCGCCTCTGTTCTAGACGTTTTCCTTGCGGTCTTCTAAAGCCCGGAGCGCGGCCGACAGGTGCTGGCCGCCCGCCGCGAGAAGGCGTTCCGCCTCCTCTCTACCGCTCGCCCCGGCAGCGAGCAGCACGGCGATCTTCACGGAGCCGGAGGCAGCCGCCAGATGGGCCGCCGCCGCCTCCGAACCGATGCCGGATATCTCCGACACCATGCGCGTTGCCCGCGCACGAAGCTTCTGGTTGTCCGCCTTCAGGTTCACCATGTGGCCTTCGTGCACATGGCCGAGCATGACCGCCATGGCGGTGGACATCATGTTGAGGGCGATCTTCTGCGCCGTTCCCGCACCCATGCGGGTGGATCCGGCCACGACCTCGGGCGGCGTGGGAAGCAAAACGGCGACATCGGAAAGGGCAAGCAGGGGCGCATCGGCATTGTTGGCAAGCCCGATGACCCGCGCGCCCGCGGCACGGGCCGTGCGGGCAGCGGCGAGGGCATAGGGCGTCGAGCCGCTGGCGGTGAGCGCAAGGACCGTATCCCGCGCTCCGAGGCCAAGCGCAGCGGTTTCGCGGGCACCCGCCTCCGCATCGTCTTCCGGACCGCCCGGAAGGGCGGGCCTTTCGCCGGCACCGGGCAAGCCGCCCGCCATCAGCAGCACGACACCATCGGGATCGATGCCGAAGGTGCCGGGAAGCTCCAGCGCATCGGCCATGGCCATGAGGCCGGACGATCCGGCGCCGACATAGACCAGCCGCCCGCCTGCGCTCACGGATTGCGCCATGACGCCCGCCGCAGCCGCCAGCGCATCCCGCGCCCCGGCAACAACCGTCGCTGCTGCAATCTGGCCATCGAAGAGGGCATCGAGCATCGGCAGGGGAAAGCGCGCATCCAGCGCCGCTCCCAAATCATGCCTCCGCTCGGTCCGTTCTATCGTCATTGCTGGCCTCCACCTGAGGCGATAATGCCAAAAAAATACCAATTGTCCATAACCAAATTAACAAATTTGTTTGCAGACCCGCCTTTCACAGGCCGATTTTTCACAAATGCCGTTGAAAAACAGGAATTTATGAAAATGAACGAGGAAGCCGGAAAAACGCCCTTGGTTAATGGTATTTTTTTGGTATTATATTGGCGGGAGGTGACCCATGTCCGATCTGATCCTGGGAATCGATGGCGGCGGAACGCTGTGCCGGGCGGCACTGGCGGACGGCACCGGTGCGATTCTGGGTCGGGGCACCAGCGGTCCCGCCAACATTCTGACCGATGCGGACGGTGCGGCACGCCATATCGTGGAAGCCGCCCGGGCGGCGCTCGAACAGGCGGGGCTCGGGGCGGCAGATCTTTTCTCCATTCCGGTTTTCCTCGGCCTTGCCGGCAGCACCGTGCCGCGCGCGGCACAGGAGATCCGCGCCCGGCTGCCCTTTGCGCGCCTGGCACTCGATTCCGACGGGCTGGTCGCGCTCGAAGGCGCGCTCGGGCCCGGGGACGGCAGCGTGGCGGTGATCGGCACCGGCACCATCTACTTCATCCGCCAGGCGGGACAGATGGAAACGGTCGGGGGCTGGGGCTTCGTGCTCGGCGATCTCGGCGGCGGCGCCCGGATCGGACAGGCCGCGATGCAGGAAGCCATTCTCGCCCATGACGGAATAAGGACGCCCTCTGCCCTGACGAGCGTGCTCATGGCCCAGTTCGGCGGCAGTCCGGCGGCCATGGTCGACTTTGCCCACAGCGCAAGGCCCGCCGATTTCGCGGAGCGGGCCGCGCTTGTCTTCGACCATGCGGAGACCGGCGATTCGACCGCCCTGCGGGTGATCCGCCTCTCGGCCCATGCCATCGACGAGGCACTCGACCGCCTCTATGCCGTGGCGGGGCCCTTGCCGCTCTGCCTCGTCGGCGGCCTTGCCGACCGCTACGCACCCTGGATTGCGGAGCGACACCGATCGCGCCTGCGCAAGCCGCGCGGCGACGGACTGGCCGGGGCCATCGCCCTGGCGCAGCGCCATTTTGTACCGGGCACGGGAGCTGCAGCATGATCCTCGCTTCGATCCTTTCCGCCGAGGCCCTCCAGAATGCCGGGCGTGGCCCGCTCTACATGAAGCTCCGGCAGGTGCTGGAGGAGGCGATCCGCGGCGGCAAGCTTGAACAGGGCGAAGCCCTGCCACCGGAAAGGGATCTCGCCGAGATCGCCGATGTCAGCCGGGTGACGGTGCGCAAGGCGGTGGACGATCTCGTGCGCGACGGGCTTCTCGTGCGGCGGCACGGATCCGGCACCTTCGTCTCGAAGCCGGTCTCGAAGGTGCAGCAGTCGCTGTCGCGCCTCACCTCCTTCACCGAGGACATGGCCCGGCGCGGCTTCACCACCCGGGCGGAGCTTCTGGAGCGCGGCATCTTCCACCCGACGACGGAGGAGATGGTGATGCTCGGCCTTTCCGCGGGCACGCAGGTGGCCCGCATCAGCCGATTGCGCATGGCCAACGACACGCCGCTCGCCATCGAGCGCGCGAGCATCTCCACCGAGTTCCTTCCGGAGCCGGAAAACGTCACGACCTCCCTCTACGAGGAACTGGACCGGACGGGCGCGCGGCCCGTGCGGGCGATCCAACGCATTTCGGCCTGCAACGTCAAGGAAGCCGACGCGGAGCTGCTCGGCATTCCGGCTGGCGCGGCCGGCCTGTCCATCGAGCGCGTCTCCTACCTTGCCTCGGGCCGGGTGGTGGAATTCACGCGCTCCCTCTATCGCGGCGATGCCTATGATTTCGTTGCGGAAATGACCCTGGGCGAGAACGACGCCGCCCCATGAGCCGGCTTCGCCCGGAAACAGCAAGGACCCCCTCATGCACACTCACATGCGACGCGAAATCGACGAGATACCCGATGCGGTGGCGCGGCTGCTCGATGGTGCCGCCGCCCTGGAACGGGCGGGCGCCGCGCTTCGGGAGAGAAACCCGGCCTATGTGGCAACGATCGCGCGCGGCTCTTCCGATCACGCCGCCCACTTTCTCAAATATGCGATCGAGCTCGTCGCCCGCAGGCCGGTCGCCTCCATCGGCCCCTCGCTCGCCTCGATCTACGGCGTCACGCTCGACCTTTCCGGTGCGGCGACCATCGCCATCTCCCAGTCCGGCAAGAGCCCTGATATCGTCGCCATGGCGGATGCCGCGACCCGCAGCGGCGCGGAAAGCATCGCGCTCACCAACACCATGGGCTCGCCGCTCGCCGATGCCTCCCGCCACGCGATCGACATCGCCGCCGGGCCGGAGCTCGCGGTTGCCGCGACGAAATCCTATGTAAGCTCGGTTTTCGCCGGCCTGATCCTGCTGTCCGAATGGACCGGCAACGAGGAACTCAGGGCGGCGCTGAGGGCTGCACCCGGGCATTTCGCGCGGGCGGTGAGGATCGACTGGCTTCCGGCGCTCGCCGCGGACCTGACCGACGCCTCCTCGCTCTACATGCTGGGCCGCGGTCCGACGCTTGCCATCGCCAGCGAGGCGGCCCTGAAGTTCAAGGAGACCTCGGGCCTGCATGCGGAGGCCTATTCGGCGGCGGAGGTTCTGCACGGGCCGGTCGCGCTGGTGAAGCCGGAATTCCCCGTCATCGCCTTTGCCGCCGCGGATGCCGCCGAGGCCTCGATTGCCGACATCGCCGACGGGCTGGCGGAAAAGCGCGCCGCAGTCTATGCCACCTCCGCGCGGACGAAGCGGGCCGGGCATCTGGAACGGGTGGAGACCGGTCATCCCCTCACCGATGCGCTGGCGCTGATCATCCCCTTCTACGGTTTCGTGGAGGCCTGGTCTCGTTCGCTCGGCTTCAACCCGGACAAGCCGGAAGCTCTCAAGAAAGTGACGGAAACCCGATGAACAAGAAGACGGCTTTCAGGGGCGCACGCATCTTCACCGGCGACAGGTGGGAGAGCGGCCTCGTCCTCGTCGTGGAAAATGGCAGGATCGCCACGCTGGTGGAGGAGACGGACGCGCCCGAGGGGCTGGAGATCCGCGACCTGCCCCGGGGCTCCTCCATCGTGCCCGGCTTCATCGATCTTCAGGTGAATGGCGGCGGCGGCGTCATGCTCAACGATGCACAGACGGTGGAGGGCATTGCCACCATCTGCGCCGCCCATGCCCGCTTCGGTACCACCGCACTTCTGCCGACGCTGATCACCGATCGCGTCGAGATCACCCGCGCGACGATTGCCGCGGGCATCGAGGCGGCACGGCTCGGCGTGCCGGGTTTCCTCGGGCTGCATCTGGAGGGTCCGCATCTCTCGGTCGCCCGCAAGGGCGCCCACGACCCATCGCTGATCCGCCCGATGGAGGAGGAGGACCTGGAGACGCTGCTGCAGACGGTAGGCCGGATGCCGGTGCTGATGACCACGGTCGCCCCGGAAAACGTCACCCCCGAACAGGTCGACAGGCTTTCCAGCGCCGGCATTCTCGTCAGCCTCGGCCATACGGATTGCGATGCGGATACGGTGCTGGATTATGCGGCGGCCGGTGCGCGCGCCGTCACCCACCTCTTCAACGCCATGAGCCAGCTCGGCAACCGCGAGCCGGGCGTGGTCGGTGCGGCGCTGGAGGAAGGCATGCTCCATGCGGGCCTGATCGCCGACGGCTTCCACGTCAACCCGATCACCATGCGCATTGCGCTCAGCGCCAAGAACGGTCCGGGGCGCATCTTCCTCGTCACCGACGCCATGTCCCCCATCGGCACCGATCTCGACGGCTTCACCCTCAATGGCCGGCAGATCTATCGCAAGGACGGACGCCTCACCCTTGCCGACGGGACGCTTGCGGGCGCTGATATCGACATGCTCTCCTCCGTCCGCTTCGTGCACGAGACGCTCGGGCTCCCGCTCGGCGAGGCGCTGCGCATGGCAAGCCTCTATCCCGCCGAGGCGGCGGGCATGGCAGCCACCAAGGGGCGGCTCCAGCCGGGCATGGATGCGGACTTCGTCATTCTCGACGGCGACCTCGGCCTTGTTGCCACCCATATCGGCGGGGTGCCGGTCTATACCGCCTGATCTTTCTCGGCAGGGGCGGGCCGCCTATACTGCGCCCTGTCTGCGTCAGTTAAGGCTTGCCCCATGCTCAATCTGCTCACCGATATCGACGGGGTATCCGTCGGCCATGCGACCGATCTCCACCGCGCGACCGGCGTGACGGTGGTCGTCTTCGACCGGCAGGCCAATGCCTCGGTCTCGATCCTCGGCGGCGCGCCGGGAAGCCGCGACAGCGCCATGCTCGATCCGGCAAACAGCGTGCAGGCGGTGGATGCGCTGGTGCTTTCCGGCGGCTCCATCTTCGGGCTCGATGCCACGGGCGGCGTGCTGGACGGCCTGCGGGCGGACGGACGCGGCCTTGCCTTCGGCAACACGATCGTCCCGATTGCAGCCCAGGCGATCCTCTTCGATCTGATGAATGGCGGTGACAAGGACTGGGGCGAGCAGAACCCCTACCAGCGGCTGGGTCATGCGGCCTATCGCGCGGCCCGCAAGGGCGCCTTCGCGCTCGGCACGGTCGGGGCCGGAACGGGCGCGACGACGGCGCGGCTGAAGGGCGGGCTCGGATCCGCAAGTGCGGTCACCTCGAAGGGCCACCGGGTGGCGGCGCTCGTTGCCGTCAATGCGCTGGGCAGCCCGACCGTGGGCACCGGCCCGCATTTCTGGGCCGCCCCCTTCGAGATCGACGGCGAATTCGGCGGGCTTGGCTATCCGCCGTCCTTCCGCAGGGAGGATACGGACCTCTTCGTCAAGGGCATGGAACCCGCCGCAACCACCATCGGCATGGTCGTCACCGATGCGCGCCTGTCCAAGGCCGAGTGCCATCGGCTGGCCATACTCGGTCAGGACGGGCTGGTGCGGTCGATCCATCCCGCCCATTTTCCTTCGGACGGCGATACGGTCTTCGGCGCGGCAACGGGCGAAAAGCCCGTCGCGGACCCGCTGGAATTCATGGAAATATGCCATCTGGCCATGACCACGATGGCGCGCGCGGTCGCCCGAGGGCTCTACGAGGCGACCGCCCTCCCCCAGCCGGGCGCACGGCCCGCCTGGAGGGATATTCACGCAAAGGCGGTCAGCCGCCCCTGACGAGATCGCGCGACAGGCCGGACAGCACCTCGGCGCCGTCCTTCCGGAGAATGACGATCTCCTCCAGGCGGACGCCGAAGCGATCCTTCAGGTAGATGCCGGGCTCGATGGAGAACACGTTGCCCTCTTCCAGAATGACGTCGGAGGTGGCGGTGATATAGGGCCCCTCATGGATATCGATGCCGAGGCCGTGGCCCGTGCGATGGAGGAAGAACTCCCCGTAGCCCGCATCCGTGATGACGCCGCGCGCTGCGGCATCCACGTCCCGTGCCCGCACGCCGGGCTTTGCCGCCGCGATGGCCGCCTTCACGGCGCGGTCGACGATGGCATGGATCTCGTCGAAACCCTCCGGCCTGGAGCCGAAATAGCCCATGCGGGTCATGTCGCTGGGATAGCCGTTGTTGCGCCCGCCGATATCGACCAGCACGCTGTCGCCCTGCTTCAGCCGGCGGTCGCTGCAGTGATGATGCGGATAGGCGCCGTTCTCGCCGAAGCCGACGATGGTGAATTCCGCAACGGCGCCGCGCGAACGGTAGAAGTTCTTCACCACCTCCGCGACGTCGAGCTCGGTCATGCCTTCCTTCAGCGAGGCGAAGGCGGCAAGAGCCGCCTCGTCGTTGAGCAGCGCATTGGCCTTGAGGATCCGGTATTCCTCCTCGTCCTTGCGGGCCCGCAGCCAGCCGACGGTCTCGCCGGTAAAGGCATGGCGCGGCTCCCTGAGGGCGCCGAGCAGCAGGAGGGCGAAATCCGCGCGCATGGTCTCGTCTAGCGCGACGGTCAGGCCCGCCCTGTCCTTGACCCCGAAATCGGAGAGCAGCCGGTCGAGCGCGCCGGTCGCGCCCTCGTCGTCCGCCCAGGGGTAGAACGGCAGGTCGGTATCCTTGCGGGCCGCATCGGCATTCAGCTTCGGCATCAGGAAGGCGGCCTTGTCGGCGGTGACGATCTGCATCACCGGGCGCTCGTCGCCATGGGGCGAAACGCCGGAAAGCCAGAGCATGTGCGAGCTCGGGCCAACGGCGACGATATCGGTGTTGGAGGCCTTCATGCGGGCGCGAAGCGCGTCGAGGCGTGCGGCGTGGTTTGCCATTCTGTTCTCCGGGTGGGCTTTCGTGTCAGGGATGGGAAAGGGTCAGGTCATGGCCAGAGGCACGGGACCCGTGGGCGGCGGGAAATGCCGGTCGAGTTCGGCGAGATCCTCCGGCGTCAGGGCGAGATCGAGCGCGCGGGCATTCTCCCGCACGCGGGCCGCGCTGCGGCTCTTCGGAATGGCGATCACACCGGGCTTCGACAGCAGCCAGGCGAGCGCCACCGTCGCGCCGGGAACGCCATGGCGCGCGCCGATGGCCGCAAGCGCCGGATGGCCGATCAGTTGCCCCTCGCCGAGCGGGCAATAGGCCATCACCGCAATCTTCCGCTCCACGCATTCCGGCAGCAGATCCCATTCGATGCCGCGATCGGCGAGATTGTACATCACCTGATTGGCGGCGCAGTGGCCGCCATCGGCAACGCCCGCAAGCTCTGCCATGTCGGACGGATCGAGGTTCGAGACGCCCCAGTGGCGGATTTTGCCGTCGCGCTTCAGCCGTTCGAAGGCCGCGACGGTTTCGGCAAGCGGGTGGCTGCCGCGCCAGTGGAGCAGGTAAAGGTCGATGCGATCGGTGGACAGGTGCCCGAGGCTGCGCTCGCAGGCCTCGATGGTGCCGTTGCGGGAAGCGTTCTCCGGCAGCACCTTGGAGACGAGGAACACCTCGTCCCGGCGGCCGGCAATGGCCTTGCCGACCAGCGCCTCGGAGCGCCCGTTGCCGTACATCTCCGCGGTATCGATGAGCGTCAGGCCGAGATCGAGCCCGGTGCGCAGCGCCTCGATCTGGCCTGCCTCGTCCGGTTCGCCCACGCCCATCTTCCAGGTGCCGAGGCCAAGTGCCGGAACCTCTTCGCCCGTCGGCAGCACCACCCGTTTCATGCGCGTTCTCCCCGGGAAAAGCGTGTCAGGACCTCATCGAGCGCATCCAGGAACCGGTCGCAATCCGCCTCGCCAAAGGGCGCGGGCGGCTTGATCTTCAGCACGTTGTGCAGGGGCCCCTCGCTCGACAGCAGTATATGATGCTTTTCCTTCATTTCCACCAGTAGGAAATCTACCGCATCCGCCGCCGGGGCGAGCGTCTGGCGGTCGTGCACCATCTCGATGCCGATGAAAAGGCCATGGCCGCGCACGTCGCCGATCACGGAATGCCTGTCCGCAAGGGCGCGGGCGCCCGCCATCAGCCGGTCGCCGATCCGCAGGCAATGGTGCTGCAGCCGTTCGTCCCGGATCACGTCGAGGACAGCAAGGCCGATGGACGCGGAGACGGGATTGCCCCCGAAGGTGTTGAAATACTCCATGCCATTGGCAAAGGAGGCGGCGATCTCCGGCGTGGTGATGACGGCGGCCATGGGGTGGCCGTTGCCGATGGGCTTGCCCATGGTGACGATGTCGGGCACCACGCCCTGGGTCTCGAAGGCCCACATGTGAGAGCCGACCCGGCCGAAGCCCACCTGCACCTCGTCGGCGAGGCAGAGCCCGCCGGCTGCGCGCACATGGGCATAGGCGGCCCTGAGATAGCCTGCCGGAAGGGGGAGCTGACCGCCGGTGCCGAGAATGCCCTCCGAGAAGAACAGCGCCGGCGCCCTGCCTTCCGCGGCAAGCGCCGCGACCTGCCGGCGCACGTCCTCCGCATATTTCTCGCCCGCCGCCGGATCGCCGTAGCGGAAGCGGCCGCGATAGAGATCCGGCATCTCGGCCACCCGCACATGGGCCGGCCGCCCCTCCCCGCCCCTGCCGTTGAACTTGTAGGGGCTGACGTCGATGAGGCTCGTCAGGTGGCCGTGATAGGCGTGATCGACGGTGATCAGGTCATGGTGCCCGGTATGGGCGCGGGCAAGGCGGATCGCGAGATCGTTCGCCTCGCTGCCGGAATTGACGAAGAAGCAGACGGACAGCGGCTCCGGGAACAGCGCCGTCAGGCGCCGGGCATATTCCACCAGCGTGTCGTGCAGGTAGCGGCTGTTGGTGTTGAGCACGCCCATCTGCTGCCGGGCGGCCGCCACCACGCGCGGGTGGCAGTGGCCGACGTGGCAGACATTGTTGACCATGTCCAGCCAGCGCACGCCCTCCTCGTCGATCAGATGGCAGCCTTCCGCCGCCACGATCTTCAGCGGGCGGGGATTGTAGGCGATGCTGAGCGAACGGCCGATGCGGCGCTGGCGCTCGCGCACCAGAAATTCGGACGACATCGGGGGAATGCGGCTGGCCGCCACCGGCAGGCCCAGAAGCACGCTCGGATCGGGGCTGACCTGCTGCCAGATCTGCCAGGCCGCCCGGCTGCCGTTTCCGACCATGCGGCCCTCCAGGCCGAGATGATCGGTGACGAGCTGGATGTGGAGATGCGGTGCCCAGCCGCCATTTTCCGAAAGCGCGCCGAGGCGGCCGATCACCTCGCCCGCGCCCACATGCTGGCCGGGCTTCAGCCCGGAAAGCGAGGCGCGCGAGAGGTGCCCGTAAAGGGTGAAGAAGACATCGCCCTCGCCCGTCTCGTGGCGGAGAAGGACGGTAGGCCCGAAGCCGTTCTCCACCGCGTCGTCATTGAGGAAGGCGACGCTGCCGGCCAGCACCGCACGGACCGGCGTGCCGGCGGCGGCATAGAGATCGATGCCGAGATGTATGGTCCGGTGGTGGAGCGGGCGTTCCGCATCGCCGCTTCCCATGCCCGGCACGACGCGCTCCTCCCCGTAGGCGCCGATGGCAAGATCCGCACCGGCCGACTGCAGCCGCTCCGTGACGAACCGGTCGAAGGCCGCCGCGTCGAGGGTGCCGAGGCGGTCTGCCTCCGGGCTTTCGGCCGAAAGGTCGAGGCGTGTCACGACGGGCTCCCGCCCCTCCACCCGGATGGGGGCCGCAAAGCCCTGGGCATTCGCCTCCAGCCAGCGCGCGATCCGCCGGGCCGAGGCGACGGCGGCAAAGCCGCAGGCATCGCGGATGCGCATCCGGGCGAAGGCGGCGTTCTCCGCCTCGAGGCGCTTCAGCTCGCGCCAGACATCCTCCTGGCTGACCAGCAGATACCGGTTGTCGGGCTGCTCGCGGATCTGCTTCGTGGCCATCAGGATGCTGACCGCATAGCGCAGCCGCACGAGATCGAAGACGAGGCTTGCCTCCGCCTCCGTCAGCGGATTGACCGCATGATAGGCCGCGGCAAGATCGGCGATGACGCCGACCGGATCGTCGGAACCGATCAGCGCATAGGCTGCGGCGACGGCCACCTCGATGATGCGGGCGGTCTCCACCATGTCGCCGAAATCGAGAAGGCCGCTCACCCGTCCGGCGGCATCGAGAACGGTGTTGTAGTCGTTGGCATCGTTGTGGATCACCTGCCGCGGGCAGGCATCCAGCGCGGGCTTCACCACGCTGCGGAAGCGGTCGAGGATCGCGATCACCGCCGCCTGCTTTTCCGCTCCTTCCACGAGATCGACATGGCGGCGCAGGTGATCGGCCCGGGCGATGTCCCAGCCATAGACGCGCCGGGCGCCGGGATGGAAGAAATCCGCAAGCGCCCGGTCGAGCCGCCCGAGAAGGGCGCCGAGCGTCGTCACGCTGTCGCGCGACCGCGCCCTGGACCCCGCCCAGACGTCGCCCTCGATCCAGGTGAGAAGCCGCGCCTGACGCTCGCCGCGAAAGGAAACCGGCGTCAGCAGCGCCCCGCCGCGGGCCGGGATCTGCCGGGAAACGAGAAGCTCCGGGGCTGCGCGGTGAAGATGCTCGAGCACCGCCACCTGCATCGCCAGGCTTTCCTCGTCGCCCGCCGCATGGAGTTTCAGCAGGTAGCGCCGGCCATCCTCCGCCTCGACGCGGAAGTTGAGGTCGTGCTCGCCCGGAAGCGGCACGAGCCGTCCCTTCAGGCCATAGAGATCCGTGAGCAGCGCCGCGAGCGCTGCCTCCCCTGCAATCATGTCTGTCATGGTCCGTTCCTTTTCGGTTGGCTTCACCAGCCGATCGTCAATCCGTCATGGGTGCGGAAGCTGGCGGTCTGCGCCAGTCCCGAAGCTTCGATGTGCCGCCTGAGCCCGGAGGCGCTCTCCTCCATGGAAAGCACCGCCTCCTCGCCGCCCATGTCGGTCTTCACCCAGCCGGGGTGGAAGGCCATGACGGCGATGCCCTCGGGCCTGAGGTCGGCGGCAAGCTTGGTGGTCGCCATGTTCAGCGCCGCCTTGGAGAGCCGATAGGCATAGTCCCCGTCGGGATTGTCCACATGGCCCTCGCTGTTCGAACCGGCACGGCTCGAGATCATCGCCACCAGCCGGCGCCCGCCTGCGCGCAGATTGGGCAGAAGCGCGCGGGTGAGGAGAAGCGGCCCGAGCACGTTGACCCGCATCACCGCCTCGAAATCGGCGGTCTCGACGGTCGCAAGCCCCCCGGTCGCCCCCCGGATGGCGGCATTGTGGACCAGGATGTCCACCGGCCTGCCCAGAAGCGCGCGGGCAGCCGCCTCGATCGAGGCTTCGTCCTCGAGCATCAGCGGCAGCGCCTCGATGCCGGCCACGGGAGAGGTTGCCCTGCGCCCGGCAGCAATCACCTGCCAGCCGCTCGCCAGGAACTCGGCGGCAAGCGCGGCGCCAAGGCCGCGGTGACCGCCGGTCACGAGAACGGTGCCCTTCGGGCTTTTCCCTGTCGCGCTCATCGACCCGGCGCCTCCCGCGCGATGCGGCCATAGACCTCGCCGCTCCACTTGATCCGGCGTTCCTGCGTCCTGAAATCCACGTGGACGAGGCCGAAGGGCGCGGTGTAGCCGAGCGCCCATTCGAAATTGTCCATCAGCGTCCAGGCAAAATAGCCCTTCACCGGCACGCCCCTGGCCACGGCCGAAGCCACCTTCTCGACATAGCCGACATAATAGGCGGCGCGCTCGACATCCTCGATCCGGCCCTTCACATCGGGCGTTTCCTCCGCCGTCGCCATGCCGTTCTCGGTGATGTAGATGCGCGCCGGCCTGTAGGTCTCGTGCACATGCACGAGGATGTCCTCGATGGCCTGCGGCCAGATTTCCCAGCCGAGCGCGGAATAGTCCGAGCCCTCGGGCGCGACGCGCGCGAAGGAGAGCGGCGCAAGCTCGGTGCCCGCCCGGATCACCGACCGGCGGTAATTGTTGATGCCGAGGAAATCGAGGGGTGCGGCGATCGTCTCGAGATCGCCGGGCCGGATGTCGGGCAAAAGCCGCGGGCCGTAGAGATCGAGCATGTCCTCGGGATAGGCGCCGCGGAAGAGCGCGTCGAGATACCAGCGGTTCTGCGCCCCGTCGAAGCGGCGGGCCGCCTCCACGTCCTCCTCGCGGTCCGTCGCGGGCTCGGTGACGTTGACGTCGAGCGTGATGCCGACTTCGGCATTGCGGGCCTCGGAGCGGATCAGCGGCACGGCAAGGCCGTGGGCCAGAAGCGCGTGATGGCTGGCGGCAACGCCGCCCTTCACGCCGTCGGCCAGGCCCGGGGCGTCCTCACCCGTGGCGTGGCCCCACCAGCAGAAGGTCCAGGGCTCGTTGAGCGTCGTCCACTTCGTCACCCGGTCGCCGAAGAGGGCGGCGGCCCCGGCGGCATAATCCGCAAAGCGCATGGCGGTATCGCGGTTGTACCAGCCGCCCCTGTCCTGCAGGGCCTGCGGCAGGTCCCAGTGATAGAGCGTGAGGAAGGGCTCGATGTCCGCCTCCAGCAGCGCATCGATCAGGCGGTTGTAGAAATCCGCGCCCGCGGCGTTCAGCCGGCCCGACCCCTGCGGGAAAAGGCGCGGCCAGGAAAGCGAGAACCGGTAGGCCTTGAGGCCCATCTCCTTCATCAGGGCGATGTCGCGCGGGAAGAGATGGTAGTGATCGCAGGCGACATCGCCATTGGTGCCGTCGACGATCGCGCCGGGCCGGCGGGTGAAGCGATCCCAGATGCTCTCGCCCTTGCCGTCGAGGGTGGCTGCGCCCTCGATCTGGTAGGCGGAGGTCGCGCTTCCGAAGACGAAGTCCGAGGGGAAGCGGATGGCGGAGGCCCGGTGGAGCAGCTCTTCGCGCCGTTCAGCGATGCTTGACATGGTATTTTCTCTCGACGGTATTCACGATGCTTGCCGCTGCAAGCGTGAGGAAGATGTAGAAGATGGCGGCCGAATTGTACGGAGCGAATGGCAGGAAGCTCGCCGACTGGAATTCCCGCATGCGCTGCGTGATGTCGCGGATGGACAGGATGGAGAGCAGCGAGGTGTCCTTGAGGATCGCGATCAGCTCGTTTCCGAGCGGCGGGATGATCACCCGGAAGGCCTGCGGCAGCACCACGTGGCGGGCCGTCTGCCAGCGGTTGAGCCCGAGCGACTTGGCCGCCTCCGTCTGGCCGGCGGGAATGGCATTGATGCCGGCGCGGAAGATCTCGGCGAGATAGGCCGAATAGGCAATCGCCATGGCGACGATGCCGCGCATCATGTTCGGCGGATCGATGGCGCCGCCGCTCGCATCCTTGATCGCGCCCGACAGCGGCAGACCGACATAGAGCACGATGACGAGCATCGGGATGCCGCGGATCGTGTCGATGACGAATTCCGAGCCGATCGCCAGCGGATGCCGCCGGTGAATGGCGCCGCCGAAGGTCAGGATGCCGAGGATGATGGCCAGCACCGCAAAGGTGATGCCGGCGGAGCGGTTGCCGTCGTTGAGCGCGGCGGTCTGCCAGAGCACGGGCCAGCCGGCCGGCGGCCGGGCCGCGGGCAGCAGCACGGCGCTGACGCCCTGCTTCGCGTCCACGGCCCTGATCGCCTCTTCGGCAGTGAGGAAGGTGCGCACGCCCGCCTCGCCCTCCGGCGCTCCCGGATACTGGCCGAAGCGGACCGCGCCCACCAGCGAGGAGGGCGTGCCCCGAACGATGCCGATCTTTGCCTCCCGCGTGCCGGCAAGGACATAGTCCGCGGGCGGCTGCAGCAGGTTCCAGGCGGCGATGCCCGCAAGCAGCAGGGCAATCACGCTGAAGATGGCGGTGGTGCGCCGGCTGTGGGCAAGCTGCAGCATGCCGACCCAGACGAGGCCGAGGAAGGCCGCCAGCAGATAGGCGAGCACCGCCGCCCTAAGCGTGGTCGCCACGCCCGCCGCAAAGGCGATGTGGGCGAAGAAGGCAAGGAAGGCGAGCAGCAGGCCGTTGGGCAGGCCGGCGACCAGAAGGCCGGCCTTGCGAAGCGCGGGGGAGATCTTCAGAAGGGCAGCGCCATAAAGCGCCAGACCGGCAAAAGAGAGTGCCGCATGGACCGGAACGGCGATGTGCACCAGGCCGCGAAGCCAGAGGTCTGCCTCCGGGGTGAGTTGCCGCGGGCTGACGCCGGGGACGATGAGGTTCGAGGCGAAGGCATCGACGCCGTTTGCAAGGGCTGACGCGATGAAGGGATGGGCAAGGCCCCCCGACCACAGCACCACGAGACAGGCGGCATGAACGGCAACCGACAGGATCGCGATCAGCCGCCTTGCGTCCCTGCGGCCCATGAAGGCAAGGGCCAGCAGGCCGGAAACGGCAAGCGCCACGAGAATGAGGAAGCCCGGAACCATGATTCCCGAGCCGTTCTCCACCCCCGCCAGCGCCCGCAGCGAACGCATGTAATCGGCCGAAGTCGCGAAAAGATAGATAATGAAGGGCGTGGCCGACAGGATGATGAGGTTGCTCGGGCGGACCCGCGTCAGGAATGACATCCATTCCTCCAGTAAGACAGTTCAGGGATTCCCCTGCAGGCCGGCGGCCTTTTGCCACCGGCCCGCAAGGTCAGCTCGGGAGGGAGCTGGTTTCAGTTGGTACCCCAGTACTTCTGGACGAGCTTGTCCAGTGTACCGTCCTCGCGGATCGCCTTGATGCCCTCGTTGAAGGCCGCGACATTCGGATCGCCCTTGCGGAAGACGAGGCCGAGCGGATCGGAGGAGAGGCCGCGGATCGGCGCCACGAGCTCGCCGGCGAATTCCTTTTCATAGGCATCGGCATTGGCGCCGTTGATCACCACGCCATCCACGTCCTTGTTCTTCAGCGCAAGGACCGAGGCGCTGAAGGTATCGTAGGCCAGCACGTTTTCCTTGCCGACGATGCTGGCCGCCACATCCGCATCCGTTGTGTTGGCCTGCGCCGACAGCTTCAGGCCCTTGGCCTTGAAATCCTCGGCGGAGGAAACCGCATCCTCGACGCGCATCAGCACCGCCTGGCTGTTGACGATGTAGGGATCGGTGAAGTCCATCGCCTTCTTGCGCTCCTCGGTGATGGAGACGCCCGAGGCGACGAAGTCGAAATTGCCCTGGTCGAGGGCGGCGAAGATGCCGTCCCAGCCGGTGGTGACGAATTCGGCCTTGCAGTTGATCTTCGCGCAGATGGCATTCACCACGTCCACGTCGAAGCCGACGATCTGCCCTGTGGCGGGATCGACGCTTTCCATCGGCGGCGAGGTGGTGTCCGATCCCACCTTGAAGAGCTTGCCGCCGAGATCGGCAGCCAGCACGGACGATGCGGAAAGGGCGGCGAGCGCCAGCGCAAGAAGGGTCTTTCTCATCCTATTCTCCTCCTGTCATAGGGTTTGAGGTCATGCGGCAATTGTCGGCCTGGCGCGGGATCAGCGCCGGCTGGAAGGTCTGGCGGAGCCTCGACGGCCCCTCCCCGGCGATCCGCCGGAGCAGGAACTGGCCGAGCATGCGGCCAAGCTGTTCGATGGGCAGGTAGAGCGTGGTCAGCGGCGGCGTGAAATAGGCGCTGACATTGATGTCGTCATAGGCGATCACATCCACGTCGCGGGCAACCGCAAGGCCGCGTGCGGCAAGGCCGGACAGGACGCCGAGCGTGGTGGATTCGTTGACGCAGACGAAGGCGCTCGGCGGATCGGGGCGCGCCAGCAGCGCCTCGGTGCTGTCCTTGCCGAAGCGGGTGGAGAGATCGCCCTCCACCACGAGATCGAGCGAGGGCGCAAGCCCCCGTTCCACAAAGGCCCGCGTGAAGCCGTCGAGACGATCGAGCGAATAGGAAAGCCGCCGGTGCGGATTGACGAGCGCGATGCGGCGATGGCCGCCCTCGATCAGCCGGGCCGTGGCCGCATGGGCGGCCCATTCGTTGTCGACGTCCACATGGGCATAGTCGATGTCGCGCCGGCAGCGCCCGAGCGTCACGAAGGGAAAGGCCGTCTCCGCCAGCAGGTTGATGCGCGGATCGTCGGCCAGAATGCCGGAAAAGATCAGCCCGTCCGCCATGCCGAGCCCCGCGATCTGGCGGGCCATCGCGGCCCCGTCTTCCGCATCGGTGACGATGTGAGCGGAGATGCGGTAGCCGCTGCCATCAAGCGCCTGGCTGATGCCGGACAGGATCTGGGTATATTCCACCCCGTCCCACTCATAGCCGGATGCGCCGGTGAGCGGCATGAGAACCGCGACCTGATAGGTCTTGCCGGTGCGAAGCGCCTGGCCGCGCTGGTTTGCCCGATATCCCACTTTCTCGGCGGCATCGAAGATCGCGTCACGGGTCGCAGGGGCAACCACCGGAGAGTCCCGGAGCGCCTTGGAGACGGTCGCAATCGAGAAGCCGGTCATCTCTGCCAGCGTCTTGATTGTCGGCATCTCCACCCTGCGTGTCGGCTTGCCCATCTCGCTCCTCCTGACGTGAGTCATACGGCACGATAAAATCGTTTTCAATAGAAAATATAAACGTTTTTATTGTGCATAAGCGAAGGCGTGCCGTGATGCGGCAGGGACGCGCTCAGGGCCCGGCGAGCGCGCACTCCGCCGAGAGCGCCAGCCCGAGCAGCCGGTCGTCCCGGTTCGGCAGGCCGGAGAGCAGCAGGCCTGCCGGCATGCCAGCCTCCCCCGTTCCGCAGGGCAGCGAAACGCCGCACCAGTCGAGGAAGTTGCCGATCAGCGTGTTGCGCAGCGTCTGGCCGTTCATGCGGAAGAAGGCATCGTCGCTTTCGAGCAGCGGTTCGATGCGCGGCGCCACATGGGGCAGCGTCGGGAAGGCGAGGATGGCCCTTTCGCCGACGAGGCTTTCCATCTCCGCGATCAGCCGCGCGCGCGCCTCGAGGATGGCGATGTAGGAAGGGGTGGAAATCTTCTCCCCCAGCCGGCAGCGCACCACCACCCGCGGGTCCATGCCCTCGGCCTGAGGCCCCGAAAGCCGTTCGCGGTGCAGCGCGAAGGCTTCCGCCGTGACCAGCGGGCCATGCTCCGCCGCCAGCCGGAAGACCGCGGCAAAGGCCGGCACCGCCATGCGCCGGATGCGGGCGCCGGCCTTTTCGAGCCGGAGGAGCCCCGCCTCGAAGGCGGCGGCCACGCCATCCTCGATATCGTCGAAGACGACGGTCTCGGGGACGATCACGTCCTGGCCGAACAGCGACTCGGCGCGGACATCAGGCGTGACCCGTCCGCGCATGGCGGCATCGACGAGGATGCAGTCCTGCACCGTGCGGCAGAGCGGCCCCAGCGAATCGAGGCTGGTCGCCAGCGGAAAGACGCCATCCATCGGATAGCGGCCGCGCGTGGCCTTGTAGCCGACGATCCCGGTGAAGGCGGCGGGAATGCGGATCGATCCGCCCGTGTCCGTGCCGATCGCCACCGGCACCAGTCCCGCTGCGACGGCTGCTGCCGACCCGGAGGACGACCCGCCGGTGATGCGTTGCCCGTCCGTAGCGCGCGGATTGCGCGGCGTGCCGAAATGCGGGTTGATGCCGAGGCCGGAAAAGGCGAACTCGCTCATGTTGACGCGACCGACGCTGACCATGCCGGCCCGCTGGAGCCGCTCGACCACCGCCGCATCGCGGGCCTCCGGCGCGGCATCGGCAAGGATGCGCGACCCCGCCGGATTGGCGAGGCCCTCCATGGCGAAGAGGTCCTTCCACGCCAGCGGAATGCCGTCGAGAGGCCCGAGCGAGCGCCCCTCGCGCAGGCGCGCCTGAGACCGCTCCGCTTCGCCAAGCGCACGCTCCTCCGTGACCTTGAGGAAGATCGCGCCATCGGGGTGGGCGCGGATGGCCGCGATGGTTTCCCGGGCGAGATCCCGGGGATCGAGGGCACCCGACTGGATGAGGACCGAAAGCTGGGCGATGGAGCGGGGCGTGGTGATCGAGGTCATGCAGGGTCTCCGGACTGTCTGCCCTCCGGTATCGCATTCCGGCGCGCTTCGGGCAACGCGCCAATCCGCCTCTTGCGCCCGTCGCCGGGCACATGGCAGGGTGCGCGTCGCAATGATCGGCGGGGGTATTTCATGCGCAACGGGGATGTGTCCTTCTGGTACCGCGATATCGGCGGCCTGCCCGGAAAACGGCCTGCCCTTCCGGGCGACCGGACGGCGGATGTGTGCATCGTCGGCGCGGGTTATACCGGGCTCTGGACCGCCTATTACCTGAAGAAGGCCGACCCCGGCCTCGACATCGTGATTCTGGAGCGGGAATTTGCCGGCTTCGGCGCCTCCGGCCGCAATGGCGGCTGGCTCTCCGGCGGGTTCGCCTGGTCGCGGGAGAAGTATCTCTCGACCGGCAGCCGCGACGGCGTGCGCGAGATGGTGGCCGCCATGATGGGAACGGTCGAGGAGGTCATCCGCGTCTGCGAGGCGGAAGGCATCGATGCCGACATCGTGCGCACCGACGAGATGCGCGCCGCCACCAGCGCCGTCCAGTGGGAGCGCATCCAGAAGGATTTCGCCGCCGAGAAGGCCTGGGACGTCCCCGCCGAGGACATCCACCTGATCGGCGCCGAAGAGGCGCGCGCCCGGATCAACATCGCCAATGTCCACGGCGCGATGATCACCCGCGGCGTGGCCCGCGTGCAGCCGGCAAAGCTGGTCCGCGGCCTCGCCGGCGCGGTCGAGCGCCTCGGCGTGACGATTTACGAGGACACCGCCGTCACCGGGCTGGAGAAGGGTCTCGTCACCACCGCGCGCGGAACCGTCAGGGCGCCGGTGATCATCCGCGCGACCGAGGGCTTCACCGCCGGCCTGCCGGGCCTCTCGCGCACCTGGCTGCCGCTGAACAGCGCGCAGATCGTCACCGAGCCGCTTTCCGAGGCGCTGTGGCGGGAGATCGGCTGGAACGGCCACGAGATCCTCGGCGACGGGGCCCACGCCTATTGCTATGCGCAGCGCACCCGCGAAGGCCGCATCGCCATGGGCGGACGCGGCGTTCCCTACCGTTTCGGCTCGCAGACCGACGTGAACGGCCAGACGCAGCCGGAGACGATCCGGCAGCTTACCGAAATCCTCCACCGGCACTTTCCGCAGACGAAGGGTGCAAGGATCGACCATGCCTGGTGCGGCGTGCTCGGGGTCCCGCGCGACTGGTGCGCCACCGTCGGCCTCGACCCGGATACCGGCATCGGCTGGGCGGGCGGCTATGTCGGCGTCGGCGTCTCCACCTCCAACCTCTCGGGCCGGACGCTCTCCGATCTCGTGCTCCGGAAGGACACCGCCCTCACGCGCCTGCCCTGGGTGAACCGGAAGGTGCGCCCCTGGGAGCCGGAACCGCTCCGCTGGCTCGGCGTGCACACCATGTACCGGCTCTTCCACATGGCCGACCGGCAGGAGGCAAGGCCGGGCGCCGGTCCCTCCGGCCTCGCGCGTTTCGCCAATGCGCTGACGGGCCGCTGAAACGATCTTTTCAGGCCTCACCGCAGCGGACGGAGTGGACAGGCCCGGCGGAGCCGGCCATCCCGCCAAACGGCGCATTTCGCGCCGATCAATGCCCGCTTGGCGTTTTGCGGCACGCTTTTGGGAAAAACCGGCACGAAAGCGCTGAAACAATCGTTTCTCTGGGCGTTTTTAGACAAGATGTGACGTATCCAAGCCTACACGCCAACCGGCCATCGATAAGATGCCGGCACTTTTCCTCGTGCCATTCTCCTTACGGTGGGGTTCCGCAAAAATGACTGATGTAGAAACGCTCAAAGCTCAACGTGCTGCTTCGCTTGAGGCGACCCGCAACGGTCCGCCCGCACGCACCGCGAACCCCTTCTTCGGCGTGGGCCCGATCACCGACGGCGCAGCCGACGAGGCCGACAGCCGCTTCATCAAGTTCGAGTTCGAGCGCTGGCTGGAGCAGAACTACCGCAAGCTCGACGACAAGGGCAACGATCTCGGCCCGTTCACCGCTGCCGAAATCGGCCGTTCCATGCATCGCGGCTATCCGGCGGACAAGTTCCTGCTGGACATGATGCGCGAGATCCACCGCTACTTCGAATTCCCTAAGGCCAACAAGATGGCCGTCGGCCTCGGCGGCGGCCATTCCGGCTTCACCGCTGCCGCCCTGCACCTCATCACCACCAACGATCCCTCCCAGCACGTCTTCGTCGACACGCTGCGTCCCGAAAGCGAAGAGGCCAAGTCGTCCGGCTTCTTCCGCCAGTCCTGGGGCGCGCAGATCATCGAGATGATGCGCTATGCCAAGAACGGCGACGAAAGCCGCATCCACTTCGCCAAGGAAGAAGGCATCGTGCCGAGTGCCGAAGAGCTGAAGGCGATGGGCATCAAGCTCTTCATCGGCGTCGGCCATGAAACCACGGGTGCGACCACCTATTCCGCCCGCGACATCGAGCAGCTGCTCGCCTGGATCGCGATGAACCCGGAAGAGCACCATGTCGTTCTCGACGCCACCTCGATGCTCGGCGCCATGCCCTGGGGCGAGAAGCTGGTCAACGAAGTCATCACCAGGTGCTGCATGTTCATGCCCTTCCAGAAGGCGATCGGCGGCATCTCGGGCTATTACATCATCTCCTTCACGCCGGCCGCGCTGGCACTCGTCGAGAGGAACCAGAAGCAGCCCTCCTGGGCGATCCCGCGCCAGCTGAAGATTGCCGCCCCCGTCGATCCGAAGAAGCCGCTGACCGGCGAGCGCACCGTCAATGTCGGCCCGATCTACGATCCCGAGCAGAACAAGATGCTGGGCGGCGTGATCAACACCTTCTCGACGCTCGCCTTTGCCGAAACCACCTTCGGCCTGCTGCGCGCCGAAAAGCGCATCGGCACCGTCTCGGAGCTGAACCGCCGCTCCGTCGCCAACCGCGAGGAAGTGAACCGCTGGGTGGCCGCCCATCCGCTGTTCGAGCTCGGCGTCTCGAGCGTCGATCACCGTGGTGCGGCCGTGACGCTCCTGAAGGTCAAGGATGCCGACATCACCGATCCGGCGATCCATGCCCGCATCGTCGCCTATTCGAAGAACATCCTGTCCTATGACGGCGTGACCCATCCGAACGGCACCTACGAGGCCGGCCTCGATGTCGCCCGCTACATCAACGCCTTCCCCGGCACGCCCGGCGACTACCGCGCCTGGATCGGCGGCATCCGCCCGATCTCCGACGTGACGGCGCTGCTCGACAACCTGCATTACGCCTATCACCGCGCCAAGATCGCCGTGCTGGAAGAGGAACTTGCAAAGCAGGGCGTGACCTTCGAAGCCGAAGCCAGGGCTTCCGCCACCGAACGCAAGGACGATCCGAACCGCGCCTACAAGGTGCTGGTCTGCGACCGCGTCGGCCTGAAGTTCGATGCCAAGGGCGAGCCGGATCATTCGGAAGTCAAGGCTTACGTCGAAGCCAAGGGCGGCGTCTTCCACGAGAAGGGCTACGAGGACGGCCAGGCGCTCGAAAAGGGCAAGCTGCACTTCTTCTACGTGCCCGACATCTCCACCGAAGCCGAGATCATGGCCGTTGCCGGCAACGGCCAGTATGACGCCGTGATCGCAGCCGCCACCTTCCTGCCGAAGGGCGCGCAGTTCGAGTTCGGCGGCGTGCGCATCGGCGCCGGCACCGGCAACATGGGCTCCGCCTCCTGGGGCGGCGGCAATGGCGAGGGCGGCCACGCGGTTCTGATGAACACGCCGAGCTTCAACTCCCGCGCCACCGCGCAGATGGCCATGAAGGCACTCCTCAAGGTGCTCCCCGATCTCGCCGTCGAGAAGATGCACGCGCTCACCGCCGCCGGAAAGTTCGACACGGGCCGCAACCTGCGCGAATTCCCGACCGAGAAGCTGGAAGGCAAGGTCATGGCCGTGTTCGGCTACGGCAATATCGGCCGCGAACTCGCCAAGCTCGCCAGCGCCTTCGGCATGAAGGTCAAGATCTTCGCCCGCGAGCGCCACAAGGAGTGGATCGAAAGCGAAGGCTTCACCTGGGCCGCGACCAAGGAAGAGGCAGCCAGGGGCGCCGACGTGCTCTCGCTTCACACCGGCCTCGGGGCGCTCGATGCCGAAACCGGCAAGTTCGCCAATGCCGGCTTCATCGGCGACAGCGTCTTTGCCGCCGCCAATGACGGCGCGGTCCTGCTCAACTACGACCGCGGCGAAGGCGTGGATGCGGATGCCCTCGACCGGGCGCTGGCTTCCGGCAAGGTGCGCTATGCGGCAATCGATGCCGATCTCTTCACCCATGCCGAAACCGGCGCCGTTTCCGGCCCGATGGTGCCCTACCTGCCGCTCGGCCAGAAATATCCGGGCCGGCTGGAGCTTCTGCCCCATGCCGCCGCCGATACCGAGCATGTCTCGCGCGTCGAAGGCGCTAAGCAGGCCGTCGACCAGATCTTCGATCTGATCCAGTTCAAGCGCGTGGTGAACCTCAAGGGCGACCTGCCGGCCGGCTACACCTCCGGCGGCGCGAAGACCGTCAAGGGCGTCGGGGCCACCACCGGCCAGGACGTTCTGGCGCTTGCCGCCGACAAGGCCGCGCTGAAGACGGCCCGCGAAACGGCTGAAACGCTCGCCGCCATCCTCGGCGCGCTGGATTCCGCACCGGATGCCTGCCGCCAGTCGATGCTGGTGGAACGTTACGGCGCCGAACTCCTCAAGGCCTTCAACCGCCACAAGTCGCTGATGCAGTCCTTCGGCATCGAGGGCCCCTTCAAGGCCTGATCCGCAAGGGGAAGCCAGACACAGAAAAGCCCGGTCCGAAGACCGGGCTTTTTCCATTTCCGAAGCGGTTGGGTTACCGACGCGCGCCGCTCTGGAAGGCGGCCGTGAAGAGTGCGAGAAGGAGCGCACTCCTGTTGGCCGAAAGGGGGCTGCCTGCGGACGGATGCCGGGGGTCGGCAGCCGGATCGGCAACGACCAGGACCGGGCGCCGCCGCGCAACCAGCAGAAACACCAGCCCGATGACGAACAGCAGGCCGGCAATGGCAAGCGGCGCGCCTGCCGGGCCGAGGCTCGGCAGGAGGGCTATCCACAGGGCGGCGACGCCGCATCCGGCCGCCGCCAGCATGAAGAACCCGGCGATGAGCCCGCAGACCGTGCGCGTCACCAGACTGGGGCGCTCCCGTGCCATCTGGCTGTCGGCCACATGGATGAGGAGGCGAAGGAGCTCGCGCATGGATTATGAGCGGCTCAGCATGCGGCCGCCGAGATAGCCGGCGCCCAGCACGAGCATGATGGCAAGCAGCGGATGATCCTCGATCTTCCTGCCGATCTGGCGGGCATGTTCCTCGCCGCTGTTCAGGGCAGAGCGGTAGAGGGCCTGCATGTTCTCGTCGAACTGGTTGGCACCCCGCGACATTCCGCGCGTCGCATCAGACTTGAGGTTCGATACCAGGCTTGCAAGATCCGCTCGGAGGCTGTTCAGATCTTCGCGAAGGGCTGCAATGTCGTCACTGGTAGAATTGGCCATGTCGTCTTTACTCCGGTGCTGTCTGTTCGCCGCGATCCGCGCGGCCTTCGAGAGACGCAGGCAGCCAGCGCCGCCGCCGAACTCCGCCTTGGCATGTAGGAAGCGGCAGGAACCGTGGCAGGCTCGGAATATACCTATGGCCGGCGAGGCGAGGTTGAAGGGGATCGCGAGGGAACTATCTGTCCATGAGCATTTATACGCATTTTCTGGGATCGGAACGGGAACCAAAGGCTGGCTTCGCCGTTCTAGGGGCTCGAGGCGGGACATGAGTCGCGAGTGGGGATATCGTGCCCCGGCTGGCGGCACGGGGCATGTTCCAGCCGATCCGCTGTAACGGGAAACAGCCATGTCGCCGACCGAACGCCACCGCAAGACAGGCGCGCCTGCCCTTTTCCTCCTCTGGATGAAGGAGGGAGGAGCGGCGGAGCTCGCTTCCCTCATGCGCAGAATTCGCGCCGAAATCTCCGGCAGGAGCACTGGAGAGCCGACGCTGCTGGTGCTCGCCCCCGCCCCGGCCACCGCAGCCGCCGCCTCTGCCGGCTCCGAGGATCAGCCGGTCGTTTCCGTCTCCCACGGCACCGCACTCGTCGAAGGGACCATCCACCTGCTGCCGGCCGGGCGCTGCCTCGTCGTGGAGAAGGGACGGTTCTGCCTGCGACCGGCGCCGGGCGAGGGAGATGCGGAACGGATCGCGGCGCTTCTCCCCTCGCTGCCACGCAGCCGCGACGGGCTGGCCGTGATCGTGCACGGCGCCCTCGATGAAGCCGAAGCCACGCTCCTGCGGGAGGTGCTCGGCCCGGAGGGCCGCCTGCTCGGTGCCGGCGATCTCTTGCCTTCGCAAAACCTTTCCGGGGAGGCCATACCGCTCTCCGTGCCCGCCCCGCCGGCGCCGGCTTCGCCGGGCACCGCCCACGAACTGCGCCAGCCCCTGCAGACGCTCGTGCTGCTCCACAGCCTGCTGAAGAAGCAGGTCACGGAGCCGAAGGCGGCGATGCTCGTGGACCGCATGGGCGTGACGATCGGGCAGCTGACGGCGCTCCTCGCCAATCCGGCACCGGCGGCCCTGCGCCCGCTTGCCCCGCCCCCGCCCGCCGCCCCGCCGGCCGAGGAACCGGAGCCCGCGGCAGGAGCCGACGGGCAGGCGCCGCTCGTTTTCGTCATCGACGACGATCCCTCCATCCGCACGGTCATGCGGGAGGTGATGGAGGCCGAGGGATCGGAAGTCCGCGATTTCGAAAGCTGCGAGGATTTCCTGACCGCCTACGAGGGCGAGAGCCACGGATGCCTGCTGATCGACGCCTATCTTCCCGGCATGAGCGGGCTGGACCTCCTGGCCGAAATGGGGCGGCGCGGCCACCCCCTTCCCTCGATCATGATGACGGGCAGCAGCGACGTGCAGATGGCGGTCAGCGCCATGAAGATGGGGGCGAGCGATTTCATCGAGAAGCCGGTCAGCGCGGCCAGTCTGGTGTCCTGCGTGCGCGCCGCCCTGTCGCGCGCCCGCAACACCGAGGCGGAACAGCAGAGCCGCGAGAAGGCGGCCCAGGCCCTGAAGGGGCTCACCCGTCGCCAGAAACAGATCATGGCCATGGTTCTCGACGGTCACCCCAGCAAGAACATCGCCGCCGATCTCGGCATCAGCCAGCGCACGGTCGAAAACCACCGGGCCGCGATCATGAAGAAGACCGGCTCGCGGTCGCTTCCCCAGCTCGCCCGCCTCGTCCTTGCCCTGCCCGCCGGGGAAATTGAGTAGTTTCCGATCCTGTGAGCGAGCCGAGCCAGCCCTACTTGCGATGAAAGGTGAGGACTGCAGGCTCGGCTTCCGCCGGCCCTTCATCCCCTCACGAAGGAGGCCCGTTCTCCCAGCGGGCCAGCAATGAAGGAAAGGATTCGACCATGGACAAGGATCGCATCAAGGGTGCCGCAAACCAGGCCGCCGGTTCCGTCAAGGAAGCTGCCGGCGAGATCCTCGGCGACGCCAAGCTGAATGCCGATGGCAAGATGCAGAAGGCCAAGGGCAAGGTTCAGAACGCCGTCGGCAGCGTCAAGGACGCCGCCCGCGACTGATCGTTTTATCCTTCGTCGGGCGGGCCGCTGCGGCGGCCTGCCCGGCGCTTCCACGGACAGACAGCATGAAACCCAGCACCTTCCTCTTCCTGGCTGCCTCTGCCACCGCCGGCGCCCTGCCGGCCGCAGCCCTTGCGCAGACCAGCACCACCACGACAGTGATCACCCTCGAGCAGATCGATCCGAATGCGCTGGCAGGCGGCTACCGGGCCTCGAAATTCATCGGCGCGACCGTGGTCAACGGCGACGGCGAGGCCGTGGGCACCGTGGACGACCTGATCATCGGCCCGGCGGGCAACGTGCCCTTCGCGGTGCTGTCCGTGGGCGGCTTTCTCGGGCTCGGCGACACGCTTGTCGTCGTTCCCGCCAGTTCCTTCGAGCGCAAGGGCGACCAGCTCCTGCTGCGCGGCGCGACGAAGGACAACCTCAAGCGGCTTCCGCCTTTCACCTATTCCCAGTGAGACCCCGCCGCCTGCGGCCTGCCGGTCGCAGCGGCCCAGCAGAAGGAGACAATCATGAGCGTCGGTACCATTCTCGTCATCATCCTCATCCTGGTTCTCATCGGTGCGCTCCCCGTGTGGCCGCACAGCACGGCATGGGGCTACTATCCGAGCTCCGGTCTCGGCCTCGTGCTCGTGATCGTCATCGTGCTGATGCTGATGGGACGCATATGACGCAGGGCCCTGCCCGGGACGGCGGCCGGCGCCGAGCCGCCGCCTGCCCGGTCTTGGGCGCCTTCCGTCACCGCGCGACGAAGTGGCCGCCCCCGACATTCTGGAAGGCGGCCGGCTTCGGCGTGAAGTCCAGCGGCCGGATGGGGCTGCGGATCTCCCGGGCGGAGGGGTCGTAGGCCCTCCTGTCCCGCGTCGGATCGGGCACGGGCACGGCCGAAAGAAGCGCCTGCGTATAGGCATGCTGCGGGTTCTCGAAGATCTGCCGCCGCGTGCCGGTTTCCACGAACTGGCCCATGTACATCACCGCGACCCGGTGGCTGATCTGCTCCACGACCGCCATGTCGTGGGAGATGAAGATGTAGGAAATGCCCGTCTCGTTCTGGATGTCCTGCAGGAGGTCGAGCACCTGCGCCTGGATGGAGACGTCGAGCGCCGAAACGCTTTCGTCGGCGATAATGATCTTCGGCGAGAGCGAAAGCGCCCTTGCGATCGAGATGCGCTGCCTCTGACCGCCGGAAAACTCGTGCGGATAGCGTCGCGCCTGATCCGGCGACAGGCCCACCCGCCTGAAGAGATATTCCACCCGGTCCTTCAGCTCGCTGCCCGAGGCAATGCCGTGGATGAGCAGCGGCTCGGCGACGAGATCGCCGACGCGGTAGCGCGGATCGAGCGAGGCATAGGGGTCCTGGAACACCATCTGCACGTCGCGCAGCACCGCCTTCATGGCCTGGCGGGAGAGCCCCTGCGTCTCGCGTCCCGCCACCCTGACCGATCCGGTCCAGGGCACGAGGTTCATCAGCGCCTTGCCGGTGGTGGATTTGCCGCAGCCGCTTTCGCCGACCAGCGACAGGGTTTCCCCGGGATAGAGATCGAAGCTCAGGCCTTCCACCGCATGCACCCGCGCGACGGGCCGCTGCAGGATGCCGCCCCTGATGTCGAAGCGGACGGTGAGGTCCCGCACCTCGAGGATCGGCTGGCGGACCGGCGCCGTGCCGGCGGCCTCCGTTTCCGCCCTGCCCCGCTTCGGACGGTCGGTGCCGGTCATTTCGCCGAGCTTCGGCACCGCGTCGAGCAGCATGCGGGTATAGGCGGCCTTCGGTTCGCGAAACAGCGGCACGGTATCCCCGTGCTCCACCGCCTGCCCGTCCTTCATGACCAGCACGTGATCGGCCATCTCGGCCACCACGCCCATGTCGTGGGTGATCATGATGACGGAGGTGCCCTTTTCCGCCTGCAGCATGCGGATGAGGGACAGGATCTGCGCCTGCACCGTCACGTCGAGGGCGGTGGTCGGCTCGTCGGCGATGAGGATGTCGGGCCCCTGCGAAAGCGCGATCGCGATCATCACGCGCTGGCGCATGCCGCCGGAAAGCTCGTGCGGGTACTGGCCGAGCCGGCGCGCCGGGTCGGGGATCTGCACCTGCTCGAGCAGCCGGCGCGCCTCCGCAAGGGCTGCCGCCTGGCCCATGGGGCGATGCGCGGTGATGGCCTCGACGAGCTGCCGGCCGACGGTCAGCACCGGGTTCAGCGAGGTCATCGGCTCCTGGAAGATCATGCCGATCTCGCGGCCGCGCACGGCCCGCATCTCCTCCTCCCCGAGCGAAAAGAGGTCCCGCCCCTTGAAGATCGCCTGGCCGGAGGCGACCCGCGCCATGGGCTTGGGCAGGAGCTGCATGAGGGAGAGCGCCGTCATCGACTTGCCGGAGCCGCTTTCGCCCGCGATGCAGAGCGTCTTGCCGCGGTCGAGGTCGAAGCTCAGATCCCGGATCACCGAACGCGCGCCCGCCGGCGTCGCCACCTGGGTGACGAGGTTCCTGACTGAGAGCAGCGGCTGTGTTGGATCGGTGGTCACGGTCGGGCAGTGCCTTTTCTGGAAGGGAGTGGGACGGGGGCCGAGAACGCGGCCCCCGTTTCGCTCATTCGAAGACGATGCGCGGGAAGTAGAAGGATACGACCCAGTTCGGCATGTCGACGATCTCGCTGATGCGCAGGTCGCCGCAGACGGAGCAGAGCATGTAGGCATCCTCCGCCGTCAGGTTGTGCTGGCGGGCAAGGAGGTCGACCATGTTGGAGACGGCGGCCTTCGCGCCCTCCATCAGGTCGGCGCCGATGCCCGTCGTCACCTCGTAGCCGCGCGCATCGAGATGCCGCGTCACGGGTCCTGCCGTCGTGAAGCGCGGCATCTTCAGGTTGGCGCCCTTCACGAGGTCGAGCGTCAGCGTGAGGTTCATCTGGCTCTCGATGGCCGTGCCGCAGACCTCGCCATCCCCCTGCGCCGCATGGGTATCGCCGATGGAGAACAGCCCGCCCGCCACCTCTACCGGCAGGTAGAGTTCCGTGCCGACGGTGATGTCGCGGATGTCGAGATTGCCGCCCACCCGGCGCGGCGGCACCACGGAGTGATGCCCCGCCTCGGCCGGCGCCAGTCCGATGGTGCCGGCGAAGGGCTTCAGCGGCACGCGGGCATGCTTGCCGAAGGCGGCCGGCGTCATGCTTTCCCGGTCATAGGACCACAGCGCCAGCGCCGGCTCCGTGAACTGGTCGGCCAGAAGCCCGAAGCCGGGGATGATCCCCGTCCAGCCGAAGCCGGACGGCTCGAATTCGTGGATCGTCACCTTGATGGCATCGCCGGGCTCGGCCCCGTCGACATAGACGGGACCGGTGACCGGGTTGACCTTGGAGAAATCCAGCGTGCCGATATCGGCCACGGTGCTTTCGCGGGTGAAGTGGCCGCTGCCGCTGTCCATGCATTCGAAACGGATGATGGAGCCCGGCGCCACCGTCTCCACCGGCTGGAACGAGCGGTCCCAGCCGAAATGGTGATGGCGGCCATGGATGGTGTAGTTGCAGTTATTGCACATCTTTGGCGTAAACCTGATCGTAGTGAACGGGAATGTGGACCGGATCGACGAAGATCGCATCCGGGCCGCCGAGGCGCTCCGAGCGGATGGTGAAGCGCTGTTCGTTCATGACCGGCACCCAGGGGGCGTCCTTCATGACGTCGAGGAAGATGCCCTTCCAGGCGTCCTCGCGCTCGCCCTTCTTGGCGGGGTCGGTGATGCTGTCGGCGGCCGTTGCGCGGGCGTCGATGTCCTTGTTGCAGTAGTAGGACCAGTTCCAGCCGCCCTTGACCGCACCCGAGCAGCCGAGGATCGGGCCGTAGAAGTTGGACGGATCGGGGAAGTCGGCGATCCAGGCCATGCCGCCGGACCAGACCATCGGCGCCTGGTCGGGCTCGCCGCCGGCAGCGATGACGTTGGCCTGCGCCAGGGACTTGATCTCGGCCTTGATGCCGATTGCGGCCAGATCCTGCTGGATCGCCTGGGCGATGCGCGGGTTCGGATCGGTGTTGTTGGCATAGAGCTCGGTTTCGAAACCGTCGGGGAAGCCCGCTTCGGCGAGCAGCTTCTTGGCGCCCTCGACATCGAACTTGTAGCCCTCGTAGTCCTTGGCATAACCGGGCATGGTCGGCGGCAGCGGCTGGTTGGCGGGAACGGCGCGGCCGTTGATGATCTTGACGATCCGCTCCTTGTTGATCGCCATGTTGACCGCCTGGCGGACCTTCAGGTTGTCGAAGGGCTTCATCGTCACCTTCATGGTGAGATAGCCCGTGTGCAGCTGGCCGCCCTCGACGATCAGCTTGGAGAAGTTCGGGTCGTTCTTCACCTCGAGGAACTTCGCCGGCGGAATGCCGTCACCGGCCACGTCGACCTCGCCCTTCTGCAGGCGCAGCAGCGCCACGACCGGCTCCTGGCCGACCTCGAAGACGATCTGGTCGAGCTTGGGCAGGCCCTTGTTCCAGTAATCCTTGTTGCGCTCGAAGACGAGCTTCTGGCCGAGCGTCCATTCCGCGAGCTTGAAGGCCCCGGTGCCGACCGGATGCTTGCCGAAATCGGCGCCGTACTTCTCCACTTCCTCCTTGGGAACGATGGAGGAGAAGTTGATGGCCATCACGTGCAGGAAGGTCGCGTCGGGCCGCGACAGCTCGATCTTGACCGTGTAGGGATCGACGACCGTCACGCCCTCGAGCGAGGTGGCCGAGCCGTCCGCCATCTTCTCGTAGCCCTTGATCGAGGCGAAGAAGCCGGCGCCGGGGCTCTGGGTCTTCGGGTTGGTCACGCGGTCGAGCGAGTACTTCACGTCCTCGGCGGTCATCTCGCGGCCATTGTGGAACTTCACGCCCTTCACCAGCTTGAAGGTGAAGGTCTTGCCGTCCTCGGAGATGGTGTAGTCTTCGGCGAGATCCTTCTTGAGGTTCGAGGTGCCCGGCTCGTAATCCATCAGGCTGTCGAACAGGCTCTTGATCATCGACCAGTTCTGCCAGTCGTAGCCGATCGCCGGATCGAGCGTCGAGACGTCGTCCTTGTAGGTGACGGTCATCGATCCGCCCTGCTTGATGTCGTCGGCGCGGCTTTCGATGCCGAAGGCGGAGAGCGCCATCAGCGCGACGCCCGCAAGCAATATCTTCTTCATGATCGTTCTCCTCTGGTTTTCGTTGTTCGCCTCGGGCCCGGCGGGACCCTCAGCGCAGCTTGATGCGCGGATCGATGAACGGCGTCACCATGTCCGCGATGAAGTTTCCGATGACGATGGCGAGCGCCGAGACGAGCGTGACGCCCATGATGATCGGGATGTCGACGCGCTGGATCGCCTGCCAGGCGAGCTGGCCGATGCCCGGCCAGCCGAAGACGCTTTCCACCACCACGATGCCCGACATGAACAGGCCGATATCGATGCCGATCATGGCGATGACGGGCAGGATCGCGTTGGGCAGCGCATGGCGCCAGATGACGGCGCGGCCGGAGATGCCCTTGGAATGGGCCGTGCGGATGAAGTCCTGCCGCAGGACGTCGATCATCGAAGACCGCATCATGCGGGCATACCAGCCGGCACCGAGGATGCCGAGCGTCAGCGACGGCAGCACGAGATGGGCGAAGGTGCCGTAGCCGCCGATGGGGAACCAGCCGAGCGTCACCGCAAAGACGTAGAGTATCATGATGCCGACCACGAACTGCGGCGCCGAGACGCCGACGAAGGAGACGAGCATCAGGATGTGGTCGGCGGGCTTTCCGCGCCGGAGCGCGGCGACCAGGCCCATGGTGATGCCGAGCAGCAGCTCGCAGGTGATGGCGCCGGCCATCAGCAGCAGGCTTGCCGGCAGGCGCGAGGCAATCAGCTCCGACACTTCGGTCTTCTGGAGATAGGATCGGCCGAAATCGCCCTGGACCAGCCCTGCCGCATAGCGCAGATACTGCTGGTAGAAGGGCAGGTTCAGGCCCAGCTGCTCGCGGATGTTTGCCACCGTCTCCGCCGTCGCGCTGCGCCCGGCGATCTGCCGCGCGGGATCGGCGGGCAGCAGATAGAGCAGCGCGAAGGTGACGACCGAGATGCCGACGAGGATCAGGAGCGACTGGAGAAGGCGGCGGGCGATGTAGGAAATCATCCGTGATGCCCCTGCTGTGTGGGATCGAGAAGGTCGCGCAGGGCGTCGCCCACGAGGTTGAAGGCCAGCGCGAGCAGGATGATCGCGGCGCCGGGAATGAAGACCAGCCAGGGCGCGCTGGTGAAATAGGTCTGGTTTTCGAAGATGATGTTGCCCCAGGAGGCGGTCGGCGGCTGCACGCCGATGCCGAGATAGGACAGCGTCGCCTCGAGAAGCACCGTGGTGGCGATGCCGAGCGTGGAATAGACGAGGATCGTCGGCACCAGATGCGGCAGGATGTGGCGGGTGAGGATGCGCACCGTTCCCGCGCCCAGCGCCCGTTCGGCCTCGATGAAGTCGCGCTCGGCCAGCGAGCGGGTCTCGGTATAGAGCACGCGGGCGATCTGCACCCAGTTCACCATGGCGATGACGAGCGCGACGATGAGCAGGCTCGGCCGGAACATCGCCGCCAGCACGATGGCGAGAAGGAGTGCCGGAAAGGCCATCATCAGGTCGGTGAAGCGCATCAGGGCCGCGCTGGCCCAGCCCTTGAAATAGCCGCCCGTAATCCCGACCAGCGCGCCGATCAGCACCGAGACGCCATTGGCGAGAATGCCGATGACGAGCGAGGTGCGCGCGCCGTAGAGGATGCGGCTGAAGAGGTCGCGGCCGACGAGATCGGTCCCGAACCAGTATTGCGCATTGGGCGGCAGCGGCGCGCCCTCGAGCGTCAGCCCGTCGAAGAACTGCTCGTCGGGATTGTAGGGCGAGATCCACGGCGCAAGCACCGCCGCGAGAACGATCAGCACCAGCACGGCCAGGCCGGCTGTGGCAAGCTTGCGGCGGAAGAAGCGCCGCCAGAAGCCCGGAAGGGCGGGCGCGGCAAGGCCGGCGGAAACGGGTTCAGAGGCCACTGGACTTTTCCTCCCCTGCGCCGGTTTCGTCGAGGATGCGCAGCGCTGCATCGTCCATGGTGACGCGCGCCTCCATGGCGCTGCGGCGCAGGCGGTTGTAGGCGGCGCTGGCGCTCAGTCCGTGGCGGACCATCAGCACCGCGACCGCCTCGGCCAGCCGCTCGCGATTGTTCAGCCGCCCGATCAGCGTCTCGACCTTCTGCTCCAGCGCCTTGCGCCGTGCGAAGGCATGGGTGGCGATGACGAGCGCGGAATAGGCGCCGGAAGAGCCGATGGGCTTCAGCATCTGCGCATCCGCGCCATGGGCCGCGGCCCAGCTGACCCGGCCGGGCGCCTCGGAGCCGATCAGCGCGATGGTGGGCATCGGCGCTTCCCCCGGGGCCCAGGCGAACTGGCCGTCATAGCCCATGTCCGCATCGAAGAGCAGGATGTCGAAATCGCCGAAGCCCAGCCCGGGCTCGAGCTCCGGCCAGACACGGGTGACGCGCACCCCGATGCGGGCGAACTGGCGCTCCAGCGCCTCGGTATTGGCATGCTCGCGATGCAGAAGCAGCGCCTTCAGGCCTTCGAAGGAGGGTGTGGTGAATGCGCCGGTCATGGGACGATCCTCAGGCGGGCCGGGGCCGGCGTCTGGCGGGCACCCACGGTCAGCGGCGTGCGGCTGAGGAACGGGTCCGGCGCCACGGCTTCCCGGGAGTGATGGAACACCGCGTAGCGGCCGTCCGCCGTGCCCCGGGCGATGTGGACGGGCGCATGCAGGTGATTGGTCGCGGGATCGATGGTGAGCGGCCCGAGCGGCGTTGAAGGCCGCAGGGCCTTGACCGCCTCGAGCTGCGCGGTGGCCGTTGCCTGTTCCGCCGCCTCGAGTCCGGCGCGGATCAGCAGCACCGAGGCATAGGCCTGCGCGAAGCAGGCGGAGATGCCACCATCGACGAGCGCGGGATCGAGGCTGGCGAGAAAGGCGCGGTTGTCGGCCGTTTCCAGCGCCTGGAAGTAGATCGCGGTGGTGAAGTTGCCCTCGTAGGCGGGGGCGATCTCGCGCATCTCGTTTTCCAGGAAATTGCAGCTCAGCACCGGACGGCGCGCGGGCAGGAAATCCGGATCCTCTTCCCCAAGCGCCCGGTAGGCCTTCAGGAAGGCGTAGGAGGACGGCCCGACCAGCGAATTCAGGATGAAATCCGGCCGCTTGCGGCGGATTTCCTCGACGATGTGGCCGATATCCGTGTCACCCAGCGACACCTGCCGCTCGCCGAGCACCACGCCGCCCGACCGGCCGATCACCTCGCGGGCAAGCCGGCAGGTTTCCCAGCCCCAGATATAGTTGGAGCCGACGAGAAAGCCCTTGTCGCCGAAGGCGGGCATGGCGAATTCCAGGATCGGCAGGACATGCTGGTTGGAGCAGGCGCCCACATAGACGACGTTCTCGCTCGCCTCGAAACCCTCGTACATGCAGGGATACCACAGGAGCGCATCCGTCTTCTCGATGACGGGGATCACCTCCTTGCGGCTCCAGGACGTGGTGCAGCCGACGATGTGCTTGACCCCGTGCTCGACGAGCAGCTTACGGGCAAGCGGGGCGTAGCGGTCGGTATTGCCGCCCGGATCCGCCACCACGGGCCGCAGCTCGAAGCGGCTTTCCGGATCGGCATTGACGGCCTCGATGGCCGAAAGCGCGCCGGCATAGCCCTGCCCGGCCGGACCGGCATAGGACCCGGAACGGGAAAAGAGAATGCCGACCGGCACGCGGATCTTCTCAGCCAAGTTGTTCCCCCAAATGACAACAGGCCCACGGAAGCCCGGCAAGGCTTCGGTGGGGCGCAGATGCCCGTCACTTTCCTGATGTATGCATCAGAATAGAATTGCGGTCTGACCGGAGTCAAGGGGGAACTCGCATCGCCGGGCCGCCGCTGCCCGGCACGGCCGGCAGGCGCGGCAGCGGGTCCATGGATCCGCATGGGTCCCCTCCGCGCCGCGGGAAAATGAGCCCCACCCCTTGATTTATGACGACTGACGAATTATAAATTTCGTCAGAAGTTATCTTTCAGCGAACAATTGGCCGCACGCCATGACCGAAATGACCCACGAGGACAACATCCGCCGGATCCTGGAAAGCGCCGAGAAGCTCTTCCGGGTCTACGGCTACGCCAAGACCAACGTGGCCGACATCGCCCGCGACCTCGGCATGTCGCCGGCCAACATCTACCGTTTCTTCCGCTCCAAGGCCGACATCCACGAGGAGCTCGCGCGCCGCATGCTGGCGCAGAACGACACGCTCGCCCGTGACATCGCCGCCCTCGACCTGCCCGCGGAGGAGCGCCTGCGCCGCTTCCTCCTCGAGATGCACCGCCTCACCGTCGAGACCTTCCTTGTGGAGGAAAAGGTCCACGAGATGGTGGTGGTCGCCATGGAAAAGCAGTGGCCGGTCATCGAGGCGCATATCGAGCGGCAGTGGCGGACCGCCCAGTCCATCATCGAGGACGGCATCCGCAACGGCGAGTTCCCGCCGCAGGATTCGGAAGTGTCCGCCAAGTGCTTCCTGTCGGGCATGACGGCGCTGGTTCATCCGCAATGCGTCTCCCAATGCCCGCCCCGCAAAAACCGCGCCACGCCCGAGCAGAGCGCGGATTTCCTGTTGCGCGCCCTGAAATACGCGCCGCCCGCCGCC
This sequence comes from Gellertiella hungarica, assembly GCF_014197145.1. Taxonomy (GTDB): domain Bacteria; phylum Pseudomonadota; class Alphaproteobacteria; order Rhizobiales; family Rhizobiaceae; genus Gellertiella; species Gellertiella hungarica. The sequence goes on along the minus strand of NZ_JACIEZ010000001.1, from coordinate 48,346 downwards.
GCTTCGGCGCACTGAACAAGACTTGCCGCCCGTGCGGCGCACGAACAAGGCCCGCCGCCCATGCGGCGCACGAACAAGGAACTGAGATCATGATGCAGCCCACCCCCTTTGGCCGCACGCTCCGCACGGCCCTGACCGCAACCGCGCTGGCCGCCGCCGCCTTTGCGCTGTCGGCCTGCTCGCAGGAAAAGGTCGAGACCGTCGAGGAAATCCGCCCCGTGAAGATCGTCAAGGTCGAGCCGGCGGAGGTCTCCTCCACCCTCGTCTATTCCGGTTCCGTCAAGGCGCGGACGGAGATGAATCTCGGCTTCCGCATCAACGGCAAGATCATCGATCGCCGCGTCGACATCGGCGACCGCGTGAAGAAGGGCGACGTGCTGCTCAGCCTCGACCGGTCCGACATCACGCTGGCGGAAAGCCGCGCCAGGGCGAGCCTCGATGCGGCCCGCCAGCAGTTCGAGACGGCGGAAGCCGCCTTCCGGCGCGCCGACCAGCTCTACCGCCAGAAGACCATTCCGCTCTCGCTGCTCGAACAGCGCAAGCTCGCCTATGATCAGGCGCTTTCCACCCGCACCTCGGCCGAGGCGCAGCTCGACGAGGCCCGCAACCAGCTCCGCTATGCCGACCTGACCGCCGACCGCGACGGCGTGGTCACCGCCGTTCAGGCCGAGGCCGGCCAGGTGATCGGCGCCGGCAGCATCGCCGTGGTGATTGCCGCCGACGACGAGAAGGAAGTGCAGATCGCCGTGCCGGAGATGGATATCGCCGCCTTCAGCGTCGGCCAGCCGGTGCGCGCCCGCTTCTGGGCGGATGCCGGGATCGATCTTCGCGGCAAGGTGCGCGAGATCGCCGCAAGCGCCGATCCGCTTTCGCGCACCTTTGCCGTGCGTGTCTCCCTCGACGACGATCCGCGCGTCCGCCTCGGCATGACCGCCACCGTCGAGGCCAGCCGCAAGAGCGGCCATCCCGTGGTCAACCTGCCGCTTTCGGCCCTGTCGAAGACCGAGGGCCGCACGGTGGTCTGGGTGGTCGATGCGCAGAGCAAGACGGTCTCGCCGCGCGAGGTCAGGGCCGGCGCCTTCACCGCCGATGGCGTGGCCATCGACGACGGGCTGAAGCGGGGCGATCTCGTGGTTGCCGCCGGCACCCAGTTCATGACCGACAAGCGCAAGGTGAAGCTGCCCGAAGGCTTCCGCGAGGCGCTTGCCGCGAACGCGGCTGCAAAACCCGCCATCTGACCGCGGGGCGAAAGCCCCCCCCTCCCGTCCCCGCTCCATAGACCCAAGGTGTGCCATGTCGACCTCTTCGACCAATGACGGCGCAGGTTTCAACCTGTCGCGCTGGGCGATCCAGCATCCCAGCATCATCCGCTTCCTCTTCGGCCTGATCATCGTGATGGGCGCGCTCGGCCTGATGCGGATGGGGCAGAAGGAGGACCCGGACTTCACCTTCCGGGCCATGATCATCCAGGTGGCCTGGCCCGGCGCCTCCATCGAGGAGATGCAGGATCAGGTGGTCAACAAGATCGAGCGGAAACTCCAGGAAACGCCCCATCTCGACTACATCAAGTCCTTCTCGCGCGCCGGCAGCGCCATCATCACCATCAACATCGCCGGCGATACCAATGCGGCCCAGGTGAAGGATGCCTTCTACCAGGTGCGCAAGAAGGTGGGCGACATCAGGAGCGAGCTGCCGAGCGGTCTTTACGGCCCCTATTTCAACGACGAGTTCGGCGATACCTACATCACCCTGCATGCGCTCAACGGCGAAGGGTTCAGCTATCCGGAGCTGAAGCAGTTCGCCATCAAGGCCCGTGACATGCTGCTCCAGACCCCGGGCGTGGAAAAGGCGGTCATCCTCGGCGACCAGCCGCAGAAGATCTTCATCGACGTCTCCACCAAGGCTCTCGCCGAACGGGGCCTGACGATCCGCGACATCTCCGCCGCGATTGCCGGCCAGAACGACATGGATCCCGCCGGCACCGTCACGACGGCAGACCGTTCGGTGCGCATTTCGGTGGATGGCGGCGTCACCACGCCGGAGGATATCCGCCAGCTCCGCCTTGCCGCCGGCAACCAGGTCTTCCGGCTCGGCGACATCGCCCGCGTCTACGAGGGCTTCGAGGACCCGCCGTCGCGCAAGTTCCGCTACAACGGCATCGACAGCGTCGAGATCGGCGTCGTCATGGCCAAGGGCTTCAAGGTGACGGATGTCGGCACCGCCGTCGAGGCGACCTACGAGCGCTTCCGCGAGACGCTGCCCGTCGGCGTCAGCGTCGGACAGATCTCGAACCAGCCGGAAGTCGTCCGCGAAGCCATGGCCGAGTTCGGCCAGGCGCTGATCGAGGCGCTCATCATCGTGCTCGTGGTCTCGCTTCTCTCCATCGGCTGGCGGTCCGGCATGGTCATCGCCATCACCATCCCGCTGGTGCTCGCCGCAACCTTCGCGGTGATGGAAATGATGGGCATCGAGCTGCAGCGCATCTCGCTCGGCGCGCTCATCATCGCGCTCGGCCTCCTCGTCGACGACGCCATGATCGTCGTGGAGCTGATGGAGCGCAAGCTCGAGGAAGGGCTGCCGAAGCTCGAGGCCGCAAGCTTTGCCTATACATCCACCTCCTTCCCCATGCTGACGGGCACGCTCATCACCACGGCGGGCTTCATCCCCGTCGGCTTTGCCGCCTCCACGGCGGGCGAATATGTCAGCTCGCTCTTCTACGTGGTCGGCATCGCGCTCGTCTGCTCCTGGATCGTCGCCGTGCTCTTCACGCCCTGGCTCGGGCACATGATCCTCAAGCATCGCCCGCATGCGGAAGGCGAAGTGCGCGATGTCTTCGGCTCGCCCTTCTACCGCCGGCTCCGGGCCACCGTGGGCTGGGCGGTCCGCCACCGCATCATCGTGCTTCTCGCGACGGTCGCGGTCTTCGGCGCCAGCATCTACAGCTTCCGCTTCATCCCGCAGAATTTCTTCCCGCAGTCCTCCCGGCCGGAGATCCTCGTCGACATGTGGATGCCCGAGGGCACGGCGATCGGCGAGGTGGAGCGCCAGGCAAAGGCCCTCGAGGCGCGCATCCTCGACGACAAGGACAAGACCTTCGTCGCCACCTTCATCGGCGAGGGCGCGCCGCGCTTCTTCCTGCCGCTCGACCAGCAGCTGCGCAATCCGAACTTCGCCCAGCTCCTCGTGATGGCGAAGGACGTGGACAGCCGCGAGCGGCTGATCCGGAAGCTCCGGGACATCCTGGCGAAGGACTTCCCCACCGTGCGCTCCAAGGTCGACCGCCTGTTCCTCGGCCCGCCGGTCGGCTGGCCGGTCCAGATGCGCGTCTCCGGTCCCGACCGCGACGAGGTGCGCCGGATCGCCACGGAGGTCGAAGCGGTCTACCGCAAGAACCCGCTGCTCTCGGCCGTCCACGACGACTGGCTGGAACAGGTGCCCGCCATGCGCCTCGTGATCGACCAGGACCGCGCCCGCGCGCTCGGCGTCTCCTCCCAGCGCGTCCGCCAGATGCTGCAGGCGGCCATGTCGGGAGCGCCCCTTTCGGAGTTCCGCTCCGGCGAGGAGACCATCTCCATCGTGGTGCGCGAGCCCGCCGAGAACCGCAGCCTGCTGACGGCGGTCAACTCCGTCTACGTCCCGACCGACAACGGCCGTTTCGTGCCGGTCTCGCAGGTCGCCCGTGTCGAGCCCGTGCTGGAAAACGGCATCGAATGGCGGCGCGACCGCATGCCGACGATCACCGTGCGCGGCGTGGTGCCGGACGATGTCCAGTCGAACGAGGTGGCGCTTTCCGTCTTCGACCAGCTGAAGCCGCTGCGCGACGGGCTTGCCCCGGGCTACAAGATCGAGATCCAGGGCGGCGTCGAGGAATCGGCAACCTCCCAGGCATCGATTGCCGCCAAGGTGCCGGTCATGCTGATCATCATCGTGCTGCTTCTGATGGTGCAGCTCCAGCATTTCGGCAAGGCCATGCTGGTGCTGGCGACGGGTCCGCTCGGCATCATCGGTGCGGCGGCGGCGCTCCTCGTCAGCGGCGCGCCCTTCGGCTTCGTCGCGATCCTCGGGGTCATCGCGCTGCTCGGCATCATCATCCGCAACTCGATCATCCTCGTGGACCAGATCGACCAGGACATCGCCGCCGGCATGGAACGCATGGAAGCGATCGTGGAGGCGACGGTGCGCCGCTTCCGCCCCATCGTGCTGACCGCGCTCACCGCCGTGCTGGCGCTGATCCCGATCTCGCGCGGGGCCTTCTGGGGTCCGCTTGCCTATGCGATGATGGGCGGCATTCTGGTGGCGACGGTGCTGACCGTCCTGGTGCTTCCGGCGGGCTATGCCCTGTTCTTCGGCCGGGCGCGGCAGAAGACGGAAAAACGGCCTGAAATCGGGGAAGATACAGTCCCCTCCACCTGATTTTTACCGAAAATCATCCAAAAACTGCGGCGCGCTGGAACGAAGCGCGCCGTTTTGCATTCATTTTCCTGTAGTTGCGACGGGGGCACTGCCCCTTTTCGAACGCGAAGTGCGCCTTAGGTAATGGGCTCGGGCGCACCGGGCGCCGATCCAGAAGGTTCATCAGGGAGTGGTTCCGCAGATGTCACCCATCACCGTGCGTGCGTCGGTCTCCGCCGCGACATGGGTGCGGAACGCCATCTCCCCCGCAAGCGCAGACAGGAGGCCTCAGGATGTCTGAAGACAGCCATCGCGACGGCGCCGAGCGGGCAGGAAGGGCGCTGCTCGATTCCCATGTCTCGGAAGATCCCTTTGCGGCCGCCTTCAAGGCGACCCGCATGCCGATGATCATCACCGATCCCCGGCAGGAGGACAATCCGATCATCTTTTCCAACCGGGCCTTTTCCGAGCTGACCGGCTACAGCCAGGACGAGCTGATCGGCAGGAACTGTCGCCTGCTGCAGGGACCGGATACGGACCCCGCAGCCGTGGAACGGATCCGCGAGGCCATCCGCCAGGAATTGCCGGTATCGCAGGACATCCTCAACTATCGCAAGGACGGCTCGACCTTCTGGAACGCGCTCTTCATCAGCCCGGTGCGCAACGATCAGGGCGATGTGATCTATTTCTTCGCCTCGCAGCTCGACTTCAGCGGCATCCGCCATCGCGAGGCCGAACTGGCTTCCGCGCGCCAGGCGGCGGAGGAAACGGTCCTGCGCCAGACGACCGACCTGCGCGCCGCGCTCGAGGCCAAGACCATGCTGGTCCACGAGGTGGATCACCGGGTGAAGAACAATCTTCTCACCATCGCGTCGCTGATCCGGATGCAGGCGCGCATCTCCACCAACCGGACCGTCAAGGACACGCTGAAATCGGTTCTGGACCGGGTGGAGGCGATGGGCATGGTGCACCGCAAGCTCTTCACAATGGACGATGTCGCCCGCTTCGACGTGGGCGAGTTTGCCCGCGAGCTGGTGGTGGATGTCGTCAGCGCCCTCCGGCGCGACGATATCCGCATTACCATGGACATCTCCCCCGTCCTCGTTCCCGCGAACCGGGCTTCGCCCCTGGCGCTGATCGTCAACGAGCTGGTGGGCGATGCGGTGCGGCGCGGCCTGAAGGACGGCGGCGGGCTCATTCACGTGCAGGTCCGTCGCCTCAACGGCCATTTCATCATTTCCGTCAGCGACACGGTCGAGCCGGTCCCCGTCGATCCCGAGGAGCAGCAGTTCGGCCGGCTGATCCTCGAAACCTGCGCCAAGCAGGTGGGCGCAACCATCGAACGGGAAGAGCGCGGCGTGGAAACGACGGTTCTGGTGACACTTCCGGTGGGCAACATTGCAGAGGGCAGTCAGAGTTGAACATCCTGATCGTTGAAGACGAGGCGTTGCTGGCCCTGGAACTCCAGAGCGAGCTGGAGGAGGCGGGGCACCACGTGACCGGCCATGCGATGTCCATGGGCGAGGCCGTGGCGCTGGCCGAGGCCCGGCGGCCGGACTTCGCCTTCGTCGACATCCACCTGCGCGACGGCCCGACCGGCATCGAGGTCGGCCGCATCCTCGCCCGCGACAACATCCCCTTCGTGTTCGTCACCGGCAACCTGAAGCGCATCCCGGAGGATTTTGCCGGCGCGATCGAGAAGCCCTATTCGCAGAACGGCCTGCACAACGCGCTCGCCTACATCTCGGCGCTGCTGCGCCATGCGGACTGGCGCGTCCATCACGACCCCGGGCGCGCCCCGCCCGGCCTCGTGCCCGCTCCCGCCTGCATCCGCGCCTGAGCCTCGCGCCCCAAAAAACCGGTCTCTTCCGGATCGAATGACCGTCTGGCGAGTTTCGGACAGACGGGGCGATCCACCTGCCTTGCCGTCCGGCGGCAGACGAAGAGGAGACAACACCGATGAAGGCTCTCACCTGGCACGGCAAGAGCGACATTCGCTGCGAGAGCGTGCCCGATCCGGAAATCCAGGACGGCCGCGATGCGATCATCAAGGTAACGGCCTGCGCCATCTGCGGATCGGACCTCCACATTTTCGACGGCATGATCCCCGACATGCATTCCGGCGACATCGTCGGCCACGAAACCATGGGCGAGGTCGTCGAGGTCGGCCGGGACAACAAGGCCCTCAAGGTCGGCGACCGGGTCGTGGTGCCCTTCACCATCTCCTGCGGCGAATGCTATTTCTGCAAGCGCGGCTTCTATTCCGGCTGCGAGCGTTCCAACCCCGACCGGGAAAAGGCGGCGAAGCTGTGGGGCAATTCGCCCGCGGGCCTCTTCGGCTATTCGCACCTGCTCGGCGGCTACAGCGGCGGCCAGGCGGAATATCTGCGCGTGCCCTATGCCGATGTCGGCCCCATCAAGGTGCCGGACGGGCTTTCGGACGAGCAGGTCCTCTTCCTTTCCGACATCTTCCCGACCGGCTACATGGCCGCCGATTTCTGCAACATCCAGCCGGGCGACACCATCGCCATCTGGGGCTGCGGTCCCGTCGGCCAGATGGCGATCCGCAGCGCCTTCCTGCTGGGTGCGGAACGGGTGATCGCCATCGACACCGTTCCCGAACGCCTCGCCCTTGCCCGCGAGGGCGGCGCCGAGACGCTCGATTTCCGGGCCGACAACATCTATGACCGGATCATGGAGATGACCCGCGGACGCGGGGCCGATGCCTGCATCGATGCGGTCGGCACGGAGGCGGACGCCATGTCCGGCGTCGACGCCATGATCGACCGGGTGAAGGTCGCGACCTTCCTCGGCACCGACCGTCCGCATGTGCTTCGCCAGGCGATCCACTGCTGCCGCAACTTCGGCACCGTCTCGATCGTCGGCGTCTATGGCGGGCTGCTCGACAAGATCCCCTTCGGCTCCGCCATCAACCGCGGGCTCACCTTCCGCATGGCCCAGACGCCGGTGCAGGCCTATCTGCCGAAACTTCTCGAACGCATCGAGAAGGGCGAGATCGACCCCTCCTTCGTCATCACCCACCGGGCCACCCTCGAGGAGGGGCCGGAGCTCTACAAGACCTTCCGCGACAAGAAGGACGGCTGCATCAAGGTCGTCCTGAAGCCCTGACATCACCGAAACAGAAGGAGCATTCCCATGGGAAGCCAAATGCGTCCCCTTGCCGTGGTCACCGGCGCCTCGTCCGGCATCGGCTTCGAGCTGGCCAAGATCGCCGCGGCCAAGGGCCACGACCTCATCATCGCGGCGGACGAGCCGCAGATCGAGAATGCCGCTCGCGAACTCCGGTCCCTCGGCGTTTCCGTCGATGCCATGAAGGTGGATCTCGCCACCCGGGCCGGCGCCGACGACTTCTTCAACTTCGTCTCCGACAAGGGCCAGCCGGTGGACATCCTGATGGCCAATGCCGGGCGCGGGCTCGGCCATGCCTTCCTCGACCAGGATCTCGACGAGGCGCTCCACGTGATCGGCACCAACATCACCGGCACCGTCAGCCTCATCCACCGCATCGGGCTGGCCATGCGCGCCCGGCGGCAGGGGCGCATCCTCATCACCGGCTCGATCGCCGGCTTCATGCCCGGCACCTACCAGGCCGTCTACAACGGCACCAAGGCCTTCCTGAACAGCTTTTCCTTCGCGCTGCGCGAGGAGCTGGAGGACAGCGGCGTGACCGTGACCTGCCTGATGCCCGGCGCGACCGAGACGCGCTTCTTCGAGCGGGCCGACATGCTCGACACCGCCGTCGGCCAGTCGGACAAGGACGATGCCGCGGACGTGGCCCGCGCCGGCTTCGAGGCGATGATGGACAACGAGGGCGACATCGTCACCGGCTGGAAGAACAAGCTCACCTCCGCCGTCGCCAATGTCACGCCCGCCGGCATGCTCGCCGAGCAGCACGCCCGCATGGCCGAACCCGGCAGCGGCAAGAAGCAGTAGCGCCCCCGGAGGCTGCGGAAAAACAACCGGCCGGGCTGCGCATGCCCGGCCGCTTTTATTTTCTATGGTTTTTATAGAATTTGGCATGGCCGTCCTTCGCCGGCGGACGGTGTTCGGCCAGAATGGCTCCCATCGCGACACGCAACGCCAGGGAGACCGCCATGACCCTTTCCGATCATGCTGAGACGCTCATCCTGCCGGGACTTGCCGGCTCGCCCGAGGGGCACTGGCAATATCTCTGGGCGGAGGAGCGCCCCCGTTCCCGCTACGTGGAGCAGGCGGACTGGGACTTCCCCGATCTCGACCGCTGGATCGCGCGGCTGGAGGAGGCGCTTTGCGCGAGCGAAGGCGCCTATCTGGTCGCCCATAGCCTGGGCTGCGTGCTGGCGGCGCACATGGCGGCGCGGCCGCTCGGCAGCCGCATCCGCGGCGCGCTGCTCGTCGCCCCTTGCGATCTCGCGGCGACGGGAGAGATCCACCCCGGCCTCATCCGCTTCGGCGCCATGCCGCAGGCGCCGCTGCCCTTTCCCTCGGTGGTGGTCGCCAGCCGGGACGACCCCTACATGTCGTTCGGGCGGGCGGAACAGTTCGCCGGCCTGTGGGGCTCCTCCCTCTTCGACATGGGCTATGCCGGGCACATCAACCTCTCGAGCGGTTTCGGCCGCTTCCGCAAGGGCTACCAGCTCTTCGACGCGCTCGTGGAACGGGCGCAATCCGGGGGGACGGCCACCGGCGGTTACGGATTTGCGACGCCGCGGCCGCAGGCCGGCCTGTCGCCCTGACCGGCGCGCGGCCGGGCCGATGGTCCGGCTGCGACACGCAGGCAGGGCCGCAGGGCGCGTTCGGTCGTAGACAGGCCATCCCCTTTGCCCTCAGCGCCGTCAAAGTGGTCGTGCAGTCCCCCAAGAATGTCGCAGACAGGCTTCAATTCGCATTGGCTTCGCCATAGAGTCCGCCCGATAACAAATTGAGGTCGCACCCCATGGCAGAGTTTCCCACAAAGGCGAAGGTAGTCATCATCGGTCTCGGTGGCATTGTCGGCGCATCCATCGCCCACCACCTGATCGAACGCGGATGGGACGACATTGTCGGCATCGACAAGTCGGGCATCCCCACGGACATCGGCTCGACGGCCCATGCTTCCGACTTCTGCTACACCACCAGCCACGACTATCTGTCGGTCTGGACCACCCAGTATTCCATCGACTTCTACGAGAAGATGGGCCACTACGCCCGCATCGGCGGCCTGGAAGTGGCGCGCACCGGCGACGATACCTGGATGGAAGAAATCAAGCGCAAGCTGATGTCCGCCAAGGCCTTCGGCACCCGCGCCCATTATGTCAGCCCCGCCGAGATCAAGAAGCTCTTCCCGCTGATCGAGGAAGACAAGGTCATGGGCGGCATGTTCGATCCGGATGCCGGCCTCGTCATCCCGCGCTCGCAGACCGTTGCCGGCAAGCTGGTCGATGCGGCCGAAAAGAGCGGCAAGCTGCAGGCCTTCGCCAACACGCCCGCCCAGTCGCTGATCGTCGAGAACGGCCGCATCAAGGGTGTCGTCACCCATCGCGGCACCATCATGGCCGATCACGTCATCGTCTGCGCCGGCCTCTGGGGCCGCCTGATCGCCGAAATGGTCGGCGAAGACCTGCCCGTCATGCCGGTCGACCATCCGCTCACCTTCTTCGGTCCGTACAACGAGTTCGAAGGCACCGGCAAGGAAATCGGCTATCCCCTGCTGCGCGACCAGGGCAACTCCGCCTACATGCGCGACACCGGCGACCCGAAGACCACCGAAGGCGGCCAGATCGAGTGGGGTTACTACGAAACCACCAATCCCCGCATGTGCCATCCGCGCGACCTGCTGGAGAAGCATGAGGCCCGCCTCTCGCCCTCGCAGCGCGACCTCGAGATGGAACAGATCCTCGAGCCGCTGGAACGCGCCATCGAGCTCACCCCGATCCTCGGCGAACTCGGCTATAACGAAGGCCACTCCTTCAACGGCCTGCTGCAGGTATCGGCCGCCGGCGGTCCGTCCTGCGGCGAGAGCCAGAAGGTCCGCGGCCTCTGGTACTGCGTCGCCATCTGGGTCAAGGACGGCCCCGGCTACGGCAAGCTCATCGCCGACTGGATGACCGACGGGCGCACCCATATCGACCACAACTCGATCGATTATGCCCGCTTCTACCCGCACCAGCTGACGGAAGAGTTCATCGCCAACCGCTGCTTCGAGGCGGCGCAGAAGATCTACTTCCCGGCCGTGCACCCGCGCGAGCCCTATGCCACGAGCCGCAATGCCAAGCGCTCGCCCTTCTACGAGCGCGAGAAGGAGCTCGGCGGCTACTTCATGGAGCTTGGCGGCTGGGAGCGTGCCCATGGCTACGCGGCCAACGAGCACCTGCTGGAAAAATACGGCGACCGCGTTCCGGTCCGCGAGAACGAGTGGGACAACCGCCACTTCTGGCGCGTCTCCAATGCCGAGCATCTCGCCATGAGCGAGGATTGCGGCATCGTCAACCTCTCGCACTTCTACATGTTCGATGTGGAAGGCCCCGATCACGTGGAGCTGATGGAATGGATCTGCGCCGCCAAGATCGGCGGTGACGCCAATATCGGCAAGGGCATCTACACCCACTTCCTCGATGACGAGGGCATGGTGCGCGCCGACCTCACCGTCATCCGCATGGCCGACCGCTGCCGCGTCATCGACGGCGCCGATGCCGGCCCGCGCGACTTCCACTACGTGAAGCGCGTCGCCGAGGACAAGGGCTTCGACGTGACCGTCACGGACGTCTCGGAGAAGTACATCACCATCGGCATCTGGGGCCCGAACGCCCGCGAGAACCTGAAGAAGGTCGTCGCGGACCCGGCCGGCCTCGACCCGGAAAACTTCGCCTTCGCCGCCATCAAGCAGATCGAGATCGCCGGCAAGCCGGTGACCGCCTTCCGCATCTCCTACGTGGGCGAGCAGGGCTGGGAACTGCACATGAAGTACGAGGACGGCCTGGCCGTCTGGGATGCGCTGCGCTCCACCGGCGTCATGGCCTTCGGCGTGGAAACCTACGCCAACAGCCGCCGCATGGAAAAGAGCCTGCGCCTGCAGAACGCCGACCTCCTGACCTACTACAACCTGATCGAATGCGATCTGGCCCGCCCGAAGGTCAAGGAAGCCGATTTCCGCGGCAAGGAAAAGCACCTGGAGTACAAGGCCCGCGCCAACCAGCCGGCCATGCTCTGCACGCTTGTCATGACCGAGAACACCGACTCCAAGGGCGTCAAGCGCTACCCGGTCGGCACGCTGCCGGTCATGGATCCCGAGACCAAGGAAGTGCTGGTCGACGAACTCGGCCGCCGCTCCTACACCACCTCCATCGCCTATGGTCCCACCATCGGCAAGAACATCGCGCTCGCCTACCTGCCCTGGTCCTACTGCCAGGAAGGCCGCAAGCTCGAGGTCGAGTATTTCGGAGAAACCTACCCGGTCGAGGTCGCTGGCGTCGGCTACAAGCCGCTCTACGACCCCCAGAACCTCAAGCCCCGCAGCTGACCGGGCTTCCCGTCGCGCATGCCAGAAAGGCCGGTCCCTGGACCGGCCTTTTTCCGTTCGGGCCGCAACATGGGGGGATGCGGTGCTGCACCCCAGCCTCTGCCTTGCACGGCGTGGAGTTTGGGGCACCGAACCCCCCTCTGCCTTGCAAGGCGTTGCGTTTGCCGATGCGCACCCCCCTCTGCCCTGCCGGGCATCTCCCCCTCAAGGGGGGAGATCGGGATGGGGATTCTTGGGGAAGTCCCCCGCAAACGTATCGGCAAATGAGACGCTTGTTATTTGAGGAAATCAAAAACCGCAATGTCGATCTCCCCCCTTGAGGGGGAGATGCCCGGCAGGGCAGAGGGGGGTGCGGTGCGGCAAAGGAAACGCCGTGCAGGGACAGAGGGGGGTGCGCATCGGCAAACGCGGCCTATGATCTCCCCCCTCGCGGCGAGCGAAGCTCGTCCGCCGGGGGAGATTTCCCGGCAGGGACAGAGGGGGGTGCGGTGCGGCAAACGCAAACGCCGTCCCGACAGAGGGGGGTGCGGTCCGGCATACTCAACACCGTGCAGGCAGCACGGCGAACCCCACGCCGCTCGCCCCCAAGCCCCATCCCGCAACAGAAACCACGAGGTCCCGGAAACCCGGTCCGTGTCCCATCTCAAAATTTTTACAGACAAGAAAAAGTTTTTGCAGAATCTCTTTTTCTTCAGTGTTTCCTTCCACTCCGGCGCGCCTATTTTCTGCGATAGGTGGGGCAATGCAACTTTTCATCGAAAGGATACATCCCATGAACTGGTTGAAGACCCTTGCCGTTGCCGCCGCCCTGCAGGCAGCCGCCCTGGTTCCCGCGCAGGCGGGGGAAAACCTCAATGCGATCAAGTCCGCCGGCGCGATCAAGATCGGCACCGAGGGCACCTATGCGCCCTTTACCTACCATGACGAGAGCGGCAAGCTGGTCGGCTTCGACGTGGAGATCGGCGAGGCGATTGCCGCCAAGCTCGGCGTGAAGGCGGAGTTCGTCGAGGGCAAGTGGGACGGGCTGATTGCCGGTCTCGATGCGAACCGGTACGACACGGTGATCAACCAGGTGGGCATCACCGAGGCCCGCAAGCAGAAATACGATTTCTCCGAGCCCTACATCGCCTCGAAGGCCGTGCTGATCGTCAAGGAAGACAATGCCGACATCAAGGGTTTTGCCGACCTGAAGGGCAAGAAGTCGGCCCAGTCGCTGACCAGCAACTTCGGCAAGATCGCCGAAGAAAACGGCGCGGAACTCGTCGGCACCGACGGTTTCGACCAGTCGATCCAGCTGGTGCTAACCGGTCGCGCCGATGCGACGATCAACGACAGCCTCTCCTTCCTCGACTTCAAGAAGCACAAGCCCGATGCGCCGGTGAAGATCGCCGCCGAGCAGGAAAATGCCGATTATTCCGGCATCATCATCCGCAAGGGCGAACCGGAGCTTCTGGAAGCGATCAACAAGGCGCTGGCCGACATCAAGGCCGACGGCACCTACAAGACGATCGCCGACAAGTATTTCGGCCAGGATGTCTCGAAGTAAGCGGAACCATCCGTTCCCTCCCTGCATTACGACATGCCCGGCAAAGCGTGCCGGGCATTCCTCTTGAAGGACCACGCCCGTGCCCCACTGGCTCCAACTGATGATCGACTCGCTGCCGACGCTGCTGCTGGCGGGTCTGACCTTCACCATCCCCCTGACGCTGATTTCCTTCGTGCTCGGGCTGGCGCTCGGCCTGGTGACGGCGATTGCGCGGCTGTTCGGCCCCGCCCCGCTGGTCGCCGTGGCGCGCTTCTATGTCTGGATCATCCGCGGCACGCCGCTTCTGGTGCAGCTCTTCGTCATCTTCTACGGCCTGCCGAGCATCGGCATCCTGCTCGATGCCTTTCCGGCGGCGCTCATCGGCTTCACGCTGAACATCGGCGCCTACTCCTCCGAAATCATCCGCGCCGTGATCTCCTCCGTGCCCCGGGGGCAGTGGGAGGCGGCCTATTCCATCGGCATGACCTGGCGGCAGGCCATGACCCGCACCATCCTGCCGCAGGCGGCGCGCGTTGCGGTGCCGCCGCTGTCCAACACCTTCATCTCGCTGGTGAAGGACACCTCGCTCGCCGCCGCCATCACCGTGCCCGAGCTCTTCCAGTCGGCGCAGCGCATCGTCGCCACCACCTACGAGCCGCTGATCCTCTACATCGAGGCGGCGCTGATCTATCTCGCGATGAGTTCGGTGCTTTCGGCGCTGCAGGTGCGGCTCGAGGCCCGTTTCGCCCGCTATGGCGGCATGCTGGAGGCAAACCGATGATCGAGCTTTCCCACATCGAAAAGCGCTTCGGCGACGCGGTCATCCTCAGGGACATCAACCTGCTGCTGCCGGAACGAAGCGTGACGGCGCTGATCGGCCCCTCCGGCGGCGGCAAGAGCACGCTGCTGCGCTGCATCAACCTCCTGGAAATTCCCCAGGCGGGACGCCTGCGCATCGGCGACGAGAGCATCGATTTCGCGGAAGGCCGCAAGATCGGCTGGAAGGACATCCGGCGGATCCGGCTGCAGACGGGCATGGTGTTCCAGAACTTCCAGCTCTTTCCCCACCGAACCGCTATCCAGAACGTGATGGAAGGGCTTGTGACCGTGCTCGGCTGGCCGGAGGCGAAGGCCCGTGCCCGCGCCATGGAGCTGCTGGAGAAGGTGGATCTGGCGCACAAGGCCGATGCCTGGCCGGCCTCGCTGTCGGGCGGGCAGCAGCAGCGCGTGGCGATCGCCCGCGCGCTGGCGCCCTCGCCCCGCGTGCTGCTCTGCGACGAGCCGACCTCCGCCCTCGATCCGGAGCTCTCCCAGGAAGTGGTGGACGTGCTGAGCGCGCTGGCACGGGAAGGGACCACGATGGTGATGGCGACCCACGACATCCGCCTTGCCTCGCGCATTGCCGATCAGGTGGTGTTTCTGGAGGCCGGCCGAGTGGTGGAAACCGGCCGCGGCGCCGACATCTTCAGCCATGCGGCGGAAGAGCGGACACGCCGCTTCGTCGCCTCGATCCATGCGGCCGGCGGGGCTTCGGCCGGCTAGGCGGCTGCCCGTCTGCCTGCCTGCCCGTCAGGCCTCCTCGGCAAAGCGGGCAAGGGCAGACAGCATGCCGTCCCAGCCCTCCCGGAAGCATTGCCGGTCCTCGTCGCTGACGGGGCCGAAAGCCTGATGGACGAGAACCACGCGGGTCGCCTCCTGCCCCCGCGGGATCAGCTCCAGGTCCCAGACCCCGACCACAGGGCCCGGGAGACCCATGGCGCCCCGGACGGCAAGCCGCGCGCCGGGCTCGAAGCGCTCGACCGCGCCCCAGAGCGTGCCACCCGCCTCGCCGCCCGGTTCGCCGGGCGCCGAAACTACCGCAAGCCGGCCGCCGAG
Organism: Gellertiella hungarica; assembly: GCF_014197145.1. Taxonomy (GTDB): domain Bacteria; phylum Pseudomonadota; class Alphaproteobacteria; order Rhizobiales; family Rhizobiaceae; genus Gellertiella; species Gellertiella hungarica. The sequence continues at coordinate 33,056 of NZ_JACIEZ010000001.1, read as the reverse complement.
CCGGGGCTCGAAGGAAAGCGTCTCGCCCTCCTTCCAGCATCTCGGCCACCATCGCTCCATCTGCATCAGCGAGCGCCAGGTGGCGTCCGCAGGCCGCTGGACCAGGTGTTCTGCGCGAATGTCGATGCTGAGGCCTGTCACGGGCGTCTCCCTCTTTTCGGCGTCATCCGCCAGGTTCAACAGAAAGGCCGCCGCCTCGGCGGAAAAGGGCCGGAGCCAGCGCTGGCAGGCTTCGAGCAGCGGCACTGGATTGAGATGGTTCAGGCGTTCCCGGCCCCGCCTCTCGAAGGTGAGGATGCCGACCGCATGGAGCACCTCGATATGGCCCATGATGGTGTAGCGGGATGTCGGAAAATGGGCACAAAGCTCGCCCGTCGTGCGCGGTCCGTCCCGCAGGAGATCGAGGATCTTCCTGCGCGTCGGGTCGGCGAGCGCGCGCCAGACGGGTTCATTTTCGGTGATGACTTGCCTGCCCATATGTGGTTAATTACCCACATGAGTCGCGCTGTCAAGGAGCAACGCATGCTGTCCGCCCGATTGAAGGCTGTCGTCGAGGCCCTTCCGCTCCGGAAGGGGATGAAGGTTCTGGAGATCGGCTGCAGCACCGGCGCGATGGCGCGCCACATGGCCGAATGCATCGAGGACGGGTTTGTGCTCGGGATCGACCGCAGCGCCACGGCGATCGCCCGCGCAAGGGAGATGGGCACCCCCGACGCCGCCTTGAGCCGGCTCGCCTATCGCCATGCCAGCGCGGCGGATTTTTCGCTGCCCGCCGGCGATGACCGCTTCGACCTTGCAGTCGCGATCCGCGTCGGCGCCTTCGACGGGCGGCATGTGGAGGAAGGCATGCGCTCGCTGCCCCGCATCCTGGCCGCGCTGAAGCCCGGAGCGCCGTTCCTCATCGATCACGGCGATGGCCTGGTGGATGTCCGCCTGATGGACTGGGCCCGTCCGCTCGGGCTTTCCGGCCAGACCGACCCCGAAAAGGCGGGCAGCGGAAAGACCGGGAGCGGGCACCGGTGACCATCCGCTTCTACCGGAGGGAGGATGCCGCCGAATGGGTGCGCCTCATGAACCTGCTGCGCGGCACGCCGCTCGGGCTTGCCGATTTCCTGGAGCGGGAGAAACGGATGGCCGGGGCGGATGCGCCCATCCGCCTCGTCATCGGCGAGGAAGGGGCGCTCGTCGTCGCGGGCCAGCTGGCGCGCTCGCCCTATGTGCCGGCGGGATACCTTAGGACCGAGATTGCCGTCTCCGCCCTGCACCGCAGGGCCGGCCTCGGAAGCCGGATGCTGGCGGAACTCGAACATCAGGCCAGACGGTCCGGTTTCGACGGCCTTTACGGCGAACAGCCGGACAGCGCCACGGAAACGCTGGACTGGCTGAAGAGGCGCGGCTTTGCCATTGCCCGTCGGAGACGCGAAAGCCGGTTGCCGACGGCTGTCCGGGCGGAAAATCCTGCCCGGCAGGATGCAGGCCTCCGCCTGCCGCCGGCGTTCAGGCTCGTGACCATGGCGGAGGGCTATCCGGGCTGGGATCTCCTCCTCCCCTTCCTGCGCGACCGTCTTGGCGAGACGCCCGATCTGGAGGGTCTTCCGCCCTGGTCGATGCAGCAGCTCGACCGGATCTTCCGGACGAACCCGAATGCGCGGCCCGATTGGGTGCTCGCGGCGCTCCACGGCGATGATCTGGCCGGCGCCGGTGCCCTGCATCGGGCCGGAGCGGATGCCTATGTCTATTTCGTCGGTGTCGAGCGGAAGCACCGGGGCCTCGGCCTCGGCACCGCCCTTCTCGAGGGGCTGGTCGGGAAAGCGGCCGAGGCCGGCTGCGCGGAGGTCCGGATCGACAATCTGGAAGAAAACAGGCCGGCGCTGCGGATGACCGAGAAGACCGGCTTCACGCCCCATCGAACCCGGCTGGAGCTGCGCAAGCGGCTCGACCCGGCCTACCCGGCAGCAAGCCGGGGTGGCTGACCGCCCACCCCTGCCGCCCGCCCCTACCCCCTTCACCAGGAGATCTTCATGCCGTCGAAAAATCGTGCTTCCGGAAAAAGGGGCGCCGTCCTCATCGGCGCCCTCGCACCCCTCTCCCGGCCGGGCTGGGTGGAGGCGGGCCAGCAGATGCTGGCCGGGATGCAGCAGGCGGTGAGCGACATCAATGCCGCCGGCGGGCTGGGCGGGCAGGAACTCCTGCTCGTGGTGCGCGACACGGCGGCAGACCCCGCGACGGCAGAAGCAGCGGTCGACGCGCTTGCCGGACAGGGGGTGACGGCCATTGCCGGGGAATATCACAGCGTGGTCGCCCGCGTCATCGCCGCACGCGCCGAGGCGCTCGGCATTCCCTTCGTCTGCTCCTCCGCCGTCATCGACGGCCTGCTCGAGAAGCCGGGCCGATGGGTGGCGCGAATAGCACCGCCGCAGTCGAAGGGATGGAGCCGCTATGCGGCGCATCTGCTTGCCGCAGGGCATCGGCACATCGCCGCCGCCTGCCAGCCCAGCGTCTACTGGCAGGCCGGCATCCGCATTCTGAGGGCGAGCCACGAAGCGGCGGGCGGATCGGTCGCGGTGCTCGATCTTCAGTCCACCGAACCGGCGGAGCTGTGCGACAGGCTGGCGGCGGGCAACGCAACCGCGCTCCTGCTGCTCGCCGGCCATCCGGAACCGGCGCTTTCGCTTGCAGAGGCGGTTCTCCGCGACACGCGACTGTCCCGGCTGAAGCTCGGCGCCCCCGCGGGTCAGCCCGAATTTCCCGGCTGGGTCGAGCGTCTCGGGGCGGGCGCGGCAGGCATTCCGTTTCTGCGCTACCTGCCGCCCGCGACCGCGGGAAAGGGCGTGGCCATAGCCGCCCGCCTTTCCGCGCGCCTCGGCGGCACGCCTTCCTTCGTGGCCCTCGAGGGCTATGACGCCATGCTGGTTCTCGCGGATGCGCTGCGACAGGCGGGGCTGGACCGGGCGCGGGTGCCCCTGTGCTGGCCGAAGGTCCAAATCGAGGGCAGCCGGGGCGACATCGTGCTGTCCCGCGCCGACGAGGATACCGTGTGGCAATGGGCGTCGGCGCCGGTGGAGATCGCCGAGCGCGATCCGGCCGATCCCGAGCGTTTCAGGACCGTTTTCCGGTAACGGGCGCGGCAGTGATTCAGGCAACCCTGTAGACGGCGAGATCCTCTGCCAGGCTGACCTTCCCCCGGAAGTGGGCCCGCACATCGGCCAGGGCCTCCTCGAGGGCGGCCAGCGACCAGAGCGCGCTATCGCGCCCCGCATGGCCGGGATCGAGCATCAGATGCGAGAGAACGAGATGCTGAACGCCGGCGAGCGTCGCAAGCCGGCCGATGTCCTCCGGCAGGCAGACCACATCGGCAAGCGGCTTGCCTGCCGCCTTTCCGCTGACGACCATGTGCGCCACCATGAGCTCCGCCCCGCGGGCAAAGTTGACGAAGGCGGGATCGCGCATGACCTGATCCCCCGCGAGCACGACGGACACGCCGGCTGCGTCGATGCGGAAAGCAAGGGTGGGGGCGCGGCCGTGATGGACGGGATAGACCGCGATGTCGACCTGCCCGTCCGCCCCGAGGGACAGGCGCCGCTGCCGTGCCACGGAAACCGTGAGGGGAAAGGGCGGATTGTCGACGAGGGACGACAGGAAGGGAAAGGCGCCCTGCGGACCGAAAAGCCGCTGCCAGAAGGCTTCCATGTCCGGAAAGCCTTCGGCTGCGGGCGGGCCGAGGACGAGAAGCGGCGCGGAGCGATCCGCCGTCAGCTCTCCCCAGACGAAATCCGGCAGGCCGGAGACGTGATCGGGATGGAGGTGGGAGATGAGAAGCGTGCCGACCTCTCCCGGGCACAGTCCGGCCCGGGCGAGTGCATGCGGCGTGTCGCCGCCCATGTCGACGACCAGGGGGCGCGCCTCGGGAAGGCGAAGCAGATAGGCGGCACTGCCCCTGCCTCCGCCATGCATCGGTCCGCCGGAACCGAGCACCGTGAGGGCGATGCCGACAGGCGGCGACACCGTGCTCATGCGTCCCTCGTGCCGGGATTCACCGCGCAATGCGGCGCGTCGTCGATGCCGTGCAGCAGGCTGGTGACATCGGGAACGGGGGCTTCGACGGTGGTCCTGAGGGGGATGACCCCGCCCCAGACCGGCCAGGCAAGATCCTCCTCATCCTCGTCGGGGGGACCGGTGCGGATCTTGGCCGAGGCCTCCGAAAGCGGCAGGGCGATGACGCGGGTCGCCTTTATCTCCTGCGGCGTTACCGGCCTCAGCCGGTCCCATCTGCCGGGGAAGAGACGCTCCATCATCAGGCGCAGCTGCGCGGCGCATTCCGCGGCGTCGGTGATCATCCGGCCCTGGCCGAGAATGGTGACCGAGCGGTAGTTTGCCGAGTGGTGAAAGGCCGAGCGTGTGAGGACAAGCGCATCCAGATGGGTGACCGTGATGCACAGGGGAGCATCGGCAGAAGCCTCGATCATGCGGCTTGCCGCCGATCCGTGGATGTAGATGCTCTCCTCGTCATGCCAGTAGAGGGTTGGCAGCACGAAGGGCTGTCCCTGATGGACGAAGCCCACGTGACAGTGAAACCCGGCATCGAGGATGTCCTGAATGACGGAGCGGTCGTAATGTCCGCGCTCGTGAAATCGCTTCACACGGACTCGGGGAGAAGGCGGTGGGGCAGGATGCGTGCTCATCGGGGACCTGATATGGTTGGCGATGCGAAAAAATTATCAGGTCCCTGATACTGGAGTCAAGGCGGCATGGCAAAATCACCGGAAGCAAAAGGCGCGGTTCCGAAGGTCGGGGAAGGCCGGAGGGGCATGGAGGGCTATCTGCTGTACCTTTTGCGGCAGGCAAACACGGTGGCGCAGCAGGCGATGGACCGTGCCCTTGCCGAGCTCGGCCTGAGCGTGGCGCAGTATTCGGCCCTCACCATGATCAAGGCCTATCAGCCGCTGTCGAGCGCCGACCTGGCCCGCCTGTCCATGCTAACGCCGCAGAGCGCGCATGAGGTGGTGCAGCGGCTGGACGGGCGGGGTCTGATCCGGAAGTTTCCCGATCCCCATCACCGGCGCATCGTGCGGCTGGAAATCACCGATGCGGGGCAGGCACTCATCCAGGAGGCGCGCAAGCTGTTCGATCCGGTCGAGGAAAGGCTTCTTGCGGCTGCCGGCGGCATCGATCCCGCCGTCATCCGCCAGTGGCTGGTTGCGGTGGCAACCGGTCTGGCCGGCAATGACGAGGCCTGACCGGGCGCGCCGGCCGGCGCTCAGCCGGCGGGAGAGGCCTCTTCGCGCCTGCTGTCCTTGAAGATCGGCGTGGTGCCCACCCACAGCTCGCGGGCAGGCACCGTTCCGACATTGGTTGCCCGGTGCGGCAGCGATGAGGGAAAGTGGAGCGTATCGCCCGCCTTCAGGTGATAATGCGAGCCATTGACCTCGTAGAGGATCTCGCCTTCGATGATATAGACGAAATCCTCTCCCTCGTGGGTCATCATCTCGGACACGTAGCCGACCGGAATGCGGGTGATGCAGCCATTCAGCTTCGCGCCGGGAAAACCGCGCTCCAGGATCTCGTAGACCCGCTCCTTCGTCTCCACCGTATAGCCCGTGCGCGTCTCCGAGCGCGTGACCATCGAGGGCGTGTGCTGCGGTTCCTCCGAAAGGAAGGAATCCACCGACATGCCGAGTGCATTGGCAATCTTGTAAAGCGAGATCAGCGACGGCGCGGAAAGGCCCCGCTCCACCTGGCTGATGAAGCCTTCCGTCAGGTCGCATTCGGCGGCCACCTGCTTCATGGTTTTCCCGATTTCCTTCCGGCGCTGCCGCAGAAGGTGCCCCAGGCGGGCCCCTTCGCTGCCGGCATGCCCTTCCCGCGGATCGGTGCTCGCAGGCTCTGACATCGATTGCTTCTCCACTTGACTCGCATCCATTAAAAACTTTAGTGTAGCTTAAGTGGACTTAAGCAACACAAAAGACAACCGATCATAACAAAAAGTCCGCTTAACACTCGATAAATTTTCCCGCCCTTGCGGGAGGACAGGCAGCCGGCCGGCTGCAGATGAGAACGGGAGGCTCACATCCACATGAAAAAGATGATCATGCCGCTTCTGGCAGCGGTATTCCTGACAGCACCCATGGCCATGCCCGCCACGGCCGTCGAGCGCGGCGGTGCCATGAGTTTCGCCCGCTACGACGATTCCGTGCTGATCGACCCGGTCTGGGCGGAACGCAACCCCGATATCTGGATGGTGACGAACCTCTACGACACGCTGCTGCGCAACGGCGAGAAGGGCGCGCTGGAGCCCGGCCTTGCCGAGAAGCACGAGGTTTCCGCCGACGGCAAGACCATCACGCTGACGCTGCGCCAGGGGGTGAAATTCTCCGACGGTTCGGCGCTTTCCGCCGGGGACGTGGTCTTCTCGCTCGAACGGGCGCGCAATCCGGACGGTCCCTGGGGCAATCTGCTGGCCTCGGTGACGGGCGTGAAGGCCGAAGGCAGCACGGTGACGCTGTCGCTCAAGCAGCCGGACCCGACCATCCTGTCGGTGCTCGCCACCTTCAACACCGGGATCGTGCCCAAGGCCGCCTACGAGAAGATGGACGGCGCGAACGACCAGGAGAAGGCCGCCGCCTTCTACGCTGCCGGCCCGGTCACCTCCGGCCCCTTCATGCTGAAGGAGCACCAGAAGGGCTCCCGCATGGTCTTCGTGCGCAACCCGAACTACTGGCGCAACGGCGAGGACGGAAAGCCGCTTCCCTATCTTGACGAGGTTGATTTCGAGATCATTCCCGACGACGCGACCCGCATCCTGAAGCTCCAGTCGGGAGAGGTCGACGGGGCGGAATTCATCCCCTTCTCGCGCGTGGCGGAGCTTTCGGCCGATCCGAACCTCGACATGAAGCTCTTCCCCTCCTCGCGCATCATCTACGCGCCGATCAACAGCCGCGAGACGAAGGCGGACGGATCGAAGAACCCGCTTGCCGACAAGAGGGTGCGCCAGGCGCTCAACTATGCCACCGACAAGAGCGCGATCATCCGGCTCGTCACCTTCGACACGGGCATGCCGATGACCTCGCTGATGCCGGCGGCGACCACCTATCATGCGGGGTCCGAGCCGCTCTACCCCTATGATCCCGCCAGGGCGCAGGCGCTCCTGAAGGAGGCGGGCATCGAGGGCGGCCTCGACATCACGCTGACCACCCTTGCGGGCTCGGCGGACGATTCCACCCTCTTCACCGCACTCCAGCAGATGTGGCAGGGCATCGGCGTCAACCTCAAGGTCGAGCAGGTGGATAGCCCCACCCGCGGCGAGAAGAACCGCTCCGGCACGTTCGACATCCACACCTATGGCTGGGCGAACGACATCAACGACCCCGCCCAGGTGACGAGCTGGCTCGGCTATTACAAGCACCGCCAGGCCGTCGGCACCGGCTGGAACAACGCGGAATTCAACACGCTCTTCGAGACCTCGATGACCGAGACCGACCCGGAGAAGCGCCGCGAGGAATACAAGAAAATGCAGGAGATCTACGCGGAGGAAGCGCCCCTTCTCTTCCTCTACGAAACGCCCTTTGCGGTGGCTCTCGCGAAATCCGTCAGGGATTACGTGCAGTCGCCACTGGGTGCGAACGATTTCTCCACCGCGTGGAAGAGCAAGTAACTCCTCCCCCCGCGTGACTCGGGAACAGGCGCGAATGCCTGTTCCCCTCTTCTTTCCGGGATGCGCCCATGCCATCAGCTGCCTATCTTCTCTCCCGTCTCCTGCAGATCGTGCCGACCTTCCTGCTGGTGATGGTGTTCATCTTCCTCTTCGTCCGGCTGCTTCCCGGCGATCCCGCAATCGCCATGGCGGAGGCCAAGGCAAGCGACCAGCAGCTGGCGGAAATCCGCGAGCGCATGGGGCTGAACGAACCGCTTGCGGTGCAGTTCGGCTATTTCGTCAAGAATACCGTGACGGGCGATCTCGGCCGCTCGATCCTGATGAAGCGTCCGGTCGCGGAGGTGATCCTCGAACGGCTGCCGGTGACCGTCTATCTCTCGCTCTATGCGGTGGCGCTTTCCGTGCTGGTGGCCGCACCGCTGGCGCTGTTTGCCGCAACCCGCGCGAACGGACCGGCCGACATCGCCATCCGCGGCCTGTTCCAGGTGGGGCTGTCCATGCCCGTATTCTATATCGGCCTCGTGCTTCTGACCGTTCTCGGCGCCAAGCTCCGGCTGTTTCCCGTGGGCGGCTACGGGCGCAGCTTCATCGACAATCTCTACCACCTTGCCCTGCCCGCCCTCAGCATCGCGCTCTACACATCCGCGATCCTGATGCGCAATCTTCGCGCCTCGCTGGTGGAAGTGCTCGATTCCGAATTCGTGCAGTTCGCCCGCGCCAAGGGCCTGCCCCGGCGCATCGTCCTGACCCGCCACGTGCTGCGCAATGCGCTCGTTTCCGCCGTCACGCTGCTCGGCCTGTCGATCGGCAACCTGATGAGCGGCACGCTGGTGACCGAAACGGTCTTTGCGGTGCCCGGGGTCGGCCGGCTGATGCTCGAGGCGATCTTCGCCCGCGACTATCCGCTGATCCAGGGCCTCACGCTCACCTTTGCCGTCATCGTTTCCCTCACCTTTCTCGCCACGGACATCGTCCAGTCCTGGCTCGATCCGAGGCTCCGCCAGGCATGACCACGCTCGACCGCATCGCTCCCGCGCGTCCGAACCGGCTGTCCGGTTTCGCTGCCCGCGCGCTCAAACGCCCGGCCTTTCTCGCCGGCTTCGCCATCCTCGGCGCCTCGCTGCTGCTCGCCCTCTTCCCGGCGGCGATCGCACCCTATGATCCCCTAGCCTTCGACATGACGGCAATCCAGCAGGGCCCGTCGCTCGCCCACCCCTTCGGGACGGACGGCTTCGGACGCGACGTGCTGTCCCGCGTCATCTGGGCCTATCGGGTCGACATGCAGATGGCCTTCTTCGCGACCGTCTTCGCCATGCTGATCGGGCTCACGACCGGGGCGCTGGTGGGCTTCTACGGCGGCATCGCCGACGCGATCTTCGGACGCGTGGTGGATGCGGTGATCACCTTTCCCTTCCTGGTGCTGGTCATCGCCATCGTCGCCGTGCTCGGGCCGGGCCTCGTCAACATGTATGTGGCGATCACGGCGGTAAACTGGGTCTACTACGCCCGCCTGACCCGGGCGGAGATCATGGCGCAGAAGGCACAGGATTATGCCGCCGCCGCCCGGGTGCTCGGCTATTCCGATGCGCGGATCATCTTCCGCCACCTGCTGCCGAACGCCATCTCCCCCGTCATCGTCTACTGGATGACGGACATGGCGCTTGCCATCCTCCTCGGCTCCTCGCTCGGCTATCTCGGCCTCGGCGCCCAGCCGCCGGCCGCCGAATGGGGCGTGCTGATTGCCGAGGGCCGCAACTTCATCATGACCGCCTGGTGGATCAGCCTCATGCCGGGGATCGCCATCGTGGTGACCGGGCTGGGCTTCAGTCTTCTCGGCGACTCGCTTGCCGATCTCCTCCGGCCCAAGGGACGCTGACCGTGATGCTCGACCGACACATTGACGCCGCCGCGCGCCCCGCCGTTCTCGAAATCCGCAACCTGACCACCAGCTTCGGCCCGCAGGAACGGCCCCTCGTGGCGGTGGACGGCCTTTCCCTTTCGCTGAAGGCGGGCGAGATCCACGGCCTGGTCGGCGAAAGCGGGTCCGGCAAGTCGATCACGCTGCGCTCCATCCTCGGCCTCATCCAGCCGCGCGGGCGCGTCGGCGGCGAGATCCTCTGGAAGGGGCGAAACCTGGCCGCCCTCTCCGAACGGGAGCTCGGGGCGATCCGCGGCAAGGAGATCGCCATGATCTTCCAGGAGCCGATGACGTCGCTGAACCCGCTGCTGCCGGTGGGATTGCAGATCACGGAAAATCTCGCGGCCCATACCGGTCTTGCCCGGGCGGAGCGGGAGCGCGAGGCCGTTGCCCTCCTCGACCGGGTGGGCATTCCCGGCGCCCGCGCGCGGCTTGCCGATTTCCCGCACGAGTTTTCCGGCGGCATGCGCCAGCGGGTGATGATCGCCATCGCGCTGGCCTCCAGGCCGCAGCTGCTGCTCGCCGACGAGCCGACCACCGCGCTCGACGTGACCATTCAGGACCAGATTCTCAGGCTTCTCCAGTCGCTCGCGGCGGAATTCGGCATGTCGGTCATCCTCGTGACCCACGACATGGGCGTCGTCGCCGCCTGTTGCGACCGCGTCAGCGTCATGTATGGCGGACGGCTCTGCGAGAGCGGCCCGACCGCCGACGTCATTGCCGCCCCCCGCCATCCCTATACGCGGGGACTGCTGCATTCGATCCCGCGCGGGGTGGCGCCCCGCACGCCGCTCTATTCCATTCCCGGCGTGCCGCCGGGCCTTGGAGAGCGCCCGCCAGGCTGCGCCTTCGCGCCCCGCTGCCCGAACGCCCTGGATGTCTGCCGTGACGAGAAGCCCGTCCCGTCGGTCTCGGCCGGGGGTCGCGGCCTCGCCTGCCACAATCCCGAACCCGGTCCCACGGAGGAGACCCGATGAGCGCAGAACCCATTCTATCGGTCTCCGGCCTCTCGGTCCGCTTTTCCAAACCGAGGCCGCTCGCCCACCAGCTGCTCGGCCACCCCCGGCAGGAGGTGCGGGCGCTGAACGGGATCGATCTCGCGGTTGCCCGCGGCGAGACGCTCGGGATCGTCGGCGAATCCGGCTGCGGGAAATCCACGCTCGCGCGGTGCCTGGCAGGCCTCGTCACCCCCACCGAGGGGGAAATCCGCTTCCGCGGCGAACGGCTCGCCGACCTGCGCGGCAAGGACCGGCGCGCCTATAACCGGCGGGTGCAGCTGATCTTCCAGGATCCCTACAGTTCGCTCAACCCCCGCATGACCGTCGGCGACATGCTGAGCGAGGCCCTTACCGTCCACCGCATGCGCTCCGGCTCCGGGGTCGACGAGCGGATCGGCGAGCTCTTCGAGCTGGTGCGCCTGCCGCAGGACGCCCGGGACAAGTATCCGCACGAATTCTCCGGCGGGCAGAGACAGCGCATCGCGATTGCGCGCGCCCTTGCGGTGGAACCGGAATGCCTGATTGCCGACGAGCTGGTCTCTGCCCTCGACGTATCGGTGCAGGCGCAGGTGGTGAACCTGATGCTCGACCTGCAGGACCGCCTGGGGCTGACCGTGCTGTTCGTCGCCCACGACCTCAGGCTGGTCCGCCACGTCTCCCATCGTGTGGCGGTGATCTATCTCGGCTCGGTGGTGGAGATCGGCCCGTCCGAGACGGTGTTCTCGGCACCGCGCCATCCCTATTCGCAGGCCCTTCTGGCCGCGGCACCCACGCTCGAGGTGAAGGAGGGGCGGAAGACCCCGGCCCTCTCCGGCGAACTGCCCAGCCCGCTCGCCATTCCGCCCGGCTGCCCCTTTCACATTCGCTGCCCCTATGCGGCAGAACGCTGCCGGCGCGAGAAGCCTGCCCTGCTGCCTCACGGGGGCGGGCTTGCCGCCTGCCACTTCGCCGAAGAGATCGCCGCCGGCACGCAGCCGGTGCGGAAGGCCGAACCGCAGCCTGCCTGATCGAGCCCGCCTGCCCCTTGCCCCAACCGCGCCCGGCCACCGGCCGAAAGGATGATGACTCCCATGTCCATGATGACCCCGAAATTCCTGCTGGCCCAACGTCTTGCCGACTTGCGGGCCGAACTCGACCGGCGCGGCCTCGACGGCTTCGTCATTCCCCGCTTCGACGAGCATCAGGGCGAATACTGCGCCCCGCACGACAACCGGCTGGCATTCCTGACCGGCTTTACCGGCTCGGCGGGGGTTGCCGCCGTCTTCCGCGACAGGGCCGCCCTCTTCGTCGACGGACGCTACCAGGTGCAGGTGCGCGAGGAGACGGATACCGGCCTCTATGCCATCGAGCACTTCCATCAGGCACCGCTGAAGGACTGGCTTGCCCGGACGGTGAAGCCCGGGGAAAGGATCGGCTTCAATCCCATGCTCATCCCCCACCGCTGGGACAGCGAATGCGGCGCGGCGGTACGCGGAAAGGGGGGTGAATGGCTGGCGCTCGAGTCCGATCCGGTGGATGCGATCTGGCACGACCAGCCCGACCGGCCGCTGGGCGCCATCACGCCGATGCCCGTCGACCATGCCGGCATGACCTCGGTCGAGAAGCGCCGGCTGGTCGCCGAGCGGCTGCGGGCGCTGGGCGCCGATCTTCTCATCGAGGCACAGCCTGACAACATTGCCTGGCTGCTCAATGTCCGCGGCCGGGACGTGGCCTTCAATCCGATGCCCAACTCCTTCCTCGTCGCCAGCTCGACCGGCGCGGTGGAGTGGATGGTCGACAGCCGCAAGCTGCCCAACGATCTCGCCGCCTTCGAGCTCGAGGACGTCACGCGCACCGATCCCGAGCATCTGCTGGAGCGCATCGGCGGGCTGGCGGCCGGAAGGCGGGCGGTGATCGACCCCGATTTCGCCCCGGCGGCCTTTTCGCGCGCGGTGGAGCAGAAGGCGGGCACGGTGCTTTTGGCGCGCAGCCCGCTGACCGAGATCAAGATGGTGAAGAACGAGGCGGAACTTTCCGGTTTCCGCACCTGCCACCAGCGCGACGGGCTGGCCTGGGTCCGGTTCCTGGCGTGGCTGGAAGCGGAGGTTCCGCGCCGGGAGGCGGAGGGCAACCCCGTGACGGAGCTGGAGGCGGAGGCAAGGATCCTCGCCTTCAGGAATGGCGATCCGCTCTTCGTCGAACCGAGCTTCCGCTCGATCTCGGCGGCGGGCGGCCACGCGGCCATGTGCCACTATGCCGCCGCACCCGAAACGGACGCGCCGCTCTCGATGCAGCAGGTCTATCTCCTCGATTCCGGCGGCCAGTATCGCTGCGGGACCACCGACGCGACGCGCACGACCGCCTTCGCCCCCGTCAGCGCCGAGATCCGCCGCGCCTACACGGCCGTGCTGAAGGGTCTGATCTCGATGCTGAGCCTTCAGTTCCCGCGCGGGACGAGAGGCCACCAGCTGGATGCCTTCGCCCGCCGCGCGCTCTGGGCCGAAGGGCTCGACTACGACCACGGGACCGGCCATGGCGTGGGCCACTTCCTTTCGGTTCACGAACAGGCACAGCGCTTCGACAAGCGGGTGAACGACGTGGACATCGAGGCGGGCATGGTCACCACGGTGGAGCCCGGCCATTACGAGGCGGGCGTCTACGGCATCCGGCTGGAAAACCAGGTGGAGGTGGTGGAAGGCCGCCATCCCGGCTTCCTTGCCTTCCGCAGCCTGACGCTGATCCCGCTCGACCTTCGCCTGGCCGACATGGGGCTGCTCTCGCTCGACGAGATCCGCTTCCTGAACGGATACCACATGGGCGTGCGGCGCGCTCTTGCCCCCGATCTCGACGGCGAGACGCTGCAATGGCTTCTCGACCGCACCGAAGCCGTGCCGCTTCCCCGCCTCCCTGGCTGAAAGGCATCAGGGAAGACAGGGAAAACCGCCTGCGCTCAGGGATAGAGGCCCGCGCAGCGGGCCGTGTTGCGCACATGGCGCTCCATGGCCTCGCGGGCCGCATTGCCGTCGCCCGACTTGAGGGCGGCGATGATCTGCCGGTGTTCTCCGACGGATTCGCGCATGCGGTCGGGATCGGTGATCGGGATCGGCTGGCGCTGGGCTTCGGCGATCTGCTCGCGTACCGTCTGGTAGAGTGCCTTCAGCATGGCATTCGAACAGGCAGCGACAATGGTTCCGTGGAATTCGAGGTCCGCCTCGACGTTCGAGAGCAGGTCCTGGCGGGCCCAGCAATCCTCCATGGTGCGCGTGGCATTTTCCATGCGCTCGAGCTGGGCATGCGTCAGCCGCCCGGCGGCGAGGCGGGCAATCTCGCCCTCCAGCAGAAGGCGCGTCTGGAAGACGTCGAAGACGGAATAGCTGTCCGAATAGCGCCAGGGCGCCATGTGTCCGGAAGAGCCGCTCGGCGCGGCGGCGACGAAGGTGCCCCTGCCCGCCTCGGTCTTCAGGAGGCCCAGCGTCTCCAGCGTCAGCAGCGCCTCGCGCAGCGATGCGCGGCTCACGCCGAAACGGATCGAGAAATCGCGTTGAGAGGGGATCTTTTCGCCCGGCTTCAGCTCGCCCGACTGGATCATGGTCTGGATTTCCCGCGCAATGGTCTGCGGGAGAAGCGTCTTGTTGAACATGCGTTACCTTCGCCAGCCGGCGGTGCCTGAGAGCCACCACCTTATTTTTTCAAGGGTCGTCTTGCCAAGTTTATTCGGCCATGCTTTGTTGGTCATACCGGTCTGACCAGTTAGACCAGAGCTAGCGGCAACCGGCACGAAAAACAAGGGGAACCCTCAATGGCACTCAAATCCACCCTCAAGACCGCTCTCTTTTCCGGCATCGTGTCCGCAATCGCCGCTTTCTCCGCCCATGCGGCGGATCTCACCGTCGGCGCGAACATCGGCAATGTCCCCTGGGAATTCCAGGATTCGAGCGGCAAGGTCACCGGCTTCGAAATCGATCTGGTCAACGAGATCGGCAAGCGGCTCGGCAAGTCGGTCGAGTTCGTCAACACACCCTTCAACGGCCTCTTTTCCGCCGTCCAGTCCGGTCGCATCAACATGGCGATCTCCTCGATAACGATCACGGAAAAGCGGCTCGAATCCGTCACCTTCGCACAGCCCTACTACGACAGCGACCAGTCGCTGACGGTCACCGCCGCCTCCGGCATCACGGGGCTGAAGGACATGGGCAGCAAGACGGTCGGCGTCGACACCGGCTCGACCGGCGACATGTGGGCCGAGGCGCACAAGGATGAGTACAAGTTCGGCGAGATCCGCCGCTTCGAGGGCCTGCAGCCGGCCATGCTCGATCTCGTCGCCGGGCGCGTCGACGGCTATGTCAGCGACATTCCCGCCCTCCTCTACTACGTCAAGGACAAGCCGGAGCTGAAGGTGGTGGAGCGCATTCCCACTGGCGAGAAATACTCCGTGATGTTCAACAAGAACGATCCGCTCGCGGCGGAGGTGAACGAGGTCATCACCACGCTGAAGAAGGAAGGCTTCATCGCCAAGCTGCATGAAACCTGGTTCGGCGCAAAGGCCGAAGACACCACCTCCACCGTCCAGGTTCTGGACATGCCCAAGGGTAAGTAAGGCCTCAATCGCCGGCGGCGGGCATCCCCGCAGCCGGCAGCCCCCCGCGAGGCGGATTGCTCATGAACATCCTCAATACCTTCTTCAACGTTCCGGTTCTGCTGGACAGCCTGCCCGTGCTGATGATGGGCCTGCTGGTGACGCTGGAAATCGGCGTGGTCAGCATTCTCGTCGGGCTTGCCGGCGGCCTCGTGCTGGCGGTGGCGCGCCTCTATGCGCCCGGCCTGGTGCGCACGCTGATCGTCGCCTATGTCAACGTCTTCCGGTCGATCCCGCTGCTGGTGCTGCTGATCGTCGTCTATTATGCGCTGCCCTTCGTCGGCATCCGGCTCTCGCCCTTTGCCTCGGCGGTGACGGCCCTGGGCCTCGTCTCGGCGGCCTACACCGCGGAGATCTTCCGCGCCGGCATCGAGGCCGTCCCGAACGGGCAGTTCGAGGCCTCCGCGGCGCTCGGGCTATCCAATCGGCACACCATGGTGGACGTGATCCTGCCGCAGGCGATCCGCATCGTCATTCCGCCGCTCACCAACAATTCGATCAACGTGATGAAGGATACCGCGCTTGCCTCCGTCGTTGCCATGCCGGACCTTCTGAAGCAGGCAACCCAGGCGCAGGCGCTTGCCGCCAACCCGACGCCGCTGATCGGCGCCGCCCTCATCTACGTGCTGCTGCTCTGCCCCATGGTTCTTCTGGTCGCGCGGCTCGAAAAGCATCTCAACCGGGGGAAGCGCTGATGAAGCCGATCGTCTCCATCAAGAACCTGGTGAAGGCCTATGGCAGCTTCACGGTGCTGCACCGCATCGACCTCACGATTGCGGAAGGCGAAGTGGTCTGCGTCATCGGCCCCTCCGGCTCCGGCAAATCCACCCTCATTCGCTGCATCAACCATCTCGAGGGCTTCGCGGCGGAAAGCGAGATCGTGGTGGATGGCGTCGCCGTCCTACCCGGCGCCAATCTGGCGCGGGTGCGGGCCGAGGTCGGCATGGTCTTCCAGTCGTTCAACCTCTTCCCGCACATGACCGTGCTGAAGAACGTCATGCTCGCGCCGATGCGGGTGCGCGGGATGAAGGCCGAGGCCGCCGCCGCGCGCGCTCGCGATCTGCTTGCCCGCGTGGGCATCCTCGAACAGGCGGAGAAATTTCCCGGCCAGCTCTCCGGCGGCCAGCAGCAGCGCGTGGCGATAGCCCGGGCGCTCGCCATGGAGCCGCGCGTGCTTCTCTTCGACGAGCCGACCTCGGCGCTCGATCCGGAAATGGTCGGCGAGGTGCTCGACGTCATGAAGAAGCTCGCCGGCACCGGCGTGACGATGGTGGTCGTGACCCATGAAATGGGTTTCGCGCGCCAGGTGGCCGACCGCGTCATCTTCATGGATGGCGGCCGCATCGTCGAAAGCGGCACGCCTGCCGCCCTCTTCGACAGCCCGCAGGAGGCCCGTACCCGCGCCTTCCTGCGCGCCGTCCTCAATCATTGACATATTCACAGGGAGGGCTGTCATGGCTCGCACGTATCCACTCGATCTCGCCTATGCCCGCAGCCAGTTTCCCGGGCTCGAGCGCGGCTGGACCTTTTTCGACAATGCCGGCGGCTCGCAGATCCTTTCCTCAGCCGTCGAGCGCATCAACCGCTTCCTGTTCGAGAAGAACGTCCAGATCGGCGGCAGCTATGACATCTCGCAGCAGGCCGCGGCAGCGCTCTACGAGGCCCGCACTGCCGCCATGCATCTCGTCAACGCATCCCGCCCGGAAGAGATCGTTTTCGGCCCGTCGACCACGGTTCTCCTGCAGAACCTCGCCAAGGCCATGCAGAGCCAGCTGAAGGCCGGCGACGAGATCGTCGTCACCGTCAGCGACCACGAATCGAACATCGGCCCCTGGGTGCGGCTGCAGGACCATGGGGTGGTGGTGAAGGTCTGGCCGCTGAACAGGAAGACGCTCGCCCTCGACCTCGCCGATCTCGAGCCGCTGATGAGCGAGCGGACGCGCATGGTCTGCGTCACCCATGTCTCGAACATCCTGGGTTCGGTCAATCCCGTCCGGGAGATCGCCGATTACGTCCACGCCCGCGGCGCGCTGATCTGTGTCGATGCGGTCGCCTATGCGCCGCACCGCGCCGTCGACGTGCAGGCCTTCGATGCGGATTACTACGTCTTCAGCCTCTACAAGACCTATGGCCCGCATTATGCGCTGATGTATGGCAAATACGCCCTGCTGGCCGAGCTCGACACGCTCTACCACTACTTCTACGGCAAGGATAAGGTTCCCGGGAAGCTGGAGCCCGGCAACCCGAATTACGAGCTCGCCTATTCCACCTGCGGGATCGTCGACTATCTCTCCGAACTCGGCGCCCGTGCCGGCGAGACGGGCTCGACCCGCCAACGCATCGAGGCAGCCTACCAGGCGATTACGGCGCAGGAAAACCTGCTGACCGACCGGCTGCTCGCCTATCTGCGCTCCCGGAACGACTGCACCGTCATCGGCCAGACCGTGAACCGCGACAGCCAGCGGGTGCCGACCATCGCCTTCCGCTTCGACGGGCGCGATGCGGCCGAGATCTGCAAGGCGGTCGACCAGAGCCGCATCGCGATCCGCCACGGCGACTTCCACTCCCGGCGGCTTGCCGAATATCTCGACGTCACCGATCTCGGCGGCATGCTGCGCGTCTCCATGGTCCACTACAATACCGTGGAGGAGGTCGACGGGCTGACCGCGATCTTCGACACCATCCTCTCGCCCTCCGCCGACCTGGCCCGGGCCCTTTGAACGGACGCCGGAGGCAGGGCGCGCCATGCAGTTCGACACCATCATCCGCGGCGGAACGGTCGTCACCGCCGGCGACACCTTCGTCAGCGATGTCGGCATCCGCGACGGCAGGATCGCGGCACTCGCCGCCCGCCTCGAGGGCGCATCCGAGATCATCGAGGCGAAGGGGCTCTATGTGATGCCCGGCGGCATCGACAGCCACGTGCATCTCGACCAGCCGTCCGGCGACGGTATCGTCATGGCCGACGATTTCGCCAGCGGCACCCGCTCTGCGGCCATCGGCGGCAATACCACCATCCTTGCCTTCTGCATGCAGCAGAAGGGCCAGTCCTTGCGCGAGGCGCTGAAGGACTATCACGCCCGGGCCGAGGGGAAGTGCCATGTGGACACCTCCTTCCACCTCGTCATCACCGATCCAACTCCCGAGGTGCTCGGCCAGGAACTGCCGGCCCTGGTGGAGGACGGATATACCTCGCTGAAGGTGTTCATGACCTATGAGGGCCTGAGGCTTCGCGACGACGAGATCCTCGCCACCCTCGACACCGCAAGGCGGACCGGCGCGCTGGTCATGGTCCACTGCGAGAACGAGGATGCGATCCGCTACCTCATCGGCCGGCACGAGCAGGAAGGAAAGCTCGCCCCCAGATACCATGCCTCCACCCGGCCCGTGGCGGCGGAGCGCGAGGCGACGCACCGGGCGCTGTCGCTCGCCGAGATCGTCGACGTGCCGATCGTCATCGTCCACGTCTCGAACCGGGAGGCGATGGAGGAGATCCGCCGCGCCCGGCAGCGCGGCCAGAAGGTCGCCGGCGAGACCTGCCCGCAATATCTGATGCTGACGGCAGAGGACCTCGACCAGGAGGCGCTCGAAGGCGCGAAATATGTCTGCTCCCCGCCGCCGCGCGACAAGGCGAGCCAGGATGCCTGCTGGGAAGGGCTGGAGCAGAACGTCTTCGACCTTTTCTCATCCGACCACTGCCCCTTCCGCTTCGACGATCCCGAGGGAAAGCTGAACGAGAAGGGCAAGCGCCATTTCCGCTGGATACCGAACGGCATCCCCGGCGTCGGCTCGCGCCTGCCGATCCTCTTCTCGGAAGGCGTGATGAAGGGCCGAATCGACCTCAACCAGTTCGTCCGGCTGGCCTCCACCAATCATGCGAAGCTCTACGGCCTCTACCCCCGAAAGGGCACGATCGCCATCGGCTCGGACGCGGACATAACCCTCTGGGACCCGGAGAGGGAATGCGTGCTGACAAACGACATGCTGCAGCACGGAGCCGATTACACGCCCTATGAAGGCACGGTCCTGAAGGGCTGGCCGGTGCGCACGATCCTCAGGGGCAAGACGATCGTGAGCGACAATACGCTGCGGGTGCAATCGTCGGGACAATACCTGCCGCGCGGCAGAAGCGGGATCTAGGCGCCTGAGCCGTGCAAAAGGCACGCCTGCACGCGCTCAAGCGGATCGCGAAGCGTGACGGGTTGCCGGAAGGTCTCGGTCCCCGACGGGGCCGCCGACGGACGCCGCGAGGCGTTTTTTCCCCGCTTGGCCGACCGGCTTTCCCGCTTCCCGTGCGGCTTCGGACCCGCCCGGGCGACAGGCACGGGCCTTCGCCCTCAGAGCGTCAGCGCGGTCGTATCGCTGGCGATCAGCGCCTTCAGAATGCCCTGCTGGGTGTGCTCGCTGTGCTCCACCATGGCGGCACGCGCCAGATCGGGATCGCGAAGGCGCAGCACGTCGACAATCCGCCGGTGATCGGCGCTGGTTTCGGGATTGACGTCCCGGCTGACCGCGCCGAGATAGAAGAGGCGGGTGCATTCGTCGAGATGCGACGTCACCAGCGCGAGGAGCCGCTGGTTGTTCGCGCCCTCGGCGATTGCCAGGTGAAAGTCGCGATTGGCCTTCACGAAGGACTGGACGCTTTCCCCCTGCTGCGGGTCGTAGCGCGCCTCCGCCATGGCCTCGAGACGATCGAGATCGCCAGCGGAGAGGTTGATGGCCGCCATGGCCGCCGCCGTTCCTTCCGTCATGGCGCGGATCGCGAAGAGGTCGTTGATGTCCTTCACGGTCACCGGCGTCACCCGGTAGCCGCGCCGGGGGAAAGCCTCGATCAGGCCTTCCGCCACCAGCCGGCCAAGCGCCTCGCGCACGGGGGTCTTGCTCATCGACATCTGGTCGGCGAGCTCCAGCTCCGAAAACTCCGCGCCCGGGCGAAGCTCGCCGGAGAGCACGCGGTTGCGGAGCGCCAGATAGGCGGTTTCCGTCAGTGATACTTTCTTCTGCCGACCGGTGGATGCACCAGTGTCGATGGTGAGGCTCTGCAAGGCTCAGGTTCCAAGGTTCAGGGGCTTTGTCTTCCACGAATTCCAAGGCGCCGTGTGCCACCGCGCCTACCCCGTCATCCTTCTCCTCCACTTTTCATCCATGCGCAAGACAGGGGCCCTTTGACATGACATATTTCGTAGTATATTACGTTGCATATCAGCACGACGGCTGGGGAGAGCCGTCTCGGAGGAAGCGTGGCAGATATCCTGGTGATCAATCCGAACAGCTCGAAGGCCGTCACGCGGTCGATGGAGGCGTGCCTTGCGCCGTTCGACGGCAATGGCCACAGCATCCGCTGCATCGAGCTTGCGGGAGCGCCCGTCGGCATCGAAACGGACGACCACGTCCAGGCGGTGATCCCGCTGCTGATCGCGGCGGTCGAGAGGGAGCGGGCCGACGCCATTGTCGTCTCCTGCTTCTCGGATCCCGGCATTTCGGCCGTGCGCGCCGCCTCCAGGGTACCGGTCACGGGCATCGCGGAAGCCGCCTATCTCACGGCGCTCGGCCTCGGCAGCCGTTTCGGCATCGTCTCGCTCGGGCAGTCCTCCATCGACCGGCATCGGCGCTATCTGGAAAAACTGAAGATCGAGGGCCGTCTCGCCGGGGACCGGTCTATCGACATGACGGTCGCAGAACTCATGGCGCGCGACGTCGTTCAGCCCGTCACGAGCATCGGCTCGAAACTGCGCGATGAAGATGGTGCCGATGTGGTGATCCTCGGATGCGCCGGGCTCGGCACCTACCGGCAGGCGCTGCAGGCGAAGCTTGGCCTGCCCGTCGTCGATCCGGTCCAGGCCGGCGTCGCGATCGCCTGCATGAATGCGGAACTCGCCTATTCGGGGAGGCGCACATGACGATAGACCTCGTCATTCGCGGGCGGATCATCACCCCGCAGACCGTGATCGACAATGGCTGGGTCGCAATCCGGGGCTCGACGATCCTCGCCATCGGCAAGGGCGATCCACCGGATGCCGTCTCGGTTCACGATACCGGCCGCTCGCTCGTGCTTCCGGGCATCATCGACGGCCAGACGCATGCCGGCAGCTATCTGGGTCTGCCGGGGATCGAACCCACCACCCGCTCCGCCATTGCCGGCGGTGTCACGACCATCGTCGACATGCCCTATGACAATCCCGCGCCCCTCAGCTCGGCGGAGCATCTGGCCGCAAAGATCGAGGCGGTGGAGCGCCATGCCCATTGCGATGTCGCGCTCTACGGCACCGTCATGCCCGGCCAGCCGCTGGATGCGGTCAAGCTTCTCGCGGACGGCGGCGTTGTCGCCTTCAAGATCTCGGCCTTCGAAAGCAGCCCGACACGCTTCCCCCGGATCGATGCCGGCCTGACGCTGGATCTCCTCGAAGCGCTTTCGGCGACGGATCTGCCGCTTGGCCTTCACAACGAAGATCAGGAAATCGTGAGAAGCCGCATCGCGCGGGCAAGGGCCGCGGGCGAAAACGGCATCGACGCTCACTCTCCGAGCCGGCCCCCGGCGGCGGAACTCGCCTCGACGGCGCATTTCCTCGAGCTTGCCGCCAGCGCCGGCGCGCATGCGCATATCGTGCACATCAGCACGCCGCGCGGTTTCCGGCTGGTCGACAACTATGCCCGCGACGGCTTCCGGGCAACGGGCGAGCTTTGCGTCCACTATCTCTGGTTCGACCCGGCGGAGCATGGCCGCGAGCTTGGCGCGCGGATGAAGGTCAACCCGCCGATCCGGCCCGGCCAGATCGAGGCGCTCTGGCAGGAGCTCGTCGAGGGACGCATCGCCTTCGTCAGTTCCGATCATTCCAGCTGGCCGATCGACAACAAGTTCACCGACAGCATCTTCGACGCGGGCGCGGGCGTGCCGGGCATGGAGACATTGCTGCCGGCCTTCTACACGGCCGCCGCAAGACGCGGTGTCGATGCGGCCCTCATGACCGCCGAATATCTGGCAGAGCGTCCTGCCCGCTTCTTCGGCCTCTACCCCCGCAAGGGCGCCCTCATGCCCGGCGCGGATGCGGACATCGCCATTCTCGCCGAAGAGGACGACATCTGGGATTCGAGCCGCGCCCGGGACGGGCTTCGCTGGAGCCCCTATGACGGCCGCCGCTTCGTGGCACGGGTCGCCGCAACCTACCATGCCGGCCGTCTCGCCTATGACGGCCGCACCGTTCTCAACACGCCCGGCAGCGGACGGTACCTGCGCCGCGGCGAAAGCACATGGTTTCAGGAAGGAATGCCCCTATGAGCCAGGCTCCGGAAAGGCCGGACGGCGGGACCGTCACCAAGGCCATCACCTTCTTCTATTACGTCGATCTTGCCCGCGCGTTCGACTTCTACACCCGCATCATGGGCTTTCCGCTCGAAATCGACCAGGGCTGGTCGAAGATCCTGAGGATCGCGGACCACGCCTATGTCGGGCTCGTGGACGAAAGCCGCGGCATGCACCGCGCCCATCCGGTCAAGCCGGTCCAGCTCTGCATCCGCGTGCCGGATGTCGATGCCTGGCACCGCTATCTGGCCGCCTGCAACGCCTCCGGACTGACCCAGCCCAGGGACAGCGCCTCCCTCGGCATCCGCGCCTTCGTGCTGGAGGACCCGGAGGGCTACCAGATGGAGGTGCAATCCGCACTTCGGTGAAATCTCGCATGCAAACATGTCGGCATAACCAAAAAAGGGGAACCACAATGCTGAATCTGCGCATGAAATCCGGTCGGAACGCCATTTTAGCCGCCGCCATCCTTCTCGCTTCGACCGCCATCGGCGGACTGGCTCAGGCCAAGGAGCTGACGGTCGGGCTGACCTCGGACGCCGTCAATCTCGACCCGCAGGCGGGCGAGGAGCTGTCCAGCAACATCCTCTTCTACCACATCTACGATCCGCTGGTGCGCCGCAACGCGGACCTGACCTTCGGTCCGGGCCTCGCCGAGAGCTGGGAGATCAAGGACGACACGACCTGGGTCTTCAAGCTGCGCAAGGGCGTGAAGTTCCACAATGGCGAAGAGTTCAAGGCCTCGGACGTCGTGTTCACGCTGGACCGCCTGAAGAAGTCGCTGATGGCCAATCTCGGCGCCAACATCGCCTCCTTCAAGGCGCTTGACGATTACACGGTCGAGATCAAGACGCCCCGCCCCTATGCGGTCCTGCCGAACGATCTTGCCGCAGTCCTCATCCTCAACGAGAAATATGCCAAGGAGGCCGGCGACGAGCAGCTCGACCTGAAGCCGGTGGGAACCGGGCCCTACAAGCTGGTGGAATGGGTCAAGGAAGACCACATCACGCTCGCGGCCAATCCCGATTACTTTGCCGGCGCGCCGAAGATCGACGAAGTCACCTTCCGGCCCATCACCAATGGCGCAACCCGCACGGCCGCGCTGCTCACCGGAGAAGTCGACGTCATCCAGGATCTCAACGTCCGCGACGTCGATCGGGTCAAGGCCGACAGCCGCTACAAGGTGATGACCAAACCGAGCCTGCTCAACGTCGTCGTCTCGCTCGACCAGCGCGACAAGAGCCCCACCATCGCGCTCGACAAGAACCCGCTCAAGGATCGCCGGGTGCGCGAGGCCATGGTTCGCGCCATCGACGTGAACGCCATCAACAAGGTCATCATGAACGGTCTTTCGACGCCGTCCGAACAGTATGTTCCGGCATCGCACACCGGCTACGTGGAGGGCGCGAGCTTCCGCGACATGTACCCCTACGACGTGAAGAAGGCCGCCGAACTGATGGCGGAGGCCGGCTACGCCGACGGCTTCACCGTGACGCTCGATACGACCAACAACCGGTATGTCAACGACCAGCAGATCGCCCAGGCGCTTGCCTCGATGCTCGGCAAGATCAAGATCAACCTGCAGCTCAACCTCATGCCGAAATCGAACTTCTTCGGCTACATCCGGGTGCCGAGCGACAAGTCGAGCATGATCATGAGCGGCTGGGACGTGCCCTCGGACGACAGCGGCTCGATGTACAGCGTCATGTTCTACTCGCGCGACAAGAAGGAGGGCTACGGCCAGGTCAACCGCGCCTCCTATTCCAACCCGAAGGTGGACGAGCTGATCGACAAGGCGGACGCGACCTCGAAGCTCGAGGAGCGCGACGGCTACCTCCAGGAGGTCACCCGGATCCTGATGCAGGACATCCCGATGATCCCGATCCACTACGAGCAGGATCTCTATGCGGCGAAGACCAGCGTGGAGATGACGCCGCGGGCGGACAAGTTCCTCTGGGCCTACGAGATCGACATCAAGGAATAAGCGCCTTCATCCGAACGCGGGACAGCCGGTTCGAGAACCGGCTGTTCCGGCCAGTGCAATTTCTTGATGACGGGACATGTCCGTGCTGGGCTACACGATCAAGCGGCTCCTGCAGATGGTGCTGGTACTCTTCGCGGTATCGGTCATCGTCTTCCTGATGATGAGCTTCACCGGCGATCCGGTGTTCATGGTGATCCCCATCGATTCCACCGCGGCGGAAATCGAGCAGGCGCGTCGGCTCCTCGGCCTCGACCGCTCGCTGCTCAGCCAGTATTTCATCTTCCTCGGCGACATGCTGCAGGGCGATTTCGGCCGGTCCTACGTCTTCCGCCAGCCGGCGATGCAGCTGATCCTCGAGCGCCTGCCCGCGACGATCGAGATGGTTCTCGTGGCGATCACGCTGGCAACGGCAATCGCCATTCCGCTCGGCGTCTATGCGGGGGCAAATCCGAACCGGCCGGTATCACGCGGCATCATGGCGGGCTCGCTCCTCGGCATATCCCTGCCGGGCTTCTGGGTGGGGATGATGCTGATCTTCTTCTTCTCCGTCCGCTACCCGCTGCTGCCGTCGTCCGGACGCGGCGATACGGTGGAGGTGTTCGGCCTGCGCCTCTCGATCTTCACCGCCGATGGCTTCGCGCACATCATCCTTCCCGCGCTCACGCTTGCACTTGCGACGCTCGCCATCATGCTCCGCATCACCCGCGCCGGCATGATGGAGGTGATGCGGCAGGACTACATGCGGTTTGCGCGCGCAAAGGGCGCATCGCGCCGGTCGATCCTTTTCCGGCACGGCCTCAAGAACGCCCTCATCCCTGTCGTCACCATCTTCGGCCTGCAGCTTGGCGATCTCATCGCCTTCGCGACCATCACCGAGACGATCTTTGCCTGGCCGGGCACCGGCAAGCTGCTGATCGACAGCATCTACCGGGGCGACCGGCCGGTGATCGTCGTCTATCTCATGCTGACGGCCTTCATCTTCGTCGCTATCAATTTCCTCGTCGACATCGTCTACACGCTGATCGACCCGCGCATTTCCGTGAAGTGAGGATGCCGTGACCCGTTTCCTCTCCTCCGAATTCTTCTACCACTATCGCCGCAATCTGCCGGCCATCTTCGGAAGCGCGCTTCTTCTCTGCTTCACGCTGATGGCGATCTTCGGCCCGCTCCTGGTGGCGCAGGATCCTTATGACGTCACCCAGCTCGAGCTGATGGACAGCTTTAAGCCGCCCGTCTGGCTAGAAGGCGGCGACCCGCGCTATCTGCTCGGCACCGACGGCCAGGGGCGCGACGTGCTCGCCTCGATCGTCTATGGCGCGCGCATTTCCGCCTTCATCGGCCTCGCCGCAATGCTGTGCTCCTGCCTGATCGGCACCACGCTCGGTCTGGTCGCAGGCTATTACGGCGGCCTTGCCGACAGCGTCATCATGCGCATCGCGGACATCCAGCTTTCCTTTCCCTCCATGCTGATCGCGCTCTTCCTGATGTCGGCCTTCGGAACCGGGATCGACATGGTGCTGATCGCGCTGACGGCGGTCGGCTGGGTCGTCTATGCGCGCACCGTGCGCGGCTCGACGCTCGGCGAAATCCAGAAGGAATACATCCAGGCAGCCAGGGTCGCGGGACTCGGCAATGTCGCGATCATCCGCAAGCATGTCCTGCCGAACGTCCTGACGCCGCTGATCGTGGTCTCCACCATCCAGGTCGGGACGTTCATCCTGATCGAAGCCTCGCTGAGCTTCCTCGGCGTCGGCGTGCCGATCACCCAGCCCTCGCTCGGCCTGCTGGTGAAGGAGGGCTTCGACGTCCTGTTCTCCGGGATCTGGTGGACATCGGCCTTCCCCGGCCTCTTCATCATGTTCCTCGTCTTCGGCATCAACCTGTTCGGCGATTTCCTGCGCGACGAACTCAATCCGAGGCTCCGGTGAGCAAGGAGGCAAGAACCATGGCCGATCCACTGCTCGAGGTCAGGGATCTCAGGACCTACTTCCACACCTTCGGCGGGGTGGTGAAGGCCGTCGATGGCGTGAGCTTCGACGTGAGGCAGGGCGAGGTCGTCGGGCTCGTGGGCGAATCCGGCGGCGGCAAATCCGTGGTCGGCTTCTCGATCCTGGGCCTGATCGACCCGCCCGGCCGGATCGAGGCCGGCGAGATCCTCTTTGCCGGGGAAAACCTCGCGGCAAAGAGCGAGGAAGAGATGCGGTCCGTCAGAGGCGGCGAGATCGCCATGGTGTTCCAGGACCCCATGACATCCCTGAACCCGGTCTACACCGTCGGCCACCAGATGGACGAGATGCTGCGGCTGCATACCGATCTCGACCGCAAGGCCAGACGCGCGCGCTGCGTGGAGATGCTGGAGCAGGTCGGGATTTCGGAGGCGGAGAGCCGGCTCGACGCCTATCCCCACCAGTTCTCGGGCGGCATGCGCCAGCGTGTGGTCATCGCCATCGCGCTTCTTGCCGGATCCCGCCTGATCATCGCGGACGAACCGACGACGGCACTGGACGTGACCGTGCAGGCACAGATCCTCAAGCTCATGCGCCGGCAGATCGTCGAAAGGGGCGCGGCGATGATCATGGTAACCCATGATCTCGCCGTCATCTCGGAGATGGCGGACCGCGTGGTCGTCCTTTATTGCGGAAAGGTCGTGGAAAGGGGACGGACGGCGGAGATCATCAACGCGCCCTCCCACCCCTATACACGGGGGCTCCTCGACAGCATTCCGCGCATCGCGGAGCGCCGCGACCGCCTCGACCAGATCCCCGGCACGGTGCCGGACATCAGGACACTGGGAAAAGGCTGCAGCTTCCGTGACCGGTGCTTCCGGGCGCAGCCAGTCTGCGCGGAGAAAACGCCGGTCCTTTCACCCGTCCGCGGATCGCTGGACGCGGCCTGCCACTTCCCTCTGGAGGAGACCGCTCCATGACGCCTCCCGTGCTTGAAGTCAAAGATCTGGTGAAGGCTTTCCCCGTCGGCGGTTTCCTCGACCGTCTGCAGGTCGGCAAGGGAAGCCTGCTTGCGCCGCAACGGCAGCTCAGGGCCGTCAACGGCGTCAGCCTCACGATAGCGCCCGGCGAGGTCTTTGCGCTTGTCGGCGAGTCCGGTTGCGGCAAGTCGACGGTTGCAAAGACCATAGCCCGGATCTACGAGCCGACATCGGGCGAGATCCGGATCGACGGCGAGGACGTATCCCGCCTTCCCTTTCGCGCGATGCTGCCGGTCCGCCGCAAGCTGCAGATGATCTTCCAGGACCCCTATGCCTCGCTCGATCCACGTCAGCGCGTGCGCGACATCGTGATGGAGCCGCGGCTTGCCCAGGGCGGCAGGCTCAGCCGCCGCGAGCTTCAGGACGAGGCCGTGGCCCTTCTTGCCAAGGTCGGCCTCAACGCGGAACAGGCGAACCGTTATCCGCACCAGTTCTCGGGCGGCCAGCGGCAGAGGATCGGGATCGCGCGGGCGCTCTCGGTCCGCCCAACCCTCATCATCGCCGACGAGCCGGTCTCGGCACTGGACGTTTCCATCCAGGCACAGATCCTCAACCTGATGAAGGATCTCCGGGACGAGTTCCGGCTTTCTTACCTCTTCGTTTCACACGATCTCTCCGTCGCCCACCATATCGCCGACCGCATCGGCGTCATGTATCTCGGCTTCATGGTGGAGACCGCGAGCCGCGACCAGCTCTTCCGGGAACCGAAGCACCCCTATACGCGCGTCCTGCTCTCGGCAGCACCGACGCTCGACAAGAGCAACCCGGGAACGAAGATCGAGATAAGGGGGGAGGTCCCCAGCGCGCTCCGCCTGCCGTCCGGCTGCTGCTTCCGCACGCGCTGCCCCCTCGCCTTCGACCGCTGCGCCGTCGAACGGCCTGCGCTCAAACCGCAGGCCGATGGCAGTGCGGTTGCCTGCCATCTCCACGACCGGACCGACACCGAAAGGATGATCCCGTGAGTTCGACCGCCGTCATCGTCCAGCCGCGCCTCGGCCTCGAGGACCCCCATGACTGCACCGACGCCAACGACATGCTGGCCGTCTTCGATGCGCTCTTCGACGGGCTCGTCCGCTACGGCCCCGAGGGCGGGTACATTCCGGCGCTGGCGCGGTCATGGGAAGTGAGCGCCGATGCGAAGTCGTGGACCTTCCGGCTGAAGGAAGGCCTCACCTTTCATGACGGCAGCCCCTGCGATGCGGAGGCGGTGTGCCTTTCGCTCCGCCGCATGGCCCGGCCCGACAAGGGCTATACGCTCGGCGCGCCCGGCGTCTGGAACCAGTATCTCGGCGATGCCGTCATCGAGGCACGCGACCGGCTGACCGTCTCGATCCGCCTTGCAAAGCCGATCGCCGACCTGCTCGACATCCTCGTCTACGGCTACGTCGTTTCACCTCAGGCGCTGGATCGCTACGACGCCGGCGACACGTCCCATCCGGTCGGCACGGGGCCTTATCGCCTTGTCTCCCATGAAAGCGGTGCGGCCCTCCACCTTCGGCGCTTCGACGACTGGCATGGCGGAGCCCCCGCCAATGCGGCGCTTACCTTCCGCCTCGAGAAAGACGGCGATGTCCGCCTCGCCATGCTGCTGGATGGCCGGGCACAGGTTGCAAACAGCCTTGATTTCCGGACATCCCGCGCCCTCGAGGCCGCGGACGCCACGAGAGCCGTCTCCCTGGTGCCTGTTGCCATCATCTACCTCTTCAACGCCTTTCGCGGGCCGCTCGCGGATGCGAGAGTGCGCCAGGCATTCAACCTCGCCATAGACCGCCAGCGCCTGGTGGACGAGGTGGTGCACGGCGCGGCCAGGCCCCTGCAAGGCTTCGTGAGCCCGGTGCATTTCGGCAGTGCGCCGACGCAGGACAACAGGCCGGATCTGCAAGGCGCGCGGCGGCTTCTGGCGGAAGCCGGCCATGCGGATGGCCTCACCATCGCGGTGGACTGCCCGAACCGCCTTCCCGACGAGGCCGAGGCGCTGACGGCGGCCCTCGCCGGCCAGCTGGCCGAAATCGGCGTCACCCTCGAGGTCTTCCGTCATGAGGACCGGGAGGCCTATGCCCATGGCGTCCGCCTGAAACAGGTGCGCGACATGTGCGTCTTCGATTCGAGCCCGCTCAGCACCTTCCGGATCCTCGCGGAGAAGATCGACCATCGCTCCAGGGGGTCGTGGTGGCTCGGCTATCACAATGCCGGGGTGGAAGCGCTGCTCGACAAGGGACGTGCCACCATCGCGGACCGGGAAAGGGCCGGGATCTACCGCGCGGCCTTCCGCGCGCTGCAGGCCGATCCGCCCTGGCTTTACCTCTACAATCCCCTGCGGGTGACCGGACTTTCCGGTCGCTGGCCGGACTGGACGATGCGCCGTGACGGCGTGCTCGATGTGACGAACCTGCCCGATTTCCATGCCGGAGGCGCAAATCCATGAGGCACGCGGACCTGA
Organism: Gellertiella hungarica; assembly: GCF_014197145.1. Taxonomy (GTDB): domain Bacteria; phylum Pseudomonadota; class Alphaproteobacteria; order Rhizobiales; family Rhizobiaceae; genus Gellertiella; species Gellertiella hungarica. The sequence continues at coordinate 3,164 of NZ_JACIEZ010000001.1, read as the reverse complement.
TCCTCACCGGCGGCACCATCCTTTCCATGGACAGCGCCCGCCGCATCATCGGCGAGGGTGCCGTTGCCATCTCCGGCGACCGGATCGCCGCGGTGGGAACGGCCGGGGAGATCGCCGGAACCTTCGAGGCGAGGCGCATCATCGACACGACGGGCAAGGTGGTCATGCCCGGCATGATCGACGTGCATGCCCATGCGGGCCACGGGCTGATCAAGACCATGGGCATGGAGCAGGCAAACCACTGGGAAGAGATCTGCAATGCCGCCTATACCGTCGGCTCAACCCCCGATTTCTGGTTTGCGGAGGCACGGCTTGCAGCGCTCGAACGGCTGCGCTTCGGCGTGACGACGGGCGTCTCGCTTCTCGGCGGCGGGGACACGATCATGCGGACGGACGACGTCGCCCATGGCTGCGCGCATTGCGAGGGCGTGGCCGATATCGGCACGCGATCGGTGGTGGCAGTCGGTCCCACGCGGCCTCCGCATCCGCGCCTCTATGCCGCATGGCACGAGGACCGGCGTTTCGAGCGGCATGTCTCCTTCGAGGAACAGTTCGAAGTCAGCCGCCGGCTTCTGGGCATGTGGCACGGTCGTGGCCGCCTCCGGATCGCCCTTTTGACGCCCGTACTCCGCGACGAACACGAACGAGGCATGGCAGCCTCGGATTACGAGGAGGCGGTGGCTCAGACGAAGGCCGTCCGCGCCCTCTCCCGCGATGCGGGCGTTATCTTTACCCAGGACGGTCACTGGAGGGGATCGGTCCTCAGGGCTCTGGACATGGGCATTCTGGGACCGGATGCGCTCCTCTCCCATGCCATCGATCTCACGCCGGAGGAAATCCGGATCGTTGCCGATACCGGTTCGAAGATCGCCCACAACCCGAGCGCCATCGCCTCGATCCTCGGCCGTTGCCCGGCGATCGAGCTGATCGAGGCCGGGGCCGTCGTCGCGATCGGCTCGGACGCGACCGCGCCCGATCGTTCCGGAGACCTGTTCCGCCACATGCAGCAGTGCATGCATTACCACCGCCGGCATTTCCGCGATCCGTCTGTCCTGCCTCCGGGAAAGGCGCTGGAGATGGTGACGATCGACGCGGCGGCGGCACTCGGCATGGAGACGGAAATCGGCTCGCTGGAAGCCGGCAGGAAGGCGGATGTGGTCGTGGTCGACATGCAGCGCCCGCATCTCGCGCCTTTCCAGATGCCCGCCTTCCGCCTCGCCTATTTCGCAAACGGCAATGACGTGGATATGGTCGTGATCGACGGGGAGATCCTGCTGGAGAACGGCCGTCCGGTCAGGACCGATCCCGGCGCGGTGGTGGCCGACGCCAACCGCGAGGCAGAGCTGCTCGTGGAGCGGATGGGCCTGCGGACCATGATCGGGCAGCCGGAAGGCTTCTTCTCCCATGCCCGTTACCCCGACCAATGAGGAAACGACGATGAACAGGCTGAACGAACAGGCACAAGGGGTCTATGTGATCGCGCTTACGCCCTTCACGGAAACGGGCGAGCTCGACCTCGACAGCACCGACCGCATGGTCGACTTCTACCTCGAGCGGGGCGCGACCGGGCTGACCGTGCTCGGCATGATGGGCGAGGCGCAAAAGCTGACGATCGAGGAATCCCGCACCTACGTGCGCCGCATCCTGCGCCGCGTGGACGGCCGCGTGCCCGTGGTCGCGGGCGTCTCTGCCGCCGGTTTCGCCCAGATGCAGGCACTGACGACGATGGTCATGGACGACGGCGCGGCCGGTGTGATGATCGCACCGCCCTCCTCGCTGCGCAACGACCAGCAGATCGTCACCTATTTCAGGCAGGCCGCGGAGTTCATCGGCGACACGCCCTTCGTGCTGCAGGACTTCCCGCTCGTCACCAGCGTCACCATTCCGGTGTCGGTGATCCAGGCGATCGTCGATGAGGTGCCGACCTGCGTCTGCCTGAAGCACGAGGATTGGCCGGGCCTTTCGAAGATAACGGCCCTGCGCAAACTCTCCGATGCCGGCGAGAGCCGCCGCATCTCCATCCTGTGCGGCAATGGCGGCCTCTTCCTGCCCGAGGAAATGGCGCGCGGTGCCGATGGCGCGATGACGGGCTTCGCCTATCCGGAAATGATGCGTGACGTTGTCCACTTCCACCGCATCGGCGAGCGCGACCGCGCGCAGGACATCTTCGATGCCTACCTCCCGCTTGCCCGCTACGAACAGCAGCCGGGCCTCGGTCTGGCGATCCGGAAATACATCATGGCAAGACGCGGCGCGATCGCAACGCCTGCGCTGCGCAAGCCCGGCGGAGCCCTTTCCCCGGCAGACATCGCAGACATCGAGCGCCTCGTCGCGCGGCAGGAAAACAGACTGAAGGAGATTGGCTGATGGACCTTGGCCTCAGAAACAAGACGGCCCTCGTGACGGGGGCAAGCCGCGGCCTCGGTGCGGCGATAGCCCGCGGGCTCGCCGAGGAAGGGGTGACCGTCTATGCCGCCGCGCGCAATGTCGAGGCGATCGCAGCCTGGGCTTCCGCGCTGCCGGATACTTTCGGGAAGGTTCATCCGCTGTCGCTGGATCTTGCAAGCATCGAAAGCGTCAATGCCGTCGTGGAGACGCTGCGTGCGGCCGGGGGTGTCGACATCCTGATCAACAATTCCGGCGGCCCGCCGCCCGCCCTTGCCTCCGAAGCCCGGCTTGAGGATTGGGTCCGGCAGTTCGAGGCCATGGCGGCCAGCATCTTCCACCTGACCGGCAAGCTGCTGCCGATGATGCGCGAGCGCCGCTGGGGGCGGATCATTTCCATCGCCTCTTCCGGCGTCGAGCAACCGATACCGCGGCTTGCCCTGTCGAACGGCATCCGCTCCGCGCTGGTCGGCTGGTCGAAGACGCTTGCTCAGGAAGTGGCGGGCGATGGCGTGACGGTCAACGTGCTCCTGCCGGGACGCATCCACACCCAGCGTGTCGAGGAGCTCGACGCGGCGGCGGCGGATCGGGCGGGCCGGAGTGTCGCGGATGTGGCCGCGGAGTCTGCGGCGAGAATACCCGCCGGCCGTTACGGCCGTCCCGAAGAATTTGCCGCCGTAGCGGTTTTCCTGTCTTCTGCTTGCAGTTCGTATGTTACGGGAAGCAAGATCCGTGTTGATGGTGGCTTGATCGGATCGGTTTGAGTTTTTGGGATCTGG